>WNDS01000003.1 GCA_009912235.1 Stenotrophomonas maltophilia
CAAGTACAGCCAGTGGGCCTACGACGCCCGTCAGGCGATGCAGCGCGCTGGTGTGGCCGCCCCCGAGTGGCCTGCTGAACTCAACCACGACGACCTGGCCGACGTGGTGCTGGGTGACCTGCTGCGCAGCTATCGGTGGGTGCTCAATTTCGACCAAACCCTCGGCGTATCCCTGACCCCGGTGCCGCTGGACGCGGTGGTGCTGACTGGTGGGCAGCAGGAGCAGTGGCGCAAGCAGCAGATGGGCCGGGTACTGGCCGCCATCGAGAGTGGACTGAAGGAGGTTGCCTTATGAGCAGCCCAATCGATTCGCTGAGCGTATCTGACCGAAATGAGGAGATCGTCACCATGACCGAGATTGCCGTAAGTTCCAACGTATCCATCACCAGCCGAGAGATTGCCGAGCTGGTGGAGAAGCGGCACGACAACGTGAAACGCACCATCGAAACCCTTGCCAAAAATGGCGCAATCCGATTCCCTCAAATTGAGGAATCCTGAGAAATCAACAACTTAGGACTCCCGAGAAAGGTGAAGCACTACCTCTTCACTGGCGACCAAGGCAAGCGCGACAGCATCATTGTCGTGGCCCAGCTCAGCCCGGAGTTCACGGCCCGGCTGGTGGATCGCTGGCAGGAGTTGGAGGCAAAGGTCGCCAGCGTCGATCCCATGGCCGTCCTCGCTGACCCAGCCGCCATGCGCGGCCTGCTGCTGACCTATACCGAAAAGGTCATCCACTTGCAGCACGTCGTGGAAGAGCAGGCTCCGCAGGTAGCGGCACTGGAACGCCTGTCCAACGCGGAAGGGTCACTGTGCATGCGCGATGCCGCCAAAGCGCTACAGATACGTCCCAAAGACCTGAAGAACTGGCTCATCGTGAATCACTGGATTTACGGTCGCCCCGGCCACAGCGGCTGGCTGGCCTATCAGGACCGTATCCAGCAGGGCGTGATGTTCCACAAGGTCACCACGGTTCAGCGCGAAGACGGCACGGACAAGGTCATTGAGCAGGCCCGCATTACACCGAAGGGACTTGCGCGGATTGGGGCCAGCCTTGTGCGAGCTGTCGCATGAGGGGCCTGAACTACGACTATCCCCACGTCGGCACGAAGCGCGGCGGCAACAACCGCGCCCGCCAGTTCGATCACGTGATCGACGGCAAGCGCGTCACGACCATGGAAGTGGCCGAGGCGCTGGGCTTGTCGAAGAAGCAGGCAGCGGCGCGGCTGAAGCTGGGCCCCTACCCACTGACCTGGGGCGGCCTGCGAGGTGATGCCCCATGACCCACCACCACTACGACCGCCGTGCCCCGAAGAAGTCGCAGGGCTTCTCTTGGGGACGCTTCCCAACCGGCCCACATGCCCTCGTTCCCGGCGTGGAATGGCGGCTTTTTCGCCGCGACCTCACCGGCCGACTGCATGCAGGGCTTCACCTGTTCCCCGTCGAAACCGAACGCTCTGCGATTGCCTAGGCACTGCTGATCCATCGCCGCGACCTGCGCGAGAAGGTCGACGCCATCGGCTATGCCCTGATCGAGGCCGAGGCAGCGCCGGCGACCCTGTCCACCGTGCGCCCCGGCGGGCGCGTGAAGCTGCCCCAGCTGGCCGCCCATGGCTGACCAGCTGCTCACCGCTGAATCGTCCACGTGTTCGCCCTGGCCGGGTTCCTGCTGGTCCTGGCCGCCTTCTGGCTGGGGCGCTCCAGGCATTCCGCGCCGCGCGCGCAGGGCTGCGCTGGTGCTGGCGGAGGTGCGCCCATGGCTGAAGGAGCCGCCCGCCATGCCGGGAACCCCGCATGCGAGGAATACACGTTGTGCGGTGTCGCCTGGGACTGCAACCACATGGACACCTGCGCCGACGAACCGGACGTGTTCTTCGCCGAAGCTGGCCAGACGATCGACTGCGCGGATTGCCGGAAGGTCATCGCCTACTGCAAGGCGGTCAAGCGCTGGAAGGAACCAGGAAGATGACCGCCCAGCTTTTCCCCCGCGAACCGCGCCGCATGAAGCAGCCGGCCGAGGACGTGCTGCGCGAGCAGCTGGTGGTCGCAGCGGATCGAATCATAGAGCAGGCCGAGGAGATCCAGCGCCTGCTCGATGCAGCAACCCAGGCCGCCGAGCAGCTGCGCGCTGCGCTGGCCACGAACTGAAGGAGGACAACATGGCCGACAGCCCCTACCTGTCCCGTGACGATATCAAGGCGCTGTGCCGCACGCCGCGGCGCAAGGGCCAGGCTGAGTTTCTGCGCAACAACGGGATCCGGCACTATCTGGACGCCCATGGGTGGCCAGTGGTGCTGTGGTCCGCGATCGAGAGCAAGCCGGAGCCGAAGTCGCCGCCGGCGACGGAATGGAAACCGAACAAGGCAGCAGCGTAATGGGAAGGAAACCGAAGAAGCCGGGGGCTATCCCTCGGTTCCGCCCGCGGAAACAGAAATCCGGCGTGGTGCACTACTACTACGACCACGGCGGCAAGCCGCGCAAGGAAACTGCGCTGGGCAGCGATTACGGCCTGGCCATCCAGAAGTGGGCCGAGCTCGAGCGCGCGGCGACGATCCCGACCGAAGCGAAGCTGACGTTCCGGCAGGCCGCCGAGCGCTACCGCATCGAGGTTATCCCGACTAAGGCAGAGGGCACGCGCAAGGCCAACCTGCGCGAGCTGGATACGCTGCTGAAATTCTTCGATGACCCGCCGGGCCCGCTCGACGCCATCCGCCCGACGCACGTGTTCAATTACCTGCAGTGGCGCCGCGATGCCCCGGTGGGTGCGAACCGCGAGAAATCGCTGCTGTCGCACCTGTGGAACTGGTGCCGCAAAAAGGGCTACACAGACCTGCCGAACCCCTGCGCCGGCGTGAACCGCAACCGGGAGGATGGCCGCGACGTGTACGTTGAGGATGACGTGCTGCAGCGCGTGTACGACGCCGCCGACCAGGTGCTGAAAGACGCGATGGACCTTGCCTACCTCACCGGCCAGCGGCCGACGGACATGCGCGAGCTGGACCGCCGCAACATCAAGGACGGGACGCTGATGCTGCGCCAAGGCAAGACGAAGACGCCCGTGCGCATCGCTATCACCGGCGAGCTGAAGGTGTTGATCGATCGCCTGCTGACGCGGGATCGCCCGGACGACGCTCCGATTAGCACGCGCCTGTTGCTGGGCGAGGACTGGCTGCCGATCGGGAAAGATGCCCTGCGCTATCGATTCGACAAAGCACGCGAGCGCGCCGGCATCCCGAAGAAGGAATTCCAGTTCCGCGACCTGCGCGCGAAGGCGGGCACGGACAAGGCCGATTCGGCCGGCGACATTCGCCAGGCACAGCAGCAGCTGGGCCACAAGTCGGTGACCACAACAGAGATCTATGTGCGGAAGCGCCGCGGTGCGTTGACCAGCCCGACGAAGTGAATTGCGGAGCGGTCGATATTTTGCGGAGCGAGGGGGAAGGGCTGAAACCATTGGTGCATATGGTGGGCCGTGAAGGATTCGAACCTTCGACCAAAAGATTAAAAGTCTTCTGCTCTACCGACTGAGCTAACGGCCCGTGCATGCCCTGCCTTACGGCGGGGTCAGCATTTTACCCTACTTTGCGGCCTGCGTGGCAAGGCGGTGGCGTGCGAACCAAGGTTCGCACCTACCAAAGCGAGCCGGTAGCGCCGGGCCATGCCCGGCGGAGGGCGTGCGAACCGAGGTTCGCACCCAGCAAAACCAAGGTTCCCCCCCACCCAACCGACGCTCAGGCGTACAGCGTCGGGTCGGCGACGCCGGCTTCGTCGAAGCCCTGCGCGCGCAGGCGGCAGGCATCGCAGTGGCCGCACGCGGCGCCGTTGGCATCGGCGTTGTAGCAGGACACGGTCAGGCCGAAGTCCACGCCCAGTCGAACGCCTTCGCTGACGATCTGCGCCTTGCTCAGGAACTGCAGCGGCGCGTGCACCTGGATGCCCGCTCCTTCCACACCGGCCTTGGTGGCCAGGTTGGCCAGGGCCTGGAAGGCAGCGACGAATTCGGGGCGGCAGTCCGGGTAGCCGGAGTAGTCCGCCGCGTTGACGCCGCAGAAGATGTCGTTGGCGCCGAGCACTTCGGCCCAGCCCAGTGCCAGCGACAGCATGATGGTGTTGCGCGCCGGAACGTAGGTGACCGGGATACCCTCGCCGCCGGCCTCCGGCACGTCGATGTCATCGGTCAGCGCCGAGCCGCCGATGCTGCACAGGTCCACGTCCACGGTCTTGTGTGCGATCACGCCCTGCGCCTTGGCCACGCGTGCGGCCGCGTCCAGTTCGGAGGTGTGGCGCTGGCCATAGCGCACGCTGAGCGCATGCACGGCAAAGCCCTGTTCCTGGGCCATGGCGATGACGGCGGCTGAATCCATGCCGCCGGAGAGAAGCACGACTGCCTTCTTCATGGGTAAATCATCCGGTTGGGGGAAACGCCAGCACGCTGTCCCGCGCCGGAACTACATCAGCGAAACGCCTGCCGGCTCAGCGGCCGGGCTCGTCGTTCCACAGAATCTTGTGCAGCTGCATCTGGAAGCGCACCGGCAACCGGTCTTCCACGATCCAGTCAGCCAGCTGCCGCGCGGTGATCTCGCCCTTGCTGGGCGAGAAGAACACGGTGCAGCGCTTGACCAGGTCGTGCTCGGCCAGCATGGCCTTGGCCCAGTCGTAATCATCGCGGCTGCAGATGACGAACTTGATCTGGTCGCGTGCGGTCAGCAGCGGCAGGTTTTCCAGGCGGTTGCGCGCCGCCTCGGCCGAACCAGGGGTCTTGATGTCGACCACGCGCGACACGCGCGCATCGACCACGCTCACGTCCAGCGCGCCGGAGGTTTCCAGCGAGACATCCAGGCCGGCCTCGCACAGCTTTTCCAGCAGCACCAGGCAGCGCTTCTGCGCCAGCGGTTCGCCACCGGTCACGCACACGTGGCGCACGCCCTGGGCCAGTACTTCGGCCACGATGTCGTCGATATCCCACCAGGTGCCGCCGTGGAAGGCGTAGGCGGTGTCGCAGTACTGGCAGCGCAGCGGGCAGCCGGTCAGGCGCACGAACACGGTCGGCCAGCCGGCGGTATCGGCCTCGCCCTGCAGCGAGGTGAAGATCTCGGTGATCTTCAGGCGCGGCAGGGGCGATTGCACGATGTCGCTGGGGATGGCGACGGCATTGGCGGGGGCGACGGCATTCATGGCGTGGACTTCTGGACGGGGCTGGCGGCTGCAGCGGTGCTGGAGCCTGAAACGAAAACAGCCGAGCAGGGCTCGGCTCCATCAACAACAACGCACCTGGCGCGGGTCAGCGGATCTGCTGGCCCAGGCGGATGGACTGCAGGCGGTCCTGCGCGGTGCGGGCGGCGTCCGAGCCGGGGTACTTCGACACCACCTGCTCCAGCGTCTGCTGGGCCTGGTCGGTCTTGCCCTCGCCGTACAGCGACAGGCTGACCTTCAACAGGCCACCGGCGGCCTTGTCGTGGGTCGGATAGCGCGCGACCAGTTCGCGGAACTGGGTCTCGGCCATCGGGTAATTGCGGGTGGCGTAGTAGCTTTCGCCCAGCCAGTACAGCGCATTGGGGGCATAGACGCCATTGGGGTACAGCTGCAGGAAGCTCAGGAACAGCTGCGATGAATCGTCGTACTTGCCGGCCTTGAGCGCGTCGAAGGCGACATTGTAGGAGGTCCGCTCGTCACCGGTGGCGGCAAGGCTGCCGGCATCACCATGCACGGACGGCGGCCGCTCGGAAGTGGCCGCTGCGGTGGGCTGCGTGCCGGGGGCGGGTGCGCTGGCCTTCGGCGAAACGGCGGGCACCGGCGGCAATGCCGGGGCTTTGGCCCCTTCCAGCTGGTTCAGACGGCTGTCCATGTCCATGTACAGGTCCTTGGCGGCCTGCTTGGACTGGGCATTGTCATGCTGCAGCTGTTCGATGGTGCCCTGCATGCGCTCGACCTGCTGGCGCAGCTGGTTCACCTGGTTCAACAGGTCCTGGTTGGAGCTGTTGTTGTACATCTGCTGTTCGAGGGCGCCCACGCGGTCGGCAAGGCTCTGCCGCTGCGCCTGCGCCGGTGCGGCAGCCACGAGGGCTGCCGCAACGACCAGCATCAGTTTGATGCCGATGCGCATGGATTACTGCGCGGTGTAGACGATTTCGACGCGACGGTTCTGCGACCAGCAAGCCTCGTTCGACTCGGTGCAGACCGGACGCTCTTCGCCGTAGGACACGACGGTCAGCTGCGAAGCCGAACCACCGTTGGCCTGCAGTGCCGAGTTCACGCCATTGCCACGACGCTCGCCCAGGGCCTGGTTGTACGCGCGCGAACCGCGCTCGTCGGTGTGGCCCTGCAGGGTGATGCGCGAGGACGGACGGTCACGCAGGTACTTGGCGTGGCAAGCCATGATCGCCTGAAATTCCGGCTTCACGTCTTCCTTGTCCAGGTCGAAGTAGACAACGCGCTGACGCAGGCAGGCGTCGGTGTCCAGGTCGCCCGGGCCGTACAGGCCGGAGGTGGCCGGAGCGGTCGGGGTGGTGGTGGCGGTACCGGTGTCGACCGGAGCCTGCGGCTGCTCCTTCACCTTCTTCGAGCAACCGGCCAGGGCGGCCACGGACAGCAGGGAAACAAGCAGAACACGGGTGGACTTGTTCATGGCAATACCTTTGTGGCTCCTAGGCCGATGAGGGGTTCAAGACAGCGGAATATTAACACTGTTTTAGCGCTTGGTACGGTAAGGACCCCACGCAGGTTCGCGCACGTCCCCATCGGCCAGCACCAGTCGCTGACGCACGCGGGCATCGGCGGACACCGCGTACAGCACACCACGACCACCCTCGCGGGCGGCGTACAGCACCATGCTCGCGTTGGGCGCGAAGCTCGGCGATTCGTCAAGCGAGCCGGTGGACAGGGTGTTCCAGCGGGGCGAACCCAGCGAGCTGTCCATGACCGCGATCTTGTAACTGTTGCCCGAGCCCTGTGCCACGGCGATCTTCTTGCCGTCGAAGGACACCGAAGGCTTGGCGTTGTAGTTGCCCTGGAAGGTCACGCGCTCCGCGCTGCCACCACCGGCACCCATCTTGTAGACCTGCGGGCGGCCGCCGCGGTCGGAGGTGAAGTACACCGCGCTGCCGTCCGGTGCCCAGGTCGGCTCGGTGTCGATGGCGAAGTGGTTGGTCAGCTGGGTCAGCTGCTTGCTGCCCAGGTCCATCACGTAGATTTCCGGATTGCCCGAACGCGACAGGGTCAGCGCCAGCTTGCTGCCATCGGGCGAGAACGCCGGGGCGCTGTTGATGCCACGGAAGCTGGTGACCAGCTCACGCGCGCCGGTGGCGATGTTCTGGATGTAGATGGCCGAATTGCCACGCTCGAAGCTGACGTAGGCCAGCTTGCCGCCATCCGGGCTCCACGACGGCGACAGCAAGGGCTCGGCCGAACGCACGATGGTCTGCGGGTTGAAGCCGTCCGAATCGGCCACCATCAGCGCATAGCGCATGGCGTCGCCCTTGCCGCTGGCGGTCACGTAGGCGATGCGGGTCCAGAACGCGCCGCGCACGCCGGTGATCTTTTCATAGATGGCATCGGCCATGTGGTGGGCGACATCGCGCATGGCATTGCCACGGGCGGTCATCGCCAGGCCGAGCAGGCGCTCGCCCTTGGGCACGTCGAACAGCTCGTACTCGACGCGGTAGGCGCCGGCGCCGGCATCCATCACCCGGCCCACCACGATGTAGTTCTGCTTCAGCGCACGCCAGGTGGCGAACTGGATGTCGCCGCCACGCGAGGGCTTTTCGACGATCTGCGCTTCGGGCAGCGTGCGGAACTGGCCGGAACGGTCGAGGTCGGCGCGCACCACGGCGGCCACGTCGGTCTGCGGGGTGCCGGCCGAACCCTGGTAGGGCATCGGGACGACAGTGATCGGCAACGCGGAGGCATTGCCGCCGATGATGTCGATATCCAGGCCCCTCTGCTGCGCGACGGCAGCGAAAGGCAGCAACAGGGCCGCGAACACGGGAAGCCAGCGAGGCATCTTTTTCATGGAGCGCTCAGTAGAGAAACCCGATACGAGGGATAACAAAACGGCAGTGAACCGTTTCGCAATCATGAACCAAGGGTACGTGAATTCCGGGTCAGTGCCAGCCCCGGCCCTCACGCGCCGTTGACAGGGCGACGGTGCCAGCCGCCCTGCCCTTGCCCGCCCAGGCCGTGTTTCAGTGGTCCTGGGCGGTGAAGGTGAAGTTGATCGTGCGCGAGAACACCGACTCAAAGCCCTGATACGGCAAAGGCTGGGCGTTGAGCACCGCCGCTTCGATCGAGCGCTTGCCGGCCTCGTCGTACGGGCAGTTGGCACCCACCTTGGCCTGCAGCACCGTGCCACCAGGCACCTGGGTGATGGTGATCTGGCAGCGCTGGCCCAGCGGTACCGAGTCCGGGCGCACCCACTGCGCCAGCACCTTCTGCTGGATGGCCGCGGCGTACTTGGCGGCCAGGTCGTTGCTGGTACCGCCGCCACCGGCAGCCGGCTGTGCCGCACCGGTGGCGCCGGCCTGGCTGCTGCCGGCGGCATTGCGCGCGGCCGCGACCTGGCGCAGCTTCTGCTCGGCCAGCTTGGCTTCCTTCTCGGCCTGTTCGCGCTTGGTGCGGATCTCGGCGATCTTCTTCTGGCGGTCAGCCTCGGCCTTGTCGGCCGCCTGCTTTTCCTGCTCGGCGATCTTCTTCTTCTGGTCCGCTTCCTGCTGCTTGGCCAGGCGCTGCTTCTGCTCGGCCTCTTCCTGGCGCTTGCGCTCGGTCAGGTCGATCTGTTCCTGGCGGCGCTTGGCTTCCTGTTCCTGTTTGGCCTTTTCCTGCGAAATGGCCAGCGCGCTCACCGCATCCTGGTCCTTGGTGTCCGGCTGCGCGACGCGCTCCTGGGCCTGGCTCTGCTGCGGGGTGGGCGCATCCTGCGGGCGCGGCTCGGGCACCGGCTGCGGCGGCGGGATGGTGTCTTCAGGCACCGGCACCGGCTCGGCCACCGGGGTCGGCATCTCCTCCAGCTTTTCCGACTGGCGCAGGGCCTGGCGGGCGGCGGCGGCTTCGGCGGCGGACAGCTCCAGGCTGGCCTCGACCGGATCGCCGGCCGCAGCTTCGGTATGGCGCTCGGGCGACCACAGCCAGGCCACGATGAACACCAGCGCGACCAGCAGGTGCACCAGCACGGCCAGCGCCAGGGGCAGGCCCCAGCCCGGTTCCTGTTTCTGCGGTGGTGGCAGCGCGTCAGCGTGCATCGGTGGCCAGGCCTACCTTGTCCACGTTGGCGCGCTTGATCACGTCCATGGCCGCGATAACCTTTTCATAGGCCACGGCGCGGTCAGCCGCGACGATCACGCGGATCGACTTGTCCTGGGCGGCAATGCCGCTCAGGCGCCCCTGCAGTTCCTGGGCGTCCATCGCGGTCGGTTCCTTGGCGTCGGGCAGCTTCAGGCTCAGCTGGCCGTCCTGGCGGACCGAAACGATGATCGGATCCTGCCTGCTCTCCAGCTGCTTGGCATTGGAGGTGGGCAGGTCGACGTCGAAACTCAGGGTCAACAGCGGTGCGGTGACCATGAAGATGATCAGCAGCACCAGCATCACGTCGATGTACGGAACGACGTTGATTTCCGATTTCAGCTTGCGGCGCTTGCGGCGCCCGATGGCGGCGGTCATGGTGGAAACTCCCGTCTCAGGCGGTCACTCGTCGCCAGCGGTCTGGCGCTGCAGGATCGAGCTGAACTCTTCGGCGAAGGTCTCGAAACGCACCGACATGCGCTCGACGCGGGTGGTGAAGCGGTTGTAGGCCCACACTGCCGGGATGGCCACGAACAGGCCGATGGCGGTGGCGAACAGGGCTTCGGAGATACCCGGGGCGACCGAGGCGATACCGGCCTGGGCGCCGCTGCTGATCATGTCGTGCATGGTCACCATGATGCCGAACACGGTACCCACCAGGCCCACGTAGGGGGCCGTGGAGCCGATGTTGGCCAGCAGTTCCAGGTTGCGTTCCAGCTGGTCCACTTCGCGGGCATAGGTGGTGCGCATGGCGCGCTGGGCACCTTCCAGCTGGGCGCGGCCGTCCAGGCGGCGACGCTCGCGCAGGCGGCCGAATTCGCGGAAACCGGCTTCGAAGATGGCTTCCAGGCCACCCACGCTGCGGTTGCGGTCGGTGGCCGAGCTGTACAGCTTGCCCAGGTCAGCGCCGGACCAGAAGCGGTTCTCGAACTCGTCGGCTTCGCGGGTGGCCTGCTTGAACACGCGGGCCTTGCGGAAAATGATCACCCAGCTGATGAACGAACCGGCCAGCAGCAGCAGCACGATGATCTTCACCGGCAGGCTGGCCTTGGCCATCAGTTCGAGGTAATTGATGCCGCCGCCGTGGGTGGCCTCGGCAATGGTCTGGGTCGCGGCGTTGGTGACGTCCGCCGGCAGTGCCTCGGTGACCGTGGCCTGCAGGGCCAGGAGCGTTGCGATCATCCGTTGTTCCTCAGTGTTCGGATTCGGGGTGGAGGTGGGGTTGCAGCGCGGCCAGGACAGCATCGTCCATGCCACGCGGGCGGAAAGTAGCAGCTTCCAGTGCCGCGATGCGTACCTTGGCGGTCAACAGCAGCTGGCCTTCGCAGCGTATCTGCTGGTCCAGCACCATGCTGGCCCGCTTGAGCTGGACCAGGGTGACACCGACCTGCAGGACATCATCCAGCCGCGCCGGCTTGAGGAAATCCAGCTGCATGGCACGCACCGCGAAGATCAGCCCGAACGCGCTGCGCATGCGCTCCTGGCCGAAGCCCAGCGAACGCATCCACTCGGTGCGGGCCCGTTCCATGAAGGCCACGTAGCGGGCATGGTAGACCACGCCGCCAGCGTCGGTATCTTCCCAGTAAATGCGTGTCGGCCAACTGAACCGGGACTCAACCATGGTCATCCTGCCCGGTGAACAGGTCCGCCGGCGCCGCCTTGGGCTTCAGGCCCATGTGCCGGTAGGCCTTGTGGGTGGCCATGCGGCCGCGCGCGGTGCGTACCAGGAAGCCCTGCTGGATCAGGTAGGGTTCGACCACGTCTTCCAGCGTGCCGCGCTCTTCGGACAGTGCTGCGGCCAGCGATTCGATGCCGACCGGGCCGCCATCGAAGTAATCGACCATGGTGCGCAGCAGGCGACGGTCGAGCTCGTCGAAGCCTTTCGGGTCGACCTTGAGCATCAGCATGGCCGCCTGCGCCACCGGTTCGTCGATATGCCCGCCCGCCTTGACCTGGGCGTAATCGCGCACGCGGCGCAGCAGGCGGTTGGCGATACGCGGGGTGCCGCGCGCACGGCGGGCGATCTCGGCGGCGCCTTCGGCGGTGCAGTCGATGCCCAGGATGGCCGCCGAACGCCGCACGATACGGGTCAGCTCTTCGACGCTGTAGAACTCCAGGCGCTGCACGATGCCGAAGCGGTCGCGCAGCGGCGCGGTCAGCAGGCCGGCGCGGGTGGTGGCGCCGATCAGGGTGAACGGCGGCAGGTCGATCTTGATCGAGCGGGCCGCGGGGCCTTCGCCGATCATGATGTCGATCTGGAAATCTTCCATCGCCGGGTACAGCACTTCCTCCACCACGGGCGAGAGGCGGTGGATTTCATCGATGAACAGCACGTCGTGCGGCTGCAGGTTGGTCAGCAGCGCGGCCAGGTCGCCGGCCTTTTCGATGACCGGGCCGGAGGTGACCCGCAGCGCCACGCCCAGTTCGTTGGCGATGACATGGCTGAGGGTGGTCTTGCCCAGGCCGGGCGGCCCGAAGATCAGCACGTGGTCCAGTGCGTCGCCGCGTGCCTTGGCCGCCTGGATGTAGATCTCCATCTGCTCGCGCACCGGGGCCTGGCCGAGATAGTCGGCAAGGCGCTTGGGGCGGATGCTGGCGTCGGCGGCGTCATCCTCGCGGGTGGCGCCGGCGCCGATGATGCGGTCGTCGGTCATGTGCTGATTATGCGGCAAAAATGCGGGTTTCGGCCGGGCGGCGCCCGGCACCCGCAGAAGCCGGGGCAACGGCCAGAGCAACAGCCGGAGCAGGTTTCCTGGGGAATGGCGGGGTGGGTCCGGCCGCGGGGGACGGCGCAAGTACATCCCTGTAGCCTCGGTCGCGCCATCCATGACGCTCACGCCCCCGCAACCGGACCCACCCCGCCTTCGACAGATTTCTGAGGTCTGTTGTGCATGACCATGGGGTCAGATCTCGACCTGGGCACCCAGCTCGACCAGGCGGTTGCCCGGAATGCGGAAGAAGCCGGTGGCCGGGGCGGCGTTGCGGTGCATCAGCGCGAACAGCTTGTCGCGCCAGATCGGCATGCCGCGGTTGGCGGTGGCCACGATGGTTTCGCGGCTGGCGAAGAAGGTGGTGTCCATCGGGTCGAAGTAGATGCCGCCGCGATCGCACGAGCGCATCAGCGCCAGCGGCACGTCCGGCGTTTCCATGAAGCCGAAGCGCACGTAGACCCGGTAGAACTCATCGCCGATCGATTCGATCTTCAGCCGCTGCCCTTCCATCGCATACGGAATGGGCAGGGTTTCCACGTGCAGGAACACGTTGCGCTCGTGCAGCACCTTGTTGTGCTTGAGGTTGTGCATCAGCGCGTGCGGGGCCACGGTCGGGTTGGCGGTGAGGAACACCGCCGTTCCGGGTACGCGCACCGGCGGTGCCAGCATCAGGCCGGGCAGGAAGGTGTCGAGCCGGATGCCGTCCTTGCAGATTTCATCGCGCAGCAGCGCGCGGCCGCGGCGCCAGGTCCGCATCAGGGTGAACAGCAGGATACCCAGCACCACCGGGAACCAGGCGCCCTGCAGCAGCTTGGCGCCGTTGGCGACCACGAAGCCCAGGTCGATGATGAAGAACACCACGCACAGCGGCAGGATCCACCAGCGCGAACGCGGCCACAGCGCGCGTGCCACCAACGCCAGCAGCAGGGTGTCGATCAGCATGGTGGCCGACACCGAGATGCCGTAGGCCACGGCAAGGTTGGACGAGCTGCGGAAGGCCAGCACCAGGCCGATCACCATCACCGCGATGCCCCAGTTGATGCCGGGAATGTAGATCTGGCCGATGGTGTCGTGCGAGGTATGGGTGATGCGCATGCGCGGGATGTAGCCCAGCTGCATGGCCTGGCGTGACACCGAGAACGCGCCGGTGATGACCGACTGCGAGGCGATCACCGCGGCCATCGTGGCCAGGACGATCATCGGGTACAGCGCCCACGACGGCACCGCTTCGAAGAACGGGTTCTTCAGTGCCTCGGGGTGGTTGAGCACCAGCGCGCCCTGCCCCAGGTAGTTCAGCACCAGGCACGGCAGCACGAAAAAGTACCAAGCATGGCGGATGGGCTTGGCCCCGAAGTGGCCCATGTCGGCATACAGTGCTTCGCCGCCGGTGACCGCCAGCACCACCGCGCCCAGGATGAAGATGCCGTGCCAGCTGTGCTCGATGAAGAAGCGGGTCGCCCACCACGGGTTGAACGCCTTCAGCACTTCCGGCGCATCGACGATGTTCCAGATGCCGATGGCCGCCAGCGAGATGAACCAGATCGAGGTGATCGGCCCGAATGCCTTGCCGATCTTCTCGGTGCCGAAGCGCTGCACCGCGAACACCGCCAGCAGCACCACCACGGTGATCGGCACGATGAACGCATGCAGGCCGGGGGCGGCCACTTCCAGGCCTTCCACCGCGCCGAGCACGGAAATGGCCGGGGTGATCACCCCGTCGCCGAAGAACAGCGATGCACCGAAGATGCCCAGGATGCCGACCACGTAGGCTGAGCGCGACCACTTGCGCAGCGTACGCTGGGTCAGCGCCATCAGCGCCATGATGCCGCCCTCGCCGTCGTTGTCGGCGCGCATGATGATGGTCACGTACTTCAGCGTGACCACGATGTTCAGCGCCCAGAACGCCAGCGACAGCACGCCCAGCACGGTGTCGTGGTCGCTGTTGAGCCCGTAGTGCGGCGAGAACGCTTCCTTCAGCGTGTACAGCGGGCTGGTGCCGATGTCACCGAAGACCACGCCGATGGCACCGACCATCAGGGCCAGGCCGCTTGCGCCCTTGCCGTGGCCGTGGCCGCCGTGGGCGGCATCGTGCGGGGTGGAACTGCTGGACATGGGACTCCTGGCGGCGCTCAGGTGATGAAAAGGGAAAGGGGACGGCGCGCGCTCAGCGCAGCGACGACTGCAGGGCCTTGCGGATGACGGTAGCCACCTCGTCGCCCTCGTTGAAGGCCTCACGCGCCATGCGCGCCGCTTCGGCCGGCTTGTAGCCCAGCTGCTGCAGCGCCACGGTGGCATAGGCCAGCGGATCGGCCGGGGCCGGGCCGCTGCCGGTGGGCAGCGCACCGCCGGCACCGAACTGGGCGGCGCGGTCGCGCAGCTCCAGCACCATGCGTTCGGCGGTCTTCTTGCCGATGCCCGGAATACGGGTCAGCGCGGTGATGTCACCGGCCTGCACCATGCGCGCGAACTCTTCCACGGTGACCCCGGACAGCACGGCCAGCGCGATCTTCGCGCCGATGCCGCTGACCTTCTGCACATCGCGGAACAGCCGGCGCTCACCCTCGCGCAGGAAGCCGTACAGCGACACGCTGTCTTCCTTCTGCGAATAGTGCGTATACAGGGTGACCTCGCGGCCGAGCTCGGGCAGGTCGTAGAAGGTGCTCATCGGCGCCTCCAGCTCGTACCCCACCCCGTTCACATCCACCACCAGCCACGGCGGCGCCTTGTAGGCGACGATGCCGCGCAGTCGACCGATCATTGCGCACAGCTCCTCATTTGCGGCCCCACGCCTGGCGGGCACTGAGCCCCAGGCGGTTGGCCGTTGCCCTGACGTGGGCGTGGGTGATGGCCACGGCCAACGCGTCGGCGGCGTCGGCCTGCAGCTTGGTTTTCAGGTTGAGCATGAGCCCGACCATGTGTTGGACCTGTTGTTTTTCCGCCCCGCCGCGCCCGACCACGGCCAGCTTGATCTCGCTGGCAGCGTACTCGTGCACCGGCAGGTCGCGCAGCACCACCGCCGAAATGGCCGCGCCACGGGCCTGGCCCAGCTTCAGCGCCGAATCGGGGTTGCACGCCATGAAGACCTTTTCGATGGCGACTTCATTCGGCTGGTACTCCCGGCACAGCTCGGCCAGGCCCAGCACCAGCAGCTTCATGCGCTGCGGGAAATCATCGGCGCCCAGCAGCACCAGCGGCTGGTGGTGCACGTGGCTGACCTTGCCGGCGGCGTCGACATCGATGATGCCGACCCCGGTCCGCTGCGAACCGGGGTCGATGCCGAGGATGCGGGTCATGCCACGCTCCTGGCCGGGTGGAACGGGAAACGCTGGCAGGCGTATGGGCTCATGTCTGTCCACGGTGACCGTTCAACGGCCCGCGCCCAGGCCGTCGGGGACGGCTCAGGCGTAGGTGTCGGCGCCGAGTTCGGCGTTGGAGTACACGTCCTGCACGTCGTCCAGGTCTTCGAGCATGTCCAGCAGCTTCTTGACCTGCAGGGCGACATCGCCCTCGACCTTGATGTCGTTGTCGGCGCGGAAGGTGATCTCGGCATGGCCCGGCACGTGGCCGGCGGCGGCCATCGCGTCCTTGACCGCGTTGAAGGCCTCCGCGCTGGTGACCACGTCGATCGCGCCATCCTCGGGGTAGACCACGATATCGTCCGCACCGGCCTCGATGGCCGCTTCGGTGATCACGTCCTCGTCGGCACCCGGGGCGAAGCTGAGCACGCCCAGGCGCTTGAACATGAACGCCACCGAGCCTTCGGTGCCCATGTTGCCGCCGCACTTGCTGAACGCATGGCGCACATCGGCCACGGTCCGCACGCGGTTGTCGGTCAGGCAATCCACGATGACCGCCACGCCACCCGGGGCGTAGCCTTCATAGCGGATTTCCTCGTAATCCACACCTTCCAGCTCGCCGGTGGCCTTCTTGATGGCGCGCTCGATCACGTCCTTGGACATGTTCACACCCAGGCCCTTGTCCATGGCCACGCGCAGGCGCGGGTTGTTGTTGGGGTCGCCTCCGCCGCCGCGCGCGGCAACGCCGATCTCACGGATGATCTTGGTGAAAATCTTGCCACGCTTCGCGTCGGACGCGTTCTTGCGGGCTTCGATGGAGGGGCCTCTACCCATGGGGGACTTCCGTACTTGCGTTGAGGATCAGGGCGCGGATTCTACCTGATCGGCGGCGGCAACCGTGTCGAAGGCAGGCCGGTAGCGCCGGGCCATGCCCGGCGAACAGGGGCACCGCTCAGGCCGCGGCGGCGTCGCGGGCGTGGTCGAAGCGGCCGTGGCGCAGGAAATGCGCGGTCTGCCGGGCGGCATCGGGCGATACCACCAGCCCACTGTGGCTGCTGCGCACCACGCAATGGTCGGCCAGGCCCGGCAGCCGGGTCTCCTCCAGCGCCACGGTGCCATCGGAGGCATCGCCGATGGCGCCCAGCAGGCTGCCCAGCCCATGCGGCACCGAACCGGCGATCAGCCCCACCTGCGCATGCCCGCGCCAGTCCGGCAGGCCATCCAGCAGCAGCTCGCTGCTGCGGCCCAGCGCCATGCCCCAGCCGTGCTCGGACAGCGAGCGCGCCGTGCCGCTGCCACGCAGCGGCGAACCCAGGCAGACCACGCGCTGCACCGGCAGCTCGGGCTGCTGGCGCAGGGCTTCCAGCGCCACCAGGCCGCCCAGGCTGTGGCCCACCAGTGACACCGGGCCGCTGTCGGCCAGCCGTGCCAGCAGCTGCGGCACCGCTTTGTCCGGCCCGCCGAATACACTGGAATAGCCGAAGGCATGCACCTGGAAGCCCTGCACGCGCAGCCGCCAGGCCAGCGGCCCGACCCAGGCACGGGCATTCCAGATGCCATGCAACAACAGAACAGAAGAACTCATGGGCAACAGCCTAGCGGTTGGCGGGGCGTACGGGCACCGGTAGTAGACGAAAGAAGCAGGAAGGCGCCGCTGAACGCCGTTCAGGCCGGCCGGGGCGCGCGGCGCAGGATGAATTCCAGGTCGTTGACCTGGCCGACCGGGAACAGGTACTCGCCGACCTTTTCGAAGCCGTAGCGGGCATAGAAGCGCTGTGCGCCGAAGTTCTCCGACCACACCCCCAGCCACAGCACGCGCGGCCCGCCGCGTTCCAGCCAGGCCAGCGCGGTTTCCAGCAGGCGGCTGCCCCAGCCGCAGCTCTGTTCGTCCTTGAGCAGGTACAGGCGCTTGATCTCGCCATCGCCGGGTTGCACCTGCGCATGCGGCAGCCCACAGGGGCCGGCCGCCGCGTGGCCGATGGCCTGGCCGTCGCGTTCCAGCAGCCACACCGCGTAATCGGGGTGCTGCAGGATGATTTCCTGGCGCGGCACGGTGTAGGCCTCCTGCAGGAAGGCCTGCAGGTCCGCCGGCGGGTAGAGGTGGCCGAAGGTCTCGGTGAAGGTGCGCGCGGCCAGCGCCGACAGCGTCGGCGCGTCCTCCACGGTGGCTTGGCGGATGGAATACATGGGCATCGGGACGGTGCGGCGGCGCAGGCTCAGGCCCGCGCAGTGTCCTCGCCGTCTTTTTCCTCTTCCTCTTCGTACTCTTCTTCGTCCTCTTCCTCGTCGCCTTCCTCGCCCTCTTCGTCCTCGTCGTACTCTTCTTCCTCTTCGTCGTCCTCGTAATCCTCGACGCCGAAGTCTTCGCCATCCCAGCGACCTTCGCCGTCGGCGACGAAGGTCAGGGCCATGGCCGACGGGTTGGTACCGACACGGACCAGCCAGCCGCCGAACACGCGGGCGCGCTCGGTCACCAGCGTGGCTTCGGATCCTTCATTGCCCAGCTTTTCCCACTCAAGCGAAAACGCGAACTCGGTCATTGCATGGATCTCCTGGTCGGTCGTGATACGGGTAGGACGGTCGGCGTCAGGCCTTCTGCGGGCGGACCTGGACCTGGACTTCGGCCAGCTGCTCGTCCGGGATCGGCGACGGTGCGCCGGTCATCAGACACTGCGCACCGGTGGTCTTCGGGAACGGAATGACATCGCGGATCGATTCGGTGCCGACCATCAACGCGGCGATGCGGTCGATGCCGAAGGCGATGCCGCCGTGCGGCGGGGCGCCGTAACGCAGCGCGTCGAGCAGGAAGCCGAACTTGGCCTCGGCCTCTTCGGCACCGATGCCCAGCAGTTCGAACACCGCGCTCTGCATGTCCGGGCGGTGCATACGGATGGAGCCGCCACCGACCTCGTTGCCGTTGAGCACCATGTCATAGCCGCGCGAAACGGCGGTCTTCGCATGGGCGCGCAGGTCGGCGATGTCGTCCACCGCCGGGGCGGTGAAAGGGTGATGCAGGGCGACGTAGCGCTGGGCTTCGTCGTCGTACTCGAACATCGGGAAATCGGTGACCCACAGCGGTGCCCAGCCGGCGGCGACCAGGTTGAAGTCCTTGCCGGCCTTCAGGCGCAGCGCGCCCATGAAGTCGGAGACCTTGTTGTAGCCACCGGCGCCGAAGAACACGATGTCGCCGTTGCCGGCACCGACGTGGGCCACCAGCGCAGCGAAGGCCTCTTCGCTGAAGAACTTCTGGATGGGCGAGCTGATTTCACCGTTCTCGGCGATCTTGATGTAGGCCAGGCCCTTGGCACCGTACTTGGCGGCGTGGGCGGCGTACTCGTCAATCTGCTTGCGGCTGAGCACGGCACCGCCGGGGATGCGCAGCGCGGCCACGCGGCCGTCGACATCGTTGGCCGGCCCGGTGAACACCGGAAACTCGCTGTTCTTGACCAGCTCGGCCACGTCCACCAGTTCCAGCGCGATGCGCAGGTCCGGCTTGTCCGAGCCGTAGCGGCGCATGGCCTCGGCCCAGGTCATGCGCGGGAAGCTGGCAGCCAGCTCCACGTCCACCACTTCCTTGAAGATGGCGCGGATCATGCCTTCCACGAAGTCCTGCACGTCGCGCTCGCGCACGAAGGCGAATTCCATATCCAGCTGGGTGAATTCCAGCTGGCGGTCGGCACGCAGGGCCTCGTCGCGGAAGCAGCGCGCGATCTGGTAGTAACGGTCGAAGCCGGCCACCATCAGGATCTGCTTGAACAGCTGCGGGCTCTGCGGCAGGGCGTAGAACTCGCCCGGGTGCATGCGCGCCGGCACCAGGAAGTCGCGCGCGCCTTCCGGGGTGGCCTTGGTCAGGATCGGGGTTTCGATGTCCTGGAAGCCTTCAGCGTCCAGGTGGCGGCGCAGCGCCTGCACCAGCTTGATGCGGGTGCGCTGCATGCGCTGCATTTCCGGGCGGCGCAGGTCCAGGTAACGGTACTTCAGGCGGGTTTGTTCGCCCGGGTTCTCGTGGGCGTGGAACGGCAGCGGCTCGGCCTTGTTCAGCACGGTGATGCGCGTGGCCATCACTTCCACCTTGCCGGTGGCGATCTTCTCGTTGACCGCGTGGCGGGCACGCACCACGCCTTCCACCTGCAGCACGTCCTCGTAGCCCAGGCTGGCGGCCACGGCGAACACTTCGGCGTTGTCGATCTCCACCGTTACCTGCACGATGCCTTCATGATCGCGCAGATCGATGAAGCAGACGCCGCCCTGGTTACGGGCCACGTCGGTCCAGCCGGCGAGGGTGACAGTCTGGCCAATCAGGGTCTCGTCGACCAGGCCGCAGAAGTGGGTACGCATGGGGGAAAGCTCCGCTGGAGTGCGCCGGCGCCAGGTGGGGCCGGAAAGCCCCGTATTCTGCGGCCGAGGCCCCGGCCGGGCAAATCCCATCGCCGCCGCCGGCGGTCACGCGGGCTTGACCGGGCCGCTCCCTATAGTCCGCGCACCATCGACCGCTCGGGGTTTCCGCCATGAACCGCTGGATCCTGGCCTGCCTGGCCACCACCCTCGCCTGCCTGCCCGCACTGGTGCCGGCCGCCTCGGCCCAGGACCGGGGCAGCGGCGTGGTCCGCTGCGAAAGCCAGAACAACCGCGAGCGCGTCTGCAGCACCGGCTGGCGCAACGCCCGGCTGGTGCGCCAGCTGTCCGGTTCGCCGTGCCAGGAAGGCCGCAGCTGGGGCAGCCGCAACGGCACGATCTGGGTCAACAGCGGCTGCCTCGCCGAATTCGTCTAGGCCGGCGGCTGGGGCGGCGGCAACGGCGGTGGCTGGAACGGCGGCCAGGGCAGCACGGTGCGCTGCGAAAGCCAGAGCAACCGGGCCCAGCAATGCCCGGTGGGCTGGCGCGGCGCGCGGCTGGTCCGGCAGCTGTCCGGCACCGCCTGCATCGAAGGCCAGAACTGGGGCATGCGCAACGGCAGCCTGTGGGTCGACCGCGGCTGCCGCGGCGAATTCGCCGAGGCGCGCGGCGGCTGGGGCGGCGGTGGCTGGGGCGGCGGCCGCGGTGATCCGTCCTACACGGTGACCTGTTCCAGCAACAGCAACCGCCAGCAACGCTGCGACTGGGACCCGCGCCAGGGCCGGCCGGTGCTGCAGCAGCAGCTGTCCGGCAGCGCCTGCGTGGAAGGCCGCAGCTGGGGCTATTCGCGCGGCCAGCTGTGGGTGAACAACGGCTGCCGAGCACGCTTCGGCACGCGCTGAGGGCGGAGCCGCATCCTCGCTGGGGGTCAGATCCCTTGTCTGCGGAAGGGAGCTGACCCGGTGCAGCTCACGGCGCGGGCGGCGCCTTGTCGCCCCACGGCGCCGGCGGCAGCGCCACCGGGTGCGCCAGATCGAAGGCCACCCGGAAACGGCGGCCATCGGGGCGGGTCAGTTCATAGATGAAGCGCTGGTCCGCCTCGATCTCCATCGCCCACGTGTTGTAGGTGGAGGCCAGCATGTCGGCACGGCGGAATATCGCCACCGAATCGGCATCGGCCGGGAACTGCTGGCGCTGCGCGGTGCCCGGCGGCGTGCTGTCGCCA
The DNA here is from genome assembly GCA_009912235.1 of Stenotrophomonas maltophilia. Classification (GTDB taxonomy): domain Bacteria; phylum Pseudomonadota; class Gammaproteobacteria; order Xanthomonadales; family Xanthomonadaceae; genus Stenotrophomonas; species Stenotrophomonas maltophilia_AV. The sequence goes on from WNDS01000003.1 coordinate 20,838, forward strand.
CCGTACAAGGTGATCGCATCGGGGCTGCCATCGGCATGGCGGTGGTCGTGCTTCAGCCGCACGCCGTACGGGGTCCGCGTCAGCACCCAGGTGCGGGAATGGTCATTGCCCACATGAAAGGGAATGCGCAGCCCGTGCGCCGGGTCGTCGCAGCCGCGCACGTGCATGACCAGGCGCTGCCCGGCGAACGGATCCTTGCCGGTGGGCGCCGGCACATCCTCGACGATCTTGCCTTCGTAGGCCTTGCCGCAGTGTGCGGCAATGGCGGCCAGGAAGGCGTCGGCCGGTGCCGTGGCCACGTCGTGGGCGACCGTGTCGGCCGGCGGTGAGCAGGCAGCCAGGGCGAACAGCAGCGGGGTACAGGCCAGCAGGCGGGCCGAAGCAGAAGGCAGGTTCATGCCCCAACCCTACCCAGCCCGGCCGCCCGGCGCAAACCGGCGCGGGCGGCCATCGATCCCCTCAGCGCGGATGCAGCCAGACCACGCAGCCGGCAACCTCGCGGCGCTCGCCAGCGGCCGCGTAGCGTTCGCGGATCTGTGCCAGCCACGCCGCACGTGCCGGTGTATGCCCGATCTGGTTCGGGCACTCCACCAGCGCGGCCAGCGGCAGGCCGCCCAGTGCGGCATCGCTGCCGGCCAGCGCCTTCAGGGCGTCATCGGACGCCCAGTCCGGCACCATCAGCGCCCGGCGTCCGGACACATACGGCAGCTCGGAGGACCAGTCCTGCCCGCATGCGACCACCACGCCCGACGCAGGCGTGGCCGGGTCGATCAGCGCCGCGATCTTCGAGACCTGGGTGGGCGCACGCGCTTCCTTCATGTTCTTCAGGTAATGCGCCAGGCCGAAGCCGGTGGACAGCAGGCACAGCAGCACCGCCAGTGCCAGCGCACGGCGCGGCTTGCCGGCGGCCTCGGCACGCACGGTCACCGCCCACAGCACCAGGCCGACGATGGAGGTGGCGAACACGATGTTGGCCGCCTGGTAGTACGGGTGGGCGATGTGCAGGTTGGTGAACACCAGGAACGGGGCCAGGTAGGCCAGCACCAGCACCGCGGTGGCCGCACGGGTCTGCCGCAGCGACAGGCCAGCTACCAGGAACAGCAGGAACACCCAGTTCGAACCGACCGCGCCACCAAAGCGCTTCTTCAACACCGTGCCCCACCAGCTGTCGGCCGACAGCTTCTGCTGCAGCGTGCCGTAGTTCCAGGTGGACAGCGCCCCGGAGGTGACCTGCTGGCCCAGCACCGACTGCGCCTTCAGCGCATCGGCGTGGTGCAGCCACACGGTCAGCAGCAGCACGGCCAGCGCGGAAAGCGCGCCCCAGGCCAGCAACGGCGCCTGCTGGCGCAACCACTGCGGGCGCCAGCCATGTTCACGCACCGCCAGCCAGGCCAGCGCCAGCGCGACGAACGCCGCGAAGCCGAAGAAGGTGGTGACCTTCAACAGTGCCGACAGCACCGCCGCGACGATGCCCAGCAGCCCGACCCACCAGCGCGCGCGGTTGCGCAGCGTGGCCATCGCCCAGACGAACACCAGGCCAAAGAACACGGCGGTGGATTCCATCATCACCGAGCGGCCCAGAACTGGGCATACGGGGACACCGCGAAGGCGGCGGTGATGCTCAGCGCCAGCAGGCGGTCAGGGCGCACGGCCAGCACCGTGCGGTACACCATCGCGATGCAGCCGACGTGGAACAGCAGCGACAGCACACGCGCACTGTTGCCCACCTCCATGCCGGTCAGCAGCGACAGCGCCGCGGCCAGCCACTGGTACAGCGGAAACTCGAACGGCACCGAGCACGGCGCGCCCAGCACCGGCGTGAGGTAATCCAGCCACGGCCCGCCGCGCACCATCCAGTCGATCGACAGTGCAGTCTGCGTCTGGCGGAAACCGGACGCTTCGATCGGCGGCATCGACCAGCTGCAGACCAGCAGCAGCAGCAGCGCGAACGCGGAGAATCCAAGCAGTAGCCTGCCCGGCAGACGATTGCCATGGGGGTGCGGTTGCGGGGTCACGCGGCGGGCTCCTGTCATTGCCGTGTGCGCCAACGAAGGCGCCTGAGGCCGCGAAGTGTCCGTGCTGCGTGGCTGCAGCGCAAGACAGGGCGTTCAACACACGTGTGTTAGGGTGGGCCACGTATTTGTCCTGCCTTCCCCACGAAGGTCGCACGCATGTTGCGGCTGACTGCATTGCTGCTGGGAGTCGCGCTGCTGTTGACCGGCAGCGGGCTGCTGGGCACGCTGCTGGCCGTGCGCGGCGGGCAGGAAGGCTTCAGCCCCGGCACGCTGGGCTGGGTGATGTCCGGCTACTTCGCCGGCTATTTCATCGGCACGTTCACTGCCCCGCCGCTGATCCGCCGCATCGGCCACAGCCGGGCCTTCGCCTTCCACGCCGCGCTGGCCACCATGGCCGTGCTGCTGCATCCGTTGTGGATCGACCCGCTTGGCTGGATCGTGCTGCGCGTGCTGACCGGTGTCGCGCTGGTCGGCCTGTACACGGTGATCGAAAGCTGGCTCAACGCCGAACCCGACCCCCGGCGCCGCAGCCGCGTGTTCTCGCTGTACATGATGGTCAACCTGTCGGCGCTGGCGCTGGGCCAGCTGCTGCTGTTGGCCGGCGATGCCGGGGCCGCAGCGATGTTCACCGTGACCGCACTGCTGGTCTGCGCAGCGATGCTGCCGGTGACCGCCACGCGGCTGCAGCAGCCGGAGGTGCCCAGCGTGCCACGGCTGACGCTGGGCCGGCTGTATGCGCTGGCACCGGTGGCCACGGTGGCCGCCGGCCTGTCGGGCCTGGCGATGGGCGCGTTCTGGGGCCTGCTGCCGGTGTATGCCGAACAGATCGGCCTGCGCGATGCCGGCGTTCCGCTGTTCATGCTGACCGCCATCGCCGGTGGTGCGCTGCTGCAATGGCCGCTGGGCCGCATCAGCGATGGCCACGACCGTCGGCTGGGGCTGCTGGCGCTGAGCCTGCTGGCCGCCGCCGTGGCCGGGCTGGCCGCACTGCCGCTTCTCTCGCAGCAGCTGCACCTGATGTTCCTGCTGGTGTTCTGCTACGGCGGCCTGGTGTTCGCGCTGTACCCGTTCGCGGTGGCGCACATGCTTGATTACCTGCCCACCCCGGACCTGCTGTCCGGCTGCAACAGCCTGCTGCTGGTGCACGGCGTGGGCGCGGCGGCGGGCCCGGCTGTGGCCAGCGCGCTGATGCAGCAGTTCGGTGCACCGGCACTGCCGCTGTACTTCTGCAGCGTGCTGCTGGTACTGGCCGCGTTCACCGCCCTGCGCCTGCGCCATGCGCGGCTGCGCACGCACCCGGCCACGTTCCGGCCGATGCTGCGCACCACCCCGGCCGCGCTGGAACTGATTCCCGAACCTGACAGCGCGCCCGCCGCCGGCGACGCGCCGTCCCCCGCTCCGCAACCCACCCCGAAGGAAGTGCATTGACTGTCGAGTCCCCTACCCTGATCCCGAACCCCGTTCTTTCCGCACCGCCGGCCACCGCGCCGCAGCTGATCCTGGCGACTGACCTGGACGGCACCTTTCTCGCCGGCAGCCCGCAGCAGCGGCACCGCCTGTACCGGCTGATCGACCAGCACCCCGGCATCACCCTCATTTTCATCACCGGCCGCGGCCTGGAAGCGGTGATGCCGCTGCTGGCCGACCCGGCCATTCCGCGCCCGGACTACATCGTCTGCGATGTCGGCGCCACCGTGGTCGATGGCCACACGCTGCAGTCGCTGCAGCCGTTGCAGTCGATGATCGACGCGCACTGGCCCGGCGAACAGGTGGTGACCGAGGCGATGCACCCGTTCACCGCGCCGCAGCGCCAGGACGTACCGCAGGAGCGGCGCTGTTCCTACTTCTGCGACCCGGACACGCTGGCGCCGCTGCGCGCGGAGATCGAGCGCACCGCGCAGGCGCTGAGCTGTGACGTGCTGTACTCGGCCGACCGCTACCTGGACATCCTGCCGCCGGACACCGACAAGGGCCGCACGCTGGCCGCGCTGGCCCGCCTGCTGTCGCTGCCGCGCGAGCGCATCCTGGTGGCCGGCGATACCCTCAACGACCTGTCGATGTACGTGGCCGGTTTCCGCGGTGTCTGCGTGGGCGACTCGGAGCCGGCGCTGACCGCCGCCACGGGTGCGCTGCCGCAGACCTTCCATGCGCGCGAACCCGGCTGTGGCGGCATCGTGGAAGCCATCGAACACTTTGGCCTGCTCGGCCAGGACGATCCCTGGCTGCACGCCCCGGCCGCCGAACCGGCGCAGGGCGCAGACCTGGTGATGGTCTACCACCGCCTGCCGTTCGATGAGGCCATCGAGGACGGAAAGCTGGTGCAGCGGCCACCGCGTTCGCCCAACGGCATCATTCCCTCGCTGCTGAGCTTCTTCGAAGGCGGGCAGAAAGGCAGCTGGGTGGCCTGGGGCGTGGATGACCCCAAGCACCGGCCTTTCCAGCGCCACGTCGAGGTTGATCGCGTGCGCTACCCCACTCTGCAGGCCGCACGCGTACCGCTCAGCCGGCAGGAAGTGGACATCTTCTACAAGCGCTTTTCCAAGGAAGCGTTCTGGCCGATGCTGCATGTGTTCTGGGAACGCGCGCGCTTCCGCGAAGATGACTGGCAGGTGTTCCTGAAGGTCAACCGGCGCTTCGCCGAGGCTGTGGCCGAAGAGGCCGCGCAGGGCGCCACGGTGTGGATACACGACTACAACCTGTGGATGGTGCCAGCCACGCTGCGCGAGCTGCGCCCGGACCTGAAGATCGCCTTCTTCCACCACACCTACTTCCCCTCGGCCGATGTGTTCAACGTGGTGCCGTGGCGGCGCGAGATCATCGGCAGCCTGCTGTGCTGCGATTACATCGGCTTCCACATTCCGCGCCAGGTGGAAAATTTCGTGGACGTGGTGCGCGGGGCGATGCCGGCCGAACGCCTGGCCTGGGAGAGCTGTGCACCGCGCTTCCCGACCTATGGCTGCGCTGTGGGCCTGGACACCATGACCACCCGCCTGCGCGTGGGCGACCGTGATGTGGCACTGGGCGCGCACCCGGTCGGCACCGACCTGCGCCGCATTCGCAGCACGCTGGCACGCAGCGAGGTGCGCAACGACCTGTTCAAGCTGCGCCGCGAGATCGGCACGCGCAAGCTGGTGCTGTCGGTGGAACGGCTGGACTACACCAAGGGCACGCTGGCCAAGCTGGAAGCCTTCGAACGCGTGCTGGAAACGCACCCCGAGCACCTGGGCAAGGTGACGCTGCTGATGGTGTGCGTGCCGGCCGCGCGCGAAATGACGGTGTACCGCACGCTGCAGACGCAGATCGAGCAGGCGGTGGGCCGCATCAACGGGCGCTTCTCGCGGCTGGACTGGACGCCGGTGCGCTTCTTCGCACAGGCGCTGCCGTTCGAGCAGGTGGTGGCGCACTACGCCGCCGCGCAGGTGATGTGGATCACCCCGCTGCGCGATGGCCTGAACCTGGTGGCCAAGGAGTTCGTGGCGACCCAGGGCATCGAAGGCACACCGGGCGTGCTGGTGCTGAGCGAGTTTGCCGGTGCGGCCGCCGAACTGAAGGGCGCGGTGCTGACCAACCCGCACGACCCGGCCGACCTGGCCGCCGGCCTGCTGCAGGCGTTGTCGATGCCGGAAGAGGAAGCCAGCGCGCGCCTGCGCCAGCTGCAGGGCATCGTGGAGTACTACGACGTGGACCGCTGGGGACGTGATTTCCTCGGTGCGGTGGCCGACGCCGCCGCGTAAGGGATGGGAAAGGCCGCGCGTTCCCGGCATTGGCGCCAGATCCCGGTAGGTGCCGGGCTTGCCCGGCACAGGCCTTTGGCGGGTGCTGCGGGTAGAGCATCCACGCATGGCGTGGATCCACCCACGCCATGCGTGCCCCGCCGTTACCGGATCAGGGCGTCTGCCAATGCACCCACGCGCGCGATCACCGCGTCGCGCTGGCCATCGTCTACCTTCGCACCCTGCAGGTAGGCGGTGACCACCCACGGCGTACCGCCGTCGACGGGCCACAACACCGCGATGTCATTGCGCGTGTCTTCGCCATTGCTGCCGGTCTTGTCGCCCACCCGCCAGCGCTTGCCCAGCCCGGCGCGCAGGCAGTTGTCACCGGTTTCGTTGTCGATCAGCCAATCGGCGTACTGCAGCCGCGCGGCCTTGGACAAACCCGTGCCGACCGCGAACCGCGCCAGGCTGGCCGCCATCGCCGCTGGGCTGCTGGTGTCGCGCGGATTGCCGGGGGTGAATTCGTTCATCTCCGGCTCGTAGCGGTCGTTGCGGGTAACTGCGTCGCCCTGCGCGCGCAGGAACGCGGTCAGCGCTGCCGGCCCGCCAATGACGCCCAGCAGCAGATTCGCCGCGGTGTTGTCACTGGTCACCATGGTGCCGCGGCACAGGTCGCGCACGCTCAGGTCCTTGCCGGCATGCCGGCGCGTCACCGGTGCCCACGACAGGATGTCCTTCTGCGCGACCGGCAGGCGGGTCTCGAGCGAAAGCCGGCCGGCGTCGGCAAGGCTGAGCATGTGCGCGGCCAGCATCGACTTGAACGTGCTGCACATCGGAAAGCGCTCGTCCTGGCGGTGCCCGGCGATGCGGCGCCCGCTGCCGGTGTCCAGCACGCTCACCCCCAGCCGCCCGCCGCTGACCGCTTCCAGCGCGGCGAAGTCGGCCGCGTTGGCGATGGCGGCACGTACAGGGGCATCAGCAGGGGCGGCGGTGGCCGTGGCGGCGCGGGCCAGCACCGGCACGGCCAGCGCGGACGCCACAGCAGCGCCGCTGAACTGCAGGAATCGACGACGGGCAAGCATGGGATTCTCCTGGGAAACGGTGGAATGGCCAGGGGACACACCGATTATTGGAAGCCGGGCGCGCGGCGACCAGCACGAATATCCAGGGGCATTCATGAGAACAACTAATGCCAGCCCATGGTCCACCAGTGGATTTACCCGGCAGCCGGGCGGCGGTTAGCATCGGTCATCAGTCCTGCTCACGCCTGCCATGCTGCGCCCGAACCTGCCCCTCAACGCGATGCGCGCCTTCGAAGCCGCTACCCGCCACCTGAATTTCACCCGTGCGGCGCTGGAGCTGTGCGTGAGCCAGGCAGCGCTGAGCCATCAGATCCGGGGGCTGGAAGAGCGCTTGCGAATCCGCCTGTTCCACCGCCTGCCCCGCGGCGTGGCGCTCACCGACGAGGGGGCGGCGCTGTACCCGGTGCTGCACGAATCCTTCGACCGCATTGCCGCCAGCGTGGCGCGCTACACCGGCGGCGATGCCCGTGAAGTGCTGACGGTGGGCGTGGTCGGTACCTTCGCCACCGGTTGGCTGCTGCCCCGGCTGCCGGCGTTCGAAGCGGCACACCCGGATATCGAGCTGCGCCTGCAGACCCACAACAACCGCATCGATCTGGCCGGCGAAGGCCTGGACCTGGCCATCCGTTTCGGCGATGGCGACTGGCAGGGCCAGGTCTGCACACCGGTGCTGGAAGCGCCGTTCACGCCCTTGTACGCACCGGCGCTGGCACGCCGCCTGCGCACGCCGCGCGATCTGGCGCGGGTGACGCTGCTGCGTTCCTACCGTGGCGACGAATGGCCGCGCTGGCTGCAGCAGGCGGGGGCGGAAGGCATTGAAGCACGCGGGCCGGTGTTCGATTCATCGCTGACGCTGGCCGCTGCTGCGGCCGGTGGCAGCGGCGTGGCGCTGCTGCCGCTGTGCATGTTCGAACAGGAACTGGCCGAAGGGCGGCTGCTGCAGCCGTTCCCGGTCATGCTGGCGCTGGGCCGCTACTGGCTGACGCGGCTGCGCTCGCGCGCCGAACGCGAGCCCGTGCGGCGGTTCCGCGTGTGGCTGCAGGCGCAGAGCGGGTAGCCCCGCAGGGCATGTTCGGCAGCGCCGGGCCATGCCCGGCGAGCGCAGCGGGTGGTAAAGCCGCCGGGCATGGCCCGGCGCTACCGTGGCAATCAGGACTCCATCAACGCCATCCACGCCGCTTCGGCTTTTTCCAGCTCGGCCACCTTGGCTTCAGCGGCGGCCAGCTTGTGCGGGTTGGCCAGCTTCTTCTGCACCACCTGCGCCACCGGTGCGGTCTTGACCACCACCGGCTCTTCCACCTGTTCCATGCGCGCCTTGGTGCCCTGCGCCTGCGGGCGGGTGCGCAGCCAGGCGGCGTAGGCATCGAGGTCGCCGTCGAACGGCTCGACCACGCCGTCAGCCACGCGCCAGAAGGTGTCGCAGACCAGGCCGATCAGGTGGCGGTCATGCGAGACCATCACGATGGCGCCGTCGAAATCACTCAGCGCCTCGGCCAGCGCTTCGCGCATTTCCAGGTCCAGGTGGTTGGTCGGTTCGTCCAGCAGCAGCACGTTGGGCTGCTGCCAGGCGATCAGCGCCAGCGCCAGGCGCGCGCGCTCGCCACCGGAGAAGCCGTCGACCGGCTCGAACGCGCGGTCGCCCGGGAAATTCCACTTGCCGAGGAAATCGCGGAAGGACTGGTTCGGTGCATCCGGCGCGATCTCGCGGAAATGCTCCATCGGCGACTGGCCTTCGTGCAACGATTCCACCGTGTGCTGGGCGAAGTAGCCGATCTTCAGGTCCGGGTGCGCCATGCGCTCACCGACGATCGGCGCCAGTTCGCCCACCAGGGTCTTCACCAGGGTGGTCTTGCCGGCGCCGTTGGGGCCCAGCAGGCCGATGCGCTGGCCGGCTTCCAGGCCGAAGCCCACGTTGTGCAGGATCACCGAATCGGCGCCGTAGCCGGCCTCGACGTGGTTCAGGCGGATCAGCGAGAACGGCAGCTTGGCCGGCGGTGCGAACTCGATGCGGAACTCGCGCTCCGCGCGCACCGCTTCGGTACCGGCCAGCTTGGCCAGGCGCTTCATGCGGCTCTGCGCCTGCGCGGCCTTGCTGGCCTGCGCCTTGAAGCGGTCGATGAAGCTCTGCAGGTGGGCGCGCTCGGCCTGTTCCTTCTCATGCGCGATCTGCTGCTGGCGCAGCTGTTCGGCGCGCTGGCGCTCGAAGTCGGTGTAGCCGCCCGGGTAGAGCTTGGCGCCGTCACCGTGCAGGTGCAGGGTGTGGGTGGCCACGTTGTCCAGGAACTCGCGGTCGTGCGAGATCAGCAGCAGGGTGCCCGGGTACTTCAGCAGCCACTGTTCCAGCCAGTACACCGCGTCCAGGTCCAGGTGGTTGGTCGGTTCGTCCAGCAGCAGCAGGTCGCTGGGCATCATCAGCGCGCGCCAGGTTCAGGCGCACGCGCCAGCCGCCGGAGAACGAGGACACCGCACGGTGGTGGGTCTCGGCCGGGAAGCCCAGGCCATGCAGTAGCTTGCCGGCGCGCGCTTCGGCGTCGTAGGCATTCAGCTCGGCCATGCGGGTGTGCGCTTCGGCCACCGCTTCCCAGTCTTCACGGGCGGTGGCGTCGGCCTCGGCGGCCAGCACGGCGGCCACTTCGGTATCGCCGCCCAGCACGAAGCTCAGCGCCGGGTCGGGCAGCGATGGGGTTTCCTGGGCCACGCTGGCGATGCGGACCTTGCCGGGCAGGTCGACATCGCACTTGTCAGCCTCCAGCTCGCCCTTCACCGCCGCGAACAGGCTGGACTTGCCGGCCCCGTTGCGGCCGACCACACCCACCCGGTAACCGGCGTGCAGGGTCAGGTCGACGTTGGACAACAGCAGCCGCTCGCCGCGGCGCAAGGCGAAATTACGAAGCGAAATCATGGGGGACCGGTTCATATAACGGAATGGAATGTGCTGGTGAGCACTGTTCCTGCGACGCAATTCTAGCGTTAACGGATACTTGACGCGCCTCGGGACACGCGGTGGTGGTTGATCTCTCTCTCCCACGCCCAGCACCGCGTCCTCCCGGGAACCCGTCCCAGGGGACTGCCCACCGGAGCTAAATGGTTACTTTTGCAACATTTTTTAGCATGACCGGCATTTGACAGGCCCTGAAATTATCGTTAATTGCTGTATTGCGCACCGCAACAACCGCCGTCCGCCTCACCCCCGTGATGTCGATTCCGGTGCCGAACCCCTCCAACCGGAGCCACACCCCGATGACCCGCAAGACCAGCCTGATCGCCGTCGCTGTCGCTGTCGCACTCGGTGGCGCCCCGTTTGTTGCCGCCGCCCAGTCCGGCACCGCTGCCAATACCCTGGACACGGTGATCGTCACCGGCACCCGTGTGTCCGACCGCACCGTGGCGCAGTCGCAGTCCCCGATCGACATCATCACCCCCGAGGCGCTGCAGTCCACCGGCACCTCCGAGCTGGCCACCGCGCTGTCGCGTGCCCTGCCCTCGCTGAACTTCCCGCGCCCGGCGCTGACCGACGGCACCAGCGGGATCCGCCCGGCGCAGCTGCGCGGCCTGTCACCGGACCAGGTGCTGGTGCTGGTGAACGGCAAGCGCCGCCACACCTCGGCGCTGATCAACGTCAACGGCAGCATCGGCCGCGGCGCCTCGGCGGTGGACATCAACGCCATTCCGATCGCCGCCATCGAGCGCGTGGAAGTGCTGCGCGATGGCGCCTCGGCGCAGTACGGTTCGGACGCCATCGCCGGCGTGGTCAACATCGTGCTCAAGGGCAGCGGCAGTGGCGGCAGCCTGGCGGTGGACTACGGCCAGTACAGCGAAGGCGACGGCAAGAAGTACCAGCTCTCCGGCGATACCGGGGTCAGCTTCGCCGATGGCCGGGGCACCCTGCACGTGGCCGGCCAGATCAGTCAGCAGGATGAAAGCAACCGCGCCGGCCCCTACCAGGGCACCACGCCCAACACCGGCAACTTCCCCAGCATCGGCCAGACCACCTTAGTGGTCGGCGACCCCAAGGTGGACGCCACGGCGGCCTCCGCCAATGCCAGCTTCGCCTTCAGCGACCACGTCACCGGCTACGCCACCGCGCTGCTGAGCAACCGCGATATCACCTCGTTCGCGTTCTACCGCTCGCGCAACCACAGCGGCCAGAGCGCGCTGCTGGCGCAGACCTACCCCGATGGCTTCGTGCCGGAGATCAACCAGTACTCCAAGGACCGCTCGCTGGTGGCCGGCGTGAAGGGCAGCACCGACAGCGGCTGGACCTGGGACGTGAGCGCCAACCATGGCGAGAACACCATCGATTTCCACACCCGCAACAGCCTCAACTACAGCCTGGGCACCGCCAGCCCGCGCTCGTTCTACGACGGCACGCTGAAGTACACCCAGGACATCGTCAACGCCGATGTCACCAAAGCGCTGGACTGGGGCCTGGCCTACCCGGTCACGTTCTCCTTCGGCGGTGAATACCGCAAGGAAAAGTGGGAACAGCTGCCGGGCGAGCTCAATTCCTACACCGGCAGCGGTGCGCAGGGCTTCGGCGGCTTCACCCCCAACAATGAAGTGCACACCGACCGCCACAACTACGCCGTCTACGCCGGGCTGGAAGCCGACCTGACCGACAAGTTCTCCGCCGGCATCACCGGCCGCTACGAGGACTATTCGGACTTCGGCGACAAGTTCTCCGGCAACCTGTCGGCGCGCTATGCCTTCACCGACAAGGTCGCGCTGCGTGCGACCGCGTCCTCCGGCTTCCGCGCACCGTCGCTGGCCCAGCAGGGCTACCAGGCGGTGACCAGCACCATCATCAACGGCGTGTTCTTCGACCGCGGCACCTTCCCCACCACCAGCGCAGCCGCGCAGGCGCTGGGGGCGTCCAAGCTGAAGCCGGAAACCTCCACCAGCTACAGCGTGGGCCTGGTGCTGCAGCCGGTGGACCGCTTGTATGTTACGGTGGATGCGTACCAGATCGAGATCGACGACCGCATCGCGCTGTCGTCCAACATCACCACCACCCCGGCCGCCGCTGCGCTGCTGACCGGCCTGGGCCTGCCGCAGGTCACCGCGTTTTCCTACTTCACCAACGGCCTGGATACGCGCACGCGCGGTGTGGACGTGGTCTCCAGTTACACCGTGCCGCTGGCCGCCAGCAGCCTGGAGCTGACGGCGGCCTACAGCTACAACGACACCAAGGTGAAGAAGTTCGCCGCCTCGCCGGCCGCGTTCGGTCCGCTGGGTATCAGCCAGGCGCTGATCGGCCGTGATGAGATCGGCCGCATCGAAGACAGCTACCCGCGCGACAAGGCGATCCTCAGCGGCACCTGGCGTTCGGACCGCTGGGAACTGGGCTTGGCGGCCACCCGCTACGGCAAGTTCACGGTGCGCAACTCGGCCGCCGCGCTGCGCGACCAGACCTACGGGGACAAGTGGACGCTGGACGCCTCGGCCAGCTACAAGCCCAGCCAGAACTGGACCCTGACCGTGGGTGCGGACAACCTGCTGGACGAGTACCCCGACCGCACCACCGATCTGCAGAACTCCACCTGGGGCATGCTGCCGTACAGCAACTACTCGCCGTTTGGTTTCAATGGCGCGTATGTCTACGGCCGCGTCCGCTACACCTGGTAAGCGGTAGTGCCGGCCGCTGGCCGGCAGACCCCTGCCCTGGCGGGGTCAGATCCCTTTTTGTCCTGGTGGGGTCAGATCCCTTTTCCTGCGGAAAAGGTATCTGACCCCATTCACATTGATGGTTTGCCGCATCTGGCCGCATCGGTGAAAATCAGACCATCCCCCTGATTTCCCCTGCGAGTGCCGATGCGCCATGACACCGACCTGATCAACATCGTGGCCGTTGGTTTCGGGCTCGCCTTCATCTTCGGCGCGCTGGCCAACAAGCTGCGCTTGTCTCCTCTGGTCGGTTACCTGGTGGCGGGCATCTGCGTGGGCCCGTTCACCCCGGGCTTCGTCGCCGACCAGGCGCTGGCCAACCAGCTGGCCGAACTGGGCGTGATGCTGCTGATGTTCGGCGTCGGCCTGCACTTCTCGCTGAAGGACCTGATGGCGGTCAAGGCCATCGCCATTCCCGGTGCCATCGGCCAGATCACCGTGGCCACCGTGCTGGGCTGGGGCCTGGCCTGGTTGATGGGCTGGTCGGTCATCCACAGCATCGTGTTCGGTTTCGCGCTGGCCACCGCCAGTACCGTGGTGCTGCTGCGCGCGATGGAAGAACGTCGCCTGCTGGAAACCCAGCGCGGCAAGATCGCGGTGGGCTGGCTGATCGTGGAAGACCTGGCCTGCGTGCTGGCGCTGGTTATGATGCCGGTGCTGGCTGGCGTGTTCGGTCCCGATGCCGCCAACGAAACCCGCACCGTGGGCAGCGTGCTGGCCAGCATCGGCTGGACCTTCGTGCAGCTGGGCCTGTTCGTGGCGGTGATGCTGGTGGTCGGCCGCCGGGTGATTCCGTTGATCCTGGAGCGCATCGCAGGCACCGGCTCGCGCGAACTGTTCACCCTGTCGGTGCTGGCCATCGCGCTGGGCGTGGCGTTCGGTTCGGCCATGCTGTTCGGCGTGTCCTTCGCGCTGGGCGCATTCTTCGCCGGCATGCTGCTGAACGAATCGGAGCTGAGCCACAAGGCCGCCAACGATTCGCTGCCGCTGCGCGACGCCTTCGCGGTGCTGTTCTTCGTCTCGGTGGGCATGCTGTTCAATCCCAGCATCCTCATCGAGCACCCGTGGCAAGTGCTGGCCGCCGCGGCCATCATCATGTTCGGCAAGTCGGCGGCGGCGTTCTTCATCGTGCGTGCGTTCGGCCACCCCACCGGCACCGCGCTGACCATCTCGGCCAGCCTGGCGCAGATCGGTGAGTTCGCCTTCATCATCGCCGGGCTGGGCGTGACCCTGAAGATCCTGCCGCCCACCGGCCAGGCGCTGGTGCTGGCCGGCGCGCTGATCTCGATCATGCTCAACCCGCTGGTGTTCGGCCTGCTCGACCGCTGGCTGCTAAAGAACAAGGAAACCGCGCCGACCGCCGTGGAAACCGAGCTGCCGCCCGGCCCTTCGCTGGACCTGCACGGCCACGCCATCGTGATCGGCTACGGCCGCGTCGGCAGTGCGCTGGCACAGGTGCTGCGCGACCGCGGCGTGCCGGTGATGGTGATCGATGACAACAAGGAACACGTGGCCGAAGCGCATGCCGCGGGCCTGCCCGGCATCCGTGGCAGTGCCGTCTCCGACCGCGTGCTGGCCGAAGCGCACCCCGAGCGCGCCAGGATTGCCGTGCTGGCCATTCCGCAGCCGCTGGAAGCGGGCGAAACGCTGGCCAAGCTGCGTGCGCTGAACCCCGGCCTGACCCTGCTGGCACGCGCGCACAACGATGCCGAAGTGAAGCACCTGCTCGAACACGGTGCCGACGGCACGGTGATGGCCGAGCGCGAGCTGGCCTATTCGCTGGCAGAAATGGTGATGGCCACGCCGCCCTACCGCAATCTGCGCCAGCAGCACAGCATTCCCGTGGTCTGAGTGGGCTGGGCGGCAGCGTTGCCGCGGGCCCGGAAAAGTCGATCCCCGGCCGACTCGCATCGGCCGGGGATCAGGTTTCGCCACGCCTTGGAGAGGCAATTCCACCGTACTCCAATCCGAATCCGGCTTTGCCGGTGATGGCGATAGGCCATCACCTCAGGGCCTGCGGTTATCAGCCGGCCAGCGGCAGGCAGACCTCGGCTCGCAGCTGTTCGGCCGGCACCTGCTCGGGGTCATCCAGGAAGTGGAAGTACAGCGGTGCCTCGGCCAGTGCATGGCCACTGCCGGGCCACCAGTCGCGCAGCAGCGCATCGGTCACCGCCTGCAGCTGCTCGTACGGCCCCACGTGCAGCACCACCGCATGTGGCCCCTGGCCCAGTGCCTGCCCCCGCAGTGGCGCCGGCAGGGCCGGCAGCGCGCGGCCGAAGCCCATGCCGCAGTCGAAGCGGTGCACAGCGGCCGGCACGTCGCGGTGGTCGTCGATGGCAATGCCCACCAGCTGCAGCAGGTCGTCGGCCAGGCCTTGTGCCTGCGCCCATTCGAACAGCTGGCCGAAGCTGGCATCAAGATCACCGAAGGCCCCCTGCGCACGCAGCAGCACCACCTCGAAGGGCTGCCCGGCGCGCACCTGCACCTGCAGCGGTGCGGCATGCTCGCTGTCCAGGTCGGCCGGCGGCTCGGCCAGCGACTGCTGCCAGTGGCGGCGCAGGCCGGCATCCTCACGCAGCGCGCGTGGCGTGGCATCCAGCCGTTGCCGGCAGCGCCGCGCCAGGGCCTGCGCGCTTTCGTAGCCGGCCGCCAGCGCCGCCTGGCTGATCGGCGCATCGGGCTGCTGCAGCGCCTGCAGCGCGGCCAGCAGGCGCAGCCGGTCCAGCGTCTGCCCCGGACTTTCGCCGGTCAGCGCGCGGTACAGCCGCTGGAAGTGAAACGGCGACTGGTGCGCGATGGCCGCCAGCGCGGGCACGTCGGGCAGCGTGCGCTGCTCGCGCAGGCACGCCTGCAGGTGCGTGATGACACGTTCGATGCCCTGCGCCTGGCGCAGGCGGGCAAGCCGCTTCATGACCCTCTCCTTCCGGTGGATGGCCCTGATCGTGCCGCATCGGCGGCCTGCCCGCGTGACTGATCCTGCGCGATTGCGCCTGCGCTGCCGCGCCGGGCTCAGGCGCCGGCCAGCGCCTGGCCCAGGTCGGCCAGCAGATCATCGATGTGCTCGATGCCGATCGACAGCCGCACGGTGTCCTCGCTGACACCGGCCTGGGCCAGCTCGGCCGGGTTCAACTGGCGGTGGGTGGTCGACGCCGGTGGGTCGCCAGCGATTTGGCATCGCCCAGATTCACCAGCCGGGTGAACAGCTGCAGCGCATCGAGGAAGCGCGCGCCCGCCTCGCGGCCACCGGGCAGCCCGAAGGTCAGCACGCCCGAGCCCTGCCCGCCCAGGTAGCGCCGGGCCAGGCCGTGTTCGCTGTCGCCGGGCAGCCCGGCGTAGCGCACCCAGGCCGCCTTGCTGTGCGCGGCCAGGAACTCGGCCACCGCACGTGCGTTGGCGTTGATGCGGTCCATGCGCAACGCCAGCGTTTCGATGCCCTGCAGGATCAGGAACGCGTTGAACGGTGACAGCGCAGCGCCGGTGTTGCGCAGCGGCACCACGCGCGCACGGCCGATGTAGGCCGCCGGCCCCAGCGCCTCGGTGTAGACCACCCCGTGGTAGCTGGGGTCCGGCTCGTTCAGGCGCGGGAAGCGCGCGGCATGGGCCTTCCAGTCGAAGCGGCCCGAATCGACGATGGCTCCGCCCAGGCTGGTGCCGTGCCCACCCAGGTACTTGGTCAGCGAATGCACCACGATGTCCGCGCCGTGTTCGATCGGCCGCAGCAGGTAGGGCGTAGCCACGGTGTTGTCCACGATCAGCGGCACGCCGGCAGTATGGGCCGCCTCGGCCAGCGCGGCGATATCGGTGATGTTGCCGCGCGGGTTGCCGATCGATTTGACGAACACCGCCTTGGTGCGCGCGTCGATCAGCGCGGCGAACGACGCCGGGTCGGCCGGGTCGGCAAAGCGCGTCTGGATGCCGTACTGCGGCAGCGTATGCGCCAGCAGGTTCCAGGTGCCGCCATACAGCGCGCTGGAGGCCACGATGTTGTCGCCGGCCTCGGCGATGGTCTGCAGTGCATAGGTGATGGCTGCCTGCCCCGATGCCAGCGCCAGCGCACCGATGCCGCCTTCCAACGCCGCCACGCGCTGCTCCAGCACGTCGGTGGTGGGGTTCATGATGCGGGTGTAGATGTTGCCCTGCACCTTCAGGTCGAACAGGTCCGCCCCGTGCTGGGTATCGTCGAAGGCATAGGCCACGGTCTGGTAGATCGGTACGGCCACCGCGCGGGTGGTCGGGTCGGGCCGGTAGCCGCCATGCACGGCCAGGGTTTCCAGATGCCACTGCGGACCACTCATCGACGCCACTCCATGGATTGGGAAAGGCCCACCTTAGGCCAGCCCGGCGTGGCGCCCTGAAAGCCGTTGGTGATCAGCAGACGCCGGCAGGTTATAAGGTTGGCATCCGTTCAGGTGGGCCTGCAGTCCGGTTGCTAGGCTGCGCCACCAGGGCGCCCCGCTCACTGGCATGGAGGCCGTTGCATGCAGACCCTTGTTCCCAGCGCCGCCGGCCACCGCCCTCCGCCGCCACCGCAGGTGCTGCTGGTCGAAGACGACCGCCGCCTGGCCGAACTGATTGGCGACTACCTGCGCGAGCATGGTTTCGGCGTGCAGCACGTGGCGCGCGGCGATACCGCCAGCGAGGGGCCTGCCGCCAGCACGAACCGCAGCTGGTGCTGCTGGACCTGATGCTGCCCGGCCTGGACGGCATCGACGTGTGCCGGCAGATCCGCAGTTTTTCGCAGGTGCCGATCCTGATGCTGACCGCCTGCGAGGACGACGTGGACCAGGTGCTGGGGCTGGAATCGGGTGCCGATGACTACGTGCTCAAGCCGGTGCAGCCGCGCCTGATACTGGCGCGCCTGCGTGCGTTGCTGCGCCGCCAGTCGATCGCCGCCGGCACCGGCAACGGCCGCCTGGTGCACGGCCAGCTGCAGGTGGACCGCACCCAGCGCGAGGTCCACCTGCAGGGGGCACCGGTGGAAGTGGGTACCACCGAATTCGAGATCCTGTGGCTGCTGACCAGCCAGCCCGGCCAGATCCTGTCGCGCGACCAGATCCTACTGGCGGTGCGCGGCATCGGCTTTGACGGGCAGGACCGCAGCGTGGACGTGAGCATCGGCAAGCTGCGCCGCAAGCTCGGCGACGACGCCCGCGAACCGCGCCGTATCAAGACCATCTGGGGCCGCGGCTACCAGTTCAACCCGGCAGCCTGGTAAGCCATGTTCCGCCTGTTCCTGCGCCTGTGGCTGATCACCGGGTCATGCTTCGTGATCTCCGTGCTCTGCCTGAACGTGGTGCTCGACCACATCTACGCCCCGACGATGGACAGTGTGTTCATCGACCAGGTGCGCGGCCAGGTCTATGCGCTGCGCAGCGGCCTTTCCGGGCAGACTGCTGCGCGCCAGCAGGAGCTGCTGCAGCAGTGGCAGCAGCACTACGGCATCGCGCTGCAGCTGCTGGAGACCCCGCCGGAACTGGACGCAGCCGAACAGCAGGCGCTGCAGCAGCACGGCTTCGTGGTGCGCGACGAATTCGCGCAGGTGCTGATGCCCATCGACGGTGCGCAGGGCCGCTGGCTGCACCTGCAGCTGCCCGGCGAAATCTCGATGGCCCTGCACATGACCCTGCTCGCCTACGTGGCGATCCTGCTGCTGGTGGGGGCCTGCATCTTCCTGTGGGTGCGCCTGCTGTGGCGCGACCTGGAAATCCTGCGCGGCCACGCCGGCCGCATCGGTGCCGGCGAACTGCATGCGCGTGCGCAGGTATCGCCACGCTCGCAGATCCGCGTCATCGTCGAACACTCCAACCGCATGGCCGCGCGCGTGGCCGAACTGGTGCAGCGCCAGCGCGACCTGACCCATGCGCTGTCGCATGAACTGCGCACGCCGATCGCGCGGCTGTCCTTCGGCCTGGATCTGCTGGAAGGCAGCGATGACCCGCAGCGCCGCCAGCGCCTGGCCGAAGGCCTGCGCGGCGACCTGGAGGAACTGAACCAGCTGGTGAGCGAACTGCTGGCCTACGAGCAGCTGGAACAGCCCGGGCAGCAGCCGCCGATGCAGCGCTTCGATGCCGGGCAGTGGCTGCAGGCGAGCCTGCAGGATGCACAGCGTGATGCCCAGCGCATCGGCCGCCGGCTGCAGGCCAGCGCCACGCCGGCACTGCAGCTGGAAGGCAACCCACGGTAGCTGCAGCTGGCGCTGAGCAACCTGGTCGGCAACGCCCTGCGCTATGCGCATGCGCGCGTGGAGGTCTCGCTGCTGGCCGAGGATGGCCAGGCCTGCCTGCGCGTGGACGACGACGGCCCCGGCATTCCCGAAGCCGACCGCGAGAAAGTGCTGCGCCCGTTCACCCGCCTGGACGAAAGCCGCAGCCGCGATACCGGTGGCTTCGGCCTGGGTCTGGCCATCGTCTGCCGCATCGCGCTGCGCCATGGCGGCGAGCTGCAGGTCAGCCGCAGCCGGCTGGGTGGCGCGCGGCTGGAACTGCGCTGGCTGCCTGCTGGCACCTGAACACTCGCGCCGCCGTTTACAGTCTTTTACAGTCTGGCAACACCTGTGGTGGAAACCGCCGCGGCCCTGCGTGCAGGATTGCGACCCAGCAGCCGACCGGATGTCGCGCTGGATTCCTTCGCAGAGAGCCGCCATGACCCACACCCGCCGTACCGCCGCGCTTCCCTCCCTCATGCTGCTGGGCCTGCTGGCTGCGCACGCCACCGATACCATCGCCAACCGCTGGACCCAGCAGGTCACCGTCGGTGGCGGCGTCGCCCCGCGCTTCAGCGGCAGCGAGGACTACCAGGTCGTGCCGATGCTGTCGTACGAGGCGACCTCCCCCGGGGGCTGGTTTCTCGGTACGGGTGGCATTGGCTGGAGTACGAGCATCGACGGACGCACGACCCTGCGCAGCTATGTTTCGGCCAGTAGCAGCCGTCGCGACAAGGATGCGTTCCTTGAGGGCTCCGACCATCTCCGTGGCATGGGCCACATCCGTAGCCGTGTCATGGTCGGCGTGGCTGCTGCCTACGTGATTGGCGGCGCTGTGCTGAGCACCACGCTGCAGTACACCCCGCGTGACAGCGACCGCGGCGACAACGGCCTGGCCACCACCCAGGTGCTGCTGGCCGCCGAAGTGCCGCTGTTCCCGCTGGCCGGCGGCCAGCTGAGCGTCACCGCTTCGGCGGAGTACGGCAACCAGGGCTACCTGCAGACCTGGTACGGCGTCAGCGCCGCGCAGTCGGCCAGCTCGAAGTTCCAGCGCTTCACCCCGAAGGCCGGCTTCACCAGCGCCGGGCTGGGGCTGACCTGGCGCCACGTCATCAGCGACCGCAGCGACTGGTACATCAGCGCCGAAGGCGCGCGCCTGATGGGCGACGCCGCCGACAGCCCGATCGTGCAGAAGGCCAACCAGTTCACCATGATCAGCGGCTACAGCCGCCGCTTCTGAGGCCTTGAGCAGGCCGCCAGGTGCCGGCTTCTCGCCGGCACCTGCCACGGCATCACGCGGTCTGGAACGCCAGCTGGCCGCCGTGTGCATCCACCGCGATCGTATCGCCGGTACTGAACGCACCGGACAGGATCTTCTGCGCCAGCGGATTCTCCAGCTGCGCCTGGATCGCACGCTTCAGCGGCCGCGCACCGTAGACCGGGTCGAAGCCCACGTTGCCCAGCAGGTCGAAGGCCGCATCGGACACCTGCAGCTTCAGGCCACGCTCGCCCAGGCGCTTTTCCAGCCCACGCATCTGGATGCGCGCGATCTGCTTGATCTGCTGCTTGTCCAGCGGGTGGAACACCACGATGTCGTCCAGCCGGTTGATGAATTCCGGGCGGAAGTGCGCCTGCACCACGCCCATCACCGCCGCCTTCATCTGCGTGTAGGCCTCCGGGCTGTCATCGCCGCTCATGTCCTGGATCTGGTGCGAGCCCAGGTTCGAGGTCATCACGATGACGGTGTTGCGGAAGTCCGCCGTGCGGCCCTGGCCATCGGTCAGGCGGCCATCGTCCAACACCTGCAGCAGGATGTTGAACACATCGGTGTGCACCTTCTCCACCTCGTCCAGCAGGATCAGCGAATACGGCCGGCGGCGCACCGCCTCGGTCAGGTAGCCGCCTTCCTCGTAGCCCACGTAGCCCGGGGGCGCACCGATCAGTCGCGCCACGCTGTGCTTTTCCATGAACTCGCTCATGTCGATGCGGATCATCGCATCGGCGCTGTCGAACAGGAATTCGGCCAGCGACTTACACAGCTCGGTCTTGCCCACGCCGGTGGGGCCCAGGAACAGGAACGAGCCGCCGGGCCGGTTCGGATCGGACAGGCCCGCACGCGAACGGCGCACCGCATCGGACACCACGCGGATCGCCTCTTCCTGGCCGACCACGCGGTTGTGCAGCACCTCTTCCATGCGCAGCAGCTTGTCACGCTCGCCTTCGAGCATCTTGTTGACCGGAATGCCGGTCCAGCGCGAGACGACCTCAGCAATCTCCTCGTCGGTCACCCGGTCCTGCACCAGCTTGAAATCGTTGTTCTCCGCTTCCTGCGCGGCCTCCAGCTGCTTTTCCAGCTGCGGCAGCTGGCCGTACTGGATTTCGCTCATGCGTGCGAAATCCTGCCGGCGCTGCGCAGACTCCAGCTCCTGGCGGGCCTGCTCGATCTTTTCCTTGATGCGGGTGGCACCCTGGAGGGCGGCCTTTTCCGATTTCCACACTTCGTTGAGGTCGGAGAACTCGCGCTCCAGCGCGTCGATATCGTTCTCCAGGTCGGCCAGGCGCTGGCGCGAGGCATCGTCCTTTTCCTTCTTCAGCATCTCGCGCTGGATCTTGAGCTGGATGACGCGACGCTCAAGACGGTCCAGTTCCTCCGGCTTGGAATCGATCTCCATGCGCAGGCGCGAGGCGGCCTCGTCCATCAGGTCGATGGCCTTGTCCGGCAGCTGGCGGTCGGTGATGTAGCGGTTGGAGAGCGTGGCGGCGGCCACGATGGCCGGGTCGGTGATCTCCACGCCATGGTGCACGGCGTACTTTTCCTTCAGCCCGCGCAGGATGGCGATGGTGTCCTCCACGCTGGGCTCGCCCACCACCACTTTCTGGAAGCGGCGCTCCAGCGCGGCATCCTTCTCGATGTACTTGCGGTACTCATCCAGCGTGGTGGCGCCGACGCAGTGCAGCTCGCCGCGTGCCAGCGCCGGCTTGAGCATGTTGCCCGCATCCATCGCGCCGTCGGCCTTGCCCGCGCCCACCATGGTGTGCAGCTCGTCGATGAACAGGATGATCTGCCCTTCGCTCTTGGCCAGGTCGTTCAGCACGCCCTTCAGGCGCTCTTCGAATTCGCCGCGGAACTTGGTGCCGGCGATCAGCGCGCCCATGTCCAGCGACAGCACGCGCTTGCCGCGCAGGCCTTCGGGCACTTCGTCGTTGACGATGCGCTGGGCCAGGCCCTCCACGATCGCGGTCTTGCCCACGCCCGGTTCGCCGATCAGCACCGGATTGTTCTTGGTGCGGCGCTGCAGGACCTGGATGGTGCGGCGGATCTCCTCATCGCGGCCGATCACCGGGTCCAGCTTGCCGCTCTCGGCGCGCGCGGTCAGGTCGATGGTGTACTTTTCCAGCGCCTGGCGCTGTTCCTCGGCACTTTCCGACTGCACGCTCTCGCCGCCACGCAGCTTGTCGATGGCGGTCTGCAGCCGTGCCTTGTCAGCACCGGCCGCACGCAGCGCCATGCCCAGCGTGCCGCCGTCTTCCAACGCGGCCAGCACCAACCATTCGCTGGCAATGAAGGCATCGCCGTTCTGCTGGGCCAGCTTGTCGGTCTGGTTCAGCAGGCGCCCCAGGTCATTGCCCAGCGAAACGCTGCCGGCCTGCCCGGACACCTTCGGCAGCGCGTCCAGCGCCTCGGTCAGGCGCTCGCGCAGCACCGGCACGTTCACGCCGGCCTGGGCCAGCAACGGGCGCGTGCTGCCACCCTGCTGGTCCAGCAGCGCGCTGAACAGGTGTACCGGTTCGATGATGCTGTTGTCGCGGCCCACGGCCAGCGACTGTGCGTCGGCCAGCGCCTGCTGGAAACGCGAGGTGAGCTTGTCCATCCGCATTGCGAAACCTCATCGGTCATCAAGGGCCGGCCCGCGCCGGCGATGCTGGAAAGATGCGGTTGCCCACCCCGGTTTCAAGGGTGGCCGCGACAGCATCCCCGGCCTGGTCAGCCTGCGGCCAGCATGCCGCACCGCGCGTAGGCGGCGCGTTGATCCAACGCAATCACGCCGCCCCGCCGCGCCGATGCGCCCGGCTCAGCCCTGCGGCGGTGCCGGAACGGCTGGGGCCGGCGGTGGTGCCTGCGGCCGCGGCGGCAGCAGCGGCGCCTGCGGTACCGGCACCGGGCAACCATAGCTGCTGGCCACGTCCATGTAGAAGCTGTAGCGCTGGGTGCCGGCGAAGCCCGCCCGCCAGTCGGGGTTGAACAGTTCGCCCGGCACCAGGGTCAGGTCCACCGGCAGGTTCAGGACTTCATCACCGATCATCACCGGCGTGGAGGCCTCCACGTACTGCACGTCCTCGGCGCCATTGGTGGTGATGATGTTCTTGCGGCGCTGCACCTGCGTCGGCGGCGGGTTGGGCATGATGCCGCGCGGCTGGAACGCACCGTTGAAGCCGGTATCCACGCGGATCAGCACGCTCTCCTTGCCGCTGCGGATCGGGTAGCGCATCTCGTAGGCACCGCCCCACAGCGTGGACACGGTGGCCATGCGCCGGGTACACGGCACCGGCGTGGCCGTGGCCTGCACCGCCAGCGCATCCTTGTTGATGCGCACCCGGCCCAGCGCGCGCAGCACGTCCAGGCCGATACGCGGAAGGTCATCCTCGCCCAGCACCTCGAAGGACACCTGGCGCACGTCCAGCTCGCCGATGGCCAGATCCACCGGCGCGGCCAGCGCAAACCGCTGCTTGCCCTGCGTGTCCGCCGCGATGAAGCCCTCGGTCAGTGCCAGGCCCAGTTCGGTGGCAAGCCGCCGGCCGATGCGCGAACGCGCCGCACCGGTGTCCAGGTGCACCCGCAGATCGCGTTCACCGCTGGCGGTGCGCACCTGCAGGTTGATCGTGGGCAGCTCGTTCTGCAGCTGGATCGGCACGCTGACATCGGCTGGCGGCGCCGCCACGGCCAGCGCACTGCGCGGCCACTCGACGAAACGCTCGAAGCTGGGCGCCATCACCTCCACCACATAGGCCGAGGCCGCCGGCCCGGTCAGCAGCGGCCGTACATCGCGGTCGAACAGGCCGCGTACCGTCTGCATCTGCCGCGCCCAGCCGGCAATATCACCCTGCAGCAGCGCATTGCCGGCCAGCGTGGACGCGCACAGGTAGGCCACGCCCTTGACCGACGCAGCCGGTTCATCGGCTACCGACGACAGGCACTGGCGCGCCGCCTCGCTGGATTTGTCCAGCTCACCGCGTACGCGGAAGTAGCCGGCGGTACCCAGCTGGCCCTTCGCGCCCTTGGCCTGGCCCATCGCCTGCAGCGCACCCAGTTTGGCGTGGCGCACGCCGCCGGTGTAACCGTAGGAATCGTTGATGTCACCCGGGTGTGGTGCTGCCGAGGCGCTCAGCGCCACCAGCAGCACACCCATGCCCACACCTGCCTTGTGCATCCGGTTACTCCTGTCTACCCGAACCCCGAAGCTAGCACGATCGCGATGACAGCCCTGCGGCCCCGTCAGCCGCGGGTGACCGCGCTGCGGATCGCGCGCAGCTGCTGCTTCACCGCGCGTTCCTGCTGCAGGTCCAGGCGCAGCAGCGCCTTCTGCCCGACCGAGCGCGACTGCAGCGCCGGATCGGCGAAGCGGTAACGGCCGCGTTCATCGCGTTCAACCGCCAGCGGGCGCGCCGGTTCCGGTGTTGCCAGCAGGTGGTCGATCAACTGGACCAGGCGGTCGTTGAAGTAGGCGTCACGGCGGCCCAGCTCGGCATAGGTCTTCTGCACCAGCGGGTAGAAGCGCACATAGGCCTTGCCCACGGCGTCGGCATCGGCGGCGGTGAACGCCTTCACGTAGGGCGCATAGCGCGCGGCGTTGGCGGCGGCGATCCGCTCGCTGCCGTCTGCGTCCGCGGCCGCTTCCACCTGCAGGCTGCCCGGCAACGGCCGCACCGCCAGCACCGTGGAGGGCACGCTGGGCTTGTCCAGGTTGTCGATATGGCTGACCAGACGCTGGATCAGGAATTCGCGCATCAGCGGCGCCAGCGCGCCCTCGCCCGGGAACAGCGTACCCAGCGCCTCCCACGCGGCTGCGTCGCTGTCAGCCAGCTTCGGCAGCGCCGGGTCGGCGGCCGCTTCGGTGTCCAGCGGGTGCTGTACCGGCGGCGGCGTGGGCGCGGGTGGCGAGCTGCCGGCCGGTGCTGTTGCGGGCGCGTCGGCGGCCGCCACGGTGGGCGGTGGCGCTTCAGCGTGCCCGAACGAATCGCGGAACAACCACGCGCCCGCACCACCAATCACCACCAGCCCGACCACCCAGGGCCATACCGCTTTTCCATTCTGCATGATGTCGTACCTCCTCACGTCTGCTGCATGGACACAGTGTGACCCCTGCATGGCCGGACGGTTCCCCCCTCGTTCGGGCTACGTTCGGGTTGCACGTTGACAGCATGCTGCGCACGGAGCCCAATGCCGTGTCCCTGCAATGGAGTGCCTGCATGCTGCTGCGTACCGAACCCGTGCCCTTCCGCATCAGCACGGTCGACCTGAGCCTGCTCTATCGCGAACAGGATCTCAGCGCAAAGGTTCACGTGGAAGCACAATCACTGGCCGACTACGAAGCCCGCACCGGCCTGCACTACCGTACGCTGCAGGTGTGGTTCGAGGGCGTGCATGAGGCACGCTGCCGGGGAGGCAACTTCGATGAGATGCACCACGGCGATATCCAGCTGGAACAGACACCTGCCGATGAGATCCAGCACTGGCGTGATACCGGCCACTGCCCGTTTTCCGGCCTGTACCGGGCGCTCGAACACCCGGGCCTGGCGGCCCTTCGCGCGCATTACGATCCGCGCGGCCTGCGCGACCTGCAGCTGTTCATCCTGACCGGTAACGACAGCTACCTGGAAATTCTGGCCACGGGCTACCGTTACGCGTTGGCCGATACGCTCAACCGCCAGGACACCCTCACCATCGGCCCCAGCGCACCGCCCGGTTGATTGCCTGCTGGCTGAACCGTGCAGCCGAATGATCACGTGAGCTTTGCGCGCCACGCGCGAGGCTGTGGGCCTGCCTTCCGGAGAATTCCCATGCAGTACGCCCTGTACTACTGGACCGGCATCCAGGGCCGTGGCAAATTCATCCGCCTGGCGCTGGAAGATGCCGGTGCCGATTACATCGAAATGGCACGCGTGCACGGCGATGCGGTGATGGATGCCTTCCTGGAGGGGCACGCGGAGGGCCCGCAGCCGTTCGCGCCGCCGTTCCTGAAGGCAGGCCGGCAGGTGTTCGCACAGGTGGCGGCCATCCTCGATTTCCTCGGGCCAACGCTGGACCTGGTGCCGCAGGCCGCCTCGCGGCGCATGCAGGCGCTGCAGCTGCAGCTGACCCTCGCCGATCTGGTGGCCGAAGTGCACGACACCCACCACCCCATTGCCGCCTCCAAGTACTACGACGAGCAGAAGGCCGAAGCCCGCGCACGCGCCGCCTCGATGCGCGGCGAGCGGCTGCCGAAGTTCCTCGGCTATTTCGAGCAGGTGCTCAAGGCCAACGGCGGCCGCCACCCGCTGCGCAAGCACTCGTACGTGGACCTGTCGCTGTTCCAGCTGCTGAGCGGGCTGGACTACATGTTCCCGCGCCGCATGCAGGCACTGTGGCCGTCGCTGCCCCTGCTGCGTGCGTTGAAGGACCGCGTCGAGCAGCGGCCGAACATCGCCGCCTACCTGGCCTCGGAACGGCGGCTGGCGTTCAACACCAACGGCATCTTCCGGCACTACCCAGAGCTGGATGGCGAGGCCTGACGCGCGGCGGAGGTGGGCGGTACCCTCATGAACGTGGGACGTCTGCTGCAGTTGCCGGCCAACGGCCGGCACTACCGGGTCATGCGGGCTGGGCCCCAATGCAGCCGTTACCCCTCGCAGGGGTCATGCGGGCCGTGGCCTCAATGCAACCCTTACCCTCTCGCAAGGGTAGTGCCGGCCGTTGGCCGGCAACCCCATGAACACCAGAAGCCTCCCAGCCACCGCGATCAGCCATGCCCATCCAGCGGCTTCACCGACTGCTTCTGCAGCGACAGCAGGCCCAGCAGCACTGCCAGCGCGACGTACGCACCGGTGAACTGCCAGCTGATGATGCGCGCCAGCCCGTCCAGGTCCCACGGCAGATAGATGCCGCCACGCGGGTCCACCGAATGGATCAGGCCGAACAGCGTCAGCACCGCGGCCGCCAGCAGGAAGCCGCAGGCGCGGCGCAGGCGGCCATCGATCATCGCCGCCACCGTGGCGATCCACAGCATCGCGGTGATGATGAAGCCATTGCCCAGCGCGAAGATCACCGCCAGCTCGGGCAGCCCGTGGCCGTCCACATGGGTCAGCAGCGCGCCCATCTGTTCCGGCGGAATCCAGCCCGGGGCCTTGATCGCCAGCAGGTAGGCCGCCGAGGGCAGGAAGCCCAGCACCATCGCACCGGCATGCTGGCGTGGCGTGGCCCGGAACGCCTGGGTGGTGATGTCGATGGACACGTACACGATGATCGGCGCCAGCACGGCCAGCGGCAGCCACTGCACCAGCCCGGAGATGATGCCCAGCATGCCGCCGATGCCCACGAACAGGCCGGTCAGCAGCGTGTAGCCACTGCGCGCGCCCATGTGCTTGTAGGCCGGCTGGCCGATGTACGGCGTGGTCTGCGCCACGCCACCGCACAGGCCGGCCACCAGCGTGGCCGCCGCTTCCACCAGCAGGATGTCGCGGGTGCGGTAGTCATCGCCGGCCGCACGCGCGCTTTCACACACGTTGATGCCGCCGACCACCATCAGCAGGCCGAACGGCAGCAGCAGCGGCAGGTAGGTCATCGCGGTGGGCAGGCCATCGATGAAGCCCAGCGTCGGCAGCGGCAGCACCACCTGCGGCGGCACCCACTCGGGAATGACGAAGCCCGGCACACCCAACCCGGCCAGGCCCAGCCCGTAATACAGCACGGTGCCGAACACGAAGGCCAGCAGCACGCCCGGGCCACGAATCGGCAGCTTGCCCTTGGCGATCAGCACATACAGCAGCAGGCCCAGCGTGGTGAAGCCGACCAGCGGCGAACGCAGGGTTTCCAGCAGCGGCAGCAGGCCCATCAGCACCAGCGCGATACCGGCAATCGAGCCCAGCAGCGCCGCACGCGGCAGCGCGCGGGTCACCGCCTCACCGAAGAAGGAGAGGATCAGCTTCAGCACGCCCATGATGACCAGCGAGGCCATGCCCAGCTGCCAAGTGGCGATGGCCGCCGCATGCGGGTCCAGCCCCTGCTGCTTGAACGCGGCAAATGCCGGGCCCAGCACCAGCAGTGCCATGCCGATGCTGGTCGGTGCATCCAGGCCCAGCGGCATGGCGGTGACATCGTCATGGCCGGTGCGTGCGGCCAGGCGGCGCGCCATCAGCGTGTACAGCAGGTTGCCCGCCAGCACGCCGAAGGCGGTACCGGGGAACATGCGGCCGAACACCACGTCGGCGGGGAACTGGAAGATCCCGACCAGGGCCATGGCGATGAAGCCGAGGATGGAGAGGTTGTCGACGACCAGGCCGAAGAAGCCGTTGAAGTCGCCAGCGACGAACCAGCGCCGCGATGCGGCGGCAGGGGCAAGAGCAGGCATGGAAGGGGCTGCGGTGGGGTGGGGATCGCCGATGGTAGGGCCAGCCGGGCCCCTGCGCCAATGCCGTCATGGAATGATGGGTTCCAGCCAGCGGCAGAGCCCCTCGTGGCGGGTGGCGGAGGGCATTTCCCGGGCTGGCCGGGTGGGTGGGTGCCCTGCGTGCGCCAGCCACGGGAGCGATTCAAAGGATCAAAAGCCACCTCCGGTCGCTTCGCTCCTGTTGCCTTGATTCCAGACACCGCCTGGTTGCCGGCCAACGGCCGGCACTACCGTCGATCGATGGGCCACCGGCCAACCGGCGAAGGCGGGGTGGGTCCGGTGGCGGGGGTGTCCGCCACCGGGCCCACCCCGTCACCCCACGGATAGCGCACTTTGGACGTTGACGTTGACATTGACGTCGCCTCGGCGGGTGCAGGGCGCAGCCCTGCATCACCCACCCCACACCCTCACTTCTTCAGGAAGTTGCCCACCAGGTCTTTGACGTCCTCGATGCGCCCGCCCAGCACCGTCTTGGCGGCATACAGCGCGGTACCGGCCACCTGCCTGGCCTCGATCTGCGGCGGCATCACCAGCTCGGCACGGTTGCTATGCACGTCCAGCAGCGCCGGGCCGGGCTGGGCCAGGAACTCGCGCACCGCCGCCTCCAGATCCTCGCTGCGGGTCACGGTGCGGCCGTAGAAGCCGATCACCTCGGCCAGGCGGCCGAAATCGGAGTTCTTCAGGTCGGTGTAGTTGTCCAGCAGGCCTTCCACCTTCTGCTCCAGCTCCACGAAGTTCAGCGAGCTGTTGTTGTAGACCACCACCTTGATCGGCAGGTTTTCCTGCACGGCGGTCAGCAGATCGCCCAGCAGCATGGCCAGGCCACCATCGCCGGACAGCGAAATCACCTGGCGGCCGGGGAAGGCTTTCTGCAGGCCCAGCGCCTGCGGCATCGCATTGGCCATCGTGCCGTGCAGCAGGCTGGTCAGCGTGCGGCGGCGTCCGTTGACGCGGATGTGGCGCAGCACCCACACCATCGGCGAACCGCCGTCGGCGGTGAACAGGGCATCGTCAGCGGCGTGGCGGTCCAGCAGCGCGGTCAGGTGCTGCGGGTGGATCAGCTCGCCTTCGCCGGCCTCTTCCTCCTTCGCGCGCTTGGCCAGCGCCTTGTCGCGATGGGAAATGCACTCGTCCAGGAAACTGCGGTCTTCGCGCGGCGCCAGCATCGGCAGCAGTGCATCCAGCGTCGGGCCGATGTCACCGACCACGCCGAGATCCACCGGATGGCGACGCCCCAGATGAGTACCATCGCGGTCGACCTGGATGATCGTGGCCTTATCCGGGTAGAACTGGCCACAGGCGAAATCCGCGCCGAGCAGCAGCAGCGTGTCGCACTCCATCAGCGTTTGGAAGCCCGATTCGATGCCGAAGATGCCGGTCATGCCCATGTTGTAGGGGTTGGCCGGTTCGACGAAATCCTTGGCACGCTAGGTGTGCGCCACCGGTGCCTGCAGGCGGCCGGCCAGTTCAAGCAGCTGCGCATGCGCGCCCTGGCAGCCGGCGCCGGCATAGATGCCGATGCGCTTGCCCTGCCCAGCAGCTCGGCGATGCGCTGCAGTTCGGCGTCAGCCGGGCGCAGTACCGACTGGGTGTAATGCACCGAGAACGGCACATCGTGCTTCACCTCGGCCTCGCTGATATCGGCCGGCAGGATCACCACCGCCACGCCGCGGCGGCTGATCGCCGCCTGGCAGGCCAGCGCCGCCACGCGCCGCGCCTGCTGCGCGCTGTGCACCTGCTCGCAGAACACCGTGCAGCTGCCGTAGACCGCCTTGAAATCCGCTTCCTGCGGGAATTCCATGCCCAGTTCGCTGGTGACCACCTGGCTGGCGATCAGCACCATCGGCGCACGGTTGCGGTTGCTTTCGAAGATGCCGTTGATGAAGTGCAGGCCGCCGGGCCCGCACGAGCCGGCGCAGGCGGTCAACTGGCCGCTGACAAGCGAATCGGCACCGGCGGCGAAGGCGGCCACTTCTTCATGGCGGACATGCACCCATTCAATCTCGCTGCCATGCAGCGCATCGGTGACATGGTTCAGGGTGTCGCCGACGATGCCATAGCAGCGGCGCACCCCGGCCTGCTGCAGTGTATCGACGACGATCTCGGCAACGCGCTTGCTCATGGGACAACAGCCTTGTACGGGGGAATCCCGAGGCTAGACCCCATGGGGTGAGCGTTCCGTGGGCAATGGCGCAGCAACGGTGCCGCAGTGGCAGACGCCGCGACCGGCGTTCAGCCGCCAGCAGCCAACCCGCTCAGTTCACGTTGATCCAGCCCAGCACCGCCCCGCGTTTCGCGTTCCGGTAGCGCACCTGCACCCAGCCATCGTGCTCATCAAGCAGTTCCACGCGGTCACCGCGCAGCAGGTAACGCTGCGTGCTGGCGGCACCGGGCCGATCGAACAGCAGCAGGCGCGCCGGCACGACCGCCGCCCCCAGCGCGCGCAGCGGCTGGCCATGCGCTGGCGTGGACAGGCCATCGTTGATCGCGTGTTCTTCCACGGTACCCGTGGCGCTGTAGGTGCTCCACACCGCCAGCGGGCCCTCGTTCTCCACGGCATCCAGCTGCAGCGCGGTGGCCAGCGCATCGCCCAGGTACAACAGCCGCTCGGCGCGGTACAGCACCATGCGCGTGCCATCGGGGCGGTACAGGTCGACGTACCACATCGGCCCGCTGCGGCAGCTGCTGCCGGCCACGCGCTGCGCCGCATCCAGGGTCAGCCCCATCGGCCCGCCACACTGCGACTGGCCATGATCGGCAAAGGGCAGCGGTGCGAAACGCCCGGTGGCCGCATCGAAGCGGTAGACCACCACCGCCTCGTTGACCATGCCCACCGGCACGCGTGCCACCAGCTCCGGCCGGCCATCGAAATCGACGTCTTCCGCGCTCAGCCGCACCGTGCCATCGGCATCTTCCGGCGGCGCCAGCTGCTGCACGCCCGCTGGCAGGCCACGCACGGCAATCCGGCCATTGGGCTGCGCGGTGGCCTGCACCTGCACGCCGGGAGCGGGCTGGAAGCGCAACGGAGCAGCGTTGTCAGCAGCCTGTGCCAGCGGCACCAGCAGGCCCGCCAGCAGCAGGCCCAGCACGCGTTCCCTGTGTTTCATCATCGTTCCCTGCGGCGCCACGCTGGCGCCTCCAGGTCAGAACGATACGTCAACCGCCTGCCGCGACCACAGCACCGACTGGTGCCGGGTCTTCTGCTTCCACGCCAGGCGGATGGCCTCGATGTCGGCACGGCGCTGCGGGGTGTCTTCGTGCAGCACCACCAGCACCTTGGTGCGCAGGCGATTGGGCGCGGCATCGCCACGGAACAGCCACTGCCCGTAGGCATCGAACACGGTCAGGCCGTCGGGGAAGCGCGGGGTGACTTCCTTGTCCAGGAACTCACGCCACTGCGCGTCGCTGATGGTGTCGGCCTGCGGCCGGTTGCCAGCGCCCTGCTCTTCGCCCACGCCGAAGTACAGCTCACTGCGCACCCAGCCGCTGGCGCTGGACGGACGCGCGGCATCGCCCTGCATGCTCGGCGCGGTGGCGTAGGCACTGGGGGTGGTCGAAGACAGGCTGGCGCAGCCGCTGGTGGCCAGCAGCACGGCGAACACGAGGCCAAGGCGTTTCATGGAGGTACGACTCCGGGGAAGGGGCGGAGGAAACACGGCGGGGCACGGAAGGTACACCCGCGTTTCGGTTGCGGCTGCAACCAATCAGCTCATGCCACGGCGGCATGAGCTGATGCGATCAGCGCTGGGGACTTGCGTCACCGGCGG
The DNA here is from genome assembly GCA_009912235.1 of Stenotrophomonas maltophilia. Classification (GTDB taxonomy): domain Bacteria; phylum Pseudomonadota; class Gammaproteobacteria; order Xanthomonadales; family Xanthomonadaceae; genus Stenotrophomonas; species Stenotrophomonas maltophilia_AV. The sequence continues at coordinate 52,928 of WNDS01000003.1, forward strand.
CCATCACGCGAAGATAATATATCTCTTCATCCGAATGGATGTAAGTGAAACTATCTCCCCCCCCTTCCACGTCGTTGTTGCTGAGGTCTGCATGTCCCCCCACCTGTCCGCGTCGCCGCTGGGCTTCGCCATTGCTCTCGCGCTGTCCCCCACCCTCGCCCTGGCCCAGGGCGCCGCCAAGCACGACGCCACCAACCTGGACACGGTGATCGTCACTGGTACGCGCGCCTCCAACCGCACCGTGCTTGAATCCACGTCGCCGGTGGACGTGCTGACCGCCGAGGACATCCGCAAGGCCGGCGTGGTCAACGGCGAACTGGGCAGCGCGCTGCAGGCGCTGCTGCCGTCGTTTAATTTCCCGCGCCAGTCCAACTCCGGCGGTGCCGACCACGTGCGTGCCGCGCAGCTGCGTGGCCTGTCGCCCGACCAGGTACTGGTGCTGGTGAACGGCAAGCGCCGCCACCATACCGCACTGGTGAACACCGACAGCAAGATCGGCAAGGGCACCACGCCGGTCGATTTCAATTCGATTCCGGTCAGCGCGATCAAGCGCATCGAAGTGCTGCGCGATGGCGCCGGCGCGCTGTATGGCTCCGACGCGGTGGCCGGCGTGATCAACGTCATCCTCGATGACGGCGGCGACGGTGGCGAGATCGAAGCCAGCTACGGCGCCAACCACACCGACCTCAAGCCGATCGGCCGCACCCTCACCGACGGCCAGACCGGCAACGTCACCGCCAAGTTCGGCAAGGCCCTGGGCGAGACCGGTGGCTTCATCCGCGCCGGCGTGGAATACAAGCACCACGACGCCACCAACCGCGCCGGCTTCGACCAGATTCCGCCGTGGGACCAGAGCCCGACCAACCTGGCCCTGCAGGGCAAGCGCAACTACGTGCTGGGCGACAGCGCCACGCGTGACACCAACCTGTGGTTCAACGGCCGGCTGCCGTTCGGCCAGACCTCCACCGCGTATGCGTTCGGCACCTGGAACAAGCGCAATTCCGAGGGCGCCAACTACTTCCGCTACCCCGATAGCGATGCCAACTGGCAGCAGGTCTACCCCAACGGCTACCGCCCGGTATCGCTGGGCGACAACCGCGACCTGCAGCTGGTGGCCGGCGCGCGCGGCCAGTGGTCGGACTGGACCTACGATGCCAGCGTGGACTACGGCCGCAATGACTTCACCTACGGCCTGCGCGATTCGATCAACGCCTCGTTGGGCCCAAGCAGCCCGATCCGCTTCAAGACCGCCGATTACAGCTACGCGCAGACCGTGGGCAACCTGGATGTGACCCGCGCGTTCGAGCAGGCGGCGGGCATCACCCACACGCTGGGGCTGGGCGCCGAAGTGCGCCACGAGCGCTACCAGACGCGTCCGGGCGATCCGGCCAGCTATGCCGCCGGCCCGTTCACCAACCGTCCCGCCGGCTCGCAGGCCGGTGGTGGCCTGACCCCGCAGGATGCCGCCACGCTCTCGCGCGATGTCAGCAGCGTCTACGCCAGCCTGGCCAGCCAGTTCGGCGAGCACTTCTCCACCGACCTGGCCGCACGCTATGAACATTCCGATGATTTCGGTGGCGAGCTGACCGGCAAGCTGGGCCTGCGCTACGAATTCACCCCGGCCTTCGCCCTGCGCGGTGCCATCTCCAACAACTTCCGCGCGCCGTCGCTGGCGCAGATCGGCTACGAATCCACCTCCACCGGCTACAACGCCGGCGGCCAGCTGGTGCAGGGCCGCCTGCTGTCGGTGAACAACCCGATCGCGCGTGGCCTGGGTGCGACCGACCTGAAGCCGGAAAAATCGCTGAACACCTCGCTGGGCTTCACCAGCCGCGTGGGCGAGCACTTCGACCTGTCGCTGGACGTGTTCCAGATCGACATCGACGACCGCATCGCGCTGTCGGAAAGCATCACCGGCGATGCCCTGACCAGCTTCGTGCAGCAGAACTACGGCGTCAGCGGCCTGCAGAGCGCCAGTTTCTTCGTCAACGCCGCCGACACCCGCACCCGCGGTGCCGAACTGGTCAGCAACTGGCGGCAGGCGCTGGCCGGTGGCCAGCTGCTGCTGACCGGCACCTGGGCCTACACCAAGACCACGCTGAAGAACACGCTGGCCACCCCGGCGGCGCTGCGCGGCCTGAACCCGGACTACGTGCTGTTCGGCATCGAGGAAACCAACACGCTGACCGATGCCACCCCGCGCACCCGCGCCTCGGTGTCCGGCACTTGGAGCAATGACCACTGGACCCTGACCAGCCGCGTCAACCGCTACGGCAGTGCCACGCGCGTGTTCAACTTCGGCGATGGCCACATTCCGCGCCAGACCTATGCGGCCAAGTACCAGCTGGATGCGGAAGTGGAATACCGCGTCAACGCCCACTGGAGCGTGGCGGTGGGCGGGCAGAACCTGGGCGATACCTACTCCGACCGCTCCAACACCGACATCTACTACTTCGGCAACCTGCCGTACGACGTGCTCTCGCCGATCGGCAGCAACGGCGCGTACTACTACGGCCGCGTGCGTTACACCTTCTGACCTGCAAACGGCTGGCCCACCAAGATGGTGGGCCAGCCGGGCAGAGCCAGGGGGGGGTAGAGTCGACTGTTAGTCGACTATCGCGCGCAGCGCGGGACCATTCATGCAGAAGGCGTCAACCAACAGTCGACTTTGCCCCGCCTCGACCCGCTCTACACGCCCGCACTGGCATCGTGCCGTGCATGGCCAACGACCTCACCCTTCGTCCGCCGCCGCCGCTGCTGGACGATGCGTGTGCATTGTTCCTTGATGTCGATGGCACCCTGATCGAGTTCGCCGAGCGCCCCGATTCGGTACAGCTGCTGCCGGACATCCGCGAGGCCATCGGCCGCATCAGCGACCGTCTGGAGGGCGCCGTCGCCCTGGTCAGTGGCCGCCCGCTGGAACAGCTCGACGCCCTGTTCGCCCCCCTGCTGCTGCCCTCGGCCGGCCTGCACGGCCATGAGCTGCGCGGGCAGGATGGCCAGGTGATCCGCGACAGCCACGATGACCACACCGGCGACTGGCTGCATGCCCTGCACCAGCAGGCCATGCGCTTCGCCCACGGCCACCCGGGAGTGCTGGTGGAAGACAAGGGCCCGAGCCTAGCCCTGCACTGGCGCGGTGCCCCGCACGCGGCCAACGAGGTGCGCGCGTTCGCCGACCGCCATATCCGCGGCCACAGCAACTACCGGCTGCAGCCGGGCGACCACGTGGTGGAGTTCGTACCGGTGGGCAGCGACAAGGGCCGCGCGGTGCGCCGGCTGATGCAGTACCTGCCGTTCCGTGGCCGCCTGCCCGTGTTCATCGGCGACGACCTGACCGATGAATTCGGCTTCGATGCCGCCAACAGCCTGCATGGCTGGAGCGTGCTGGTGGGTGAACGCGAGCCCAGTGCGGCCGTATTCGCCCTGCCGGACATACGCAGCGTGCACGCATGGCTGCGTGAGAATGCCTATTGACCCGCCGCCCCACGCGGCCGCAACCGAGATGTCCAGCGTGATGACCCAAGCTACTTCCGATCAAGCCACGCTTGATCTGGGCGTGGTCGGCAACGGCAGCTTCGGCGCCCTGCTCGACAAGCGCGCCCGCGTTGTCTGGAGCTGCCTGCCCACCTTCGATGGCGACCCCGCCTTCTGTGCCCTGCTCGGCCCCAACCAGCAGGAGGGCGGCGATTTCGCCATCGAGCTGGAAGACTTCGTCGACAGCGAGCAGGAATACCTGACCAACACCGCGATCCTGCGCACCGTGCTGCGTGACAGCCACGGTGGCGTGCTGGAGATCCTCGATTTCGCCCCGCGCTGGCGCCAGAACGACCGCTTCTACCGGCCGGTCAGCCTGATCCGCCAGGTGCGCCCGCTGGCCGGCAGCCCCCGCATCCGCGTGCTGGCGCGGCCGCTGGCCGACTGGGGTGCGCAGGTGCCCGAATCGACCTGGGGCAGCAACCACGTGCGCTGGATCCTGCCCGACCACGTGCTGCGCCTGACCACCGACGTGCCGGTGCGCTTCGTGCGCGAAATCCTGCCGTTCGTGCTCAACCACCCCATTCACCTGATCCTGGGCGTGGATGAATCGCTGACCCGCTCGATCAGCGGCTACGTGCAGGAAGCCTTCCAGCGCACCCGCGACTACTGGCGCGAATGGGTGCGCTACCTGTCCATTCCGTTGGAATGGCAGGACGCGGTGATCCGCAGCGCGATCACGCTGAAGCTGTGCCAGTACGAGGACAGCGGCGCGATCATCGCGGCGATGACCACCTCCATTCCCGAAGCGCCCGGCAGCGTGCGCAACTGGGATTACCGCTACTGCTGGCTGCGCGATGCCGCCTTCGTAGTGCGGGCGCTGAACCGCCTGGGCGCCACCCGCAGCATGGAGCAGTTCCTGGGCTACATCTTCAACATCGCCACCACCGACGGCACCCTGCAGCCGCTGTACGGCATCAGCTTCGAGGCCAAGCTGGACGAAGACGAAGTGCCCACCCTGTCCGGCTACCGTGGCATGGGCCCGGTGCGCCGCGGCAACCTGGCCTGGGTGCAGCGCCAGCACGATGTCTACGGCAGCGTGGTGCTGGCCTCCACCCAGCTGTTCTTCGACCGCCGCTTGCAGGACCCGGGCGATGCGCATGCCTTCGCGCGGCTGGAGCCGCTGGGTGAACAGGCCTTCGCGCTGCACGACGTGCCCGACGCCGGCCTGTGGGAATTCCGCGGCCGTACCGAAGTGCATACCTATACCGCCGCAATGTGCTGGGCCGCATGCGACCGCCTGTGCAAGATCACCATCCGGCTCAAGCGCGATGACCGCGCGCAGTACTGGCGCGAACGTGCCGATACCATCCACGCGCGCATCATCGAAAAGGCGTGGAACGCCGAGCAGGGCCACTTCACCGATGCCTTCGATGGCCACCGCCTGGACGCCTCGCTGCTGCTGCTGGCCGACATCGGCTTCATCGAAGCCAGCGACCCGCGCTTCATCGCCACCGTCGAAGCGATCGGCCGCGATCTCAAGCACGGCAATGCGCTCTACCGCTACGTGGCCCCGGACGATTTCGGCGCACCGGAAACCAGCTTCACCATCTGCACCTTCTGGTACATCGATGCGCTGGCGGCGATCGGCCGCCTGGACGAGGCGCGCGAGATGTTCGAGCGCCTGCTCGAGCAGCGCAACCACCTGGGCCTGCTGTCGGAAGACCTGGCCTTCGATTCCGGCGAGGCCTGGGGCAACTTTCCGCAGACCTATTCGCACGTGGGCCTGATCACCGCCGCCATGCGCCTGTCGCGCTCCTGGCAGGAGGCCTCGTGAGCCGCCTGGTCGTCGTCTCCAACCGCGTGGCGCTGCCCGGTGAAAACCGCGCCGGCGGGCTGGCGGTGGGCCTGCTGGCCGCGCTGCGCGAACACGGCGGGCTGTGGTTCGGCTGGAGCGGCAAGAGCGCGCGTGACAGCGGCACGCTGCACGAGCAGCAGGACGGCGACATCCGCTACGTCACCATGGACCTGTCCAAGCGCGATGTGGACGGCTACTACAACGGCTTTGCCAACCGCACGCTGTGGCCGCTGCTGCATTTCCGTCTGGACCTGGTGGACTACGATCGCGGCACGCGCGAGATCTACCACCAGGTCAACGCGCTGTTCGCCGACAGGCTGGCCCCGCTGCTGCGCGAAGACGACATCGTCTGGATCCACGATTACCATCTGATTCCGCTGGCGGCGATGCTGCGTGAGCGCGGCATCGGCTGCCGCATCGGTTTCTTCCTGCACATTCCGATGCCATCGGCCGACCTGCTGCAGGCCATGCCCGACCACCTGCGGCTGTTCTCCTCGCTGTACGCCTACGACCTGGTCGGCTTCCAGACCCAGCGCGATGCCGACCGCTTCCAGACCTACGTCCGGCTGTTCGGCGGCGGCACGGTCCTGGGCGATGGCACCCTGCAGGCCCCCGGCGGGCGCCGCTTCCGCGCGGCCGCCTTCCCGATCGGCATCGACACCGCACTGATCGCCCAGCAGGCCGCCAACGCAGTCGGCAAACCGGCGGTGAAGGACCTGCGCAGCAGCCTGCGCGATCGCCAGCTGGCCATCGGCGTGGACCGGCTGGACTACTCCAAGGGGCTGCCGGAGCGCTTCCAGGGCTTCGAGCGCTACCTGGAGCGCCACCCCGACCAGCGCGGCACGCTGACCTACCTGCAGATCGCCCCGGTCTCGCGCGGGGATGTCACCGAGTACCGGCAGCTGCGCAGCCAGCTGGAACAGACCGCCGGCCACATCAACGGCGGCCACGCTGCGCCGGACTGGACGCCGCTGCGCTACGTCAACCAGAACTTCACCCATGCCACGCTGACCGGCTTCTACCGCGCCGCCGCAGTGGGCCTGGTGACGCCGCTGCGCGATGGCATGAACCTGGTGGCCAAGGAATACGTGGCCTCGCAGGATCCGGACAACCCCGGCGTGCTGGTGCTGTCACTGCTGGCCGGCGCCGCCGATGAACTCAAGCAGGCGCTGCTGGTGAACCCCTACGATCTGGACGGCATGGCCGATGCGATCGCCACGGCCGCCACGATGTCACTGCGCAAGCGCCAGGAGCGCTGGCACGCGATGATGGAGCACCTGCGCGAGTTCGACATCAACCACTGGCGGCGCAGCTACCTGGACGCGCTGGAAGGCTGAAGCACAGCGCCCGCACGGCACGCGCGGCAAGCAGTCGGAGCGGCAAAGCGATGGATCGACGGACCGATGGACCGATGGACCGATGGATCGATGGATCCATGGACCGGTAGAGTCGACTCTTAGTCGACTATCGGCTATCGCGTATCGCGTATCGCGCGCAGCGCGGGACTGTGGGGCTCATGCGAAGGGCAGTCGACCAACGGTCGACTCTGCCAAGCAAGCAACATACGCCGGTAGCGCCAGCAGCGCCGGGTCATGCCCGGCGGGAATCAATCCAGGAACCGCGCGGCCTGGTCCGGGTTGGGCAGATAGCACGCATCATGCTGCCCGAACCAGCGGTAGCGGTTGCGCGCCAGCGCGCGGTACGCCCCATCACGCCAGCGCCGCGGCAGCACACGCACCACCCCGGCCACGCGCCAGGCGCCTCCCAGCCCTGCCAGTACGCGCAGGATCGCGTCGGTATCGGTCCAGGCGCCCTGCGCATCCACAAACAGGAACGACAGCGGATCGTCCGGGTCCAACCCATGCGCGCGCAGCAACGCCGCACCATGCGCCCCCTGCATCGCGGCAAAGCGGTAGCGCCCACGATGATCGAAGCGCAGCAGGAAGCTGACCCAGCGGCTGCAAAGCACGCACACGCCGTCGAAAACGATGGTGGCCCCGGCACCTTGCGCGTGCGGGCCGGGCATCACTCCATCCACACCAGGGTGGCCATGCGCCCGGTACGGCGGTCGCGGCGGTGCGAGAACAGGTCCGGGTCGGCCATGGTCGACAGCGTGCCGCCATGGATGTTCGCCGCCGCCACGCCCACCGCCTGCAGCCGCAGGCGTGCCAGCGCGTACAGATCCACCTTCCAGTGGCCGGGGCGGGTGGCGCTGAAGGCCGCCTCGGCGCTGGCGTCGTGGCCCACGAAGGCCTGGAACACCTCCTCGCCGATCTCATAGTCGGCCGGCCCTGCCGCCGGGCCCAGCCAGGCCTGCAGCTGCGCTGCGGGCGTCTGCATCGCCGCCACGGTGGCTTCCAGCATGCCGTCAGCCAGCCGGCGCCAGCCGGCATGGGCCGCGCCGATCTCGCTGCCGTCGGTGGCGGCAAGCACCACCGGCAGGCAGTCGGCGGTCAGGATCGCCAGCACCACGCCCGGCGCGGCAGTGACGGCCGCATCGGCCACCGGTTCAGCGGCCCCGTCCTGCGGCGCCGCGTCGAAGCGCAGCACCGTGGTGCCATGCACCTGGCGCAGCCAGTGCGGGGCCGACGGCAGCCCCAGGCCCTGTGCCAGCAGCGCGCGGTTGCGCTCGACGCGCGCCGGGTCATCGCCATCGGCCGCATGCCGATTGCCCAGGTTGAACTGGTCGAACGGTGCCACCGACTCCCCCGCGCCGTGGCGGCGGGTGGTCAGCGCGCGCACGCCCGGCGGCGCCGGCCAGTCGGCCTGCAGCAGCGGCAGCGGCGCGGTACTCACCAGCGGTCCCGCTCGCGGGCGGCGAAGGCCTCGCTGTCTTCGCGCAGCACCTTCATCAGGTGCAGCATGTCGGCCGGTACCGGTGCGGTGTTGCGCACCATCTCGCCGGTCACCGGGTGGGTGAATTCCAGCGTTTCGGCGTGCAGCGCTTGGCGGCGGAAGCCACGCAGCGCGGCAATCAGTTCATCGCTGGCGCCCTTGGGCAGCTTCAGCGCACCGCCGTACAGCGGGTCGCCCACGATCGGGTGGCGCAGGTGTGCCATGTGCACGCGGATCTGGTGGGTGCGGCCGGTCTCCAGGCGGCATTCCAGCGCGGTGTGCGCGCGGAAGCGCTCGCGCAGGCGGTAATGGGTCACCGCCTCCTTGCCGTCTTCGCGCACGCCCATCTTCAGGCGGTCGCGCGGGTGGCGGTCGATCGGGAAGTCGGCGGTGCCGCCGGCCACCAGCGCGCCCATCACCGCGGCCAGGTACTGGCGGTGCACATCGCGCGCGGACAGCTGCTCCACCAGCGCGGTCTGCGCTTCCAGGGTGCGGGCCACCACCATCACGCCGCTGGTGTCCTTGTCCAGGCGGTGCACGATGCCCGCGCGCGGCAGCACCGCCACCGACGGGTCGCGGTACAGCAGCGCATTGACCAGCGTGCCGCTGTGGTTGCCGGCACCGGGGTGGACCACGAGCCCGACCGGCTTGTTGATCACCAGCAGGTGCGCGTCCTCGTAGAGCACATCCAGCGGGATGTCCTCCGGCTCGGCGTGGGTCTGGGTCTCCAGCACCGCCTGCAGGCTGGCCTGTTCGCCGCCACGCACCGGGTCGCGCGGGCGGGCGGTGGCCCCATCCAGCAGCACATCGCCGGATTTGATCCACTCGGTCAGGCGCGAACGGGAGTATTCGGGGAACAGCTCGGCCACCACCGCGTCGAAACGGCGGCCGGCGGAGGTGTCGGGAATGGTGGCCTGGCGGGCCATTTCGGGGGCTTGTTCAGACATATCTGGGATGTGAAACGAAAATTTAGGGGGTCCGGCCGTCGGTTTCAGTCGCTGGACAGGCCACTAGGCTATCATCGACCCTTCGTATTCCAGCCGCGTCCCGCCTCGACCTCATGATCCGACGCTCCGCCCTGCTCTCTGCGCCCGTCCGCCTCACCGCCCTGTTGCTGGTGTTGGTCATTGCCGCTACCGGCTGCCACCGCGGCGCCAAGGCCGACCGCCCCGACGAAGGAGTCCCTGCGGAACAGCTGTACGACAAGAGCCACAAGCTCATGCAAGGTGGCAACTGGAGCGGTGCTGAAGCCAGCTTCCGCCGCCTGATTGCCCAGTACCCGTACGGCCCGTACACCGAGCAGGCGATGATTGAGACCGCCTACGCCCAGTACAAGGCCGGCAAGCACGATGACGCGGTGTCCAGCATCGACCGCTTCATCCGCACCTACCCGACGCACCGCAACATCGCGTACATGTACTACCTGCGCGGCCTGTCCAACGGCAACCGCAATACGGTTTTCCTGCGTCGCGTATGGTCGCTGGACCCCAGCCGCCGTGATTTGTCCACGCCGCACCAGGCGTATTCGGACTTCAACATCGTGGTGGACCGCTACCCGAACAGCCGCTACGCCGCCGATGCGCGCCAGCGCATGATCGAGCTGCGTGACGTGTTCGCCCAGTACGAACTGGACAACTCGCTGTACTACCTGCGCCGCGACGCCTGGGTGTCGGCTGCCGGCCGTGCCAACTACCTGCTGGAAACCTACCCGCAGAGCACCTACCAGTACGACGCGGTGGCGGTGCTGGCCGAAGCCTATACCCACCTGGGCAACAAGACCCTGGCCGACGATGCCCGCCGCGTGCTCAAGCTGAACAAGCCCGACCACCCGTGGCTGGCCGGCAAGTGGCCGAAGTACCCCTGGGCGATCCGCAAGCTGAACCCGTTCGCCGGCGAGAAGTCGGCCAGCACGGGCGAACGCAACGCACGCCTGGAACGCAAGTAAGAAAAAGGCCCCGCAAGGGGCCTTTTTTTGCCTCGGCCATGCCCCTGGGCGTACCGCCCACGGACGTAGGAAGGATTGCAAAGCCTCGCCAGTGCGACCACGTTCGCAGCGGTGCCGGTGCCCGGCCACGCAGACTGCGGCACACAGGCCATCCCGGCCGTCGAGGAATCCACATGCCCTTCCTGCCCTGGCCTTTTCCTGCCCGTCCGGCCCTGCTGGCCGCTTCCCTGCTGGCCCTCGGAGGTGCGGCCAACGCCGCCCAGCCGGGTGACCTGATCTCTGCCACGCCCCTGCAGGCGCACTGGGTGCCATCGCAGGCCGCACAGACCTACCGCCTGCTGTACCGCACCCCGAACCACCACGGCACGCTGGAACAGGGCACCGGCCCGCTCTACCTGCCGCACGGCCCTGCCCCTGCCGGCGGCTGGCCGGTGGTGTCCTGGGCCCACGGCACCCAGGGCGTCGCCGATCATTGCGCGCCCTCGGTGTCCGGCCCGTCCCAGCCTGAACGCGACGGCCGCTTCCTCGATCAGTTCCTCACCCGTGGCTACGCCGTGGCGGCAGTGGATTATCAGGGCCTGGGCGGCCCCGGCTCCCATGCCTACCTGCACGTGCGCACGGCCGCAGACAGTTCGCTGGACCTGCTGACCGCCAGCCACCGGTTCCTGCCGAACGGGCAGCTGTCGCCACGCTGGGTGGCCGTGGGCTTTCGCAGGGCGCAGCAGCGGCGCTGGTGGCCGGGCACAAGGCCCGGCCCAACGGCGGCCCCGCCCTGGATTACCGCGGCAGCTTCACCAGTGGTACGCCCACCGCGGTCGAACTGACCGCACTGGTGATGAAGCCGGACAACAAAAAGGCCGACCCGGGCGCCCTCAACGCCTATCACGCCTATCTGCTCGATGGCCTGCTGCAGGTCGCGCCACAGATCGATGCGGTACTCAGCCCGGCCGGCCGCGCGCGCATCGCGCAGGCGCGCCAGCTGTGCCTGGGGCCACTGGCAGATGCGCTGGAAGGCGCCAACACCGGGGACATGTTCACCGCGCCGCTGCCCCAGGTGCCCGGCATCTGGGCGCTGCTGCATGACTACCTCGGCGTGCCCCGCACGGGCTTCAGCCAACCGCTGATGCTGGCGCACGGCAAATACGACCGCGACGTGCCCTATCTGACCACCCTGCTGTATGCCGCCGGGCTGGCCGTGCGCGGTGAGCCGGTGATGTTCCGCCATTACCCGGTTGACCATCGGGGCACGCTGGATGCCGCGACCGCCGATGGCGTGCGCTTCGTGCAGGCGCGCCTGGAGGGGAGCAACAGCGCCGGTATCGACGCTCTGGACGAAGCCACCCGCATCGAGCAGCTGCTGGAACAGGCCCGGTAGGTCCGGGCCCCACATCGGACGGCGGCATCGTGGGGCGGCCAGCCGGCCGTCCCGCGCCGCCGCCATCCCCCACCGCTGGGATCAGGCCGTATAGCCGTTGCTGATCGGGTAACGGCGCTCGCGGCCGAAGGCGCGGCGTGAGACCTTCGGCCCCGGCGCGGCCTGGTGCCGCTTCCACTCGCTGATGCGCACCAGGCGCAGCACGCGGTCCACCACGGCCGCATCGTAGCCGGCGGCCACGATCTCCGCGCGCGACTGTTCCTGGTCCACGTAGCGGTACAGGATGCCGTCCAGCACATCGTAGGCCGGCAGCGAATCCTGGTCGGTCTGATTCTCGCGCAGTTCGGCCGAGGGCCGGCGGCTGATCACCGCCGGCGGAATCACCGGCGCACCGCCCACAGTATTGCGCCACTTGGCCAGGCCGAACACCTCGGTCTTGTACAGGTCCTTCAGCGGCGCGCAGCCACCGCACATGTCGCCGTAGATGGTGGCGTAACCCACCGCGTATTCGCTCTTGTTGCCGGTGGTCAGCAGCAGGCCGCCGAACTTGTTGGCCAGCGCCATCAGGATCACGCCGCGGCTGCGCGACTGCAGGTTCTCTTCGGTGATGTCCGGCGTGGTGCCCTCGAACATCGGCGCCAGCGCGTCCATCAGGCCCTTGAACGCCGGCTCGATCGACACCCCTTCCAGCTTCACGCCCAGCGCCTGGCATTGCTCGACCGCCAGATCGTTGGACAGGCCGGCGGTGTAGCGCGAGGGCAGGCGAACAGCGGTCACGTTGTCCGCGCCCAGCGCGTCCACCGCCATGGCCAGCACGATGGCCGAGTCGATACCGCCGGACAGGCCCAGCCAGACCTTCTGGAAGCCGTTCTTGCGGCAGTAATCCTGGATGCCGCGGGTCACCGCGCGCCAGGCCAGCGCGTCCATGCTTTCATCGCCGTCGTCCATCCACACATGCGGCATGAAGCGGCGCTGCGCACCGTCGTACTCCACCACCAACCACTGGTCGACGAAGGCGGCGGCCGCCGGGTGCACCGTGCCGTCGCCATCAGCCACCACCGATGCACCGTCGAACACCAGCGCATCCTGCCCGCCCACCACATTGAGGTAGGCGATGGCCGCACCGCTCTCGCGCGTGCGCGCGGCCAGCACGGCATCGCGCTGGGCGTGCTTGCCACGCTCGTAAGGCGACGCATTGGGCACCACCACCAGCTCGGCACCGGCGCGCACGGTATCGGCCAGCGGTTCGGCAAACCACAGGTCCTCGCAGATCAGCAGGCCCACGGGAATGCCGTTGACGTCGAACACGCAGCTGCCGCCGTCCGGGTCCACGTCGAAGTAGCGGCGTTCGTCGAACACCGCGTAGTTGGGCAGTTCGCGCTTGCGGTAGGTGCGCTCGACCAGGCCATCGCGCAGCACGCTGGCGGCGTTGTAGACCACCGCCCCGGCCGCCTGCGGCCAGCCGACCACGGCGGTGATGCCGGTGCAGGCCGCGGCGATCTGCTGCAGGGCCTGTTCGCAGTCGCGCAGGAAGCCGGGGCGCAGCAGCAGGTCCTCCGGCGGGTAGCCGCTTACCGCCAGTTCGGGAAACATGACCAGCTCGGCGCCGAATTCGTCGCGCGCCTGGCCGATCATGCCGACGATGCGCTCGGTATTGCCGGCCACATCGCCGACCGGGAAATCAAACTGCGCCATCGCGATGCGGATCGAAGCCATGAAGGTCCAGCCGGTAGTTGCACTGGCCATAGTGTAACGCCGCGCCAAGCGCTCGCCGGGCATGGCCCGGCGCTACAAGGCTGACGATTCTGGTCGCGCCGCGCCATGCCCGGCGGAGGCCAGACGCAGAAAAGCCGCCCGGGGGCGGCTTTTCTGTTTCAAGCAGCCGGCCAACGGCCGGCTCTACCGAATCGTCTGCCGGAGGCAGTCGATCTTATTTCACCAGCTTGGCGATGGCAGCGCCCAGGTCGCCCGGCGAACGCACGGTGACGACGCCAGCGGCTTCCATGGCGGCGAACTTGCCTTCCGCCGTGCCCTTGCCGCCCGAGGCGATCGCACCGGCGTGGCCCATGCGCTTGCCGGCCGGAGCCGAGGCACCGGCGATGAAACCGACGACCGGCTTCTTCACGAACTGCTTGATGTACTCGGCGCCGGCTTCTTCAGCGTCACCGCCGATTTCGCCGACCATGATGATGCCTTCGGTCTGCGGGTCTTCGTTGAACAGCTTCAGGCAGTCAACGAAATTCAGGCCGTTGATCGGGTCACCGCCGATGCCGATGCAGGTGGACTGGCCCAGGCCGACTTCGGTGGTCTGCTTGACCGCTTCATAGGTCAGGGTGCCCGAACGCGACACGATGCCGATCTTGCCCGGCTTGTGGATGTGGCCCGGCATGATGCCGATCTTGCACTCACCCGGGGTGATGACGCCCGGGCAGTTCGGCCCGATCAGCACGGTGTCCGGATGCGAACGGGTCAGCACGTTCTTCACGCGCAGCATGTCCAGCACCGGGATGCCTTCGGTGATGCAGACGATGACCGTGATGCCGGCAGCCGCAGCTTCCAGGATCGCGTCAGCCGCGTACGGCGGCGGCACGTAGATGACCGAAGCGTTGGCGCCGGTACTCTGCACGGCGTCGGCAACGGTGTTGAAGACCGGCAGGTCGATATGGGTGGTGCCACCCTTGCCCGGGGTCACGCCGCCGACAACCTGGGTGCCGTACTCGATCATCTGAGTGGCGTGGAAGGTGCCCTGCTGGCCGGTGAAGCCCTGCACGATCACCTTGGTGTTCTTGTTGATCAAAACAGACATTGGAATTCCTTGGTGTCGGTATCAGGCGGCGTTCTTGACAGCTTCAACGATCTTCTTGGCGCCATCGTTGATGTTGTCAGCCGGGATGATGGCCATGCCGCTGTCACGCAGCAGCTGCTTGCCTTCTTCCACGTTGGTGCCTTCCAGGCGCACCACGACCGAAACCTTGACGCCCACTTCCTTCACGGCGGCGATGATGCCTTCGGCAATCATGTCGCAGCGGACGATGCCGCCGAAGATGTTGACGAAGATGCCTTCGACCTTGTCCGAGGACAGGATCAGCTTGAAGGCTTCGATGACGCGCTGCTTGTTGGCACCGCCGCCGACGTCCAGGAAGTTCGCCGGCTCGCCGCCGTTGAGCTTGATGACGTCCATGGTGGCCATGGCCAGGCCGGCGCCGTTGACCATGCAGCCGATGTTGCCGTCCATGGTGACGTAGTTGATGTCCAGCTCCGAAGCGATCACTTCGGTCGGATCTTCCTGGGTCTTGTCGCGCATGACGACCAGTGCCTTCTGGCGGAACGCGGCGTTGTCGTCGCTGTCGAACTTGCCGTCCAGCGCGTACAGGTTGCCGTCGTCCAGGATGGCCAGCGGGTTGATTTCAACCAGGGCCAGGTCCTTTTCGTTGAACAGGCGGTACAGGTTCACCATGATGCTGGCGAACTGGCCGGCCTGCTTGGCGGTCAGGCCCAGCTTGAAGCCGAAATCACGGCCGTGGTAACCCTGCACGCCTTCGACGAAGTCGACGTTCAGCGAGTGGATCAGCTCCGGGGTTTCAGCGGCGACCTGCTCGATCTCCACGCCGCCTTCCGAAGAGGCGATGTAGGTGATGGTCTTGGTGCCACGGTCAACCAGCACCGACAGGTACAGTTCCTTGACGATCTCGCCGGCGGTGGTCACCAGCACCAGGTTGACCGGCAGCTCGACGCCTGCGGTCTGGTAGGTGGCCATCTTGGTGCCGAGCATCTTGGCCGCAGCGGCCTTCACGTCGTCAGTGGTCTTGCAGAACTTGACGCCGCCAGCCTTGCCGCGGCCGCCAGCGTGGATCTGCGCCTTGACCATCCAGGGGCCCTGGCCCAGCGACTGGGCAGCTGCAACGGCTTCATCGGCAGTAGCGGCGACCTTGCCGGCCGGAACCGGGATGCCGTACTCGGCAAGCAGCTGTTTTGACTGATATTCGTGGAAATTCATGCGTCACCGTGGGAATAGGAACGACCGCACGCAATTCCTCGGAGACCCCGGGCGGGGGCACCGGCTCGGACCGCGGCGGGCCCACTATTGTGGCTGACCCAGCGCCGGGGCGCAAAGAAGTCAGTTCGAAGACGGCCGGCCCGGGCGCTTTCCGGCGGTATTTCAGGCAGTTGCGCCGGCGGCCGGCCCCGGCGAGCGGCACCGGGCCGTGGCAGGCGCGCATCCGGAGGCCGGCTGCATCCCCCGCCGCGTCCCCCGCCGGTCATCCAGCGTGCCTATACTGCGGGGCCGGCGCCGCAGGGGGGCGTACCGCCGTCAGACCTGCCAGCCAGCCCGGCTGGGCTTTTGACCACAGGCAGCCAGAAGGGGAGTTCCGGCGTGTCACCCAGTGCTTCACTCATCGACCGCATCGAGTCGATTCCGCGGCGCGAGCTGTATTTCTTCGCGCTGTACCGCGTGCTGATGGCCTCGGTCATCGCCGCGCTGCTGTTCAGTCCGTTGTCGTCGATGGTCGGCGCCCCGGACCACCCGCTGCTGGCGCACTGGGTTGGTGGCGGCTATCTGGTGGTGTCCCTGCTGCTGCTGGCCGTGGGCCGCAGCGAATACTGGCTGCGCCCGATCGTGCTGGGCGGCGTGGCGCTGGACATCATCGCCGCCTCGATGCTTTCCCATGCCCTGCCCGGGGCCAGCGCCGGCATCTCGATGTCGCTGCTGTTCAACATCGCCGCCGCCGCCACCCTGCTGCCGCTGACCTTCGGCATGGGCCTGGCGCTGGCCGCCAGCCTGGCCACGGCCATCGAATACGGCTGGAAGGTGACCGAGGGCGGCGACCCCACCCGCACGCTGGCCGAGCTGGCCATGTTCACCACCAGCTACCTGGCGGTGGCCTACATCAGCTACCAGGTGCCCAACCGCGCCCGGCGCAACCAGCAGCTGGCCAACCAGCGCGGGGATGAAGTGGCCAACCTGTTCCAGATCAACGAACTGATCATCCGCCGCATGCGCACCGGCGTGCTGGTGGTGGACGGCGACAACCGCATCACGCTGGCCAACGAAGCCGGTGCCAGCCTGCTGGGCGACAACGACGATGCCGCCGCCAGCGGGCGCCTGGACCTGTCGGCCATTGCGCCCGAGCTGGCCCGCCGCGTGCAGCGTTGGCGCAATGGCTGGGGGCAGGAAGAGCTGCCGCTGCAGCTGGCCCCCGACCAGCCCGAAGTGCAGCCGCGCTTTGCCCGCCTGCTGGCCGGCAGCGACCTGGTGCTGGTGTTCCTGGACGATTCCAGCGTGGTCTCGCGCCGCGCCGAATCGCTCACCCTCTCGGCGATGGGGCGCTTCTCGGCCAGCCTGGCGCATGAGATCCGCAACCCGCTGGCGGCGATCAACTACGCCGTGCAGCTGCTGGAGGAAGGCACCGGCTTCAACGAAAGCGACCGCCGCCTGCTGCAGATCATCCGCCAGCAGTGCCAGCGCACCAACGGCATCGTGGAAAGCGTGCTGGGCCTGGCCCGGCGTGAGCGCGCCATTCCCGAGAACGTGGACCTGGCCGCATTCGTGCGCCGCTTCCTGGTGGAGTACAAGCAGACGCTCACGCTGGAAACCGACAGCCTGGAGCCGATCATCAGCGAAACCACGGTGTCGGCGCAGGTCGATCCGCGCCACCTGCACCAGATGCTGACCGTGCTGGTGCACAACGCGCTGAAGTACGGCCGCGTCGGTGAGCAGCCTGCGCGCATCCGCCTGCGCGTGGCGCGCCACGAGCGCAGCGCAGTGATCGATGTGATGGACCGTGGCCCCGGCATTCCCGAAGCCGTGGCCGCGCAGCTGTTCCGCCCGTTCTTCACCACCTCCGAGCACGGCACCGGCCTGGGCCTGTACATCGCCCGCGAACTCTGCCGCGCCAACCAGTCACGGCTGGACTACATTCCGGTGCCCGCCGGTGGCTCCTGCTTCCGCCTGGTGCTGCCCGGCCCCCACACCCTGATGCCGCAATGACCTGCATGCATCGGCATCAAACATTTGTCGCTTCGTGCTCCCTCGGCTATCTTTCCCGACCATGAACGAAACCCGCAGCGCACTGATCGTCGACGACGAGCGCGACATCCGCGAACTGCTGGTGCTGACCCTGGGCCGCATGGGCCTGCGCATCAACACCGCCGCCAACCTCGCCGAAGCGCGCGAGCTACTGGCCAGCAACCCCTACGACCTGTGCATCACCGACATGCGCCTGCCCGATGGCAACGGCATCGAACTGGTCAGCGAGATCGCACAGCATTTCCCGCACACACCGGTGGCGATGATCACCGCCTTCGGCAGCATGGACCTGGCAGTGGAGGCGCTGAAGGCCGGTGCGTTCGATTTCGTCAGCAAGCCGGTGGACATCGCCGTGCTGCGCGGGCTGGTCAAGCATGCGCTGGAACTCAACAGCGCCGAACGCCGCGTCGCCGCCCCCACCACCGAAGAGGGCGGGCGTCTGCTGGGCGACTCGGCCGCCATGGCACAGCTGCGCGGCACCATCACCAAGGTCGCGCGCAGCCAGGCACCGGTCTACATCCTCGGCGAATCCGGCGTGGGCAAGGAGCTGGTGGCACGCACCATCCACGCCCAGGGCTCGCGTGCCAACGGGCCGTTCATTCCGGTCAACTGCGGCGCCATTCCCGGCGAGCTGATGGAGAGCGAGTTCTTCGGCCACCGCAAGGGCAGCTTCAGCGGCGCCCACGCCGACAAGCCCGGCCTGTTCCAGGCCGCCCATGGCGGCACCCTGTTCCTGGACGAAGTGGCCGAGCTGCCGCTGCAGATGCAGGTGAAGCTGCTGCGCGCCATCCAGGAAAAAATGGTCCGCGCCGTGGGCGCCGCGCAGGAGGAACCGGTGGATGTGCGCATCCTGTCGGCCACCCACCGCGACCTGGCCGACCTGGTCGAGGACGGGCGCTTCCGCCACGACCGCTACTACCGCATCAACGTCATCGAACTGAAGGTGCCCCCGCTGCGCGAGCGCCGCCAGGACCTGCCCGAGCTGGCCGCCGCCACCCTGGTGCGGCTGGCGCGCAGCCATGGCCGGCCGACGCCGCTGCTGGCGCCCTCCGCGCTGGAAGCGCTGGGCCAGTACGCCTTCCCCGGCAACGTGCGCGAACTGGAGAACATCCTGGAACGTGCGCTGGCGCTGGCCGAGGAAGACTGCATCGGCGCCGACGATCTGCGCCTGCCGCAGCATGCGCCACGCGCCCCCGGCGCCGCGGCCCGCCCCGAGGCGGTGGTCGACCTGCCCGCTGCCGGTGCCGCCCTGCCCTCCTACATCGAGCAGATGGAGTGCACCGCGATCCAGCGCGCGCTGGAAGAGAACCGCTGGAACAAGACGCGCGCCGCCGCGCAGCTGGGCATCACTTTCCGTGCGCTGCGCTACAAGCTTAAGAAGCTGGGCATGGAGTGAGGCCCGGGGTCGGACCCTTTTTTTCCGCAGGAAAAGGCTCTGACCCCATGCAGGATTCGCTTGACTGGGGTCAGATCCCTTTCCCAGGGAAAGGGATCTGACCTCGCCGGGCTGACCCCGCCGGGCTGGCCGCATCAATCCTTGGTGACGCGGTTGATCTCGGCCAGGCTGGTGATGCCCTGCGCGGCCTTCACCAGCGCCGACTGGCGCAGGTCGTTCACCCCGATCGCCTGCGAGGCCTCGGCAATCTGCAGCGCGTTGCCGCCGGCCAGGATGATCGTGGCGATCTCATCGTTCATCGGCATCACCTGGTAGATGCCGGTACGGCCCTTGTAGCCGCCGGTGCATTCATCGCAGCCCACGGCTTCATACAGCTGGATGCCGGCATCGATCTGCGCCTGGGTGAAGCCTTCGGCCAGCAGCGCATGCTCGGGCAGCTCGGCGCGCCGCTTGCACTGCGAACACAGCCGCCGCGCCAGGCGCTGGGCGATCACCAGGGTGACCGAACTGGTGATGTTGTACGGCGCGATGCCCATGTTCATCAATCGCGCGATGGTCTGCGGCGCGTCGTTGGTGTGCAGCGTGGACAGCACCATGTGGCCGGTCTGCGCCGCCTTGATGGCGATCTCGGCCGTTTCCAGGTCGCGGATTTCGCCGACCATGATGATGTCCGGGTCCTGGCGCAGGAACGAGCGCAGCGCAGCGGCAAAGGTCATGCCGCGCTTGTTGTTCTGCTGCACCTGGTTGACGCCGGGCAGGCGGATTTCCACGGGGTCTTCGGCGGTGGAGATGTTGCGCGTCTCGTCGTTGAGGATGCCCAGCGCGGTATACAGCGAGACGGTCTTGCCCGAACCGGTCTGGCCGGTCACCAGCACCATGCCGTAGGGCTTGTGGATGGCGTCCAGGAACAGCTTCTGCTGGTCCGGCTCGTAGCCCAGTTTGTCGATACCCAGCTTGGCCGCGCTGCCATCGAGGATACGCAGCACCACCTTTTCACCAAACAGCGTCGGCAGCGTGCTGACGCGGAAGTCGATCTGCTTGGTCTTGGACAGGTTGAGCTTGATGCGGCCGTCCTGCGGCACGCGCTTCTCGGCAATGTCCAGCTACGCCATCACCTTCAGGCGCGCGGCGATACGCTGGTTCAGTTTCACCGGCGCACGCGGTAATCGTCTTCGTACGGCTCGAAGTGGATGTCCGAAGCGCCCTTGCGGATCGCATCGACCAGCACCTTGTTGACGAACTTCACCACCGGGGTGTCATCGCCCTTGGCATCGATGCCGGTATCGGAGCCGCCCTCCTCGTCGCCACTGCCGACGTCCAGGTTGGCCATGCCCTCGTCGTCACCGCCCAGGGCATCGCCCATGGTGTCGTGGCTGGCGTGCCACTGCTCCAGCGTGCGGCGGATCTGGTCCTCGTCGATCAGGATCGGCTCCACTACCAGGTTGGTGTGGAACTTGATCTCGTCCAGCGCGTGGGTCGGGTTGCTGGTGCCGACGAACAGCTTGCCGCCGCGCTTGAACAACGGCAGCACGTTGTGTTTGCGCAGCAGCTCCTCGCTGACCAGGCTCATCGCGTTCTGGCTGGCGTCGAAGGTGGAGACATCGAACAGCGGCATGCCGAACTCGACCGAATTGGCCGCGGCCAGCTGCGAGGCAGTCACCAGCTTGTTCTGTGCGAACCACTGCGGCAGCGGCTGGCGGGCTGCCGTGGCCTTGGCCATGGCGTCGCGGGCAGTGGCTTCGTCCAGCGCGCCGTCCTGTACCAGGCGGCGAGCGATGCCGGTGATACCGACGAGGTTGGCGGTGGTAACGGCGTTCATGCAGGTCCTCGGTCCAGAAGCAGGCAACGCCCGGTACCGGTCCACGGCACCTCGGCGCAGGGGCAGCCGGACCGGCCGCAGGCCATGGCCCGCAGCGGTCGCTGTTCCTTCAGCAGACCTGCTCCTGCGCGGCATCCACAACGCGGCAGGACGATCCTGACTCCCCCGGGTATGATAGCCCTGTCAACGTGCCGCCGGCATCCTCCGGTGGCACGCGTTCAGATCAACAGCCGGTGGGCAGGTAGCGCGCCTCGAACGGTGTGCCATCGCAGAACCATCTGCCGTCGACGGTACGGCGCAGGACCAGATCCTCGCCGGCAACCGCCACCCCACCGATGAGCGTGCAACTGATGCTGGCAGCCCCGCTGGGTGCAAGTGCTGCAGAGACTGCCGAGCAGCGTGGAGATGTTGCCAGGCCGATGTAGGCGGCATTGACGAGTGTACTGTTCCGGCCGTCCTGCACCACCGCTTCGATTGTCGTTTTGCCCGGTCGTACTTCAGCCAGCGCTGCCGTTAGCTGCGCTTTGGCTACGTAACCCTGATAGACAGGCAGGGCAACGGCTACGAGAACAGCGATGATGGCGACCACGATCATCAATTCGATGAGACTGAACCCATTGTTCCTGTACACAACTCCCCCCTGATCGCGAACGTAAACAATCGTCCCCACGATTGCGGATAAGAAAGAAGCCTCGCATTCGCGAGGCTTCTGGATGGTTCCGAAGGACTGGCTGTATTAGCCAGCCTTGGTGCAACCAACCGGATAGTACTTGTCGCTCTCGACCGAGGTCGTGCAGGTCCAGGTACCCTCGGCAGCACGCTTCCAGGTGATGTCACCAGCAGCCTTCGGGCTGCCCTTGATGGTGCTGCAGGCAATCGAACCTTCAGCGCCCGGGGTGATGGTGAAGGTCGTGCAACGGGTGGTCGGGGCGGCCGGCAGGCCCAGCTTTTCCGCGGTGAAGTCGGCGTTGGCCTTGCCTTCGTTCACGAAGATCTCGAACTGGGTCTTGCCCGGGGTGATTTCAGCCAGGGCAGCGGTCACCTGCGACTTGGCCACGTAGTCCTGGTACACCGGCAGAGCGATGGCAGCCAGGATGGCGATGATCGCGACAACGATCATCAGTTCGATGAGGGTAAAGCCCTTCTGGTTCTTCATTGGTACATCCCCAAGATGAGTGGTGGTTGATTCAGGGCCGCGCCTGGGCGGTCGTACCGGTGAGCTGGCGTCTGCCCTGCGGGTGGATCAACGCAGGTTACGTGCCAGGTACGGCACGGCTCCCCCAGATTTCCCCGGGCCAATGATGGCAGTATTTTCGCGGATGGGAACCCCCCTCCCGAACAAACTGCGATGGACGCGGCAATGTGACGCGGCACGTCAGCTTTCGCCCCCCGGCCCTTCCATTCCGGGCGCTGCGTCACGCCGGGCACATTTCCTGCACTGCCCCGAACCGGCTACCATCGCCCTGGTGATGCCCGCCTGGGGAAGGCGGGCCCTGGGGAGCCAACATGTCGGTCAGTCGCAGTGCGATCAAGAAGGAGCCCGTGGCGCGCAGCACCACGGAGTTGCAGCCGTTTGTCTGGGAGGGGACCGACAAGCGGGGCGTGAAGATGAAGGGCGAGCAGGCGGCCAAGAACGCCGACCTGCTGCGTGCCGAGCTGCGCCGCCAGGGCATCAACCCCGGCGTGGTCAAGCCCAAGCCCAAGCCGCTGTTCGGCGCTGCCGGCAGTAAGGTCACGCCGAAGGACATCGCGTTCTTCAGCCGCCAGATGGCGACCATGATGAAATCGGGCGTGCCGATCGTCGGCGCGCTGGACATCATCGCCAACGGGCACAAGAACCCGCGGATGAAGAAGCTGGTTGAGACGGTCAAGACCGACATCGAGGGCGGTTCTTCGCTGTACGAGGCCGTCAGCAAGCACCCGGTGCAGTTCGACGAGCTCTACCGCAACCTGGTGCGCGCCGGCGAAGGTGCCGGTGTGCTGGAAACGGTGCTGGACACCGTGGCCACCTACAAGGAAAACATCGAAGCGCTGAAGGGCAAGATCAAGAAGGCGCTGTTCTACCCGGCCATGGTGCTTGCCGTCGCCCTGATCGTCAGCGGCATCCTGCTGGTCTGGGTGGTGCCGCAGTTCGAGGATGTGTTCAAGGGCTTCGGCGCCGACCTGCCGGCCTTCACCCAGATGATCGTCAACCTGTCCCGGCTCATGGTGTCCTGGTGGCGGCTGATCCTGCTGGCCAGCATTGGCAGCATCGGCGGCTTCATCGCCGCCTACAAGCGCTCACCACGCATGCAGCATGGCATGGACCGGCTCGTGCTGAAGCTGCCGGTGATCGGCCAGATCATGCACAACAGCTCGATCTCCCGCTTCGCACGCACCACGGCGGTCACCTTCAAGGCCGGCGTGCCGCTGGTGGAGGCGCTGGGCATCGTGGCCGGCGCCACCGGCAACAAGGTCTACGAAGAAGGCGTGCTGCGCATGCGCGACGACGTTTCGGTGGGCTACCCGGTCAACATGGCCATGAAGCAGCTGAACCTGTTCCCGCACATGGTCATCCAGATGACCGGCATCAGCGAAGAGGCCGGTGCGCTGGATGCCATGCTTTTCAAGGTGGCCGAGTATTATGAGCAGGAAGTCAACAATGCCGTCGACGCGCTGAGCAGCCTGCTGGAACCGGTGATCATGGTGATCATTGGTACCATCGTGGGCAGCATGGTCATCGGCATGTACCTGCCCATCTTCAAACTTGCCGCCGTTGTCGGATAAATACTGAATGGCTTTTCTCGACCAGCACCCCGGCCTCGGCTACCCCGCGGCGGCCGCCCTTGGACTGCTGCTGGGCAGTTTCCTCAACGTAGTCATCCTGCGCCTGCCCAAACGGCTGGACTGGCAGTGGAAGCGTGATGCGCGTGAGGTGCTGGAAGAGCCGGACATCTACGAGCCGCCGCCGCCGGGCATCGTGGTGGAGCCCTCGCACTGCCCGCACTGCAAGCACAAGCTGTCCTGGTTCGAGAACATCCCCCTGTTCAGCTCGCTGGTGCTGGGCGGCAAGTGCCGCCACTGCAAGGCTCCCATCTCCATCCAGTACCCCCTGGTGGAAGCGCTGACCTCGGTGCTGGTGCTGGCCTGCGTCTGGCAGTGGGGGTTCGGCTGGCAGGGCTTTGGCGCCATCGTGCTGACCTGCTTCCTGGTGGCGCTGTCGGGCATCGACCTGCGCACCCAGCTGCTACCCGACCAGCTGACCCTCCCCCTAATGTGGCTGGGCCTGATCGGCAGCATCGACAACCTGTACATGCCGGCCAAGCCGGCGCTGGTGGGCGCGGCGGCCGGCTACCTGCTGCTGTGGTCGGTGTGGTGGCTGTTCAAGCAGCTGACCGGCAAGGAAGGCATGGGCCACGGCGATTTCAAGCTGCTGGCGGCGCTGGGGGCCTGGTGCGGCCTGAAGGGCATCCTGCCGATCATCCTGCTGTCTTCGGTGGTGGGCGCCATCGTAGGCTCGATCTGGCTGTACAGCCGCGGCCGCGACCGTGCCGCCCCCATCCCGTTCGGCCCCTACTTGGCCATTGCCGGCTGGCTGGTCTTCATGTGGGGCGAGCCGTTGATCAACGCCTACCTGCATTCGGTGGGCATGCGCTGAGGCTGCCGTCATGAGCCGCTTCGTGGTGGGACTGACCGGCGGCATCGCCGCTGGCAAGAGCGAGGTGACCCGGCGCTTCGAGGCGCTGGGCGTTGTTGTGGCCGACGCCGACCTGGCCGCCCGCGCCGTAGTGGCTGCGGGCAGCCCTGCCCTGGACCGCATCGCCGAGCGCTTCGGCGCCGACATGCTGCAGGCCGACGGCAGCCTGGACCGGGCCCGTCTGCGGGCGCATGTATTCGCCGACCCGGCCGAACGGGCGGCACTGGAAGCCATCACCCACCCGGCCATCCGGCAGTTGATGCAGGAGCAGTGCGAGCAGGCCGCCAGCGCCTACGCGATTGCCGCCATTCCGCTGCTGACCGAAGTGGGAGGGCGCGCCGCCTACCCGTGGCTGGACCGCGTGCTGCTGGTGGATGCGCCCGAGGCCGTGCAGCATGCCCGGCTGATGCAGCGCGATGGCATCGACAGTGCGCTGGCCGAGCGGATGATTGCCGCCCAGGCCAGTCGCGCGCAGCGCTTGGCACTCGCCGATGACGTGGTGGTCAATGACGGCCGCCCGGATGACCTGCAGGTGCAGGTGGAACGCCTGCACGCGCAGTATCTGGTGCAGTTGTAGAGCCGCGCCATGCGTGGATGGGCTGGCACGGACATAGTCCGCGCTGCCGGCCAACGGCCGGCACTACCCCAAGCGGATGCATTACCCGACAGCGCCAGGCCGGCTTCTGTAGAGCCACGCCATGCGTGGCTGTGAGCCACCTACAGCGGCTTCGGCGCGAACGTCAAGGTCGCGATGACACCGCGCTCGCCACCGGGGCGCACGTTGACCTGCCAACCGTACAGATCGCACAGGCGGCTGACGATCGACAGACCGATGCCGCCACCCTGCGAATGGCCGGCATGGGTGCCGCGGTAGCCCCGCTGGAACAGCTTGACTGCATCTTCTTCGCTCAGCCCCGGCCCGCTGTCGGTCACCGTCACCAGGTTCTGACCGACGTGCACGCGCACCTCGCCATCCTGCGAATACTTCACCGCGTTGCCGATCAAATTGCCCAGGGCGACCGACAGCGCGGCCTCCGGCGCATCCACCACCAGGTCACGACCGCCTTCCAGCAGCAGTTCCAGCGGCTTGCCGCCCAGCTGCGCGCGGTGGGCATCGAGCAGCTGCTCGGCCACGCGTGCGACATTGCTGGTGCCCTGCCCGCGCTCGTTGCGCGAAAGCAGCAGCAGCGAGCCGATCAGGTCGGTGCACTGCTGTTCGGCACGCTGGATGCGCTGCAGGCGCTGCAGCACCTTCTCGTCCAGCCCGGGCCGGGCAAGCAGCAGTTCGGTGGCGCCGCGGATCACCGCCAGCGGCGTGCGCAGCTCGTGGCTGACGTCCGCATTGAACTCACGGTCGCGCTGCACCACCTCGGTCAGCCGCGAGGAATAGTCGTCCAGCGCCTGGGCCAGCTGCCCCACTTCGTCGTCCGGGAAACGCGGCGCGAGCGGCTGCGGTTCACTGGTACCGCCACGGTAAGCGCGCAGGCGCGCTGCCAGGTCTGATACCGGCTTCATCACCTTCGATGCCGACCACCAGCCCAGCACCAGCGACAGCAGGCTGAACACCAGCACCGACAGGATCAGCGCACGCTTGAGCTGCTGCTCGCCGCGGATGCTGTCGGTCATGTCGTAGGCCAGGAACATCCAGGCATCCGCGGTCTTGCGCACGGCCAGCTTGTAGGAATAGCGGTCCCCCCGCTCGTCCACGCCGCCCATGTTGTAGATGCCGTCCTTGAACTCGTACCAGTCCGGCTCTTCCTGGCGCAGGGCGTCGAACTTGTCGGGCTTGATCAGGCGCGCGCGCATCTGCTGCACGGGCAGGTCCGGGTTGCGCTTGGGGTCTTCGTAGAAGCGCCGGGCGTACTCGGTGATGTTGCGGTTCATCACGTCCTCCACCAGCTGGTTTTCCACCCGCATGCGGGCCCAGTTGGTGGCAAACGCGAACAGCGCCGTCAGGCAGAAGCCCAACAGCGCGAACGACACGATGATGCGGCTGCGCAGGCGCCGCCGGTACGGCGTACGCCGGCGCGCCCCCTTGGCCGCCACCGGATCAGGCTTCCGGGGTGGCGATGCGGTAACCGATGCCATGGCGGGTCTGGATCAGCGGCACTTCAAACGGCTTGTCCACCACCGCACGCAGGCCATGGATATGCACGCGCAACGAATCCGAATCCGGCAGTTCTTCGCCCCACACGCGGGTTTCCAGCTCCTGCCGGGTGACCACGGCCGGGGCCGCTTCCATCAGCGCCTGCAGGATCTTCAGTGCGGTGGGATTGAGCTGCAGCAGCTTGCCCTGGCGGCGCACTTCCAGCGTGTCCAGGTTGTATTCCAGATCGCCGGTTTCCAGCACTCGGGTCTGCACGCCCTTGCCGCGGCGCGACAGCGCGTTGAGGCGCACTTCCACTTCCTGCAGCGCGAACGGCTTGATCAGGTAATCGTCGGCCCCGGAATCGAAGCCGGCCAGCTTGTTGTCCAGCGAATCACGCGCGGTCAGCATCAGCACCGGGGTCTGCTTGCGCGCTTCATTGCGCAGCTTGCGGCACACTTCGATGCCGTCCATGCCGGGCAGGTTGAGGTCCAGCACGATCGCGTCGAATTCGTGGACGACCGCCAGGTGCAGGCCGGTCACGCCGTCGGCAGCGAAGTCCACCGTGTGGCCCCGGTCCTCGAGGTAATCGCCAAGATTGGCTGCGATGTCGCTGTTGTCTTCGATTACGAGAATACGCACTGGGACCTCTGATTCATTAAGGGTCGTCGGGGGATGCCAACCCGTTCAAGATGCGCCTGAGCGGGTGGACGCCACGTCTACCCGCTGAACGATACAGGTTGCAGTCTTAACATTTCGTGCGGGCTGCGGGCGGCCCTGGTCAGGGCCTGTAAGTGTTGTTGTTCGGGCTGTCCCGCAGCAGCTTGCGGCCGGCCTCTTCAGCCTGGCGCCGCTGCGCCACCGTCATGCACACCCGCTGCGGCATGTTGCTGCCCGTAGCGCGCTCGCGACGGCAGATCATGCGGCTGTCTTCACGCCCCTGCGACAGGATCAGGATGATCTGCTGCTGGTCGTTGAACACCTCGGTACGTACCTGCGGGCTGACATCGTCCAGACGGTCCCGCCCGTTCATCTTGATCTTGATGCGGTTCAACGCCTGCTGCGCGAGGCTGCGCTTTTCCAGCGATATCTCGCTGTAGTCCTCGCTGCGCAATGCCTCCTCCACCTGTTCCAGCTGCCCGGTTACCGAGCCGGTCAGGCCAATCTGGACCAGCGGCTTGTCCTTCTTCGCCTCGGCCTGCACCGCAAAGGCCAGGCACAGCAGAGCAACGGCGGCCATCAAGCGCTTCATCATCACGTCCTTGTCACTCCCTGAATGAAGCGCCAACTCTACGAGCGTCCCTGCACCTTCACAAGATGCCCGATGGCAGGGGAGCGCATACAAAAAGACCCGGGCGGATGGAACGCCCGGGCCTGAAGTCATATCCCGATTACCGGTTCCTGCTGAGAGGCAGAGCTGCGGTTCGTTGAAGCCTACGCCGGCGGCGATTAAAGCCGTGTTAAACCCGGCCTCAATCGCAGATGAGATTACCAACTAATTAATATATCATGATTTTTTAATCTTTTCGACATGCGCGATGATGCGGCCGGCAATGTCGACCTGGCACGCCGTCTCCACCCCTTCCAGGCCCGGGGTCGAATTCACTTCCAGCACCAGCGGGCCACGCTCGGAGCGGATCAGGTCCGCCCCGCAGACGCCCAGCCCCAGCGCCTTGGCCGAGCGCAGGGCGACCTGCTGCTCGGCGCGGCTGGCCTTGGCGGCCGTGGCCGAGCCGCCGGCATGCAGGTTGGAGCGGAAGTCGCCCTCCGGTGCCTGGCGCTTCATCGAGGCCACCACCTGGTCACCCACCACCAGGCAGCGCAGGTCGGCACCCTTGGCCTCGCCGATGAACTCCTGCATGAGGGAGTTGGCGTACAGCCCGCGCAGCGCGTCCACGATGCCACGCGATGCACTGGCCTTCTCGGTCAGGATCACGCCCCGCCCCTGGGTGCCTTCGTTGAGCTTCACCACAAGCGGCGGCGGGCCGAGCATGGACAGCAGGTCCACGGTGTCGTCCGGGTTGTCGCCGAATACCGTCACCGGCATGTCGATGCCCTTGGCGGCCAGGATCTGGTGCGCACGCAGCTTGTCGCGCGAGCGCAGGACGGCATCGGAAGGATTGGGCGTGCGCGCGCCCATCAGTTCGAACTGGCGCAGCACGGCGGTGCCATAGCGGGTGACCGATGCGCCGATGCGCGGGATGACCGCATCCACGCCGGTCATCGGCCGGCCCTTGTAGTGCATCGAGAAGCCATCGGCGGCGATGCGCATGTAGCAGCGCAGCGGGTCCAGGATACGGACGGTATGGCCGCGCGCGCGGCCTCGACCAGGCGCCGGGTGGAATACAGCTTGGTGTTGCGGGACAGGATGGCGAGCTTCATCGCGGCGGGCCGGTGGGAAGCCGGCAGCATAGCGCGCTGCCATTGCGCCAGGATGATGGACAGGCCCGGCGTGCAGGCAGCACGCAGCGGCCCCGTCGGCACAGACGCCGCTGCTTTGTTCAACGGATGTAGATCTGGGTCGAAAGCGTGCCACGCGGGGGATTGGTCGAAGTGTTCTGGTACCGGAAATTCCCGCCCTGCTCTCCGTCAAGCTGGTAGAAGCGGTTCCAGGCAACGATCGTCTGCCCGGGCCGGCAGTCGGTGTAGTAGCCATCGTTGGCACACAGGCCTATGGCCGCGTACTCCGCGGAACGCGGCAGCACACCACCATTCATGCTGGCACTGGGTGGGCTGCCGTACCCGACCTCCAGAATGGCCGCGCGCAACTGCGCGCCTCCATGATCCTGGACCGTGCTCAGCTGGTCAGGCGTGCTCATGTACTCCCACTGGCCACCGTTCTGGGTGGAGGCGACCGCGACGATCAGCACGCGGGTCAACGGAGGAGCCGGCGCACGGGTGCCATGCGATGCCGGCACGACGATGGCATCACCGGCCTTGACGCGATAGCTCGTATGGGTCGATCTGTCGAGAGACGCAAGCGCCGTTTCGGCTGGAACCAGTGGGCTGGTCGCCGCAACGGTGGCCACGAAGAGCCCCGCCGACAGCGCGGCAACGGTATGAAAATGATGCATGTACTCAACCTGTCAGGCAGCGGATCGACTGCCCTTCCAGCGTAGAAGGTCATGGCGATGGCAGACCGTGACCGCCCGCAGATAGTGGATTCGGATGAATACGAAAATTCGACAGGCGATCCGAAGGAGAGCCGCCAAGGCAACTTCATTACGGTGAAGTGCGAAGCAGCCTGGAGGGTGCGGAGCGCACTGTCTGCCGAAAAGCGCTGTGAGACATGGAGCGGGCGATGGGAATCGAACCCACGTCAGTAGCTTGGGAAGCTACAGCTCTACCATTGAGCTACGCCCGCGTTGCAGGGTGAAAGTCTATGCGGATCGGCACGTGTTGCGCAATGCCGGCGGCAACGGGGCCGGAGCCCTTTCCTGGCGGAAAGGGACCCGACCCCGCCTGGATCAGAAGCTGCCGCTGAAGCTGGCGAACAGCGTCGCGTCGCGCGCGCTCTTCTGCAGCGTGGTGGCGCTCAGGCCGATGTTGCTCTGCAGGCCGAACAGTTCGGTACGCGCGCCGAGGATGGCGGTGGCGTAGTTCTTGTCGAAGTTCAGGCCCGGCACGTAGTAGGTGCCGGCAACCGGAACGCTCTGCAGCCAGGCGCTGGCCTGCTTGGTGTCTTCGAACTCGTGGTCGTAGGTGACCTGCACGTACGGCTTGACGTGGCCGCCGTCGAAGCGGGCCTGCCAACCGATACGGCCCACGGTCGAGTCGGCGTTCTGGTTGTTGTAGCCCAGCGCGGTGGCGCTCGGGTTGCTTTCCACGTAGCCGTCCAGCTTGACCTTCTGCCAGATCACCGCAGCGATCGGGCCGTGGCGGAAGCCACCTTCGGTGCCGAACTCGTAACCGGCGTTCAGCGCGGCGGTCAGGTTGCTGCCGTCCGGCGAACCGGTGTGCTCGCGGGTGACCGGACCCAGCTGGACCTTGCGGGTCACGTCGTAGGACAGCCAGGTGTAGCTGACCTGCGCGTTGACCCAGGCACGGTCGCCGTACCAGCCACCGAACAGGCCCAGGCTGGTGTCGTTCTGGGTGAAGTCACCCTTGCTGTTGCCGAAGTCGGCGTCCATGCGGCCGAAGCCGGCGAAGGCGCCGAGCACCATGCCGTCGCGGGCCCAGTCGACACCGAACAGGCCGGCCGGGGCCAGGCCGTCGTACAGGTCGGCGTGGTCATAGCGCTGCATGTCGCCACGCACGCTGCCCCACCAGGACAGGCCATCGGCCGGGCGGCCGGCGATGTGCAGGTTCACCTGGTCGGCACGCGAACGGCCCACGGTCTGCGCCGAATGGGTCAGCACCTGCTGCAGGCGCGGGGCCTCCAGCACCGAGATGGCGTACTGGCCCAGCATTTCATGCGCGGCGATGGTCGGGTGCACGCCATCGGCGAACAGGTAGGTCTTGTACGCGTCCGGGGTCACGTAGCTGGCCGGGCTGCAGGTCAGCGAGGACGCATCGGTGCAGGCGGGGCCGGTGACGTTGGTGAAACCGTACGGGGCCGGGTTGGCGATGATTTCACGCAGCAGGCCGAAGGTGTCCAGCGGAATGAATTCCAGGCCGGCCTGCTTCAGGCCGCCGTACAGTTCAGCGTTGTAGGCGTTGCTGCCGCCAGTTGCGAAACCGCTGGTGCGGGGGCTGAGGAACTGCGGGGTCGCGCCGAGATCCGGCAGGTTCGGCACCAGCACGTACTGGGCGCCGGCCTGCTTCAGGCTGGACACGATGCCGATCTGGTCCTTGACCGCAGCACCAACGATGGCCTGTGCCTGCGCCGGCGCCTGCAGTGCCGCGAAGAGATCGTTGGCACCGCCCCACACAGTATACAGGGCATTCGGGTCGGCCTTGCCGCCGTTGGCCGCCAGGTAGGCGGCGGTCTGGGTCTTCAGCGAGGGAATCGGCACGCCGCCGAGCGCCGGGTTGCGCAGGTCGGTGCCCACGCGGGCGCCGCCGGCGGCGTAGTTGTCACCGGTCTGGCCCAGGCCATTCGGGCTGGCGTCGGTGCCGTAGTGCTGCGCCAGCAACTGCGACCACACCAGGCCCGGGTTGGTGGTGAACTGACCGATGACCGGGCGCACCGAGGCCGGCAGCGCCGGGCGGTAGTAGCCGCTGTCGATCAGGCTGTCACCGATGAACACGGTGCGGTTGAAAGTGGATTCGCCTGCCATGGCCGGAAGGGCGGCCAGCGCCAGCGCCGCTGCCATCACGGTGCGGACCGGGCGTTTGCTGAGCTGCATGGTAAAACTCCTGTGGGGTAGATGATTCATGGGAAACCGGCGGACGTACGCCAGCGCATGGGGAATGGTTTCACTCCCGCGCACTTTGCTCACGCTGCGCCGCCGCATGACAGTGTAACCTGCCGGCGGCGGCGGTGGCGCGCCGCGCAGGGTGATTGGACGGATTTGAACGGATTCCGAGACCGCTCCGCGGCCATCGGCCACAATAGGGCCATGAACATCCAGCTCAATGGCGAACCCCGCACCCTGCCCGCCGCGGCCACCCTCCACGACCTGCTGCAGGCCGAACAGCTGCTTGAGCGCCGCGTAGCGGTGGAAGTGAACGGGCAGATCATCACCCGCAGCCGCCATGGCGAGCATGCGCTGGCCGAGGGCGACGTGGTGGAGATCGTGCATGCGCTGGGCGGGGGCTGAGACCAGGCCTCCCCGCTCCGCGCTCGCCGGGCATGGCCCGGCGCTACCCTGCACCGGCCTCCCGGTAGCGCCGGGCCATGCCCGGCGGCGTCGAAGCAGCGACCCCATCTTCAGGCGGATAGGCGATAATCGCGCCATGAACGCACCTGTCTCCCCCGATTCGCTGGTCATCGCCGGCAAGACCTATTCCTCGCGGCTGCTGACCGGCACCGGCAAGTTCAAGGATCTGGAAGAAACCCGCCTGGCCACCGAGGCCGCTGGCGCCCAGATCGTCACCGTGGCCATCCGCCGCACCAACATTGGCCAGAACCCGGGCGAGCCGAACCTGCTGGACGTGCTGCCGCCGGACCGCTACGCGATCCTGCCCAACACCGCCGGCTGCTACACCGCCGAGGACGCCGTGCGCACCTGCCGCCTGGCGCGCGAGCTGCTGGGCGGCCACAACCTGACCAAGCTGGAAGTGCTGGGCGACCAGAAGACCCTGTACCCGGACGTGATGCAGACCCTCAAGGCGGCTGAGCAGCTGGTCAAGGACGGCTTCGAGGTGATGGTCTACACCTCCGATGATCCGATCCTGGCCAAGCGCCTGGAAGAGATCGGCTGCGCGGCGGTGATGCCGCTGGCTGCGCCGATCGGTTCGGGCCTGGGCATCCAGAACAAGTACAACCTGATGGAAATCATCGAGAACGCCAAGGTGCCGATCATCGTCGACGCTGGCGTGGGCACCGCCTCCGACGCGGCCATTGCGATGGAACTGGGCTGCGACGGCGTGCTGATGAACACCGCCATTGCCGGCGCACGGCACCCGGTGCTGATGGCCAGTGCGATGCGCAAGGCGGTCGAGGCTGGCCGCGAGGCCTTCCTGGCCGGGCGCATTCCGCGCAAGCGCTACGCCAGCGCATCCTCCCCGGTGGAAGGGCTGGTGGGCTGAGATGACCGATCCGTTCTCCAGCTCCGGCTCCAAGGCCCCGCCCAAGCCGTTCACCGTGCACGAAGGCCGCCGTGAGATCCGCAGCTTCGTGCTGCGCCAGGGCCGCTTCACCCCCGCTCAGCAGCGCGCGTTCGACGAGCGCTGGCCGCACTTCGGCCTGGACTACAGCGGTGCACCGCGCGACCTGGATGCCACCTTCGGCCGCCCCGCACCCAAGGTGCTGGAAATCGGCTTCGGCAACGGTGCCGCGCTGCGCTTTGCCGCCCAGCACGATCCGTCGCGTGACTACATCGGCATTGAAGTGCACGCGCCCGGCGTGGGCCGCCTGCTCAATGCGCTGGCCGATGACAACGCCGACCACGTGCGCCTGTACCACCACGACGCCGTGGAGGTGCTGGAACAGGAAATCGCCGATGGCGCACTGGACGAAGTGCGCATCTATTTCCCGGACCCGTGGCACAAGAAGCGCCACAACAAGCGCCGCCTGGTGCAGCCGGCGTTTGCCGAACTGATCGTGCGCAAGCTGCGCCCCGGTGGCCGCCTGCACTGCGCCACCGACTGGGAAAACTACGCCGAGCAGATGTGGGACGTGCTCGATGCCACCCCGGGCCTGACCAACCGCGCCGGCCCGCGTGGCACCGTGCCGCGCCCGGACTGGCGCCCGCAGACCCACTTCGAGACCCGCGGCCAGAAGCTGGGCCACGGCGTGTGGGACCTGCTGTACGACCGCAGCTGACCTGACCGGCCACCGAGGACTTCGCGCCCCACATGGATACCGCGCTGACGCTGACCACCGACATGAAGCTCGTGCTTGGGCTGGTGGGCTTCACGATGGCGATGTTCCTGTTCGAGCGCATCCGCGCCGACGTGGTCGCGCTGGTGGTGCTGGTGGTGCTGGGCGTGACCGGCCTGATCGCACCGGAGGAGCTGTTCGGCGGCTTCTCCGGTAACGCGGTGATGAGCATCATCGCCACCACCATCCTCGGTGCCGGCCTGGACCGCACCGGGGCGCTGAACCGGCTGGCGGCCTGGCTGCTGCGGCGCGGGCACGGCGTGGAGCAACGGCTGCTGGTGATGACCACGGCCATTGCCGGCCTGAACTCGTCCTTCATGCAGAACCTGTCGGTGATGGCGCTGTACCTGCCGGTGGCCTCGCGGCTGGCCGCGCGCACCGGGCTGACTTTGCAGCGGCTGCTGCTGCCGATCGCCGCGGCCATCGTGATGGGCGGTGCGCTGACCATGGTCGGCAACTCGCCGCTGATCCTGCTGAACGATCTGCTGGCCTCGGCCAACAACAACCTGCCCTCGGGCCTGGCCGCCATCGAGCCGCTGCGCATGTTCGCGCCGCTGCCGATCGGCGTGGCGCTGCTGGTGGCCTCGTTGCTGTACTTCCGCCACTACGGCGACCGCAAGCTGGTGGAAGAGGAATCGCTGGTCAACGACGGGGTGACCCCGGCGCGCACCGAAAGCTATTTCGCCAAGACCTACGACATCGAAGGCGATGTGTTCGAGCTGGTGGTGACCGCCGAAAGCCCGCTGGTGGGCATGACCCTGGGCGAGGCGGAGAACCTGCACGATGCGCCGCTGCTGCTGGCGCTGAAGACCGGCAACGATACGCGGCTGGCACCGCCGGCGGAGATGCACATCTGGGTCGGCAGCGTGCTGGGGGTGATGGGTAAGCGCGAGCAGGTCAACGATTTCGCGCAGAACCAGTTCCTGCGCATGTCCTCGCGGCTGAAGCACCTGGGCGATCTGTTCAACCCCAGCCGCGCCGGCATTTCCGAAGCCGTGGTGCCGCCCACCTCCAACGTGATCGGCAAGAGCGCAGCCGACCTGCGCCTGCGCAAGGAACGCGGCATCAGCCTGCTGGCGATCAACCGCGACAAGCAGGTGATCCGCGAGGATGTGCGTGATGTGCAGCTGCGCGCCGGCGACATGCTGGTGTTCCACAGCATCTGGACCGACCTGGCGCAGGCCGCCAAGAGCCGCGACTTCGTGGTGGTGACCGACTACCCCACCGGCGAGCAGCGCCCGCACAAGTTCAAGATCGCCATGGCGATCTTCGCGCTGACGATCCTGATCGCACTGACCAGCAAGCTGCCGGTGGCGCTGACGCTGATGACCGGCGTGGCCGGCATGCTGCTGACCGGCGTGCTGCGCATGGACGAGGCCTATGCCTCGATCAACTGGAAAACGGTGTTCATGATGGCCGGGCTGATTCCGCTCGGCTGGGCGATGGATTCCAGCGGCGCGGCGGCGTGGGTGGCCGGGCACACCATCGACAAGCTGCCCACCGGCATTCCGCTGTGGGTGCTGGAGCTGGCGCTGACACTGCTGACCACGGTGTTTTCACTGGTGATCAGCCATGTGGGTGCGACCATCGTGATGGTGCCCATTGCGGTGAACCTGGCGCTGGCGGCCGGTGGCAACCCGACGGCGTTCGCGCTGATCGTGGCGTTGTCGGCGTCCAACAACCTGATGACCGCGTCCAACCCGGTGATTTCGATGGTGACCGGCCCGGCCAACTACACGCCGCGCGAGATGTGGCGCGTGGGCGGGCCGTTGTCGCTGATCTACACCGTGGTGGTGGTGGCGATGATCAACCTGATGTTCTGAGGTTGAGTGTGTGTGGCAGGGCTGCGCCCTGCACCTGCAGAAGCCGAAGCAACAGCAACAGCAACAGCGGTCATTCCGTGGGATGGCGGGGCACTGTGGGTTTGCGGGGACGCCGTAAACCCATCCATGGGGGCTTGGTCGCGGCATCCATGCCGCTCACACCCCGCAAGCCCACAGTGCCCCGCCTTCGACAGTTTTCCGCTGCTGATGGTGGGTGCCGACCGTTGGTCGGCACGGGGTCGGATCCCGTTGCTGCGCAACGGGCTCTGACCCCGGTGTTGGATCGTCTTTCCTGATGGGGTCAGCGCCGTTTTCCTGCGGAAAACGGATCCGACCCCGCAGCCTGGGCTCAGGCCAGGTGGACCTGGCCGTCGCGCACGTCCACCGGCACGGCGCGCAGGCGGTCGCCCTTGCATGGGCCGGCGATGCAGTCGCCGCTGTCCAGCGCGAACGAGGCGCCGTGCGCGGCGCAGACCAGGTGGCCTTCGCGGCTCTTCAGGAACTGGCCCGGGGCCCAGTCC
The DNA here is from genome assembly GCA_009912235.1 of Stenotrophomonas maltophilia. Classification (GTDB taxonomy): domain Bacteria; phylum Pseudomonadota; class Gammaproteobacteria; order Xanthomonadales; family Xanthomonadaceae; genus Stenotrophomonas; species Stenotrophomonas maltophilia_AV. Next base: position 89,193 of record WNDS01000003.1, read on the forward strand.
AGGCGGCGGCCGGCATGCGGGCAGATGTTCAGGAAAGCGCGGACCTGCAGTCCATCGCGGTACAGCACCAGCGATTCGGCATCGCCATCGACCACTGCCTCGACCTCGGCGAATCCCCCGTCGGCAATGGCCTCGACGGCGATCAGGGCGGGCGTGGCATCAGTCATGGCGAAGGCTCGGACGTAAACCAGCATTGTCGCATGCCCGGTCAGGTGGCTGGCTGCGACATGAACACAAGTTATTGATTTGTAATAGCCAAGGCTTAACTTTAACGGGTTTTTCACTCAATGACAGGCGCACCGCGCTGATACTGGCTGCTCGCTGATTCCAGCCCGACGAGCCTTCCATGTTCAACCGCACCTTCGCCTTTAACCAGTTCCGCACCCTGTTTGCCCCGCGCAAGCCGCGGCACCCGTTGGTGCGCGTGGCCGTGGGCCTGCTGGGCCTGGCCATCCTGGCAGCCATGGTGTTCATCGGCGTGTTCGTGGGCGCAGCCATGATCCTGGTCGGCCTGGCGTGGAAGCCGCTGGCCTCGCGCAAGCGCAGCGGCCCGCGCCGCACGGAAGACGCCAGCGTGGTGGAAGGCGAATACCGCGTGGTGCGCAAGTCAGCTTTGCCGATGTCGCGCTGATGACGTCGCCCGCTGACGCGGGCGCCGTCGCGTTCTAGACTGCGGGGGCCTTCCTACTGGAACCCCCACATGTCCACTGCCGCTGTTTCCGATGTGATTGCCGCCCCCGCCGTGCCGCGTATACCGGTGGTCGGTGGTGGCACCTTCCCGGTCCATCGCGTCTACTGCGTCGGCCGCAACTTCGCCGACCATGCGCGCGAGATGGGCGCGGCGGTGCCCGCCGCAGATGACCGCGGCCGCCCGATGTTCTTCACCAAGCCGGCCGACGCCATCGTGGTCGGCCACGACGATGCCATCCCCTACCCGCCGGCCACCCAGGACCTGCACCACGAAGTGGAGCTGGTGGTGGCGATCGGCCGTGATGCACCGGCCGGTGAACTGGCCATCGCCGATGCCGATGCGCTGGTCTACGGCTATGCCGTCGGCCTGGACCTGACCCGCCGCGACCTGCAGGCGGCGGCCAAGCAGAAGGGCCGCCCGTGGGATTCGGCCAAGGGCTTCGACGCCTCCGCGCCGATCAGCGAAATCGTGCACGCCGGTGAAGTAGGCGATCTGGCGGCGTTGAACCTGTCGCTGGAGGTCAACGGCGAAGTGCGCCAGCAACCGCTGCTCGACCAGATGATCTGGAACGTGCCGGAGATCCTGCACGAACTGTCCAAGCTGTGGCAGCTGCGCGCCGGCGTCCTGGTGTTCATGGGTACCCCCTCCGGCGTGGCCGCGCTGAAGCCCGGCGACCGCTTCAGCGCGCGCCTGGAAAACGTGGCCGAACGCCACGGCACCATCGCCGGCTGAGGTCATTGCCGGCTGAGGTCATTGCCGGCTGACGTCATCGCCGGCTGACATCCGCTGCGTTAACCTGCCCGCCCTGCCCACATCCGCCCCACAGGAGAACAACGAATGGGAATGCTCACCGAGTTCAAGGAATTCGCCATGCGTGGCAACGTCATCGACCTGGCGGTCGGTGTGGTCATCGGCGCGGCGTTCGGCAAGATCGTCACCGCGCTGGTGGAGAAGATCATCATGCCGCCGCTGGGCCTGCTGATCGGCAAGGTGGATTTCTCGAGCCTGGCCTGGGTGCTCTCCCCGGCCAGCGTCGGCCCGGATGGCAAGGAAATTCCGGCAGTGGTCATCGGCTACGGTGATTTCCTCAATTTGCTGGTGCAGTTCGTCATCGTGGCATTCGCCATCTTCCTGGTGATCAAGGCGATCAACCGCCTGTCGCGCAAGCAGGACGCCGCCCCGGCTGCGCCCAAGGAAGAAGTGGTGCTGCTGCGCGAAATCCGCGACAGCCTGCAGAAGTAATGCGTTGCATGCACCCGTAGAGTCGAGCCGTGCTCGACTGGGCGAGGCAGCCGTCAAGGTGGCGCCGGGCCATGCCCGGCGAGCGAAGCATTTCGTGGATATCCGCCGGGCATGGCCCGGCGCTACCGCTTTGCCGCTCATGGCCGGAAAACAGCGTTCGCGCCTGCCATGACCTCCCACCCATGCGCCGCACTGAACGGCTGTTAAGCTCGACGGCTATCGCCCTTCCCGGAGTCGTCATGCGCCGTCGCGTTCTTGCCCTGGCATCCACCCTCGCCCTGCTGGCCGCCCCGGCCTTCGCAGCCCCCCCCCCCGCACCACCACCCTGCCCCCGGCGTCGCTGGCCACCGCCGCGCAGCTGCGCGGCCAGTCCGTGGCCGACAACACCGGCTGGAACGTGGTCGAATCGCTGACCACCGAGATCGGCCCGCGCATTGCCGGCAGCGAAGCCGGCGCCCGCGCCGTGGCCTGGGCCGAAGCCAAGTTCAAGGCACTGGGCTTTGACAAGGTGTGGAAAGAGCCGGTGACCTTCCCCAAGTGGGAGCGCCGTAGCGAACACGCCGCCGTGGTGGGCAACAACCCGCAGCCGCTGCAGATCACCGCACTGGGCGGCAGCCCGGGCGGCACGGTCGAAGCCGAGGTGGTGCGCTTTGCCGACCTGGCCGCGCTGCAGGCGGCACCGGCCGGTTCGCTGAAGGGCAAGATCGCCTTCGTCGATTACCAGATGCTGCCGTTCCGCGATGGCCGTGACTACGGCCGCGGCGGCGCGATCCGCAGCAAGGGCCCGTCCGAGGCGATCCGCAAGGGCGCCGTCGGTTTCCTGATGCGCTCGGCCGGCACCGATTCCCGCCGCGTGCCGCACACCGGCATCACCCGCTTCGATGATGGCCTGAGCCCTGTGCCGTCGGCAGCACTGTCGGTGCCCGATGCCGACCAGCTGGCGCGTCTGGTCGCGCGCGGCAGCACTCGCGTGCGCGTGGCACTGGACTGCGGCTGGGACGGCCAGGCCGCCTCGTACAACGTGATCGGTGAGATCACCGGCCGCAGCCTGCCCAAGGAAGTGGTGGTGATCGGCGGCCACCTGGATTCCTGGGACCTGGGCACCGGCGCGGTGGACGATGGCGCCGGCGTGGCCATCACCATGGCTGCCGGCCACCTGATCGGCCAGCTCAAGCAGGCGCCCAAGCGCACCATCCGCGCGGTCGCGTTCGCCAACGAGGAACAGGGCCTGTACGGCGGCAAGGCATATGCCAAAGCGCACGCCAAGGACATCGTGCACCACCAGCTCTCGGCCGAGAGCGATTTCGGCGCCGGCCGCATCTATGCGTTCAACACCAGCTCGCCGAACCCGGAAGGCTCGCGCGAGGCCACCCGGCAGATTGCCGAGGTGATGAAGCCGCTGGGCATCGAGTACGTGGCCGACAAGGGGGCCCGGGCCCGGACATCGGCCCGCTGGCGGCCAAGGGCGCGGCGTGGGCATGGCTGGCACAGGATGGCTCGGACTACTTCCACCTGCACCACACCGCCGACGACATGCTGGACAAGATCGACCCGAAGGCGCTGGCGCAGAACGTAGCCGCCTTGACGGTGTTTGCCTACCTGGCCGCCGAGGCCGACGACAGCTTCGGCAGCGAAGCCAAGGCAACCACGCCGCCGAACGAATGAGGCGGTAGCGTCGGGCCATGCCCGGCGAGCGGAGCGGAGGGAGCGGTGCGAACCAAGGTTCGCACCCACCCAAGGCAATTCAGCCGCATGCGCGAGGGATCTTACCCCGCGTGCCTTACCCCTCCCACACCCGCGTGCTTTGCACGCCGATCGTCTGTGGGTTGAACAGCGGATCACGCTGCATGCGCTTCTGCTGTTCGTAATCACGCAGTGCCGCCAGAGCGGGCCTTTGCAGCAGCAGGATGGCGATGATGTTCATCCAGCTCATCATGCCCACGCCGATATCGCCCAGCGCCCAGGCCACCGTTGCGGTGTTGACCGCCGAATAGCCGGTTGCGGCCAGGAACAGCAGCTGGAAGCCGGTGATCGTCACCCGGCCGGGGCGGTCGCGGCACAGATAGCTGACGTTGGTTTCAGCCATGTAATACAGCGCCAGGATCGTGGTGAACGCAAAGGGCAGGATCGCCAGCGCGACGAATGACTTGCCGAAGCCTGGCAACGCCGATTCCACCGCGTGCTGCACGAAGCGTGGGCCGGCCTCGACACCCAGCAGGTTGGCCAGCAGCAGGCGCGCCTCGTCCGGCACACCGTTCACCGCCGGATCGTAGACGTTGTACAGCCCGGTGGAGAGGATCAGGAAAGCGGTCGCGCTGCACACCACCATGGTGTCGATGTAGACCGAGAACGACTGCACCAGCCCCTGCTTGACCGGATGCGAGACTTCCGCCGCCGCGGCTGGATGCGCGCCACTGCCCATGCCCGCTTCGTTGGAGAGCACGCCACGGCGCACGCCCCACTGGATGGCGGTACCGATCATCGCGCCGAACGCGGCATCCACGCCGAACGCACTGCGCAGCACCAGGACGAAGACCTCGGGCACCTTGTCCACATTGATGACCATGACCACCGCCGCAACCAGCAGGTAGGCCGCGGCCATGATCGGCACCACCCACTCAGCCACCCGCGCGATGCGGCGCACGCCGCCGTACAGCACCGCCGCCAGGATCAGCAGCAGCACGGCCGTGGTGCCCGCCACCGGGATGCCCCAGGCCTCGTTCACCGCGCTGGTGATGGCGTTGGACTGGGTACCGGCCAGCATCGCCCCGGCCAGCACGGTGACCAGCGCGAACAGCACCGCATACCAGCGCTGGCTCAGCCCCTTTTCAATGTAGTACGCCGGGCCGCCACGGTACTGGCCGCTGGCATCGCGCTCCTTGTAGATCTGCGCCAGTGTCGATTCGATGAAGGCACTGGAGGCACCGAGGAAGGCCACGATCCACATCCAGAAGATCGCGCCCGGGCCGCCGAAGGCGATGGCCATGGCGACACCGGCGATGTTGCCGACACCGACCCGGCTGGACAGTGACAGCGACAGTGCCTGGAACGGTGAGACGCCCGCATCGGAGCGTTCGTGGCGGAACATCAGGCGCATCATGTCCGGCAGCGCGCGCAGCTGGATGAAGCACGTCCGCACGCTGAAGTACAGGCCTGCCAGCAGGCAGAGCACGACCAGCCACGGGCTCCAGATGACGCCCAGCAGGGCGTTGACGATCGATTCCATGCTCATCTGCCGCCCCATCAGAAGAACACGCCCAGGGCAACCTGGGGCTGATGATACGGCCCGTGTTGCGGCCGGCCACGGTGAACTCGACACCGGCGATCAGGCCCAGCGATGGGCTGAAGTGGTACTCGACCGCCGGGGCCAGCGACAGCGAACGGCTGGCTGGGCGCTGTTCATCGATGCGCCGCCCGCTGCCGTCGGCGGTGGGCGTGAAGCCGATCAGGCGCTGACCGGTTTCGCGGCTCGCGGCGAATTCCATCACCCCCACCCAGCGGTCGTTGAAGCTGTACTCACCGGCCAAGGAGAGCCCCAGCACCGAACCGCGTGCGATATGCTCCTGGAAGCCCGCTTCGGTGCCATAGATGCTGGCACCGGACAGCGCGGTACGTGCAGGCGCGGGGCCTGCCATCAGCTGCCCTCGCCAGCGCAGCGGCCGCCCGTTCGGCATCCACACCACCTGCTGCACACCCAGCGCGACGGTCGTGCGCTGCACGCCATCGCCCTGGGCATCGAGCGGATTACCGGTGATGCGGTCGTGGCTGCCGGTGCTGAAGCGCTGCGACAGCGCCAGCGAAACCGCGGGCCGGGTGCCATCGGCATTGGGCGCCTGCAGCAGATACTGCAGGCGCGCGGTGGTATCGCCGGCACGGAAGCTGCGACTGTTGCCGCCACCGGATTCCGCGCGCGACGCGCTGAGGTTGACCTGGTCCATCAGGCGGTCGCTGAAGCCGTACATCACCGGCATGACCACCGCCCACGCGCCGCTGTCCTGCGCGCTGCGCCGGCGCGTGCCGTCGGCATCGTAATGGGCATCACTGTCGACGCGAACTAGGTAGGGTTCGATGAACCAGCGGCCCTGCGGCAGACCGGCGGGATTGGGGGTGATCAACGGCCCCATGAAATTGACGTTTTCCAGGCTGCGTTCGCTGGCATCGGCGCTGGCGCCGGCCAGCGCACAGGCCAGCAGCAGTGACACGGACAGGGGGCGTTGCAGTTGGGACATGACGACCACTCCGGAGACAACGAGGGATGGAGTTCCACCCTGCGCCGCCGGAAATGGCCGACAAATAAGGAAAGTTTCAAATCGCCAGTGTGCGTTGCGCGCTGCAAAGCGTGCTTGGCAATCGACCGGGGTCAGAGCCCTCGCCTTGGTGAGGGATCTGACCCGCTTACAGGGTCAACCGCTACGGCTGGCCCACTGCCCCAGCAGTACCGCCGTGGCCGAGGCCACGTTGAGGCTTTCCACGGCGCCGCTGCCGGGAATGGACAGCTGCTGGTCGCACTGCGTGGCCAGGCTGCGGTCCATGCCCTCGCCCTCGGCCCCCATCATGTAGACCAGGCGCTGCGGCAGTTCGGCGGGGAACACGTCTTCCCCGCCGTCGACCAGGGTCGCGGCCAGGCCGAAGCCGGCCATGGCGCAGCTGCGCCATGGCCTGCCCATCGGCCGGCAGGCGCACCAGCGGCACCGCTTCGGCACCACCTTCCGCCACACGCGCGGCGGCGCCGGACAGGGCCAGCGTACTCTCGGCCGGCAGCAACAGCGCCGACACTCCGAAGTGCGCGGCCGAGCGCAGGATCGCGCCCAGGTCGTGCGGGTTGCCCACGCCATCCAGCCACAACGCCAGCGCCGGGCCGTCCAGCCACTGCGCCAGCGGCAGCACCGGTGCGCGCTGCACTTCGGCCACCACGCCTTCGTGGTGGGTGGTGGCGGCCAGTTTGTTGAGGTCACCCTCTTCCACCACGCGGTTGGCCACGCACCACTTCAGCAGCGGCTGCAGGCGCGGGATGCGCGCCTCCAGCAGGTACAGCTTGCGCAGCGCCTGCGGCCGCGCGTTGAACGCGGCCAGCACGGCGTTCAGGCCGTACAGCCGCAGTTCGTCGGCGTTGCGTCCGCCGCCACCACCGCCACCACCGTGGCCTGCCGCCGGCGGCTCGGTGCGCGGCAGTGGCGTGGCCCGCGGTGGGCGGGCGGACGGGCGGAGGTTGCTCCAGGGGTCATTCACTTACACGGTCTCCTGCTTGCGCTGGCGCCAGAACTCGGCGTTGCGGATCCCCAGTGCATCGGGATCGAACACCGGGTCCAGGCCCAGCTTCTTCTGTCGTTCGTAGTCACGCAGCGCCAGCATGGCCGGCTTCTGGATGATGAGGATGGCGATGATGTTCAGCCAGGCCATCAGGCCCACGCCGATATCACCCAGTGCCCAGGCCAGGGTGGCGTTGTGGAACGCGCCGAACACCACCATGGCGATGATGCCCAGGCGCAGGGCCAGCACGGTCAGCGGGCGCTTGCGGTTCTGGTTGAGGTAGCTGAGGTTGGTTTCGGCCATGTAGTAATAGGCCATGATGGTGGTGAAGGCGAAGAAGAAGATCGCCACCGCCACGAAGCCGGCGCCCCAGCCCGGCAGCACCGCTTCCACGCCGGCCTGCGCGTAGCCGGCGCCTTCGGGAATGCCGGCCAGGCCCTGGAACACCGGCGGCGCGCTGGCGCCTGCAGCCGAATACACGTTGTAGGTGCCGCTGGCCAGGATCAGGAACGCGGTGGCCGTGCACACCAGCATGGTGTCGAAGTAGATGGCGAAGGCCTGCACGTAGCCCTGCTTGGCCGGGTGCGAGACTTCCGAGGCGGCCGCCGCGTGCGGGCCCGAGCCCTGGCCGGCTTCATTGGCATAGATGCCGCGCTTGATGCCCCACTCCACCGCCAGGCCCATCATCGCGCCGAACGCGGCATGGGTGCCGAACGCGCTGCTGAAGATGATGTTGAACATGTCCGGCACGCGGTCGTAGTTGATCACCATGATGACGATGGCCATCAGGATGAAGGCGGCGGCCATGAACGGCGCCACCACTTCGGCGAAGTTGGCGATGCGCTTGACGCCGCCGAAGATGACCACGCCCAGCAGCAGGGCCGCCACGATGCCGATGCCCAGCTTCAGCGCATGCACCGCGTCCATGCCGAAGGCCTGGCCGTCCAGCGGGCCGCACAGGGCGCTGCCGCGGCAGGAATTGATGATGCTGTCGGCAATCGCGTTGGCCTGCACGCCCGGCATCAGGAAGCCGGCGGCCACGATGGTGGCCAGTGCGAAGGCCATGGCGTACCACTTCAGGCCCATCGCCTTTTCGATGTAGTAGGCCGGGCCACCGCGGTAGCGGCCTTCGGCATCCTTGGTCTTGTAGATCTGCGCCAGGGTGCATTCCACGTAGGAGGTGGACGCGCCGAGGAAGCCCATCACCCACATCCAGAAGATGGCACCGGGGCCGCCGAAGGCGATGGCCGTGGCTACGCCGGCGATGTTGCCGATGCCCATGCGGCCGGCCATCGACATGGCCAGGGCCTGGAAGGAGGAGACGCCGGCGTCGGATTTCTCGCCCTTGACCGTCAGGCGGCACATTTCCACGAAACCGCGGATCTGCATGAAGCGTGTGCGCACGCTGAAGAACAGGCCGGCGCCCAGGCACACGATGATCAGTGCCTTGCTCCAGATGATGCTGTTGATGAAATGTACGGTTGCTTCCACGCGCGCTCTCTCCAGTCGGCGGGTTGGGGGACGTCCCGTCGGCTGGAGGGGACCGCAGCGATTCTCCCTGATCGGGGGGCGCTGCGGTAGCGCCATATGCGGAGGCGCGTTCTGCGCCGGGCCATGTCCGGCGGGCTGTCAGGGCAGCTGGGTGCGCACCCGGGCGAAGCGGCGCAGGTCGTGCAGCACGCCGCGCTTGTAGACGGCGCAGCGCTCCAGGCCCTCTTCCTGGAACCCGTTCTTCAGCAGCACCCGCGCGGAGCCTTCGTTGAAGTCCGCCACCGTGGCCTGCAGCCTGAACAGGCGCAGCTCGTCCATCACCCACGGCGCGAACACGCCCACCACGCGGGTCATCAGGCCCTGGCCCCAGTGCGCCCGGCCCAGCCAGTAGCCCAGTTCCGCCAGATGGGCGCGCTCGGCGGTGCCCTGCTGGGCACCGATGCTGCCGCAGGCCTGGCCGTCGATCTCGATGGCCAGCGCCAGCGTGCCGGGGGTCAGCACGCGCCCGGCCAGGAAGGCCTCGCCGTCGGCGCGCGTGTAGGGGTACGGGAAGCGGTCGCGCAGGCCGCGCGATACCTCGGCATCGTTGGCGTGGTGCAGCAGCGATTCCAGGTCGTCGGCGTGCCAGGGACGCAGGGTGAAACCTTCGCCCTGCAGGCTTGGGGTCAGAGCCCTTTCCCCTTGGGAAAGGGATCCGACCCCGTCGGCCTGGTCGCCGGCGCGCCGGTCAGGCATGCCCGCCCGCCGACGGCGATTCGGCTTCCTGCTTCTCCAGCTCGCGCTTCACCGCTTCGGGCGAGCGCGTATACGGCGCCAGCCGCGCGTAGAACGCCGGCACCACGAACAGCGACAGGAAGGTGGACAGGGTCACGCCGAACATGATCACGATGCCGATGGTGCCACGGCTGGCCGAACCGGGGCCGCCGGCCACCACCAGTGGAATGGCGCCGACCACCGTGGCGATCGAGGTCATCAGGATCGGCCGCAGGCGCACCATCGACGATTCGATGATGGCCTGGCGCACCGTGCGCCCGTCATCGCGCAGCTGGTTGGCGAACTCCACGATCAGGATGCCGTTCTTGGCCGCCAGGCCGACCAGCATCACGATGCCGATCTGGCTGAACAGGTTCACCGTGCCGCCGCTGACCCACAGGCCCACCAGCGCGCCAAGCACGCCCAGCGGCACGGTCAACATGATGGTGAGCGGGTGGATGAAGCTTTCAAACTGCGCGGCCAGCACCAGGTAGACCACCAGCAGGGCCATGGCGAAGGTCAGCAGCACCGCGCTGCCCGAGCTCTGGTACTCGCGCGATTCGCCCTTCCAGTTCACCTGTGCGTGCTGCGGCAGTTCTTCGGCCACCACCTGCTGCGCCCAGGCAATAGCCTCGCCCAGCGGATAACCCGGGGCCAGGCCGGCGCTGATGGTGATCGAGCGCAGCCGGTTGAAGCGGTTCAGGGTACCGGCCTCGGCCACTTCGCTGAGCGAGACCAGGTTGGACAGCGACACCAGATCACCGGACTTGGCACGCACGCGGATCGCGGCCAGGTCGGCCGGCGTGGCGCGGCCGCTGCGGCCGGCCTGCACCAGCACGTCGTACTCCTCGCCGTTGTCGACGAAGGTGGTGACGCGGCGCGAACCCATCATGGTTTCCAGCGCAGAGCCAATCGCGGTGACCGGCACGCCCAGGTCGGCCGCGCGCTGGCGGTCGATGTTCACCCGCATCTGCGGGCGGGTTTCCTTGTAGTCCGAATCGGCGCCGACTAGGCCGGGGTTGTCGGCCATGCGCAGCAGCACGCGGTCGCGCCACTGGGCGATTTCCGGGTAGGCCGGGCCACCCAGCACTATCTGGAACGGCTGGCCGCCACTGCGCACCAGCCCGCCGCCCACCTGCGTGCGCACGCGCACGCCGCGCAGGGTGTTCAGTTCCTGCTGCAGTTCATTGGCCACGTCCGGCGTGCTATCGGTGCGCTGCCGCCACGGCTGCAGGAACACGCTGACGCGGCCGGTATGCATTTCCTCGCTGGCACCCCAGCCACCGGGTACGCGCGGGTTGGCGCGCACGATCGGCTTGTCCGGGCCCACGTGCGGGGCCAGCAGTGCTTCGACCTGCTGTACCTGCTGCACGGTGTAGTCGTAGCCGGCGCCCTCGGGGCCGTCGATCATGATCTGGAACGAGCCACGGTCTTCGGCCGGTGCCAGTTCGGACGGCAGGATCTTCATCAGCCCCCAGGTGGCGGCCAGTGCGGCCAGCATCACCAGCAGGTAGATCCAGGTGCGGTCGACATGGCGTTCCAGCACGCGGCCATACGCACCCGCCAGACCTTCCAGGCGACGGTTGACGAAGCCATGCAGCCCGCGCGGGGCCTGCCCGGTGTGCGGCTTGAGCAGCTTGGAGGCCATCATCGGCGTCAGCGTCAGGGCCACAAACGCCGACAACGCCACCGCTGCGGCCAGCGCGACGGCCAGTTCGCGGAACAGGCGCCCGGTGTTGCCTTCCAGGAACCCCACCGGCAGGAACACCGCCACCAGCACGGCGGTGGTGGCGATGACCGCGAAGGCCACCTGCGTGGTGCCGCGCTTGGACGCCACCAGCGGTGGTTCGCCCAGGTCGATGCGGCGCTGCACGTTTTCCACCACCACGATCGCATCGTCCACCACCAGGCCGATGCACAGCACCAGCGCCAGCAGGGTGAGCAGGTTGATGGAGAAATCGAAGGCGTACAGCGCGATGAACGCGGCCACCAGGCACACCGGAACGGTTACGGCGGGAATCAACGCGGCGCGGAAACTGCCCAGGAACAGCCAGATGACCGCCAGCACCAGCAGCATCGCTTCCACCAGGGTGGCGTAGACGCGGTCCACGGCCGCTTCGATGAAGGTGGTGTTGTCGAAGGTGACGAAGATCTGCGTGCCTTCCGGCAGCGTCTTGGCCACGCGCTCGGCTTCAGCGCGCGCGGTGCGTGCCACGTCCAGCGAATTGGCGGTGGAGGTCTTGACGATGCCCAGGCCGATGCCCGGTTCGCCGTTGCTGCGGAAGTACGCGCGGCGTTCGGCCGAGGCAAGCTCGATCTTCGCCACATCGCCCATGCGCACCACGTAACCGTCGCGGACCTTGCCCAGCGGGATGGTCGCGAAGTCTTCGGGCTTGATGTAGTTGCGCTCCACCCGCAGGGTGAAATCGCGGTCGGCCGATTCGATGCGGCCGGCCGGCAGTTCCACGTTCTCGTTGCGCAGCGCGGTTTCCACATCGCCGGTGGTCAGCCCGCGTGCGGCCAGCTGGTCGCGGTCCAGCCAGATGCGCATGGCATAGCGCTGGCGGCCAACGATGCGCACCTGCGCCACACCGTCCAGGCTGGAGAAACGGTCGACCACGTAGCGGTCGGCGTAGTCGCTCAGTTCCAGCGTGTCCATCGTGGTGGAGGACATGTTGAACCAGATGATCGGATCGGCATCGCTCTCGACCTTGGCGATTTCCGGCGGCCGCGCTTCTTCGGGCATGCGGTCGGCCACGCGGCTGACGGCGTCGCGCACATCGTTGGCGGCCGCTTCGATATCGCGGTTGGAGGTGAGCTCGATGCTGACCTGCGCGCGGCCATTGGTGCTGCGCGCGTTGATGGTGTCGATGCCCTCGATGCCGGCCAGCGCATCTTCCAGCACCTGGGTGATGCGGCTTTCGATGACCGCTGCCGAGGCGCCGGTGTAGTCTACCGATACCGACACGATGGGCGGATCGATGGCCGGCAGCTCGCGCAGCGTCAGGCGGGTGAAGGACATCACGCCCAGCACCAGCAGCAGCAGGCTCATCACCACGGCCAGTACCGGCCGCTGGATGGAGATATCGGAAAGCTTCATCCGCCGTTACCCGCCGCCGCAGGGGCAGCACCGGCCGCCGGTGCGGGCGCGGGCGCTGCAGGCGGTGCCGGCAGGGTTTCCGGTGCCGGCGCGGTGGCCGGTGCAGTGTCCTGCGCATCCACCTTCAGGCCCGGGCGCAGCTTGCCGGTGCCATCCACCACGATGCGTTCGCCGCCCTGCAGGCCCTGCTTGATTTCCACCGCACCGGCACGGCGCGCGCCGGCCACAATGTCCACGCGCTCAATGGTGGCATCGGGCTTGATGCGGTACAGATAGGAATCGCGCCCCACCTGCACCACCGAGATTTCCGGCACCACCAGCGCCTGGCGTTCGGGGCGGAAGATGCGCACGTCCAGCAGCATGCCCGGGCGCAGCGCGTGGTCGGCATCGGCGAAATCGGCGCGCACGGTCACCGCGCGCGTGGCCGGGTCGACGCGTGCATCGACGGTGCTCACCTCGCCTTCGAAGGTACGGCCCGGCCAGGCCACGCTGGTGGCCTCCACCTTGTCGCCGTTGGACAGCGAGGCCAGTTCGGCTTCGGGCACCTGGAAATCCACGTGCATGCGGTCGATGTCATCCAGCGTGGTGATGACCGTGGTCGGCGTCACCAGCGACCCGGGGCTGACCTGGCGGATGCCGAGCACACCGGCGAAGGGCGCACGCACGCGGCGGTCGCCGATTTCCGACTGCATTTCCGCTACGCGCGCTTCGGCCGAATCGCGGATCGCTTTCTGCGTGTCGAGCGTGGCGCTGGACACCAGTTTCTGCGTGGCCAGTTCGCGTTGGCGGCGGTAGAGCTGGTCCGCTTCGGAGAACGTCGCCTGGGCCTGGGTCAGCGCGGCCTCCTGGGCCATCCCGCGCAGGGTCACCAGCGGCGTGCCGGCGGCCACCTGCTGGCCGCTTTCAAAGTGCACGCGTTCGATGATCTCGCTGACCTTGGCGGTAACCGTGATCGACTCGCGCGCCTTGGCCGTGCCCAGCGCCTGCAGCGTATCGCTCCAGGCCGAGGGCGCCACGACCTGCGCGGTCACCAGCACCGCCGCGCCTGTCTGGCGGGCAGCGACCTCCTGCTTGCCTTTGCAGCCGGCAAGTGTGGCCAGTCCCAGGCCAAGGAGTACGGTCGCTGCGCTACGTCCCAACATGAACACATCCAGTCTATGCACGACCGGCGAGTGTAGGGGTGGGCCGTGAAAGCCGTATGTGCCAAGCGTTTACCGCGCACGCCGGGGTGCTGCGATAGCGCCTTGAACCCCTTCCGTGCAAGGGTTGGCGGGCCGGTGTCGCCGTATGTCGGAGTGTATCCAGCGCCTGCCGGCGGGTCGGTGGATTTACGCACCTGACGGGAGGGAGTTCATTCCGACACCGAGGCCATCGGTTCCGATCGGCATCCATCCACGCATGGCGTGGATCTACACAAGCCCGATGCGGTGCCGTTGGCCGGCAACCCGATGAATCCACACAAGTCCGCCACGGTGGTAGTGCCGGCCGTTGGCCGGCAACCTCATGATGTGGGCGGGTCCAGGCATTCATCCACGCATGGCGTGGATCTACAGCGGGCTTCAGACGGTGATGGTCTGGGTCAGCGATTCCCAGGTCGGCGGCTCCGGCCACGCGGCCGCCTGGTTGCCGTCCAGCACCCGCCGCAGATCGCGCGGGTCCACCTGCGGTGCCAGCACGTGCACCAGCTCCAGTGCGTAATCACGCAGCACCCGGTCACGGGGCAGCACCGCCCAGGCGATGCACTCGGCGATCGGCGCCGGGGCCGGCCACGCGCGCAGATCCTCGTCGGCCGCACTGACCGCCATCTCCGCCAGCAGGCCCACACCCAACCCAGCGCGCACATAGGTCTTGATCAGGTCCGCATCCAGCGCCGTCAGCGCCAGGTTGGGCTCCAGCCCCAGGCTGCCGTACGCCCGCTGCAGCGATGAATTCGGCCGCGTCGACGACTCGTAGCTGATCAGCGGCAGCCCGGCCAGCGCGGCCAGGTCCGGTGCGCGGCCACTGCGGTCCAGCGCATGCCCCTTCGGCACCACCACCAGCCGCCGCCAGCGGTACAGCGGCAACGCGATGCCATCGGTCGGCTCGCTGCCGGCGGTACTGATGATGGCGATATCCGCATCGCCCTGGTTCAGCCGGTCCAGCGCATCGGCCTCGCCGGCCTGCTGCAGGTGCACGCTCACCTGCGGGTAGGCCTGCTTGATGGCGGCCACCGCCGGCGGCAGCACGAAGCGCGCCTGCGTGTGCGTGGTGGTCAGGATCAGCTGGCCCTGGCTTTCGCGGCGCTGGTTGGCCGCATAGGTGCGGATGTTGTTGGCCTCGGCCAGCACCGCACGTGCGCGGCTGATGACCTCGGTACCGGCCGGGGTGACCGATTCGAGGCTGCGCCCCTTGCGCACGAACAGCAGGAAGCCCAGCTCGTCCTCCAGCTGCTTGAGCTGCTTGGACAGCCCGGGCTGGGTGGCGTGCACGCGCGAGGCGGCGAGCGTGATGTTCAGCTCGGCGTCGGCGATGGCAACCAGGTAGCGCAGCTGGGTCAGCGTCATGGCAGGGGGCCGGATCGGGGGAGATTCACTCTAGGTCAATTACCGTGGTCAGCTTATAACCAAACGTTGTTTAAGAAAGGCATCTGGTCATTTCCGGCCGTCATATGCCGGCGCTACGGTCAGCCGGCAGCCGCTGGCCTACGCCGCCGGCCTCCCCCTTACGCCCGCCACACCGGCGCGGCCCGTTCCCGGAGCGCTTCCATGGCCCTGTACGACTCCATCCTCGACACCGTCGGCAACACCCCCATCGTCAAGCTGCAGCGGCTGGCGCCGAAGGGCGTGACCCTGTACGCCAAGGTCGAATCCTTCAACCCGGGCGGCTCGGTCAAGGACCGCCTGGCGCTGGCCATCATCCTGGACGCCGAGGCGCGCGGCGTGCTCAAGCCGGGCGACACCATCGTGGAAGCCACCTCGGGCAACACCGGCGTGGCGCTGGCGATGGTGGCCGCCGCCCGTGGCTACAAGTTCGTTGCCACCATGGTGGAAACCTTCTCGGTGGAACGCCGCAAGCTGATGCGTGCCTACGGCGCCAAGGTCATCCTCACCCCCGCGGCCGAGCGCGGCAGCGGCATGGTGCGCCGGGCGCGCGAGCTGGCCGAAGAGCATGGCTGGTTCCTGGCCAGCCAGTTCGCCAACCCGGCCAACCCGGCCTACCACCGCAACACCACCACCGCGGAGATCCTGCGCGACTTCGCCGGCAGGCGCCTGGACTACTTCGTCAGCGGCTGGGGCACCGGCGGCACGCTCACCGGCGTGGGCGAAGTGCTGAAGGTCGCCCGCCCGCAGACCCGCATCGTGGCCACCGAGCCGGCCGGCGCGGCGCTGCTGAAGGGCGAGGACTGGAAGCCGCACAAGATCCAGGGCTGGACGCCGGATTTCGTGCCCGATGTGCTCAACCGCGACGTGGTGGACGAACTGCTCACCATCGAGGATGACCGCGCCATCGCCACCGCACGCCGGCTGGCCGCCGAGGAAGGCCTGTTCGTGGGCATTTCCGCTGGCGCCACCGTGGCCAGCGCGCTGGACGTGGCCGCCCGTGCCGAGCGCGGCGCAGTGATCCTGGCCATGCTGCCGGACACCGGCGAACGTTATTTCTCCACCCCGCTGTTCGCCGATGTGAACGAGGGTTCGGACGACGACTGGCTGGCCGGCCTGCCGTAAGCCATCTGCAGCGCGGCAACCTGCGGTAGCGCCGGGCCCTGCCCGGCGTTTCCATTTCCCGCCGGGCATGGCCCGGCGCTACCAGGATGTGAACGCGGGTTCGGACGACGGCTGGCCGGCCCGCCGTAAGCGCGGGACGTAAATACGGGGTCGGATCCCTTTCCCTGCCGGGAAAGGGATCCGACCCCGTTCTGCTTCAGCGTGCATGAAGGCATCCCCCGCCATCGTTCCGTCACCGCCGTCATTCGCAGTCTGTGAGACGGTCATGACGCAGCATCGATACTCCTTCCGCAAGACTGGGAACGGACGGCGCAGGTGGTACGCGGAATCAACGACTGGCAGGAGACGGACGCATGAAGATCGAGGTTTGGCAGGGCGACATCACGACCCTGGCCGTGGATGCGATCGTCAACGCGGCCAACGAGAGCCTGCTCGGTGGCGGTGGCGTGGACGCTGCGATCCACCATGCGGCGGGCCCGGGCCTGCTGGCCGAATGCGAGCAGCTGCCACAGCTGCGCCCGGGCGTGCGCTGCCCCACCGGCGAAGTGCGTGCCACCGGCGCGCACGGGCTGCCGGCGCGCCATGTCTTCCATACCGTCGGCCCTGTCTGGCACGACGGCAACCGCGATGAGCCGGCCCTGCTGGCCAACTGCTACTGGAAATCGCTGCAGCTGGCCGAAAAACTCGACCTGCAGTCGATCGCCTTCCCGGCCATCAGCTGTGGGGTCTACGGGTACCCGCTGTACCAGGCCGCGCAGGTGGCGGTCACCGAAACGCTGGCCTGGCAGCGCAGCCACACCCAGCCGCGGCGCATCGTGCTGGTGGCCTACAACACGGCCGCCTTCAAGGCCTACCAGCAGGCGCTGGCGGCGGCCGCCCAGCCGCTGGACAGCAGCGCGCCGCTGCCACCGCTGGGCGATGCCGGGTTGCTGCCGGCACATTGAGCGGGACAGACGACACGGTGGGCTACCCGGCTGATCAGCCGGGATCGAGCACCAGCTGCTGCAGATCCTCGAGCAGCCGCGGGCCGGTCGGCGTCCATGCCAGTTCGCGCTGGGTCTGTGCGCTGGACGCCGGCACGTCGTGTGCTGCGAACCGGCTCAGCCAGCCGAAATACGATCCGGCCTGATCGGCTTCCACCGATTCCACCGGCAGGCC
The DNA here is from genome assembly GCA_009912235.1 of Stenotrophomonas maltophilia. Taxonomy (GTDB): domain Bacteria; phylum Pseudomonadota; class Gammaproteobacteria; order Xanthomonadales; family Xanthomonadaceae; genus Stenotrophomonas; species Stenotrophomonas maltophilia_AV. Next base: position 106,582 of record WNDS01000003.1, read on the forward strand.
GAGGCGCTGACCGAGCACTTCGGCGATCTGCCGCAGCGATATGCCCTCTTCGGCCACCGCGTGATAGTGCGCACCGGCGCGACCGTGTTCGACCGCCAGCCGGTACAGGCGCGCCGCATCGCCCAGCGGCACGGCCGGCCAGCGCTGTGCACCGTCGCCGATGTACACGCACTTGCCAAGCTCGCGGTAGCGCGCGATCAACGGCGTGACCAGACCCTGCGCCACACGATCGTGCACCTGCGCCAACCGCATCACCGACACGTGCACGCCGTCGGCGGCAGCGGCGGCGGCCGCCTGTTCGGAAGCCGCACGCGGATGCAGCGTGACCACGGCATCGTCCTCCTGCGCGGCCTGCCCGTCCGTGCCGGCCACGATGGCGGTGCCCGAGGTGACGATCAGCGGGCGGCCGGACCCGCGCAGCGCCGAGGCCAGGGCACCGACCACGCCCCGGTCTTCCTCGCAGCTGGCGACGAAACGGGAAAAATCGTGGTTGAACGCCAGGTGGATCACCGCGTCGGCCTGCGCGGCGCCGGCGACAAGGCTGGCGGGGTCGTCGATCGTGCGGCGGGTGCACCTGCGCACCCGCCGCACGCAGTGCCGCCTCCTTCTGCACGGTGCGGCACAGGCCCAGCACCTCATGGCCGGCACCGACCAGCTCGGCGACCACGGCCGAGCCGATGTGGCCGGTTGCCCCGGTAACGAATACACGCATGGAACGCACTCCTGTTGGGAAGGACAGAATCTGTGCTCCAATCCCATGCAGGTAAAGTAGTGGGCGTATACGGGTAAAATGACCAACAGGATCGGCACCACGGAGGTGCCCGGCAACCGGCTGGGGGCCTATCTGCGCGACCGGCGCGCCAGGCTCGATCCAGCCGCGCTGGGCTTTCCCGCCACGCGCCGGCGTACGCCGGGCCTGCGCCGCGAGGAAGTGGCACGGCGCGCGCACATCAGCCCCACCTGGTACACCTGGCTGGAACAGGGGCGCGGGGGCGCACCCTCGGCGGCGGTGCTGGAGCGCATCGCCAGTGCCTTGCTGCTGACCGAGGTCGAGCGCGAGCACCTGTTCCTGCTCGGCCTGGGCCGGGCGCCGGAGGTGCGCTACCAGGCTGGCGCGGGCATCACGCCGCGGCTGCAGCGGGTGCTGGACGCACTGGACCCGCACCCCACCCTGATCCACGCGGCCACCTGGGACGTGGTGGCCTGGAACCGCGCGGCCACGGTGATGCTGGTCGACTATGGCTCGCTGCCCCCGCAGGAGCGCAACATCCTGCGCTACATCTTCCTGGACCCGCGCGCCAGGGCGGCGCAGTACGACTGGGAAAGCGTCGCGCGCTTCACCGTCGGCGCGTTCCGGGTCGATGCCACCCGTGCCGGTGCCACCGAGGCGATCACACCGTTCGTCGAACAGATGTGCCGGCTGAGTGCCGATTTCGAGCGGCTGTGGCGCGACAACGACGTGCAGGGCGTGCACGGCGAGGCGATCAAGCACATCCGCCACCCCGTGCTGGGGCCGCTGGCCTTCGAGTATTCCGTGTTTGCCGTGGACGCACGCACCGACCTGAGCCTGGTCGTCTACAACCCGGTGGCCAGCGAGGACCTGCAGCGCATCCGCGCGCTGCTGGGCTGAAGCTCCAACAAAAACGCCGGCAGTGCGCCGGCGTTCTTCGTTTCACAAGGCGTGCGGTACGGCTCAGCCGTTCCACTTGCCCAGCGCAGCCAGACCGTTGTCCTTGGCGCGCTCGTACACGGTCTTCTGGGCAGCAGCGTAGTTGCCCTTCATGTCCTTGGCCCACAGCTTCAGCGCGGCCTGCTGCATGGCGCGGCCGTAGGAGAAGCTCAGCGGCCACGGCAGGTTGCCCAGCTGGTTCATCGCGTTGAGGTGCTCGGTGGACTGCTCGTCGCTCTGGCCACCGGACAGGAACACCACGCCCGGCAGGATCGCCGGCACGGTGCTCTTCAGGCACATCACGGTCGACTCGGCTACTTCCTCGACGTCGGACTGCTCATCGCAGCCCTTGCCGGAGATGACCATCGAGGCCTTCAGGATGGTGCCTTCCAGCAGCACGTTCTGCTGGTACAGCGCATCGAACAGCGAACGCAGGGTAGCTTCGGTGACTTCGTAGCAGGTCTCGATGTCGTGGTCGCCGTCCATGATCACTTCCGGCTCGACCATCGGCACCAGGCCGCATTCCTGGCACAGGGCAGCATAGCGGGCCAGCGCGTGCGCGTTGGATTCGATGCAGGTGCCCGACGGGATGCTGTCGCCGATGTTGATGACCGCACGCCACTTGGCAAAGCGCGCACCCAGCTTGTAGTACTCCTGCAGGCGCTCGCGCAGGCCGTCGAGGCCTTCGGTGACCAGCTCGCCCGGGCAGCCGGCCAGCGGGTGTGCACCCTTGTCCACCTTGATGCCCGGAATCATGCCGTGGTCGGCCATGTACTTGGCGAACGGCACGCCGTCCTTGGTCGACTGGCGGATGGTCTCGTCGTACAGGATCGCGCCGGAGATGTGGTCGTTGAGCTTCGGCGTGGTCAGCAGCAGCTCGCGGTAGGCCCGACGGTTCTCTTCGGTGTTCTCGATACCGACGCCGGCGAAACGCTTGGCGATGGTGGCGGTGGACTCATCGATGGCGATGATGCCCTTGCCCGGGGCAACCATGGCCTGGGCGGTTTCAGCCAGCTGTTCGATGCTCATGTACTTCCTAAGACGGGTGCGGGAAACCGCGATTATAGCCGCCCCCGCACGTGACCTCGACGTGCATGCGAAGTGGAAACGCTTCCAGAACGCGGCACAGGACAGGAATTGTCCTGTGCGGTTCACACAGTGGTCAGAGCACTGTCACCGCAGTGCGGGGCCGGCCCACAGGGGAGCCGGCCCGCAGGCGCGTATCGGTCAGAGTTCGCCCAGGCCGCTGGCGCGGCCGTCATCGCCCACTTCCAGCAGGCGCAGCGTGTTGGTGGCACCCAGCGTTTCCATGTGCTCGCCGCTGGTGAACACCACGCGGTCGCCGGCCTGCAGCAGTTCCGCTTCCACCAGCAGGCGGATGCTGCCACGTGCGGCTTCGCGCGGGGTCAGGCCACGGCTGTCGAAGTTGATCGGGAACACATCGCGCATCAGCGCCATCTGGCGGCGTGCACCGTCATGGCGGGTGACCGCGAACACCGGCGCCGAGGCACGGAAGCGCGATAGGTAACGCGCGGTGCCACCGGACTTGGTCATCGCCACGATGGCGCGCACGCCCACGTGCTGGGACAGGAACATGGTGGCCATGGCGATGGCCTGGTCGGCACGTTCCAGGCCACGCGGGGTAGCGCCGAAATCGGTGTCGATCTGGAACTGGCGCTCGGCGCCCAGGCAGATGCGGGCCATCGCTTCCACGGCCTTCACCGGGTAGGCGCCGGCGGCGGTTTCAGCCGACAGCATCACCGCATCGGTACCGTCGATGACCGAGTTGGCCACGTCCAGCACTTCGGCGCGGGTCGGAATCGGGCTTTCCACCATCGACTGCAGCATCTGCGTGGCGGTGATCACCACCTTGTTCTGCGCCAGCGAGGCCTTGATGATCTTCTTCTGCAGGCCCGGCAGTTCGGCATCGCCGATTTCCACGCCGAGGTCGCCACGGGCCACCATCACCACGTCGCTGGCATCGACGATCTCTTCCAGGTTCTCGATGGCTTCGGTGCGTTCGATCTTGGACACCAGCGCGGCGTAGCAGCCGTGCGATTCGGCGATCTCACGCGCATCGTTCATGTCCTGCGCGTTGCGGCAGAACGAGACGGCGATGAAATCCACGCCGATCTTGGCCACGATGCCGATCAGCTCCTTGTCGCGCTCGGTCAGCGCGCCCAGCGACAGGCCACCGCCCTGCTTGTTCAGGCCCTTGCGGTCGGACAGCGGGCCATCGTTGAGCACGGTGTTGATGATGCGCTCGCCCTGCACTTCCACCACCTGCAGCTGCATCAGGCCATCGTCGAGCAGCAGCACATCGCCCGGGCCCACGTCCTGCGGCAGGCCCAGGTAGCTCACGCCCACCTGGGTGCTGTCACCGGCCGGTGCGTTGGGCGCAGCGACCAGGTCGAAACGGTCACGGGCCTTCAACTGCACCTTGCCTTCGGCAAAGCGCTCGATACGGATCTTCGGGCCCGGCAGGTCGGCCAGGATGCCCACTTCCACGCCCACACGGGCCGCGGCGGCGCGCACATCGGCGGCACGCTTGGCCTGGCCGGACGGGTCGCCGTGGCTGAAGTTGAGGCGGACCACATTCACGCCAGCGCGGAACAGATCCTCCAGCACACCCGGCGGATCGGTGGCCGGGCCGAGGGTGGCAAGGATCTTGGTGCGACGCTGACGGTCAAACATGGTGTAGAGGCCTCTCCCGGGGAAAGGAGGAAAATTAGCACATCCTTCACACCCCATGTATGCGTTTACACCCTTGCAGCGTCTGGCTCTGCGAGATGTCCAGCGGACACCGGCAGGCCGCCCGGCAGGACAGCCCCGGGGCAAGCGGGACATGCGGGGGCGTAGGGTGCCGTGCGCCGGTGCCCAGTACGGCCACGGCGACGGCGGTGCAGACCGCCGTCGCACGTGGTGTTCAGCCCAGCAGCGGCAGCAGCTGCGCGGGCGCGTCCACCAGGTGGCCGGCACCTGCCTGGGTCAACTCCTCGGCCCCGCCGAAGCCCCACAGCACACCGACATTGCGCAGTCCGTGGTGCAGCGCGCTTTCGATGTCCATGCGGCGGTCGCCGATCATCCAGCAGTCGGCAGGCTGCAGCTGCAGGCGATGCAGTGCCTCGCCCACCAGCTCCGGCTTGTTGCTGCGCGAGCCGTCCAGGGTGGAGCCGATCACGTCCTCGAACAGCCAGCCGAACGGCAGGTGCTGCAGGATGCGCCGCGCATGCGGTTCGTTCTTGGCGGTCACCACGGCCAGCCGGTGGCCGCGTGCATGCAGCGCGCGTACCGTCTCTTCGATGCCCGGGTACACGGTGTGCTCGCGCCAGCCCTCGGCATCGAAACGTTCCCGGTAGTAGCCCACCGCCTGCTCGACACGCTCGGGTTCGCCGAACAGAGGGGTGAAGGTGACCCGCAGCGACGGACCGATCCAGCCCAGCAGCGTTTCCTGCGGCGGCACCGGGTAGTCCATCTTCTGCAGCGCGTGAGCGATGCAGCGGGTGATGCCCACCTCCGAATCGATCAGCGTACCGTCCATGTCGAAGAAGAGCGTGGCACGGCCTTCTCCGTCCCGCATGGCGGTGCTCATGCGCCGCGTGCGGCCAGGGCGGCCACCGCCGGCAGGGTCTTGCCTTCCAGGAATTCCAGGAACGCGCCACCCCCGGTGGAGATGTAGCTGACATCGGCGGCGATATCGAACTTGTCCACGGCGGCCAGGGTGTCACCGCCACCGGCGATGGAGAAGGCCGGCGAGCTGGCGATGGCGCGGGCCAGCGCCTCGGTGCCCTTGCTGAAGGCTTCGAACTCGAACACGCCCACCGGGCCGTTCCAGACCACGGTACCGGCCTTGGCGATCAGCTGCGCGTACTGCGCGGCGGTCTGCGGGCCGATGTCCAGGATCAGGTCATCGTCGGCCACGGCGTCCACGGCCTTCACTTCGGCGGCGGCATCGGGCAGGAACTGCTTGGCGGTGACCACGTCCACCGGCAGCGGAATGGCCGCGCCACGCGCCTGCGCGTCGGCCACGATCTTCTTCGCGGTATCCAGCAGGTCCGGTTCGTACAGCGACTTGCCGACCTTGTAGCTGGCCGCGGCGATGAAGGTGTTGGCGATGCCACCACCGACGATCAGCTGGTCGACCTTGCCGACCAGGTTGGCCAGCAGTTCCAGCTTGGTGCTGACCTTGCTGCCGGCCACGATGGCCAGCAGCGGCTTGGCCGGGGCATCCAGCGCCTGTGCCAGCGCATCCAGTTCGGCCATCAGCAGCGGGCCACCGGCGGCCACCGAGGCGAAGCGGATGACGCCGTGGGCGGAGGCCTGCGCACGGTGCGCGGTACCGAAGGCATCCATCACGAACACATCGCACAGGGCGGCGTACTTCTTCGACAGGGCCTCGTCATCCTTGCCCTCGCCAACGTTCATGCGGCAGTTTTCCAGCAGCACCAGCTGGCCCGGCAGCACGTCCACGCCATCGACCCAGTCGCGCACCAGCGGCACATCGCGGCCCAGCAGCGCGGACAGGCGCTGCGCCACCGGCGCCAGCGAGTCCTCTTTGGTCCACACGCCTTCCTTCGGGCGCCCCAGGTGCGAGGTGACCATCACCGCTGCGCCCTGCTCCAGCGCGCGCTTGAGCGTCGGCAGCGACGCGGTGATGCGCTGTTCGGAGGTGATGCGGCCGTTCTCGATCGGCACGTTGAGATCCTGGCGGATCAGCACGCGCTTGCCGGAGAGGTCGAGGTCGGTCATGCGGGCGATGGACATAGTCAACTCGTTGGCTCGGGGATGGGAGGCCGCAGGGCGGCAGATGCCCATTGTACCGCCCCGGCCCGGCAGATTCCCGCTGATGCCCGGCCCGGCGGGTGGCGCTCCGCGCGCCGCGTGGAGCGCTGTTGTGGATCCACGTCATGCGTGGATGGGTTTTCATTTCAATCAACAGCCATCCACGCATGGCGTGGATCTACGCAGAGCACGGCAACGCGGCCCCCGGTGAATGGCGTCCTGCGCTGCTGTCGGCCTACTCTGCCGCCGCCGGCTTCTGCCGCAGCAGGCTCAGCGCCAGGCCGCCCACCACCAGCACGCCCGCACCCAGCAGCGCCCACAGCAGCCACGCCTTCCAGTCACGCGCGGGGCTCAACGCCGCATTGCCGGCCAACGGCTGTACCGCGCCCTGCACCTGCACCTGGGTCGGCTGCCATGCCGGGTCATTGCGCTGGCGCAGCTGCTCGATCATCGTGCCCACCGGTGCGTCCACGCGCTGCGCCGTGGCACTGCCCACCGCCAGCGCATACGGCCCTGCACCCTGGCTCAGGAAAACCATCACTTCGGGCTGGTAGCCCAGCCGCAGCGTGGGCGGCGTTGCGCTGTCACCCGATGCAGCCTGCAGCCGCCAGTAGCGATCGCGGTGGCTGCCGCCCAGTGCCTGCGGCCCGGACTGCTGCGCCGCCGCGCCCTGCCCATCCTGGCCCAGCTGGTAGGCAATCCACGGCCCGGCACGCTGCTGCCACGGCGCGTCTTCGTCGTCACGGCTGTACAGCGTCCACTGCACCAGGCTGTTGTCGGCGGTTTCCACGTTGGCCTGCCCCACCGGGAAGCGGCCCTCCGCGGTGAAGGTGTAATTGCCCTTGCCCGCCGGCGTGGCCGCCAGTGACAACCACTGCCAGGGCAGTGCCGCGCGCGTGGGCGGCAGCTCGACCTGCATGCCCTGCAACGCCGGCAATGCCGCACTGCCCGGCGGCAGGATGCGCAGGTAGCGTGCGCCGGCCTCCACCGGCAGGCGGCGCTGCAGCAGGCGCTTGCCACCCTGCTGCAGATCCACCAGCGGCGCGCTGCCCAGCAGCGGGTGCCGCTGCTGCAGATCATCGCTGGCATCGACCTGCACCTGTGCCTGCAGCGGCTGCGCGCCGTCGCCCCAGTCCAGCAGCAACGCGGCGATGCGCTGTTCGTGCAGTGCGCTGGCGTCGACCAGCCAGCCGCCGGCGCTGCGGGCATCGCTGCCGTCGCCCAGCCGTGCTTCCACGCGGCGCACGCGGCCATCGGTATCGCGCTCGGTCAGCAGCTGCAGGTCATTGCGCTGGCGTGCATCCAGCGGCGGCAGCACGAACCACGGCGCCTCCTGCTGCTGCGGCGGCTGCGCCAGCGGCTGGTCCGGTGCCAGCAGCGCGGCGGGCACGGCCTGGCCGGCGGCATTGAACACCTGCACATCGGCCAGCTGCGGCGACCAGGCACGGCGATAGATCTCCGGCGTCAGCGTCACCCGGTACGCACCGGCAGGTGCGCCGGGCATGTCCAGCCCCCACTGTTCGGCGTAGCGCGCGCGGTAGTCATCACCGCTCTGCGCCATCGCGCCAGCCGCCATCACCAGGCCAGCCAGCAGCAGCATCGGGCTCCACGTCTTCATGCGGTTTCCTCCTCGGCACGGGCCCGCGGCGGGGCCGGTGCCAGATACCCCACGACCGTGCACAGCAGGCCGTAGGCAATGAACGATGCAATACCCAGCAGGTTGCCCAGGTGCTGGCGGTCGATCAGCACCAGCTTGGCCAGCACCACACCCATCAGCACCGCGCCGACCATCCACAGCACGCGCTGGCCACGCTTGGAGCCCCACACCCAGGCAATCACGCCCAGCACGCTCCACAGCGCGGTCAGGCTGGTCTGCGCCAGGCTGGAACGCCACAGCGCGCTGCTCCAGCCAATGCCGCCCCAGTGGTGCACGCCATGCAGCACCAGGCTGGTGAGGGCGATGAACCCGGCCACGGCCAGCACCGGCACGCGCAGGCGCTGCAGGGCTGCCGGCGCCTGCGTGCTGTACAGCCAGCGCGCCAGCAGCAGGCTGGCCCACTGCGCCAGTTCGGCCGGGTTGAGCAACGGCAGCCACGGCAGCGGCGCGGCCCAGCCGGCCAGCCACTGGCCAGCGCACCAGCCCAGCGCCAGCAGCGCGAACAGCAGGCCCTGCAGCGGCAGGCGCATGCGGTCGAACGCCTCGCCCAGCGGCCAGCGGCCAGCGCAGCCACTGCCACGTGCGCACGCTCAGTGCGGCCAGCAGCCACCACGGCAGGGTCACCAGCAACACGGTCCAGCCCTGCGCCAGGGCCGCCTGGTCGGCGCCCCACAGCGCAAGCAGTGACAGCACGGTCGGCCACAGCAGCCGCCACACGAACTGCGCCAGGCGGGCCACGCCATCGCCACCGCGCCGCAGGCACAGCAGCGTGCGCACACCGAGCAGCGCGTACACCGCCCAGGCCAGGCTACCGTAGCCGGCGAACGGCTGGTGGTGGATGGCACTCTGCAGCAGCGCCAGCGGGAAGGCGGTGGCCAGCATCACCAGCGCAGTGGCGCCCAGCGCGCGTGCCGGCCGGCGGCGTTGCACCTCCGCTGCCAGCCACGCGGTCACCGCGGCCAGGATCAGAACCGCGTCCACCTGCGGCTTGGTATCGATGAAGCGCACGATGTCGTGCAGGAAACCGCCGAGCCACCACAGCACGCCCCACAGGTAATAGACCAGGGCGATGTCATGGCGCTGGCGCTGCTGGTAGCTCAACGCCGAGGCGAACCCGGCCAGGGCCAGCAGCAGTGCGCCGACCGCCGTGGGATTGAGCAGGAAGCGCAGGTCCTGATGCCAGTGGTCAGCGCCGGCCACGAAGGCGAACGCGGCCCCCAGCTGCAGCAGCGCCCCGGTCACCTGCGGCAGCCAGCGCTGCTGGCGCAGCCCCAGCCAGACCAGGCCGGCGCCTTCCAGCGCGAACACCGCCCCGGTGGCACGCTCCGACAGCGCCAGCGGCACCGCCAGCGTGGCAAAGCCCACCGCCAGCACCGCATGCGACTGCGCCAGCACGGTGTAGGCGCTGCGCGCGATGAACGCACGCGCCAGCAGCGCATACAGCGCGGCCAGGCCCAGCGCGCACAATGCCAGCGTCATCGGCTGGTCGTGCAGCATCGCTGCCTGCAGCGAGAACGCCACCAGCGGCGTGCCGAACACCAGGCTGCCATCGACGATGCCCGACCGGCCGCTGTGCTGGCGGCGCGCGTAGAACAGCGGAATCAGCAGGTAGAAGGCGAAGAACAGCAGCAGGAACGGTTCGGTGCTGGCGAACTTTTCCGGCACGTACTGCAGCACGCCCCACACGGTGGCAATGCCGAAGGTGAAGGCAAAGCCGAGCAGGTTCAGCGCACGCCATGGGCGGAACCAGGCGATGGCGAACACGCCGGCATTGAGCACGGCGTAATAGCTGAACAACGCCACGTGGTTGCCGCTGCCGGTGGACAGCCACAGCGGTGCCATGAAGCCGGCCAGGATGTCCAGCACCGCCAGCGTGCGCGAGTTCTGCACCACCGCCAGCACGCACAGCCCGGCCACCAGCGCGATGGAACTGGCGAAGGCGAAGCCCGCCGGCAGCAGGTCGAAGCGCTTGAACGCGGCGAACACGGTGAGCAGCAGCACGCCGATGGCGCCGCCCTGCAGCGCCAGGGCGAACATGCGCCGGCGCCCGCGCTGGTGCCAGCCGAAGCCCAGCAGGGCCAGCGCGGCGGCGCTGATGCCGGCCAGGCGCAGCTCGATCGGCACCACCAGCCAGCCCTGGTCGCTGACGTACTTCAGCAGCGCGGCCACGCCGGCCAGCAGCACCAGCATGCCGATCTTCACCGGCACGTTGCCTTCGCTGAACCAGCGTTTGACCGCGCCCAGCACGCGCTCGCCCAGCCCCGGGCCGCGCGGCGGCGGCGGTACCTGTGGCGGTTCTGGCACCGCAGGCGCGGCCGTGGCAACCGCGGCAGCCACCTCGGGCTCTGCCGGCAGCGGGGGAATCTCCGGCGGCTGCGGCGGTGTTGCCGGCGCCACGGCGGCAGCAACCGGCGCGGGCGCGGCGGCATGCGGCCAGAGGAACGCCGGGGTGTCCGCGTCCTCCTGCCCCACCGCGGCGTCGGCGTGGGTTGGGGTGCGCAGCGGGGCCAGCAGCGCGGCCGGTGCCTGCCCGCGCAGTTCGGCCACGGTCTCTTCCAGCACGCCAACACGCCGGCGCAGGCCGGCCACCATCACCAGGGCCACCATCAGCATCAGCGGGATGGCCAGCAACACCAGCACCACCAGGACGATCAACGCTTCCATTCCTGCCTTCCAGAGCGGGCCCCGCGGCCACGATGGCCAGCGGGCGGACGCCCCATGCTACGACAGGCACGGCCCCACAAACGACAAACCCCGGCCAGGCCGGGGTCTGCAGTGCAGCACAGGAACGCAGCGGGCCTTACTTGGCCGCCACGACCTTGGCCATTTCCAGGCACTTGTTGGAGTAGCCCCACTCGTTGTCGTACCACGACACGAGCTTGACGAAGGTACCGTCCAGGGCGATGCCGGCGTCGGCGTCGAACACCGAGGTGTGGGTTTCACCGCGGAAGTCGGTGGCCACCACCTTGTCTTCGGTGTAGCCCAGGATGCCCTTCAGCGCGCCTTCGCTCTGTGTCTTCACTTCAGCGCAGATCTCGGCGTAGGTGGCTTCCTTTTCCAGCTCGACGGTCAGGTCGACCACCGACACGTCCGAGGTCGGCACGCGGAAGCTCATGCCGGTGAGCTTCTTGTTCAGTTCCGGGATGACCACGCCGACGGCCTTGGCCGCACCGGTGGACGAAGGAATGATGTTTTCCAGGATGCCACGGCCGCCGCGCCAGTCCTTGTTGGACGGGCCATCGACGGTCTTCTGGGTGGCGGTGGCCGCATGCACGGTGGTCATCAGGCCGCGCTTGATGCCCCACTTGTCATTGATGACCTTGGCCAGCGGGGCCAGGCAGTTGGTGGTGCACGAGGCGTTGGAAATGATCGCCTGGTCGGCGTAGGTCTTGTCGTTCACGCCGAACACGAACATCGGCGTGTCGTCCTTCGACGGGGCCGACATGATGACCTTCTTGGCGCCGGCATCGATGTGCTTCTGCGCGCTTTCCTTGGTCAGGAACAGGCCGGTGGCTTCCAGCACCACGTCGGCGCCGACTTCGTCCCACTTCAGGTTGGCCGGATCGCGTTCCTGGGTCAGGCGGATCTTCTTGCCGTTGACAAGCAGGTCCTTGCCATCGACGGCCACGTCGGCCTTGAAGCGGCCGTGCACGGAGTCGTACTTGAGCATGTACGCCAGGTAGTCCGGCCCCAGCAGATCGTTGATGGCCACGATTTCGATGTCGTCGCCGAAGTTCAGCACCGCCGAGCGCAGGACGTTGCGTCCGATGCGGCCGAAACCGTTGATACCAACCTTGATTGCCATGTTCTCAAGCTCCTGCGGCCGCGACACGTGCGGCGGGATGGATAGGGCCCATAAGTCTAGCAGGCAGCTCTGGCCGCCGCCGGCCAGCGCCCGTCCGGCGCAGGGCCGGCAGACGGGATTTAATCCGGATCAAAGCGTTAGCGCCGGGTGAGGACGAGACTGGCCGCATCCACCCGCAACGAGAGTCCCCCCATGCGCAAGACCTCCCCCCTCCTCCTGGCCGGTCTGGCCGCCACCCCGTCTCTGGCCGCGGCCCCGGCGATGGCCCAGTCCAAGGGCGACTGGACCGTGTCGGCCGGCGTGCACCAGGTGGCGCCGAAGTCCAACAACGGCACGCTGGCCAACGGCACGTTGAAGGTGGACATCGGCAAGGACATCAAGCCGACCATCACCGGTGAATACTTCATCGCAGACAACCTGGGCATCGAAGTGCTGGCCGCGCTGCCGTTCAAGCACGACATCAACATCGCCGGCCTGGGCCGGGTGGGCAGCACCAAGCACCTGCCGCCGGTGGTGACCCTGCAGTACCACTTCAACAGCGCCGGCACGGTGTCGCCGTTCATCGGCGCGGGCCTGAACTACACCACCTTCTTCAGCGAGCACACCACTGGCGCGCTGGCCGGCAGCAGGCTGCAGCTGAAGGATTCGTGGGGCCTGGCCGCGCACGCCGGCGTGGACATCAAGCTCAGTGAGAAGGGCGCGCTGCGCGTGGACCTGCGCTGGATCGACATCGACAGCACGGTGAAGCTGGACGGCGAAAAGCTGGGCAAGGTCAACATCGACCCGCTGGCCTACGGCGTGTCCTACGTTTTCAAGTTCTAAGCGGCGCATTGGGCGCGGGGGCAACGTCCCTTGCGCCCGGCGACACGCGCTCCCCCCGCAGCAGGTTTGCCCCGGTGTGTGTGCCGGGGCCCTTTTTCCGGCTGCGGCGCGCGCAGCGGTGTCCGCCGACAGTCACCCTGCCCGGCTAGAATGGCCGGATGAAATCCCTGAACGCACTCTTTCTGGCCGCTGCCCTGGCACCGGCCCTGCTGACCCTGTCCACGCCCCCACGCCTGGGGCGCACAGGGCCGCCGCCTTGTGACCGAAGTGGCCGAACCGCGCCTGACCCCGGCCGCACGTGCCGAAGTCGACCGCCTGCTCGCCCTGGAACCCGGTGAAACGCTGGCCAGCATCGCACCGTGGGCCGACCAGCTGCGCGCGAAAGACCCCGGCCTGGGCCGCCGCTCGGCGCGCTGGCATTACATCAACATGGCCGAAGACGGTTGCCGCTACGAACCGGCCAAGCACTGCAAGGGCGGCAACTGCATCATCGAGGCGCTGAAGGCACAGACCACGATCCTGGGCGACCGCAGCCAGCCCGATGCGGTGCGCCTGCAGGCGCTGAAGTTCGTGGTGCACCTGGTCGGTGACATCCGCCAGCCGATGCACGCCGGCTACGGCCACGACAAGGGCGGCAACGACGTGCAGGTGCAGTACAACGGCCGCGGTACCAACCTGTATTCGCTGTGGGGCAGCGGCATGCTCAACACCCGCAAGCTGGACGATGCCGGCTACCTGCCGGTACTGCAGGCACTGCCGGCACCGAAGCTGGCGCGCAGCGATGCCCAGCGCGACCCGCAGCGCTGGGCCGAAGCCAGTTGCCGCATTGCCGTTAAACAGGGCGTTTACCCCTACGGGCGTAAGCTCGGTGACGAGTACACCCAGCGCTACCGCCCCGTGGCCGAGAGCGAACTGCGGTTGGCCGGTGAACGGCTGGCCCAGCTGTTGAACACCGTGCTGGTGGCCAACGCTCGCGGCTGATGCCGAGGAACACCGTCATGCCCGTGCAGGTCCAGTCGTTTTTCCATCGTGACAGCAACACCTTCAGCTACCTGGTCAGCGACCCGGCCAGCGGCGAGGCGGCGCTGATCGACCCGGTGCTGGATTACAACTCGGACACCGACGCGGTAAGCGACGCGCCGGTGCGCGACATGCTGGCGGCCCTGGAACAGCAGCAGCTGCAACTGCGCTGGCTGCTGGAAACCCACGCCCACGCCGACCACGTGTCGGCGGGGCGCTGGCTGAAGCAGCGCTTCCCACAGGCCACGCTGGCCATTGGGGAAGGCATTCGCGCGGTGCAGGCCACCTTCGCACCCCGCTACCGGTTGCAGATGCCCGCCGACGGCGCCGCGTTCGATCATCTGTTCGCCGATGGCGAAACCTTCGCGCTGGGTACGTTGCCGGCACGCATCATCGCCGTGCCCGGCCACACCAGCGACAGCATCGCCTACCTGATCGACGATGCCGTGTTCACCGGCGACTCGCTGTTCATGCCCGACGGCGGTACCGCCCGCTGCGATTTCCCGGGCGGCGATGCGGCGCAGCTGTACCGTTCGATCCAACGCCTGCTGGCCCTGCCCGATGCCACGCGTGTGTTCGTCTGCCACGACTACGGCCCGGGCGGGCGCGCGTTCGCCAACGAAACCGCCATCGGCGAGCAGCGGGCACGCAACATCCATGTGCATGACGGCGTGGACGAAGCACAGTTCGTGGCCGTGCGCGAGGCGCGGGATGCCACGCTGGACGAACCGAAGCTGATGCAGCCGGCGGTGAAGGCCAATATCCAGGGCGGGGCGTAAGCCGGGGCAGTCGTCCGTCAGCAGGCGAGCGGCGTCCAGCCGTCACCAGCGTTGCAGCACCCGCTGGCCCGGCATGGGTTCGTGCGCAAGTGCGGCTGAAGCGAACGGCCAACAGTCCCCACCGCAGCAGAAACGTTCCTCACGTACCCAGTCACACCCCGCCATAGCCATGGAATGTATGGCTCAAGAGCATGAAAATCTGCATGGCGGCGACAATCACCACCAGCAACGCATGGATTTTCTTTGCAAAGAAAATGAGGGTGAAATTCAAGAGGACAAAGGCAAAAGGAATTACAACGGAAAAGCCAACCTGCCCGATGTAGAAATCAGCTTCTACTGCGTCCTCATACACGGGAACATGTCGGCCCAGGGAATCAACAACCCCTGCAACAAGCTTGAAAATCCAGAAAACAAGGATGATCCACAGCACGAGAGCTCGCCTTCCACCTGGCGGCCGAACATCATTCATAGCCTCACTCCCCGCAGAGAATCCGCCGCCCAGGGCACCCTACCCGCAGGTGCAGCTCAGATTCCAAGGATCACCGATGCGAGGCTGCCAGAAGGCAACCTCATGGCAGAATGATCTCCTTGAGCAGATCATTCTGCGAGCTGCCGACGTAGATCGACGTTGAAAGAAGCCTGCTTCTGCACGGCCGTGCACCTTCGCGATTGTTGCGCTTCAGCCATCGGTTCCTGACAGCCGTTCCCTGGGCGCGGCCTGCGTCAGCCAACCCCTCAACGCAATTTACACCTCGCTCGCGGACGGGTCAAGTACATTTCAATTACCCCGCACCGGCCGCCCTTGCGGCAGCCGTTGCCAGCATCAGCGGCCCTGCATCTTCACCCTCTGCTGCCCGTGCACGATCTCGAAGGTGAAGGCATACAGCAGGCTGACCGCCACCGGCGCGATGCGCTGCGCGCCCTCGCAGTCGCCGCGGTTGCGCGGTACGTGGTCCGGGGCGAAGTGACAGACCGCCGCGGGTGCGAATTCCCACTGCGCCACCGCCTCCTGCGCGGACTGCAGCAACGCGGCATTCTCCGTTGCCAGGCCGGGCTGGCACTCGGCGCGGTCGGCCAGCGGCAGGCTGCGCTCCACCCGGCCCTGCGCATCGACCACCACCTGCAGGCAGACAGTGGTCGGTGCCAGTTCCCGGCGTGGGTCGCGCGCACCCAGTACCGGGTCCGGTGCGGTATGCAGCTGGGGCATGCGGTAGCCTTCGGTAGCTGCCAGCGTGTAGGGCTGCACCTGCCCGGCGCTGCCGCCGGCCGTTTGTGCGTCCAGCCATTGGTGGCCGACGTTCTCCGAACGCGTATCCACCGTGGTCAGCCGCTCATGGCTGGCGCAGCCGGCCAGCAGCAGCAACGGCAGCAACCGGCAGGCAGGCCTCACGCGCCGTTGTCCGTATGCATTTCGGTGTCGTCCATCTCAAATGTGATCGGGATGCGCACGGCGGCGGCCACCGGCTTGCCGTTCTTCACCGTCGGCTGGTAGGTCCAGCTGCGCGCGGCAGCAATCGATACCGCGTCGAACACACCCGGATTGGTGGCGCTCAGCACACGCACGTCGTTCACCGCGCCACGGGCATCCACGTCCACCTGCAGCGTCACCACGCCGGTCTGGCGCTGTTCCACGGCCGTTTTGGGATAGCTCGGCGGCGGCATCTTGTCGACCACGATCGGCCGGTCCAGGCCCTCTTTCGCGGCATCAGCTTCAGCGTGCTCGAACGGCTCGGCACGGATCTTCGTCGCCGCTGCGCCCCCCATGCCACTCTGGCTGGCCCACGCCACCGTGCCCAGCGATGCGCACAGCCCCACCAGCAGTACCTGGCCGGACACCCACGGCAACGTCTTCCGCTTGCTCTGCTTCAACATGGCAATTCGCTCCTTCAACAGGGGTTGGCTGCGCCAATGGCATGCCATCGGGGCAGCGGGATGGGCCAGCTGCGCTTTCAGCAGTGTAGTGGCGTAGAGACGGCGCAGGGCCGGGTGTGGATCGATGGTGCATGCATCGCAGGCCAGCTCCTGGTCGCGCAGGAAGCGCCGGGCAGCCCACGGCAGCAGCGGGTGGAACCAGAACAGGCAGCGCAGTACCAGCAGCGCGCCATTGGCCCAATGATCGCCGTGCTGCAGGTGGCTGCGCTCATGCTGCAGCACCATGTCCTGCTCGGCGGCACTGAAGCGCGTGTCGAAATCGGGCCCGACCACGATGCGCGGGCGCCACAGCCCCACCAGGGCCGGCAGGCCCGGATCGGCACTGGCCTGCCAGCTGCCGTCGGCACGCGCGGACAAGCGGCCCATGGCACGCTGGAAGCCCCGCTGCGCGCGGGCGTTGCGCCAGGCCACCCCGGCCGCGCCCAGCGCCCACAACAGCACGCACAGCAGCGGCCACCCAGGCGCACCGCCCGTGGCGTCCACCGCGCCGGGCAGCACGCCCAGCGTCAGCGCCGGCAGGGTCACCACTTCCAGCACCGGTGCCGGCATCGGCAACTGCGGCGCCACCAGCAGCAGCGGCAGCAGCCACCAGCTGCGGTAGGCCAGCGCGGCACCGCCCAGCGCCAGGAGTACCGGCCGCAGCACGGCCAGCGCCAGCACGCCCACGGCCAGCCACGCACTGGCGCGCAACAGCAGATCGATCAGCTCATTCATCGCCCAGCTCCTGGATCAGCCGCTTCAGTTCGGCGATGTCCTGCGCGCTGAGCTGGCCACGCTGGCTGAAGTGCGCCACCAGCGGCGCCACGCGGCCCTCGAACACGCGGCCAAGAAAATCCTCGCTCTGCGCCTGCACCCAGGCCTGGCGCTGCAGCAGCGGGCGGTACAGGTAACGGCGGCCATCACGCTCGGCGGCAATGGCGCCCTTGGTCAGCAGGCGGTTGAGCAGCGTCTTGATGGTCGGCTCGGCCCAGTCGCGGCTGGCCAGTGCGGCCACCACCTCCTCGGCGCTGCGCGGCGCCTGGCCCCACAGCACCTCCATGACCACGGCCTCGGCTTCACTGATCTGCATCATCGTTTACACCCGTAATCGGACGATTCGATTACGCGCGTAATCGATGTCGCTGTCAAGCCCCCTTGCAGCGGCTCGTGCCAACCAGATGCCGGCCGGATGTCGACGGCCGTTCAAGAGCAGCGTGCTGTAATGCCATCACCCCACCCTGCACGGAGCCCGCATGACCGAACACCTCGCCGACCTGGACGCCGCTGTCGACTGGTTGTTTGCGCGGGTGGAAGGCGCCTTGCGGATAGGTGCGCCGTTGGCACTGGGCAAGCCGCACCGGCTGCTCAATACGTTGTACGCGCGGGTGCTGGACACTCCGGCGCGGCCGCTGCAGCTGTACACCGCGCTGTCGCTGAACCCGCCCAGGGCCCGCGGCGATGGGCTGGAAGCGCGCTTCATGGGCCCGTTCGCCGAACGCCATTTCGGCGCGGATTTCCCGCGCCTGGCCTATGCCGATGCGGTCGTGCGTGACCAGCTGCCCAAGCACGTGCAGGTGGAAGAGTTCTACATGCAGTCCGGTGCCCTGCTCGGCTCGCGGCAGGCGCAGCGCAGCTACACCAGCCTCAATTACACCCACGCCGCCGACGCGGTGGCGCAGCGCGCGCCGAATGTGATCGTGCAGAAGGTCGCGCGCCGTGAGGGCAGCACGCGGCTGTCGCTGTCGTGCAACAACGACATCACCCAGGACACGCTCGATGCCATCGCCGCACGCGGGCTGCCACGCCCGCTGCTGGTGGCCGAAGTGGATCCACAGCTGCCGTGGCTGGGTGGCAGCGCGGCGGTTGACGAAAGCTTCTTCGATCTGGTCATCACCCCACCCGGCCCGTACCCGGCGCTGTTCGGGCTGCCACGGCAGCCGGTCAGCGATGCCGACTATGCCATCGGCCTGTACGCCAGCACGCTGGTGCGCGATGGCGGCACGCTGCAGATCGGTATAGGCACGCTGGCCGATGCACTCAGCCATGCACTGGTGCTGCGGCACACCGACAACGCCCGCTACCGGCGCGTGCTGCATGCACTGGACCCGCAGCTGGCCAGCCACCCGCTGGTGCAGGAGATCGGTGGCCTCGGCCCCTTCGAGGAAGGGCTGTACGGCTGCAGCGAGATGGTCAACGAAGGCTTCCGCCGGCTGGTGCAGACCGGGGTGATCAAGCGCAAGGTGCACGATGACCTGGCGCTGATGCAGCGGCTGCACAACGGCAGCGCCTACACCGCCGACCACGCCACGCTGGCCAACGAAGGCGAGTATCTGCACGGGGCGTTCTACCTGGGCTCGCCGGAGTTCTACGCCTGGCTGCGCTCGCTGCCCGACGACGAAGCGCGCGCGATCGGCATGCGCCGCATCAGCGAGATCAACCAGCTCTGCGGCGGCAACGAGGAACTGGAACGGCTGCAGCGCCGCCATGCGCGCTTCTTCAATTCCTCCATGATGGCCACCGCATTGGGCGCAGCGGTGTCCGATGCGCTGGAAGATGGCCGCGTGGTGTCCGGCGTGGGCGGCCAGTACAACTTCGTGTCGATGGCGCACGCCCTGCCGGAAGCGCGCAGCGTGCTGATGTTCCGCGCAGCACGCGATGACAAGGGCCAGCGCGAGTCGAACGTGCGTTGGAACTACGGGCACACCACCATTCCGCGCCACCTGCGTGACATCTACCTCAACGAATACGGCATTGCCGACCTGCGCGGGCTGACCGACGAGGACTGTGTGCAGGCGATGCTGGCCATCACCGAAGCGCCGTTCCAGCAGGGCCTGATCGAACAAGCCAAGGCCGCGCGCAAGCGTGCCTTGGATGCAGCGCCGCCGGTCGGCACGCAGCGCAACCTGCCGCAGGCGCTGACCATGGCGCTGGCGGAATTCCGCAGCGATGGCACCCTGCCCGACTATCCGCTGGGCAGCGATTTCACCGAGGTCGAACAGGGGCTGGTGAAGGCGATGGGCTGGCTGAAGGCCAATACACAGACGCGGGGCGCGAAGCTGCGCACCGTGTGGGCAGCCCTGATCCAACGCGCCGGCGACGGCGATGCGCCGTACCTGCAGCGCATGGGTCTGCAGGCACCGAAGGATCTCGGCGAGCGCGTCAACGCACGCCTGCTGCGCCTGGCCCTCGCCCGCACCGCGTAAGCAATGGTAGCGTCGGGCCACGCCCGGCGGAGGCGTATTGCGGTGCCAACCAAGGTGGGCAGCTACCAGGGCACCGTCGCTGACGCGGTATCCTATGGCGATGAAAGGCGATTCCCGATTCCTGCATGACCTGCAGCAGCGCCAGGCTGCAGGCGAAGACCTGCGTTACCTCTGCTTCTGGGGCCACCAGCCGCCGCGCAGTGGTGTGTCCGCCTCGTGCTTCAGCCAGTGGTATGACGCCGGCTTCGACATCGATGGCGTGCACTACCGCACCGCCGAGCACTACATGATGGCCGGCAAGGCGCGCCTATTCGGTGCCACCGACCTGCTCGATAGAATCATCGCCAGCGCCACGCCGGACAAGGCCAAGGCGCTCGGCCGCAAGATCGAAGGCTTCGACGAAGCGCGCTGGACGCAGGCGCGCTACGACCTGGTCGTGGAGGGCAACACGGCCAAGTTCGCGCAGAACCCGGAACTGGGCGCGTTCCTGCGCTCGACCGAAGGCTGGGTGCTGGTCGAAGCCAGCCCGGTGGATTTCATCTGGGGCATCGGCCTGGCCAAGGACCACGCCGACGCGCACAACCCGGCAGTGGCGCGGATTGAACCTGCTGGGGTTCGCGCTGATGGATGTGCGCGGGGCGCTGTAGCGCTTATCCACGCATGGCGTGGATCTACATGGGAAAACAGGAGAGGCCGGCATTACGCCGGCCTTTCCCTTGCTGCTTCGCGGGGCTGGTTACAGCGCCTTGGCCGCTTCCACCACGTGGTCGGTGGTGATGCCGAAGTGCTTGTACAGCTTGTCGGCCGGGGCCGAGGCACCGAAGGTGTCGATGCCGATCACTGCGCCGTCCAGGCCGACGAACTGGCGCCAGAAACCGGTGACGCCGGCTTCGATCGCCACGCGCTTGCGCACGGCGTTGGGCAGCACCGATTCACGGTAGGCCGCCTCCTGGCGCAGGAACACGTCGGTGGACGGCATGGAGACCACGCGGGTCTTCAGGCCGGCGGCATCCAGCTGGGCCTTGGCTTCGGTGGCCAGCGAGACTTCCGAACCGGTGGCGATCAGGATCACGTCCGGGGTGCCGGCGGCATCGGCCAGCACGTAGCCGCCGCGCTCGATCTGGGCGATCTGCTCGGCGCTGCGCGGCTGGTGCGGCAGGTTCTGGCGGCTGAACACCAGGCAGCTCGGGCCATCCTGGCGGGTGATGGCAGCCTTCCAGCTCACGGCCGATTCGACGGCATCGCACGGGCGCCACACATCGTTGTTCGGGATGTAGCGCAGCGAGGCCAGGTGTTCCACCGGCTGGTGGGTCGGGCCGTCTTCGCCCAGGCCGATCGAGTCGTGGGTGTAGACGTGGATGGCGTGGGCCGGAATCAGCGCGCTCATGCGCACGCCGTTGCGGGCGTAATCGCTGAACACCAGGAAGGTGGCGTCGAACGGAATGAAACCACCGTGCAGCGCCAGGCCGTTGGCAATGGCGGTCATGCCGAACTCGCGCACGCCGTAGTACACGTAGTTGGCGTTGGCATCGTCGGTGGCCACCGACTTGCTGCCCTTCCACAGGGTCAGGTTGGAGTGCGCCAGATCGGCCGAGCCGCCGACGATTTCCGGCAGCAGCGGGGCGAAGGCTTCGATGGACAGCTGCGAGGCCTTGCGCGAGGAGATCGTCGGGCCTTCCGCCGCCACCTTGGCGATGCACGCATCGGCCTGGGCGACGAAATCGGCCGGCAGTTCGCCGTGCGAGCGGCGGGTCAGTTCAGCGGCTTCGGCCGGGTACTGCGCGGCGTACTTGTCGAACTGCTGTTCCCACTCGGCCTGGCGCAGGGTGCCGGTGCCGCCGGCACGCCAGCCGGCGTAGATCTCTTCGGGAATCTCGAACGGGCCGTAGTTCCAGTCCAGCGCCTTGCGGGTGGCGGCCAGTTCGTCCTTACCCAGGGCGGCGCCGTGGCTGGATTCCTTGCCGGCCTTGTTCGGCGAACCGAAACCAATGGTGGTGCGGCAGCAGATCAGGGTCGGCTTGGCGTCCTGCGACAGGGCCGCTTCGATGCCGGCCTTGATGCTCTCCGGGTCGTGGCCATCGACATCGCGCACCACGTTCCAGCCATAGGCCTCGAAACGCTCGGGGGTGTTGTCGGTGAACCAGCCTTCGACGTTGCCGTCGATGGAGATGTGGTTGTTGTCCCAGAAGCAGACCAGCTTGTGCAGGCCCCAGGTGCCGGCCAGCGACGCCGCTTCATGCGAGACGCCTTCCATCAGGCAGCCATCGCCCATGAACACCCAGGTGCGGTGGTCGACGATTTCCAGTTCCGGGCGGTTGAAGTGCTGTGCCAGCAGGTTCTCGGCCAGCGCGAAGCCCACCGCATTGGCGAACCCCTGGCCCAGCGGGCCGGTGGTGGTTTCAACGCCGGGGGTCTCGTGGCGTTCCGGGTGGCCGGCGGTGTGGCTGCCGAGCTGGCGGAACTGCTTGAGCTGCTCGATCGGCAGGTCGTAGCCGCTCAGGTGCAGCAGCGCGTACTGCAGCATCGAGCCATGGCCGTTGGACAGCACGAAGCGGTCACGGTTGAACCACTGCGGGTTGTTCGGGTTGTGGCGGTGGTAGTCGTTCCAGAGCACTTCGGCGATGTCCGCCATGCCCATGGGCATGCCGGGATGACCGGAGTTTGCGGTTTCAACCGCATCGGCGGCGAGGAAGCGGATGGCGTTGGCCAACTGGCGACGGGTAGGCTGCGTCATGGTTCTGTCGGAATCGGGAGGCGGCCGCGAAACTGCGGGCGCGTCATTGTCCCACAGACGCCCGGCAGGGTCAGGTCAACGCCGCCCAGAAACAGCAAAGGGTCGGATCCCTTTACTTGCGGAAAGGGATCCGACCCCGTTCAGGTGCTGCCCGGTCAGCGCTCGATGCGCGCGGCGGCGGCGGCCTCGGCCGGGCTGTCCTGCGGCTCGCCCTTGGCCGCCAGGGTGGTCAGGGCCAGATCGCCGGTCACGTTCAACGCGGTACGGCACATGTCCAGGAAGTGGTTCACGCCCAGGATCAGGCCGATGCCCAGCGGGTTCACGCCCACCATGGCGCAGATCATCGCCACCACCGGCAGCGAGCCGGAAGGCACGCCGGCGGTGCCGATACCGCCCAGGATGCAGACCGCCATCACCATGAACTGCTGGCCGATGGACAGGTCCACGCCGAAGAACTGGGCCAGGAAGATCACCGTCACGCCCTCGAACAGCGCGGTGCCGTTCTGGTTGGCGGTGGCGCCCACGGTCAGCACGAAGCGCGACACGCGCTGCGGCAGCTTCATCTGGTCGGCCACGCGCAGCGCGGTCGGCAGGGTGGCGTTGCTGGAGGCGGTGGAGAACGCCATCACCGTGGCTTCCTGGGTATCGCGGAAGAAGCCGATGGGCGAACGGCCCGACAGCCACACCGCCGCGCCGTAGGTCACCACCATGTGCAGGCCCAGCGCCAGCACCACCACGCCCACGTAGGCGCCCAGGCGGATGATCAGCTCGAAGCCGAACAGCGCGGCCAGGTTGAACATGAAGCAGGCCACCGCATACGGCGCCAGGCGGATGACCAGGTTGATCAGGGTCATCGAGATCTCGAACACGCCTTCGATGGCGCGGCGCAGCGGGGCGACCTTCTGCTCATCGGTCAGCACCATGCCGATGCCGAACATCAGCGCGAAGAACATCAGTGACAGGATCGCGCCATTGTCCGAGGCGGCCTGCAGTACGTTGCTGGGCACGATCGACAGCAGCATGTCCATGCCCTTGGGCGTGCCATGGATGCCGGCCACGATTTCCTTGCTGCGCTCGGCGTTCTCCGACAGCATCTGCGCGGCCACGTGCGGGTCCACGCCGGCGCCAGGCTTGAGCACGTTCACCAGCACCAGGCCGATGCCCACGGCAATGCCGGACAGCAGCACGGTGTAGGCCAGCGTTTTCCAGCCGATGCGGCCGAGGGCGCGGATATCGCCCATTTCCGACACGCCCATGATCAGTGCCGAGAAGATCAGCGGCACGATCAGCATGAAGATCAGGTTGAGGAACAGCCCCGACGCAGGCGTGGTGATGTAGTCCATCACCCACTTGGCGCCCGTCTGCAGGCCGCCGACGCTGCCGCCCAGGGCGTGCACGGTCAGGCCCAGGACCAGGCCGACTGCAAAGCCGATGCCCATCTTCCAGTGCAGGGGCATCTTCTTCTTGCCGACAGTAGCTGCGGTCATACGCGAGATTCCTCGAAAAATGAATCTACTCTAACAAAGGGCGCAAGCCGCCCCGGTTCAGCGTCGCGGTGGCGGGTACAGCGGCGCCAGCGCAGTGTCGGCAGGGGCTGCGGCCACCGTCCAGTGCGGTCCGTCACGGTACGCCCCACGCAACAGACTGCGCAAAGCCGGCAGATCGCCCTGCCCGCCCCAGCGCGCGGCCTGCAGCTGCTCCAGCAGTTCACGCTGGCGGGCATCGCCGGTGCGCGCGATCACCTGCTCCAGGCGCGACACGCCGGCCAGGCCGCACAGCACCCGCTCGACTTCGTCGAAGCCTTCTGCATCAAGGGCCCGGTGCAGTTCGGCCACGCTGGCGGTGGCAGCGCCGGGCTGCAGCGGCGTGCCGATGACCGGCTCCACGCGCACGCCGGCCGCGCGGCGGCCACGGCCACGCTGCCAGCCCCGCCACAGGGTCAGCAGCCACAGCAGCAACAGCCCGGCGGCGGCGGCCATCCACAGCCACGGCCAGGCCGGGCCCGGCGCGCTGGCCGGCAGATGGTCGCCAACGGCCACATCCGGCAAAGCGGCCTGGGTATCGATCGGCTCCGGCGGCGGCGGTGGTGCACTGCCGGGGCGGGCAGCGGCCACGTTGATGTCCAGCGCCGGCAGCTGCGCGGTCTGCGCGCTGCCCTTGGCCACGTCCCACCACGCCAGCTGCGGCCCCGGCACCTGCAGGCTGCCGGCCTGGCGCGGCACGATGGAGTAGCGGCGCGTGACCTTCAGGCGCGGGCTGCCGCCCACGAAGGATTCATCGAACTGCGCCGGTTCGGCGAACACCTGGGCGGCCGGGCCCACGTCGGGCACCGGCAGCTCGGTGAACTGCGCACGGGTGGCACCGTCGGCGATGGCTTCAACCACCGCGCTGGCCGCCTCGCCCACGCGCGCCGCCGACGGCGTGGCGGTATAGCGCAGCTGCAGGCCGTGCAGCGGCAGCCACGGCTGCGGCGCGTTGGCCGGCTGCGCACGCACCTGCAGGGTGCGCTCGGGGCCGGTGGCCTGCATGCGGCCATCGCCGCGGCCGAAAAAATCATCGAAGAAGCCGCCGGCACTGCGCCCGCTGAAGCGCGCGGCCGGCAGCCGCAGCGCACCACTGCGCTCGGGAATCAGCAGGTAGCGTCGCTCCACCACGTTGTAGCGGCGGCCATTGACCTGGCGCACGTCGCTGCGGTCATCGCCCACGCGCTGCATCGAGGCGCCCTGCGGTGCATCCAGCACCAGCTCGCCGGACGCCAGCTGCGATGCAAAGTACAGCCGCACCACCACGCCCACGCTCTGCTGCACGTAGGGCGCGCTGTCATCCACGTCGGTTTCGAGGAAGGCTTCGGCATTGCTGCTGGCGTTGCCGCCGGCAGTACCGCCTGCGGCCGACGCCGCCACCTGCAGCTGCAGCGGCGCGGTCTGGGTGCTGCCCACCGGCAACGCCGGAATGGTCAGCATGCCGCTGCGCCGCGGGGTGAGCGCCACGCCGTACAGCGTGCGCTGCTGCATGCTGCCGTTGCTCCACTCCACCTGGCGGCTGGTGGTCTGCCCGCTCAGTTCGAAATCGGCACGCAGCGCGCTGTAATCGGGCGCACCGTCGGTGCTTTCGATGTTGAGCATGACCGTATCGCCGTCGGCCACCTGCGCGCGGTCCAGCCACGCGCGCGGCTGTGCCAGCGCGCACAGCGGCAGCCACAACAGCAGCCACGCCAGGGCCTGCCACCGCGTGTACCGGAACTGCCTGGCCTGTGCGTGCATCATCGCCCTTCCCGTTTCCTGCGTTCGTTTTCCAGCTGGAACTTGGCCCTCAGCAGGCTACCCGGATCATCCGGCACCCGCCGCATCCAGGCCTCCACTGCCTGCTGCTCTTCGCGCTGCTGCGGCGCGCGGCCATCACTGCGTGCGGCGGCCGGCTGCGGGTTCTGCTGCTGCGGCTGTTGCTGCATCGACTGCTGCATGCGCTGGCGCTGTTCGGCGTCGGCCTTTTCCTGCGCCTGCCGGTCTTCGCCCTGTGGCGGCTGGGGCTGTCCGCCCTGCCCGTCCTTCGGCTGGCCCGGCGAACCGTTCTGCCCCTGCTGCGGAGGCCGCGGCGTGCCCTGCTGGCCCTGCTGGCCGTTCTGTCCGTCCTGCTTCTGCTCGTTCTTGCCCGGCGATGGCGGCGATTTCTGCGGTGGCGACGGCGGTTTTTTCTGCTTGTCCGGTGTGTTGCCGCCCTTCGGCGGCGTGCGCTTGCGCGCGGCATCGACTACCGCGCGGTTGGCTACCGCGTCGGGCATGCCCGGCTGCCGGGCCAGTGCGTGGTCGTAGGCGGCGATGGCAGCGTCGTAGTCACCCTGGCGTGCCAGCGTGTTGCCCAGGTTGTACCAGCCGGCGGCCGTGTCCACGCCCTCAAAGCGCGCCTTAGCGGTGTTGAAATCACCAGCGTGGTAGGCCTGCACGCCCGCGTCGATCTGCTCGTGCTGGCGCTGGTCGCTGCGCTTCCAGAGCGTGCCGGTCACCGGCGTTGCAGCGGGCGGCTGGGCATGCAGCAGGCCACTCCACGGCAACAGGCCGACCACCAGCAGCGAGGCCAGAACCGTGCGGCGGCGGAACGCCAGCAGGGCCAGCAGCAGCACCGGCGGCAGCAGCCAGTAGCCCTCGTCGATCCACAACCGGCTTTCGCCGGGCCGCTGGCTCTGGTCGCCCTGGTCGGCGCGCAGCACATCCAGCGCCTGCAGGTCGCTGCCATCGCTGGCGATGGGCTGGTAACGGCCGCCGCCAGCACTGGCCAGCGCGCGCAGGCTGCTGCCGTCCAGCGCGGCCTGCGCGATCTGGCCGCGCCCGTCGCGGTAGGCGGCACCGGCCGCCGTGCCGATGCCGAGCACCGACACGCTGAACCCCTGCGCACGTGCCTGCCCGGCAGCGCGCGTGGCCTCGGCATCGGCGTGGTCGGTCACCAACAGGATCTGGCCACGCGAGGCGCCGCTCTGCTGCAGCAGGCGCGTGGCCCAGTCCAGTGCGCGGTCGGCGTGGTCACCATCGGCCGGCATCACGTCCGGGCCCAAGGCATCCAGGTACAGCGCCACGTTGGCGGTATCGTCGGTCAGCGGCGCCACCGTGTAGGCGTCCCCGGCGTAGACCACCAGCGCCACCTGGCCGCCATCGCGCTGCTTCAGCAGTTCGGCCAGCTTGGCGCGGGCCTGCAGCAGGCGCGAAGGCGGAAGATCGGTGGCGGTGATGCGGCTGGACAGGTCCAGCACCACCACCAGCGGCGACGCCGACTGCCACAGCGGCTGTGCCTGCTGGCGCCAGCTGGGGCCGGCCAGCGCCAGCACCGCCAGCAGCCAGCCCAGCAGCAGGGCCCATGGCAGGCCACTGCCCCGGCGCGTGCTGGTCACCAGCAGGTGCGGCAGCAGATGCGCATCCACGGCCTGCTGCCAGACCTGTCCGCGGCGGTGCCGGTACAGCGCCACGGCCACGATCAGCGGCACCGCCAGCAGCAGCCACAGCCACTGCGGGCGCAGGAAATGCAGGGTATCGAACAGGGCGGGCATCATCGGCGGCGCTCCGGCAGCAGCCAGGCCAGTGCGCCCAGCAGCAGCGCAATGCCCAGCGGCCACGCATACCACTCGATGCGCGGGCGCAGCGACGGGCCACTCGCGGCGGTCGGCTCCAGCCGGTCCAGTTCGGCGTAGATGCCGGCCAGCTGGTCGGTGTCACGGGCGCGGAAGAATTGGCCACCGGTCATGCCGGCAATGCGGCGCAGCGTGGCTTCGTCCACCGGGTCCTGGTCGGGCTGGATCTGCATGCCGAACAGGCGCACCGAGCCGTCACCCCCGAAGGCCACGGTGTGGATGCGCACGCCTTCGGTACGGGCCAGCTCGGCCGCACGCAGCGGCTCCAGCAGGCCGGCGTTGCTGACGCCGTCGGTCAGCAGGATCAGCACGCGCTGCCCTTCGGGCTGGTTGCGCAGGCGTTTGACCGCCAGCGCGATGGCATCGCCGATGGCGGTCTCGCGGCCGGCCAAGCCCGCCACGCTGTCACGCAGCTGGTCACGCACGCTGGCCAGATCGGCGGTGACCGGGGTGAGCGTGTAGGCGCGGTCGCCGAAGATCAGCAGGCCGATGCGGTCACCGGCGCGGCGTTCCAGGAAGTCGGCCAGCACGGCCTTGGCCGCGGTGAGGCGATCAACCACCTGCGAACCCAGCGTCCTGTCGGCCTCGCTCATGCTGCCGGACACATCCACCGCCAGCATCATCTGCCGGCCCTGCACCGGCGGCACGATCGCATCGCCCAGGTGCTGCGGGCGTGCCAGGGACACGCACAGTGCGATCCAGGCCAGCCACAGCACGGCGCGCTGCAGGCCACGGCCCAGCGCCGGCTGCTCACTGGCCAGCGCCTGCAGCGCATCGGCGGCGTACGGCACGCGCAGCGCGGCACCACCCTGCGTGCGGCGTTGCCACCAGCGCATCAGCCATGGCAACGGCAACGCCAGCAGCGCCCACGGCCACGCCAGCAGCAGGTCTGGCCACGGCCAGGCGAATGCGGGCAGGTTCATCGCCGGCGCTCCAGCAGCAGCGCCAGGAAACGTGGACGCGCCCACTGGCGCAGGGTCTCGACATCCTCTGCGGACACCTCGGGCCGGTAGGCCCCTTCCAGCAGCAGTTCGCGCTGTGGCCCGGACAGCGTCTGCGCAGGATCGATGCGCGCCAGCCAGGCCGTGCCCTGCAACGCTTCACTACCTGGTTCCACCCGCCGCTGCGCGCGGCGCAGCAGGGTCACGATGGCGGTGATGCGCGGCACGCCGGTGGCCGCGGCGGCCACTTCATCGTCGAACGCACGTTCCCAGCGCTGCCGCTGCAGGCGACGGCGCCGCTGCCATGCCGCCAGCACCGCCAACACAAGCAGCACGGCCAGCAGTACCAGCCGCCAGCCCAGCGGCGGTGGCCAGAAGGCCGGGCTGGGCGGCAGCTGGACATCGCGCAACGGCAGTTTCGCGCTCATGCCGGAACCTGCTGCGGTACTGCACCCAGCCATGCATCGCTGGGTGCGTCGCTGGACAGCACGTGCACGTCGATGCGGCGCGCCGCCAGCTGCTGCTGCAGTGCGTGCAGCGGCGCCACGAAGTGCGCCTGCCACTGTGCCTGTGCGGCACCGCTGCGCAGGTCCAGGCGGATGCGCTGCTGCGCGGCCAGGAAATCCAGCTGTGCGGCCGGCGGGTCCAGCTCCAGCGGGTCCACCAGCAACAGCAGGCTCAGGTCGTGGTGCTGTGCCAGCGCGCTCCAGCGCGCCAGGGGAATCCGGGCGGCCTGTTGCGGGTCGGCCAGCACCAACATGCGTGCGCCGGGGCGCAGCACACGGCCGGCATGGTCCAGCGCACGGGCCAGGCCTAGGTCATCGGCCGGTGGCTGCGCATACCAGCGGGTCAGTGCATCCAGCACCCGAAGCACACCGCGCGCACCGCCGGCCGGCGCCACCGGCGCTTCGGCATCGCTGCCACGCAGCGCGGCAATGCGGTCGCCCCGGCGCTGTGCCGACCAGGCAGCCACGGCACCGGCGCGCGCGACCTGGACCGATTTGAAGCGCACGCGCGTACCGAAGTACAGCGCCGGCGCGGTATCGGCCACGATCAGGGTCACCCGTTCGCGCTCGGCCTGGAACAGTTTGGTATGGGCGCGGCCGGTACGTGCGGTCACCCGCCAGTCGATATGGCGGGCGTCATCACCGGCCACATACTCGCGCGATTCGGCGTATTCCATGCCGCGCCCGCGCAGCGCCGAGGGGGCCTGGCCACTCAGCCCGGCGCGCCCGCGCCGCGGCGGCGGGCGCTGCGCGAGCCGGCGCAGCGCCACCAGCTCGGCCAGCTGCGGGCGCAGGCCATCGCCATCGGTTACCGACGCGGCGGCGTGCGGGGGCAGTGCGTGCATGCCGGTGCTCAGGGTGCCGGCACCCGTGCCAGCAGCTCATCCACCAGGCGCTGGCCATCCCAGCCCTCGGCCGTGGCTTCATAGCTGGGCAGCACACGGTGGCGCAGCACGTCGGCGGCCACTGCGCGCACATCGTCGGGGGTGACGAAATCGCGGCCGGCCAGCCAGGCGCGTGCCCGCGCGCAGCGTTCCAGCGCGATCGAGCCACGCGGGCTGGCGCCCCAGGCGATGCGGCGTGCCAGCGCGGCGTCATAGCGCGCCGGCTCGCGCGAGGCCAGCACCAGCTCCACCAGGTAGCGTTCCAGCGCCGGCGCCATGTGCAGGTCCAGCACCGCACGGCGGGCGTCGAACACATCCTGCATCGGCATCTTTTCCGGTGCGTGGCTGACCTTGTCCAGCTCGCCACGCGCGCGTTCGCGGGCCAGCCGCAGGATCTCCGATTCGGCCGCCTGGTCGGGGTAGCCGATGCGCACGTGCATCAGGAAGCGGTCCAACTGTGCTTCCGGCAGCGGGAAGGTCCCTTCCTGCTCGATCGGATTCTGCGTGGCCATCACCAGGAACAGCGGCGGCAGCGCATAGGTATGCCGGCCGACCGTGACCTGGCGCTCGCCCATGGCCTCCAGCAGCGCCGACTGCACCTTGGCCGGCGCGCGGTTGATTTCATCGGCCAGCAGGATCGGGTGGAAGATCGGCCCGGGTACGAACTCGAAGCGGCCTTCCTGCGGGCGCCAGATCTCGGTACCGGTCAGATCGGCCGGCAACAGGTCCGGGGTGAACTGCACGCGGGCGAAGTCGGTTTCCAGGCGGGCGGCCAGCGCGCGGATGGCGGTGGTCTTGGCCAGGCCGGGCGCGCCCTCCACCAGTAGGTGGCCATCGGCCAGCAGGGCGATCAGCAGCCGTTCCACCAGTTCGGCCTGGCCGACGATCTCCGCCGACAGGGCCTGGCGCAGCTGCGCGAAGGCGGCATGCAAGCGGGAGGGCGCAGCGGCGGCGGCGTGGTCGGGCATCGGAGGTGGCTGGTTCATGGGCAGCTTGGACCGGCTTGGGGTGGCACGGGTTCCCCACATCATCGCAGGCCGCAGCCGGTGATGGCATCAAGGGCGGCTGAACGCGGGTCGCGCCCCGCGCGGAACCGCAGAAACGACAAGGGCCGCACATGGCGGCCCCTGCGTTGCAGCACCCGAGCGGGCGGTCAGTTCTGCTTGGCCACGCGCAGCACCTTCGGGGTCACGAACACCAGCAGTTCGGCCTTGTCCTTGCTGCGGCCACGCTGCTTGAACAGGTTGCCCAGGAACGGCACATCGCCCAGGAACGGCACCTTGCTGACGCTGCTGCGGTCGGTGAACTCGTACACGCCACCGATGACCACGGTCTGGCCATCTTCCACCAGCACCGCCGTATTGACCTCGCGGCGGTTGATTTCCGGCACTTCACCGTAGCCCGCCAGCGTGATGTAGCGCTGCACTTCGTCCTTCTTCACCTGCATGTTGAGGAACACGCGGTTGTCGTTGGTGATGGTCGGGGTCACCCGCAGTTCCAGCACCACTTCCTTGAACTGCACGTTGGCCTGCGCCGCACCACCGGTCGCGCCGCCACCGCTGATGGTGACATAGCCGATTTCCTTGCCCTGCTTGATCAGCGCTTCACGCTGGTTGGTGGTGACCACACGCGGGTTGGAGATCACTTCGCCACGCGATTCCTGCTGCATGGCCGACAGCTCCACGTCCAGCAGGTAGCCCGCATTGAGGATGGACAGCGCCAACGAACCCGGGGTGACGGTGCTGCCAGCCGGCAGGTTGAACATCGGGTTGGCCGTGATCTTGTTCGGCGCGCGGATCGGCTGTGCACCGGTACGGTTACCGGCCTCCCACTCACTCAACGCCTTCAGGTAATCATTGTTCTTCGTGGCCTGATCGTTGATGTTGGCGTGCGTATCATTCAGATTGCTGCCATAGAACACGTTGTTGCGGGTGCCGGTGATGCCGAACTTCGCACCCAGGTCACGCGCAAACGTATCGGTGGCGATGACGATGCGGATCTCGATCAGCACCTGGTCGACCGGGCGGTCGATCACGTTGATCAGCTCGCGCATGCGCGCGATCTTCTTCGGAATATCTCTGATCATCAGCGTGTTGGTGCGCTCGTCGGCCACGATGCGGCCGCGCCCGGACAGGAAACCGCTCTCTTCCTGCGAAGAGCTGCCACCACCGGGGCCGCCACCGCCACCACCACTGCCACCACCGCCGATGCCACGCGCTTCGGTCAGTGCTTTGAAGATGGCCGTGACGCTGTGGTAGTTGATCTGCACGTAATCGGTCACCAGGTCCTGCCGGTTCTCGATGGCGATGCGCGCGTCTTCCTTTTCCTGTTCGAACTTGGACAGCTCCGCCTGCGGACCGACCCAGATGACGCTGCCGTCGCGGCGCTTGTCCAAGCCCTTGGCGCGCGGCACGATGTCCAGTGCCTGGTCCCACGGCACGTTCACCAGGCGCAGGGTGACGTTGCCTTCCACCGAATCGGAGGCAACGACATTGAGATTGGATTCTTCGGCGATCAACTGCAGCACGGTGCGCACCGGCACGTCCTGGAAGTTGAAGGTGACCGGCTTGCCGCTGTAGCCGCGCTGGGCCGCCGCTGCGGCGGCCTGGGCCACGGTGCCGGCGTTGACCGCACCGGTGGCGGCCACGGTCTTGCGCGGGGTGATTTCCACCACGTATTCGTTGCCGCTCTGGTAAGCCAGCGATTCGGCCGGGCCACTGGTGCTCAGCACCAGCTGGGTGCCGCCGCCGTAGGGCTTGGGCTCGATGCGCTGCACCGGCGTGGCGAAATCGGTGACGTTGAGCGTCTTCTGCAGGTTGGCCGGCAGCTGGGCGTTGCCCACGTCCACCACCACGCTGTTGCCCTGTGTGCGCAGGTCCGGGTTGGCGCCCTGCCCGTCGAACTGCAGGATCAGGCGGCCCTGGCCGTCATCGCCACGCTTGAAATCAATGCGCGACACCGACAGCGCGCCCTGCGGCTTGGCCGGGGCAGCGTGCGCGGCCAGCGCGGCACCCTGCGGCTTCTCCGCAGGCGCTGCAGCCAGCACCGGGGCACAGGCCAGCATCAGCGCGACTCCCAGCGCGCCGACGCAGTTCAAGGTAGAGCACCGGATGGGACGCAGCCCCTTGGCTTGGTGAAAAGTCATCGTGCTATCCCCATTAACGATCATTGATCATCCAGTGCAAGCGTCTCCGGCCCTTCCAGCCAGCCACCCGCGCCATCCGGCACCAACTCAATCAGTTCAATCCGGTCTTCGTGCACCGCGGTGGTACGCCCATCGCTCTGGCCCAGGTATGCCCCCGGCCGAATGCGGTAGGTCACCTTGTCCGGTGCCATCACCAGCGCCACCATGCCCGCGCCCGAACCGATGGTCCCCACCATGTCCAGGCTGTCCAGCGGGAACCCTTCCAGCGGTTCCTTGCGGCGGTTTGGATCCGGGCGCAGGCCGGCCGCGTTCTGCGGGCTGGTCCAGGCATCGGTGAACGGATCACGCATGCCCTGCGCCGAATACTCGAAGGTTTCAAACTGCTGCATCACCGGCAGCGGGTCCAGCGGTTCGGCCGGCATCGACCGCTCGCTTTCCACCCACTTTTCCAGGTTCGGCGCATCACCGGGCGTGCTGGTGATGCCGCGGCCGCAGCCAGCCAGCAACACCGGCAGCAGCACCAGGGCCGTCAGCGTCCACATGCGGCTCATGGCTTGGCTCCCTTGGCGTCGGCGGCCTTGTCCTGGGCGGCAACCTCGTTGTCATCCAGGTAGCGGTAGGTCTTGACCGTGCCCGACAGCTCCAGCGCACCGGCACGCGCGGCGGCGGCGGTGATGCCGGTCTTGCTGTCCTTGTCCTTCAGCTTCAGGTTGATGTCGTGCATAGTCAGGATGAGCACGCGCGGCAGCGATGCCACGCCGCTGACGAACGCACCGAACTGGTGGTAACTGCCCACCATCCGCAGCTTGATCGGCTTCTCGGCGTAGAACTCCTGGATCTGCTCCGGCTGCGGCTCGAACAGTTCGTTCGCCAGGCCGCTGGACAGCGCGGTCTGCGAGATGTCGATGATCAGGTCGGGCATTTCGGTCTTGCTGGGCAGCTGGCGCAGCATCTGCTGCAGCACCTGCTCCATCTGCGCCAGCTGCTGCTTCAACGGCCCCAGCTTCAGCGCACGCTGTTGTTCCTTGTGGAACTCCTGGCGCAGCGTGACTTCCTTGGACTCGGCCGAGGCCAGCTCTTCGCGCTTGTCGCTGATCAGCAGCATCCACGACACGAACAGGATGACCAGGGCCAGCACTGCACAGAACACCATTTTGGCCTTCTGCGGCCAGTTGCCGATGTTGTTGAAGTCCAGGTCATTCAGGGTGATCTTCTTCTGGCTCATGCGCGGTCCCCCCTGCGGCAGGGCGAGAGTGGCCTGCGGCGGCTGTGCCAGGCGGCTGCCTTCCGGGCGCGTCGGGGCGGGCCGGGGCGCGGCCGGAGCGGTGGCCGGTGCAGGCGGTGCAGTGGCGGGTGCGGCTGGCGCAGCAGACGGCGCCGGCGTTGCGGCGGCCGGGTCAGCCGATGCCGGTGCCAGCGGTGCGACCGCCGGTGCAGCGGCATCGGCCGGTGCGGCCACACTGCCGTCGGGGTTCAAGCCGCCCGGGGCTGCTACTTCCTCACCCTGGGCCGGCAGCTTCACCTTCACCACGAACACGTACGGCAGCGACTTGATGTCGCTCACCGGCCCGGTGGTCTTGCCGTCCTTGTCCGGGGCACGGGCCTCGATGATGGACAGCTCCGGGTTGGTCATCCAGCCGGAGGTCTCCAGGTTACGCATGTAGGCCGAGACCCGTGCGTTGGACTGGGTACGCCCTTCCAGGGTCAGGATGTCGCCTTCCTGCTTCAGCGAGGTCAGTACCACGCCGTCGGGAATGGTGCGCACCAGGGCATCGAACAGGTGCACCATCTGCGAGCGCTTGGCCTGCAGCTGCTCGATCACCTCCTTGCGGGCCAGCAGGCGGGCGCGCTGCTGGTCCAGGCGATCGATTTCCTTGTTCTGTTCCTTGACCTTCTCGATCTCGGACTGCAGGAACGCATTGCGTTCGTTCTGGCCGCTCACTTCGCGGCCGTAGTAGAACCAGATCATCAGCGACAGCAGCAGGCCACCCAGGGCGGCCATGCCCAGCATGGCGTAGAACTCCTTCTGGCGCTGCTTGCGACGTTCAGCGCGCCAGGGCAACAGGTTGATGCGTGCCATCAGTCAAAGCTCCTCAGTGCCAGACCGGTGGCGATCATCAGCGCCGGGGCATCCTGGGCCAGCGCCTGCGCCTGTACCTTCGGACCCAGCGTCATCTGCGCCAGCGGGTTGGCCACCACGGTCGGCACGCCCAGCTGTTCTTCCACCATCTCCGGCAGCCCACCCAGCGCGGCGCAACCGCCGGCCAGCACGATGTGGTCCACGCGGTTGAATTCACTGCCGGCGTAGAAAAACTGCAGCAGGCGGCTGATCTGCTGGACAGTGGCTTCCTTGAACGGCTCCAGCACTTCCATGTCGTAGCTTTCCGGCAGCCCGCCCTGGCGCTTGGCCAGGCCGGCCTCCTCGTAGCTCAGGCCATAGCGGCGCATGATCTCGTCGGTCAGCTGCTTGCCGCCGAACACCTGCTCGCGGCTGTACAGGCTGCGGCCGCCGCGCAGGACGTTCAGGGTGGTCATGGTGGCGCCGATGTCCACCAGTGCCGCCACGCCCTCGCTGGCCACCTGCAGGTCGCTGGCCACCAGCGTGAACGCGTTCTCGACCGCGAAGGCCTCCACGTCCATCACCTTGGCGGTCAGGCCGCCCAGTTCCAGCGCCGACTGGCGCAGTTCGACGTTTTCCGACCGCGACGCCGCCAGCAGCACCTGGACCATTTCCGGGTTGTTCGGGATCGCCCCGATCACCTCGAAGTCCAGGTTCACTTCCTCGATCGGGTACGGAATGTAGTTGACCGCCTCGAGTTCGACCTGGGCTTCCATGTCGTCTTCGTCCAGCTCGGCCGGCATCGGGATCACCTTGGTGATCACCGCCGATCCGGCCACGGCAGCGTCGGCCAGCTTGGCCTTGCTGCCTGAACGGTTCATCGCGCGGCGGATGGCCTCACCCACGGCCTCCACTTCGACGATGTTCTTCTCGACCACCGCGTTCGGCGGGAGCGGTTCCACGGCGTAATGTTCCACGCGAAAACGGTTGCCGCTGCGGGACAGCTGCAGAAGCTTGACCGCAGTCGAACTGATGTCGACGCCCACGAGTGGCGACTGACTTTTTGAGATGAGCCCCACGGTTTCTCCCCTGCCGACGGGCACTTGGACACAGGACCTGTGTCCGCGCATTAATAACGTATTCTTAGCAAAGAGACGCCGCCCTGCTGTGAAGTACCTCACAGGTTCAACACGCAGCCCCAGGCGATTTCGATGCTCTCCCCCGGTGCCGGCCCCAGCCGCCACCGTGCGTAATCTATACTCTGCGACCACGAAATTCGCAATCGGAATCTGTCACCGATGACACGCCTTCGCCGCTGGCTGCGCTGGATCTTCGTTGTATTCCTGGTCCTTGCGCTGGTCGGCGCGGCCGCCCTGGGTGGCCTCTATTACGCTGTGAACTCCAAGTTGCCCGACGTGCAGACCCTGCGCGACGTGGAGATGCAGGAGCCCATGTACGTCTATGCCAGCGATGGCCAACTGATGGCCGTGTTCGGCGAGACCCGCCGCACCCCGGTCACCATGAAGGACGTGCCGGAGAAGCTGAAGCAGGCCTTCCTGGCCACCGAGGACGCCCGCTTCTATGAACACGGGGGCGTGGACTACAAGGGCATCGCCCGTGCGGTGTGGCTGCTGGCCACCACCAATGACCGCCGCGTGCCCGGTGGCTCCACCATCACCCAGCAGGTGGCGCGCCAGTTCTTCCTCAGCTCCGAGTACAGCTATACCCGAAAGCTGGCCGAGATCCTGCTGGCCCGCAAGATCGAGTCGGAGCTGACCAAGGACGAGATCTTCGAGCTGTACCTGAACAAGAGTTTCTTCGGCAACCGCGCCTACGGCGTGGCCGCTGCGGCCGAGTTCTACTACGGCAAGAAGCTGAACGAGCTGGACCTGGATGAAATGGCCTCGCTGGCCGGCATCCCCAAGTTCCCCTCCTCGGGCAACCCGATCTCCAACCCCGAGCGCGCCCGCCAGCGCCGTGACAACTATGTGCTGCAGCGCATGGCCGACCTGCGCTTTGTCAGCCAGGCCGAGGCCGATGCGGCCAAGGCCGTGGAGATGCACGCCAGCGCCCACGAGCCGCCGGTGCAGGTCGATGCGCCGTACGTGGCTGAAATGGTGCGTCAGGAAATGATCGCCCGCTTCGGCGGCGATGTGGTCAACAAGGGTTACCACGTCACCACCACCATCGATGCCACGCTGCAGGGCGCGGCCAACCTGTCCGTGCGCGATGGCCTGCTGGCCTACGACCACCGCCACGGCTGGCACGGCGTGGAGAAGCAGGTGCAGCTGGGTGCCGGCGATGATGCCAGCGCGCTGGCCGAGCATCTGCGCGGGATGTTCTCGCAGTCCGGCCTGCTGCCGGCCATCGTGGCCAGCACCGGCGCCGACGGCAGCGCCACGGTGGTGCTGGCCAACCGCCGCGAGATCTCCCTGCCGGCCGGGTCCGCCAAGTGGACCAACAAGACCCCGGGCAAGCTGGTGCAGCGTGGCGACATCGTGCGCGTGCGCGTGGGTGAGAAGGAAGGCGAGTGGCTGCTGGACCAGCTGCCGCGCGGCCAGTCCGCGCTGGTGTCGCTGGATGCCAACAGCGGTGCGCTGAAGGCCCTGGTGGGCGGCTTCAGCTTCTCCGGCAACATGTTTAACCGCGCCACCCAGGCGCGCCGCCAGCCGGGCTCCAGCTTCAAGCCGTTCGTGTATGCCGCCGCCTTCGACAAGGGTTACAACCCGGCCTCGATCATGCTCGACGCCCCGGTGGTGTTCCGCGACCGCCGCGGCAAGACCTGGTCGCCGCAGAACGATGGCGGCGGCTTCCGTGGCCCGATGCGCCTGCGCGAGGCCCTGGTGCAGTCGCGCAACCTGGTCTCGGTGCGCCTGCTTGATGGCATGGGCGTGGATTACGCGCGCAAGTACATCAGCGAGTTCGGCTTTGCCGAATCGGAACTGCCGCCGAACCTGTCGATGTCGCTGGGCACCGCCTCGCTGACCCCGCTGTCGGTGGCCCGCGGCTACGCCGTGTTCGCCAACGGCGGCTCGCGCGTGGACACCTGGCTGATCGACCAGGTGACCGACCGCGACGGCAACGTGGTGTTCAAGGAAAACCCGGCCCTGGCCTGCCGCGAATGCGCCGGCAGCAGCGATGGCCAGCTGGTGAACCAGGTGGTGGACGGTTTCAACTTCGGTGCCGCTGCGGCCAAGCCGGTGGCGACCACCGCCACCGCCGCGCAGCCGGAGAAGCCGGCCGAACCGGCCGCGCCAGTGAACACGGACGCACGCACCGCCCCGCGCGCGATCGACGCGCGTACCGCCTACCAGCTGGTCTCGATGATGCGCGACGTCGTGCAGCGCGGTACCGGTTCGCAGGCCAAGGTGCTGGGGCGTGAGGATGTCGGCGGCAAGACCGGCTCCACCAACGACCACCGCGACGCATGGTTCTCCGGCTTCGGCGGCCCGTTCGTGACCACCGTGTGGGTGGGCCGCGATGACTTCCGTTCGCTGGGTTACCGCGAATACGGTGGCCGCGCCGCCCTGCCGATCTGGATCAAGTACATGCGCACGGCGCTGAAGGACCGCCCGATCGCCCAGAACGATCCGCCGGCCGGCATGGTGCAGACCACGTTGAACGGTGCGACCGAATGGGTGAAGGTGGAAGACATGGACCGCCTGAACGAATACGACCTGGACCTGAGCAACACCCAGCAGACCGATTCGGCCGCGTTCGACATCTTCTAAGCGCGCCAAGGTTGGTGTGGGTGCCAGCGGCTGTTGGCGCCCACGCCTTCACCTTCGCCGGGCATGGCCCGGCGCTACCCTGTGGTTTCGATGGGTGCCAACCTTGGTTGGCGCTCACGGCTTCGCCGGGCATGGCCCGGCGCTACCCTGTGGTTTCGGTAGGTGCCAACCTTGGTTGGCACGCACGCAGATGTCACACGCATGCGCTACGCTGTGCACAGGTCGCCCAAGGAGTCTTCGCATGCATCGCGCGCGCCAGCATGCCACCACCCAGACCCGCGAACGGCGCCATCGCCTCGCCCATGAAGCCGCCCGGCTGATGGCCGAGGGCGGCATCCGCGACTTCCACCAGGCCAAGTTGAAGGCCGCCAGCCGGCTCGGCATCCACGACGATGCCTCCCTGCCCCGCAACGTCGAGATCGAAGACGCCCTGCGCGAGTACCAGCGCCTGTTCGCCGGGCCCGACCACGGCAACGAGCTGCAGCGCCGCCGCGAGGCCGCGCTGCGTGCGCTGGAATTCCTGCAGCCGTTCTCCCCGCGCCTGGCCGGGCCGGTGCTGGAGGGCACCGCCGATGCCAACAGCCCCGTGCAGCTGCACCTGCACAGCGACGACGCCGATGCCGTGCAGCGCTTTCTGGACGAACACGGCATCCCGGCCGAATCGCGCACCCGCCGGCTGCGCATGGACCGCGAGCGCTGCCTGGACGCCCCGGTGTGGGTGTTCAGCGCCGAAGAGCTCACCTTCGACCTGGCCGTCCTGCCCTACGACGCACTGCGCCAGGCGCCGCTGTCCCAGGTGGATGAAAAGCCGATGCGCCGCGCCTCGGCCGCGCAGCTGCGCCAGCTGCTGGCCGACGCCGGCAGTGGCGGCCACCTCAGCGAGCCGCGCTGAGGCATTGCCCGTGGGCGCCGCGGCTCACACCGCGGCGCCCTACAGCGCTGGTCCCTAGCGCGGCCAACGCCCCTTGCCCGCCTTGCCGCACACCTCCATCTCCCTGCCGGTCCAGCCCAGCAGATGGCGCTCGAACGGGGTCAGGTCCAGCTGGCGGTAGATCTCGTCCAGCACGGTCTGCACCCGAATGTCCCGGTCGGTGGTGGGCGGCAGCAGCTTGGCCTCGTGCAGCACGCCCTGCAGCGTGCTCCACGGCAGCGTGTGGCGGTTGCCCGGGTTGGAAAAGCGGATGACCGGCTGCGGCGGGCTGACCAGATCGCGGTAGTTGTCCATCGACACCACCGTATGCCGCACGCACCCACGCCGCGCCACCTGCGTGGCAAAGCGCAGTTCGGAAAAGATCCACGGCGAGGCCAGGCACGAATCGTCCTTCATCACATCGCCCACGCGCGTGCTGCTGGTGTCCAGGAACAGCAGCATTTCGCAATGGTCGATCATGCGGTGCAGTGCGGCGTTGAGCACCATGTAGACGCTGGCGCTGGTCCGCCGGGTCATCTGGTAGAAGTACGCATCCGAACCGCCCACCTTCTGCGAGCGCAGGTCGTCCACGCGCTTGAGCAGGTCGTACACGTTGCCCCACACGCAGGAATCGACGAAGACCTTGAGACCCAGCCGCTCCAGCACGATGGCCAGCGCAATGGCCTTGTCGCCGTCCACCGACGAGTGCGACAGGAAGATGTCGGCATCCAGCGGCGGGAACAGGTGCTGGGTGATGCGCGCCTCGTCCAGGATATGGCCTTCGCCGGTGAAGTAGCCGGCCAGCTCGGCCACCGGGCGCGCAACGCGCTGGCGGTAGGCATGGATCTCCTGCGTGGTGACGCCCGGCAACAGGTGCGGCGCACCGGAAATTTTCACATCAAGAAGCATCTGTCGCCTCCTTTGGCGTAGAGGTAGCTCAATACGAACGCGAAGGTCACGCTCAGGTGGAACACGGTGACCGAAGGGCTGGCCAGCGCCACCATCCAGGGCTCGCGCACCTGGCGCAGGCGGCTGGCATCGATGATCGGCATCAGCACGCGTTCCAGCGGTTGTGCCGCGCCGATGTTGTACAGGCGGATGAAGGTGCGCTCCTGGCGCAGGAAGTAGGCGTGCAGCACCAGCAGGGTCAGCCCCGGCATCAGGAAGAAGGCCCAGTGGAAGCGCGCATCCTGCGTGGCCGACAGCGCCAGCATCGCGCTGGGAATGGCCACGGCGAAGCCCTGCATGGCCGTGCCGCTGGCCGCCATGCGGGTGATGATGCCCTGCACGATGCACAGGTAGCCCATGCGCATGGCCACCTGCTCGCTACGGCCAAGCGCGTTGGGAAGATCGTTCATCGGCGCTTCCCCAGCAGAACCTGCACCGCGGCCACCAGCGGTTCGCGGTTGGGGTAGTCCTGCACCATGCCGGCGTGTACCTGCTGAAGGTCCAGCAGCGTGGCCACGTGGAAGAAGGCATCGGTGAAACTGTCGCCCCAGCCGTTGCGCAGCCGCCCCAGGTCGCCTTCCAGCGCCACCTGCGTGCCCGGTGGCAAGGCCAGCACGCCATGCAGCACCGCGTTGGTCTCTGCCGCCTGCGTGCGTGCGTTGCGCAGCAGCCCGATGCGCCCCAGCACCTCCTGGCAGCGGTACGGTACGCAGTTGCCGGCTGCCTCGATGTGGTCGGCAATGTCGGCCAGCATCTGCGCCTCCAGCTGCAGCACCTCCGCGAGTGCCAGCACGTCACGCACCTTCACCGTGCGCTCGGCGCTGGCGCGGATGTCTTCCAGCGTGCGGTAGCTCTGGCCCTCGGGCATCGGCATCATCCGCAGGCGCACCGCAAGCTCAATCATCTCATCGTGCACGCACTCCACCTTCAATGCCGCCACCTGCGGGTGCAGGCGCGGCACCGGCGCATGTGCGGCAAGCCGCCACAGCCACAGCACAAAGGCCGTGCTGCTGACGAAGAAGGCCGTGGTCCAGCTGAAGTGGTCGAACCAGTACCAGAACTTCTGCACCCGCGTGTGCGGGCGACCGAACACGCTGTAATCGTCGTGCACCATCATGTTTGCCCCTAGCAGTGGCCCCGGGTGGCAGACAGCGCCGCCGCCCGGGGCGTTCCCTTACCAGCCGATGCCCACACCCACGCCCATGCTGCGTTCACCACTGTTGGTGAAGGCACCATTGAGGCTGAAGGTGGCCGAGCCCTTGTCGTTCAACAAGCGCTGATAGCCCACGGCCATCGCCGATTCGCCTTCGCTGTAGCCCACACCCGCACCCAGGCGGTTGTAGGTATTCAGGCCGGCGGTGTTCATGGCCATTGCACTCTGCGCGCTGCTCATCGCGGCCATGCGGTTGAGGCGCTTGTCCATCTTGTCCAGGCGAAGATCCACCTCGCGGGAAATGCCATCGCTGTACTCGTTGGCACGGGCCAGCATCTTCTCCAGCTCGGCGGTGTCCACCTGTGGGGTCGGTGCCTCGGGCTTGGGTGCATCGGCCTGCGGCTGCGGAGAGGACTTCGGCGCATTGCCAGCATCGGCGATGGGATTGTCATCCTTGGCCAACGGCGGCGGCGTGGAGCGCGGCGTTTCCGCAGGCGGCGCCGGCGTGGTAATCGATGGCGTGCCGGCATCAGCAGACGCCACGGTCATGGCCCGCGTCTGCGGCTGGCCGTCCACCCGCTGTTCCAGCCCATCCATGCGGCCGTTGAGCTGCTGCTGCATGGAATGCAGCTGGCCGCCGTTGACCGCATCGCGGCTGCCGGCTGCGATGGCGCCGTTGGCGACGTTGGCGACGTTGGACAGGACCATGCCGTTTACACCGGCGAAGGTGAGCTGGTTCAGGCCGTCGTTGCGGAGCGAGGGGGTGTCCTGGAAGACGGAGCGGAGCTGGGATT
This sequence comes from Stenotrophomonas maltophilia, assembly GCA_009912235.1. GTDB lineage: Bacteria > Pseudomonadota > Gammaproteobacteria > Xanthomonadales > Xanthomonadaceae > Stenotrophomonas > Stenotrophomonas maltophilia_AV. Next base: position 149,154 of record WNDS01000003.1, read on the forward strand.
CGACGCGGTCCGCTCGACCGTTGGCTGACACTACAGCACTGTCAAGGACAGACAGCGCATCACCGACGGTGTTCTGCGTGGCGCCTTGGATGTTGTAGGTAGGCGCTATGACATCGCCGTTGGCGTCCATTCCGGCGCCGCCGCCAAGAACAGCAAGTGAATCTTCCAACTGACTCACAACAGCAGCATCTCCAGGCATCCGACCACGCGATACATTCAGGAGCCTTCGCTGAAGGCTCGCATGGTCAAATGACACGGTATCCGGCTCGTTGGCAATCGAGTTACTTCCCAGCGCAATGCTCCCAGCAGCACCCACATCGACGCGACTACGCGACCCTATGGCCATGGCATTACTAGCACCCACCAATGCCTGGGTACCCAAGGCAAACGAATTTTCAGCAGAATTTTCAATCGACGCAGCTCTTCCGATGGCAACCGAGTTGGTACCACAAGCAACCGCATATGCACCAATAGCAACCGCGCTCTCACCACCGGGTGACGCGAGCGCAGAGTCACCTAGAGCTACAGAAAATCGTCCTGCCGCAGCGGCGCCTTGATCACCTCCATCGCCGACCGCAAGAAACTTACCGCCTCGCTCCAGCTCATCCACACGACTGTTCGTTGCGTAAATCTGGCCTCCATTAACAGCATCCGTACTAGCCGCAGAGCTGATATCCCCTGCTGCAACGCCAGTCAATTTGCCGCCAGCCACATTCACATTGCCGCTCGCGTCGAACTTCACCACACCATCCAAGTCCGGATCGAAGTAATCGAACTCGACCCGCAGCCTCTGCAGCTCATCCAGATTGCCTGCGATCCGCCCATCATGGTCCGCGAGCTGAAGGCCGTACGAGGCAAGCGTCTCTCCTTGCACGCGCACTGCATCATTGGTGGCGAACAACTGATTGCCCGTGATCGCGTCCGCGCTCCCCGAGGACACCACGCCATCTGCGAGGTTGATCATTCGGCGTTTGTCGCCATTCTTGTTGGCAACATCAATCAAGGCGCCAGTGTTTTCACCGCCCAAGCGCAGATTGCCGCTAGCCGAGGTCTGCCCGATCAGGCCCTTCAGGTTCCAGGTGTCCTCCAGTGCCTGATTGGCTGAGGACTGCGCCGCATCAGCGGCACCGCGTACCGCTGCGACATCGGCATTTGTCCGATTGAGCTGGCGCCCGGTTACCACTTCATGACTGGTATCACTCAGCGCGCCATCGGCTACGTTGACGATCTTCCGCTTCAGCCCGTCGTTGCCGACAGACACCTGGTCCACGCCCGTGGTCGCAGAGTTCTCACCCAGCGCTACCGAGTTCCTGTGACTCGCGATGGCATTGCTACCCAGCGCTGCAGAGTACTCTGCGGATGCGCGTGCGGCGGCGCCAATCGAGACGCTATTGAGCGCTTCAGCCTTCGAATTGTGACCGACTGCTGTCGCGGCATTTGCTGTGGCCTTGGCCAGGTTACCCATTGCGAGCGATACATTGCCGGTGGCGACGACCTTGTTCACATCGGTAATGGTCGCGCCTGTTGCGATAGCGTTACTGTTGATCTTTGCGGTATTGATCACCGCCTGCAGCTGACTGCCATTGATTGCATCGGAACTGCTAGCACTGACGGCTCCATTCGCAACGCCGCTCACTTTTCGGTTTGCGTCGTCCTTACTGCGCACATCCAGCGTGGTGCCAGAATACTCCGCACCCAATCGGAGGTTTCCACTGGTGCCGGCCTGCGCGATCAGCCCTTTCAAACCACGTGTATCCGCCAGGGCCTGATCCGCTGATGCCTTGGCAGACGCGGCGTCCCTCTGATTCGCTGACACCCGGTCGTTGGTGCTGTTGAGCTGGCGCCCGGTCACTACGTCACTGCTGCTGTCGTTCAGGGCACCATCGGCCACGTTGACGATCTTCCGCTTCAGGCTGCTGTTACCGACAGAAACTTGATCCACGCCGTTTGTGGCAGAGTTTTCACCAAGCGCGGCCGAGTTCTTGTGGCTGGCCACCGAATTGCTACCCAGCGCAGCTGAGAACTCGCCAGATGCTCGGGCCGCAACGCCCATGGCAACGGCATTGAGCGCCTCCGCCCTGGAGTTATGTCCCACCGCCGTGGTGGCATTGGCTGTAGCTTTCGCCAGATTTCCTATGGCCAGTGATACCGTTCCAGTAGCGATGGCCTTGTTGGCGTCGGAAATGGGAGCACCTGTCGCCATCGCGTTGCCTGTTGCCTTCCCTGCATTGATGACGGCCTGCAATTGGCGGCCATTGACTGCCTCGGTACTGGTACTGCTCAAAGTGCCATCGGCCACACCGCTGATCTTGCGATTCGCGTTTGATTTGTTGCGCACGTCCAGCAGGGTTCCGGTGTTCTCGCCGCCCAGGCGTACGTTGCCGTTAGCAGCTACCTTACTCACCAGGCCACCCAGCACGTTGGCTCGGCTCAGTGCACTGTCGGCGGTGGTGCGAGCAGCGGTGGCGGTGTTCTGCGCCGTATTGGCCGTATTCTGCGCCGTGGTTACGGTAGCGTTGGTGGCGAGGAGCTGCTTGCCGTTCACTGCCTCGGTACTGGTTGCGGTCAGCGTGCCGTCTGCAACGCCTGATATTTTCCGATTCGCATTTCCCTTGTTGCGCACGTCCAGCACAGTACCGGTGTTCTCACCACCCAAGCGGACGGTGCCACTGACGGATGCCTGGCTGATCAGCCCATTGAGCTCATTCGCGCGCGAAAGTGCTGTATTGGCAGTGGTCCTGGCGGTATTAGCCGTAGTGCTCGCGCTGTTTGCAACGCGCAATGCACTGTCGGCTGTCGACCTCACACCGCCGATGTCGGCGCCAAGACCATCCTTGACGGACTGCAACTGCCCACCATTTACGGCATCGTTGCTGTTCAACGCAACGTTGCCGTCGGCCACGTTGACGATACGCCTCTTGATGCTGCTGCTACCCACGGAGACGGTATTGCTCTGAGTGGCTTGCGATCCGCGCCCGAGTGCAACGGAGTTGCTCGCGCGTGCCTTTGCTTGATAGCCAATCGCTACGGCGTCAAAGTTCGCCTCTGTTTCGCCACCCAGCGCAATCGCACCGGTCCACCCTGGGCTGCCCGCGTAGGAGTTGCCGCCGATAGCGATCCTTGAGATGCCTGCGCCGGTCGCGTTGCGAGAGCCACTGCCCATGGCGATAGAATTCTCGCCGATCGCCCTGGAATCGTATCCCACTGCGAGTCCGCCTACGTCTTGGGCGAATGCCCTCGCGCCGAGTGCGGTTGCCGCATTTGATCGCACTTCTGAGAAGTCGCCCAGAAGCGTCCTCAGATTGCTTGTTACTCCACCTTGCCTGCTGTTGCCTACCGAAGCAACGCCTTCATGCCCATGCCAGGACGCCACCATTGTGGCCGGCCTATAGTCCAGGACGGTACGGGCGTATTCGCCAGTCAGATCGGGGGAACAGTTCAGAATGACATCTTCACGATTCACGCAAGGCGCGATTGCAGAGGCATCGGAGACGCACATCAGTAGCAGGCAGGGGGGGCAGCAATGCAGCGCTCTGACCTGCACAGAGCGAGGATCGCTTGCCTCTCGCGGAGCTCAGTTCACTAGCCACTACCCAGCATTGCCGGGTGGCAGACCATAGACGACGGTAAATTCTGTTCATTTCTTGCTTCCTTAACAGCGGGAGGAAAAGGCACCCGCCGGCGCATTGCGCACAGCAGGTTGTGGGGATCAGGGAGCGAGCATCTGCACGTGTTCGCGGAAACCATCACGCGTGAGCGGATAGCGCAGCTGCACGGTGTGGCCCGGAGTGACGGCAAAGGGCAGCTGCATGGCGCTGCCTGGGTAGAGGCTGCGCGAGACGTCATGGGCGGTGCAGCGGCTGCCATCGCAGTCGGCAATGCTGGTGATGCCCATCCGCAGGGTGCCGTCATTGCGCAGCATGTCGCCCTGCACGCGCGGCAGTGCTTCACCACCGGTGGGCAGCACGTTCACCAACGCGCCCCAGACCAGGTTCACGCCAACGCTGGCCTGTGCACCTTCGCCCACCATCTGCCCGGTGGCATCCGGCCCGCGCACGCCTTCGAAGTACACGCGGTACGCGGTTTCGCGCTCTACCGGTTGCAGCGGAATCACCCGGATCAAGCGCTTGCCACCGCCGCTGAGGGCGAACTTGCCCGGAGTGATGGCGATGGCAGCCTCGCTGGGCTCCACCTCTACTTCGCGCTCGTCCGCGCCGGCCGCATCGTCGATGCGGCGCAGCGTTGCCTGGATGTACTGCGGCTGGGTGGACTGGGAATAGATGCGGATCTGGGTGGCGCGCTTGGCATCCACCGTGGAACGCATGGGATGCACGATGAGGTTGGCGTGGGCGGGCAGTGCCAGCAGCAGCGACAAAGGCAACAGGTAGTAGCGTGTGTTTTTCATGGCGGGTTCCCGGTTGATCATGGCGAGGCGGTGGGCACGCGGAGTTCGATCTTCAGATCACCCCAATAGACGCCGGATTGCTTCTCGGACACCGGCACCAGCGGCATGTCCAGCGTCATGGGGGTGGGTACGCAGAACACTGGTTGGCTCATACCCGGCAGCAGCACGAGCCGCAGCCGGGCACTGTCGATGCCTTGCAGTTCGGTTTCAGCGCCGTTGGCCAGCGGAACATCTGCGCCGCTGTGTTTGAGCGTGACCTTGTAGTCCAGGCGTTGACTGTCGGCATTGCCTGGCGTTTCGTGCCAGAGCGCAAAGCCGGTGGGCCCGGGCGCGCGTGCGCTGGTATGGCGTGCGGTGACACCCAGGAAGGACGCTTGCGAGCCCAAGCCGTCGTACAGGCACATGTCCACGACAACACGTCCACCGATCGTCTGTTGGATGGGGTCGAAGCGTGCATCTAGATTTACGAGCGGCGTGGCGCTTTCGTACTGCGGGAAGTAGATGGAGACGGCGTTGTGATCGGTGATGGTGAAGTCGAAGTTGAATTCTTGGACAGCAAGTTCCTGGCCATTGCCTTTTCGCAAAGTCAAAAGTAATTTCCCTTTCCAATGACCTGCCACCAGCCTTTGTATTTTCGCCTCGGGGATATGAAGCTGCGCACCAGTGCCGGTCGCGGGCTGAAAGCTGCAGTCCGCAGCAACAGAAGATGAGAGTGGATACGGATCGCTCTCCCAATAATCTGAGTAACAACGCTGCGTCGCGTGGGCTCGAAGCAAGGAGCCTTGCACGGCTACATCTACACTCATGCTGCTCCTCGTCTCTGTAAACAGGACTTGGACGATGCTCAGTTTTGAGGTGGCTTCCTCACCTGTATCCTCCGTAGGACACTTGCCCTCAGACGAGTTGGTACTTGAGTTACAGGTGAAGAACGCACGGCCATATCCAAGTGTCCCGGTGGCCTCGTACGCGAGGACGGTTCTTCTGGGAATAAGCTCCACTTCCCGCGGCATCGCCGATCGATTCCAACTCATCACGATGTCCCGATTGGAACTTGCCGGATGCGTCTCCGGCGGCTGCTGCCCCCAAGCCTCCGGCACTCCCACCACCAGCCCAGCCAAAACCAACACCCAACCCAACTTCATGGCGTACCTCCCGCCGCAGCGGTCTGTGGCGTCGCGGCAATCAATGCCTGCTCCTGGAGCAACCGGGTCACGCGCGCCTGCTGGCGGATCTCCGCCGGAAGCTGCGCCACCGCCAAGGGCGTGCACTGCACCGGGCCCACCAACATCACCACGCTGCGGCGCTCGCGCACCTGCAACGGGCAATGCAGCAGGCGGTCGTCCTGCAGCAGGTACAGCACGCGCTCGCGGCGTGGGAACTCGGCAACGAAGCCGCCTTGCGCACCGGTGCCGGGCACCGGCGCATTGAGAATGCGGGCGCCGCGCAATGGCGCGCCGGCGATGTCGCGCGCACTGCCGATGAAGGTGTAGGTCACTTCAATCGGCACCGGCAATCGCATCAGGCGGCCCGGGGTGAGGAACATCGGGCGGGCGCTGCCGATGCCGGCCACGCGAATGGCCGCGTCGCTATCCAGGGCACTGGCGTGCTGCAGGTCGGCGCGGTGGGTCTGGTAGGCCGGCAGCGGCAGCAGACGGCGTTGGCCCAGCGCCAGGCGCTGGCGGCGCAGACCGCCCACTTGCAGTTCGGCGGCAACGCCACTCAGTTCAATGTCGTCCACATCGTCCACCTGCACGGCCAAGCCGGCTTCGGCGCCCATGCCGCCGCCCCAGTAAAAGCCGCGGCGGCCCAGTGCCAGCCCGGAGCTGTGGGTGGCGCTGTAGGCCATCTCGCTGCGGCCTGGCTGTTGGTAGCGGGCGATGTTCACGCCGGTGTGGCCGATGCTGTTCTGCAGCTGGCCACTGAGCGAGGCGCTGTAGCGGTCGCTGTTGTTGCCGCGCAGGTCCACGGTGGCCTCGCGGTACTGCGCATCCACTTCCTGGCGCAGCGTCTGCGCGGCGCCGTAGTTGATGTCGGGCCGCGCGTGCTGCGACTGGCGGATATCCATGCTGTAACGCCGTTGCGAAGTACCCAGGTCGCGGCGCTGCAGGCGGGCCAGGGTGAGGTTGAGGTAGATGCCGCGATCACGGTCGGCGGCGAGACTGCTCTGGGTGTGCTGCTGCCACACCCCCACGCGCATGGACACGCTGAACTCCTGCCAGCGCTGCACGCGGCTGTAGCTGGCCTGCCAGGTGCGGCTGAGGCGCGGCTCGCGGCCGTAGCGCGGCTCCCACGGCAGCAGCGGGTCCAGTCCGGCCATGGGGTCTTCGTCATACCCGGGCAGCAGCGTGCCGCGGCTCCAGGTCTGGGGGCGGGTGTAGGCCACGTAGGCGTTGCCGCCGGCCACCGGCAGCGACATCGAGGCGCTGAGCGAATCCGCACAGCCCAGCCGGTCGCGCGCGTCATCCTCGAACTGGCACGCGCGCCCGCGAAGACGCTGGTGGTAGACGTTCCAGGAGGCGGCGCGGCGGTAGGACAGCTGGTGCTGCTGCCCGGTACTGCCATCACTGCCACGCATGCCACTGAAACTGGCACGCACTTCCTGGGTGGCCATCACCCGGCGCAGGTCCAGGCGCAGTTCGCCGAAGCTGAAACCGCCCAGATCGGCCACGCCAGCGGTGGCCGACATATCGCGCCCGAACGGCACGCGCACGCCCGCCATGGCCGCCAGCTCGCCATCGAAGCGGTCGCTGCGGCGCTCGTTGCGGCGGCCACCCTGCACAAACCACTGCATGCTGCTGTTGGCCCAGTCACCGCCCTTGTCGAACGGTGCTTCTTCGCTGCGCACCAGCACGCCGTCTTCGTAGATGGGCAGGGTGACGGTGTAGTTGCCGAACGGGAAGCGACGGGTGTCCAGTTCGTTGATGCCGCCCTGCAGGTAGAAGGTCTGCAGCAGGCGCTCGCCGTCGAAGGCATCCACGCGCGCGTCGCGCGGCAGCAGCACGGTCAGCGGGATGGCTTGCACGGCCGCATTGGTATCCACGTAGGCCTGGGTGGTGCCCACGCGCAGGCCGGCGAAGCGGTCCATCGGCAGCATGCTGAAACTGAAGGTGCCGCCCTGCGGGCTGGACAGGTTGCGGCGGTCCATGCGCCCGGCCTGCAGGTAATGCTGCTGGCCAAGGTCATGGCGGTAATAGGCGTTGTCGAACTGGAACTGCTGGCGACGCGCGCCGCCGCGGTACTGCTGGCGGTTGAAGTTCCAGTCCGCCGCCAGATGGCCGCGATCAAACAGGCCTAGCGCGCCGGCGCCCTGCGCGGTGAGCATCTGGTTGCCACGGCCGCCGCTGAAGTTGATGGTCTGCTGGTGCAGGAAGGCGTTTTCGGCCTCACTGCTGATCTGATGGAAGCGGTCGTTGGCTGGCTCACCGTTGATCCACTGCCGGGCAACGAACAGCTGCACGGCGCCCTCACCTTCGTCGTAGAGCGCGTGCGCGGCGTTGGGATCCTCGGGCGGTTCCAGGTAGCCGCAACCGGCAGCACCGGCGCCAAAACAACAGGCCAGGTGGCTGTTGCGGGGCAGCGGTTGTGACAGCGCAGGCAGCAGCGCCGCCTGCGCTTCGGGGGAAAGATCGAGCGCCTGCAGCGCGCGCGGGGGGTCTTCCAGCCGCACGTGTTCTAGGGTGACATGCACCGGCGACAGCCCGGCCGAACGGCCGAACAGGCGCACGTCCAACTGTTCGGTCTGGCCTTCGACCAGATCCTCGAAACCGACGGGTACGCCGCGTGCCGCGACCAGCGGCGTGGCCAACGACAAGGCAAGCGCCACCGCCAGCCGGGTGACGGCGGGTGCGTGGACTTTCATGGGAAGCTGCCTGCAGAGGCCGGCCCGATGCCTGGGCCGGCACGGTGACGGGAGGGGGGCTTTACGGCTTCTGCGCCAGGATCACGCTGACCATGCCTTCGAAACGGCCTTCGGTCGGGATCGGCGCACGGGTGGTCTGCGCGATTTCCAGCGGCATGATGATCGAGCGGCCCGGGATCGCGCCGTCGTAGATGTCAGATGCCAGGAAGTCCTGGGCGGCGTCGGTGAGCGTGACGCTGTTGAGGCGGACGGTGAGCGGAACCGGAACACCCTTGCCCTCGGTGTTGACCGGGTTGGGCACGGTGGCCAGACGGATCTCCACATCCTTGTCTTCGGCATTGGTGAAGATGCGCACGCGCTCGATGTGCGGGCGCAGGCCCCCAGTTGTTCCGGGCACATGGGTCAGGGGAATTTCGTCCGGCAGCGCGCTGCCGTCTTCCTTCAGCAGGGCCAGGCTCATGTCCACGTTGGTGTAGACGGTAATGTGGGATTCGGCGGCATTTGCCGACAACGAAGCAGTGGCCAGCGCTGCAACCAGCGCGGCCTTCTTGATGATGGTATTCATGGTGTCTCCCTCGGACAGTGAGGTGGGGCTTCCTCGGGAAGCATCACCGCTGGCGTGGCAGCGGCGACGGGAAAATAGTAGGAATTCCCCCCGTCTTAACACCATGCAAGCACTCCTAAAAACAGGTATGTGGATTCAATTCTGCGAATCTGCTCAGGGTTTCAACTGAATACAACTTTCCTCACTCGAGGAATGCAATTGACCTCATTGCCAACGCAAGGCGAGGGCGATGATCGCCTCGCATCTGCCTGCATCACGGCGCGCAGGCGCCGATGCTGCATCGCCGTGGCGCGGGCCATCTCCTACCGTCCAGGCGCTTCAGTGGACGCTGCCACCGATACCGCGCTGGCGCACCTGCGGCGCAAGCTGGGGGACATCGGCCCTGCCCCGGCACGCATCAAGACCATTCGCCGGGCCGGCCATCTATTCGCCCCGGCCCGCTGAGCGCACAAAAAAAACGCCCCGCAATGCGGGGCGTTCTCATCACAACAACCGAGGGCGATCAGCCCTGGTAGTCGCGCACGTCGCTGCCGGTGTAGACCTGGCGCGGACGGCCGATCTTCATTTCCGGGTCGACCTGCTGTTCCAGCCAATGCGACACCCAGCCGGAGGTACGGCCCAGGGCGAACATGACGGTGAACATCTCGGTCGGAATCTGCAGCGCCTTGTAGATGATGCCGCTGTAGAAATCGACGTTCGGGTACAGCTTGCGGGCGACGAAGTAGTCGTCCTGCAGCGCGGCCTGTTCCAGCTTCACGGCCACGTCCAGCAGCGAGTCCTGCACGCCCAGCTGCTTGAGCACCTTGCTGGTCATCTCGCCGATGACCTTGGCGCGCGGGTCGAAGTTCTTGTACACGCGGTGGCCGAAGCCCATCAGGCGGAAGCCGGAGGTCTTGTCCTTGGCCTTCAGCACGGCCGATTCCACGTTGTCCGCGCTGCCGATCTCTTCGAGCATCTTCAGCACCGCTTCGTTGGCACCGCCGTGGGCCGGGCCCCACAGCGCGGTGACGCCGGCGGCGACCGAGGCGTACGGGTTGGCACCGGTCGAACCGACCAGGCGCACGGTGGAGGTCGAGGCGTTCTGCTCGTGGTCGGCGTGCAGGATGAACAGCAGGTCCAGTGCCTTGACCACGTCCTGGTTCAGGTCATAGCTGCCGTCGGCCGACTCGAAGGTCTGCTTCAGGAAGCGGCTGACGTAATCCAGCGAGGTGTCCGGCGTGTTGGCCGGCAGGCCCTTGCCGTGGCGGTAGATCAGCGCCGACAGGGTCGGTACCTTGGCGATCAGGCACACGGCGGCCTTGCGGCGCTGTTCGGCGTCGGACAGGTCCAGCGAGGCGTGGTAGATGCCCGACAGCTGCGCGATGGCGGCGGTCAGGATGGCCATCGGGTGGGCATCCTTGGCGAAGCTGCCGATCAGGGTGTTGATCGAGGCATCGACATTGGCTTCAGCGGCCAGTTCGTTGTTGAAGGCCTTCAGCTGTTCGGCGTTGGGGCGCTCGCCGTTGATCAGCAGGTACGCCACTTCGACGTAGCTCGACTTTTCCGAGAGCTGCTCGATCGGGTAGCCGCGGTACAGCAGCACACCGTTGTCGCCATCGATGTAGGTGATGGCCGACTTGCAGCTGGCGGTGGCGGTGAAGCCGGAATCGTAGGTGAAATACCCCGTTTCCTTGGTCAGCTTCGAGATGTCGACGCAGTCGTTGCCAAGGGTAGGTTTGATGACCGGCAGAACGGCCGACTTCTCGCCGGCGTTGAGCGTGACCTGATCAAGATCGGACACTGTGTGCGCTCCTTCATGGAAGGCGCCTGCCCAAGCGCATTGGTCAGGCACGTGAATGACGTCCACGACCTGTGCCGTGGATCACGTCATTATCGCACAGCAGCATTTGCCCGGCGCTAGACAGAAGTCGTAGACGACAGGCACAGACCATCCCGGATCCGGACCCTATCCGGCCCGTCTCGGCAAAGAAGCTGTCACACGGGCGTATGGCCCGTTACCCCTATCCAAACGCCCGTTGGGCGCCGGCGAAAAAACAAACGGCCGCGCTGAGCGCGGCCGTTCGTCTCGAACCAGGTTCTGCAGATCAGCGCGCGTAACGCTTCTGGAACTTGTCGATACGGCCCGAGGTGTCGATGACCTTGTGCTTGCCCGTGTAGAACGGGTGCGAAGCCGAGGAAATTTCAACCTTGACCAGCGGGTATTCGTTGCCGTCTTCCCACTTGATGGTTTCCTTCGCGCCCATGGTCGAGCGGGTCAGGATCTTGAAATCGGAGGTGACGTCATGGAAGACGACGTCGCGGTAGTTCGGATGGATATCGGCCTTCATGGGCTCACACCGTAAATGGGCTGGTGGTCAAGCGCGGCATTATAGTCCCGGGTTGCGGCTGGGGGCAACCCGAGGGATAAGCCGCCGGCTGGCTGCTACCTGAACGCCCTCAGGCCACGCCGAGGGCGGTGCGCACCAGGGCTTCAAAGCGGATCTGGTCGTAGGCCATCAGCAGAGCGCAGTTGTCCGGCTGGCCGGTCTGGCGGTTCCAGTCGACAATCGAGGCGCCGCGACTGAACGTGCCGTTCAGTTCAATGTTCACCGGCCGCGATTCCACCTGCAGCTGCCCTTCCGGGTTCAGCGCCCAGGCCATGGCCAGCGCATCGGCGGTGTACCAGCGGCCGCCCTTGGCGTCCTCGGACAGCGCGCGGGTCTTGCGCGAGATCAGTTCATAGAAGCGGGCGCGGTCCGAATCGGCCTGCAGCCACTGCTCTGCTTCCTGCAACGGCAGGCCGTGGGCGACGGTGGCTTCCCAGTCCGACACCAGCAGGTGCGGGAAGGCGGTGAACACCACATGCGCGGCTTCCGGGTCGAAGGCGATGTTGAATTCGGCTGCCGGGGTGATGTTGCCGTGGCAGGTGACTGCACAGCCCATCACCACGATGCGCTTGATGCGCTGGGTCAGCGTCGGGTCCAGCTTCAGGGCCAGCGCCAGGTTGGTGAGCGGGCCCAGCATGACCAGCATCAGTTCGCCGGCATGTTCGTGGGACAGGCGCAGGATGGCCAGGGCAGCGTGCTCGGCCTCGGCCTGGCGGCTGGGCGGCGGCAGGTCGACATCGCCGTAGCCATCGCGGCCGTGCACGTGGGCAGCGTCCATCGAGGGGTGGATCAGCGGGTCGGGGCTGCCGGCGAACACCGGCACGTCGGTACGGCCGACGACATCGCAGAGCTTGAGCGCGTTGCGGACGGTGTACTGCAGGCCCAGGTTGCCGGCGGCGATGGTCAGGGCGACCACGTCGTGCCGTTCATCGGCGAAGGCCATCAACAGGGCCAGGGCATCATCCACACCGGGGTCGGTGTCGATCAACAGCGGGATCTTCTTGCTCATGGGTGCCATCTTCAGATCGGCAACGAAGTGTGGACCGGGATGATGACCGTTGCAAGACCAGCCTGAAACGGGGGGCGGTAGGTCCACGCCATGCGCGGATGAGCATGGAAATGATCGGCAGCGGCCTCTGTAGCGTCGAGCCCTTGCTCGATTCAAGGGCGCGGCGCCAAGGGCAGCCGAGCGTGGGCCGGCTCTACAGATGGTCCGCGAACAGCCGCCGGGCATGGCCCGGCGCTACCGATTTGTCGTGCGCCCGGCGCCTTACGCCGAGGCGTAGCGCACGGCGGTACCGATCCAGCGCTGCACCACGCGGTCGGCCAGGGCGGGCTGTTCGGCCAGCAGGCGTTCGGCCAGGTCGTGCACGCCGGGCAGCAGCCCCGCATCGCGGGCCAGGTCGGCAATGCGGAAGCCGGCCAGGCCGGTCTGGCGGGTGCCCAGCAGCTCACCGGGGCCGCGCAGTTCCAGATCCTTTTCCGCGATGACAAAACCATCGTTGGTTTCGCGCATGGTCTGCAGGCGCTCGCGCGCCATCTGCGAAAGCGGCGCCTGGTACAGCAGCACGCAGCGCGACACCGCCGAGCCACGCCCCACCCGCCCGCGCAGCTGGTGCAGCTGGGCCAGGCCGAGGCGCTCGGCATTTTCAATCACCATCAACGAGGCGTTGGGCACGTCCACGCCCACTTCGATGACGGTGGTGGCCGCCAGCAGATCGATCTGGCCGGCCTTGAACGCCACCATCGTCGCCAGTTTTTCCGCCGCCTTCAGGCGGCCATGCACCAGCCCCACACGCACGCCCGGCAACAGCGCCTGCAGCGATTCGTAGGTGGCCTGCGCCGGCGTGGCATCCAGCTCTTCGCTTTCCTCGATGAGCGTGCACACCCAGTACACCTGCCGCCCTTCCTGGCAGGCCAGTGCGATGCGTTCGATCAGCTCGGGGCGGCGGTCGTTGTTGAGGGCCACGGTCTGCACCGGCGTACGGCCCGGCGGCAGTTCGTCGATGGCCGAGACATCCAGGTCGGCGTACTCGGACATGGCCAGCGTGCGCGGAATGGGCGTGGCGGTCATCACCAGCTGGTGCGGCACGCTGTTGGCGCCCACGCCCTTGTCACGCAGCGCCAGGCGCTGGTGCACACCGAAGCGGTGCTGCTCATCGACGATGGCCAGCGCCAGGTCGTGGAACACCACCGCCTCCTGCATCAGCGCGTGGGTGCCGACCACCACCTGCGCGTCGCCGCTGGCCACCTGTTCCAGCACCTTGGCGCGCGCCTTGCCGGTGACTTTGCCGGCCAGCCAGCACACGCGCACGCCGAGCGGTTCCAGCCAGCCACGCAGGTTGTTGAGGTGCTGTTCGGCCAGCAGTTCGGTGGGTGCGGCCAGCGCCACCTGCTTGCCCTGCTCCACCGCCAGCATGGCCGCCAGTGCGGCCACCACGGTCTTGCCCGAGCCGACATCGCCCTGCACCAGCCGCAGCATCGGGCTGGGCCGTGCGAGGTCCTCGCGGATCTGCTTGAACACCCGCGCCTGCGCGCCGGTGAGTGCGAATGGCAGCTGCTTCAACAGCGCCTTGGCCAGCTTGCCGGGGCCGGCCAGCGGTGGCGCGTGGTGCGCCTGCAGGGCAATGCGCTGGCGGCGCAGGCTGAGGTGGTGGGCCAGCAGTTCTTCCAGTGCCAGCCGGCGCTGTGCCGGGTGGGTGCCGGCGGCCAGTGCGGCCAGGTCGGCATCCTGCGGCGGGCGGTGCACGGTCAGCAGCGCGCTGCGCAGCGACGGCAGCGCCAGGCCGTCCAGCCAGCCGGGCGGCAGCAGTTCCAGCGTGCTTTCTTCGGGCAGCCGGTCCAGCGCCTGGCCGATGAAGCGGCGCAGGGTGGCCGGGCCGATGCCTTCGATGGCCGGATAGACCGGGTCCAGGCTGTCGCCCAGCGCGGGGTCATCCGTGCGGCCCAGCACCTGGTAGCTGGGGTGGACGATTTCCAGCCCCAGCTGGCCCGGCTTGGGCGTGCCGAAGCAGCGCAGCCGGGTGCCGACCGCGAACTGCCCGACCTGCTGCTGGCGGAAGTGGAAGAAGCGCAGCACCAGGGCGCCCTGCCCTTCGTCTTCCACCGCCACCTTCAGCATGGGCCGGTAACGCATGTCACGTTCGACTGCGACCACGCGCCCTTCCACCTGCGCCGGCACGCCGTTGCGCAGGTCTTCGATACGGGTCAGCGTGGTGCGGTCTTCATAACGCAGCGGCAGGTGCAGCCACAGGTCCTGCAGCGTGGCCAGGCCACGCGCCTGCAGCTTGGCGGCCACGGCCGGGCCGACGCCGGCGAGCATCGCCAGCGTCGCTTCGCCAGCCAGGGCCAGCGCCGGGGTCGTGACCGACTTGCGTGCCACCGGTGGGTCAGTCGATGACCATCACCGCGTCGACCTCGAAGTTGGCGCCCTTGGGCAGGCCGGAGACTTCGATGGTGGAACGGGCCGGGAACGGGGCCTGGAAGTAGTCCTGCATGACCGCATTGACCTTGGCGAATTCGGCCAGGTCGATCAGGTAAAGACCCAGGCGCACGACCTTGTCCAGCGAGCCGCCAGCGGCTTCGGCCACGGCCTTGAGGTTGTCGAAGGCGCGGCGGGCCTGGGCTTCCACGTCACCGGTGCCGACGATATCGCCGGTGGCCGGGTCCAGCGGAATCTGGCCGGAGAAGTACACGGTGTTGCCGGCGCGCACGGCCTGCGAATACGGGCCGATGGCGGCCGGGGCCTTTTCGGTGTTGATGATCTGGCGGGACATGGGGTCGCTCCGGTGTGTCGGGAAAACAGAGCGGTGATTGTACCGGCTGGGCGCGATATCGGCTGGGGTCAGAGCCCTCTCCGTCGGAGAGGGATCCGACCCCGTACGTGATGGTCGGCTGGGGTCAGAGCCCTCTCCGTCGAGAGGGATCCGACCCCGTGCGTGATGCGGTTGGGGTCAGAGCCGTTTCCCGGCGGGAAACGGCTTTGACCCCGTGCGTGGTGTACGCGCAACATCCTCCACGCAGGGCGCGGACCTACTGGCGGCGCACCGACTGCACCACCGACAGGCGGCGCAGGCGGCGCATCACTTCGGCCAGGTGGTTGCGGTCGCGCACCTGGACGTTGAACGCCAGCACGGCGGCGTTGAAATAGCGGTCCAGGTAATCCACGCGCTCGATGTTGGAATGGCTCTGCGCGATGGCCGCGGCCAGCTGCGCCAGCACGCCGGTGCCGTTCTCCACTTCCACCACCAGCGAGGTGTCGTAGTCGCCGGACACCGTGGTGTCCCAGCCGATCGGCACCCAGCGCTCGGGCGATTTGCGCAGTTCGGCCAGGTTCGGGCAGTCCATGCGGTGCACCACGATGCCCTTGCCGGCGGTGTGGTAGCCCATGATCTCGTCGCCGGGAATCGGCTGGCAGCAACCGGCGAAGCTGACCACGCCGCGCTCGCTGCCGTTGATGAGGATCTTTTCCTGCGAGAAGTGCCGCGAATGCGGGCCGCCGCGCAGTTCGGCGTAGGCCATCAGCGCCTGCGCGGCCTGGGTGGGCATCCAGTTGCCCAGCGCCACTTCGGCCAGCAGTGCTTCCAGGCGCGGGTAGCGATGCTCGGCCAGGAACGCATCCAGGCGCCCCTTCGGCAGCCGCTCCAGCGAAGAATCCATCGCCTCCAGCGCACGGTCGAGCATTCGGTGGCCCAGCTGCACGGCGTCTTCGTGCTCCAGCTGCTTGAGCTGGTGGCGGATGGCGGTGCGGGCCTTGCTGGTCACCACGAATTCCAGCCACTGCGGCTTGGGCGTGGCCGAGCGCGCGGTGATGATTTCCACCGACTGGCCGCTGACCAGCTTGGTCTTCAGCGGCACCAGCTTCTTGTCCACGCGCGAGGCCACGGCGGTGTTGCCCACGTCGGTATGCACGGCGTAGGCGAAATCCAGTGCGGTGGCATTGCGCGGCAGCGCCAGGATCTTGCCCTTGGGCGTGAACAGGTAGACCTCGTCGGGGAACAGGTCGACCTTGACGTTGTCGAGGAACTCCAGCGACGAGCCGGCGGCACGCTGCGAATCGATCAGTTCGACAATCCACGCATGGGCGCGGCTCTGCGCGCTGTTGGGGGCATCGCCGCCCAGCTTGTAGGTCCAGTGCGCGGCCACGCCGCGCTCGGCGATCAGGTCCATTTCCTCGGTGCGGACCTGCACTTCGATGGGCGAACCGTACGGCCCGAACAACACGGTGTGCAGCGACTGGTAGCCGTTGGGCTTGGGAATGGCGATGAAATCGCGGAAGCGGCCATCCAGCGGCTTGAACGCGGCGTGCACCGCACCCAGCGCGTGGTAACAGCTGGGCACGCTGCGCACCACCAGGCGGAACCCGAACACGTCCATGACCTGGTCGAAGCTTTTGTTCTCGTCGTGCATCTTGTTGTAGATGCTCCACGGGGTCTTGATGCGGCTGACCAGCCGGTGCTCGAGCCCTTCCTTGGCCAGCCGCTGCGACAGCTGCACTTCCACCTGCGCCATCGCCTCGCGGCGCACCACCGGCTGGCTGCGGATGTGTTTTTCCAGGATGGCGTGGCGCCACGGGTACAGCGCCTTGAAGCCCAGGTTCTGCATCTCGCTCTTGACCAGGCTCATGCCCAGGCGCTGAGCGATGGGCGCGTAGATCTCCAGCGTTTCGCGGGCGATGCGTCCGCGGGCTTCGCGGCTCTGCGCGCCCAGCGTGCGCATGTTGTGCAGGCGGTCGGCCAGCTTGATCATGATCACGCGCAGGTCGCGCGACATGGCCAGCAGCATCTTGCGGAAGCTCTCGGCGGCCGCTTCCTGGCGGTCGCGGAACTTCAGCTTGTCCAACTTGGTGACACCGTCCACCAGCTCGGCCACCGGTTCGCCGAACTCCGCGGCCAGTTCCTCGCGGGTCAGCGGCGTGTCTTCGATGGTGTCGTGCAGGATGGCGGCGATCAGCGCTTCCACGTCCAGCCCCAGCTCGGCCAGCACCTGGGCCACGGCCACCGGGTGGGTGATGTAGGGCTCGCCCGACTTGCGGGTCTGGCCCGTGTGCGCAGCGGCGCCCACTTCCCAGGCACGGCGCAGCAGCGGCAGCTGCTCCGGCGGCAGGTAGTGCGCTGCGCGCTCGAGCTGAAGGACGTAATCAGGTACGGCCGCGGCGGGGTGCGCGGCTACCTTGGCAGTGGGGCCTGGGTTCATGCCAGAAGCCTATGCCAGCGCGACGTTTACGGCAAACCCTGAATGCGAAACAGCCCGCACGGGGCGGGCTGTTCGGCTATCCGTCGATGACGTCGATCGATGCGATCAATCGTCGTTCTTGGACATGTCTTCGTCGGCGACCACTTCAGCGGCGGCCCACTCCAGCGCTTCGCGCTCGGCGCGCTCACGCTCGGCCTTCTCGACTTCGTCGATCACCGCGTTGTCGATCTTGCGGGCAGCGATTTCGCGCAGTGCCAGCACGGTCGGCTTGTCTTCGGTGTCGTTGTCCAGGGTGGCCTTCACGCCGTTGGCAAGCTGGCTGGCACGCTTGGAGGCCATCATGACCAGCTCGAAACGGTTGTTAACGACTTCCAGGCAATCTTCTACGGTGATGCGGGCCATACGGGCTCCCGGCGACCGGTCGGCCGCTCAGTCGAATGAGGGAAAGGGGACGGAGTGTACGCGCAGGGGCTGGACAAAATCAAGCCAGCCCCTGCTCGATTCTTTTGGAATCAGTCAGTTGCGTCCGGATCAGCGGTCAGCAGGGGCTTGATCAGGCCGGCATGGCGGACCTTCTGGGCCTCCCGGCGCAGGCGGCTGGCGGTGAAGATGGCGCACAGCTCGTCCACGGCGGTGTCGAACACCTCATTGACGATGACGTAGTCGAAATCGTTGAAATGCAGCATTTCCTCACGGGCCGCACCCAGGCGCTGGGCGATGACCGCCTCGGTGTCCTGGCCGCGCTTGCGCATGCGGTCTTCCAGCGCCTGCTTGGACGGCGGCAGGATGAACACCGTCACCGTGCCCGGCACCAGCTGGCGCACCTGCTGCGCGCCCTGCCAGTCGATTTCCAGCAGCACGTCCTGGCCGGCGGCCAGCTGCGGTTCCACCGACTGCCGCGCGGTGCCCTTCCAGTCGCCATGCACCCAGGCGTGTTCGAAGAAGTCGCCGGCGGCGATCATCCGCTCGAACTCTTCGGCACTGACGAAGTGGTAGTGCTGACCGTTGACCTCACCGGGGCGCATGGCCCGCGAGGTGAAGGAAATGGACAGCGCGATTTGCGGGTCGCGCGCCAGCGTGGCGTTGACGATGCTGCTCTTGCCTGCGCCGGACGGGGCGGCAACGATGTACAGCGTGCCGCGCGCGGGCGCGTCGGCCGGGGTCGGCTGGGTCTTCATGGGCGTGTTCATCATTCGATGTTCTGCACCTGTTCGCGGATCTGGTCGATCAGCACCTTCAGCTCCACCGCGGCATTGGAAGTGCGGCTGTCCACCGACTTGGAGCCGAGCGTGTTGGCTTCGCGGTTGAATTCCTGCAGCAGGAAATCCAGGCGGCGGCCGACCGGTTCGCGCTGCTTGAGCACGCGGCGGATTTCCACGATGTGGCTGCCCAGGCGGTCCAGCTCCTCGTCCACGTCCAGCTTCTGCAGCCACAGCACCAGTTCCTGCTCGGCGCGGCCGGGGTCGACCGGGTGCGGCAGGTCGGCCAGGCGTGCGGCCAGCTTGGCGCGCTGCCCGTCCCGGATGGCCGGAATCAGCGTGCGCACCTCGGCGGCGATACGCTCGATGCCGTCCACGCGCTCGGCGATGGCTGCGGCCAGCTTGTCGCCTTCACGTTCACGGGCAGCAACGAAGCCGTCCAGCACCTGCTCCAGCAGGGCCAGGGCCTCGGCCTGCAGGGCGGCCGCATCGGTGGCTTCGCCCTGGGTCACGCCCGGCAGCTGCAGCAGTTCGGTGAAGCTGACCTGCAGGTTGGGGAAATCGGAGGTGAGCCGGTGCGCCAGCTGGCCCAGCTGGCCCAGCAGCGCCTCGTTCACCTGCAGGCTGCCGCCACCTTCGGGCGCGCGCAGGCGCATGACCAGGTCCAGCTTGCCGCGGCTCAGGCGCGCACTGATGCGCTCGCGCAGCTGCGGTTCCAGCGCGCGCAGTTCCTCGGGCAGGCGGGTGCCGACCTCCAGGAAGCGGTGGTTGACCGAGCGCAGCTCGCAGCCCAGCGTGCCCCACGGGGTGCCGCGCTCGCCGCCGGCGTAGGCCGTCATGCTTCGAATCATGAGCGTTTTCCGATGCTCTCAAAGGGGGAATGGTACCCTAGCGCTTCCATTTGAGCCTCTTTGCCCGCCCCGTGAACGGTTGCGGGCATGGCGGCGTACTCCCCTGCCCCCACGGAACCCGCACCATGTCCGATTCCCGCCCCAGCGGCCGCCAGCCCGACCAGCTCCGCCCGGTCGTCATCCAGCGCGGCTTCACCCGCCATGCCGAAGGTTCGGTGCTGGTGTACTTCGGTGAAACCCGCGTGCTGTGCACCGCCAGCGTGGAAAACCGCGTGCCGGGCTTCCTGCGTGGCAACGGCGAAGGCTGGGTGACCGCCGAGTACGGCATGCTGCCGCGCGCCACCCACACCCGCAGCGACCGTGAAGCCGCACGTGGCAAGCAGGGCGGCCGCACGCTGGAAATCCAGCGCCTGATCGGCCGCAGCCTGCGCGCCTGCGTGGACCGCAATGCGCTGGGCGAACGCACCATCACCCTGGACTGCGATGTGCTGCAGGCCGACGGTGGCACCCGCACCGCCGCCATCACCGGCGCCTACGTGGCCCTGGTCGATGCGGTGAACGTGCTGATGAAGCGCGGCGACATCAAGCGCAACCCGATCCTGGGCGCAGTGGCCGCCGTGTCGGTGGGCGTGTACCGCGGCACCCCGGTGCTGGACCTGGACTATGCCGAAGACAGCGACTGTGACACCGACATGAACGTGGTGATGAACGACGGTGGCGGTTTCATCGAACTGCAGGGCACCGCCGAAGGCCATGCTTTCCGCCGCGATGAACTGGACGCGCTGCTGGGCCTGGCCGAAAAGGGCGTGGGCGAGCTGCTGGCCGCACAGCAGGCGGCGCTGTCGGCATGAACCGCCGCATCGCCCTGACTACCCTGGTGGTGGCCGACTACGACGAAGCCATCGCCTGGTACACCGGCAAGCTCGGCTTCGCGCTGCTGGACGACATCGACCAGGGCAGCAAGCGCTGGGTGGTGGTCGGGCCGACCGATGGCAGCACCGCCGCCCTGCTGCTGGCCCGTGCCAGTAACGAGGAACAGCGCAGCCGCATCGGCAACCAGACCGGCGGCCGCGTCGGCTTCTTCCTCAACACCGATGACTTCCACCGCGACCACGCGGCCATGGTCGCCGCCGGTGTCGAATTCCTGGAAGCACCACGCGAAGAACCCTATGCCACCGTCGCGGTGTTCCGCGACCTGTACGGCAACACTTGGGACCTGTTGGAGCCCCGCCGATGAAGACGCTTGTTCTGGCCAGCCACAACGCTGGCAAGCTGGTGGAGATGCAGGAGATCCTCGCCGACCTGCCGCTGCAGATCACCTCGGCCGCTGCACTGGGCCTGGGCGATGTGGAGGAAACCGGCCTGACCTTCGTCGAGAACGCGCTGCTGAAGGCACGCGCGGCCTGCGAAGCCACCGGCCTGCCGGCGCTGGCCGATGATTCGGGCCTGATCGTCGATGCCCTCGGCGGTGCGCCCGGCCTGTACAGCGCGCGCTACGCCGGCCACCCGACCAACGCGGCAGCCAACAACGCCAAGCTGCTGGAGGCCATCGCCGACGTGCCCGATGGCCAGCGCAGTGCCCGCTTCTATGCGGTCATCGTGCTGCTGCGCCATGCCACCGACCCGCAGCCGCTGATCTGCGAAGGCCGCTGGGAAGGGCAGATCATCCGCGAACTGCGCGGCACGAACGGCTTCGGCTACAACCCGGTGTTCCTGGACACCACCCACGGCCTGACCGCTGCGGAGATGGAGCCGGCGCTGAAGAACGCCATCAGCCACCGCGCCCTGGCCCTGCAGCAGCTCAAGCAGCAACTGGCCCGCTGGCTCTGACGCCCTTCTGAGTCCCCCAGGGAAGCCGGCCCGCGGCCGGCACTACCGATGAACACCATGCCGCACGACCACACCCACGACCACTGCACCCACCTGCCCGGCGAAGCCTGTTCCGGCGACCACGCGCACGCCGCCGCGCCGCGCCTGGTGCCGCCGCCGCTGGCGCTGTACGTGCACCTGCCGTGGTGCGTGCGCAAGTGCCCGTACTGCGATTTCAACTCGCACCAGGCCAAGGGCGCGCTGCCGTTCGATGCCTACATCGATGCACTGGTGCGCGACCTGGACCAGGACCTGCCGCTGGTCTGGGGTCGGGTGGTGCACAGCGTGTTCTTCGGCGGCGGCACGCCCAGCCTGTTCCCGCCGGACGCCATCGACCGCTTCCTGCAGCAGGCCAGCGCGCGGCTGCGCTTTGCGCCCAATGCCGAGATCACCCTGGAAACCAACCCAGGCACCGCCGAGCATGGCCGCTTCGACGGCTACCGTGCCGCCGGCGTGAACCGCCTGAGCTTCGGCATCCAGAGCTTCGACGATGCCGCGCTGAAGCGGCTGGGCCGCATCCACGACAGCGGCGAAGCCGAGCGCGCGGTGAAGATGGCCCAGGACGCCGGCTACGACAACTTCAACATCGACCTGATGTACGCGCTGCCGGAACAGAGCCTGGCCGGCGCCGAAGCCGACCTGGAACGCTCGTTCGCGCTGCAGCCGGCGCACATTTCGCACTACCAGCTGACCCTGGAACCGAACACGGCGTTCTTTGCCCGCCCGCCACAGGGCATTCCGGACGAGGACATCGCCTGGGACATGCAGGAACACTGCCAGGCGCTGCTGGCGCAGGCTGGCTATGGCCAGTACGAGGTAAGTGCCTATGCCCGCCCCGGCCGCCAGAGCGCGCACAACCTGAACTACTGGCGTTTCGGCGATTACCTGGGCATCGGTGCCGGCGCGCACGGCAAGATCAGCTCCGGTGCTGAGGAGCACGTGCTGCGGCGCTGGAAGCACAAGCACTCGCAGACCTTCCTGGACACCGCCGGTACCGCCGCTGCGATCGGTGGCGATGAGGTGATCGCCCCGTCGCGGCTGCCGTTCGAGTACATGCTGAACCTGCTGCGCCTGCACGAAGGCTTCAGCCTGCGCGATTTCGAATCGCGTACCGGGCTGTCGCGCACGGTGCTGGACGCGCCGCTGGCGCAGGCCGTGCAGCGCGGCTGGCTGGACATGGCAAACGGCCACGTGCAGCCGACCGAGCTGGGCCGCCGCTTCACCAACGATGTGGTGAGCCTGTTCCTGGAAGAGTGAACGGGAAGAATGAAGACACTCAAGTAGCGTCCATCACGGCCGTCACAGTAGAGTCGCCTTTCGATCCGCGTGAACCGGGACTCCGCGCTGATGTCCGTACCCATGCCGTTGCTGCCGGCCGATGCAGCACGCTTGAACCAGGCAGGGCTGCCGCCCCGCGTGCAGGTGCTGCTTGGCCAACTGGTGGTGCTGGTGCGGCATACGCTTACCGCGCCGCTGGTACTGAGCGTGGAAGCCATGGAGCGCGCCCTGCTGGCCGAGGCCGACCGGGCCCGTAGTGCCGGCCAGCGCGCCGACATCATCAGCCAGCGCCAGCAGGCCCACGCCTTCGGCGCGCCGTTCTGCGAGCGCATGCTCAACGCTGTGGTGGACGCGCTGGCTCAGCTGCGCGGGCCCCGCGTGGTCGCGCCACTGGCCGCCCAGCACGCGCACAGCGGTACCGGGCTGCCCACCCTAAGCCTGGTGGACGAGCACGATATCGACCGTGACATCGTGCTGGTGGAGATGGTGCGCCGCGAAAACCAGCGCGCCGGCAACGGCCTGAACCTGCTGGGGCAGCGCCTGGGCGTGCTGGCGGCCGGCCCGGCGTTCGATGCCGAAGCGCTGCCGTTGGGCCCGCATGCGCTGTGCGCGCACGCACGCCGGCTGGCTGAACAGGCCGGCCTGGACGCGCCCGTGCAGCTGGCCCTGTTCCGCGCCCTCGATCGCAACCTGCTGGAGCGGCTGGGCGAGATCATCGAACGCATCAACAACCAGCTCTCGCAGGAAGGCGTGCTGCCCGGCCTGGTCTACACGCCCTACCTAGCGCGCTCGGCCAGCACCCGCCGCATCATCACCCATGCCGTGGCCGGTGGCCGCGCCACCCGCACCAGCAGCAGCACGGCCGCACCGCTGACCGGCTGGAACGGCAGCGCACCGGCCGGTTCGTGGTCCTCCATGCTGCAGGAAGCAGCCGCGCCGCTGCAGGGCTTCGGCGATGCCAGCCCGGCCATGGGCACGCTGCACCAGCTGCTGGCCCAGCCCAGTGCCGCGCCGCCGGCGCTGCCCGGCTTCGGCGAAGTGCCGCTGCGCACCGTGCCCGGCGCCGTGCTGGACGGCCTGCTGGCCCGCCTGCAGGCCCAGGCCAGCGCGCCGCGTTCGATGGGCGACCTGCAGGCGGCGCTGCTGGCGCAGCTGTAGCGCGAACATCCCGACGCCCCGTCGGCGCTGGCGGCCAAGGACCAGGACACCTTCGACCTGCTGGGCCGGCTGTTCGGCCAGGTGCAGCAGCTGCAGCGCAGCGATACCCCCAGTGCCGGCATGCTGGCCCAGCTGCAGGTGCCGGTGGCCCGCGCGGCGCTGGCCGACCCGGGCTTCTTCGTGCGCGATGAGCACCCCGCGCGCGAACTGCTCAACAGCGTGGCCGAAGCAGGCGCCGTCTGGCTGGGGCCGGAAGACATCGACCCGCAGCTGATGCAGCGGCTGGGCCAGAGCGTGCAGGCCGGCGACAGCCAGGACCCGGCCGTGTTCGCCGCCGCCAACGAAGAAGTGCAGCAGCACGTGCGGGCAGCGGCCCACCGCGCCGAACTGGCCGAGCGCCGCCACGTGGACGCCGCGCGCGGCCGCGATAAGCTGGACGTGGCCCGCCGCCAGACCGAAGCCGGCATTGCCGAGCGTTGCGAACAGGCGCAACCGCCGCGCTTCGTGCAGACCCTGCTGCGCCAGGCCTGGGCCGACGTGATGACGCTCTCGCAGCTGCGCAATGGCGACGATTCAGCGCAATGGCAGCAGTGTCTGGCACAGACCGCGCGCATTGCCGAAGTGACCGCGCAGCCGCCGGGCAGCGCCCCAGCCGATCTGACGCTGGGCGCGGACATCGAAGCGGCGCTGGTGCAGGTGGGCTACCACGCCGACGAAGCCGCCGCCGTTGCCCGCCGCCTGTCCACGCCGGGCGGTGAGGACGACAGCACCTCGCGCACCGAACTGAGCGCCCGCCTGAAGCAGCGCGCACGGCTGGGCGAACATGGTGCCGAACCAGCGCCGGCCGCCGCGCCGCTGGCCCGCGATGCCGCGCAGGAGGCCTGCTACCGGCAGCTGCTGGCCCTGCCGTTCGGCAGCTGGTTCGAATTCACCGAAGACGGCAGCCCACGGCGGCTGCGCCTGTCCTGGTACAGCCGCCTGACCGACCATGCGCTGTTCGTCAACGCGCGTGGGCAGAAGACACTGGAAACCCAGCTGGACGCGCTGGCCCGGCAGATGGCTGCCGGCCAGGCGCGCGTGGTGACCGAAGACAAGGGGCGGCTGATCGACCGCGCCTGGCAGGCCACGCTGGGCGCGCTGCGCACGCTGACCGGCAACACACAGGAACCGGACGCATGAACGCACCGCCCGTCGATACCCGCCGCGCCCCGCGCCGTCAGGTTGCCGCCCGCGTGGCCGTGACCGACCAGATGCGCGAGGCCGTTGCCGGGCACCTGGTCAACCTCTCCGAAACCGGCATGCTGATGCTGGCCAGCGCGCCGCTGGACGAGGATGCGCTGTACCAGTTCCGCTTCCCGCTGCCGCTGGACGATGGCCGCCAGGTCGACATCGACGTGGGCGTGCACCTGCTGTGGAGCGAACCGGCGCAGCTGCCCGGCCAGGCCTGGACCGGCTTCCGCTTCCTGACCCTGTCGCGCGAACACCGCCAGCTGGTGCGCGACTGGGTGGGCGAGGAAGACAGCCCCGCACCGCTTTCGACGGCCTGAGCGCCGGTTCCCGCACAGCACGCTGCGGCCATATCCGGCAAAATCAGGGTTCTGTTTTTCCGTCGAGCGATGCGATGACCCTGCAAGATCCTGCCGCCCTGTACCCCCACCACCTGGCCGTGCTGCAGCAGCGCGCCGGACAGGCGCTCGCGCGCGGTGGCTTCGACCACCTGGTGGTGCCCAGCGGCACGCTGCACTACCAGGTCTTCGACGACCGCGATTACCCCTACGCGGTCAATCCGCACTTCAAGGCCTGGCTGCCGCTCACCCGCGTGCCCAACAGCTGGATGGTGTTCACCCCGGGCAAGCGCCCGCAGGTGATCTTCCACCAGCCGTTCGACTACTGGCACGTGGTGCCCGACGCGCCCAGCGGCTGGTGGGTGGAGCACTTCGACATCCACATCATCCGCACCCCGGATGAAGCCCTGCCGCTGCTGCCGGCCAACGCCGCGCGCTGCGCGATCCTGGGCGAACCGCAGAGTGCGCTGGGGGCCTTCGTGCCCAACAACCCGGCCCCGGTGCTGGATTACCTGCACTGGCACCGCGCCTACAAGACCCCGTACGAGATCGCGCTGATGCACCAGGCCCAGGTGCTGGGCGTGCGCGGCCGCCGCGCAGCCGAAGCCGCGTTCCGCAATGGCGCCGATGAGTTCAGCATCCACATGGCCTATTGCCAGGCGGTGGCCAGGACGCCAGCGAACTGCCATACGGCAACATCGTGGCACTGAACGAACACGCCGCCGTGCTGCACTACACCGAACTGGGCCGCAAGGCCCCGCAGCCGCTGCGCAGCTTCCTGATCGATGCCGGCGCCAGCGCGCACGGCTATGCCAGCGACATCACCCGCACCTACGCCGCGCACGGCCACGACGAGTTCGCCGCGATGATCGAGGCGGTGGATGCGGCCCAGCAGCAGATGTGCGCAGCGGTACGTGCCGGCTTCGATTACAAGCACCTGCACATCGACGCACACCTGTCGCTGATGGGCGTGCTGAAGGACTTCGGGGTCATCACGGTCTCGCCGCAGACCGCGCTGGAAACCGGCGTCAGCGCCGCGTTCTTCCCGCACGGCATCGGCCACCTGATCGGCCTGCAGGTGCACGACGTGGCCGGCTTCGCCGCGGGCGAGCACGGCGGCCGCGTTGAACGCCCGGCCGGTCACCCGTACCTGCGCATGACCCGCGCGCTGGAACCGGGCATGGTGGTGACCATCGAACCAGGCCTGTACTTCATCGACATGCTGCTGGACGAAGTGAAGGCAGCAGGCCATGGCGATTCGATCAACTGGGACCGCGTGGACTTCTTCCGCCCTTACGGTGGCATCCGCATCGAAGACGAAGTGCTGTGCACTGAAGGCGAAGCGGACAACCTGACGCGCCCGGAGTTTGCCGCCGCCAACGGCTGAGCCCCTCGTGGCTGGTCGCTGAATTCAAAATGCCGCGCTTGGTGGGGCGGGGTGGGTTCGCGGGGGACGCCGTGAACCCATCCATGGGGGCTTGTCCGCGGGATCCATGCCGCGGACACCCCCGCGAACCCACCCCGCCCCACCTCTGACAGTTTCCGTGCGCGGCCAGCCACGGAAAAAGAAAAAGAAAAGCAAAAGCGGGTCGCTTGCTGCGCTCGCTCTGTGTCGACCAAGGTCGACACCTACCAATAGCCGCGCACTCCAACAACCGCCGTTGCCAGTGGATCCACGCCATGCGTGGATGATTCATTCGATATCCGACACATGTGCCGACCAACGGTCGGCACCCACCAACAGCCGCAGGAATCTGTCGAAGGCGGGGCACTGTGGGTTTGCGGGGTGTGAGCCGCATGGATGCGGCGACCAAGCCCCCATGGATGGGTTCACGACGTCCCCGCAAACCCACACTGACCCGCCATCCCACGGAATGCCGCTTTGGCTTTTGACGTTGCTGTAGCTTGAAGCAGGTGCAGGGCTGCAAGCCCTGCAACACCCCCAACCTCATCCTTGCATGAACGCTTCGATCTCGTCGGCGCTGCGCGCCAAGCCCTCGGTCAACACACGATGGCCCTCACCGGTGATCAGCACATCATCCTCCGTGCGGATGCCGATGCCCCGCCAGCGCGGCTCCACCGTCGTATCGTCCGCGCCCACGTACAGCCCCGGCTCGATCGTGAACACCATGCCCGGCTCCAGCAGCCGCGACTCCCCGGCCACGCGGTAATCGCCCACATCGTGCACGTCCAGCCCGATCCAGTGCCCGGTCTTGTGCCGGTAGAACCGCTGGTACAAACCTTCGGACAGGTTCTTCTCCAGCGTGCCCTTCAACAGGCCCAGCCGCAGCAGGCCCTCGGTCAGCGTCTGCACCGCCGCCAGATGCCCGGCCTCGTAAGCAACGCCCGGCCGCGCCTGTGCCAGCGCCGCCGACTGCGCCGCGCCCACCAGATCGTGCAGCGCACGCTGCTCCGCACTGAAGCGGCCGTTCACCGGGAACGTGCGGGTGATGTCGCTGGCATAGCCACGGTACTCGGCACCGGCATCGATCAGCACCAGCTCACCGTCGCGCGAGCGCGCGTTGTTGTCGCGGTAGTGCAGGATGCAGCCGTTGCGGCCAGCGCCCACGATGCTGCAGTACGCCGGCACCGCATCACTGGCCCGGAACACGCGTTCCAGCTCGGCCTGCAGTTCGTATTCGTGGATGCCCGCCTTCGAGGCCCACATCGCGGCGCGGTGCGCCTGCACGCTGATCTCCGCCGCACGCTGCATCAGCGCCACTTCCGCGCCGGATTTGAACAACCGCTGCTCGTGCAGCAGGTGGCCCAGCTCCAGGAACTCGTGCGGCGGCTGTGCACCGTGGCGCACCTGCGAGCGCACGCGGTTGACCCAGCCGATCAGCTTGAGGTCGAAATCGGCATCGCGGCCGAAGTGGTAATAGACACGCGAGCGCCCTTCCAGCAGCCCCGGCAGGATGTCGTCCAGGTCATCGATGGGGTAGGCATCGTCCATGCCGTACTGCGCCACCGCACCTTCCTGCCCTGCACGGCTGCCATCCCAGGCCTCGCGCTCGGCATCGCGCTCGCGGCAGAACAGGATGGCCTCGCCGTGCCGGCGGCCGGGAATCAGCACCAGCACCGCTTCCGGTTCGTGGAAGCCGCTGAGGTACTGGAAATCCGAATCCTGGCGGTAGGGGAAATGGGTATCCAGGCTGCGCACCTTCTCCGAGGCGGCCGGCAGCACCAGGATCGCCTCGTCGCCAGCCGCATCCATCAGCTGGCGGCGGCGGCGCTTGTACTCGCCGGCGGCAATGCCGGTGCGCTGCTTGATATCCATCAGTTCAGGCGCTGGCGGTGGCGCGCGGCCAGCACCACATCCCCGTGCAGCAGCAGCACCGCCACGCGGATGAATTCCTCGATCTCGGCCAGCGCGTCTTCATCGTCGTCGTTGCCGCTCTCGAAATCCTCGCTGGAGGCCTGGGCCAGCTTGGCCAGGTCGTTAAGCGCCTCTTCGCCTTCTTCGGACAGGGCCGGGCGGCGGCCGCCGCTGCCCAGGCCGAAGCCGCCCAGGAAAGCACGCGCCCAGCTGAACATCGCATCGGCCTGCGCCGCCACGTCGGCGCTGTCGCTGAGCAGCAGCTCGAAGGCGAAATCGCGGTCTTCCAGCTGCTTGATGGTGATCTGCAGCAGCTGGCCCAGCGTGCTCTCGTCGCTGACCGGCGGCAGGTTGTCGTCGGCCAGCACGCGTGCGGGCCAGTCGTTGCCCGGTGCGCCGCCGGCAGCCAGCCAGCCGCACAGGCCGCCGTGCAGCTCGGCAGCGGTGGCGCCCAGCTGCTGGGCCTGGCTGGCGCGGTTAACGTCGTCGACGGAGGGAAGTTCGGTCATCGTGCGGCTCGTTCGGGAAATGGGGCCCCGGCACCGCGCAGCGCTGGCCGGGAAGCTTGGTAGTGTAGCAATCCACCGGCATCCTTCCCGTGGCCGCCAGCCCTTGCGGCCACGGCGCTTGACCGCCCCCTGCCCCCCTGCCTATGGTGCCGCTCATGGAACCCGCTGACGCCATCGCCCAGTTGCAGGCCTTCGCCGCGCGCGTCGAGGCCCTGCTTGAACGCAACCAGCGCCTTGCGGAGGAAAACCGCAGCCTGCGCCACCAGCAGGAACAGCTGGTGAGCGAGCGCTCCACCCTGCTGGCCAAGAACGAACAGGCCCGCTCACGGGTGGAAGCGATGATCAGCCGGCTCAAATCCCTGGAACAGCACACATGACCCACCCCACCGAACCGGTCAGCGTCCGCATCCTGGACCGTGAATACACCGTGGGCGTGGGCGCGGAGGAACGCGAGAGCCTGATGGCCGCCTCGCGCCTGCTGGACGCGCGCATGCGCGAGATCCGCGGCAGCAACCGCATGGCCGCCGTGGACCGGGTGGCGGTGCTGGCCGCGCTGAACCTGGCCCACGAGCTGCAGCAGCTGCGCGATGAGAACGCGCGCCAGGCCGTGGTGCTGCAGCAGACGCTGGCCGACCTGAACCGGCGCCTGGACCGCGCCATCGACGGCCACGACTGAGCCGCCAGGCAGGCATCTGGGCGCGCAACGCCGGCTGCACACGCCGTTGACCACGCCCTGACGCACATCGTCGCTTTCATGAATTGGGATGCACTGTGCCGACGAATGGTCGTGATCCGCGCTGGTGGTGCGCGCGCACATCGCTATAATGGCCCTGCGTTCTCTGCGGTGCTCGACGGCGTGTGCAAACATTCGCCTTGTCCCTTAAGAACGACATCGGGAGCGCGACGGCGCCGGGAGTGCAAGTCCGCCTTGTAGCGGGAAGCCCGATGGTTCCCCAGCGTTCCCACTTGAGCCCCTGGGTTCAAGGTCGTTTCGCACGCATCGACATTGCGGAGAATGCAGTATTCCTCGAGGGCGGCATCCAGCTGGGTGCCGCCCTCGTCTTTTGTGGCGATGCATCGGCACAATAGGCGGGTTCTTCCGCCGAGCCTGCCATGACCGACCCGCGCCCGGACCTTCGCCGCGACCTGCGCCAACGCCGCCGTGACCTGCCCGCGCCGGTGCGCATCGCCGCGGCCGAGACGCTGGCCGATGCCCTGCTCGCCCTGCCCTTCGCGCCCACCCACGGCCCGGTGGCCGGCTACTGGGCGCTGGATGGTGAAATCGCCCTGCACCGCTGGCAGCTGCAGCTGCCGCAGGGCCTGACCTACTGCCTGCCGGTGCTGCACGGCGATCTGCTGCGCTTTGCGCCCTGGCGCCCCGGCCAGCCGCTGACCGCCAACCGTTACGGCATTCCCGAACCGGACATCGCCCTCGAGGACACCCTGGCCGCCGAGCAGATGGCCCTGGTGGTCACCCCGCTGGTCGGCTTCGATGCGCAGTGCCGGCGGCTGGGCATGGGGGGCGGCTGGTATGATCGCAGCTTCGCTTTCCGCCACCAGCGCCCTGCGCCACCGTGGCTGGTTGGCGCGGCCTTTTCGCTGCAGCAGGTCGATGCGCTGCCGGTGGCGTCCTGGGACGTACCGGTCGATGCGATCTGCACCGAACAGGGCACCCTGCTCCCGCAACCACCGCACGTAACCGCATGACCGCCCGCAAGCGCTATTGGCTGATGAAGTCCGAACCGGACGCCTTTTCCATCGACGACCTGGCCCGCGTGGGCACCGAACCCTGGAACGGGGTCCGCAACTACCAGGCGCGCAACTTCATGCGCGATGGCATGCAGGTGGACGACGGCATCCTATTCTACCACTCCAATACCAAGGTGCCCGGCATCGTCGGCCTGGCCACGGTGGCCAGCGAGGCCTACCCGGACGACACCCAGTTCGACACGACGTCCGATTACCACGACCCCAAGGCCACCCGCGAAGAACCGCGCTGGATGCTGGTGGACGTGGCCTTCGACCGCAAGCTGAAGCAGGTGATCGCGCTGGACGAGATCAAGCTGCACGCGGATGCACTGGGCGAAGGCTTCCCGCTGGTGGCCAAGGGCAACCGGCTGTCGGTGTTCCCGGTGACCGCCGCGCAGTGGAAGCTGCTGCTGTCGCTGGAAAAGAAATCCTGATTCCCTGCCTGAGACTTTCCCATGTCCGAAGCAAAGCGCCTGGCCGCCGAAAAAGCCATCGAGTACGTTGAAGATGGCATGATCGTCGGCGTCGGTACCGGGTCCACCGTGGCCTACTTCATCGATGCGCTCGCCCGCATCCAGCACCGCATCAAGGGGGCCGTGTCCAGCTCCGAGCAGAGCACCGCGCGCATGCGCCAGCACGGCATCGAGGTGATGGAACTGAACCACACCGGCAACCTGTCGCTGTACGTGGACGGCGCCGACGAATGCGACGGCAACAAGTGCCTGATCAAGGGCGGCGGCGCCGCGCTGACCCGCGAGAAGATCATCGCCGAGGCCAGCGAGCGGTTCGTCTGCATCGTCGACCCGAGCAAGCAGGTGCCGGTGCTGGGCGCGTTCCCGCTGCCGGTGGAAGTGATTCCGATGGCACGCAGCCTGGTGGCCCGCCGCATCCGTGACATGACCGGCGGCCAGCCGACCTGGCGCGAAGGCGTGGTGACCGACAACGGCAACCAGATCCTGGACATCCACCACCTGCAGATCACCGACCCGGTGGCGCTGGAGCGCGAGCTCAACCAGCTGCCCGGCGTGGTCTGCGTGGGCCTGTTCGCGCGCCGCCCGGCCGACGTCGTCATCATCGGCGGCGAACCGCCGATCGTGCTGTAACCCTTCCCACCAGACCCT
Organism: Stenotrophomonas maltophilia; assembly: GCA_009912235.1. Taxonomy (GTDB): domain Bacteria; phylum Pseudomonadota; class Gammaproteobacteria; order Xanthomonadales; family Xanthomonadaceae; genus Stenotrophomonas; species Stenotrophomonas maltophilia_AV. Next base: position 181,159 of record WNDS01000003.1, read on the forward strand.
GACCATGTCGCTGCTGCGTTCGCTGCTGCTGCTCCCCCTGCTGGCCATCACCGGCTGCGCCACCGATGCCGCCCGCCACTGGGTGGAACTGGATGGCACTCGCTACAAGGTGGAACTGGCCACCAATGACGATACCCGCGCCCGCGGCCTGATGTTCCGCGACCGCATGCCCGAAGACCACGGCATGCTGTTCGTCCACGACCGCGAGGAAATGCAGGCGTACTGGATGAAGAACACCAAGATCGCGCTGGACATCCTGTACTTCGACACTGAGCGCAGACTGGTGAGCCAGCAGCGCGACGTGCCGCCGTGCACCGCCGGCGACATGTGCCCGCCCTACCCCAGCGGTGGGCCGGCGCGCTATGTGCTGGAACTCAACGCCGGCCAGGCGCACAGGCTGCAGCTCAAGGACGGCACCGAACTTAAGTTCGGCCCGGGCATCAAGTAAGGCCGCCCGGCGGGCGCCGGCCCCGGCCGGCAGCGCGCACCGGGTAGACAACGGGGCCGGCACCCTTCGCCTGCGAAGCGGGTCCAGCCCCGGATTTTTTTTTACGCCCTGCCGCTTGAAACCGCCTGCGATTGCCGCCAGTCTGTGGCCATGCAGGGCCCGAACTCTCTCCCCGACTGGGATGCGCTGGGCGACCTCGACGACGAGGCGCTGCCGCTGCTGCCGACCGCGCTGCTGATCGCCCGCGACGAATACCCGGACCTGCAGCCGGCCGCCTACGATGCGATGATCCAGACCCACGTCGAGCACCTGCGTGCCGAGGTGGAAAGCATCGAGCCCAGCCCGCTGAAGATGGCCGCGATCAACCGCCACCTGTTCGACGAACTGGGCTACAGCGGCGACCACGACGAGTACTACGACCCGCGCAACAGCTATCTGAACCAGGTGTTCGAACGCCGGCTGGGCAATCCCATCTCGCTGGCGCTGGTGCAGATCGAAGTGGCGCGGCGGCTGGGCATTCCGCTGGACGGGGTGTCTTTCCCGGGCCACTTCCTGGTGCGGCTGCCGGTGGACGGCGGCGTGCTGGTGATGGACCCGTTCAACGGTGGCCGCCCACTGGACGTGGACGAACTGCGCGAACGCGCACGCTCCCACCTGGGCGGGCAGGACCCGGACGACCAGGTGCTGGCGCAGATCCTCGACCCGGCGCCGTCACGCGCGATCCTGATGCGGATGCTGCGCAACCTGCATGGCGTCTACGCCGAAGCCGGGCAATGGGACCGGGCCGCACGCAGCGCCGACCGCCTGCTGAAGCTGGCCCCGGAACAGGACGACGCACTGCGCGACCGTGGCCTGGCCTACCTGCAGCTGGACTACCTGGCTGGCGCGCGCCGCGACCTGGGCCGCTACCTCACCCGCAACCCCACCGCCAGCGATACGCAGTGGCTGCGCGAAAAGCTGGTGGACCTGGGTGGGCCGGTACCGCGGCTGCACTGAGGGTGCCCGGTGTGCGGACGAACGGTCCGCACCTGCCGTCATCAACCGCGGCCACCCTCGTCAGCCGACCTCGACCATCTCGAAATCGTCCTTGGTCACGCCGCAGTCCGGGCAGGTCCAGGTCTCGGGAATGTCTTCCCAGCGCGTGCCGGGGGCGATGCCCTCGTCCGGCAGGCCCTCGGCTTCGTGGTACAGGAAACCGCAGACCACGCACATCCAGGTGCGGAAGGTGGTGGGGCTGGCATCGCTCATTGGATAATCACGGCTGACCTTTCTGGCCGCCCATTGTCCCACCGCGGCCACGCAACCGGTAGCCATCGATGACCCTTGCCCCCGCCACGCCCCGCGGCGTCTACCTGATCACCCCGGACGAACCGGACACCGCCCGCCTGCTGGCACGCACCGCACCGCTGCTGGCCCACGGCGCCACCTGGCTGCAGTACCGCAACAAGGTGGCCGACGCGGCACTGCGCCGCGAGCAGGCGCACGCCCTGCAGGCGCTGTGCGTGCAGCACGGCGTGCCGCTGATCATCAACGATGACGCCGCGCTGGCGCTGGCGGTGGGTGCCGCCGGTGCGCACCTGGGCGAGGATGATGGCGAAATCGCCGCCGCACGCGCCCTGCTCGGCCCCGACGCGCTGCTCGGCGCGTCCTGCTACGACGAACTGGCGCTGGCCGAGCGCGCGGTGCCGGCCGGCGCCAGCTACGTGGCCTTCGGCGCGTTCTTCGCCACCACCACCAAGATCACCAGCCACCGCGCCACGCCCGACCTGCTGCGGCGCAGTGCCGCACTGGGCGTGCCGCGGGTGGCCATCGGCGGTCTGACGCCGGACAATGTCGGTCCGCTGATCGCCGCCGGTGCCGACCTGCTGGCGGTCATCAGCAGCGTCTACGCCGCCGCCGACCCGGTCGCCGCCCAGCGCGCCTACCTTGACCAGTTCCCACCGGCGCAGGCCGGCACAGCCCAGGACACCCCATGAACCACGACCAGTCCCACGCCCTGTTCACCCGCGCACAGGCCCTGCTGCCGGGCGGCGTCAATTCACCGGTCCGGGCGTTCAAGTCGGTCGGCGGCGAGCCGTTCTTCGTCGAGCGCGCCGACGGCGCCTACCTGTACGACGTCGATGGCAACCGCCACATCGATTACGTCGGTTCGTGGGGCCCGATGATCGTCGGCCACAACCACCCGGCCGTGCGCCAGGCGGTGAAGCGCGCCATCGACAACGGCCTCTCCTTCGGTGCGCCGTGCGCGGCCGAGGTGACCATGGCCGAGACCATCACCCGCCTGGTGCCCTCGTGCGAGATGGTGCGCATGGTCAATTCGGGTACCGAGGCCACGCTGTCGGCGATCCGCCTGGCGCGCGGCGCCACCGGTCGCAACCGCATCGTCAAGTTCGAAGGCTGCTACCACGGCCACGGCGATTCGTTCCTGGTGAAGGCCGGCAGCGGCATGCTGACCCTGGGCGTGCCGACCTCGCCGGGCGTACCGGCTGGCCTGAGCGAATTGACCCTGACCCTGCCCTACAACGATTTCGAGGCGGCCACCGCGCTGTTCGAGGCGCAGGGCAGCGACATCGCCGGCCTCATCATCGAACCGGTGGTGGGCAACGCCAACTGCATTCCGCCGCGCGAGGGCTACCTGCAGCACCTGCGCGCCCTGTGCACCCAGCACGGCGCGCTGCTGATCTTCGATGAAGTGATGACCGGCTTCCGCGTGGCCCTGGGCGGTGCGCAGGCGCACTACGGCATCACACCGGACCTGACCACCTTCGGCAAGATCATCGGCGGCGGCATGCCGGTGGGTGCCTATGGCGGCCGCCGCGAGCTGATGCAGCAGATCGCCCCGGCCGGCCCGATCTACCAGGCCGGTACGCTCAGCGGCAACCCGGTGGCGATGGCGGCGGGCCTGGCCATGCTGGAACTGGTCTCGCAGCCCGGTTTCTATGCCGACCTGGCCGCGCGCACCGCGCGCCTGTGCGCGGGCCTGGAAGCGGCCGCCGCCGAAGCCGGCGTGGCGGTCACCACCAACCAGGTGGGTGCGATGTTCGGCCTGTTCTTCACCGATGAGAAGGTGGACACCTACGCGCAGGCCACGGCGTGCGATACCGCCGCGTTCAACCGCTTCTTCCACGCGATGCTGGAACAGGGTGTGTTCCTGGCGCCGTCGGCCTACGAGGCCGGTTTCCTGTCCAGCGCGCACGACGACGCCGTGATCGAGGCGACGCTGGCCGCCGCACGCGTGGCGTTCAAGGTGGCCAAGGGCTGAGGTCTGTCATGCCGCGTGCCGGCGTTGGTCGGCACGTGGGCATGGCGCATCCACGCATGGCGTGGATCTACAAAAGCGTGCATCGCGGATACGTCGGCGCCGGCGCTGCGCCCTTGGTAGCGTATCCACGCATGGCGTGGATCTATAAAAGCGTGCATCGCGGATGCATCGGCGCTGGCGGTAGGTGCCGACCTTGGTCGGCACGTGGGCATCGCGTGGATCTACACATGCACGTGGGCTCACCCGAAAACGAACGTGCCCTTCATCATCGCGAAGTGGCCGGGGAACGAGCAGAAGAACGTGTAGTCACCGCCCTTTTGCAGGCCCTTGGTGGAAAACCGCACGCGTGCGGTCTCACCGCCACCAATGACCTGGGTGTGCGCCAGCGCGCGCTTGTCGCCCTTGGGCAGATAACTGTCGGCAATGCCGGTGCGCATGCCGGCCAACGCCACCAGCTGGTAATCGGCGGCGCGGGTCAGCACCCAGTTGTGGCCCATCGCCGTGGCCGGCAGCTTGCCGGTGTGGCGCAGGGTCAGGTCGACCTCGCTGCAGTCGGCGGCGATCCTGATCTGCTTGCTGCTGAAGCTCATCTGGTCGGTGCTGTCGATGGCCGCCGCGCGCACACGCGCCATCGCCGAAGGTGCCACCATCATCGCGCCCAGCCCCAGGGCCGCCATCCAAGCCTTCATCGTTGCGTCTCCTGCAGGTTCAACGCTCATTCTAGGCAGCGTCGCGCGCCGCCAGCTGCGACCGTCTGTCGCACGGGCGCAACGGGGTTTCCGCGCCATCCCCACCGATGGCATGCTCGGGCGATGCGGATCGACCTGTTGCTGCTGGATGTGAACGGCGTGCTGGTGCAGTACAAGCGCGCAGCGCGTGCTGCATCTTGCGCGCGCACTGGGCGTCAGCGTCGCAGCCGTGCAGGCGGCGCTGTATGACAGCGGTCTTGAAGCAGCGCATGACAGCGGCGCGCTGGATGGCCCGACCTACCTGGCGCAGCTGGGCGCGCTGCTGGGCTGCCACGTGGATGTACCGGCCTGGACCGCCGCACGGCAGGCCGCCAGCCACCCGCAGCAGGCGGTGCTGCAGCGCCTGCAGACCCTGCAGGTGCCACTGGCGGTGTTGACCAACAACGGCGCGCTGATGGCGCAGGCGCTGCCCATGCTGTTGCCCGGGCTGTTCCCCGCACTGCAGGGACGCGTGTTCTGCAGCGCCGGCGGCGACCTGCGCAAACCCCACCCTGCGGTGTTCCAGCACGTACTGGCGGTGCTGGGCGTGGCGCCGGCGCACACCCTGTTCGTCGATGACCTGTTCACCAATGTACGCGGCGCGCGCGGCCGGCCTGCACGCGGAGACGGTGTGCGACGGGCGTGGGTTGGGCAGGGTGTTGAAGCGTTACGGTGTGCGCTGATCCGGGGTCAGAGCCCTCTCCCCCGGAGAGGGCTCTGACCCCGACGTCAACCCAGCCCCGGCTCAGCGTGCCGCGATGAAGGCGACGATCGCCGCGCGCAGGCGCTTGAGGCCTTCGGCCACTTCTTCGTCGGTGATGTTCAGCGACGGCACGAAGCGCAGCACGTCCGGACCGGCCTGCAGGCTGAGCAGGCCCTGCGCAGCGGCGTGGTCGAGGATGGCACCGGCCTGGCCGGCGAAGGCCGGGCTCAGCACCGCACCCAGCATCAGGCCGCGGCCCCGCACCTGGCTGAAGATGTTGAACTCGGCGTTGAGGCGGTCGAAGCCTTCATGCAGCGCGCGCGACTGGCGGCTGACGTTGCTGGCGATCTCGCTGCTGGTCAGCTTGCGCAGCGCCACACGGGCCACTGCGGCAGCCAGCGGGTTGCCGCCGAAGGAGGTGCCGTGGGCGCCGAACTGCATCACCTCGGCCACCTTCGGGCCGGCCAGCATGGCGCCGATCGGGAAGCCGCCGCCCAAGGCCTTGGCCAGGGTGACGATGTCCGGCACCACGCCGTCCTGCCAGTGCGCGAACAGCGTGCCAGTGCGGCCCATGCCGGTCTGGATCTCATCGAGCACCAGCAGCGCGTCGTGGCGGTCGCACAGCTCGCGCACGCGCTGCAGGAAGCCGCTCTTGGCCGGCATCACGCCACCCTCGCCCTGGATCGGCTCGAGCATCACCGCCGCCACGTCGCCGGCGGCCATCGCGGTTTCCAGCTGGGTTTCATCGTTGAAGTCGATGTAGCGGAAGCCGCCGGGCAGCGGCTCGTAGCCGGCCTGGTACTTGGGCTGGGCGGTGGCGGTCAGCGCGCCCATGGTACGCCCGTGGAAACTGCCGCGGAAGGTGACGATGACGCGCTTGTCGGCTGCGCGGCCGTGGCTGGAGGCCCACTTGCGCACCAGCTTGATCGCCGCCTAGTTGGCTTCGGCGCCGGAATTGCACAGGAACACGCGCTCGGCGAAGCGGCTGGCCTTCACCAGTTCTTCGGCCAGATGCAGCGGCGGCGCGCTGTAGAACACGTTGCTGGTGTGCCACAGCTTGCCGGCCTGCTCGACCAGCGCGGCCACCAGGTCCGGGTCGTTGTGGCCCAGGCCGCACACGGCGATGCCGGCGGCCAGGTCGATGAATTCACAGCCCTGCGAATCCCACACGCGGGCGCCCTGGCCGCGCTCCAGCACCACCTGGCGCGGCTGGTACACCGGCAGGTAATAGTGGGAAAGGGAGATCTGCGGATCGGTGGCGGCGGTCATGGCGGTCTGGCTGGGCGGGTAGAACCCCCATTCTCGCGCCAGTACCCCTGCGGCACAATGGACCCATGCGACCGTTTTCAGCCCCCCAGCTGAACCCCGCCACCGACACCGGCTGGCGCCGCTACTGGTTCGACATCATCTACCGGAACGACACCCGGCCCTCGCGCAACTTCGACCTGCTGCTGGTGGTGGCCATCATCGCCAGCGTGGTGACGGTGATGATCGACAGCGTGCAGCACCTGCACCTGCGCTGGGCCGATGGGCTGTACGTGGTCGAGTGGGCCTTCACCGTGATGTTCACGCTAGAGTACCTGCTGCGCCTGGCGGTGGTCAAGCGCCCGCTGCGCTATGCGGTCAGCATCTGGGGCATCATCGACCTGCTGGCGATCCTGCCCGCCTACCTGTCGCTGTTCGTGCCCGGCGCGCAGAGCCTGCTGGTGGTGCGCGCGCTGCGCATCCTGCGGGTGTTCCGCATCCTCAAGCTGACCCGCTACATCGAGGAAAGCGGCGTGCTGATGGAAGCGCTGTGGCGCAGCCGGCGCAAGGTGCTGGTGTTCCTGTTCACGGTCATCACCATCACCATCATCGCCGGCGCGCTGATGTACACCATCGAAGGCCCCAACCACGGCTTCACCAGCATTCCCAGCAGCATGTACTGGGCGGTGGTGGCCATGGCCACGGTCGGCTTCGGCGATATCGTGCCGCAGACCGTGCTGGGGCGCTTCGTCACCTCGGTGCTGATCCTGATCGGCTACAGCATCATCGCCGTGCCCACCGGCATCTACACCGCTGAACTGGCCAGCACGCTGCACGACAACGAGCAGGCCGCACGCCGCGATGCACGGGGCTGCCCGCACTGCGGGCTGGAGGGCCACGAGCCCGACGCGCGGCATTGCCGCCGCTGCGGCGACCCGCTGCCGGACGCGTTCAACAACTGACGCGACGCGCCCGGCAGGCGGGGGTCAGAGCAGATTGCTGCGCTGGACCAGGTCGTTGTAGGCCTTGAGCAGCTTGCCCGGCGAACCGGACGGCGCCAGCGTCGGGTTGTCCAGCCAGCCCTGTTCCAGCTTGCTGTACGTGGTACGGTCGCGCACACGTGCCAGCCGTTCCTTGCCGGCGCGGCGGAACTGCTCAGCCGACATCTCGAAGGTGGACCACTTGGTGTCGTTGTCGGCCGGCTTGACCTTGGCATGGGCCTCATCGGAAATGGCGTTGAACGCCGCCACCCGCTCGGCACCGGCGGCCGCGTCGAAGCTGTCTTCGCTCATCAGGTCCACCAGGGCCTTGGCCTCAAGCATCATCGACAGCCGGAAGAACTCCATGCTGCGGCCTTCGGCCTTTTCCAGCGCCGCCAGCCGCTCGCGCTGCAGGGCATCGTTGCGGGCTTCCAGTGCGTCGCTGAAGGCGTCGCTGGCCGTGGTGAAGCTGGCCATGGCCGCCATCAGCGGTGCGTGCAGCTGCTTGCCCAGCGCGAAGCCATCGTCCTCGAAGTCTTCGCGGCTGTAATAGTCATGCGCCTGCTTGGACAGCGGCTGCAGTGTCTTGAGCTCGGCCAGGTACTGCTTGGCCGCTTCATCCAGTTCCGGCAGGGCCGGTGCGGCGGCCAGCGCGCGGGTCACTGATTCTTCGCACTTCTTCAGCCGGTAGCCGTCCACCGGGTTCGGGCCGTAGCCACGCGTCTCGCGACCACTCGGGCCGGCCTTGGGGTCCTTCATCCAGCCGACGTACAAAGCAAAGTCGCGCTGGATGTCGGCATCCATCGCGTTATAGCAGTCGATGTAATCGTTGAGCTTGGCGGTCAGCGCCTGCTGCGCGTCTTCGGCCTGGGCGCTGGCGGGGGCATCCTTGGCGCCGTCGGCAGTACTGCCACCCTTGCCGCCACAGGCGGACAGCGAAAGTGCGATGGCTACTGCGAGTGCCGTCGTGGAAAGAAACTGCTTCATCAACATCTCCTTGTCATGTAAACGATTCCAGATCTGCAGTCTATCAAGTACCGGCAGAGCACGCGCGGCGCCCTGTCACAGTTGCAGGTCAGTCCAGGAACAGATCCGGCAGCAGCGGGCGCGAAGGATCCACCGCATAACCGGACAGATCGGTGACGCCGGCCTGTGCCAGCACCTCGTCATCAATCAGGAAATTGCCATGGAAGCCAGCGGCTTCGCGCACCAGCACCGCGTGCGCGGCGTCGGCCATGATCTGCGGGGTGCGGCAGCCGGCCGGGTCCACGCCGGGAATCATGTTGATCGCATCGGTGGCGATGATGGTGCGTGGCCACAGAGCGTTGACCGCCACCCGCTGCGGGCCGAATTCGGCGGCCAGGCCCAGGGTGACGAAGCTCATGCCCATCTTGGCCAGCGTGTAGCCAGTGTGTGGCCCCCACCACTTCGGTTCCAGGCTGGGCGGGGGGTGCCAGCGTGAGGATGTGCGGGTTCGGCGCCTGCAGCAGGTACGGCAGGCAGGCCTGCGCGCACAGGAAGCTGCCGCGCGCGTTGACCTGCTGCATCAGGTCGAAGCGTTTCATCGGCGTATCCAGCGCGCCGCGGAGCCAGATCGCGCTGGCATTGTTGACCAGGATGTCGATGCCACCGAACGCATCGACAGTGGCCGCCACCGCCGCATTCACCTGGTCCTCTTCGCGGATGTCGCACTTCAGCGCCAGGCCCTGCCCACCGGCCGCAGTGACCGCCTCGGCTGCACTGTGAATGGTGCCCGGCAGCTTGGGATTGGGCACGGACGACTTCGCGGCGATGGCCACGTTGGCGCCATCGCGCGCCGCGCGCAGTGCGATGGCCAAGCCGATGCCACGCGAGCCGCCGGTGATGAAAAGGGTCTTGCCCTGCAGACTGCCCACGTCGTTCGCTCCTGACTGTTTGCCGATACGGCGTAGTATGCCGCGCCGACGCGGAGTTCACCCCGCCTTGACGATACTGGCCGCCCGGAAATTGCCGTGAGGTTCAAGCCATGCGTCGTTCCTGTCTGCTGCTTTCCGCTCTGAGCCTGGCCCTGTTGACCGCCTGCCAGGGCCAGCCCCCGGAGCCGGGCAAGGCCGCCGCTGAAGGCGACGCGCCCAGCGCCGCACAGGCGGCCGCCGACGGCTCGCTGCGCTGGAGCGAGGCGGTGGTGTGGGATGGCAACCTCAACGCCTGCCGCCAGGGCGAGAACGCCGCCACCCGTGAATGCCTGCGCGATGCGATGCGCGCCGGTGGCGCCAGCGCCGATGCGGTGGCCGCCGCACAGCAGTTGTCCAGCGCCGGCGAGCTGGCCTATGTCACCGCTTGGCACGAACACGACGGGCTAGGCGTGGCCACGGTGGAGTATCCGTTCCGTGCCAGCACCAATGAAGGCACGCGGCTGGTGGATGCGCAGGGCAAGCGCATCGACGTGGATGCGGTGCAGCTGGACGATACGCTGCGTGCAGACCCCACGGTGAAGGCGATGCTGGAGGCGCACCCGCAGGCAGTGCCGTTCGCCCCGGCGCAGTCGGCCGGTGCGTCACCGCTGGACGGCGGTGGCATCCGCCTGCTGTACCGCACGCCGCTGCGCGACTGCCATGCCTGCAGCGATGTCGGGCAGCTGCAGATCGGCTATGACTTCGATGCCAAGCGCAATTTCGTCGGCCAGCAGGTGGTGCCGGCGGCGCCGTAAGGCCCTGAGCGCCCGCCTCCGTGCCGACCTTGGTCGGCACGGAGGCGCAGCGCATCCACGCATGGCGTGGTTCCACAAAAGCACGTCAGCCGTAGCGGCGTACCTGCCTGCGCAGCAGGTGCGGCACGATCAGCCGGTGCACGGGTGCCACCGGCAGCATGTAGGCGCGACCGAACGCGTTGTGGGTGTGCACCAGCGTGGCGGTTTCCAGCGCATCGCCGCGCCACTGCAATGCCAGCTGCACATGCAGATGGCGGTCGTTGTCCTCCAGCACGATGGCATCGCCGGACAGCGCCTGCAGGGTGAATATGCCCAGGCGCTCGCCCGGCTGCGGATCGGTCACCGCCTGCACCGCGCGCAGCGCCCCCAGGTCTTTCATGTCCAGCAGGCGCATGCCCCGGTTGCGCAGCGTCATCAACCCATCGAACCAGCCGGGCACGCTGGCGGCCATGTCCTGGTAGGCCTGCAGGGCCGAGCGGCCCGCGCGCACCGCCGGAACGCGCACGGCGTGCACGAAGTCGGCACCGGGCAGGCGCGCGTGCAGCACGCTGCCGGCATCGAGCGGCACCAGCTCCACCTTGCTCATGGCCTGCCTGCTCATGGCTTGGGTCCCTGCCCTTCGTTGTCTTCCCACTTCAGAACACGGCGGGTGACGAAGCGGTAGACCGGCTTGCCGGTGGCGAACCACACATCGCGCACCCACGAGGTGCGCTTGAGCACGCGCTTTTCCACCGGCGTCAGCGCCGCGCGGCAGTACATGCGCTTATGCTTGAGCAGGTGGCGCAGGTCCTCGCGTGCCAGCAGCCGCATCCAGCGCGAACGCGGGTTGCCGATCACCGCCAGCTGGAAGTCGATCAGCGCCGGGCGCCCGTCCTCGGTCACCAGCCAGTTGGCTTCCTTGGCCAGATCGTTGTGCGCCACGCCGCGCCGGTGCAGCTGCTGCAGCAGGCGGCGGGCAGCGCGGAACCAGGCCACATCCCCACGCGGCGGGCGCTGGCACATGGCATCGCCGGCCATGAAGCTGCGGTCCAGGTGGCGGCCATTCCAGGCCAGCAGCTGCGGAACGTCGGCCATGCCCTGCAGGTGCTGCAGCGCACGTGCTTCGCGCCGGGCCAGCGCGCGTGCAGGCCAGCGCAGCCACCACGGCGAAGCGTCCAGATCGCGCCGCACGAAGGGGCCGGTGGCGTCGGACACCAACAGGATGCGCCCGAACGTATCGGCCTTCAGTGCATGTGCGTCGGGAGAAACAGGTGCGGTCATGCCAGCATTCTAGGCCATGGCCAAGTTGCAAACGGTCACGAAGGGGCTGGGAACCAGTCACCTTCACGCCCCTATAATCGGGGAATGGACGCTTCCTGGATCGAAGCCACGCTTGCGTGGATTGCAGCTCATCCCGTGCTGGCTGGCGCGGTCATCTTCCTCATCGCCTTCTGCGATGCGGTGATCATCCTTGGCGCGATCGTGCCCGCGCTGCCGTTGCTGTTTGCTGTCGGTGTATTCATCGGCCTGGGCCAGATCTCCGGCCCGTATGCGGTGGCCGCCGCCGCGCTCGGCGCCTTCGCCGGCGATGGCATCAGTTACTGGGTGGGCCGCCGCTGGGGCGACCGCCTGCGCGGCGTGTGGCCTTTCAGCCGCTACCCGCAGCTGCTGGACCGCGGTGAGAACCTGTTCCGCCGCAATGCCTTCAAGAGCATCCTGGTGGCGCGCTACGTCGGTGCCATCCGCCCGTTCGTGCCTGCCATTGCCGGCATGATGAAGATGCCGTTCCCGCGTTACCTGCAGGCCAGCGGCATCGCCAGCATTTCCTGGGCGGTGCTGTTCCTGGCGCCGGGCTGGGTGCTGGGCGAGGCCTACGACACCGTGGCCGCCGTGGCCGGCCGCCTGGTGGTGGTGCTGGGCCTGCTGCTGGTCAGCCTGGGGCTGGCCTGGGCCATCGTGCTGTACGGCTACCGCTGGTCGGCCTCGCGCATGGACAGCTGGCTGGCACGGCTGCTGGCCTGGTCGCAGCGCCACCCCACGCTGGGCCGTTACTCGGTGTCGGTGTTCGACCCGGCACGGCGTGAATCGGTTCCGCTGGCGATGCTGGCGCTGATGCTGCTGTTGCTGGGCTGGGGCTGGTTCGCGCTGTTGATGGTGGTGGTGGCGCATGGCGAACCGCTCAGCCTGGACCTGTGGGTGCACCAGACCATGCTGGCGCTGCGCAACCCGCTGGCCGACCACCCGATGGCCGCACTGGCTTCGCTCGGTGCCTAGTAGGTGCTGTTGCCGGCCACCGCCGCCGGCATGGCCTACCTGGTCTGGCGCCGGCGCTGGATGGCTGCGGCGCACTGGCTGGCGACGCTGGCCTTCGGCCTGGCGCTGACCAAGCTGCTGGGCGCCACGGTGGACGTGGTGCGGCAGCTCGATGCCAGCAGCGGCTTCGGTTTCCCGTCGGTGTCGGTGACCATGGCCACCATCACCTTCGGTTTCTTTGCTGTGCTGATCGCACGCGAACTGCCCGGGCGCACGCGGGTGTGGCCGTACCTGGTGGCCGGCGTGGTAGTGAACCTGATCGGCTTCTCGCGCATCTACCTGGGCGCGCACTGGCTGAGCGATGTCATCGGCGGCATGCTGTTCGGCACGTTCTGGCTGCTGGTGCTGGGCATCGCCTACCGCCGCCGCTTCAACCGCTCGTTCTGGGTGAAGCCGGCCGCGTGGCTGTTCTACGGCGTCTTCGCGCTGGCGGCGATGTGGTACGCCCCGCGCAACATCGCGGTGAAGCTGGAACGCTTCGAGCCGGCGCAGGCCGCACCGGTGGCGATGGACGCGCAGGGCTGGTGGGCCACGCAGTGGGCGCAGCTGCCGGCGCGCCGCAACGAGTTCGACGATGACCAGCGCTGGCCGCTGGACGTGCAGGTGGCCGGCCCGCTGGCCCCGCTGCAGGCGCAGCTGGAAGCCCACGGCTGGACCGTGCAGCCGCAGGCCGGCTGGCAGGACGTGCTGCTGATGCTGGACAAGGACACCGGCCCGGCGGACCTGCCGGTGCTGCCGGCCACGCTGGATACGCGCGTGGAAGCGCTGCTGATGGTGCGCCCCGGTGCAACGCCCGACGAGCGCTACGTGCTGCGCCTGTGGCCGGCCCCGGCCACGCTGCAGCCGGGCGCCGTGCCGCTGTGGCTGGGCAGCGCGCAGACCCTGCGCCATCAGCGCCACTTCAGCTGGATCGGCATGTGGCACCGGATGAGCGGCGTGGACCCGGCGTTGAATGCGCTGAAGGCCGCCGTGCAGGGGCTGCCGCAGGCAGAAGCGGTGCAGCCGGAAACCGGGTTGCCGGTGCTGCGGTTGAAGACCCGGCAGGAGTCGCCGTAGATCAACGTGCGGACCAAGGTCCGCACCTACCAAGAGGCGCCTGCTTTCGTGGATGGGGCCTTTCCCGCACCCTCAAAGCGTGCGGACCAAGGTCCGCACCCACCAAGATCAGGCCATCCAGCCCAGCAGCTGCTGCAGGCGCTGGTGCGGGTCGTCCTGCTGCAACAGCTGCAGGCGCTGCGGTTCGGCCAGCGGCATCAGCTGTGCCAGCCGCCAGCCGACCCAGGCGGCGTTGTCGTACAGCGCCGGCGTGGGCGGGGCGAATTCATTGCCGGCCTGCTCCACGATCTGCTCCAGCATGGTGGCCAGCAGGGCATGCTGCGGCTGCAGCTCATCGTCGGGGTCGGGCTCGCACCAGCGCACCTGGCCCACCACCAGGCCGTTGTCGCGCACGCGGCTGCGCTCGACGTGGAAACGCCGCGTGCCACGCAGGCGCAGCTGCAGCACGCCGTCGGCGCCTACGTCGAAATCCTCGATGCGCGCTTCCACGCCGAACGCGGCCGGCGTGGCCGGCGCACCGGTTTCCTCGCCCTGCAGGATCAGGCAGACGCCGAAACCGCTGCCGGTACGGCCCGACTCGCGCACCAGGTCCAGGTAGCGGCGTTCGAACACGCGCAGCCCGAGGCTGGCATGCGGCAGCAGCACCGTATGCAGCGGAAACAGCGGCAGGCTGGGCAACCCGCTCATCGCGACTGCAGTGCCGCCAGGAAGCGGCGCGGCGCACCGTCGAAGCCGCCGTTGGACATGAACACCACGTGGTCGCCGGGGCGGGTACGCGCCTGCAGCTGCGCCAGCAGCGCATCGGTATCCGGCACCGCCTGCGCATGCCCGCGCACCGCGCCGATCACCTTGCCGGCATCCCAGGCCAGTTCCGGGCGGTGCAGGAACACCACCTCGTCAGCCAGTACCAGCGACGGCGCAAGCGCGTCAGCGTGTGCCCCCAGCCGCATCGAATTGCTGCGCGGCTCCATCGCCACCACGATGCGCGCGTCGCCCACGCGGGCGCGCAGGCCTTCCAGCGTGGTGGCGATCGCCGTCGGGTGGTGGGCGAAATCGTCGTAGATGATCACCCCATCCTGCGTGCCGATCAGTTCCAGGCGCCGCTTGACGCTGCGGAACCGCGCCAGCGCCGGCAGGACGCTGGCCAGCTCCACGCCCACCGCATGCGCGGCGGCCAGTGCGGCCAGGCCATTGAGCACGTTGTGACGGCCCAGCAGCGACCAGTGCACCTCGCCCACGCGCTCGCCGCGGTGGTGCACCACAAACGCACTGCCATCGGCGGCCAGCAGCTCGGCATGCCATTCCAGCCCGGCATCGAAACCGAAGCGCTCCACCGGCGTCCAGCAGCCCATCGCCAGCACTTCGGCCAGGCGCGGGTCTTCGCCGTTGACGATCAGCCGGCCCCGCGCTGGCACGGTGCGCACCAGGTGGTGGAACTGGCGCTGGATGGCGGCCACGTCCGGGAAGATGTCGGCGTGGTCGTATTCGAGGTTGTTGAGGATGGCCACCAGCGGCCGGTAGTGCACGAACTTGCTGCGCTTGTCGAAGAACGCAGTGTCGTACTCATCGGCCTCGACCACGAACTCGCGGCCTGTGCCGAGCCGGGCGGAGACGCCGAAATCCTCGGCCACCCCGCCGATCAGGAAGCCCGGCGCACGGCCGGCGGCCTCCAGCAGCCAGGTGAGGATGGTGGTGGTGGTGGTCTTGCCATGGGTGCCGGCCACGGCCAGGGTGTCGCGGCCCGGCAGCACCCGCTCGGACAGCCACTGCGCGCCGGAAATGTAGCGCCGGCCAGCGTCCAGCACCGCCTCCACCGCCGGGTTGCCGCGCGAGAGCGCGTTGCCGATCACCACCTCGTCGCTGCCCGCCGGCACGCTGTCGGCCCGGTAGCCCTGGTCCAGGGTGATGGCCAGCTGCTCCAGCTGGGTGGACATGGGGGGATAGATGGCCTGGTCGCTGCCGCTGACCGTCTGGCCCGACTCGCGGGCCAGGGCCGCCACGCCGCCCATGAAGGTGCCGGCAATTCCAAGGATATGTACGCTGCTCATGGGCGGAGATTGTGACTGATCGCGACCGTGGTCGGCCAATCGCCGGTTCAGGGTCGGAGAACTCCTACATGGACTGTGCGACTTTTCCAATCGCATGTCAGGGAAATCCTGATAGCGATGATCTGTGAACCCGGACACAATTCATCCTGCCAGCCGCAGCACCCCTATCGGTCCTACTCCCCAAGAGGCCATCCCCAAGGGAGCTCATGCTGCGGGGGTCTTGAGCAAACCCTCTGCTGGCGCCTATGAAACGACACAGGCCAGGTCCTCGCGGACCTGGCCTGTGTTTTTTTGCCGTGCCAGGGCCGGACGGACCGGCCCGGCGGGCATCAGCGACCGATCGCGGTGCGGATGCGGGCTTCCACGTCATCCAGCTCGCCGACGCCATCGACGCGGGCCAGGGTGCCACGGCCGGCGTAGAAGTCGACCACCGGGGCGGTCTGGTCGTTGTAGACCTGCAGGCGCTGGCGCACCGATTCCGGGTTGTCGTCGGCGCGGCCCTGCTCCTTGGCGCGGCCGGCGATGCGGTCCACCAGCAGTTCAGTGGCCACGTCCAGCTGCACCACGGCATCCAGCGGCTGGCCGATCTTGGCCAGCAGGCCGTCCAGGGCGTTGGCCTGGGCAACGTTGCGCGGGTAACCGTCCAGGATGAAGCCCTTGGCGACGTCGGCCTGGGCCAGACGCGATTCGAGCATGCCCAGCAGGATCTCGTTCGACACCAGGTTGCCGGCGTCCATCACGGCCTTGGCCTGCTTGCCCAGTTCGGTGCCGGCGGTGATTTCCGCGCGCAGCATGTCACCGGTGGAAATGTGGGCGATCTCCAGCTTTTCCTTCAGGCGCGTCGCCTGTGTCCCCTTGCCCGAACCGGGCGGTCCCAACAGAACCAATCGCATCAACCTGACTCCAACGTGTTGAAAATCCAGAAGGTGCCGCGACCGGACGGACCGCTATCGCTGCACCGCAATAGCGCCACTTTACCGCATCCGGGTAATGTCCCTGCAATGTCCCCCACACCTGGCAGGTGAAAGCATGCGCAACGGTACCCTCCTGTACGCCCAGTCCGGCGGCGTCACCGCCGTCATCAATGCCACCGCCGCGGCGGTCATCGAACAGGCCCGGGCCAAGGGAATCAAGGTCCTGGCCGCGCGCAACGGCATCCTCGGTGCCCTGCGCGAGGACCTGATCGACACCAGCCGCGAGAGCGCCGCGGCCATCCGCGCGCTGGCCCACACCCCCGGCGGCGCCTTCGGCTCGTGCCGGTTCAAGCTGAAATCACTGGACGCCGACCGTGCCCGTTACGACCGGCTGTTGGAGGTGCTGCGTGCCCACGACGTGCGCTGGTTCCTCTACAACGGCGGCAACGATTCGGCCGACACGGCGCTGAAGGTCGCGCAGCTGGCCAAGGCGTCGGGCTACGACCTGACCTGCATCGGCGTGCCCAAGACCATCGACAACGACCTGGCGGTGACCGACACCTGCCCCGGCTTCGGCTCGGCGTCCAAGTACACCGCGGTGTCCGTGCGCGAGGCGGCGCTGGACGTGGCGGCCATGGCCGAAACCTCCACCCGCGTGTTCATTTACGAGGCCATGGGCCGCCACGCCGGCTGGCTGGCCGCCGCGGCGGGCCTGGCCGGCAATGGCGAGGACGAGGCCCCGCACATCATCCTGCTGCCCGAGCGCGCCCACGACGAAACCACCTTCCTGGCCAAGGTGAAGGCGGTGGTCGAACGCGTGGGTTACTGCGTGGTGGTGGCCTCGGAAGGCATCGCCAGCGCCGATGGCCGCTTCGTGGCCGATGCCGGCGGCGGCAAGGATTCCTTCGGCCACACCCAGCTGGGCGGCGTGGCCGCGCACCTGGCCGGGCGGG
The DNA here is from genome assembly GCA_009912235.1 of Stenotrophomonas maltophilia. GTDB lineage: Bacteria > Pseudomonadota > Gammaproteobacteria > Xanthomonadales > Xanthomonadaceae > Stenotrophomonas > Stenotrophomonas maltophilia_AV. The sequence goes on from WNDS01000003.1 coordinate 198,477, forward strand.
TCAAGGACGTGCTGGGGCTGAAGGTGCACTGGACCCTGCCCGACTACCTGCAGCGCTCGGCGCGGCACATCGCCAGCAAGACCGACTGGGAACAGGCGCAGGCAGTGGGCAAGGCGGCGGTGCAGCTGGCGCTGAAGGGCCAGAACGGGGTGATGCCGGTGATCGTGCGCAGCAGCGATGCGCCCTACCGCTGGAAGATCGAAGCCGCGCCGCTGTCGAAGATCGCCAACCACGAGAAGAAGATGCCGGCCGGCTTCATCCGCCGCGATGGCTTCGGCATCACCGCCAAGGCGCGTGCCTACCTGGCACCGCTGATCAAGGGTGAAGCGCCGCTGCCCTACGGGGCCGATGGGCTGCCGAAGTATGTGACGTTGAAGAACGTGGCGGTGAAGAAGAAGCTGCCGGCGTTCGAGGGCTGAGCCACGGTCGAGGTGAGGGAGGAAGGCGATGGCACTGCGCGTTGTTCAACTCGGCAGCCCACGCACGCCCGGCGAGGGCCTGCGCATCGGCACGGTGCGGCGGCCGCCACGGGGCGTGCCGCGCAGCGAGTTCGCCCGCCAGGATTGGTATGACGTGTGGTTTCCGACCCTGGCACCCAGCCCGGAACTGGTGAAGCTGGCGCACGGGGCCAGGACCACAGCGGACTGGAACGCCTTCTTCCGCCACTTCAAGGCCGAGATGAAAGCGCCCGAGGCGGCCCATGCGCTGGATCTGCTGGCGGCGATGTCGCAGCACAGCGACATCGCCGTGGGCTGCTACTGCGAAGACGAGGCGCGCTGCCACCGCAAGGCGCTGCGCGAGCTGCTGGTGGCGCGCGGGGCGAAGCTGGCTGGGGGATGATGGAGGGGCTGCCGGCCAGCGGCCGCCACTACCGGGTTCTCCGCCGGGCATGGCCCAGCGTTACCGGTGCACGCCACAGGGTCACGTCAGTAGAGCCACGCCATGCGTGGATGCGGCATCACACCTACCTGTATCAATTGCAGGCCTTGCCTTCCATCTGCAGCTGCGCGGCGAACTGCGGAATCTGCGCGATGGTGCCGGCGGCGGCCTGCTTCTTCGCATCTTCCAGGTAGATGCGCGACTGGCCCTGTCCGTCGAGCTCCTGCTTGTGCGCGCTCGGCAGCCGCCACACGCGCACCACTGCCTGCTGCGCCGGGCAGGCGGCGCTGGGCACGCGGATCACATCGTTGAGCTTCCAGCCCTTGGCTTCGCTGGGCTGGGCCTGGCTGTAGTCGACGAAGCGCGCGCGGCTGGCACTGCTCGCTGGTGCGCACGGTGTTGAAGCGGTAGGGCTGGGCCGCATCACGGGTGAACTCGCCCTCCAGGCGCGCGCAGGCTTCGGGAATCTGGCGCAGCGTGTGGGTGGCACCGATCGCCTGCGGTGCGCCGACCGCACGCTGCAGTTCCGGGGTTTCCGCCGCCACCGCGGCAACACTGGGCAGCACGGTGGCAAGGATCAGCAGGGGCAGGCGCATGGGCAATCTCCTTCAGGTCTGCGCGCAGGCTTGCAGAGCATGGCTTAACAGGGTGCAAAGGACGCCGGCAGGCGGGGCGTTGCGCACGCTGCTGCGCTCGCCGGGCATCGCCCGGCGCTACCATCCGGGCCCGGAGCGACGCATACTGCAGCCACCAGGGAATGCTGAACACTGCCATACGTCGGACGACCGCCACGGTCGGCACGGGTTGGTTCCAGGCTGCAACCCGTCGTCCCCCTCGTGGTGCCGTTCATCGCCACTGGATGCTCACCATCCATTCTGCGGAGGGGTCTGATGCTGGAACGTCATGGGCTGTCACTGGCGCTGGGCTGCGCCATTCTCGCGATCCTCTACGGGATCATCTCGGCGCGCTGGATCCTGCGCCAACCCACCGGCAACGAACGCATGGCCGCCATCGCCGCCGCCATCCAGGAAGGCGCACGCGCCTACCTCAACCGCCAGTACCTGACCATCGGCGCGGCCGGGCTGGTGCTGTTCATCCTGGTCGGCTTCTTCCTGAGCTGGTACACCGCGATCGGTTTCGCGGTCGGTGCAGTGCTGTCCGGTGCGGCGGGCTATATCGGCATGAATGTCTCGGTGCGTGCCAACGTGCGCACCGCCGAGGCCGCGCGCCACGGCATCAGCGCAGCGATGGACGTGGCGTTCCGTGGTGGTGCGATCACCGGCATGCTGGTGGTGGGCCTGGGCCTGCTGGGCGTGGCCGGCTACTACGCGCTGCTGCTGCGCCTGGGCCTGCAGATGGACCAGGCGCTGCACGCGCTGGTCGGGCTGGCCTTTGGTTCCTCGCTGATCTCGATCTTCGCGCGCCTGGGCGGCGGCATCTTCACCAAGGGCGCCGACGTCGGCGCCGACCTGGTGGGCAAGGTGGAAGCCGGCATTCCCGAGGACGACCCGCGCAACCCGGCGGTGATCGCCGACAACGTCGGTGACAACGTGGGCGACTGCGCCGGCATGGCCGCCGACCTGTTCGAGACCTATGCGGTGACGGTGATCGCCACCATGCTGCTGGGCAGCCTGATGCTGAGCGAAGCCGGCGCCAATGCGGTGCTGTACCCGCTGGTGCTGGGCGGGGTGTCGATCATCGCCTCGATCATCGGCGCGCTGTTCGTGAAGGTGAAGCCCGGTGGCTCGATCATGGGCGCGCTGTACAAGGGCGTGATCGTCTCCGGCTTGCTGGCGGCCATCGCGTTCTACCCCATCACCACCTCGCTGATGGGCGACAACGTGCATGGCCCGCTAGCGCTCTATGGCTGCGCACTGATCGGCCTGCTGCTGACAGGGCTGATCGTTTGGATCACCGAGTACTACACCGGCACGCAGTACAAGCCGGTGCAGCACGTGGCGCAGGCCTCGACCACTGGCCATGGCACCAACATCATCGCCGGGCTGGGCATTTCGATGAAGTCCGCCGCGCTGCCGGTGGTGGCGGTGTGCGCGGCGATCTGGGGCGCGTTCGCGCTGGGCGGGCTGTACGGCATCGCCATCGCCGCCACCGCGATGCTGTCGATGGCAGGCATGATCGTGGCGCTCGATGCCTATGGGCCGATCACCGACAACGCCGGTGGCATCGCCGAGATGGCCGAGCTGCCCTCGGAGATCCGCGACATCACCGACCCGCTGGATGCAGTGGGCAACACCACCAAGGCGGTGACCAAGGGCTATGCGATCGGCTCTGCAGCACTGGCCGCACTGGTGCTGTTCGCCGACTACACGCATAACCTGCAGGCCGCGCACCCCGGGCAGGAATTCCGCTTCGACCTGAGCGACCACACGGTGATCATCGGCCTGTTGATCGGCGGGCTGATTCCCTACCTGTTCGGCGCGATGGCGATGGAGGCCGTCGGCCGCGCAGCCGGTGCGGTGGTGGAGGAAGTGCGGCGCCAGTTCCGCGAGATTCCCGGCATCATGCAGGGTACTGGCAAGCCGCAGTACGACCGCGCGGTGGACATGCTGACCCGCTCGGCCATCCGCGAGATGATCCTGCCCTCGCTGCTGCCGGTGGCCGTGCCGGTGGTGGTGGGCCTGCTGCTGGGGCCACGCGCGCTGGGCGGGCTGCTGATCGGCACGATCGTCACTGGTCTGTTCGTGGCCATTTCGATGACCACCGGCGGCGGCGCCTGGGACAACGCCAAGAAGTACATCGAAGATGGCCGCTTCGGCGGCAAGGGCAGCGAGGCGCACAAGGCCGCGGTGACCGGCGATACGGTGGGTGACCCGTACAAGGACACCGCGGGGCCGGCGATCAACCCGCTGATCAAGATTATCAACATCGTGGCGCTGCTGCTGGTGCCGCTGTTGTAGATCAACGGTCTTCCCGGCCCACAACCACGTGCGGACCAAGGTCCGCACCTACCAAGGCGCGCGTACCCCTGTAGATCCACGCCATGCGTGGATGGGCCTTCCCGGAACACCATAGCGTGCGAACCAAGGTCCGCACCTACCAAGGCACGTATGCCCCTGTAGATCCACACCATGCGTGGATGCGGGCGGCCTAGCGCCCGCGCAGGAAGAACGCCACCGGCACCATCACCTCCACCTGCTCGCCGGGCACATCGTCCGGCGGTGCGGGAACCGGGCTGGCGCGGGCGACGGTTTCCAGCGTGGCCTGGTCCAGCGCGTCGCGGCCACTGCTGCGGCCGATGCGCACGTTGCTGGTATTGCCCTTGCGGTCCACGCTGAAGCGCACGTAGACCACGCCTTCGTCTCGGCGGCGTTCGGCGATGCGCGGGTAACGCCGGTACTTTTCCAGATGCCCCAGCAGCAGTCCCTGCCAGGTCACCTTGGCCTGGCTCTGCTGGCCGGCGGTGGTCACCTGTGCGGCATAGCGCTCGCTGGCGCGCGCACTGACCTGCGGCGGCGCCAGGGTCTGGTCGACATTGGCCCGGTCGGCCGCCTTCTCCGGCGCCTGCGCAGTGGGCGGTGTGTACGGCTCGGCCACGTCGGGCACCACGTCCGGCGGCGGCAGCGGTTCGCGCGGCTTCGGCGTGGGCGGTTGCTCGCTGCGCTGCTGTTGCTGCTGCGGCGGGCCCGGCGGTATCTCGGTGGGCGGTGCCGGCGGGGCTTCGGGCACCTCGGCCAGATCCACCATCACCGCTTCCGGTGGCAGCACATCGGCCACCGGTGCCGGTTCGCGCAACGACCACCACACCGCTGCGCCGATCACCAGCGCGTGCAGCAGCACGGCCACGGCAAAGCTGCCGCTCCAGCGCAGCCGCGCGGGAACACCCGGCCTCATTGCCCGGCCTGTTCCATGCCCGCCAGTGCGACCTTCAGGTAACCGGCACGGCGCAGGGCGTTCATGGTTTCCATCAGGTCGCCGTAGGCCACGCGCTTATCGGCGTGCAGGAAGATGCGCTGGCCGTGGTCGCCACCGGTGCGCTGGTCCAGCGCAGCGGTCAGGCCGGCGGCGTCGATGGCCGCATCGCCCAGCCGCAGCGACAGATCGGCCTGCACGGTCAGGAACAGCGGCTCGGCATCGCGCGGCTGCGGCTTGGCGGTGCTGGCCGGCAGTTCCACCGGCACGTCCACGGTGGCCAGCGGCGCGGCCACCATGAAGATGATCAGCAGCACCAGCATCACGTCGATGAAAGGGGTGACGTTGATCTCATGGACTTCGTCCAGGCCATCATCGTCGTCGCGGGAGGTCCGGATCGCCATGCCCTGCCCTCAACCGGCGCTGCGCGGCAGGCCGTGGCCGCGATCGAGATCGCGCGACACCAGCTGCTGCACGCTGGCGGAGATGTCGCCGGACAGCGCGCGCAGGCAGGCCAGGCGGCGGCTGAAATGGTTGTAGATCACCACCGCCGGAATGGCCGCGACCAGCCCCATGGCGGTGGCCAGCAGCGCCTCGGCGATGCCCGGCGCCACCACGGCCAGGTTGGTGGTGTTCGACGCGGCGATGCCGACGAAGCTGTTCATGATGCCCCGCTCCGTGCCGAACAGGCCGACGAACGGCGCCACCGCGCCGATGCTGGCCAGCACGCCGGTGCCGTGGCGCAGCTGGCGGGTGGTGGCCAGTTCCAGGCGTTCCAGCCGCGATGCCAGGCGCTCCTTGATGCCCTCATGGCCCTGTGCGTCGGCCGACAGCTGCAGTTCGGTACGCGCCGCCTCCAGCATCTGCTGGGCCAGCCCCTCCTGCAGGGCGGCATCGTCGCCGGCATCGGCCAGGCCGCGGCGCGCCAGCAGCACCTGCCTTGCAGCGGCCAGCCCGCGCACGATACGCACCAGCTCCAGCGTCTTGGCAATCAGCACCGTCCAGGTGGCCAGCGAGGCCAGCGCCAGGCAGATCATCACCACCTTCACCACCCAGTCGGCGGCCAGGTACATCGCCCACGGCGTCAGCGGGTGCGGGCGGCGGCAAGCAGGAACACATCGGCAGGCATGGAAACGTCCGGATCATCAGTCAGGGAATGCAGCGCGCGCATGGGCGGCGCGCTGCGGGAAAAAAACGGCGGCTGGCCTGCCGCGCGGTGTCAGGGACGTGGCGGTTCGCCGCTGGCGGGGGCGGCCGGCAGTTCGCGCGGCGTAGGCCGCGACAGCACGTAGGCGGCACTGGCGATGAAGAACAGGCCCACGCCCAGCGCCAGCTTCCAGCTGGGATGCGCGCCGAGGTAGAACAGCACATAGCCCAGGGCCATGCCGCCACCGGCAAAGCACTTGCCCTTGTTGCTGATCGCGCCCTGTTCCTTCCACTGCCGCAGCGGGCGGCCGTAGCGCGGGTGGTTCAGCAGCCAGGCCTCGAAGCGGGGCGAGGAGCGCGAGAAGCACCACACCGCCAGGATCAGGAAGATGGTGGTCGGCATGACCGGCAGCAGTTCGCCGATGATGCCCGGCGCGACCATCAGCCAGCCCACGAAGAACCAGAACCAGCGGATCATCGCCGCCCACCCTGTGCTGCGCGGATCAGCCGGCCGGGGTTCACGCAAATTCCTCTTCGACGTAGCCGCGCACCGTACGGAAGGCAGTGTTGGCGCCGTCGATGACCGCCGCTTCCTGCGCATCGCTGAGCAGCACGGTGTCCAGTGCGGCGGTGAACTGGCGCCAGTGGCGTGCGGCACCGTCGGGGTGCGCGGCCAGGTGGCTGGCGCCGAACTGCGCGCCCAGGCCGAGCTTGGCGGCCATCTTGAACAGGATGGTGCCACCCAGGTTGGAGCCTTCGGCCACGTACAGCCAGCCCAGCGCATGGGCCAGGTCGACATCGGACGGCACCGCCGGCGCGGCCTCGGCCGGCAGCGTCTGCTGCAGGTCCCCCAGGTCGTCGGCAATCTGGCCCAGGCGCTGGCGCTCGGCCAGGTCCGGCAGCAATGCGTCCAGCACCGGCGCTGCATACAGCGCCTGGATCTCGCGGTGGAAACGGTACTGCACGCGCACGAAACGGGCGAAGCGCTCGCGGCTGGCGAAGATGTCCTCGGACATGATCCGCTTGTCCAGCGAATCATGCGTGCTGCTGGTCGCGGATTTCAGGCGCTGGCTGCGGGTGGGGACGGCGGTGGCTTCGATCGTGGTCATGGCGTACGGATTGGGAAGGCAGTGGGGTGCCCTGTGCACGCGGGGTGGCACAAAGCGGGGAGTCACTGGGAAGACGTCCAGCGGGGGGCTGTCCCCCAAGGCGCTGTTCGCCTGGCCCTGTTCCTCGCCGCCCGGTACACCGGGGTGCGTGCTGCACAGCATACTCCCAAACGAGAACCAGTCTCACTTGCCGGATCGGGCCGGAACGCTTCGTTGCACCCATGCAGCACGGCCGCCCTTGCGGGGCGGCCGTGGTTGCAGCGGCTGCGGTGTGGCTACGGCCGTCAGTAGCGGTAGGTCAGCGCCAGCCGCAGCGCGCGGCCCGGTGCCGACATCACGCCCAGTGCCAGCGGGTCCAGGTAGTACTGGTTGCGCACGTTGTCCACGTTGAAATCGACATTGAACTGGTCGTTGACGCGGTAGCTGGGGAACAGGTCGTAGATGGTCTCGGCCTGGTACAGCTGCTGGATGGCCGACAGGCCCTTGTTCCAGCTCTTGTCCAGCGTGCTGATCGGCCCGCTGTTGTGCACCGCGCGCACGCCGAAGGTCGGGCGCTGGTCGAACAGGCGCGCGCCCAGGGTGGCGTTGAGGTTGAACTTCGGCGGGTTCTGGGTGTTGGTGTAGGAGCCTTCAAACCCGCCATCGACGCAGTCCGGCGTGGCCATCGCTTCCTTGTCGCCCCACTTCACCGCGTCGGCACGCAGGCCGGCGGCGATGTCCGGCGCGCAGGTCTTGGCCTGGAAGTAGTAGTGCGCCGACAGATCGGCTAACACGGTGCCGGTGTCATAGGTGGACTGGAACTCCATGCCGGAGACCTTAAACTTGTCCGCGTTGCGGATCAGGCCGGCCGAAATGGAGGTGTAGTCGCGGGTGATCAGATCGTTGATGCGGGTGTTGAAGTAGGCCAGCTTGAACGCCGCCTGGTCACCGGCGAAGAACAGGTCACTGCGCACGATGCTGGCGCCCACTTCGAAGGTCTTGGCCCGCTCGGGCTTGAGCTCACCGGTCGGCTTGGCCGCCGTGAACAGGCCCAGCGTGGTTTCGAACAGGCTCGGCAGCTTCACGCCTTCGCTGTACTTGACGTAGACCATCGTGTCTTCGTCGAAGCGGTAAGTGACGCTGGCGCTGGGCATGAACGCGTTGTCGCGGCGGCGGATCGGGTCGGACCAGCTCCACGCGGTGGGCACCACCAGGTCCTGCACCTTGCCGGCATCGTAGTAGTTCCAGCCGGTCAGGTCGGCCACGGTGCCGTGCTTGTACGGCGAGGCCAGCAGCGAGGCATTGGTGAAGTTGCCGTTGGCATCGGGGTACCAGTTGACCAGCGCGATGCGCTTGTCGCGCCACGACGGCTTGGCCGGGTTGCCCACCAGCAGGTCGGTGTAGCGGTACTTGCCGTCCACGCCGGTGGCGGTGACGGTGGCCAGCTGGTTGCGGTCATGAACGCTGACGCTGTTGTAGCGGCCACCGAGCATGAACTCCCAGTGCTCGTTGGGCTCGAACTTCGCCGAGAACACGCCGCTGTATTCCTTGCGCGCGGCATTGCGCAGGAAGCGGTTGTTGATCAGGTCGTCGAACATGCGCGGCGAATGCGGGCCCGGCTTGACGTCCTCATCGCTGTAGGACACGCCGTAGTTCAGCGTGAACAGGCCCGCGCCGGTGTCCAGCAGCGAGGTGTTGCTCGCATCGAGGCCGAACCGGTTCTGGGTCAGCTCGCTGCGGTAGGCCTCCTTGTAGCTGGGGTCGGTGTTGAAGGTGGGGGCGTCATACCACTGCGTGCGGCGGTCGTAGAACCACGGCGTGATGCCGGTCAGCCCGTTGTACATCAGGCTGTCGGAATGGGTGTAGTAGGCGTTGGTCTTGAAATCGATCAGCGGGTTGTCCGGCTTGAAGCGGTAACGGACGTTGTAGGCATCCATGTCGACGTTGCCCAATGCCCACTGCGGCACGCGGTCGCGGTCCACGCGGATGATCTGCGAGGCCATGATCTCGCCCTGGTCGCCTTCGTAATGGCGGTAGCCCGCTTCCAGTGTCTGCGCGTCATCGATGCGCCAGGTGCCCTTCAGCAGCACCGACTCGGACTTTGACGAACTGTTGAAGACTTCGGTGTTCGGCGGGTTCAACGGCGCCAGCGTGCGCCGGGTCTGCGGAAATTCCTCATAGCCGCGGCGGCCGGCGAAGTAGTTGCCGACATCGCGCTTGGCGTAGGCGGCCACCAGGTCGAAGCGGTCCCAGTGGCCGGCACCGGCGATGTTGAAGAACTGGTTGCCGGTGGCGTGGTTGTCGGTGCGCGGCACGCCATCGTAGGCCGGCAGGTTGTTGGCGCTGCCGCTGGACACGCCGGTGCGCACGCGGAAGCCGACGTCCCGGCCTTCGCGCAGGATGTCCTGGGCCTTGAGCGTTTCCATTTCCACCACGCCGCCGATGCCGCCGGAGGCATTGGCCTGCAGGCTGGGGCCCTTGGTGATGCTGATGCTGGAGATCAGGTCCGGGTCCAGGTAGGTGCGCTGGGACTGGCCGGCGTAGCCACGGTAGGTGTCCATGGTGGACTGGCCGCCATCGATGATGACCGGAATGCGGCTCTGGCCCTGGATGCCGCGGATGTTCAGGTCCAGCGCGTTGCCCACGCGCGGGTCACCGGCGGTGACGCCGGCCACGCCCTTGACGATGTCCCCCACCGAGGTGCCCCGGAAGCGCTCCAGCGTCTGGCGGGTGATGAAGGCGGTCGAGCCGGTGCTGCGGTAGGTGTCGAGCACGCGCTGCGCATCACTGGCGCTGGCACCGCCGCCGCGCTGGTCACCGGCCACGCTGAGGGTGTCGGTGACGATCACGCCGGCATCGGCCTGTGCCGGTGTGCCGGCTTCCAGGGTGACCGCGTCGGCGCTGACCCGGCGTGCCACCAGGCCGCTGCCCTGCAGCAGGCGCGACAGCGCATCGTTGGCCGACAAGCTGCCGGTGATCGCGCGCGAGGTAACGCCCTGGGCCAGAGCGGCCGGGTACACGACCTGCACGCCGGACTGGCGCATGTAGGTGCGCAGCGCTTCGTCCAGCGGCTGGGCGGGAATGTCGAATCGCTGCACGGCAGCGTGGCCGCTGGCCGGCGACTGGGACAGTGCGGACGGTGCGCTGGCCACGGCCAAGCCGGCGGCAAGCAGGGCGATGCACAGGCGGGACGGGCGCGGCAGGCGGCCCGGACGGGAGGACTCAAGCATGGAGGAACCTGTCAGGTAATCGGTGCCGCGGGCGCGGCGTCTTCCGCGGCGGGCGCGGACACGGCGACGTACGTGGCGGCGGCGGGTACGGTCGGGGGTAAGACGCGCGGCGCGGCGACAACCCCAAGGGCAATCGCGCGCCGCAGGGTCAGCGTGGTGCAGCGCGCACGATGGCCACGCCCAGCGGCAGGCGGGTGACCTGCAGCCCGGCGGTGGCGGCCAGTGCATCCAGCGCCTGTTCGGGGCGGTCAATGCGCAGCGCGGCGCTGACCGCCGGCAGCTGCGACAGATCGCCGCGCACCAAGGTGGGGCCACTGCGGTAGCGGCCCAGCGACTGCACCGCATCGGCCACACTGGCCTGCTCCAGCAGCAGTTCGCCCTGGCGCCAGGCGCCCACGCTGTCGGCGTCGACATCCTGCAGCCGGGTCACACCACGCCCGCCCTCGCCATAGCGCGCACGCTGACCGGTCTGCAGGTAGGTCCAGCCACCGCCGGCCGGGCTGGCCGCGCGCACGCTGCCCTGCCCGACCTGGGTTTCCACCTCGTCCTGGTCGCGGGCGACGGTGAACACGGTGGAGATGTCTTCGACCACGCCGTTGCCGGCGGCCACGCTGAAACGGCGCTGCGGATCGGGGCTGACCTCGAACCAGGCCCGCCCGCGCAGCAGGTCGATGCGGCGCGCCCCGGCATCGAAGCGCACGGCGATGGCGCTGTCGGCATCCAGCACGGCCTGGCTGCCATCGGGCAGCTCCACCGCCTGCACCACGTTGCCGCTGCGATGGTCGGCCTGCAGCCGCAGCCAGGTGTCCGGCCACACCGCCAGCATGGCCAGCACCGCAGCGGCGGCCATGGCCCAGCGCAGTGGCCGCGGGCGGCGCAGCCGCTGCGCGGTGGCCGCCGCGGCCGGGCGTGGCCCCAGGCTGCGCCACAGCACGCGCTGCTGTTCGAAGGCACGCCGGTGGCCTGGCTGTGCCAGCCACTGCTCGAATTCGCCCATGCGCTGGTCATCGACATGGCCGGACGCCAGCCACGCGATCCACGCCTGTGCCTGTTCGGCCAGGGGATCGTGCGTAGCGGGCGGTGGCAGTGTCGGCGGGCTCATGGGCTGGCAGGCAGGCGCATTCAGGCGCGGGGAACGGGACTAGACCGCATCGGCGGTCCTCTTGGCAAGACGACCGGGCGCGGCGCGCACCCAAGGGCAGCCGGTCATGACCCGCTGCGCGCCCACGCCAGGCGCTGCAGCGCACTGCGCACGTGGTTTTCCACCGTGGTGACCGAAACGCCCAGGCGGCGCGCGATCTCGGCCTGGGTCAGGCCCTGCAGCCGGTTCAGATGGAAGATGGTGCGGGTGGGTTCGGGCAGGTGCCCGGCCGCCTCCAGCACGCGCTGCAGTTCATCCTGCGCCATCGCCTGCTCTTCGGTGGAGATGGCCTCGTCCGGCCCCCACAGGTAATGCTCGGCCAGCAACCGGCTGCACCGGGTCGACTCGCGCCCGTGGTCGGTGGCCAGGTTGGCGGTCAGCCGGTACAGGTACGCCCGCGGGTTGTCGATGGCCTGGTTGTTGTCGACCCCGCGCGCCTTGAACCAGACCGCCTGGATGACATCCTCGGCGCCCGCATCACCGCCCAGGATGCGCTGCACGCGGCGCAGCAGCGCCGGGCGTTCGCGGATCAGCAGTTCGGTAAGGGTGGCAGCGTTGGAAGGCATGGCGGCAGGCCGACGTGGGGGGGGACGGGCGGCGCGCATGCTACTCCGTTAATGCGAATCCGTCACGTTTGCATTGTGACCGGCTTCCCCTACAGGCAGTCCACCAGCACACCGTAGGTGCCGCGCGGCATGCCCGGCAGCGGGATGTCCAGCACGTCATCCGGCCCGGCGCCTTCCAGCGCGGCCAGCACCTGCTCCAGCGGCGTACCCGGGGCCAATGGCAGGCGGCAGTCATAATTGCGCATGTCAGCCTGGATGCGGCCATCGTCTGCGGCCGCCCCGGCGTTGCTGCCGACGAAGGTCCAGTGGCAGCTGGCCACCGCGCCGCTGCCGGCATGCACCGAACAGCGCAGGCGCAGCGCCCGCAGGTTGTGGTACTCGCCTTCGCAGAAGGTGTCGCCGCAGATGTTGTCGAAGCCGCGCACCAGCGCGCGCTCCACGGCCAGGAAGCGCTCCCAGCCGGCCGCCGTCGGGTACAGCCGTGCATCCACATAGGCTGGGGCCGTCGCGGTCGCGGCCGTCGCGGTCGCGCCGCCGACCAGCAGCAACACCAGTGCACCGAGTCTGGACAGGATCCGCATCAGCCGGCCCTCCGCTGGTTGCCCTGCCCGCGCAGGCACCCGCCCAGGTCATCGAACAGCCCGATGCCCACGCCCGGGAGCGGCGCGGTCAGCCCGTCGGGCGCATCCAGCGCGGCGTGGAACGCCTCCACCGGCACCCCGGGCCACAGATCCACCTCGCAGACCCAGCGCGGGGTGTCCACGTCGATGTGGCCGGCCTGCGGGTCCACCCACAGCTCGCTGGCCACCACCAACCAGGCGCAGCGCTGCACGCTGCCACGCGCGTCGTGCACCGCGCAGCGGAACTGCAGCACCTGCAGGTTGCTGTAGTCGCCGGCGCACAGGGTATCGACGCAGATGCTGTGGAAGTCCTGCATCAACGCCGCTTCCAGGTCGTAGAAGCGATCCCAGTTGGCTTCATTGCGCGGGTAGTCGACCAGGTCGACATAGGGGCCGCGCGCCGCTGCGGCGGTGGCCGCAGGCGGCAGCCACAGGGCTGCCAGCAGCAGCGCGGACAGCAGCCCCGCATGGCGGGGCCGGACGGGAATCGACATGGCATGCACTCCTCGGGATGGGCCTGCAGCGTGGGGCCCCGGCGCCCTGCCCGGGCCATCGGCGGACGCCGCCATGGGCCGTCAGGCGATGCCGCGCCGCCCGGTAGGCAGGCACCGATCTGCACGCGGGCCGCCGAAGGCATAAAATGGGGGGTCAATCCGCCTTTTACCCCCGCCGGAGCATCGCCATGGGTCTGGAACTCGTCTCCCCCGGCAAGAACCCGCCGGACGAAATCAACGTCATCATCGAGATCCCGAAGGATTCGGAGCCGGTGAAGTACGAAGTGGACAAGGAAACCGGCGCGATCTTCGTCGACCGCATCCTGTCCACCCCGATGCGCTACCCGTGCAACTACGGCTACGTGCCGAGCACCCTGTGCGGCGATGGCGACCCGGCCGACGTGCTGGTGGTGCTGCCGCTGCCGCTGGTGCCGGGCTCGGTGGTGCGCTGCCGCCCGGTGGGCGTGCTGAAGATGAGCGATGAAGCCGGCAGCGATGAGAAGATCCTGGCCGTGCCGGTCGCCAAGATCTTCAGCGGCTATGCGCACGTGGAAGACATCGAGCAGGTGTCCAGCCACTGGCTGGAGCGCATCGGCCACTTCTTCGAGCACTACAAGGACCTGGAAAAGGGCAAGTGGGTCAAGCTCGACGGCTGGGGCGGCGCCGCCGAAGCCAAGCAGATCCTGATCGAAGCCCACCAGCGTTTCGTCGACGGCAAGGCCTGAGCCCTGCCCCGGACTGCACCGCTGACGGCCACCCGGAAGCGATGCAGTTCACGTTTCGTTGACACGGCCCGTCACTCGACGGGCCGTTTTAGGTAAATTGCGTCACTTCACACCGACGGTTGTGCGGGGCACCGCCGTCAGACAGGGGACCGTGTCGTGCGTATTCTGCTTGTTGGAGACGCAGCCAGCCTGCCGGCTGAGCTGATCGAATTCATTGCCGATCTTGGGGAAGACTGGCAGCCGCTCACCGCCGCCGATGGCAGCACCGCGATGAACGCGGTCTCGGCCCATGGCGTGGATGCGGTCATCGTCTGCCCGCACCTGCCCGATCTGAATGCCACCACGCTGCTGGGGCAGATCCGCACGCTGCGGCCGGAAACCATCCGCATTGCCCTGATCGACGCGCAGCAGGGCTCGCGCCCGCCGCCGGCGCGGCTGATCGGCGTGGCGCACCGCTTCCTGCCGCTGCCGCTGGCGCCGGAAGTGCTGCTGGAAGCGCTGACCAGCCTGGAAGAGCTGCGTGAACTGCTGGACAGCCCGCGCCTGCGCGATGCCATCGGCCGCATCGAGAAGCTGCCCTCGCCGCCGCACCTGTACCTGAGCCCGACCCAGGCACTGGAACACGACGACGACACCGACAATGCCGACGTGGCGCGCCTGGTCGCGGCCGACCCGGCCATCGCGGCCAAGGTGCTGCAGCTGTCGAATTCGGCGTTCTTCAGCCAGGGCCGCACCATTTCCGACCTGCGCGCGGCGGTCACCCGCCTGGGCCTGTCCACCCTGCGCGACCTGGTGCTGGCCAGCGAAGTGTTCTCGGCACCGACGCTGTCGGCGGCCGAACGCAACTCGCTGCAGCAGCGCGCGCTGCTGGCGTCGCGGCTGGCGGCCAAGCTGCTGCCCGAATCCAGTGCCGAACTGGGGCCACCGCTGCGCTGCTGGCCGATATCGGCCTGCTGCTGCCCGGCGTGCGCAACGAGCGCAGCGAACCGGCACTGGCCGGCGACCTGCGCCCAGGCCATGCCGAAGCCGGTGCCTACCTGCTGGGCCTGTGGGGGCTGCCGATGGCGATCATCGAAGCGGTGGCCTTCCACCTGCAGCCGCAGCGCGCCAACACGCGCAGCTTCTGGGTGACCGGTGCGGTGCACGTGGCACTGGTGCTGGTCAACGGCGATCCGGTGGACGAGGACTACCTGCAGCGTGCCGGCGTGCTGAACAAGCTGCCGCAGCGGCGCGAGCATGCCAACGCGCTGATGGGGCTGGTCGACGGCGAGGCGTAAGCCGCGTCGCGCCGGTTGCCTGCCGCCACGGCCGGCGCACCCCACAACGAAAAAGGGCGGGCCTTGCGGCCCGCCCTTCTTTTTTACCCGCGCCGATGGATCAGAAGCGCTGGTTGTACTGCACGAACAGGAAGCGGTCGTAGTCCAGCATCGGGTCGAGCTGCACGGCGCTGCTGTTGGTGACCGCGTAGGTGATCGGCGGGGTCTTGCCGAACACGTTGCGGGCGCCGATGGTCACGCTGCCATCCCACGGTGCCTGCCAGGTGACGGACACGTCGTGGTACACGATCGCGCCCTTCTTGTTGGCACCCAGGCCACCGGTCCAGCCACCGTTGGAGGTCTGGTAACCCGGCTCGTTGCACTCGATGCCCTTGGCCTGGTCGTAGCAGAAGTCACGGAAGCCACCGTAGTAGCGCATGGTCCAGCTGGCCGACAGGTTGCCCTTGATCCAGTTGGTGGCCAGGCTGCCGCGGACACGCGAGTAGTTCCAGTAACCGGCGTAGTCATCCCATTCCGAACCCTTCCCGGCCTGCTGGCGGAAGCTAACCAGGTAGTTGGTGTCCAGGTTGAAGGACAGCGTACCGAAGCCATATTCCGGCAGGCGGTAGTGGGCACCGAAGTTGTAGCCTTCGGTTTCCAGCGCGCCCAGGTTGGCGTTGCCACGGCTCAGGCTGGTGATCTGGCCGGTGGCCGGATCACGCGAGTACTGGCCACAGAACTGCTGCACGTTGTTCTGGTAGCACTGGTCTAGCACGTAGTCGGCGGTGACGGCGGCGATCACGTTGTTGACGGTGATCTTGTAGCAGTCCAGCGACACGTTTAGGCCCTGCACGAAGCTGGGGCTGTACACCAGGCCAGCGGTGCGGGTCTTGCTGGTTTCCGGCTGCAGCGAGCTGTTGCCCACGCCGGATTCGAACGGTGCATTGCCCTGAACTTCGCGGGCGTTGACCGGGCGGCCAGCAGCATCGGTCTGGCGGAAGCCGGGGGCCAGGCCTTCGGCACCGCAGCGCGCAGCCACGGCGGCATTGGCGGTCTGGCCGAACTGTGCATCGCACGGATCGGTATAGACGTCGAAGGTCTGCGAGCCACCACCGAAGGTGTCGCTCAGCGTCGGCGCACGGAAGCCTTCACCGTAGGTGGCACGAACCAGCAGGTCGTCGATCGGCTTCCAGGTCAGGCTGAATTTACTGTTGAGCGTATGGCCGAACTTGTCGTAATCCGAGTAGCGGCTGGCCACGTCGAGCGACAGTTCCTTGGCACCCGGCAGGTCCTTCAGCAGCGGGACCATGAATTCCAGGTAGAACTCGTTGGTCTTGTACTTTCCGTCGGTGGACTGCGCCGCCAGGTCGGTGGTGTAACCGGCCGCCGACAGCGCGTCGGTGTGGTCGTAGCCGGTCACTTCGCGGTGCTCGTAGCCGGCAGCGAAGGCGAACTCACCGGCGTTGAACGGCATGTCGAACAGCGAGCCGGTGATGTCGGCGAAGTACTGCTTGCTCTTGCTCTGGCAACTGGAGTTCAGCAGCGCATTGATGTACTTCAGCGCATCCGGGGTGGAGGCCGACGCACCGCCGAGCAGGTCGAACGGCGTGCACTGGCCGGTGCCGGTGCCGAGCGCGATCGGGTTGGCCGCGGTACCGCACTGGGCCACGCCCTTGGAGTTGATGAACGACGGGCCGACGGCCTTCTGCAGGGCCAGCAGGTTGATGTTGCCGCTGCTGCTCTGGGTGACGTCGTACTGGTTGTAGTTGATGCCCACGTTCCAGTCCCACGGACGGTCGTTGACATTGAAGTTGCCTTCCAGCGCGGCATCGAAGTGCAGCGACTTGACCTTGTTTTCCGAGATGCGCGGCAGCTCGATGATGCGGCGGCCCCAGTTGGTGATGTCCGCACCGGTCGGGTTGTACAGGCTGTCCTTGCTGATCGCGATCGGGAAGGTCGGCTGCGAGGTGCCGGTCAGCGGATAGCCGGCGATCTGGCGCTTGGAATCACGCTCGGAGTACATCGCCGTCGACTTCAGACGCAGGTTGTCGTTGATGTCGTAGGTTGCGGCGGTGAACAGCGACTTCTGCTCGCCACCCTGGTTCAGCATCATCTGCTGGGAGGCGTTGTAGTAGTCGTCGGTGGTGATCGGGTGGTAGTTGGCGATGTTGTTCGACGCCTGGCCGGTACCCACCGGGGTGTTCCACGAGCCGGTGTGGTTGATCACCTGGAAACCGGAGACCGCGCCGGTGGGATCCTTGAAGCGGCCCCACGGGCCGGCGGCGCTGAGGCCATCGGTCGGGTGCTGGGTGCCGTAGGTGTAGCGGGTCAGCTCGCGGTCCTTGGCCCACACCGGATCTTCCTTGGTGTAGCTGGCGCCGAACACGATCGAGGACTTCTCGCCGGTGGTGCCCAGGGTCAGGCTGTACTGGGTCTTGGCACCGTCACCGTGGCTGTTCTGGCCGTAGTAGGCGCTGGCCTCGGCACCATCGAAGTTCTTGCGCAGGATGATGTTGATCACACCGGCCACGGCGTCGGAGCCGTAGATGGCCGAGGCGCCGTCCTTCAGCACTTCGATGTGGTCGATCAGCGAGGTCGGGATGGTCGACATGTCGGTGAAGCCAGCCAGGTTGGTGCTCCAGCGCTTGCCGTTGACCAGCACCAGGGTGCGCTGTTCGCCGAGGTTGTAGAGATTGACGTACTGGCCGCCCTGCTCCGGGTTGGAGGCCAGCACGGCCGCCTTGCTGAAGGTCTGGGTGCCGGACCCGACAGGTTCTGCAGGATGTCGCCCACGCTGACCAGGCCCGAGCGCTGGGTCTCTTCGTGGGAGACAGTCAGGACCGGCTGCGAGGTTTCCAGATCCACCGAGCGGATGCGCGAGCCGGTGACTTCCAGGCGATCAAGGTTGGTGGGGCCGGCAGGTGCATCCTGGGCCGAAGCAAAGCTCGGGCTCAGCGCCAGTGCGATACCGGCGGGCAGCAGGCCCAGCCGCACGGCAGGGGTGCGAAGGTTCATCGTTCTCTCCAAGGTACGTTAGTGACGCGTTAAAGCGCCCCAAAACGTTACGATCACGTTGCAACGCTGTTTTTGCGCAGCGCGCCGGGAGACTTTGCGGAGTGTGGCGACAGCCGGACGATGCTTTCGCAGAAGCGCGAGGCCGACTGGCCATAGCGGGCACGGAACGCACGCGCGAAGCTGCAGCAGTTGTCGAAGCCGCTGGCGGCGGCCACTTCGCCCACCATCATGTCGGTGTCACGCAGCAGGTCGGCGGCACGCTCCAGGCGCAGGCGGGCGGACAGCGACTGCGGGCTTTCCGCGTACAGGCTCTGGAAGGTCTTGGACAGGTACCAGCTGGAGAAGTTGGTCAGCTCGGCCAGTTCGCCGATGCGCACCACGCGGTGGCTGTTGCCTTCCAGGTACAGGCGGGCACGCTGCATGCGGCCGAACACCTGGCGCTTGCGACTGCGCGAGTGGCCCGGGCAGCGCTGCACAATGTCGGCCAGCACCATCTGCAGCGAGGCCAGGCGCAGCAGCATCGGCCGCAGCGCGTGCGCCGGCAGGCCGCTGGCCAGGGCGTCGCGCCACAGGCGCAGGGCCGCCCGGCTTTCGGCACGGGCGATGCGGCCGCGGCCGGCGTACAGGCCACAGTCGGCCATCTCGGTCAGCGCGCGCAACGATTCAGCGTTCAGGCTCACGCCGATGCACAGGCCGTTGCGGCCGGCCTGCACCAGCGGGCGCGATTCCTTCTCGAAGGCGATCCACTCGCCCTGGCGCAGGCGGAAGCGCCCTTCCTTGGCCTCCACCCAGGCACTGCCGCGCAGCTGCAGTCACATCGTGAAGCAGGTGCCCGCGGTCTGCAGGCTGCCCAGGCGGGCGACACCCAGGCAGATCGGCGCGACGTCGTCGGCCGCCTTTTCCAGGGACAGGGTTTGGCCGCGATCGGCCAGCGAGGGTTGACGCATGACTCACCAGAGGTTTGCCGGGGATAGGCCTCTATTTTGCCAAGTCAGGCGGGTCGGGTCAGGAAAGTCACGCGAGATTGATGCGAATTCGCGCCGAGATCGGCACGAAGAAATCACGAAGGATTTTTTCCCTTCCACATCAAGGTGTTGGAGATGACAGAAAACGGTGCACGGGGGCGCTCGGGCAGCCGCATCACACCGATGTCGGCGCCGTCGCTGACCGCCATGGCCAGGAACAGCTCGCTGCCATCGGCACTGGCGATGAAGCCGTTGCTGGCACTGTGGCGCCCGGCATCCAGGCAACGCGCCACCGGCGGCTGCGGGTTGAGCAGGCGCACCAGCTGGGTGCTGCAGTCGGCGGTGCTGACCAGGTAATCGATGCTGCCATTGCGGGCCGCCGTCCAGGTCCGGTAGCGCCAGCGGCTCGGCCGCTCGTCGTTGACCTGCTGCACGCTGGCCGCGTCCAGCCCCGGGTCCACCGACCACAGCCCGCCGGTTCCCAGCCGGGTGAACAGCACGCGGCTGCGTTCGGCGTCGAAGCGCGCCTGCGAAACGCCTTCAATGCTGGCCAGCCGCCGCCAGGGCTGGGCGCTGCGGTCGAACAGCGACAGCCGGGTGTGCTGGCCGGCATCGCGCTCGACCACCAGCAGCCGGTCCGGGTCGGCGGTGTACAGCGCCTGCAGCGGCTGCTGTACCGGCACCGGCAGCACCTGCAGGTGCTCGTCGCGCGGTGCGATCTCATAGATATGCGCATTGCCGTGGTCATCGCGCCCGGCCGCCAGAAGCTGGCGGCTGTCGGCCGACCAGTCCGGGGCCTGCCGGGCCTCGGGCCGCAGGCCTTCGACCAGGCGCAGCGAATCGGGCCGCTGCAGGTCCGCCCACCACAGCCCGAAGCTGCCCGAGCGGTCGGAGGTGAACACCAGGTGCTGGCCATCCGGGGCCAGGGTCGGCTGGCTGTCGCGGCCATTGGACGGGAATAGGCGCTGCGGCTCGCCGCCCTGCAGCGGCAGGCGGAACAGGCCGAACTGCGCGCGGCGCTGCACGAAGGCCAGCATGTCATTGTACCGCGATACGGTCGGCCACTGCGCATCGTCCACCCCGACATCGCGCAGGGCGTGCTTCTCGCTGTCCAGGTAATACAGGCGTGACTCGCTGTCCACGCGGCGGCCGAACACGATGTGCCGGCTGTCGGACAACCACGCCCAGCCCCGGATCTCGGCCGCTTCATCGGTCAGCTGTTCGGGCGTGCCGCCCTGCGCCGGCATCCGCCACAGGTCGCCCAGCTGCGGGTTGCGCACGAACACCAGCCAGCGCCCGTCCGGGGAGTAATGCGGGGCGTAGTCGTAGTCATCGTCATCGACGGGGTAGTCCAGCGCGCGCCACTGGTCGCTGGCCAGGTCGAGCACGCGGATGCCGCGGTGCGCGTAACGGCCGGCCATGCTGCCGAACACCAGGCCGCGGCCATCGGGGGTCCAGTCGAAGCTGAGCAGTTCGGTGCCATCGCAGCGCGTGGCCTGGCGCAGGTCACCGCCGGTGGCGCTGGCGATCAGCACCTGGCAGCTGCCGTCGGTACTGAACCGGGCGAAGGCGATCTCACGCCCATCCGGCGACCAGCTGGGGAAGCGGTCGCTGGCGCCGGCCGGCGGTGCCAGCAGCGTGCGCGCAGGCGCATAGCCGGAGGTCTGCACCTTGATGGTGGTGCCGTTGGTACCGGCAGCGGCCGCCTCGTAGGCCATCTGCGAGCCATCGGGGGACAGCGTGGGATAGGTTTCAAAGCCCGCGCTGGCGGTGATCAGCCGGTACGGGCGCTCGGGGCTGCCGATCACGCGCGTGCCGTCGTCCACCGCCGCATCCAGCGCAGTGGGCGTGGGCGTACGTTCGACCAGCAGCACGGTCATCACCAGCAGCGCCACCAGCATGCAGGCACTGGTGGCCGCCAGCAGCGCCTTGCGCAGGCGGCGCCGCCGCCGGGGCACGTCCGTGCCCGGCGGCGGGAACGCCGTGGCAGCGGTCGCAGCGGCCGGGTGCGGCGTGGGGCGGGCGTGTCCTGCGTGTCCGGCTCGGCACTGATCACCGGCGCCTCGTCCAGCACCGTCACCGGCACCAGCAGGCGGTAGCCGCTCTTGACGATGGTTTCGATGTACGCCGTGCCGGCGTCCTCATCCACCGCGAACACCTTGCGCAGCTGGGTGACCTCCTGGGTCAGCACATCGTTGGTGGGCAGCGTGTCCGGCCACACCTCGGCGAACAGTTCATCGCGGGTGACCACGCGGCCGGGCTGGCGCATCAACACGCGCAGCACTGCGAGCGCCTTCGGCGTGAGCCGGCGCAGGCGACGCATGCCGGGCACCTGCACTTCACGCGAAGACAGGCTGACACGGCATTGGCCAACCATCACCTGGTCGGCACCCGGAGGCGGAAACTCGCTGCTGTTCATCCAGTACTACGAAGCCAACCTTCTTTCACACCCGTCAGGGGACACGTTTCGACGACCCTCTCCCTGGGCACAGCAAAAAGCCAGACTCCGCACACGGCCCGGGCGCATGACGCAAATCAGCCGGGGCGCGCGAATATTAGCCTATGACGGTTACCCCGCGCGCGGGGTCGACACCAGGCTCTCTCGCCGACGCATTCACATAACCAGCTTCACCATTCGCGCCCTTCGTGGGCGCGAAATTTTTATCCGGCATTCATGTTCAAACCCGCCGCAGCACGGTCAGGCCGACCAGTCTGGACACCACCAATGCCACGTACATCACGCCTGAAAACTGCTCCAGCATGACCAGTGCACGGGCCTGCGGATGCACCGGCACCACGTCGCTCAGGCCCGCCCCTGACAACAAGCTGAAGCTGAGATAAAGCAGCTCCATCCAGCTGCGCTGCGAGCCCTCGCTGTCCCCGGTGAAACTGCCCGGATACCACTGCTGACACACCGCGTAGGCGTAGGCGAACGCCCAGGCCAGCAGCGTGAAGGTGGCGCCGACCGCGAACAGCTCATCGCGGGTGACCTTGTGGTCCTGCAGCATGTAGGCGATCAGCGCACCGGCGGTATAGAAGTACAGCAGGCTTTCCAGCACCTGCGCGGTGGTGGCCAGCGCCGGCTGCTGCAGCCAGGCCCCGGCCAGCGAGAACACCACCGCCGGCAACGACAGCACCAGTGCCAGCCACGTGCCCAGCGGGCTGCGCTGCACCACCCACAGCGCCAGACCCAGCACGGCCATGCCGAACGCCCCGAACAGCGCCTGCCCGGCCCGGCTACCATCCAGCGCCGGGTACAGCAGCACCGCCAGCAGCTGCAGGCCCAGCAACCAGGCCGAGGGATGGCGGCGGGCAATGGCCAGCCAGCGGGTGGTGGGTGCAATGGGCATGGCGTCCTTCCGCGGCGGCGATGCGGCGAGGATAAGGGGCAGCCCGTGGTGGCGTGGTGGTGCCGGCACCAGGCCGGCCCGCCCTCCACCGCCGTGGCCGCCTCAGCCCTGGTGGTAGACCTCCGCCCCGCTGGCGCGGAACTGTTCGGCCTTTTCCTGCATGCCGGACTCGGCGTACTCGCGCACGTCCTGGGTGATCTTCATCGAACAGAAGTGCGGGCCGCACATCGAACAGAAGTGGGCCAGCTTGTGCGCGTCCTTGGGCAGGGTCTCGTCGTGGAATTCCTTGGCCTTCTCCGGGTCCAACCCGAGGTGGAACTGGTCTTCCCAGCGGAATTCGAACCGCGCCTTGCTCAGCGCGTTGTCGCGCGCCTGCGCACCGGGGTGGCCCTTGGCCAGGTCGGCAGCATGGGCGGCGATGCGGTAGGCCATGATGCCGTCGCGCACATCCTGGCGGTTGGGCAGGCCCAGGTGTTCCTTCGGAGTGACATAGCAGAGCATCGCCGTGCCGAACCAGCCGATCATCGCCGCACCGATCGCACTGGTGATGTGGTCGTAGCCCGGCGCGATGTCGGTGGTCAGCGGCCCCAGCGTGTAGAACGGCGCTTCACCGCACTCGGCCAGCTGCTTGTCCATGTTCTCCTTGATCAGCTGCATCGGCACATGGCCGGGGCCTTCGATCATGGTCTGCAGGTCGTGCTTCCACGCGATCTTCGTCAGTTCGCCCAGCGTTTCCAGTTCGCCGAACTGCGCGGCATCGTTGGCGTCGGCAATGCAGCCCGGGCGCAGGCCGTCACCCAGCGAGAAGGTCACGTCGTAGGCCTTCATGATCTCGCAGATATCCTCGAAGTGCGTGTAGAGGAAATTCTCCTTGTGATGGGCCAGGCACCACTTGGCCATGATCGAACCACCACGGCTGACGATGCCGGTCACGCGCCGGGCGGTGAGCGGTACGTAGTGCAGCAGCACGCCGGCGTGGATGGTGAAGTAGTCCACGCCCTGCTCGGCCTGCTCCACCAGCGTGTCGCGGAAGATCTCCCAGGTCAGTTCCTCGGCGCGGCCATCGACCTTCTCCAGCGCTTGGTAGATCGGCACGGTGCCGATGGCCACCGGCGAGTTGCGGATGATCAATTCGCGCGTTTCGTGGATGTGCTTGCCGGTGGACAGGTCCATCACCGTGTCGCCCCCCAGCGGATGGCCCACACCAGCTTCTCCACTTCCTCGGCGATGCCGGAGGACACCGCGCTGTTGCCGATGTTGGCGTTGATCTTGGTGAGGAAGTTGCGGCCGATGATCATCGGCTCGCTTTCCGGGTGGTTGATGTTGTTGGGCAGCACCGCGCGGCCACGGGCGATTTCATCGCGCACGAATTCGGGGGTGATGATCTTCTGGATCGAGGCGCCGAAGGACTGCCCCGGGTGCTGCTGCAGCAGCCCGGCATCGCGGATCGCATCCAGCCGCTGGTTCTCGCGGATGGCCGCGAACTCCATTTCCGGAGTGATGGTGCCGCGGCGTGCGTAATTCATCTGGGTGACATTGGCGCCAGCCTGCGCGCGCCGTGGCTGCACGCGCGCCGGGAAGCGCACCGCATCCAGCCGTGCATCGTGCTCGCGCGCACGGCCGAATGCCGAACTCAGGCCGGCCAGCGCTTCGGTGTCGCCGCGTTCCTCGATCCAGCCACGGCGCAGCGCCGGCAGACCGGTGGAGAGGTCGATGCGCGCATCGGGGTCGGTGTACGGGCCGGAGGTGTCATACACCGTCAACGGTGCGTTTTCTTCGCCACCGAACAGCGTCGGCGTGCGGGTCAGCGCGATCTCGCGCATGGGCATGCGCAGGTCGGGGCGCGAACCGGGCACGTGGATCTTGCGCGAACCGGGAATGGGCCGGGTCACCGACGTGGAGAGTTGCTGGGCCTGTTGCTGCAGGGCGGAGGGCTGTGCGTTCATCGGGCATCGTCCAGGGTGGTCAGGGACGAAGCGGCGGCGCACTGCCGGCGCGCACGGACCGCCCCAGGACGGTTCCTGGGCGATGTCCACGCACGGCCTGCATTGCAAAGCTTCCCTACGCCGGTATGAGCCGAATCAGGTTCCAAGGGACTATCTCAACCGTGGCCACTGGCCCGGTACCCCCGCTTCTTGCCGCGCATTAAAGCATGGATGGCCTGCCTGCGAACGGCGCGCCGCTAACGCAACCGTGACGACCTGTTCAGTAACATCACGGCCACTTTCCTCTATCGCCCTTGCCCGCTGCATATACGGCGCCCTGCCCGGCACCGCCGCCGGCCCCCGACGCAAGCTCTGACTCGCTCCCCTCAATCCTGATCGGAGACGCTCCTTCATGGTGTTCCGTATTTCCATCGCACTGGTGCTGGTTCTGGTGCTGCTCGCCGGTGTCGCACCGGGTCCCTTCAATGCCGTGGTGTAGAGCATCCTCGGCGAACTCATCCGCGGCATCGGCTGGCTGTACCTGCTGGTGGTGTTCCTGGCGCTGGTGTTCCTGATGTACCTGGCGTTCGGCCGCTTCGGCAACCTGCGTATCGGCGGCGAAGACGCCGAGCCCGAATTCTCGCGCGCCAGCTGGATGTCGATGCTGTTTGCCGCCGGCATGGGCATCGGCCTGGTGTTCTGGGGCGCGGCCGAGCCGATCTCGCACTTCAGCAAGCCGCCGGAAGGCATCACCCCGGAAAGCATGGACGCCGCGCGCGCCTCGATGCGCTACGCGTTCTTCCACTGGGGCCTGCACCCGTGGGCGATCTACGCATTGATCGGCCTGGCGATGGCCTGGTTCCAGTTCAACCGCAATGGCCGCGGGCTGGTCAGCGACATGCTGCAGCCGACCATCGGCCACCACCACCGCGGCTGGATCGGCAAGGTGGTCAACATCGCGGCGATGGTGGCCACCGCGATCGGCGTGGCGACCACGCTGGGCTTTGGCACCATCCAGATCGCTGCCGGCGTGGAGCACATCTTCGGGGTGCAGGCCGGCGTGCCGCTGCAGCTGACCATCATCACGGTGGCCTTCGTGCTGTACATGGCCTCCACCATGAGCGGCGTGGACCGTGGCATCAAATGGCTGTCCAACTTCAACCTGGCGCTGGCCGCGCTGCTGCTGGCCATGGTGCTGGTGCTGGGCCCGACCGGGGCGATCTTCAACACGTTCACCACCACGCTGGGCTCCTACCTCAACCAGCTGGTGACGATGAGCCTGCGCATGTCGCCGATCTCCTCCAGCACCTGGGTGGCGGACTGGACGATCTTCTACTGGGCCTGGTGGATTTCCTGGGCACCGTTCGTGGGCTCGTTCATCGCGCGCATCTCGCGCGGCCGCAGCGTGCGCGAGTTCGTGATCGGCGTGGTGCTGGCGCCGACGCTGCTGGGCTTCTTCTGGTTCTCGGTGTTCGGTGGCACGGCCATCTGGGCGCAGATCTTCGGCCAGGCCGACCTGGTGCAGGCACTGGGCAATGGCTATGAAACGGTGCTGTTCACGCTGTTTGACAGCATGCCGCTGCCGTTGCTGCTGTCGAGCATCGCGCTTGTGCTGTTGATGATCTTCTTCGTGACCTCGGCCGATTCGGCGGTGCTGGTGCTGGCCAGCATGTCCACCGACGAGGCGGGCGATCCGCCGCTGAAGCGCAAGCTGGCGTGGGGCGTGGGCATTGCGCTGATTGCCGGTGCGCTGCTGCTGGCCGGTGGGCTGGATGCGCTGCAGGGGATGATCACGATTGCGGCGCTGCCGTTCGCGTTGCTGATGGTGCTGGTGATGGTGTCGCTGTACCGGGTGCTGGACCAGGAGTTCACCCGCGAGCGGCGGCAGGCGCAGCGACAGCGGCACATGATCGATGCGTGGATTGCACGCGAGATGGCGGCGCAGGAAGACACGCAGGCGGAGGCCGCGCGGGCACAGCAACGGGAGTGAGGGGGCTGTTTTGCAGCCTGCGGCTGCACTGCTTTTTCAAGCAAGAACCCAAGTTCAAATTCAAGAGCGGCTCTGGGTTGCTGCGGGTTGGGTGGGGCGGTGTGGCTGGGCAGGACACGCCGTGAACCCGACCATGGGGGCTCGCAGGCGCCATCCATGGCGCCTGCGGTCCTGCCCACCCACACCGCCCCACCCCTGACAGTTTCCGTGTGACGGTTGGTTTTCCACGCGTTGCGTGGATGAGGTGTATCAGAAAACGAGAAGGGGTCAGATCCGTTTTCCTATGGAAAACGGATCTGACCCCAGGCCAAAGCGAGCGGCTGCTGCTGTTGCTGTCGCTCTTTCTTTTTTCTTTTACTGCGATGGCGGCCACGGAAACTGTCGGGGGCCGGGCGCCTGCCCATCCTTGCGGCTCTCCGAGGCGCCGTAGTACACGCCCGTGTCCGGGTCGCGCAGAATCGCCTGGTAGCCGCCGTAGGGACCATCGGCAAACACCACGCGGTGTCCCTTGCGCATCAGCGCACGCACCGTCTCGTACGGGAAGCCGGTTTCCAGGTTCACCTCGCCACCGTCGGTCATCGCCGTGGCCTGCCCGGTCGGTTCGGTCGAGCCCTCGTGCTGGATGCGCGGCGCATCACCTGCTTCCTGCAGGTTCATGCCGAAGTCCACCAGGTTCATCACGATCTGCGCATGGCCCTGCGGCTGCATCGCGCCACCCATCACGCCGAAGCTGGCGTACGGCTTGCCGCCCTTGGTGATGAAGGCCGGAATGATGGTCTGGAACGGGCGCTTGCCCGGTGCGTAGCCGTTGGGATGGTCCTTCTGCAGCACGAACATCTCGCCACGGTCCTGCAGGATGAAGCCCAGCCCCGGCGGGGCCATGCCGCTGCCCATGCCGCGGTAGTTGGACTGGATCAGCGACACCATCATGCCGTCGGCGTCGGCCACGGTCATGTAGATGGTGTCACCCTCCTCCAGCTGCTTCGGGGTGCCCGGCTGCACGGCCTTGAGCGCCGTGTCCATCGAGATCAGCGCACGGCGCTGGGCGGCGTATTCCTTGGAGATCAGCTTCTGCACCGGTGCCGGCTAGAACGCCATGTCGGCATAGAAGCGCGCGCGGTCGGCGAAGGCCAGCTTCTTGGCTTCCACGAACAGGTGCACGTGCTCGGGTGAGCCGAACGGAATCTTCGAGAAGTCGTAGCCCTCCAGCACGTTGAGGATCTGCAACGCGGCGATGCCCTGGCTGTTGGGCGGCAGCTCCCACACGTCGTAGCCCCGGTAGTTGCTGCTGACCGGATCGACCCATTCGCCGTGGTGGTCTGCCATGTCCTGGTAGCTCAGGTAACCGCCGTTGGCCTTGAAGTAATCGCTGATGGTGTGGGCGATGGCGCCCTTGTAGAAGGCATCGCGGCCGCCGTCGGCGATCTGCTGCAGGGTGTTGGCCAGGTTCGGGTTCTTCCACATCTCGCCCTTGCGCGGGGCGTGGCCGTTGATGGTGAACTGTTCGCTGAAGCCGGGGTACTTGGACAGCTTGGGTACCGAGCGGTCCCAGTAGTAGGCGATGACCTCGGCCACCGGGTGGCCTTCGCGCGCATAGCGGATGGCCGGGGCCAGGTTGTCGGCCATCGGCTTGCGGCCGAAGCGCTCATGCAGGGCGAACCAGCCGTCGACCGCGCCGGGCACCGAGACCGGCAGCGGGCCGGTGGCGGGGATCTCCTTCAGGCCGCGGCGCTGGAACTCGGCCAGGGTCAGCGACTTCGGTGAACGGCCCGAGCCGTTGTAGCCGTACAGCTTCTGGGTCTTCGGGTCCCACACGATGGCAAACAGGTCGCCACCGACGCCGTTGCCGGTCGGATCCATCAGGCCCAGCGCGGCGTTGGCGGCGATGGCCGCGTCCAC
Source organism: Stenotrophomonas maltophilia (assembly GCA_009912235.1). GTDB lineage: Bacteria > Pseudomonadota > Gammaproteobacteria > Xanthomonadales > Xanthomonadaceae > Stenotrophomonas > Stenotrophomonas maltophilia_AV. Next base: position 226,636 of record WNDS01000003.1, read on the forward strand.
CGCCGAGCCGCCGGCCTTCATCACGTCCAGCGCGACCTGGGTGGCCAGTGGCTGCGAGGTGGCGGCCATGGCATGCGGGGCGATCACCTCCGAGCGGGTGGCGAAGGTATGGCCGGTGATGCGGTCGGCGGCGAAGGACAGCGCGGGCATGGCCGCCAGCACGGCGGCAGCCAGCAGGGAACGGGCAAGACGTCGGGACACGGTCGGGTTCCGGGGAAAGGGTGATGCCCGATCTTCGCCGCTGCGGCCTTCATGCGGCATCGGGCAGAGGTCATGGACGGCGGTGACACGCCGCCACGCTTGGCCGGGCGGAAACGTATCCGCCCGGGTAGCGCCGGGCCATGCCCGGCGAGCGCAGCGGCAGCAGCCCCCCATTCCCGCGCAGAAAAACGCTGCGAAAGGACTGAATTGGAGTTCACCGAAACACTTTCAGCGGCAACCATGCTTATGCCGCAAGGGATTGCGCAGGATGCCGGCGCGGCCTCGAAAAAATCATCAACGAAGGGTTGACACCACCAAAAAGCATGTGTTCCTCTCGATCACATGTTGCATCATAATACGCCACCGCGAACCCACCTGCACGCTGCCGACATCGGTGCCGCGTCGCTGCGTTCGATTCTTGTGCTCGTACTTATTACCCAACCAACAGGTGCGGGACGAGCCAGTGTGTAAGCAGAAAACACACCGGGACTCGACAAAAACCCGCACCCGCCCAGGTGCGGGTTTTTTCATTTCAGAACCTAGTTACAGAAGCAACCACCGCCATGACTACCGCCTCGCCCACAACCCGGACCCGCTGCACCACGACCACCCGTGGCGGTGCCGGCTGTGCGATGCACCGCGCCTCCCCCATCCGCTCCGCTTACCCCTGACCGGCCGGTCCGTCCCCACGACGACCGGCCGGCTTTTTTTTCCCACTCCCGCTAGGAACTTCCCCATGAGCACCAACGACCTGACCCAGACCAAGATCGCTGTCATCGGCTATGGCAGCCAGGGCCGCGCACACGCGCTGAACCTGCGTGAATCCGGCTTCGACGTGGTGGTCGGCCTGCGCCCCGGTGGCCCGACCGAGGTCAAGGCACAGGCCGACGGCTTCACCGTGAAGGCACCGGCCGAGGCCGTGAAGGAGGCCGACCTGGTGGCCGTGCTGACCCCGGACATGGTGCAGAAAAAGCTGTACGACGAAGTGCTGGCGCCGAACATGAAGCAGGGTGCGGTGCTGCTGTTCGCGCATGGCCTGAACGTGCATTTCGACATGATCACCCCGCGCGATGATCTGGACGTGGTGCTGGTCGCCCCCAAGGGCCCGGGTGCGCTGGTGAGCCGCGAGTATGAAATCGGCCGTGGCGTGCCGTGCATCTGGGCGGTCTACCAGGACAAGAGCGGCAAGGCCGCCGAGTTCGCGCTGGCCTATGCCGCCGGCCTGGGCGGTGCACGCGCCAACCTGATCCAGACCACCTTCAAGGAAGAGACCGAAACCGATCTGTTCGGCGAACAGGCCGTGCTGTGCGGCGGCGCTTCGGCACTGGTGCAGGCCGGCTTCGAGACGCTGGTGGAAGCCGGTTACCAGCCGGAGATCGCCTACTACGAAGTGCTGCACGAACTGAAGCTGATCGTGGACCTGTTCTACGAAGGCGGCATCTCGCGCATGCTCGAATTCATTTCCGAAACCGCGCAGTACGGCGACTACGTGAGCGGCCCTCGGGTAATCGACGCCGGCACCAAGGAGCGCATGAAGGCGGTGCTGAAGGACATCCAGGACGGCACCTTCACCAAGAACTGGGTCGCCGAGTACGAAGCCGGCCTGCCGAACTACAACCGGTTCAAGCAGGCCGACCTGGAACACCCGATCGAGAAGGTAGGCAAGGAACTGCGCGCCAAGATGGTCTGGTTGCAAGGTCAGGCCGCGTAACCACGCGGCCTCCCCACCCCCGCTTCGCAAGGTTTCCCATGAACAACCCCGCACACCGCAGCGCAGCGCCCAACGGCGCGCGCTGGCTGACCCAGGCGCTGGAGGCCGAGGGCGTCCGCACGCTGTTCGGCTACCCCGGCGGCACCATCATGCCGTTCTACGACGCGCTGGTGGATTCGTCGCTGAAGCACATCCTGGTACGCCATGAGCAGGGTGCCGCGCTGGCCGCCAATGGCTTTGCACGTGCCAGCGGCCAGGTCGGCGTCTGCGTGGCCACCTCCGGTCCCGGCGCGTCCAACCTGGTCACCGGCATCGCCGATGCCATGCTGGATTCGGTACCGATGGTCTGCATCACCGGCCAGGTCGGCACCCCGCTGCTGGGCACCGATGCCTTCCAGGAACTGGATGTGTTCGGGCTGACGATGCCCATCGTCAAGCACAGCTGGCTGGTGCGCAGTGTGGACGACCTGCCGCAGGTGGTGGCCGATGCCTTCCGCATCGCCCGTGAGGGGCGGCCGGGACCGGTGCTGATCGACCTGCCCAAGGACGTGCAGCTGGCCGATGCCAGCCACCTGCCGGCACATGCGCCGGCACGCGTGGCAGCGCCGCCGCCGGCCGCCGATGCGGCCATCGCCGAGGCCATCGCCGCGATCGCGGCGGCCCACAAGCCGGTGGTCTACGCCGGCGGTGGCATCGCCCTGGGTGATGCGGTGCAGGAACTGCGTGCGTTCGTGGAAGCCAGCGGCATTCCCACCGTGATGACCCTGCGTGGGCTGGGTGCATTGCCGGCCCGCCACCCGCAGTCACTGGGCATGCTGGGCATGCACGGCACCCGCGCAGCCAACATGGCCGTGCAGGAAAGCGACCTGCTGCTGGTGCTGGGCGCGCGCTTCGATGACCGTGCCACCGGCAAGCTGGCCGAGTTCGCCCCGTTCGCGCGCGTGGTCCACATCGACGCCGATGCCTACGAAATCTCCAAGCTGCGCACCGCCGACGTGGCGGTGCCGGGCAACGTCGGCCATGCCATCAACGCCCTGCGTGCGGCCTTCCCCTCCCCCGGGGCGCACCAGGACGCGTGGCGCAGGCGCTGCGCGCAGCACCGCGAACGCTTCGCCGCCCGCTACGATGCACCCGGCCAGCACATCTATGCCCCGGCCCTGCTGAAGCGGCTGAGCGAACTGGCCCCGGCCGATGCGGTGATCGCCTGCGATGTCGGCCAGCACCAGATGTGGGTGGCCCAGCACTGCCACTTCAACCACCCGCGCAACCACCTCACCAGCGGTGCGCTGGGCACCATGGGCTTCGGCCTGCCGGCGGCGATGGGCGCGCAGTTCGCCTGCCCCGAGCGCACCGTGGTGCTGGTGTCCGGCGATGGCAGCTTCATGATGAACGTGCAGGAACTGGCCACCATCGCCCGCTGCCGGCTGCCGGTGAAGATCGTGCTGCTGGACAACAGCTCGCTGGGCATGGTGCGGCAGTGGCAGGAGCTGTTCTTCGCCGAGCGCTACAGCGAGATCGACCTGTCCGACAACCCCGATTTCGTCGCGCTGGCCAAGGTGTTCGGCATCGCCGCCAGCCGCGTCGATGCGCGTGACGACGTTGAAGGCGGGCTGGCCGCGCTGCTGGCCGAGCCGGGCCCGGCGCTGCTGCACGTGGCCATCGATGCACGCGCCAACGTGTGGCCGCTGGTGCCGCCCAACACCGCCAACAGCACGATGCTGGAAGCCAACCCCGCCCATGCCCGACAGGAGTCGACCCATGCATTACCGGCTTGACCTGGTGCTGCAGCCCGCCGAAGGCGCGCTGCTGCGCGTGATCGGCATGGCCGAGCGCCGTGGCTTCGCCCCCCGCGCCATCAACGGTGCGCCGGTGGCCGCCGACGATGGCCGCTGGCACCTGCAGATGGTGGTCAGCAGCCAGCGCCCGCCGGAGACGCTGTGCCGCCAGATCGAGAAGATCTACGACTGCATCTCGGTGCGCATCACGCCCGTGGAAAGCAGCGCGCCCGTGGAACTGGAAGGAGTACCGTCATGAACACTCGCACCGCCCTGGCGGGGGTGCCGGTACGGAGGCGTCTTCTTCGCCGCCCGTGCCCGGCGCCTGCGCGCCCCCTGCTGGTGGCCCATGCCGGCCGCTAGTGGCAACCCGGAAAGCGATGTCGGCGACGTAACCGTTGCCGATGTCCTGGCTGCGCAGGCCCGCCTGCGCCGCTTCCTGCCGCCCACGCCGCTGCACCATGCAGAGCGGTTCGGCACCTGGCTGAAACTGGAAAACCTGCAGCGCACCGGTTCCTACAAGGTGCGCGGCGCCCTCAACGCCCTGCTGGCCGGCCGCGAACGCGGCGACAGCCGCCCGGTGATCTGCGCATCGGCCGGTAACCACGCCCAGGGCGTGGCCTGGGCGGCCTACCGCCTGGACGTGCCGGCCATCACCGTGATGCCGCACGGTGCGCCGGCCGCCAAGATCGCCGGCGTCGCGCATTGGGGTGCCGCCGTGCGCCAGCATGGCAACAGCTACGACGAGGCCTACGCCTTCGCCGTCGAACTGGCCGCGCGCCACGGCTACCGCTTCCTGTCCGCCTTCGACGATGCCGATGTGATCGCCGGCCAGGGCACGGTCGGCATTGAACTGGCCGCGCATGCACCGGACGTGGTGATCGTGCCGATCGGCGGCGGTGGCCTGGCGTCGGGCGTGGCGCTGGCGCTGAAATCGCAGGGCGTGCGCATCATCGGTGCGCAGGTGGAGGGCGTCGATGCGATGGCCCGCGCCATCGCCGGCGATGCGCGCGAGATCGCACCGTTGCCCTCGCTGGCCGATGGCGTGCGAGTGAAGATTCCCGGCTTCCTGACCCGCCGCCTCTGCACGGCACTGCTGGACGATGTGGTGATCGTGCGCGAGGCCGAGCTGCGCGAAACGCTGGTGCGGCTGGCGCTGGAAGAACACATCATCGCCGAGGGCGCCGGCGCGCTGGCCCTGGCCGCCGGCCGCCGCGTGGCCGGCCGCCGCAAGTGCGCGGTGGTCTCCGGCGGCAACATCGATGCCACCGTGCTGGCCGCACTGCTTACCGACATCCGCCCACGGCCGCCGCGCAAGCCGCGCCGCCGCCGCGCGGACACCCCACGGCCCGTTGCGCGCCCCGCGCCGCCGCCCCTTGCTGCTTCCCCGTCTTCCCCTGTTTCCCACCTGCACGCCGTCACGCCCGCTGTCGAGGAGATCTCCCTGTGACCACCATTGAACGAATTACCATCCCGCGCATCCGCATCTTCGATACCACCCTGCGTGATGGCGAGCAGTCCCCCGGCTGCAGCATGAGCCCACCGCAGAAACTGGTGATGGCGCGTGCGCTGGACGAACTGGGCGTGGACATCATGGAAACCGGCTTCCCGGCCAGTTCCCAGTCCGACCGTGAAGCGATGGCGATGATCGGCCGCGAACTGCGCCGCCCCACCCTCACGGTCCTGTCGCGCTGCCTGCAGGCCGACATCGAAACCTCGGCGCGCGCGCTGGAAGTGGCCGCCAACCCGCGCCTGCACCTGTTCCTGTCCACCAGCCCGCTGCACCGCGAGCACAAGCTGCGCATGAGCCGCGAACAGGTGCTGGAATCGGTGCGCAAGCATGTCACCCTGGCACGCTCGTACGTGGACGATGTCGAGTTCTCGGCCGAGGATGCCACCCGCACCGAACTGGACTACCTGATCGAGGTGGCGCGCGTGGCCATCGCCGCCGGTGCCAGCACCATCAACCTGCCCGACACCGTGGGCTTCACCACGCCGGAAGAAATCCGTGCGATGTTCCAGCAGGTCATTGCCGGCGTCGCCGATGTACCCAACGCGGCCAACGTCATCTTCAGCGCGCACTGCCACAACGACCTAGGCCTGGCCGTGGCCAACTCGCTGGCCGCCGTGGAAGGCGGCGCCCGCCAGGTCGAGTGCACCATCAACGGCATCGGCGAACGCGCCGGCAACTGTTCGCTGGAAGAAATCGCCATGGTGCTGAAGGTGCGCCAGGCCTTCTACGAGCAAGACACCGCGATCAACACACCGCGCATCGTGGCCACCTCGCAGCTGCTGCAGCGGCTGGTCGGCATGCCGGTGCAGCGTAACAAGGCCATCGTCGGCGGCAATGCGTTCGCGCATGAGTCGGGCATCCACCAGCACGGCATGCTGCGCCACCGTGGCACCTACGAGATCATGCGCCCGGAAGACGTGGGCTGGGAGGATTCGCAGATGGTGCTGGGCCGCCACAGTGGCCGCGCCGCGGTTGAAGCGCGCCTGCGCGCACTGGGCTTCTGGCTGGAAGAAGAAGAGCTGAAGCTGGTGTTCGAGCGCTTCAAGAACCTGTGCGAGGAACAGCGCGTGGTGACCGATGCCGACCTGCAGGTGCTGATGCAGGGCGGTGCCAATGCACAGGGCTACCGCCTGGCCTCGATGACCATCAGCGATGTCGGCAGCCGCCCCAACGCGCTGGTGGAGCTGTCCGACCCGGACGGCAAGCGCGTGGCCGAAACCGCCCAGGGCGACGGCCCGGTGGATGCGCTGTTCGGTGCACTGTCCGCCGCCACCGGCGTGCAGCTGATGCTGGACAGCTACCACGTGCACAGTGTTGGCATCGGCGCTGATGCCCGTGGCGAGGCCAACCTGAGCGTGCACCACGACGGCGTCGAATATGACGGCACCGGCACCAGCAAGGACATCATCGAAGCCTCCGCGCTGGCCTGGCTGGACGTGGCCAACCGGCTGCTGCGCCAGCGCCAGGCCGAAACGGCCGGCACTGCCGCCGCACCGGCCACCGCCACGGCCTGAGCCCACGGCCCGCTGCCCTGCACAGGGCGGCGGGTACCGGCCCGCCGCCGCCGGCTTGACCCTTCCACGCTCTTTCCCGATGTTCGTTCCTTCGTACTCCTGCCAGGCACCTGCATGACTTCCGCACCCCGCACCCTGTACGACAAACTGTGGGACGCCCACGTGGTCGTCCCTGAATCCGACAGCGCGCCCGCCGTGCTGTACATCGACCTGCACCTGATCCACGAGGTCACCTCGCCGCAGGCCTTCACCGAGCTGCGCGAACGCGGCCTGGCGCCGCGCCGCCCGGACCGCACCAAGGCGACGATGGACCATTCCACGCCGACCCTGCCGGTCGCCGCCGATGGCACCCTGCCCTACGCCAGCGCCGCCAGCGAAGCGCAGGTCGCCACCCTGGCACGCAACTGCGCCGAGCACGGCATCGAGCTGTTCGACATGGCCTCGGCCAACCGCGGCATCGTCCACGTCATCGCACCGGAACAGGGCTTCACCCAGCCGGGCATGACCATCGTCTGCGGTGACAGCCATACCTCCACTCACGGCGCGTTCGGTTCGCTGGCCTTCGGCATCGGCACCAGCGAAGTCGGCCACGTGCTGGCCACGCAGTGCCTGCTGCAGCGCAAGGCGAAAACCTTCGCGATCACCGTCGATGGTCCGCTGGCGCCCGGCGTCGGTGCCAAGGACGTGGTGCTGCATATCATCGGCGTGATCGGCGTCAACGGTGGCACCGGCCACGTCATCGAGTTCCGTGGCAGCACCATCGAAGCGATGGACATGGAACAGCGCATGACCCTGTGCAACATGTCGATCGAAGCCGGCGCGCGTGCCGGCATGGTCGCCCCCGACCAGGTCACCTTCGACTTCGTCGCCGCTACCCCGCGCGGCCCCAAGGGCGCCGACTTCGACGCTGCCCTGGCGCGCTGGCAGCAGCTGCGCAGCGATGAAGGCGCACGCTTCGACAGCGAAGTGCACATCGATGCGGCCGACATCCGCCCGACGCTGACCTGGGGCACGCACCCGGGCACGGCCATCGCCGTGGACGCGCCGATTCCGGCCGCCAACGATGCCGCCGCGCAGAAGGGCCTGGACTACATGCACTTCCAGGCGGGCACGGCGCTGGCAGGCACGCCGGTGGACGTGGTGTTCGTCGGCTCGTGCACCAACGGCCGGCTGAGCGACATGCGCGAAGTGGCGCAGGTGCTGCGCGGCCGCCAGGTGGCCGACGGCGTGCGCATGCTGGTGGTGCCGGGCTCGGAGATCGTCAAGCGCCAGGCCGAGGCCGAAGGCATCCACGAGATCGTGCGTGCGGCTGGTGCCGAGTGGCGCGAGCCGGGCTGCTCGATGTGCATCGCCATGAACGGTGACCTGGTCGCCCCGGGCCAGCTGGCCGTGAGCACCAGCAACCGCAACTTCGAGGGCCGCCAGGGCCCCGGTTCGCGCACCCTGCTGGCCTCGCCGATGAGCGCGGCGTGGGCAGCGGTGAAGGGCCAGGTGGCCGACACCCGCGAACTGTTCGCACAGGAGGTGGCGTGATGGCCGGTTTCCGTACGCTCACCTCGTCCAGCGTGGTGCTGGCGCAGACCAACATCGACACCGACCAGATCATTCCGGCGCGGTTCCTGTCCACCACCGAACGCGCCGGCCTGGGCCGCAACGCCTTCAATGACTGGCGCTGGCAGGCCGACGGTTCGCCGGTGGCCGGCTTTGCCTTCAACCAGCCGCACAACGCCGGCCGCAGCATCCTGCTGGCCGGGCGCAACTTCGGCTGCGGTTCCTCGCGCGAACACGCGCCGTGGGCACTGACCGACCTGGGCCTGCGCGCCATCGTCAGCAGCGAGATCGCCGACATCTTCCGCGGCAACTCGCTGAAAAACGGCCTGCTGCCGATCGTGCTGGACGAAGCCGACGTGCAGGCGCTGATGCAGCGCCCGGACGACGAACTGACCATCGACGTGGCCACGCGCGAGCTGCGCACGCCCGACGGCCGCGTCTATTCCTTCCCGCTGGACGGCTTCTCGCAGACCTGCCTGCTGGAAGGCGTGGACCAGTTGGGGTATCTGTTGGGCCGTGTCCCTGAAATCGAACGTTACGAGAGTGAGCATGCACGCTGAAATTGTTGCCCTGCCCGGTGATGGCATCGGCCCGGAAGTGGCCGCCGCCGCGGTCGCCGTCCTGAAGGCCGTCGCCGAACGCTTCAACCACACCTTCACCTTCAGCGAGCACGACATCGGTGGCATCGCCATCGACCGCCACGGTGAGCCGCTGCCCGCCGCCACCCTGGCCGCCTGCCAGGCAGCCAACGCGGTGCTGCTGGGCGCGGTGGGCGGCCCGAAGTGGTCCGACCCGAACGCCAAGGTGCGGCCGGAACAGGGCCTGCTGGCGATCCGCAAGGCGCTGGGCCTGTACGCCAACCTGCGCCCGGTGCGTACCCACGAAGCCGCGCTGCACGCCTCGCCGATCAAGGCCGAGCTGCTGCAGGGCGTGGACTTCGTGGTGGTGCGCGAACTGACCGGCGGCATCTACTTCGGCGACAAGACCCGCGACGCCGACAGCGCCAGCGACCTGTGCCGCTACACCGTGGCCGAGATCGAGCGCGTGCTGCGCAGCGCCTTCCGCCTGGCCCGGCAGCGCCGCGGCAAGGTTACCTCGGTGGACAAGGCCAACGTGCTGGAGACCTCGCGCCTGTGGCGCGACGTGGCCGCGCGCATCGGCCGCGAGGAATTTCCGGACGTGGCGCTGGAACACCAGCTGGTCGATTCGATGGCCATGCACCTGCTGGCCAAGCCGCGCGAGTACGACGTGATCGTCACCGAGAACATGTTCGGCGACATCCTCACCGACGAAGCGTCGATGCTGGCCGGCTCGCTGGGCCTGCTGCCGTCGGCCTCGCTGGGCGAACCGGGTGCGGTGGGCATCTACGAGCCGATCCATGGTTCGGCACCGGACATCGCCGGCAAGGGCATCGCCAACCCCTACGCGACGATCTTCAGCGCAGCGATGCTGCTGCGCCACTCGCTGGGTCTGGAAGCCGAAGCGGCCGCCGTGGAAGCGGCCGTGCATGCGGTGCTGGATGACGGCGTGTTCACCGCCGACCTGGCCGCCAAGGGCGCGGCGGTCAGCGCCGCTGCCGCCACCGACGCGGTGCTGGCGAAACTGGGCTGAGCGCGGCCACACCGGCTGGTCCTGGAACGGAAGACGGCGCGGGATTTCCGCGCCGTCTGTCCATGGCGGGCGCGCGCGATCACCGCCGCGCCCCGCGCAGGGGGATCACCCGGCGGCGCCGACATCCAGCCCGATCGGGCAGCTGACGCCGGTGCCACCGATGCCGCAGTAGCCGTTCGGGTTCTTGGCAAGGTACTGCTGGTGGTAGTCCTCGGCGTAGTAGTAGGTGGGCGCCGGGTAGACGATTTCCGTGGTGATCGTGCCCAGCCCTGCATCGTTCAGCCGCACCTGGTAGCGTTCGCGGCTGGCCAGCGCGGCCGCGAACTGCGCCTCGTCGGTGGCATGGATGGCCGAGCGGTACTGGGTGCCGGTGTCGTTGCCCTGGCGCATGCCCTGGGTCGGGTCATGGCTTTCCCAGAACAGCTGCAGCAGGCGATCCAGCGAAACCACGACCGGGTCGAACACCACATGCACCACTTCGGTATGCCCGGTCAGCCCCGAACAGACCTCTTCATAGGTCGGGTTCGGGGTGCTGCCACCGGCGTAGCCAACCGAGGTGCTGTAGACGCCCGGCTCGGTCCAGAACTTGCGCTCGGCGCCCCAGAAGCAGCCCATCGCGAAGCGGATCTGCTGCAGGCCGGCGAAACGGTCCTTCAGCGGGTGGCTGTTCACGAAGTGCTGGTTGTTGTGTAGCGGCAACGGCTGGTCGCGGCCCGGTAGCGCCTCGTCCGGGCGCGGCAGGCGCTGCTTGAAGGCCCCGATGCCGAGGATGCCCTGTCCGATTCCCACCATGTCGCCCTCCTATGCCGGCAGCCCGGCCAAATCATCTGTGTCTGAGATGGGGTCGCCGGCCACGTGGCCCAAGTCCAGCCCGGCCACGATCTGCTCCGCCTCCGGCCGCGCCGCGTCGGGGATGCCAACCCGCAGCACGCCGAACAGGGGAAGCTCGCCCATGCCGCCCAGCAGCGATTCGCCGAACACGAAGGCCGGAATGCCGGCGTTTTCCAGCGCGTGCTTGACCAGGTGGGCGTCGAACAGGTTGTCGGCCTTGTACACGATGTGCATGCGGCGGCTACGGGGGACAGGCCTCCAGCATACGCCCGGGGCCTGAATCGCACCGCTGCGCCCGCCGGGCCGGGCCCGCAGTGATCGCGCGCACCGCGCCGGGCCGCCGGGGCTGGCAGCGCCGGGCCATGCCCGGCGAACCCAGCGCCCCCCAGGCGCCACCGGGCAGCCCCGCCGCGTACGCGCTAGACTGGCAGTCTTTCTGCCTCTCTTTTTCGCGCCTCATGTCCGAGCACACCCCTGCCAGCCCCGAAACCTCCACCGACAGCCCCGAAAAGCGCAACTTCGTGCGCCAGATCGTGCGCGAGGACCTGGCCAGCGGGAAGCACCAAGCGATCAAGACCCGGTTCCCGCCGGAACCGAACGGCTACCTGCACATCGGCCACGCCAAGTCGATCTGCCTGAACTTCGGCCTGGCCGGTGAGTTCAGCGGCGTCTGCAACCTGCGCTTTGACGACACCAACCCGGCCAAGGAAGACCTCGAGTACGTCACCGCCATCCAGGACGACGTGCGCTGGCTGGGCTTTGAGTGGAACGAGCTGCGCCATGCCTCCGACTACTTCCAGGTCTACTACCTGGCCGCCGAGAAGCTGATCGAACAGGGCAAGGCCTACGTCTGCGACCTGTCGGCCGAGGAGGTGCGCGCCTACCGCGGCACCCTCACCGAACCGGGCCGCCCGTCGCCGTGGCGCGACCGCAGCGTCGAGGAGAACCTGGACCTGTTCCGGCGCATGCGTGCCGGCGAATTCCCGCACGGTGCACGCACCGTGCGCGCGAAGATCGACATGGCCAGCGGCAACATCAACCTGCGCGACCCGGCGCTTTACCGCATCAAGCACGTCGAGCACCAGAACACCGGCAACGCCTGGCCGATCTACCCGATGTACAACTTCGCCCACGCGCTGGGCGATTCCATCGAGGGCATCACCCATTCGCTGTGCACGCTGGAATTCGAAGACCACCGCCCGCTGTATGACTGGTGCGTAGACAACGTGGACCTGCCGCACGACGACGCGCTGACCGCCCCGCTGGTGGAACGCGGCCTGCCGCGCGAAGCCGCCAAGCCGCGCCAGATCGAGTTCTCGCGCCTGAACATCAACTACACGGTGATGAGCAAGCGCAAGCTGATGGCGCTGGTGACCGAACAGCTGGTGGACGGCTGGGAAGACCCGCGCATGCCGACCCTGCAGGGCCTGCGCCGCCGCGGCTACACCCCGGCGGCGATGCGCCTGTTCGCCGAACGCGTGGGCATCAGCAAGCAGAATTCGCTGATCGATTTCAGCGTGCTGGAAGGCGCGCTGCGCGAAGACCTGGACAGCGCCGCCGCGCGCCGCATGGCCGTGGTCGATCCGGTGAAGCTGGTGCTGACCAACCTGCCCGACGGCCACGAAGAGCAGCTGACCTTCAGCAACCACCCGAAGGACGAGAGATTCGGCAGCCGCCAGGTGCCGTTCGCCCGCGAGGTGTGGATCGACCGCGAGGACTTCGCCGAAGTGCCGCCCAAGGGCTGGAAGCGCCTGGTGACCGGTGGCGAAGTGCGCCTGCGCGGCGCCGGCATCATCCGTTGCGACGAGGTGATCAAGGATGCCGACGGCACCATCACCGAACTGCGCGGCTGGCTGGATCCGGAATCGCGCCCGGGCATGGAAGGCGCCAACCGCAAGGTCAAGGGCACCATCCACTGGGTCAGCGCCGTGCACGGCGTGCCGGCCGAGATCCGTTTGTACGACCGTCTGTTCTCGGTGCCCAACCCGGACGACGAATCGGAAGGCAAGACCTACCGCGACTACCTCAACCCGGCATCGCGCCGCACCGTCACCGGCTATGTCGAGCCGGCCGCGGCCAGCGCTGCCCCGGAGCAGTCGTTCCAGTTCGAGCGCACCGGCTACTTCGTCGCCGACCGCCGCGACCACACCGAAGCCAAGCCGGTGTTCAACCGCAGCGTGACCCTGCGCAACACCTGGTCGGCCTGAGCCGGCCTGCTGCGGTCCCCCGGTGCCGGCCCGGCACCACCTCCGACCTGCCGCCGTGCCGCCCCGCCCCCGTCACCGGGGGGCGGGCTACACTGCGCGCCGTCTTTTCCTGTTTCCCCTATGAGGCACCCCGCGATGCTGTACGCGCAAGTCCACCTGACCCTTCCCGCCTGGATCCACGACCAGATCGACCTGGATCGTCGCTATCCCGGTGATGAGGCCAAGGTCGCACTGGCCATCGAGCTGTCGCAGCTGAACGTCGACCATGCCAGCGGCGGCCCGTTCGGCGCGGTGGTGTTCGGTCCGGACGACAAGGTCATCGCCGCCGGCGTGAACCGCGTGGTGCCGCATGCCACTTCCCTGGCGCACGCCGAGAACATGGCCTACATGCTGGCCCAGCAGCGCCTGCAGACCCCGCGCCTGAACGCGGTGCTGTCGCCGATCACCCTGGCCACCAGCTCGCAGCCGTGCTGCCAGTGCTACGGCGCCACGGTGTGGGCCGGCATCGACCGCCTGCTGATCGGCGCCAGCGCGGCCGACGTGGAAGAACTCACGCCGTTCGACGAAGGTCCGCTGCCGGCCGACTGGGTGGGCGAACTAAACAAGCGCGGCATCGAAGTGGTGCAGGGCGTCTGCCGTGAACAGGCCCGCAGCGTGCTGCGCGCCTATGGGGAAGCCGATGGCGCCCGTTACTGAGGCCGGCATCGGCCTGCTGTGCCTGTGCCGGCAGGGCTTCGAGCCCGAACTGGCCGGCGAGTTGCAGTTCCGCGCCGGTGCAGCCGGTTTCGCCGGCTATGCGCGCACCCAGCGCAACGACGGCCACGTATTGTTCATGTGCGACCAGGCCGCGGCCCTCGCACCGCGGCTGCCGTGGCGCGAGCTGATCTTCGCCCGGCAGAAGCTGCTGGTGCTGGCCGAGCTGCCGCAGCTGGACCCGGCCGACCGCATCACCCCGATGCTGGAGGTGCTGGCCGATGCGCCACGCTTCGGCGACCTGTGGGTGGAGCATCCGGATTCGGACGCCGGCAAGCCGTTGTCCGGCCTGGCCCGTGCGTTCGGCAATGCGCTGCGCCCGGCACTGCGCAAGGCCGGCAAGCTCACCGACAAGCCCAACCCGCGCCTGCCGCGCCTGCACGTGGTGTTCGTCGATGGCACCCATGCCTTCGTCTGCGTCACCGACCCGGCCGACAGCGCGCCGTGGGCGCTGGGCATTCCGCGCCTGAAGCTGCTGCCCGAAGCGCCCTCGCGTTCGGCGCTGAAGCTGGACGAAGCCCTGCTGACCCTGCTGGCCCCGGACGAACGCGAGGCGCTCGTGAAGCCCGGCATGCGCGCGGCCGACCTCGGCGCCGCCCCCGGCGGCTGGACCTGGGTACTGACCCGCCAGCACATGCATGTGCTGAGCATCGACAACGGCCCGCTGCGCCAGCAAGTGCTGGACACCGGCCTGGTCGAACACCTGCGCGCCGACGGTTTCCACTGGCATCCCGAACAGCCGCTGGACTGGATGGTCTGCGACATGGTCGAGCAGCCGCGATGCGTCGCCGAGCGCATGGCCAGCTGGTTCCGCGAGGGCTGGTGCAGGCACGCGATCTTCAACCTGAAGCTGCCGATGAAGAAGCGCTGGGACGAAACCCGGCTGTGCCTGGACCTGTTCCAGGAGCAGGCTGGCAAGCCGTTGGTGGTGCGTGCAAAGCAGCTGTACCACGACCGTGAGGAGATCACGGTGCTGGCCTCGCCGCTGCGCTGAGTCCGCGCCCGTCAGCGCGCGCACAGGCGCGCTGGCGTAGGCTGCAGTCCTCCCGACGGCAAGGACTCCGCCATGCAGCTGTTCCGTTCGTTCCTGCTGCTGTGTACTGCGCTGGCCGCTGCCAGCGCCGCTGCCCAGACCACACGCCCCGCCCCGGCGCAGAGCGCCCCGCTGCGCGATGACAGTGGCGTGGTACGGCAGCAGCCGCTGGCCTCGGGCCGGGTGACCGGCAGCGTCGACATTCCGGTGGCGCCGGGGGATACACCGGTGACCGTACGCTCGGTCACCCCCAGCAGCGTGGTGGGCGAGTACCGCCTCCACTTCGCCGCGCTGGACGTGGATGGCGACGGGTTCATCAGCCGCGAAGAAGCGCAGGCCAACCCGGCACTGGCCGATGAATTCAACGCACTGGACGTCAAGCACCGCGGCAAGCTGGACCGCGATGACCTGGCCGGGTGGCTGATCGACTGAGCCGCACGCCGGCGTGGTCCGGAAGCGGTGGGC
This sequence comes from Stenotrophomonas maltophilia, assembly GCA_009912235.1. Lineage (GTDB taxonomy): Bacteria > Pseudomonadota > Gammaproteobacteria > Xanthomonadales > Xanthomonadaceae > Stenotrophomonas > Stenotrophomonas maltophilia_AV. Next base: position 241,801 of record WNDS01000003.1, read on the forward strand.
GGTTCGGATCCGGGGGGGCTTCCTGTCAGATGCCAACCTCTCCTGCCCGATAGAGGCCAACCCTGGTTGGCATGCGGCTTGGAAACACCGTTGTCCCATCCGGGCCACGGGCGCCGGACACCCGTGCCAACCAACGGTTGGCGCCCACCAGAGCGCATTGCGTGCCCTTGCACGGTAGATGCCAACTTTAGTTGGCATGTGGTTTCAAATACCGTTGCCCCATACGGGCCGCAGGCGCCGGACGCATGTGCCAACCGAGGTTGGCACCTACCAGAGCGCATTGCGTGCACTTGCACGGTAGAGGCCAACCTTGGTTGGCGCCCACCAGAGGCCTTGCTCTCAGACCCCGGCGGCGCGCTTCCAGAACGCCTGTACCAGCGGCGGCCATTTGCCGACGCAGCCCAGCGCGCGGCCGCGGGCCAGGGTCAGGTGCATCTCGTCGTTGGAGAACAGGCGGTTGATCGCATCGAAGCTGTAGGCGGCCACGTGGTTGTCGCTGCGCCGTTCGCGTGCCCAGCGCTGCAGGCGCTGCGGGCTCAGGCGCGGCTGGCCCCGGCTGCCGGCGGCCGGGGCCAGCCAGTGCTGCAGGGCGACCACATCGCGCAGGCCCAGGTTGACACCCTGCCCGGCCAACGGATGCACCACGTGTGCGGCATCGCCCAGTGCCAGCACGCGCCCGGCCACGTAGTGCCGTGCCAGCTGGCGGCGCAGCGGGAACGCCGCGCGCGCCGAGGCTAGCCGCAGCTCGCCCAGGCGCCCGCCGAAAGCGCGGGACAGTTCGCGTTCGAACGCCGCCTCGTCCAGCTCCAGCACGCGCGCCGCCTCGTCGTCCGGCAACGTCCACACGATGGAACTGCGCCGTGCCGCCACCGGCAGCAACGCCAAGGGGCCGGTGGGCAGGAAGCGCTGCCAGGCCGTGGCCTGGTTCGGCAGCGCACTGTCCACGTAGGCCACCACACCGCGCTGGTGGTAATCGTGGCTGTCCACCGCGATGCCCGCCAAGCGGCACAGGGTCGAATCGGCGCCATCGGCCGCCACCGCCAGCGCCGCGTCGATGCGGCGGCCATCTTCCAGCCGCAGGCGCACGCCGTCGGCATCCTGTTCGAGTGCCTCCACACGGGCCGGGCAATGCAGCTGCACGCCCGCGGCCGGCAACGCCGCCCACAGGCGGTCCTGCAGCAGACCGTTTTCCACGATGAACCCCAGTTCGCTGCGGCCGAAGCGGTCGGCATCGAACACCAGATCGTCGTCGCCGGCGGCATCCCAGACCTGCATGCGGCAGTACGGCCAGGCCCGCGCGGCGGCAACAGCCGGCCACACGCCCAGCTGCTGCAGCAGGCGCACGTTGTCGGCAGCGAAGGCAAACACGCGCAGATCGGGCTGGGCGGCCTGCCAGGCCGACGGCTCGCGGCCTTCCACCAGCGCCGCCGAGAGGCCGGCGCCGGCCAGGGCCAGCGCGCAGCTGGCACCGACCACGCCACCGCCGACAATCACTACGTCCAGGCGCGCGCGGCGGTTCATGCGGCTTCCCCCCGGCACAACCGCGGCACATCGCCACGGAAGCCCATCGCGCCGCCCACCAGCATCGACTGCAGGCCGGTGGCCTGGGTGGCCACCAGGCTCAGGCTGCGCAGCGGGCGCAGCAGCGGGGCCGGATTGCTGGTCAGCCGGGCCAGCCCGCCGGAGAAGGCAATGGTCTGGCGGCGGTCGTCCTCGCGGCGCGCCACGTAGGCCTGCAGCCGCGCATCGCTGCCGGCATCGCCTCCGGCTTCGAGCAGCTCGGCCAGGGTCAGTGCATCGCGCAGCCCGAGGTTGAAGCCCTGCGCACCCAGCGGGTGGATGGTCTGGGCGGCATTGCCGAGCAGCACGGTGCGCTCGCCCACCAGCGCGCGGGCCAGTACCTGCACCAGCGGGTAGGCGCTGCGCGGGCCGGAGTCGAGTAGGCGGCCGGCGCGCCAGCCGATGGCCGATTGCAGGCGCTGCAGCCAGGCGGCCTCGTCCAGTGCCATCACGGCCTCGGCCTGTTCGCGCGCCACCCCGTGCACCACGCCGAAGTGGCGGTCACCACGCGGCAGCAGGGCGGTCGGCCCGGTATCGGTGAAGCGCTCCCAGGCGGTGCCATCGGGCGCGCGCTGGCTGCGCAGCCGGGCCACGAACAGGGTCTGCAGGAAATCGTGCCGCTCCACCTCGATGCCCAGCGCCTGCCGGACCGCACTCTGGGTGCCATCGGCGCCCGCCACCAGGCGGGCCTGCAGGGTGTGTTCGCCCTGCGCGTCGGCCACCTGCACCTGGCGGTAGCCGTCCTGCACCGGGCCCAGCGCCACGAAGCGCATCGGCCGGTAGCGGCGCAGCCGCGTCAGTTCCTGCAGGCGTGCCTCCAGCGCGTTGCCAAAATCGCGGGCCACCACCACCTGGCCGAACCACGGCCGGCCGTAATCGGCGGCGGCCATCTGCACGCGGCCGAAATCGCCAGCGCGGCTGACATGGATGCGGGTGATCGGTCCCGGCGCACTGGACAGCTTCTGCATCACCCCCAGCGCGGTGAGCGCGTTGACGGTAGCGGCGGCGAAGCTGAGGTTGCGCTGGTCGAACACAGCCGGCAGCGCACCGGCCGGGCTGGCTTCCAGCAGGCCCACGTCCAGCCCGAGGCGGTCCAGGGCGATGGCCAGGCTGGCGCCTACCAGGCCACCGCCGACGATCAGCACATCATGTCGTTCACTCATGGGCCCATGATACGCGCTGGCACGGCTGCCTTAGCCGGCCCGCCTGCGCCGGGGCGCCAGCCGGGCTAGAATGAACCTGAATCCGCCCTTGGCCCTTCCTGCCATGTCCGACACCGCGCACCGCGCCTTCGTGCTGTCCGTCCTCGTGCTGCTGATGGCCGCGACCCGCGTGAACCACTTCGCCGCGATTCCCGACGCGTCGTGGGCGGTGTTTTTCATCGGCGGCTTCTACCTGCGCGCCTGGACCCGCTGGGTGTTCCCGCTGCTGATGGTGTTCGCCGTGCTGGTGGACTGGATCGTGATCCGCAGCAGCGGCCTGGATTTCTGGCAGCACTACTGCGTCTCGCCGGGTTACTGGATGCTGCTGCCGACGTACTTCTCGCTGTGGGCCGGCGGCATGCTGCTGGGCCTGGGCTACCACGGCGCACGCTGGGCGGTGCTGGCCAGGGGCGTGCTGCTGCTGGTGGGCTCGGTGGCGCTGTGCCACCTGTTCGCACAGGGCGGCTTCTACTGGACCAGCAGCAACGTGGCCGACCCGACGCTGGCCGGCTGGTGGCAGAACTACACGCAGTGGTTCGGGCCCTACCTGCGCACCGCGGCCTGCTATGTGGCACTGGCCGCCGCGCTGCAGCTGGCGGTGGAGCAGATCGGCAAGCTGCTGCAGGCCCGCCGCGACGTGCGGCACTGAGGCCGGGGCATGGGGCACCGCCTTTCGCGCATCTATACGCGTACCGGTGACGACGGCAGCACCGGTCTGGGCGACGGCCGCCGGGTCGGCAAGGACGATGCCCGTGTTGCCGCTTTCGGCACGGTGGACGAGGCCAACGCCGCACTCGGCCTGCTGCTGGCATTGGCGCTGCCGGAGGACGTGCGCGAGCTGTTGGTCCACCTGCAGCATCAGCTGTTCGACCTCGGTGGCGAGCTGTGCATGCCCGGCCACGTGGCCATCCACGCCGCCGATGTCTCGGCGCTGGAACAGCAGCTGGACCACTACAACGCTGGGCTGCCGATGCTGAAGGACTTCATCCTGCCCGCCGGTGGCGAAGGCGCCGCGCGCTGCCACCTGGCACGCACCATCGTGCGCCGCGCCGAACGCGAGACCGTGGCGCTGGCGCGCCTGGAACCGGTGCGCAGCGAAGCGCTGCAGTACCTGAACCGCCTGTCGGACCTGCTGTTCGTGCTTGCGCGCGTACTGGCCAGGGCCGACGGCCACGGCGAGGTGCTGTGGCAGCACCAGCGCCGCCACCGCTGAGCTGCCGATGCTGGTCTTCACCCACCCTGCCTGCCTGCTGCACGACCCGGGCCCGGGCCACCCCGAATGCCCGCAGCGGCTGCAGGTGGTGCTGGATGCCCTGCAGGCCGCCTTCCCCGACCGGCTGGACTGGCGCCAGGCGCCGCCGGCCAAGTTCGGCGAACTGAGCCGGGTGCACGACAACGAGCTGCTGGACTTCGTGCTGCAGCCGCAGACCACCGCGCTGCGCCAGCTGGACATGGACACGCTGACCTCGCCCGGGTCGGCCAGCGCCGCCGTGCATGCGGCCGGCGCCGGCGTGGCCGCCGTCGATGCGGTGATGCTGGGCGAGGACCCGCTGGCCTTCTGCGCGGTGCGCCCGCCCGGCCACCACGCCACCGCGTCCACCCCGATGGGCTTCTGCCTGCTCAACAACATCGCCGTGGCCGCCGCCTACGCCCGCGACCGGCACGGGCTGGAGCGTGTCGCCGTGGTCGATTTCGACGTGCACCACGGCAACGGCACCCAGGACATCTTCCAGAACGATGCGCGGGTGGCCTACTACAGCACCCACCAGGCCGGGCTGTTCCCCAACTCGGGGCTGCGCCGCGACCGTGGGGCCGGCAACCTGATGAACATCCTGCTGCCCCCCGGCAGCGGCAGTTTCCGCTTCCGCAACGTCTGGGCCGACGAGATGCTGCCGGCCATCGACGATTTCCGCCCCCAGCTGCTGCTGGTCTCGGCCGGCTTCGATGCCCACCTGCGCGATCCGCAGGCCGACCTGATGCTGGAAACCGACGATTTCGGCTGGATCACCACCGAGCTGCACCGGCTGGCGCGGCGCCATGCCGCCGGCCGCCTGGTGTCCATGCTGGAAGGCGGATATGACCTGCAGGCGCTGGCCGAATGCAGCGTTGCCCACGTGCAGGCCCTGCTTGACGGGGCCTGAGCCGGGCCCGGCGCGGATGAACCCGAACCGGGTCCGGGGGGCGGCCTTCATTGCCCCTATGCAGTGGATAGGGCAAGCTACCGTCCGTTTTCGCCTGAATCCGAACCGCGTGCGCCGAGCCCTTCGCCTGCTTCCCCTACCGCTGAGCATCGCCGTCTGCCTGCCCGCGTGGGCCGATGAAAAGCCGCTCAACTGGAACCTATGCCCGGCAACCGACGTCCTGCCCGTCTTCACCGATGCCCCCCCGGCCACCAAGGCCGATGCCGCCACCCGCAACGAGCAGCCTACCGAAGTGGAAGGTGACCAGTTGGTCGGCACCACCGCCGTGCCCGAGTACCAGGGCAACGTGGCACTGCACCGTGGCGACCAGTTCCTGGGCACCGACCGGCTGAGCTTCGATACCGATACCGGCAACTACATCGCCGAAGGCAACGTCCGTTACCAGGACTCGTCCTTCCGCATGGTCGCCCGCCGCGCCGAGGGCAACCAGGAAAGCAACACCCACAAGATCAGCGACATCAAGTACCAGCTGGTGGCGCGCCGCGGCAACGGCGTGGCCGAATCGGTGGACCTGCAGGGTGCGGTGGGCCAGATGCACCGCTCCACCTACACCACCTGCGATCCCTCGCAGCCGGTGTGGAAGCTGGTGGCCCCGCAGATCGACGTGGACAACGACGAAGGCTTCGGCACCGCACGCAACGCGATCCTGAAGATCGGCAACTTCCCGGTGATGTGGGCCCCGTGGTTCAAGTTCCCGGTGGACGACCGCCGCCAGACCGGTCTGCTGTACCCGCAGCTGGGCATGTCCGGGCGCAACGGCTTCGACTACACCCAGCCGATCTACCTGAACCTGGCGCCGAACTACGACGACACCCTGATGCCGCGCTACATGAGCAAGCGCGGCTTCATGCTCGACAACGAGTTCCGCTACCTGTACGGCGGCGGCCGCGGCGAGCTGCTGACCGCCTACCTGCCCAACGACAAGCTGCGCGACCGTGACCGTGGGCGCGTGTTCTTCACCGGCTACCACAACGTCAACAGCCACTGGCAGGCGCGTGCGAACCTGGCCTGGGTCAGCGACGAGCGCTACGTGGAAGACTTCGCCAACCGTCTGGTGGGCGTGACCGCCTCCAACCTGCAGAGCACGGTCGGCCTGTACGGCACCGGCGAGAACTGGACGGCCGGCATCATGGCCGACCGCTGGCAGCTGACCGATTACACGCTGACCGAGCGCGCCCTGCCCTACAACCGCCAGCCACGCCTGTACCTGAACTGGGACAAGCCGATCCTGCCGTGGCTGGAGGCGGGCGTGTATGCCGAAGCCGTGCGCTTCACCCACGACGACATCAACGAAAAGATCATCGACGCCGACGGCCAGTACGTGCGCAACGGCGTGGTCAACCGGCTCGACGGCGGTTCGCGTCTGGACGTGAAGCCCTACGTTTCGATGCCGATCACCGGCGCAGCCTGGTACATCACCCCGACCCTGGCCTGGCGCTACACCGCCTATGACCTGGAGCGCGGGCTGGCCGACCAGATCCGTGCCGACCAGCTGCGCGCAGCCGGCATCGACCCGGCCACGGCCACGCCCGAGCAGCTGCGCGGCAACACCTCGCCCAGCCGCAGCCTGCCGATCGGCAGCATCGATGCGGGCATGTATTTCGACCGCGAGACCACCCTGTTCGGCAAGTCCTACCTGCATACGCTGGAACCGCGCCTGCTCTACCTGCGCACGCCGTACCGCGACCAGAGCAACCTGCCGATCTTCGACACCCGCGACTTCACCTTCAGCTGGGGCCAGCTGTTCCGCGATTCGCGCTACACCGGCGCCTACCGCCAGAACGACGCCAACCAGCTGACCGCCGCGCTGAGCACCCGCTTCATCGACCAGAAGACCGGCCGCGAGCGCTTCTCGGGCAGCATCGGCCAGATCCTATACTTCGATGATTCGCGCGTGGTGCTGCCGGGCCAGGCCCCGGTGGAGAAGGGCAAGTCGGCGTGGATCGCCGATGCCAACTACATGTTGAACGACCGCTGGAGGCTGGGTGCCACCTACCAGTGGGACCCCAAGTACAAGCGTGAGGACCTGGCCAGCTTCCGCGCCCGCTACCTGATGCCCAACGATGGCGTGGTCAACATCACCTACCGCCACCGCCTGAACCCGGACGGCACCGACCTGCTGAAGCAGGCCGACCTGTCGTTCCTGTACCCGATCAACCCGAAGTGGAGCGTGGTCGGCCGCTATTACTACTCGCTGGAAGACAGCAAGCCGCTGGAAATCATCGGTGGCGTGCAGTGGGACAGCTGCTGCCTGTCGGTACGCGCCCTGGCCCGCCGCTACGTGCGCAACCGCAAGGGGCAGATGAACACCTCCTTCCAGCTGGAGTTCGTGCTCAAGGGCCTGAGCTCCATCGGCCAGAACACGGACCGCACCCTGCGCCGTGCTATCCTCGGCTACAACCGCGACGACCTCTACCTCGTGCCGCCCAGCAACACCGGCGCGGGGCGTGACGACTACGATCAGAACCAGATCCCATGACCAAGACCCTTCCTGTTCTTCTTGCTTCGCTGCTGGCGGTATCCACCGTTTCCGCCCCGCTCCAGGTCTTGGCCCAGCAGGCCCAACCGCTCGATCGCATCGCTGCCGTGGTCGACGAAGACGTCATCCTGCAGAGCGAGCTGGATCGCGCCATCGCCAACATCAAGGCCCAGTACGCCGGCCGTGAGAACCAGTTGCCGCCGGCCGACGTGCTCAGCCGCCAGGTGCTCGAGCGCCTGGTGCTGGTCAAGCTGCAGGTTGCCCGCGCGCAGGGCAGCGGCATCCATATCGGCGACCAGGAACTGAACCAGGCCATCAACGCCATCTCCCAGCAGAACGGCACCACGCTGGACGGCCTGCGCGAGCGCCTGGCCCATGATGGCATCGACTTCAACGATTTCCGTGCCTCGGTGCGCGATGAAATCACCGTGCAGCGCCTGCGCCAGAGCTTCGCGCAGAGCCGCATCAGCGTCAGCGAGGGTGAAGTGGATGCCGCGCTGAAGCAGCAGGCCACCACCGGTACCCAGTACCACCTGGCCCACATCCTGATCGGCGTGCCCGAAGGCGCCACCGCCGACCAGATCGCCACCGGCCAGAAGAAGGCCGACGGCGTGAAGACGCTGCTGGACAAGGGCGAGCTGGACTTCAACGCCGCTGCCGTGCGCTATTCGGACAGCCCCAACGCGCTGGAAGGCGGCGACCTGGGCTGGCGCAGCATGGACGAGATCCCGGCCGCGTTCGCGCAGATGATGCAGCAGCTCAAGCCGGGCGAAGTGATCGGCCCGGTGCGCGGCCCCAGCGGCTTCCAGCTGCTGAAGCTGGTGGAAGTGCGCGACGCCAGCGCCGCCGCCGGCAGCCACACCGTGACCGAATACCATGCCCGCCACATTCTGGTGCGCATCACCGACCAGCAGAACGACGCAGCCGCCAAGGCCAAGATCGACACCCTGCGTGCCCGCATCGCCGGTGGCGCCGATTTCCAGGCCGTGGCCAAGGAATCCTCGGAAGACGCCAACAGCAAGGGCCAGGGCGGTGACCTCGGCTGGTTCCCGGCTGACGCGTTCGGCCCGGCCTTCGGCCACCAGGTCGAAGGCATCCAGGACAATGGCATCAGCCAGCCGTTCCGCACCGATGCCGGCTGGCATATCGTGCAGCGCGTGGCCACCCGCCAGACCGACGTGACCAACGACAACCAGCGTGCCCAGGTGCGCGAAACCATCGGCCGCCGCAAGCTGGAAGACGAGTACAACCGCTTCCTGCAGGAACTGCGTGGCGAAGCCTATGTCAGCTTCCGCAGTGGCGATCGCGCCGAGAACACGGCCGCCCCGCCGCAGTCCTGACCGATGATCCCTTCGCTCGCTCTGGTACCGGGCGAGCCCGCCGGGATCGGCCCGGAGCTGTGTGTCCGCCTGGCCCAGCAGCCACGAACCGATTGCCGGCTGCTGGCCTTCGCCGACCCCGATACCCTCAGCGCGGCCGCCGCCGCGCTTGATCTGCCACTGACCCTGCTGCCCTAACACGCCGAGGCCACCGCGCCCGGCCAGCTGCGCCTGCGCCCGGTGCGCAACGCCGTGCCCAGCCACTTCGGCCAGACCGCCGCGGCCAACGCGCGGGCGGTCATCGATGCCCTGCTCGGCGCTGGCCAGGCCTGCCTGTCCGGCGAGCTGCAGGGCGTGGTGACCGGCCCGGTGCACAAGGCGGTCATCAACGAAGGTGGCATTGCCTACAGCGGCACCACCGAACTGCTGGCCGACCAGGCCGGGGTGAAGGTGGTGATGATGCTGGCCAACGACATCGTGCGCGTGGCCCTGGCCACCACCCACCTGCCGCTGCGCGAGGTGGCCGATGCCATCACCGCCGAGGGGCTGGAACGCACCGTACGCACCGTGCATGCCGCACTGCGCCGCGAGTTCGGCCTGGCCGCGCCACGCATCGCGGTGCTGGGCCTGAACCCGCACGCGGGCGAGGACGGCCGCCTGGGCCGTGAAGAGCTGGACCTGGTCATCCCGCTGCTGCAGCGCCTGCGCGGCGAGGGCCTGGACCTGGTCGGCCCCCTGCCGGCCGATACCGCCTTCCTGCCGGCCAAGCTGGCCGGTTTCGACACCGTGCTGGCCATGTACCACGACCAGGGCCTGCCGGTGCTGAAGTATTCCGGCTTCGAGCAGGCCGTGAACCTGACCCTGGGCCTGCCCTACCCGCGCGTGGCGGTCGACCACGGCACCGCGCTGGACCTGGCCGGCCGCGGCATCGCCGATCCCTCCAGCCTGCAGGCCGCCACGACGCTGTGTGCGCGGCTGGCGCGGCAACGTACACTGAGCGCATGACTTCCCCGCATTCCCCCTCGGCCCCGGCGTTCACCGCCCCGGCCAAGAAACAGCTTGGCCAGCACTTCCTGGCGGACCGCCATTACATCGACCGCATCGTGATGGCGGTCAATCCCCGCGACGGCGACCGGCTGGTCGAGATCGGCCCGGGCCAGGGCGCCATCACCCTGCCGCTGCTGCGCGTCCACCCGAAGCTGACGGTGATCGAGTTCGACCGCGACCTGATCGCGCCGCTCACCGCTGCGGCCGAGCCACTGGGCGAGCTGACCATCGTCCAGGGCGACGTGCTGCGCGTGGATTTCACCGCGCTGGCCGCCGGCGAGCCGATCCGCCTGGTCAGCAACCTGCCCTACAACATTTCCTCGCCCATCCTGTTCCATGCGCTGGAACATGCCGCGGTGGTCCGCGACATGCACTTCATGCTGCAGAAGGAAGTGGTCGACCGCATGGCCGCCGGCCCCGGCAGCAAGGTGTTCGGCCGCCTGAGCGTGATGCTGCAGGCGTACAGCGAGGTGACCTCGCTGTTCGTGGTGCCGCCGGGCGCGTTCCGGCCGCCGCCGAAGGTCGATTCGGCCGTGGTGCGGCTGGTGCCGCGCGACCCGGCCACGATCGGCATCAACGACCACGCCCGCTTCGCCGAGGTGGTGCGTGCCGCCTTCGGGCAGCGCCGCAAGACCCTGCGCAACGCGCTGAACAACGTGGTATCGGCCGACCAGTTCGCTGCCGCCGGCGTGCGCCCCGACGCGCGTGCCGAGCAGCTGGACGTGGCTGAGTTCATCGCCCTGGCCAATGCCTCCTGATTACACTGCGTCCATGGACGATAACGATTCCTATACCATCGCCGTGGAAGTCGCACCGCGCTTCCTCGACGACCAGTCCGCGCCGGACGACGGACGCTTCGCGTTCGCCTACACCATCCGCATCCACAACCGTGGCCGCGTGGCGGCGCGCCTGGTGGCCCGCCACTGGCGCATCACCGATGCCAACGGCCGCACCGAGTATGTCGACGGCGACGGCGTGATCGGCGAGCAGCCGCGGCTGCGCCCGGGTGAAGACTTCCGTTACACCTCCGGTGTCATGCTCGGGACCGAACACGGCACCATGCAGGGGCACTACGACATGGTGGCCGACGACGGCACCGAATTTGCCGCGCCGGTCGCACCCTTCGTGCTGGCCATCCCGCGCACGCTGCACTGACACGGAAGCCGGACGATGAGTGTGTGGGCAATCGGCGACCTCCAGGGCTGCTACGACGTCACCCAGCGACTGCTGGAAAAGATCCGCTTCGACCCGGCGCAGGACACCTTGTGGTTCTGCGGCGACCTGGTGAACCGCGGCATGCAGTCGTTGGAAACCCTGCGCCTGGTGCATTCGCTGCGCGAGCACAGCGTGGTGGTGCTGGGCAACCATGACCTGTCGCTGCTGGCGGTGGGCTCGCGGACCGAGGAAGAACAGCGCAAGGTCAACCCGGACCTGCTGCGCATCGTGCAGGCCGAGGACCGCGACGAACTGCTGGACTGGCTGCGCCTGCAGAAGCTGGTGCACGTGGACCGCGAGCTGGGCTGGATGATGGTGCACGCCGGCCTGGCGCCGAAGTGGACCACGCAGATGGCCGAAAAACACGCCGCCGAAGTGGAACAGCAGCTGCACGGCAGCGGCTACCGCAAGCTGTTCCGCAACATGTACGGCGACAAGCCCAACTGGTCCCCCGGCCTGGCCGGCTATGACCGCTCGCGGGCGATCATCAACGTGCTCACCCGCATGCGCTACTGTACCCCGCGCGGGCGCATCGGCATCGAGGACAAGGGCATGCCGGGCACCCAGGAACAGGGTCTGTACCCCTGGTTCGAAGTGCCGGGGCGCGTCGAGCGTGACCTGAAGGTGGTCTGTGGCCACTGGTCGACGCTGGGCCTGACCATCACCCAGGGCGTGCACGCCATCGATACCGGCGCGGTGTGGGGCGGCAAGCTGACCGCGCTGCAGCTGGACACCGATAAACTGCGCATCGTGCAGGTGCCGGGCCGCGACGTACCGGCCCCGGGCCCCGGGCGCCCCCCGGCACGCCCGGTCACCGAGCGCACTGCAAAGGCACCGCAGGCTGGCGGCAATGGCGGCAATGGCGGCAATGGCGAAGGCCAGCGTGCACCGCGCCGCCGTCGCAACCGTGGCGGCAACCGCCCGGCCACCCCGGCCCAGCAACAGGGGCCGATGGAGAGCGATCGGTAGGAAACGCTTGGTAGAGAGCGACTGGTAGAGTCGACTGTTAGTCGACTAACGCGCGAAGCGCGGGGTTTTCTGTACCGGCGAGAAAAGCAGTCGACTAACAGTCGACTCTACCGGCCGACGGTACCAGCCGGCTCTACCAGCCGACCTTGCCAACCCGCGCGACCTTCCCCTCAGCGCCGCACGTAGTGGGCGAAACGGAACACGAACGCGTGCCGGTCGTCGGCCGGGTGCGGCTGGCTGTCCACCTCACGCCACTGCTGCGGGTCCACCGGCGGGAAGTGCGTATCGGCCGCAACCTCGGCATCGACCCAGGTCAGGTGCAGGTCGGTGGCCTGGTCCATCAGCAGCCGGTAGATCTCACCGCCACCGATCACGCACAGCTCCGCGGCGCCTTGGTCCGCGGCGATCGCACGAGCCTCGTCCAGCGAGGCCGCCGCGCGCATGCCGTCAAACGGCACCTGGCCGCTGCGGGTCAGCACCAGGTTGGTCCGCCCCGGCAGCGCGCGGCCCAGCGATTCGGCAGTACGCCGGCCCATCAGGATCGGCTTGCCCAGGGTCAGCGCCTTGAAGTGCCTGAAGTCATCCGGCAGGTGCCAGGGCATCGCATTGCCCTGGCCGATGCCGCGGTTGCGGTCCAGCGCGGCGATCATCGACAGCGTCATGGCACTCACACCGCCACCGGGGCCTTGATGGCCGGATGCGGGTCGTAACCGTCGATGCGGATGTCATCGAACTGGAAGCCGAACAGATCGGTCACCTCCGGGTTCAACCACAGCCTGGGCAGCGCGCGCGGTTCGCGCGACAGCTGCTCGCGGGCCTGCTCGAAGTGGTTCGAATACAGGTGCGCATCGCCCAGCGTATGCACGAAATCGCCCACGCCCAGCCCGGTGGCCTGCGCCACCATGTGGGTCAGCAGCGCGTAGCTGGCGATGTTGAACGGCACGCCGAGGAAGATGTCACCGCTGCGCTGGTACAGCTGGCAGCTGAGCTTGCCGTCCACCACGTAGAACTGGAACAGGTTGTGGCACGGCATCAGCGCCATCTGCGAAAGCTCGCCCACGTTCCAGGCACTGACCACCAGCCGGCGCGAATCGGGGTTGCGCTTGATCTCGTCCACCAGCCACTGCATCTGGTCGATCTCGCGACCATCGGCGGTGGCCCAGCTGCGCCACTGCTTGCCGTAGACCGGGCCGAGGTCGCCGTTCTCGTCGGCCCACTCGTCCCAGATGCGCACCTGGTGGTCCTTCAGGTAGCCGATGTTGGTATCGCCCTTCAGGAACCACAGCAGCTCGTGGATGATCGAGCGCAGGTGCAGCTTCTTGGTGGTGACCAGCGGGAAGCCCTCGGCCAGGTTGAAGCGCATCTGCCAGCCGAACACGCTGCGCGTGCCGGTGCCGGTGCGGTCGCTCTTCTCCGCGCCGTGTTCCAGCACATGCGACAACAGCTGCAGGTACGGGGTCATGCCTTGGCCCCTGCAGCCACCACCGGCTGCGGCTGCAGCACCGGGGCGCGGCGCGACATCGCCAGCAGCACCAGGCCGAAGGCGACCAGCGGCAGGCTCAGGATCTGGCCACGGGTGAGCCAGTCGAACGCCACGTAGACGCCGTTGTCGGGCATGCGCACGAACTCCACGGCGAAGCGGAAGATGCCGTACAGCAGCGCGAACAGGCCGCCGACCAGGTAGCGGTGGCGCGGCTTGGCCGAGACCGCCCACAGCAGCACGAACATCACCAGGCCTTCCAGGAAGGCTTCATACAGCTGCGAAGGGTGGCGCGCGTACTGGTTCAGCGCACCGCTGGCGAACTGCGCCTGCAGGGTGGCGTGGTCCAGCTGGTTCAGCGGGGCCGGCAGGCCGGACGGGAACACCACGCCCCAGCTGCCATCGGTGTACTTGCCCCACAGTTCGGCGCCGATGAAGTTGCCGACGCGGCCGAAGCCCAGGCCCAGCGGCACCAGCGGCGCGATGAAATCCATGGTGTCGAAGAAGTGCAGGCGGTGCTTGCGCGACCAGCCCCAGCACGCTGCCAGCACGCCCAGCAGGCCGCCGTGGAAGCTCATGCCACCATCCCGCACCTTGAACAGCAGCAGCGGGTTGTGCAGGAAATCGCCCAGCGCGTAGAACAGCATGTAGCCGATGCGCCCGCCCAGCACCACGCCCAGCATGGCGTAGAACAGCAGGTCGGAGAAACCATCAGCATTGACCCCCGGCAGGCGCCCGGCGGCTACGCGGCGGCGGCCGAGCCACCAGGCCGCAGTGAAGCCCAGCAGGTACATGATGCCGTACCAGTGCACCTTGATCGGCCCCAGCGAAAGGGCGATGGGGTCGATATCGTGGAAATAGATCATGGAAGGTGCCTTGCGGTGATGTCGGTATTTTAGCCCTGCCGCCGCGCCGCTGCTTTGCCGGGCGCGGGTGCCGGTCAGCGCAGGATCTGCGGGGTGTCCGGCAGGCCGTCCTGCTCAGACCGCGGCTGCGGCGGGAAGTGCCCGGCCAGCAGCCCGGAGACCTCGTCGATGGCCTGGCGCAGCGCCTGTTCCGGCCGTGGCCCACGCAGGCCGTCGCACAGCCCGGCGCAGACCTGCTGCCACTGCGCGGGGTCTACCCGGCCGTGCAGCCCACGGTCGGCCACGATCTCGATGGCATGGTCGGCCAGCAGCAGGTAGATCAGTACGCCGTTGTTGTCGGCCGTGTCCCAGGTGCGCAGCTGGGCGAAGGCCTGTTCGGCCGCCTGCCGCGGCGTCACCCCGCGCCACAGCGCGGCCAGCGGCAGCCCGGCTTCCACCGCGAACATCACCTGCCCGTCGTGGCGGCGCTCGCCCTGGCCGATGACCTCGGTGATCGCCTGCAGCGTGGCCGGCGGGAACGCGCGCCGCACCGACGGAGAGAACAGATGGCGTACCCAGCGCAGCATCACCAGCCCCCCGAAGCGCCGCCGCCGCCGGAACGGCCGCCGCCGCCGCCCCAGCCACCGCCACCGCTAAATCCACCACCGCCGCCAAATCCGCCGCCCCCACCCCAGCCGTCGCCCCAGCCACCGCCGCCGGCAAAGCGGCCGGTATTACCGGGCGCCACCGCCATCAGCAGGCCGACCAGGCCGGCCGCACCGGCGGCCAGCAGCATCGAGGTGAACAGGAAGGCCGGCCCGGCGGCGCCGGCTGCAGCCACCACGCCACGCAGCGGGCGCGGCAGCCAGCCCAGCAGCACGCGCAGGAACGAGCCGACCACGAAACCGATCACCACCGCCACCATGAAGCCATTGCCACCGTCGCCACGCTCGCCGCCACGGTGGTCGCTGACCGGTGCCGGCAGCGGCTCGCCATCGACCAGCTTCACCAGCATGCCGCTCGCCTCGGTGATGCCCCCGGCGTAATCGCCGCTGCGGAAGCGCGGCACCAGGTACTCCTGGATGATGCGGTTGGCCACCGCATCGGGAATGGCGCCTTCCAGCCCGTAGCCGGGCTCGATGCGCACGCGGCGGTCATCCTTGGCCGCCACCAGCAGCACGCCATCGTCCACGCCCTTGCGGCCGACCTGCCACTGGTCGAACACGCGGGTGGTGTACTGGGCGATGTCTTCGGGCTGGGTGGTGGGCACGATCAGCACCTGCAGCTGGCTGCCCTTGCGCTGCTGCAGCGCCAGCGCCTGCGCCACCAGCGCCTGCTTCTGCGCGGCATCCAGCGTGCCGGTGGTGTCCACCACCGGCGAATCCAGCGCCGGCACTGGGGCCAGCGCCTGCGCCTGCACGCCCAGCGGCACCCACAGCAGCAGGGCCAGCAGTACGGCGGCCAGGCGCATCGGTCAGTAGCCCCGCTGCGGCGCGGTCGGCTGCGGTGCCGAGGGCTGCGGCGCGGTGCCAAAGTCCACCGCCGGCGCCGTGGAAATCTGCGCTTCGTTGTCCACGCTGAAATTGGGCTTGGGCTGGTAGCCGAAGATCTTGGCGGTGATCACCTGCGGGAACGAGCGCACGTAGGTGTTGTAGTCCTGCAACTGCTGGATGTAGCGGCCGCGCGCCACTGTGATGCGGTTCTCGGTGCCTTCCAGCTGGGCCTGCAGGTCGCGGAAGTTGGCATCGGACTTCAGCACCGGGTAGTTCTCGGTCACCACCAGCAGCCGCGACAGCGCGTTGCCCAGTTCACCCTGCGCCTGCTGGAACTGGCGCAGCGAGGTTTCATCCTCGGCATTGACGTTAATCTGGCCAACCCGCGAGCGCGCGTTGGTCACTTCGGTCAGCACCCGCTCTTCCTGGCTGGCAAACCCTTTCACGGTCTGCACCAGGTTGGGCACCAGGTCGGCGCGGCGCTTGTACTGGTTCAACACTCCCGACCAGCTGGCCTTGACCGCCTCGTCCTTCTGCTGGATGGCGTTGTAGCCGCAGCCGGACAACAGCGAAACCAGCAGTACCAGGGGAATCAGACGAGTCAACAGGCGCATGGCCGACAGCTCCTTGGGGTCCGGGAGCCGAGCATGCCACGTTTACCGTGAATGGGGAGCGGCGGCGGGTAGCCCCCGGTCGCCGCCCCGTGCCGCGGGTGCCAGGCCAGCGCCCGGCACCCGCCCGGGCCTTACGGCCCGGCTTCGTCCGGCTTAACCCGGAACCAGGCCGCGTACAGGGCCGGCAGGAACACCAGCGTCAGCACCGTGCCGACGATCAGGCCGCCCATGATCGAGATCGCCATCGAGCCGTAGAACGCGCTGCGCGAGAGCGGGATCATCGCCAGCACCGCCGCCAGCGCGGTCAGCACGATCGGGCGGAAGCGCCGCACCGTGGCATCGATGATCGAATGCCAGCGGTCGTGCCCGGCATCGATGTCCTGCTGGATCTGGTCGATCAGGATCACCGAATTGCGCATGATCATACCGGCCAGTGCGATCGTGCCCAGCAGGGCCACGAAGCCGAACGGCGCGCGGAACAGCAGCAGGAACAGCGTGGCACCGATGATGCCCAGCGGTGCGGTCACCAGCACCATCGCCGCACGCGAGAAGCTGCGCAGCTGCAGCATCAGCAGCGTGGCCACGACCACCAGGAACAGCGGCATGCCGGCCTTGATCGAGTTCTGCCCGCGTGCCGAATCCTCCACCGTGCCGCCGGTTTCCAGCAGGTAGCCAGTGGGCAGCTGCGCGCGGATGCCGTCCAGCGTCGGCAGGATCTGCTGCACCACGTCCAGCGGCTGCATGCCATCACCGATGTCGGCGCGCACGGTCACCGTCGGCAGCCGGTTGCGATGCCAGATGATGCCGTCCTCGAAGCCATATTCCAGCGTGGCCACCTGCAAAAGCGCGATGCTGCCGCCGTTGCCGGTGGGAATGGCCAGGCTGCCCAGCAGGTCCAGCTGCGCACGCTCATCGGCCGGGCCACGCACCAGCATCTCGATCAGGCGGTTGCCCTCGCGGTACACGCTGACCGATTGCCCCGACAGCGAGCTGGACAGGAACTGGCTGACCTGGGCACTGCGGACGCCCAGCGCGCGTGCACGCTCCTGGTCGATCACCAGCCGCACCACCTTGCTCGGCTCGCTCCAGTCCAGGTTCACGTTCACCACATGCGGGTTCTCGCGCACCTTGGCTTCCACCTGGCGGGCGATGGCCTGCACCTGCGCGATGTGCTCACCGGACACGCGCATCTGCACCGGGTAACCGACCGGCGGGCCGTTCTCCAAGCGCGTCACGCGCATCTGCACGTCCGGGAACTGCGGCAGCACCTCGTGCAGCAGCCAGTTGCGGGTGGTCTCGCGGGCCTTGGTGTCGTTGGCCAGCACCACGAACTGGGCGAAGTTGGTGGCCGGCAGCTGCTGGTCCAGCGGCAGGTAGAAGCGCGGCGAACCGGTGCCCACGTAGGCCACGTAGTTGCGGATGCCCTCGCGGCACTGCAGCAGCTTTTCCAGCTTCTCGGCCTGGGCCTGGGTGGCACGCAGCGAGGCGCCTTCGGCCAGGTCGATGTCCATCATCAGTTCCGGGCGGGTCGAATCGGGGAAGAACTGCTGGGGCACGAAGCGGAAGATCATCAGCGAGAACACGAACAGCGCGATGGTCGCGGCGATCACCCACCAGCGGTGGCGCAGGCAGGCATCCAGGAAGCGGCGGAAGCGCTGGTAGAACGGCCGCTGGTAGGGGTCGTGGTCATGCCCGTGCTCGGCCGGGCGCAGCAGGTTGGCCAGCGCCGGGTAGCGGTCGGCCCACTGCCGGCGCCGCGCCAGCCAGCGCGCGGACAGGCTGCCCGGCTTCGGCGGCTGCGGATTGAACAGGTCCGGCAGCATCTTGTCGCCCAGGTAGGGAATGAACAGCACCGCGGCGATCCAGGACACCACCAGCGCGATGGTCACCACCTGGAACAGCGAACGGGTGTACTCACCGGTGCTCGACGCCGCCGTGGCGATCGGCAGGAAGCCGGCGGCGGTGATCAGCGTGCCGGTCAGCATCGGGAATGCGGTCGATTCCCAAGCGAAGCTGGCCGCGCGCAGGCGGTCGTAGCCCTGCTCCATCTTGGTGGCCATCATCTCCACCGCGATGATCGCATCGTCCACCAGCAGGCACAGCGCCAGCACCAGCGCGCCCAGCGAGATCTTGTGCAGGCCGATGTCGAAGTAATGCATGACGAAGAAGGTCATCGCAAGCACCAGCGGGATGGTCACGCCCACCACCAGGCCAGTACGCAGGCCCAGCGAGAAGAAGCTGACCAGCAGCACGATGACCACCGCTTCGGTCAGCACGTGCACGAACTCACCCACCGATTCGTCCACCGCCTGCGGCTGGTCGGACACCTTGCGCAGCACCATGCCGGCCGGCAGGGTCTTCTGCAGGCGCTCGAACTCGGCGTCCAGGTTGCCGCCCAGCTTGAGGATGTCGCCGCCGTCCTTCATCGCCACGGCCAGGCCGATGGCCTCCTCACCCATGAAGCGCATCTTCGGCGCCGCCGGGTCGGCGAAGCCACGGGTCACCTCGGCGATGTCGCCCAGGGTGACCGTGCGGCCATTGGCGCGGATCGGGAACGCGCGGATGTCCTCGATGCTGTTGAACTGGCCGCTGACACGCAGCTGCACGCGGTCGCTGGCGGTTTCGAAGAAGCTGGTGGCGGTCACCGCGTTCTGGTCGGCCAGCGCCTGCTGCACCTGCTGCATGGAAATGCCCAGCGTGGCCAGCTTGGTGTTGGACAGCGCGATCCACACCTTCTCGTCCTGCAGGCCGACCAGGTCGACCTTGCCCACGTCCGGCACCCGCTGCAGCTCAAGCTGGATGCGGTCGGCGTAGTCGCGCATCACTGCGTAGTCGAAGCCCTTGCCGGTCAGCGCGTAGATGTTGCCGAAGGTATCGCCGAACTCATCGTTGAAGAACGGCCCGACGATCTCGCGCGGCAGCGTGGCGCGCACATCTCCCACGCGCTTGCGCACCTGGTACCACAGGTCGGGAATCTGCTTGGAACGCAGGTCGTCGCGCGCCATGAAGATGACCTGCGATTCACCGGGCCGCGAGTAGGAGCGGATGAACTCGAATTCGCCGGTGTTCATCAGCGCCTTCTCGATCGGTTCGGTCACCTGCCGCGAGACCTGCTCGGCGGTGGCGCCCGGCCACAGCGTGCGCACCACCATCGCCTTGAAGGTGAACGGCGGATCTTCGGACTGGCCCAGGTGCTTGTACGACCACGCACCGATCAGTGCGAAGGCGAGCATGGCAAACAGCACCAGCGGGCGGTTGGCCAGCGCCCATTCGGAAAGATTGAAACGGCGCACGGGCTTACTCCTTGCCCTTCGGCGCGGCGGCCGGTGCGCTGGCCGAGCTCGCACTGAGCACCGGCCGGTTCTGGCGGTCCACGGCAGTCACGGCCTGGTCGGCACGCAGCAGGTGGCCACCAGCGGCCACGACCCAGTCACCGGCGCCGACACCGGACAGCACCGGCACGCTCTCGGCACCGTAGGCACCGGTGGTGACCGTGACCGCCTTCAGGGTACTGCGCTGCGGGTCGACCACCCACACGCTGGCGCTGCCACCACTGCCCCGCTGCACGGCGGCCAGCGGCAGCCGCAGCGTGCCGTGGCGGCCCGCGCTGCTGAACACCCGCGCGCTCTGGCCCAGTTCCACGTTGGCCAGTGCTTCCGGGGCCAGGCTCACGCGGGTGGCGTAGGTGCGGGTCTGCGCATCGGCGCCGGCGGCGATCTCGCGGATCGTGCCCGGCAGCAGCGTGCCCGGCGCATTCCACAGTTCCACCTGCACCGGCTGCCCCGCCGCGTAGTCACGCAGGGTGGTTTCGGGTAGCGCGATCTGCACTTCGCGGCCACCGTCGGCGGCCAGGTTGAAGATGGTCTGCCCGGCCGACACCACCTACCCGGCCTCGGCTTCGCGGCTAGCGATAACCCCGTCGGCCGGGGCGCGCAGCTCGGCGTAGCCGGCCTGGTTCTTCAGCACGTCCCAGTTGGCGCGGGCGGCGTTGACCTGGCCCTGGGCCGCCTTCAGCGCGGCGGTCTGCTGGTCCAGCGAGGACCGGCTGACCAGCTGCTGGGCGGCCAGCGTCTCATAGCGCTTCTGGTCGTCGCGGGCCCGCACGAAGCCGGCTTCGGCCGCTGCCAGCTGCGCCTGCGCGGCGCGTGCCTGCAGCGAGAAGTCGGCCACGTCCAGCTCGGCCAGCACCTGGCCCTTGTGCACGCGCTGGCCGGCGTCGACCGGGCGCTTGACCAGGTTGCCCCCGACGCGGAACGCGATCGGGCTCTCCTGGCGGGCCCGCACCTCACCGGGGAAGGCGGCGGCAGCCTGCCCGTCCACGGTGGCCGGGTGCACCACCAGCACCGGCACGGCGGCCTGCGGTGCGGCCGCCGGCCCCGAACATCCCGCCACGGCAGCGGCCACCGCCGCGCCCAGCACCACACCGCCCCAACCGCGCACGCTCTTCATAGCTCAACGTCCTGAAAAATCCGTTCCAGCCGCGAAGCGCCGACCTCCCGGGGCGGCGGCGCCATTAGTAAACCGACGGGTACAGTATAAATATCGAACCGGTTGGTCTACTATTGTTTGGATGATGTCTCCTTCCTCCCGCAAAGCCCCGGCCAAGCCTGCCGCCAAGGCCGCCGGCCCCGGCCGCCCCAAGGACCTGGGCAAGCGCACGGCGATCCTGGAAGCGGCCAAGACGCTGTTCATCGAACAGGGCTACACGGGGGTCTGCATGGACAGCATCGCCGCGCTGGCCAACGTCTCCAAGCTGACCGTCTACAGCCATTTCGGCGATAAAGAGGCCCTGTTCCTGCAGGCGGTGCAGTCCAAGTGCATCGAGATGCTGCCCGACGAACTGTTCGTGGCCGACGCCCGCGGGCCGCTGCGCGAGCAGCTGCTGGGCATCGGCCGGGCCTTCTTCGACATGATCACCTCCGATGCGGCGGTGTCGATCCAGCGGGTGATGATGTCCCCGGAGACCGACCAGCGCCTGCGCGAGCTGTTCTGGCAGGCCGGCCCGCAGCGCACCTGCGACGCGGTGGCCGAGTTCCTGCGCGGCCGTGCCGCACGTGGTGAACTGGACATCGACGACGCCAAAGTGGCTGCCCAGCAGCTGCTGACCCTGGTCAAGGGCGAGCTGCATGCGCATATGATGTGCGGCATGCCGCTGTCGCCGGTCGAGTACGATGCCCAGGCCCACGTCACCGACAGCGTCGATTTCTTCCTGCGCGCCTATGCCCCGAAGGAGCCCCGCCCCCGCTGAGGCAGGCAACCTGAATGAACTGGAGGTCGCGATGACTTCCGGCACTGCGACCCCGCCCCCCCGAAAGCCATACTCTACCACCGGCCCCCGGCACCGGTAAAATGGCCGGCCCACTGCGCTGGATTTTGAACCTCATGACGATTGATTACGCCCACGCCCGCGAACTGATGGTGGAACAGCAGATCCGTCCCTGGGACGTGCTGGACATCAAGGTGCTCGACGTCCTGGCCCGCCTGCCGCGCGAGGCCTTCGTCGCCGACGCGCGCCGTGCGCTGGCCTACACCGATGTCGAGCTGCCGATCGGCAACGGCCAGAAGATGATGAAGCCGGTCATCGAGGGTCGCACCCTGCAGGCGCTGGACCTGCAGCCGGGCGATGAAGTGCTGGAAATCGGCACCGGCAGCGGCTTCCTGTCGGCCTGCATCGGCGCGCTGGCGCGCGACGTGCTGAGCCTGGAAATCGACCCGGAACTGGCCGCCGCCGCCCGTGCGCGCCTGGATGCCAGCGGCCTGGGCACCAATGTCCGCGTGGAAGTGGCCGATGCCCTGGCCTGGCAGACCGAACGCCGCTTCGATGTGATTTGTGTCACTGGCGCGGTGGACACTGTGCCGTCACAGTTCGCCTCGTGGCTGCGTCCGGGCGGTCGCCTGTTCGTGATCCACGGCCGTTCGCCGGCCATGGAAGCGGTGCTGGTCAAGGCCGACGGCAGCAGCGAATCCCTGTTTGAAACCGATATCGATTACCTGCGCGGCGCTGCCCCGGCGCCCCAGTTCCACCTCTGAGTTCAAGGAAGCCGCAATGATCCGCCGATCCCTCGCTGTTGCGCTGGCCACTGCCCTGCTGCCGTTGTCCGCCCATGCCGCCGACCTGCTGCAGGTCTACGAAATGGCGCGTAACGGCGACCCGCAGCTGTCCTCCGCCGAATCGACCCGGCTGTATGACAAGGAAGGTGCCGTCCAGGCCCGTGCCGCCCTGCTGCCGCAGATCAACGGCCGGGCCCAGCTGAGCCGCACCCGCACCGAGGCGAACCACGACGCCAACTCCGGTTCGGTCACCGACAAGCGCCGCAACTACACCCTGCAGGGCAGCCAGACGCTGTTCAACTGGACCCAGTTCAGCAACCTGCGTGCGCAGCGCGACCTGAGCAAGGCGGCGGACTTCACCCTGGATTCGGCCAACGACAACCTGATCGTGCGCACCTCGGCCGCGTACTTCAACGTGCTGGTGGCGATCGAATCGCTCAACGCCGCCAAGACCAACGAAGCGGCGGCCAAGAAGCAGTTCGACTTCGCCGACAAGCGCCTGGAAGTGGGCCTGGCGCCGATCACCGACGTGCACGAAGCCCGCGCCCAGTACGACCAGGCCCGCGCCAACACGATCGTTGCGCAGAACACCCTGGCCGACAACTACCAGGCCCTGACCGAACTGACCGGCCAGCCGGTGGTGAACCTGAAGGGCCTGCCGGCCGACTTCCGCCCGGAAGTGCCGGCCAACCGCGGCAACATCGACACGCTGGTGAAGGAAGCGGTGGCCCAGAACCCGGCGCTGAAGGCGCAGGAACTGAAGGTCAGCGCGGCCGAGTCGAGCGTGGAAGCGGCCCGTGGCGGCCACTACCCCACCCTGTCGCTGGGTGCCAGCGGTGGCAAGAGCGCCAGCTGGGGTGACAGCGTGGGTGCGGCCAGCCAGTCGCCCGATGCCCGTACCAACAGCATCAGCCTGACCCTGAACGTGCCGATCTTCGCCGGTGTCGCCACCCAGTCCGGCGTGCGCCAGGCGCTGGCCCAGCGTGACATCGCCCAGGACGGCTACGAGCAGCAGCGCCGTGCACTGGACCGCAACACCCGCAATGCCTACCAGACCCTGGTGCAGGGCATCAGCGAAGTGGAAGCCCGCCGCCTGGCGGTGGTGTCGGCCCAGAGCGCCTATGACGCTTCGCAGGTCGGCCTGGAAGTGGGTACCCGCACCGTGCTGGACGTGATCCAGAACCAGCGCATTCTGTTCTCGGCCCAGCTGGACTACGCACAGGCACGCTACAACTTCCTGCAGAACCGCCTGCTGCTGAGCCAGTCGGTCGGCTCGCTGGACATCGCCGAGCTGCAGGACATCAACCGCCTGCTGACCCTGGACGCCGGCAACCCGTCGACCACGACCAACAACTGATCCTGCGTTGCTGATCGCGTAGTGAGTAGAACGAAGAAACCACCCGCAAGGGTGGTTTTTTCATGGGCGATCGGCCGGGTGTAGCGGGCATGGCGGGCGGCACGGCGGCCGCCCCAGCCCTGCCCTAGCCGCGCGGTGGCGGCAGGTGCGGTTCCACCAGCGCCAGCGTGCGCGCCAGCGCACCGCGCCCGGTGCTGACCAGGATGCAGCCGGCACGCGCCATCGCCTCGCGCTCGGCCGGCGCATCCAGCAGCTGCTGCAGGTGGTCGCCGACCGCCTGCACGTCCTCACCGATCAGCAGCGCACCGGCTTCACGCATGCGCCGCGAGATTTCCGAGAAGTTGTGCAGGTGCGGGCCGGTCACCGCGGCGGCTCCCATGGCCGCCGGTTCCAGCAGGTTGTGGCCACCGATGGCCTGCAGGCTGCCGCCGACGAAGGCGACCTGGGCGCAGGCATAGAAGGACATTAGCTCGCCCAGGGTGTCGATGACGAACACATCGGTATCGGCCGCCGGCCACTGCTGCGCACGCCGGGTGGCCACCGACCAGCCCTGCTCGCGCGCCAGCGCTTCCACCTTGGCGAACCGCTCGGGGTGGCGGGGCGCCCACAGCAGCAGCAGGCCGGGATGGCGCGCGCGCAGGCGGCGGTGCAGCTCGATGACCGCCTGTTCCTCGCCATCATGGGTGCTGGCGGCAATCCAGACCGGCCGCGTGGCCGGCACGCTGTCGCGGAAGCGGGCCACCAGCGCGCTCACGTCCGGCGTGGCGATCTCGAACTTCAGGTTGCCCAGCGCCTGCACGCTTTCCGGCGCAGCGCCCAACTGCACGAAGCGCGCGGCATCCTCGCTGGACTGCGCCGCCACGCAGGTGACCGTGCGCAGCGCGCGGCGGATCAGCGCGGCCAGCAGGAGGTAGCCCCGCAGCGAGCGCGCCGACAGTCGGGCATTGAGGATGTAGACTGGAATGCCGCGGTCACGGCAGCCGAACAGCATGTTCGGCCACAGCTCGGTTTCCAGGATCAGCGCCAGGCTGGGGCGGAAGTGGTTGAGGAAGCGGCCGACGCTGCCCGGCACGTCGTACGGCAGGTAGACGTGCTCCAGGTCAGGCACATCGCCCCACAGCGCGCACACCCGTTCCGAACCGGTCGGCGTGATGGTGGTGATGACCCAGCGGATGTCCGGCCGCAGCCGGCGCAGCGCATTGACCAGCGGCGCCGAGGCGTTGACCTCGCCCACCGACACCGCGTGCTGCCAGACCCGCGGCTGGCAGCTCGATTCCGGGTAGGACGCATAGCGTTCATCCCAGCGCTGGAAATACTCGCGGACCCGGAAGCCGCGCCATACCAGGTGGTACACGGTGATGGGCAGCAGTACATACAGCACGGCCGAATACAGGCCGCGCAGGATCCATTCGACAGGGTCTTTGCGCATGCCGGCAAGGATACGGGAGCCCCCGGGGAAAGACACGCCGCCGGGCGGCACCGGGGTGGGGTTGGTAGAATACGCACATGTCCGATGCCACCACCACCGAACGCCCGTCGCTGCGCGATCCCCGCCACTGGCCCATGTACCTGGCCATGCTCGGCGCCTTCGCCGTCGCCCGCCTGCCCTGGGGCCTGCAGCGTGCGCTCGGCCGTGGCGTGGGCTGGTTCGCCTGGCGCCTGGCCAGCAGCCGCCGCCGCGCCGCCGAAGTGAACCTGGCGCTGTGCTTCCCGGAAAAGGACGCCGCCTGGCGCCAGCGCCTGGTGCGCGACAGCTTCGACGCACTGGGCGTGGGCATCTTCGAATTCGCACGCGCCTGGTGGGGCAGCATCGACGCCATCCGCCCGCAGGTACAGGTCGAGGGCCTGGAGCACCTGCAGCGCATGCAGGCCGAGGGCCGCGGCGTGCTGCTGGTATCGGGGCACTTCATGACGCTGGAAATGTGCGGCCGGCTGCTGTGCGACCACGTTGAGCTGTCCGGCATGTACCGCCGGCACAAGAATCCGGTGTACGAGTGGGCGGTGAAGTTCGGCCGCCTACGCTATGCCAAGGCGATGTATGCCAACGAGGATATCCGCGCCACCGTGCGCCACCTGAAGAAGGGCGGTTTCCTCTGGTACGCGCCCGACCAGGACATGCGCGGCAAGGACACCGTGTTCGTGCCGTTCTTCAGCCAGACCGCCGCCACCATCACCGCCGCCCACCAGCTGGCACGCATGACCGGCTGCGCCGTGGTTCCGTATTTCCACCGCCGCGAGGGCGGGAAGTACTTCCTGAAGATCGGTGCACCACTGGAGGATTTCCCCAGCCAGGACGTCGAGGCCGACACCGCACGGGTCAACCAGGCCATCGAACAGATGGTGCGCGAAGCCCCCGACCAGTACCTGTGGATCCACCGCCGCTTCAAGCGACAGCCCGGCGGCCGCAGCACGTTCTACGACTGAGCCGCGGCATGGGTAGATCCACGCCATGCGTGGATACGTAACGCCGGCGATCACGCATTCACGGGAAAGCCCCATCCACGCATAGCGTGGATCTACAAAAGCCGCGCGCCCCACGATGCCCGGGTAGATCCACGCCATGCGTGGATACGTAACGCTGGTGATCACGCATTCACGGGAAAGCTCCATCCACGCATGGCGTGGATCTACAAAAGCCAGCGGCACCATGCGTGAGGATACGCACCGACCTGATCGGCCAGACCGGCCCTGACCGGGTTCGCGAGGATGTAGGCCGCAAGTTCCCGCAACGATTCGTCCGTGCGTATCGCGTGGTCATGGTAGCCGTGCTGCCACAGCGGCCCTCGCCGTTGCAGGCACGCGTTGATCAGACGGCTGCTGCGTGATTTCAGCCCCCCCATGCACTGGGCCAGCGTACCCGCGCGCAGTTGCAGCAGCCAATGCAGGTGATCGGGCATCACCACCCAGGCCAGGCTGTGGGTGAGCCCGGTGGCTTCGACATGACGAAGGGCGTCGATCATCAGTGCGGCATTGCCGGCATCGGCGAACAGGCGCTGGCGATGCGCGGTGACCGTGGTGAGGGCGTAGATGTTGCCGGCCTGCACATAGCGACCGTAGCGGAGACGTTGGCTGACCATGTGTGGAGCGTGCCCGATGCGCAGGTGGCGCCCCATTGGATAAAGCAGCACCGGCATGTCAGGGATTGCCGTTGCCTAAGCAATACCAGCGGTGACGGGATATCGGGAAAGCCCATCCATGCATCACCCACGATGCCCGGGTAGATCCACGCCATGCGTGGATACGTAACGCCGGCGATCACGCATTCACGGGAAAGGCCCCATCCACGCATGGCGTGGATCTACAAAAGCCGCGCGCCCCAAAATGCCATGCGTGGATGCGTAACGTCGGTCATCACGCATCAACCGCATCGCCCCACAATACCGTCGCGTTACGGCGGTGCCTCGGCGTGCGGCACATCATCGCGGGCCAGCAGGCTGCCGGTGTAGAGCGCGGCCAGCAGCACGGTGACGCCGCCCCAGAAAGCGGAATAGAACGCCAGATGGGTGTTGAGCGGGAACACCTGCACCGCCAGCGCGAGCATGGCCGGGCGGGCGCGGTCGCGGGCGTGTGCCGGGGCGTAGCGCCAGGCACGCACGGCCTGGGCGGCGGCGGCCAGCCACAGCAGCAGGCCCAGGATGCCGGTTTCAGCGAGGATTTCCAGCACGATCTGGTGCGCGTGCAGGGCCGGGGCATCGCCCCACACGGCGGCCCCCTGCCCGGCCACGCAGGCCGGGTAGGCATCGCGGAAGCCACGCGCGCCGACGCCGTTGATGGGGTGTTCTTCAATCATGCAGCCGGCTGCGCTCCAGATGCGTGCGCGCCCGGACAGCGCTTCGTCCATGCCTTGCGCGTTGCCCTGCAGCGCCATCGCGGTGCGCGCCACGCGCTCACGCAGCTGCGACACGCCCGCTGCCAGTGCGCCGGCCACTACGACACCGGTCAGTGACAGCAGTGTCAACCGCTTCCAGCCCAGCAGGCGGGCGCCGCTGTAGACCACCACCAGGGCGAAGGTCAGCCAGGACGCGCGCGAACCGGCCAGCAACAGCACCAACCCCATCGCACCGGTGGCCGGCAGCCAGCCGCGCAGGCCCCAGCGCTGCGCGGCCGGCAGCAGCAGGAACGGCGACAGGCTGGCCAGCACCTGGCCGAACTTCAGGTTGCAGGGCCCGAGCACGCCGCTGAGGCGGTCGGCGGCGGCCGCTTCCGCGGCCGGGCACAGGCTGTGACCACCGGCCAGCTGCTTGAGCTGGTCCAGCGACCAGAACCAGGGGCTGGCACCGGCCAGCGCCTGCACCAGCGCATCCAGCGTCCAGGCTGCGGCGATCACGCCCAGCCCTTTCAGCACCAGCGCGCGCCGTGGCGCGGTGGCCACGGCGATGGCCACCATCCACATGAAGGGCAGATAGCGCAGCCCGGCCAGGGCCTTGGTCCACGAGGCCGAAGGGTCAACCGCGTCGAACGCCGACAGCGCCTGCGGCAGCCAGTAACCGAGGAACAGGATGGACGTGAGCGCCCACGCCGCCGGGGTCAGCAGGTGCGGCTGGCGGCGCAGCCGGCGCTGCAGCATGCGCGCAGCGGCATACAGCGCGCCCAGGCCGAGTACGGTCTCGGCAACGCCGGGCAGCGGCCACAGCGCCACATAGGCCAGCACCCACCAAGGTGCCCAGTGGCCCACGCGGTCGCCGGCGGCGGTATCAGCCGGCAAGGTCGGCATAGAGGCGGAGCGTGTCACGCTGCATGGCCTGCAGGGTAAAGGGAATGCGCGATGGCAGCGATGGCGGCTGGGCCAGCAGGGCCAGCGCGCGTTCACCCAGTGCCTGCATGTCGCCCAGCGCCACCGCGCCGGCCGGCTGCAGCTGCTGCAGCAGTTCGCCGACGCCGCCGTGGTCCCAGCCCAGCACCGGGCGGCCCACCGACAGCGCTTCGACCACGGTGCGGCCGAACGCTTCGGGCTTGTCGGACAGCTGCAGCACCAGGTCGCTGGCCGCATAGGCTTGGGCGATGCGCGCGGTCGGTGTGCTGATGTGCAGCGCCTCGGCCACGCCCAGCGTGGCGGCCTGCTGGCGCAGCTCGGCCAGGTAGCGTTCGCGGCCCGGCTCGTCGGTGCCCAGCAGCCACAGCTGCGCCGGCACGCCGGCCGCGCGCACCCGCGCCAGCAGCTGCAGCGCATGGGTGTGGCCCTTCAGACGGGTGCCGCGGCCCGGCAGCAGCAGCAGCGGGCCATCGACCTGGGCCAGCCAGGGGTAGTCGGCGGCCAGCGCCAGCCGCGGCCGGCGGTCGGCACGGCCCGCGCGCGGGAACTGGCTGACATCGACGCCGCGCGGAATGACCTGCAGGCGCGCGTCCGGCACGCTGGGGTAATGCCGGCGCACGTACTCGCGCACGGTGTTGGACACGCAGATCACGCGTTGGCCGCTGGTCATCACCGCGCTGTAGCGGCTGGGCGAATTCAGCCCATGCACGGTAGTGACCCAGTGCGGGCGCTGCGCGGCAGGCATGGCGCGGATCGCATACAGGCCCAGCCAGGCCGGCAACCGCGAACGGGCGTGCACGATGTCCGCACCGATCTCGGTGAACAGGCGGCGCAGGGTCGGCAGGTAGCGCAGGGTCCACGGCGATTTGCGGCCGATATCCAGCGTGAGGTGTTCGGCGCCACTGTCCAGCAGCGGCTTCACCAGGCGGCCACCGGCCGATACCACCAGCGCACGGTGGCCTGCGGCAGACAGCGCCGCGGCAATTTCAAGGGTGGAGCGCTCGACGCCGCCGGAGTGCAGCGCCGGCAGCAACTGCGCCACGGTCAACCGACGCATCAGCGGGTGCGGCTCAGTCGGCCAGCACGAATACCGAACCGCAGTACGGGCACTGCGCATCGCCGTTGGGTTCGTCTTCGATCGGCAGGTACACGCGCGGGTGCGAGTTCCACAGCGCCATTTCCGGGGTCGGGCAGCTCAGCGGCAGGTCGCTGCGGTGCACGGTGTAGCGCTTCTCGGCATTGGCGGGCGCGGTGGCGGTATGGCTCATGGCGGGGGTCGGGAACGAAGTGCGAGGAAGGGAATTCTAGCACCTGGTGCGTTGCCGGGCCGCGGCCGGGGGCCCGCTGCACGGACGCCAGCGGGCGGCAGGACCGGGCCGGGTACAGGGGAGACCAGCTCCCCTGCCCCGGCCGGTGGCTTACTTGAAGTCCAGCGACAGTTCCAGGAAGGCCGAACGGCCGAAGGCGTTGTAGACGCCCTGGTCGTAGTACGGCCAGCTGCCGTTGGTGCGGTCGATCGGCGGCATCTCGTCGGTCAGGTTGTTGACGGTCAGCAGCAGCGCGGCCAGTTCGTTGATGCGGTAGCCCACGGTCGCGTTCCAGGTGGTCCACGGGCCGATGTTGCGCTGTTCGCCCTTGCTGTTTCAGGTGGGGGCGTTGCGCACGCCGAACGCCGAGGCGCTGAACGGCCCGCGCTTCCAGTTCACGCCCAGCGTGGTGCGGTAGTGCAGCTCGTTGGAGTTGCCGCAGCAGAGCTGGTCGTAGACCGGATCGCCTTCCTTGTCCTGGGTGGTGTGCTTGATCGGCAGGTAGTAACCGGCGTTGACGGTGAAATCACCCGCAGTGCCGGCGCTCCAGCGGTAGTCCATCGCAGCCTGCACGCCGGTCTGGCGCTGGCTGGCCACGTTGATCGGGTAGGAGAACGCCTTGTCCACGCCATTGGGATTGAGCGGATCGGTGGCCGGCTTGCGCTGCACCTGGCCCAGCACCTGCTGGCAGGTGGGCGAGTTGATGTCGAACTGGGTGGCGCCGTTTTCCGAGGTTCCCAGGCGGCAGTTGGCTTCGGTGTCCAGGATGGTGTCGGTGCCGAGGATGTGCACCTCGTTCTTGATCACCACCGAGTTGTAGTCCACCGACACGTTCAGCGCGTTGTCCAGTGCCGACCACACCACGCCGTAGGTGAAGGTACGGGCGGTGATGTCCTTCAGGTCGCGGTTGCCGGTGCTGGAGGACAGCACGCTCAACCCCGACTGCGCGCAGGAATCGTAATTGTCCAAGCTGTAGCCGGCCTTGCGGCACTGGTAGATGTCGGTGTTGGTGGTGCAACCGCTGCTTTCGCGCGAGAACAGGTAGAACATGTCCGGCGAGCGGAACGCGGTGGCGTAGCTGCCGCGCAGCAGCAGCGATTCGATCGGGCGGTACTCCAGGCCCAGCTTCCAGGTGGCCTTGCCGTTCCCGCCGCCGCCCTGCAGGGCGTACTTGTCGTAGCGGCCGGACAGGTTGGCGCTGAAGGTATCCAGGATCGGCACCTGCAGCTCCGCACCGATGGCATACAGGTCGCGCTGGCCTTCTGCCGAGGTGCCGGCGGTCTGGCCACGGAACAGCACGCCGGCGTTCGGGTCGGCCGACTGGTTGAAGAACTTCTCGCGCTGCGCCTGGGCGATCACTGCCAGGCCCACGTCGCCGGCCGGCAGGGTGAACAGCGACGTATTGGTGACCAGTGCGGTGGCGGCCGTGCGCGTGGCCGACGACGCGGCGCGGTTGAGGCCGCTGAAGCTGTCGTACTGGTCACGGGTGATCGGCTGGTACAGCCGCGACAGGTTCGGCGCGTAGACGTCATAGCCGTTCTGCGTGCCCAGCTTCGGCCCGAGGTAGTAGTCATCCACGCCGTTCAGGGCCAGGAAGTCGGTCGACTTGCGGGTGACATCGGTGCTGGAGCGGTTGACGTACACGTCCTAGTCGAAGCCGGTGCCGCCGAGCGGGCCACGGATACTGGCGGTGACATTGAGCGAATGAGTATAGACGCGCTGGTCCTTCGAATCCAGCCCCACTTCCTCCGGTGCCTAGATGCGCTGCCACTGCTCGTACTGGCCGCTGGTCTGGTTGTAGAAGGTCTTGTTCCAGAACGGGCTGCCGCGACTGTAGGTGGGCCGCCCGAAGCTGAAGAGGATGTCCGAATACAGCTCGGTTTCCGGGCTGATGTGGTAGCGCAGGAAGGTGGTGGCGTTGACGTCCTGGCTGGCGTTGTACAGCGATGCGGTGCCGACGTTGTTCGGCGTACCGCAGTAGTAGCCGGTGCCGGCGGCGTTGCGGTGCGCATAGACGGTGCTGCCGCCGAACAGGTCGGCCAGCGGTGCGCAGGTGGCCGCGCCCGGGTCGATGTAGGCGTTGGGGCCCTGGCGCATGCGCAGGAAGCTGCGCGCCGGGTCCTGCGGGCCGGTCGGGTTGTCGTTGGCGCTGTCGATGGCGCTGCGGTTGAAGGCGTAGATCGGCTTCTGGTTGGTGTATTCCAGGCCGTAGCTCAGGTCCAGATTGCCGAAGGTCTGGCCGCTGCTGAAGCTGAAACGCTGGCTGGAGCCGCCGCCTTCGCTGTAGCCGCCGACGCGGTAGCGGAAGTGGGTGCCTTCAACGCGGTCCTTGAGGATGATGTTGATGACGCCGGCCACGGCCGACGAACCGTACACCGACGACTGGCCGCCGGTGAGCACGTCGATGCGTTCAACCATGCCCAGCGGGATGTTGGCGATGTCAGCGATGCTGGTGTTGCCGTTGTAGGCCAGCGGGTAGCTGTTGATCGGCCGGCCGTTGATCAGCGTGAGCGTGTAGCTCGGGTCCAGGCCGAACAGGCTGACCGTCTTCGCGCCCGGCGTGTAGAAGCCGGTGCCCTGCGAATCCTGCACCGAGCCGTTGGCCACCGGCAGTGAGCGCAGTGCGTCGAACACAGTGGTGAAGCCCTGCGCCTGGATCTGCTCGGCGGTGATGGTGGTGACCGGCGACGGACCTTCCACCTGCGCACGTGGAATCAGCGAACCGGTAACGCGCACCGCGTCGAAGTCGCGCGGTTTGGAAGCGGGGGCGGCGTCCTTGCCATCGTTGGAGGACTGGGCCTGGACGGCCAGTGGGGTCAGCAGCAACGAGGACATCAGCAACGACAACAACCGGGATTTCATCGAACTCTCTCCAGATGCGATGACGGTCCAACCTGTGGGGCGGGCGGGAGGGTCGTAGGTAGTAGGCGGCAAAGGCAGGAAGCAACGGCACAGCGGCAGTGCGGCAACGGGACGCCAGCCCGGTTCAGGGCATGCGGGACTCTCCAGCAGGACAGACAGCGAAGCGGCAGGACGCCCATCGATGGGCAGCCGCCGCTCGCCCCGGCAGGGGGGCGGTCAGGCGGATCCGATGGCGATCGACAACGAACACGGCATTCCCCTCCGGTCACGATCACGGCAATTTTTAAATCGATCCAAGGGGGGGATGTCAATAATTTGCAATGAAACGAATTTGCCGGGTTTGGATCGAACCAAATGCACTTGTCAGCGGCCGGGAAGCTGATGCAGGATCGCGACGGTTCCGCTCTTCGCCCCGACCGCCGTTCCGACCGCAGCAGGCACGCCGCTGCCGACCGGCCGGTTGGCGTCGCCAGCCCTTCCGGGAGACCTCATCCATGCCCCAGCCGACGTTCCAGGCCGTTCCGCTCCGCGCCCGCCGCGCCCTCCTTCCGCTTAGCTGGCCCTGGCCTGCACCCCGGCGGCGCACGCTGCAGAGGCGTTGAAGACCTCGTTCGAGCCGGGCCAGCCGGCGCCGCAGGCCGCTGCGGATGCTGCACTGCAACTCAACATTGGCGCAGGTCCGCGCGAGCCGTACGCCGCCAAGCCGGGGGTGGGCTACACCGGCCTGCATGCGCTGCACTACGCCGGCAAGGGCGGCAGCGCGCGGCAGACCCTGTTCACCACCGATGTGGCGATCAGCGCAGACACCACGCTGTCCTGGCTGGTGCTGCCGGAGATCGTCGGCAGCGATACGGTGGCCTCGACCTATGTGTCGCTGGACCTGCTGCTGGACGACGGCAGCCGGGTTTCGGCCAGCGCCGCGCGCGACCAGCACGGCGTGGCGATCGGCGCACGCGCGCAGGGCGATTCGAAGACGCTGTACCTGCAGCAGTGGGCCCACAAGGCGGTGCGCCTGGGCGATGTGGCAGCGCTGCGCGGCCGCCGCGTGGTGGCCATCGAACTGGACGTGGCCAGCGCCGACGGCGCACCGGTGTCGGGCTGGATCGACGACGTGCAGCTGGCTGCGCAGAACCGTGCTGCACCGCAACGCGTTTCCGACTGGGTGCTCACCACCCGCGGCACCCAGGCCAACGGCGCGTTCTCGCGGGGCAACAACGTGCCGGCCACGGCCGTGCCGCACGACTTCAACTTCTGGACGCCGGTGACCGATGCCGGCTCGCTGGGCTGGCTGTACCGCTGGAACGAGCAGAACAACGCGCAGAACCGCCCGCAGCTGCAGGCCCTGTCGCTGAGCCACCAGCCCAGCCCGTGGATGGGCGACCGCCAGACCTTCCAGGTGATGCCCTCGCTGGGCAGCGGCGTGCCCGAGGCCGACCGCAGCAAGCGCGCGCTGGCGTTCTCGCACGAACAGGAAAGCGCGCGCCCGTACCGCTATGACGTGCGCTTCGACAACGGCATCGGCGCCTCCATCGCACCGACCGACCATGCCGCACTGTTCCGCTTCACCTTCCCGGCCGGTGGCGATGCCAACCTGCTGTTCGACAACGTGGACGCACGCGGCGGGCTGACCCTGGATGCGGCCACGCAGACGCTGTCCGGCTACACCGATACGCGCAGCGGCCTGTCCAACGGTGCTACCCGCATGTACGTCGTGGCCCGCTTCGACAAGCCGTGGCGCAGCAGCGGCCGCATCGACACCGGCCGCCCCGCCGGCTACATCAAGTTCGATGCCGGCAGCGACCGCCAGGTGAACATGCGCATCGCCACCTCGCTGATCTCGGTGGAGCAGGCGCGGCACAACCTGGCGCTGGAACTGGCCGCCGACGACACGCTGGACAGCGTGGCCGGCCGCGCGCAGGACGCCCGGGACGTGCGCCTGGCCCGCTTCGACATCGGTGATGCCAGCGACGACCAGAAGACCACGCTGTATTCCAACCTCTACCGCCTGTACCTGTACCCCAATTCCGGGCACGAGAACACCGGCACC
Source organism: Stenotrophomonas maltophilia (assembly GCA_009912235.1). Classification (GTDB taxonomy): domain Bacteria; phylum Pseudomonadota; class Gammaproteobacteria; order Xanthomonadales; family Xanthomonadaceae; genus Stenotrophomonas; species Stenotrophomonas maltophilia_AV. The sequence goes on from WNDS01000003.1 coordinate 276,602, forward strand.
GCCGCGGCACCGGACTGGCGCTATGCCAGCCAGGCCAGCGCCGACGACAACAACACCGATGGCAGCGCGGTGCGCAGCTATGCACCGGTGCGCGACGGCAAGGTCTACGTCAACAACGGCTTCTGGGACACCTTCCGCACCACCTGGCCGGCCTACGCGCTGTTCACCCCCGACGATGCCGGGCAGCTGGTGCAGGGCTTCCTGGAGCAGTACCACGCCGGTGGCTGGGTGGCGCGCTGGTCCTCGCCGGGCTACGCCGACCTGATGGTGGGCACCAGTTCGGACGTGGCCTTCGCCGACGCCTGGCTGAAGGGCATCGCCGGCTTCGACCCGGAAGATGCGTATTCGGCGGCGCTGAAGAACGCCACCGTGGTGCCGCCGGACCGCCACGTCGGCCGCAAGGGCATGGCCCGCTCCACCTTCCGCGGCTACGCCAGCGCCGACGTGCACGAAGGCATGTCCTGGACGATGGAAGGCGCGTTGAATGACTTCGGCATCGCCAACATGGCCGAAGCGCTGGCCAAACGTGCCAACGGCGCCGCCGCACGCGAACGCTATACCACCGAAGCGGACTATTTCCGCTACCGGGCCGCCAGCTACGCCACCGTGTTCGACCCGGCCGTGGGCTTCTTCCAGGGCCGCAAGGCCGATGGCAGCTGGCGCCTGCCGGCCGACCAGTACGACCCGCGCGTCTGGGGCCACGACTACACCGAATCCAACGGCTGGACCTTCGCCTTCACCGCCGCGCACGACGGCGAGGGCCTGGCCGGCCTGTACGGTGGCCGCGACAAGCTGGCGGCCAAGCTGGACACCTTCTTCGCCACGCCGGAAACCGCAGCCGATGCCTTCTCCGGGTCCTACGGCGGCATCATCCACGAGATGACCGAAGCGCGTGACGTGCGCATGGGCATGTACGCGCACAGCAACCAGCCGTCGCACCACATCCCGTGGATGTACCTGTACGCCGGCCAGCCGTGGAAGACCCAGCAGCACGTGCGCGAGATCCTGTCGCGGCTGTACCTGGGCAGCGAGATAGGCCAGGGCTATCCGGGTGACGAGGACAATGGCGAGACCTCGGCGTGGTACGTGTTCGCGTCGCTGGGCCTGTACCCGCTGCGCATGGGCGCGCCGGAGTATGTGATCGGCTCGCCGCTGTTCCGCCATGCACGCGTGGAGCTGCAGGGTGGCGCGGTGCTGACCGTGAACGCGCCGGCCAATTCGCCGCAGAACGTGTACGTGCAGTCGCTGAAGGTCAACGGCAAGCCGTGGACCAAGACGTGGATTCCGCATGCGCTGGTGGCCAAGGGCGCGACGCTGGACTTCGAGATGGGCCCGACGCCATCGCGCTGGGGCGCCGGCGTGGACGATGCCCCGAATTCCCTGACCGCCCGTGGCCAGCGCCCTGCCCTGCTGCACGATCTGCTCGGCGCCGGCGCCACGGCCACGCTGGAAGGCGGCGACACGCTGCCGGCGCTGGTCGATGACGATGCCACCAGCAGCATGACGCTGGCCGGCAAGAGCAGCGTGGTGCTGGCGGGCGTGGCCGATGGCGCCGCGACGATGTACACGCTGACCAGCGGTGACGGCGCGATCCGCGGCGGCAGCTGGACGCTGGAAGCGCTCAGTGCCGGTGGCCGCTGGACCGTGCTGGACGAGCGCAAGGGCGAAGCCTTCGCCTGGGCGCGCCAGACCCGTCCGTTCCGCATCGCTACGCCCGGCCGTTACGCCGAGTACCGCCTGCGCGTGAGCGCACCGAGCCGTGTACCGCTGTCTGAAATCGAACTGATTGCCCCGACCCCGACCCCGAACCGCTGAGGATGCCGATGTCTGTTTCCCGCTTGCTGCTGTCCACCGCCGGCCTGGCCGCCGCGCTCGCCTGCACCCACGCTTCGGCGCTGGAGACCACCGAAGCACGCCAGGGCGTGACGCTGCGCTACACCGATGCCACCGATGCACTGGCCGCGCCGGTGCGGGCGCGCATCATCGACACGTTCTTCTCGGCCTACCTGCGCGAGCGCGCCGACTTCCGCCCGGCCGCCCCCGCCCAGGTCGGCATCGTGATCGATCCCGGCTACGACGGCGTGGCCTACGTGGGTGAAAAGGAAAAAGCGGCCACCATCACCATCAACTCGGGCTGGCTGGCCAAGCATCCCGATGACGTGGACCTGGTGACCCATGAAGCGATGCACATCGTGCAGGGCTACCCGGGCTATGCCAACGAGAAGGTGCCGGGCTGGCTGGTGGAAGGCATTGCCGATTACGCCCGCGACCGCTACGGCGTGGACAACGCGGCCGGCGGCTGGGCGCTGCCGACCACGGTCAAGGCCGGGCAGAACTTCGATACCGGCTACCGGGTGACCGGTGCGTTCCTGAAGTGGAGCGAGGCGCAGCACCCCGGCCTGGTGCTGGCACTGGACGGTGCGCTGCGCTCGGGCGCGTACGTGCCGGCGCTGTGGCAGAAGCGCACCGGCAAGGCGTTGCCGGCGTTGTGGGCAGCGTATGCGAAGGCGCACCCGGCGGGGTGAGGGGTTGGCGCCTGCGGCAGGGATTGCGGGGGTGCCGGCCAACGGCCGGCACTACCGGGTTCGTGCGCGGGATAGCCGCGGCGAGGCCCGCCGGTAGAGTCGACTGTTAGTCGACTCTCGCTTGGTCGACTATCGCGCGTAGCGCGGGCATTTCGCGGTTTGATGGAAGGAGCAGTCGACTAACAGTCGACTCTACCCAGCCGACGCTACCCAATCGACGCCACCGCTTCTACCGGCCAGAAACAGAAACGCGTCCCTCAGGGCGCGTTTCTGCAGCTTCCGCTGGAACGAGGGCTTACGCCTTCTTTTCCGCTTCCAGCTGTTTGCGGATCTGCGCAATCACCGCGGCAATCGCGGTCATGTTCAGGATCCGGCGCGAGGTCGCGCTGGTGGTGAGGATGTGCACCGGCTTGTTCACGCCCATCAGGATCGGGCCGATCTCCACGCCGTCGGTGAACACGCGCACCAGGTTGTAGGCGATGTTGGCCGCTTCCAGGTTCGGCAGCACGAACAGGTTGGCGCGGCCCTGCAGGGTGGAACCCGGCAGCAGCTTCTGGCGCAGGGCTTCGTCCCAGGCGGTGTCGCCCTGCATTTCGCCGTCCACGTTCAGGCGCGGGTTGCGCTTGAGCAGCAGCTCGCGCACCTGGCGCATCTTCAGCGCGTCCTTGGAATCGTGGCTGCCGAAGTTGGAGTGCGACAGCAGCGCCACCTTCGGCTCGATGCCGAACAGCTTCATGCGGTAGGCCGCCTGCAGCGTGGCTTCGCAGATCTGCTCGGCGGTGGGGTCTTCCTGCACGTGGGTGTCCACGAAGAAGAACACGCCCTGCTGGTTGATCACACCGGTCATCGCCGAGGTCGAGGTGACCTTCGATTCCAGCGGCAGCACGCTGCGCACGTAGCCCAGCTTCTTGTGGAAGCGGCCGACGATGCCGGTCAGCATCGCATCGGCTTCGCCACGGGCGACCATCACCGCCGCGATCAGCGTCGGGCGCGAGCGCATCAGGTTCTTGGCAGCGGCCACGGTGACGCCGCGGCGGCCGGTCAGGCCGTGGTAGTACTGCCAGTACTCGTTGAAGCGCGGATCATCGTTGATGTTGGTGACTTCGATGTTCTCGCCGATCTTCAGGCGCAGGCCGAGGCGCTCGATGCGCGCTTCGATCACTTCCGGGCGGCCGATCAGGATCGGGTGCGCCAGGCCATCGTCGACCACGTTCTGCACCGCCTGCAGCACCACTTCCTCTTCGCCCTCGGCATACACCACGCGCTGCTTGTCGCTGCGCGCGCGGTCGTAGACCGGCTTCATCATCAGGCTGGTGCGGTAGACGAACTGCGACAGCTTCTGCCGGTAGGCATCCATGTCGGCGATCGGGCGCGAGGCCACGCCGGAGTCCATCGCGGTCTGGGCCACGGCGGCCGACAGCTCCACCAGCAGGCGGCGGTCGAACGGGCGCGGGATCAGGTATTCACGGCCGAAGCTCGGGGTATCGCCGCCATAGGCCGAGCCCATGTCGGTGGCTGCACGGCGCGCCAGCGCGGCGATGGCGCGCACGCAGGCGATCTTCATTTCTTCGTTGATCGCGGTGGCGCCCACGTCCAGCGCGCCGCGGAACAGATACGGGAAGCACAGCACGTTGTTGACCTGGTTCGGGTAGTCCGAACGGCCGGTACCGATGATCGCGTCCGGGCGCGCAGCGCGCGCGGCCTCGGGCATGATTTCCGGGGTCGGGTTGGCCAGGGCGAAGATCACCGGGTCCGGGGCCATGGTCTTAACCATGTCGGCGGTGAGGATGCCCGGCGCCGACAGTCCCAGGAAGATGTCCGCGCCGTCGACGATCTCGGCCAGCGTGCGCTTGTCGGTATCGCGGGCGTAGCGCTGCTTTTCCGGGTCCAGGTCGGTACGGCCGGTGTGGATGACACCGTCGCGGTCGAAGGCCAGGATGTTTTCCGGGCGCAGGCCCAGCTGCACCAGCATGTTCACGCAGGAAATGCCTGCCGCGCCCATGCCCGTGGTCGCCAGCTTCACGTCCTCGATCTTCTTGCCGGTGATGGCCATGGCGTTGAGCACCGCCGCGCCGACGATGATCGCCGTGCCGTGCTGGTCGTCATGGAACACCGGGATCTTCATGCGCTCGCGCAGCTTGCGCTCGACGATGAAGCATTCCGGGGCCTTGATGTCTTCCAGGTTGATGCCGCCGAAGGTCGGCTCCAGCGAGGCGATGATGTCCGCCAGCTTGTCCGGGTCCATCTCGTCCACTTCGATGTCGAACACATCGATGCCGGCGAACTTCTGGAACAGCACGCCCTTGCCTTCCATGACCGGCTTGCCGGCCAGCGGGCCGATGTTGCCCAAGCCCAGCACGGCGGTGCCGTTGGAGATCACCGCCACCAGGTTGCCGCGGGCGGTCAGTTCGCTGGCCTGCTGCGGGTCGGCCTTGATGGCCTCGCAGGCGTAGGCCACGCCGGGGGAGTAGGCCAACGACAGATCACGCTGGGTCAGCATCGGCTTGGTCGCGGTCACCTTGATCTTGCCGGGCGGCGACATGCGGTGGTATTCGAGGGCGGCCTGTTTGAAATCTTCGTTGGACATCGACGTGGGCTAACTGAATGGGCAAGTGGGACAGGGAATCATACCCCCGTTGGGCGGACCGGACCTGTCGCTTTCCTGTCGCAGCGATGCTGCAACCGCACAATCCAGCCGCGTATGTGGCGGTCTGGAGCAGCGTGACGTGGCTGCATGACAGCCTGCGGACGGTCCGGGTGAAGCAGTGCCGTGGAAGGGGCAGGTGATCGGAGGTGCGTAACGCGTGCGGGGCCTCGCCATTGCTGGCGGGCCCCGCGAAGGTGGTGTGCTGCGCGCTCAGCCCTTGACCGGCACGGCGGCCGGGCCGACCACATCGACCGGCGGCGGCAGCTCGCTTTCGCGGCCGTCCAGCGCCAGCTTCAGGCGGTTGCTGTCCAGCGCGCCTTCCCAGCGCGAGACCACCACGGTGGCCGCCGCATTGCCGATGAAGTTGGTCAGCGAGCGGCATTCGCTCATGAAGCGGTCCACGCCCAGGATCAGCGCCATACCGGCCACCGGCACTTCCGGCACCACGGCCAGGGTGGCGGCCAGGGTGATGAAGCCGGCACCGGTGACGCCGGCCGCGCCCTTGGAGCTGAGCATGGCGACCAGCAGCAGGGCGATCTGGTGGCCCAGGGTCAGTTCGGTGTTGGTGGCCTGGGCGATGAACAGCGCCGCCAGGGTCATGTAGATGTTGGTGCCGTCCAGGTTGAACGAGTAGCCGGTGGGAACCACCAGCCCCACCACCGACTTGCTGCAGCCGGCGCGCTCCATCTTCTCCATCAGCGAGGGCAGCGCCGATTCGGACGAGGAGGTGCCCAGCACCAGCAGCAGTTCGGCCTTCAGGTAACGGGCCAGCTTGAACACCGAGAACCCGCACAGGCGGCAGACCACGCCCAGGATGACCGCCACGAACAGGAAGGCGGTGATGTAGAACGACCCCACCAGCCAGGCCAGGTTGATCAGCGAACCCGCGCCGTACTTGCCGATGGTGAAGGCAATGGCACCGAACGCACCGATCGGCGCGGCCTTCATCAGGATGTGCACCAGCTTGAACACCGGGGCGGTCAGCGCCTCCAGGAAGTTCAGGATCGGCTTGCCCTTCTCGCCCACCATCGCCAGCGCGATGCCGAACAGTACGGCCACGAACAGCACCTGCAGGATGTTGCCGTCCACGAAGGCGCTGATCATCGTCTTGGGGATGACGTCCATCAGGAAGCCGACCAGGGTCAGGTCATGCGACTTCTCGACGTAGCTGTGCACCGCGGTCTGGTCCAGCTCGGCCGGGTTGATGTTCATGCCGGCGCCGGGCTGCACCACGTGCGCCACGATCATGCCGACGATCAGCGCCAGGGTGGAGAAGAACAGGAAGTAGGCCATCGCCTTCAGGAACACCCGGCCCACCGTGCGCAGGTGGGTCATGCTGGCGATACCGGTGACGATGGTCAGGAAGATGACCGGGGCGATGATCATCTTCACCAGGTTGATGAAGGCATCGCCCAGCGGCTTCATCTTCTCGCCGATCAGCGGCTCGTAATGGCCCGGCACGGCACCGAAGATGATCGCGATGATCACCTGGAAGTACAGCTGCCGGTAGAACGGCAACGGCTTTGCGGGAGCCGTCGGGGTAGTCGGGATGTGCATGGCGTGCTCCGGAAGGGGCGGTGTTCTGGTGCAGCCGGCGCCGCCAGGGGCAGCTACCGGGTCCAAGGAATGGCCACACGCCGCCAGCGCGGTGGTGCGACCGATGGACGTCTTTGTACGCGCCACACACCGCAACGCAGATAACCTATTGGTACTAGCCCCCCCGGTTCAGCTGGCGTTGATCCCTACACTGGCGCCGAACCGACCACCCCCGGGGCCGGTGACCTTCCCCCGTTTGGCCGTCGGCCCTGCCCTGCAGGTGCCTGTTGATGGTCAGTGCTGCACCGCCCCTTCCGCATACCAGAGAGAGCCGCACCACCATGCGCACCCTTCCCACCCTGCTGGCCCTGGGCCTGGCCGCTACCCCGGCCCTGGCCTCCGCCGCCTCCAAGTACGACAACTGGCCGACCAAGGTCACCTTCGACGACGGCACCGAACTGGTCGCCATCGGCAACATCGCCTACGACGTCAACAACTTCTCCTCCGGCAGCGGCATCGAGGATGCCGATGCGGTGCGCCGCAAGGAATTCGGCGCCACGCTGAAGAAGAAGGGCGTGTATGACGCGATGGTGTACTTCGATTTCCAGGCCCACACCTGGCTAGACGTCTACCTGCGCCTGGAAAGCAAGGCGCTGTTCGGCAGCGACATCGGCAAGTTCCGCGTCGGCTACATGAAGACCCCGGTGGGCCTGGACGCGGTGACCAGCTCGCGCGCCGGCAGCCTGATGGAAATCGCCCTGCCGGTGCAGGCCGTCTACGAAGGCCGCCGCACCGGTATCGACTGGGTGCTGGAGCGCCCGCAGTACCTGCTGCAGGCCGGCGCCTACGGCGGCAAGGACCTGCAGGGCGACAACCCGGGCACCACCCAGGCCGTGCGCGCGGTGTGGACCCCGGTGAAGGCCCCGGGCGATGTGATCCACCTGGGCGTGGCCTATTCGCAGGAAAACCCGCGCGGCTTCAGCGATGGCCGCGACGTGCACCATGACGCCAGCGGTCGCATCCGCGCACGCCCGGAAGCCGGCCTGACCGACATCCGTCTGGTCGATTCGGGCGCGCTGGTCACCGCCGACCAGATCCGCCGTACCGGCCTGGAAGGCATCTGGATCCACGGCCCGCTCTCGCTGCAGGCCGAAGCGCTGCGCGCCACCGTCACCCGCGTGGGCAAGCCGGACTTCACCAACAGCGGCCAGTACGCCGCCGCCAGCTGGATCCTCACCGGCGAATCGCGCCCGTACAGCGGCGGCGGCGTGGCCAACGTGGTGCCCGCCCACGACTACGGCGCGGTGGAGCTGCTGGCCCGCTACAGCCGCCTGGACCTGGACGACGGCAGCATCCTCGGCGGCCGCCAGCACGACCTGGCCCTCGGCGCCAACTGGTACCTGACCAGCCACTTCAAGTTCCAGGCCAACTACGTGAAGGTCGATGCCAGCCGCCGTGGCGTGCGCAGCACCCCGGAGATCTTCGAACTGCGCGCGCAGATGCACTTCTGAGCCCGCCTGTGAACGGCCCGCGCCGGGCCTGCCTGCCACGCCCGGCGCGGCTTCCGTAAACTGCCGCCATGTACTGGCTCGGCCGCCACCGTTCGCTGTTGCTGACCCTGCTGTTGCTGGCCGGCGGCGCCATGCTGTGCGCGGTGGCCGTGGGCCACTACGCCTGGCGCCACGCGCTGGCCGCCGAGAGCGCGCAGGTGCAGCGGCAGCTGGAACTCTACGGCCAGGGCCTGCAGCAGCGCATCGACCGCTTCGGCACGTTGCCGCAGGTGATGGCGCTGGACCCGGACCTGCTCAAGGCGCTGCATGCACCGCCCTCGCCCACCGAGCGGCAGCAGCTGAACCTGAAACTGCAGCGCGCCAACCAGGTCACCCGCACCTCCACGCTGACCCTGGTCGGCCGCGATGGCGTGGCCGTGGCGGCCAGCAACTGGAACGAGCCCAGCAGCAACGTGGGCGAGGACTACAGCTACCGCCCCTATTACCGGCAGGCGATGGACAGCGGCCGCGGCCGCTTCTACGGCATCGGCATGACCACCGGCGTGCCCGGCTACTACATGTCCGAAGCAATCACCGATGGCAGTGGCCAGCGCATCGGCGCGGTGGTGATCAAGATCGAACTGTCGGCGCTGGAACAGGAATGGCTGTCCAGTCCGGACGTGGTGCTGGCCAGCGATGAGCATGACGTGGTGTTCCTGGCCAACCGTGATGCCTGGCGCTACCGCCTGCTGAGCCCGCTGGGCCGCAACGAACTGCGCGAGATGGTCGACAGCCGCCAGTACGCCGACCGCTCGCTGCAGCCGCTGCGCGCACGCACCGAAGACGTGCTGGCCGACGGCGGGCGCATGTTGCAGCTGGTCGACCCGGTGCTGCCGCAGGCCATGCTGTGGCAGACCCTGGCGCTGCCCGACGAACACTGGAACCTGCACCTGCTGCACGATGCCGGCGCGGCGGTGGTGGCCGGGCGCACCGCGGCCATCAGCGGCGCGGCCGGCTGGCTGGCGCTGGGCTTCCTGCTGTTGTTCATCCAGCAGCGCTGCCGCCCGGCCGCGCACCGCATGCGCAGCCGCAGCGAGCTGGAAACCCTGCTCAAGCAGCACGCACAGGAGCTGCGCACCGCGCAGGACGGCCTGCTGCAGGCCGCGCAGGAAGCCGACCAGGGCCTGGCCCGCAGCCTGGAACACCTGCCGCAGGGCGTGGTCATCATCGACGGTGAACAGCGGCTGATCGCCTGGAATTCGCGCTACCTGGAGCTGTTCCGGTTCCCGCCGAGGCTGGTGCGGGTGGGCCGCCCGATCGAAGAGATCTTCCGCTACAACGCGCGCCGCGGCCTGCTGGGCCCCGGGTCGATCGACGAGGCCATCGAGCGCCGCCTGACCCACCTGCGCAGCGGCCGCCCGCACATGCGCGAAAGCGAGAAGGACGACGGCACGGTGCTGGAGATCCGCGGCAATCCGCTGCCCGACGGCGGCTTTGTCACCAGCTATGCGGACATCACCAGCCACAAGAACGCCGCGCGCGAACTGCGCTCGCTGGCCGATGCGCTGGAACACCGCGTGGCCGAGCGCACCCGCGACCTGGACGAGGCACGCCGCGAGGCCGAGCAGGCCAACCGCTACAAGAGCCGCTTCGTGGCCTCGGCGGTGCACGACCTGCTGCAGCCCTTGAATGCGGCGCGCATGTTCGTGTCGGTGCTGCGCGGCAAGCTGGCCGACCCGGCGCTGCAGCAGACCACCGACCACATCGACACCGCGCTGGCCGCGCAGGACGCCATCCTCAACAGCCTGCTGGATATTTCACGGCTGGAATCGGGCAGCCTGCCCACGCGCGTGCAGGCCTTCCACCTGGGCCCGCTGCTGGCCACGCTGGCGCGCGAGTTCGGCATCGTGGCCGAAAGCCGCGGGTTGCAGCTACACTGGGTGGACACCCAGGCGGTGGTGGTGAGCGATGAAGCGCTGCTGCGCCGCATCCTGCAGAACTTCCTGTCCAACGCGCTGCGCTACACCCGCAAGGGGCGCGTGCTGATCGGCTGCCGGCATGAATTCGTCCGGCTGTGGATCGAGGTGCACGACCAGGGCCCGGGCATTCCGGAAAGCCTGCAGAAGGAAATCTTCGAGGAATTCCGCCGCCTGCACGATGGGCAGGAGCGCGGCGCCGGGCTGGGGCTGGCCATCGTCGAGCGCATCGGCCGCCTGCTGGGCCGCCCGATCCGGGTGCGTTCGGTGTTGGGCAGCGGCAGCGTGTTTTCGGTGAGCGTGCCGCGCGGGCGCGATGCCGACGTGACCCAGGCCAGTGTGCCGGCACCGGTAGCGCTGGACAGCATTGCCGACAGCCCGCTGCGCGGCCGCACGGTGTGGGCGGTGGACGATGATGCGCATGTCTGCGCGGCCACACGCCCCCTGCTGGAACGCTGGGAATGCGTGGTACCGCTGGCCGATGGACCACAGGCAGCGCTGGCGGCGGCCACCCCGGGCACGGCCCCGGCGCTGGTGCTGCTGGATGTGCGCATGGGCGAATTCGACGGGCCGACGCTGTACGAGCAGCTGTGCCTGCAGTGGCGCGACCGCCCGCCGGTGGTGCTGGTGACCGCCGAGCGCGACGACGCGCCGAAGACGCTTGCGCAGGAAAACGGCTGGGGTTTCCTGGCCAAGCCGGTGCGGCCACCGGCGTTGCGCGCGGTGATGACGCAGGTGCTGTTGCGGCACCGGCGCTAGGCGCGGCGGGTGGATGGGTAGGCGGGTGGGCGGGTAGAGTCGACTGTTAGTCGACTGGCGCTGTGGATGGACCGGCCGGGCTGGGCGACCGGGCCGGGCGGGACACGCCGTAAACCCATCCATGGGGGCTCGTCCAACTCGCAACGCCAGTCGACTAACAGTCGACTCTACCGATCAGGCGTCGCCTCTACCGATCAGGCGTCGACTCTACCGATCAGGCGTCGCCTCTACCGATCAGGCATCGACTCTACTCATCAGGCCACGAGGGGGGTTGAGCCCGTTCGCCAGCCTACAGCTCCGCGCCGGCGTCGCCTTCCGGTTCCAGCGCCTTCACCAGCACCGCGGCCTAGGTGCGGCTGTGGCATTCGAGCTTCTTCAGGATCGCGGTGACATGCACCTTCACCGTGTTTTCGGCCATCCCCAGCGTGTAGGCAATCTGCTTGTTGAGCAGGCCATCGGCCAGGCACAGCAGCACGCGGAACTGCTGCGGGGTGAGCTGCGCCAGGCGGCTGGCCAGCAGCGCGTCGGCCTCGGAACGTTCGGCGGCCATCGCCGGGAACCACAGCCCGCCGTCGAGCACGGCCGCCACCGCCTTGCCGATGGTTTCCGGCGGCGCGGACTTGGGCACGAAGCCGGCCGCGCCGAACTGCTGCGCACGGCGGATCACCCGCGGGTGGTCGTTGGAGGACAGGATCACCACCGGAATGTCCGGGTGCGAACCGCGCACGTGCAGCAGCGCGGAAAAGCCGTGCGCACCCGGCATGGTCAGGTCCAGCAGCACCAGTTCCACGTCCGGGTGGGCGTCCAGCGCCTGCTCCAGCGCCTCGGCGCTGGCCGCTTCACGCACCCGCGCATGCGGCAGGCTCTCGCGCAGGGCATGCACCACGGCAGCACGCAGCAGGGGATGGTCGTCGGCTACCAGCAGGTTCACGTCGCTCATGCCGGGCATTGTACGGGCACTGCCGCGCATCCGCCGGGCTAGGCCCGGCGCTACCACGGGCCTAGCGCCCCGCCGGTTCCATGCTGCTGCGCCAGGCATCCAGGAACTGGCGGCGCTTGAGCGCGTCCAGGTACACCAGCAGGCCGGGGCCCAGCTGGATCGGGCGCAGGTTGCGCGCCGGGTCGGCGTAGCGGCCGTCGGTATGCACGATCGGCATCGGCCGCGCCTCGCGCGAAAGCACCTGCTGGCCGCGCGGTGACAACAGATAATCCAGGAACCGCCGCGCCTCGCCCGGGTGCGGGCTGGTGCGCGGAATCACTGCGGTGCGCAGCACCACCAGGGCGTAGTCCTCCGGCTCGACGATGCCCAGCGGCGCGCCGGCGTCGATGCGTGCCTGCGCGTAGGAGCCCAGCACGTTGTAGACCAGGGTCAGCTCGCCGCTGCTGACCTTGTCCAGCAGCACGCCGGTGCGCTCTTCGCGCACCACGCCGTTGTCCCCCAGCGCGCCCAGCAGCGCCCCGGCAATGCTGCCGCGCTGCGCGTCCTGGGTGGCCAGCAGGTAACCCACGCTGCTGCGTTCGATGTCATAGGTGCCAACCTTGCCGCGCAGCGGCGCGCCCTCGCTGCGCAGCAGGTCCAGCAGCTGGCGGCGCGTATGCGGCACACGGGCGGCCGGCAGCCTGCGGGTGTTGTAGACCATCGCCACCGGCTCGTAGCTGATGCCGAACGCCTCGTGCCGCCATTGCGCCCAGGCCGGCAGCGCATCGGTCTGCGCCGAGCGGTGCGGCAGTGCGTAGCCATCGTTCACCAGCTTGGTCTGCAGGTCCATGCCGCTGGAAATCAGCAGGTCCGGCGAGGCCGGCCCCTGCCGGTCGTGCAGGTAACGCGCGTACACGTCCTGGGTGATGATGTCCTCGTATACCACCTCGGTGCCCGGGTGCAGGCGCTGGTAATCGGCGATGACCACCGCGAACACCTCGATGTCGGTGGTGCCGTGGATGCGCAGCTGCGCGCTGGGCGTACCCTGCGCCGGAAAGCGGCGTATATCGCCGGGCGCGGCCTGGGTGGGCGCGGCCAACCACAGCGCGAGGAACAGGGCGAACAGGCGGATCATGCGGCACTCCGGGGCAGGACGATGGTGGCCACCAGGCCGCCGCCGGGGCGGTTGGCCAGGTCGATGCGGCCACCGTGGCTGTCGATGACGCGCTTGACGATGGCCAGGCCCAGCCCGGCGCCACCGGCAGGCGCGCCTTCGCCGCGGGCGAAGCGCTCGAACACGCGGCCGGCATCGGCTGCGGCAATACCGGGGCCATGGTCGGCGATGGTCAGCACCGCCTGCGCACCTTCCACCGTCAGCGCGATCTGCAGCACACCATCGCCGCCGTACTTCAGGGCGTTGTCCACCAGGTTCTTGATCGCCTCGCGCAGCAGCAGCGCATCGCCACGGACCTGCACGGCTTCGGCGCCCATCACCAGCTGCACGCGCGGGGCCGGGCCGGCCTGCGGCAAGGCTTCGTGCAGCGCCTGGTGCACGGTTTCGGCCAGGTCCGCCGGCGCAAAGCGCTGCAGGTGCGCGCGGTGGATCACGCTGGCATCGCTGAGCAGCTGGTTGAGCAGGCGGCTCATGTGCGTGGCATTGCGCTCGATGGCCTGCAGGCTGCGCCGCATGTCGTCCGGGTCGTCGTCATCCAGTGCCAGCTTCGCCTGCGCGCGCAGCGCGGCCTCGGCCATAAACGCTCACAGGGTCTCGTTGCTGCTGGACAGGCGCTCCATGAACCGGTTCAACGCCGCCACCATCTGGTCCATTTCGCGCGGCACGCGCGCATCCAGCGGCTTCAGGTCCGACGGTTCACGCCGCGACAGCTCGCGTTCCACCCGCACCAGCGGCCGGAACGCACGGTGCACACCGAAGGCTACCAGCGCCAGCAGCAGCCCGGACAGCACCCCGATGGCCAGCAGCGCGCGGGTGACCATGTCGCGCGCCAGTGCTTCACGCGCACGGCGGGTCTGGCCCACCTGCACCTGCACCTCGCCCTGCGCCGAAGCGGCGGCGAAGCTGCGGCTGACCACCACGAAGCGCACGGTCTCACCGCTGTAGGGCGCATCGAACAGCTGCGGTTGTGCGCCGGGCCGGCGAGGCGGTGGCGGCAGGTCGGCGTAACCGGTGATCAGGTGGCCGCGGCTGTCGGCCACGCGGTAGAATACGCGGTCATCGGCGGCCATCGACAGCAGGTCCAGCGCGGCATAGGGCAGGTCCACCTGCCACTGGCCGTCCACCAGTGCCACCGAATCGGCGATGGACAGCGCCGAGGAGACCAGCAGGTGGTCATAGGAGCGGTTGGCCGCACGCTGGCCGTAGTCGCGCGCGGCAAACAGCAGCGCCGCCGCGAACACCGCCAGCAGCGCGCCCAGGTACAGCAGCAGGGTGCGCCGCAGCGAACCCGGCGCGGCCGCGCGTGGCTCAGCCGTCGCCATCGGCGGGGCCGTCGCTGGCTTCCAGCAGGTAGCCCACGCCGCGCACGGTGGTGATGCGCAACGGCGCGGCGGCCAGCTTGCGGCGCAGGCGGCCCACATACAGTTCGATGGCGTTCGGGCCGGCCTCGTCGTCGAAGCCGAACAGGCCGTTGCCGATTTGATCCTTGCCCACCACCTGACTCAGCCGGCCGACCAGGATTTCCAGCAGGCGATACTCGCGGTTGGGCAGCTCGATCACTTCGCCATCCAGGCTGACCTTGTGCGCGGCGTTGTCGAACTGGAAGCCACCCACCTGCACCACTTCGCTGGCGTGGCCGCGCGCGCCGCAGCAGCACCCGGCAGCGCGCCTCGAATTCGCGGAAATCAAAGGGCTTGCCCAGGTAATCATCGGCGCCGACATCTAGTGCCTGCACGCGGTCTTGGATGCCATCGCGCGCGGTCAGCATCAGCACCGAGGTCGCATCGCCGCGCTCGCGCATGCTGGCCAGCACGCGCAGGCCATCCAGCTTGGGCAGGCCGATATCCAGCACCACCAGGTCGAAACTCTGGTAGCGCAGCACGCTGGCGGCAGCCAGGCCGTCGGCCTGCCAGTCCACCGCGTGGCCGCTGCGGCGCATGCGGCGGATGATCGCATCGGCCAGATCCGGGTTGTCTTCGACCAGCAGCAGGAGCATCGGCACGGGAATGACAGGGGGAAGCGAATGCTACCGCGTGCGGCGCGATGGCGTGTGGTGGGCTGCACGCTGGGCATGGCCCGGCGATACCGGGGCAACGGCGCGGCGGTGGCATTTACGCTGCAGCGCACAAACCGTTGACAGGTGGATGACAGCTTGCCGAACCCAGACTGCGCGCTCGCACCGCCCGGTGCCCACGATTGCCGCGCGCCCGGCGCGCACCTGGGAGGGTTTGTGGAACACAGCATCACCTGGCGGCGTCCTGCCGCCGTACTGGCCCTGGCTGCGCTGGCCGCACCGGCCTTCGCTGGCGATGACCGCCCGGTCACCGCCACGCTCGGCGGGCGCCTGCACCTGGATTTCGCCACCTTCCACAACGACAACCGTGGCACGCCGAACAAGAACGACACCGAGATCCGCCGCGCCTGGGTGGACGTCTCCGGCAGGTTCTTCGTGGTCGACTACAAGGTGGAAGCCGATTTCTCAGGCGACCGCGTGGAGGCCAAGGATGTCTATGTCAGCCGCAGCTTCGGCGGCGCCGGCAAGCTCACCGTGGGCCAGTTCAAGCAGTACTTCTCGCTCGATGACCGCACCAGCTCCAACTACGGCACCTTACTGGAACGCGGCAATGCCGGCACCACGCTGGCGCCGCTGTACCGCTGGGGTGCGTCGTGGCAGGCCAACCCGGGCGATTGCACCTGGGCGGCCAGCGTCTACAGCCTGGAAAGCATCGATGCCTGGCAGGTCAAGGGCCGTGCTGCTGGTGGCCGCGTCACCTGGTCGCCGTCGCCGCGCGATGGCGATGTGCTGCACCTGGGCCTGTCGCTGGCGCGCGAAGCCTACGACAACCCCGGCGCCAATGGCTCCGGGCCTGAAGATCCGCCCGCGCCCGGCCGGCCACCTGTCCGACAACAGCCGCCTGACCCTGGTCGACTTCTCCTCCGGCCGCGATACCGACGTCAAAAAGTGGTCGCTGGAATATGCGCAGGTGCGCGGCCCGTGGTCGTGGCAGGGCGAGTTCAGCGGCGCCACCTTCGACGACGGTGCGCAACGCGGCGATGTCACCGCGGCCTACGGCATGGTCAGCTGGTTCGTCACCGGCGAATCGCGTGCCTACGACCGCAAGACCGGCCGTTTCGCCCGGGTCAAGGACATCCGCCACAAGGCCGGTGCGTTCGAGCTGGCGCTGCGCTACGACCAGATGCACGGCGCCCAGCATTTCGATGGCCTGCCCGACCTGCGCCGTGGCAGCACCCAGGCCTGGACGCTGGGCGGCAACTGGTACCTGCGCGACAACCTGCGCTTAATGCTCAACGTGATCGAGAGCCGCAACCGCGACCGCCTGGCCGGGCTGACCGTGGACCGCACCCGCGCGGTGACCGGCCGCCTGCAGTACGACTTCTGATTGCCCCGTTCCGGCCGGTGCACGCACCCGCCGCCCCTTCCCCGCACCCTACGTTTCAAGGAGTCCGCAGACGATGCTGAGCATCCTCGGCTTTGGCATGGTCATTACGTTCATGTACTTGATCATGAGCAAACGGCTGTCGCCGCTGGTGGCACTGATCACCATTCCCATCATCTTCGCGCTGCTGGGCGGCTTCGGCGCCAACATCGACGAGATGATGCTGGAAGGCATCAAGAAGATCGCGCCCACCGGCGTGATGCTGATGTTCGCCATTCTGTACTTCGGCGTGATGATCGACGCGGGCCTGTTCGATCCGCTGGTGCGCATCATCCTGCGCTTCGTCAAGGGCGACCCGATGAAGATCGTGCTTGGCACCGCCGTGCTGGCGATGCTGATCTCGCTCGATGGTGATGGCTCGACCACCTACATGATAACCGTGTCGGCCATGCTGTCGCTGTACCAGCGGCTGGGCATGAACGCGCTGAACATGACCTGCGTGACCATCCTGGCCGGTGGCGTGATGAACCTGACCCCGTGGGGCGGCCCGACCGCACGCGCGGCCGCCGCCCTGCACGTGGACCCGGCCGACGTGTTCGTGCCACTGATTCCCTCGATGATCATCGCCTGCGCGGGCATCCTGCTGCTGGCCTGGTACCTGGGCCTGAAGGAGCGCCGCCGACTGGGCGTGGTGACGTTGCCCAAGGGCGGCAGCTGGATGGACAGTACCGTTTCCGACGACGGCAACACGCTGCCGACCGTGGAGGACGCAGAGGACATCAAGCGCCCGAAGCTGCTGTGGGTGAACCTGGCGCTGACCACCGCGCTGATGGCCGCGCTGGTGATCGGCGTGCTGCCGATGCCGGTGCTGTTCATGGTCGGCTTCGCCATCGCGCTGGTGATCAACTACCCCAACCTGGCCGAGCAGCGCCGCCGCGTGGTCAACCATGCCGGCAACGTGCTGTCGGTGGTGTCGCTGATCTTCGCCGCGGGCATCTTCACCGGCATCCTCAACAACACCGGCATGGTCGAAGCGATGTCGCACAGCTTCCTGGCGATCATCCCCGAATCGTGGGGCCGTACCTGGCGGTGATCACCGCGCTGGCGTCGATGCCGTTCACCTTCTTCATGTCCAACGACGCCTTCTACTTCGGCGTGCTTCCGATCCTGTCCGAGGCGGCCGGCAACTACGGCATCACTCCGGTGGAAATGGCGCGCGCATCGCTGGTCGGCCAGCCGGTGCACCTGCTCAGCCCGCTGGTGCCCTCCACCTACCTGCTGGTGGGCCTGGCCAAGGTCGAATTTGCCGACCACCAGAAGTTCACCCTGAAGTGGGCCATCGCCATTTCCCTGCTGCTGATGGTCGGCAGCCTGCTGTTCGCGCTGTATCCCCTCGCCGCCTGACCCGACCTACAGGAGTACCTCGACATGACACTTCGCATCGCCTACGTCACCAGCGGCATGGGCAGCGTGGGCACCGCCATCTGCCAGAGCCTGGCCCGTTCCGGGCACACCGTGGTGGCCGGCTGCGCGCCCAGTTCGCCGCGCAAGGCCAACTGGCTGCGCGAACAGCGCGAGCAGGGGTTCGACTTCATCGCTTCGGAAGGCAACGCCACCGACTGGGCCTCCACCAGCACCGCCTTCGCCAAGGTGCGTGCCGAGGTCGGTGAGATCGACGTACTGGTCAACAATGCCGGCGGCAGCCGCGACCTGCTGTTCCGCCAGATGACCCCGGACGACTGGAACGCGGTGATCAATTCCAACGTCAACTCGCTGTTCAACATCACCAAGCAGGTGGTGGACGGCATGGCCACGCGTGGCTGGGGCCGCATCATCAACATCGGCTCGGTCAGCGCGCACAAGGGCCAGATCGGCCAGGTCAACTTCGCCACCGCCAAGGCCGCCATGCATGGTTTCACCCGCGCACTGGCCGCCGAAGTCGCGGCGCGCGGGGTCACCGTGAACACCATCTCGCCCGGCTACATCGCCAGCCAGGCGATCAGCAGCTTCCCGCCGGACGTGCTGGACCGGCTGGCCGGCTCGGTGCCGATCCGCCGCTTGGGCCGCCCCGAGGAAGTGGCCGGGCTGTGCGCGTGGCTTGGGTCCGATGGTGCCTCGTACGTGACCGGCGCGGACTACCCCGTCAATGGTGGCCTCTACATGGGCTGAGGGCCTCCCTCTTCGCCTGGCAGGCCTGCCCGCCACGCATAGCGTGGACCTACGTTCCTCCCCCCGTAGATCCACGTCATGCGGAGCAACGCCGCGTCGTCTGCACCATTCGTTGTTTTTCCGTAAAGAAAGTTTCATGTTCCGTTCGCATAGTGGCCATACACCGCGCGCAGGCGCTGGTGTTCCCCCACATGCAATGGATCCTCATGCAGACCCGACACCTGACGATCGCCGTGGCGATCGCCCTGGCGGCCGCCGCGCACGCCAACGCCGCCGACCTGGCCTCCCCGACCGCCGACGCCAGTGCCGCCGCCCCGAGCGCGCAGACGCTGGATACCGTGTCCGTCATCGGCCAGGGTGAAACCCGCCAGGTGCAGCGCATCACCGCCGTGGACAAGGAAGTGCTGCCGGCCGGCACCAGCGGCCAGAAGATCCTCGACCGCCTGCCGGGCGTGTCGGTGCAGTCCAACGATGCCTTCGGCGCCAACGAGGAATCGCAGTCGATCAGCCTGCGCGGCTTCAACAAGAGCCGCCTGGGCTACACGATGGACGGCATTCCGCTGGGCGACAACAGCTATGGCAACTACAACGGCCTAAGCGTGGCGCGCGCGGTCACCGCTGAAAACCTGGCCGGTGCCGAACTGTCGCAGGGCATCGGTTCGCTGGGCGTGGCTTCCACCAGCAACCTCGGCGGCACCATCCAGTATTTCTCGGCCGATCCGTCAAGCGAGTTCGGCGGCCGCGCCAGCGTCACTGTGGGCGACAACAACCAGCGCCGCGGCTTCCTGCGCGTGGACACCGGCGACATCAACGGCTTCTCGGCCTATGTGTCCGGCGTGCACCAGGGCGCGGACATGTGGGCCGCGCCGTACCAGAACCAGATCACCCGCCAGTTCAACGCCAAGGCCGTGTGGAACGTGGGCGACAACCGCTTCGGCGCCTACGTGGCGACCTCGCGCGTGAGCCAGGCCAACTATGCCTACCTGTCCAAGGACATGCTGGCACGCGGGCTGGGCTGGGACTGGAACATCTACGCACCGGACTGGGACCGCGCCGTGGCGGCAGCCTACTGCGCACCGGGCACCCGCAACCCCGCCAAGTGCGCCTTCAGCGGCGGCGTCAACAGCATCGACGATGCGTACTACCAGAGCCGTGCGCTGCGTGACGACAACCTGTACTCGGTCAACGCCGACCTGCATCTGACCGACCAGAGCCGCCTGAAGCTGCTGGCCTACCACCATGAAAACCGTGGCCAGGGCCACTGGTGGGCACCGGGCCAGCCGTCCTACCCGGGCACCGACCGCATGCTGCCCATTTCCATCCGCAGCACCAACTACACCATCAACCGCACCGGCGTGACCGCGGCGCTGAGCTGGCAGGTGGGCATCCACGAACTGGAAGCCGGCCTGTGGTTCGAGCAGAACGACCACAACGTGTCGCGCAACTTCTACTACATCAGCGGCCCGTTCCTGGACGACCTGTACCTGCAGAACCCGGACCGCCGCCTGTTCAACCAGGATTTCGACATCCGCACGCGCCAGTTCTACGTGCAGGACTGCATGCGCTTCATGGATGACCGCCTGACCGTGGACGTCGGCATCAAGAGCCCCAACACCCGCATGCGCGCCACCGCGCAGCCGGGCGTGGAAACCAGCATCGCCTCGGGCACGCTGACCGCCAAGAAGTCGGTGCTGCCGCAGGTGGGCGTGGGCTTCAAGCTGAACCAGAACAACGAGCTGTTCGCTTCGTATGCCGAGAACATCGCCGCCTTCGTCGGTGGCGGCAGCGGAGGCCCGCTGCAGGTGACGCCGGAATCGTTCGCGGCCAGCGCCGGGCTGGAGCCGGAAAAATCCAAGACGCTGGAAGCCGGCTTCCGTACCTTCGGCGAGAAGTACCAGGCCTCGCTGGCGGCCTACCACGTGACTTTCGACAACCGCCTGCTCTCGCTGAACCCATGCTCGAGCATCGAAGTGGGCACGCGGCCCGAGTGCGTCACCCGCTTCATCAATGTCGGCTCGGTCCAGAGCCACGGCGCGGAGCTGAACTTCATCTACAAGCCGATGGACGGCCTGCAGTGGTACAACGCGCTGTCCTGGAACAAGACCACCTACGAAGATGACTACATCTCCGGCGGTGCAGTGGTGCCGGTGGCCGGCAAGATCACGGTGGACATCCCGCAGAAGATGGCGTCCAGCGAACTGAGCTGGCACCACGATGGCTTCTTCGCCAGCCTGCGCGCCAAGTACACCGGCAAGCGCTACTACACCTACACCAACGACCAGTCGGTGGCGGGCGTGACCACTTTCGATGCGGGCGTGGGCTACTCGTTCGGCCCGGCGATGGGCGTGCTTGACGTCAAGGTATCGCTGAACGCGACCAACCTGACCAACAAGCGCTACGCCGGCCAGCTCAGTGCCTTCGCACCGACCGACCCGACCGGCACCCGCTATGCGATCCATGCCAGCGCACCGCGCCAGCTGTTCATGACGGTGGGTGTGGAGTTCTGAGTCAAAAGCGGGCGCTGCGGCGCGTTGAGTGTTCCTGCATGGGCCCGCCTACCCGCGTTGGACAGTTCCCCGCGCCAGCGCGGGGGCAATAAAGCGCATGAGCAGAAGTGAAGAGCCGGGCGTTGCCCGGCTCTTCGCTTTTCAAGCGCTTCAAGCGTAGTCCCTCTGGTGGACCAGCTACCGCGCCCGCAGGAAACCGTCTGGAGGATGCGGGGCACCCTCCAAGCCGACAGCAGTCAGGCGCCAAGGGATCCGCCAACGCCTTTCAATCCGGCGCCAGCTGGTCCATCCGTATCCGGTTGGCGAACAGCGAGAACGCCAGCATGCCGGCCAGGCCGTTGGCCCGGCTGACCCAGTGCGGTAGCCAACGTGGCGGCGCCAGCACGCCCGCTTCTAACAGCGGCGCGAAGGTGATCGCATCGCTCAGGCTCATCTTGCCGGCAAACAGCCAGCGGCAGACCTGCAGCCGGTCTTCGGCCAGCATGTGGCGGAAGAAGGTATGCACCGAGACCAGCCCGCGCAGGTACACGGTGTCCTTGGTGAAGGCCAGCCCACCGCTGGGCGGCACGCCACGGAACACGCGCTGTGCCGAGGCGAAACTCTCTTCCGGGTTCTGCCCGGCCGCGCAGAAGTAGCGGTGCACCTCGATGAAATCGGCGCCCTCGCGCGCCATCGCGATCGCCTCGGTACGCAGGCTGATGCGCTTGAGCCGCTCGATGTCGATGCTGCCGGTGATCTGCTCGGCGAACGTGGCCAGCCCTTCCTGGGTGGCCGTCACCCGTGGCGAGGACAGCGCCAGGCTGGGCAGCACGTGCTGTTCGCGGCCATTGAGCGCGGTCAGCGAATGCACCAGCGCTTCATGGTGGAACAGCTGCGCGCGGTCGTAGGCGCTGAAGCGCGCACTGGTGCGCAGGCGGATGCGGGTCGGGCCGGCCGCCGCCTTGGACACCAGGTCCGGGTCCAGCTGCACCTGGATGATGCGCGATTCGAAGAAGTCGTCCAGGTCGTTCTGCAGCTGCAGCTGCAGCGCGGTGGCCGACACCGGCACCTGTTCTTCCGGTGCCAGCAGTTCGCTGTCCAGCTCACTGGCGATCTGGATGAAATGCCGTGCGGCATCACGCGTACTCGGCCCATTGCCGGGCAGCGGCTGCTCGGGCGCACCGAACAGCTGCACCGAACAGGCATCCACGGCGGCGGTGCCCAGCCCTTCCAGCAGCTGCGCGGCCACATCCCAGCTCTGTGCGGACTGCACCACGTAGCGGCCCAGCGGGTGCTGTTCATCGCACTCGGCGATGATCGCCACCAGCGCGCGGCGTTCGTTGCCGAAATCCAGGCGCGGGTAGTCCACCGTGGGCAGCTGCGGCTGGCCGCGCGCCAGGCTGGCCAGGAAGGGGGCCTGTACCGCCGCCGGCCAGCTGATCAGGCCCAGCAGCTTGATGCCCCCCACGGCCTCCACCAGCCGTGCATCGAGTGCGGCATGGTGGGCGATGTCACGGTCCAGCGTCGCGGTCGGTTCCATGGGCGGACTATAGCGCCCCGGCAGGGCACTGCACGCGCGGCAGCCGGGCCATGGCACATTGTTCGGCCGCCTGAACAGTTCGTTCGCCGCCGGGCGCTTTATCTGCGGCCCGGCGACGCCCACCATGCGTGGAGCGGGCGCGCGCGCCCTTCCCTCCCCCTTTCCCCCAGTTCGCCACCTGCCGTGGCCAACCCGCTCGACAAGGGACTTCACCGTGGCTGCGTATGACTATGACCTGTTCGTGATCGGTCGTGGCTCCGGCGGCGTGCGCGCCGCACGGGTGGGCGCCTCGCTGGGCAAGCGCGTGGCCATCGCCGAGGAATCGCGCTGGGGCGGCACCTGCGTGATACGCGGCTGCGTGCCCAAGAAGCTGTTCGTTTATGCCTCGCAGTTCCACGAGCACTTCGAGGATGCGGCCGGCTATGGCTGGAGCGTGGGCGAGACCCGCTTTGACTGGCCGGCACTGAAGGCCGCCAAGGACAAGGAAATCGCCCGTCTGGAAGGGCTCTACCGCAGCGGCCTCGACAGCCACGGCGCGCAGATCATCGATGACCGCGCCATCCTGGTCGGGCCGCACACGGTGCAGCTGGTGGGCAGCGGTGTGACCTGCACCGCCGAGCGCATCGTCATCGCCACCGGTGCACTGCCCAACCCGCATGCGGCCCTGCCCGGCC
Organism: Stenotrophomonas maltophilia; assembly: GCA_009912235.1. Lineage (GTDB taxonomy): Bacteria > Pseudomonadota > Gammaproteobacteria > Xanthomonadales > Xanthomonadaceae > Stenotrophomonas > Stenotrophomonas maltophilia_AV. Next base: position 299,895 of record WNDS01000003.1, read on the forward strand.
ACGAACTGTGCATCTCCTCCAACGAAACCTTCGACCTGGAGACCCTGCCGCGCTCGATCCTGATTGCCGGCGGCGGCTACATCGCCGTGGAGTTCGCCAACATCTTCCATGGCCTGGGGGTGGAGGTGACGCTGATCTACCGCGGGCAGGATATCCTCTCGCGCTTCGACCACGACCTGCGCCAGGGCCTGCACGCGGCGATGGAAGAGAAGGGCATCCGCATCCTGCTGACCGATGTCATCGAGCAGGTACAGCGTGCCGACGGTGGTGGCCTTGTGGCCACCACCTTGAACGGGCAGTCGCTGGCGGTCGATGCGGTGATGCTGGCACTGGGCCGCGAGCCGAACACGCGCGGGCTGGGCCTGGAGGCCGTGGGCGTGGACACCGATGAACGCGGCGCGATCATCGTCGATGCCTACTCGCGCACCTCGGTGCCCAGCATCCATGCACTGGGCGATCTCACCAACCGCGTGCAGCTGACCCCGGTCGCGATCCACGAGGCGATGTGCTTCATCGACACCGAATACCGCAACCAGCCCACCGCGCCGGACCACGAACTGATCGCCACAGCCGTGTTCTCGCAGCCGGAAATCGGCACGGTCGGCATGTCCGAAGAGGAGGCCGCCAGGCGCTACGAGGACGTCGAGGTCTACCTGGCCCGCTTCCGCCCGATGAAGGCCACGCTGTCCGGGCGTACCGACCGCATGGTGATGAAGCTGGTGGTCGATGCGGCCAGCCGCACCGTGGTCGGTGCCCACATCCTGGGCCACGATGCCGGCGAGATGGCGCAGCTGCTGGCCATTCCGCTCAAGGCCGGGCTCAGCAAGGAAGCATTCGACCGCACCATGGCCGTGCACCCCACCGCGGCCGAAGAACTGGTCACCATGTACACTCCGAGCTACCGCATCCACAAGGGTGATCGCGTCTGAGGCCATGCCCGCGTGCCGGCATGCGGTTCACCAGCCTGCTGTCAGCCAGCGACGGAGACCGGGATGAACAAGCTGCAGGCGATGGCAGTGTTCGTGCAGGTGGTGGACGCCGGCGGCTTCACCCGCGCCGCCGAGACCCTGAAGCTGCCCAAGGCCACGGTATCCACGCTGATCCAGGCGCTGGAAACCTCGCTGGCGGCCACACTGCTGAACCGCACCACGCGCCGGGTCAGTGTCACCGCTGAAGGTGCCGCCTACTACGAGCGTTGCGTGCGCATCCTGGCGGAGGTGCGCGATGCCGACGACAGCCTGTCCCGCACGCGCCTGCGCCCGAGCGGGCGGCTGCGCATGGATGCCCCCACCGGGCTGGCCAACGATGTGCTGGTGCCGGCACTGCCCGATTTCCTCGCACGCTACCCGGAGATCCAGCTGGAACTGGGCTGCAGTGACCGCCAGGTGGACCTGGTGGAGGAAGGCGTTGACTGCGTGATCCGCGGTTGGCGCCAGCTGGCCGATTCGAACCTGGTCGCACGCCGCATCGGCACCATGCAGTACGCCACCTGCGCCTCGCCGGGCTACCTGCAGGCACACGGGCGGCCCCTGCACCCGCACGACCTGGTGCAGCACCGCTGCATCAACTATTTCTCGGTGCGCAGCGGCAGGGCCTTCGACTGGTACTTCGCCCGGGGTAGCGAACGGCTGCAGTTCGCCCTGCCCAGCCAGATGGCGCTGAGTGACAGCTACGCCTATACCGCTGCCGGTGCGGCCGGCCTGGGCATCGTGCAGATGGCGCGCTTCCTGATGGACGCCATGATCGCCGACGGCCGCCTGCTGCCGGTGCTGGAAGACTGGACCAAGGAGCCGCTGCCGATCCACGTGGTGTACCCGCAGAACCGGCACCTGTCGGCCAAGGTGCGGGTGTTCGTGGACTGGGCGGCGGCGTTGTTCGCCGCACACCCAACCCTGCGCTGAGGCCCACCGGGACGACATCGCGCCCCGGTACGCCCGATGCTCACGCGTTGGGCAGGCCTTCGGCCTGTCGCGCCGCCTGCACGCTGGGACGCTGCCCCATGCGCGCCATATACGCGGCAATGGCGGTGTAGCCGGACAGGTCGATGCCCACCCGCGGCGGCCAGCACAGCACGTTGTACAGATAGGCATCGGCCAGGCTGAAAGAATCACCCATCAGGTAATCGTTGCTGCGCAGGTGCACGTCGACGTGGACGAAGCGGCTGGCCAGGTTGCCCTCGGCAAAGCGCGCCTTCGATGCCGCCCCGACCAGCGGCGAGAACATCACCGCCATGCCCTTGTGCAGGTCGGTGGCCACGAAGTTCAGCCATTCCAGTGCGGTGTAGCGTTCACGGCTGCCCGGCGGTGGCAGCAGCGCGTGCTGCGGGTGCTGGTCGGCGATCCACTGCAGGATGACCGCGCCTTCGGTCAGGACATCGCCGTCGTCCAGCGCAAGTGCGGGCACGAAGCCCTTCGATGTCACCTTCAGGTAATCACCTTTATCGGTCTGCTTGGTCGCGAAATCGACCTTGACCAGTTCGAAGGCCAGGCCGGCCTCGCGCAGTGCGATCTGCGGCGACAGGCCGCAGGAGCCGGGGGCGTAATAGAGTTTCATGCAGGTTCCAGGGTGGGGTGAAGCGGAGGGCTGCTGCAGCGGTCAGCGCTGCAGTGCGTCGAAATCGGAAGCATCGTGGCGTTCGCGCAGGAACTCACCGGGCGCGCCGTTGCTGCGGTTCACGCGGCGGCCGCGGTCGACCGCCGGGCGTGCGCCCACCGCCTTGTACCAGCGCAGCAGATGGGTGTACTGCTCCACCTGCAGGAACGCGTGGGTGTTGTACACGCCGTACAGGCTGCCCGGGTACCACGGCCACACCGCCATGTCGGCGATGGTGTACTGGTCACCGGCCAGGAACTCGTGACGGGCCAGGTGGGTGTCCAGAGCGTGCAGCTGGCGCTTGGTTTCCATCGCGTAGCGGACGATCGCATATTCGATCTTCATCGGTGCATACGCGTAGAAGTACCCTAGACCACCGCCGACGAATGGCGCCGAGCCCATCTGCCACATCAGCCAGTTGAAGGTCTGCGCGCGTGCACGCGGTTCGGTGGGCAGGAACGCACCGAAGCGCTCGGCCAGGTAGACCATGATCGAACTGCTTTCAAACAGCGCGATGCCCGGCGTGGCGCTCTGGTCCACCAGGGCGGGAATCTTCGAATTGGGGTTCACCTCGACAAAACCGCTGCCGAACTGATCGCCCTTGAAAATGTCGATCAGCCAGGCATCGTATTCGGCGTCTCTGTGGCCGGCGGCCAGCAGCTCTTCCAGCAGGATGGTGATCTTCTGGCCGTTGGGCGTGCCCTTCGAATACAGCTGCAGGGGATGCTTGCCGACCGGCAGCGGCTGTTCGAAGCGCGCCCCGGATTCAGGGCGGTTGATGGCCGCGAACTGGCCACCGTAGTTGGATTTCGGCGACCAGACCGCGTCCGGCACATAGCCGACCGGCTGGTTGGGCAGGGGGGAAGCGCTCATGCTGGGCTCCTGGGCATACGCACGCGGGATGTCAGGCAGTGGCCAGGGCGCAGCGCGCCAGGCCGTCGGCGCGGTCGTGCGCACAGGCCGCGACCGCTGCGCAGAAGTCTAGGAAGGCGCTGCCGGCCGATCTACGCGGCGCGCGCGAATTCAGTACTCAGCCCGCTGAACAATGCGCCGGGCCGGGCCCGGCGGTGCCGCATGCGCGATGCGCCGGGCTCAGCGCCGGCGCGGTTTGCCGGCCGGGCGGAACTGCTGGCCCTTGCCCTTCCTGCCGCCGCGCTCCTGCGCGGTCTCGGCCTGGCGCACGGCCAGCTTGGCGGCCGCAGCGGCCACCTCTTCCTTCAGCTTGAAGTAGTTGAGCAGCCGGCTCTCTTCGATCTCGCCAGCATCGATGGCCGCGCGCACCGCACAGCCCGGCTCCTGCTGGTGCATGCAGTCGTTGAAGCGGCACTGCGCGGCCAACGCTTCGATATCGGCGAAGCCGCCTTCAGACAGCGTTTCCTCGCCGGTGGGCTTCAGCTCGCGCATGCCCGGAGTATCGATCAGGCAGGCGCCCAGCGGCAGCGGCATCAGCGCGCGGTGCGCGGTGGTGTGGCGGCCGCGCGAATCGTTGGCGCGTACCGCGTTGGTCTTCATGCGCTGCTCGCCCAGCAGGGTATTGGTCAGCGTGGATTTGCCGGCACCGGACGAACCGACCAGCACCACCGTACGCCCCAGGCCCAGCCACGGTTCCAGCACCGCCACGCTGTCGGCATCCAGGCCGTTGATCGCAAGCAGCGCAATGCCCTGCATTTCCAGTTCTTCCAGCACCGCCAGCGCGTCTTCGCTGTAATCGGTCTGGTCGGCCTTGGTCAGCACCACCACCGGTTCGGCACCGCCGCCACCCACCAGCAGCAGGTAGCGTTCAATACGGCGCGGGTTGAAGTCGGCATCCAGGCCGCAGACGATGAACACCGTATCGATGTTGGCTGCGATCACCTGCTGGTGGTAATGCTCGCCGGCGGCACCGCGCTTGATCGCCGTGCGCCGCGGCAGCAGCGCCACGATGCGGATGCCCTCCAGCAGTACCCAGTCGCCCACCGCCGGCCGTTTGTGGCTGGGGAAGCGCGGGCGCTGCCATTCCGGCAGCGATTCGGCCTTGATCGAGGCCTCCGGGCCATCGGCCACCACGTAGTGGGTACGGTGCTGCTCGATCACCCGCGCCGGACGGGCGGCAGGGTGGGCGGCCATCAGGGCCTGCCAGTCGGTCTGCTGCGCCGGGCCAGGCCAGGGCCAGCCGATGGTCTGCAGGGCGGTGAAATCAGGGGTCTCGGTCATTGCCGCCATTCTACCCGGCCCAGCGGCCCGCCAGCCCAATGCTGGCGGGGGTTGGGGGGGCTTGCCATGCGCTGCAACAATTCCGCTACCATGGGTTTCCACGCCTCTTGACGGCCCACTGCCCATGTCCACTCCTTCGCCCAAGCCCCTGGCCACCCGCGAGCGCCTGTCCGAAGTGCGCTACGAGATCCGCGGAGAGCTGGCCCGGCGAGCGCGGGAGCTGGAGGCCCAGGGCCGCAAGCTGATCAAGCTCAACATCGGCAACCCGGGCAATTTCGGCTTCCATGCGCCCGAGCACCTGCAGCACGCCATTGCCGATGACATGGGCCGCACCGACCCCTACACCCACCAGCAGGGCCTGCCCGAAGCCCGCGAAGCGGTGGCCGCCGCCTATGCCCGCCGCGGCGCGCCCGATGCGCACCCGGACCGGGTGTTCATCGGCAACGGGGTCAGCGAACTGATCGATCTCTCGCTGCGCGCCCTGCTCAACCCGGGCGATGAAGTGCTGGTGCCTTCGCCGGACTACCCGCTGTGGTCGGCGGCCACCATCCTCAACGACGGCCGCCCGGTCTATTACCGCTGCGCGCCGGAAAACGGCTTCCAGCCCGACCCGAGCGAGATCGAGACGCTGGTGTCCTCGCGCACCCGCGCCATCGTGCTGATCAACCCGAACAACCCCAGCGGCGCCAGCTACCCGCGCGAGCTGCTGGAACGCGTGGTGGAGATCGCACGCCGCCACAACCTGGTGCTGCTGGTCGATGAGATCTACGACCAGATCCTGTACGACGGGGCGGTGTTCCAGCCGGTTGCACCGCTGGCCGGTGACCACCCGTGCCTGACCTTCAGTGGCCTGAGCAAGGTGCACCGCGCCTGCGGCTGGCGCGTGGGCTGGGCCCACCTCAGCGGCGATGACGCGCGCCTGGGCGAGTTCCGCGCCGCGATGGACCTGCTCAGCGCGCTGCGCCTGTGTGCCAACGTGCCGGGCCAGTACGCCATCGAGGCGGCCGTGAACGGCCCGGACACCATTTCCGCGCTGTGCGCCCCCGGCGGCCGCCTGTATGAAACCCGCCACGCGGTCATCGATGCCTGCAACGCCAGCGAGCACCTTTCGCTGGTGGCGCCGGCCGGTGCGCTGTACGCCTTCCCGGCGGTGGTCGGCCCGGCCGCCAAGAGTTTTGACGACCACGAATTCGCCCTGCAGCTGATGAACGACGAAGGCGTGCTGGTGGTGCCCGGTTCCAGCTTCAACGTGCCCTACCGCCACCACTTCCGCGTGACCCTGCTGCCCGAAGCCACGGTGATGCGCGATGTGTTCGCCCGCATCGACCGCGTGCTGGCCCGCCGCGCCGAGGATGCCACCAAGGTCGTGCCGCTGAAGCCGCGCCGTTCGGTGGCCTGAGCGTGGCGCTGTCCTACCTGGCGCTGGGCGATTCGTACACCATTGGTGAAGCGGTCGACGCCGAAGGCCGCTGGCCGCACCAGCTGGCCGCTGCACTGCGGGCGCAGGGCATCGCGCCGCAGGACCCGCTGACCATCGCCTCCACCGGCTGGACCACCGATGAACTCGACGCCGGCATCGATGCCGCCGCGCCGCAGCCGCCGTTCGCTTTCGTCAGCCTGCTGGTCGGCGTGAACAACCAGTACCGCGGGCGCCCGCTGGAGGAATACCGCCACCAGTTCGAGGCGCTGCTGCAACGGGCGATCGGTTTTGCCGGTGGCCAGCCCGGCCGCGTGCTGGTGCTGTCCTTCCCGGACTGGGGGGTGACCCCGTTCGCCGCCGGCAGCGGCCGCGACGGGGTGCAGATCGCCCGCGAGACCGATGCCTTCAATGCCGCCGCGGCAACGCTCAGCGCGCGCCACGGGGTCGCCTTCGTCGACATCACCGGCCTGAGCCGCCAGCACGGCGCGGCCGCCGGGATGCTGGCCGCCGATGACCTGCACCCCTCGGCGGCGATGTACACGCTGTGGGCGCAGCACGCCGAACCGGTGGCGCGCCAGCTGCTGGGCGGCGCCGGGCACTGAATGGCCGCCTGCGCCGGGCCGGCCCATACTCGGCCCCTGCCTTCGTCCGCCCTGCCTGGATGACCGACACCTCCGCCGCCGCGCACCCGCACCTGCGGCACTCCGCCCTGGGCATCACCGCACTGGCCGCCAGCCTGCTGGGCCTGGTGCTGTTCGTGGTCGGCAGCGGACTGGGCCTGCTGCTGGTACAGCGCCACGTGCCGGCCGAAGGCATGGCGATGGCCCCGGCGCTGGGCCTGCTGGGGCTGGTCAGCGTGGGCCTGCAGTGCGCCGCGCTGCTGCTGGGCGTGGGCAGCCTGCTGCAGGCATGGCGCCGGCGCCTGCCCGGGGTGCTGGCCCTGCTGCTGGCCGTGGTGCTGCTCGGCAGCCACGTGGCGGCGGTGGAATGGGCCCACCAGCACTGGCAGGCGGCCACCACCCCCGGCTGAACCGTGCATTCCAGCGCCGGTGATGCAGTGTTTCCGCACCGGTCATGCCCCCAGTGGCGGGCAGGGGTAAAATGCTGGGTTCAACCGTCTGGATCACCACCATGTTCCTCGACCCCGCCCTGCGCTCGCGCATCGAAACCATCCTCCACGACAACCGCGTCGTGCTGTTCATGAAGGGCCAGCCGTCGATGCCGCAGTGCGGCTTCTCGGCCAAGGCCGTGGGCGCGCTGCAGGATCTGGGCGTGGACTTCGCCCACGTCAACGTGCTGGCCGACCAGGAAATCCGCGAAGGCATCAAGGTCTATGGCGATTGGCCGACCATCCCGCAGCTGTACATCGACCAGGAACTGGTCGGCGGCAGCGACATCATCCTGCAGATGGCCGCCAGCGGCGAACTGAGCAGCGTGCTGGGCCTGGAAGCACCGGACCGCACCCCGCCGTCGATCACCGTCACCCCGGCTGCATTGGAAATGCTCAAGGGCGCACTGGCCGACTCCCCCGGCGCCGCGCTGCAGCTGGGCATCGACGCCCGCTTCCAGCCGAACTTCCAGCTGGCCCCGTACGATGACGGCGCCATTGCCGCCGAATCCAACGGCCTGCGCGTGCAGTTCGACCTGGCCAGCGCGCGCCGTGCCGACGGCATCACCATCGATTGGGTGGACGACATCCGCGGCAAGGGCCTGGCCATCGACAACCCGAACGCGCCCAAGGCCGTGCAGGAACTGGACGTGCGCGAGGCCGACGACCGCGTGCGTGCCGGCACCGTGCTGATGGTGGACGTGCGCCCGGCCGATGAGCGCTCGATCGCCGCCGTGGGCGTGCCGTTCAAGACCTTCGACGGCAGCGGCCGCGCCGAGCTGGAAGCCCTGCCCAAGGACATCGCGCTGGCCTTCCTGTGCCACCACGGTGGCCGCAGCGCCCAGGCCGCCGAACAGTTCCGTGCACTGGGCTTCACCCAGGTCTACAACGTGACCGGCGGCATCCACGCCTGGTCGGAAAACGTGGACAATGGCGTGCCGCAGTACTGATCGGCACCGCCAGGCACGCGACAGGAAACGCCGGCATCTGCCGGCGTTTTCCGTTCCTGGTGCAGGCGATGCGTGAGCAATCCGGGGTTGCCGGGAACGCTATGCGCGTGCCTTTGTAGATCCACGCCATGCGTGGATGGGGCTTTACCGATGCAATCTGGGGTTGCCGGCCAACGGCCGGCACTACCGGGGCCCCGCGCCATGCGTGGATGGCCCTTGCCGATGCTCTCCGGTACCGCAGCGCCGGCCTCAGCCGGCGAAACCGTCCTCGGCCAGGTAATCCAGCTCTTCGGGCGTGGGAATGCGGCCCAGCACCGCGTTGCGGTGCGGGAAACGGCCGAAGCGGCGGATGATGTCCCGGTGCAGCTCGGCAAAACCCAGGTATTCCTTGTCGCCCAGCGCATCGAACATCGCCACCGAGCGGTCCTGGTCCAGCGCGTCTTCGGAATGCTCGAACGGCAGGTAGATGAATGCACGCAGCTTGGGCACCAGCTGCAGGTCCAGCCCCTCCTCGATCGCGCGCATGGCGTAATGCCGGGCCAGGCCATCGGTGGCGTAGGAATGGGCCGTGCCCCGGAAGCAGTTGCGCGGGAACTGGTCCAGCAGCAGCATCAGCGCCAGCGCGCCTTCCGCGCTGGACAGCCAATGCTCGCGGCCACGGCCCGCCGCCGCATGGTGCTCGTCCTGGAAACGCTCGCGGAACCGCGCATCGAACGCATCATCGCGCCCGAACCACCGGTCCGGCCCTGCATCCTTCCAGAATTCAACCACCTGCGTGGCAACGTCCATCACCTGCTCCCGGGCCCGGGTGCCGGGCACCCTGCCGCCATCAACTATTCATCGAAGCGCAGATGGCGGACCGACTTGCCCTTGCGCCGGATAAGCTTAAGCGCCTCGATACCGATCTGGATATGGTTTTGCACGAACTGTGAACTGACCTTGGCATCGGAGGCCTCGGTCTTGACACCGTCGGGCACCATCGGCTGGTCGGACACCAGCAGCAACGCCCCGCTGGGAATGTGGCTGGCAAAGCCGGCGGCGAACACCGTAGTCGTCTCCATGTCGATGGCCATGCAGCGCATCGCCCGCAGCCGCTCCTTGAAGGTCTCATCGTGTTCCCAGACCCGGCGGTTGGTGGTGTAGACCGTGCCGGTCCAGTAATCGTGGCCCAGGTCGCGGATCATCGTGGACACCGCCCGCTGCTGGGCGAAGGCCGGCAGCGCCGGCACTTCCGGCGGCAGGTAGTCGCCCGAGGTGCCCTCGCCACGGATCGCCGCGATCGGCAGCACCAGGTCGCCCAGCTGGTTCTTGCGCTTCAGGCCACCGCACTTGCCCAGGAACAGCACCGCCTTGGGCATCACCGCCGAGAGCAGGTCCATGATGATGGCCGCGTTCGGGCTGCCCATGCCGAAGTTGATCAGGGTGATGCCATCGGCGGTAACACTGGCCATCGGCCGCTCCAGGGCGACGATGGGGGCGCCGGTCAGCTCGGAAAACACTTGCAGGTAGCCGCCGAAGTTGGTCAGCAGGATGTGCTCGCCGAACTGGTCCAGCGGCACGCCGGTGTAACGCGGCAGCCAGTTTTCGACGATGTCGTGCTTGGTGTTCATGGGGGTGCTCCGGTACGGCAGGTGCCGGGCATTTTCAGCCAGGTGCGCGCCCTGCATCGAGCCACCAGCGCGGCGGCCTGTGCAGAAGGTCACTTGGCAACGGTGCCCTGCCCCGGCTAGCGTCGCCGGTCGAGGAATCTGCCAAGAGGGAGCTGCATGTCTTCGTTGTTGCGTGCCGGGCTGGGCCTGGCCCTGCTGTCTTTGACCGTCACCCCGGCCACCGGCGCATCGCGCTTCGTGCAGGACCCCTACCCCAGTACCTACCGCGCCCAGCCGGGTGCAGCGGTGCTGATCCACAACGCCACCGCGCTGACCGGCACCGGCCAGCGCCTGGACAATGCCGACGTGCTGCTGCGCGATGGCCGCATCGAAGCGGTCGGCCCCGGTCTGCAGGCCAGCGCCGAGGTGCAGCGCATCGACGCGCAGGGCAAGTGGATCACGCCCGGCCTGATCGATGTGCACTCGCACCTGGGCGTCTACCCCAGCCCCGGCGTGGGCGCGCACAGCGATGGCAACGAGATGACCGCCCCGGTCACCGCCAACGTCTGGGCCGAGCACTCGGGCTGGCCGCAGGACCCCGGCTTCGCCGCCGCGCTGGCCGGTGGCGTGACCAGCATGCAGGTGCTGCCCGGCTCGGCCAACCTGGTCGGTGGGCGCGGCGTGACGCTGAAGAACGTCCCGGCCACCACCTACCAGGCAATGAAGTTCCCCGGTGCGCCGTGGGGCCTGAAGATGGCCTGCGGCGAGAACCCCAAGCGTGTCTACGGCGGCGGCAAGGGCGTGGCTCCGGCCACCCGCATGGGCAACGTGGCCGGTTACCGCGCCGCGTTCATCGATGCCAGCAAATACATCGCCAAGAACAGCCCCAAGCCGGCCAAGCGCAAGGGCTGGTTCGGCAGCGACAAGGGCGACAGCGCCGGCGATGCCGGTGGCAAGCGCGACCTCAAGCTGGACACGCTGGCCGGCGCGATCCAGGGCGATATCCGCGTGCACATCCACTGCTACCGCGCCGATGAAATGGCCACCATGCTCGGCCTGGCCAAGGAATTCGGCTTCAAGATCGCCGCCTTCCACCATGACGTGGAAGCCTACAAGCTGGCCGACCGGCTGGCCGCCGAAGGCGTGTGCGGCGCGCTGTGGGCCGACTGGTGGGGCTTCAAAATGGAAGCCTTCGACGGCATCCCGGAAAACATTGCACTGGTGGACCGCCCGGCCAACAGCTGCGCCATCGTGCATTCGGATTCGCCCGAGGGCATCCAGCGCCTGAACCAGGAAGCGGCCAAGGTGATGGCAGCGGCACCCCGTGCGCAGATGCCGCTGATCACCCCTGAGCATGCCATCACCTGGATGACCGCCAACGCTGCCCGATCGCTGGGCATCGAAGGCCAGACCGGCACCCTGGAGGCCGGCAAGATGGCCGACGTGGTGGTGTGGAACGGCAACCCCTTCAGTTCCTATGCGCAGGCCGAACAGGTGTTCATCGACGGCCGCATGTACTATGACCGCAACCGGCCGGCGGCCACGCCGCGCTCCGATTTCCAGCTTGGCCAGGAGGTACTGTGATGGGTGCGCTCAAGGGTCTCTACCGCGCCGTGCCCCGCGCATCGGCGCTGCTGCTGGCGCTGCTGCTGGCGCTGCTGGCCACGCCCGCCTTCGCCCAGGACCTGCTGGTGCGCAACGCCACCGTGCACACCGCCAGCGCGCGCGGCAGCCTGCCCAACAGCGATGTGCTGGTACAGGGCGGCATCATCCGTGCGCTGGGCAGCGGACTGTCCGCACCGGCCGGCGTGCGCGTGGTGGAAGCCAATGGCCGCCCGCTGACGCCAGCGCTGTTTGCCGGCATCACCGAGATCGGCGTGGAGGAAGTGAGCGGTGAATCCAGCACGGTGGACAGCACGCTGAAGCTGGGCGAGCAGCCGCTGCGGCCGGAATTCGACGTGACCCTGGCCTACAACCCGGCCTCGGTGCTGTTGCCGGTCACCCGCCTGGAGGGCTTCGGCTTCACGGTGCTGGGCGCCACCACCGGCGGCGGCTTCGTGGCCGGCCAGGGCGGCGTGCCGCGGCTGGATGGCAGCGCCGACCCGATCGGCCCGCATGCGCTGTTCCTGCGCCTGGGCTTGGCGGCGGCCGAACTGACCGGGCAATCGCGCGCCGCACAGTGGATGCTGCTGCAGCAGATGGTGGACGAGGCCCGCGGCCGGGTGGCCGCCGATTCACCGCATACCCTGCTGACCCCGGCCGGGCGCCGCACGCTGGCCCAGTACCTGTCCGGCCAGGGCCGCATCATGGTGGCGGTGGACCGCGCCTCGGACATCCGCCAGCTGCTGCGCTGGGCCGCCCGTGAAAAGGTGCGCATCGCCATTGCCGGCGGTGCCGAAGCCTGGCAGCTGGCGCCGGAACTGGCGCGTGCACAGGTGCCGGTGTTCGTCGATGCGCTGGGCAACCTGCCGGAAACCTTCGACCAGATCGGTGCCACGCTCGAAAACGCCGCACGCCTGCAGCGCGCCGGCGTGCCGGTCAGCTTCGCCCAGCGCGGCGACAACTCGCACAACGCGCGCAAGATGCGCCAGCTGGCCGGCAACGCGGTGGCCAACGGCCTGCCCTGGGCCGATGGCCTGGCCGGGCTGACCCGGGTGCCGGCGCAGGTGCTGGGCGTGGGCGACCAGATCGACAGCATCGAAGTGGGCAAGCGCGCCGACCTGGTGCTGTGGGAAGGCGATCCGCTGGACGTGGCCCACTACGCCGAACAGGTCTGGCTGGATGGCCGCGCCCAGCCGATGCGCTCGCGCCAGACCGAACTGCGCGACCGCTACCTGCAACGCACCGCCACCCCGTGATTCCGTACCCCCGACAGGTCTGCCGATGATGCCGCTGCACTGGTATTTCGATTTCGTTTCGCCCTACTCGTACCTGCACTGGCAGAAGCTGAAGCAGCTGCCGCAGTTTGCGCAGATCACGCCAGTGCCGATCGTGTTCGGGGCGGTCCTGCACCACCTGGGCAACCTGGGGCCGGCCGAGATTCCGGCCAAGCGCCGCTTCATCTACCGCCAGCTGCTGTGGACGGCGGCGCAGGACGGGGTGCCGCTGCAGTTTCCGCCGGGCCACCCGTTCAACCCGCTGGCCGCGCTACGCCTGTGCCTGGCCGCCGGCACCAGCGCCGCGGCGGTGGACGCCCTGTTCGACTGGATCTGGGGCCAGGGCCATGCTGGTGACAGTGCGCAGGCGCTGGAACCGGTGGCGGCGGCGCTGGGCATCACCGACGTGGCCGCCGCGATTGCCGATGCCGGCGTGAAGGAGCAGCTGCGGCGTAACACCGCAACGGCCATCGCCGCCGGCGTGTTCGGCGTGCCGACCCTGGCCATCGGCAGCGACCTGTTCTGGGGCAACGACGCGCACGGCCTGATGGCGGCCGTGCTGGACGACCCGGGGTTGCTGCTGCAGCCGGACTGGCAGGCGCTGGAAACGCTTCCGGCCGCGGTGCGCCGCAACCGCTGACCACCGGCTGACGCGTATACCTCGCGCGCGGGCTTCAGTTCTGCGATAGTTTTCACGTTTCCGACACTACTACCGGCCGGAGGGCCCGCAGATGCGCATCGGAATCGTCGTCGACTCTGCCTGTGACCTGCCGCAGGACTTCATCGAGCAGCACAGCATCGTGCTGCTGCCCATCACCGTACGCATCGGCGAGGCCGTGCTGGCCGACCACCGCGACGAACAGGCCACGCTGGGCTTCCTGCATTCCCATGTGGCCGAACACGGTGCCGAAGCGGAGACCATTCCGTTCACCGTGAACCAAATCCGCGACCTGTTCCTGCAGCGGCTGGTGATCGACTACGACCACGTGTTCTGCATGACCATCACGCGCACGCGCAGTCCGATCCACGACAACGCGATGCAGGCCAGCTTCGCCATCCTCAACGACTACAAGCCGGTACGCCAGGCGGCGGGCTACAACTCGCCCTTCGCGCTGCGCGTGCTGGACACCCAGAACCTGTTCGCCGCGCAGGCGGTAACCGCCGTGGAGGCTGTACGCCTGCGTGACAGCGGCGCCAGCGTGCAGCAGATCCGCGAGCGGCTGGAGGAACTGGCCGGCAACGTGCACGGCTACATGATCACCCGCGACCTGTACTACATGCGTGCCCGCGCCCGCCACAAGGGTGACCGCAGCGTGGGCCTGCTCAGCGCCGCGCTGGGCAGCGCGCTGGACATCAAGCCGGTGCTGCATGGCTACCGTGGCGAGACCGGGCCGGTGGCCAAGATCAAGGGCTTCGACAACGCCGTGCAGAAGCTGTTCGGGGTGGTCGGCCAGCGCGTGCGTGCCGGGCTGATGACCCCACGGTGTGCATCAGCTACGGCGGCGAACTGGACGAGCTGCGCATGCTGCCCGGTTATGCCCAGCTGAAGGAAACCTGCGCCACGCATGGGGTGACGCTGTACGAGTCGGTGATGAGCCTGACCGGCATGGTCAACGTGGGCAAGGGCGCGGTAACGGTGGGCTTCGCCGACGGGCCGCACCGCTTCGAGTAACCGGCCAGTGCGCGCGGCTGGCGCGGTGGCGTACACAAGCATTCCACCGCGCATCTGCCAGCCTTGCCGCACCCAATGGAGAAGCCCATGTCGCAGTACCACATCAGCCTGCCCGATCCCGCCAAGGCCCGCGGCAACGATCCCGACCTGTCCTTCCGCTCGCAGGGCGTCGCCGGGTTCGCCGAAGAACTGCAGGACGCCCTGCGCGGCACCGGCCTGTTCGAGCGCTGGCGCGCCAAGCAGCCCGACCCGGACGCCGTGGAGCCGCAATGGGGCGTTACCGACCCGTCAGCCACCGTCACCGGCGAACAGAAGGACCTGCGCATCAACCTGGTGGCCACCACCACCCTGGACAGTGACGTGTTCAAGCAGCGCCTGCGCCTGCTGGCCGGCCACCACTGGGAACTGCGCGACGTGCGTTGAGGCACAGCGCGGGGCCCTGGTCTGGTGCCTGCTCTGGTGGGTGCCAACCTTGGTTGGCAGGTTTTGAAGTGCTGCCGGCCAACGGCCGGCACTACCCCTTGCCGATAGCCAGCCTTATCTACCGCTCTGGTGGGTGCCAACCTTGGTTGGCACATCGGAAAAAACCGGCCCGCGCGGCCGCTGCCTACCAGCCACCGCCCAGCGCGCGGTACAGCTCCACGCGGGCGATGGCGGCGGTAGCCTGGCTGTTGGCCAGCGCGGCCTGGTTGTCCAGCGCGATGCGCTGGGTGCTCAGCACATCCAGCATGTCCACCACGCCGGCCTGGTACTGGCGCCGTGCGCCGCCCAACGCGGTATCACTTTCCTGCACGGCCACCTGCAGCTGCTCGGTGCGCTGCTGTTCGGCGGCATAGCCATCAATGGCGTCGTCCACTTCATGCCAGGCCTGCAGCACGGTGCGGCGGAACTGCAGCGCGGCCTGTTGCTGCTGCAGCCGGCTCAGCGCCAGGTTGGCCTTCAGCCGCCCGCCCTGGAAGATCGGCAGGCTGATCGACGGGCCAACGCTTAAGCGGTGCGCGTTCCAGCCATCCAGTGCATCCAGCTGCTGGGCCTGGAAACCGATATCGCCATTGAGCGTGATGCGCGGTAGGAAGCTGGCCTGGGCCACGCCAATGCCGGCGGTGGCTGCATGCAGCGCCGCCTCGGCACGGCGGATGTCCGGCCGCCGTTCGGCCAGTTCGCTGGGCAGGCCCACGGCGACCGCCGGCAGCGCGGGCCAATCCGTGCGCGCGCCCTGCAGCGCCGCATCCAGTGCCTGCGGCGGCTGTGCGAGCAGGAAGGCCAGTGCGTTGCGCAACTGCGCCTGGCGGTGGGCCAGCGGTGCGACGCGTGCCTGCAGCGCGGCCGCCTGTGCCGCGGCGCTGGACACCTGCAGCGTGCTGGCCACACCTTGCCGTTGGCGTGCTTCGGTCAGGTGCTGGATATCACGGGCGATGGCCATGTTGTCCTCGGTGATCGCCAGCAGCTGGTGGGCGGGGCGCAGCTGCAGGTAGGTGCGCGCGGTATCGGCCAGCAGCGCGATGCGCACCGCATGGGCGTCCTCCTCGGCCATCTGCACGCGCGTGTCGGCCGCTTCCACCTGGCGGCGCACCCGGCCCCACAGGTCCAGTTCCCAGCTCAGCCCGATGCCGGCCTGGAACAGCCCGAAGTCGTCACGGCCACCGTTGCCGGAGGGATCGCTCAGCCCCACTTCGCTGTTGCGCGCACGCACGCCACTAGCGCTGGCAGAAACCGACGGCAGGCGGTCGGCAGCGCTGATGCCACGTGCCACGCGGCTTTGCTGCACGCGGTTGGCGGCCAGCTGCAGGTCCAGGTTGGCCTGCAGCGCCTGCTGCGCCAGCTGGCCCAGCAACGGGTCATCGAAGCCGGCCCACCATGCCGCGTCACTGTCGATGGACGCCGTGGTCACCGCCGCGCCCTGCCACTGCCCGGGCAACATCGCCGGCGGTTTCACGAAGTCCGGCCCCAGCGCGCAGGCGGCCAGCGCGGTGCACAGGGCCGCCGTGGCCGCGCACCGAAGGCGGCGGATGAGAGCGGGGTTCATGCGCCCTCCCCACGCGCGCGGCCGGCCGTGCTGTCCAGGTCCACCCGCGCTTCCACCGACATGCCCGCGCGCAGCCGCTGCAGCAGCGGCTGGCCCGGCTCCAGCACGATCTTCACCGGAATGCGCTGCACCACCTTGGTGAAGTTGCCGGTGGCGTTTTCCGGTGCGATCGCCGCGAAGGTCACACCGGTGGCCGGGGCGATGCTGTCGATATGGCCACGCAGCGGTGTACCGGGGAACATGTCCACATCCAGCGCCACGTGCTGGCCGGGCTGCATGCGGGTCAGCTGGGATTCCTGGAAGTTGGCCACCACGAAGGCCTGCTGCAGCGGCACCACGGCGGCCACCGGCGTGCCCGGGGTTAGGTAGGCCCCCACGCGCACCGCACGGCGCCCGACCACCCCGGCGATGGGCGCACGCAGCACGGTGTGCGAAAGATCCAGCTCGGCGCGGGCCAGCGCGGCCTCGGCCCGCTGCACGGCCGCTGCTGCGGCCTGCACGCCTGCGCTGAGGATGTCGGTGCGCTGACGCGCCGTGGACAACGCCGCGCGGCCCTGCTGCAGGTGGGCGTTGGCCACGGCCTGCTTCGACTGCGCCTGCTGCGCGTTCTGCACCGTGCCGGCACCGTCGCGCGCCAGGGCGCGGTAGCGCTGCTGGTCGGCGCTGGCCAGGGTCAGCTCCGAACGGCTCACATCCAGCGTGGCCTGCGCCTGCTCGATCAGCGAGCCCTGCTGGGCCAGCGCCGCCTGCGCGTTGGCCTGCTGCGCGCGGGCGTTGGCCAGGTCGGCGCGGGCGGCCAGCACCGCAACCTGGTAGTCGCGGTCATCGATGCGGGCCAGCACGTCGCCGGCCTTCACCGGCTGGTTGTCGTCCACCGCGACCTCACTGACGAAGCCGGCCACCTTCGGCGCGACCACGGTGAAATCGGTGATGACATAGGCATTGTTGGTGCGCTGGTAGCGGCCCTCGCGCAGCAGCAGCCAGCCGCCAACGGCCAGCGCCAGCACGCCCAGCGCCAGGCCGGCATGCAGGGTCTTGCGGGAAATGTTCATGGGGGTGTCCTCTGCGAAAGCGGAATCAGGCCACGGCACGTGGCGGATGGACGCGGGTGGCCCAGCCCACCAGCGGCACCAGCACCAGCGCGATCAGCGCCAGCAGCCAGTACAGGTCGGCCGAGGCCAGCGCCTGCACCTGTGCATGCAGGCGTGCAGGCAGTACGGCACCGGCGCTCAACCAGGGCTGGTTGCCCAGGTGGTCCACCAGCACGGTGGAATGGAAGTGGCGGCGCGACTGCGCCACGGCGTCCAGCACGCCGCCGGCGAACACCGCCGAAAAGCCTTTCACCGTGTTGAACCAGGCCGAGGCATACGGCCCGTCCTGCGGCGCCAGCCCGGTGGTGGACAGCAGCAGCAGCGGCAGCACCGCCATTGGCTGGCCAACCACCTGCAGCAGCTGCACCCACAGGAAGCTGTCGCGGTTCCACTGCGTGTCCAGCTGCGCGCCGATGAAGCAGGCCAGCGTCAGCAGCAGGCCCAGCGCCTGCACCCAGCGGCAGTCCACCGCACGCTGGTTCATCAGCGTGGCCGCCAGCGGCAGCACGATCACCTGCGGCAGCGCCGCCCACAGCAGCATCGGCGCGGTCTGCAGCGGCCGGTAGCCCTGCACGCCGGCCAGGTAGCCGCTGGGAATGGAGATGACCCCCAGCAGCACGAACAGCGCGCCGATGGCGGTCACCAGCGCATAGCTGAGGTTGCGCGAGGCCAGCAGCTGCGGCCGGAAGAACGGCAGCGGGTGGAACCATTCGTTGATGAAGAACAGCACCAGCAGGCCCCCGCCCCCGCCCAGCAGCACGGTCACCAGCGGCGAATCGAACCAGTTCAGGCGCGGGCCCTGCACCAGCCCCAGCACCAGCATCACCAGCGCGGGAAAGCCCAGCGCCAGGCCGACACCGTTGAACTGGGCAAAGCGCTCCAGCCGCAGCGGGTCCTGCGGCAGGCCCCAGCCGACCATCGCCATGCCCAGCAGGCACAGCGGCACGATCTGCCAGAACGCCCACTGCCAGCCGGCATGTTCCACCCACAGCGCCGCCAGCGGCGTGCCCATGCTGGGGCCGAAGGTGGCGGTCAGCGCATAGCCGGCAAGGCCATACAGCTTCACCCCCGGTGGCAGGAAGCGCAGGGCCACGCTCATCAGCAGCGGCGGCAGCGCACCGCCGGCCAGGCCCTGCAGCGCGCGCAGCACCAGGAAGCTGGGCAGGTTCGGCGCCAGCGGGCACAGCACGCCCAGCAGCATGAACGCACCGATCATCACCAGCGCGAAACGGCGCAGGCTGAAGGTCACCGCACACCACGGCGCGAAGTCCATCGCGCTGACCGACATGGCGCTGTAGACACCGACGATCCAGCTGCCATCGTCCACGCTGAAGCCCATCGCGCCGCGGATGTTGGCCAGGGCCACCTTGGTGATGTTCTCGTTGAAGCCGGACACCAGCACCACCAGCAGCACGCCGCACAGGCCGACCACGATGCGGTGGTCGAAGGCGGTGGCTGCCGGGGCGGCGGGGGCCCGGGCCAGGGCCGGCGCGCTCATCGGGGCCGGCCGATCCGTGCAGCGCACGGCAGGTGAAGCGACATGGCGTGCGCTCCGCGTAGGCGGGGAGCGCAGTCTAGGCAGCACGACCGCTGCGACAAATGGCGTGGATGCGATGCCAGCCGTGCGCCAGACGCACGGGCTCTGGTGCCGGGGCTGATTTCATGTGGGTGCCGACCGTTGGTCGGCACGCCCTTCGGGCTAGGCTCTACAGGTCCGCATCGCACATGGCCTTGATCGTGCGCCGCAGCCAGCGGTGGGCCGGATCGTTGTCCATGCGCGGGTGCCAGGCCTGCACCAGTGCCACCGTCTTCACCGGCACGGGCAGCGGGAACATGCGCAGCGGCAGGCCCATGTAGGCGATGCGGTCGAGCATCACGCTGGGCATCTGCGGCAGCACCAGGTCGGAGGCGGCCGCAGCGAAGATCGCACCGTGGAAGGTGGGAATCACCATCGCCACGCGCCGGCGCAGGCCCAGCAGCGCCAGCTCATCGTCGATCGGCCCCAGCGCCAGCCTGCGCCGCGAAACCGAAATGTGGTCGCAGGCGGCGAAGCGCTCGGCGCTGATGTCACCGTCGAACAGCGGATGGCCTTCGCGCGCCGCGCCCAGCAGCGCGGTGGTGAACAGGTTCTGCACCTTGGTTTCAGCGGTGTGCTTGCCAGCGGTGCTGATGTACAGGTCGATCCGCCCCTGCACCATCACATCGTCATCGGTGTCGCCCTCGGGCACGAAACGCACCATGCAGCGGGGTGCGTGCTCGCGGAACAGTTCGCGCAGGCGGCCGCCGTAGCTGCCGATGAACACATCGTTGGCGCGGATGCTGAAGGTGTGGTCCAGGGTCAGCATGTCCACTTCGCGGCCATCGTGGAATACCCGGTGCGCCTGCTCGATCACATCGCACACCTGCTCGCGCAGTTCCAGCGCGCGCGGGGTGGGGGCCAGGCCGCGGCTGGCACGCACCAGCACCGGATCGCCCAGTGCCTGGCGGATGCGGCCCAGCGTGCGGCTCATCGCCGGCGCACTCAGGTTCATGCGCCGGGCGGCGGCGGCCACGCTGCCTTCGTCCAGCAGCACATCCAGGGCAAGCAGCAGGTTCAGATCAGGCAGCGGCATGGCGTTCTCCAGAAGACCGCATGACTCTACTGCACGACCGTGAGGGCGGGCGTGCGTCTGGTGCACGTATTGCCTGCGGCGCACGGCATGGGTGCGCGGGCCGGTATCGGCCAAGCTGGGCGCCCCGAAGGAGACTGCCCATGTTTCAGACCATCCTGGTTGCCGTGGATGGCGACCCCCAGCACGACGCCGTGCTGGCCCTGGCCGCCCACGTGGCCGGCCCGTGCAGCCGGCTGCACCTGCTGTGCGTGATCGATGCCGAGTTCGCGCTGCCCGCCGACGCCAGCCCGGCCGACCGCCGCGAGTACCCGGCCGCCGCGCGCGAACGCCGTAAGGCGGATGCAGTGCTGGACGATGCCCTAGGCGAGCTGCGCGAGCGCGACGTGGACGCGGTGGCGCAGGTGCTGGGCGGCGAGCCGGCCGACACCATCAGCGCCCAGGCCGGCCGCCTGGGCGCCGACCTGATCATCATCGGCCACCGCCACCTGGGTGGCCTGCGCCGCGTGTTCGACAGCTCGGTGGGGCAGTGGACGCTGGACCACGCATCGTGCCCGGTGCTGGTGGAAACCCGCGCGCCCTGAGCCCCGCCGCGGCGCTCAGCCTTTCAACGCACGGGCGTGGTGGGCGATGTGCTCGCCGATGAAGCTGGCGATGAAGTAGTAGCTGTGGTCGTAGCCGGGCTGCAGGCGCAGGGTCAGCGGGTGGCCCGCCGCCTCACAGGCCAGCTGCAGGCGCTGCGGCTGCAGCTGGCTGTGCAGGAACTCATCGCCCCCCCTGGTCCACCAGCAGCGGCAGCCGCTCGCTGGCAGTGGCCACCAGTGCGCTGGCATCCCACTGCGCCCACGCGGCGTGGTCGTCGCCCAGGTAGGCGCTGAACGCCTTCTGGCCCCACGGCACCTGGCTGGGCGCGACGATCGGCGAGAACGCCGACACGCTGCGGTAGCGGCCCGGGTTGCGCAGCGCCATCACCAGCGCACCGTGCCCGCCCATCGAGTGGCCGCTGATGCCGCGCGCGGCGCTGGCCGGGAAGTTAGCTTCGATCAGCGCCGGCAGTTCCTGCACCACGTAGTCGTGCATGCGGTAGTGTCTGGCCCACGGTTGCTGGATGGCATTGAGGTAGAAACCGGCGCCCTTGCCCAGGTCGTAGCCCTCGGCATCGGCCGCGTCATCGCCGCGCGGGCTGGTGTCCGGCGCAACGATGATCACGCCATGCTCGGCGGCATAGCGCTGCGCGCCGGCCTTGGTGATCACGTTCTGCTCGGTGCAGGTCAACCCGCTCAGCCAGTACAGCACCGGCAGCGTCTGGGTGGCCGCCTGCGGCGGCAGGTACACGGCGAACTGCATGTCGCAGCCCAGCGTGGCCGAATGATGGCGGTAGACATCCTGCCAGCCGCCGAAGCAGGCGCGGTGTTCAATGCGTTCCATGGTGTTCTCCGCAGCGGACGGCGGGCATGCCGCCCGCCATCCGGTTGGTCAGGGGTGCTGGCTCAGTAATGGACCACCGAGCGGATCGACTTGCCTTCGTGCATCAGGTCGAAGGCTTCGTTGATCCTGTCCAGTTCCGTGGTGTGGGTGACGAACGGTGCCAGTTCGATATCGCCCTTCATCGCATCTTCCACCATGCCCGGCAGCTGGCTGCGGCCCTTCACGCCACCGAAGGCGGTGCCCATCCACTTGCGGCCGGTGACCAGCTGGAACGGACGGGTGGAGATCTCCTGGCCCGAACCGGCCACGCCGATCACCACGCTCTGGCCCCAGCCGCGGTGCGCGCATTCCAGTTCCGCACGCATCACGCTGGTGTTGCCGATGCATTCGAAGCTGTGGTCCACGCCCCAGGTGGTCATCTCAACGATGACCTGCTGGATCGGCTTGTCGAAGTCCTTCGGGTTGATGCAGTCGGTGGCGCCGAATTCACGGGCCAGCTCGAAC
Organism: Stenotrophomonas maltophilia; assembly: GCA_009912235.1. Lineage (GTDB taxonomy): Bacteria > Pseudomonadota > Gammaproteobacteria > Xanthomonadales > Xanthomonadaceae > Stenotrophomonas > Stenotrophomonas maltophilia_AV. The sequence goes on from WNDS01000003.1 coordinate 321,953, forward strand.
TTGGACGGGTTGGTGTCCACCGCGATGATGCGGCCGGCCTTGGCCTGGCGCGCCCCCCTGGATCACCGCCAGGCCGATGCCACCCAGGCCGAACACGGCCACGCTGTCACCTTCCTGCACCTTGGCGGTGTTGTGCACCGCGCCGATGCCGGTGGTCACGCCGCAGCCGAGCAGGCAGACGTGTTCCGGGTTTGCGTCCGGGTTGATCTTGGCCAGCGAGACTTCGGCCACCACGGTGTATTCGCTGAAGGTCGAGCAGCCCATGTAGTGGTAGATCGGCTCGCCGTTGTAGCTGAAGCGGGTGGTGCCATCGGGCATCACGCCCTTGCCCTGGGTGGCACGCACGGCCACGCACAGGTTGGTCTTGCCGCTCTTGCAGAACAGGCATTCGCCACACTCGGCGGTGTACAGCGGAATGACGTGGTCACCCGGCTTCACGCTGGTCACGCCCTCGCCCACTTCCACCACGATGCCGGCGCCTTCGTGGCCCAGCACCGCCGGGAACAGGCCTTCGGGGTCATCACCGGACAGGGTGAAGGCATCGGTATGGCAGACACCGGTGTGGGTGATCTTCACCAGCACTTCGCCCTTCTGCGGCGGGGCGACGTCGATCTCGACGATCTTCAGCGGTTCGCCAGCGGCGAAGCCAACGGCAGCACGGGATTTCATCGGAACACTCCAAGGCAAACGGGAAAGGGAACCACGGGCGCGCGGGCGCCCGCTTACTTCAGGTACGAGCGGATCAACGCGCTCATGTCGCGCACGCGTTCGGCGCGTTGTTCATCGGAGGCCGCCGGCTGGCCGAATTCTTCGCGCAGGTGCGCCTCCATCACTTCGGACATCAGGCCGTTGACCGCGCCACGGATGGCGGCGATCTGCTGCAGCACCGGCCCGCAGTCGGCGCCGGCCTCCAGCGCGCGGTCCAGCGCATCGCACTGGCCACGGATGCGGCGCACGAGGGCCAGGACCTTCTTCTTCTCTTCAGGGGAGTGCGGCATGGGGCGCCGGTGACGGGAACTATACTGGGGGATAGTATACATACCCACCCCGCCCTGCATCGGCCGGGACCGATGGCTGCTCAAAGCATGAACAGATAATAAATAGATTCACATGTTAACTTTTTGCGACGTAGGGTGGCGCTTTTAATCCGTCGTTAGCTTCCAAGTCACATTGGCGTGACCAGGGAGAGACCATGTACCGACCGTTGTTCGCCCGCAGTTCACTGTCTGTTGCGCTGGGTACGGCGCTGTTGCTGGGCGCCGTTGCTCCCGCGATGGCGCAGCAGGCCGCCACGCCGGACGAAAAGGCCGAGCCCGCTAGCAGCAAGACGCCCGTCCAGCTGGACCGGGTGACGGTGACCGGCTCGCGCATCTACCGCGCCGGCTTCGACACGCTGGAACCGGCGGCGGTGGTCAGCCGTGAATCGATCGAGAACTACGGCGACACCAACCTCATCGACGCGGTCACCCGCATTCCCGGTGTCAGCGCCGATGTCAGCTCGCGCGGCGACCAGGCCAGCTTCGGTGCCGGCGTCAACTTCGCCAGCAAGTTCGGCCTGGGCAGCAACCGCCTGCTCACCCTGGTCAACGGCCGCCACTTCGTCACCTCCACCCCGCCAACCATCTTCGGTGCCGGCAGTGGCTCGGGCATCCAGGTCGACATGAACGCCATTCCCAGCGTCATGGTCGAGCGCATCGAGAGCCTGAGCGTGGGCGGTGCACCCACCTACGGTTCGGACGCCATTTCCGGCGTGAACAACATCATCCTGCGCGACAAGTTCGACGGCTCTGAAGTTGAACTGGGCTATGGCCGCACCAGCAAGAACGACAACATACGCTATTCGTGGTCTGCCATCTTCGGCACCGGTTTCGCCGATGGCCGCGGCCACGTCGTGGTGGCCGCCGAGCTGGACAACGCCGACGGCGTGAACGCGCTGCAGCGTGATTTCTACCGCCAGGGCTACAGCCTGCAGCCCAACCCTACCGCCGCCAACGTCCGTGCGTTCCAGCCGGGCCGCCAGACCACCAGCGATGGCCGCATCGACGGCAGCATTCCGTTCAACACCGGCCCCAACGATGGCATCCCCGACCAGGTGTGGATCCGCGACCGCCGCCTTGCCAGCATGACCTTCGGCGGCCTGGTGATGCCGGCCACCGGTGATTACCAGCGCAACGGTATGGGCGACATCCTCGGCTTCGGCGCCAGCAACAAGCTGTGGCAGTTCACCAATGAAAGCAAGCTGGTGGAGTTCAACCCGGGCACCAGCTACCCGGGTGGCAATGCCTCCGGCGGCGATGGCCTGAACCTGATGGAAACCCTGCCGCTGATCGCCGACCTGGAACGTCGCTCGGTGTACTCCACCGGCAGCTTCGACTTCACCGACAACGTGCGCGGCTTCTTCGAACTGTCGCGCTATGAATCCACCGCGCGCGAAACGCTCGACCAGAACGTGTACAACGCGGTGTCCTTCGGCAACGCGCGTCTGGACGGCGGCGGCGAGGCCAGCGGTGCGCTGACCTTCAGTGCCAGCAACCCGTTTCTGAGCCCGGAAACCCGCAGGATTCTGGCCGACAACGGCATCACCTCGTTCCGCCTGTCGCGTTCCTCGCGCGACCTGTCGATGAACAACTCCAGCACCGAAACCCGCCTCACCCGTGCGGTGGTCGGCCTGAACGGCTTCTTCGAAGTGGGCAAGCGCGGCTTCAACTGGGAAGCCAGCGTCACCCATGGCCGTGGTGATTTCGACTACCTCGGCACCGGCCTGATCCAGCAGAACTTCATCAACGCGATCAACGTCACCACCGATGCCAGCGGCCGCATCATCTGCGATGCCAGCCGCCCGGGCACCACGGTCGATCCGAACTGCCGCCCGCTGAACCTGTTCGGTGAGAACCAGGCCTCGCGCGAAGCACTGGACTACGTCGTTACGCGCACGCTGGCCAAGGCGCAGACCCGCCAGACCGTCATCAACGCCTCGCTGTCCGGCGGCCTGTTCGACCTGCCCGGTGGCGAGCTGTCCTTCGCCGCCGGCTTCGAGCACCGCCGCGAAGAAGGCGCCTTCACCCCCAGCGAGTACCAGCGCCTGGGCCAGGGCCGTTCGGTGCCCACCCAGGCCGCGCAGGGCGAATACCACACCAATGAAGTATTCGCCGAAGTGCTGGCACCGCTGTTCAACCCCGACTGGGATCTGCCGGGCCTGCACCGCCTGGACCTGACCGCCAAGTTCCGCCGCGTCGACAACTCGGTGGCTGGCGCGTTCAATGCCTTCACCTACGGCATCCAGTACGAGCCGATTGCCGGCCTGCAGCTGCGCGGCAACAAGACCCAGTCGCTGCGCGCACCGTCCATCGCCGAGCTCTACACCAGCCGGCAGCCGACGTACTACAACATTCCGGAAGTCTGCTCGCTGGACAACATCAACGGCGGCACCAACCCGGCCGTGCGCCGCCGCAACTGCCAGGCGTTCTTCGCCGCCTACCCGGGCGTCGATCCGAACACCTTCCGCCAGCAGCCCACCAACACGCTGGGCTCGACCAACGGCAGCACAAGCCTGCAGAACGAAACGGCCAAGTCCTGGACGGCCGGCATCGTGTTCGCGCCGGAGTGGATTCCGGGCCTGCGCGTGGCCGCCGACTGGTATGACATCAAGATCAGCAATGTCATCACCTCGCTGAGCACCAACGACATCATCACCGGCTGCTTCGACAACGCCGATTTCAACACCGCCAACGTGCCCAACGCCAACCGCTTCTGCGGCCTGGTCACGCGCGATCCGAGCACCGGCGTGGCCACCGACATCAGGACCGAGTACGGCAACGGCCCGGTGCTGATGTTCCGCGGCTGGACAGCGGAAGTCGGCTACCGCTGGGATCTGTCGCGCTTCGGCGTGCTGGACCTGGACTTCTACGGCTACATGCCGAAGAACCGTGGCCAGGCCGCCAACAAGGACGTGCCATTCGTGGAACAGGTGGGCAGCTTCAACGAGCCCAAGCGCCAGTTCCGCTGGACCGCCCAGCACCGTATCGGCAACTGGAGCTACGGCGTGGCCTCCAACTACACCAGCCGCGCGCAGTACACGCTGACCGACACCCCGGAAAGCCGCCAGTACTTCTACCGCGACAGCTGGACCACCTGGGATGCCAACGTCACCTACCGCATCACCGATGCCGCACGCGTAACGCTGTCGGTCATCAACGTCGGCGATGACATCGGTCCGTTCCCGTACGTGCTCGATGCGCTGGGCCGCCGCTACATGGCCAGCCTGCGCTACAACTTCAAGTAAGCACAGTTGTTGGAGTGGCGAGGCCCAGTTTTCCGGGCCTCGCCTGCTTCGGCCCAGGCCAGTGCAGCTCCCGCGCGTTACCGCGAGCGCCGCCCTCACTCCCGCAGCAGATCCACGAACGCGCGCAGCGCCGCCGTCATCTGCCGCTGCTTCGGGTAGTACAGCGCGAAGCCGGGGAAGCTGTCGCACCATTCTTCCAGTACGGCCACCATGCGCCCGTCGTCCAGGTAGGGCCGCGTGGCATCTTCCAGCACATAGGCCAGGCCAATGCCATCGAGTACTGCGCCGATGATGCTGGTCTGGTTGCCCAGCGTCAGCCGCCCCGGCACGTCCACTTCCAGCGCCTGGCCATCGCGTTCGAACTGCCATTTGTAGACCCGCCCGCTGACGAAGCGGAAGCGGATGCATTCGTGTTCCACCAGCTCGCGCGGGTGCTGCGACAGCGGACGCCGCTGCAGGTATTCCGGCGAACCAACGATCAGCCCGCGCAGCGGCGGCCCCAGCGGCACGGCCGCCATGTCCTCGGGCACCGATTCGTGCAGGCGCACGCCGGCGTCGTAGCCATCGGCCACGATGTCCACCAGGTCCTCGTCCTCGGTCAGCTCCACGCGCACATCCGGGTGCTGGCGCAGGAAGCGGGCCAGCCGCGGGCGCAGCTGCGCATCAGCGCCGCCCGGGTGGCGTTGATGCGCAGCAGCCCGGCCGGTGCGGCGCGGAACTGGTTCATTTCCTCCAACGCATCGTTCACCTGTTCCAGTGCAGGCTGCAGGCGCTCGAGCAGGCGCTGGCCGGCTTCGGTGAGCGCCACGCTGCGGGTGGTGCGGCGGAACAGGGCCACGCCCAGCCGTTCCTCCAGCGCGCGGATGGCGTAGCTGACCGCCGAGGTGGACAGCCCCAGCTCGGCGCCGGCGCGGCGGAAGCTGCGGTGGCGGGCGACGGCGGCGAAGGCGGCCAGATGGGTCAGGTTGTCAGTAGCCACGATTGTCCTGCCAGACTTGATGAATCATGCCGATAAACGGGCTTTTTAGCCCTCATCCTGGCGCGTATTGTAAAGCGCTTTCCCACAAACCCTGCCAAGGATTCCGCATGTCCCTCGCCCGTGGTTACGCCGTCACCGACAACACCGCCCCGCTCAAGCCGTTCAGCTTCGAGCGCCGCGCCGTCGGCCCGGACGACATCCGCATCGACATCCTCTACAGCGGCATCTGCCATTCCGACCTGCACCAGGCCCGCGACGACTGGGGCGGCGCCAGCTACCCGATGGTGCCGGGCCACGAGATCATCGGCCGCGTGGTCGAGGTCGGCGCCAACGTCAGCCGCCTGAAGGCGGGCGACATTGCCGGCGTCGGCTGCATGGTCGATTCCTGCCGCAACTGCGACGCCTGTGAACACGACCTGGAGCAGTACTGCGAACAGGGCCCGACCTGGACCTACAACGCGCGCGAACGCGACAGCGGCGAACTGACCCAGGGCGGCTACTCCGACCACGTGGTGGTGGAACAGCGCTTCGTGGTGAAGGTGTCCGAGACGCTGGACCTGAAAGCGGCCGCGCCGCTGCTGTGCGCCGGCATCACCACCTACTCGCCGCTGCGCCACTGGAAGGTCGGCCCCGGCCAGAAGGTCGGCGTGATCGGTCTGGGTGGTCTGGGCCACATGGGCGTGAAGTTTGCCAAGGCCATGGGCGCCACCGTGGTGGTGATGATCACCACCAGCCCGGAAAAGGGTGCCGATGCCAAGCGCCTGGGCGCCGACGATGTGCTGGTCTCGCGTGACCCGGCGCAGATGAAGGCCCACGCCAACAGCTTCGATTTCCTGCTCAACACCGTGCCGGTCGGCCATGACAACAACCCGTACATGAGCCTGCTCAAGCGCGACAGCACCATGTGCATGGTCGGCGTGATCACCGAAATGGACCCGCCGCTGACCGGTGGCAACCTGATCTTCGGCCGCAAGAGCGTGGCCGGCTCGGGCATCGGCGGCATGGCCGAGACGCAGGAAATGCTCGACTTCTGCGCCGAGCACAACATCGTCAGCGACGTGGAAGTGATCAACATCAAGGACGTCAACGAAGCCTGGGACCGCATGCAGAAGAACGATGTGCGCTACCGCTTCGTGATCGACATGGCCACGCTGAAGAACGCCGCCTGATACACGCGGCGGCGGAAATGAAAAATGTCCGCTGTCAAGCCATTGATGCGGACGAGTAGCGGGGCGAACAGGCTTACGCGGCAATAGGTTAGGCCAAATCCCGTCCGTTGCGTGCCCCTGTCGTTTTTGGAGCCAGGTGCCACACAGGCGCTTTGCGGTGGCAAACGCGGGGGCATCGCGGCGGGCTGGGTCGCACCGTCATCTTAGCTTCCCGCCCTTCATCATCGACCTCCAGAAGCGAAAGCGCAGCCCCTGGGCTGCGCTTTCGTCTTCGGTCGGGATGTACTCGTTAGGACTGCTTCGGTGATGCGGCCTTGATGGTCATTCCTTTCCTCAATCCCCGATCCCCCGCCATGAACGCCTCCAGCATGTGTGGGATGAGGTAACGGCGAGAACTTTGTCGCGGTATTGCGACGGCGAGCGGAACTATCTGGATTTCTGCTCCGGTCGATCATCGAAGAAGCGCCGATTGGCGGCTTCGGCAGCGCGGCGGCAGAGTTCTTCACCAGCCTTCGCGCGGTCTGCCTTGCACAGCCACTGGATTTCCTTGATGCGCTCGGGATGGGCCACGAAGTAGTCCACGGTTTCCGAAGGTTGCGAGGGCCTACAGGCGGTCAACGCAGCGGCCAGCGTCAGCTTGTTCAAGGGATAGCGCAACACTTCCACCAGCGGAATCTGCTTGAAGGCAAGCACGGGGTGGCGGGCTGGCACGGCCACCATTAACTCGTCTTCCCACGCGGGAGTCACTACAACGCCGTCACCCGCGTCTTTCGCCATCGAGAAGCCCGCGTCATACAAATCATCCTGCAAGCCCTTGATCTGTTGATCCAAGGGCGCCTCGAACAAGCGGATTTTCATCTCGGGATCTTCCTCGCGGCTGCGCGCCAGCAGTGCGGGCAGCGGGGAAAGGATGGTCAGCCGGGATCTCAGCAAAAGATCGCAGGAACCTATCTACCTCAGAGGCGCTGCCCCGGCAGCGTTGTTTCCAACGGCCTTTGCCGACATCCCGACAAGCAATAACTCCACCATGAGGATGGCTGAGCGCTTCCAGTCGTCGCTTACGCGGATCGAGGCCACGCCGGCGAGGGCGCGCAGCAGATCCAACGGCTCGACGTCGGGGCAGCACACGCCCGCTTCCACCGCCCGGGTAACGAGGATGGTGATGGGTAGTGCCAACCGGTCCGGCGTTTTGCTGTACAGATCTTCCGGACCGCCCAACAGGGTGTTCATGGCTTCGGCCATGCCGTGTTTCGCGTCCAGGAAGTCGACAAACAGCAGCAACCACTCGCGCACGGCGGTCAGGGGCTTCTGCTCTTGCGTCAGGCGTTCGGCTGCTTCGATGAGCGCATCGACTTCCTGTCGATAGACGGCCGAGATCACGTCATCGCGCGTTGGAAAGTGGCGGTAAAGCGACGCGATGCTGACCTCTGCCGCGCGTGCAACCTGATCCATGCTGGCGTTGGCCCCCTTCTCGGCGAAGACCTGCTTGGCCGCATCAATCAAGCGCAAGCGGTTGCGCTCACCATCGGCGCGTGGGCGGCGACTGGGTTTGGAGGGCGGCTCTGACTGCATCTTGGGGATGCTCCTTGCTAAGCGTAGTGATACTACGTTAAAATAAACGTAGCGCTCCTTCGTATATTACAGAAGCAAGCAAGATGAGTCATCCAACGGAAACACGCAAACAAGGAAAAGGCGGCTGCGCCGTGATCGTCGGGGCGTCTTTGGCGGGCCTGATGAGCGCGCTGGCGTTGTCGCGCATCGGCATGGCTGTCACGATGATGGAGTGCGCCGACGGGAAGGCGCGGGAAGACGCGGCGCTGCCGGTCAGCGATGGGCTGCTGCAGCGCCTGATGGGGCACGGCGCCGCGCAGCAGCACACACTGCCGTCGGGCTCACAGGCGTGGGCCGACGTCTATACCGGCCTGCAGGCCGCTGTGGCTGCCGACGCGGGCATCGACATGCGCGCATCGACACGCGTGGCGCGGATTGAGCAAGACGAGCGCTCCGCATGGGCGGTCACCGATGGCGGCGACATCATGCGAGGCGACATCGTCGTCGGCGCGGACGGCCACGCCAGCGTCGTGCGGCGTCACGTCTGCCCGGACCAGCCCGATGCCGTGTTCGCCGGCTATCTGATCTGGCTGGGCATCGTCGATGAGAGTGAGGTGAAGGCCAAACCTTCGCCGGATGGGCTCGCCATCCTCGACGAAGGCGGCTACTGCCTCAACGCCTACTACCTGCCGGGCCGCGATGGATCGATCGCGCCGGGTCGCCGGCGTATCGAATTTGGCTGGTACGACGCAGGCCGCAACGATCTTTTGCAGGCCAGTGGCGCAGTGGTCGACAACGTCGTGCAGCGAACCCTGCGCTCGAAGGACATTCCGAACGCCGTCTTCAGCGAGTTGGCGGCGCAGGCGCGCACGCTCTGGCCGAATCCGTGGCGCACGGCCATCCTCGATTGCATCGAGCGCCGCGCCTTGATCGGCACGCCGATTGGCGAATACATGCCCACGCGATTGACGCGCGGGCGCGTGTGCCTGGTAGGCGACGCAGCCCATGTGCCTTCACCAATGACAGGGCGGGGTTTTGACGCCTCGTCACTCGATGCGCTCGCCCTAGCAGATGTCCTGCAGGACCGCTCGGCGCTTGAGGACTACGCCCAGGCCCTGCGGCGCTACGAGGCAAGGCAGCTTTCCCCCGCGCGGGATCTCGTGCGCTCCGGCTATGGCTTCAGCCGATCTTTTGCCTCCAGTCCGGCAGCTTGAAAAGGAAAAATGACCGTGGAAATGATTCAACTACCCCAGGAGGGCGACAACGGGCGCGATGCGCGCCCCATGTCGCCGCAGCAACGCTTGATCGTCGGCTTGCTGCTCGGTGCCAACTTCATGTTGTCTGCCGACTTTTCGATTCTCAACGTCGCATTGCCCGAGGTGAGTCAGGCGGTCGGAATGTCCGTACACCACTACCCGTGGATCGCGACCGCCTTTGCGCTGCCTGCGGCAGGGCTGGCGCTGCTCTTTGGCCACCTGGGTGATCTGTATGGTTTGCGGCGCATGTTTATCATCGGCATGGCGCTGCTGGCGGCGGCGTCGATCTTGGGCGGAATCGCGACCGAACCCACCCTCCTGCTCGCCGCTCGCGCGCTGCAAGGCATTTCGACCGCGATGACCGGACCCTCTGCGCTGGCCCTGCTGATCTCGGCCTTTCCCGATGACCGGCAGCGCGCCCGCGTGCTGGGCTTGAACGGAGCACTGCTCTCGGGCGGCTTCACGTTCGGGGCGCTGGCAGGCGGGATGCTGGTGGGCGTACTGAGCTGGCGCTGGTCTTTCTTCATCAACGTGCCCATCGCACTCGCCATCCTGTTCATCACCCCCCTTTGCCATTGCCGCAGACAAAGCGCGCAAGGACGTCAGCCTGGATCTGCCAGGCGCGGTGACAGGTACGCTGGCCAGATTGCCATCGTTTACGGGTTCACCGAGTTGTCGCTAATCACGTTCGTGCTGGGCGCGGCGCTGCTGGCACTGTTCTTCTGGATCGAACGGAATGCGCCTTCGCCTTTGGTCGCCATGGACATGTTGGCCTGGCCTTCGGTGCGTTGGGGCAACGTGGCCATTCTGGTCATTTTCGCCATGGAGTCAGGCCTCATCTACCTCGTCACCATCTACCTGCAGGAAGTGCTGCGCCTCGGGCCGCTGGCAACGGGTCTGGTCTTCGGCGTACCTGGTTTTGCGTCGATCGTGGCGGGCATCTACGCCGGCCGACTCATCGGACGACGGGGCGCGCGGCCCGTGCTGCTGGTGGCCATGCTGGTGCAGGCGGGTCTCACTGCGCCGCTGGTTCTACTGGGCGCCGACTTCTACCAGTCGATGTGGATTCTGATCCCGTCCCTGTTGATCGGTTTCTTTGGGCACATCACGGCCGTCGTGGCCGCCACAGTGGCCGCAACGACCGGCATTCCGGAAGCCAGTAAGGGACTTGCCTCTGGGGTGATGACGACCAGCCAGCGCGTCGCCTCCACCATTGGCATCCCGGCCCTGGCCGCTGTCATGGCTATGCGCCCGGACATTCTGGAAGGCATCCGCCTCTCTCTCGTGGTCGACGTCGTGCTGACGGTAGTCGCTGTGGCGCTGATCGCAATGGGCTTGAGAACCCGTCAGATTGCCGCAGCGCAGTAAGCGCGCGGTGATGTCGCCGCGTTCGCCCAGGGCGCGCAAGGTCTTTCCCGCATCGGCATGGACAGCCCAGATGCCCGGTTGCATCTCCTCGGTCAGGCCCAGGCGCTGCAGGCGACCGATCAGCAGCAGGCGCTGGCGCTGCAGCCGGGGTTCGTTCAGCCGTTCGACATGCACCAAGCCGTCGTCGCCGGCTTCGTGCTTCAAGGTGCGATCCAGGCTCGTCCAGCGCTCCTGATCCACCTCACGCCACATGGTCTGCCGGATCTCCAGCTCGGTGCACGGCCCCAGCCATTCGGTCACCAGCTCGGCGGCGCGATGGCGGAAGCCATCGGCGATGTAGTCGCCCGCGATGATGAGGTCTTTGCCGGTGTCGTCTCGCCCGCGCACGACGATGTGCATGTGCGGGTTGTCGGTGTTCCAGTGGTTGACGGCCGCCCAATCGAGGCCCGTGCCAAGGTCGACCTCCATGCAGGCCATGAGGTGCCGCGTATAGGTGCGCAGGTCTTCGAGTTCCGCGCCATCCTCGGGCGAGAGGATGAAGCGGAAATGGTGCCGGTCGTCGGCGCAGCGTTCCTTGAAGGCGTCGAGGTCGGCTTCGTCGGTCCGCGGCCCGTAGGCCCGGCCCGGTTCGCCATCGCGGCCCACGCCGTCGCGCTCAATGTGGCGCAGGTGCTTGGCGAGCGAGTGCGGGCTGGCGTTGCGCTGATTGACCAGCAGTGTCTTGAAGGTCAGCGGACTTGATTGAACTCGCCTAACTCCTTGATAAAACTTCTGTACCTGGCTGTGGAGTAGTGCAGCGAAGTCCGGTACTGGAGTCATCCTGAAATGAAAAAACCCCGGCATTGCCGGGGTTTTTTCTTGCGTGCCACACCCGCCGGGCATGGCCCGGCGCTACCGGATCCGAGAGGGGTAGCGCCGGGCCATGCCCGGCGGGCGCATTTTCAGTACGCGAACTCGCGGAACACCTGGTCGATGTCACCGTGCCAGCGGCCATGGAACAGGGCCAGCTTGCGCTCGGCCGGGGTCAGCCCGGATTCGACGATTTCCTGCAGCACGTACAGGAACTTGCTCTCGTCCTGGCCATAGGCATTGCGCGCGGCACGGCGCTTGAGGCCTTCCACGGAAATCTTCACCGCTTCGCGCGCCAGGTCGCGCACGGTACCGTTGCGGAACGGCAGGCCCATGGCGTACTTCGGCACGCCGTCGCGCAGCGCATGGCGCTCGGCCAGGGTGAAATCACGCACCAGGTCCCAGGCCGCATCCAGCGCGGTGTCGTCGTACAGCAGGCCCACCCAGAACGCCGGCAGCGCGCACAGGCGGCTCCACGGGCCGCCGTCGGCACCGCGCATTTCCAGGTACTTCTTCAGGCGCACTTCCGGGAACGCGGTGGTCATGTGGTCCGACCAGTCGCGCAGCGTCGGCAGCGCGCCCGGCAGCACCGGCAGCTTGCCCTGCATGAAATCGCGGAAGCTCTGTCCGCTGGCGTCGTGGTACTGGCCATCGCGGTAGGAGAAGTACATCGGCACGTCGAGCAGGTAATCCACGTAACGCTCGTACCCGAAGCCATCCTCGAACACGAAGTCGAGCATGCCGGTGCGGTCGGCGTCGGTGTCGGTCCAGATGTGCGAGCGGTAGCTCAGGTAGCCGTTCGGCTTGCCTTCGGTGAACGGCGAATCGGCGAACAGCGCGGTGGCGATCGGCTGCAGCGCCAGCGACACGCGGAACTTCTTCACCATGTCCGCTTCGGTGGCGTAATCCAGGTTCACCTGCACCGTGCAGGTGCGGGTCATCATGTCCAAGCCCAGCGAACCGACCTTGGGCATGTACGAACGCATGATCTTGTAGCGGCCCTTGGGCATCCACGGCATTTCATCGCGCGCCCACTTCGGCTGGAAGCCCATGCCCAGGAAGCCCAGCTGCAGTTCGCCGGCCACCTGCGCCACTTCGTTCAGATGCGTGCCGGTTTCCACGCAGGTTTCATGGATGGTTTCCAGCGCCGCGCCGGACAGTTCCAGCTGGCCCGCCGGTTCCAGCGTCACCGAAGCATTGTTGCGCAGCAGGGCGATGGTGCGGCCGCCTTCCTGCACCGGCTCCCAGCCGAAGCGGACCAGGCCGTTGAGCAGCGCTTCGATGCCGCGCTCGCCCTCGAAGGTGGGCGCGCGCAGGTCGTCCAGGCGGAAGCCGAACTTCTCGTGCTCGGTGCCGATGCGCCACTGCGCACGGTCCTTTTCTCCCGAGGCAAGCACCTCCACCAGCTGCGAACGGTCGGTGATGGGCGTCTCGGCGACGTGGCTGGGGCTCGACAAGGGAAAGACTCGCTGGGCGTGGGGAGGGGATGTGGGGACCAGCCCCGGCATCGCAAGGGCGCACTATAGCGTGGCGTCCCGCCGCGTCATGCGACCGTGACGGGTTTCAGCATCCTATCGACAGCCCCTTGACCGCCGTACACTCGGTGCCATGAGCCGCTATTCACGCCACCCGGAACGGCACCGCAGCGATCGCGTGGGCTGGCTGCGCGCGGCCGTGCTGGGCGCCAACGATGGCATCGTCTCGGTGGCCGGGCTAGTGGTCGGCGTGGCCGCCAGCGGCGCCCCGGCCGCCACCGTGCTGGCCACCGGCGTGGCGGGCACCGTGGCCGGTGCGATGTCGATGGCCGCCGGCGAGTATGTCTCGGTCCAGACCCAGGCCGACACCGAACAGGCCGATCTGGCGATGGAGACGCGCGAACTGCGCGACGACCCGCACAGCGAACTGGAAGAGCTGGCTACCATCTACCGGCACCGCGGGCTGGACCCGGTACTGGCACGGCAGGTGGCCGAACAGCTGACCGCCCACGATGCACTGGGCGCGCACGCACGTGACGAACTGGGCATAAGCGACACACTGCGGGCCCGCCCGTTGCAGGTGGCGCTGGCTTCGGCCGCCGCCTTCACCGGCGGCGCCGTGCTGCCGGTGCTGACCGCCCTGCTGGCCCCCGCCCCGCTCGTGGTGCTGGCCACCACCGTCTGCACGCTGGCCGGGTTGTGCCTGACCGGCGCGCTGGCCGCCCGTGCCGGTGGGGCACCGGCCTGGCGCGGCGCATTGCGGGTGATGTTCTGGGGTGCACTGGCGATGGCCGCCGCCGGCGCCGTCGGGGGCCTGCTGGGCGCGCACGTGACATGACCGCGAGGCTGCCAGCCAGCCGCAACGCCGAAGCCCTCGTGAGGCATCTGTAGCGCAAGCTCTCCGTAGAGCGGCGCCATGCGTGGATGCCGCCAAGCGTGAGGCATCTGTAGCACAAGCCTTCCGTAGAGCCACGCCATGCGTGGATACCGCGAACCCTGCGCGTGCTGCCAAGGGTGCCGGCCAGCGGCCGGCACGCCCTCGCGGACTTACTCCAGCCCCAGCCAGCCGCCGATCACGGCGCGGGCTTCATCCACACCGGTGCGGGCCGCACCGGAGAACACCTGCACGCTGACGGTATCGCCGAACGCGCTGTGCAGTTCCTTGCGTACCTTCTGCAGGGTCTGCATCTGCTGGCCACGGCCCAGCTTGTCGGCCTTGGTCAGCAGCGCGTGCGCCGGCAGGCCGCGCTGCACGGCATAGGCCAGCATCTGGCGGTCGTAGTCCTTCAGCGGGTGGCGGATGTCCATCACCACCACCAGCCCGCGCAGGGCGTGGCGGGTGCGGAAGTACTGGTCGATGAAGGCCTGCCAGTGCGCCTGCAGGTCCAGCGGCACCTTGGCGTAGCCGTAGCCGGGCAGGTCGACCAGGCGGGCCTCGGGGGTAACTTGGAAGAACACCAGCTGCTGAGTGCGGCCAGGGGTCTTGGAAACACGGGCCAGCGCGTTCTGGCGGGTCAGCGCGTTGAGCGCGCTGGATTTGCCGGCGTTGGAGCGGCCGGCAAAGGCCACTTCGGCCCCCTCGTCGGGCGGCAGCTGCCGCGCGTTGTAGGTCGAGACGTAGTATTTGGCGCGTTTAAGGAGCAATGACATGCCTATAGGATCGCATGTTGCGGCCCGCCCCCCGGCCCTGGCCGCCCCGGGGGGGGGCGGAAAATGCTGCACTGCTTCGTTGACCGTGCGCGGAAACGGCGTTGATAATCCGGGCGATGCCGGCAGCGACCCGCCCGGCCCGGTCCAAACGGAGCTTCAGCATGCGCCACGCTCGCGTTCTTGCCGTATCCGCACTTGCCACTGCCGTGATTGCCGCCGCTGCCTACGCGCAGACCACGCTCACCCCGCTGCCGGACAACGGTCCCATCAAGACCGCCTCGCTGGACGTGGATTTCAACAAGACCCGCTGGGGCGATGCCAAGGCCGGCCAGGAAAAGGCCGCCGCCTGCGCGGCCTGCCACGGCGCCGATGGCAATTCCACGGTGGAGATGTACCCCTCCATCGCCGGCCAGAGCGAACGCTACGTGGCCCAGCAGATGGCGCTGATCGCCAACGGCCAGCGCAGCTCGGGCGCGGCGGTGGCGATGGTGCCGTTCGTGCAGAACCTCAGCCCGCAGGACATGCGCGATATCGGCGCCTACTTCCCCACGCAGAAGGCCGGGGCCGGCATCGCCGACGATACGGCGGTCACCGAGGGCCCCTACAAGGGCATGAAGTTCTACGAGATCGGCCAGCAGCTGTACCGGGGTGGCAATGCCCAGCGCGGGCTGCCGGCCTGCATGGCCTGCCATGGCCCCACCGGCGCGGGCAACCCCGGCCCGGCCTACCCGCACGTCGGCGGCCAGCACGCCAGCTATGTCGCCCGCCGCCTGCAGGAATACCAGGCCGGCCATACCAGTGAAACCGACAAGGCCCACTTCCAGATCATGGCCGCGGTGGCCTCCAAGCTGACCGAACAGGAAGTGCAGGCGCTGTCCAGCTACCTGCAGGGCCTGCACAACCGCGCCGACGATGTGGCCGCGCAGGCCACGCCGCCGCAACCGGCTGCCGCCCCCTGACCGCCACTGGTCGGCACGGGCCGCCGCCACGGCCCGCAGCTGCGGTATGTTCCCTTCACGCCGGCGGCTGCGCCGGCGTTGTTATTTCCACGGAGATGCGTGTCGATGAAGGTGTTCCCCCGCTTGCTTCTGTCCCTGCTGGTCCTGCTGCCGCTGGCAGCCAGCGCCGCCCCCGCTGCCCCGGCCGCCGCCGCGCTGGTCGAAGGCCGCGACTACGAACGCATCACCCAGGCCGGCCCGTTCCAGCCGCTGGCCGGCAAGATCGAAGTGGTTGAAGTGTTCGGCTACACCTGCCCACACTGCGCGCATTTCGAGCCGCAGCTGGAAGCGTGGACGGCCAAGCTGCCGGCCGACGTGCGCTTCACCCCGGTGCCGGCCGCCTTCGGCGGGCAGTGGGATTCCTGGGCCCGTGCCTACTACGCTGCCGAACAGGTGGGCGTGGCCAAGCGCAGCCATGCCGCGGTGTTCAAGGCCCTGCACGAGGCCGGCACGCTGCCGATGCAGAACGTCTCCCCCGATGAGCTGGCCACCTTCTACAAGACCTACGGCGTAGAGCCGGCGCGCTACACCGAGGCGCTCAAGAGCGATGCGGTGCAGCAGAAGTTCAACGCCGCCCGTGCCTTCGTGGTGCGCACCCAGGTGCCGGGCACCCCGGCGATGATCATCAACGGCCGCTACCTGGTACGTGGCAACAGCTTCGATGACCAGCTGCGCATCGCTTCGGCGCTGATTGCCCAGGTCCGCACCGGCAAGGCGCCCTGACCCACCCGCCGGTTGCCCCCCGGTCCGGCCCGGTTCGCTGAACCGGGCCGGACCCTTTGACACGGCGCCGTCGCCGGTGCGTGTCATCATTTCCCCCTGGCCGGTGCATGCGCCGGCCCCGCCATGATGCTGGAGACGCTTCAATGAAGACCCGTTATGCCCTCGCGCTCATGGCGCTGTTGCCGATCCTGGCTGCCTGCAAGGCCCAGGACGGTACCGCCTACACGTCGGCCGCCACTGACCCGGCCGCCGCCCCGGCACCGGCTGAAACCGCTCCGGCTGAAGCCGCTCCGGCCGAGACCGCCCCGGCCAGCGAGGGCACCGCCCCGGCCGCCGAGGGTGACAAGGCCCCGGCCGACGCCGCCGCCGCAGCCCCGGCCCCCACCACCACGGCGCTGACCGGCCCGGCCCCGGTGGAAGGCACCGACTACCAGGTCATCACCAACGGCCAGCCGTTCCAGCCGGTGGCCGGCAAGGTCGAAGTGGTCGAGATCTTCGGTTATGTCTGCCCGGCCTGTGCCGCCTTCCAGCCGCTGGTCGGCCCGTGGAAGGCCGGTCTGCCCAGTGACGTGAACTTCGTCTACGTGCCGGCCATGTTCGGCGGCACCTGGGACAACTACGCCCGCGCCTTCTACGCCGCCCAGACCCTGGGCGTGCAGGAAAAGACCCACGAGCCGCTGTATCTGGCCATCCATGAGAAGAAGACCCTGAAGGGGGAGCACGGCACCGACACGGTTGACGACATCGCCAAGTTCTATGCCGGCTACGGCGTGGACCCGAAGCAGTTCGCCGCCACCATGGGCAGCTTCGCGGTGAATGCCAAGACCAACTCGGCCAAGCAGTTCGCCCAGCGCAGCGCGATCAGCGGCACCCCGTCGCTGATCGTGGACGGCAAGTACCTGGTGAAGGGCAAGAGCTTCCCGGACATGCTGCGCATCACCGACCACCTGATCGCCCGTGAGCGCGCCGCCGCCAAGGCCGGTCACTGATCGACGCAACGCGCACCACCGCCGTGAGCCCCCCCCACACACGGACCCTGCGCCTGCTGACGGCCAACATCCAGGCCGGTTCCAGCACCCGCCGGTACAGCGACTATGTGACCCGCAGCTGGTCGCATGCGCTGCCGGCGGGCCGCAAGCGCAGCAGCCTGGATGCCATCGCCACGCTCGCGCGTGGCCATGACATCGTCGGCCTGCAGGAGGCCGACCCCGGCAGCCTGCGGTCGGGCTTCACCAACCAGACCCACTACCTGGCCCAGCATGCCGGCTTCAACTACTGGAGCCACCAGCCGAACCGGCGCATGGGCGGTGTGGCGTCCAGCGCCAACGGCCTGCTCAGCAAGCTGGAACCGGTGGAAGTGCAGGACCACGCCCTGCCCGGCCGCATGGGCGGGCGCGGGGTACTGCTGGCCCGTTTCGGCGACGGTGCCGATGGCCTGGCCGTGGCCGTGGCCCACCTGTCACTGGGGGCCGGCTCGCGCATGGCACAGCTCGGCTTCATTGCCGAGCTGCTGTCCGACCACCCCAATGTCGTGCTGATGGGCGACTTCAACTGCCTGGCCGAACGGCCGGAAATGCAGGTGCTGTACCAGAAGACCACGCTGCAGCCGCCGGGCTGCATCGTGCCGACCTTCCCCAGCTGGCGCCCCGACCGCGCCATCGACCACATCCTGGTCAGCAGCGGCCTGCAGACCCGCTCGGTGGAAGCGGTGCCCGCCGCGTTCTCGGACCATCTGGCGTTGGCCATGGAAATCGACGTGCCCCTTGAGGCCCTGCGCTGACGCAGCGCGGGTGCAAACCGGGTTGGCACGCTCTTCGCTTCTGGTAGGTGCCAACCTTGGTTGGCACGCTCAAAGCATCCACGCATGGCGTGGATCTACAAAAGCCGCATGCATCCACACATGGCGTGGATTCCCGAAGCCGAACGCATCCACGCATGGCGTGGCCCCCTCGTATCAACCAGG
This sequence comes from Stenotrophomonas maltophilia, assembly GCA_009912235.1. Lineage (GTDB taxonomy): Bacteria > Pseudomonadota > Gammaproteobacteria > Xanthomonadales > Xanthomonadaceae > Stenotrophomonas > Stenotrophomonas maltophilia_AV. Next base: position 340,216 of record WNDS01000003.1, read on the forward strand.
CTGTGCCGCCGGTACCCGCCCGCGGCGGGCGGTCACGGTGCTGTCCACCGACGCCAGCACCGTGCAGCCGATCGCCAGCCACTGCTGCCCCTGCAGGTGATCATGCAGCAGCAGCATCGCCCACAGCGCGGCCGCCGCCGGCTCCATGCTGATCAGGATGCCGAAGGTCTCCTTGGGCAGGCGCTTGAGCGCCATCATTTCCAGCGACATCGGAATGGCGCTGGACACCAGCGCCACCAGCAGCCCGGCCAGCAGGATCTTCGGGTCCAGCAACGCCATGCCGGCATGCGCCACGCCCACCGGCACCACCACCAGCGAGGCTGCCAGCAGCCCCAGTGACACCGTATGCCCGGCATGCAGGTGGCTGGCGCGCTTGCCGAACACGATGTACAGCGCCCAGCAGGCGGCCGCCCCCAGCGCATACAGCACCCCGCCCAGGTCCAGCGCCGGGCCACCGCCCAGCGGCAGCAACAGCAGCAGCCCGATGACCGCGCAGCCCACCCAGACGAAGTCGACCACCCGCCGCGAGGACAGCATCGCCACCGCCAGCGGCCCGGTGAACTCGATGGCCACCGCAATGCCGAAGGGAATGGTGCGCAGGGCCATGTAGAACAGCAGGTTCATCAGCCCCAGCGTGAGGCCGTAGCGCAGGATGGTCAGGGCATCGACACGGCGGGTCGTCCAGCGCCACGGCCGCCAGAACAACAGCAGCAGCAGCGCCGAAAAGCCCACGCGCAGGGCGCTGGTGCCCTGCGCTCCGATCAGGGGAAACAGCTGTTTGGCGTACGAGGTGCCCATGGTCAGCGCGGTGACCGAACCGAGCACGGCCAGCGCCGGCAACAGGGGCGCGAATCGAGAGGTCTGCATGCGCACAGTCTATTGCGCTGGCGGCGAGCACTTGGCTCAATTGACGGCCCGTCCATGCAACTTCCACTCACCATGGCCACCGCCCCCGTGCTGGACAGCTTCGACCGCGCCATCCTGGCCCTGCTGCAGCAGGACAACACCCTGCCGCAGCGGCAGATTGCCGAGGCCGTGCACCTGTCCGCACCGGCCGTGCAACGCCGCATCCGGCGGCTGCAGGACACCGGCGTGATCGCCGCCAACGTGGCCGTGCTCGATGCGGCCAAGGTGGGCCGCCCACTCACCCTTCTGGTCGAGGTGCGCGTGGTCAGCGAGCAGCGCGCGCGGCTGGCCCCGTTCAAGCAGCGCGTGCAGGACGACCCGGCCGTACAGCAGTGCTGGTCGATCACCGGCGATGGCGATTTCCTGCTGGTGCTGTCGGCGGCCTCGATGGAGGAATACGAAGCGATCAGCGAGCGTCTGTTCGGCCACGATGACAACATCGAGCGCTTCCGCACCTCGGTGGCGCTGGGCACGTTGAAGCAGGGGCTGTCGCTGCCGCTGGGGTGAGCGCCCGGCGCCAAACCCGCGTTCGGCAAGCGCTCCCTTCGCAGCACGCTGACGCCCCCGCATGCGCTCGCCCCTACACTGTCTGTCCATGAGCACCGCGCCCTCCCCTGCCCACCGCCTGCGCCGCTGGCTGCTGCGTGGCCTGGCCCTGGTGGTGCTGGCGGTGGTGGCCCTGGCGGTGTGGAACAGCCGCTGGGCGGCCGCACCGAAGATGTTGTGGACGCTCTCGCGCCTCCCGCCGGCAAGCACGCTGCCGGTGCCGGTGGACGGCGTGCAGCCACGCCAGATTGCCGATACGTTCGGTGCCCCGCGTGGCCGCGACCGCGAACACGCCGGCGTGGATATCTTCGCCAGGCGCGGCACGCCGGTGCGCAGCGCCACCTCCGGGGTGGTCAGCAGCGTTCTCGAAGGCGGGCTGGGCGGCCGCCAGGTGTGGGTGGTCGGCCCGGCGCGCGAGCGCTATTACTACGCCCATCTGGACGGCTGGGCCGCCCAGCTGGCGCAGGGCCAGGTGGTGCAGGCCGGCGATCTGCTCGGCTACGTGGGCGACAGCGGCAACGCCAAGGGCACCCCGCCCCACCTGCATTTCGGCATCTACGGGCCGGTCAGCGCACGCGATCCGCTGCCGCTGCTGCGCTGACCCTCGCAAACCTGAGCGTTAGCGATTTGTAAATAGAAATGGTTCGCATTCCGATGCTTGCGCTTTCGGGCCGCCAGGACGGCGTGCCCTTGCTCGCAATGCCCAGCCACCGCCCTGCCAGCAGGGCCCGCCAGCGGCGTGAGACCCCGCCCAAGCCGCTGCGCCAGACCTTCCGGGACGCCCGGTCGGACGCATGCGCGTACCCGTCCAGGAAAACCGATGACCCGCCCTGCTTCCCTGCTGCTGCCGCACCGTCTGTCCGCCGCCGTGGTTGTTGCGCTGTGCGCGACTGCCGCCCCGGCCTTCGCCGACACCGCCGCCGACCCGACCACGCTGGACAAGGTGGTGGTGAAGGGCGAGCGTGCCGAAGGCTATTCGGTGCGCCGCACCTCGGCCGGCACCCGCTTCAACCTGGCGCCGCGCGAGATTCCGCAGTCGATCAGCATCATCAGCCACCAGCGCATCGAAGACCAGAAGCTGGACGACATCATCGACGTGCTGCGCAACACCACCGGCGTGAGCAGCACCCAGTCGGACACCGAACGCACCGAGTTCTACGCACGGGGCTTCTACATCGACAGCTACCAGTTCGACAACCTGCCCACGCAGATGGTGCAGAACTGGAGCTACGGCGATTCCGGCCTGGACCTGGCGCTGTATGACCGCGTGGAAGTGGTGCGCGGTGCCACCGGCCTGCTCAGCGGCGCAGGCAACCCGTCGGCCTCGGTGAACCTGATCCGCAAGCACGCCGACAGCGCGCAGCTGACCGGCAGCGTGGCCGTGAACGTGGGCAGCTGGGGCCGTACCCGCACCACCGTGGACGTGGGCAGTGCGCTCAATGCCAGCGGCACGGTGCGCGGCCGCGTGATCGGCAGCTACCTGGACACCGATTCGCAGATAGACCGCTACAACCAGCGCAAGACGCTGGGCTATGCGGTCATCGACGCCGACCTGACCCCGGACACGCTGCTGAGCGTTGGCTACGACTACCAGCAGAAGCGCGCCAATGGCGCCGCCTGGGGCGGCTTCCCGATGCTGTATTCGGACGGCACGCGCACCCCGTACGACGAATCGTTCAACGCCAGCCCGGACTGGACCTACTGGGACACCACCAGCAAGCGCCTGTTCGCCACCCTGGAACACACCTTCGCCAATGACTGGAAGGTGCGCATCGGCGCGACCCACGACAAGACCAACGCCGACGACAAGCTGTTCTACCCGGCCTACAACGACTGGAGCACCAGCGCGTCGTACTTCAACAAGAACACCGGCGCCGGCATTTCGCCGTCGCCCGGCTTCTACAACACCGAGCGCAAGGTCGATGCGCTCGATGGCTACGTGGAAGGCCCGTTCCAGCTGTTCGGCCGCCAGCATGAGTTCATGGCCGGCCTGAGCTACAACAAGCGCCGCTACGCCAACTACGGTGACTACCAGGTGGGCGGTGACGGCAAGCCGTGGAATCCCATCACCAGCTGCCTGGGCTGGACCGGCAACATCCCCGAACCGAACTGGAACCCGCTGGCACTGGCCAGCCAGGGCACCATCACCCAGAAGGCAGGCTATGCCGCCACGCGCCTGTCGCTGGCCGACCCGCTGAAGCTGATCATCGGCGCGCGCTACACCGACTGGAAGAGCGAGGGCGAAGACAACGACCGTTCGCACAAGGTCACAACGCCCTATGCCGGCCTGGTCTATGAAATCAACCCGACCTAATCCGCCTATGCCAGCTACACAGAGATCTTCCAGCCGCAGACGCTGAAGAACCGCCAGGGCAGCTACCTGGACCCGGTGGATGGCAAGAGCTACGAAGTGGGCGTGAAGGGGCCTGGTTCGACAACCGCCTGAACGCCTCGCTGGCCGTGTTCCGCATCGAGCAGGACAACGTCGGCCAGGTCACCGGCGAACCGGTGCTGGGCTCGCCCAATGAATTCGCCTACGTCGCTGCTCGCGGCACCGTCAGCCGCGGCTTCGAATTCGAGCTCAACGGCGAACTGGCCCCGGGCTGGAACGCCAGCTTCGGCGCGTCGCGCTACGTGGCCAAGGACATCAACGATGCCGACATCAACACCAACCTGCCGCAGACCACGCTGAAGCTGTTCACCAGCTACACCCCGCATTCGCTGCAGGCACTGATTGTCGGCGGCGGCGCCAACTGGCAGAACCGCATCTACTACGCCGTGCCTGCCTACGGTCGCATCGAGCAGCAGGGCTATGCGCTGGTCAGCGCCTTCGTGCGCTACCGCATCTCCCCGGAGTTCAGCGTGCAGGCCAACCTCAACAACCTGCTGGACAAGAAGTACCTTTCGCAGATCAACGGCTACGGTGCGTTTGGCGATGGCCGCAACGGCTCGCTGACCTTCACCTGGTCGTTCTGACCGGCGGCCGCGCGTGCGACACGACGGCAGGCACTGTCTGCCGTCGGTCGCGCTTCAGCCGCTGGCCAGCAGGGCGGCACCCAGGCCGATGAACAGGCTGCCCACGCCGCGATCGAAACGCCGGCGCCAGCGTGGCACCTGCAGGTAGCCGGCAATGCACTGCGTCACCAGCGCGAACAGCAGGTAGCACAGCACCTCGGTAAGGGCGAAGGTGGCCAGCAGGATCTGCAGCTGCGGCAACTGTGGGCGCGCTGCGTCCATGAACGGCGGCAGGAACGCCACCGTGAACAGCAACATCTTGGGGTTGCTGACCCCGATCAGGAAACCGTCGCGGAACAGCAGGCGCCGCGAAACGATGACGCAACCGCCGCCATTTCCCACATCCAGCGGGGCCTGCCGGCGCCGCCAGGCGTCGATACCCAGCCACGCCAGATAGAGCGCACCGCCTACGCGCAGCACGCCCAGCAGTGAGGGGGCCGCCTCCAGCGCCGCGGCCAGGCCCAGCGCCGAGGTGCCCATCAACACCATCACCCCGGCCAGGCAGCCGCCCATGCTGAACAGACAGCGGCGCAGGCCGCAGCTGGCACTGCGGTCCAGTACATGCAACAGGTTGGGCCGGGGGCGGCTGACAGCAGCAGCGCGGAAACGACGAACAGCAACCAGGTATTGAGATCCATATCGCAAGCCAGTGGAATGAGGGGCGGAAGTATTCCCGCCCCTCACCGGGACATCTGCGACACGTTTGGCAGATCGCGTCAGCTAGTGACGATTGCAACTTTTCCTATCAGAACCGCAGGTCCGCGCGCAGGTACCAGTAGCGTCCACGCGGAATGTCGTAGGTCGAGGCGTCGTAGCCGTTCAACGAGCACGACAGGCAGATCGGCGGATCCTTGTCGAACACGTTGTTCAGGCCCACGCTCAGCTGCAGCCCCTTCATCCAGTCCACCCGGTAACCCACCTGCAGGTCGTGGAAGGTGGTGGCCGAGAGCGTGTTGGTACCGGCGGCCTGGTTGCTGCACACCGGGAAGGCCACCGCGTCGCCGCAGTCTTCGGTCCACTCGGGAATGTGGCGCACCGTCCAGGTGGCGTTCCAGTTGGCCAGCGACCAGTTCAGCGTCGCATTGCTGGTCCACTCGGGAATCGTGCTGTCGGCCACTTCCACGCCCGGCTTCTGCGGCTGCTTCTGCCCGGCCGCGCCGGTGGCTTCGTAGCGGCCCACGAAGGTGTTCTGCCAGCCCAGCTTGAACTGGCCCACCGAGGTCTGCGGCAGCGTCCAGAACAGGTCCACGTCCCAGCCATCGGTCTTGATCGAGCCCAGGTTGGTCAGCCGGTTGTTGAAGCTGCTGACCGCACCGGTGCTGGCGCGGGTGATGCCGGTGCAGTAGATCGGGTCCAGCGTATCCACGCACAGGTCCAGCTGGGTCTGCGCATTGATGGCCTGGATGGCGCCGTCGATCTGGTGGCGGTAGAAGGTCACTTCCACGTCGAAGCGCTCCGACCACGAGGCGTTGTTGCCGAACCACGGGCTCCACACGAAGCCGGCGCTGAAGCTGCGCGAGCGCTCCGGGTCCAGTTCGCGGTTGCCACCGGTGGTGACCGAGATCTGTGAATTGGCCTGTTGGAAGCCACCGGGCACGCCCAGTGCGGCGCAGTTGGCGGCGCTGCCGCGCGGTGCGGTGCCGCCCAGGCCCACCGAGCACGGATCGAACAGCTGCAGGTCGGCACGCGCCGCCGAACCGTACAGTTCACCGATGGACGGTGCGCGGAAGCCTTCGGCATAGCTGGTGCGCAGCACGAAGTCGTTGGTCACCTGCCAGCGCAGGCCGTACTTGGGCGTGAACTCGCCACCGAAGGTGGAGTAATCCGAATAGCGGCCGGCAATGCTCAGGTCCAGCTTCTCGCCCAGTGCGCTCTTGGCGAAGATCGGAATGCTCAGCTCCAGGTACGCTTCGTTGACATCGTAGGAACCGGAGGTCGGCTGCGACGGCACGCCGTTGTAGTGGCCGATCACCGTCAGCGGATCAGGCTGGTAGCTGCCCTTGTAGCGGCGGTGCTCCAGGCCGGTGGCGAAGGCCAGCGGGCCGGCCGGCAGCGTGAACAGTTCGCTGGACAGGTTGGCTGTGAACAGGCTCAGTTCTTTCTGGCTGCGGTCGCGCACCACCGGCTGGATCCACTTCAGCATGTCCGGGGTGATCGAGCCGACACCACCGAAGATGTTCAGCGGCACACAGCCGGGCGTGGCCGCGCACAGCGCCGGATCGCCCAGCGCCTGGTTCACCTTGAAGATGTCATAGCTGCCGTAGTTGGTCTGCTGTGCCTTGTTCTTGCTGTACATGCCGTTGACGTCCTAGTCCCACGTCCGGTTGGCGGCGTGGAAATTGCCGACCAGGCCGGTGGCGAAGTAGCTGGTGTCCACCTTCTGTTCTTACACGCGCGCACCGCCTTCCACCGGACGGCGGCCGATCAGGCTCATGTTGCCGCCGGACACCAGGTCGAAGCCGAACGGGTTGTACGAGTTCAGGCGCGAGACCACGATGTTTTCGGCCAGCGGATTGCCGGTGGCACCGTCAGGGCTGAAGAACAGCGGCTCGGGGCCGGCCTGGTTGGTCGATTTGCGCTGGTTGCCCAGCGCCTTGACGTACCACTGCACGTTGTCGGTGATGTCGAAGCGGAACTGGCCGAACACGCCCTTCCGCTCCGACGGGATCAGCACCATGTTGTATTCGGCGAAGTTGAAGCGGTCGGCGCTGGTGAAGCAGTGGTAGTCATCGGTGCGGTTGCAGCCGGCGCTGCCGTCGTAGCGCGGGTTGCCCACACCGGTGTTGGGCACGATGTTCTGCACCGCGCCGGTGTTGGGGTCGGTGAACATGAAACGCCCCTGCGGAATGCCACCGCTGCCGAAGGCCAGGCCGGTGCCCGGAATCGGGAAGCGCGACTGTTCGCGGTCGCGCGCATAGACCGGGTCCTGCTTGGTCCAGCTGGCGCCCAGAAACAGGCTGTAGCGATCGCCGCTGGTGCCCCAGGCCAGGTCCACGCCCTTCTGCGTGCCATCGCCTTTGCTGTATTCGGCGTAGTTCAGCGTGACCTGGCCGCCATCGAACTGGCGGCGGGTGATGATGTTGACCACGCCGGCGATGGCATCGGAGCCGTATAGCGACGAGGCGCCGTCTTCCAGCACTTCGATGCGTTCGACGATGGCCAGCGGAATGGTGTTCAGATCGGTGGCCGCGCCCATGCCGGAAGCGGACGATTCGTTGACCCAGCGGATGCCATCGACCAGCACCAGCACGCGCTTGGCCCCGAGGTGGTGCAGGTTGACCTGCGCCGAGCCGGCACCCACGCCGCTGCCATCGGGCGGGAAGCCGAAATTGCCGGAGGAATTGAACTTGGCGTTCAACGCCGAGGCGGCACCGGCGAGCTGCTGCAGCACTTCACCGATGGAATTCAGGCCGGTCTTTTCGATATCGCCGCGGCTGAGCGTGTGGATGGGCGTCTGCCCTTCCACTTCGGCACGCTTGATGCGGGTGCCGGTCACTTCGACGCGGTCCAGTTCAGTGGTGCTGCGGCTACCGTCCTGGGCCCATGCCGACAGCGGCATGAATGTGGCCAGGCACAGCGTGACCGCGACCGCCAAGGGGCGGTGGTGCAGATGTTTCATTCGCTCTCTCTCCAAAGGAATGTCGGGACGGTGGCTGCCGCATCCCCCTGCACCGCGGCAGCGTTTGCTTTGTAAACAAGAGGTAAATCTGGCGACGTGACGGCCGACACCCTTTCACGTCAATTTGACGAATCTGAGAGCTGTTTGCGTCAAATGGCAGCCGTTCTAACACTAAAGTGCTAGGCCCCTACGGCCCGTAGCCCCTGGCGATGGCCCCAGGGGCACCCGATCAGGCGTCAGATCCGCCCAGCCACTCAGCGCACGAAGGCGATGCGCTGCATGCCGGTGGCTTCGGCGGCGGCCAGGATCTTGGCCATGCCGTCGTATTCGGCCGACGGGTCGGTGGCGATACGCAGCTCCGGCAGGTTGCCGGCGTGCGTGTCGGCCTGCGCCTGCAGCCGCGCGCGCAGATCGGCGATGGCCATCGGCTGGCCGTTCCAGCTGAGCTGGTTGCCGGCATCCAGCCGCAGCTCGACCGGCGGCGGTGGATCAGGGCGCGCGATGGCGCGGTCTGTCGCCTGCGGCAACTGCACCGCGATGGGGCGGGCCACGATGGGCGCGGTGACGATGAAGATGATCAACAACACCAGCATCACATCGACCAACGGGGTCACGTTGATCTCCGCCAGCGGTCCAGTCCTTTCCGCACTGTTGAACGCCATGTGCCGCTCCCTGCAGCAGGGCCGCCTGCCCTGTGCCGACGTTACGCCCGCAGCCGCACCCACCGGATGCAATGCCGTCGGTGCCGTCGGTTCCGTTCAGCCACCGTTTGCCCACCTGTCGCGCTGCTGGATGCGAAACTGAATTCAGTCTTTGCCCGCTATGCTGACGCCATGACCCGACACTTCCGCCCTGTCCTGCCATTGCTCGCGCTGGCCACTGCCCTGTTGGGCACCACCGCCTGCGCTTCCGCCCAATCGCCCGCCCCGCAGGCCCTCAATGCGCAGCGCGCGCAGATGCGCAGCGCGCTGGAGGCCGCCGAGCGCGGCCAGCTGGACCCGGCCCAGGCCGCCGCGCTGCGCAGCCACCCGCTGTATGGCTGGCTGGAACTGGCGGTCCTGCGCCGCAACATCGATACCGTCACCAACGTGCAGGCGCAGGAGTTCCTCAAGCGCTTCGACAACCAGCCGGTGGCCAGCAATTTCCGCAGCGTGTGGCTGCCCTCGGTGGCGCGCCGCCAGGATTGGCCCGCCCTGCTGGCCAACTGGGTGCCCACCGACAACGTCGGCCTGCGCTGCGCACAGCTGACCGCCCGCCAGGCCACCGGCAAGGCCGATGCACAGTGGACCAGCGACGCCCAGGAGCTGTGGCGCCGCAACGGGAAATCGCTGCCCGACAGCTGCGATGCCGTGTTTGCCGTGCTGCAGGCACAGGGTGGCCTCAGTGATGCCCTGCGCTGGGAGCGCATCGATGCCGCCGCCGATGCCCAGCAGCCGGCCGTGATGCGCACCGCCGCGCGTGGCCTGCCCGCCGCCGATCTGGCGCTGGCCACGGACTACGCCGCCTTCGTCGATGCGCCCAGCGCCAAGGCGCTGAACTGGCCGCGCAACGAACGCAGCCGCCGCATCGCCACCGATGGCCTGCTGAAGCTGGCCAAGGCCAACCCCGATGCCACCGAGCAGCAGCTGCCGCAGTACGCGCAGGCACTGGCGCTGAGCAGCGCGCAGCAGAACCAGGTGCGCTACCATATCGCACTGTGGACGGTGGCCTCGTACCTGCCCGATTCGGCGCGCCGGCTCAACGCGGTGCCCGATGCCGCCTACGACGGACGCCTGCACGAATGGCGTGCGCGCGAAGCCATGTCGCGCGGTGACTGGGCCGCCGCACTGGTGGCCATCCGCAAGATGGGCAGCACCCAGCGCAACGACCCGCGCTGGCGCTACTTCGAAGGCCGCATGCTGGAAAAGACCGGCCAGGCCGCGCAGGCACAGCCGCTGTTCCGCGAGGCCGCCCGTGCGTCCACCTTCCACGGCTTCCTGGCCGCCGACAAGCTGCAGCAGGCCTACACGCTGTGCCCGTGGAAGCCCAACGACAGCGCCCAGGCACGCGCGGCCGTGGCCCGTGACCCGGCGCTGGTGCGCGCGATGGAACTGTTCCAGATCGACCGCACCGGCTGGGCCGTGGCCGAGTGGAACAACGCACTGACCCGCTTCGATGACACCCAGCGCCGTCTGGCGGTGGAAGTGGCACAGGACAACGGCTGGTTCGACCGCGCGGTGTTCGCGCTGGGCCGCAAGCCGGAAGAGCAGCGCCTGTACGACCTGCGCTTCCCGCTGCACCACGACGACAGCATCCGCCGCGAAGCCGCGCGCAACGCACTGGACCCGGCCTGGGTGGCGGCGGAAATCCGCGCCGAAAGCACCTTCACCCCGCGCGCGCGCTCGCCCGCCAACGCCATGGGCCTGATGCAGGTTCTGCCGGCCACCGGTGCGGCGGTGGCCAAGTCGATTGGCCTGACCGGTTACGGCGGCGCAGCCAGCCTGTACGACCCGGACACCAACATCGCCATCGGCAGCGCCTACCTGCGCCAGTGGTTGAACAAGTTCGACGGCCTGCCCTACGTGACCATCGCCGCCTACAACGCCGGCCCCACGCCGACCGCGCGGTGGCTGGGGCAGCGCCCGGCGTTCGACCCGGACCTGTGGATCGAGACGATCAGCTACAAGGAAACCCGCGAGTACGTGGCCCGCGTGCTGGCCTTCAGCGTGATCTACGACTGGCGCCTCAATGGCGACGCGCTGCCGTTGGGTGACCGCCTGCTGGGCAAGCTGCAGGACCGCCGCAAGGGCTTTGCCTGTGCGGCCAACGCAGACCAGGGCGGGGATTGACCACCGCACGGCGCCGGGACGCGTGCCCGGCGCCGGCACCTGTTGAACACCCTGGGGAGGGGATGATGATGAGCCTGCTGGCGTGGATGGCGCTGTTTGCGGCATGGAGCCTGTTTGCCACCTGGGTAATGCGCTGGGGCGGCGCCGAGTGGATGGAAGGCTGGAAATCGCTGCCCTTCATCGACAGCTGGGGCAGCGCGTGGGATGCGGCGCAGATCAAGCTGTACGTGCTGTGCCTGTGGCTGGTCTACGGGCTGTGGTTTGCCGCCGGCGTGTTCGTGCCGGCGTGGCGCGGGCTGCCCTAGCCCCCGCTGCGGCGCTGCAGCTGCACGGCCCCGTGCTGGCCAGCGTGCGATCATGCCCGCCATGAAGATCTATCTTGTCGGCGGCGCCGTGCGCGACCGCCTGCTGCAGCAGCAAGCCGGTGACCGCGACTGGGTGGTGGTCGGGGCCACGCCTGCGCAGATGCAGGCGCAGGGCTACCGCGCGGTCGGCCGCGATTTCCCAGTGTTCCTGCACCCGGACAGCGGCGAGGAATACGCGCTGGCCCGCACCGAGCGCAAATCCGGCCGCGGCTACCGTGGCTTCGTGGTCGACGCCGACCCGTCGGTCACGCTGGAAGAAGACCTGCTGCGCCGCGACTTCACCATCAACGCCATCGCCTGCGATGAAGCCACCGGCACGCTGGTGGACCCGTATGGCGGCGCGCGCGATATCCAGCAGCGCGTGCTGCGCCATGTCGGCCCCGCGTTCGTGGAAGACCCGCTGCGCGTGCTGCGTGCGGCGCGCTTCATGGCCCGCTTCGCCGCGTTGGGATTCACCGTTGCCCCGGAAACGATGGCACTGATGCGCGAGGTGGCCGCCAGCGGCGAACTCGATGCGCTGGTGCCCGAGCGGGTCTGGCAGGAACTGCGCAAGGCCCTGGCCAGCGCACGCCCGTCAGCGTTCCTGCGCACGCTGCATGAGACCGGCGCGCTGCGGCCGATCCTGCCGGAGCTGGAGGCGCTGTACGGCGTGCCACAGCGCGCGGAGTTCCACCCCGAAGTGGATACCGGCGTCCATCAGGAAATGGTCAGCGACATGGCCGCACAGCTGGCGCGCGGCGATGACCTGGTGGGCTTTGCCGCGCTCACCCACGACCTGGGCAAGGCCCTGACGCCGCCGCAGGAATGGCCGCGCCACATCATGCATGAGCAGCGCGGGCTGGCCCCGCTGAAGACCCTGTGCGCGCGCCTGAATGTGCCGGTGGAACACCAGCAGCTGGCCGAAGCGGTGTGCCGCGAGCATCTGAACGTGCACCGCATCGATGAACTGCGCGATGCCACCGTGCTGGAACTGCTCGGCCGCGTCGATGCGTTCCGCCGCCCCGAGCGCATTGCCCGCATCGCACTGTGCTGCGAGGCCGACAAGCGCGGCCGGCTGGGCTTTGAAGACAGTGACTACCCGCAGGGCGAAACGCTGCGCCGCCTGCACCGCGCAGCGCTGGCGGTGCAGGCGCGTGATATCGACACCACGCACCTGCAGGGCCCGGCCATCGGCCAGGCGCTGGCCAGGGGGCGCACGGCCGCCATCGCCGCCGCGCGCACGGCCTGAACCGCCCGCTGCGGCGGGCGTTACGGCGATTTACTGCGGTTACTGCGCCGCGCGGGTGATGGCCGCGGCGCGCTGCTTCAGGTGCACCACGGCATCGGGAATCATTTCCATGCCCAGGTCGAAGCCCGGGTTGAGCACGATGCCCACGCCCTCGGACATCGCGCCCAGCAGCCAGACCACGTCCACCTGCAGCGCGTTCTCGAACTGCGGCAGCTGCTCACTCCACGGCAGCGCGCGTTCCACGGCGGAAAACACCGCGAACATCGGCTCGCCGCTTTCGGCGGTCAGCACCAGCGGGGTGATCGACTCATCCCATTCCGAATCGGCATCCACCGGCGTATCCAGCAGCACGAACACCTGGTTCGACAGCAGGCCATCGAGGAAATCCGGGGCCGCCAGCGTGCCGTCCTGGGCCTGCAGCAGGCGCACTTCCAGGTCGTTGAGGGGTTCGAAGGGGGTTTCGTGTTCCATGCAGCATCCGTGGGTGTTTGACGGGTGCGACTTTACCAGCCCGGGGCTTCAGGCGATGTGTCGGATGTACGGGCGGGCCGTGGGCGGGCGCCGGGGGCTACCGCAGCCCTGCGTCCCTGCCGTCCGGCCGCATCAGCGGCAGGCGGGCTGGGCCAGCAGCCATTGCTGGGCGGCCTGCAGCGTGGCCGGTCCACTGGCGGTCTCCTCGTCAGGCTGCAGCCGGCTGCCATCGCCCTGGCCGGTGCGGTCGGCCATCACGTTCCGGGTCAGCAGCAAGGTGGTGCCATCCACCAGCGTCATGGGTTGGTTGCCGGTGGAAACGCCGGCGCTGGGCTGGCCGAAACTGCGGCTGTCCGGCTGCCCACGGAACGCCAGCGCCACCGCCTCGCCGGAACTTGCCGTACGTGCACCGACGACGACCGCCACCGGCGTCCTACCTGCACGCAGCCGGTAGGACGCCTGCCGCGACGCCAACATCGGCCGGCCGCCCTGCATGACCGCGCCTTCGCCCTGGCGCCACGGCTGCAGTCCTTCGGCCGTGCGGAACGCACCGATCAACGCCCCCTGCGCATCCGGTGTGCCGTGCAGCAGGGGCAGCAGCCCCAACAGCATGGGCCACATGTTTCCGCCGCCGTTGCTGCTCAGATCCACCGCCCAGCCGCAGCGCGTGCCGTCATCCAGCGCGGTGATGCGTTGCTGCAGCGCCAGCGCGTAGGCTTTGCGCGTGGCGTAGCGCTCCTGCTCGCTGCGCTGCAGATCTTCCACGAAGGGGCTTACCCGCAGCACGCCGATACGCGCGTTGCCCCCCGGGGCGTCTGCCAGCGCAGCGGACTGCCCGGCGTTCAGACGCTGGGCGCGGCTGGAACGCTGGCGCTGCTCGCCGGGCGAAATCCAGCGGCAGTGGCCGCCGCTGCTGCGTGCGGCAGCATCGTCCAGCAGCCGGCGTTGTTGTGCACGGTCATCACCTGCCGCAGCCAGACGTGCGCGCAGCTCATTCCAATCCACGCGATCGCGATACAGCGACTGGGTTTCCAGCAACTGCAGCAGCTGCTCGCGCGCTTCGGGTGAAGGCAGCTGCACGGCAGTTTCCGATGCGCCGGCGGCAGAGGACGCCAGCAACAGAGCCAGCAGGGTGGCGCGCATGTCCTTGGAACCTCGCATCGACAACTCCGTGTCAGGTCGCAGGAGCACAGGATACCCGCCTCCGCAGTTCGGCTGCGATCGCGCGATGTGTCGCTTCCAACCTGGCGTGTATCCGGCAATACGATTGCAACTCTGCCCATGTCATTGCGCGGGGAAACACGCGACGCTCGTTGGGCCATCGCCTTCTGCGCTGGCCGGGATTGACGTCCTGAATCAAACATTCAAGCGATCGTATTGCCGACCAAACGGTAATCACGACAATGCACCTGCTCGCCCATGGTGGGCGGTGCGTGGGGATCCTCGCGATCCGTCGGCTTTTTCGCTTGGATTTTGACCGGCACGCCAACCCGCACCGCCCGCCACCTTGCACTCCGCAGGTGGCCTTGCCTTGTGAGGTTGCTGCCATGACGCCGTCCGCCCCTGCCTGTCCACGCCTGCACGCGCTGCTGGGTGCCGCCCTGCCCGGTCTGCAGCTGTCCCATTCCGTTACCGAAGCCTTGGAAGATGCACTCGCCGAGGCCCACGAACACGCCCCACTGCCGGCCTTCTTCGCCCGCTTGCGAAGTACCGCGCAACGCCATGCCGCCGATGGGCAACACTGCCACGAACGGCACCTCAGCGAGGCGCGCGGCCGCGCATTGGCCGAGGCGACGCGCTGTCTTGCCGCATTGTCCGCGTGCGGGGGCTGCTGTTGGCTGCGCAATCCGCGCGCGAGATGGATGATGCAGCGGCGCAGTGCCCGCCACAGGTGGGGGAAGGCTTGCTGCATGCGGTGGTGGTGTTGGCCGATCATGCCGGGGCGCTGGTGGCACCGCCTGCCTGAGCGCGGATGGTGCGGCGCTGACGCTACCAGTCCGCGCGCAGGCCGAGGGTGGCTTCCAGCGTGCGCCGGCGTGCATCGCGGCCACCGCCGATATCGGCCGTATAGTCGGCCACGGCGTACGCACTGATGGTGCGGTTGATGCGCCCGACCACGCCCACGCCGGCCTGCCACGCGCGGGCCCGTTGTTCACTGCGGATCGGTTCGCCATCGAAGCGCACGCGATGCTCACCGCTGGCCGCCTGCCAGTAATCCAGCTTGAAATAAGGCTGCCAGCCGTTGTCGGCCAGGCCACGGTCGGCGGCCAGGCGCAGGCCGATGCGCCCGCTCCAGGCGGTATCGCTGTCGAATTGCAATGCGGCGAACGCATCACGTGCATCGTCCAGCGACTGCCGCTGCCACAGCACCTGCACCTGCGGTTCCAGCGACCAGCCTGACGCCCCCAGTGGCCACGGACGTCCGGCTTCTAGCGAGGCGGCCGTGCCATCGCCACGCACGTTGATGCCCAGCCCGCGCGTGGACCACACCTCCCCGCGGAAGCGGCTGCGCAGCAGCACCACGTCGATGTAGCCCCCGGCGTTGCCTACCCCGGTCCAGTAGAGGCCCGCATGACGGTCATCCAGCCGCAGCTGCCCGACCTGCACGTTTTCCCACGCCAGCGCCAGGCCGGTAACCGTGCCGGTGGCGCGGGTGCGGCCGACCAGCACGCCCGCCTGATGGTGCCATCCATCGCCGTCGCTGGCGTACACGTCCGCCCCTGCCTGCAGGCCCAGCAGATCGCCATCGAAACCGGCCAGCGCGTCGCCCTTCCAGTGCTGTTCGCTGCTCTGCCCGACCATGCGTATCCATCCGCCCTGAACGGCCCCCTGCCCGACCAGCAGGCGCTGTTCGCCCTGCCGTTCGTGAAAGGTGCCCAGGCTGGCCTGCTGCAGGCCCTGCAGCACCGGCGGCACGGCGGCATAAGCGGCGGTTTCCAGGCGATAGATCGGCACGAGGGCCGCGCGTGGCCGCCGCGCGCCGGGGGTGGGCGGCGAGGACAGCCCGGTCGGCAACGGCGAGGGCGTGGTCGGCACCTGGGTCACCGGCGCAGCGACCGGGGGGTACGTCGGCCGGTGCCGCCGGAGGCGCCAGCGGCGGGGGTTCGGCCGTGGTCAGGTCGCTGGGATCAGGCACGTCCGGTGCAGGCGGTGGCGGCAACGGCGGCGGCGTGCCGCCCAATGCTTCCGGTGGCGGGGGCGGTGCCATCGTCGTGCCGCTCGGCGCCGGTGCCGGTGTCTGCGCATTGACGAAGGTCGAACGCAGGTACCAGTTGTCGCTGGTGCCCGCGCTGACACCGCCCTTGAACAGGAAATACTCGTAGGCACCGGCGGACACCGGGCTGAACAGGGCGAACGCCGTGGCACTGGTGCGCGCGCCGTTGATGGCCTGGACCAGCAGGATGCCGTCGGCCACGGTGGCCGCACCACCGCCACCGGCGTTGAACACGCCGATGCCGGTCTGGCCGCTGGCGCTGGCGCTGTACGTGCACCTGCCGGTCACTGGCCGCGCCATCACCGGCCAGCACGGTGTTGAGGTAAAGCGCGCCGTTGTTGCCGGTGTAGTTGCCAGCGATGGTGAAGACATCACCGGCACTGCCGTTGCTGTCCAGGTCGATGCGGCCGGCATGGGTAACCGTCACCAGCGCGGCCGGATCGAACGCGCGGATGGCACCGGTGCTGCCGCTGGCGAACAGCGCGCTGCTGGCATCGATGTCCAGTGTGCCGGTGCCAGTGCCGGCATCGCCCAGCACCAGTGCACCGTCGAAAGTGAGCTGACTGTCGCGCACCAGGCTGATCGATTCCCAGGCGCTGAACCGTGCCACGCCGGTGGTCTTGACGTTGTCCAGCTGCAGGCGGTCGCTGCCACTGCCACCGGTCAACGACGGCAGCGCGCCCAGGTGGGACTGGTTGAGGTTGGCCAGCGTGGCCACATCGTCATCCGGCCCAAGATCGATGGCACCGTAGATGATGCCGCCGCCCCGCCAGTTGAAGGTATCGTTGCCGGTGCTCATCAGCACCTGGCCACGCACCGTGCCATCGGTGAGGGTCAGGCTGTCATCGCCACCGCTGACACTGATGTTGCCGCCGATGTAGGCCGTACCGGAGATGAGCACGGTATCGGTGTCGAACCTGGTCACCACGTTGCCATCGACGGTGCCGCCGGACATGTCGAACAGATTTTTTTTTCAGTTTCATGTTGACCCGGCCGATGCGCCCGCCGGTCATCCATGCGCGGTCACCATCCTCGAACGCACCGATGATACGGCCGCCGCTCAGGGTGAACGTGTCGGTGCCATCGCCCTGCTGCAGGGCGCCGACGGTGCCGCCGGTCATGACGAAATCATCGCGGCCATTGCCCTGCTGCACCAGGCCGGTGATCGTGCCGCCGCTGACCTGCAGGCGATCATCCCCCTCCCCCTGTTCGACCGACGATACCGTGCCGGCCAGCATCTGCATGCGGTCGTTGCCGCTGCCGAACTGCACGCCACCGCTGCCCCCGCTGATGCTGCCGCGATTGAGCAGCGTGCTGTCGCCGGCCCCTTTGAACGCCAGCCCATACCCCACCGGGGCGCTGATGCTGCCCTCGTTCACCACCGTGCTGCCGCCGAGCAGGTACAGCGCAAAGCCCTGTGCCGAGGTGATGCTGCCGCTGGCCGCGTTGTTGACCGTCACCACGGCATCGGCGTTGATGCCCGCTGCGGTGCCACTGCCCACCGTGCCGCTGGCGGCGATGCTGCCCTGGTTGTTGATCACCGCACCGGCGGCCGGGTCGATGTAGAGCGTGTTGGCATTGGCGGTGGCCAGTTGCGCACCTGCAAGCACGTTCACGGTGACGCCGGTGGCGCCTGGGCCGAGCAGCACCGGCGTGGCCTGTGGGTTGGACGCGCTGGCGGTGCAGGTGACGATCTGGCCCGCGACCGGGGCGCTGGCATCGCAGCCGGCGCGGGCCACAGGCGTCAGCACCGCCAGCACGACCGGGGCCGACAGCAGCGGCAGCAAGGCAGCGACCAGATGGCGCGGGCGTGGCGCACGAGCGGAAGCACGGGACATACAGCACTCCTGGAACCGGGGTCAGGAATTGCGATCGTGCGGCACTGCGGTGGCAGCCTGCCGTGCGGCGAATGGCTTCGACAGGGGACCTTATGCGCCTCCCATCGCGTTTGCCGTGTGAAGCCGGGCGATCATCACGTGGACGCTGCATGGCTGAAATCGTTCATCCGCGCGCGAAACGCCTCCACGCAGGGCGTGGATCGACCCGGCCCTGCACGCCACGCACATGGGCATGTGCATTCCCACGCCGCCACACCACGCGTGGATAGCCGCCCGCCCGTCACCCCGGGGTAGATGCACGCCATGCGTGGATGCGGGCCGCCATGCACGGACCGGGAATGCTCAGATCTTCAGGTAGATCTTCCGGCTGTCCAGCCACCAGGCCACGCTCCACCAGAACGCAACGAACACCAGCGCCTGCAGCAGCGAGGCCAGTTCCAGCGCGCCGGGCATGGCGGTGGCCAGCTGCTGCCAGACCCACGCCCAGGCGCCACTGCCCAGCAGGCCCACGGCCATCACGTTGGCCCCCAGGTAGGTGGTGATGGCGTTCACGCCGAAGCGGCGGCCCACCGCAGGCAAGCCGCGGCGGTCCACCAGCACGTGCGCCAGCCACAGCGCCAGTGCGGCCAGCGCGCCGGTCCACAGCACGTAGCTGGGCGTCCACAGCTGCTTGTTCATCGGTACCGCCAGCGGCAGCAGCAGGCCGAGCACGCCGCCGGCCACGCCCACCGCCACCAGCAGGCGGGTGCGGCCGTCGCGCAGCAGCTGGCCGGCCAGCAGGCCGAACACGGTGCTGCCGATGGCGCCCAGCGTGCTGAGCAGGCCTTCGGGGTCATGCCCCAGCCCGGTGTCGGGGTGCCACTGGTACAGCAGCGGTGCGAACAGCGCAGTGTCCAGGCGGCTGGCCGGGTTGGTCCACAGCGCCAGCCCGCCGCCTTCCAGCAGGATGAGCGTGTAGGCCACCAGCAGTACCACCAGCGTGGCCGCCTGCGCGCGCGGGCGCAGGTAGATGGCCATCAGCCCCGCCACCGCCGCGCACAGCGCAATGCGCTGCAGCACGCCCCAGATGCGGAAATTCGGCGTATCCAGTCCCCGCCAGATCAGCAGGTGCAGCAGCACGCCGGCCACGGCGATGCGCAGCGCACGCTCCAGCACACCGCGCGCCAATGCCGGGCGGGCGGCGGCATTGCCCGCGCGTGGCATCACGCTGAAGGCCATCGACACGCCCACCAGGAACAGGAAGAACGGAAACACCAGGTCGGTGGGCGTGCAGCCATGCCATTCGGAATGGCGCAGCGGTGCGAACACTGCGCTCCAGTCACCCGGGTCGTTCACCACCAGCATCGCCGCCACGGTGATGCCGCGCAGCGCGTCGATGGAGCCGAGCCGGCGCGGGGCGGCGCCGGCGCGGGGCGCAGTGCCGTTCATGCCGCTTCGTACTCGCCGGCCACCCAGGTACCACGCACCTGCAGCGCCGCGTCCAGCAGCACCAGATCGGCCTGGTAGCCTTCGGCGATATGGCCCAGACGGTCATCCACGTTGAGGAACTGCGCCGGGTAGGTGGAGGCCATGCGTGCGGCTTCTTCCAGTGGCTGACCGAGCAGCTGCACGGTGTTGCGCACGGCGGTGGCCATGTCCAGCGCCGAACCGGCCAGCGCACCGGCCGCGTTGCGCACCACGCCGTCCACGGCGGTGATGGTTTCACCGTACAGCACATAGCTGGGATCATCGGCACCGACCGGCGGCATGGCGTCGGTGACCAGCAGCAGGCGGCCGCGCGGCTTGGCCGCCAGTGCCACGCGCAGGCTGGCCGGGTGCACGTGCACGCCGTCGACGATGATGCCGATCCAACTGTCGCGGTCTTCCAGCGCCGCGCCCACGGCGCCGGGCTCGCGCCCCTGCAGCGGTGACATGGCGTTGTACAGGTGGGTGAAGCCGCGCACGCCGGCATCCAGCCCGGCGCGGATTTCCTCGTAGGTGCCGGCGGTATGCCCGGCGGCCACGATCACCCCGCGTTCGACCAGCGCGCGGATGCTCTCCAGCGGCACCCGTTCCGGTGCCAGGGTGAGCAGGGTCACGCCGTTGCCCAGCGAGGCGGCCAGTGCGATTTCTTCCGCATCCGGCACGCGGAACTTGCTGGCATCGTGGGTGCCCTTGCGCGCTGGGGCGATGTACGGGCCTTCCAGATGGATGCCGATGATGCCCGGCACCCGCTCTGCGATGGCCTGGCGCAGCGCGGCGATGGCGGTGCGCATCACCTCGACGTCGTCGCTGATCAGCGTCGGCAGCATCGCCGTGGTGCCGAAGCGCCGGTGCGCGCGCGCGATGGTGCGCAGCGCGTCCACGTCGGGCGTGTTGTTGAACAGCGCACCGCCACCGCCATTGACCTGCACGTCGATGAAACCGGGCAGCAGCCAGCCTCCCCCCAGGTCGACCTGGCGGTCGGCCTGGCCCAGCTGCGGCGCGGCGTCGGGCAGCAGCGCAGTGATGCGCCCGTGCTCGATCACGACGGCAAGATCATCGCGGAATTCGTCGTCTGCCAGCACGCGGGCATTGCGCAGCACCGTGGCCATCAGACCGTCTCCGTAACCTTGTTCAGGTGCGGCGGCAGGTCCGGGTTGAAGCCACGTGCGATGGCCAGTGCATTGTTGGCGCGGTAGAAGCTCTGCACGGTCAGCAGCGGCGTGCACAGTGGGTGCGGTGCGGCGGCCACCGGCAGGTCGCCACCGGCACCGGCCATCCACACCTGGGCGCCGCGCGCGGTGAACTCTTCCACCACCGCACGGGTGCCGGCGCCGGTTTCGTCGGGCTGGGCAAAGGCCAGCACCGGGAAGCCGCGGCCCACCAGCGCCATCGGGCCGTGCTTCACTTCGGCCGAGCTGTAGGCTTCGGCGTGCAGGCTGCAGGTTTCCTTGCACTTCAGCGCCGCTTCCTGCGCCGCGCCCAGGCCCAGGCCACGGCCCAGCACGAACAGGTTGTGCGCATCCACCAGGCCTTCGCTCAGCGAACTCCAGTCGCACTGCCACGCCTCGTGCATGGCCGCCGGCAGCAGGTCCAGGCCGTTGCGCAGCGCGCTGTCCTGCTTCCAGTAGGCGGCCAGCTGCAGCAGTGCGGCCAGCGAAGCCAGGTAGCTCTTGGTGGCGGCCACGCTCTTTTCGGCGCCGGCATGCAGCGGAATGACCGTGTCGGCCAGTTCGGCCAGCGGCGAATCCTCCACGTTCACCAGCGCCACCACGCGTGCACCGGCCGCCTTGGCCGCTTCGGCGTTGCGCAGCAGGTCCGGGCTCTTGCCCGACTGCGAGATGACGATGAACAGTGCGCCGCGCAGCTGCAGCGGTGCGGCGTACACCGAGCCCACCGACGGCGAGGCCGAGGCGACCACGCGGCCCAGCTGGGTTTCCAGCAGGTACTTGCCGTAGGTCGCGGCATGGTCGGAACTGCCACGTGCGCAGGTCACCACGAACGGCGGCGGCGCGGCGCGCAGCGAGGCGGCCAGCGTTTCCATGGTGGCGTGGTTGCGGGCGAACTGGCGGGCAATGACGTCGGCCGACTGGGCGGCTTCGTTGAACATCATCGTGGCGGTGGCATCGGGCAACGGCATGGTCGGGGGCTCAGGCAGGATCGGAAGGAAGGGGGCGGGCGTCGGCCAGGTGCATCGGCGCGGTGGAACCGCGCACCACCAGCTGCGGCACGAAGCCCTGGTTGTGCAGCGGCGCCGGCGCATCGTCGTAGGCATCGTTGCGCAGCTGCGCGATCAGCAGCCGCGCGGCATGGCGGGCGATGTCCTCGGTGGCCTGCTTGGCGGTGGTCAGCGGCGGCCAGGACTGGCGCGAAAACGGGCTGTCCTCGAAGCCGGCGATGGACAGATCGTAGGGCACGTTCATGCCGGCCGACTTGGCCGCGGCCAGCACGCCGGCGGCGATTTCATCGTTGGAACCGAAGATGGCGGTGGGCGGTTCGCGCAGCGCCAGCAGACGGCGTGCGCCGCGGAAGCCATCATCGAAGGTGTAGTCGCCCTGCACCACCAGGTACTTGTCCACGGTCATGCCGTAGTCCTTCAGCGCCGCTTCGTAGCCGGCGTAGCGTTCGCCGGAGGAACGGTGCGAGGTGCCGCCCCAGAGGAAGCCGATGCGCTGGTGGCCCAGCTGGATCAGGTGCTCGGTGATCTCGTAGGCGGCCTCGCGGTCATCCACGTAGACACAGGCGCCATCGGCCGGGTCTTCGGTGGCGGCGATGATGCGCACCAGCTTGATGCCGCGCGCGGTCAGCGCCTGCACCAGGTCGCGGCGCTCGGACATCGGCGCGGTCAGCACCAGCCCGGCCAGCCGCGAACGCTGCACCCAGTCGGCCAGTTCATCGGCCAGCAGCGGCGAGCTGGAGTCGCACGGGTGGATCTGCAGGCCGAAGCCGGTTTCCCGGCAGGCAGCCAGCACGCCGTTCTGCACGCCGATGATGTGGTACGGGTTCGGGTTGTCGTAGACCAGCCCGATGACGAAGGTGGTGCCGCTGCGCAGGTTGCGCGCTGACGGGTCGGGTTCGTAGTCGAGCTCGGCAATGGCACGCAGCACCCGCGCACGGGTGGCCTGCATCACCGACGGCTCGTTGTTGATTACCCGGGACACCGTCTTCAGCGAGACCTTGGCCTTCTCGGCGACATCCTTGATGGTGGCTCTGCGCATGGGTGTTTCCTGTGCGGTGGGCGCGTCCATCATCGCCGATCAGGCCGCGTCGCGCGGCAGGCCGGCGCGATGGCCGATGACCGAGTAGAACAGGATGTACAGGTAGCACGGCACCATCAGCAGCACGAACACCAGCTGGAAGTCGATGTGCTGCTTGAGCACGGCGAACAGCTGCGGAATGATCGCGCCGCCGGCAATGCCCATCACCAGCAGCGCCGAGCCGGTTTCGGTGAACCGCCCCAGGCCGCGGATGGCCAGCGGGAAGATGGCCGGCCACATCATCGCGTTGGCAAAGCCCAGCAGCGCCACGAAGCCCACCGAGACGTAGCCGTGGGTGGCCCAGGCGCCCAGGCAGAACACCACGCCCAGCACCGCCGAGACGGTCAGGTAGCGCGACTGCGAGACCACGCGCGGAATCAGCAGCAGGCCGACCACGTAGCCGACGAGCATGGCAAACAGGGTCAGCGAGGTGAACATCTTGGTCTGGTCCAGCGGCAGGTCGAAGCCGTGGCCGTAGGTGCCGATGGCATCACCGGCCATCACTTCCACGCCCACGTAAACGAACAGGCACAGCACGCCCAGCCACAGGTGCGGGAACTGGAAGATGCTGCGGCGTCCCACCGCGCCCGGCGCCGACGGCGTGGCGTTGGCTTCGGACGGCTTGATTTCCGGCAGCGGCGAGAACAGCACGGCCACCGCCAGGACCACCAGCACGCCGGCCATGGCCAGGTACGGGGCGTGGATCTTGGCGGCAAATTCGTTGAGCAGGCTGGCCTTGGTGGCTTCGTCGGCGGCGGCAACCGCGCTGGACAGATCACCGATGCCGTGCAGCACCAGCGTGCCGATCAGCACCGACGCCAGCATGCCGGCGATCTTGTTGCAGATGCCCATCAGGGCGATGCGGCGCGCGGCCGTTTCGATCGGGCCGAGGATGGAGATGTAGGGATTGATCGCGGTCTGCAGCAACGCCAGGCCGCTGCCGATCACGAACAGGCCGCCGAGTGCCCCCGGGTACCAGCGCTGGGTGGCGAATTCACCGAACAGTGCCGCGCCGCCGGCCATCACCAGCAGACTCAGGCTCAGGCCCTTCTTCATGCCGGTGTGGCGCAGGATCCACGAGGCCGGCACGGCCAGGAAGAAGTAGGACAGGTAGAACACCATCAGCACCAGGAAGGCGCCGACCTCATCGAGCTCGAAGGCGAGCTTGACGAAGGTGATGAGCGGGCCGTTGAGCCAGGTGAAGAAGCCGATGAGGAAGAACAGGACGCCGACGATGGCGATGGAGGTGGCCACGTTCGGGCGCGCGCTTGCAGCTGAGACAGCGGACATCGGGAAGGCTCCTGCGGCGACGACCGCAGCGCGGCATCGGAGAGTGGCTGGGAACAACGTTGTCACATTCTTTCGATGGACGGGCGCGGTTTGTCAACTTCGCATCGCGATGCCGTGAACGTCGTGTTGCGATGCAGCAGCCAACTTCGGCGCTGCCACTGAATACGCGGAAGCGCCAATCCCCATACGGCGCAACGGATTGCGGGGGTAAAGCGGATTCACGCCATGTAAACGCTTTCGCCAACACAGGATCGTTGCGGCGCAGCAACGAAAGCGTAACGAACCCGTTGACATCGTTGTCAGCGGAGTTACAGACTCCGGCCCAATCGCCGCCCCCGACACCGGGACTGGCTTCCCACTTCCGCAGGAGCCCGCGTGACCGCCAGCCACCCCGCCCCGGCCCATGTCCTGTCCCTCGCCGCGCCGGTGTTCCTGGCCGCCGATGTGGGAGGTACCCATGTGCGGGTGGCCCGCGTGCAGGCCAGCGGCGATGACGCCCATCCGGTGCAGCTGCTGGATTACCGCAAGTACCGCAATGCCGACCATGCCGGCCTGAGCGCGATCCTGGACGACTTCATCGGCAGCGGCCCGCGCCCGGCGCACTGCGTGGTGGCCACCGCCGGGTATGCACGCGAAGACGGCACGGTGATCACCGCCAACGTGCCGTGGCCGCTGTCGGCCCGCCAGATCGAAGCCGACCTGGGCCTGGAGCGGGTGTACATCGTCAACGACTTCGAAGCGGTGGCCCACGCCGCCGCGCAGGTGGACGCCAGTGGCGTGCTGCACCTGTGTGGCCCGGACACGGCGCCGCGCGGCCCGACCCTGGTGGTCGGCCCCGGTACCGGTCTGAGTGCGGCGCTGTGGATTCCCACCGCGCACGGCCCGGTGGTCCTGCCCACCGAAGCCGGGCAGCCGACGCTGGCGGCCACCACCGAACTGGAAATGGCCATCGTGCGCTACATGCAGCGCAGCCGCGCGCATGTGTCGATCGAACATGCGCTGTCCGGCCCTGGCCTGATGAACCTGTACACCGCGGTGTGCGCGCTGCAGGGGCAGCCGGCCACGCTGGCCAGCCCCGATGCGGTAACCGCCGCGGCCATCGCCGGTGACGATGCCCTCGCCCGCCAGGCGCTGGACGTGTTCTGCGGCCTGCTCTGCAGCACCATCGGCGACATGGCGCTGTTCTACGGCGCACAGGGTGGTGTCTACCTGGCCGGCGGCATCCTCACCCAGATCCGCGATTACCTGAAGAACAGCACCTTCATCAGCCGCTACCTGGAAAAGGGGCCGATGCGCGAGCAGCTCGAGCGCATCCCGGTGAAGGTGGTCGAACACGGCCAGCTGGGCGTCATCGGCGCCGCCAGCTGGTACCTGGGCCACCAGGAACACTGATCCATCCACGCGCTACCGCTTCAGCAACACCGAAAACGCAGTACGCACCACGTGGCAGATACCGCCGGGATGCCCCACACCCGCGCAGGCCAACGCAACCGTAATTCGAACGCCGCAGCCGGCAACCATTGAGTGATGAGGAGAGACATCATGAATACCCGCAAGACTTTGCTTTCTGCAGCCATCGTCAGCTGCATCGCCTTCAGCGCGCATGCGCAGCAGGCCCAGACGGCCACGGACCTGGACACCGTGCAGGTCACCGGCATCCGCGGTTCGATGGAAAAATCGCTGGACACCAAGCGCGAAGCCAATGCACGCGTGGAAGTGGTGACCGCTGAAGACGTGGGCAAGCTGCCGGCGCACAACGTGGCCGACACCCTGCAGCGCCTGCCGGGCGTGAACATCAGCTCGTCCAGCGCCGACGAAGGCGGCTTCGACGAAGCCGACCGTGTCAGCCTGCGCGGCACCAGCCCGAGCTTGACCCAGACCCTGATCAACGGCCACACCGTGGCCTCGGCCGACTGGTTCGTGCTGAGCCAGGGCAACAAAGTCGGCCGCAGCATCAGCTACTCGCTGCTGCCCTCCGAGCTGGTCAGCTCGGTGGAAGTGAACAAGTCCTCGCAGGCCAAGCTGCAGGACGGTGGCACCACCGGTACGGTCAACATCATCACCCGCAAGCCGCTGGAGTTCTCCAAGCAGTTCACCGCCGAAGGTTCGGTGGGCGCGGTGCGTTCTGATCTGGCCAAGTCGACCGATCCGCAGCTGTCGGCGCTGTTCAACTACAAGAACGACGACAACACCTTCGGTGTGATGCTGCAGGCCTTCAGCCAGAAGCGCGAGCTGCGCCGTGAAGCGCAGGAAGTGCCGGGTGGCTTCTTCACTCTCGGCCCGGGCGATGACGTGGTGAAGGGCAATGCGGCCAAGGGCATCGCACCGCACCCGGATCTCAACGGCGTGGAAGTGCCGGGCCTGCTCGGCTCGACCCTGTTCGAACAGACCCGCAAGCGCACCGGCGGGCTGGTCTCGCTGCAGTTCAAGCCCAGCGACAACCTGAGCTTCACCCTCAGCGGCTTCACGTCCAAGCTCAAGGCCAACAACTACAACCGCAACTTCATGATGTTCGGCAACAGCTTCGCCAAGAACGAAGCACCGGATCCGGGCTACGTGGTCAAGGACGGCGTGCTGACCCAGGCGACCTACAAGGGCCAGCCGGATACGAATTACGCCGTGTACGACATGATCTACCGCGAGTCGACGGCCAAGACCAACTACATCACCATGGACGCCGACTGGCAGGTCAACGACAACCTGACCGCCAAGTTCCAGGCGGGCAGCACCAAGGGCACCGGCAGCACGCCGCGCCAGTTCATTGCCGAGCTGCTGACCGCCAAGGGCGGCGGTGCCAGCTGGACCACGCACGGCAACAGCTCGCCGGTCGACTGGAATGTCGGTGGCGACCTCAGCCCGGCCGGTGCCAGCTGGGGTGGCACCTGGGGCAACCAGCAGGTCACCGCCGAAGACAAGGAAAAGTGGGCCAACGTTGATTTCAGCCAGTACTTCAACAGCGCCGGTGTGCTGACCTCCATCGACTTCGGTGCACGCTACGCCGACCACAAGCGTGAAGCCCTGTCGCCGGAAGGCGCGACCCCCGGCAACATCTGGGATGCGCTGCGCGGCAGCGACACGGCCAACTACCCGAGCGGTTTCGCCGACAAGATCGGTGGCAGCTTCCCGCGCAACCTGTGGTACTATACCCCGGCTGCGCTGCGCGATGCCGCGGTGAACAATTCCACCTGGCTGTCCGGCAACGATGGCCCGACCGGTCGCCACAACTATGGCGCCGAATGGAAGGTGGCCGAGAAGAACTTCGCCGGTTACGTGCAGGGCAACTTCGCCGGTGACGGCTGGAGCGGCAACGTCGGCCTGCGCTACGTCAACATCAAGCAGAACATCGACACCTACGCTACGGCCACCGGTTCGACCGTGCCGGACGTGAGCAGCCTGTTCGGTGCCTGGACCCGCGCGGCCTTCGAGAACAAGCACAGCCGCGTGCTGCCCAGCGCCAACCTGAAGTTCGACCTGCGCGATGACCTGGTGCTGCGCTTTGCTGCCTCGCAGACCCAGACCCTGCCGGACTTCTCCGCGCTGGGTGCCTCCTCCTACGGTTCGGATCTGAACAAGACCGGCGGCGGCGGCAACCCGAAGCTGAAGCCGGTGGTGTCCACCAACTTCGATGCCAACCTGGAGTGGTACTTCATGCCGCGCGGCCTGCTGTCGGTGGGCGCCTACTCGATGCGCCTGAAGGACTACGTGGCCTTCAGCACCGAAAAGCAGATGCTGTTCAGCGAGCTGACCAACAAGCTCGAGGAGTACGACATCTCGCGCCCGAAGAATGCCGACGGCAAGGTGCGCGGTATCGAAGTGGCCTACGAGCAGCCGATCGGCGAGTACTTCGGCGTCAACGCCAACTACACCTACGCCAACGGCAGCACCTCGCACACCTGGGCTGACGGCACCGACAACCTGCTGGGCACCTCGAAGAACACCTACAACGTGGGTGCCTACTTCGAAAACGAGACCTTCGGTGCACGCGTGGGCTACACCCGCCGCTCGTCGTTCCTGATCGGTCTGTCCGGCGCCAACCCGTACTACCAGGATGACTTCGGCACCCTGTCGGTGTCGCTGAGCTACAAAGCCACCGACTGGATGAGCGTCAGCTTCGATGCGCTGAACCTCAACAACCCGACCTACAAGTACTACCAGACCGCGGCCATTCCGACTTCATTCTACAGCAACGGTCGCCAGTACTACCTGAACTTCCGCTTCAAGTACTGATCCACCGGCGGCACCACCGCCACGCAGCACCTGCACGCCGGGCCTGGATGATTCCGGGCCCGGCGTTTTTCATGTATAGCCTTCACCGCACCAGACCCCAGGAGTCCTTCCGATGACGAAGCCCACCCGCGCCAGGTTGCGTATGTTCCTGCTGCTGGGCAGCCTGCTGGCCATCGTGCCGGCGCTGCCCGCGCTGGCGGCCGATGCGCCGGCCAACGCCGATGCGCCCGGCCCGCAGCTGCGCGCCGGCAGCCTGCAGCTCATTCCCGCCCCGGCCCGCGTACAGCCCGGCACCGGCAGTGGCATCACCGTACGCACCGGCACCGCGCTGCTCGCCGACGGCGAGGCCGCACAGCGCGTGGCCACGCAGTTCGCCGACATGCTGGCCCGCAGCGGTGGCCCACGCCTGGTCGTGGCCAGTACCGCCTCGGCACCGAAGACCGGCGGTATCCAGTTCCAGATCGTACCCCACTTCCGCGACACCGGCGAGGGCTACACGCTGGACAGCACCGCGCAGGGCGTGCGCGTGCAGGCCGGCAACGAAACCGGCCTATTCTACGGCGCCACCACGCTGGCCCAGCTGGCCACGGCCGGCAACAACGGCGCACTGCCCGCAGTGCAGATCCAGGATGAGCCGCGCTTTTCCTGGCGTGGTTTCATGCTCGATTCGGCGCGCCACTTCCAGAGCCTGGACGAGATCAAGCGCGTGCTCGACGCGATGGCCGCGCACAAGCTCAACACCTTCCACTGGCACCTGACCGATGATCAGGGCAGGCGCATGGAGATCAAGCGCTACCCGAAGCTGACCGAAGTGGGCAGCTGCCGCCTGCCGGCCGGCGATGGTGGCATCGATCCGGCCGCCCGGCAGGAACACCCGTACTGCGGCTTCTACACGCAGCAGCAGATCCGCGAGGTGATCGCCTATGCAGCGGCACTGCACATCCAGGTGATTCCCGAAATCGACGCGCCCGGGCACGCCACCGCCGCGATCGCCGCCT
Source organism: Stenotrophomonas maltophilia (assembly GCA_009912235.1). Classification (GTDB taxonomy): domain Bacteria; phylum Pseudomonadota; class Gammaproteobacteria; order Xanthomonadales; family Xanthomonadaceae; genus Stenotrophomonas; species Stenotrophomonas maltophilia_AV. Next base: position 369,479 of record WNDS01000003.1, read on the forward strand.
ATCCCGAGCTGGGGTCGGTCGACACGCCGCTGAAGCCGATCAGCGAATGGGGCGTGTTCCCGAACCTGTTCAACGTGGAAGACAGCACCGTCACCTTCCTGGAAAACGTGCTGGAGGAAGTGATCCAGTTGTTCCCGGCCAAATACGTGCACGTCGGTGGCGATGAGGCGGTCAAGGACCAGTGGATCGCCTCCCGGCAGGTGCAGCAGCGCATGCGCCAGCTCGGCATCAAGGATGAGATGGCCATGCAGAGCCACATCCTGAAGCGGCTGGAAACCTTCCTGGAAGAGCACGACCGGCGCCTGATCGGCTGGGATGAAATCCTGGAGGGCGGCCTGCCGCCGCAGGCCACGGTGATGTCCTGGCGGGGCACCGAAGGTGGGCTGGCTGCGGCCAGTGCCGGCCACGATGTGATCATGTCGCCGGTGGGCTACCTGTACCTGGACTACCTGCAGACCGCCTCGCCGAACGAACCGCCGGGCCGCCCGACCCTGGTCAACCTGGCCAAGCTGTACGGCTTCGAGCCGGTGCCGGCCGAGCTGGCCGCAGACAAGCGCCAGCACATCCTCGGCCTGCAGGCCAACATGTTCACCGAACACACGCGCACCTACGCGCGCCTGCAGCAAAACCTGTTCCCGCGCCTGGCAGCAGTGGCCGAGACCGGCTGGAGCCCGGCCGAGCGCCGTGATTTCCGCGATTTCCTCGCCCGCCTGCCCACCCAGCTGGCGCTTTTCCGTGCCTGGGGCCTGGCATATGCGCAGACCCCGTTCGAGGTGGGCGTGCACCACACCGATGACCGCGCGGCGAACACGGTGACGGTGTCGCTGGCCAACCCGCTGGGCTACGAGGTGCGCTACAGCACCGGCGGCGCGCCGGTCACCGCGGCATCGCCGCTGTACCAGCAGCCGCTGACCGAGACGCTGCCCGCCACCGTGCAGGCGGCGGCGTTCTACCAGGGCCAGATGCTGGCGGCCGCACCGACGGTGGCCACCTTCACGGCCGCCTCGCTGCTGAGCCGGCCCAGCGAGGACCTGCAGAACTGCGCAGGCAAGAACGGCCTGGTGCTGCGCCTGGAAGACGATGGCTGGCGCGAAGGCGCACGTGCGGTGTTCAAGGTGGACATCTTCCAGCCGTGCTGGCGTTGGCCGCAGGCCAATCTGGAAGGCATCAGCACCGTAAGCGTGCGTGCCGGGCGCATTTCGTACTACTTCCAGCTGGCCAATGACGAGCCCAAGCGCGTGTTCGAGAAGGCCAGGCGCGCGCACGGCGAGATGAGGATCCGCCAGGGCAACTGCAAGGGCCCGGTGCTGGCCGAGGTTGCACTGCCCGCGCAGCCCGATGCCGATGGCTTTGTCACGCTGAAGGCCGCACTGCCGAAGAAGGTGGCCGCGCAGGGCGACCTGTGCATCAACTTCACCGGCAACACGCGCCCGGCGATGTGGGTGCTGGATGAAGTGACGCTGCAGAAGTAAGAGCACGGGTGCCGGCCATTGGCCGGCACCTGCAGGCCGGGTCGGCGGCCCTACGAGAACCCTCGCACCGGGGTAGTGCCGACCGTTGGCCGGCAACCGCAGCCATGGTCGGCAACCGCATCCACGCATGGCGTGGATCTACAACAGCGTCATCGGCGGCCCCATCAACAACCGCGCGGAAACCGTCCCACCGGGTAGTGCCGGCCGTTGGCCGGCAACCGCAGCCATGGTCGGCAACCGCATCCACGCATGGCGTGGACCTCCCCCCTCAACCTCGCCAGCGCAGCAACAGATCGCGCAGCGGGGTCAATGCGGTACCCAGCCCGGCCAGCACACCCACGCTGTTGGCCAGCGCATCCATCGGGTCGGCACTGCGCGTGGTGGTCAGCGCGCCCTGTGCGAACTCGATACCGATGCCCATCAGCACCAGCCCTGCCCCCACCCACAGCAGCGGCCGGCCACGGCGGTACAGCTGCACGGCGCTGCCGGCCAGGATGAAATAGGCCAGGAAGTGCTCCACCTTGTCGCCGTTTTCCGGCACCGGCAGCGGCGGCGGCGGAATCAGGCAGACCACCACCACGAACAGCACCGCCAGCCACCACAGCGTGGCCCACAGCACGGGCCGCCGCAGCGGCTTGATCACCGCAACAGCCGCACTCACAGCCGCCAGCTCAGGTCACCCAGCTCGAAGGCCGGCTCGAAATCAACATCACGCTGCAGGCCGATCACCTGGAAGCGTTCGCCCATCTCGGTGGGCAGGGTCAGCTTCTTCACCTGGTCGCGCAGCTGCACGCGGCCCACCTCGTCGGTGCGCTCGTCGGCCAGCGACAACACCTGGTCCAGCCCGTTGCCCAGCAGGAAGCTGGACTGGCTGCAGTAACCGGCCAGCTCGAAGCCGCCGTGGTGGCCCGCTTCGGCCATGGCGGTGAAATCCACCGACACAGTGATGTCCTGCAGCCCCGGCCAGCGGTAGACCTCGTTGTGCACGTGGTGGCGGTAGAACGCGCGCACGGTGCCATCGTCGCGGTCGTGCTGGTAGAACTCGGCCCGGGTGTAGCCGTAATCGACGAACAGCAGCGCACCGCGCTGCAATCCACCGGCCACCGCCTGCAGCCAATACGGCAGGTGTGGCAGCACTTCAGAGCGGTAGCCCTCGGCGAACGGGGTTTCCAGGTAGCGCTCCAGGTGGCGCACTGCACTGTTGAGCAGCATGTCGGCCGGCTGCGTGCCGCGCACGAAGTGGCCCTGTGCGTCCAGCTCCACGGTTTCTTCCAGGATCTCCCCGTCCTTCACCAGGAAGCGCGGGTTGGGCAGCGCGTCGATCACTTCATTGGCGAACACCACCCCGTCCCAGTCGTCGTCGAACGGGCGGTCCAGCCACTCCACCAGCCCGCTCAGCGCGGCCGGCAGGTTCTGCTGCAGCCGCTCGCGCTGGCGCTGGCGCAGGTCGGCGCTGGGTTCAAGAATGGCGTAGCGGGCCGGCAGTGCCTGCAGTTCGGCCAGGCGCAGCAGCGCGGCCTCGGCGAACGCACCGGTGCCACCGCCCAGTTCCAGCAGCCGCGCCTGCGCGCCGAGCTGGCCGAACACCGGCGCCAGCGCATTGGCCACGGTGGCGGCGAACAGCCCGCCCATTTCCGGTGCGGTGGTGAAATCACCGGCGCCACCGAACTTGCTGGCGCCGGCGCTGTAATAGCCCCAACCGGGGGTGTACAGGCACAGCTCCATGAAGCGCGAGAACGGGATGGCGCCGCCCTGGGCGCGGATCTCGGTGCGCAGGGCATCGGCCAGCTGGTCGCTGTGAGCCAGGGCATCGGCCTCGGGCAGGGGCATGGTGGACTGCATGGTGTCTTCGATTGCGGTGACAATGGGTGCAGGATAGCCGAGCCCAGGAGGCCCCTCATGACCGAATCCGCCCCGGTAGCCCTGATCACCGGCAGCGCGCGCCGCATCGGCGCCGCCATCGCCCGCCAGTTCCACGCCTGTGGCTGGGGCGTGGTGCTGCACGCGCATACCTCCAGCGGCGAGCTGCAGCAGCTGGCCTTCGAACTGGACAACAGCCGCCCCGGCAGCGTGCTGGCCCTGCAGGCCGACCTGGCCGACGCCAGCACCCTGCCCGACCTGGTGGAGCAGGCGGTGGCCCATTTCGGCCGCCTGGATGCGCTGGTGAACAACGCCTCCAACTTCTTCCCCACCCCGCTCGGGCAGATCACCGCCGAGGCGATGGATGCGCTGTATGCGGTCAACGCGGGCGCACCGCTGCTGCTGGCGCAGGCCGCCGCACCGCACCTGCGCCGCCAGCAGGGCAGCATCGTCAACCTGACCGACCTGCACGGCACCGACCCGATGCGCGACCATGCGGCCTACACCATGGCCAAGGCCGCGCTGGAAATGGCCACCCGCGCCCTGGCGCTGGAACTGGCGCCGAAGGTGCGGGTGAATGCGGTGGCACCCGGGGCGATCCTGTGGCCGGAACAGGGCAAGGATGATTTCGCGCGCCAGGCGCTGCTGCAGCGCACGCCGCTGGCGCGCATCGGCACGGTGGAGGAGATTGCCGAGGCGGTGTTCTGGCTGGTGGCCGAGGCGCACTTCGTCACCGGCCACACCCTGCGCGTGGATGGCGGGCGTACGGTGAGTTGAAATGTTGCCGGCCAGCGGCCGGCACCACCGGCAGCGCCGGGCCATGCCCGGCGAGCGAAGCGGCAACAACAACCGATCACTCCAGCGCCACGACCTCGAACGTCTCGTCGTGCTGCGGGTGCGCGTGCCACAGCGCCGCCAGGCTGCGGCCGCTGACCGGGTCGATGAACGCCGGCGCGATGTCGGCCAGCGGCTTCAGCACGAAGGCGTGCTTCAGTTCCGGCCGCGGAATACGCAGGTGGCCGGGGCCTTCCACCACCAGGTCACCGTAGAACACCACGTCCACGTCCAGCGTCCGGTCGGAAAAGCGCGGCCCGCTGCGGTCGCGGCCATGGGCGTCTTCCAGTGCGTGCAGCCAGTCGTCCAGGTCCTGCAGCGGCATCGTGGTGGACAGCGCCACGGCGTTGTTCACGAACGCGGGGCCGTCAAAGCCCACGGCGGCGATGTGGTAGGCAGGCGAGACCTCGATGGCGCCGAAGCGCTCGCGCAGAGCCTCCACCGCGGCGTGGAGGTAGCGGCGGGGCTCGATGTTGCTGCCCAGGCTCAGGAGCACGGTGGTCATGCGGTTCGGCGGCGGTAAGGGGGGGCGGGCATGCCATCGTCACGATGGCCTGCCTACAATCCAGGACGCACATGATAGGGCACAGCCATGACCTATTGCGTTGGAATCGAGGTGGACGAAGGCCTGGTCTTCGCCGCCAATACCCGCACCAATGCCTCGCTGGACGATGTCCGCGTGCACCGCAAGCTGCACGTGTTCGACTTCCCCGGCGAGGCCACCTTCGTGCTGATGGCCGCCGGCAACCTGGCCGCCACCCAGCTGCTGGTCTCGCGGCTGCAGCGCGATGCACAGGAACGGCGCACGCCGAACCTGCGCGACAGCCGCCACCTGTTCGAAGCGGCCGAGTACGTGGGCGCGCTGCTGGTGGACAGCCAGGTGAAAAACCAGCACAGCGAACACGGTCATGACGGGGTCAACACCCAGGCCACGCTGATCCTGGGCGGGCAGATTGCCGGCGAGCGCCCGGGGCTGTACATGGTCTACCCGCTGGGCAATGCGATTGCCGCCTCGCCGGAAACCCCGTTCCTGCAGATTGGCGAATCCAAGTACGGCAAGCCGATCCTGGACCGCATCCTGACCCCGGCCACGCGGATGGAAGATGCCGCGCGCACGGCCATCGTCTCGCTGGATTCGACCATCCGCTCCAACCTCTCGGTCGGCCTGCCGATCGACCTGGCGCTGCTGCGTGCCGGCGACCTGACGCTGACCCAGCAGCTGCGCCTGTGCGGGGATTCACCGCTGTATGCCGATATCCACCGCAACTGGTCACACCGCCTGGAGCAGGCCGTGGCCAGCCTGTCACGGTTCCCGTGGGAGCCCCCGCAGACCGGGGACCGGTAAGCCCAGGTGGACCGATCACGCATGGCGTGCCTGTTCCGGGTAGTGCCGGCCGTTGGCCGGCAACCGCAGCAGGGTCGGCCGCCCCATCCACGCATGGCACAGAATTACCGGGTAGTGCCGGCCGTTGGCCGGCAACCGCAGCCATGCTCGGCTGCCCCACACCCACCCACAGCGCAGATCTACGACAGCGCCTCAGCCACCGCGCGGAACACCTGCTGCATCTGCAGCGGCTTGCGCAGCACGTGCACCTCGATGCCTTCTGCGAACGTCCCGCGTTCGGCAGCGCCACCGTCCTCCAGCACCAGGGCGGCACCGCGGAAACCGAGTGCGGCCATTTCGCCCAGCAGCTGGCTGGCCGGCAGCAGCCGGGAGCCGCCGTCGGCAATCACCAGCGCCGGCATCGCCTCCTGCTGCATCCAGCGCAGCGCGGCGGCACCGTCGGACGCCAGCTGCAACTGGTAGCCCTGGCTCGAAAGCGCATTGCCCAGCAGCGACAACCGCGTGGCCTCGCCGTCCACCACCAGGATCGATTGCCCGCTGCCCACCGCCACCGGCTGTTCCACCGTTTCGATGCCCGGCATCTGCTGGCGCATCGGCAGGCGCAGGTCGAAGCGCGTGCCCTGCCCCACCTGGCTGTGCACCTGGATGCTGCCGCCCGCGCCTTCAACAATGCGCTTGCAGGAAATCAGGCCCAGGCCGGTGCCGTTGGCCTTGGTGGTGAAGAACGGATTGAACAGGTGCGACAGGATGTCGGCATCCATGCCGGTGCCATCGTCGATGACCGAGATGCGCAGGGCGTCCTCGCCGGCCACGCTGATGTCAGGCAGCGCCTGCAGGCGCAGGCAGCCGCCGTCGGGCATGGCCTGGATGGCATTGAGCGCCAGGTTCAGCAGCACCTGCTGCAGCTCGGTGTAGTTGGCGTCCACCGCCAGCGCCTCATCCGCCACCTCGATCTGCAGGGTGACCGCCTCGGGCAGGTTGCTGCGCAACAGCAGCGCGACCGCCGCGAACAGGTCGGCAATGCGGATGTGTTCGCTGGGCGTGCGCGAGCCACGCACGAAGGACAGCATCGACTCGGCCATCTCGTGGCCGCGCCGGCCACATTCGGCGATGACATCGGCCAGGTGGTGCAGCTGCGCATCGTCGGTGCGGGCCTTGAGCAGGTCCGGCATGATCAGCAGCGGCTGCAGGATGTTGCGCAGGTCGTGGCTGAGCCCGGCAGCCAGCAGCGAGAGGCTTTCCAGCCGCTGCGCGCGCATCAGCTCGGTTTCCACGCGCATGCGTTCCATGGCACCGCGCGCTTCGCGCACCGCACGCGCCACCGCCGACGGCAGGCGCGCCGGTGAATGCTTGATGATGTAGTCGTTGGCGCCCTTCTGCAGGGCAGCCACGGCGTTTTCTTCGCCCATGGTGCCTGAGACGAAGATGAAGGGCACCTCCGGCACGGTGTCGCGCACGATGCGCAGCGCCTGGTCACCAGAAAAACCGGGCAAGCTCAGGTCCGACAGCACGATGTCCGGCTGGAAGCTGGCCAGCGCCTGGCGCAGTTCGGCCTCGCTTTCCACACGCTCGAAGCGGGCCTCCAGGCCGGCCTCCAGCATCTGCCCGGACATCAGCTCGGCATCCTCGGGGGAATCCTCCACCAGCAGGATGCGCAGCGTTCCCAGTGCGGCTCCGGTCAAGGGCATGGCCTCACTCGATCTCCGGTGCCTGGTTGATGACTGCCCAGAAGCGGCCCAGCGTCTGCACCGCGCCGAAGAACTGGTCCACGTCCACCGGCTTGACCACGTAGGCGTTCACGCCCATGTCCCAGCTGCGCGCCAGATCGCTTTCCTCACGCGAGGACGACAGGATGACCACCGGCAGCCGCTTCAGTTCTTCGTGTTCGCGGATGTGCTGCAGCACTTCCAGGCCATCCATGCGCGGCATCTTGATGTCCAGCAGCAGCACCGCCGGCAGCCCTTCTTCACGGCTGGCGAAGGCGCCGCGGCGCAGCAGGTAGTCCATCACTTCCACGCCGTCTTCGACGTGCACGATGGGGTTGGCCAGGCGGGCCTCTTTCAGCGCGTCGATGGCCATTTCCGCGTCGTGCGGGCTGTCTTCGGCAAGCAGGATGGTGCGCAGGGTACTCATGCGAGGGAACCTTGGTTGTCCGCGTCGAGCGCGGGCGGCAGGAGGAAGTGGAACGTGGCGCCGGCATCGGGCTGGGCGTCGGCCCAGACGCGGCCACCGTGGCGGGTGATGACGCGGCGCACGCTGGCCAGGCCGATGCCGGTGCCGGGGTAGTCACTGGCCTTGTGCAGCCGCTGGAACACACCGAACAGCTTGCCGGCGTAGGCCATGTCGAAGCCGGCGCCGTTGTCGCTGACGGTGAACAGGTGGCTGCCATCGGGCTGCTGCTCATGCGCTACGCGCACCTGCGCCGGCTCGCGGTTGCCGGAATACTTCACTGCGTTGCCCAGCAGGTTCAGCCAGACCTGGCGCATCATGTTCTCATCGCCCGCCACCACCGGCAGCGGTGCGATGTGCCAGTCCACGCGGTGATGGCTGCCGCTGGCCTCGTTGTCGGAGGAGACGTTGGCATCGAGCAGCGCGCGGGTGTCGGCCACCAGCGACTGCATGTCCACCGCCTGCAGCCGCATGGCCGCGCGGCCCAGCCGCGAATACACCAGCAGGTCATCAATCAGCGTGGCCATGCGCCGCGCCGAATTGGAGATCACATCGAGGTAGTGCCGGCTCTTGTCATCGGTGCTGTCGCCAAGGTGGCGCGACAGCTTGTCGGAGAACCCGGCCACATGCCGCAGCGGTGCACGCAGATCGTGCGAGACCGAATAGCTGAAGGCCTCCAGCTCGCGGTTCACTTCCGATACCTGCGCCACCTTGCCTTCCAGCTGGCGGTTCAGTTCTTCCACGCGCAGCTGCACGGCACGCTGCAGGGTGACATCGCTGATGGTCAGCAGCACCACTTCATCGTCGGTGTCGGGCAACGGCATGCGCCGCGCGTTGAGCAGCATGTAGCGCGCCAGGCCATCGGCGGTGCGCTGTTCGTGCTCGAAATCCCACAGTTCGCGGCCGCGCAGCAGCACGTCCGAGAGCCGCTGGCGCACCATCGGGTCGGTCCAGGCGCCCTCCCCCACGCTGTCCAGCAGCAGGCCATCGGCGCGTTCGTCGGCCAGGCCATAGAGTTCGGAAAACGCCGGGTTGTGCAGCTGCACGCGCAGGTCGCGGTCGAGCAGCACGATCGGTTCGCGCACGGTCTGCAGCACCACGGCGGCGCGCGCGGCAGCACGCTGCGACTGGCGCTCGGCCTGCAGGCGGCGGCCGATCTGGCGGCGCAGCAGCCACAGCACCATGCCGAGCAGACCCAACTGCACCACCAGCGAGCTCCACGAGACCAGTTCGGTCTGCCGGCGCTGGCGCTGCGCTTCGTCGGCGCGGCGGCCCAGCAGCTTCTGCTCGGCGGCCTGCAGCTCCTCCACCAGCACGCGGATCGGGTAGCGCGTGGCCAGTTCGCGCACCAGCTCGCGCTGGTCGCTGTTCGGTTCGGCCCTGGCCAAGCGCCGGGCCAGCGCCAGCCGCCCGTCCAGCATCGATTCGATGCGGCCGATGCGGATCAGCTGGTCGGGGTTGTCATGGGTCATCCGGCCCAGTTCAGCCAGCTTGCCTGGAATCTCATCGGCCTTGGCCATGCGATCGCGCAGGCCCGGCCCATCCACGCCCTTGGACAGGGTCAAGGCGGCCGCTTCGATATCGCGCACGTCGGCCTGCAGCTGCTGGGCCAGCACGCTGACGGCCTGGGTGTGGTTCACCCAGGCCATGGCCTGGGCGCTGTCCTGCTGCAGTTTGCGCAAGAACAACCACGGCACCACAATGATCGCTGCAGCGGCCAGCGCCAGGGCTGGCATCCGCCAGCGGTCCCAGATGTCGTCACTGAAAACCAGCGCCATAGTTTCTCGTCAGCCCGGGTCGAGGCGGGCCGATGGGGCACCCGCGCCTACCGCAATATAGCGCACGCGATCACACAACATGCACCCGGTCATCAGGTTCGTGAATGCAGGGATGAACAAAAAAAGGGCGCCCCCCCAGGGACGCCCGTCTGCAGTGCATTGGGTTGTGCCGAATCAGCGCTTGGCAGCGGCGGCATTCACCTTCAGCGCGGCGTCGTCGACGCGGGTCACGCCCTTGATCGCCTTGGCCTTGGCCACGGCCTTGTCATGCTCGGCCTGGGTGGCCACGGTGCCGCTCAGACTGACCACGCCGTTGACCGTTTCCACCTTGATTTCGGTGCCCGGCACGTTCTTGGTGGCCATCAGTTCGGCCTTCACCTTGGTGGTGATCCAGCTGTCGGTGACCGGCTCGTTGGAGTCGTGGCGGTCAGCGTGGGTCATGGCCGAATGGTCGGTCTTCGGCGGGGTCTTGGCCGCCGGGTCCTTGGCCAGGGCGGCCGTGGAGGACAGCGCGAAGCCCAGGGCCAGGGCGGAAGCAAGCAGCGTGCGGGTCGAAGCCCCGCTGATCCAGCACACGCCCGGCCTGGCGCTGCACAGCGTGGTCAGTTCACAGCGCGACACGCTGCTGCGCCAGTTCATCGATGTGCACGTGCACGCAACACCGCAGGCGGTGTTCGATGACCCCGCCGTGGATGCGGTGGTGATCGCCACGCCCAACGAGCAGCACGCGCCGCTGGCCATCGCCGCGCTGGCGGCCGGCAAGCATGTGCTGGTGGACAAGCCGTTCGCGCTGGACGTGGCGCAGGCCGAGGCGGTACAGGCGGCGGCACGCGGTGCCGGGCGCATCGCCACGGTGTTCCAGAACCGCCGCTTCGATGCCGACTTCCTCACCCTGCAGCGGCTGCTGTCCGACGGCACGCTGGGCAGCGTGGCCGAATGCCATGCACACTTCGACCGTTTCCGCCCGCAGGTACGCGACCGCTGGCGCGAACAGGACGGCCCGGGCAGTGGCCTGTGGTACGGCCTGGGGCCGCATCTGCTGGACCAGATGCTGGTGCTGTTCGGCATGCCGCAGGCGATCGACGCCGACCTGGCCGTGCAGCGCGACGGCAGCAGCGGCATCGACTATTTCCATGCCGTGCTGCAGTACCCGCGGCACCGCGCGATCGTGCACGCCGGTTCACTGGTGGCCGCGCCGACGCCGCGGTTTGCGGTGCACGGCAGCGCGGGCAGCTGGATCAAGCACGGCCTGGACGTGCAGGAGGCGCAGCTGCGCCGGGGGGGGCGGCGCCGGGTGCGCCCGGCTGGGGCATCGACCCGCGGCATGGCGAGCTGCTGCGCTGCGATGCAGAGGACAACGTGCAGCGCAGCACCGTGGACAACCTGCCGGGTGACTACCGGCGGCTGTATGCGCAGTTCGCCGCGGCGATGCACGGCGAGGGCGAACCGACGGTGAGTGCGGTGCAGGCGCTGCAGCTGATGCGCTTGCTGGAAGCAGGCATGCAGAGTGCGCGCGAAGGACGGCGGGTGGTGTTGGGGTGACCGGCAGGGCTGCGCCCTGCACCTGCCGAGGCCAGAGCCGAAGCAACAGCAACAGCAACAGCCTGCATTCCGTGGGATGACGGGGTGGGCGACGGGATTGATGGGGTCAGAGCCTTTTCCTGCGGAAAAGGCTCTGACCCCATTGCGGGGCTTACGACTTCTTGATGGCGTGGCCGCCGAACTCGTTGCGCATCGCCGCCAACAGGCGGTCGGTAAACGAATTGGCTTCGCGCGAACGCAGGCGTTCCAGCAGCGACAGGGTGATCACCGGTGCCGGCACGTCCAGCGCGATGGCTTCGGCTACGGTCCAGCGGCCTTCGCCGGAATCTTCCACATACGGGGCGATGCCTTCCAGCGACGGATTGCGCGTCAGCGCTTCGGCACTCAGGTCCAGCAGCCACGAGCGCACCACGCTGCCATGGCGCCAGACTTCAGCCACCTGGGCCAGGTCCAGTTCCATTTCCTGCTTGCGCTCCATCAGCGCGAAGCCTTCGGCGTAGGCCTGCATCATTCCGTACTCGATGCCGTTGTGGACCATCTTGGTGAAGTGGCCGGCACCGGCCGGGCCCACGCGCGCCCAGCCGCGGTCTTCGCCCGGGGCCAGCGTGCGCAGCAGCGGCGTGATCTGTTCAACCACGGCCGCATCGCCGCCCACCATCAGGCTGTAGCCTTTCTGCAGGCCCCAGATGCCGCCGCTGGTGCCGCAGTCCACGTAGCCCAGGTCATCCTCGGCCAGTGCCTTGGCACGGCGGATCGAGTCCTGGTAGTTGGAGTTGCCGCCGTCGATAACGATATCGCCTTCGGCCAGGTGCGGGGTCAGCTCGCCCAGCGTCTGGTCGACTGTTTCACCGGCCGGCACCATCAGCCACACCACGCGCGGCACCGGCAGTGCGGCCACGGCGGCAGCCAGCGAATCAACCACCTCCAGGCCGGCCTCGGCGGCGCGCTGGCGCGCACTTTCGCCCGGGTCATAGCCGACCACGCGGTGGCCGCCGCGGTGCAGGCGCTGGGCCATGTTGGCGCCCATGCGGCCAAGGCCGATCATTGCAATATCCATTGTTTCACCTTCAGTTGGGGTCGGAAGTCAGGCTGCCTGGCTGGCGGGTCGCCGCGCAGTGGCCCAGTTGCGCCTCGCGCCAGCGCCGGTAGAGCGTGGTATGCAGATTGTGCAACGCCAGGTCGATGGAAAACGGCGTGCGCGGGTTGCGGTCAAGCAGGCGGGTTACGTGGTAGCCGATGGGACGTATACCGCGTGGATGCACATAGATCACGAACTGCTGGTAGAATGGATCGTCCAGCAGCTGGTCCATGCGTTCCACCACGGGCCGGTAGCGTGGCGACAGCTGCGCGCGCAGGCCGGGGTCGCGCTCGAACAGCAGGCGTTCGAAGTAGCGCTGGCCCAGCCGCGGAATGCCCTGCGCCAGCTGCCACAGTTCGCGGTTACGCTGGTCGTACCAGGCAAAGCCGCCGTGTGCGGCCAGCGCCTGCGCGGCCTGTTCGCCCACATCGACCACGATCAAATTTTCCGCCTGGTTGCTCAGGTCGTCCAACGTGGCGGCGTCGAACACATGTTCGATGAAACCGGGCACGCCGACGAAGGCCTGCCGGCCAAGCGCGGCGGTGCGCACCGCCTTGCCATCGGCCAGGTAATCGCCGGCATGCGCGCCAAGCAGGATGCTGTCGGTGTCGTGCAGGCTGAGGAAGGTGCCGATGGACAGTTCGGCCGGGGTGAACTCGGCATCGAAGGCCGCATCGCCATACAGCTCGCGCTGGGTGGCCAGCTGTGCGACCTGGCGGCCGACCCCGCATTCGGCGCGCACGCTGCCGCTGTAGAAGGTCTGCAGCGCGCGGCTGTTGCCCGCGCTGGGGGCAAAGCCGCGGCCGAAACTGCGGAAGCGCTGCCAGCCCTTGGCCTGCGCGCCACCGGCACCGAAGCCGATCCAGCCCAGCTGCGGGCCGGAGAAACGGAAACCGGCATTGGCCTGCGGCGCCTGCGCTGCACGTTGCGCGGCAGCACCCAGTTCGAAGCTGTAGGCGCAGACCGTAGCCGGGTCATCCAGCAGCTGCTGCAGCAGCGCCTCGCGCGCGGCAGCCGGCAACGTTGCCGGCCAGCGCACCTGCAGATCGCCAGCGGCCTGCGCCTGGGCCAGCGTGGCGCGCTGGCAGACCGGCGCGCAGTGCACCTGCGGGGTGGCCACCGCAGCGGTCTCGAAGCGCCAGCCCAGGCGCTGCAGCAGGCCCTGCGTGCAGTCGCCCGCCGCCATTCCGCTCAGCGGCCAGGCCAGCAGCAGGGCCAGGCCCATCGCCCTGCCGCGCACGCTCAGCCCTGGCCCGCCGCCGGCGAGGTTGCGGTGGGCGCCTGCGCGGGTTCCTGCACCGGCTCCGGTGCAGGCAACGTGCTAGCAGGCACGCTGGCAGGCGCTGCGGTGGGCGGAGCAGGTGTGGGTGCCGGCGTGGGTGCCGGCGCCGCTGCGGCCGCCGGCAGGTACTGCTGCAGGCGTTCGAAGAAACGCTTGTAGAACGCGGCGTCCACCACGGTGCTGCTGGCCACTTTCACCAGCGAATCGTCGTTGCTGCCGAACGGCAGCGATACCGAGCCGATCGCACCCACGCCGACGCTGGCCGAGGTCGGGCTCTTCTTCAGCGCGTAGCGGTCCTGCACGGCGCTGACGAACACCAGGGCCTGGCTGCCACGCGGGGCGCAGGAAATGCGCAGCACCAGCTGCTCGTGCTCGTCATCGCGCGGCTGGAAATTCTTGTTGCCCTCCACCGTGCTGTCGTCGGCGCGCGCCACCGCATAGCCCTGGCTGAGCAGGGTGCGCCGGGCGGCTTCGCAGGCCTCGGCGGGCTTGCCATCGACGGTGCGCGAGAAGGTATCGCCGGAATCGAAGGTTTCGCGCAGCACGGTGCTGTCGGCGGCGCGGCCACCACAGCCGGCCAGCACGAGCGGCAGCAGCGCGGTGGTGATCAGGATGCGGGTCCGCATGGGGACTCCTGCCAAGGGGCGAGCGGGCAAGCATAGCGCCGCCGCCGTATGCAGCAGGTCGAAGGCCAGGCTACGGCTGCAGCGACGCCGCCGGCCGCTGTACGCGATTCATGCCCGCGCCTGCGCCACCAAACGAACAGGGCCGGCAATGCCGGCCCTGTTCCAGGTTCCTGCCAAGGCCGTGCCGGTCAGTCGGCCCAGCGCCCGGCACCGGTGGACTGCGGCAGCACCTGGGCCGACAGCGGGCGGTCGTTCTCCAGCAGGTTCACCGCATCGGACAGGATCGAGGCCGATTCACGCAGCAGCGGGTCCGGGCGCTTCTCGGCAGCCTTCTCGCGGGCGGCATCCTTGACGATGTCGCGCTCGTTGCCGGTCAGGCCGTCGTCGCTGCTGTCATCGGCCAGCGGGTCCAGGTCCAGGCCCAGTTCCTTGCGCACCTGCTGGCGCTCCTTGCGCTGGGTGTCCTGTCGGTCGCGCTCGGTGCGGCGCTCGGCCTCGTTGAGCGAGACGTACTTCTTGGCGGCCTCGGTACGGAACTGCTGCACGTCCTCGTTCCACCACTGGAACTCGCGGTCGCTGGCGATGCGGGTGTCGTGGCGCTGTTCCAGCTTCGGCAGCAGCGGCGCGAAGTTGCCGTACTGGGTGTGCGGCACCGCGGCGATGCGGGTCCACGGCAGCGCGTTGTCGTAGGTGCTCTCGCCGTATTCGGTGGCGTCGACGCTGGCCGGGAAGGACACGTCCGGCACCACGCCCTTGTGCTGGGTGCTGCTGCCGCTGATGCGGAAGAACTGGGCGATGGTCAGCTTCACCTGGCCGAAGCGCTGGGTTTCACCGCTCGGCCAGCGGTCCAGGTCGACGATGTTCTGCACGGTGCCCTTGCCGAAGCTGGTTTCACCGATGATCAGGCCGCGGCCGTAATCCTGGATGGCGCCGGCGAAGATTTCCGAGGCCGAGGCCGAACCACGGTTGATCAGCACCGCCAGCGGGCCGTCCCAGGCCACGGCCGGGTTGCGGTCGCTGTTGACGGTGACGCGGCCACCGGCCTCGCGCACCTGCACCACCGGGCCCTGCTCAATGAACAGGCCGGTCAGCTCGATGGCTTCATCCAGCGAACCGCCGCCGTTGTTGCGCAGGTCCAGCACCACGCCGTCCAGCTTGTCGTTCTTGAACCCGGCCAACAGCTTGGCCACGTCGCGGGTGGCCGAGGCGTAATCCGCCGCATTGCGGCGACGGCCTTCGAAGTCCTGGTAGAAGGTCGGCAGCTTGATCACACCGACCTTGCGCGCCGGTTCGCCGTTGGCGGCCGGGATGGTCAGCGTTTCGCCCTTGGCGGCCTGTTCGGCCAGACGCACCTTCTGCCGGGTCAACAGCAGGGTGTGGTGCTTGCCGTCCACGCCTTCGGCAGCCGGAATGAATTCCAGCTTGACCTGGGTGTCCTTGGCGCCGCGGATCTTGGCCACCACGTCATCGATGTGCCAGCCGATCACATCCTCCACCTGGCCGGTCTTGCCCTGGCCGACGCCGACGATGCGGTCGCCCGGCTTCAGCGTGCCGTCCACGGAGGCCGGGCCGCCGGCGATGACCTCGCGGATCACCACCATGTCGTCCTGGCGTTGCAGCTGCGCACCGATGCCTTCCAGCGACAGCGACATGGCCTGGTTGAAGTTCTCGGCCGTGCGCGGGGTGAAGTAGTCGGTGTGCGGGTCGACGGCGCTGGTGTAGGCGTTCATGAAGAACTGGAAGATGTATTCACCCTTCAGTTCGTTCACCGACTTTTCCAGCGTGGCGTAACGCTTGTCCAGCGTCTTGCGGATGTCGTCGGGCTTCTTGCCGGCCAGCTTTAGGCGCAGCCAGTCGTTCTTGACCGACTTGCGCCACAGCTCGTCCAGCTCGGCGTTGCTTGCCGCCCACGGCACCTTCTTGCGGTCGTACTCGAACTTCTCGTCGAGGGTGAAGTCCGGTTCCTGCTTCAGCAGCTTGCGGGCATAGCCCGCGCGCTCACCGACGCGCTGCTTGTAGGCCGAGAACACCTGGAAGGCCGGTTCCAGCTCGCCGCCACGGATGGCGTTGGCGATGCCCGCTTCGAACGGCGCAAAGCGCGCCACGTCGGCCTGGGTGAAGTACTGCTTGCCGCCGTCCAGCGTTTCCAGGTAGCGCTTGAAGACATCCTTGGAGGTGGCTTCGTCCAGCGCGCGCGGCCGGTAGGCATAGCGGCTGTCGGACAGCAGGCCGTAGACCAGCTTGGAGGTGGTCACCTGGTCGGCGGTCGCCGCGGCCGGCAGCGCCGGCGAGTCGGCCTTGGCCGACAACGCCAGCGGGGCGCACAGCGCCAGGGCCATCAGGAGTGCGGGGGCTTTGAATTTCATGGACGTGCTCGAAGGCGCCTTGCCAAGGGGGAGACTGTAGGGTGTTCAGACACCACGACAGTGCCGAAAGTTGCCGGGTTTGTCACCCGCCCACGACCGGTGGAAAACCAGCCTATCCGGGCCGGTGTAGCAAATTGTGAATGGCCGGGAAGCGTCCTCCGGGACACCGGCTGTCAGATTGCCGATGGCATCGGGTGGAGAGCCCCCTGAGTCAGGGGGCGGCCGCGAAGCGGCGGGGTGTGGGTGGTGGTAAGCCGGGGCCCTTGGCCTGCACGTCGGCGTGGTACGACGAGCGCACCATCGGGCCGGAGGCCACGTGGCTGAAGCCCAGCTCGTAGCCGTAGTCTTCCAGCGCCTGGTAGTCCTCGGGCGTCCAGTACTTCAGCACCGGGTGGTGGTGCGCGGTCGGCTGCAGGTACTGGCCGATGGTGATCATGTCCACGTCGTGCGCACGCAGGTCGCGCAGGGTGGCCTTGATCTGTTCGAAGTCTTCGCCCAGGCCGAGCATGATGCCCGACTTGGTCGGCACACCCGGGTGCTGCGCCTTGAAGTTCTTCAGCAGGTTCAGCGACCACTGGTAGTCGGCACCGGGGCGCACGTTGCGGTACAGGTCCGGCACGGTTTCGATGTTGTGGTTGAACACGTCCGGCGGGTTCTGCGCCAGGATCTCCAGCGCGCGCTCCATGCGGCCCTTGCCGCGGAAGTCCGGGGTCAGCACTTCGATGCGGGTACCCGGGGACTTTTCGCGGATGGCGGTGATGCAGTCGACGAAGTGCTGGGCACCGCCGTCGCGCAGGTCATCGCGGTCCACGCTGGTGACCACCACGTACTTCAGGCCCATGTCGGCCACGGTCTGGCCCAGGCTGGCCGGCTCGTTGGCATCGGGCGGCTTGGGGCGACCGTGGGCCACGTCGCAGAACGAGCAGCGGCGGGTGCAGACCTCGCCCAGGATCATGAAGGTGGCGGTGCCGTGGCCGAAGCATTCGTGGATGTTCGGGCAGCTGGCTTCCTCGCACACGGTCACCAGGCGGTTCTCGCGCAGCTTGGCCTTGAGCTGCTGCACGGCGTTGCCGGACGGGATGCGCACGCGGATCCAGGACGGCTTGCGCAGCACCGGCACGTCGGCGAATTGCACCGGCGAACGGTTGATCTTGTCACCGCCCAGCTGTTTGGCGCCGGCCTGCAGGGGCGCGGCAACGGGAGCGGTCTCGCCCTGCAGCATCTGCAGGGGAATGGAACGGGCAGTGGATTCAGTCATGGCGGTTCCGGCGGCGCTCAGGCCGTCTCAGACAAATCGGGCAGGTCGGGCGTGGTCTGCAGGGCCAGGCCGAACTGGCGGGCCAGGTGGTCCAGCAGTACCGGCTTGACGGCGTCCATTCCCGACGGACCCCCCAAGTCTACCACCGAGGTCACCTGCAGCCCCTGGTAGCCACAGGGGTTGATGCGGTGGAAGGGTTCCAGATCCATCGCCACGTTGAAGGACAGGCCATGGAAGGTGCAGCCGCGGCGCACGCGGATGCCCAGCGCGGCCGCCTTGGCCCCGCCGACGTAGACGCCCGGGGCGCCCTCGCGGCGTTCGGCGCCGATGTTCCATTCGTCCAGGGTGTCGATGATGGCCTGTTCGATGCGGCACACGTAGTCGCGCACGCCCACGCCCAGCCGCGGCAGGCGCAGCAGCGGGTAGACCACCAGCTGGCCGGGGCCGTGGTAGGTCACCTGGCCGCCGCGGTCCACGTGCAGCACGGGAATGTCGCCCGGGGCCAGCACGTGTTCTTCCTTGCCGGCCTGGCCCAGGGTGAACACCGGGTCGTGCTCGACCACCCAGAGTTCGTCCAGGGTGTCCTCGCCGCGCGCGTCGGTGAAACGCTGCATCGCATGCCAGACCGGTGCATAGGCCTGGCGGCCGAGGTCGCGCACCAGCGCGGGGGTGGGCGCGGCCGCCGCAGCGGGCCCGGCCGGGGCGGCGCAGGCGGGGGCTACAGCGTCCACTTCACTTCCGGGTGGTCCCCCAGCGCCTGGTGGGCCAGGTCGTACTGCTCGCGGCTTTCAGCGCGGAACACCATGCGCACCGATACGTACTTGCCGTTGGAGGAGTGCTTCCAGCTGATGCGCTCGTTCACCACGTCGATGCCGGCGGACAGCAGCAGACGGGGCAGCTCATGCTCCAGGCCCCGGTTCGCCGCGCCCATTGCGCTGAGCTCGAACTGGCCGGGGAACTGGAAGCCGTGGTCGGGGTTGTCGGACTTGATTTCCATTGCGCGATTATGGGGATGCCGGGCGCCGAACCCAAGCCTTGTCGAATCATGCGCACAGTGGCGGCGAACAGGTGCTGAAAAGGACGTTGTCACCAGCAAAACGGTCAAATGCATGCGCAGCTCTACCGCCGGCATCACGCCGTCACTACCCTGTACGCCATTAAACGGTCGAAACACCTGCTGGATGCCCATGCATAAGCCCCTTGCCCTGTCTTCTGCCCTGGCCGGCCTGCTGTCCGTGGCCGCCACCCCGGCGCTGGCCGCCGAGCAGTGCGCTGCCGACGCGATGCGCAATTCCCCGCCGCAGGTGAACATCCGGCTGGACAACGATCTGTTCGGTGGCCGCCACCAGGACCAGGGCTACACCAGCGGGGCGCTGCTGACCCTGGTCTCGCCCAACCTGGTGGACTACACCAGCGACCCCTGCCTGCCGCGGCTGGCGCGCTGGGTGAACAGCCACCTGGAGGCCCTGCACCCGGGCCGCTACGAGCAGCAGAACATGATCTTCACCGTCGGCCAGGCGCTGTACACGCCCACCGACGGCACCCGCCACGACCTGATCGAGGATGACCGCCCCTACGCCGGCGTGCTGATGGCCAGCTTCGGCTACAACGCACGCAGCGGCGACCGCCTGCAGACCACCCAGCTGGGCCTGGGCGTGGTCGGCCCGTGGGCACAGGGCAAGCAGGTGCAGCAGGCCATCCATGAAGTGCTGGGCGACAAGAAGTTCGTGGGCTGGGACAACCAGCTGCACAACGAGCCGGTGTTCATGCTCACCCACGAGCGCATGCGCCGCTGGCCGGCCGATGCCAGCGTCAACGCGCAGGGCTGGGGCTGGGATGCCATCAGCCACTACGGTGGCGCGCTGGGCAACTTCCAGACCCACGCCAACCTGGGCGGCGAAGTGCGCTTTGGCTGGAAGCTGCCGGACGACTTCGGCAGCACGCCGCTGCGCCCGGCCGGCGAGAACATCGCGCCCAGCCGTGGCGGCCGCCCCGATGGCTGGTCCTGGCACATGTTCGTGACCACCGACGCGGCCTGGGTGCTGCGTGACATCACCCTGGACGGCAACACCTTCCGCAGCAGCCACAGCGTGGACAAGCGCCACGTGGTGGCCCAGGGCGGCTACGGCGTGGCGGTGATGTACGGGCGCTGGAAGTTCGCCGTGGCGTGCTACCACAGCACCCAGGAGTTCTACGGCCAGCGCGAGAAGCCGTTGTTCGGCAGCTTCACCATCAGCCGTTCGCTGTAGGCCGGTGCCGGCCGTTGGCCGGCACACCAGCACGACCCACATCCCGCCCCAAACAAAAAGGCCGGCTTTCGCCGGCCTTTTCATTCACCGCGCCAGGGCGTGGCTCATTCCGATTCCCACCACATCCAGAAGCTGTCCCACAGGCGCTTGAAGAAGCCGGCCTGCTCGACGGCGGCCACGGCCACCAGCGGCGCCTGCGCCACCACCTTGCCATCGAGGGTGACCTTCAGCGTGCCCACGGCCTGGCCGGCGGTGAACGGCACTTCCAGGGTCTTGGGCACGTCGATGCTCGGCTTCAGGTCGTTGTAGCGGCCATGCGGCACGCTCACCAGCATCGGCTGCGCCACGCCCAGCTGCACCTTGTCGGTGGTGCCCTTCCACACCTTGTGCTCGGCCACGGCCTTGCCCGGCTCGTACATGCTGTGGGTTTCGAAGAAGCGGAAGCCCCAGTTGAGCAGGGCCAGGCTGTCATCGGCGCGCTGCTTTTCCGACGAGCCGCCCAGCAGCACGGCCACCAGGCGCTGGTCACCGCGCTGGGCCAAGCTCATCAGGCAGTAGCCGGCTTCGGAAGTGTGGCCGGTCTTGATGCCGTCCACGCTGTCATCGCGCCACAGCAGCAGATTGCGGTTGGGCTGCTTGATGTTGCCCACCTGGAATTCCTTCACCTTGTTGTAGGCGTAGGTTTCCGGGTAGTCGCGCACCATCGCGCGGCCCAGCAGCGCCAGGTCGTAGGCGGTGCTGTGGTGGCCTTCGGCGCTCAGGCCGTGGGCATTGACGAAGTGCGAATCCTTCATGCCCAGCTTGACGGCGTAGCTGTTCATCAGCGAGGCGAAGGCCTCTTCGCTGCCGGCCACGTGCTCGGCCAGCGCGATGGCCGCATCGTTGCCCGACTGGATGGCCATGCCCTTTTCCATGTCTTCCAGGCGCGCGGTCTGGTTCACCGGGAAGCCGCTGTAGCTGCCGTCGGTGCCGGCACCGCCCTCACGCCAGGCGCGCTCGCTCATCATCACCTGGTCGTCCGGCCGCACCTTGCCGTTCTTCACTTCGGCGGCCATCACGTAGGAGGTCATCACCTTGGTGATGCTGGCCGGGGCCAGCTGCGCGTGGATGTTCTCGCCTGCCAGGACCTGCCCGGTGGCGTAATCCATCAGGATCCAGGCCTTGGACGCACTCGGCACCGGTGCCGGCGGAGTGGCCACGGTTGCCGGCGCAGCGGCAGCGGCGGGCGTCGGCGCAGCGGGCGTCGGCAGCGGAGTCTGGGCGGAGGCCAGGCCCACCACCAGGATGGCGGCCAGCGCGATGGCGGCGGAACGGAAATTCATGGGACAGAAGGCTCCAGGGACGAGCGGAAAGAAGGGTTCAACGGTGAAACATTGGCATTGTAGGCCGTGGCAGCCGGGCCGGCGTGGCCGACCCGGGTGTTTGGCCGGTCAGTCCTTCACGATCTGCGGCGAGCCCAGGCCCATGCCGGCGATACGGCCGGCGAGCTCGGCCGCACTGGCGTGGTCGCTGGCCGGCACGCGCAGGCGCCACAGGGTGCGGCCACCGGCGGCGATGTCGCTGATGGTGGCGTTGACGATACCGGCCGCGTTGAGCTGGCCCAGCGCGCGGGTGGCGTTTTCGCGGCTGGCGAAGCTGGCCGCCTGCAGCATGACCGCGCCCAGTACCTGCTGCGGCAGGCTGGCGTCGGCACGCGGCGCACTAGCCACTGCCGTGCCGGCCAGCACCGGGCGCGGCGCGCTGGCGACGGCCGGGGCCGGGCGCGCCGGGCCGGCGGCCGGCAGTTCGCTGCTGGCGGCCTGGGTGGTGGCCGGGGTGCCACGCACCGGCGCCGAAGCCACGCTGCGCTCGGGCAGGCGCTGCACCAGCTGGTCCATGTGGCTGCTGGACGGCGCTGACGGCGCCGGCGCCGGGCGCGCAGCAGCCACCGTGGCTGCAGCGGCGGCGGCGCGGTGGTCGCGGCGCGAGCCACCGGCCAGCAAGTTGTCATCGCCCGGCTGCAGCGCGCGCACTTCCACGTTGCCGGTGCCGCGCTGGGTGATGCCCAGGCGCACGGCGGCGGCGTAGCTGAGATCGACCACGCGGCCATCGTGGAACGGGCCACGGTCGTTGACCCGCACGATCACCGATTCGCCGTTGTCCAGGTTGGTCACCCGGGCAAAGCTCGGCAGCGGCAGCGTCTTGTGCGCGGCGGTGAACTGGTACATGTCGTAGACCTCGCGGTTGGAGGTCAAGCGGCCATGGAACTTGGCACCGTAGTAGGAGGCCGTGCCACGCTCGACATAATTGCGGGTGTCATCCAGCACCTTGTATTCCTTGCCCAGCACCACATACGGCGTCTTGTTGCCGATCGCCGAACGCGTTTCGTTGGTCACCAGCGGCTCGGGAATGCAGGCCACGTCGGGCACGTAATCAGGCGTGGTGTCACGCACCCCGGGCCGGTACAGGCCACTGGGGGTGTAGTTGCCGCGGGTGTTGGGGTCTTCCTTGGCCGCCGCGTAGGGCGAGCCGTCCGGGCAATGCCCCGGGCGCCCGCCCTTGCCGTACACCATCGTGCCGGCCGGCTTGCCGCTGCCGGCCTTGCCGGATTTGCTGGGCGCGCTGCTGCAGGCGGCCAGCGCGAGAATGATCAACCCCGGGACCAGCCATTTCATGTTCATACCGGCGGCAGCTCCTGGCCGGCGATGGCCTGTGACAACTGGAACACGGCCATCGCGTACATCTTGGAAAGGTTGTAGCGGGTAATGGCGTAGTAGTTCTGGAAGCCCAGCCAGTACTGCTTGCCGGCGCTGCCTTCCAGGGTGACCGGCGTGGCGGTGGCGCCCGGCGGTACCGGCGCACTGGGCTGGTAACCGCGCTTGGCCAGCTCGGACAGGCTCCAGCTTGGCGTCCACTCGGTCGGATTGAATTCCTCGCGCCCCGGCGCCAGCGTGGCCGGCACCGCCACCGGGCCGCCGCGCACCCAGCCACCCTTCTTCACGAAGTAGTTGGCGATGGAGGAGAACACGTCGTCGTAGCTGGTGAACAGGTCACGGCGGCCATCGCCGTTGCCGTCCACTGCATAGTCCAGGTAGCTGGACGGCATGAACTGGCCCATGCCCATCGCACCGGCATAGCTGCCCTTGAGCGTGGTGATGTCCAGCTTCTCTTCGCGGCCCAGCTCGAACAGCTTGGCCAGTTCGTCGCGGAAGAACAGTTCACGGCGTACTTCGCGCTCGAGCTTGTCCGGGTCGCCGCTGCGCGGGTAATAGAAGGCCAGCGTGTACAGCGCATCGAGCACGCGGTGGTTGCCGGCATTCTTGCCGTAGCTGGTTTCCACGCCGATGATCGCCACGATCACCTCGGCCGGCACGCCGGTGCGCTGCTGCACGCGCTGCAGTTCGGCGCGGTGTTCGGCCAGGAACGCGCGGCCACCGTCGATGCGCGCCTTGCTGATGAACATCGGCCGGTACTCGTTCCACGGCTTGACCCGCTCGGCCGGGCGCGACATGGCGGCGATGATCGGCTGGCGCACCTGCGCCTGGTCGAGCACGCGGGCAATCTCGGCCGGTGCCAGCCCGTAGCGCTTGGCGGTATCGGCAATGAAGCGCGCGCGTGCGGTCTCGAACGGTACCGGGGTCAGGTCAACCGGTGCGGCGGCAGCGTTGGCAGCTTCCGGCGCGGCTTCGGCCGGGCCCTTGTGCCGGGCGGCCGGTTCACGCGGCGTGCTGCTGCCCTGCGGCGGCGGCGGCGGGGACGTCGGCTGGGTCACGCAGGCGACCAGACCGAGGGTGAGCATGCAGGCCAGAGTGCGTCGAATCATCGTCGCAGGTTAGCAGGTCATGGATGAATTAAAACCCCTAACACCATGAATCACAACGATTTGCCCGCCAGCAGCCGGAAATGTGAAGGTGATGTGAGTCACGTTCCCCATTCAGGCAGAAGCTGCCGGTTGCGCCCCCATCCCCACGGACGCAACCGGCAACAGGATCCGGTCGGACCCCAGATGGCGGCCGCTCCCCAGCGACGATGCCACCCGTCAGGTCCTGCTGGACCAGTACTGCACAGACCGTCCGGCGCCCCCTTCGCGCTGCCGTTGGGCTGCGCGCAGCTCCGGACGGGCGCCATTGTGCAGGCCGTTTACGTCATGTCCATTGATCGGAATCAACGCGCCCCAGCAAAACGTGAACCACTGCTCATTTCAAATGAAACAATTCTCTGCAAACGCTTCCATTCCACGAACCGGTAACGCGTGCGCGGCGATGGTGGCGGGCTGGGCGCAGCAGGCGTGCCGCTCGTTCTGGCCGCTCACCCACCCGCTTACCCCGGCCCTCAGCCCTGCCCGCCATGCACCGGGTGATGCTGGCGCACGGCCATCACCAGACCGATACCGGCCAGCAACGACACCGCCGAGGTGCCGCCGTAGCTGATCAGCGGCATCGGAATGCCCACCACCGGCAGCAGGCCGGAAATCATGCCGCCGTTGACCAGCACGTAGACGAAGAAGGCCAGCCCCAGGCTGCCGGCCAGCAGCCGCGCATGGGTGTCGCGCGCATGCGTGGCGATCCACAGGCAGCGCCCCACCACGAACAGGTACAGCGCCAGC
Source organism: Stenotrophomonas maltophilia (assembly GCA_009912235.1). GTDB lineage: Bacteria > Pseudomonadota > Gammaproteobacteria > Xanthomonadales > Xanthomonadaceae > Stenotrophomonas > Stenotrophomonas maltophilia_AV. The sequence goes on from WNDS01000003.1 coordinate 393,923, forward strand.
ACCGCCACCACACCCACCCAGCCGAATTCCTCGGCCAGCACCGAGAACGCGAAGTCGGTGGTGTATTCGGGCAGGAAATCCAGCGTGGCCTGGGTGCCGTGCCCCCAGCCGCGCCCCTGCCAGCCGCCCGAGCCGATGGCGATGCGCGACTGCAGGATGTTCCAGCCGGTGCCGAGCGGGTCGGCGGCCGGGTCCAGGAAGGTCAGCACACGGTCCTTCTGGTACTGCCGCAGTAGCCCGAACCACGCCAGCGGCGCCGCCACCGCCAGACCGCCCAGCCCGGCCCCCACCCAGCCCCAGTGCAGGCCGGCCAGCAGCAGCGCGAACACCCCGCTGGCGGTGACCAGCGTGGCCGTGCCCAGGTTGGGCTGCAGCAGGATGAGCGCGGCCGGCACACCGATCAGCAGCGCCGCCACCAGGACGGTCTTCGGCGAAGGCGGCAGCGGGCGCCGGTGCAGGTACCAGGCGATCATCAGCGGCAGGCTGAGCTTGAGCAGTTCCGACGGCTGCAGGTAGAACACGCCCAGGTTGAGCCAACGCTGGCCGTACTTGCCGGTGCCCACCACATACACCGCCAGCAGCGGCAGCATGGACAGCGCGTACAACCACGGCGTCCACGCGCGCAGGCGCAGCATCGACACCCGCGACAGCAGCCACATGGCCGCCAGCCCGCCGGCAAAACGCAGCGCCTGCCCGCGCACCGGGCCGTCGACGCTGTGCAGCACCGCCAGGCCGGCCGCCATCAGCAGCAGCAACGCCACCAGCAGCGGCAGGTCGAGGGTATGCACTGCCCTGCGGCAGATGCCGAACATGCGTTTCCATTCCACGCAGGCAGGGTAACGGCGGCCGCTTGCGTGAAGCTTGCTGTGGCGCCTGGGTCGCCATGTGCGGTGGTGCCCTGCCCGGCCTTACACAGGCAGCCGCGTCGCGTGACGTGTTTGGCGCGGTTGCATGCACGGGCCCGCTCTTTTTGACGAATTCGACTTTCCAACAATTCTCATAGGCATGGCTGGCGTCGCGTGCCGATGATGGGCGGCCACCGGCAACGGATGGCACGGGCTTGCAATACCGTTTGATAAACGATGTTTACGCTTGTCAGCCGGCGTCGCTCCTTCCCTGTTGGGCGGCGTCGGCTGGCAATCCGTCTGCGCTTCCATGGCGGCCGGTGCGTGGGGGTCTCGTAACCGCCGGCGTTTTGCTCGTTTATCACCGGTATTGCAACCACGCATCGTCCGCCACCCTCGCGTCCACGCGGGGTGGCTCCTTTGTCGACCGCACAAGGCTGCCCATGACCGCTTCCACCTATCCGCACCTGTTCGCCACGCTGGGCGAATCCGCCACGCAGCTGCCCGATGACATCGCCCGGGCGCTGGAAACCAGCCTGGCCGCGCCCCACGGGGGCCACGCAGCCAGCGGCATTACCCTGCTGGACTGCCTGCAACGCATCCGCCAGGGCGATGCCGCAGACGGCCAGCCCTGGCCAGGCAACACCCACACCCCGGCGCAACGCAGGGCACTGGCGCGTATCGACCGCGCCAACGCCAGCATCACCTTCCTGCTGGAACTGCTGCATGCCACCGAACGCGCCCGCGTGGACGGCGATGAAAGCCAGCACCTGGGTGACGGCGCACGCGAAGCGCTGCTGCTGGCCTGCCGCGGCTTGTCCGACTACGTGGACATGCAGCTGCGCGCTGCGTGAGGCCGGCCTCAGTCGTAGCCGCCGTGCACCGGGTTGTGCCGGCGTACGGCCATCACCAGGCCGAACCCGGCCAGCAGCGATACCGCCGCCGTGCCGTCATAGCTGATCAGCGGCATCGGCACGCCCACCACCGGCAGCACGCCGGAAATCATCCCGCCGTTCACCAGCACGTAGACGAAGAAGGCCAGCCCGGTGGCACCGGCCAGCAGCCGCGAATAGGAATCGCGCGACTGGCTGGCGATGTACAGGCAGCGCCCGATCACCACCAGGTACAGGGTCAGCACCAGGGCCGCGCCCACCCAGCCGAATTCCTCGCTGAGCAGGGAGAAGGCGAAGTCGGTGGTCTGTTCTGGAATGAAGTTCAGGTGCGACTGCGAGCCTTCGCCCCAGCCCTTGCCGCCCAGCCCGCCCGAGCCGATCGCGATCTTGGACTGGATGATGTTCCAGCCGGCGCCAAGCGCGTCCATCTCCAGGTCCAGGAACATCATGATGCGGTCCTTCTGGTAGGGCCGCAGCAGCCAGATCCAGGCCACCGGCGCGGCGGCGGCAATGCCGCCCAGCCCCAGCCCCACCCACCACCACGGCAGGCCGGCCAGCAGCAGCACGAACACGCCGCTGGCGGCGATCAGCACGCCGGTGCCGAAGTCCGGCTGCAGCATCACCAGCCCGGTCGGCACGCCGATGATGACCATGGCCATCAGCACCGTGTTGATGCGCGGCGGCAGCGGCATGCGGTGCAGGTACCAGGCCACCATCATCGGCAGGCTGATCTTCAGCAGTTCGGCCGGCTGCAGGTAGAAGAACTTCAGGTCCAGCCACTGGCGCCCGTACTTGCCGGTGCCCAGCACGAACACCGCCAGTAGCGGCAGCATCGAAATGGCGTAGATCAGCGGGGTGGCCGAGCGGATGCGCAGGATCGGCACCCGCGAAATGCCCCACATGGCGGCCAGGCCCACCGCGAAGCGCGAGCCCTGGGCCATCACCAGGCTGTCGCCACCGGCGCTCTTCAGCGTGGCCAGGCTGATCAGCATCAGCGCGCCCAGCGCCAGGCACAGCATCCAGTCCAGGGTGCTGAAGAAACGCCGCAGCAGATCACCGGCCCAACGCAGGAAATCCTTCATCGCACCACTCCGCTGGGCCGTACCGGCGCGCCGGGGGCCGGCAATGCCGCAGCATCTGGCGCCGGTGGCGGGCCCGGCGGCTGGCCGGGCGCTGGCGCCGGCACGCCCACCAGCACCGGCAGCCCGGACAGGTGCGCGGCGGCTTCATCGCCGGCCTTGCGCGAGGCCGGGTCGCCGTTGTCGAAGGCGGTCGCGCCAATGGCCGTGGTGCCGCGCTCGCTGTCCAGCGACTGCAGGCCATCGGGCATCTTGCCCAGCAGCCACGCATCGAACACCTTGCGCGCGATCGGGGCGGCCGCCGAACCACCGTAGCCGCCGCCTTCCACCGCAATGGCCAGGGCAATGACCGGGTGGTCGGCCGGCGCGAAGCCGACGAACAGCGCGCGGTGGCGCAGGTGCATCGGCAGGCTCTTGGGGTTCACGGCGGCGGTGCCACGGCGGCTGATCACCTGCGCGGTACCGGTCTTGCCGGCCATCACGTAGGGCGCACCGGCGGCGGCACGTGCGCCGCTGCCACCGGGCTGCATGGTGCCCATCATGCCTTCGCGCACGGCCTGCAGGTTGCTGGAGCTGGGGCTGACCGGCTTGCTCTCGCCCACCGGCATCCGCGTCCAGCCGGCATCGAAGCTGGCGCGCTGCTCGATCACCAGGTGCGGCGTGCGCAGCTGGCCATCGGCAATGCCGCCCACCCCGTGCACCAGCTGCAGCGGCGTCACCTTCCAGTCGCCCTGGCCGATGCTGATGTTGACCGTGTCGCCGGGGTACCAGCGTTCCTTGCGGGTCTTGTACTTGTACTGCGGCGACGGCAGGACGCCGCCGATCTCGCCTGTCAGGTCGATGCCGGTCGGCTGGCCGAAACCGTAGAAGCCCATGTACTGGTCGAAGCGCTCGATGCCCAGGTCCAGTGCGAGCTTGTAGTAGTAGGTGTTGACCGACTGGGTGATGGATTTGCGCAGGTCGGTCCAGCCATGGCCGTTGCGGTTGGCATCGCCCCAGCCGCGGCTGGTGCCGGGCAGGTAGAACATGCCGGTGGAGAGGATGCGGTCTTCGGGGCGGCGCACGCCGCTGTCCAGGCCGGCCAGGCCGATCAGCGGCTTGATGGTGGAACCGGGCGCCACGCCACCCAGCACCAGGCGGTTGAACTGCGGCCGCGAGGGGTTGTGGTTGAGCGCCTTGAAATCGGCATGGGAAATGCCGTTGACGAACAGGTTCGGGTCGTAGGACGGCAGGCTGACCATGGCCAGCACTTCACCGGTGCGCGGGTCGATCGCCACCGCCGAGCCTTCCTGGTCACCGAAGGCGGCCGCCATCGCACGCTGCAGGTCGGCATCGATGGACAGGCGAAGGTCGGCGCCGGACTGCGCGGCCACCCGGCCCAAGGTGCGGATCGCGCGGCCCTGCACGTTGGTTTCCACCTGCTCGTAGCCCACCCGGCCGCGCAGCTGCTGCTCGTAGTAGCGCTCCAGGCCGGACTTGCCGATATGGGTCAGCGCCGAGTTGCCTTCGCCGAGGATCTCCAGGTCCTTCTCGTCCACGCGCCCGACGTAGCCGATGATGTGCGCGAACAGATCGCCATAGGGGTAGCGGCGGGTCAGGTAGGGCTGCAGCTCCACGCCGGGAAACTGCCAGCGGTCCACCGCGAAGCGCGCCATTTCCTCATCGCTCACGCGCAGCTTCAGCGTGATCGGCAGGAAGCTGCGGCGGGCCTTGCGGGCCTTGCGGAACGCCTCGATGTCCTCGGCGCTGATGCTCATGATCTTCGCCAGCCCCGCCAGGGTGGCGTCCATGTCCTTGACCTTGTCCGGGGTCACATCCAGGCGGAAGGCCGGCACGTTCTCGGCCAGCAGGCGGCCGTTGCGGTCATAGATCAAGCCGCGCCCGGGCACCACCGGCCGCGGCTTGATGCGGTTGGCGTCCGAACGGGTGGCGTAGACGTCGTGGTCGAGCACCTGCAGCTTGAAGTACCAGCCGCCCAGGCCGACCAGGCAGACCAGCACGCCCAGGAAACCGAGCGCGGCACGGCGCCGGAACTGTTCCCCTTCGGCGTGCGGGTTCTTGACCGGGCGGCGGCTGGACATGGTCAGCGCCCGCGACGGCCGTAGCGCAGCGCGTCGAGCAGCACGAACACCAGCGGCCACAGCAGCATGCCCAGCAGCGGCGCCCGCCAGTACGACCACGGCAGGGTCGGTTCGCCCACCAGGATGTGCACCAGCGCGCTGACGATGCGGTCGTTGAACAGCAGGCCGCCGATGGCCAGCATCTGCTGGGACATCGGGAAGAAGCGGATGCGCGCGCGGAAGCGCTGCAGGATGAAGGCCAGCATGACCAGGCGCATGGCCTGTTCGCCCAGCACGCCGCCATACAGCAGGTCGGCCGCCACGCCGCTGGCGAAGGCGATGCCCAGGCCCACGCGCTCAGGCGCCTCGATGACCCAGTAGGCCAGCACCAGCGCCAGCCAGTACGGGCGCAGCGGCTGCAGCAGTACGGGCAACGGCAGCAGGCCCAGCAGCAGGGCCGCCACCAGGCTGGCCGGCAGTACCCAGGCCTTGTCGCGCAGGCGGCTCATCGTGCGGGCTCCTGCGTAGCCGGTTGGGAGGGTTGCGGTTGGGTTGGCTGCGGTTGCCGGCCAACGGCCGGCACTACCGGGGAGCCGGTCGGTGCCGGGGAGCCGGTGGGTGTCGCGGAACCGGTCGGTGCCGGGGAACCGGCGGGGGCTGCCGGGCCGTTCTCTGCCGGTGCCGTGGTGGCGTCGCCGCCGCCCAGACGCAGGTTGGGCGGAATCCGGATCGCAGCACCGGGGCGCAATAGGAGTACGTCGCGGCCGCGGTCGAGCTGGGCGGCCGGCTTCAGTTCGCCCACCAGGAAGGCGTGGGTGTCGTCCGGGCGCAGCGCGGTGATGCTGCCCACCGGGAAGCCCGGCGGGAAGCGCCCGCCCAGGCCGGAGGTGACGATCTCATCGCCCACTTCCACGCCCGCGCTCAGCGGAATATCGCGCAGCTGCAGGGTATCGCCGCGCCCATAGACGATCAGGCGCACGCCGTTGCGGGCCACGGTCACCGGCACGGCATGGTCCGGGTCGGTCAGCAGCAGCACCGTGGAGGTGCCACCGGTGGTGCTGATCACCTGCCCCATCAGGCCGCCGGCATCGATCACCGCCTGCCCCACATGCACGCCATCGCGGCTGCCAGCGTCGAGCACCAGGCGCTGTTTCACCGGGTCCAGGTCGATGTCCAGGATCGGCGCCAGCTGCACGTCCAGCCCGCTGCGCTCGGCCACGTTCAGCAGTTCGCGCAGCTGGGCGTTGTCCAGCGCGGCGGTCTGCAGGCGGGTCAGGCGCGCGTTGGCCAGCAGCAGCTGGTTGCGCAGTTCGCGGTTCTCGGCCACCAGCTGGCCGTGGCTGGCGGCGTTGTCGCGCACCTGGTTGCTGAGCTTGCCGGGCAGGCCGGCCAGCGCCCATACCGGCTGCACCAGCGCGTCGGCCTGCGCGCGCACGCGCGCCAGCCAGCCGGCCTGGTCGTCCAGCACGATCAGGATGATGGCCATGGCCAGGTAGGCGAGCAGTCGCAGCAGACTGGCGGCGTCACCGGATCGGGAGGCTACGGGAGGTCCGGCGTAAGGCGGCACGGCAACGATTCAGTCAGCGAAGGGCGAGGGGAAGACACGGCGGCGCCCCGCCGGTGCCGGCCCGCAGCAGCGGGCCGCACCCCGGAAGGGCGCTGCAGGCAGGGCCGGGCGGCAGGCCTCAGTCCGGCGCAAAGAACTCGTTGCCGTGCATGTCCACCAGTTCCAGCGCACGGCCGCCACCGCGGGCCACGCAGGTCAGCGGGTCGTCGGCCACCTGCACGTGCAGGCCGGTTTCCTCGGAAATCAGGCGGTCCAGGTCGCGCAGCAGGGCGCCGCCACCGGTCAGCACGATGCCGCGCTCGGCGACGTCGGCGCACAGTTCCGGCGGGGTCTGTTCCAGGGCCAGCTTGACCGCGCTGACGATGCCCGACAGCGGCTCGTGCAGGGCCTCGAGCACTTCGTTGGAGCTGATCTTGATCATCTTCGGCACGCCCTCGGCGAGGTTGCGGCCGGAGATTTCCATCTCGATCACTTCCGCCTGCGGGTAGGCGCAGCCCAGCTCGACCTTGATGCGTTCGGCGGTGGCTTCACCGATCAGCATGCCGTGGTTGCGGCGCACGTAGTTGGTGATCGACTCGTCGAAGCGGTCGCCGCCGATGCGCACCGAGGCCGAATAGACGATGCCGTTCAGCGAGATGACCGCCACTTCGGTGGTGCCGCCGCCGATGTCGATGACCATCGAACCGCGCGCCTCGGTGACCGGCATGCCGGCGCCGATCGCGGCGGCCATGGGCTCTTCGATCAGGAACACGTCGCGGGCACCGGCTTCCTCGGCCGATTCACGGATGGCGCGGCGCTCGACCTGGGTCGAACCGGCCGGCACGCAGACCAGCACGCGCGGGCTCGGGCGCAGCACGCGCGACTTGTGCACCTTCTTGATGAAGTGCTTGAGCATCGCCTCGGTGTAGGTGAAGTCGGCAATGACGCCATCCTTCATCGGGCGGATGGTGGTGATGTGGCCCGGGGTACGGCCCAGCATCTGCTTGGCTTCGGCGCCTACGGCTGCCACCGAGCGGGTGCCGCCGATGGCACGGTCCTGGCGCACGGCCACGACCGACGGCTCGTTCAGCACGATCCCCTGCCCGCGCACGTAAATAAGGGTGTTGGCCGTGCCCAGGTCGATGGACAGGTCGCTGGAGAACATGCCACGGAGTTTCTTGAACATCTAAGGAAGGAGTCCTGAGGGGTGTCGTGCCCGCCGCGGGATGGCAAAAAAAAATGGGCAGAATTCGAGGCCGACAAGCCTAGCAACCCGCTTCCCGCCGAGCAAGGAAAAACTAGCTGAACCCGCGACTTGGCTGCGTTTCGGGCCGATCGGGCATCACCGGTTCTGGCCCTGAGCGGCACCAGCGGGTAACCTTTGCGCCGTCGGGCGCCCAAGGGCGCCGTTTGCTTGCCCGGGAACCGGGCCGGCCCATCCCCAAATTCACCGCATAGGCTTACATCGATGTCCGCTCTGATCTGTGGTTCTCTTGCCTTCGACACCATCATGGTGTTCCCGGACCAGTTCAAGAATCACATCCTGCCGGACAAGGTGCACATCCTGAACGTATCCTTCCTGGTGTCGCGCATGCGCCGCGAGCTGGGTGGCTGCGCCGGCAACATCGCCTACAACCTGAAGCTGCTGGGCGGCAGCCCGATCCCGATGGGCACCGTCGGCCAGGACTTCGCCCCGTACCGCGAGCATTTCGAGCGCATGGAGATCGACCTGAGCCAGGTCCGCGTGCTGGAGGACATGTTCACCCCGCAGTGCTTCATCACCACCGACCACGACAAAAACCAGATCACCGCCTTCCACCCGGGCGCGGTGATGCGTTCGCACGAGAACCACGTGAAGGACGTGCCGGGTGTCACCTTCGGCATCGTGGCGCCGGGCGGCCGTGAGGGCATGATCCAGAACGCGGCCGAGTTCCTGGAATGCGGCATCCCCTTCATCTTCGACCCGGGCCAGGCGCTGCCGCTGTTCAACGGCCCGGAGCTGCGCGATTTCATCGAGCAGGCCGACTACGTGGTGGTCAACGACTACGAGTCGAACCTGCTGCAGGAACGCACCGGCTGGGACGAGAAGCAGATCGTCAGCCGGGTGAAGGCCTACATCACCACCCGTGGCCCGAAGGGCGCGGTCATCCACACCCCGGAAAAGAGCTACGACATTCCGCCGGCGCACGAGCGCCGCGTGGTCGACCCGACCGGCTGTGGCGACGCCTTCCGCGCCGGCCTGATCTTCGGCATCGAGAAGGGCTACGACTGGCTGACCATCGGCCGCATGGCCAACCTGATGGCGCCCTGAAGGTCGAACACCCGGGCACCCAGAACCAGCGCTTCACCTTCGAAGAGTTCCACGATCAGTTCAAGCAGCAGTTCGGTTACGCGCTGGGCGCGTAAGCCGAACTGCCCGCGCATTCCACCTTATCCCCGCGCCTGTCGGCGCGCCCCCTTGAACAACAAGGGGGCTCTCCACCCGACGGGAAATGCGGGCTGGTGGATGGGCACTGCGCGGGGTAGTGCCGGCCGTTGGCCGGCAACCTCAGCATGCCTGCAATCGCAGGCCTCCATCCACGCATGGCGTGGATCTACAAGAGCAACCGCCCCCGCGCGAGGCTGCGCCAGGTAGTGCCGGCCGTTGGCCGGCAACCTCGGTGACCCTGCCCCGCGCCCCTGCCCGCTCACGGCGCGGCCTTCTCCGGCAGCCGGTACAGCTCTTTCTCATACGCTAGCGTGCCCCACATCGCGTAGGCGTGTGCGCGCCGCGCCAGTTCCGGCCGCAGCGGCTGTGGCCGCAGCTGGTCGCTGGCCCGGTCGTAGCGGAAGCCCTGCGCCGGCTTGTCCGGCTGCAGGATGGCCACATCGTCGCCCTCCATCCATGCCAGGTTGCGGTCGTACTGCATCAGCGCACGCCCCGGCCGCAGCCGCTGCGGGTCGGTCAGGTCCTGCCCCAGCATCGGCGTGGGGTCGGCAATGCCCAGCAGCGACAGCAGGGTCGGCGCCAGATCGATCTGACTGACGATGCGGCATCGCGGCGCGGCGCGATGCCGCCGCCCAGGATCAGGCCGGGAATGTGGAAGTTGCCGATGGGCACCAGGTTCTTCCCGAACACCCGGGAATCATGATCGGCTGCCACCAGCAACACGGTGTTGTCCCAATACGGCGATGCCATCGCCTTGCGGAAGAACCCACCCAGCGCGTGGTCGGCGTATTTGGCGGCGTTGTCGCGGGTCTGCCGGGGCTGCTCGTGCAGGGTGATGCGGCCGTCCGGGAACTCGAACGGATCGTGGTTGCTGGACGTGAACACCAGGCCGAAGAACGGCTTGCCCTCTGCGTTCAACTGCTGGAACCGCTGGTCGGCCAGACCGAACAGATCTTCGTCCGAGGCCCCCCAGGAGCCGACGAACACCGGGTTGCGGTAGTCCTTGCGGTCCACGATGCGGGTGAACCCGTTGCCCAGGAAGAACTCGCGCATGTTGTCGAAGTGGCTTTCACCGCCGTAGTAGAAGCCGGTGTCATAGCCGTGCCGGGCCAGCACGTCGGCCAGGGTGAAGAAGCGCTGGCGGGTGGCCGGCAGCTTCACCACCGATTCGGCCGGGGCGGGCGGGAAGCCGGTGAGGACCGCCTCGATGCCGCGCACGGAGCGGGTGCCGGTGGCGTACAGGCGCTCGAACGCCCAGCCCCGCGTGCTGAGCTGATCGTAGTGCGGCGACAGCGGCCGCCCGCCCAGGCTGCCGATGAACTACGCGCCCAGGCTTTCTTCCAGCACGATCACCAGGTTGCGCGGCGCGCCCTGGTACGCCGGCGGGCGCACGGCCAGGGTGGGCAGCGCGTCGGACACGTACGCCGACGCCGGCAGGCCACTGCTGGCGCGCAGTTCGGCCGCCACGCCCTCCAGCGGCAGGTCGCCATACACGCGTGAGGTTTCGCTGCGGTCGGCCAGCTGGCGCGCGGCGTAGCCCACGGTGTAGAGCGAATTCAGCGGCAGCGCATTGACGGTCGGGTCGATCGAGAACGCCGCCAGGGCCGGGCTGAGCGGCCGATGCCCCAGGGTGGAACGCACGCCCATGGCTGCCAGCAACAGCACGGCCACGGCCAGCGGCAGCCGCCACAGCCAGCCGGCCTCGGCACGGGGCGCCGGCGCGGCGCCTGCCCAGCGCCGCGAACCGCGCAGCAGCGCCCAGCACAGCACCACCACGGCCACCGTTTCGATCACCACCGCCAGCGGGTGCCCGCGCAGCAGGGTCATCCCCACTTCCTCGGGGTAGGCCAGGTATTCCAGGAACAGGCGGTTCGGGCGCAGGCCGTACTCGGCCATGAAACTGGGCGTGGCCAGTTCCATGAACACCAGCAGCAGGCTGGCCACGATCAGCCAGGCGCGCAGCAGTTGCCGCCAGGCGTGGCCCACGCGTCCGTGCAGCGGCAGCAGCAGCGCCAGCACGGCCGGAATGCCGTACAGCAGGCACAGGGTGGCCACGTCCACGCGCAGGCCCTGCAGGAACACGCTGGACCAGCCGTCGGCGGCGCTGACCCGCGGCGCATGCCACAGCGACAGCCCCAGCCGTGACAGCGACAACGCCAGCAGGCCGAACACGAAGAACACGGCGATCGGACACAGACGCCGGGACAGCGACACCCACACGAGTCGGAGCATGCAAGGACTTCCAGAAAGGGAACGACAGACACCCACGCCGTTTCCCTGGCAGCGGGCCACACCACGCAAACGCATTACGCCTGCTCCCCGGCAGGCCTCCACCGATGACTCAGGTTGCCGGCATGGCAGGCCGCAGCTCCCCAGCTGCGCCCGCCCTGCGCCGGCTCCAGGCAGCGCCCGGATTGCCGGCCCCGCACAATACACGGCGCGGCGGCCGTTGTTGAGTGCGCATGCGTGTGCCGCTGGCCAGCGGCACGCACAGGGCCCGCCCGGCTAGCGCTGCCAGTGCGCCAGCACCGCCGTGCAATCGGCCAGGTGCCAGCAGGCCATGCCCGGCCACGGGTTGTCCGGGGCATTGACCAGCAGGGTGCGGGTTCCCGCCGCCCGGCCGCATTCCAGGTCGAAGCGGTAATCGCCCACCATCACCACCTGGGCCGGGTCCACCTGCCAGCGCCGCACGAAATACTGCAGGCCAGCCGGCGACGGCTTTGGCTCGGCCTCGTCGCGCCCGATGATCGCATCCTCGGCAAACACGTCACCCAACCCGATGGCCTGCAGCGTCACCTGCGCCAGACTGCGCACGTTGCGGGTCAGGATGCCGAGCCGGCAGCCCGCCCCGTGCAGCGCGCGCACCAGGGCCACCGCACCGGTGGCCGGCCGGGAGGTGGCGGCCAGCGCACGCTCGTGCTCCAGCAGCCAGGCGTGCTTGGCGCGCGCTTCAGCAGCCGGCAGCGCGGCCAGGTGGGTGAGGATGTCATCCTGCGGCGGAATCGACAGTTCGCGCTTGATGCGCTCGAAGTCATGCACAGCCACGGTTAGCGTGCCATCCATGTCGAACACCCAGTGGCGCAGCGCCGACAACGGCCCCGCGCCCGATGTACCGGGTGTCACTGCCACCACGTGGGCATGCCGCGCACGTCCACGCCGCCAGTCTCGAACACCGCCGTGCGCGTGCCACCGGCCTTCACCGGGAACTCGATGCTGATCGCCTTGCCCTGGTGGGCCAGCTTCCACAGCGCCTTCTGGTCGGAGATGAACATGGTGATGGCCTCGTCGGTCTTCGGCCGCCAGGCAGCCATCGCCACCGGCTTGCCGCCGTCCACGCTGACCTTCACCGTGCACTGCGGGCAGCGGAAATCACCGGCCTGCAGCACCAGGTAGGCGTGGCGCTTCCACTCGGGGTGGTCGCGGAACACCAGCTGCACCGGCTTGGGGCCGCTGCTGTCCACGTCCACGCGTTCCTTGCTGAAGATGGTGGCCGAGATCTGCTTGCCCTTGCTGCCGACGGGCATCTCATTGTACTGCCACAGCGCCTGCATGCGGCGCAGGTCGCGCGCGGCATCGGCCTTGGCCTTGATCTCGGCAAAGCCGGGCTCGATGCGCGCGGCCGCGTCGGTGTCCTTGTACTGGTCCAGCAGCACCCCGCCCTGCAGGCGTGCGCGCTCCCAGTCCTGCGCAGCCACGGCGGTGTCGTACTGTTTGGCCACGTCGTTGGCCTTGGTCTCTTTCTGCACCTTGGCGGCGGCAGCGGCCTGTTCCTGCGCCTGGCGCTCGGCTTCGGGGTTGCCGCAGGCGGCCAGGGCCAGCGTGCAGGCGGTGATCAGGATCAGTCGTTTCATGCGCAAGTCCTTCGTGTCTACGCTTTCTGCAGTGTTGAGCCATGCCCGGTTGCGGCTGGAATGCCGGCCGGGCGTGGCTCGACTCTACAAAAAAAAGCGCCGGGGGATGCCCGGCGCTTCTTCTTACTTGGCTTCGGCCTTGGACAGCATGTCCTGTACCGAGCCGGTGGTGATCAGGTGGTAGCCCGACTTGGCCTTTTCGAAGGCGGCCTTGGCAATGGCCAGGCCTTCAGGCGTCTTCACCAGTTCGGCGTAGATCGGCATGATCAGCTTGCGGCGGCCCACGCGCTCGATGAACGCTGCAGCCGCGTCATTGGCTTCGCTGTAGCCGCTGCGGATGGCCAGCGGATACCAGCGCATGGCGATCTCGCCATTGGCGATGCCGGTGAAGTGGAAGGTACGGTCCAGCTGGGCCAGCTTGTCCTTCGGCTGGGTCTTGCCGAGGCCGTCGATGAAGCGCGCCCATTCCTGGGTGCTCCACTCGGCGGTCAGCTGGCTGCTGGGCAGCGTACCGGCACTGTCAAAGGCGATGCGCGCGGTATCGACGTTGCTGAAGTTGCGCGACTTGGCCTTCACCGCGAACGCCGGAATGCCCGGCTCGTCCAGCCATGCGTGCAGCTCGGCGTCGGTCACCGCGTCGGGCTTCTTCGACAGCAGGTTCTTCTTCAGGTACTCGACGAACTGGTCGGTGTTGGCGCTCTGGAAGGCATGGTCATCGAACCAGCCACGCAGGAACGGATCGAAGGTCTCGCGGCCGAAACGCTGTTCCAGGAACTCCAGGAACCAGGAGCCCTTGACGTAGGCGACCTGGCTCAGGGCCTCGTCGGGGTCGCGTTCGTTCAGCGGCGGCAGCGCCAGCGCCTGGTCGGCCGGGCTCATGTCCTTCACTTCGGCCAGCAGGTCGGTCTGGTCGATCTGCTTTTCCATCTCGGCCATCTCGGTGCCGTACAGGGCTTCGGTGATGCGCCCCTGCACGTACGTGGTGAAGCCTTCGTTGAGCCAGATGTCCTTCCAGCTGGCGTTGGTCACCAGGTTGCCCGACCAGCTGTGCGCCAGTTCATGGGCCACCAGCGAAACCAGCGACTTGTCGCCGACGATCACGGTCGGGGTGGCGAAGGTCAGGCGCGGGTTTTCCATGCCGCCGAACGGGAACGACGGCGGCAGCACCAGCATGTCATAGCGGCCCCAGCGGTACTGGCCGTACAGCTTCTCGGCGGCACCGATCATCTTCTCGGTGTCTTCGAATTCCTTGGCGGCCTTGCCCACCATGGTCGGTTCGGCCCACACGCCGGAACGGCCGGAAATGGGCTGGAACACCAGGTCGCCGGCAGCGATGGCCAGCAGGTAGGACGGAATCAGCTGCGGCATGGTGAAGCGGTAGTCGCCATCACGCGATGCCTTGGGATCGTTGTCGGCGCTCATCAGCACCATCACGTCCTTGCGCGAGGTCACGTGCGCGCTGTAGGTGAAGCGCACGCTCGGGGTGTCCTGCAGCGGCACCCACGAACGGGCGTGGATGGCCTGCGACTGGCTGAACATGAAGGGCAGCTTCTTGCCTTCGGTCATCGACGGCGCCAGCCACTGCAGGCCCGAGGCGGTCGGGGCGGTGTGGTAGGTCACCTCCACCTTGGCCGGCTGCTGCGGGGCCTCGATGGTCAGCTTGCTGCCGAACACCTTGTCCACCGGCGCCAGTTCGAACTTCAGCGGGCTGCGCGCGCCATCGGCGCCGATCGCCTCGACCTTGGCGATGCTCAGCTCACGGGTGTCCAGCACCAGCTGCTGGGCGTCCTTCTGCTTCCATTCCAGCGTGTAGGTGGCGGTGCCGCCGATCTGCTTCTGGTCAAAATCCAGGTTGAGATCCAGTGCGATGTCCTTGATGACCACCTTGTCCGCCTGGGCGTACGAGCTTTCGTCGTGGCTGCGGTTTTCGGCGTTCACGGGGGCGGCGGGGGCCTTCTGGGCAGTCGGGGCAGCGGCGGGGTGGCCGCCTCCTGGGAGCAGCCGGCGGCCAGGGCCACGGCCAGCGGGAGGAGCATCAGCGGATTACGCATGAATCGGGACCGTTACGGGGATCAGGCCGCAATGGTACCTCTCCCTCGCCCGGGACACGTTGCGCGGTGCGGGGTAAGGCCGGCCGGAGGGGGCGGTCATGCGCCGTGGGTAAGTGCCAACCTTGGTTGGCACGGACGCGTCATCGCCCGCGGCGCCGTTCCGGCACCGGCTTGCCCGGCACCCGGCAGGTGCCAACCGTTGGTTGGCACGAATGCATCAACGCCCGCTGCACCCCAGGGCTTACAGCTTGTAACCGGAATGGATCGAGACGATGCCGCCGGTCAGGTTCTTGTAATGGCTGCGCTCGAAACCGGCCGCGCTCATCATCGCCTTCAGCTCTTCCTGCGGCGGGTGCTTGCGGATGCTCTCGGCCAGGTACTGGTAGCTGTCGGCATCGCGGGCGAACAGCGCGCCCAGCTTCGGCAGGATCTTGAACGAGTGGAAGTCGTAGATCGGCTTGAACCAGTCCGCGGTCACTTCGGAGAACTCCAGCACGCGCGCCTGCCCGCCCACCTTCAGCACGCGGTACATCTCGCGCAGTGCGGCGTCCTTGTCGGTCACGTTGCGCAGGCCGAAGGCAATGGTCACCAGGTCGAAGCTGGCGTCGGGGAACGGCAGGGCCTCGGCGTTGCACTGCACGTAGTCCAGGCCGCCCACCAGGCCGCGGTTGGTCAGCCGGTCGCGGCCGACCGACAGCATGCCGGCGTTGATGTCGCCCAGCACGACCGAGCCTTCGCTGCCGACGCGCTCCTTGATCAGCGCGGCGATGTCGCCGGTACCGCCGGCCAGGTCCAGCGCACGCTCACCCGGCTTCACCTGTGCGGTGGCCACGTAGTAGCGCTTCCACACCCGGTGGATGCCCAGGCTCATCAGGTCGTTCATCAGGTCGTAGTTGCGTGCGACCGAGGTGAACACCTTGCCGACCAGCTTCTGCTTGTCCTGCGCGGCGACGTCGCGGAACCCGAAATGGGTGGTGCCAGACTTGTAGGGGGATTCGCTCATGCCCCGATTATCGCACCGCCGGGGCCGCTGCGGGGGGCCCGGTGCGTATCATGGCCCTCCGATTCAACCCAGGAGCTCCGCATGATCGCCGCCCCCGACTACCCTGCCCTGCTGCAGACCGCCATTGCCGAAGCCCGTGCCGGCCTGGCCGAGGGCGGCGTGCCGATCGGCGCGGCCCTGTACCACGCCGATGGGCGCCTGCTGGGCTGCGGCCACAACCGCCGCGTGCAGGAAGGCGACCCGTCGGTGCACGGTGAAACCGATGCATTCCGCAAGGCCGGCCGCCAGCGCGGTTACCGCGACACGATCATGGTGACCACCCTGGCCCCGTGCTGGTACTGCTCCGGCCTGGTGCGCCAGTTCAACATCGGCACCGTGGTGGTGGGCGAATCGCGCACCTTCCAGGGCGGCATCGACTGGCTGCGCGAGAGCGGCGTCAACGTGATCGACCTGGACAGCCAGGAATGCGTGGACCTGCTGGGCAATTTCATCGAGCGCCATCCCGAGATCTGGAACGAAGACATCGGTGAATGAGCCACACCGCGACCGGTTGTCGCGGGGATTAATGAATGCTTCAGGCCTGCGTTTCTGCGCGCAGGCCTGCTGCCGCAGCGGTTTCGGGCGATCGACGCCACAATGCGCACACTGCGCGTTGACCGCTGCACACGCGGTGATAACACCCGCAATGGCAGGCACGTCTACGGTGGTTGCACAGGGGGCACGCACCGGAGAGCTGCCATGAGTGCCCGAACCACCGCGCACCGCGCACACGCCGCCATGGATCCTGCACTGGCGGTGGTCTGGGAACGGCTGCAGGAACAGTACGCACTGCATCAGCGCAGCGCGCCCTTCTGGAGCGCCTACCAAGGCCTGCAACTGGAGCTGGTACGCCAGCACCCGCGCGACCGTGTCCGGCTGTGCAACGCGATGGCCGCACTGGCCGAGCGACTGGGTGCGGTGGAACACGCGCAGCTGCTGGCCCTTCGCCACGCCAGCTCCACGCCGCGCTGACACGGCCTGCACCGGTGCGGAGTCCACACTCTGGATTCCCCCACCGCCATTACCCTTTTCATTACTGGATTGCCATGCGCACTGAAGTCCCCGCCATCCCGCCCGTCATCGAGGTCGACGCCGAGCTCAATCACTGGCGACAGCAGCATGCAGGAGGTGCGCTCGGCAATGGCTCGTTCGGCCATTACATCCCGTGGATCAAGTTTGCCTGCGATTCGCTGATCACCCAGCCGCGCGCGACCGACGAACAGCGCGACGACATGTTCCAGACCCAGTACGCCCTGCAGATCATGCCGCGCCTGACCGAAGCGCAGGCCCGCGATTTCGTCGAACGCTGCTGGGACCATCTGTACCGCAGCAGCACCATCCCGCCCCAGCACGCCCCGCGCCTGCAGCGCCTGCGCGCCTGAGCCCACTGCACGGCGCCTGCACGGGCGCCTGGCCGATCATCGTCGGCACTCCCTGTGGATGACGACGATGAGCGCGCGCACCCTGTTCAACACCATTGCCAAGAAGGCGGCCAGCGCCGCCGGCTCGCCGTGGACCTTCCTGGCGGCAGTGACCATCGTGGTGCTGTGGGGCGTCAGCGGGCCGGTGTTCGGTTTCAACGACACCTTGCAGCTGGTGATCAACACCGGCACCACCATCATCACCTTCCTGATGGTGTTCCTGATCCAGCACACGCAGAACGCCGATACCGCCGCCATGCAGATCAAGCTGGACGAGCTGATCCGTGCCACCGCCTAGGCCAACAATGAGTTGCTGGACCTGGAGGAAATGGACGAGCAGCGGCTGGAAGAGATCCGCCGCGAGTACGAGCGCATGGCGCGCGAAGCCGGCGACGCGCTGGCCCGGGTGCGTTCCTGCCGCGCCGCCCCACGCGATGATGAAGCGGTCTGACGACCGCAACGCATGGCCTGCGTTCGATGACATGAATGCTCAACGGAATGCCGCCGGGCATGGCCCGGCGCTACCAGAGCTCCCTGCCGAATGCGGCTGAGCCTCACACGCTGCCGGGGTGTCTGCCGATAGGCAGGTTCAGAGCGGATGTCCAGACTGGCTCCATGTCCAGTCGTCATCTGCAACGTGGCCGCGATTCCCGTATCGATGGCTGTTACGTGCTGACCACCGTGGTGCTGAAGCGCCGACCGGTGTTTACAGACCCGCGCTGCGCCGGCTGCTTTGTGGATACCCTGCGCTTCGTCGAACGCGAAGGGCTCAGCCGCTCATACGCCTGGGTCGTCATGCCTGACCATGTTCATTGGCTGATGCAGCTGCGCACAGGCTCACTCGCGCGCTTGATGGGAACGTTGAAATCCCGCAGCAGCCGCGTTCTGGGACAACAGTGCGGCGTGCAGACGCCGCTGTGGCAGCCGAGCTACTTCGACCACGCAGTTCGCCATGAAGAGGCGCTGATGCGCCATGCGCGCTACATCCTTGGCAATCCGATACGTGCGGGGCTCGCTGCCAATCTGGATGACTATCCGTTTGCCTGGTGCCGATGGCGCATGCGCTAGCGCCTGGGCCTGCGCCAGAAACCGCCGGGCATGGCCCGGCGCTACCGGGGTTTACCCGCGTGCGTGCCAGCCGCCGCCCAGCACCTTGTACAGCGTGATGCGGTTGGCCTGCTGGGCCAGGTTGGCCTGCAGCTGCGTCTGCTGTGCGGTGTAAGCGGTACGCCGCGCGTCGAGCAGGGTGATGAAGCTGTCCAGCCCGGCGTCATAGCGGGCCTGCGACAGCGTGCGTGCCTGTTCGGCAGCGGCCACCAGTGCCTGTTGCGACTGCACCTGCGCATCCAGGCTGCTGCCCTGCGCCAGGGCGTCGGAGGCTTCGCGGAAACCGACCTGGATGGCCTTCTCGTACTGCGCCAGCGCGATATCGTGATCGGCGGTGGCCACGGCCAGGTTGGCGCGCAGCTTGCCGCCCTGGAAGATCGGCAGGCTGAGCGTGGGCAGGAAATTCCAGACCCGCGTGCCGCTGTCGAACAGGCCCGACAGTTCGGTGGAACTGCTGCCGATGCTGCCGGTCAGCTTGATGCTGGGGAAGAACGCGGCACGTGCCGCGCCGATGTTGGCGTTGGCCGTCAGCAGCTGGTACTCGGCGGCCATGATGTCCGGGCCCTGCAGCAGCACGTCGCTGGGCACCCCCGCCGGCGGGGGTGCCAGTGCCAGCAGCTGTGCATCGACGGTGTCCGGCAGCAGGTCGTCGGCCACCTGGCCCCCGGCCAGCAGCGCCAGCGCGTTGCGGTCGCGTGCCACCTGGCCGCGCAGGCGCGCCGCATCGGTGCGCGCGGTTTCCACCAGCGTGCGGGTCTGGCTCAGTTCCAGTGCCGAACTGCCGCCGCGGTCGTGCCGCGCTTCGGCCAGCGTGAGGGACTGCTCGTAGGCGGCCAGGGTGGCCTCGGACAGCCGCAGCTGCTCGCGGTCAGCGCCCAGCGTCAGCCAGGCGGTTGCCGTTTCGGCAATCAGGCTCATCTGCGCGTTGCGGCGGTTGGCGGCCACGGTGAAGTACTGCTGCAGCGCCGCTTCGCTCAAGTTGCGCACGCGGCCGAACAGGTCCAGTTCGAACTCGGTCACGCCCAGCCCGGCGGTGAACTGCTCGCTCACCCCGGCCTCGCTGCCGCGCCGCTCCATCTGGCCCTGCACGGCCATGCCCGGCACGCGGTCGGCGCGCTGGATGCGGTACTGGCCGCGCGCGCGTTCCACGTTCAGCACGGCCACGCGCAGGTCGCGGTTGTTTTCCAGGCCCTGGTCGATCACCTGCTGCAGGCGCTCATCGCTGAAGAAATCACGCCAGCCCAGTGCAGCCACGTCGGCGGCCTGGCCCTGGCCGGCGTCGGCCGGCCACTGCGCGGGAATGGACGGGGCAACGGCGGTGTGCCGCGGCACGAAGCTGGAACAGCCGGCCAGTGCAAGCACGGCGGCAAGGGAAAGGAACAGGGGGGGCACGTTTCATGGCAAAGGCTTCCATCGGTACTGCCGGATGGCAGGAGGTGATGCCAGCCAGGGGCCGGCGCCCTCGTTGGATTCACATCAAGCGATCATCGGAGGCCGGCGGGGGCCGGCCGTACCGCGTCGGGTCATGTCGTGGACCGGCGGTTGAACACGCGCTGCACCACCACGAAGAACAGCGGGATGAAGAACACGCCCAGCACCGTGCCGACCACCATGCCGCCGAGCACGCCGGTACCGATGGCACGCTGCGCGCCGGAACCGGCACCGGAGGCGATCGCCAGCGGCAGCACGCCCAGGTCGAAGGCCAGCGAGGTCATGATGATCGGGCGCAGGCGGTCGCGCACCGCATGCATCGTCGCTTCGATCTGCCCCGCGCCCTTCTCCAGGTTTTCCTTGGCGAATTCCACGATCAGGATCGCGTTCTTGCTGGTCAGGCCCACCGTGGTCAGCATCGCCACCTGGAAGTAGATGTCGCGCTCCATGCCACGGAAGGTGTTGGCCAGCACCGCGCCGAGGATGCCCAGCGGTGCCACCAGCAGCACCGAGGTCGGCACACTCCAGCTTTCATACAGCGCGGCAAGGCACAGGAACACGATCAGCAGCGACAGCGTGTACAGCAGCGGCGTCTGCGAGCCGGCCTGGCGTTCCTGGTAGGGCAGCGCGGTCCACTCGATCTCGAAGCCCGGCGGCAGGTCCTTGGCCAGGCGCTCGATCTCGGCCATGGCATCGCCGGAGGCAACGCCCGGGGCCGGCTCGCCCTGGATTTCCATTGCCGACACGCCGTTGTAGCGTTCCAGGCGCGGCGAACCGTAATCCCAGCGCTTGGACGCGAAGGCGCTGAACGGCACCATCTCGCCCTGCCCGTTCTTCACCGACCACACGTCGAAGTCGTCCGGGTTCATGCGGAACGGAGCATCGGCCATCACGTACACGCGCTTGACGCGGCCACGGTCGATGAAGTCATCGATGTAGCTGCTGCCCCAGGCCGCGGCCAGCGTGCTGTTGATCGCGCTGGTGGACAGCCCCAGGGCGTTGGCCTTTTCCACGTCCACGTCGATGCGTAGCTGCGGGGTATCTTCCTGGCCGTTGGGGCGCACGTTGGCCAGCACCTTACTCTGGCCGGCACCGCCCAGCAGCTGGTTGCGCGCGGCCAGCAACGCGTCGTGGCCCTTGCCGCTGTTGTCCTTCAGGAAGAAGGTGAAGCCCGAACCGATACCCGGTTCCGGCATGGCCGGCGGCGGGAAGGCGAAGATGAAGGCGTCCTTGATCTGGCCCAGCGCGCCCATTGCACGCCCGGTGATCGCCCCCACGCCCTGGTCGGCATTGCGCTCCTTCCAGTCCTTGAGCTTGATGAAGGACATGTCCGCATTATGGCCCATGCCGGCGAAGCTGAAGCCCTGCACCGAGAACACCGACTCCACCGCATCGCTCTCGTTCTTCAGGAAGTGCTCTTCCATCTTGTACATCGCTTCGAGCGTGCGTTCCTGGGTGGCACCGACCGGGGTCTGTACCAGCGCCATCAGGATGCCCTGGTCTTCATTGGGCAGGAACGAACTGGGCAGGCGCATGAACAGCAGGCCCATCACCAGCGCCAGCACGGCGAAGATGGACATGAAGCGCCACGGCCGCGACAGGATGCCCTTGACGCCGCGCTGGTAGCTGTTGCTGGAACGGTCGAAGCTGCGGTTGAACGCATTGAAGAAGCGGCCCGACCAGCCCTTGTGCGCGGTGTGGTGCTCGCCCTTCTTCAGCGGCTTGAGCATGGTCGCGCACAGCGCCGGGGTCAGCACGATGGCCGCCAGCACTGACAGCGCCATGGCCGACACGATCGTGGCGGAGAACTGGCGGTAGATCACGCCGGTGGAGCCGCTCATGAAGGCCATCGGCACGAACACCGCCGACAGCACCAGGCCGATGCCCACCAGCGCGCCGGTGATCTGGCTCATCGACTTGCGGGTGGCTTCCAGCGGCGACAGGCCCTCTTCGGACATGATGCGCTCGACGTTCTCCACCACCACGATGGCATCGTCCACCAGCAGGCCGATGGCCAGCACCATGGCGAACATGGTCAGCATGTTCACCGAGAAACCGAGCATGGCCAGGATGCCGAAGGTGCCCAGCAGCACCACGGGCACCGCGATGGTCGGGATCAGGGTCGCGCGGAAGTTCTGCAGGAACAGGTACATCACCACGAATACCAGCACGATCGCTTCGATCAGGGTCTTGATGACGCCTTTGATCGAGACCTGCACGAACGGCGTGGTGTCATACGGCACCACCGATTCCAGCCCGGCCGGGAAATTGGCCTTCATGTCCTCCAGCGCGGCGCGCACGCCGTTGGCGGTGTCCAGCGCATTGGCGCCGGCGGCCAAGGTGATGGCGATACCGGTGGACGGCTTGCCGTTGTAGCGGGTGACGAAGTCGTAGCTTTCCGCGCCCAGCTCGACGCGGGCCACATCGCCCAGGCCCAGTTCGCTGCCATCGGTGCCACCGCGCACCAGGATGTTGCGGAACTGTTCCGGGGTCTGCAGGCGGTCCTGCGCGTTGATGGTGGCGTTGAGCTGCTGGCCCTTCACCGACGGCGCACCGCCCAGCTGGCTAATGGCCACCTGTGCGTTCTGCGCCTTCACTGCGGCGGTCACTTCGTCCACCGACAGCTTGTAGGTGTGCAGCTTGTTGGGGTCCAGCCAGATGCGCATGGCGTACTTGCCGCCGAACACCTGGATGTTGCCCACGCCCGGCACGCGGCTGAGCGGGTCGACGATATTGGAGCCGATGTAGTCGGAAATATCGTTGGCGTCCATGCTGCCGTCATTGGACACAAAGCCGATGACCTGCAGGAAGCCGCTGCTGGACTTGGCCACGTTGATGCCCTGCCGCTGCACTTCCTGCGGCAGCAGCGGCATGGCCAGCTGCAGCTTGTTCTGCACCTGCACCTGGGCGATATCCGGGTTGGTACCGCTCTAAAAGGTCAGGGTGATGGTGGCCTGGCCATTGGCCGAGCTGTTGGAGGAGAAGTAGATCAGGCCATCGATGCCCTTCATGTTCTGCTCGATGATCTGGGTCACCGAATCCTCGACCACCTTGGCCGATGCACCCGGGTAGGTCGCGCTGATCTCGACGGCCGGCGGTGCCACTTCCGGGTACATCGAGACCGACAGCTTCACCACCGCCAGCGCGCCGGCCAGCATGATGATGATGGCGATCACCCACGCGAAGATGGGTCGATCAATGAAAAAACGTGCCATGGGGTTCTCCGCTTACTTCGCGTCGCCAGCCGGCGCGGCCGGCTGTGCGGCAGGCTGGCCGATGGCCGGCTGGGCCGGGGCGGCGCCCTTCTCGGTGGCTTGTACCGGCATGCCGGGGCCGATCTTCTGCAGGCCTTCGACGATGACGCGGTCGCCGGCCTGCAGGCCGTCCTCGACCAGCCACTTGTCGCCCAGCGCGCGGCTGACCTTGACCGGGCGCACGGCCACCTTGTTGTCCTTGTCCACCACCATTGCGCTGGTGTCGCCCTTGGGGTCGCGCGCCACGCCCTGCATCGGCACCAGCAGCGCATTGGCGCGCACGCCGCCGCCGATTACCGCGCGCACGTACATGCCCGGCATCAGCACGCCATCGGGGTTGGCCGCCTTCACCCGCAGCGCGAAGCTGCCGGTGGTCGGGTCCACGCTCACTTCGGAGAACTCCAGGGTGCCCTTGTGCGCGAAGGTGCTGCCGTCTTCCAGCAGCACCGTCACCGGCAGTTCCTTGTTGTCCTGCAGGCGGCCCTGGGCCAGTTCGCGGCGCAGCTGCAGCAGCTCGGCCGAGGACTGGGTCAGGTCGACGTAGATCGGGTCCAGCTGCTGCGCGGTGGCCAGCGCCGTGGCCTGGCCGCTGCTGACCAGCGCGCCCTGGGTGACGCTGGACTTGCCGATGCGGCCACTGATCGGCGCGGTGATGCGGGCATAGCCGAGGGTGACGTTGGCCGCGTCCAGCGAGGCCTTGGCGGCACCGACGTCGGCCTCGGCCTGCTTTTGCGCGGCCACGGCGTTTTCCAGGTCCTGCTTGCTGACCGCGTCGACCTTGGCCAGTTCGGTGATGCGCGCCGCGCTGAGGCGGGCGGCATTGGCGGTGGCTTTGGCACGGGCCAGCTGGGCGCGGGCGCTGTTGGCCTGGGCGCGGTAGCTGGCGTCTTCGATCTGGTACAGCGGCTGGCCTTCGGTCACCAGGCCGCCTTCGGTGAACAGCCGCTTGGCCACGATGCCGCTGACCTGCGGGCGCACTTCGGCCACCAGGAAGGCGTTGGTGCGGCCCGGCAGTTCACGGGTGAGCGCGGCCGTTTTCGGCTTGAGGGTCACCACGGTGACCTGGCCGGGCCCCTGTTCGGGGGCCTGCTGTTCACCGCCACAGGCGGCCACGGTCGCGGCGATCGCCAGCGACAGCACGAAGGGTCGGATTCGGGTCAGTTGCATGGGGGCAAGGGCTCGTAGGGGGGAAAGTTCTCAGCGTGCCGTGATACGGAGCCGGCGCGAGCGATGCGCGCACGTTCTTCGCAGATGGCAGCCAACCCCGGCCAGCACGCAGCCGTCGCCGGCAGCGGGGTTAGCGCGGAGCGTGGGGCGCAAATATACATACATGATTGTTTGTTTGTAAACCGGTACAATTCAGCCACGTTTCACGCCCACTCGTAGCAATGGCCCGCAAGACGAAAGAGGAAACTCAGGCGACCTATGACGGCATCCTTGATGCTGCCGAGGCGTGCTTCCATGAACACGGGGTGGCCCGTACCACGCTGGAGATGATCGGCGCCCGCGCCGGCTATACCCGCGGCGCGGTCTACTGGCACTTCAAGAACAAGGGCGAGGTGCTGGCCGCGCTGATGCAGCGGGTGCACCTGCCCTTCATGCAGGACCTGGAGCGCACCTCCACCGAGCTGCGCTCCACGCCGGTGCTGGACCTGCGCTCGGTCATCGTCACCTCGCTGGTGGACCTGGCCGAGGACGCACGGCTGCGCAAGACCATGGAGATCATGCTGCGCAGCGATGCGTCCGGCGAGAACAAGCTGCTGGCGGACATGCAGCAGGAAGGCTTCCGCGATGGCCAGGAACGGATGACCCGGGCGCTGCACCGCGCCCAGCAGCTGGGCCAGCTGCGCGAGGGCGCCGACCCGCAGATCGCCGCGCGCATGCTGCACGCCACGGTACTGGGCGTGATCCACGGCGCGATGGTCGAGCCGGAGATGATGGACCTCAAGCGCGACGGCATGCTGGCCGTGGACATGACCCTGGCCGCCTACGTGAAGGAAGGCGTGTTCACCCCCGGCGCGATGCCGGAGCGGCTGCCAGAGGCGTAGCTGGCGGTGGGGGACAGGTTGGCTGGCCGGTTACCCGCTTGGGCGGGACGGCGGGACGGCGGGACGGGGGGACGGGGGGTAGAGTCGACTGTCAGTCGACTATCGCGCAACTGCGCGGGCATTTTTGGTTTGTCGCGAAGAGCAGTCGACTAACAGTCGACTCTACCGGTCATGGCGCATCGGCCGGAATCGCACCAACCGAGCCGCTACGCGCACAAAAAAAGCCGCCTTTCGGCGGCTTTTCGCATTACAAGATGTAGCGGCTCAGGTCCGGGTCCTTCACCAGCTCGCCCAGGTACTTGTCCACGTAGGCGCTGTCGATGCTGATGGTCTCGCCATCGCGGTCCGGCGCTTCGTAGCTCAGTGCATCCAGCAGGCGCTCCAGCACGGTGTGCAGGCGGCGGGCACCGATGTTCTCCTGGCGCTCGTTCACCTGGAAGGCGATCTCGGCCAGCCGGTCCACCGCGTCGGCGGTGAAGCTGACCTTGACGCCTTCGGTGGCCAGCAGCGCTTCGTACTGCTTGGTCAGCGCGGCCTTCGGTTCGGTCAGGATGCGCACGAAATCATCCTTGCTCAGCGCCCTCAGTTCCACGCGGATCGGGAAACGGCCCTGCAGCTCGGGAATCAGGTCGCTGGGCTTGGCCAGGTGGAACGCGCCGGAGGCAATGAACAGGATGTGGTCGGTCTTGATCGTGCCGTACTTGGTGGACACGTTGGAACCTTCCACCAGCGGCAGCAGGTCGCGCTGCACGCCTTCGCTCGAGACATCGCCACCGGATGAGCCTGCGTCGCCACGCTTGGCAACCTTGTCGATCTCATCGATGAACACGATGCCATGCTGTTCGCAGGCTTCGATGGCGGCGGTGCGGATGTCGTCCTCGTTGACCAGCTTGCCGGCTTCTTCTTCCACCAGCAGCGGGCGCGCGGCCTTGATGCTCAGCGTGCGCTTCTGCGCCTTGGCGCTGCCGCCCAGGTTGGCGAACATCGACTTCAGCTGCTGGCCCATTTCCTCCATGCCCGGCGGGGTCATGATGTCCATGCTGACGTTGGCCGACACTTCCAGTTCGATCTCGCGGTCGTCCAGCTCACCATTGCGCAGCATGCGGCGGAACTTGATGCGGGTCTCGCTGTCCTGCGCCGACGCTTCGTTGCGCGCCGCTTCCGGGTCGAAACCGATGCCGGTACTGCGGCGCGGCAGCAGCGCGTCGAGGATGCGGTCTTCGGCACGCTCTTCGGCCTGCGTACGCACGCGCACCTTGGCCTGTTCGCGGTACAGCTTGACCGCGGTATCGGCCAGGTCACGGATGATCTGCTCCACGTCCTTGCCGACGTAGCCCACTTCGGTGAATCGGGTGGCTTCGACCTTCACGAACGGCGCGTTGGCCAGCGTTGCCAGGCGGCGCGCGATCTCGGTCTTACCGACGCCGGTCGGGCCGATCATCAGGATGTTCTTGGGCATCACTTCATTGCGCAGCTCCGGTGCCAGCTGCATGCGGCGCCAGCGGTTGCGCAGGGCAATGGCCACCGCGCGCTTGGCGTCGTGCTGGCCCACGATGTGCCGATCCAGTTCCTGCACGATCTCGCGCGGGGTCATGGTGGCGGAGGAAACTTCGATCTTCGACATGGATGTGCTCACGAATGCGTTGTCTACGACGCCGGAACCGTTCGGTTCCGGCCGGTAGCGCCGGGCCATGCCCGGCGAATCTGGACGGTCTGCGACGGGTTCCCCGTCACAGCTCCTCGACCACCACGTTGCGGTTGGTGTAGATGCAGATGTCGCCGGCAATGCCGATCGCTTCGCTGGCGATGGTGCGTGCATCCAGTTCGGTGTGCGCCATCAGCGCGCGTGCGGCCGACAGTGCGTAGGAGCCGCCGGAACCGATGGCGATGATGCCGTCTTCCGGCTCGATCACATCGCCGGTGCCGCTGATGATCAGCGAGGTTTCCCTGTCGGCCACTGCCAGCAGGGCTTCGAGCTTGCCCAGGCGGCGTTCGGTACGCCAGTCCTTGGCCAGTTCAACGGCGGCGCGGGTCAGTTGGTCATGCTTTTCCAGCTTGGCTTCGAACAGTTCGAACAGGGTGAAGGCATCGGCGGCGGCACCGGCGAAGCCGGCCAGCACCTGGCCGTCGCGACCAAGGCGGCGCACCTTGCGCGCGTTGCCCTTCATCACCGTGTGGCCCAGGGTGACCTGGCCATCGCCGGCAATGGCCACATGCTCGCCGCGGCGTACGCAGACGATGGTGGTGGCGTGGAAAACGTTGGGGTTCTGACTGGGGTCCATGGAGCCTCCGGGGTGACAGAACCAGAGGTGGGGCCAGCACCGCGCCCTTCAAGCCGCCCGCCCCTGCCGGGGGCAGGGCCAGCGTTCAGCTTTCTTCGCCCGCCGCCGGCCCCGGCTTGCGTTTCGCACGCGGGTGCGCGGCATCGTAGACCTTGGCCAGGTGCTGGAAATCCAGGTGGGTGTAGATCTGCGTGGTGGCGATGTCGGCGTGGCCGAGCAGCTCCTGCACGCCGCGCAGATCGCCGGAGGATTCCAGGATATGGCTGGCGAAACTGTGCCGCAGCATGTGCGGGTGCACGTGCTTGAACAGGCCCTGGCGCTGCGCCAGCTGGCGGATGCGGATCTGCACCGCGCGCGGGGTGATGAAGCCGTTGCGCCCGGGAAACACCGGCGCGGCCGGGCCGCCGCCGGTCTCGGCCTGCCAGGCCTGCAGCGCTTCGCGCGCGGGGCACCCGAACGGGACGCGGCGCTGGCGGTTGCCCTTGCCCAGCACGTTGACCAGCCCGGTGGCGAAATCCAGGTCGCGCCAGGTCAGCGCGCACAGCTCGCTCAGGCGCAGCCCGGAGGAATAGAACAGCTCCAGCAGCGCGCGGTCGCGGCGGCCGAGTTCACCTTCCGGCTCCAGTTCCACCAGCTGCACGGCCTCGTCGGCATCGAGCACCTGCGGCAGGCGGCGCGGCGCGCGCGGTGCCTTCAACGTGGCGGCCGGGCTGGCCTCGATGCGCCCGTGCTTGAGCAGCCAGGCATAGAAACTGCGGCAGGCTGACAGGCGGCGCTGCAGGCTCTTGGCAGACAACCCACGGCGGTGTTCATCGGCAATGAACTGGCGCAGCGCATCGGCGTCGAGCGCCTCGGCGGCCACCCCACGCGGTTCGGCCCACACCGACAGCGCCTCCAGATCGCGGCGGTAGGCGTCGAGCGTGTGCGCCGACATCCGCCGTTCCACCTGCAGGTGCTGCAGGAAGGCTTGTACCGCGCTCATCGCCCTGCCCTGCTCAGCCGTGGAAGCGGGTGAGGCCGGTGGCCAGCGCATCACCCATCATGCGCAGGAACAGCGTGCCCATGCCCGGGTAGAACCGGTTGGCATCATGGCCGCCCACGGCAATCAGGCCCACGCCGGGCAGCGGCAGCAGCGCGGTGGTCTGCACCTCTTCGCTGCGCGCGCCGTACAGCACGGCGTTCTTTTCCGGCTGCAGGCGGCCACAGATCGGCTCGCCATCCTTCAGGCAATCGCGGAACGGTGCCAGCCGCGCGTCATCGGCGGCGATCACCTGCAGCCAGTCGGCCTGTTCCAGCCCGGCCACCGGGGTGTGCACCACCAGCCGCACCAGGTCACCGGCGAAATCTTCCTGCAGCGAGGCGGCCATGGCGCGCAGCGTGTCGGCGGCGTTGTCCTGCTTCATCAACGCCAGGGTCAGCTGGTGCGTACGCACCGCCAACCGTTCGTTGATCTGGGCGGTGGCACCCAGGTCGACCAGGCGGCGCGACAGCTCGCGGTTCTTCTCGCGCAGCACTTCCAGCTGGTAGCTGGCCAGCGACGCGGTCGGGCCGTCGTCGCGTGGCACCACCAGGGTCAGCGCCAGGTCCGGGAACTGCTTGAGGAAACCCGGGTGGCGGCGCAGCCACGCTGCCACCTCATGGGCACCGAGCTTGTCGGCCGTTTCAGTCATGCGATCCACTCCCCTTCGAAGACGAATGCGGTCGGGCCGGACATCACCACCGGCTGGCCATCGCCGGGCCAGTCGATGCCCAGCTCGCCACCGGGCAGGCTGATGCGGGCCTGGCGCTGCAGGCGGCCGCGCTGCATCAGCGTGACCGCCGCGGCACAGGCGCCACTGCCGCAGGCCAGGGTTTCACCGGAGCCGCGCTCGTACACGCGCAGCCGCGCATGGCCGGGGTCCATCACCTGCGCGAAACCGACGTTCGCCGACTGCGGGAACGAGGCGTGCTGCTGCAGCAGCGGCCCCAGCCGCTCCACCGGTGCGGCGTCGACCAGCCCCACTTCGATGACGGCATGCGGGTTGCCCATCGATACGGCGGCAAAGCGCACGCTGTCGCCCTGCAGCGGCAGCAGGTATTCCTCGCGCGGGTGCGCGAAGCCGACCAGCGGAATGCGCGCCGGTTCGAACACGGGCACGCCCATGGTCACCGCGTAGCGGCCATCCCCCAGCACCTCCACCGCATGGGTGGCCAGCGGGCTGTCGATGCTGAAGTGGGCGCCCTGTGCGGCGCCGTCGCGGACCAGCCAGGCGGCGATGCAGCGCGCGCCGTTGCCGCACTGTTCGGAATTGGAACCGTCCGCGTTCCAGATGCGGTAGGACGCCACCGAGCCTTCCGCACGCGGTAGCTCGATGGTGAGGATCTGGTCACAGCCCACGCCGGTGTGGCGGTCGGCCAGCCGTGCGGCCAGTTCGGCGGTGGGCGGCGCTGAGCCGTCGCGCAGGTCCAGTACCACGAAGTCGTTACCTGCACCGTGCATCTTGCTGAAACGCACCACTGTGGCGCCTGCCTTACTCATTCCCGCCGTCCACCTTCTTCACCGGGTCGGGCATGGGGGCCGGGTTGCCATCACTGGTGGGCTGGGTAGCCGGCGGGGTCTGTTCATCGGTGGCCGGCGCAGGCACGGCCTGCTCCTGCACTTCGACCGGCTTCTGCGGCAGCACCAGCGGGTCCTTGTTGCCACAGGCGGCCAGGAACAGCAGCGCGACCGCTGCCAGCGGGATCAGGATTCGATTGCGATGGGGGATGCTCATGGCCCGAGTATAGCCATTGCCGCCTGAGCGGTTGGTCATGGTGGCGGGGGCCACTGCCGGCCCCCACCACCCACACGCCAGGCTTACGGCGTGGCGCCGGCCAGGCCCAGCTGCTGCAGCACGAAGGCGTAGGACTCGGACAGTTCGCGGTAGCGCTGGAAGCGCCCGGACTTGCCGCCGTGGCCGGCCTCCATGTTGGTGCGGAACACGATGGGCAGATGGCCGGTGTTGTCGTCACGCAGCTTGGCCACCCACTTGGCCGGTTCCCAGTACTGCACCTGCGAATCCCACAGGCCGGTGCCCACGAACAGCGCCGGGTAGGCCTGCGGCTTCACGTTGTCATAGGGCGAGTAGGACAGCATGTAGTCATAGAACGGCTTCTGTTCCGGGTTGCCCCACTCGTCGTACTCGTTGGTGGTCAGCGGAATGGTCGGGTCGAGCATGGTGGTCACCACGTCCACGAACGGCACCTGCGCCACCATCACCCGGTAATCCTGCGGTGCCTGGTTGGCCACCGCGCCCATCAGCAGGCCGCCGGCGCTGCCACCGGAGGCGGCCACGCGGTCCTTGGCCGCCCAGCCCTGCGCCACCAGGCCACGGGTGACGTCGATGAAGTCGTTGAAGGTGTTCTGCTTGTGGAGCAGCTTGCCGTTCTCGTACCAGTCGCGGCCCATTTCCTGGCCGCCACGGATGTGGGCGATGGCGTACACCACGCCACGGTCGAGCAGGCTCACCGCGGTCTGGTTGAAGTACGGGTCCATCGACATGCCGTAGCTGCCGTAGGCGTACTGGAACAGCGCGCCCTTGCCATCCTTCTGGTAGCCCTTGCGGTAGACCAGCGAGACCGGCACCTTCACGCCATCGCGTGCGGTGATCCACACCCGGTCGGTTTCGTACTTGGACGGGTCATAGCCGATCACCGGCTGCTGCTTCAGCTGGCGGCGCTCACCGGTGGCCGTATTCAGTTCGAACACGGTGGTGGGCGTGGCCATCGAGGTGTAGGTGTAGCGCAGCCACGGCGTATCGGCTTCGGTGTTGTCACCCAGGCCCATCGAATAGGCCGGCTCATCGGCCTTCACGTAATCGCTGCGGCCATCCTTGAACAGCAGGCGGATGCGCTCCAGGCCCTGCGAGCGCTCGGCGATGGCGGTGTAGGCATCGAACAGCTCGAAACCTTCGATGAATACGGCATCGTCATGTGCGATCCAGTCCTTCCACTGCGCACGCGAGGTGGCATCGGTGGGCGCGGTGACCAGCTTGAAGTTCTTGGCGCCATCGTTGGTGCGGATCACCCAGCGGCCGTCGTAGTGGTCGGCGGCGTATTCCACGTCGCGCTGGCGCGGGGCCAGCACGGTGAAGGTGGTCGGATCGCTGGCCGGGGCGTAGCGCTCTTCCGAGGACACGGTGCTGTGCACGCCGATGATGATGAAGCGGTCGTCGCGGGTGCGGCCGATGTCCATGTAGAAGCTGTCGTCCTTTTCTTCGTAGACGACGGTGTCGGCGCTGGCCGGGGTGCCCAGCACGTGCTTTTTCACGCGCACGGTCAGCAGGGTTTCCGGGTCGTTCTCCACGTACAGCACGGTGCGGTTGTCGTCGGCCCAGACCACGTTACCGGAGCTGCCGGTGATCACGTCGGGCAGCACCTTGCCGGTGGCCAGGTCCTTGAAGCGGATCACGTACTGGCGGCGGCCCACGTCATCGTCGGCCCAGGCCAGCAGCTGGTTGTCCTGGCTCACTTCCATCGCACCGACGCTGAAGAAGCCCTTGCCGGCGGCCATCGCGTTGACGTCCAGCAGGATTTCCTCGGCCGCGTCCATGCTGCCCTTGCGGCGCGCGTGGATCGGGTAATCCTGGCCGGTCTCGTAGCGGCTGTAGTACCAGTAGCCGCGCTCGCGCGCCGGCACGCTGGAATCGTCCTGCTTGATGCGGCCGACGATTTCCTTGTACAGGGTGTCCTCCAGCGGCTTCAGCGGCGCCAGCAGCTGGTCAGTGTAGGCATTCTCGGCCTGCAGGTAGGCCAGCATGTCCTTGTTCTCGCGCTTGTCGTCGCGCAGCCAGTAGTAATCGTCGTTGCGGGTGGCGCCGAACGGCGCCTTGACCACGTGCGGGTGCTTGGCGGCATCCGGCGGAACGGGCGGGGTGGCGGCGGTAACGGTGCTGGTCATCAGGCTGGCAAGCAACAGGCAGAGGGTGGACTTCATGAGATAAGGCTCCAGGCGCTTCAATGCAATGGTCTTCGACGGGGTCAGATCTCTTTTCCCGAGAAGGGATCTGACCCCAACCGCGGCGATGCGGCAACCCTGCAGATCGTCATGGTGCGGTTTCTGGTGGGGTCAGATCCCTTTTTCAGGCAAAAGGGATCTGACCCTGACGCGATGCGCGGCGTACCATGGGCGCATGAGCACCCTGCCCCACACGCCGGGCTACAGCCGGCGCAGCCATGAAATCGCCCCGTTCCACGTGATGTCCCTGCTGGCCCGCGCACAGGCGCTGGAACAGGCCGGCCACGACGTGATCCATCTGGAGATTGGCGAACCGGACTTCACCACTGCCGCGCCGGTCGTGCAGGCGGGCCAGGCGGCACTGGCCGCCGGCCACACCCGCTACACCGCCGCACGCGGCCTGCCGGCACTGCGCCAGGCGATCAGCGGCTTCTACCGCAGCCACTACGCGCTGGACATCGACCCCGAGCGCATCCTGGTCACCCCGGGCGGTTCCGGCGCACTGCTGCTGGCCAGCAGCCTGCTGGTCGATCCCGGCCGCCACTGGCTGCTGGCCGACCCGGGCTACCCGTGCAACCGCCACTTCCTGCGCCTGGTGGAAGGCGGCGCGCAGCTGGTGCCGGTCGGCCCTGAGACCGCCTACCAGCTGACCCCATCGCTGGTGGAACAGCACTGGAACGCCGACAGCGTCGGTGCACTGGTCGCCTCCCCCGCCAACCCCACCGGCACGGTGCTGTCGGCCGAGGAACTGGCGGCGCTGTCCACGACGCTGCATGCGCGCGGCGGCCACCTGGTGGTGGATGAGATCTACCACGGCCTGACCTACGGGCTGGACGCGCCCAGCGTGCTGCAGGTGGATGACAGCGCCTTCGTGCTGAACAGCTTCTCCAAGTACTTCGGCATGACCGGCTGGCGGCTGGGTTGGCTGGTGGAGCCGCCGGCGGCGGTGCCGGACCTGGAGAAGCTGGCGCAGAACCTGTACATCAGCGCCTCGAGCATCGCACAGCATGCTGCGCTGGCCTGCTTCACCGACGAGGCCATGGCGATCTTCGAGCAGCGCCGCGAGGCGTTCCGCGAGCGTCGCGATTTCCTGCTGCCGGCCCTGCGCGAACTGGGCTTCCGCATCGAAGTGGAGCCGCAGGGCGCGTTCTACCTGTATGCCGACGTCAGTGCGTTCACCGACGATGCGCAGGCATTCTGCGCACACTTCCTGGAAACCGAGTACGTGGCGTTCACCCCGGGCCTGGATTTCGGCTTCCACCGTGCCAACCAGCATGTGCGCCTGGCCTATACGCAGGAAGTGCCGCGGCTGCAGCAGGCGGTGGAACGGATTGCGCGTGGGTTGAAGCGATTCCGGTAGCGCCGGGCCGGGCCCGGCGGAAGGTTGCCGCACAACGCGCTCGCCGGGCATGGCGCAGCGCTACCCGACAAAGAAAAACGCCGCCCGAGGGCGGCGTTTTCCGTTCTGCTTATTTGCTTTACTTGCTGCCCAGCCGCTCCCACAGGAAGCTGTAGGCCAGCGCGGCCATGTGTGCGGCCTGTGCGTTGTTGGCTGCACCGCCGTGGCCACCTTCGATGTTCTCGTAGTAGGTCACGTCCTTGCCGGCCTCGATCATCTTGGCCGCCATCTTGCGGGCATGGCCCGGGTGCACGCGGTCATCGCGGGTGGAGGTGGTGAACAGCACCGGCGGGTAGGTCTTCTTCGCGTCGAACAGGTGGTAAGGCGAGAAGGTCTTGATGAACTCCCAGTCGCTGGTATCCGGGTTGCCGTACTCGGCCATCCACGAGGCACCGGCCAGCAGGTGGCTGTAGCGCTTCATGTCCAGCAGCGGGACATGCACCACCACCGCACCGAACAGCTCGGGGTACTGGGTGAGCATGTTGCCGGTCAGCAGGCCGCCGTTGCTGCCGCCCTGCACGCCCAGGTGCTTGGCGGTGGTGATCTTGCGGGTGACCAGGTCCTGCGCCACCGCGGCCATGTCTTCATAGGCCTTGTGACGGTTCTGCTTCAGCGCCGCCTGGTGCCAGCGCGGGCCGTACTCGCCACCGCCACGGATGTTGGCCACCACGTACACGCCGCCCTTGTCCAGCCAGGCGCGGCCCATGGCACCGGAGTAGCTCGGGGTCAGCGAGATCTCGAAGCCGCCATAGCCGTACAGCAGGGTCGGGTTGGAACCGTCCAGGGCCATCTTCTTGTCGTGCACCACGAAGTACGGCACGCGGGTGCCATCCTTGCTGGTGGCGAAGTGCTGCTCGATCACCTTGTCCTTGGCGCCGAAGAACGCCGGCATGGTCTTAAGCACTTCCGGCGCCTTGCCGATCTCGGCCAGGGCCAGCGTGGTCGGGGTCAGGTAATCGGTGGCGGTCAGCCACACCGCATCGCTTTCATCGGCATCGACCGCGGCCACGCCCAGCGTGCCGAACGACGGTGCGCCGACGAACGCGCTCTTCTTCCAGCCCGAACCGTCCGGGGTCAGCACCGACAGGCGGTTCTTGACGTCGTCCAGCACATTCAGCACGACATGGTTCTTGGTCCATGCCACGCCAGCCAGCGAGGTGGTCGCGGTGGGCGCGAACAGCACCTGGAAATCGCGCTTGCCGGCCATGAAATCATCCAGCTTGGTCACCAGCAGCGAACCGGCGGTGTAGGTCTTGCCCCCCACGGTCCACGGCTCGCGCAGTTCCAGGCTCAGCCACTGCTTGCGCAGGCCCTTCTCGGCCGAGTTCGGCGCGTCGATCTTGGTCAGCGTGCCATCGTTGCCACGCAAGTAGATCTCGTTGTTGTAGAAGGCCAGCGTGCGGCTGACCAGATTGCGCTCGTAGCCGGGGGTGTCATCGTGCTGGGCCGCGATGTACATGTCATCCGGCTTGCCCTCGTAGACCACCTGGGCGGCGCTCAGCGGGGTGCCACGCTTCCACAGCTTGGCCACGCGCGGGTAGCCGGAGGTGGTCATCGTGCCGGCACCGAAATCGGTATAGACGAACACGGTGTCGCGGTCGATCCAGTTCAGGCCGCCCTTGGATTCGGGGCGGAAGAAGCCGTCCTTGATCCAGTTCTTGTTGGCCAGGTCGAATTCACGGGTGACATCGGCATCGGCGCCGCCGCGCGACAGCGCGATCAGGCAACGGCTGTAGTCCGGGCGCAGGCAGTCGGCGCCATGCCAGACCCAGTTCTCGCCCTCGGCCTTGTTCAGCGCGTCCAGGTCCAGCACGGTTTCCCACTGCGGCGCGGCCTTGCGGTACTCGGCCAGCGTGGTACGGCGCCAGACGCCGCGCTCGTGCTGCTTGTCCTTCCAGAAGTTGTAGTAGTACTGGCCAATCTTCTGCACGCCGGGAATCTTGGCGTCCGAATCGAGGACCTCGCGGATGCTGGCCTCCATCTGCTTGAAGGCCGGGCTCTGCGCCAGGCGCGCTTCGGACTTGGCGTTCTGTTCCTTCACCCAGGCCAGCGGCTTGTCGCCGGTGACGTCTTCAAGCCAGGCGTAGCGGTCGGTGTCGTCAGCGGCCATGGCGGTCCCCACTGACGCAGCGGTCATCATGCCGGCCAGCAGGCAGGCGGAAGCGAGTCGTGACATTGCAGTTCCAGGCAGTCATTAACTGCCGAACGCTAGCACACCGCCTGCCCCGCCCCCCGTGTCGAAGGTCAGGCCACGCGTGCCGCCGCTGCCCGCTGGCGTGCGCCGTGGGCGCGCCGGACCGGGCGCGGGCGCCGCCGTGCCTGCGCCCGGCGCGGGGCCCAGCGTGGCAGCGGGAAGCGCAGCAGCGCCCACCAGGCCAGGCCGGCCAGGGCCAGCTGCCGGACCGTGCGCAGCAGCCGGGGATCGGGGCGGTCGGCACTGCGGCGGGGCGAAGGGGCGGGTCGGTTCATGGTGGTGCTCCGGTGGGTGCAGGCGGCCACCATGCCGCCGCGCCTTCTCACAGACTGCGACACACCATTGACGGATCCATCGCGCCCATCCGACCATGCTGGGGCACGCCTCCTGGAGCTCGCTGCAGCATGACCTCGATCCGCCCGTTCTGCGCCGCCCTGCTGGCCGTCGCCCTCGCCGGCCCTGCCGTGGCCGCCGTCGAAGCGCCCACGGCCCGCACCACGGCCGCCACCCGTGGCGATCCGGACGCGCCGGTGGACCTCCAGCGCTTCATGGGTACCTGGTATGTGATCGGCCGCGTGCCCAACTTCATCGAGCGCGGCCATGTGGCCAGCGTCAATGAGTACACGCTGCGCGATGCGCA
Source organism: Stenotrophomonas maltophilia (assembly GCA_009912235.1). GTDB lineage: Bacteria > Pseudomonadota > Gammaproteobacteria > Xanthomonadales > Xanthomonadaceae > Stenotrophomonas > Stenotrophomonas maltophilia_AV. The sequence continues at coordinate 430,469 of WNDS01000003.1, forward strand.
GAAGGTCTCCATCGTCTACCGCTACCGCGATGGCTTCGGCGCACCGCAGCAGGAAGTGAAGGCCCGTGCCAGCGTCGATGCCGACAGCGGCAACCACGACTGGCGCACCTGGTTCTACCGCGTGGTGCCCACCCATTCGCGCGTGCTGGAAGTGGCCCCGGATTATTCCTGGGTGCTGATCGGCGACCCGGGCCGGGAAATGGCCTGGATCTTCGCGCGCAAGCCGGACATGGACCGCGATCTGTACAAGGAGCTGGCCGCACGCCTGCGTGACGAGTACGGGGTGAACACCGACAAGCTCAAGCGCGTACCGCAGCGCCCCGACCAGGTGGACAAGCTGGGGTTCGAAGTGCCCAACCAGCGCTGAGCCGGTTGCCGGCCACTGGCCGGCACGTCCGTTCACGCCGCACGTGGCTGCACCCGGCGTTCGATCTCGCTGCGGGTGGGCAGCGTCTTCAGGTCATAGGCGGCCTGCAGCGCCAGCCATGAGGCCGCATCCCCGCCGAAATGCCGCGCCAGGCGGGCCGCCGTATCCGCCGTGATGCCGCGCTCGCCATGCACGATGGCGTGCAGGCGCGTGGCCGGCACGTCCAGCGCGCGGGCCAGCGCGTTCACGCTCAGCTGCAGCGGCAGCAGAAACTCCTCGCGCAGCACTTCACCAGGGTGGACGGCCCGCATACGGTTTTGGATGGCAGACATGGCGGTGCTCTAGTGGTAATCGACGATCTCTACGGCGTCAGCACCCGCATCGGACCAGATGAAACACAGGCGCCTGCGCTCATTGATGCGCAGGCTGTACTGGCCCGCCCGGTCACCGGACAGGGCTTCCAGACGGTTGCCCGGCGGGCTTCGCAGGAACAGCAGCGACTGCGCCGAATCCAGCAGCTGCAGCTTGCGCTCCGCCACACGACGGATCGACAACCATTGCCGCGGGCAGGTTCCCTCGAACAAGGACCGGGTGTGACGGCAGCGGAACGATCGGATCATTCCGCCAAACGTATTACGCAGCGCGGAAGATACCAAGACGGCCAGTGTGTCGCCAGTCCCGGAATGGCGATCCACGTTGCCGATGAACCTGCCCGGATTCGACGATGGCGCCTTCGCTGAGGCGTTGCGCAGGGTGCCGGCCAACGGCCAAGAACCGCTAGGGTAGTCCCGGCCGTTGGCCGGCAACCACGCGATTGTTTCCGCAGCCCACGAGGCTGCCGGCCAACGGCCGGCACGACCCGCTTGCCCAGACGCGGGTTACTTGCGGGTGTAATGCACCACCAGGCGGTCGCCCAGCATCTGCAGCAGCTGCACCAGCACCAGCAGCAGCACCACGGTGACCAGTGCCACGTCGGTGTGCGAACGCTGGTAACCATCGCGGAAGGCCAGGTCGCCCAGGCCGCCGGAACCGATCGCACCGCCCATGGCGGTGAAGCCGATCAGCGCCACGGTGGTCACCGTCACCCCGGCAATCAGGCCCGGGCGGGCTTCGGGCAGCAGCACGCGTGCGACCAGCTGCCAGGTGGTAGCACCCATCGCCTGTGTGGCTTCGATCACGCCGCGGTCGACTTCGCGCAGCGCGGTCTCCACCAGGCGCGCATAGAACGGTGCGGCGCCGATGACCAGCGGCACGATCGCCCCGCGCACGCCCAGCGAAGTGCCCATCAGCGCAAGCGTGACCGGAATCAGCACGATCATCAGGATGATGAAGGGCACCGAGCGCAGCAGGTTCACCACCAGCGCCAGCACGCCGTAGGCGAACGGGCGGCGCTTGAGGTGCGGCGCACCGAACAGGTACAGCAGCACACCCAGCGGCAGGCCGATGGCCAGCGTGAGCGGCAGCGAGCCGGCCAGCATCAGCAGGGTGTCGACGGTGGCCTGGCCGATGTCGGCCCATTTGCCGGCATCGAGATGGCGGAAGAAACCGCCGGTGGTGGCAATGATCATCGGCGCAGTTCCTCCACGTGCACGCCGGCAGCCACGAACGCGGCCTGCGCGGCGCTCTGGTCGCCGCCCACCAGGGCCACGGTCAGCTGCCCATACGGGGTGTCCTTGATCCGGTCGATGCGGCCGGACAGGATGTTGTAGTCGACCCCGGTCTGCCGCGCGACGCTGCCGAGCAGGGGTTTATAGGTGTCCGCGCCAAGGAAGGTCAGGCGCACGATGCGGCCGCCCACCACTTCGAAATCGCGGTGCAGGTCGCCCTCGTCCACGTGTTCGGATTCACTGACGAAGCGGCGCGTGGTCGGGTGCTGCGGGTGCAGGAACACACCGGTGACCGGCCCGCTTTCCACCAGGTGGCCGCCGTCGAGCACGGCCACGCGGTCGCAGACGCGGCGGATCACATCCATCTCGTGGGTGATCAGCACGATGGTCAGGCCCAGTTCGCGGTTGATCTTCGACAGCAGCGACAGCACCGAGGCGGTGGTCTGCGGGTCCAGCGCGCTGGTGGCCTCGTCGCACAGCAGGATCTGCGGGCGGGTGGCCAGCGCCCGCGCGATGCCCACGCGCTGCTTCTGGCCGCCGGACAGCTGGGCGGGGAATTTCGCTGCGTGGTCCTGCAGGCCCACCGTCTGCAGCAGCTCGGCCACGCGCGCGCCGATCTCCGCCTTCGGCGTGCCGGCCAGTTCCAGCGGGAAGGCCACGTTGCCGGCCACCGTGCGCGAGGACAGCAGGTTGAAGTGCTGGAAGATCATGCCGATGCGCCGGCGCAGCGCGCGCAAGCCGTCGGCGTCGAGCGCGGTGATGTCTTCGCCACCGATCAGCAGGCGCCCACCGCTGGGTTCCTCCAGCCGGTTGATCATGCGGATCAGGGTCGACTTGCCGGCGCCGGAATGGCCGATGATGCCGAACACTTCGCCGGCCTGGATGGTCAGGTCCAGCGGGTGCAGCGCGCTGACCGCGCGGCCGGCAACGGCATAGGATTTGTGCAGGCGCTGGAACTCGATCACGGGCGTGGCTCACCGGCAGGGCAAAGGAAGGGCGTGCAGCCTACCAGCGCGCGGTGTCACGCGCCTGCGCCTTGGGCCAGAATGTTATTCCTTTTTGTTCTAAGGCGCCTGCACCGGTGATGCTGGCGGGGTCAGAGCCCCTGCGGGGATCTGACCCCTTCCCTTCCCGCCAGCTCAGGGATGGTCCAGCGGCTTGGGCGGCTGCACCCGGTTCACCCGCTCGCGGTGCACCAGGTACAGGCCGGAGGCCACGATGATCGCCGCGCCCACCCACGTGAAGGCATCGGGCAGCTGGCCCCAGAACGCCAGGTCCCAGCCGATCACCCAGACCAGGCCGGTGTATTCCAGCGGCGCGATCATCGAGACCTCGCCCAGCTGGAAGGCGCGGGTGAGCGCAATCTGCCCCAGCGCCCCGGCCAGCCCCATGCCGGCAATCAGCGGTGCGTGGGACAGCGCCAGCGGCACCCAGTCGGGCAGCGCCAGCAGGCCAGCGCCGATGGCCATGGTGACCAGGAACCAGACCACCATCGACTGCGAGGTGTCGGTGCGGGTGAGCAGGCTGACGGTGATCGCGGCGATGGCATAGGCGGTGGCCGCGGCCAGCACCATCAGGCCCGGCACCGAAATAAAGCCGTCCACGCCGGGGCGCAGCACCACGATCACGCCCAGCAGGCCGATGCCGATGGCCGCCCAGCGGCGCGGCCCGACCCGTTCACCCAGCAGCGGCACCGACAGCGCGGCGATCAGCAGCGGCGCCACGAAGTAGATGCTGTAGGCGGTGGACAGCGGCAGATCGCGCAGCGCGAACACGAAGCAGCCGATCATCACCATGCCCAGAACGCCGCGCAGCAGGTGCAGCGCCCAGCGGCGCGGGATGAGCGAGCGTGGACCGGCACTGGCCAGCACCCAGACCAGCACGAACGGCAGCGAGGCCGCACCGCGCAGGAAGGTGACCTGCAGCGAGGGGTAAATGGTGGACAGCTGCTTCATGCCCGCGTCCATCAGCGAGAAGCAGGCGACGGCGGCGACCATCCAAGCCACGGCGCGTGACGGGGAACGTTGGAGGTTCATGGCCCATTATCGCCGGCGCCGGCGCGGCGTCCACCACTGGGTAGAATGGTGGCCGACCTATCAGGAGATTACCCATGCCTTCCTTCGACGTTGTTTCCGAAGTCGATACGCACGAACTGACCAATGCCATCGACCAGGCCAACCGCGAACTGGCCACCCGTTTCGACTTCAAGGGCGTGGACGCCAAGTTCGAGCGCGACGGCGATGTGATCAACCAGACCGCGCCCACCGAGTTCCAGCTCAAGCAGATGAACGACATCCTGCGTGCACGGCTGGCCGCCCGTGGCATCGACGTTCTGAGCCTGGAGTTTGGCGATATCGAGACCAACCTGGCCCAGGCCCGGCAGAAGATCACCGTCAAGCAGGGCATCGAGCAGAAGATCGCCAAGAAGATCGCCGCGGCGCTGAAAGAAGCCAAGCTGAAGGTGGAAAGCCAGATCAACGGCGACAAGCTGCGCGTGCAGGGCAAGAAGCGCGATGACCTGCAGGACGCGATCGCGGTGCTGAAGGCCGGCAAGTTCGAACTGCCGCTGCAGTTCAACAACTTCCGCGACTGATCCACGCACCGGCACGGCGCTGGCGGCCTTCACCGCCAACGCCCGCCGGCCGGTGCCGGCCGCACGCGCTCAGACAGGCGCGCTCAGATCGGATACGCCGGCGCCTCGCCCTTGATGGTCAGCCACTGCCACTGGGTGAACTCATCGACATTGGCCGGCCCGCCGATGCTGGTGCCGTTGCCCGAGGCACCCACCCCGCCGAACGGGTTGATCACCTCATCGTTCACAGTTTGGTCGTTGATGTGCAGCAGGCCGGTGCGCAGGCGTTCGCCCAGTGCCAATGCGCGGCCGACGTTGCTCGACACCACGCCCATCGCCAGCCCGTAGTCGCTGTCGTTGGCCAGCTGCACGGCGTGGTCGTCGTCGTCGAACGGCACCACCACCGCCACCGGCGCGAAGATCTCTTCGTGGAACGCCGGGTTGGCCGCCGACACGTTGCCCAGCACGGTGGGCGCGAAGAACAGGCCCTCGTGGGTGCCGCCGGTTTCCAGCGTGGCACCGGCCTTCACCGCATCGTCCACCACGCGCGCGGCATGGTCGCGCTGCGCGGCGTTGATCAGCGGCCCCAGCGTCACGTCCTCGCGCGCCGGATCGCCCACTTTCAGCGATGCGGCCTTGGCCACCAGCTTCTGCAGGAACGCATCGTGGATCCGGCGGTGCACCAGCCCCCGGCCGGTGGCCATGCAGATCTGGCCCTGGTGCAGGTAGACGCCCCAGGCGGTGTTGGCCACGGCCAGGTCCAGGTCGGCATCGTCGAGGATGATCAGCGCATTCTTCCCGCCCAGTTCCAGCGAGACCTTCTTCAGGTGCCTGCCGGCGGCCTCGCCCACCTTGCGCCCGGCACCGGTCGAACCGGTGAACTGGATCATCGCCACGTTGGGGTCGCTGGTCAGCGCCGCACCGGCATCGCCACCACCGGGCAGGATGTGCAGCACGCCGGCCGGCAGCCCGGCCTGTTCGAATAGGTGCGCGATGACCACGCCACCGCACACCGTCGTGCGCGGGTGGGGCTTGAGCACCACCGCATTGCCCAGCGCGATGGCCGGGGCGACCGCGCGCATGGCCAGGTACAGCGGGAAATTGAACGGCGAGATGACCCCGACCACGCCCAGTGGCCGGCGCCGCGCCAGGTTCAGCCGGCCCGGCTGCGAGGGCAGCACTTCACCGGTACTGCGCGAGGGCAGCGCGGCGGCTTCGTGCAGCGCCTTGATGGTGATCCTCGCTTCGGTGGCGGCCTTGGCGCGGGTGGAGCCGCTCTCGCGCACCAGCCAGTCGACCAGGGTATCGAAGTGCTGCTCGGCCAGCTGCGCGGCCTTGCGCAGCACCTGCGCACGCTGTTCGTAGGGCGCCGCGGCCCAGGCACGCTGGGCGTGCGCGGCACTTGCCGCCGAACGCGCCACCTGCTGCGCATCGGCCATGCCGATCTCGCCCAGCGCCTGGCCGGTGGCCGGTTCCAGCACCGGCTGGTGCTGCGCGGCAGCCGTGCACTGGCCATCGAAGAAGGCGCCGGACCACGATGCGGCCAGCAACCACGGGGTAGAAGCAGTCATGCAGGTTCCTTGGAGGATCGTGCGCCCGCTGCACGCCTGCGGCCACCGCCTGGGGGCCGTCAGCGCCCCGCGGGCCGGTGGGGGAAGGGACTGGACCGCCAGCATGGGCGCGCGCGGGTTCGCGCACGGTGAACAGCGCAGCGCAGGGCGACTGCCTGCAATGACCGCCCCGCCAGCCGAAGTGCCCGCCATGACCGACCTTGAACCCCGCGCCGACGATGCGCCTGCCGAAGACCCCATCCTGGCCGCCCGCCAGTGGCTGGAGCGCATCGTGATCGGCCTGAACCTGTGCCCGTTCGCCAAGGCGGTGTACGTGAAGGAGCAGGTGCGCTTCGTGCTCAGCGATGCCGCCACGCCCGAGGCGCTGGTGGAGGAACTGGCCAAGGAACTGGTGCTGCTGCGCGACACTCCGGCTGCGCAGATCGACACCACGCTGATCGTGCACCCGCAGGTGCTGACCGACTTCCTGGACTACAACGATTTCCTCGACAACGCCGATGCGGCGATCGAGGCACTGGACCTGCAGGGCATCCTGCAGGTGGCCAGCTTCCATCCCGATTACCAGTTCGATGGCGTGTCGGCCGACGATGCCAGCAACTACACCAACCGTGCGCCCTACCCCACCCTGCACCTGCTGCGCGAGGACAGCGTGGCGCGCGTGGTGGACGCCTACCCGGACCCGGACGTGATCGTCGAACGCAATATCCAGACCCTGGACCGGATCGGTGTGGACGGCTGGTTCCGCCGCCTGCGTGGGCAGGACCTCTCATGAGTGCGGTGCCGGGCATCCAGGCGTGGCCGGCCGCACCGCTGGCGGGCAAGGTGGTGCTGGTCACCGGCGGCGCCAACGGCGTGGGCCGTGGCATCGCGCAGGCGGTGCTGGGTGCCGGTGGCCGCGTGCTGATCGGCGATCTGGACGTGGAAGCGGGCCAGGCCTGCCTGGCCGAATGGCAGCGGGGCGATGACGCCGCGTTCCAGCCGCTGGACATCGCCGACGAGGCCAGCGTGCAGGCCTTCATCGAAATCGCGCAGCAGCGATTCGGCCGCATCGACGGGCTGGTCAACAACGCCGGCATCGCCGCGCCGCATGGCACGCCGCTGGCGCAGATGCCGTGGGAGGAATGACAGCGACGGCTGTCCTCGCTGCACGGCGCGTTCCTGTGCAGCAAGCATGCGCTGCCCGCGCTGGCGGCCGAAGGCAGCGGCGCGATCATCAACGTGGCCTCCACCCGCGCGCGCCAGTCCGAACCGGACAGCGAAGCCTATGCGGCGGCCAAGGGCGGGCTGGTTGCCTTCACCCATGCGCTGGCGATCAGCGCCGGGCCTACGGTGCGGGTGAACTGCATCAGCCCGGGCTGGATCAGCACCCGCGCCTGGCAGGCACCTTCGCGGCGTGGCGAGGCCGACCTGTCGGCCAGCGACCACGCACAACACCCGGTCGGCCGCGTGGGCCAGCCCGAAGACATCGGCGCGCTGGCCGTCTACCTGCTGTCGGCGCTGTCCGGCTTCACCACCGGCCAGGATTTCATTGTCGACGGCGGCATGACCCGGAAGATGATCTACGCCGACTGACCGGTGTGCGGTAGCGCCGGGCCATGCCCGGCGGCTCTTCTTGCCGTGCCGCGCTGCGCGCTCGCCGGGCATGGCCCGGCGCTACCGGGATGCACCGCCTTTTCTGCGGTTACGCCCTGCCCGAGTGGCGCAGCAGTGCATCGATGCTCGGCGCACGGCCACGGAACGCGGCGAAATTCTCCGCCGCACTGCGGCTGCCGCCGCGCCCCAGCACTTCATCGCGGAAGCGCTCGCCGGTCTCGGCCAGCGCACCGGGCGCTTCCTCAAACGCGGCGTAGGCATCGGCGCTGAGCACCTCGGCCCACTTGTAGCTGTAGTAACCGGCGGCGTATCCGCCAGCGAAGATGTGGCTGAACTGGTGCGGGAAACGGCTCCAGGACGGTGGGTGGTTCACCGCCACTTCCGCGCGCACGCGGTCCAGCAATGCCAGCACGCTGTCCTGCGCAGCATCGCCACGGCTGTGCAGCAGCATGTCGAACAGGCCGAATTCCAGCTGGCGCACGGTGGCCATGCCGCTGTGGAAGTTACGTGCGGCCAGCATGCGATCGTACAGCGCGCGCGGCAGCGGCGCGCCGGTGTCCGCGTGCGCGGTCATGCCCTGCAGGTGGTCCCATTCCCAGCAGAAGTTCTCCATGAACTGGCTGGGCATTTCCACCGCATCCCACTCCACACCGTTGATGCCGGCCACGCCCAGTTCGCCGATGCGGGTCAGCAGCTGGTGCAGGCCATGGCTCATTTCATGGAACAGCGTGGTCACTTCGTTGTGGCTGAAGGTGGCCGGCCGGCCCTCGGCACCGCGCCCGAAGTTGCAGACCAGGTACACCAGCGGCGTCTGCACGCTGCCATCGGCCCGCACGCGGCGGTTGCGGCAGTCGTCCATCCACGCGCCACCGCGCTTGCCGCCGCGTGCGTACAGGTCCAGGTAGAACTGGCCCACGAGCGCACCGCTGCCGTCGACCAGGCGGAAGAAGCGCACGTCCTCGTGCCAGACCGGGGCGCCGTCGGCCTGCACGCGCAGGCCATACAACTGCTCGATGACCGAGAACAGCCCGGCCAGCACCTTCGGTTCGCTGAAGTACGGCTTCACTTCCTGCTCGGAATAGCTGTAGCGCGCCTGCCGCAGGCGGTCGGCGGCGAAGGCGAGGTCCCAGGCCTGCAGGGTGTCGATGCCCAGCTGCTCGCGCGCGAACTGCTCCAGCTCGGCGCGATCCTTGCCGGCGAACGGCTTGGCGCGCGCAGCCAGGTCGCGCAGGAAGGCCAGCACTTCGGCCGGGTCCTGCGCCATCTTGGTGGCCACCGAATAATCGGCGTAGGAAGCAAAGCCCAGCAGCGCGGCCAGTTCGGCGCGAAGGGCCAGGATGCGGTCGATGTTGCCGCTGTTGTCCAGCGCGTCGTCGCCGAACTCGGACGCACGCTGTGCGCTGGCGCGGTACAGGATCTCGCGCAGGTCGCGGTTTTCGGCATAGGTCTGCACCGGCAGGTAGCACGGCATCTGCAGGGTCAGCTTCCAGCCGGCCGCGCCGTCCTTGTCGGCCGCCGCACGCGCGGCAGCCTTCACATCGTCGGGCAAGCCGGCCAGGCGCGCCGGGTCCTGCACCAGCAGCGACCATGCATCGGTGGCATCGAGCACGTTCTGCGAGAACGTCGCCGACAGCGCCGACAGTTCTTCCTTGATGGCACTGAAACGCTGCTGCCCGGCCGCGTCCAGTTCGGCACCGCCCAGGCGGAAGTCGCGCAGCGTGTTGTCCAGCACCTTGCGCCGGGTCGCATCGTAGCCGGCGGCCTCTGCGCTGGCGGCCAGCGCCTGGTACTGGCGGAACAGCGCCAGGTTCTGGCCCAGTGCGCTGGCGAAGCGGGTCACACGCGGCAGGTTCTCGTTGTAGACCTCGCGCAGCTCGGGGGTGTTCACCACCGCCTGCAGGTGGCCGATCTGGCCCCAGGCGCGCCACAGGCGCTCGGTGGCATCGTCCAGCGGCGCAACGAAGCTGTCCCAGCGCACCGACTGCACCTGTTCGGCCTGGGCCACGGCGGCCTCGGCCTCGGCCAGCAGCACGTCCAGCGCCGGGCCGACATGCCCGGGCCGGATCTCATCGAAGCGCGGCAGGCCGGAAAAATCGAGCAGGGGGTTGGCAGCGGTCACGGGCGTCTCCAGCGGTACATCGGGGGAATGCACTGGATATGGCACTGCCGCGCGCCCCATGCAAGGGGGCCGGCGCGATGTTCACGCCGGGCTTACGCCGCCGGGCCGAGGCTTGCGCTGCGGGGGAGCCGCAACTGGACATGCCGGAGGCAGTACATGGATGCGCTTGCGCGATCTCCCCTTTGCCTGGACCTGGCGCTGACCGCCACGGCGGCCGAGCTGGCCTGGATTGCCGCCCTGTGCGATGCCGGCGACGATGCCGGCCGCCACCTGGCCCAGCTGCAGCAGCTGCAGCAGCAGGCCGGCCGCTTCGGCGACGAACAGGTCTGGTACCCCTACGAGGTGATCGAGCGCGGCGCACGCCGGCTGCACCCCGGCCACGAGCGTGAGTTCGTGGCCTGCATGCTGCTGTGGCTGCAGGCCTTGTCCCAGGGCCGCAGCAGCGTGCTCGACCCACGCCTGCACCTGGACGACTGCGGGATGGATATCGAAGCCCTGCCCGACGCGCTGCGCGACACCGTGCTGGATGCGTTCATGGCAGCGGGGTACTAGTAGAGTCGACTGTTGGTCGACTGCCCTTGATCCAGACATCGGAAAACCCCGCGCTGCGCGCGAAAGTCGACTGACAGTCGACTCTACCCGCGTGGACAGATCACCGGGCACCGGACCCACGCGCCCCAACCCACGCGCGTGATGCGTGGGCGCTTCCGCTCAGAGGTCTTCCAGACTGCACCACGGCAGCGCCGGCAGGCCCGGCCCGGCCACGGCCGCGGCCAGCTGCGCGTCGGCGCCATCCACATCGATGCCCTGGCGGCCATTCCAGGCCGGGTCGTAGTAGCTGTGCGCGTAGCGCTCGCCGGCATCGCACAGGATGCTGACGATGCTGCCCTGGCGCCCGGCCGCGCGCATCCGCTGCGCCGCCTGCAGTACGCCGATGAAATTGGTGCCGGTGGAACCGCCCACGCGGCGGCCCAGCTGGCGGCTGACATGGCGCATCGCCGCCAGGCTCAGCGCATCGGGCACCTTCACCATCGCATCCACGCAGGACGGAATGAAGCTCGATTCCACCCGTGGCCGGCCGATGCCCTCCACCCGCGAACCGCCCTCGCAGGTCAGCGCACGCCACGGCTCACCAGCAGCGGCGGCACGGTAGCCGTCGAAGAGCACCGAGATCTCCGGGTCCGCGCACAGGATGCGGGTGTCATGCCGGCGGTAGCTCACATAGCGGCCCAGCGTGGCGGCGGTACCGCCGGTGCCCGGACTGCACACGATCCATTCCGGCACCGGGCTGGGTTCGTCGCCCATCTGCTTGAAGATCGATTCGGCGATGTTGTTGTTGGCACGCCAGTCGGTGGCGCGCTCGGCGTAGGTGAACTGGTCCATGAAGTGGCCGCCGGTTTCGCGGGCCAGCTTTTCCGAATCGCAGTTCAGGTCGCAGGCACGCTGCACCAGGTGGCAGCGGCCGCCGTGGAATTCGATGGCCGCGATCTTTTCCGGCGAGGTGGTGGCCGGCATCACCGCGATGAACGGCAGGCCCAGCAGGCGCGCGAAATAGGCTTCGGATACCGCCGTCGAGCCGCTGGAGGCCTCGATCACCGGGCGCCCCTCGCGCAGCCAGCCGTTGGCCAGCGCGTACAGGAACAGCGAGCGCGCCAGGCGGTGCTTCAGGCTGCCGGTAGGGTGGCTGGACTCGTCCTTCAGGTACACATCGATGCCATCGAAGCCGGGCAGCGCCAGCGGAATCAGATGGGTATCGGCGGAACGGTTGAAATCGGCTTCGATCTTGCGGATGGCCGCGGCCACCCATTCGCGCTGGGACATGGCGGAATGTGGTCCGGATGGAACGATGATGCCGCCATTGTACGTCGCAGTGCCGTCAGCTGCCGGCCGATAGAATGGAGCACCCGGCCCCTTCGGGCCCGTATCCAGGACCTCCCCCATGACCATTCCCGCCCTGCGCGACGTGCCCGGCGTGACCGCCCAGGCCCCGGCCGAGACCGCCGGCTTCGTGTTCAACCACACCATGCTGCGCGTGAAGGACAGTGCCGCCTCGCTGGACTTCTACACCCGCGTGCCGGGTTACCAGCTGATCGACAAGCGCGATTTCCCCGAAGCCCAGTTCAGCCTGTACTTCCTGGCCTACGTGCCGGCCGGCGTGGCCGTGCCCGAGGACGACGCCGCGCGCCGCCGGTGGATGGCCGGCCTGCCGGGCGTGCTGGAGCTGACCCACAACCACGGCACCGAAACCCAGCAGGGCCCGGTCTACCACGACGGCAACAGCGATCCGCGTGGTTTTGGCCACATCTGCGTGTCGGTGCCGGACATCGAAGCGGCCTGCCAGCGCTTCGAAGACCTGGGCGTGACCTTCCAGAAGCGCCTGGCCGACGGCCGCATGAAGCACCTGGCCTTCATCAAGGACCCGGACGGCTACTGGGTGGAAATCATCAGCAACGCCTGACCCGGAAAGGGGCACAATTCCGGTAGCGCCGGGCCATGCCCGGCGGCCTTGAGCGGGCCGCGCTGCGCGCTCGCCGGGCACGGCCCGGCGCTACCGACTCCGTCCCCTTCTGAAGAGGTACGCATGGAAACGATGGAACTGCACCGCGGGCGCCTGATCGACCACCTGCAGCTGGTGGTGGCCGACCTGGCCGCCAGCCGCCGCTTCTACCTGGCCGTGCTGGAGGTGATCGGCGTGCCACTGGCCGGCGAAGGCCCGGATTTCTTCTGGGCCGATGAGCTGTTCGTGTCCAGCACCAGCAGCGAGGCCGCCGCCGGCCAGCTGACCGGCCGCCACCACCTGGCGCTCCAGGCGCGCAGCCGCGACACCGTAGATGCCTTCCACCGCGCCGCAATCGCTGCCGGCGGCAACGACAACGGCGCCCCGGGCGAACGCGCGTACCACCCGGGTTACTACGGGGCGTTCGTGCTCGACCCGGACGGCAACAACATCGAAGTGGTCTTCCACGGCCCGGCCACCTACAGCGCCGGTTCGGTGAAGGTCAGCTTCTGATTCCTGCGCTGCGCGCTCGCCGGGCGTGGCCCGGCGCTACCAACGAAGAAGCCGGGCGATGCCCGGCTTCGTTCGTCCTGCATGGTCGCCTCAGTGCGCGGCCATTAAGATGTCCTGCAGTATCGCCTTCTCCAGCTCCAGTTCGCTGAGCAGGTTCTTGACGATGTCACCCAGGCTGATGATGCCGACCAGGCGCGCGTCTTCGGTCACCATCAGGTGGCGGTGGCGCGAGTAGGTCATCAGCGCCATCGCCTGCTTCAGCGTGGCATCCGGGGCAATGCCTTCCAGGCCGGCCGACGGCAGCGTGGCGATCACGCGGCGACCGGCCTGCGGGCCATCGTCGGCCAGCGTGCGCACGATGTCCTTTTCGGAAATGATGCTGACCGGTGCATCGTCCCTCATCACCACCAGCGCCGCGATCTTGTGCGTGCTCATCTTGTGCGCGGCGGCACCGATGGTGTCTTCCACATCGATGGTGACGATGGCTTCTTTCTTCGTTTGCAGGAGTTCGCGGACGTTCATTCTTGTTTCCTGTTGCAGGTCACTGAAGTCAAAAAAGTGTGCTCTTCCGATACGCCCCCTCCCCGGGAACAGACCTTTAAGCGCACGTCTGGCGCACGTCGCTGTCGCAGGTTTCCCATTGGCCGACGAAGTGCTGCATCCGAGGGAGGGCGGGTTGCGCGGCAACGTCCGTATCCTCGATCACTCGATTCTACGACTTCGTCCTGGCGCCGGAGATGGCATTTTCAGGACAGTTCGTCGTGGAACCCACTGACGACCCAGAGAATGGCACCGCGACTGAAACCGAGGCTGAATGCCGCCGCCCCGGCGCACTAAAGTTCACCGCCGTTGTGCCAAGTGTGGCGGCAGCGGCGCTCAGGACACCCCGGGGGTGGCCGCCGGCGGCAGCGCACCGGCGGTCACGCAGGCCACGCCGCGGGCAAAACCCATGCCCGGCTGCAGCGACAGCCACACACTGCTCCACAGCACTGACAGCACCGGGGCGAAGTAGGAAAAGATCGCCACCGTGGTGACATTGCCGTGCTGCAGGCCATGGTTCCAGCAGCAGTACGCCGTGGCGGTCAGCAGCCCGAACATGGCCACCTGGGCCAGGCCACCCCAGTGCAGGTGCAGCGGTGGCGCATCGCCCAGCGCGTACTTCAGCCACAGCACCACCGCCGTGGCCGCCATGAACAGCGGTACGGCATTGCGCGGGCCACCAATGCGCTTGGTCACCAGCGAATAACTGGCCCACATGCACGAGGCGGCCAGCGCCAGCGCGTACGCCAGCGGATTGCTGCGCAGGTTGGCCAGCAGCATGGCCGGCGACCACGCGCCGTCGCCGGTGATGACCAGCACCACGCCCAGCAGGCACAGCACGCTGGCCGGCAGCAGCAGCCAGCTGCCGCGCTGCAGGCGTGTGAGCACGGTCAGCAGCACGGTCAGGCACGGCCACAGGTAGTTGATCATCACCAGTTCCAGCGCCTGCCCACGGTGGTGGGCCAGGCCGATGGACAGCGCCAGCGACATCTCGGTGCCGATGAACAGCGCGCCGCCGATCAGCAGGTAACGGCGCGGCAGCTGCGACGGCCGGGGCATGCCCAGCATCACCCCGGCGAGCACGGCCGCCGCGGTGAAGGTCAGCGCCGCACCGCCGGTGGCACCGAAGATCTCGCTGATGGTGCGCAGCATGCCCAGCGTGGGGCTCCACAACAGCACGGCGCTGGCGCCGATGAGCGTGGGCAGGGACAACGGAACAGGGGCGCGCAGGGCACGGAAGCCGGACATGCAGGGGCACGGTGCGAAAGGGTTGCAGGGCACGTGCGCTGCTGCCACCGGCCCCGGCAGGGACAGGTGTAGATGCGGGAACGTGGGGGCCGCCGGCACGGCATCGCCGGCAGGCGCAGCGGATTGTACGCCTTCGATGCTGCGCCGCAATATGCGTATGGCGGCCCTGCCCTGCCGCGTGCGCGGGCGCCCTACTCGACCTCGTCGGCCAGCAGTTCGAAGGCCACGAGGAAGGGGGCCTGCGGGGGCGCGAACACGCTGCGCCCGGCCAGTGCGTGCTTCACGCAGGCCACCAGCGCCGGCTCGCCCTGGCCCCAGCTGCGCTCGACCTTGCCGCGGGCATCCAGCTGCAGCACCACGGTGAACACCGGCGGGGTGGCCGACGTGCGCTGCGGCAGGCACCCGCGCAGGGCTGCACCACCCGCCTCGCCCAGGTTGCCGATCATGATGGTGGACGCCGCCGGGTCCAGGCTGGCCTCATCGCGCCAGGCCTGCGCACGTGCGGTCTCGTAACCGGCATCGGTGGTGGTGGCGGGCGCGGCGGTGGCAGCGGCAAGCAGCATCCAGAGCATGGGGGCCTCGGCGGCGTGGTCGAATGTCAGCGGCCAGCGTAACGGACAGCACGCCGCGCCGCGCGCAGGCCCGCCGCGACGCAGGGCCTGCCCCTGCGCCTCCCGCCGGCGGGTCACGACCGGGTCAGGGCGCGGCGGGCACCGGGGCAGTGGTGCGCGTCGGCACCGTCTGCGGCCATCCACCGGCCAGCGACACGAACAGCCCAACCGCGTTGGCCGTGGTGCGGGCCTGGCTGTCGGCTTCCTGCAGGCTGGCGTCATACGACGAGCGCTGCACCTCCAGCAGTTCGAACAGCTCGATGGCGCCGGACTGGTAGCGCGCGTCGGCCAGCACCGCAGCACTGCGCCAGCCTGCCGCCGCCTGGCCCAGGCGCTCGTATTCCTGCCGGCTGCGCGACAGCCGCACCAGTGCGTTCTCGACATCCTCCAGCGCACCCAGGACGGTCTGCTGGTAGGCGGCCAGACGCCCGGCGGCATCCGCATCGGCGGCGGCGATGCGGCTCCTGACCCGGCCGATGTCCAGGAACGACCAGTCGATGCCCAGCACCGCCAACGACGAGCCGCTGCCGGATGCGTACAGCTCACTGCCGTTGAACGCCGCCGTGCCGATGGCCGCCCCCAGGCTCAGCCGTGGGAACAGATCGGCGGTGGCCACGCCCACCCGTGCGGTGGCAGCGTGCAGCTGGTGCTCGGCCGCTGCTACGTCCGGTCGCCTGCGCAGCAGATCCGCCGGGGTACCCACCGCGATGGCCGCGGGCAGCTGCGGCATGTCCATGGCCCGCGCGAGCCGCGCGTCCAGCGCAGCCGGCGCCAACCCGGCCAGCACCGACAGCCGGTGCTTGTCCACGGCAATCCTCGCTTCGAACGCAGGCACCCGCGCCAGCGCCGCCTGCAGCTGGGCCTGCGCCCTGTCCAGGTCGTAGCGGGCATCACGGCCGGCATCCAGACGCTGCTGCACGATGGCCAGCGTATGCCGCTGGCTGTCGGCATTGGCGTTGGCCAGTACCAGCATCCGTTGGGCCGCACGCAGGTCGATGTAGGTCGACGCTACCTCGCCGACCACGGCCACCTGCAGCGCGCGCAGATCATCGGCCCTGGCCGCGGCCAGCGACGACTGCGCCTCCAGCGAACGTCGCACCCGCCCGAACAGGTCCAGCTCCCAGCCCAGCGTGGCCTGGTTGGCATAGCGGTCCTGGCTGCGTGCGGTGGCGCCCGCATCGTCACGGGCAAGACGCTGGTGGCGCGCGTCGGCCGAGGCCGTCACCGTCGGCATCTGGTCGAACTTCGCCTGCCGCAGCAGCGCATTGGCGGCATCGTAGTTGGCCAGCGCGGTCAGCAGGCTGTAGTTGCTGGCCAGGGTTGCGGTCACCAGCGCGGTGAGCTCCGGGTCCTCGAAACGCGCCCAGAACGCATCATCGGCTACCGGCAACGGCTCGGCCGCAGCTGCCGCCGCAGAGAACACCGCAGGTACCTGCGGGGTCTGTGGCCGGCGGAAATCCGGCCCGACGGCGCAGCCCTGCAGGCCCAGCAGCAACACCGCAAGGGAACAGCACAGGGGCTTATTCATGGTGGGCGGCCTCCGCGTGGGCGATGTCGGTGGCCGGTGGCATGCTGGAAGGATGGGCGGGAATGGTCGCGCCCAGCTTCCTCAGGACCACGTAGAACACCGGCGTCAGGAACAGGCCGAACACCGTCACGCCAAGCATTCCGCAGAAGACGGTCACGCCGGTGGCATGGCGTACTTCGCTGCCCGCCCCCGTGCCGACCAGCAGCGGCACGGCACCGGCAATGAAGGCCACCGAGGTCATGATGATCGGCCGCAGGCGCAGACGGCAGGCCTGCAGCGCAGCCTCGATCGTCCCCACGCCCTGCATTTCCAGTTCTCGGGCGAATTCCACGATCAGGATGGCGTTCTTGCAGGCCAATCCCATCAGCACGACCAGCCCGACCTGCACGAAGACATTGTTGTCCCCGCCCACCAGCCACACCCCGCTGAGCGCGGCGAACATGCACACCGGCACGATCAGGATCACCGCCAACGGCAACGTCCAGCTTTCATACAACGCGGCCAACACCAGGAAGGCCAGCAGCACGGCAATCGGGAACACGATCACCGCCGTGTTGCGCTGGGTCACTTGCTGGTAGCTCAGGTCGGTCCACTCCAGCTCGATGCCTCTGGGCAGCGTGCGTGCCGCGATGTCCTGCAGCTTCCGGATGACCTCGCCGGAAGACAGCACGCGCGGGTCGGCGTCACCGATCAGGTCGGCGGCCGGGTAGCCGTTGTAGCGCATCACCGGGTCCGGGCCGAAGGTCGGCACGATGTCGACCATGGCACCGATCGGCACCATCTGCCCCTGTGCGTTGCGCACGCGCAGGTTGCCGATGTCCGCCGCACTCTGCCGGTAGCGGGTGTCGGCCTGCGCCACCACGCGGTACACGCGGCCCAGCATGTTGAAGTCGTTGATGTAGACCGAACCCAGGTAGGTCTGCAGGGTTTCGAAGATGTCCGTCAGCTCCACGCCCTGCGCCTGCGCCTTGGTGCGGTCCAGCTTCACTTCCAGCTGCGGGATGTTCGACTGGTACGAACTGACCGGGAAGGTCATGCCGGGGGTGCGGTTCACCTCGGCCTGGAACGCCTCCAGCGCCTTCTGCAGGGCGGCGTAGCCCAGTCCGCCACGGTCGGTCAGGAACAGCGAGTACCCCGAACCGTTGCCCAGGCCCTGGATGGGGGGGCGGCAGCAGGGCGTACGCAGCGCCATCCTTGATGGCGGCGAACTTGCGGTTGAGTTCGGCGTTGATGTCCTCGGCACTGCGCGTACGCTCGGAGAAAGGCTTGAGCAGTACGTAGGACGTGACCAGATTGGGCGTGGTGGTGTTCTGCAGTGCATTGGAGCCGACGTACGAGTTGGCGTCAGCCACACCGTCGATGCCCGAGGCGATGGCCGACATCTGACGCGCCACGGCCTCCGAACGCGCCAGCGATGCACCCGGCGGCAGGGTGGCGCCGGCGAACAGGTACAGCTTGTCCTGGTTGGGAATGAATCCGCTGGGAATCACGTTGAACAGCACACCGGTGCCACACAGCAGCACGGCGTAGGCGGCGAACACCCGGCCACGCCGGGGCAGCAAGCGCGCCACCGTACCTTCATAGCGCACGGAACTGCGGTTGAAGAAGCGTTTGAACGGGCGCAGCAGCCAGCCCAGCGCAGCGTTCATCTAGCGCGTCAGCCGGTCCGGAGGCGTGCCGTGCCCGCGCAGCAGCCGCGCGGCCAGCGCCGGGGACAGCGTCAACGAGTTGATGGTCGAGATCACCGTGGAGATCGCGATGGTGACCGCGAACTGCTTGTAGAACTAGCCGGTGACGCCGCTCATGAAGGCCATCGGCACGAACACCGCACACAGCACCTGGCCGATGGCCAGGATCGGACCGGATACCTCGCGCATGGCCTTGTGCGCCGCCTGCAGCGGGGTCGGGCCAAGTTCCATGTTGCGCTCGACGTTCTCCACCACCACGATCGCATCGTCCACCACGATGCCGATGGCCAGCACCAGCCCGAACAGGGTGAGGGTGTTGACCGAGTAGCCGAACAGGTAGAGGAAGGCGAAGGTGCCGACGATCGACACCGGCACCGCCACCAGCGGAATGATCGAGGCGCGCCAGGTCTGCAGGAACAGCACCACCACCAGCACGATCAGCACCATCGCTTCGAACAGGGTGTGCTGCACGGCGCTGATCGATTCACGCACGAACACCGTCGGGTCCCACACGCTCTTGTAGTGCACGCCTTCGGGGAAATCCTGCGACAGGTGGTCCAGCCGGGCGTAGACCGCGTTGGCCACTTCGATGGCGTTGGCACCGGGGGTGAGGAAGATGCCGACGGCCACTTCCTGGTTCTTGCCGCGGAACACGCGCATCGTGTAATCGCCGGAGTCCAGCTGCACACGTGCCACGTCGGACAGGCGCGTCACCTGCCCGTTGCTGCCGGCCTTGACGATGATGTCGGCAAATTCCTTCTCGGTTTTCAGGCGCCCCTGCACGTTGATCGAGACCAGGAACTCGTTGTCCTGCGGCGACGGCTCCGCACCCAGCTGGCCGGCCGACATCTGCACGTTCTGCCGGCGCACCGCGCTGATGGCATCCTGCGCGGTGATGCCGCGGGCGGCCAGCTTGTTCGGGTCCAGCCACAGCCGCATGGCGTAATCGCCGGAACCGTAGAGGATGACGTCGCCGATGCCGGGGATGCGCGAGAGTTCATCGCGCACATGCAGGCGCAGGTAGTTGCGCAGGTACAGCGCATCGTACTTCTCGCTGTCGGAGAACATGTCGACGAACATCAGCGGTGTAGGCGACTGCTTCTGCGTGGTGACGCCGTACTGGCGCACCGATTCGGGCAGGCGTGACAGTGCCTGGCTGACACGGTTCTGCACGCGCACGGCGGCGGTGTCCGGGTCGACCTTGGCATTGAAGGTGGCAACCACCTGCAGCGTGCCGTCGGAACTGGCGACCGACTTCAGGTAGATCATGTCTTCCACGCCGTTGATCGCTTCTTCGAGCGGAACGGCCACCGAATCGGCGATTTCCTTAGGGTTGGCGCCGGGATAGGTGGCTTTCACCACGACCATGGCCGGTACCACTTCGGGGTACTCACCCACCGGCAACAGCGGCATCGCCACCAGGCCGGCGGCGAAGATGATGATCGACAGCACGATCGCGAAGATCGGCCGGTCGATGAAGAATTTGGAAAAATCCATGCGGGGGCCTTTGAAGGTTACAGTCCGCTCTGCGCGGCGGCGCCATGCGGCGCGGTGCGGGTGCCGGCGGGGTGCAGGTGCGGCACCACCGGGCTGCCGGTCCCGTGAATGCCCTGCAGGCCGGAGACGATGACCTGTTCGGCGGCCACCAGGCCGGACGTGATGACACGCTCGCGCCCGACCTGCTGGCCGGTCTGCACGAAACGCTTGTCGGCACGGTTGTCGTTGCCGAGCACGTACACGTACTTCCGGTCCTGGTCGGTGAGGATGGCGCGCTCGGGCACCAGCAGCGCCGTGTCCGGCTCGCCGACGGACAGCTGCACCTTGGCGTACAGGCCGGCGGTCAGCAGGCGTTGTTCATTGTTCACCGTAGCCCGCGCACGCACGGTGCCGGTGCTGGCATCAAGCTGGTTGTCGGCGAAGCTGAGGTCGCCGGCGTGCGGGTAGCACTCGTCGCTGGCCAGGCCGATGCGCACGGTGGTGCTGCTGCCTTGGCTGAACGCCTGCCGGTACTTCAGGAAGCTGTGCTCGTCCGGATCGAAGTACACATACACCGGGTTCTGCGATACCACCGAGGTCAGCACCGACTGGTCGGCCACCGCCAGGTTGCCGAGCGTGAGCTGGGCGCGGCTGGTACGCCCATCGATGGGCGAGCGCACCTCGGTGAACTGCAGGTTCAGCGCTGCCGTTGCCGCTGCCGATTCAGCGGCGCGCACCTCGGCCAGCCCCTGTTCGCGCGCCGAGCGCTTCTGCTCGGCTTCCTCGCGGGAAACGGCGCTGCTGCCCAGCAGCTGCTGGGCACGGGTGTCCTGCTGGTTGGCATAGGCCAGCGCATTGCGGTAAGGACGCTGGTCGATGACGAACAACAGGTCGCCTTTGCGCACCTCGGCGCCTTCCCGGTAGGCCGCCTGGGTGATGTAGCCGCCCACACGCGGCAGCACCTGTACCGCGTCGGTGGCACTGACCCGGCCGTTGAAGCTGTCCCAGGTCTTGAGCATCTGCTGGCTGACCGGGGCCACGTCGACATCGGGCCCGTCGGCCGCGACGGCCTGGCTGGGAGTTCGGTTGCAGCTGCTGATCAGCAGCGCGGTGATGATCATTCCGCTGACAGCGGCGGGTCGGACGCGCAAGGAGTCCTCCTTAGGGAGAGGGAGTGGCGTGCAGGGCACGGCGGGGGCCTCGGCGGATGGATCTGCGAGGACGGCGCACTTTAAGTAGCCGCTCCTGCCGGATAAACTGGGTCAAATCGTTTTGTTCTTGCGGAAATCCGTACAATGGCCTTCGACCGTCTGGAAGCGATGCGCGCGTTCTGCCGCATCGTCGAAGTGGGCAGCTTCAGCCGCGCCGCGGAGTCGCTGGGCCTGGCCAAGACAACGGTGTCCGGCCAGCTGCAGGCGCTGGAAACCTGCCGGGCATCCGTCTCCTGCATCGCACCACTCGCAAGGTCACCACCACCGAAGGGGCGGCCTACTACCAGCGCGCGCGGGCCATCCTGGAAGACCTCAACGAGCTGGAGGCCTCGGCTTCGCAAAGCTGCGGCGCCGTGCGCGGGCTGGTCAAGATCGAGATGCCGTCACCGGTCGGCATCCTGCCGGTGGTCCCTGCGCTGCCGGATTTCGTGGCCCGTTATCCGGACATCGTGCTGGACGTGCGCTGCAGCGAACGCGTGGTCGACCTGGTGCAGGAAGGCGTGGACTGCGCCATCCGGGGCGGCCATATCGCAGACCAGGACCTGGTCTGCCGTGCCATCGGCCTGATGCGCTTCACGCTGTGTGCCGCCCCGTCGTACCTGGACGCGGCGCCGCCGTTGCAGTCCCCCGCGGACATCGCTTGCCACAGGCACCTGGGGTTCAGGTTTCCGGCCACCGACCGGCGCTACGTGCCGGTGCTGACGCGAGGCGATGAGCAGTTCGCGCTGGACCCGGTGCCCGCGATGTACTTCAACAGTGGCAGTGCCTCGGCCGCCGTCGTCGTGGCAGGGCTGGGCGTGACGTTCCTGCCGAAGGCCGAAGCCGAACCGCATGTCCAGGCCGGGCGCCTGGTCGAAGTGCTGCCTGACTGGCAGATGGGCAGCATGCCGATGTCGTTCGTCTACCCGCCCACGCGCGCCTTGTCCGCACGCGTGCGTGCAGTGGCCGATTGGGTGACGGGACTGATGGCGGCCAACCCGGTCTGGGCACCGCCGCCGTAGGCCGGTGGGCCTGAAACACGACATCCGCGCAGGCACGCGGCCCACGCGGATGTCGAGGCAACGCCACAGACGCGGCGTTTATTCCACAGTTACGCTCTTGGCCAGGTTGCGCGGCTTGTCCACGTCGGTGCCGCGCGCAAGCGCGGTGTGGTAAGCTAGCAGCTGCACCGGAATGGTGTGCACGATCGGGCTGAGCACGCCGGCGTGGCGCGGGGTGCGGATCACATGCACGCCGGCCGATTCGTGGAAGTTGCTGTCCTGGTCGGTGAACACGAACAGCTCGCCGCCACGCGCACGCACTTCCTGCATGTTGGATTTCACCTTCTCCAGCAGGCTGTCGTTGGGCGCGATCACCACCACCAGCATGTCCTCGTCCACCAGCGCCAGCGGGCCGTGCTTGAGCTCGCCGGCCGGGTACGCTTCGGCGTGGATGTAGGAAATTTCCTTGAGCTTGAGCGAGCCTTCCAGCGCGATCGGGTAATGCAGGCCACGGCCCAGGAACAGCGCGTTGGACTTGCGCGCGAACTGTTCGGCCCACGCGGCAATCTGCGGCTCCAGGTTCAGCGCATGCTGCACGCTGCCCGGCAGGAAGCGCAGCTGCTCCAGGTAATCGGCTTCCTGCGCGTCATCGATGCGGCCATGCAGCTTGCCCAGCACCACGGTCAGCTGGAACAGCGCGGCCAGCTGGGTGGTGAAGGCCTTGGTCGAGGCCACGCCGATCTCGGCGCCGGCACGGGTGTAGCAGACCAGCTCGCTGGCACGCGGAATCGCGCTTTCCGGCACGTTGCAGATCGACAGCGTGTGCTTGTGGCTCAGCGACTTGGCGTACTTCAGCGCTTCCATCGTATCCAGCGTTTCACCGGACTGGGAAATGGTCACGATCAGGTGCCTGGGGTTGGCATACGCCGCGCGGTAGCGGTACTCGCTGGCGATATCCACCGTGCACGGCAGGCCAGCGATCGCCTCGATCCAGTAGCGCGCGGTCATGCCGGCGTAGTAGCTGGTGCCGCAGGCCAGGATCTGCACGCCCTCGATGCCCGACAGCACCGCGTGCGCGTTCTTGCCGAACAGCTCGGCCGGGAAACCACCGGCATCGATGGCCGCTTCGATGGTGTTACCCAGCGCGCGCGGCTGCTCGTGGATTTCCTTCTGCATGAAGTGGCGGTACGGGCCCAGCTCCAGCGAGGCCAGCGACACGTCGGACAGGTGCAGGTCACGCACCACCGGCTGGTTGTGCTCGTCGAACACCTGCACGCCATCGCGGCGCACGTCCACGGTGTCGCCCTCTTCCAGGAAGATCACCTTGCGGGTGGACGAGATGATGGCCGAGACATCGGAGGCGACGAAGTTCTCGCCCTCGCCCAGGCCGACCAGCAGCGGGCAGCCCATGCGGGCGCAGACGAAATGGTCCGGCTCGGCGCGGCTCATCACCGCCAGCGCGTAGGCACCGGTCAGTTCCTTCACCGTGCGCTGCAGTGCGCCCAGCAGATCGTTGCCATCCGCCAGGTGGTGGTGGATCAGGTGCGCGATGACCTCGGTATCGGTCTGCGACTCGAAGGTGTAACCCAGCGCGATCAGCTTTTCGCGCTGTTCCTCGTGGTTTTCGATGATGCCGTTGTGGACCAGCGCCACGCCCTGGCTGATGTGCGGGTGGGCGTTGGCCTCGGTGACACCGCCATGGGTGGCCCAGCGGGTGTGGCCGATGCCCAGCACCGCATTGAAGCCCTCGGCCTCGGCGGCAGTGGCCATTTCCGAAACACGGCCGGTGCGGCGCACGCGGCGCACGTTGTTCTGGTCGACCACGACGATGCCCGAGGAGTCGTAGCCGCGGTATTCCAGTCGCTTCAGTCCATCGATCAGGACAGGTACCACGTCACGATCGGCGATCGCGCCCACGATTCCACACATGCCAGCAGTTCCATCGGAAGTAGGCCCGCATTCTAGCCCGCGTGTCCGGCCACGCCCGCCTGTCCGCTTAACGAATGTGTCCACTGTAGTGTCCGCGGACACCCGGACAAGTTGCCGAACACGCCAAGTGATTGAATAAAAAAAAATAAAAGTTGGCACGCTCCGTGCTTGGTAGTGGGCAACCTCAGGGCAACCCGACCAGGCACGACTCCATGATCCGCGACACTTCCGCCCAGGACCAGATCGTCTCCTCCGCCGCCACCGCCAGTGGCAGCAGCAAGACCGCCACCTGGCGCCGTTACCGCTGGCCGCTGCTGGCCGGCGTGGTGCTGCTGGCCGCCATCGGCTGGGCCATCACCAGCTGGCTCAACGCCAGCCGCTCCTTCGACAGCAGCCGCGTACGCATTGCCGAAGTGCAGCGCGGCGACCTGGTGCGTGACATCGCCGCCGATGGCCGCGTCATCGCCGCCAACAGCCCGATCCTCTACGCCATCTCCGCCGGCACGGTGGACCTGAAGGTGGTGGCCGGCGACGTGGTGAAGAAAGGCCAGGACCTGGCCGTGATCGACAGCCCGGAACTGCGCAGCAAGCTGGCCCAGGAAGAAGCCACCCTGGCCGGCCTAGAGGCCGAAGCCAGCCGCGCCGCACTGGATGCCGCCCTGGCCCGCGCCAAGTCGCGCAAGGAAACCGACCAGGCCAACATCGAGCGTCAGGCGGCCGAACGCGACCTGCAGCGCTACCGGCGCGGCTTCGACGGCGGCGCGGTGCCGCAGATCGACCTGGCCAAGGCCAAGGACACGCTGAAGAAGGCCGACATCACCCTGAGCAACGCGGCCACCGACGCCCGCCTGCAGGGCCAGGGTGCCGACCTGGACGCCCGCAACAAGCGCCTGCTGACCGACCGCCAGAAGGCGGTGGTGGCCGAAGTGCAGCGCCAGGTCGATGCACTGACCCTGCGCGCCCCGTTCGATGGCCAGGTGGGCCAGGTGCAGGCCGTGCAGCACACCAACCTGGTGGCCAACGCGCCGGTGCTGGGTGTGGTGGACCTGTCCAAGTTCGAGGTGGAGATCAAGGTGCCGGAAAGCTTCGCCCGCGACCTCTCCATCGGCATGCCGGCGCAGCTGACCAGCGGCAGCGGCCAGCCGTTCCCGGGCGAGATCAGCGCGGCCTCCCCGGAAGTGGTCAACGGTGAAGTGAATGCCCACGTGCGCTTTGCCGCCAAGCAGCCCGAAGGCCTGCGCCAGAGCCAGCGCATGTCGGTCCGCGTGCTGCTCGATACCCGCCGGAACGTGCTGAAGGTCGAGCGTGGCCCGTTCGTCGAACAGGGCAACGGCCAGGCCTACGTCATGCAGGGCAGCAACGCCGTGCGCCGCCCGGTGAAACTGGGCGTCAGCAGCCTGGGCGAAGTGGGAATCCTCTCTGGCCTGCAGCCCGGCGACCGCGTGGTCGTCTCCGGCAGCGACCTGTTCGGTGATGCCGAACGCGTGTCCATCAGCTGATCCGTTTTTCCATCCACACCCATCCATCGCAACCTGAAAGGAATACAGCCATGCTTGAGATGCGCTCGGTCGCCAAGGTCTTCCGCACCGAACAGGTGGAAACCCATGCCCTCCGCTCCCTGGACCTGCACGTCCGCGAAGGCGAGTTCGTCGCCGTCACCGGCCCGGCCGGTTCCGGCAAGACCACTTTCCTCAACATCGCCGGCCTGCTGGAAACCTTCACCAGCGGCACCTACGTGCTCGACGGCCAGGACGTCAGCAAACTGGGCGACGATGCGCGCAGCCGCCTGCGCAACCAGAAGATCGGCTTCATCTTCCAGGGCTTCAACCTGATCTCCGACCTGAACCTGTTCGACAACGTCGATGTGCCGCTGCGCTACCGCAGCATGCCGGCGTCCGAACGCTGCGAGCGCATCGAGCGCGCGCTGAGCCAGGTCGGCCTGGGCTCGCGCATGAAGCATTACCCCAGTGAGCTGTCCGGCGGCCAGCAGCAGCGCGCCGCCATCGCCCGCGCCCTGGCCGGCAGCCCGCGCCTGCTGCTGGCCGACGAACCAACCGGCAACCTGGACACGCAGATGGCCCGTGGCGTGATGGAACTGCTGGAGGAAATCAACGCCGCCGGCACCACCATCGTCATGGTCACCCACGACCCGGAACTGGCAGCACGCGCCCAGCGCAACGTGCACATCGTCGATGGCCAGGCCACCGACCTGGTGCGTGAGCCGGTGCTGGCCACCCCGCGTTCCGCCGTCGCCACCGCCCACGACTGAGGCTGCCCATGTACGCCTACTATTTCCGCCTGGCCCTGCGCAGTTTCCGGCGCAACAAGGTGCTGACCGCGCTGATGGTGATCGCCATCGCGCTGGGCATCGGTGCGTCGATGACCACGCTCACCGTGTTCCACGCCCTCTCCGGCGATCCGATTCCGCAGAAGAGCGACCGTCTTTTCTACGTGCAGCTGGACCCGCGCCCGCAGCTGGGTGCCCAGCCTGGCGAAGAACCCGAAGACCAGCTCACCCGCTTCGATGCCGAAGCCCTGCTGCGCGAGAAGCGCGCCAAGCACCAGGCACTGATGACCGGCGGCGGCGCCACCATCGAACCGGACAACAGCACGCTGCGCCCATTCACCACCGATGCGCGCTACACCTCCAGCTACTTCTTCCCGATGTTCGACACGCCGTTCCTGTACGGCCAGGGTTGGAAGCCGAGCGACGATGATGCCCGTGGTCGCGTGGTGGTGATTTCGCGCGCGCTCAACCAGAAACTGTATGAAGGCAACAACAGCGTCGGCAAGCCGCTGCGCCTAGATGGCCATACCTTCACCATCGTCGGCGTGCTCGACGCCTGGAACCCGAACCCGCACTTCTACGACCTGGCCACCGGCAGGTACTGCGATGTGGAAGATCTCTATCTGCCGTTCAGCACCTTCATCGAACTGAAGATGGACCGCAGCGGCAACATGAACTGCTTCGGCCGCAAGAACGAGAGTGACGAACAATCGCTCACGGCCTCCTGCGCGTGGATGCAGTACTGGGTGGAACTGGACACCCCGGCCCAGGCCGCCGACTACCGTGCGTACCTGGAAAACTACTCCAGCCAGCAGCGCGCTGCCGGCCGCTTTGAACGCGCACCCAACGTGAAGCTGCGCAACGTCATGCAGTGGCTGGACTACAAGCAGGTGGTGCCGGGCGACGTGCGCCTGCAGCTGTGGCTGGCACTGGGCTTCCTGCTGGTCTGCCTGATCAACACCGTGGGCCTGCTGCTGACCAAGTTCCTGCGCCGCAGTGGTGAGATCGGCGTGCGCCGTGCACTGGGGGCCAGCCGTGGCCAGATCTTCCTGCAGTCGCTGATCGAGGCCGGCACCGTGGGCGTGGCCGGCAGCATCCTGGGCCTGGGCCTGGCCGCGCTGGGGCTGTACGCGGTACGCCAGCAGCCGGTGGACTACGCCAAGCTGGCAACGCTGGACGGCCCGATGCTGCTGCTGGCGCTGGGCATCACCCTGGTGGCGAGCCTGCTGGCCGGCTTCCTGCCTGCCCTGCGCGCCATGCAGGTCACCCCCGCCATCCAACTCAAATCGCAGTAAGGATCCGGAGCACATCATGGATATCCGTCCCATCCTGAGCACGCTGCGCCGGCACAAGACCGCAGCCGCGCTGATCGTGCTGGAAATCGCCCTGACCTGTGCGATCGTCTGCAACGCGCTGTTCCTGATCGGCCAGCGCATCGAGCAGATCAACCAGCCCAGCGGCATCCCCGAAAAGGAACTGATCGAACTGCGCCTGGGCGGCATCGGCAAGCAGGTCAACGCCGAAGCACGCACCCGCGAAGACCTGGCCGCGCTGCGCAGCATTCCCGGCATCAAGAGCGTGACCACCATCAACCAGCTGCCGTTCCGCCGCAATTCGTGGAACACCAGCCTGTCGCTGACCCCTGACCAGGAACGTCCCACGCTCTCGGCTACCCAGTACATGGGCAGCGAAGCGGCACTGGATACGCTGGGCGTGCAGCTGATCGGCGGGCGCAACTTCAACCCCGACGAAGTGCGTGACATGCAGTCGGTCATCGCCGACAACTCGGTGGAGGCCACCGGGTCGCCGGTGATCATCAGCGAGGCCGCCGCGCTGCGTTTCTACCCCGACGGCAGCGCCCTGGTCAAGACCATCTACAGCGGCCGCATGCCACTGCGCATCATCGGCATCGTGAAGGAACTGGCCCGCCCGCAGATGATGGATGGCGATACCCGCTATTCGCTGCTGCTGCCGCTGCGCGTGACCTACGTGGAAGGCTTATACCTGATCCGTGTCATCGATCCGGCACGCCGCGATGAAGTGATCAAGGCGGCGGTAGCCGCGCTGGACAAGGTGGACCCGAGCCGGCTGGTGCGCGCCAAGCGCGCCTATGAAGAACAGCGCAACCGCTTCTTCCAGAACGACAAGGCCATGGTCGGCCTGCTGATCACCGTGTGCGTGGCCCTGCTGGTGGTCACCGCGCTGGGCATCATCGGCCTGGCCAGCTTCTGGGTGCAGCAGCGCACCAAGCAGATCGGCATCCGCCGTGCGCTGGGGGCCGCCCGCGGGCAGATCCTGCGCTACTTCCAGACCGAGAACTTCCTGCTGACCACGCTCGGCATCGTGCTGGGCATGCTGATGGCGTACTCGATCAACCTGTGGCTGATGAATGCCTACGAGCTGCCGCGCATGCCGCTGCACTTCCTGCCGGTCGGTGCAGTGCTGCTGTGGCTGCTGGGGCAGATCGCGGTGTTCGGGCCGGCTGCGCGTGCCGCCGCCGTGCCGCCGGCCGTTGCTACGCGGAGTGCATGACATGCGCCGTCACCTGACCACCTCGCTGGCGCTGTGCCTGCTGCTCCTCGCCGGCCCGGCCTTTGCCGGCAAGAGCCACGAGGCCTCGCGGATGGACTGGCGCTCGGGCAACCTGCACCTGGAACTGGTGTCCGAACAGCAGGTCGTGCACGTGCGCTCATCGCGCCCGGGCGGCCACTTCGGTCTGCGCGCGGGTGACCCTGTGCTGGCCGTCGATGGCCAGCGCATCGGCTCCATCGACGCGCTGACCCACGCGCTGGGCAACAGTCCGGCAGCACGCCTGCCGGTAAAGGTGCGCCGTGACGGCCGTGAGGCCGTGGTGCAGGTCGATACCGGCCCCTGGCGTGAAGTGGCGCCCCCGCCGCCGCCAGCACCACCGCCGCCACCGCAGGCCTGATGCAGGCGGCGGCCCTGCGCCGCCGCCGCTTTGGCTATATTGGGTACAGGGGAGCAACCGCCGGGCCATGCCGGGCGGCCTCTGCTGCCCACCACTGCACCTGCCGCGCCGGCCCCGCGCCTACGATCCTCCCGAGCCATGCCTTCGATCCTGATCATCGACGACAACCTCAGCGTGGGCACGGCACTGGATGTGCTGTTCTCGCTGCACGACATCGATACCGTGCACGCCAGCACGCCGGCCGAAGGCCTGGCACTACTGGAAGCGCAGCCGGTGGACCTGGTCATCCAGGACATGAACTTCAGCGAAGACACCACGTCGGGCGAGGAAGGCGAGGCGCTGTTCGCGCAGATCCGCGCGCGTTATCCCGATATTCCGGTGATCCTGCTGACCGCCTGGACCCACCTCAGCAGCGCGGTGGACCTGGTCAAGACCGGTGCCGCCGACTACCTGGCCAAACCCTGGGACGACCGCAAGCTGCTGACCACGGTAAACAACCTGCTGGAACTGTCCGAAGCGCGCCGCGAGCTGGACCAGCGCCGCCAGCGCGAGGTACGCCAGCGCACCGCGCTGGAGCAGAAGTACGAGCTGTGTGGCGCGGTGTTCGCCGATGCCGCCAGCGAGCGGGTGATCGCCCTGGCCTGCCAGGTGGCGCGCTCGGAACTGCCGGTATTGATCACCGGCCCCAATGGCGCGGGCAAGGAAAAGATCGCGCAGATCATCCAGGCCAATTCGCTGGTGGCCAAGGGCCCGTTCGTCACCGTCAACTGCGGCGCCCTGCCCTCCGAACTGATCGAGGCCGAACTGTTCGGCGCCGAGGCCGGCGCCTACACCGGTGCCAACAAATCGCGCGAGGGCAAGTTCGAGGCCGCCGACGGCGGCACGCTGTTCCTCAATGAAATCGGCAACCTGTCGCTGGGTGGCCAGATGAAGCTGCTGCGCGTGCTGGAAACTGGCCGCTTCGAACGCCTGGGCTCCAACCGCGAGCGGTAGATGAAGGTGCGCGTGGTCAGCGCGACCAATGCCGACCTACCCGCGATGATCCGCGATGGCAGCTTCCGCGAAGATCTCTATTACCGCCTCAACACGGTCGAGCTGGTGCTGCCGCCGCTGGCCGAGCGGCCCGGCGACATCGTGCCGCTGGCCGAGCGTTTCCTGGCCGGCAGCAAGCCGCTGTCGGCCGCCGCGGCCACCGCGCTGCAGCGCCACACCTGGCCCGGCAACGTGCGCGAGCTGCGCAATGTGATCCAGCGCGCCGAGCTGCTGGCCCTGGGCGAGCGCATCGAAGTGACCGACCTCAACCTGCCGCGCCTGCCCGCAGCCCCGCGCGTGGCCAGCAGTGCCGGCAACGACCCGGACCGCGAGCGCATCGAACAGGTGCTGGCACGCAACCACGGGGTCATCGCCCAGGCTGCCGCCGAGCTGGGCCTGAGCCGCCAGGCGCTGTACCGGCGCATGGACCGCCACGGTATTCCCCGCGAATGATGCGCCGCTCGTTCACCGCCCGCCTGTTCCTGCGCCTGCTGCCGGTGTTGGCGCTGGCTGCCGCGTTGCCGTGGCTGCTGGCGTTCTGGCTGGATCACGGCTGGGTGGTGACAGCCATCTCGGTGGTGGTGCTGCTGGCACTGATGTGGTGGAGCCTGCGTCGCGCCACCGCGCCGGTGCGTTCGCTGCTGCGCGCGTTGTCGGGCACCACCAGCAGCTACCGCGACGGTGAATACAACTTCAGCGTGCACTGGGCCGGCAATGACGAGCTGGGCGACCTGGTGCTGGCCCACCGCGAACTGGGCGATGTGCTGCGCCAGCAGCGGCAGGGGCTGGTGCAGCGCGAACTGCTGCTGGACACCATGGTGCAGAACACGCCGGTGGCGATGCTGCTGATCTCTTCCGGTGGTGATGGCATCGATCGGGTGGTGTTCTCCAACCTGGCCGCACGCAAGCTGCTGCATGGCGGCTGGAAGCTGGAAGGGCAGCGCCTGGCCGACCTGCTGCAGCAGGTGCCGGTGGAGCTGCGCGATACGATCGCGCGCGGTGGCGACAGCCTGTTCTCGGTGCGTGGCGAAGGCGAGGACATCGACGAGGACGACGAGCAGGTCTACCACCTGTCGCGGCGCGCGTTCCACCTCAACGCCCGCCCGCACGACCTGCTGCTGGTGCGCCTGCTGACCGCCGAACTGCGCCGCCAGGAAGTGCAGACCTGGAAGAAGGTGATCCGGGTGATCAGCCACGAACTGAACAACTCGCTGGCGCCGATCGCCTCGCTGGCGCATTCCGGGGGCGAGCTGGTCAAGCGCGGGCGCTACGAGCGCCTGCCGGAAATCTTCAGCACCGTGGAAGACCGCGCGCGCCACCTGGAAGGCTTCATCCGCGGCTATGCGCGGTTTGCCAAGCTGCCGCAACCGCAGCTGCAGACGGTGCACTGGGCCCCGTTCCTGGCCAGCCTGTGCCAGCAGATTCCCTTCAGCATGCCGCTGCCGCCGGATGAGGAGCTGTGCAGCCGCATCGACATCGCCCAGTTCGGGCAGGCGCTGCTGAACCTGCTGAAGAACGCGCACGAAGCCGGCAGCGAGGCCGATCCGCCGAACGAGGACGTGCAGGTGCAGCTGACCCGCCTGCCGCAGTGGCTGCGGCTGGACGTGCTGGACCGTGGCAAGGGCATGAACGAGGCCGTGCTGCAGAACGCACTGATGCCGTTCTATTCAACCAAGCACAACGGCGCCGGGCTGGGGCTGGCGCTGACGCGGGAAATCGTGGAGGCGCACAACGGGCGCATTTCCCTGCAGAACCGCAACGATGGGGACCTGTGGGTGCCGATCCTGCTGCCGGTGTGAGCCATGTGTTGCCCTGGTAGCGCCACGCCATGCGTGGCTGTTCCAGCACCGGCCCCACAGCACCTGAGTCACAGCACCCGCTGCATCGCCACTCGCAGGTGCATCGGGAAACCCAGGGCGGCCTCCTCCATCACCGCCTGCAGCCCGGCGCCCCACTGCGTGGACGGCACGATGACAAAGCCTTCGCTGGCATAGAAGGCCGCATTCCACGGCACGTCCGACAGCGTGGTCAGTACCGCGGTCGTACAGCCCTCGGCGCGTGCTGCCACCAGCGCATGGCGCAGCAGTGCGCGGCCCAGCCCCTGCCGCGCGTGCGCAGGGTCCACGTCCATCTGCAGCACATGGAAGGCAGCGTCCAGCGCACCACCCAGCAGGTAACCGGCAACGCCGCCGTCCACCTCCACGACCCACAGCTGCCCGCGCTGCAACCCTGCGTGCAGAGTCGGCAGATCCAGCCCATGCGCGGCGAACACCGCATGGCCGGGTGGCCCTTCAGCCGTTCTCCGGCGCGTCGTTCGATGCCGGGCAGCGCGTCCAGATCACCGGCGCGCGCCAGCCGTGGCTCAGGCCTTCCTGATCGGCCGCTTCCAGCCATCGATCGTCTCCTGCCGCGCGCGCGCCAGGGTCAGCTTGCCGTCCGGCGCATTGCGGGTGATGACCGAGCCGGCCGCGATGGTCGCCCCTTCGCCGACCAGCAACGGTGCCACCAGCGCGCTGTTGGAACCGATGAAGGCTTTGTCACCGATGGTCGTGGTCGACTTGTTCACCCCGTCGTAGTTGCAGGTGATGGTGCCAGCACCGATGTTCACGTTGCTGCCGATCACCGCATCGCCCAGGTAGGTGAGGTGGTTGGCCTTGCTGCCCGCGCCCAGGCGGACTTTCTTGGTTTCCACGAAGTTGCCCACGTGCGCGCCATGGGCCAGCTCGGTGCCCGGGCGCAGGCGCGCGAACGGGCCGATCTGCGCGGCGCCTTCGCTGGTGACGCCTTCCAGGTCCGAATGCGCACGCACCTCGGTGCCCGGCCCCAGCCGCACGTCCTTGAGTCGGGTGAACGGCCCCACGGTCACGCCGTCGGCCAGCTCGACATGGCCTTCGAGGATCACGTTGACGTCGATCTGCACGTCGCTGCCGACGGTGACGGTGCCGCGGATATCGACCCGTTCCGGGTCCAGCACGCGTGCGCCCTGCGCGCACAGCGCACGCACCGCACGCCGCTGCCAGGCGCGCTCCAGCTGCGCCAGCTGCCACGGATCATTGGCCCCTTCGGCATCCTGCGGGTCGGCCACCAGCGCCATTTCGGCCGGGGTGTACTCGCGCGCGGCGAAGGCGAACACGTCGGTCAGGTAGTACTCGCCCTGTGCGTTGGCATTGGACAGCTGCGACAGCCAGCGGCGCAGCGCGGTCGATTCAGCGGTGATGATGCCGGTGTTGATCGTGCGCACGCGGCGCTGTTCCTCGTCGGCGTCCTTCTGCTCGACGATGGCAGCCACGCGGCCTTCGGCATCGCGCAGCACACGGCCATAGCCGGTGGGATCGTCCATCTCGGCCACCAGCACCGCCAGCCGGCCCGGCTGTGTCAGCAGGTCGCGCAGGGTGTCGGCGCGGATCAGCGGGACATCGCCATACAGCACCAGCACCTGCGCGGTGTCGGGCACCTCGGGCATGGCCTGCGCCACCGCGTGGCCGGTGCCCAGCTGCTGCGCCTGTTCGGCCCAGACCAGGTCGGGCTGGTTGGCGAACCGGCTGCGCACCGCTTCGCCGCCATGGCCGTGAACCACGTGGATCGCCTCGGGCTTCAGCTCGCGTCCGGTGGCAATCACATGCGCCAGCATCGGCTGCCCTGCGATCGGCTGCAGCACCTTGGGTAGCGCGGATTTCATGCGCTTGCCGACACCGGCGGCCAGGATGATCACGTGCAGGGGTTGG
Source organism: Stenotrophomonas maltophilia (assembly GCA_009912235.1). Taxonomy (GTDB): domain Bacteria; phylum Pseudomonadota; class Gammaproteobacteria; order Xanthomonadales; family Xanthomonadaceae; genus Stenotrophomonas; species Stenotrophomonas maltophilia_AV. Next base: position 464,492 of record WNDS01000003.1, read on the forward strand.
CTCATGGGGGACGCGCCTGTCTCGAATATGGATGGCACGGATTCTAGAACGCAGGCCGTTAACATGGGGACTTTCCACGCCCGTGCCGCCAAGACCCTGCTTCGCCAAGGCAGTTCCTACCTGGCCATCGGCCTGCTGCAGCTGCTGCTGGACTGGCTGGTGTTCGTGGCCGCCACCGCACTGGGGCTGGCGGTGGTGCCCAGCAATGTCTGCGGGCGCGTGGCCGGCATGCTGCTCGGCTTCTGGCTCAACGGGCGCTACACCTTCGCGCAGGATGGCCGGCAGCAGCTGGGCTGGCGGCGTTTCGCGCGCTTCTTCGCGCTGTGGCTGCTGCTGACCCTGGCCAGCACGCTGCTGGTGGCCAGCGCTGACCACGCGCTGGGCCTGCAGTACGCCTGGCTGGCCAAGCCGCTGGTGGAAGGCGCGCTGGCCGGTGTGTCGTTCGTGCTGATGCGGTATGTGGTGTATCGCTGAAGGCTGGCGGCCGACTGTGGGCAGATGGAGACCAACGGGATGGACACCGGCTGTGGGCGGATGGACACCGACGGATAGAGTCGACTGTTAGTCGACTATCGCGCGCAGCGCGGGGTTTCCGGGGCGGTCAGAGGAGAGCAGTCGACTAACAGTCGACTCTACCCCGTGACCATTACCGCGGCATCGTTACCCCGTGACCATTCCCGCGGCGCCGTTGCCCCTTCGCCATTACCGCAGCGCCATTACCGCGTCGTTGTTACCCCGCCGTCCGCTATCCCGCCGGCGCGGCTACCCGCGCGGCCATGCAAACAAAAACGCCGGCACGAGGCCGGCGTTTCTGCGGGGGGTGCGAACCTCAGTGCTTGAGGGTCTTGCGCAGGCGCTCCAGCGCCTGCAGCTGCACCACGGCTTCGGCCAGCTTCTGCTGGGCCTCGGCCACTTCCATGGCTTCACCACGGTTGGCCAGGATGCGCTCGGCTTCTTCCTTGGCCTTGCGGACCGAGGCTTCGTCGATGTCCTGCGCGCGGATCGCGATGTCGGCCAGCACGGTCACCACCTGCGGCTGCACTTCCAGGATGCCGCCGGAAATGGCGAAATCCAGCTGCTCGCCGTTCGGCGTGGTCACCACCACCTTGCCCGGCTTCAGGCGGGTGATCAGCGGTGCGTGCTTGGGCGCGATGCCCAGTTCGCCCAGCTCACCGGTGGCCACGACCAGGGTCGCTTCGCCACGGAAGATTTCCTGCTCGGCGCTGACGATGTCGCAACGGATCGTGCTCATGCAAATCTCTTCGCTGTTCGCGGCGGCGCAATGCCACCGCGGGGGTCCACCGGCGCGGGCGGTTGCCCGGCGCCGGCGTCAGGTCGGGCAGGATCGCTCCCGCCCGTCCCGGATCAGGCCTTCTCGGCCATCTTCTTGGCCTTCTCGACCGCTTCTTCGATGCCGCCGACCATGTAGAACGCCTGCTCCGGCAGGTGGTCGTACTCACCATCGACGATGGCCTTGAAGCCACGGATGGTGTCCTTCAGCGGCACGTACTTGCCCGGCGAACCGGTGAACACTTCGGCCACGTGGAACGGCTGGCTGAAGAAGCGCTCGATCTTGCGGGCGCGCGACACGGCCTGCTTGTCTTCTTCGGACAGTTCATCCATGCCCAGGATGGCGATGATGTCCTTCAGTTCCTTGTACTTCTGCAGGGTCTGCTGGACGCGCTGGGCGGTGTCGTAGTGCTCGTGGCCGATGACCAGCGGGTCCATCTGGCGACTGGTGGAGTCCAGCGGATCGACGGCCGGGTAGATACCCAGCGAGGCGATCGAACGCGACAGGGTCACGGTCGAGTCCAGGTGGGCGAAGGTGGTCGCCGGCGACGGGTCGGTCAAGTCATCCGCGGGAACGTAGACGGCCTGGATCGAGGTGATCGAACCGTTCTTGGTCGAGGTGATGCGTTCCTGCAGGACGCCCATTTCCTCGGCCAAGGTCGGCTGGTAACCCACGGCGGACGGCATACGGCCCAGCAGCGCCGAGACTTCGGTACCGGCCAGGGTGTAGCGGTAGATGTTGTCGACGAACAGCAGGACGTCCTTACCCTTGCCGTTTTCGTCCTTCTCGTCGCGGAAGTACTCGGCCATGGTCAGGCCGGTCAGGGCGACGCGCAGACGGTTGCCCGGCGGCTCGTTCATCTGGCCGTACACCATCGCCACCTTGTCCAGGACGTTGGAGTCCTTCATCTCGTGGTAGAAGTCGTTGCCCTCACGGGTACGCTCACCCACGCCGGCGAACACGGACAGACCGCTGTGCGCCTTGGCGATGTTGTTGATAAGTTCCATCATGTTGACGGTCTTGCCGACGCCGGCGCCGCCGAACAGGCCGACCTTGCCGCCCTTGGCGAACGGGCACATCAGGTCGATGACCTTGATGCCGGTTTCCAGCAGCTCGGTGGCCGGGGACTGGTCTTCGTACGACGGCGCTGCGCGGTGGATTTCCCAGCTGTCGCTGGCGGCCACCGGGCCGGCTTCGTCGATCGGACGGCCGAGCACGTCCATGATGCGGCCCAGGGTGCCGGCGCCGACCGGCACGGAGATGCCGCGGTCGGTGTTGATGGCCGCCAAGTTGCGCTTCAGGCCATCGGTGGAACCGAGGGCGATGGTGCGCACCACGCCGTCGCCCAGCTGCTGCTGGACTTCGAGGGTGATTTCGGTGTTTTCGACCTTCAGTGCGTCATACACCTTCGGCACCGACTCACACGGGAATTCGACGTCGACGACCGCGCCGATGATCTGAACGATCTTGCCCTGACTCATTGCTGCATCCTCTAAATGTGTGCTTTGAACGAACGCGGTCAGACTGCTGCCGCGCCGCCGACGATTTCGGAGATTTCCTGGGTGATCGCTGCCTGGCGCGCCTTGTTGTAGACGAGCTGCAGATCACCGATCAGCTTGTTGGCGTTGTCGCTCGCCGCCTTCATCGCGACCATCCGTGCGGCATGTTCGGAGGCAACGTTTTCCAGCACGGCCTGGTACACCAGCGACTCGATGTAACGCGTCATCACGTGCTCCAGCACGGTCGCGGCATCGGGTTCGTACAGGTAGTCCCAATCGTGAAGGGCGACCTGCTTCTCAGCGGCCGGCAACGGCAGCAACTGATCGAAGCTGGCCTTCTGCGTCATGGTGTTCACGAAGCGGTTGTAGACCAGGTACACGCGGTCGACCTTGCCTTCGGTGAAGGCGTCGAGCATGACCTTGATCACACCGATCAGCGATTCCAGCTTCGGCACGTCGCCGATGTGGGTCACGCTGCCGACCATGTTGACCTTCACGCGGCGGAAGAAGGTCGATGCCTTCTGGCCGATGGTCACCAGGTCCACTTCGGCGCCCTTGTCCTGCCAGGCCTTGGCTTCGCCAAGCATCTTGCGGAACAGGTTGTTGTTCAGGCCGCCGGCCAGACCGCGATCGGAGGAGATCACGATGAACCCGACCCACTTGACCTGCTCACGCTCGACCAGGAACGGATGCTGGTAATCGGTGCTGGCCTGGGCCAGGTGACCGATGACCCGCTTCATCGCCTGCGCGTACGGACGCAAGGTCTTCATCCGATCCTGCGCCTTGCGGATCTTGGAGGCCGAGACCATTTCGAGCGCGCGCGTCACCTTGCGGGTGTTCTGCACGCTCTTGATCTTGGTTTTGATTTCGCGTCCGCTTGCCATCTCTTGTTTCCCGTGGCGCGGGGGTATTCCCCGCGTTGTTCAACGGTGGAGCGGGGCCATGCCCCGCTCCACATGCTGTTACCAGCTGCCGGTGGTCTTGAACTCGGCGATGCCCTTCTTGAAGGCACCTTCGATGTCGTTGTCCCAACCGCCGGTGGCGTTGACCTTGCCGATCAGCTCGCCCTGGGTGTTGGCGAAGTGGGCGTGCAGGCCTTCTTCGAACGCCAGCAGCTTGTTGACCGGCACGTCGTCGAGGTAACCCTCGTTGACGGCGTAGATCGACAGCGCCTGGTTGGCGATGGACATCGGCGCGTACTGCTTCTGCTTCATCAGCTCGGTGACGCGCTGGCCACGCTCCAGCTGCTTGCGGGTGGCTTCGTCCAGGTTCGAGGCGAACTGCGCGAACGCCGCCAGCTCACGGTACTGGGCCAGCGAGATGCGGATGCCGCCCGACAGCTTCTTGATGATCTTGGTCTGGGCCGAGCCACCGACGCGCGACACCGAGATACCGGCGTTCACGGCCGGGCGGATGCCGGCGTTGAACAGGTCAGTTTCCAGGAAGATCTGGCCGTCGGTGATCGAGATCACGTTGGTCGGAACGAAGGCGGACACGTCGCCGGCCTGGGTTTCGATGATCGGCAGCGCGGTCAGCGAACCGGTCTTGCCGGTCAACTTGCCTTCGGTGAACTTCTCCACGTATTCCTCGGACACGCGGGCAGCGCGTTCCAGCAGGCGGGAGTGCAGGTAGAACACGTCACCCGGGTAGGCTTCACGGCCCGGCGGGCGCTTCAGCAGCAGCGAGATCTGGCGGTAGGCCACGGCCTGCTTGGACAGATCGTCGTACACGATCAACGCGTCTTCGCCGCGGTCCATGAAGTACTCACCCATGGTGCAGCCCGAGTAGGCGCTGATGTACTGCATGGCGGCCGATTCGGACGCGGTGGCGGCAACCACGACGGTGTGGGCCAGGGCGCCGTTTTCTTCCAGCTTGCGCACGATGTTGGCGATGGTCGAAGCCTTCTGGCCGATCGCAACGTACACGCACTTGATGCCGGTGCCCTTCTGGTTGATCATCGCATCGATGGCCATCGCGGTCTTGCCGGTCTGGCGGTCGCCGATGATCAGCTCGCGCTGGCCACGGCCGATCGGGATCATCGCGTCGACCGACTTGTAACCGGTCTGCACCGGCTGGTCCACAGACTTGCGCCAGATCACGCCCGGCGCAACACGCTCCACCGGAGCGGTCAGGTCGGTGCCCAGCGGGCCCTTGCCGTCGATCGGCTCGCCCAGCGCGTTCACGACGCGGCCCAGCAGTTCCGGACCGACCGGCACTTCCAGGATGCGGCCGGTGGTCTTGGCGACGTCGCCTTCGCGCAGGTGCTCGTAGTCACCCAGCACCACGGCGCCGACCGAATCGCGCTCCAGGTTCAGGGCCAGGGCGAAGGTGTTGTTCGGCAGTTCGATCATTTCGCCCTGCATCACGTCGGCCAGACCGAAGATGCGCACGATGCCGTCGGACACGCTGGTCACGGTGCCTTCGTTGCGCGATTCCGCGGCCAGCTTGACCTTCTCGATGCGGTTCTTGATCAGTTCGCTGATTTCGGAGGGGTTGAGCGTGGTTGCCATCGTCAAGTCCTAGTGCCGGCGGTCAGGCCGGACGTTAAAAGAATTCAGTTAGCGAGCGCGGTCTGCAGGCGGGCCAGCTTGCCCTTCAGCGAACCATCGATGACCACGTCACCGGCGTCGATCACGGCGCCGCCGATCAGCGAGGCATCGACCGCGGTGGTCACATCGACCTCGCGGTTGAAGCGCTTGCGCAGGGCAGCCTTGATCGCGTCCAGCTCGGCCGCCGACAGCTCGCTGGCCGAGGTGACCGTGGCCTTCACCACATGTTCTGCCTCGGCGCGCAGGGCGTCGTACATGCCGGCGATTTCCGGCAGCAGCGGCAGGCGGTGGGCTTCGGCCAGCAGGCCGAGGAAGCGCGAGTAGGTTTCGCCGTGCGTTTCCGGCGCCAGCAGGGTGACGGCGGCGTCACGGCCCAGCTCCGGGTTGGCGAGCAGGGCCGCCACGCGCGGGTCGGCGGCGACGTGGGCGGAGAACGCCAGGGCGTCCGACCACGGCGCGAACGCGCCTTCGTCACGCGCGGTCGCGAAGGCGGCGCGGGCGTACGGGCGGGCAAGCGTGAGGGCCTGGCTCATCCTTAGATCTCCGAGGCCAGCTCGTCGAGCAGCGCCTTGTGGGCGTTGGCGTCGATTTCGCGCTTGAGCAGCTTTTCGGCACCGGTCACGGCCAGGGCGGACACCTGCTTGCGCAGATCTTCGCGGGCACGGTTGGCGGCGGCGTCGATTTCAGCCTGGGCGAGTTCTTTCTGACGGGTGGCTTCGGTGATCGCTTCGTTGCGGGCAGCGTCAACGATCTGGTTGGCGCGCGCGCGGGCCTGGTCGATGATCTCGTTGGCCTTGGTGCGGGCGTCCTTCAGCGCTTCGTTGACCTTCTCCTGCGCCTGGGCCAGATCTTTCTGGCTGCGGTCGGCAGCAGCGAGGCCTTCAGCGATCTTCTGCTGGCGCTCTTCGATCACGTTCATCAACGGCGGCCAGATCTTAGTCGCGATGATCCAGATCAGACCAGCGAAGGCGAGCGCCTGCGCAAGAAGGGTGAAATTGATATTCATGGTTAGCTCGATCGCTGGTTTCGGGGTGGATGCGCCGCCGGAGGCGGCGCATCCGGACCTTCATCCGAGACCGGGTGCGTCAATGGCACCCGGTCGTCTCAAACCGCTGTATCAGCCGGCCAGAGCCTTGGTGACGGCTTCGGCGAAAGCGGCCGACAGCGGGTTGGCGAAGGCCAGCAGCAGGCCGACGGCGACCGAGATGATGAACGCGACGTCGATCAGGCCAGCGGTGATGAACATGCGCACCTGCAGGACCGGGATCAGTTCCGGCTGGCGGGCGGCCGACTCCAGGAACTTACCAGCCATGATGGCCAGGCCCAGACCGGCGCCCAGCGCGGCCAGGCCGATCATGATGCCGACGGCGAGGACGGTGGAGCTCTGAATCTGCGCGAAGTTGGTCAGGACGGCGAAGTACATGGTTATCTCCAGGAACTTAAGTTGCTAAGGGTGATGAAACGGATGAAGGTTGAAACGCGTGAAACTTGAAACTCAGTGAGTGTCTTCCGACAGGCTCAGGTACACGATCGACAGCATCATGAAGATGAAGGCCTGCAGCGGGATCACCAGCAGGTGGAACAGCATCCAGCCAAGGCCGAACACGCCACCGGCAATGGCGCCGAAGAAACCGGCACCACCCAGCACCCAGATCAGCAGGAACACGATTTCGCCGCCGAACATGTTGCCGAACAGTCGCATCGCCAGCGAGATCGGCTTGCTCAGCCACTCGACGATGTTGAGAATCAGGTTGAACGGCAGCATCCACTTGCCGAACGGCGCCGTCAGGAGTTCCTTGACGAAGCCCAGCACGCCCTTGGAACGCAGCGCGAAGAAGAACATCAGGAAGAACACGCTGATCGCCATGCCCAGGGTGGCATTGACGTCGGCAGTCGGCACCGGCTTCCAGTAGTGGATGCCTGCCCATTCCAGCGGCTTGGCGATGAAATCGGCCGGGATCATCTTGATGAGGTTCATCATGAGGATCCAGAAGAAGATGGTGATCGCGATGGGCGTGACCAGCTTGCTCTTGCCGTGGTAGGTGTCCTTGGCCTGGCGGTCGACGAACTCCAGGCAGATTTCCACGAACGCCTGCCACTTGCCCGGCACGCCGGCGGTGGCCTTGCGGGTACCCAGCCAGAACGCGACCACGATGACCAGGCCTATCATGACGGCGGTCACGAAGGTATCGACGTGGATGTGCCAGAACATCCCTTCACCGTTGCCCACCGGTGCGGTCAGGTTGTGCAGGTGATGCTGGATGTAGCTGGTAGGGGTTAGAGCCTCGCCCGCCATGTGTCCGGAACCTTAGTTAATTGAATTCTGTCAACGCCTGGCCAGAGCCAGGACCTGGAACATCAGACCGACGGCGATACCGGCCAACAGCGCCAATGCAGGCAGCTTGAAGACCAGGAACCCCACCAGCAGGACGCCGAAAACCACTGCCCACTTCGCCACCACGGCGATGATCAGCCGCGCCATCGCCGAACCGGCCGCCACCGCGCCCCCGCTCAGTGCCATCCGCGCCGCCACCCAGCCACCGGCCGAAACCGCGACACCGGACAACAGTGCGCCGAGTGCGGCCTTCTGCCCTGCCAGCAGCAGGAATACCAGGGCCAGGACAGCCACTGCGGCGAGCGGGTAGACCGCAGCGCGCAGCATCAGTCGCCGACCCGCATCAACGGAGTTCAGCACAGGATGTCCTGCATGGTTCAGGTGGAAGGCGGAGGCCGCTACAGCTTGGGTGCCTCATCGAGCCGCCAAATTATAGCAATGGGACAATTTGCGAGACAACCGCCCCCTGTTCATCCAGCGGACCGCAAGTTGCGGTATCGCCTCGTTTTTTACGGACCACGAGGGGGACAATCGCGTCCGCGGCATGTTGCGGCGCATCACATTGAACTTTCGTCGCAGTCGTGTGTCACAGGATACAGGCCTGCCTGCTGCATCCTCGTCGACGCTTCGCCCCGCAGGCCCGAAGGATGGCCCCGCCCTGGCAGGGGCCATCTTTCCTTCGGCGGCCTTGCCCGCCGCACTACCGCACGCCGCCACAGCGCGGCCCATGACGCGGCGGCGACAGCGCTGAACACTCGACACCCTCTGCACCATACGTTCACGAATGGTCGACGCGTCGCGCAGGCACAGTGGCTTTCACATTATCGAACCACTGCAAGGACTCTGCTGATGCGCCCCATGCCCACCCTGCTCGCCCTGTCGCTGCTCGCCGCCGGTGCGGGCTTTGCCAACGCCGCCCACGCGGCTGAAGGCGACGACCGCTTCGCCATCCGTCTGGGTGCGGTGAACATTGATTCGGACAACACCCTGCGCGGCAGCACCACGGTGTCCGGCCAGAACATCGCGCTGGACCAGGACTTCAAGCTGGGCGGCAAGGAATGGGAGCCGCGCATCGACGGCATGTTCCGCATCAGCAACCGCCAGCGCCTGCTGTTCAACTACTTCAAGTACGACAAGGACCGCCGCGAGACGCTGGACAAGGGCATTTCCTTCGGCGGCGAGAACGTGCCGGCGGGCAGCTTCGTGAAGGGTGAGCTGAAGTACCAGGTGGCCAGCCTGGTGTACGACTACTCGGTGGTGGGCACCGATACCTTCGACCTGGGCCTGCAGATTGGTGGTGAGTACGCCAAGGTCAGCACGAAGGGCTATGCGGACCTGGGCACGGTGTACGAGGGCCAGTTCCTCAATGAGAAGGCGGACGGCATTGCGCCGGTGGTGGGTGCGCGCATGACCTTCACCCCGTCCGAGCGCTGGATGATCACGCTGCAGGGCCAGTACCTGAACACGCGCTGGGGCAGCTTCGATGACTACAAGGGCGACCTGAGCCGTGCCAATGCGATCGTCGATTACCGCTTCACCAAAAACTTCGGCGTGTTCGCCGGCTACGACTGGTTCAAGCTGGACGTGGACAAGAAGGGCGGCGACGGCACCATCGGCCTGAAGCAGGAATTCAAGGGGCCGGTGGCCGGTATCAGCTTCGTCTTCTAAGCACTGCGCAACACCCTCTCTCCAAGCGCGGCGCCCGGGCAACCGGCGCCGCGTTTTTTGTGTTTCCGTGCACTTGCGAGTGGCGCTGATCGTTGGTCGAGCGCTGGCCGTGGAGGGCGCTGCGTGCGAATGTCCCCCGGCACCGGCCTGCGGCCGCCCCCTCCTCCTTTAATTCGCACGCAGCGCCCTCCACGCCCGCGTGCCGGAGATCTTCTCTGCCAAGGGAAGCACCGGAGCAACGGCTTTACCTGCCGCAAGCCGAGCCACTGCGTGGGCGGCAGGCGTTTCGACAAAGTAAAGGAGGAGGCGACCGCCAAAGGCGGGCGACGGGGGACATTTATCGAAACGCCTGCCACCCACGCAGTGACCCCAACGCTGCACGCGAATCGATGCCGAAGCCCCATGCAACCTTCAGGCAAAAAAAACCCGGCAATCGCCGGGGCTCCTTGTTCGGCAACGCGCGGGCGCGTTACTTCTTCTTCGGCATGTACAGATCGGTGATCGTGCCGTCGTAGATTTCCGAGGCCATCGCCACCGATTCGCTCAGCGTCGGGTGCGCGTGGATGGTGTGGCCGATGTCTTCGGCTTCCGCACCCATCTCGATGGCCAGGCCGATCTCGGCCAGCAGATCACCCGCATGCACGCCGACGATGGCGCCGCCAATGATGCGGTGGGTCTCCTCGTCGAAGATCAGCTTGGTGAAGCCCTCGGTACGGCCGATGCCGATCGCGCGGCCGCTGGCAGCCCACGGGAACTTCGCCACGCCCACCTTCAGGCCCTTGGCCTTGGCTTCGGTCTCGGTCACGCCAACCCAGGCGATTTCCGGGTTGGTGTAGGCCACCGACGGAATCACGCGGGCCACCCACTCCTTCTTGTGGCCAGCAGCCACTTCAGCGGCCAGCTTGCCCTCGTGCGTGGCCTTGTGGGCCAGCATCGGGTTGCCCACGATGTCACCGATGGCAAAGATGTGCGGCACGTTGGTGCGCATCTGGCGATCGACCGGAATGAAGCCACGCTCGGTGACCTGCACGCCGGCCTTCTCGGCATCGATCTTCTTGCCGTTCGGCGCGCGGCCCACGGCCACCAGCACGCGGTCGAAGGTGCCCTGCGCCAGGGCCGGCGTCTGGCCTTCCTCGGCAGCGTCGAAAGTCACGGTGATGCCCTTGGCATCGGCGGTCACGCCCGAGGCCTTGGTCTTCAGGTGGACGTCGATGCCCTGCTTCTTCAGGCGGTCGGCCAGCGGCTTGACCGGGTCCTTGTCGGCGCCCGGCATCAGCTGGTCCATGAACTCGACCACGGTGACCTTGCTGCCCAGCGCGCCATACACGGTGGCCATTTCCAGGCCGATGATGCCGCCACCGACGACCAGCAGCGAGCCCGGCACTTCAGCCAGCTCCAGCGCGTCGGTGGAATCCATCACGCGCTTGTCGTCCCACGGGAAGTTCGGCAGCTTCACCGCCTGCGAACCGGCGGCGATGATGCACTTCTGGAAGCGCAGCAGCTGGGTGCTGCCGTCAGCGGCGGTGATTTCCAGCTCGTTGGCCGAGATGAACTTGCCGACGCCCTGCACGCTGCGCACCTTGCGCTGCTTGGCCATGCCGGCCAGCCCCTTGGTCAGTCGGTTGACGACCTTTTCCTTGTACTGGCGCAGCTTGTCCAGGGTGATGGTCGGCTTGCCGAATTCGACGCCGAAATCACCGGCATGGGCCACTTCGTCGATGACCGCTGCGGCGTGCAGCAGGGCCTTGGACGGAATGCAGCCCACGTTGAGGCAGACGCCGCCAAGGCTGGCGTAGCGCTCGACCAGCACGGTGTCCAGGCCGACGTCGGCGGCGCGGAAGGCGGCGGTGTAGCCGCCCGGGCCCGAGCCCAGCACGACCATCTCGCATTCGATGTCGGCCGGCTTGCCGCTGGACAGCGCCGGCTTCGGTGCCGCCGGCTCGGCCGGGGCGCGGTGCGACGGGGTCACCGGCGGCTTGCTGGCCGGGGCGGCAGCCACCGGGGCCGGCGCAGCGGCCTTGGCCGGGGCTTCGGCAGCGCCTTCGGCGTCCAGCACCACGACCACGGCGCCTTCGGACAGCGAATCGCCCAGCTTGACCTTGATTTCCTTGACCACGCCGGCGGCCGAGGACGGCACTTCCAGGGTGGCCTTGTCCGATTCCAGGGTCACCAGGCCCTGGTCTTTCTTCACCGTGTCGCCGACGGCGACCAACACTTCGATCACCGGCACATCGCTGTAATCGCCGATGTCGGGAACCTTGACTTCAATCGTGGCCATGGTGGTTTTCCTCGTGCCCGGCCGGCGTGGCCGGCGGGCTGTCACTGCATCTGTTCACGCGGCCGCGCCAGGGGCAGCGGCCGCACGGTGGGGGCGAAGCGGTGCCTTACAGCAGCACGCGGCGCATGTCGGCCAGCACCTGCGAGAGGTACGTGGTGAAGCGTGCGGCCAGGGCGCCATCGATGACGCGGTGGTCGTAGCTCAGCGACAGCGGCAGCATCAGCTTCGGCGCGAATTCCTTGCCATTCCAGACCGGCTGGATGGAGGACTTGGAGACGCCGAGGATGGCCAATTCCGGTGCATTGACGATCGGGGTGAACGCGGTGCCACCGATGCCGCCCAGCGAGCTGATCGAGAAGCAGCCGCCGCTCATGTCGGCCGGGCCCAGCTTGCCGTCGCGCGCCTTCTTGGCCAGCTCGCCGGTTTCCTGCGCGATCTGCACCACGCCCTTCTTGTCCACGTCACGGATGACCGGCACGACCAGGCCGTTCGGCGTGTCGGCGGCAAAGCCGATGTTGAAGTACTTCTTCAGCGTGAGGTTGTCACCGCTGGCGTCGAGCGAGGCGTTGAATTCCGGGAACTTCTTCAGCGCCGCGGCACTGGCCTTGGTCAGGAAGGCGAGCATGGTCAGCTTGATGCCGGCCTTCTCGTTCTCCTTGTTCAGCGCCACGCGCAGGCCTTCCAGGTCGGTGATGTCGGCCTGTTCGAACTGGGTGACGTGCGGGATCATCGCCCAGTTGCGGGCCAGGTTCGCACCGGAAATCTTCTTGATGCGCGACAGCGGCTGCACTTCCACGTCGCCGAACTTGCTGAAGTCGACCTTCGGCCACGGCAGCAGGTTCAGGCCGCCGCCGGCGGCGACGGCAGCACCGGCAGCAGCCGGCACGCCACCGCTGAGCGCGGCCTTGACGAACTTCTGCACGTCACCCTTGGTGATGCGGCCGCCCTTCTCGGTGCCGCTGATCTGCAGCAGGTCCACGCCCAGTTCGCGGGCGAACACGCGCACGGCCGGAGTGGCGTAAGGCACCTTGGCCGGCAGCACGCCATCGGCGTTGAACTGCACCGGCGGGCTGGACGGCGCACCGGCCGACGGCGCGCTGGCGATCTCGCGGGCGGCGAGCTTGTCCGGCTGGGCCGGAACGGCGACCGGCTCGACCTTGGTGGCGGCTCCGGCCGCGGCCGGAGCCGCAGCAGCAGCGGCCTTGGTCGGTGCCGGCGCAGCAGCGCCTTCGGCCTCGATGATGGCCGCCACGTCGCCCTGCGACAGGTTGTCGCCGGTCTTCACCTTCAGTTCCTTGATGACGCCGGCCACCGAGGACGGCACTTCCATCGTGGCCTTGTCGCTTTCCAGCGTGACCAGGCCCTGGTCCTTCTTGACCGTATCGCCCACGGCGACCAGCACTTCGATGACCGGAATGCCGCTGTAGTCGCCGATATCCGGCACGCGTGCTTCCACCGCGCCAGCGCTGGCCGCCGCAGCAGCCGGGGCCGCTGCGGCCGGGGCCGGTGCGCTCTGGGTGGCAGCGGCCGGAGCGGCGGCCTTGGCCGGGGCCGGTGCAGCGGCGGCCGGCGCGGCGGCCTCGCCTTCAGCCACTTCGATCAGGGCCACGACCTTGCCCTCGGAGAGGTTGTCGCCGACCTTGACCTTGATTTCCTTGATGACGCCGGCCACCGAGGACGGGACCTCCATCGTGGCCTTGTCGCTTTCCAGCGTGACCAGACCCTGGTCCTTCTTGACCGTATCGCCGACGGCGACCAGCACCTCGATTACCGGGATATCACTGTAGTCACCGATATCGGGGACGAGGGCTTCCTTGATTTCGGCCATGGGGAGAACTCCGGCAATCTGGTGTAGGGGAAACCTCTATTGTGCGGCCAGCGGGGACCAGCGCCAACCGTTACAGCTGTTTTCAGTCCGCACTGACCCGGGACACGCTGTTGCTGCCACGGCCTTGCGCCTGCTGGCACAGCGCCCGGCGGCATCCAGTCGGTGGCGTATTGTCCAGGCGGTGTCAGCCGTGCGCCGCCAGCGCGGTGGCCGCCGGTGCCCACGCCGTGCGCAGACGCGGCAGCGACCAGGCGGCATTGGCCGGGCTGGTGGAGGGCAGCGACAGCACCGGCGGCGACTTTGCCAGGTCTGGCGCAATGAAGCGCTGCCAGGCCTGGAATGCGGCCGCACCGTTGCAGGCCACCAGCTGCAGGCGTGGCAGCCGGGCCAGCAGCGCGGGAAGCGCGTTGGGCACTTCACTGCCGCGCTCGATGTGCGCATCCAGGCTGCCGCGGCGGCGGCACTGGCCGATCACATCCCACAGCCCACCGCCCGATGCCTGCAGCGCACGCAGGCGCTGCTCATACGGCAACGCTGCATCGAAACCACACAGCAGGCCCATCAACGGCCAGAAACGGTTGCGCGGGTGCGCGTAGTACTGCCCCGCCTGCAGCGATGCGATGCCGGGCATCGAACCCAGCACCAGCACCGTACATGGGTCGTTCACCTGCGCTGGAAAGCCTTGGCAATGCATGGATGTGCTCACGCCACCAGCATATGCATGAACATCCACGCATGCAAAAAACCGCTTGGAATCAGCTGTTTCGCGCTGCCCGCTGAACAACGCGAACTATTTTTTAACGCGCGTCGGATTCGATTCATGTTGCGGGGCATACGGTGTGCTCGCCCCGCAACCGGGGGTCAAGAAAAGCAATAACTCCAGGAGATTCCCCCATGCGCTCCATCCGTATTCTGAGCCTCGCCCTGCTGACCTCCGCCGCTTTCGCTCCGGCCGCCTTCGCGCAGGATTCCACTGCCGACACCGCCTCGGGCAAGCACTTCGCCGTGGTCGGCGGCTTCGCACTGCTGCAGCCGAAGAGCAACCCGATCGACGGCATCAAGAAGGTCGAGGGCAGCCCGGCGCCGACCCTGAGCTTCAGCTACTACGTTAACGACAACTGGGCCGTTGAACTGTGGGCGCCGCCGACAAGTTCGGCCACAAGGTGAACGGCGTGAACGGTGCCCGCCTGGGCAACGTCGAGCAGCAGCCGGTCGCCCTGAGCGGCCAGTACCACTTCGGCCAGGCTGACAATGCCTTCCGCCCGTTCATGGGCCTGGGCTACTACCAGTCCAGCTTCAGCGGTGAATCGCTGGCCAACGGCGCTGACACCGACTACCGCCTGAAGGATGCCAAGGGCGTGATCGGCACCGTCGGTGTGGACATGAACATCAACTCCACCTGGTTCGCCCGTGCCGACGCCCGCTACATGCGCGCCCGCCCGGACCTGAAGCTGGCCGGCGAAACCGTCGGCGAAGCCAAGCTGGACCCGTGGACCGTCGGCTTCGGCATCGGCGCCCGCTTCTAAGCGCCACGCTGTTTCCTGCTGTACCGCGACGGGCCCTTCGGGGCCCGTAGTCGTTTCCGCCACCCTGGATGTGGCTGGTAGAGTCGACTGTCAGTCGACTTCCGCGCGCAGCGCGGGATTTTCGGCCTTGGATATGAAAGCAGTTTGACGGGTTGCAAAAGCAGTCGACTGACAGTCGACTCTACCGACGGATGGGGGACGCCATGCACGAAATCGACCTGCTGGTGATCGGCGGCGGCATCAACGGTGCCGGCATTGACCGTGATGCGGCCGGGCGCGGCCTGCGCGTGCTGCTGTGCGAGCAGCACGACCTGGCAGCGCATACCTCCAGCGCCAGCAGCAAGCTGGTGCACGGCGGCCTGCGCTACCTGGAACAGCGTGAGTTCGCGCTGGTGCGCAAGGCGCTGGGCGAACGCGAGGTACTGCGCCGGCAGGCACCCTACCTTGTGCAGCCGATCCGCTTCGTGCTGCCCTGGCAGCCGCACCTGCGGCCACGCTGGATGCTGCGCCTGGGCCTGTGGCTGTACGACCACCTGGGCCGGCGCAGCGCCTCCTTCCCGCCCTCGCGGCGGCTGGAGCTGTCCGCCGATGTGCTGGGCCCGTGGCTGTCGCAGACGCTGCACAGCGGGTTCAGTTATTCCGATGCCAAGGTCGATGACGCACGGCTGGTGCTGCTCAACGCGCTGGATGCCCGGCAACGCGGCGCGCGCACGCGCGGTGGCCAATGCGGCCGGGCCGTGGGCCGGTGGCGTGCTCGAACGCATGCGCGGCGGCGGCGATGGCCCGGCACTGCGGCTGGTGCAGGGCAGCCACATCGTGGTGCGCCGCCCGTGGCCAGCGCGCGAGGCCTGCCTGCTGCAACAGGCCGATGGCCGCGTGGTGTTCCTGCTGCCGTTCGCACACGACCATCTGCTGGTGGGTACCACCAACACCGACTACCGCGGCGACCCGGCGCGCTGCAGCGTGCTGCCCGCTGAGATCGCGTACCTGTGCGCCGCCGCCACGGCCTACCTGCGCACACCGGTCACGCCCGACGACGTGGTCTGGCAGTTCGCCGGCGTGCGGCCGCTGCTGTCCGACCCCGATCCGCAGGCATCACAGCTGAGCCGCGACTACCGCCTGCAGCTGGATACCGAGGGTGCACCGGCGCTGCACGTGCTGGGCGGCAAGCTGACCACCTACCGGGTTCTGGCCGAAGAAGCGCTGGACCGGCTGGCGCCGCTGCTGCACGGCTGCGACAGCGTGGCCGCGCTGGGCGAGGATTTCGGTGGTGGCCTGCATGCGCGTGAAGTGCAGTTCCTGTGCGACCACGAGTGGGCGCAGACCGCTGATGACATCCTGTGGCGGCGCAGCAAGCTGGGCCTGCGGCTGGACGCTGCGCAGGTGGCGCGGCTGCAGGCATGGCTGCAGGCCCGGGCCGGTTGATGGCCGGGCGCGGTGCTGCAGTACGATCCTGACCATGACGCACGGAGACTTGACATGACCCCCCGCTACATCCTGTCCATCGACCAGGGCACCACCAGTTCGCGCGCGATCCTGTTCGACCACGCCGGCAGCGTGGTGGGCAGCGCCCAGCGCGAATTCACCCAGCTGTTCCCGCAGCCGGGCTGGGTGGAGCACGACCCGCGCGAGATCATCACCAGCGTCTACGCCACGCTGACCGAACTGCTCAGCCGCCTGCAGGTGGAACCGAAGCAGATTGCCGCGCTGGGCATCACCAACCAGCGCGAAACCACGGTGATGTGGGACCGCGCCACCGGGCAGCCGATCCACAATGCCATCGTCTGGCAATCACGGCAGAGCCATGCGATCTGCGAACGGCTGAAGCAGCAGGGCCATGAAGCGCTGGTGCGCGAACGCACCGGGCTGCTGATCGATGCCTACTTCTCGGCCACCAAGATCCGCTGGATCCTGGACCACGTGCCGGGTGCGCAGCAGCGGGCCGAGCGCGGTGAACTGCTGTTCGGCACTATCGACAGCTGGCTGGTGTGGAACCTCAGCGGCGGCCAGGCGCACGTGACCGACTACAGCAACGCCGCACGCACGCTGTTGTTCAACATCCACACGCTGGACTGGGATGACGATCTGCTGGCAATGCTGGACATCCCGCGCGCGATGCTGTCGCAGGTGCGCAATTCCAGCGAGGTCTACACACACACCCGGCCACAGTATTTCCTCGGCCACCCGCTGCCGATCGCCGGCATGGCCGGTGACCAGCAGGCTGCGCTGTTCGGGCAGGCCTGCTTCCAACCTGGCATGGTGAAGAACACCTACGGCACCGGCTGCTTCATGCTGATGCACACCGGCGACAAGGCGGTGCAGTCCGCCAACGGCCTGCTGACCACGCTGGCCTGGGGCATCGACGGCGAGGTGGAATACGCGCTGGAAGGTTCGATCTTCGTGGCCGGTTCGGTGGTGCAGTGGCTGCGCGACGGGCTGCAGATGATCGGGCGCGCGGCCGACAGCCAGGCCCTGGCCGAGCGCGTGCCCGGCAGCGGCGGCGCCTACCTGGTGCCGGCCTTTGTCGGGCTGGGCGCGCCGTACTGGCGCAGCGACGTGCGCGGGGCGATGTTCGGGCTGACCCGTGGCACCAGCAAGGCCCGCCTGGTGCGCGCCGCGCTGGAAGCGATGGCCTACCAGACCCGTGATGTGCTGGACGCGATGCAGTCCGATGCCGGTATCGCGCTGAGCGAGCTGCGTGCCGACGGCGGTGCGATCGGCAATGATTTCCTGGCAGGCTTCCAGGCCGACATCCTCGGCGTGCCGCTGCTGCGTCCGCGCGTGACCAAAACCACCGCGCTCGGTGCGGCCTACCTGGCCGGGCTGGCGGTGGGCTTCTGGGACAGCCGCGAACAGATTGCCGCGCAATGGGGGCTGGACCGCCGGTTCGAGCCGCAGATGGCGGCCGAACGCCGCCAGAAACTGTATGCGGGGTGGCAGCAGGCCGTGGCCGCCACCCTCGCCTTCCACGTCGATTGAATGCGGCAACGCCGGGCATGGCCCGGCGCTGCAGGTCACGTGGTAGCGCCGGGCCATGCCCGGCGGCACCGGAACATCAGAACGCCGGCAGCACCGCGCCCTTGTACTTGGTCTCGATGAAGGCCTTCACCTGCGGGCTGGTCAGCGCCTTGGCCAGCTTCTGCACGCGGGCGTCGTCCTTGTTGTCCGGGCGCGCCACCAGGAAGTTCACGTACGGCGAATCCTTGCTCTCGATCGCCAGCGCATCCTGGGTCGGGTTCAGGCCCGCATCCAGCGCGTAGTTGGTGTTGATCAGGGCCAGGTCCACCTGGTCGAGCACGCGCGGCAGCATGGCCGAATCGAGTTCGCGGAACTTCAGGTGCTTGGGGTTGGAGACGATGTCACGCTGGGTGGACAGCGCGTTGCCCGGGTCCTTCAGTTCGATCACGCCGACCTTGTGCAGCAGAATCAGCGCGCGGCTGTTGTTGCTCGGGTCGTTGGGAATGACCACGTCGGCACCGTCACGCAGCTCGGCCAGCGACTTGATCTTTCGCGAGTAGGCGCCGAAGGGTTCGATGTGCACGCCGACAACCTTGTTCAGGTCGGTCTTGCGGTCACGGTTGTAGGCGTCCAGGTAGGGCTCGGTCTGGAAGTAGTTGGCGTCCACCTGCTTCTGCACCAGCTGGTCGTTGGGCTGCACGTAGTCGTTGAACACGCGCACGTCCAGGTCCACGCCTTCCTGCTTCAGCAGCGGCTTGACCACCTCGAGGATCTCCGCGTGCGGCACGGCGGTGGCGGCCACCACCAGCTTCTGCGAGGGTTCGCCGGATTTGCCGCAGGCGGCCAGGGCGAGCGAGGCAGCGAGCAGCGGCAGCAACAGGAACTTCTTCATCAGGGCAATCGGTCTCGGGGGGAGGTCAGGATCTATCGTAATTGCTCAGGGCCAGTTCGAGCAGGGTCTTGGCCTGCTCGCGCAGCATCATCGGCTCGATGATCTCCGCGTCCGAACCGTAGTGCAGCACGTCCATCAGCAGTTCGCGCGACACGCTGTAGGGCACCTTCAGTTCGTAGCGGCCATCGGGCAGGAAGCGGCCCTGCTGCTTGGAATGCCAGTGCTCGTCGGCCACCCAGCGCGCGGCCTTGGCGCTGAACAGGATGGTCGCCCAACCCTTCGGTACGCCGGAGAAGATGCCGTAGCTGGCGCCGAGCTGTTCATCCAGCTCATTCTCGGCAACGTCGCGCGCGGTGGCATCGACCACCACCCGCGCCTTGTTGATGCGGTCCACGGCAAAGCTGCGCAGGGCCTCGCGGTCGTGGTCCCAGGCGTCCAGGTACCAGTTGTCGCGGTAGTGGGTCAGCCGCTGCGGGGAGACCGTGCGGCGGGTGGCCTCGTCGGTGGAGCGGGCGCGGTATTCGAACGCCAGCTGCTTGCGTTCCAGCACGGCCGAGGCCACCGAGCGGAAGCTGCCTTCATCGAACTTGCGGCCACGGTGCGGGATGACCCGGACCCGGTTCACCGGCCAGTTGGAGACGCCGGCCTGCGCCGCCAGCAGGCCTTCGATGCGCTGCTGCAGCGGGGCCAGCACCGAGGACAGCACGCCACCACCGGTACGTGCCAGCAGGTGCTGGGACGCCAGCAGCGCGTGCAGCTCCTCCGAACTGAGCCACAGCCCGGGCAGCTCGAAGCGGTCGCTTTCGTCAGCCTGGTAGCGGAAGCCGGCCTCGCCGTCGCCTTCGATCGGCGCCATCAGCGCATCGCGCAGGAAGGCCAGATCGCGGTACACCGTTGCGCGGGAACAGCCGAGCTTGTCCTGCAGCGTGGCCACCGTTACCGGGTAACGGGCGGACTTGAGCAGGCGATGCAGGGCGGTGATGCGTTCGTATCGGTCCATGCCCCCGATTATGTCCGAGTCGCGGGCGTTGTGGCGTGGCTTTGGGCTATGGTGGGCGCCCCCCGCCCACGGACCGCCCCATGCGCCTGCCCACCGCCCTGCCCCTGCTGGCCTGCCTGCTGCTGGCCGCCTGCGGCGACCGCCCGGCCCCGGCCGATACCGCTGCCGCCGTGCCCGCGGCCGTGCCCGTCGCCGATCCGGCACAGGCGGTGCTGGGCGCCAGCCAGCGCTTTGCCGCCCTGCGCAGCTTCCACGCCGACCTGGAAGTGCGCGGTGCCGGCCGCCCCACGCCGGTGCGCGCGGCGATGGATTTCGTCGCCCCCGACCGCTTCCGGCTGGAGACGGCCGCCGGCCCGCAGATCATCATTGGCGATACCTTCATGCTGCAGGCCGAGGGCCGCGTGCGGCAGGTGCCGGTGCCGGCGGGCCAGCTTGAGCAGTGGCGCAACCCGCTGCCGGCCGGCGCCACGCCGGCGCAGCTGCAGGCCGAAGACCTGGGCGCGCAGACGCTGGAGGGCGTGCAGACCCGCCATTACCGCGTGCGTGGTGCGCAGGAAGGTGAAGTGCTGGAGTACTGGATCGATGCGCAGGGCCTGCCGCGCCAGATCCAGCGCAGCGGCCACAGCCAGGGCCAGCCGTTCCAGCTGCGGCTGCGCTATTCGCGCTTCAACGACCCCACCCTGCGCGTGGAACTGCCCGGCGCTGAACGCCGCTGAATGGGCGCATGCCGGCGCCGGCGGCTGCAACGGGCCCTGAAGCGGGGCCTTAGAACGATTCAGACCGTCATGGCGCTTCAAGTATCATCACGTGTGATTAACTGTTCCGGAGACGCTTCGATGTCCTTGCGCGTGACCCTGCTGATCCCCCTGCTGCTGTGCGCCCCGATGGCGTATGCGCAGGATGCGTCCGAGCTGGCGGCGATGACTTCGCCGTGGAGCGGCAGCGGCGGCGAGTTCGGTTTCGCCTCGGCACGCGGCAACAGCAGCACCGAAAGCGCCAACGGCCGCCTGCGCCTGCGCTTCACCGACGACGACTGGGTGCACAGCATGGACCTGTTCGGCCTGCGCTCCAGTTCCAAGGTGAACGAGACCAACGCGGACGGCACCACCAGCCGCCGCACCAACACCACCGCCAACCGCTACACCGGCACCGCCGGCAGCGCGCTGCAGCTGGGCGAACACCGCCAGATCACCGCGAAGGTGCGTGTGGAACGCGATGACTTCGCCACCTACGACCGCCAGGGTTCGTTCGGTCTGGGCTACGGTACCCGCCTGTTCAACACCGAGCGCTTCTATCTGGATGCGCAGCTCGGTCCCGGTGTGCGCCGCACCCACAGCACCGAAGACGACCGCACCCGCACCGGCCTGATCGGCCGTGGCCAGTTCGAACTGAAGTACACGCTGACCCCCAACACCGACCTGGTGAACACCCTGCTGGTGGAATCGGGTTCGTACAACACCTTCGGCCAGAACGATTTCGGCGTGTCGGTGAGCATGAACGAGCACCTGGCGCTGAAGGCCGGCTGGCAGGCGCGTTACAACAGTGACGTGGCCGAGGACAAGCGCAAGACCGATACGCTGACCACGATGAACGTGGTCTACAAGTTCAAGTAAGCAGAACGGGTGCCTGGCGCCCGTTTCTTTTTGCCTCCCCGCTGCGGCGGGGAGTGCCGGCTACAGCGACAGTTCGGCCAGGATGGTGGCGGCGCCGCCGTCCAGCAGCCGCTGGGCCACCTGCTGCCCCAGCGCTTCGGGATCGCTGGCCGGGCCGATGGCTTCGGCACGCACGGCGCGGCCATCACCGGCACTGCCGACCAGCCCCTGCAGATGCAGATCGCTGCCCTGCCACTGCGCGATGGCCGCCACCGGCACATGGCAGCTGCCATGCAGCGCACGGTTCATCGCCCGTTCCGCTTCCACGCAGCTGCGCGTGGGTGCATGGTCCAGTGCGGCAAACAATGCCATCACCCGCGCATTGCCGGCATCGCATTCAACCGCGACCGCGCCCTGCGCCGGCGCCGGCAGCCACGCCGGTGCCTGCAGGCGGCCGACGATGCGGTGCCCCAGCCCCAGCCGTTCCAGCCCGGCCACCGCCAGCACGATGGCGTCGTAGCCGCCGTTGTCGAGCTTGGCCAGGCGGGTGTTGATGTTGCCGCGCAGGTCCAGCAGCTGCAGGTCCGGGCGCAGCGCGCGCAGCTGGGCCTGGCGGCGCAGCGAAGAGGTGCCCACGCGGGCGCCGGGCGGCAGCACCTCCAGCGAGGCGTAGAGGTTGGAGATGAAGCCATCGGCCGGGTCGTGCCGGGGCAGGATGGCCGGCAGCGCGAACGGTGCGTCCAGTTCCATCGGCACGTCCTTGAGCGAGTGCACGGCGCAGTCGGCGTCACCACGCTGGATGGCCAGCTCGAGTTCCTTCAGGAACAGGCCCTTGCCACCAATGGCGGCCAGCGAGCGGTCCAGCACCTCGTCACCGCGGGTACTCATCGGCACCAGTTCCACGTGCAGGCCGGGGTGCACCTGGCGCAGCTGGTCGGCGACGTATTCGCTCTGCCAGAGGGCGAGCGGACTCTTGCGGGTAGCGATGCGGACGGTTTCCATCCGGCCATTATCGCGCCTTCGGCGGCGGAGCCCCTCGTGGCTGGGGCGTTGGCTGGATCCATCGCGCTTGGCCGGGTGGGTGGGCCGCGCAGGGGACGCTGCAAGTACGTCCCTGTAAGCTCGGTCGCCGCATCCATGCGGCTCACGCCCCTGCGCAACCCACCCACCCGGCCTCTGACAGTTTCCGTGCACGCCAGCCACGGAAGATCAAAAGAGAAAAGCAGAAGCAAAGGCAAAGGCAAAAGCCGGCTGCTTCCGGGGTCAGATCCCTTTTCCACAGGAAAAGGAATCTGACCCCTCTCTCCCACCCGATAACCCCAACGCTCTTGCTGTCCGACAAGTGGAGAACGATGGGTCGGGCCGGGGCGGGGGCGCGGGACCGTTGGCGCCATGGATGGCGCCAACGAGCCCCCATGGATGGATTCACGGCGTGTCCCGCGCCCCCACCCCGGCCCGACCCAAACCCGTAGCAGCAACCAGCCATGACAGCTGTTGCTGTTGCTGTTGCTGTTGCTGTTGCTGTTGATCTCGATCTGAAAGCAGTCGCGGCCGCAGGCCGCGCGGCCCCTCACAGATGCCGCAATTCCTGCTTCAGCGTCGACACGCAGCGGCGGCTCACTTCCAGCGGCTGCTTGCCATGGCGCAGCACCGCCTGCACCTGCCCGGCGCTGCCACGGCGCAGCTCCACCAGCTCATGGCGCGCCACCAGGCAGTTGCGGTGGATGCGCACGAAGCAGCTGACGAACTCCTCCTCCAGCGACTTCAGCGACTCCTCGATCAGGTCCTCGCCGCGCGCGTGGTGCACCACCACGTACTTTTCCTCGGCCTGCAGGTAATGGATCTCATCCAGCGGAATCAGCCGCAGGCTGCCGCGCAGGCGCGCGCACAGCACGCTGCGTGCCTGCTGGCCATCGGCCTGCGGCGACGGCCCACGACCGGCCAGGAACGTGCGCGCACGCGACAGTGCCGCCGCCAGCCGCTCGGCACGTACCGGCTTCATCAGGTAATCGATCGCCGCCGCCTCGAACGCCGACAGCGCGTGCGCATCGTAGGCCATGCAGAACACCACCGCCGGGCGCGGCTCGAAGCCGGCCAGGTGGCGCGCCGCTTCCAGGCCGTCCAGCCCCGGCATCGCGATATCCAGCAGCACCAGGTCCGGCTGCAGCTCGGCACAGGCATGCAGCGCCTGCTCGCCGTTGCCGGCCTCGGCCACGACCTCGACGCCGGCCTGGTGGGCCAGCAGGCTGCGCAGGCGCTCGCGCGCCAGCGGTTCGTCATCGACGATGACCACCCTCACGCATGTTCTCCCGGCTGGATCGGTACCGTCACCTGGCACGCATAGTAGCCCTCGCTCCAGCCGGCCGTCATCCGCGCGGCCGCACCGAAACGCCAGGCCAGGCGGTGGCCGATGCTGCGCTAGGCATGGCCGGCACCACCGGCCAGGCGCAGGCCGGGTGCCAGCGGGTCCGGGACCGGGTTGCGCACCTCGATGCACAACGCGCCCCCTCGCTGCGCAGCGACAGCTCGATGGTGCCGCCCTGCGGCAACCGCGAGATGCCATGCAGCACGGCGTTCTCCACCAGCGGCTGCAGCACCAGCCGCGGCAACGGCTGTTCCCACGGCAACGGCTCTTCACGCTGCCAGCGCACCTGCAGGCGCTCGCCCAGCCGCAACGATTCGATGGACAGGTAGCGCTCGGCCAGTTCGCACTCATCGCGCAGCGTGGAATCGCCCTCGCCGGCCCCCAGCACCGCGCGGAACAGGTCGGACAGGTCCAGCACCGCGCGCTCGGCCACCAGCGGATCGCGATGCAGCAGGCTGGCGATCAGGTTCATGCTGTTGAACAGGAAATGCGGGCGGATGCGCGCCTGCAGGGCATCGGCTTCGGCACGCGCATGGGCCTGCACCTGCGCCGTCCAGCGGTCGCTGACATAGAAGTAGCGCAGCGCCACCGCACTGATCAGCGCGGTGGTGGCCGCACTGCCGAGGGTGAAACGCCAGAAACTGATGCCACGGGTGAACGCATCACCGAGCACGGCGTACAACGCATGGATGATGCCGGCACAGGCCACCGCGATGGCGGCGGCCACGACAATGGCCGCAGGCGCGCCGAACAACGGCGGCAGGCGTGACAGCGACTGCCGCAGCAGGCACAGGCTGGTGCTGACCGCCAGCGCCAGCCACAACGCGAAGCCGCTGGCCGACAGCAGTTCGCCCAGCGTCCAGTGGCGGCTGCCATCCGATGCCAGCGCCAGCAGCACCACCACCAGCTGCGCCATGCCCAGCATCGCCGCCAGCCGCGGCAGGCGGCACAGTTCCGGCATCCACGGCGGCGCGGCCGGGGCCATGCTTCAGGCCACGCCGAACCGCTGCTGCAGCCAGTCGCCCAGCGCCTGGATTTCCTCGGCGCAGACCTGGTGCGCCATCGGGTAGCCGTGCCACTGCACGTCCAGGCCCAGCGCCTGCAGCGCCTGCGCGCTGTGCAAGGCCACCGCCTGCGGAATGACCGGGTCGGCACTGCCATGGGCCATGAACACCGGCACCTCGACCGCGCCCTCGGCGCGGCGCGCGGTCTCTGCTTCGGGCAGGTAGGTGGACAGTGCGATCAGCCCGGCCAGCGGTGCGGTGCGCGACAGCGCGGCGGTAAGGATGACCGCGCCGCCCTGCGAGAAGCCGGCCAGGAACACATGGTCGGGGGCGATGCCGCGCTCGACTTCGCGCGCGATCAGCGCGTCCAGTTCGGCCACCGAAGCGTGCACGCCGGGCATGTCCGCACGCGAACGGAAATCCATGCCGACGATGTCATACCAGCCGCGCATCGGCACGCCACCGTTGATGGTGATCGGGCGCACCGGCGCGTTGGGAAACACGAAGCGCAGCGCCGGCCAGTGCGGGCGCACCAGCTCGGGCACGATCGGCGCGAAATCATGTGCGTCCGCGCCCAGCCCGTGCAGCCAGATGATCGACCACTGCGGCGAAGCGCCGGTTTCCTGTTCCACCGTCTGCAGCATGTTGCGGCTCCAAGGCATCTGGGCCGCATTATGCCGCCTGGCCGCGCCGATCAGTACAGCGGCGGCTGCTCGGCGGCCTCGCGGCGCAGCTGGGCGGCGCGCACCAGCACCGGCGGCGGGGTGTTTTCCTCGGGAATGTCGAGCAGGCCCCAGCGGTGCAGCCAGCTGCCCGGGCCACGTGAGGAGGTGAGCGCGACCACCGGAATGGCCAGCACCATGCCGATGATGACCGGCGACATCCACGCCGCCAGCGGCGGCGACACCGCCCACGCCAGCGCGCCCATGAAGGCACCGAATACGCCCAGGCCGCCGTAGCTCTTCAGCAGCGACCACCAGGAAATGCCGGCATCGTCGCGCTGCTGCGCGTCCCAGCCCGAATCGCGGCCGGACAGTACTTCGGCCACGCCGCGCGACTGCACGTACATCACCACCGGCGCCATCAGCGCGGCCAGCACGGTTTCCACCAGCATGGCGATGAAGGCGCGCACGGTGCCGCCGCAGCCCCGCCGGTCGACCGGGTCCAGCAGCATGGCGAGGTAGCCCAGCACCTTCGGTGCCAGCAGCACCACCATGGTGGCGCCGAACAGCCGCACCACCTGCTCTTCGTCCTGCGAGCGCCAGTAGACGCTGGGCGAGAGATGCAGCAGCGCGTTGAAATCGATGCCTTCCTGGAACAGCGGCACGGCGATGCCGATCAGCATCAGCATGGCCCACATCGGCGCGGTGAAGTAATGGCCGATGCCGATCAGCATGTGCGTGCGGCTGATCCAGTGCAGGCCGCGGCTGCCCACCACCTTGGCGTGCTGCAGGTTGCCCTGGCACCAGCGGCGGTCGCGCACCAGCAGGTCGGTCAGGGTCGGCGGGCCTTCTTCGTAGCTGCCCTTCAGGTAGGGCACCATGTGCGCGGCCCAGCCACCACGGCGCATCAGGGCGGCCTCGACGAAATCGTGGCTGAGCACGTGGCCGCCAAACGGCTTGCGGCCCGGCAGCGACGGCAGGCCGGCCTGTTCGGCGAAGGCGCGGGTGCGGATGATCGCGTTGTGGCCCCAGTAGTTGCTTTCGGCGCCATGCCACCAGGCCACGCCACGGGCGATGACCGGGCCGTACACGCGGCCACCGAACTGCTGCATGCGCGAGAACAGCGTGCGCCCGCCGATCACCGCCGGCAGGGTCTGGATGATGCCGACATCGGCGTTGTGTTCCATGCCCGCCACCAGGCGCACGATGGTGTCGCCGGTCATCAGGCTGTCGGCGTCCAGGATCAGCATCTGCGGGTAGGCGCCACCGAAGCGGCGTACCCAGTCGGCGATGTTGCCGGCCTTGCGCCCGCCGTTGTCGCCGCGCCGGCGGTAGTACAGGCGCGCGTGGCCATCGGGCACCGCGTCACGCAGTTCTGCGAACACCTTCTCCTCGGCGGCGGCGATGTCCTCGCGCCGGGTGTCGCTGAGCACGAAGAAATCGAAGCGGCCCAGCTGGCCGGTTTCGGCCACCGATTCATAGATCGCGTGCAGGCCGGCCAGCAGCCATCGCGGGTCTTCGTTGTAGGTGGGCATCAGCAGCGCGGTGCGGCTGTGCACGGTCGGCAACGGCTGGTCCGGGTCGATGCCCAGGCGGTAGCCACGGTCGAACACGGCGGTCAGGAAGCCGGCCACGGCACTGGCGAAGGACAGCGCGATCCACGCGAACAGGCCGACGAACAGCACCAGCAGGCAGGCTTCGAGCACGCTGATGCCGTCGCGCGACAGCACCCGCCACATCATGCGGGTGGCCACGGCGGTCATCGCCACCATGCCCCCCCAGATGTACAGGCGGCGCAGGCCGATCATGCGCGGCGAGGTACGGTGCCGGCGCACGTGCAGGCTGCCTTCGTGCAGGGTCTGCTCGGGCATCGTCAACGGCGATTCCGCCGGCAGCAGGGCATTGCCCGCATCGATTCCGGCAGTGGCGGTCTGGATGGTCATCGGTTACCCCGTCCTGCCCACGCGGCGGGCCAGCCTGGCCGCGTCCCGCGCGTGGAAGCTCCTGGCGCGCGATCCGGGCACGCGTACCTGTCCTGGCTGCGCTGGCTCGTGGCTGCGCAGGCGATGTCTTTCACTACCGGAACCCACGCGATCTCCAACGGGCGGATACGAAAATGCGCTCCAGTCTAGGGGCGCAAACGTAAGCCGAGCGCGAAGGCGTTCTTCGATGTTTTCGCCCATTCAGCATTCTCGGGCGCGCAACCCGGCCAGCGCAAGCGGGTAACCGCCGGTACTGGCATGTAACAAATGATAACGGTTATCATTCCGTTAACCAGGCAGGTCACGGCCACGCCGTCCGACCCACCCAGCCGCGCCGGTCAGCGACCGCGCGCCCGACGACCCATGGAGGGGACGCGGCCTGGTGCCGCCTGCATTCCCCGCCGCATGGGTCTTCCTCCTCCTACGGAAGTCATCATGTCTGCTACCCGCAATGCCCCCGTGCGCCCGCTGCGCACCCGCCTGGCCAGTGCCCTGGCCACCGCCTGCCTGCTGCCGCTGCCTGCCCTGGCCGCCCCGTCGGCCGACGCCTCGACCAAGGACCTGGACACCGTGGTGGTGACCGCTTCCGGCTACCAGCAGCTGATCAAGGACGCGCCGGCCAGTATCAGCGTCATTTCGCGCGAAGACATCGAGCGCCAGCCGGTGCACGACCTGGCCACCCTGCTCAGCCGCGTGCCGGGCGTCACCGGCGGCCTGAGCGCGGTGGGCGAGCAGTCCAAGATCAAGCTGCGCGGCATGCCCTCCAACTACACGCTGGTGCTGGTGGACGGCAAGCGCATGGGCAGTTCGGCCTCGACCAACTACCGCCCCGACCTGGGCCGCCAGGACCTGAACTGGATCGCCCCGGACCAGATCGAACGCATCGAGGTGGTGCGCGGGCCGATGTCCTCGCTGTACGGCTCGGATGCGATGGGCGGGGTGATCAACATCATCACCAAACGCATCGGCAAGCAGTGGGGCGGCAGCGCCGCCCACAGCTACACCCGCCCGCAGGATGACAAGCGCGGCGACACCCAGCAGATCGGCGCCACCTTCTCCGGCCCGCTGGGCGAGACCGCCGGCCTGCGCATTGGTGCCAACAGCATGCGCCGAGATTCGGACAGCTCCAACGGTGGCGTGTACGGCAACGCCTATGCCGGCGAGAAGGACCGCAACGTCGATGCCCTGCTGGAATGGCGCCCGAGCGAGCGCCAGACGATCTCGCTGGAAGCCGGCAACGGCGTGCAGCAGGCCTTCGCCAGCCAGGCACTGGAAAAGGAAGGCGATGGTGCCTGGGGTGCCAGTGAACTCAAGCGCACCTCGCTGGGCCTGAGCCATGACGGCAGCTGGGATTTCGGCACCTCCAAGATCAGTGCCTACCGCACCGAATACAAGAACGACATCGGCCCGACCGGGCGCTCGGAGGCCACCGACACCATCGTCGAAGGCAGCCTGACCACGCCGTTCACCTGGGGCGTGGACCACCAGCTGGCGGTGGGCGGCCAGTGGAAGCGCCAGGAGCTGACCAACACCGACACCATCGGCCTGGCACCGATCGACTACGCCGGCAACCCGGTGGTCGGCTCGGCGCTGGAAGTGGATACCTGGGCGCTGTTCGTGGAAGACGAACTGAAGCTGCACCGCACCCTGGCACTGACCGTGGGCGCGCGCCTGGACCACCACGAGAAGTTCGGCAGCCATGTGAGCCCGCGTGCCTACCTGGTCTGGCACCCCACCGAACAGTGGACCGTGCGTGGCGGCGTGTCCAAGGGCTTCCGCGGCCCCAGCCTGACCGAGAACGCGCCCAGCGCGGCCGCCCAGTCCGGCGGCCGCGGCTGCACCTCGCTGATTCCGCTGGGCTATGTGCGCGGTGGCTGCTACATGGCCGGCAACCCGAACCTGGACTCGGAAACCAGCACCAACCGCGAGATCGGCATCAGCTTCGACAACGACGTGGTCGACGCCGGCGTGACCTACTTCCACACCGATTTCAACAACAAGATCGAGTACGACGCGCTGGGCTACTTCAACGGCTACTGGTGGACGCGCATGACCAACGTGGCACGCGCCCGCACCGCCGGCATGGAAGGCAACCTGAACTTCCGTTTCGGCGAGCAGTGGCGCTGGCGCACGTCGGCCACGTGGATGAAGGAAGCCAAGAACCTGACCACCGGCCGCAACCTGATCGACACGCCGGAATTCTCGGGGTATTCGTCGCTGGACTGGACGCCGGGTCCGGCCTTCTCCAACAGCCTGTCGGCGCAGTACACCGGCAAGCAGAGCGGCGTGGCCAGCACCTTCGTCAAGGCATACACGCTGTATGACCTGACCGGGGCCTGGAACGTCAACGAGGTGCTGACGCTGCGCGGCGGTGTCAGCAACCTGGCGGGCAAGAAGGTCTATGCCGATGGCGCGGCCGACTACTTCGTGGCCGGCCGCAGCTACTTCATGAGCGTCACCGCACGCTTCTGAGGTCGCGTGGATCGCGCTGGCCCAACGCCAGCGCGGTCGTCGCGGTCACGCGCTCAGGCGTTGTCCGGCTCGGGCTGCGGCGCCGGGCGTGCGGCCGCCGCGCGTGCGCGGTCCATCGCCACGGCCAGTTGCTGGGCGGCGAGCAGTTGTTGTGCCTGCACCACTTCGGGCGTCGGCAGCAGCACCGGTCCCGGTGCGTTTTCAGGTGTAACAGGGGTGGTCATGCAACCTCCATGGTCATCCCGCCACGGCCCGGTTGACGATGGGGCCGGCGGCGGAACTGCGCACCCTACCGCAAATACAGGGCAGGAAGGTGACGACAACGCTGAACAAGGCAGCCGACGGGGCCGGGACCGGCGTTGACGCGGTCTGAATACGCAGCCGGCTAACATGTAATCGATTCCAACAAGGATGTTTCCCATGAGCACCATCGATACCACCCGCTACAGCCCGAAGTGGCAGTTCCGCTTCAACTTCTTCCAGCAGCACGGCAGCCCCAAGGAGCCGGCCTTCAAGCAGGCCTGGAAGGCACTGTCCTTTGGCGATCGGCTGAAGATCAACATCAATTTCTTCGCGCTGTTCTTCGGTGCGATCTACCTGTTCATCCTGGGCATGTGGCGCAAGGCGCTGGCACTGATCGGGGTGAACATCGTGTTGATCCTGGTCACCGCGTTCCTGCCCGATGCGGTGGCGCGCGGCCTGTTCGTGGCGCTGAACCTGCTGGTGGCCTTCACCACCAACTACAGCTACTACCTGGACCAGATGCGGGGTTCCAAGAGCTGGAACCCGTTCGAAGGCCTGATGTAAGCAAGGCTGCTGCAGGCGGCCCCAGCGTCACCCGGGCCGCTGTCATCCAGGCTGCGCGGATGCTTCTGCGCTGAGATACCTGTACTTGCCCGCGCCCGGCACTGACCGGGCGCGGGTGCTTTCGCATCTCAGGCAGCCTGGCGCGTGGCCGCCCTGCCGCGCGGCGCCAGGCGGAAACGTGCCACCGCCACCGCCAGCTGCTCGGCCTGCTCTTCCATCGCGCGTGCCGCAGCCGTGGCTTCCTCCGCCAGCGCCGCGTTCTGCTGGGTGGTCTCGTCCATCTGCACCACGGTCTGGTTGACCTGTTCGATACCGGCGCTCTGCTCGCGCGAGGCGGCGGAGATTTCGGCCATGATGTCGTTCACGCGGCCGACCTGGCCGACGATGTCCTGCATGGTCTGGCCGGCGCCGCGCACCAGCTGCGCGCCCTGCCCGACCTGCTGCACGGAAGCATCGATCAGGTCCTTGATCTCCTTGGCCGCCGCCGCCGAGCGCTGTGCCAGCGCGCGCACTTCACTGGCCACCACCGCAAAGCCACGGCCCTGCTCGCCGGCGCGTGCCGCTTCCACGGCGGCATTGAGCGCCAGGATGTTGGTCTGGAACGCGATGCCGTCGATGACGCTGATGATCTCGGCGATGCGCTGCGAGGAGGCTTCGATGCTGGCGATGGTGTCCACCACCTCGCCCACCACCTGGCCACCCTGCCCGGCCACCGAAGCGGCCGAGGCGGCCAGCTGGTTGGCCTGCACCGCATGGTCGGCGTTCTGGCGCACGGAGGAGGTCAGCTCCTCCATCGAGGCAGCGGTTTCTTCCAGGTTGGCCGCCTGCTGTGCGGTACGGCGCGAGAGGTCGTTGTTGCCGGCAGCGATCTCGCCGGCGGCCAGGCGGATGCTGGCCGCCGACTGCTGGATCTGGCCGACGATGCCGGTCAGCTGGGCCACCGTGCTGTTGGCATCGTCGCGCATGCGTGCGAACACGCCCTGGAATTCGCCGTGCATGCGCGTGATCAGGTCGCCGGCGGCGAGGGCCTGCAGCAGGGTGGACAGGGCGGCCAGGTTGCCGTCGCTGGCCTGCATCATGCTGTTCAGCGTGGCCACCATGCGGCGGAAATCATCCTCGAAGCGCGCCTCGTCGCCACGCACGTCGAAGTCGCCGGCGGCAGCGGCGGCGGCCAGCTGCTGGATCTGCTCGTTGATCGCCGCCAGGTTCTGCTTGGTGGTGGCCATGGCCGCGGTGAAGGCGGCCTTCTCGCCCGGCAACACGTCCATGTCCACGCTCAGGTCACCCACCGCATAGCGCTGCATCACCTCCACCAGGCGCTGGGTGACTGCGTTGCTGGCCGCCACCAGCGCATTGCTGTCGGCCACCATGCGGCCGTACTCGCCCGGAAACGCGCTGGCATCCATGCGGTAGCTGATCTCGCCGTTCTCATGCCGGTGCGCCATCTCCGACTGCGCGGCCATCACCGCCTGCAGCTGGCCGCGCATGCCCTGCATGGCCGCCAGCAGGCGGCCGACTTCGTCGTTGCCGCGCGCCGGCAGGGCGGTGTCCAGCTTGCCGGCCGCCACATCACCGGCAATGCGCACGGCCTGTGCCAGCGGGCGCACCGCCAGCCGCTGCAGCAGCAGGTACACGCCCGCACTGAGCACCAGTGCAGCGATGACACCCACCAGCAGGATGGTCCACAGCAGCTGCCGGGCCTGGGCGATGATCACCGCGTGCGGTACCACCACGCCCAGCGCGAAGCGCTGCAGGGCATCGCCCACGCGCAGCGGCACATACAGTCGCACGTTGCCGGCGGCATCAGGTTCGAAGGCTTTGAAGGTGTGGTCGGTGGCCACGGTGTCGAGCATGCGCGCGGTCAGCGCGTCACCGCGCCGGGTGCCGATCTCCGCTGCGTCGGCCGCGGCCAGCACCACGCCCTTGGGCGACAGCAGCTCCACATGGCCGGCCTGCATCGGCTTCAGCGCCGCCAGGTGCTTCTGCAGTGCGGCCAGCTAGAAATCGACGGTGAACACGCCGAGGAAGCTGCCGCTGCCATCGATGATGGGCGTGCTCAGCGTGCTCATCAGTACCTGCTTGCCGCCGATGTCGTAGGCGTAGGGCTCGCTCACCTTCGGCTGCTTGTCGCTGCGCGGCCCCAGGTACCAGTCGGCCGAGCCATCGGCGGCCTCGGTGTAGGCGGTCATCGGCGACTGCTGCGGCGCGCCGTCATACCAGGCCCAGTAGCTCATGAAGCGCCCGGTGGCATCGTGTGCCTCGCTGTTGACGAAGGCCGCGTCCTTGTCGTCGAAGGCGTCGCCCTCCCACATGGCGCTCTTGCCCAGCCATTCCGGGTGCACCCGCAGCTGCTCGCCGATGACCGCCGCCACGCTGGCGCGGTTGGGTACATCGCCGCGGGCGCGCTGGGCCAGCACCATTTCCACCATCGCATCGTTGCTGGCGAAGGCGGTGCCGAGGTCGGCCGCCGCCTGGTGGGCTTCGGCAGCGGCCTCGCTGGCCATGGCCTGGCGCGAGGCATCGATCAGCGCGGTGCTGGCCTGGCGGTAGATCAACAGCGCGGTAAGGCCGAAGCACAGCAGGGCGATCAGCACCGTGCCCAGCATCAGTGCGTTGGCGATGCTGCCGGGGCGGGCAGCGGCGGAGGGGCGGGACGGGGACATGGAAGGGGAGTTCCGGCCAGGACCAAGGCGCGGTCACGCTGAGCGCACACGCTGGTAGCGGCCTGCCACGTCCGATATTGAGGGGCCGGGCCGCGGGTGCGGCGGCGGCCGTTCAGCACGGTGCCTGCGCCGCCGCGGCTCTGCCATATTCGGTGATGCGGTCGCCGATCCATTCGGCGCGCGGCAGTACCTCGATGCTGCCCTCGGCGTACTGCTGCAGCACCTCCTCCGGCCCGAACCGTGGCTGCCAGCCTAATGCCTGGCGGGCGCGGCTGCCGTCGTAGACCCGGTCGATGCTGTGCGGCAGCGGCCAGCGCCGGCGCTCGAACTCGGCCAGCAGCTGCGGTACGCGCTGCTGCAGCACGGTGCGCGGGTCGCGTGCCAGCGCCAGACAGTCGCTGCGCTGGAACGGGGTTGGCGCGGCCACCACATGGCGCTGGAACGCCGCCCCCTGGTTGCTCACCGCCGCCGCATGCGCGCTGGCCACATCGCGCGCATCGATGCCACGGTGCAGGCGGAACATCGCCATGCGTTCGGGCGGCTCGGGGAAACAGCGCGACATGCGCAGCACGCGCACGCTGAAATCATCCGCCGCCGCAGCCTCGGCCACTGCCTCGGCCTGCAGCTTGGTGGTGTGGTAGACGGTACGCGGCACCGGCGCCACGTCCTCGTCGATCCAGCGGCAGCCTCCGGCCACCACTGCATGGCCATACAGCGCGGTGGTGCTGGTCAGCACGAAGCGGCGCGCACCGGCCTCGCGTGCCAGCTGCAGCAGCGCGACGGTGGCCTGCACGTTCACCTGCTGGAACACGCTGTCAGGCACCAGCCCCACGTGCGGCGCATGCAGGGCCGCGGTATGGATGACCGCATCGACGCCACGCACGGCGCGCTCCAGCGCCTTGCGGTCGGTGATGTCGGCAATGATGCGGGTGGTGGCGAACGGGCTGCGGTCCAGCCCCACCACTTCATGGGCGGCCGCCAGCGCACCGAAGATGGCGCGGCCGATCCGTCCGGAACTTCCGGTCAGCAGAATCTTCATTGAATCCATTCACTCACAGCGCCCGGGAGCTACCAGGATGCGCTTGATTCTAGGCGGCGCCGGCGACAGCGGCGATATCCGATGCCTGCATGCAGATGACAGCGCGTTATCAGGGCCGGGCCAAAAAAGGGCGGCCCGAAGGCCGCCCA
Source organism: Stenotrophomonas maltophilia (assembly GCA_009912235.1). Taxonomy (GTDB): domain Bacteria; phylum Pseudomonadota; class Gammaproteobacteria; order Xanthomonadales; family Xanthomonadaceae; genus Stenotrophomonas; species Stenotrophomonas maltophilia_AV. Next base: position 499,051 of record WNDS01000003.1, read on the forward strand.
ATGCCCGTGCCGGGGCGTTGTTGCTGTTTAGAAGCGCACTGACCAGCGCAGGTTGGCCGCATGGTCGCGGCTGTCATCACCGAACTGGCCGCTGTAGCCCAGCTCCAGCTGCTGGTTGGCCGTCAGACAGGCCGACAGGCCCAGCTCGGCCACCACCGCGCCATCGGCAATCGGCGCACCGTTCACCGCGAAGGTGTTGCCACCGTCGAAGGCCAGCTGCGCGATCTGGTTGCGGTCGCCACTGGCGCGCCGGTGGCCCACGCCACCGCGTACATGCAGCCAGCTGTCCTGCTGGAACGAGGCCTTCAGGCCCTTGTCGAAACGCAGGCCGGCGGTGGCCAGCGTGGTGCCGGTATCACCCACCTGGCCGTGCAGCGCGGGCACGCCGCCGCGTTCGTTCACGCTGTCCACGTCCACGTCCACGCGCGCCAGCTGCAGGTAGGGCTCCAGCCCGGCCTCGCGCCCGCCGAAACGGTAGGCCGCTTCGATGAACGCCTGGCGGGTCTTTGCGTCATAACGCGCCGACAAGGTGTTGGTGATGCCCGGGAACGCGACCTCGCGGGTGCTGTCGATCTTGTGGCGGCTGAAGCCGAGGCCGCCGCGCAGACCGAACGCACCCCAGTTGTGGCCGGCGTACACGCCCAGGTGGGTGTTGTCGATCTTCGAGCGCGCTGCACGGCCACCGGCCTGCTTGATGTCGCTGCGGCCGCCGCCGCCGAGCAGGCCCAGCTGCCAGCCACTGAAATCGTGGTCCACGCCCACCAGCACGCCGTGGCTGTTCATCTCGGTACGTGCGGCATTGCCGTTGCCATCCAGGCGGTTGTTGCCACCGATCACCTGCGCCCAGGCCGCACTGGCGGTGGCGCCGTCATCGCCCGGTGCGCGCGTGCCCCAGGCCCGCGTCAGCGCTGCATCACGCAGCTGGCGGCTGTCCTGCAGCAGGGTGAGCGGCGTGCTGGCATGCAGTTCGCCGCTCAGACCATCCAGCGCGGCGCCCAGCTGCTGCGCGAACAGCTGGGTCAGCGGCTTGTGCAGGCCCTGGTTGATCGCCAGTGCATCGGCGCTGGTCGCCACCGCGCGCTGGTTGTCGGTGCTGGCGGCGCTGGCCAGGCTGCTGCCGCGCGCGACGTCGATGCGGGTACCGCTGGCGCCGTAGGCCAGGCTGAATTTCAGGAACGGCGAGAACGCGCTGAAATCGGTCCTGGCGAACTGGCCCTGCACACCGCCGGCGGCGGTGATGAAGTTGAACTGTTCGCCCAGGTAGTAGATACCCGGCTCCGGCAGTGCCACCAGCGTGCCCCCCCAGGGTGGCCTTGCCGATCACGATCAGCTGGTCGCTGCGCCCACCCGGCGCCAGTTCCGCGGCGTAGACGCCGGTAGCGGTCTGCACGTAGTCGCCGTTGATGGTGAGCGTGCCGATCGAGTTGCCCGGCGCGATGGTGCCGGCCACGGTGGTGCTGCCCAGCTGGCCCACGCCCTTCAGCACGCCGTTGGCGCCGACGGTGGTGGTGCCGCTGCCGGTCTGGGTGCCGTTGAAGGACACCACGCCGCCGTTGACCACCAGGTTGCTGTCCTGGAGCACGCCGCTGGCGCTGACCCGGCTGCTGCCGCCGTTGCTGTTCAGCGTGGTGGACACCAGCGTGCCGTTGAGCAGGAACTGCCCGCCCTGCACGTCCACCGCCGAGGCCAGCGTGTTGCGGCCGTTGAGTTCCAGCGTGCCGTCGCGCAGCACCGCGCCGTTGAAGGTGTTGTCACCGCTCAGCCGCAGCCAGCCGATGCCGCTCTTGGTCAGCTTGCCGGTACCGCCGATGTTGTTGGTCCAGTCATCCCACGCATCGCCCTGCCAGACCTTCAGGCCACCGGCTTTCTGGTTCATCACCACGTTGGTGTCCACGCGCAGCTGGCCATAGCCTTCGATGGCCTTGCGCAGGTTGATCAGGCCCCAGCCGTAGATCTCGTCGATGCCGGCCGCGCCCAGGTCGGTGGTGGTGGTCAGCAGCACGTCGCGCACCTGCGCGCTGTCCAGGTACGGGAAGCGCTCGAACAGCATGCCCAGTGCGCCGGTCACGTGCGGGGCCGCCATCGAGGTGCCGCTCAGCGAGGCGTAGCCATAGGTCGGCACGCGCTGCTGGATGTCCAGGCTGACGTTGCAGTTGGCATCCACGCCGACCTGGCCGGCCAGCGCCGAATCGGTGCCATAGGCGGTGGACAGGATGTCCGAGCCGGGCGCGGCCACGCACCAGTTGGCGCTCAGGCCGCACTTGTTGGAGCGGTTGCTCAGGGTCAGGTCGCGGCCGACGTTGACCACGCTCAGCCAGTACGGTTCGATATCGGCGAAGGCACGCGGCAGCGTGGCGTACATGCCGGCGATCGGGCTCTGCGCCGGGGTCGGGATGACCGTATTGGTGTTGCCCGCCGCCCAGACCTGGATCATGCCGTTGGCACGCGAGCCGTTGGCGAAGTTGGCCAGGTACTGCCTGTCATCCGGATCGTTGTAGATCTCGTCCATGTCCTGCGTGGTCTTGGGCTCGTTGGTCAGGCCCCAGCTGTGGTTGATCGCGCGCACGCCCTGCGCGTTCATCTGCGCATACATGTCCTGGAACACGCTGGCCTTGGGGCCGACGCCGCCCACCGACACCACGCTGTAGCTGGTGCCAACCGGCGCCCATTCGCGGATGCTGTCGAAGAACAGGCGCGCCGCGCTCAGGTCCGACCCGAACGCCACGCCATGGGTGCCCTTGCCATCGCGGTTGGCGGCAATGGTGCCGGACACATGCGTGCCGTGAATCTCGAAGGCGATGCCGGGCTGCACGTAATTGCCGCCGCGGATGATCGCGCGGATGTTCTCGGGCACCGCCGGATTGAAGCGCACCAGGCCGACCTGCACGCTGTCGCCATCGCTGGAGAAGCAGGCATTGGGGCCACGCACCACGCTGCTGTTGGTGCAGCGCGTTCCACCGGCCAGCAGGTCGGCGATGTGCAGGCTGCGGTTGTTCTTGCCGGCAAATTCAGGGTGGTCCAGGCCGGTGCCGCTGTCGAACACGCCCAGGCGGATGCCCTTGCCGCTCAGCCCGCGCGCATAGGCGTAGTCGGCATTGATGGCGCCCAGGCCCCAGTCGGCCTTGAACTCCTCGCTGCGCCAGCTGGCCGAATCACCCGGGTTGCCGAGGATGGCGGCAGGTGCTGCCAGCGGCGCCAGCGGCGGTGTGCCATCGGCCTAGGCACTGACCGGGTGCGACCAGGCGGCCTGCAGCTGGCGCTGCTGCTGCCACGCCTCGCGCGTTTCGGCGGCCGTGGCCGCCTGCGCCGACGCGGCGGCCAGCAGCAGGGTGCCGGTAACAGCCAGCGCCAGCGCGGTGGGCAGGGGCGCGCGCGGGGCGGCGCGGAACGAACGGCCATGCAGCGGGTAGTTCATCAATCAACGTCCTGGGTTCGGGATCGACGTGTCCGTTAACTGAATTGAAACAATGCTTCCCCCAGTGCCTCACCGGTAAATATCTGAACGTGTTCATTGAAGCCTGAAGGGGCCTGTTGCAGCGGCCCCTGCCGGCAGGTGGCCTGCGGCTTACCAGCTGAAGCGTGCGGTGGCCGTCAGCGTGCGGCCGGTACCGAAGTAGCACGACGACGCGCCGGTGCAGGTGGACACGAAGCGCTTGTCGGTCAGGTTGCTGGCGTTGAGCGAGAGCAGCGTGGCCACGCCACCGATGTGGCAGACGTCATAGCGGGTGGCCGCGTCCCACAGCGTGTAGGTCGGAATGTGGAACTGGTTGGAGCTGTCGCCGTAGCTTTCGCCGTTGTAGCGCACGCCGGCAGCCAGACTCAGCCCTTCCAGCGCGCCGGCCTGGAAGGTGTAGTCGCCCCACAGTGCCGCGGTCCAGTCCGGCACCATCGCCAGCTGCTTGCCGGCGTAGCCGTTGTTGCTGCGGGTCATTTCCGAATCCATCCACGACGCCGCGCCGATGACGCTGAAGCCAGCCAGCGGGGTGATGCGCCCTTCCAGTTCAACGCCGCGCACGCGGCCTTCGCCATCCTGCACCTGGCACTGGCTGGCACTGTTGCTGCCGCAGTTGGCGTGGCCAACCGCCGGGTCGTCGGTGAGGATGTTCTGCTGGCGCAGGTCGTAGGCCGACAGCGTGAGCAGGCCATCGAAGGTGGCCGGCTGGTACTTCACCCCGGCCTCCCACTGCTTGCCGGTGATCGGATCGAACGGCGTGTGCGCATACGACTGGGTGGCGGTGCTGCCGGCCGGCTGGAATGATTCGGCGTAGCTCAGGTACGGGGTGAAGCCGCTTTCGGTGACCAGCAGCACGCCGGCATTGCCGCTGAAGGCTTCGTTCCTGATGCGGCTGGGCGTGCGCACACCGAAGCGGTTGTTGGCCACGGTGTAGTTCTGCGCAAAGGTGTCATCGCGGGTCCAGTCGTAGCGGCCACTGGCGGTGAAGCGCCACCTGCCCACCGCGATCTGGTCCTGCGCGTACACGCCGGTCTGGCGGTTCATGCCGCCGGAATAGCCGATGGAGGTAGTGGCCGGAATGTAGCCGCTGTAGACCGGGTTGAAGATGTCGATCGCGGTGGGCGTGTCGGTGGCCGAGCCCATCGCGCCGCGCGCGGCGGTCCAGTCGGCCTTCTGCCAGTCCACGCCCAGCAGAAGGGTGTGTTCGGCCGCACCGGTGCTGAAGGTACCGGTCACGCGGGTGTCCACGGTGTCGCCGCGCGAATCGCCTTCGCCCCAGGTGGCGCGGCGATTCTGGGTGCGGCCATCGGCATTCAGCGGGCCATTGGTGACCACGCTGCGAAAGGTCGAATCAACATGGGTGCGGCGCGCGCTCTGGCTCAGCGTCCAGTGCGCGTTGAAGGCGTGCTCGAACAGCCAGCCGGCGGTCCAGAGGGTGCGATCGTAGGTGTTCCAGTCCGGCTCGCCGATGAAGGTGGTGTTCTTCATGTGGCCATAGCGGGTGGTCCGGAGCGTGCCGTCGGCGGGCAGGAACTGGTAGGTGGAGCCGCCGTCATCGCGCTGGTACAGGCCCAGCAGTGTCAGCCGGGTGTGCTCGGCCATCTGGGAGGTGTAGCTGGGCGCCAGGAACCCGTGCTTCTGCGCGGTGTGGTCGATCTGCGTATCGCCATCGCGGTACAGGCCCACCAGGCGGCCGAGGTGGCGCTTGTCGGCCGAAGCCGCGCCCACGTCGAAGGCCGCGTTGTACTGGCCGTTGCCATCGATGCCCACGCGCAGCACCTGCTGCTGGTCCGGCGTGGGCGTCTTGCTGACCTGGTTGACCATGCCGCCCGGGGCGACCTGGCCGTACATCACCGCCGAAGGGCCCTTGAGCACTTCCACGCGGTCCAGGTTCCAGCTGTCGATCATGCTGCGGTTCCACTGGGCGCCCTGCGGCGCGCGCATGCCATCGACGGTGACGTTGTTGCTCCAGCTGCCGGCGTCGAACCCACGGATGCGGAAGTCGTCCACGCGGTTGTCGATGCCGGTGCTTTCCAGCGAGACACCGGCCACGTAGCGCATGGCCTCGTTGAGGTTCTGCACGCCGCGCGCATCCAGTTCCTCGCGGGCGATGACCGACACCGACTTGGCCATCTCGGCCAGCGGCGTATCGGTCTTGGTGGCACCGGAGGTGTGGCTGGTGGTGCGGTAGGCGTTCACCCGCACGGCGTCGAGGGTGGTGGCATCGGGGCCGGCATCGGCGCTGTCGGCCTGGGCGGCCAGCGGCAGCGCCAGCAGCAGCGCGACGGACACGGACAGCAGCGCACGCGCGGGCACGCGGGGGGGGGGGACGGGAAATGGAGAGCATGCCGGGAGGCCTGGAGGGGGAGGGAAACGCCCGTCGCGGCGGCTGAGGCGGGTTACGGTTGCGTTAAATGATAGCCGATGCGAATGGTTCGCACTAACATCAGCGTTTCCTGCACGGACGCAGGGCCGTTGCGCATGCTCCGCCCTTCCCTTCAGCCCGCCGCCTGCCGCATGACCCCACCCTCGCCCCCTGCGCCGCCCGGCGCGCCGCTGCTTGCCACCCTGGTGCGCCATTACGAAGACCTGGTGGCCTACGTGCGCCGGCGCTTTGCCGCCCCCGGCATGGCGCGTGAGGTGGTGCACGATGTCTGCGTGCGGCTGCTGGAACGCCCGGCCCCGCACGACGTGCGCCAGCCGATCGCCCTGCTGCGCCGCATTGCGCATGACGCAGCGGTGGACCGTTGCCGCGCCGACGCCCTGCGCCGGCAGTGGGTGGAACCCACGCAGCGGCTGCCCGACGCGGTCTGCCCGCAGCCCAGGCTTGAGCAGCAGGCCGAAGGCACGAAGGCACTGGCACGGCTGGTGGCCAGCATCGACGCGATGCCGCGCCGGCGCCGCCAGGTGTTCATCCTGCACAAGATCCACGAGGTGCCGCAGGCGCAGGTGGCACAGCGCATGGGCATCGGCGTGAAAGCCGTGGAACGCCACCTGCGGCTGGCGATGGCCAGCTGCCGGCAGGGCCAGCAGGCATGAGTACGCCCCGCACCGGCCGCGCCGCCACGCCAGTGAATGACGCCGGCACCGCGCCGCCACACAGCGGCACCGAGGGCGTGCTGCAGGCCCGCCGCCAGGCCCTGCAGCAGCGCTTCCCGATGCCCGACGCGCAGGCCCTGCGGCCGCGCGCGCCTGCCGAAGATCGCCGCGACCACGGCAGCCTGCGTGCTGGCCTGCCTGGGCCTGTACCGCTGGGACCCCGGCTGGGCCGGCACCGAGCTGCACACCGCACCCGGCGAACGGCGCACGCTGGCCCTGGCCGACGAAAGCAGGATCACGCTGGACGCCGACAGCCGGCTGCGCGTGCAACGCCACCTGTTCAGCCGCCGCGTGCAGCTGCTGCAGGGGCGTGCACGCTTCAGCGTAGTGCATTCGGGCTGGCGCCGCTTCCAGGTCGATGCCGGCGCCGTGCAGGTGCGCAACTACGGCACCGTGTTCGATGTCAGCCGGCAGGGCGCGCGCAGCGAGGTCACACTGTGGCGCGGTTCGGTGGGCGTCCAGGCCGGCGGCCAGGCGCGCCGGCTGCAGCCCGGGCAGCGGGTCGAGGCGGGACCGCAGGGCATCGGTGCGGTGCACAGCAGCGAAGGTGCACAGGCGGACTGGCCGCAGGGCCGGCTGCAGTTCAGTGCCACGCCGCTGTCGCAGGTGCTGGCAGAACTGCAGCGCCACCACCCCGGCCGCATCGTGCTGGATGACCCCGCACTGGGTCAGCTGGCGGTCTCCGGGGTGTTCGACAGCGACCGCAGCGCCAGCGCACTGGCACTGCAGCCGCAGATCCTGCCGGTGGTGCTGCAGCCCGGCGACGATGGCAGCGTGCATGTGCGTGCACGCCTGCAGTAAGCACGCAGGGTGGGTTGGCGGTCGCCCCGCACGGCAACTGCATGACTTTCCTTCAAGGACCCCTGCATGACCCGTCCCGCTCGCACGGCCCTGCGCCGCCTCCGCCCCGGCCTGCTGGCCGCCTGTCTGTGCGCCGCCCTGCCCGCGCTGGCCCAGCCGGCATCGCCGGCCGCCGACATCCACGTGGCCGCCGGTCCGCTCGACCAGGCACTGAACAGCCTGGCCCGGCAGACCGGCATCCAGCTGCTGTTCCCCGCCGAGGCGACCGCCGGCCTGCGCGCCCCGGCATTGGACGCCCGCCTGCCGCCACGCGCCGCCCTGCAGCGGCTGCTGGCCGTCCAGCCGCTGCAGCTGGAAGAGCGCAGCCCCGGTGTGTTCGTGATCCGTCGCGTGGCCACGGCCGCTGCAGCCACCACCACGGCCCCGCCGCCCGCCGCCGCTGCGCCCACCGCGCTGGCGCGCGTCACCGTGTCGGCCTCCACCGCGCGCATGCCGCAGGGCGAAACGGCCATGCCCAACACCATCACCGTACTGACCCGCGAAGACATCGAACAGCAGCTGGCACTCGGTTCGGACGTGTCACGGCTGCTGTCGGCGCAGGTGCCGGCATTCGCACCGGCGCGCGAGAAGATGTCCAACTACGGCAAGACCCTGCGTGGCCGCGGCATCCTGTACATGGTCGATGGCGTGCCGCAGTCCACGCCGCTGCGCGATGGCTCGCGCGATTCGCACACCATCGATCCGGCCATGATCGAACGCATCGAGATCATCCACGGTGCGAACGCGCTGCAGGGCATCGGTGGCACCGGCGGCATCGTCAACATCATCACCCGCGCCGCGCCAAGCGAGCCCGGCGCGTTCCTGCTCGACACCGCCCTGTCCACCACGATGGGCGTGCCCGGCCACAGTGATGACAGCGGCCAGCGCGCCTCGGCACTGGTGGGCCTGCGTGGCAGCCAGCTGGACCTGGTGGCCGGCCTGGCCTACGAAAAACAGGGGCTCTACTACGACGACAAGGGCCGCGCGATCGGTACCAACGCGCAGGGCGAGCTGATGGATTCCACCTCGTCGAATGTGTTCGCCAAGATCGGCTGGACCTTCGACAACGGCCAGCGCCTGCAGCTGATGGCCAACCGCTACGAACTGCGCGGGCTGGACAACTACCTGGCCGTGGATGGCGATTACCGCACGGGCCGGCCGACCGTGTCGGTGCGCGGCGACACGCCGCTGGACCCGCCGATGAACCGCTCGCAGTCGTTCACCCTGGACTACAGCGCTCCCTCGCTCCTGGGTGGCCACTTCCAGGCGCGGGGCCTTCGCGGTCGATTTCGAAGGCCGCTACGGCGCCAGCCAGTGGGACCCGTGGGGCAAAACCGGCGCCAACGCGGCGTGGGACCAGACCCAGAACGCCTCGGACAAGCGCGGCATCAAGCTCACCCAGGCCTGGCAGCGCATCGGCGGCAGCACGCTGGATGTGACCGTGGGCTTGGACGGCTTGCGCGACCGCACCCACCAGGTGCTGCTGGCCAGCGGCATGAACTGGGTGCCGCAGACCACCTACCAGGGCCTGTCGCCGCTGCTGCAGCTGCACTGGTGGCCCAGCGACCACCTGCTGCTGACCGCCGGGCTGCGCTATGAAAAGGGCGAGCTGAAGGTGGACGACTACACCACGCTGCCGCGCTATGGTGCGCGCCACGTGGCCGGCGGCAGGCCGACCATGAGCGAGACCCTGCCCAACCTGGGTGCGGTCTGGTACATCAACGACCGCCTGAACGCCTACGCCTCGTATTCGGAGGGCTACACCGTGGCCGATGTCGGCCGCGTGCTGCGCGCCATCACCAAGCCCAACCAGCGCGTGGACAGCCTGGTGGACCTGTCACCGGTGGTGTCGGACAAACGCGAGGTCGGGCTGGAGTACGACGATGGCCGCATCAGTGCCGACCTTGCCTACTACATCTCCGAATCGAAATTCGGTTCCCTGCTGGTCTACGACGCCGGCATCGATGCCTACAACGTGCAGCGCCAGCCGACCCGCGTGGAAGGCCTGGAAAGCAACCTGGGCCTGCGCCTGGGCAGCAGCCGCATCGGCCTGGGCTATGCACGCGCCAACGGCCGCTACGATGCCGACCAGGATGGCCGGCTGGACAGCGACCTGGCCGGGGTCAACATCGCGCCCAACCGGCTGACCGCCTTCTGGGAACAGCGCTGGACCGATGCATTCAACACGCGCCTGCAGGCCAGCCATGCCTTCGACCGCGACTTCAGCACGCGCGGGCGGCCGGTGGCCAGCTTCAACGGCTACACCACGCTGGAGCTGGTGGCGCGCTACACGCATGGCGCGCATGTGGTCACGCTGGGCGTGCAGAACCTGGCCAACACCCAGTTCATCAGCTACTACTCGCAGACTACGCCGTCCAACCCGAGCTACTTCTCCGGGCGCGGGCGGGTGCTGACGCTGGGTTGGCAGTACCGCTACTGAGCCGGCCGCGCCGTCGCCCTGTGGCGCCGGCGCGTGGTGGTTGCGGCTGCAGGCCAGGTCACTCCAGCGGCGCGGCCAGCGCCTGCGCGCGGGCCTGCGCGGCACCGACGGCGGCGTCCAGCAGTGCCGGCCAGCCACCTTCGGCCAGCACCGCCAGCGCGGCCTGCGTGGTGCCGCCGGGCGAGGTCACCTGCGCCCGCAGCTGCGCGGGCGTTGCAGGTGAGGCCTTCAGCATGCGCGCCGCGCCCAGCAGCGTCTGCTGGGCCAGCTGGCGGCTGCTGTCGGCCGGCAGCCCCCGCGCCTCGGCGGCGTGCTGCAGGGTTTCGGCCAGCAGATACAGATACGCCGGGCCGCTGCTGGACACTGCGGTTGCCGTGTCCATCTGTGCTTCATCGCCCAGCCACAGCGTGCTGCCGCAACCACGGAACAGCGCTTCCACCTGCGCACGGGCGGCGGCAGGCAACGCACCGTCGGCATGCAGTGCGGTGATGCCCGCGCCGATCGCCGCAGGCTGGTTGGGCATGCTGCGCACACTGCGGTCGATGCCCAGCCACTGCTGCAGCCGGGCGTGGGTAACGCCGGCCATGATCGACACCACTTGCGGTTGAACCACGGCTGCCGTGGTGGCCAGCGCGCGGCACACCGCTTCAGCGGCCTGTGGCTTCACTGCCAGCACCCACAGCGGTGCGCGCTGCGCGGCCTGCGTGGCCTGTTCCACCACCTGCACGCCCAGCTCGGCAGCCAGGTCCTCGCGGATACCCGGCAGCGGATCGGCCACTACCACCTGCGTGGGGTCCTGGCCCTGCCACAGCAGGCCCTGCAGCAGGCAGCGGGCCATGTTGCCGCCGTCGATGAAGGCGATGTAGGCCGCAGCGATCATCGCACCGGCTCCGTGCCCAGCTGTTGGTCCAGCCAGTCCAGTACGCGCTGCTGCACATCGCGGCCGTGCGCCTGCTCGAAGAACCAGTGCGGCCCGCGCGGGTAGGTCACCATCTCCACCGGCGTGTCGTTGAAGCGCAGCGCGCGGTACAGCATCTCGCCCTGCGACAGCGGCACGCGCCGGTCCTGTTCGCCGTGCAGGATCAGCACCGGCACGCGGATGTTGCCGGCATGGCGGATCGGCGAATGTTCATCGTAGGTGTTGCGGTTGCTGAGCGGATCGCCGAAGTAGCCGGGCAGGTAATCCGGCGTGTCGGTGGTCAGCGCCATCGCACCGATGTCGATGACGCCGGCGCCGACGATCGCGGTCTTGAAGCGCGGGCTGTGCGCCACCGCCCAGGCCGCCATGTAGCCGCCATAGCTCCAGCCGCCGATCGCCAGCCGCTGCGGATCGACCACGCCTTCCTTTTCCAGCAGGTCCACGCCGTCGAGGATGTCCTGGAAATCGCCGCCGCCCCAGTCGTTGCGCGCGCTCGGTGAACGCATGGCCGGCGCCTTCCGAGCCACGCGGGTTCGGCAGGAATACCGCATAGCCGTGCGTGGACAGCAGCTGCGCCCAGTCGTGCCACGACCCCAGCCAACCCGACCACCACGCCCACGCCGGGCCACCATGGCCCTGCACCAGCGTCGGCAGCGGCGTACCGGGTTTCCAGCCGGGCGGCGTCACCAGCAGGCCGGTGATCGGCAGGCCATCGCGCGAGGAAGTCCACGCCAGTTCGCGTACGTTGCCATGCGCCCAACCGGCCACTTCCGGGTGATGGTCGCTGCGCACCGCCAGCGTGGCGCCCTGCTGCAGCCAGACTTCCGCCGGCTGGGTGTTGCTGATGCCCAGGTAGGCGCTGCGCCCGCTGCGCGTGGTGGTGAACGCAGCGAAGGGAATCTGCGGCCGCGCCAGTTCCGTCCAGCAGCCATGGGCGGCATCCAGCCGCAGGAAAGCGCCGCGCACGCCGCGCTGGCCCAGCCCCAACAGGTGTTCGTCGTCCTGCCAGCGCGCCAGCCACAGCGTACCGTTCCAGTCCGCACCCAGCACCGTGCGCTGGCCGCTGCCGATGGCATGCACGGTCAGGTCGGCGGTCATGCCGTACTCACCCAGGTGCACGTACAGCAGCCGCGTACCGTCGGGCGACCACTGCAGCGGGTGCGCCGATGCGCGCGGTTCCAGCAGCGCCAGCTGCGTGCCGCTGCCAGCATCCACCAGTACCACCTGCGAGCGGTACCAGAAGTCGTTCAGCGTGGTGCCCTGCGATACACGCAGCGCCAGCGTGCGCCCATCCGGCGACCACGCCAGGTCATGCACCTGCTGCCCGGCCGCGCTCAGCACGCGCGTCTGACCGCTGCGCAAGTCGCGCAGCCAGACGCGGCTGAAGGTGGTGGGATGGTCCACGCGTTGCGCATCGTCACGGGCCTCGCGTGCGGCCGTGGTGGCCGCATCGGGAACATCGGCCGACAGGTAGGCGATGCGCGTACCGTCGCGGGACACCTCGAAGGCGCTGACATCGCCCACTGCGCGGGTCAGCAGCTGCGGTGCATCGCCCAGCGCATCCACGCGCCAGACCTGCGCGCCGGCCAGCGACGCAGCATCCGCATCGGCGGGCAGCGCGCGGGTGGAAATGAAGTCCAGGTGGCGGCCGTCGGCGCTCCAGCGCGGATGCTCGTCGCTGGCACTGTCTGCGGCCGGCAGTTCCTGCGCGGGGGCCTTGCCATGGGCCGGCACCCACCAAATGCGGCTGCGTGGCGGCTTGCCCTGCGGCTGTGGCGTGCCGACCGTATAGGCGATGCGGCTGCCATCGGGGCTGATCTGCGGGTCGCCCACCACCTTCAGCGCCATGATCGCCTGCGGGGTCGGCAGCACCGGCGCCGCCGGCGTGGCAGCCAGCGAAGGCAGCGCGACCGCCACGCACGGGCAGGCGTACCATATCCAGTTCAACAACAGGCTCATGCAGGGCTCCCCTGTGTGGTGGGCGACAGCAGATGCTGGCGCACCCATTCTGCGCCACGGCCGATCGCATCGCGTGCCAGTGCTGACACCGCCATCGCTTCAATGAAACTGTGCGGGGCACCCGGGTAGACCTGGCTGTCCACGGTGACGCCGGCATCACGCAGGCGCTGCACCATCGCCTGGTTCTGCTCGGCCAGCACATCGCGGTCGCTGCACAGCAGCAACGCAAGCGGCAGCCCGTGCAGTGCGGCATGCAGCGGCGCCGACAGCGGACCGGCCACGGCCAGCGCATCCGCGCCCAGGTAGGCGGCCCAGAACTCATCCATTTCCGCCCCGCTGAGCATGTCCTGCGGCTGGCCCAGCTGCTGCCGCGCCTGCTCGGACAACTGCGGCGTCCATGCACCGTAGTTCAGCACCAGCGCCTGCACGCGGCCGAGGTCACCGGCATAGCGCAGGCGCAGCGCAGTGGCCACGGCCAGGTTGGCACCGGCCGAATCGCCACCCAGCGCCAGCCGCTGGCCGTCGATGCCGAAGCGCGCGCCTTCGCTATGCAGCCACTGCAGCGCAACCACCGCCTGGTCCAGCGCCGCCGGGTACGGGTGTTCCGGTGCCAGGCTGTAATCGATGGCCGCCACCGGCAGCTGCGCGGCGTCGGCATATTCGCGCAGCAGGCGGTCGTGCGTGTCCAGCCCGAACATGCACCAGCCGCCGCCGTGCAGGTAGACCAGCGCGGGCGACGGCGTGGCCGGCCGCTGCAGCGGGGTCAGCACGCGCAGCTGGAACGGCCCGTGCGCGGAGTCCAACGGCACATCCACGCTGTCGTGCATGCGCGGGCCGCCCTCGCGCCACGGCGCGCGCCTGTGCAGCAATCACCCGGCGCTGCGGCCAGTCCAGCGCGCGCCCGGCGCGCAGGCGCGTGCTCTCGTTGCAGACAGCTTCGATGAAGCGGCGGATCTGCGGGTCCAGCGCATCCAGGCTACGGCTCATGCGCCCTCCCCGCGGTCGGCGGCGAAATCGATCATCCAGTCCGCCAGTGCGTGCTCGCCACCGGCCTGCAGGCCGGCCAGCAGCTGCGCGAAGTCGTGCCGCGCCTCGTCCTGGCCCAGCTTGAAGGTGGCGCGCACCTCGCGCACCTCACCGCGCAGCGCCACCACGCCGCTGGCCAGCCGCGCATAGCGCTCGCCCATTTCCTGCAGCGACCACGCCTTGGCACGGCCGGCTTCCATCTGCGTGATCAGCGCATCCAGCTCACTGCGGATGTCCGCGTCCTGCGTACTGACGGCGATATCCAGCTCGAACATCGCCGCGGCATAGTTCCAGCTCGGCGCCTGGGTGCGGTCATCCAGCCAGCTGGGCGAGACATAGGCATACGGGCCCATCAGCAGCGCCTGGGCGCGGCCGTCGCGCTGCAGGCGTGCCACGTGCGGGTTGCGGCGGGCCAGGTGGCCGCGCAGGGCCACCAGCCGGCCGTGCGCATCGCACTCGGCGCGCAACGGCAACGGGGTGAAGGCCGCATCATCGCCGCCGGTGGAGACCAGCCAGGCGAAGGGTTGGCTGGCTAGCAGGTGCAGCACGTCGTCCTGGTTGCGGGCGGCGTAGCGGCTGTCGCGGGCATGGCCCATCAGTAGAGCTCCATCAGTGGGGTTCGTTCAGTGCGCCGGCCACGGACACCGCAGGCCAGCGGTCGCGCCAGGGCGCGGCCTGTTCAAGTTCGGCGGCCAGCTGCAGCAGCAGCGGTTCCTGCCCGCGGTCGGCGGCGAACTGCACGCCCACCGGCAGGCCGTCGCGCTGGCCCAGCGGCAGCGAGATGGCCGGCGTGCCGGCCAGGTTCTGCAGCGGCGTGTAGCTGATCCACTCGAACATGGCCGGCAGCAGCGTGTCGAAGTCGCGGTCCGGGGCGAGTGCGCCCAGCGGCGGCGGCAGGGTGCGCACGGTCGGGGTCAGCAACACGTCGTAACGCTGGTGGAACCCGTTGAACGCCGCCGGCAGCGCCGGCAGCACGGCATAGGCCTGCTCCAGTTCGGGCACGCCGCAGTGCTGGCGGTGGAAGCGCGCCAGGCCGTGCGTCCACGGTTCCAGTGCATGTGCGGCGAAATCATCACCACCCTGCGCCACCGCCAGTTCGACTGCATCCAGCCCCAGCCGCGACCACAGCGTGTACAGCGCCTGCCAGACCTCACGGCCCGGCAGCGGGTAGGCGGTGGCCTCCACCGCATGGCCCAGCGCCGTGCACAGCTGCACGCTCTGCTCCAGCACCGCCGCCACCGCCGCATCCGGTGCCAGCCCCGGCAACGATTCACTGATGACGCCGATGCGCAGCCGGCGCGGTGGCTGCAGCCAGGCGCGAGGGTCCTGCCCGGCGCGGGGGTGGGCCGTGCCGAACGCCCACGCGGTGTCGCGCACGCTGCGCGACATCAGGCTGTCGGCCACGATCAGGTCTTCGATGGCATGCCGCCCGCGCACCATCACCGTGCTGCCGCGCCCCGGCTTCAACCCGACCACGCCGCAGGCCGAGGCCGGAATGCGGATGGAACCGGCGCCATCACTGCCATGGGCCAGCGGCACGATGCCCGCGGCCAGCGCCGCGCCGGCCCCGCCACTGGAGCCGCCAGGCGAATACGCCGGGTTCCATGGGTTGCGGGTGACCGGCCCGAGCAGCGGCTCGGTGGACCCCATCAGGCCGAATTCGGGCATGGCGCTCTTTCCGATGGCCACCAGCCCGGCCGCATCGAAGCGCTGCGCGAACGGCAGTGCATCCAGCGCCGGCATCGCACTGCGCGAGCGTGAACCACCGCGCGTGGGCATGCCCGGGTAACGCAGCGAATCCTTCGGCAGCCAGGCTACGCCGGCCATCGGGGCATCGCGGCGCACGCGCGCGGCGTGCTCCAGCGCCGCATCGGCATCGACATGGCTGAGCGCGCCCAGCGCCGGGTCCAGGTGGCGCACGCGCACCAGCGCTGCGGCGGTCAGTTCGCGCGGTGAAAGCTCGCCGGCGCGCACCAGCGCGTGCTGGTCGTGCGCATCCAGATGGCCCAGCAGCAGTGCCGGGGCCAGCGAAAAATCATCAAGGGTCATGCCGTGGGTTCCTGAAGCCGGCGGCGCGCGCGGCGCTGCCCGTAGAAGACATAGATCACCGCACCGGCCAGCACATACACCAGCAGGATGCTGGCCGGCAGCACATCGCCGCGCCGGACCTGGGCCAGCATGTCGCCCAGCACCGGCACCATCATCGCCACACACATCACGATGCCCAGCACCGGCACCACGCCCAGCCAGACGCCGCCGATCCAGACCCCGCCCAACGGCACGCGGAAGCCGCCCCGCAGGTCCGGGCGGGTGGAGCGCAGCCACATGACTGCGATGCACACCACGATGAACGCCGAGGCGATGCCCAGGCAGATCAGGTCGCCCAGGATGCTGATCGGCAGCAGCGCGGCCAGCAGTGCGCTGGCGCTGCCGAAGGCCACGCTGGCCAGCCACGGTGTGCCCAGCGTGGGGTGCACACGGGTGAAGAACGCCGGCAGCAGACCATCGCGGGCGATGCTCAGGCTGATGCGCGAGGCGCCATAGACGTTGGCCAGCAGCACCGAGCCCAGCCCGGTCAGCGCACCGATCTTGATCAGCACCGCAAACCCCGGCCAGCCGATGCGGTCCACCGCGAGCGCCACCGGGTCGGGCACGCCCAGTTCGCGGAACGGCACCAGCCCGGTCAGCACGGCGCCGGCGGCCAAGTACAGCACGGTGCACACCACCAGCGAGCCAAGGATGCCCGCCGGTACATCACGCCGTGGCTGGCGCGCTTCGGCGGCCGCCATCGAAACGGTTTCGAAGCCCAAGTAGGCGAAGAACAGCATCGCCGCCGCACGCAGCACGCCGGGCCAGCCGTAGGCGAAGCCGCCTTCTTTGGCCGGCAGGAACGGCTGCCAGTGCGCGGCATCGATGAACTGCGAGCCCACCGCGATGAAGGCCAGCAGCACCGCGATCTTGATCAGCACCAGCACCAGGTTGGCCAATGCCGAGCGCCCCACGCCGGCAATCTGTACCGCCACGGCGGCCAGCACCGCCAGCGCTGCCACGGCGTTGATGCCGCCGCTGAAGGACAGCACGGTGTGCCCGCCCTGCGCGCTGGCGATCACGCTGGACACCGACAGCCCCAGCGGCACCGCCACGTGCAGATCGCCCAGCAGGCTGGTGAGGTAACCGGCAAAACCGGCCGCCATCGCGGCGGCAGCCAGCAGGTATTCCAGGATCACCATCCACGCCAGCGCCCACGCCGCGCTTTCGCCCAGCGTCACCTGGCAGTACGAGTAGGCCGAGCCGGACACCGGAATGACCGATGACAGTTCGGCATAGCACAGCCCGGTGAAGCCGCAGGCCAGCGCCGCCAGCACGAAGGCCAGCACCACCGCCGGGCCGGCGAAACTGGCCGCAGCGGTACCGGTCACCACGTAGATGCCGGCGCCGAGGATGTTGGCGATGCCCAGCACCAGCAGGCTGCCGGCGCCCAGCCGGCGCTGCAGGCTGGCGCGCTCGCCGTCGACCACCACCGCCTCCAGCGATTTGCGCCGCGCTGCCAGCTGCCAGCGCCCGATCGAACGTTGCTGCACGTGGCCGCTCCCGTCCATCACCTCAGTAACGCCAGTGCACGGTGACGCCCACGGTGCGCGGCCGCACCAGGCCTTCGCCGATGCCGTTGGTTTCGGTCACGCTGCGGGTGATGCCGCGCTTGTCGGTCAGGTTGCTGCCGAACAGCGTGACGTCGGTGTTGCCAAAGGTCATGCGGTAGCGCAGGTCGAACAGGTTGTAGTTGCCCTGGCGGTTCGGCGTGACACCGGGCACGGCCGAGTTCAGGTCGCTGATGCCGCCGCCCACGTACTGGTGTGACAGCGACAGCGTCGGTGAGAAGCGCGCATCGAAGTGCCAGCTGAGCAGGTTGCTCACCGTCCAGTCGGCCGAGCCCGGCAGCTGTGACCCCTTCGGCGCGGTGCCGTAGTACAGGATGAACAGATCCTCATCCAGGCGGGCACGCTGCCAGGTGGCCGATGCCCGCCATTCGAAGGCGTCCACCGGGCGCCAGGTGGCCGACAGTTCCACGCCACGGCTGTAGGCCTTGCCGCCATTGCTGACGTAGTTGAACAGGTCCGGGGTCTGCAGCCGCAGCTGGATGCCCTTCCAGTACACGTAGAACAGCGTGGCATCCAGCAGCAGGCGTCCGCCGGCCCAACTGGTGCGCGTGCCCAGTTCGTAGTTGACCAGGCTGTCACTCTTCGAGCTGGACGGCACCGGGTAGGCGCTGAGCCCGGCGGTATTGGGTTCGCCGAAGCGGAAGCCCTCGGACACCAGGCCGTACACCATCACGTCCGGGGTCACCTGCCAGGTCAGCGAGACCTTCGGATTGAAGCCGTCTTCCTTGGTCTGCTGGGTGGACACCTTGGGCGCCCCCGGCCAGGTCGAGAAGCCCGCCTGGGTGCTGAACGTGCGCACCTTGTTGCGGAACAGGCGGCCGCCGACGGTCAGCTTCCACTGCGTGTTGAAGTGCACGCTGGCCTCGTCGAACAGCGCCGCCTCCGAGCCGGACAGGTAGGTCAGGAAGCCATTGAAGATCTGCCCGCCCGGTGCGATCACCGCACCGCTGCCGGGGCCGAACAACAGCGAGCGGTCGAACGCGGCGGCGGCGCCTTCCGCGCCCAGCTGCTCGTGCAGGCTCTTGTCCGAATCGAAGTACATGCCGCCCACCAGCCAGTCGATGCGGCCACCCGGCTTGGACGACAGGCGCAGCTCGATGCTCTTGCCGGTGCTTTCACCGCCGGAGGCGATGTACAGCGGCGCGGTCAGGTCCAGACCCAGGTCGGCGTTGTAGGCCGCACGCACGGGCGTGTAATCGAAGCGCCAGTCCTGTTTCTTCTTCTGGTAGGCCAGCAGTGCGGTCAGGTCGGCAAAGCCCAGGTCCTGGTCCAGCCGCAAGCTGTGCACGGCCACCTTGGTATGGGTGTACTCGGGCAGCGCGGTGCGGCGCTTGAGGTCGCCCAGCCCGGCAATCTGGTAGCTGTTGTCATCGCTGTCGCTGTTCTGCAGCAGGCTTAGCCAGGTCAGCGTGGTGCCTTCGTTCGGGGTCAGCACCAGCGACAGCCGGCCGCTATCGAGGGTGCTGCTGTTGGCGCCGTCCTTGCCGGTGCCGATGTTGTCGATGAAACCGGGATCATCGCGGTACTGCACCACCGCACGCACCGCCAGCAGGTCCTGCTTGATCGGCACGTTTACCATCGCCTTGCCGGCAAAGCCCACGTCGGCGTTGCGGGTCTGGCTGACCGTCACCTCGGCGGCAGCATCAAACGCACCGGTGTCGGCCACGTTGGCCACGTAGTTCACCGCGCCGCCCATCGACGCCGAGCCGAACAGTGTGCCCTGCGGGCCACGCAGCACTTCCACCCGGTTCAGGTCGAACGCATCGATATCGGGAATGGCGATGGTCCAGCCCGGCTCGGTCAGCGGCACTTCGTTGAGGAAGTAACCGGTGGTGGGCTGGCCCTGCACGTTGCCGGCGCTGGTGGCGATGCCGCGCATCACCACGTGCGAGACACCCGGCTGGTAGTTGTTGAACACCACGCCGGGGGTGCGCTGGATGTAATCGGCCAGCGACTGCGCGCCGATGTCCTGCAGCTGCTGGTCGGTGACCGCCGAAACCGAGCCGGCGATCTCGCGCACCGATTCCTTCAGCTTGGCGGCGGTCACCACCACCGTGTCCAGGGTACGGGCCGCGCCCGCCGCCGCGCCGGCGGGCGCGTCCTGCGCCCAGGCCGGGGCGGTGGCCAGCAGGCCGAAACAACACGCGAAACGGACAGCATGGCTGAGCGGGCGAAGGCGAAGTTGCAACGGCATGAGACGGTCCCCCAGGTGGCGATGGACGTGGCGCCGGCCGCGCTCTGCGCAGTGGCAACCCACATGGCTGAGGTCGAGTGAAAGTGAAAACGGCCACCGCTGTCCAGCAGAATCAACGGGCAGCGCACTGGCGCCAACATGTTGATTGAACTATGTTTATTTCCGCACCAGCCGTAGATGTGGCCGATATCACAGGTGAAATACGCAGGTTCTGCGGCCCTGCCCCTCAAATTGCGAACAACCTGCGGCGCGCTGCCGCACCGGAAACGCCCTGATGACCGCCAAATCGCTGGACCGCATCGACCTGAAGATCCTTGACGTGCTGCAGCAGGATGCACGCATCACCAACCAGGCCCTGGCCGATCGCGTTGCGCTGTCGCCCAGCGCCTGCCTGGCGCGCGTACGTGCGCTGGAAGCCAAGGAGCTGATCCGCGGCTACCGCGCGCACGTGGCGGTGGACCGCATCCGCTCGGCCACGGTGGTGCTGGCGCTGGTGGCCTTCAAGCAGCACGCGCTGGAGGAATTCACCGCCTTCGACCGGCGCATCCTGGGCATGCCAGAGATCGTCGAGGCCAGCCGCATTTCCGGCGAGTACGACTACCTGCTGCGGGTGATCGTCAACGACGTGCACCACTGGAAGGACATCGCGCGCCTGCTGCTGGGCGGCGACTACGGGGTGGAGAAGATCGTTTCGCAGTTCCTGATGGACGAGGTGAAGCCGTTCAGCGGCTACCCGCTGGGCGACGGCGCGGCCGGCAAGCGTAGCAGCTGAGCCGGCCTGCGGCCTTGCCGCGCAGCCTACCTACTGGTAGATTAGTGCCCGATCCATCCCCCGGTGTGCCCCATGACCGCAGAGCTTTCGCCGAAGGCCGCTGAAATCCTTGCCCATGCCCGTTCACTGCTGGAATCCGGCGGCTACAACAGCTTCAGCTACGCCGACATCGCCGCGCACGTGCATATCAGCAAGGCCAGCATCCACCACCATTTCCCCAGCAAGGTCGACCTGGTGCGCGAAGTGGTCACCCGCTACCGCGCTGAAGCACGCCAGGGCCTGTCCGTGCTGCAGCGGCAGCTGAATGACCCGCTGGGCGAACTGAACGCCTATGCCGATTACTGGTCCACCTGCATCGTCGGTGGCACCTCCTCGTTCTGCATCGGTGCGATGCTGGCGGCCGAGCTGCCGTCCATTCCTGGCGAAGTGGCGGTGGAAGTACGCGGCCACTTCGAAGACCTGAGCAGCTGGCTGGCGTCCACACTGCAACGCGGCGTGGCCAAGGGCCAGTTCCGCCTGCAGGGCAGCGCCGAGGTCGAGGCGCGCGTGTTCATGTCATCGGTGCACGGCGCGATGCTGGCCGCGCGCGGCCTGGGCGATCCGCACGCCTTCGAACCGCTGGTGCGGGTGTCCATCGACCGCCTGTCCGCACACCACTGACACCTGCCGCACGGCGCGCGTGCGCCGGCGAACTGGAGACCCCATGTCCCTCACCGCCCTGGAACAGCAGCTGGCCTTCCTGCGCGAAATCGACCAGCTCAAGACCGTGGTGCGGCAATCGCCACTGCTGGACCGCAGCCGCCGCGAGAATTCGGCCGAGCATTCCTGGCGCCTGGCGCTGTACGCGCTGGTGCTGAAGGACCACGCGCACAGCACCATCGACATCGACCGCGTGCTGCGCATGCTCCTGCTGCATGACATCGTCGAGATCGACGTGGGCGACATGCCCATCCATGGCGGCACATCCTATGAACAGCAGGCGCAACTGGAAGCGGCCGCCGCCGCGCGCCTGTTCGGCCTGCTGCCAGCCGCGCAGGGCGAGGCCATGCGGGCGCTGTGGCAGGAATTCGAAGCCGCGCACAGCGACGACGCACGCTTTGCCAAGGCACTGGACCGCTTCCAGCCCCTGCTGGTGAACATCTTCAGCGGTGGCGGCACCTGGAGCGAGAGCGGGGTCAGCCGTGAACAGGTGATCGCCCGCTACGGGCCGGTCATCCGCGACGGCGCGCCGGCCCTGTGGGCGCTGTGCGAACGCTGGATCGATACCCACTTCGGCAGCAGCGCCGGCTGAGACCCGCGCACGTCATGGCACGGCCGGGGCTCGTGCCCGCGCCGACGCCGCATCCTGGCCCGGTGGCAGGCCGAACAGACGCCGGTAGCCACGGCTGAACTGCTGCACGCTCTCGTAGCCGACAGCAAAGGCCGCCCGGCTGGCGTGCTGGCCTTCGGCCAGCATCAGCCGGCGGGCCTCGATCAGCCGCAGCTGCTTGTGGAACTGGCGCGGTGACAGCGAGGTGGCCGAGCGGAAATGCTGGTGGAACGAGGACAGGCTCATGCCTGCGGCAGCAGCCAGCCGTTCCACCGGCAGCGCGTGCGCGAACTCGCGGCGCAGCAGCGCAATCGCCCGTGCCACGCGCTGGCCATGGCCATCCGGCCAGCCCAGCTGGCGAACCGCGTTGCCGTGCCTGCCCGCCAGCAGCCAGTAGTGCATCTCGCGCAGCCGCTGCAGCTGCAGCATCGGCAACGCGGACGGCTGCCCGAGCAGCTGAAGCAGCCGCAGCGCCGCGTCCATCACATCGCCATCGGCCGGTTCGGCACGCAGCGGTTCACCGCGCTGCACCGGGCCCAGCTTCATTTCCAGCGCCACGTCGGCGATCGCGGCCAGGTCCAGCTCCAGCACCAGGGACAGGTAGGGCGCGTCCGGGGTGGCCTGGGTGATCTGACTGACGGTGGCACATCGGCGATGATCAACAGGCACTGGCCCGCACCGAACTCCAGCATCTGCGCACCCAGGCTGATCCGCTTGCGCCCCTGCAGCACCAGACATACCAGCGGCCGGGAGATCGCGTAGTCGATGCTGCTCGGTGCGTCCGCCCGGATCAGCGTCAGGCCGGCAATCGGGGTCGGGGTGGTGCCTCCGCTACCGGCATGTACGCCGGCGTGGTCGCGCAGCGCCGTCAGCAACGCCATGGTCATCGTGGAATCTGCGTAGTGGCCGGTTGCTGGGATGCTACCGGGGAACGTGTCCGGCGGCACCCGTGCTGCAGGAACGGGCCAGCGGCGACGAGGTTCAGGCAAAGCCCGCGCCCGGCAGCGCCGCGACAATGCGCCCTCGTTGCCCGCCCAAGGAACCACCATGCGACCTGTTTCCCTCATCACCGGTGCCAGCCGTGGCCTCGGCCGCGCCACCGCCCTGTCCATCGCCCGCAACGACGGCGATGTCATCATCACCTACAAGAGCCGCCAGACCGAAGCAGAGGACGTGGTCGCGCAGGTGCAGGCGCTCGGCGGCAAGGCCGTGGCATTGGCGCTGGATGTCGGCAACGTCGCCAGCTTCCCCGCCTTCGCCAGCCAGCTGCAGGAGGGGCTGCAACGCACCTGGCAGCGCGGTCAGATCGACCACCTCATCAACAATGCCGGACACGGCGAGGTCGCCCCCTCACCACCATGAGCGAAACGGCCTTCGACGCACTGGTGAACGTCCACTTCAAGGGCGTGTTCTTCCTCACCCAGCAGCTGCTGTCACTGATGGCCGACGGCGGGCGCATCATCAACATGTCCACCGGGCTTACCCGCGTTTCCGCCGAGGGCTGATCGGCGTACGCGGCGGTGAAAGCGGCCGTCGAGGTGCTGACCGTCTACATGGCCAGGGAGCTTGGCAGCCGTGGCATCACGGTCAATGTGGTTGCCCCCGGCGCCATCGAAACGGACTTCTTCGGCGGCGCGGTGCGCGATACGCCGGCGTTCAACCGCTTCTTCGCCGACATGACCGCACTGGGCCGGGTCGGCGTGGCCGACGACATCGGGCCGGTGATTGCGGGGCTGCTGTCGGATGCAAACCGCTAGGTCAATGCCCAGCGCATCGAGGTCTCCGGTGGGCAGGGCATCTGATCCTGCAGCGGCCCTGCGCGCAGCGCTACCGGGTGCCGCGCATGCGCGCCAGGAAGGTGTCGGTCACCAGCGTGAACCGCGCCGAGTCGGTGTAGGCGCGGGCCATCAGCATCGCGCCGTAGACCGCGGTCTGGAAGAACTGCGATGACAGCACCGGCGACCGCTCCAACGTGATGCTGCCCTGCTGCACGCCCAGCTGCATCAGGCGCAGCAACCACTGCCCCATGTCATCGAAGTGGCCCTGGACGGCCGCTGCCACCGGTGCCGACAACCCGGGCAGTTCCACCGCCAGCAGGCCGGCCAGGCAGAACGGCGCGGACTGGTCCTGGATGCAGCGCTGCCAGTGCGCCACGTACGCCTGCAGCTGCACCAGCGCATCGGGCGCCTCGCGTTCCAGCGTCGCGATCTGCGCCTGGATCACCGCGCGCCGGCGCGCGATGGCGGCCGCCACCAGATCCGCCTTCGACGGGAAGTGGTGGTGGATGCTGGCCTTGCGGATACCGACCACGGCAGCCAGATTGGCATAGCTGAAGCCGTTGTAGCCGGCCTGCACGATCAGGTGCGCGGCCTCTTCGATCAAGCGGTCCGCGGTGTCAGTCATGATGTCTCCGGCCTTCTGCAACGGGCCTCAAGGGGGAAGGGCTGGCGTTCGGCGCCGGGGCGCATCGCACGCGATCCGACAAACGGTCGCTTCATCGGTTGACTGCCATCCTACTAGTAGGTCAATATCCTATCCACATCGCGCCGGGCCTCGCCTCCGTCCGGCCGATAACCCTACCTACTAGTTGATACACACCATCCCCAGCCGGAGAAACCCTTGTCCACTGCCTCCACCCCCGAAGCCTCGACCACTGCCTGGCTGCAGCGCTACTACTTCCTGCGCGCCGGCGTTTCCATCGCCTGGATCGTCCTGGCCGTGTTGGTCGGCCGCCACAACCCGGCCGTCGCCGCCGTCCTGCTGGTGCTCTACCCGGCCTGGGACACGGTGGCCAACTACATCGACGCCCGCCGCAGCGGTGGCCTGGGCAGCAACCCCACGCAGCTGCTCAACTTCGTGGTAAGCATCGCCACCGCGCTGGCCATCGGCTGGGCGCTGACGCTAGGCATGGCGGCCGCCCTGAAGGTGTTCGGTGCCTGGGCCATCTTCTCCGGTGTGCTGCAGCTGGCCACCGCGGTGCGCCGCTGGAAGCGTTCCGGCGGCCAGTGGGTGATGATCCTCAGCGGCGCACAGTCGGCCGCGGCCGGTGCGTTCTTCTTCAAGCAGGCCAGCAGCGGCATGCCGCTGGACATCACCACGGTGGCACCCTATGCCGGCCTGGGTGCGTTCTACTTCCTGCTGTCGGCGGTGTGGCTGACCGTGCGCAGCGCACGCCAACGCCGTGCCGCTGCGGCCAGCCGCTGACCCCTGCGCCGCCGCCACATGCACATGCCCCTGCCCGGCATCGACACCAGTGCCGAGCGCGATGCCCTGCGCCGCCGCTTCCACCACGTGCGCGGCCACAGCCTGGCACTGGCCGCGCCGCTGGAGGTGGAAGACCAGGCCGCGCAGTCGATGCCCGATGCCAGCCCGACCAAATTGCATCTGGCGCACACCAGCTGGTTCTTCGAAACGTTCCTGCTGCTGCGGCACCTGCCCGGCTACACCGCCTTCCATCCCGGCTTTGGCGCGTTGTTCAATTCCTACTACGAGGCACTCGGCCCGCGCCTGCCACGCAACGCGCGCGGGCTGCTGACCCGGCCCTCGGCGCAGACCGTGCGCGCTTATCGCGCGCATGTGGATGCGGCCATGGACCAGCTGCTGCAGCACGGCACACCCGCACAGCTGCCGCTGGTGGAACTGGGCCTTGCGCACGAACAGCAGCACCAGGAGCTGATCGTGATGGACGCGCTGCACCTGCTCTCGTGCTCGCCGCTGGCGCCGGCCTACCTGGACGGGCCGCCACCGCGCCACCCATCGGCCACGCCGCAGGCCTGGCATGCGCTTGCCGGCGGTCTGGTCGAGATCGGCGCACGTGCCGGCTACTTCGCCTTCGACAACGAAGGCCCACGGCACAGCGTCTACCTGCAGCCCTATGCCATCGCCGAGCGGCTGGTCAGTAACGGCGAATGGCTGGCCTTCATCGCGGCCGGCGGCTACCAGCGCCCGCAGCTGTGGCTGGCCGATGGCTGGGCAACGCGGTGCGCCGAAGGCTGGCAGGCACCGTTGTACTGGCAACACGACGGCACTGCGTGGACCACGTTCGGCCTGCACGGGCGCACGCCGCTCGACCCGGCCGCGCCGGTGCAGCATGTCAGCTATTACGAAGCCAATGCCTTTGCGTGCTGGGCCGGCGCACGGCTGCCCAGCGAAGCCGAATGGGAACATGCCGCACGTACCGTCGCCCCGCTGCAGGGGCTGTACGACCAGGCCTGGCAGTGGACGAGTAGCAGCTACGAAGCCTACCCAAGCTTTCGGGCAGCGCCGGATGCCGTGGGCGAGTACAACGGCAAGTTCATGGTCGGCCAGCGCGTGCTGCGCGGGGGCGCCGCGGCCACACCG
This sequence comes from Stenotrophomonas maltophilia, assembly GCA_009912235.1. GTDB lineage: Bacteria > Pseudomonadota > Gammaproteobacteria > Xanthomonadales > Xanthomonadaceae > Stenotrophomonas > Stenotrophomonas maltophilia_AV. Next base: position 525,063 of record WNDS01000003.1, read on the forward strand.
CCGGGCCACACCCGCCCCAGCTACCGCAACTTCTTTGCGCCGGCACAGCGCTGGCTGTTCAGTGGCGTGCGCCTGGCGCGCGACCTGCCCGTGGACGACGCGGTGCAGGCGCCCCCCTCGCAGCGCCACCGCTTCGCCGACGATGTGCTGCGCGGCCTGTCAGCCACACCGAAGGCGCTGCCACCCAAGTACTTCTACGACACTGACGGCTCAGAACTGTTCGAAGCCCTCTGTGCCACGCCGGAGTACTACCTGACCCGCACCGAACTGGCGCCGCTGCGCGAGGTGGCGCCCGCGCTGGCCCCGCATATCGCCGAAGGCAGCGTGCTGGTCGAGTTCGGCAGCGGCGTCAGCATCAAGACCCGTGTGCTGCTCGATGCCGCGCCGCAGCTGTCGGCCTATGTGCCTATCGATATCAGCGCCACCGCCCTGCAGCAGGCCAGCAGCGCGCTGCGCAGCGACCATCCCGGCCTGCTGATCGCTCCGCTGGTGGCCGATTTCACCACCGCCACCGCGTTGCCGGCCGCAGCCGACGGGCGCCCACGCCTGGGTTTCTTCCCCGGTTCCACGCTGGGCAACTTCGCACCGGGCGATGCAGTGGAGCTGCTGTCCCGGCTGCGCCGGCTGTTGGGGCCGGGGGCGCAGCTGCTGGTCGGCGTGGACCTGCTGAAGGACGCTGCAGTACTGGAAGCCGTATACGACGATGCCGCCGGTGCCACGGCAGCGTTCAACCGCAACCTGCTGCTGCGCATCAACCGCGAACTGGGCGGCCACTTCGATGCCGGCACGTTCCAGCACCAGGCGCGCTGGAACGCGGCCGAACAGCGCATTGAAATGCACCTGGTCAGCGCCTGCGACCAGCACGTACAGGTGCTGGGCCGCCGTATTGCCTTCGCCCGCGGCGAGAGCATCCATACCGAGAACGCGCACAAGTTCACGCCCGCCACCCTGGCCGCTACCGCAGAATGCGCCGGGTGGACGCTGTGCCGGCACTGGCTGCAGCCTGATCCAGCGTTCGGTCTCTTCCTGCTGGCCGCCCCTGCGGGCACGGCCACCCCCGTTGATGGAGAACCCGATGTCGCATGACCCTGCTGCCCTGCCCACCCAGGCCTACGACGCCATCATCATCGGCGCCGGCCAGGCCGGCCCCTCGCTGGCCGGCCGCCTGCACGAAGCCGGCATGCGCGTGGCCATCATCGAGCGCCATCTGGTCGGTGGCACCTGCGTGAACACCGGCTGCAAGCCGACCAAGACGCTGGTGGCCAGCGCCTACGCCGCGCACACCGCACGGCGCGGCGCCGACTACGGCTTCTCCAGCGGCCCGGTGCAGGTGGACATGGCTGCCGTGGAAGCCCGCGCACGCAAGGTCATCCTCGATTCGCGGCAGGGCAACGAAGACTGGCTTCAGGGCATGGCCAACGTCACGCTCATCCGTGGCCATGCGCGTTTCGACGGCCCGGACAGCGTCGTGGTCGAGGGCCAGCGGCTGAGCGCACCGCGCATCTTCATCAACGTCGGCGGCCGTGCCAGCGTGCCGGACATGCCGGGGCTGCAGGACGTGCCCTACCTGACCAACACCGGCATGGTCGCGCTCACCACCCTGCCGCGCCACCTGGTGGTGGTTGGTGGCAGCTACATCGGGCTGGAGTTCGCGCAGATGTACCGGCGCTTCGGCGCGCAGGTGACCATCATCGAGCGCATGGAGCGGCTGATCGCACGCGAAGATCCGGACATCTCCGAGGCGGTGCGCGGCATCCTCGAAGCCGAAGGCATCCACGTGCATACCGGCGCCACCGGCATCGCCTTCCAGCCGCATGTCGACGGCGTGGCGGTCAGCACCGGCGACGATAACGCCGCTCCCATCATCGGCAGCCACGTGCTGATCGCCACCGGCCATCGCCCGAACACCGACGACCTCGGTCTGGACGCGGCCGGCATCGCCTGCGATGCGCGCGGCTACATTACCGTGGACGAGCAGCTGCGCACGTCGGTGCCCGGCGTATGGGCGCTGGGCGACTGCAACGGGTGCGGTGCGTTCACCCATACCGCCTACAACGATTTCGAGATCGTCGCCGCCAACCTGCTCGATGGCGAGACGCGCCGTGTCAGCCAGCGCGTGTCCGGCTACGCGCTGTACATCGATCCGCCGCTGGCGCGGGTCGGCATGACCGATGCCGAAGCCGTTCGCAGCGGGCGCCGCCTGCTGCATGCCCAGCGTCCGATGAGCCGGGTCGGCCGTGCCGTGGAGAAAGGCGAAACCCAGGGCGTGATGAAGATCGTGGCCGACGCCGACAGCCGCCGCATCCTGGGCGCGGCCATCCTGGGCACCGGTGCCGACGAGGCGATCCACGGCATCGTCGACATGATGAGCGCCGACCAGCCGCTCGATGCGATGCGGTGGGCGGTGCCGATCCATCCCACCGTGTCCGAGCTGATTCCCACCCTGCTGGTCGGGCTGTCCGCCAGCGACTGAGCGGCCAACCGCCGCCCCCGATTGACGCCGGCCGGGCCCCCGCCTACAGTCGGCACCGCAGCCGCACCGCGCGCGCTGCCGCAGACGTTATCGTCATCCAACGCGCCCATTCCCGGTAGGGCCTCAGCAGAGGAAAGCCGGGGTACAGGCGCCACGGTAATGCCCTTGATCGTCCCCTGCGGGCGCTGCAGCACCGTGGCCTTTCCCTTGTCATTCCTGGAAAGGCACCACCATGAACATCACCGGCAACACCATTCTCGTCACCGGCGGCAGCAGCGGCATCGGCCGTGCGCTGGCCATCGCCCTGCACCAGCGCGGCAACCGCGTGATCGTCACCGGGCGGCGCCAGCCGCTGCTCGATGACATCGCCCGGCAGCACCCCGGCATTACCGCCCTCACGCTGGACCTGTCCGACCCCGCTTCACTGGCGCGGCTGGCCGACACCATACACGCGCGCTTCCCCACCTTGAACGTGCTCATCGCCAACGCCGGCATCTCGCGCAGCGAGGACATGGCCGCTGCGCACTGGGATGACCACGACGCCGAAGCGATCGTGGAGACCAACATCCTCGGCGTGCTGCGCACCGCCGCCACCTTCCTGCCGCTGCTCAAGCGCCAGCCCCACGCCACCTTCATCGCCACCAGCTCGGCGCTGGCGTTCGTGCCCCGCAGCGCCTTCCCCACCTACTGCGCCAGCAAGGCCTTCCTGCACTCGTGGCTGGTGTCGCTGCGCCACCAGCTGCGGCATCTGCCACTGGAAGTGCTGGAGCTGTCGCCGCCGTATGTGCAGACCCTGCTGACCGGTGCCGCACAGGCACACGATCCGCGTGCGATGCCGCTGCAGGACTACATCACGCAGGTGATGCAGCGGCTGGAGCGCGGCGAGCACCCCGGCGGCGAACTGCTGCTGTCGGCAGACCTGCCACGCCGCTGGGCCGAACGGGACGGCACCTATGCAGCGTTGTTCGAGGCGATGAACGGCGTCTAGCAGAGGCCATCACGAACCGACTGTCTGCTGTACGCAAGCGCGGCAGACAGTCGGGCCGAGCACTGAACGCGCATGCTGCAGCCAGCAGGAAGCACCACATGATGCGATCAGGCGCTAGCGATGCTGCGGGCGGTTGGCCACCGCCTGCACCAGCATCAGCTGCGCCATCAGAATCAGCATGGCCGCACCGGACAGCAGCCACGGGTCGAGGTACCACGATTCATTCAGGGCGAAAGTGCCGGCGGAAATGCGTTTCCAGCCGTTGAAGTGCTGCATGGCCGCGACCACGAACGCGAACAGTCCGATTACCGCGGCCAGGTACGGCACCACCAGCGCACGCGGCCGTACCAGCAGCAACAACACGCCCAGCAGGCCGATGGCGGTGCGCTGCACCCTGCAGTACGGGCACACGTAGGCCATGCCGCTCCATTCCACCGCCCACGCCACCACGCTGATGGCGATGCTGATCGCGCCCAGCCAGCGTACGTAGCGCAGCATGCCGCATGCACCTGTTGTGTCGTTCATTGCCTGCTCTCTTCGGTTTCAGCCATCCGGCCTGCGCATCGCTCGCGCTGCACAGGTGCGTACCGATGCTAACGCGGCATGCCACGAGGCGTGCTATGCACATCGAACCGCACGCCGCAAGACCTCACGCTGCAGCCACGCTTAACTTTTCAGAATTCTGTTCGGCGTCGCCGCGCTACTTCGATGTCGCAACCCGCATCATGTGCCCCAGACATTTGTTCAGATTCCGGTTCACCTTGATGAGAGATACAGGACAGTTCTACCTGATTGGCGTCGATGGAATGACGCGTGCCGACGGAACGCTGCTGCAGGTCACCCGCGTCGACGGGCGTTGCCTGGCCTGCCAGCGCCAGTTCCGCGTCACCGCCGACCACGGCCTGCTTGATCTTGATGGCGCCGCCGTCGTGACCTGCCCGGCCTGCGGCAACCGCCAGGCGATCAGTCGCGCACAGCTGGAAGATCTCCGGCGCACCGCCGAGTAGTCGTTCCGTTCACGGCGCCTGCGCGCCGTCGTGTTTCGCACTCGACATCGCCACCACAAGGTGGTTATTTCCATTGGACTACTCTCAGCATGCCCACCGCCCGCATGACGCCCATGAGTGATACCGGTGTTTTCCGAATCGTGGACCTCCACTACCAGCCCGATGCCGACGGCAGCCCGCTGAAAGCACTGCGTGTGCAGGCCGAATGCGCCGCATGCGGCGCGGCCTGTTCCTGGCAGGAAGAGGACATCGAGCACCTGCCGGGTGGCACGGTGCTGGCCTGCCCCAGCTGCGGCGTGCGCCAGGCCATCAGCAACGCGCGCCTGTCGACCTGCCCCGAACGCATACGCCAACCCGGCCGCTGAGGCTGACTCAGGGCAGCGGATCGGCAGCCACGCCTTCGTGGGTCATGGTGATCGGCAGGATGTGGCCCTGTGCGTCGAACTGCATGCGATCAATCGCGGTCACGCGGTGGTTGCGCGCGGTGTCACCCAGCGGGCGCCGGTGGTAGACGATGTACCAGCGGTCGGTGCCCGGCACCTGTATGACCTAGTGGCGGCCCGCACTGGTGGCAATGCGCGGGTCCTGCTGCAGCACCTTGCCGATGCGCGTGAACGGGCCGGTCGGCGCATCGGCAATGGCGTAGGCCACCGAATACGCCGGGCTGCCCCAGCCGCCCTCTGACCACATGTAGTAATAGCGGCCGCCGCGCTTGAACATCAGCGAGCCTTCCACATACTCCGGCGCCGGGGTGATTTCCTTGAACAGCGTGCCGTCGGGCAACGGCAGCACGCCGGTGAAATCGTCCTTCAGGCGCACGATGTTGGCGTGTTTCCAGCCGCCGTAGATCATGTACCAGCGGCCATCGTCATCCTTGAACACGAACTGGTCGATGGGCTGCGCGCCGTTGTGGAATTTTCCCGCCAGCGGTTTTCCCAGCAGATCCCTGTACGGACCTTCGGGGCGGTCGGCCACGGCCACGCCGATGCCGCCGAGCTCGTCATCGTTCTGGATGTCGTTGGCGGCAAAGAAGAAGTAGTACCCGCCGTTGTTTTCCACCACCGCCGGCGCCCACATCGCGCGCTTTGCCCACGGCACCGCCTTGGCATTCAATACATCGGCGTGCTTGGTCCAGTGCACCAGGTCGGGCGAGGAGAAGGCATCGAAGGTGGTCTGCGCTTCGTACACGGCCGAGGTGGTCGGGAAGATCCAGTAGCGGCCGCCGAACACGGCCGCTTCCGGGTCGGCGTACCAGCCCTTCAGGATGGGATTGCCCGATATCGCCGGTGTCGGAGGTGCTGCCGGCGCCGTTGCCGTCATCGCCATCAACGCTGCTGCCAGTGCGCCCTTCACCCACGTACCTGCCGCCATGCCCCGCTCCCGTGCTGGATGGATGGCCGATATTAGATCGATTCAGATGCAGGTGTTGGTGCAGGTGCAGCATGGCGATGCCGCACTGCAGGGCCGCCTCGCGCGGCTCAGTCTTTCTTGACGACGGTGCGCTTGCCGATGGTGCTCTGCTTGCTTGCCGTCGGCTTGGCCAGGCCGGGAATCAGGAAATCGGTGGCCTTGTGCCCCTGCTGGAGCCGTGCGGTCAGCCAGCGCGGCATGCGCCCACGCCCGGTCCAGGTCAGCCGCTTGTATTCCGAATCGCGGTACTTGGCGGCCACCTTGCCCGACTTGCGGCGGGTGGTCCTGCGCACCGGTGCCGCCGCTTCGGGGGCGGCATCGCCGAACAGTTCTTCGAGGGTGTAACCGGCTTCGGCGGCGGCCGCCTTCAACAGGCGACGCACGGCGCTGGCCGGGCGGCGGCTGGAAATAAGCTGCTGGCGCTGTTCAGCGGCAACCACCAAGGCGCCCAGCTCCCGAAGGCTGAGCGATTCAATATCAATAGTCATGGCGGCAAAGGTCTACCGGCAGGCCCTGTCTGTCAAGCAGACTTAACCCGCCCCGCGGGCCGATTATCTGCGTACGGCCCGCCGCCGCCATTCCAGGGCGGCGAAGGTATACCAGCCAAATGCCGGCAGCAGCGCCAGCCGCTGGGTCAGGCCGCGATAATCGGGCGGGTCGATGCCGGCCATCATGATCCACAGATAGGCCACGGCCACCATCGACGTCCAGCGCGAAACCCAGCGGATGCGCGGCGACGCCTGCGGGCCCAGCTCCACCAGGTACAGCAAGGGCGTGAGCACCGAGAAGATGCCGATGCCATACAGTCCGTGCATCGGGCTGCCCGTGGTGAACAGGCCGTTGCTGAGCATGGCCACGCCAAACAGCGTGGAGGTCAGCGCGGTCAACGCAAAACGCCGCCCCTGCGCCAGCAGTGACAGACTGAAGATGACGATGGACACTCCGCTGATCGACGGTGCGATCAACACCGCACGGGCAGGCAGGCCGGGCAACAGGCCCAGCTCGCTCAGGTGCTGGGACAGCGAGTGGTAGCCCGGCACGGTGAATGCAAAGGCGATCAGCGCCAGCATCGCGCCGAGGGGAAGGTAGAGCGCCTGTCGGGTGGCGAAAGCCTGCGCCGGAATGTGCCTTGCGGGACGGGAAACCGGCACGGTAGCAGGTGATGCGATGGTTGGCCCATGCCATTGGGACGCGTGCCATTGGGGCGCGGGCGCGTGTGATAGCCGCAGCCGGTCGCCTTCAGCCTGCGCATCGCTTTCTGCGAACACGTTGGAGTTTCCCGTTGCTTTCGGGCGCTACAAAAGAGGCCCGCCCGCTACCCGAGCATGGCAATGACCCTCAAGAATTGCCTGATGTCGCTTCTGGTTCTGGCCCCCCCCTGAGCCTGACCGCAACGGCCCGTCCCGTTCCAGAATCATTCCGGGATAGACCGCTGCCCTCTTCCGACGGAAAGACGTGGATCGTGCGATCCGCCCTGCTTACCGACTTCAGTGGCGGACAGGTCCTCGTGGAATCCAGGCTGTTCGAAGATGGCAAGGGCGGGCTGGTCTATCGATTTGACGCACAGACTGAAGCAACAAAGATCTACCACCAGGCTGCATGCGAAACCACGGATGCCACCGCCGGGCACGGCGATGTCACGCTGTATGGTGAGACTGCCGCTGCATGGTCGTGTTCAGGTGGAACGGACGAACTCGAAGAAGCTGATACAGCCACGCGTGGATATAGCCCCCAAAAAAACAACAGAGGGGCTATCAGTATTATCTAGCTCGGGGAGCGCGGAGGTTTCTGGACGTCGATCGACGTCAATGTGGTGGGCCCACCAGGATTCGAACCTGGAACCAAGGGATTATGAGTCCCCTGCTCTAACCGTTGAGCTATAGGCCCGGCGCAGCGTCACAGTGTAGTGGAGCAGGCCTGGGAATCGCTACTCTTCCCCCTCTCCGCATGCTGCCAGCACACATCTGATCTGCGTCAGCCGCTCCTGCGCCGTGTCGGCCAGCGATTTCATGCGCTGCAGGTACTGCTGGAAGGTGACCACGATCTCGACTGCTGCGTCTAATCCTGGCCCGGAATCTGCCGCAAATCCCTTCATCAGCGCTGACGCGTCGACAGTCAGAAGTGCGAGCGTAGCGCGGCGGGCGTAACCCAGCGCGTCTTCCCGCTCATCCTCCATGATGTCATTCCAGTCCAGCAGCTTCGGGAAATCGGGGATCGCGCTGGTGGGTATATCGTGTCCAACATCATTCATGGCCAAACTCCAGATACATGACGGATCGATGCATCAGGACTGGGATATTCCGCATGGCCTGATGCGCAGTCTGCACTGGTACCGGCAGTGACCGGCCCGCCTACGAAGTGTGTTGAGCACCTGCGCGCGCAGAGTGCGACCGCAATACGGAAACGTCAAAGGCTGTACGCGTCAATGGGAAAGCGCGTGGCTGTCAGCACCGTTCATCCGAACCGCATCCCCATCTCCTGCACCCGCTCGGCATTCACCGCCGCCAGTGCGCGCAGCCCGGCCGAACGAACACGCGGGTCAACGGCCACGCGCTGCCAGAACTTCATCGCCAGGGGTGCCGCCCAGCGCAGGTGTTCCAGCTCACGGGTGCCCTGCGGTGCCACGGCGCCCAGCACGTCATCCTGGCGCAGCACGCCCAGTCGCGACGGCGCCAGCGACATCGGCAGCATGTCGTAGGCCGGTGCCAGCGACAGTGCGCCACGGTCGACGAAGTGGAATCCGATGTTGCCCTGGTGCATGTCGCTGTTGCCGATCAGGCGGCCGAAGGCATGCAGCCGCCCCATCGCCTGCACCGTGTCTGCCGTCAACCAGTCCAGCGCCTGCAGCCGCACACCGGCAGTGCGCCAATCCAGCGTGGCTTCCCCGGTGAACGCCGACGACAGCGCCAGCAGTGACACGAAGCCGCGCCGCCCCAGCACGTCGGGCGTGCGGTCGAAGCGTTCAACTTCCAGGAACGTGTGCGTGCCGGTCTGCAGCACCGCGCTGTGCGCCGCCGGCACCGCTGCATCACGCAGGGTGTCCAGTGCCAGATGCTCGCAGACCAGCAGGTCACTCCAGCGTTCAGCGGCGGCCCCTGCATCGGCCTGCGCGAACTTGACCAGCACCGCGCGACGCCCGTGGCCATCCTCTACCGTGGCGCTGAACTTGGGCTGCTCCCCACCCGGCGATGACCCTACGTCTTCGCCCGCCAGCGCGGCCTGTGCGCGCTCGGGATAGCGCCGCAGACGCTCGACGGCCGCGACCCGGTCGGTCGGTTGCTCCAGCAACGCCAATGCCGCCTGCACCGCTTCCCCGCCCAGCAGCAGATCGCCGGCTTCAGTGCCGCCGGCATGCACCAGCGCGGCCAGCACGTCGCCGAATTGCCAGCGATTGAGATCGGTCGGCAACCCCAGCCGCTGCCCGCGGCCGTGGGCGAACGTGCGCCCCAGAAAGCCCTGCGGGCGCAGATCATCCAGGTACCAGGGCAGGCCGGGAAAGAACGCCGCAATGTCGCCGTCAGGCGCGCGGGTCAGGTTCGGCCGTGCGCGGCTGGCCTGCACGTGGAAGCTGTCGCCGGTCAATGCAATCACCCGCCCCAGCTCTTCCAGCGTGGCTTCTTCGCGCAGGCGGTACAGCGGCCACTCGCTCCCCACGCGTGTGGCGTATCGCACGGCATAGGTGGTGGCTCGCGTCTGCCCCAACCGCACGACCCGATCGCCACTGGCCGCGACCAGGCGGCTGAGCGTCACGCGGTTTACGCCCAGGCGCTCGGCCAGCGCGGCCGCCGGCTGCGGCTGGCTGGGGGGAAGCTGGGCGATCAGATCCTGGGGGCGCAGCAGCGCGCGGCGGGCCATGGACGGGTCTTGGAGGCGAATAGTGTTACGTATTTAGCGCAAAAAAACGCAGCCGGCAAGCTGGATGGAGTTCTAAGGCCACTGTTTTATATAGATTTTAGTGAATTCAGCAGGGGCAACCGTCAAAAATAATGTTACGTAAAAATTACGAATAACCCAAAGAGTCCGCCGGGCATGGCCCGGCGCTACCAAAGAAAAACCCCGCCGAAGCGGGGTTTTCTCAACACATCAACGCAACCAGGAAATCAATCGATATCCAGGAAGCTGCGCAGCTGTTCCGAGCGGCTCGGGTGACGCAGCTTGCGCAGGGCCTTGGCTTCGATCTGGCGGATGCGTTCGCGGGTCACGTCGAACTGCTTGCCCACTTCTTCCAGGGTGTGGTCGGTGTTCATGTCGATGCCAAAGCGCATGCGCAGCACCTTGGCTTCCCTCGGGGTGAGGCCGGCCAGCACGTCGCGCACGGTTTCAGACAAGTTGATGTTGGTGGTGTTCTCGATCGGGGACTCCACGTTGGTGTCCTCGATGAAGTCGCCCAGATGGGAATCCTCGTCGTCGCCGATCGGGGTTTCCATCGAGATCGGCTCCTTGGCGATCTTCATCACCTTGCGGATCTTGTCTTCCGGCATGTCCATTTCCTTGGCCAGCTCCTCCGGCGTAGCCTCGCGGCCGTACTGCTGGAGCATCTGGCGGGAAATGCGGTTCAACTTGTTGATCGTTTCGATCATGTGCACCGGAATACGGATGGTGCGCGCCTGGTCGGCGATCGAACGGGTGATGGCCTGGCGGATCCACCAGGTGGCATACGTGGAGAACTTGTAACCGCGGCGGTACTCGAACTTGTCCACGGCCTTCATCAGGCCGATGTTGCCTTCCTGGATCAGGTCGAGGAACTGCAGGCCACGGTTGGTGTACTTCTTGGCGATGGAGATGACCAGGCGCAGGTTGGCCTCGACCATTTCCTTCTTGGCCTTGCGTGCCTTGGCTTCGCCGTAGGCCATCGCACGGCTGATTTCCTTCAGGTCATCCAGGTCCAGCGAGGTCACCTTCTCGATGTCGAGGGTGGCCTGCTGTTCGGCGATGATCTGGTCCTTCACGTCGCGCAGGGCCGAGGACCACTTCTGCTTGCGCTTCAGTGCGTCTTCCACCCATTCCAGGTTGGTCTGGTTGCCTTCCCAGGAACGGATGAAGTCCTTGCGCGGCATGCGGGCGGTCACGGTGGCCAGGTTCAGCACGCGGCGCTCATGGGCCTTGATGTCGGCCTTGATGTCGCGCAGCTGCTTGGTCAGCACGTCGGTCAGCGGCAGCGGCAGCTTCAGGGTGACGAACACCGCCGACATGTCCTCGCGGAGCTTCAGCAGGTTCTTCTTGTCACCCTTGGCGGCAGCCTTCCTGAAGGCACCGTAGGCATCGGCCAGGGCCTGCATGCGCGCAGCGACTTCTTCCGGGTCCGGACCGGTCGGCGCGGCTTCTTCATCGGCGCCGTCGACATCATCGTCTTCTTCCTCGTCGCCATCGGCGTCGGCGTCATCGCCGTCGTCGGAGGCAGCGGCCGCCGGCGGTGCCGGCTCTTCGTCGGCCAGGTCGTTGAAGCCGACGATCACTTCGGCCAGGCGCTTCTTGCCTTCCTTGTGCGCGTCATAGTCCAGCAGCAGCGATTCGACCGAGACCGGGAACAGGCCCAGTGCAGCCTGCACCTGGCCCAGGCCTTCTTCGATGCGCTTGGCGATGGCGATTTCGCCTTCGCGGGTCAGCAGCTCGACCGTACCCATTTCGCGCATGTACATGCGCACCGGGTCGGTGGTGCGGCCACCTTCGGTATCCAGGGCGCTCAGTGCGGCAGCGGCTTCTTCGGCGGCGGTGTCATCCACCTCGCGGTTGCCGGTGTTGCCGTCATTGAGCAGCAGGGTTTCTGCATCGGGGGCAACTTCATGGACATCAATGCCCATGCCGTTGATCATGCCGATGATGTCTTCGATCTGCTCCGGGTCGACCATGTCGTCCGGCAGATGGTCATTGACTTCGGCGTAGGTCAGGTAGCCCTGTTCCAGGCCCTTGCTGATCAGTTGCTTGATTTCGGATTGGGCAGGACGTTCGTTGGCCATGTAGTGCTCGCGCCACCGGCTGGGAGGGAAATAGAGAACGCAGAATTATACCAGCCTGCCGCCCTGCCTGCCGGGCAGTGGTCCCGCAGGCTCAGGGTCGGAGGAGGAAGGTGACCGGGCCGTCGTTGACCAGGTTGACGACCATATGGGCACCGAAGCGGCCCGTTTCCACCCCTGGGGCGTGGTTTTCACGGCAGATCGCCACAAATCGATTGAACGCGCGTTCAGCCTCGTCCGGCGGCGCGGTGGTGGTGAAGCTGGGCCGCATGCCCGAACGGGTGTCAGCGGCCAGGGTGAACTGGCTGACCAGCAGCAGGCCGCCGCCGGTATCGGCCGGCGAACGGTTCATGCGCCCGGCCGCATCGGCGAACACCCGGTGGCCCAGCAGGCGTTGGGCCATGCGCTGCAGCTGCGCCTCGGTATCGCCCGGCTCCATGCCCACCAGGGCCAGCAGCCCGGGCCCGATCTGCCCCACCGTTTCACCGTCGACATGGACGGCCGCCTCGGAAACACGCTGGATCAGGACAAGCATGGGCAGCACCGGTAGGGAACAGCCGGGCACCATAGCCTAAACTTGGCCCGATGAATCCGCACCGCAAAGCCCAGCTGGCTTACCGCGCCGCCGCCCTGTTCAACCGCCTGCCGTGGCCCGTGCTGCATGGCTTCGCCCGCCTGCTGGCCTGGGCCTGGATCCGCCTGGACGCCCGCGAGAGCCGGGTGACCCGCCGCAACCTGGAACTGGCCTACCCTGAAGTGACGCCCGCCGAACGCGCGCGCCTGCACCGCGAGGTACTGCGCTCCACCGCCCTGCAAGCAGTGGAAACCCTTGCCCTGTGGACCCGCCCGGCCGAGCGCAACCTGCGCCGGCACCTGCGCGAACGCCACGGCGAGGCGCTGTACGACGCGGCACTGGCCAGCGGCAAGGGCGTGATCGTGGCCGCCCCGCACTTCGGCAACTGGGAGCTGTTGAACCAGTGGCTGGCCTCGCGTGGCAAGGTCGCCATCGTCTACAAGCCGCCGGAAGAGGAAGCCAGCGATGCCTTCCTGCAGCTGGTGCGTGGCGGCGACAACGTGCAGCAGGTCCGCGCCGAAGGCCCGGCCGTGCGCCAGCTGTTCAAGGTCCTCAAGGAGGGCGGCGCCACCGGCATCCTGCCCGACCAGCAGCCCAAGGCCGGCGACGGTGTATTCGTGCCGTTCTTCGGCCTGCAGGCACTGACGATGACCCTGGTCAATCGGCTGGCCGAGCGCACCGGCGCCACCGTGCTGTACGGCTGGTGCGAGCGCACCGGCCCGGGCATGCAGTTCGCGCTGCACGTGGAGCCGGCCGACCCGGCAGTGGCTGACCCGGACCCGCTGGTGGGCGTGGCCGCGCTGAACGCCGGCATCGAGCGTATCGCCCGCCGCGACCCGGCCCAGTACCAGTGGACCTACAAGCGCTACACGCTACGCCCGCCGGGCAGTGGCGAAGACGACCCCTACGCTACCGACCAGCGCCCGCACTGACCCCGGCCAGCGGTGAGGGTGCCAGTGCGGCGGGCACGTTGAATACGACTGGCCCGCCCCCATAGAGAGCAGCGATGTCCCCCTCCCCCGGTCCTGCCATGTCTTCTTCTTCCCTGTTCGGCGACCCGGCCGCGATCCGCTGCGAACGCGCGGTGGCCGAACTGCGCGCTGGCCGCCCGGTCCTGCTCCACGACGGCCAGGGCCAGCGCCTGGCGGTGATCGCGCTGGACAGCGCCACCGCCCGCAGCTTCGCCACCTTCGCCCAGGCTGCGCAGGACCGCCATTACCTGTTCCTGACCGCCACCCGTGCCCGCGTGCTGGGCGTGGACGCCCCCGAGGGCGCGCGCCTGCCGCTGGCCGGGGTTGCCTTCGATGCGCTGCCCTCGCTGGGCTACCTGCGCGAGCCCGGGCCGATGCCGCCGGGCTGGACCGCCGGCGATGCCTTCGATGCCGGTGCCGTGGAACTGGCCCGGCTGGGCCTGCTGCTGCCGGCCATGGTGGGCGCACGCCTGGCGGCCGACGATACGCACTTTGACGGTGCCGCCGAAGTGGCGCTGTGCGACCTGGCCGAGGGCGCCGCGCATGCCGTGTACGACTACGAACTGGTGGCACGCACGCCGGTGCCGCTGCGCGATGTGGGCATGACCACCTTCGCCGTGTTCCGCGGCGGTGTGGCGCAGCGCGACCAGGTGGCGATCATCGTCGGCGAACCGGACCTGTCGGCCGTGGTGCCGGTGCGGGTGCATTCGTCCTGCCTGACCGGCGACCTGTTCGGTTCGCTCAAGTGCGACTGTGGCGACCAGCTGCGGCGCGGCCTGCTGAAACTGAAGGAACTGGGCGGCGGCGTGCTGCTGTACCTGGACCAGGAAGGCCGCGGCACCGGCATCGCCGCCAAGATGCGCGCCTACGGTTACCAGCACGATGGACTGGACACCATCGACGCCGACGCGCAGCTGGGCTTCGGTGCCGACGAGCGCCGCTACGGCAGCGCGGTGGCCATGCTGCACGGGCTGGGCATCGGCCGCGTGGCCCTGCTCAGCAACAACCCGACCAAGGCGCAGCGCCTGCGCAACGCCGGCATCGACGTGCTGGAGCGCATCCCGGTCACCGGCGAAATCACCGCCGAGAACGAACAGTACCTGCGCACCAAGGCCGAACGCGCCGGGCACATGCTGGACGTGGACGCGCTGATCCAGGCCGCCCAGTAAACACGCCGATTTGCTAACGTCGGCAGGTGGGCGGTGACCGTCACCGCCCACCTGCCGACGGATGCCTGCGTGCACGATCTTCCCGCCGATTCCCTGCCCGCTGAAGGCTGGCAGCCGCTGCCGCGCCGTGCGGCCACCCTCAAGGCGCTCGATGGCGCCGTGGGCGGTCTGTTCCTGCCCGGCATTCCGCTGCTGGCCCTGTGGTGGTTCACCCAGCGCCCGGGCGGCTACTGGGGCGCGGCGGCGGCACTGCTGCTGGGCATCGCGCTGGTGGCCTTCATCAGCCACCGCCGCACCCGCCTGACCTACTGGCGGCTGGATGCACAGGGCCTGGGCGTGCGCCGCGACTTGCTGTGGCAGGTGGAATCACGGGTGCCGGCGACCCGCGTGCAGCACCTGGACCTGCGCCGCGGGCCGCTGCAACGCCGCTTGAAACTGGCCACGCTGGTGGTTCACACCGCCGGCACGCGGATGAGCACGGTGTCGGTGCACGGGCTGGACGAAGCCGACGCTGAGCGCCTGCGCGACCGCCTCTCACACCAGCTCGACCAGCACGACGACGCGCTGTGAGCCTGCCACCGCCCCTGCCCTCGCCCGTGCCCGCCGGCAACGACGCCGACACCGCACCCGAACACCGGCTGCACCCGCTGTCCTGGCTGTTCGTGCTGCTGATGCAGCTGCGCCATTACCTGGTGCCGTTGATCGCGCTGGTGGTGTTCGGCCAGCACGGCGACCGCGATCCGATGATCACCCATCTGGTTTCGGTCGCGGTCATCGTGGTGCTGGTCGGTATGTCCATCGCGCAGTACCTGAGCTACCGCTACCGCATCGGCGCCGATGCGATCACCGTGCGCAGCGGTGTGCTGTCGCGCAACCGGCGCGAGATTCCGTTCGCGCGCATCCACAACGTGGAAGTGCAGCAGAACCCGTTGCATCATGTGTTCGGCGTGGCCGAAGTGCGGCTGGAATCGACTGGCGGCACCGAGCCGGAGACGCACATGCGGGTGCTGCGGCTGGACCAGGCGCTGGCGCTGGAACAGCTGGTGCGCCAGCGCGCGCATGCGCCGGCTGCGGCCCCTGCTGCGGCCGCGCCGGAATTGCTGGAGGGCGCCGCGCCGGCAACGGCTGCGCCACTGCCTGATACCCACGAGCAGGTGCTGCTGCGGCTGTCCACCTGGGACCTGGTCAAGCTGGGCCTGCTCAGCAACCGCGGCTGGGTGCTGGTGGTGGCCGGGCTGGGCCTGCTGGTGCAGCTGGCACCACGCGCGCACATGTACCGGGTGCTGGCCGAGGGTGGCCGCGAAGCATTCGGCTACGCCAGCCACCTGCAGCAGGGCCTGGGCAGCACGCTGGTCGCCGTGGTGGTGGCCGCCCTGCTGCTGGGCTGGCTGCTGCTGCGTGCGCTGCCGGTGGCGCTGGCCATCCTGCGCTACCACGGCTTCACCCTGGGTGAGCAGGACCGCCGCCTGACCGTGGTCTCCGGCCTGTTCAGCCGCACCCGCAGCAGCGTGGCACGCCGCCGCATCCAGGCCTGGACCCTGCAGGAAACGCTGCTGCAGCGCCTGTTCGGCCAGCGCCAGCTGCGCATCGACAGCGCCGCCGGCGGGCCCGCGCACGGCCATCACCGCGCGCTGCGCGAACTGGTGCCGCTGGCACCGCAGGCGGTCTGCGAACGCCTGGTGCAGCACCTGCTGCCACAGCTGCAGTGGCCACCGGCGCACCGGCAGCCGGTGGCCACGCGCGGCTGGTGGCGGCTGAGCCTGGACGGCCTGCTGCTGGTACCGCTGATCAGTGCCGCACTGACCTGGCGCTGGGGCCCGCTCGGCCTGCTGCCGCTGGCGTGGCTGCCGGTGTCCCTGTGGGCGGCGCGGCAGCAGATGGCGCGCATCGGCTGGCATGTCGATGCCCGGCTGGTGGCCGTGCGCGGTGGCTGGTGGCGCCGCTAGTGGCGCTGGGCCGAAGTGGACAAGGTGCAGGGCCTGCAGCTGCACCGCACGCCGCTGGACAAGGCGCTGGGCACTGCCAGTCTGGTGCTGGACACCGCCGGCGCCCATGGCGACGTGCCCCTGCAGCTGCGCTACCTGCCGCTGGCACAGGCCCGCACACTGATGGACCAGCTGGCCGCCGACCTGGCACAGCGCCGGCTGCGCTGGTGACAAAGGCAGTGCGGGTGCGCGCCGACGGCTGACGAACGCGGGCCATGCTTACGGATGGCGGTTGGCGAACGCGTTCTGAATGCCCGGCGGTAGAGTCGACTGTTAGTCGACTATCGCGCGCAGCGCGGGGTTTCCGATGGTTTCTCGAAGAGCAGTCGACTAACAGTCGACTCTACCCAGTCAATGTAATCCGGTCGACGTCACCGAACACCATCCCCGCTCACCGCTGCGACGGCCCCCAGTACCCCAGGTCCTTGCGGATCTGCAGGTTGCGCACCCAGCTGCCGAACGGCTTGCGCCGCAGCGCGCCCATCTCACCGGACAGGAAATCCTCGGTCGCCGCGATCACCCGCTCGCTAGAACGGCCATCGCGGTAGGGGTGGATGGCATCGGCATAGCGCACGATCTCCGCCTGCAGCGCAGCCTCGGGGTGCAGCGCGCGCTGCAGCATCGCCGGCAGCTGCGTGGCATCGTCGAAGTCGATCATGTGCGGCTTCGGCACGCGGTTGCGGAAGGTCACCACCGGCTTGTGCTGCACGATGAACTCCGAAACGATGGACGAGGTGTCCGACACCAGCACGTCGGCCGCACGCTGCGCGGCCATCACCTGTTCCGGTTCGATGAAGCGCGCGTTCTCACCGGCCAGCGCACGGTAGCGCTCGAACAGTTCCGGCGGGCACTTGGGGTGCAGGGTCAGCAGCCAATAGCGCCCGCCGGCGGCGATGTCGGCGGCGATCGGCTTCAGCAGGTGCGGGGCCGCGCTCAGCCGCTCGGTGAAGGTCGAGCCGAACAGGATCACCGGGCGACCGCCCGCCGCTGCGCGCAGTGTGGCACTCTGGCCGCCGTCGTCGCGGAACAGCGGGTCCAGCTTCGGCCAGCCGGTCTCGGCCACCGCGAAGTGGCCCTGCTGCTCGGCGATCTGCCGGAACGGTGCGGTGGTGGCCGGGCCCTGCGTGCAGCACAGGTCGAACATGCCGCGCACCCGGAAATGGCCGCGGGCGCTGTCGCGCTTCTCCACGTTGAAGCCATGGAACAGCTGCACCTTGGCCCCGGATAGGAAGGTCGGCACCCAGTTGGCGGCGCTGAACACCGCGCGCGGGCGCAGTGCCAGCGCCTGCTTCAGGCCGATGCTGGGAACCCCCAGCAGGCTGCTGCCGGCCGCGCCACCCTCGAACCAGGCGGCCACCTCCTGCCCGGAGGCGTGCAAGGCCTGCGCCAACGGGGCGAGAATAGGCAGCGCATAGCGCTCCGTCGCAAACAACAGGTACCCGGCCATCATGTCCTCCACGACCGTCCCCAACGAACGGCCTCGCATCTCGGCCTGCATTATCGCGTTCAACGAAGCCGGCCGCATCGGTGACTGCCTGGCCTCGCTGGCCTTCTGCGATGAGATCGTGGTGGTGGACTCGCAGTCCACCGACGCCACCGTGGCCCTCGCCGAAGCCGCCGGGGCACGCGTGCTGCAGCGCCAGTTCGAGGGCTTCCGCAGCCAGAAGGCGTTCTGCGTGGAGCAGGCAAGCCACGACTGGGTGCTGTGCCTGGATGCCGACGAGCGCATCAGCCCGGAACTGCGCGCGGCCATCGAGCAGGCCCGCGACGGCGGCTTCAGCGGCCACGCCGGCTACCGCTTCGCCCGCCTGTCGGAGTATTTCGGCAAGTTCCTGCGCCACGGCAACGCCTACCCCGACCGGGTGATGCGCCTGTTCGACCGCCGCCGGGGCGGCTGGCGCGGCAAGCGCGAGATCCATGAAGCGGCCAGCGTCGATGGCAGCGTCGGTACCCTGCAGGGCGACCTGATCCACTACCCGTACCGCTCACTGCAGCAGCAGCTGGCCAAGACCGAGAAGTACGCGCGGATGATGGCCGAGCACGAGTTCGCACGCGGCAAGCGCGCCACGCTGGGCAAGCTGGTACTGGCCCCGGCCTGGCGGTTCTGGCGCGGCTTCGTGTTCCGCGGCGGCTTCCGCGATGGCTGGCACGGCCTGGTCTACGCCTATGTGCGCGCCAATTACGTGCGGCAGAAGACCATCATGCTGTGGATGCTGGGCAACGGCCAGGCCGTGGCCGACCCGCCGCGCGAGTGATCGGCCGGGCTTGGCCCGGTGCTACCGCTCCCCGCGCAACGGCAGCGCCGGGTCATGCCCGGCGGCCGCGCGGTGGCGTGCACCCTCCAGCAGTGACAGCCCCACCAGCAGGCCGATCAGCGACACGTAGAAGCCGGCCGTCATCTGGTGGGCGAACATCGACTGGGTCAGCCCGCACAGCACATAGGACACCACCAGCATGATGCCGGCAGCGGCCGGCCCACGGAACGTGCGGTGGCCACTGCGGCGGTGCAGGACCACGAACAGCAGCAGCGGCACGCCGTACACGGCCAGCAGCAGCAACAGGCCCGGCACACCCTGGGTAGCGGCCCATTCGGCCACATCGTTGTGGGCATGGCCCAGGTGGCAGCGCGGCTCTTCCGGGTTTTCGCTGCACACCGGCAGGCGCTGCATGGCGGTATCGAAATGGCCCACGCCCACCCCGCTCAGCGGGTGGTCCAGGAACGCGGCCCAGGCCACCTGCAGGCGTTCCACGCGGGCACCAGCCGAGGAATCACTGTCGCCCTGCTCCATGCGCTGCACGTCCTGGTGCAGCTCGGTCAGGCGCACCTGCTCGCGCAGGCCGGGCACCGACAGCAGCAGCGTGGCACCGATGGCCAGGATGCCGGCCAGCACCGCCAGCCGGGCCATGCCGGTGCGCCAGCGCAGGCTCAGCGCCAGCACCATCAGCAACGCCAGCAGGGCCGCGAACACGCCCCGGCTGCCGGTCAGCACGATGGTCGCGCAGCCGGCCGCCATGCCCAGGATCACCAGCGGCCAGCGCCGCAAGGGCCGGCAGAACACCAGCAGCACCATCAGCACCAGCACGATGTCGGCCAGCACGATGGCATTGGTATTCAGTTCGGCACGCGGCGCGCCACCGGCCACCTGCAGCACCGACAGCACCAGCGTGGCCAGCAGGCCGGTTAGCGCGCCCCGCCACAGCCAGCGCGGGTCGGGCTGCAGCGCGCAGATCCACAGCGCGATCCATGGCATCACCACGAACCGCGAACGGTTGCCCACATCGCGCAACCCATCCTCGAACTGCAGCATGGACACCACGCCCAGCACCACCACGGCCAGCATCAGCCAGGTCAGCACGCGAACCGGCTGGCCGCCCAGCGCACGCGCCTGCCACAGGCGCAGCGGCACCAGCAGGGTGCTGGCCAGCAGCAACAGGCCGAACGGCAGCAGGTTGCCGCGCACGGTCAGCACCAGCGCAGGCAGGCAGAACAGTCCCAGCTGGGCCGCCCAGAGGGCAATCTGCCCACGCCGGTCACCGGGGGGCAGGGGCAGGCCCGCCGTCGGCGACGGGGAGGGACCACGGCTCAGTTTGTCAGGTGCTGCTGCCACGTAGAGAGTATCGCTGGATCCGGCTGCGAGGTGGCGAGGGGCATCGTGCCCACCCGTACTCACTTTTTACTTGCTTTGTCCCCGTTTGGGCAGACTGGACAACGCAGACAGTGCAGGATCAGTCAGCCGCGCCCTGCCGCCACCGTGGCCGTGCGCGCATACCCCGCCCCGCGCACCCACAGCCGGCGCCCGCAGCCCGGCGACAGCGTTGGGATCACGCCGCCTTCAGCAGACGCGCATAGAAGAAACCGTCAGCGCTGTCTTCACCCGGCAACCGCTGGTTGCCGGCCCCCACGTCATGGCCGAAGCTGGCATCCAGCGGCTGCAGCGTGGCATCGGCGTGGTAGCGCAGGAACGCCTGCACCTGGCCGGCGTTTTCCGCAGCCAGGATGGAACAGGTGGCATACACCAGCGTGCCGCCGGGGCGCAGCAGGTTCCAGCAGGCTTCCAGCAGCTGCGCCTGGGTGGTCACCAGGGCATCCACATCCTCGGCACGGCGGTGCAGCAGCACGTCGGGCTGGCGGCGGATGATGCCGGTGGCCGAGCACGGCGCGTCCAGCAGGATCGCATCGAAGGGCGCGCCATCCCACCAGCTGGAGGGGTCGCAGGCATCGGCGGCCCGGACCTGCGCCGCCTGGCCCACGCCGGTGCGGGCGAAGGTGTCACTGATGCGCTGCATGCGCCGCGGGTCGATGTCCAGCGCCAGCAGGCGCAGGCTCGGGTCGCGTTCGAGCAGGTGCGCGGATTTGCCGCCGGGGGCGGCGCAGGCATCCAGTACGCGTGCACCAGGCGCCGGCGCCAGGACATCGGCGACACGCTGCGCGGACAGGTCCTGCACCGACAGCGCGCCATCGCCAAAGCCGGGCAGCTGATTCACCGGAACCGGCTCATCCAGGCGCACCGCATCATCGCCGTGCACGGCCGCCTCGGCCGCGATCCCGGCAGCGGCCAGCGCCTGCAGTGCCTGCTCGCGGCTGCCCTGCTGGCGGTTCACCCGCAGCCACAGCGGTGCCGGCTGCAGGCTGGCGGCGAAGATCGCCTCGGCCTGCTGCGGCCAGTCCTGTTCGATGCGCCGGGCCAGCCAGGCCGGGAACGCATCGCGTGCCGGCTGCGGTACGAAACCTTCGCGCTGGGCGCGGCGCAGGATCGCGTTGACCAGGCCAGCCTGGCGCTCACGGCCCAGCGCGCGGGCGGCATCGACCGTGGCCGACAGCGCCGCGTGCGGCGGCAACGCCAGTACGTCCAGCTGCGCGAAGCCCGCCATCAGCAGCGCGCGCAGGTCGGCGTCACGCGCGGCCAGCGGCTTCTGCATCCACTGCGCCAGGGCGGCGTCGTAGGCGTTGCGCCGGCGCAGCACGGCAAAGCAGAGGGCCTCCAGCAGCGCGCGGTCACGGCCATCGGCCAGGCGCGGCAGCGCTGCGGACAGCTCGGCCTTCAGCGAACGGCCACGGCCCAGCACCTGGGCCAGCACGCGGGCGGCCAGCAGGCGGGTGGGAACGCCCGGCGCCTGTGCCGGGCGGGAAGAAACAGGAGCTGCCACGGGATCAGGCCCCCACGCGCAGGTCGCGGCGCGCATTGAGGTAGTCGGCGGCGGTGATCGCCTTGCCGCCCTCACGCTGCAGCACGCGCAGGCGCAATGCGCCGCGCCCGCAGGCGATGTCGATGCCATCGCGCCCGGCCACCAGTACGGTGCCCGGCGCCTGGCCGTGTTCCAGCGCCAGCGCGACGGCGCCATGGATGCGCACGCGCTCGCCGGCCAGCGTGGCCTCGGCAATCGGCCACGGGTTGAACGCCCGCACGGTGCGCGCCAGTGCCTGTGCGTCCTGCGCCCAGTACAGCTTCGCTTCGGCCTTGTCCAGCTTGTGCGCGTAGGTCACGCCCTGTTCCGGCTGCGGCCGCGCGATCGGCTTGATGCCGGCACGCAGCAGGCCCAGGCCATCGGCCAGCACCTGCGCGCCCAGTTCGGCCAGGCTGTCATGCAGCTGGCCGCCGGTGGCGGTGTCGGCAATCGGCAGCTCCTGGTGCAGCAGCACCGGGCCGGTATCCAGGCCCGCTTCCATCTGCATCAGGCAGACGCCGGTGCTGGCATCGCCGGCCTGGATCGCGCGCTGGATCGGCGCGGCGCCACGCCAGCGCGGCAGCAGCGACGCGTGCACGTTCCAGCAGCCGTGGGCGGGAATGGCCAGGACTGCACGCGGCAGGATCAGGCCGTAGGCCACCACCACCATCAGGTCCGGCTGCAGGTCGCGCAGCTGCTGCTGGGCGGCTTCGCCCTTCAGCGTTTCGGGCTGGTACACCGGAATGCCACGCGAAACGGCTTCCAGCTTGACCGGCGAAGCGGCCAGGCCGCGGCCACGGCCGGACGGACGGTCCAGCTGGGTGTAGACGGCCACCACTTCATGGTGGCGTGCGGCTGCGCGCAGCGACGACACCGCGAATTCCGGCGTACCGGCAAAAACAATTCTCATGGCTACCCCACTTGCAGATTGAGAACGTGCGGGAAAAAAACGGCGCCACCAGGGGCGCCGTGTGGCCTGCGCCGGGGGCGCAGGTAGGGAACGCCACGCAGGGCGGCCCCGCGGACGCATCACGCCACGTGCTTGCGCTGCTTGGCCAGCTTCTTGCGGACCATTTCGCGCTTCAGCGGCGAGAGGTAATCGATGAACAGCTTGCCGTCCAGGTGGTCCATCTCGTGCTGCACGCACACGGCCAGCAGGCCATCGGTGCTCAGCTCCTGCGGCTGCCCCTGGCGGTCCAGGAACTTCACCGTGATGGAATCGGCGCGGGTGACATCGGCGAAGATGCCCGGCACCGACAGGCAGCCTTCCTGGTACACCTGGCACCCGTCCTTGGCGACGATTTCAGGGTTGATGAACACGCGCGGCTCGTTCTTTTCCTCGCTGACATCAATGACCATGAAGCGCTTGTGCACGTCCACCTGGCTGGCGGCCAGGCCGATGCCCGGGGCGTCGTACATGGTCTGGAACATGTTGTCGATCAGTTCCTGGAACGCCGGCGAAGTCACCTCGCTGGCGTCGATCAACGCCGCCTTGGTACGCAGGCGCGGGTCGGGAAACTTGAGAATGGGGAGAAGGGCCATGGCTGGTTCCGGATTGGGGGCTGGGTACGCCGGCATACGTCGCAGATTCTAGCGCCAACGCTTGCCTTGCACCCCGGTTTCTGGACTATAGTGCGGCAACCTGTTGGGGAATCAGGGCTCACACTCTTATGTTGCTTCGTTTTTGTACGGTCGTCGCCGCGGCGATGCTGACCGTGGCTGCCTATGCTACCGCCGTGGAAGTGAATGGCGGGCACCCGGACACCTATGTGGTGCGCAAGGGTGACACGTTGTGGGACATTTCCGCCCGTTTCCTGAAGAAGCCCTGGCTGTGGCCGGAAATCTGGCAGCCCAACCCGCAGATCGCCAACCCGCACCTGATCTACCCCGGCGACGTGCTGAGCCTGGCCTACCTGGACCGCGTGCAGCAGGTGACCGCCCAGCCCGGCCCGCGCGAGGACGCGCCGATCAACGCCATTCCGCTGGCCCAGGTGGAGCCGTTCCTGAAGCAGCTCAGCGTGGTGGACAGCATCAAGGACCTACCCTACGTGGTGGGCCTGGAAGACAACCGCCTGCGTGCCACCAGCGGCCAGACCGCCTACGTGAACGGCCTGGCCGACGCCCAGCCCGGCCAGCGCCGGGCCGTGGTGCGCCCGACCGTGCGCTACAGCCTGCCCAAGCCCAGCGAAGACCTGACCGCCAATGGCGATGTGGTGCCGGGCAGCGGCAACCTGTGGAAGCACTTCACCGTGCCCAGCAAGCGCCGCCAGCTGCTCGGCTATGAGCTGTCGCAGCTGACCGTGGGCACCGTCACCCGCGCCGCCAATGGCCCGAAGGGTGCCGTAGCCGTGCTGCTGCAGGACAACGGCAACGGCCGCGAAGTGCGCCCCGGCGACCGCCTGGTGCCGGTGGAAGCCACCCCGTACGACCTGCAGTTCGTGCCGCATGTGCCGGCCGCCGGCGTGCAGGGCCTGGATGTGCGCGTGCTCGCCGTGGCCGACGCCTTCATCGTGGGTGGCCCGCGTGACGTCATCGCCTTGTCGGCCGGCCGTGCCCAGGGCGTGGACAACGGCACGGTGTTCTCGCTGTGGCGGCAGGGCCGTCACGTGGTGGACCGCATGAAGCACCGTGGCAGCTCGGAAATGAACGAAGGCCTGGTGGCCGGCGTCAACCGCACCGACCTGCCGGACGAGTACGCCGCCCACGCCATGGTGTTCCGCACCTTCGACAACGTCAGCTACGCGCTGGTGATGCAGGGCGTGAAGCCGGTGCTGGTGGGGTACGCCGGCAAGCACCCGGACGCGAACTGACTGCACAGCGCGGCAGTTCCTGACAGCAGCATGCGACGGCGCCCGAGGGCGCCGTTATTGTATCCGGTCCACAGTGGACCAATGGACCACGATGATGCGCTGTTGACGCTGCAGCTGGCCGGCGGGCCGCTGGCGCCACGGCGGGCCCTGCTGGCGGCGGCCGGCACGGCGGCAGCCGCGCTTTCGGCTGGTCCTGCGGCATGGCGGGCGCAGGGCTGCACACCGGCCCAGTGCAGCGCCCTGGCCCGCCCCGACGCGGCGGCGTTGGTGGCCGCCCGGCGCTGGCTGGCCGCGCCGGGCCGGCACCTGCTGGACGCGGGCGGGCCATCGTGCCCACCGCTGCTGCGCGAGCTGCCCGAAGCGCCGCTGGCGCTGTTTGTCGAAGGCGACCCGCTGCTGGCCTGGCAACCGGCAGTGGCCGTGGTCGGCAGCCGCTCGCCCACACCCACCGGGCGGGCGCTGGCAGCGCGCTTTGCCGCCCATTTCGCCGGCTCGGGGCTGGCGGTGGTCAGCGGGCTGGCCGCCGGCATCGACGCGGCGGCGCACACGTCGATGCTCGACACGGGTGGCACCACCGTGGCAGTCATCGCCACCGGCCCGGACCGGGTCTATCCACCCGGGCACGGCGCGCTGCAGGCACGCATTGGCCGCGACGGCCTGCTGCTCAGCGAGCACCCGCCCGGCATGCCGGCCCGGCCTGGCCAGTTCCCGGCGCGCAACCGGCTGGCGGCCGGGCTGGCGCTGGCCGCCGTGGTGATCGAGGCGGCGCACCGGTCCGGCGCCCTGATCACCGCCCGGCTGGCCGCCGAGGCCGGGCGCGAGGTCTGTGCGGTGCCCGGTTCGGTGCTGAACCCGCGCTCGCAGGGCTGCCACCGGCTGATCCGCGACGGCGCCGCACTGGTGGAAACCCCCGACGACGTGCTGGCCCTGCTTGCCCCGGCACTGGCCCAGCAGCTGCCGGGCTTGCGAAAGCAGCTCGGCGCCCCCACTGAACAGGCAGCCGCGGCGTTCCTGCCGGCGCGCTGGGCCGACAGCCCTGACTACCAGTGCTTGTGGCGGGCACTGGACGACAACCCAATCAGTATGGATTCACTGATCACGCGCTGTGGATTGACGGCGCCTGAGGTGTCCTCCATGCTGTTGGCCATGGAACTGGCGGGAATCGTGGTGTGCGAACACGGCCGCTACTGTCGACGTCCCTAGTTTCTTCACCTCCACAGCGTCCGCCGACGCAGGCCGAGGGGCAATGAAAGAGAGCATTCTTGATGTACTGCTGTACCTGTTTGAACACTATTTCAGCGAAGATGCGGACCTGATCCGTGACCGCGACTCGCTCCAGAACGGCCTGATCCAGGCCGGTTTCAGCCCTACCGAGATCAACAAGGCCTTCGACTGGCTCGATGCGCTGGCCGCGCAGCGTCCCAGCGTGGCCCAGGCACGGGTCGATGGCCCGGTGCGCATCTACCACGGCCCCGAGCTGGACAAGCTGGACGTGGAATGCCGTGGCTTCCTGCTGTACCTGGAGCAGCACGGCATCCTCGACGCCGGCCAGCGCGAGCTGGTGCTTGACCTTGCCATGGCGCTGGACCAGGACGAACTGGACCTGGACGACCTTAAGTGGGTCGTGCTAATGGTACTGTTCAACCAGCCGGGCGCCGAGGCCGCCTATGCCTGGATGGAAACCCAGATGTTCATGGACGAGCCAGAGCCGCTGCATTGACCGTACACTGGGAACCTTGCGCATTCAGGAGCGTTCCCCGTGACCGAGTGGTTCCATGCAGAAGGCAACCGCCAACAGGGCCCGGTTCCGGCCGGGCAACTGGTGGAACTGTTCCGTGGCAACCAGATCAGCCTGGACACGCTGGTCTGGCGTGAGGGCATGCCGCAATGGCAACCCCTGCGCAGCGTGGTGGACGAACTTGGCCTGATCATTCCGGCCATCGATGCACCGCCGCTGCCCGCGCCTGCCGCCCCGTACCCCCCTCGCTGCCGCCCGCGCCTGCGCCGGCCAGCTCCCCCACCACGCCTGTCGCCCCCGCTGCCCGTAGGGGTCTGTCCGACTGCGCGCTGGCGGCGCTGATCGGCGCGGCGGTGCTGGTGGTGCTGGTGGCCGTGGCCGGCCTGCTGGCGGCCATCGCCATGCCCGCCTACCACGATTACACCACCCGCTCCAAGGTGACCGGCGCGGTGGCCGCCCTGGTGCCGCTGAAGCTGCAGGTGGAGGAATTCGCCGAGCAGAACGGGCGCTGCCCCAGCGCCAACGACGCCGGTTTCCCGGCCGCCCACGCCTTTGCCGGTGATGGCCTGTCCTCGGTCAACATCGGCCGCTTCGAAGTCGGCACCTGCGGCATCGAAGCCAGCCTCTCGGTGCCCGGCCAGCCCATTGACGGCGACCTGCTGTGGCTGGAATACGATCGTGACAGCGGCCGCTGGCAGTGCGGCGGCGAGAGCCCGGACAAGGTACTGCCGACCCCCTGCCAGGGCTGATGCAGCGCCGCGCCCGTTCCGAATCCAAGGATGACCCGAAGGGGGAGATGCAATGACTGAGTGGTATTACGCCGAAGGGCAGCAACGCCAGGGCCCGCTCCCGGTCGAAGAGATCCGCCAGCGCTTCCAGCGCACCGAGCTGACGCTGGACACGCTGGTCCGGCGCGAAGGCATGGGGCAGTGGGCGCCGCTGCGCCAGGTCGTGGACGAACTGGGCCTGCAGACCCTGGCCGCCGCCAGCACCGCCGCCGACCAGGGCGCCGGCATCGACCTGCGCGGTGACTACAGCGCCATCGACAACGGCACCGCGCCGCTGCCCGGCACCGGCGCGCTCAGCAGCTCGCCCTACACCGCCCCGGCCTCGGGTGCGGCCAGCTACGGCCACGTCGTGCATGCCGGCGATGTGGTCTACGCCGGTTTCTGGAAGCGCGTGGCCGCCTACCTGATCGACTATGTGATCGTCACCGTGGCCACCTGGATCATCGCTGCGGTGGTGCTGCTGGCTGTCGGCGGCGCTTCCGGCTTCTCGCCCGGGAACACCGCCGGGGTTGCCGCGCAGCTGCTGAACGTCTTCCTGTCGCTGGCACTGGGCATCGGCTATTACGCCGGCTTCCACGCCTCGGCCGGCGGCGCCACGCCAGGCAAGATGGCCATCGGCATCAAGGTGGTGCGCGCCAACGGCGAGCGCATCAGCTTCATGCGCGGTGTCGGCCGATTCTTCGGCTCCATCCTGAGCAGCCTGATCCTGTGCATCGGCTTTGTCATGGCGGCATTCACCGAGCGCAAGCAGGGCCTGCACGACATGATCTGCGACACCGTCGTGGTCGATCGCTGGGCCTTCACCGACCAGCCGCACCTGCAGTGCCGCGAGCTGGGCGCTGTCACCATCGCCATGCTGGTGCTGGGCGGCATCGGCCTGCTGGGCCTGTTCGCGGTGATGCTGGCCGTGGTCGGCTACCTTGCCAAGATGGCCTGACGCCATCATCACACCGGGCCGCTTGACACAGGCGGCCCGGGCGTGATTCCTCTTATAAGGAAGCTGAACGCCCGGCGCACACCCGGGCGTTTGGTTTATGTAATTCGCCGTGGCCGCTTCACTAATGCGGCCATTTGCTCCACCCTAGCGGCCCCTCCCCCCGGTCCGCCCACAGACCTTCCCCACATGCCCAAGCACCTGCTCATCGTCGAATCGCCCGCCAAGGCCAAGACGATCAACAAATACCTCGGCAAGGACTACACCGTCCTGGCCTCGTATGGGCATGTGCGTGACCTGATTCCGAAGGAAGGCGCGGTCGACCCGGACAACGGGTTCGCCATGCATTACGACGTCATCGACAAGAACGAGAAGCATGTCGATGCCATCGCCAAGGCCGCCAAGGGCGCCGACGACATCCTGCTGGCGACCGACCCGGACCGCGAAGGTGAGGCGATCAGCTGGCATATTGCCGAGATCCTGAAGGAACGCGGGCTGGTCAAGGACAAGCCGATGCAGCGCGTGGTGTTCACCGAGATCACCCCGCGCGCCATCAAGGAAGCCATCAACCAGCCGCGCGCCATCGCCAGCGATCTGGTGGACGCCCAGCAGGCGCGCCGCGCGCTGGACTACCTGGTCGGTTTCAACCTGTCCCCGGTGCTGTGGCGCAAGGTGCAGCGCGGCCTGTCCGCCGGCCGCGTGCAGAGCCCGGCGCTGCGCATGATCGTCGAGCGCGAGGAAGAGATCGAAGCCTTCATCGCCCGCGAGTACTGGTCCATCGCTGCCGAGTGCGCGCACCCCAGCCAGCACTTCAACACCAAGCTGATCAAGCTTGACGGGCAGAAGTTCGAACAGTTCACCGTGACCGACGGCGACACCGCCGAGGCCGCCCGCCTGCGCATCCAGCAGGCCGCGCAGGGCCGGCTGCACGTCACCGACGTGGCCAGCAAGGAGCGCAAGCGCCGCCCGGCCCCGCCGTTCACCACCTCCACCCTGCAGCAGGAAGCCTCGCGCAAGCTCGGCTTCACCACCCGCAAGACCATGCAGGTGGCGCAGAAGCTGTATGAAGGCGTGGCCATCGGCGACGAAGGCACCGTCGGCCTGATCTCGTACATGCGTACCGACTCGGTGAACCTGTCGCAGGACGCGCTGGCCGAGATCCGCGACGTGATCGCCCGTGACTACGGCATCGCCTCGCTGCCCGACCAGCCCAACACCTACCAGACCAAGTCCAAGAACGCCCAGGAAGCGCACGAAGCGGTGCGCCCGACCTCGGCACTGCGCACCCCGGCGCAGGTCTCGCGCTTCCTGACCGACGACGAGCGCAAGCTCTACGAACTGATCTGGAAGCGTGCGGCGGCCTGCCAGATGATCCCGGCCACGCTCAACACCGTCAGCGTCGACCTGTCGGCCGGCAGCGAGCACGTGTTCCGCGCCAGCGGCACCACCGTGGTGGTGGCCGGCTTCCTGGCCGTGTACGAGGAAGGCAAGGACAACAAGAGCGCCGAGGACGAGGACGAAGGCCGCAAGCTGCCGGCCATGAAGCCCGGCGACAGCGTGCCGCTGGAACGCATCATGGCCGAACAGCACTTCACCCAGCCGCCGCCGCGCTTCACCGAAGCGGCGCTGGTGAAGGCGCTGGAAGAGTACGGCATCGGCCGTCCCTCGACCTACGCCTCGATCATCCAGACCCTGCTGTTCCGCAAGTACGTGGAAATGGAAGGCCGCAGCTTCCGCCCGTCCGACGTCGGCCGTGCGGTGTCCAAGTTCCTGTCCAGCCACTTCACCCGCTACGTGGACTACGACTTCACCGCCAAGCTTGAAGACGAGCTCGATGCCGTCTCGCGTGGCGAGGAAGAGTGGATTCCGTTGATGGCCCGCTTCTGGGAGCCGTTCAAGGAGCTGGTGGAAGACAAGAAGGAATCGGTCGACCGCGGCGAGGCCAGTGGCGCGCGGGAGCTCGGCACCGACCCCAAGACCGGCAAGCCGGTCAGCGTGCGCCTGGGCCGCTTCGGGACGTACGCGGCCATCGGCAGCACCACCGAGGATGCCGAGGAGAAGCCGAAGTTCGCCTCGCTGCGCCCCGGCCAGTCGATGCACACCATTTCCCTGGAAGACGCGCTGGAACTGTTCCTGATGCCGCGCGCGCTGGGTGAGGACAACGGCGAGCCGGTGAGCGTCGGCATCGGTCGTTTCGGCCCGTTCGCCAAGCGCGGCAGCACCTACGCCTCGCTGAAGAAGGAAGATGATCCGTACACCATCGACCTGGCCCGTGCCGTGTTCCTGGTGGAAGAGAAGGAAGAGATCGCGCGCAACCGGATCATCAAGGAATTCGATGGCAGCGACATCCAGGTACTGAACGGCCGCTTCGGCCCGTACATCAGCGACGGCAAGATGAACGGCAAGATCCCAAAGGATCGCGAGCCGGCATCGCTGACCCTGGCCGAAGTGCAGCAGCTGCTGGAAGAAACCGGCAAGCCGGTGCGCAAGGGCTTCGGTGCCAAGAAGGCCGCGGTGAAGAAGGAAGCGGCGGTGAAGAAGGCCCCGGCCAAGAAGGCGGCGAAGAAAGCGGTGAAGAAGGCCGTCAAGAAGGCTGCCGCCAAGAAGTAGATCCACGCCAAGCGTGGATGATCTGCGGGGATGTGCGGACCAACGGTCCGCACCCACCACGTCATCGGGTCCACACCCACCGTCGGCGCCACCACCCGTTCTGCACGCGGCGGGGGATAATGAAGGCCCACGTCGGGCCGGCCCTTCCCCATGAAAGAACTCACTCTGGATACCGCCGTCGCCACCCTGCGCGCGGGCGGCGTCATCGCCTACCCCACCGAAGCGGTCTGGGGCCTGGGCTGCGACCCCGGCCATGAAACGGCGGTGCACGCGCTGCTGCGGCTGAAGCAGCGCCCGGTCGAGAAAGGCATGATCCTGGTGGCCGCCGAACTGCCGCAGCTGCAGGGCTGGGTGCACCTGCATGCCCTGCCCGATGCGCGCCAGCGCGAGGTCCTGGCCAGCTGGCCCAGCGCCAACACCTGGATCCTGCCGGCCGGGCCGCGTGCACCGGCCTGGATCACCGGCGAACACAGCGGCATTGCCGTGCGCATCAGCGCCCACCCGCTGGTGGCCGCGCTGTGCCACGCCTGGGGCGGCCCGCTGGTGTCCACCAGTGCCAACCTGGCCGGGGAACCGCCGGCGCGCAGCCGCGATGAACTTGACCCGCGCCTGCTGCGCCTGCTCGACGGCATCCTCGATGGCGACACCGGCGGCCTGGCCCAGCCGACACCGATCCGCGACGCGCTCAGCGGCCAGGTGCTGCGGACCTGAGCCGATGATTGCGTGGCGGCCCGCTTTCACGCACGCTGCCGGCATGAACCTGCTGCGCGCCTTCCTGCTGCTGGGCCTGTGCCTGTCCTGGCCGGTGCTTGCCGCCGTCGCCGACGACGATGTGCGCATCTACCGCTGCGTCAGCAGCACCGGCAGCGTGTCCCTGCAGGACCACCCCTGCAGCAGCGGCCGCCAGCGGGTGCGCGACCTGCAGCGCCCCCGTGACCCGGCCCCGCGCGTGGTGCGCAGCGATGCCCCGGCCGCGCAGGCACCTGCGCCCCGCCCGGAGCGCGAGGTGCGCCATGTCTACGTGCAGCCGCCACAGCCGATGTACGAATGCGTCAGCCAGGAAGGCGACCGCTACGTCAGCGACAGCAACGAAGGCAATCCGCGCTGGGTGCCGCTGTGGGCCACCGCGTGGGCGCCGCATCCGCCGGTCTGGGGCGGACGCGACGATACCGGCCTGGCGCCGGTGCGGCCGGCCGACGTGGCCGCAGCCGAGCCCC
Organism: Stenotrophomonas maltophilia; assembly: GCA_009912235.1. Lineage (GTDB taxonomy): Bacteria > Pseudomonadota > Gammaproteobacteria > Xanthomonadales > Xanthomonadaceae > Stenotrophomonas > Stenotrophomonas maltophilia_AV. The sequence continues at coordinate 556,857 of WNDS01000003.1, forward strand.
TGAACCGCCGCGGCGGCTACCCCGGGCAGCGCCCGCCGGCAGTCGGCATCGGGGTCAGCGTGCCGGCCGGCAGCATCCTGGTGCGCGACACCTGCCACGCGCTGCCGCAGCAGGAAGTCTGCGCGCGCCTGGATGACCGGCGCTGGGAACTGGACCGCCGCTACAACAGCGCCCTGCAGAGCGAGCGCGACGCCATCACCCGCGAACAGCGCGGCATCGATGCGCGCGTTGGGCAGGACTGCGGCCGCCGCTGAGGGCGGTGTACGCTGCGCGCATGAAGACTTTGATCTGGCTGGCCCTGGCCCTGCTGCCGGGCAGCGCACTGGCCGACGACACGGTGATCTACCGCTGCACCTCCAGCAGCGGCGTGCCCGCCCTGCAGCGCACGCCGTGCCCGGACAGCAGCACGCAGCGCATCCATCACGTGCCCGATGCCGGCAGGCCGGTGCCGGTGCAGGTGCCACCCGCGGCTGAAACCAGCGCTGCGCCCCTGCCTGCTGCAGCGGCACCCACAGCAGACCCGACGCCGCCGAAGGCCGGCGACGAGCGCACCATCATGGAAGCGCGCATGGTCGACAGCGGCGACGGCGATACCATCCTGGGCAGCGCACTGCTGCCACGCCGTGGGCAGCCGGCGGCGGCCGAGGCCGATGCAGCGCCGAAGCCGCCGCTGCCGGCGATCTTCCAGTGTCAGGCCGAGGACGGCGGCCGTTACCTGCACGAACGCGAGCCGGCGCCGCCGCGCTGCGTGATGCTGCAGGTCAGCGGGCTCGGTGGCGGCGCCACGCCGGTCAACGCGGCCAGCTGTAAAGTGGTGCGCGACACCTGCAGCGAGGTAGCGGCCGAGCAGGCCTGCGGCAGCTGGCAGCAGCGTTTCCGCGACGCACGTGGCCGCGAACGCTTCGCTTCGCCCGACACCCAGGCCGAGGCCCGCGCAGAGCGCGAGCGCCTGCAGGGCGTGCTGGAAGCCAGCAGCTGCCCGGTGCCGCAGTAATCCGCTGGGGTAGTCAGCTGGGGTCAGATCCCTTTCCAGGGAAAGGGATCTGACCCCTCAGAACCCGTAGCGCAGGAAACCGCCATCCACGGCGATGCATTCGCCGGTGACATAACTGGACGCCGGCAGGCACAGGAAGCCCACCGCCGCGGCCACTTCCTCCGGCTCACCGATGCGCTGCATCGGCGTGCGCGCAATCACTTCCTCGTAGTAGTCCGGGTCCGACAGCGGGCAGGAGGTGCGCCGGGTGCGGATGTACCACGGTGCCACCGCGTTGACGCGGATGCCGTCCTCGGCCCACTCCACCGCCAGGTTGCGGGTCATCTGGTGCATGGCCGCCTTGGTCATGCCGTAGACCACGCCGCTGCGCACGTGGGTCAGGCCGGACACGCTGCCGACGCTGACGATGCACGAGGCGGCGTGGCGGGCCAGCAGCGGGTGCGCATAGCGCGAGAGCTCGAAGGCCGAGAACAGGTTGGTCTCGAAGATCGCGCGCCACTCGTCCTCGGTGTAGTCGATGGCCGGCCGGGTGACGTTGCCGCCGGCGTTGTTGACCAGGATGTGCAGGCCGTCGGCGTGGTCTTCCACCCAGTCCAGAATCTGCCGGCGGTCTTCGTCATCGGACACATCCGCGGCCAGCGCGTGGATCTGGTGCTGCGGGTAGACGTCCAGCAGTTCGTCGCGGGCGCTTTCCAGCGCATCCAGGTCACGGCCGACGATCATCAGATCGGCGCCGAAGCCAGCCAGTTCGTGGGCGATGGCCAGGCCGATGCCGGCACTGGCACCGGTAATCAGGGCGGTCTGTCCATCCAGGCGCCAACGCTGCGGGTTCATGTGTGCTCCGGGCGTGTGCCCATCCAGTTGCGATGCGACAAGGATACGCGCTCACGGCACGCGGCCGGCAGCGGTGGCACACTGCGCCTACCGTGCACCGAGGAGCGCTGCCATGCGTCTGCTGATCCTGCCATTGTGCCTGCTGGCCCTGCTGCTGGCCGGTTGCCAGCGCGCGCCGACGCCAAGCCCGGACAAGCCGCCGGAACCGCAGGCCCTGGGCCGCGCGGTGAGTGCCCCGCTGGAACGGGCCAAGGGCGTGCAGAAGACCGTGGATGCGGCGGCCGAACGCGAACGCAAGGCCGAGGTCGACGCGACGCAATGACGCGCGGAAGGTAGCGCCGGGACATGCCCGGCGAGCGCGAAGCGCGGCCACCCGAATCCGCCGGGCATGGCCCGGCGCTACCAGACAAACAAAAACGTCCGGCCGAAGCCGGGCGTTTTCATCTGCGGCGGATGCCCGTCAGACGTTCCCCATTAGAACCCGCAGAAGCAGTACGCCAGTGCCTTCACCGGCGCGCCATTGCCCTGCTCGCGCGCCGCGTTCTCGACAAAGCGCAGCTGGGTGTCCACCTCGGGCATGGTGCGTGCCAGCATCAGGCGAGCAACGCCCGAATCGGCCAGCATCCAGGCACCGGCGCGGCTGCCGGCGAAACCGCTGACGAACTGCGCGAACGGCGTTGCCGCCTTCTCGATGTAGCGCACGCGGTACTTGTCGGCGGCGCCCAGCTTGGCACGGCTGGCCGCATCGGCCACGGCTTCCTTCAGACCACCGAAGTCATCCGCCAGGCCGCGTTACTTTGCCTGCGCGCCGCTCCAGACACGGCCGCGGGCCACTTCGTCGACGGCTTCGACCGGCTTCTTGCGCGCCTCGGCCACACGGCCGGTGAAATCGGCGTAGCCCTTGTTGATCACCGACTGGATGACCTGGCCCACGGCCGGGTCCATCGGGCGGGTGACGTCGAAGGCACCGGCGAAACGGGTGGTCCCCACGCCGTCGGTATGCACGCCGATCTTGTCCAGCGCGCGGCTGAAGTTCGGGATCATGCCGAAGATGCCGATCGAGCCGGTGATCGTGGACGGGTCGGCATAGATGCGGTCGGCATTCATGCTGATCCAGTAGCCACCGGATGCGGCCAGGTCGCCCATGGACACCACCACCGGCTTGCCGGCGGCCTGCAGCGCAACCACTTCGCGGCGGATCTGCTCGGAGGCGAACACTTCACCGCCCGGCGAATCCACGCGCAGCACCACGGCCTTCACCTGGTCGTCGTCGCGCGCATCGCGCAGCAGTGCCGAGGTCGACTCGCCACCGATGCGGCCGGGCGGCAGGTCACCGCCGCTGATCTCACCGGCAGCCACCACCACGGCCACCTGCGGACGCGAATCCACCGGGCTGCGGCGGGCGTCGAGCAGGGCCTGGTAGCGGTCCAGGTTGATGCTGCGGAAACCACCGTCGGCATCGGCGTCGGCCACGCCGCGCTCGGTCATCAGGTCTTCGAACTCTTCGCGGGTCTTCAGCGCGGTGACCAGCTTCTGCTGCAGGGCGAACTTGGCCATGTCGCCACCGGCGGCGGCGATGCCCTCCGGCAGGGTGTCGATGCCGGCCGCCAGCTGCGCCGGATCCAGGCGGCGTGCCTTGGCGATATCGCCCAGGTAGCGCTGCCACACGTCGTTCATCCAGTACAGGTCGGCTTCCTTGGACGCCGCCGAGGCCGCGTCGAGCACGTACGGCTCGGCGGCCGACTTGTACTCGCCCACCTTGAGTAGGTGCACGTCCACGCCCAGCTTGTCCTGCAGGCCGGCGCGGAAGTACTGGCGGTAGCGGCCCAGGCCTTCCAGCACCACCGAGCCCATCGGGTCCAGGTAGACCTCGTCGGCCTGCACGGCCAGCAGGTACTGCGCCTGGCTCATGCTCTGGCTGAAGGCCGCCGCCTGCTTGCCCGAGGCATGCAGTGCCTGCAGGGCAGTGGCCACTTCACGCAGCGACGCGAAGCCGGACGGCTGCAGCTTGTCCAGCTCCAGCACCACACGCTCGATCTTCTTGTCGTCCTTGGCCGACTCGATGACCCGGATCAGGTCACGCAGCTGGATTTCCTCGGCACCGTTGTCGCCCACCACCTTGGCCAGCGCGCGGCTGACCGGGTCGGCGCTGAACTGCTCCACCAGGCGGCCTTCCGGCGCGATCACCAGCGTGGTGCGGTCCTGCAGCGTCTTGCCGCCGCTGGCGCCCATGCCGGCCACCATCACCAGGCCGATCAGCACCAGCAGCAACAGACCAAAGAACAGCAGGTTGAGGATCAACCGGCGGGTGAAGTTCATCACATCCCACAGCCCCACGAAGAAGCTGGCGACCGAATTGCGGCGCGCAGGCAACGGCGGTGGCGGGGGCAGCGGGGCACGGGTTGATTCATGGATTGCTCCGGTTGGCGTCATGCCAGTGTATGTGCTGGATCAGCATAGACAATGCCGCACTTGGCGGCATCGGACACAAGTCAAGGGTCGGCGCCCATCTTCGGCGACCGCCGGGGACGATCACGTCAACAGCGACTGGCCCACGCGGGCGCTGCTGCGGTACAGGCGCCAGCCCATCAGCACCGCCGCGGCGGTCAGGCCGACGATCAGGCCGATCCACATGCCCTGCGACCCCATGCCCAGCCCCAGGCCGAGCCCGGCGCCGAGCGGCATGCCCAGCCCCCAGTAGGCGAACATGGCGATGAACATCGGCACCCGGGTGTCCTTCAGGCCACGCAGCGCACCGGCCGACAGCACCTGGATGCCGTCGGGGAACTGGAAGGTGGCCGCGTACAGCAGCAGCGTGGAGGCCAGCCCGGCCGCCGCCAGGTCGTTGGTGTAGACACCGACGATGGCATCGTGGCCGAACAGCAGCACCGCCGCCGACAGCGTCTGGGTGCCCATGATGATGGCGTAGCCGGCCCACGCCGCGCGGAGCACGCCGAAGCCATCGCCGCGGCCGACCGCATGGCCCACGCGCACGGTGGTGGCCTCGGCCACGCCCATCGAAATCATGAAGCACAGCTGCGCCACGTTGATCGTGATCTGGTGCGCGGCCGCTTCGTTGGCGCCCAGGCGGCCGATCAGCAACGCGGTGACGATGAACAGCCCGCCCTCCATCAGCACGGTGATGCCGATCGGCAGGCCGGTGCGCAGCAGCTCCCAGATCGCCTTCCAGCGCGGGCCTTCCAGGTGCGCGAACAACTGCAGGTGGGCAAAGCGCTGGGTGCGCCACAGGTAGGTACCGAAGGCGATGGCCTGCAGCCACATCATGATGGCCGACGCGATGCCCAGCCCTTCGGCGCCCAGTTCGGGGAAACCGAACTTGCCGTTGGCCAGCACATAGCCCATCGGCGCAAGCACCAGCAGGCCGCCGAAGCCGATCAGCATGGTCGGCAGCGTCCAGTGCCTGCCTTCGCTGAGGTAGCGCATGCAGAAGTACAGCGTCAGCGCCGGGCCGCCCCAGCGCACCGCGTGCAGGAAGCCGGTGGTACCGGGCACGATGTCCGGGGCGATGCCGAAGGCCGGCAGCAGCGGCGGCACCACCGTGAGGAAGGTGAACATGATCAGGCCCAGGACGAGCGCCAGCCACAGCGCCTGGCGGAACAGCGGGCCGATCTCGGGCTCGCGGCCGGCACCGTGCAGCTGCGAGACCGACGCGGTAAGCGAGATCAGCGTGCCGATCGGAATCAGCATCGGCAGCCACAGCAATGCCGTGCCGATGGTGACCGCGGCCAGGGTCTGGGTACCGTGGTGGCCCGCGATGACGTTGTCGACGAAAGAGATCAGGCCGGTAGAGACATGCCCGAGCACGAGAGGCAGGGCGAGCACACCGGTGGCGCCGACTTCCTTGCTGAAGCGCGGCGTGGGGGTAGCGATGGACATGGCGTTGCAGAGACGCGACTACGGTTGCGCGCGAAGGGCACAGGCACCGGGTGGCGGGCCGCCATTTTACGCACCCCGCGCGACAAATAGGGGGCCACGCCGATCAGCGCGCGTCCAGCACGCCCCCCCCCCGGCCGTGCCGGCAGCCTTCGCAAGGTGATGGCCGCCGCTTCTTGCGGTTGCGCGTCAGTGGCCGGCCTGGCGCTTGAGCCAGCTGTCGCGTTCGGCCGCAGGCACCGCCAGGAACGCGTTGCCCACCGTGTCGCGGTCCTGCGGCGGGGTGCGCTGGGCCACCAGCGAGAGCTGGGTGAGCTGGGCCGGGCTGAGCTGGCGCAGCACGGCCAGGGCGGCCTCGCGCTGCTCGGCCGGCACGAAGCCGAACAGGCCTTCCAGCTTCGGGAACAGCATCCCGATCTGCGGGCCCAGCCGCCAGCCATCGCGGAAGGCCTTGTCCTGGGCCTCGAACTGCTCGCGCAGGTGCTGCTGCTGCGCGGCCGGCAGCGCGTTGAAGCGCGCTGCCGCCTGGCGAACGCGCTCGCGCTCGCTGTCCGGCAGGGCCTGCCAGGCGGTGTAGTCGGCCCGGCGCTGGCGCAGTTCGGCCGGGCCCAGCGTGGCCGGCACGCCGGGGGCCGGTGTGGCCGGGGCCAGCGCGGTGTCGGCGGTGGGGGCCGGCAGCGGTACCGGCAGGCGCTCGGGGGATGCCGCAGCGGCCAGCGCCGGTGCCAGCAGCAGGACAGGCAACAGGAACTTATTCATCGGCCGCTGCGGTCTCCAGCGCCGCGCCCGCCGGTTCGGGGCGGGTCGGCTTGGGGTTGGATTCGTCCACCGGCAGCGGGCCGCCGGCTGCCATCCAGGCGTACATGTCGGCATGGGCCACCAGCGGGAAGTCGCGGTCGGCCTGCATGGCCGCATCGTCGGCGGCCTGCGCGTCAGTGGCCGCCGCACCGGGCGCGACCTTGCTGTCCGGCAGCGCTTCGACGCTGACCGGCCCAGCTTCGGCCACCACCCCATCAGGCAGCGGCGCATCGCCGGCCAGCGCGCGGCCCTGCCAGTGGCGCCAGCCCAGCGCGGCCAGCAGCAGCACCAGCACGGTGCCGAACAGGATGGCCGGGCCGCGCCAGCGTGGGCGGGCATTGCCGCGGCGGCGGCGGGCAACGGCGCGTTCATCGTCGGCCGGGGCGCGCCAGCTGCGGCTGGGTTCCTTGCTGTCCGGGGCACTGGGGGCGGCCGCCTGCTGCAGCTGCTGCAGGCGCTTGAGCGGCAGCTCGCGTACCTGCAACTGCACGCGCTCGGCCAGCGCACGCCAGGCGCCTGCGTCGGGGTTGCCGGCCGCATCGCGCGGGCAGGCCTCGGCCAGCAGCTGCTGGTAGGTCGCCTCGGGCTAGTCAAGCACGCGCGCGGCAATGCCTTCGTCCAGGCTGCCACCGACCCTCAGCAGCAGGGCCAGGCGTGGCAACGGCGGCAGGCTGCCCAGATGCGCCAGCGCCGGCGGCCACTGGCCCGCGGCCGGTTCACGCAGGGCCTGGCGCTGGGCCAGCAGCGCACAGAAGCGCGGCGGCCACTGCGCCATCGGCAGGTCGCTGGCCACGGCGCTGAAGGCCCGCATCACCGCCGCCAGCGCCTGCTCGGCACGGGCGGCGTCACCACACTGCAATTCAGCAACCACCAGGGCACGGCGCTCGACGCCTCGCAGGAAAGCCGACAGGGCCGCGGCCGCAGTCGGGGAAACAGGGGCGGGCGCAGCCGTCATCAGTCACTCCAGGGATCTATCGGGATGATAGCGGCAGCCCATCGCCGGCCGGCAGGACTTGCGCTGCCCGGCGCTTCGTGCTGCAGGTTGTGCACAGCACCACGCAGAGGGGGGCGAAAACGCCGGGAGGGCCGCCCATTCACTTTGTTTCAGCTTCGTTTCACATGCAAAGTATTGATTTAAATATACTTTCGTATGTGGCTATTTTTTGACCAACCTGAGCGTAACGTCGTTGCCATCGGCATTGGACCGCCTCGTATACCGTTAACACACAACGTTATCCACAGAAGATGTGGATAAGACTGAATCTCCAATGGACACCGATATTTAGCTTGCATTTATTGTTCGCCGCGCAGGCGTCGCATGTGTCCCTGAGCCGGTGCGGGGCCGGAGCGGGCCGCTATACTGGCTGGATGCTTGCCCCCATTCCGACCCTGCAGGTCGCCCTGCCCGTGCCGTTGCCGCGGCTGTTCGACTACCTGGCCCCGGACGGCCCGGCCCCCGCGGTGGCGGTCGGCTGCCGGGTGAAGGTGCCCTTCGGCAAACGAGAACTGGTGGGGATGGTGGCCGGCCACGGCCAGCTGGACGACGGCCAGGGGCTGCGCCAGGCGCTGGCCTGGGCCGATCCGGCGCCGCTGCTGCAGGGCGAGCTGTGGCAGAGCCTGCACTGGCTGGCGCGCTATACCCACGCGCCGCTGGGCGAAGTGGTCAGCACCGCCCTGCCCGGCCCCCTGCGCCACGGTGAACCGCTGCCCGACACCCACCATTGGGGCTGGCAGCTGACCGGCGACGGCCAGACCCAGCGCGGCGCGCTGCGTGCCGGCAGCCGCCCGCGCCAGTTCGCCGAGCTGCTGGGCGAGGCCGTGGTGGACGAGGACGTGCTGGGCGCGCGCATGGATGACTGGCGCACAGCCGCACGCAGCCTGGCCAAGCGCGGGCTGGCCGAGCGCGTGGCGCTGAGCGTGGCGCCGCAGCACGCACATCCGCTGCCCGGCCCGACCCTCAACCCGGAACAGGCCGCCGCCGTGGCGGCGATCCACGAGGCCGACCGCTTCCAGCCCTTCCTGCTGGATGGGGTGACCGGCAGCGGCAAGACCGAGGTCTACCTGCAGGCCATCATCCAGTGTCTGGCGCGTGGCCGGCAGGCGCTGGTGCTGGTGCCGGAAATCGGCCTGACTCCGCAGACCCTGGCGCGCTTCCGCGGCCGCCTGGGCATTGCGGTGCATGCGCTGCATTCGGGCCTGAACGACAACGAGCGTGCGCGCGTCTGGGCGGCCGCCTCGCGCGGCGAAGCACGGGTGATCGTCGGTACCCGTTCGGCCATCTTCACCCCGCTGCCCGAAGCCGGCCTGATCATCATCGACGAAGAGCACGACGGCAGTTACAAGCAGCAGGACGGCATCCGTTACCACGCGCGCGATTTCGCGCTGGTGCGCGCCAAGGCGCTGGGCGTGCCGGTACTGCTGGGCAGTGCCACGCCATCGCTGGAAACACTGCACAACGCGCATGCCGGGCGCTACGTGCACCTGCGCCTGAAGCAGCGTGCCGGCGATGCACGGCCACCGCGCGTGCGAATCCTGGACGTGCGCAAGCGGCCGCTGCGCGATGGCCTGTCCGCCGACGTGCTGGAAGGCATCGGCCAGCACCTGCAGGCCGGGCAGCAGGTGCTGGTGTTCAAGAACCGCCGTGGCTATGCGCCGGTGCTGCTGTGCCACGACTGCGGCTGGACCGCGCCGTGCCAGCGCTGCGATGCGCCGATGACCGTGCATGGCGGTGGCCGCCGCCTGCAGTGCCACCACTGCGGCGCGCGGCAGCCAGCGCCGCTGGCCTGCCCGGCGTGCGGCAGCCTGGCGTTGCAGCCGCAGGGCATCGGCACCGAGCGCCTGGAAGAGCATCTGGTCAGCGCGTTTGCCGACTACCCGGTGGTGCGCATCGACCGCGGCACCACCGCACGCCGCGATGCGCTGGAACAGCAGCTGGCCAGGCTGGGCGACCAGCCCGGCATCCTGGTCGGCACGCAGATCCTGGCCAAGGGCCACGACCTGCCCAAGCTGATCCTGGTGGTGGTGGTGGGCATCGACGAAGGGCTGTTCTCGGCCGACTTCCGCGCCAGCGAGAAGCTGGCCCAGCAGCTGATCCAGGTGGCCGGCCGCGCCGGCCGCGCGCGCGACCCGGGCGAGGTCTGGCTGCAGACCCATCACCCCGGGCACCCGTTGCTGGAAACGCTGGTGAACGGCGGCTACCACCCGTTCGCCCAGGCCGAACTGAACCAGCGCCAGGCCGCCGGCTTCCCGCCGTTCGCACACCTGGCCCTGCTGCGTGCCGAAGCGCAGCAGCTGGAACACGCCAATGCCTTCCTGCTGGCGGCGCGCACGCTGCTGGGTGAGCAGACCCGCGTGGAGGCCTACGGCCCGATGCCGGCACCGATGCCACGGCGGGCCGGGTACCAGCGCACCCAGCTGCTGCTGTCGTGCGCGCAGCGCCCGCCGCTGCGCGCGCTGCTGGATGCGGTGGTGCCGCAGCTGTACGCCCTGCCGGAGGCACGCAAGGTGCGCTGGTCGCTGGATGTGGACCCGCTGGACCTGTACTGAGCGCAGCGGCCGGTGGGGTCAGATCCCTTTTCTGGGGAAAAGGTATCTGACCCCGGATACCGGCACCCGAACGCCAGATCAGCGCTTGCGCCGCGGCTCAGGACATCGAGGTCATCACGCCGCGCTGGTAGGCCGGGCGTTCCCGCAGGCGTGCATACCAGGCTTCCAGATGCGGCAGGTGCGGGCGCTGGATCGGCATTTCGAACCAGGCATAGAACAGCGCGCCCAGCGGAATGTCGCCCATCGCAAACGTCTCGCCGGACAGGTACGGCTGCGTGGCCAGGGTGGCATCGGCCATCGCCAGCAGATCGCCGGCCTTCACCAGCGCGGCGTTGATGCGCGCTTCATCGCGGTCGGCCGGCGCGGTGCGCATCACGCCCCAGATCAGCTCCGAATACAGCGGTGCCATCCGCGAGATGGTCCAGTCCATCCACTTCTCGCCCTGTGCGCGCTGCGCCGGGTCGGACGGGTAGAGCGTGCCGGCGGCGTGGCGCGCGGCCAGGTAACGCACGATGCTGTTGGATTCCCACAGCACCAGGCCCTCGTCTTCAAGCACCGGCACCAGCCCGTTGGGGTTCATCGCGGTGTATTCGGTGCTGCGGTTGCCGCCGAAGCTGCCGCCCACTTCGATCGACTCGTAGGCCAGCCCGAGTTCCTCGGCACACCAGACCACCTTGCGGACGTTGCTCGAATTACGGCGGCCCCAGATCTTCAACATGCGGGTATTCCTTGCAGGCAAGCGTGCGCCGCGGTGGCGCGGAGACGCTACGATACGCCCATCGCAACGGAGTGACGATATGACCGCATGGGATGCAGTCAACTACGTACTTCTGGCCCTGGGTGTCATCGCGCTGGCACTGGGCTACCGCTGTTCCAGCCGCAACCTGATGCTGTGCGCGGGACTGTTGCTGCTGGTCTTCAACGGCGTGGAAGATTTCAGCCGGGGCGTTGCCGAAGGCCATGCCAACGCAGGGGCACGCACGCTGTGATGCCCCCACGGTTTCATCGGGCCTTCTTCGGCAGCGCGCGCACGTAGGAGGATTTGCCGTCCTTCTTCAGCTCGAACAGGCCGATGGCCGCCAGCAGATCGCTGAGCTTGCCGTACCCGTAGTTGCGCGGATCGAACGAGGCCTGGTTGCCGATCTGGCTGCCGACCGGGCCCAGGTGTGACCAGCCGTCTTCGCCTTCGGCCGAGGACACCGCGCGGCGCAGCATCTTCACCAGCCGGGTATCGCTGCGCATCTCCGCACCACTCTTGCGCGGCCGCGCTTCATCACCGTTGCCGCCCTCGGTGCTGGGCTGTTCCACCGTGCCCTGCTCCACGTCGGGCACGCTGGCGTGGGCCTGGCCCAGGGCTTCCAGGTAGGTGAACTTCGAACACGCGTTGACGAACGGTTCCGGCGTTTTCTTCTCGCCGAAGCCATACACCTTCACCCCGTCGGTCAGCAGCCGCATCACCATCGGGGTGAAGTCGGCATCGCTGGAGACGATGGCAAACCCATCGAGGTTGCGCGCGTACAGCAGGTCCATCGCATCGATGACCATGGCCATGTCCGAGGCGTTCTTGCCCTTGCTGTAGGCGAACTGCTGGATCGGGCGGATCGCGTACTCGTGCAGCACCGCTTCCCAGCCCTTCAAACGGGGGCCTTTCCAGTTGCCGTAGGCGCGACGCACATTGGCCACGCCATAGCGGGCTACCTCGGCCAGCACCTCGTCGATCTTCGAGGCGGGCGCGTTGTCGGCGTCGATCAGCAGGGCGATGCGCTTTTCCGGTTCGGACATGGGAACTCCAGCAGGGAGGCAATCTGAACTGGAGTATGCGCCGTGCAGGTGACAGCGCGCGTGACGTGCGAAGATGCCCGGCGATTCCCCTCATTCCCCCACCCTGGAGAGAATCGATGAGCCGTGATCGCGTGCCCCACCTGATCATCGTCGGCGGCGGGTTTGCCGGCCTCTGGGCCACCCGCGCCCTGGCCGGCGAGAAGATACGCATCACCCTGGTCGACCGCCGCAACCACCATCTGTTCCAGCCACTGCTGTACCAGGTGGCCACCGCCGGCCTGTCCGCACCGGATATCGCGGCACCGCTGCGCCACATCCTGGGCCACCAGCGCAACGTGGAAGTGCGGCTGGGCGAAGTGGTGGACATCGACAAGCAGGCCCGCACGGTGCAGCTGGCCGACGGCAGCACGCTGGACTACGACACGTTGATGCTGTGCACCGGCGCCACCCACGCCTACTTCGGCCACGACGAATGGGCCGCCGACGCGCCCGGGTTGAATACCCTGGACGATGCCATCGCCCTGCGCCGCAAGCTGCTGCTGGCCTTCGAACGTGCCGAGGCCGAACCGGACCCGGCGAAAAAGGCCGCGTGGCTGAGCTTCGCCGTGGTTGGCGGCGGCCCTACCGGCGTCGAGCTGGCCGGCACCCTGGCCGAGATCGCACGGCACACACTGCGCAATGAGTTCCGCCACATCGACCCGGCCAGCGCCAAGGTGCGGCTTGTCGAAGCCGGCCCGCGCGTGTTGTCCAGCTTCCCCGAAGTGCTTTCGCTGAAGGCGCGCCGGCAGCTGGAAAAACTGGGCGTGGAAGTACTGACCGGCACGCCCGTCAGCGATATCAACGGCCAGGGGTTCACGCTGGGCGATCAGTTCGTGCAGGCGCGCACCATGGTCTGGGCAGCCGGCGTGGCGGCTTCGCCGCTGGCGCGCACGCTGGACGTACCGCTGGACCGCGCCGGCCGCGTGCCGGTGCAGCCGGACCTGAGCCTGGACGGCCACCCGGAGGTCTTCGTGGCCGGTGACCTGGCCGCAGTGACCCAGGCCAACGGCGCCCCGGTACCGGGTATGGCACCGGCGGCCAAGCAGATGGGCAAGCACGTGGCGGACACGATCCGCGCGCGCCTGCACGGCAAGCCGGCACCGGGCCCGTTCACCTACGCCGACTACGGCAACCTGGCCACCATCGGCCGCATGGCCGCCATCGTGCACCTGGGCCGGCTGCAGCTGTCCGGCGTGCTGGCCTGGTGGTTCTGGCTGGCCGCGCCCGTGTTCTTCCTGATCGGCTTCCGCAACCGCATGGTGGTGCTGCTGAACTGGGCCGTGGCGTACTGGAGCTACCAGCGCAGCGCGCGGATCATCTTTGGTGATGACCAGGAAGATCGCCGGCCGAAGCGGTAGTGCCGGCCGCTGGCCGGCAACCGCAGCCCGCGTCCAACGTTCATGAGGTTGCCGGCCAACGGCCGGCACTACCAGCTGCCCAGCGGCGTGGGCGCTGCGGCGACCGACAATAGAACACTTCGCTCACTCCGCCTTCGGCTTGGGGTACCACAGCGCATTGACGATGAGCCAGCGCTGGTCGAAACGGCCCATGTGGAAGTAGTCGACGAACCATGGCGTTTCCAGCCGCACCGAGGCGGCGTTGCCGGTCACGTCCAGCACCGTGCAGCGGCGGTCCCAGTGGTCCTTCGGGGTCTTCAGTGCGCCTTGCTTCGTCAGCGCCACCAGCTCTTCCCTGGACATGCGGCGCAGGCCCAGGCGCTCGTCGGGGGTATCGCCCAGCACCGCGCGCTTGGCCAGGTCCGGATGCAGGGAGCGCGCGACGCGCTGCGGGTCGGCCTCCAGCTGGCCATCGACATAGTCATGGCAGGTGGCCTCGATGGCCGCGAGGGTGGCCGGGTCGGCGGACGGGCTCGTCGCACCAGCAACAGCGAACAACAGGGCAAGCGTGGACATCCGGGTCTCCAACTCTGGGCGCGCGGCGATCATGGCATGGCCGGCATGGCATGGCCGGAGGGCGTCATCCACGCATGGCGTGGATCTACTGCAGCCGAGCATGCGCTCGGCTCTACGGGACGGCCTCGGCAGGGGCCTGCAGCCAGGCCAGCTTGCGTTCGCGCGGCTGCTGCTTGAGCTGCCATTCGGCGCGGGAGGCGGCCGAGCGGTCCGGGTACTCGCGCACGGCGAGGATGCGCAGCGGCGGCCGGGCCCGTGTGTAGCGCGCCCCCTTGCCGGCCTGGTGGGCGGCGAAACGGGCCGCCACGTCGGTGCTGATGCCGGCGTAATAGCTGCCGTCACGGCATTCGAGCAGGTACAGGAACCAGGGGGCGGAGGGGCGGGCCATGCCCCGATTATGGCGTGCTGCACTGCAGCGGATATACTGCCCCCCGAATGCAGGAGAGAGGCGCCGCGCTGGCGCCCGCCGAAGGCGCAGGCTCCCATGATCGCTCAGGCCGGTGGGCTGGAATCCCACCAACCATGCATTCGACTCGCCGAGCTGGAGAGAGGTCACCGGGCATGCCCGGCACGATCCGCCGAAGGGGCACGCGGTACCCACCGCTGAACTCTCAGGCAAAAGGACAGCGGGAGCGGCACCGGTCATCGTCATCCCGTCATTGCGCAGGCAGTGGCGGTGGTCGCGCATGGCCAGCCCCACCGCGCCCGGAGCCTGTCCCATGCTGCTGTCCATCATCTACCTCATCGCCATTTCCGCCGAAGCCATGACCGGCGCGCTGTCTGCCGGCCGCCGCCGCATGGACCTGTTCGGCGTGGTCATGATCGCCTGCGTCACCGCCCTCGGCGGCGGCTCGCTGCGCGACATCCTGCTGGGCCACTACCCGCTGGGCTGGGTGAAGCATCCCGAGTACCTGGGCTTCACCGTGTGCGCGGCGCTGATCGCCACCTGGGTGGCGCGCTGGATGCACCATTTCCGCCGCACCTTCCTGGTGCTCGATGGCCTGGGCCTGATCGCCTTCACCCTGATCGGCTGCGCGATCGCGCGCGAGGCCGGCCATGCCGCGCCCATCGTGCTGATCGCCGGCATGATGACCGGTGCCTTCGGCGGCGTGCTGCGCGACATCCTCTGCAACGAGGTGCCGCTGATCTTCCAGAAAGAGCTGTACGCCCTCATCGCGCTGCTGACCGGCGCAGCCTACATGCTGCTGCTGTACTGGCACGTGGCCGACAACGTGGCGATCCTGTGCTGCCTGGCCGGTGGCTTCGCGGTGCGCCTGCTGGCGATCCATTACCGCTGGGAGATGCCCAAGTTCGTCTACCACGACGAAACGCACTGATCACCTGGCAGCCACATCGGCGCGTCACCGCTCGTCACTGACCGGTACACGCCATGACCAAGGACATGCGGCACCGCTGCGGCGGATTGGCTACCATGGCGACCCCGTTGCACGCGCGACGGCATCCAGCCACGCCGCGCACGCGGCCCCGCCAGACAGTCTCCCTCCCCCGCCTGCCTGGCGCGTGACCCACACCGCCGGGTGCCGCTCGTCCCTGCGCCTGCGCAGGGAGCAGGAAGCCCCATGTCCAACACCGCCCTGCTGTTCCGTACCCCCCCCGCCACTGGCTGGCCTTCGTGCCCGTGCTGATCATTGCCGGCCTGGCGTGGTGGCTGTGGCCGCGCGAGGCGCCTGCCGGCGATGAGGACGGTCCCGAGCGCGCCACGCCGGTGCGCGTGGCGCTGGCCAGCGCCGAACCGCTGGTGCTGCGGCTGAAGGCGGTGGGCACGGTCACCCCGCTGCACAGCGTGGTGGTACGCAGCCGCGTGGAGGGCGAGCTGCTGCGCCTGCATTTCCAGGAAGGCCAGCAGGTGAAGGCCGGCGCGCTGCTGGCGCAGATCGACCCACGCCCGTATGAAGTGAAACTGGCGCAGGCGCTGGGCACGCAGCAACAGAACCTGGCCGAGCTGGAGAACGCCGAACGCCAGCTGCAGCGCTTCCGCCAGCTGCATGGGCAGAACTATGTTTCGGCACAGCAGCTGAGCGACCAGCAGAGCAAGGTGCGCCAGCTGCAGGGGCGCCGCCAGATCGACCAGGCCACGGTGGACGAGGCGCGCCTGCAGCTGCAGTACACGCGCATCACCGCGCCGGTGAGCGGGCGCGTAGGCCTGCGCCGGATCGACGTGGGCAACCTGGTGCGCAGCGGCGACAGCGACGGCCTGGTGACGCTGGCGCAGACCGCACCGATCAGCGTGCTGTTCACCGTGCCCGAGCCGGAGCTGCCGGCGCTGATGGAGGCCGTGCATGCCGACCCCGCGCTGGCGGTGCAGGCGCTGGACCGCGAAGAATCCCGCACGCTGGCAGAGGGCCGGCTGTCCAGCCTGGACAACCGCATCGACACCGCCACCGGCACGCTGAAGCTACGCGCGCAGTTCGACAATGCCGACCAGGCGCTGTTCCCCAACCAGTTCGTCAACGTGCGCCTGCAGCTGGGCCGCCAGCAGGCGCTGCTGATTCCCAATGCCGCTGTGCAGTTCGGCAGCAAGGGCAACTACGTGCACATCGTGGACGAGCACAGCAAGGCACTGCGCCGCGACGTGGTGCTGGGCGCCGCCGACGGCGACCGCGTGGCGGTGCGCTCGGGCCTGCAGCCCGGCGACAAGGTGGTGATCGAGGGCATCGACAACCTGCATGACGGCGCGCCGGTGGAGGTGATCACCGAAGACGCAGGCAGCGGCGCAGCCGGGGATGACAGCGCCAAGGCCGGCGCATGAACCTGTCGCGTCCGTTCATCCTGCGCCCGGTCGCAACGACACTGCTGATGGTGGCGCTGCTGCTGGCCGGCGTGCTGGCCTACCGGCTGCTGCCGGTGGCGGCGCTGCCGCAGGCGGACTACCCGATCATCCAGATCACCACGCTCTACCCCGGTGCCAGCCCCGAGCTGACCACACGCACCATCACCGCGCCGCTGGAACGCCAGCTCGGGCAGATTCCCGGGCTGAAGCAGCTGTCCTCGACCAGCTCGGGCGGCACCTCGGTCATCACCCTGCAGTTCGGGCTGTCGGTGTCGCTGGGCGTGGCCGAGCAGGATGTGCAGGCGGCCATCAACGCAGCCGGCAGCTTCCTGCCCGGCGACCTGCCGGTGCCGCCAATGTACCACAAGGTGAACCCGGCCGACACGCCCATCCTGACCCTGGCGATCACCTCGCAGGGGCTGTCGCTGCCACAGGTGCATGACCTGGTCGACACCCGCGTGGCGCAGCGCCTGGCGCAGCTGCCCGGGGCGGGCCTGGTCAGCCTGGCCGGCGGCCAGCGCCCGGCCGTGCGCATCCAGGTGAACCCGGCGGCACTGGCCGCCAACAACCTGGGCATGGACCACATCCGCACCGCCATTGCCGCCGCCAACGTCAACCTGCCCAAGGGCAGCTTCGATGGGCCGATGCGCGCGGTGATGCTCGATGCCAACGACCAGATGCGCAGCCCGGCCGAGTACCGTGCGCTGGTGCTCGCCTGGCGCGAGGGCGCGCCGCTGCGGCTGGGCGATGTGCCCGCCATCACCGACGGCGCCGAGAACCGCCAGCTGGCCGCATGGAGTGGCACGCAGCCGGCGGTGCTGGTGAACATCCAGCGCCAGCCCGGCGCCAACGTGATTGCCGTGGTCGAGCAGGTGCGCGCACTGCTGCCGCAGCCGCAGGCCGCGTTGCCCGGCGGCGTGCGCATGGACGTGCTGAGCGACCGCACCGAATCCATCCGCGCGTCGGTACGCGGTGTGCAGAAGGAGCTGGTGCTGGCCATCGCGCTGGTGGTGCTGGTGACCTGGGTGTTCCTGCGCAACCTGCCGGCCACACTGATTCCCAGCGTGGCGGTACCGCTGTCGCTGGTGGGCACCTTCGCGGTGATGCTGCTGGCCGGCTTTTCGCTGAACAACCTCACGCTGATGGCGCTGACCATCGCCACCGGCTTCGTGGTGGACGATGCGATCGTGATGCTGGAAAACATCGCCCGCCATCTTGAAGAGGCTGACAGCCCGCTGGATGCCGCGCTGAAGGGTGCGGCCGAGATCGGCTTCACCCTGGTCTCGCTCACCGTCTCGCTGATCGCGGTGCTGATCCCGCTGCTGTTCATGGCCGATCTGGTCGGTGCGCTGTTCCATGAGTTCGCCATCACCCTGGCGGTGGCCATCGGCATTTCGCTGCTGGTCTCGCTGACGCTGACACCGATGCTGAGCGCGCGTTTCCTCAAGCCGCATGCGGTGGGGTCAGCGCCTCAAGGGGATCTGACCCCATCCCCGCCGAAGCGCGATGTCTTCGACCGCATCATCCCCGTCTACGACCGTCAGCTGCAGTGGGTGCTGCAGCGCCAGCCGCTGATGCTGCTGGCCACAGTGGCCACGCTGGCATTGACCGTGGCGCTGTACCTGGCCGTGCCCAAAGGCTTCTTCCCGGTGCAGGATGCCGGGCTGGTGCAGGGCATCAGCGAAGCCCTGCAGGCGATCTCTCTCCAGGCCATGCGCGAGCGGCAGCTGGCGATGGCCGGGGCCATCGAACAGGACCCGGCCGTGGCCAGCCTGTCGTCCTACATCGGCGTGGACGGCAACAACGCCACGCTCAACACCGGCCGCCTGCTGATCGAGCTGAAGCCGCATGGCCAGCGCGAAGACATCGCCACGGTGATGGCGCGGCTGCAGCAGCGCGTGGCGCGCATTCCCGGCATCACGCTGTACCTGCAGCCGGTGCAGGAGCTGGGCATCGAAGACCGCATCAGCCGCAACCAGTACCAGTTCACCCTGACCACGCCGGATGCGAAGACGCTGGAGCGTTGGACTCCGACGCTGCTGCAGGCCCTGCGCCGGCAACCGGCGCTGCGTGATGTGGCCAGCGACCTGCAGATGCAGGGCCGACAGGCGCGCGTGGTGATCGACCGCGACGCCGCCGCGCGGCTGGGCGTGAGCGTGGAAGCGGTGGCCGACGCACTGTACGACGCCTACGGGCAGCGCCAGATCTCCACCATCTTCACCCAGGCCAGCCAGTACCGGGTCGTGCTGGAAGCTGACCCCGCGCACCAGCCCGGGCCGGAGGCCATCGCCGGGCTGCGCGTGCGCAACGGCAGCGGGCAGACGGTGCCGCTGGGTGCACTGGCGCGGGTGGAGCAGGGCCCGGCCACGCTGCTGCGCAACCACGTGGGGCAGTTCCCGGCGGCCACGCTGTCCTTCAACCTGGCCGAAGGCGCTTCGCTGGGCGAGGCGGTACAGGCCGTGCATGACGCGCGCGTGCAGGCGGGCCTGCCCGACAGCATCGAACTGCGCCTGCAGGGTGCAGCGGCGGCGTTCAGCAGTTCGCTGTCGTCCACGCTGTGGCTGATCCTGGCCGCGGCGGTGGTGATGTACATCGTGCTGGGCGTGCTCTATGAGAGCTTCGTGCACCCGGTCACTATCCTGTCCACCCTGCCCTCGGCCACGGTGGGCGCGCTGGCCGCCCTGTGGCTGAGCGGGCGCAGCCTGGACCTGATCGCGGTGATCGGCATCATCCTGCTGATCGGGCTGGTGAAGAAGAACGCGATCATGATGATCGACTTCGCGCTGGATGCGCAGCGCACGCGTGGGCTGGCCCCGCGCGAGGCGATCCACCAGGCCGCACTGCTGCGCTTCCGGCCGATCCTGATGACCACGCTGGCCGCCCTGTTCGGTGCGGTGCCGCTGATGCTGGCCAGCGGCTCGGGCGCCGAGCTGCGGCAGCCGCTGGGCTGGGTGATGGTCGGTGGCCTGCTGGTCAGCCAGGTGCTGACCCTGTTCACCACGCCGGTGATCTACCTGGCCTTCGACCGCCTGCAGCGCCGCCGCCCGCGTGCGCCGGCTGCCGCCGCCGACGAGGCCCGCACATGACCCTGGCCGGGCGTATCGCCCAGGCCTGCGTGCAGCGCCCGGTGGCCACGTTGCTGCTGGCGCTGGCCCTGGTGCTGGCCGGCCTGCTGGCGCTGCGCCTGCTGCCGGTGGCGCTGCTGCCACAGGTCGATTATCCCGCCATTGAAGTGAGTGCCAGCCTGCCCGGCGCCTCGCCCGAATCGATGGCCGCCACCGTGGCCACGCCGCTGGAACGTGCGCTGGGCAGCATTCCCGGCATCACCCGCATCGATTCGGCCAGCACCCAGGGCCAGACCCAGGTGGAACTGAAATTCGCGCTCGGCCGGGATATCGACGAGGCCGCGCGCGAGGTGCAGGCCGCCATCAACATCGCCCGCGGCCAGCTGCCCAGCGGCATGCCGGGCATGCCCGGCTACCGCAAGGTGAATCCCTCGCAGGCACCGATCCTGGCGCTGGCGCTGACCTCGGACGTGCTTCCGCCTGGCCAGCTGCACGACCTGGGCTCCACCGTGCTGGCGCAGAAACTCTCGCAGATTCCCGGCGTGGGCGAGGTACAGGTGGGCGGCAGCGCGCTGCCCGCGGTGCGCGTGTCGCTCGACCCGAATGCACTCAACCATGCCGGGCTGGCACTGGAAGACGTGGCCGCTGCGATCAGCCGTGCCAACGCAGTGCGCCCGCTCGGCGCGGTGGGCGACGGGCAGCAGCAGTGGCAGCTGGAAGCACCGCTGCAGCTGCGCAAGGCCAGCCAGTACCGCACGCTGGCGCTGAAGGTCAGCGACGACCGCCCGCTGCGGCTGGGCGATGTGGCGCAGGTGGAAGACGGCGTGGAAGACCGCTACGCCACCGGCTTCCACAACGAACGCCCGGCGGTGCTGCTGATCGTCAGCCGCCAGCCCGGTGCGAACATCATCGCCACCGTCGATGCCATCCAGGCGCAGCTGCCGCAGCTGCACGCGCTGCTGCCGGCCACCGTGGACATGCGGCTGGTGATGGACCGCTCGCCGGTGATCCGCGCCACCCTGCACGAAGCCGAGCTGACCCTGGTGCTGGCCATCGCCCTGGTGGTGCTAGTGGTGCTGGCGTTCCTCGGCCACTGGCGCGCGGCGCTGGTGCCCAGCGTTGCCATCCCGGTGGTGCTGTTCGGCACGCTGGCGCTGATGGCACTGCTGGGCTTCTCGCTCAACACGCTTTCGCTGATGGCGCTGATCGTGGCTGCCGTGCTGGTGGTGGACGATGCCATCGTGGTGCTGGAAAACATCGCCCGCCACCGTGAGCTGGGCGCCGACCGCTGGCAGGCGGCGGTACGCGGCGCCTCGGAAGTGGGCGCCACGCTGATCTCGATGAACCTCGCACTGGCAGTGGTGTTCGTCTCCATCCTGTTCCTGGATGACTTCGTCGAACGCCTGTTCCGCGAGTTCTCGCTGACCCTGGTGCCGGCGATGGCGGTGTCGGTGCTGGTGGCGTTGAGCCTGGTGCCGATGCTGTGCGCGCGCCTGTTCGTGGGCGATGCACAGCGGCCTTCGCGCTGGCAGCACGGCAGCAACGTGCTGTTCGAGCGCCTGCGCGCGGCCTACCTGCACAGCCTGCAGGCCAGCCTGCGGCGGCTGCGCTGGCCGCTGCTGGCGTTCGGGGCGGTCATCGCGCTCAACGCCTGGCTGTTCCAGCAGGTGCCCAAGGGCGTGGTGCCCAAGCAGGACACCGCGCAGCTGCGTGGTTTCGCGCTCGGCGATGACGGGCTCTCGTTCCAGGCCATGCAGCCCAAGATCGACGCCTACCGGAAACTGCTGCTGGCCGACCCGGCCATCGAGGACATCATCGGGTACATCGGTGGCAGCAACGGGGTCAACAACGCCTTCATCATGATCAAGATGAATCCGCTGGCCGAGCGCCGGGTCTCCAGCCAGCAGGTCATTGATCGCCTGCGCAGCAACCTGCCGCGCCTGCCCGGCGGCAACCTGTTCCTGTGGGTGGACCAGGACATCCGCCTGGAAGGCAGCGGAAGCAGCGGCAAGTACGAATTCCAGCTGCTGTCGGCCGACCTGGGCCCGCTGCGCGAGTGGGCGCCGAAGGTCAGCAGTGCCCTGCGCGCGTTGCCGGAACTGGTGGACGTGGAAGCGCAGGGCGAGGCCGGCATGCGCCAGGTGATGCTGGACATCGACCGCGAAGCGGCCGCGCGCCATGGCGGGGACCCGCGCACGGTCGCCACCGTGCTCAACAATTCCTTCAGCCAGCGGCAGGTGGCCGCGCTGTACGACAGCCTGAACCAGTACCGCGTGGTGATGGAGCTGGACCCGCGCCACACCCAGGACCCGAGCACGCTGGAACAGCTGCAGATCGTCGACGGCCAGGGCCAGCGCATCCCGCTGTCGAGCATCGCGCGCTGGCGCTATGGCATGGCCCCGGACCGGGTCTACCACAGCCAGCAGTTCGCCTCGTCTGGATCGAGTTCGCGCTGGCACCCGGCGTGGGCCTGCAGCAGGCCGCCGCTGCGATCGATGCGGCAATGGCCAAGCTGATGCTGCCGCGTACGGTGCAGGGCCGGCTGTCCGGCGAAGCCGGTGGCCTGGAACAACTGCGCCAGCGCCAGCTGTGGCTGGTGCTGGGCGCCACGCTGGCGGTCTACCTGGTGCTGGGCATCCTGTACGAAAGCTTCCTGCAGCCGCTGGTGATCCTCTCCACCCTGCCCTCGGCCGGCATCGGCGCGCTGCTGGCGCTGTGGGCGTTCGGCAACGAGTTGAACCTGATCGCCCTGCTCGGCCTGTTCCTGCTGGTGGGCGTGGTGATGAAGAACACCATCCTCCTGTTGGATTTCGCATTGGCCGGGGAACGCCGCGGCTTGAGTGCGCAGGACGCAGTGATGGAAGCCGCGCGGCTGCGCCTGCGGCCGATCCTGATGACCTCGGTGGCGGCACTGCTGGGCACGCTGCCGCTGATGCTGGCCAACGGCGAAGGCTGGGAACTGCGGCAGCCGCTGGGCATCGCCATTGTCGGAGGGCTGCTGGTCAGCCAGTGGCTGACGCTGTACACCACGCCGGCGATGTATCTGGCGCTGGCGAGGCTGCGCAGGAAACGGGCGCTGTAGCGTGGCATCCGCGCGTGGACATCCGCGCGTGGTGTGGATCCCTGGCGGAGCTGTTTTCCAAGCGCGCCATGCTTGGCTGCCTTCTGCGGTAGTCCAGCACGGCTCGATTCAAGGTGCTCAGGGCGAATCAACGCACTGAACGAACTGGACTCCCTGGCGTACCGGACATGGCGCGACGGCCCCGCGCCGCACGCCGGGTGGGTTTGGGGGCAGCGTCCTGTGCCCTGTCCAGAGCAGTGAGACCACCGTGCCGGTGCGCTCGGCCAGCCAGCGCACGACGTCGGGCTTCTCCATCGCCAACGACAACAGCATCGTGGTGGCATCGTCTGGATAGGTCGTCTCGTTCTCGTAACGGGAAAACGCGATCGCGCCTTTTCCGAACAGCGTGGCCGCTGCGCGCTGGGTCAAGCCATGGCGGCGCCGGAATTCCAGTACATCTTCGCCGAGCAGCAGGCCACCGTAGTGCTTGCGCCGCGCGGCAAGCCGCCTGAGGTTTTCGATCTGCTGTGCCGCGCTGGTTGACGTTGCACCGCACGCGGGACACTCCATCACCTGCAGCTCCACAACCACCGGATTGCCGCGCGGGTTGAAATGCCGCTCGCGTGTGGATGCCATCAGCTTTGCCTTCTGGCAGGCAGGGCACATCCCGGGCGTGGCGTTGTTCATGGCGTACTCCAATGGAACGTACAACGATCTAGAGATGGCAACTGAGAAAGACGATGCGCAGACGCCCATCCTTGCCAACAGAAAACTTGAGGTAGTAGTTGATGTCCGAGTGGTTGAGCCGACACTTCCGCACATCGTCGTAGTGGACGGCGTAAGCGTCACATGCATGCCAGCTGCCCAGCTGATCCCTGCACCACTCTGATCCCTGGTAATCCTCCACCTGCAGGCACACCAGACAGTCCAGCAGATCACCCAGTGTCCAGCGCAGGTTTTCCAGATCCCGCTGTGCCTTGTGGGTAGCTACCCAGACATCGTCAGGCTGCAGCCCGCCTGTGCGCACACATTCCTGCACGGCCAACAGGTCAATCAAGGGTGACCTGCGGACGCTGATCGTCCGACGCGGCCTTCCGGAATCCCGGGGCCGGCGCAACTGCGTCGGATCAACCCGCCACAGCACCGGCCTCAATTTATCACCGTGATAAGTTTCGTCAAGTCCATGACCGGTCTTCCGCTCCTGCCGCCTTGGGTTGGCGACTCCCGGACGGACAACGGTGGACCGTAGGCGGAACAAGCGGAATGGTCGTTTGCGGCAGACCGCGCCGGACGCACGCGAGGCCGTCTGTCGCCCGCAGATATTCCAATGGAATCAGTGAAATGCGGTTTCGATGGAGGCCTGCCAGATGCAGGATCGTCGGTAGCAGAAAGCGCGTTGGCCGCGCCGCGTAGTCGTCGACGGGCTGTAGCCGTCATTGTCGGGCGAATCGTCCACGCAAGGGGTGGTTGCCGGTTTCACACCACCCCGGCGATGCGGACGCAGGAACCGCCAACTCCGGTTCCCGCCATTGATCGCGGCCGCACCCCCGCAGGCACAGACCGCCATCCACACATGTGCCGCACTCAGGCAGCTTCGGACACCGTCTCCTCACGTCGGGCGCGAACGGCCGTGGGCAGCCGTTCCAGCACCTGCACGGTGGTGTCCCAATCGATGCAGCCATCGGTGATGCTCTGTCCGTAGACCAGCGGTTGGCCGTCCACCAGTTCCTGGCGGCCACCGACCAGATGGCTCTCGATCATCACACCGACGATGCGCTGTTCACCGTCTTCCAGCTGAACGGCAATCTCCTCGATCACCTTGGGCTGGTTATCCGGGTTTTTCAGGCTGTTGGCGTGGCTGGCGTCGACCATCAGGCGGGTCGGCAGCTTCGCCTTGGCCAGCACCTGGCAGGCATCGGGCACGCTGGCCGCATCGTAGTTGGGCTGCTTGCCGCCGCGCAGGATCACGTGGCAGTCCGGGTTGCCGGCGGTAGCCACGATGGCGGTGTCGCCCTGCTTGGTGACCGACAGGAAGTGGTGCGGGCTGGAGGCCGCGCCCACCGCGTCGGCGGCGATCTTGATGTTGCCGTCGGTGCCGTTCTTGAAGCCCACCGGGCACGACAGCCCGGACGCCAGTTCACGGTGCACCTGGCTTTCGGTGGTGCGCGCACCGATGGCGCCCCAGGCGACCAGGTCGGCGATGTACTGCGGCGAGATCACATCGAGGAATTCGACACCGGCCGGCAGGCCCAGCTTGTTGATGTCGCGCAGCAGGCCGCGCGCTACGCGCAGGGCCTTGTTGATGTTGAAGGTGCCGTCCAGGTCCGGGTCGTTGATCAGGCCCTTCCAGCCCACGGTGGTACGCGGCTTTTCGAAGTAGACGCGCATGACAATTTCCAGTTCGCCAGCCAGTGCATCGCGCAGCGGCTTCAGGCGCTGGGCGTACTCGATGGCGGCCTTGGGGTCGTGGATCGAGCACGGGCCCACTACCACCGCCAGGCGGTCGTCGCGGCCATGCAGGATCTCGTGCAGCGCCGCGCGCGAGGCGCTGACGGTGTCGGAAGCTTCGTCGTCACAGGGCAGCATCGCCAGCAGCTGGGCGGGCGGTGTCAGCGGTTCGATCTTGCGGATGCGCAGGTCGTCGGTATGGGGGCATGGGGGAGGTCTCCGGAACGTTGGGGGTCCCCAGCGTGGCGGCATCAAAAAAGCCGCCAGGTTCGCTGGCGGCTTTCGGGATGCGTCTGAAGCTTTCTTCAGGGTGAGCGCAGTCCTTCCTCCGCCAGAGGCTTCGGAAAGTAATACCAGTAAAAACGGGTGGCGGCTGCGTTCATGGGAGCTATTGATAGCACAGCTTTTGCGCAGTACAAAATGTTTCAGAAGCAACTGCACGTGCCGTTCAGCCCGATGTGCAGGGCCATGATCCACCCGCCACGGTGGCTCACAGCGAGCGCATCGCCCGCGTGCGGATGTAGGCGTTGGCTGGGCCGGCGTGCTGCCCTTCCCAGCGTGCACAGTGGTCACGCACCCAGCCCGGCTGGGTCTTGGCCGCGTCGTTGAGCCAGTTGCCAACCGAATCCTGCACGTAGCGTTCCGGGTCATTGGCCAGGGCTTCCAGCAGTGGCAGCGCCTGCCCGGGCTCCTGTTTGAACAGGCCGATATGCGTAGCCCACACACCGCGCGGGCGCAGTGCTTCGCAGGCGAAGCGACGCAGCCGGGATGAGGGCGAAGCGGTCCAGGGCAGCAGGAGCGACAGCGCCCGCAACGGCGCGGCCACGATCTCGGCACGCACCGCCAGCCAGGCCCATTCGCGTACCCCGAAGTGGGCATCATCGGCCAGCGGTCGCATTGCCATGAGCTTTGCCGCCAGATCGGCCTGCGGGTCATGGCCAATCAGATGGCATGCCCATCCGCGCACGGTATCGCTGCCATGCCTGGCCCAGCACATCGGCTCGCCCAGCCCTGCATCACGCAGCAGGTGCGCCACCAGCGCCATGCGCTGGGTGATGCCTGTGCCGGCGGCATCACGCATCACCTTGAGCGCCGCAGCCGGCAACGCCGGCGCCACGGCCTGCAGCAGCGCGGCGAAATCCACCGCCAGGCACTCGGCCAGGTGGGTGGCCTGTACCTGCCCGGTATCGAGCGCCTGCCTGCGCGCTGGATCCAGTGCAACGCTCATGCCCCCGCCACACGCCCGCCATCGGTGTGTTACCAGACCTTGTCCAGCAGCGTGGCGAGCTGCTCCTGTTCTTCCCCATCCAGCCCATTGAACAGGCCACCGATCCACTGCGTATGCTGCTGCAACACGCTATGCGCCAACGCCGCACCGCGCCGGGTCAGCACGATCTGCAGGCGGCGGCCATCGCCGGCATCACTGCGGCGCTGCAGAAGGCCATCACGTTGCAGGCCATCAAGCAGTCCACTCACCGTGGCGCGGGTGACACCGGCCTGCTCGGCCAGTGCGTGCGGCGAGAGCATCCCCCCGGCAGCGTCGACCAGGAACAGCACCACGAAACGCGCCTCGCTGAGCCCGTGGGGTGCCAGCCGGATGACGTAGTCGCGGTCGATGGCCGCCGATACCGACAGCAGCTGGAAGCACAGCCGCAGCTGTTCCAGCTGCGCACTTCGGTGGTGCTGGGCGTGCGCGATGAGCGCGAGGTGCTTGGCTTCCAGCATTGATCATCTCCATATGATTAGGCGCCTAAGCATATTCGCATGAGCAGATGCGATCCATCCCGGGAGCCATATCCGCACATGGCGTGGATCTACGAAGGCGCGCGCAGCAGTTCCATGCGCACGATCAGGCCGCCACCCTCACGGTCAAGCAGCTGCAGCTGGCCGTGGTGCTGGCGTGCGGCGTTGGCGGCCAGTGCCAGCCCCAGGCCGGCACCGCCGGTGGTGCGGCTGCGCGACGCTTCGCTGCGCTGGAACGGCTGCAGCAGGCGCGCACGGTCGGCCGCCGGAATGCCGGGGCCGCGATCGGCAATGTCCAGCTGTAGCCGGTTGCCGTGGCAGCAGACGTACACCTCCAGTGCACCGGCATAGCGCGCGCCGTTATCGATCAGGTTGTCCAGCGCGCGGCGCAGCAGCAGTGCATCGGCATGCCAGTGCAGGCTGGCAGGCAGGTCGGCGGTGAGGGTCACGCCGCGCAGCCGCGCCGACTGCACACTGTCCTGCAGCAGCGGCACCAGATCCAGCAGCTGCAGGCGTGGCGGTTCCAGTTCGCCGCGTGCGTAATCCAGCACCCGGTCGATCATCGCGCTCATCCGTTCGATGTCGGCCACCATGCGCTCCGCCTGCGCTGGCGGAGCGAACTCGGCACGCAGGCGCAGGCCGGTGAGCGGCGTGCGCAGGTCGTGCGCCACCGCCGCCAGCAGACGTGTCATGTCCTGTGCCTGCGCGCGCAGGCGCTCGCGGCTGGTTTGGATGGCGCGGGCCAGCACGTACACTTCATGCGGGCCGTCCTCCGGCAGCGACGTGCTGGCATGCAGGTCGATCACTTCACTGGCTGCGGCCAGTTGCCGCAGCGGGCGCCCCAGGCGCACCGCCGCCCAGGCCACCAGCGGCGCCAACAGCAGCATGCCGCCCAGCAGGGCCAGCAGCGCCTGGCGTCGCCACGCGGCCAGCCCGTTGTAGTCGCTGCCCACCACCTGCCAGCGCCCGTCGGGCTGCTGTACGCCCAACTCGAACAGGGGCCATTCCATCGCCGCCAGCAGGGCGCCCTGTTCGCGCAGCACGCGCTCGCGCTGGCCGCCATCCAGCACGGCGCCGCCGGCGATGACCTGCACGTCCGGCGCTTTGCCGGGCCCCACCCAGACCAGCCGAACCTGGCCGGGCGGCCGCTGCAGCTGCTGTGCGGCAAGCCCTGACAGCCACGCGCTGCGCACCCCCTCGGGGGGCGCATCACGCAGCGTCACGCGCAGGCCTGCCGATGCCGCAGGCACCACGCCGCGCTGCACCTGCAGCGCCTGCTGCAGCCGCATGGTCGGCGGTGCGGGACGGGGAATCCAGGCGATCACCAGGATGCTCATTGCCGTGGCCAGCACCACACTGGCGGTGGCCAGCAGCACGATCCAGCGCGTGGTCGAGCCATGCCGTATCACAGCCGCTGCACCGTGGCCTGGAAGCGGTAGCCCTCGCCGCGCAGCGTCTGCACCAGCGCCTCGGCACCAGCGTGGGCCTGGCCCAGCCGGCGGCGCAGGCGGCTGACCGCCAGGTCGATGGCACGGTCCACGCTGTCGCTGTCTTCACCATGCAGCAACTGCATCAGCTGTTCGCGCCCCAGCACACGGCCCGGGCGCTCGGCCAGCGCCTGCAGCAACGAGAACTCGCCACGGCTCAGCACCACCTCATCGCCGGATGGCGCCAGCAACCGGCGCTGTTCGGGCAGCAGCCGCCAGCCGTCAAAGCGCAGTTCGGCGGTGGCCTGCAGGCTCAGCTTGCCCTTCCGGCGCAGCAGCGCGCGCACGCGGGCCAGCAGCTCACGCGGGTCGAACGGCTTGGCCAGGTAATCGTCGGCGCCCATTTCCAGGCCGATCACCCGGTCCGGGGTGCTGCCCATGGCCGACAGCATCAGGATGGGAATGGCGCGTGGCTGCAGGCGGCGGCAGACCGACAGCCCGTCCTCGCCGGGCATCATCCAGTCCAGGATGATTGCATCGGGGCGCTCCACCAACAGCAACCGGTCCAGCGCCGCCGCGTCGGCGGCCAGGCGCACACGTTAGCCCTGCAGTGCCAGGCAGCCGGCGATGGCGTCGCGGATGCTGGCATCGTCATCCACGACGAAGATGCAGGCGGGAGCGGTCATGCAGGCAGTATCCACGGGCAATGTATCGGCACGGTATCATCGGCGACATTGCCGCGATACGTCCGCGCACGCCAATGCAGGCTCCTTCCTGTGATTGTGCTGCCATGCGCCTGTTGCCGCTGCTGCTGTTCCCCGCCCTCTCCGCCTTCTCCGTGGCTGCCACCCCCCAGGCGGCGCGCGACCATGTGCTGCCGATGTGGATGCAGTCCAACCACCCCGCCGTGGCGGTGCAGTTGGCCGAGCGCCGCGAGCCGCTGCGCTTCGTGGTGGACAGCGCCGCCGGGGCCACAATGGTCGATGACCGGGTGGCGCGCCGCTATAGGCTGGAGGATGCCGCGGCCAGGACCGACCATGCCCAGGGCGCGAGCACCGGCGGCGCCGTGCTGAAGCGGCTGCGCGCCACGACCTGGCGCCTGGGCAGCCTGCAGCTGCAGGCGCAGGGCGTGCAGGCCGATCTGAGCCGCCTGGCCAACGGCGATGCGCCGGCCATCGACGGCATCATCGGCAACGACATCACCGCCGGCTGGAACACCCCCTGGGATTTCGCCGACGGCGCGCTGTCGCCGTGGAAGCCCATGGCGGGCGATGGCTTCGGGCAGGGCGCAGGCTGCCAGCCCAACGCGCTGTCGGAGCGCCAGGGCGGCCTGCGCAACTTCGCCTTCATCACGGTGCAGCTGGGAGCTACCGCTGTGGATGCGATCGCCGTGGTCGACACGGGCGCAGCGCAGACCGTACTGAACATGGCCGCGGCGCAGGCGCTGGGCCTGCGCACCGACGGCAGCGACCCGCGCGTACGCGTGCGCAGCAAGTGTACCGAAGGCCTGGGCGGCCAGCCACAGCCGACCTGGCTGACCGACCTGCCCGCCCTTGCCGGCGAAGGCTGGCAGCACCCGGCGATGGAAGTGCGCATCAGTGCACTGTCAGTGTTCAAGGCGATCGGCCTGGAGCAGCACCCGGCGTTGATCCTGGGCGCCGATGCGATGCGCGATAGGCAGCTGGACATCAGCGCCAGCGCCACGCGGATCTGCCTGCGGCGAGCAGCCCGGTAGAGGCGGCCGCGCTACCAGTCCTTCACCGCAGGCGCTGGCCCCGGATGGGAGGGGAACAACGGCAGCACCTCATCGGCCAGCTCCTGCAGCACCTCCTCGGCAGGGCGCCCGGCGAACTGGATGCCCGGGGCCGCGTGGTTCACACCGGCACGTTGCCATGCGTGCAGCAGCAGGGCGTGGATCTGCTGCAACGCCCACCACTGGCGCGCGATGCACCGCTGCTGTGGCAACCGGCCACAAAAAAAACCCCGCCTTCCGGCGGGGTTTTTCATTACATCGGGAACGCGTGGACTTAGAAGTCCATGCCGCCCATGCCACCCATGCCGCCCATGCCACCAGCGCCAACCATGGCCGGCTCGTCCTTCTTCGGAGCTTCGGCAACCATGGCTTCGGTGGTGATCATCAGGCCAGCGATCGAGGCAGCGTTCTGCAGCGCCGAACGGGTCACCTTGGTCGGGTCCAGGATGCCGAACTGCAGCATGTCGCCGAACTCGCCGGTAGCGGCGTTGTAGCCGAAGCTGCCGGTGCCTTCCTTGACCTTGTTGATAATGACCGACGGTTCTTCACCGGCGTTGGCCACGATTTCGCGCAGCGGGGCTTCCATCGCACGCAGGGCGATCTGGATGCCGTGGTTCTGGTCTTCGTTGGCGCCCTTCAGGCCAGCCAGCGAGGTGACCGCACGGACCAAGGCAACGCCGCCGCCCGGGACCACGCCTTCTTCAACGGCTGCACGGGTGGCGTGCAGGGCGTCGTCGACGCGGTCCTTCTTTTCCTTCATTTCGATTTCGGTCGAAGCACCGACCTTGATCACGGCAACGCCGCCGGCCAGCTTGGCGACGCGTTCCTGCAGCTTCTCGCGGTCGTAATCGGAGGAGGTGTCCTGGATCTGGGTCTTGATCTGGCCGACGCGTGCGTCGACGGCAGCCTTGTCACCCACGCCATCGATGATGGTGGTGTTTTCCTTGGAAACCTGCACCTTCTTGGCGCGGCCCAGGTCCTTGATGGTGGCCTTTTCCAGCGACAGGCCCACTTCTTCGGAGATCACGGTGCCGCCGGTCAGCACGGCCATGTCTTCCAGCATCGCCTTGCGACGGTCGCCGAAGCCCGGAGCCTTGACGGCCACGACCTTGACGATGCCACGGATGGTGTTGACCACCAGGGTGGCCAGCGCTTCGCCTTCAACTTCTTCGGCAACGATCAGCAGCGGCTTGCCGGCCTTGGCGACGCCTTCCAGCACCGGCAGCAGGTCACGGACGTTGGAGATCTTCTTGTCGTGCAGCAGGATGAACGGGTCATCCAGGTCAGCGGTCTGCGACTGCTGGTTGTTGATGAAGTACGGGGACAGGAAGCCGCGGTCGAACTGCATGCCCTTGACCACGTCCAGCTCGTTGTCCAGGCCCGAGCCTTCTTCAACGGTGATCACGCCTTCCTTGCCGACTTCCTTCATCGCATCAGCGATGATCTGGCCGATCGACTCGTCCGAGTTGGCCGAGATGGTACCGACCTGGGCAATCGCCTTGTCGTCGGCGGTCGGCTTGGAGATGTTCTTCAGCTCGGCAACGGCGGCCACGACGGCCTTGTCGATACCGCGCTTCAGGTCCATCGGGTTCATGCCGGCGGCAACGGCCTTGGCGCCTTCGCGGATCAGGGCCTGTGCCAGCACGGTGGCGGTGGTGGTGCCGTCGCCTGCGTCGTCGTTGGTGCGGGAAGCCACTTCCTTG
This sequence comes from Stenotrophomonas maltophilia, assembly GCA_009912235.1. Lineage (GTDB taxonomy): Bacteria > Pseudomonadota > Gammaproteobacteria > Xanthomonadales > Xanthomonadaceae > Stenotrophomonas > Stenotrophomonas maltophilia_AV. The sequence continues at coordinate 588,648 of WNDS01000003.1, forward strand.
ACCATCTGCGCGCCCATGTTCTCGAACTTGTCAGCCAGTTCGATTTCCTTGGCGACGGACACGCCGTCCTTGGTGATGGTCGGAGCGCCGAAGCTCTTTTCCAGCACGACGTTGCGGCCCTTCGGGCCCAGCGTGGCCTTGACGGCATTGGCGAGAACGTTGACGCCGCGCACCAGGCGCGAACGGGCGTCTTCACCGAAACGAATATCCTTGGCAGCCATTGCGATTACCTCGATGTTTGCGCCGGGCCTGGCCCGGCGACGAAAAGGGATGTCTTACAGGAAAGCAGGTCGCGCCGAGGCTCAGCCGATGATGGCGAGCACGTCGTCTTCGCGCAGGACCTTGTACTCGACGCCTTCGCTCTTGTACGAGCTGCCGGCGTACTGGCCGTAGATGACCTTGTCGCCGACCTTCAGCGACGGCGCGCGCACGCTGCCGTTGTCCAGGGCCTTGCCCGGGCCGACGGCCACGACTTCACCCTTGGTGGACTTTTCCTTGGCCGAGTCCGGAATGACGATGCCACCGGCGGAGATTTCGTCGGCTTCGATCGGCTTGACCACGACGCGGTCGTGCAGCGGCTTGATGCTCATGTGAGACCTCTTAAGTTGTTGATTGGTCTGAAAAAGTCCGGCGATGTTAGCACTCCCCCGGGGGGACTGCCAGAACCGCACGTGAAGAAACCCGATGACTCGGGACGAAGCAGAGATGGAGCCCGCCCCCACCCTTTCAAGGGACGGCCGCGAATTTTTTTTTGGTGACCGGGTCCCGGATCGGCAGATGGCCTCGCCCGGATCGATAGCCCTGTCACATGCTCTGGGTACATTCAGCACTGAACCATCAATCACAAGGAGTGTTGGATGCGATCGCTGTCACCCATTGCCGTGGCCTGCCTGCTGGCCCTGGCCAGCAGCCCGGTCCGGGCCGATGTTTTCATCAATGAGCTTCATTACGACGACAGCACCCCCGCTGGCGATGTGGGCGAAGCGATCGAGGTCGTGGCCACCGCCGGCGAGGACCTGTCCGGCTACCGCCTGTACCTGTACAACGGCGCCAGCCCGTCGGCGGCGGTGGTCTACGCCAACAACCCGATGCCGGCCGGCACGGCCGCCGGGTGCGGCAGCACCACCCTGGCGGTGGTGAACTACCCGACCAACGGCATCCAGAACGGCCCCAATGACGGCATCGCGCTGGTCGACGCCAGCGGCAAGGTGGTGCAGTTCCTGAGCTACGAGGGCGGCATCACCGCCGCCAACGGCCCGGCGGCCGGCATGACCAGCCAGAACATCCCGGTGGCCGAAACCAACAGCACCGCCCCGGGCACCTCGCTGCAGCTGACCGGCAGCGGCAGCCAGTACGCGCAATTCACCTGGGCCGAATCGGCCGCGCAGACCTTCGGCCGCTGCAACAACGGCCAGACCTTCAACGGTGGCGGCGGCACCCCGGGGCCGAACACCCCGCCGTCGGTGTCCACCACCACCCCTGCGCCGGGCAGCAGCAGCTTCCCGGCCGCCGGCGACCTGGAAGTGGTCTTCAGCGAAACGGTGAACCTGGCCAGCGGCGCCTTCGCGCTCAGCTGCGGCCGCTCCGGCAGCGTGGCGCTGAGCCACCCGGCCAGCGGGCGGGCGGTGAAGATCGCCACGAACACCGCGCTGGTGGCCGGCGAGGCCTGCCGCTTCGACGTGCGTGCCAGCCGCATCACCGACAGCGAGGGCGCCCGCCCGGCCGCCGATTCGTGCATCGCCTTCACCGTGGCCAGCACCGGCACGCCCGACCCGGGCACCCCCGGTGGCCCGACCGGCTACTATCGGCGGGTCAACACCTCCAGCCCCAGCCAGCTGCGCTGCTCGCTGCACGAGACCATCAAGGGCCGCACCGTCTACCCGTACAGCGGTTCGGGCACCTCGACCTGGACCATCCTGGAAATTGCCGACGAAGACCCGAACAACGCCGGCCGCATCCTCGATGCCTACCGCAACCGCAGCTATACCAAGGTGACCGACCGCGCCGGCAGCGGCGGCGGCCTGAAGTACAACCGCGAGCACACCTGGCCGAACTCGCTGGGCTTTGCCAGCACCACCGGCGACAAGGGCCTGCCGTACGCGCCCTACACCGACACCCACATGCTGTACCTGACCGATGCGCAGTGGAATGCCGACCGCGGCAACAAGCCGTTCGGCACCTGCGATGCCAGCTGCGGCGAGCGCGCCACCGAGGCCAACAACGGCCAGGGCGGCGGCAGCGGCGGCTACCCGGGCAATTCCAACTGGGTGCGCAGCCCGGACGGCAACGGCGGCACCTTCCAGGTCTGGGGCAAGCGCAAGGGCGACATGGCGCGTGCGGTGATGTACATGGCCATCCGCTATGAGGGCGGCAAGGATGCGGCCACCGGCCAGTCCGAACCGGACCTGGAACTTACCGACGACCGCAGCAGGATCGTCAAGACCAGCAGCTCGCCGGCCTACATGGGCCTGCTGTCGACCCTGATCGACTGGCACCTGTCCGACCCGCCGGATGATGCCGAGCGTGCGCGAAATGACGTGATCTACTCGTTCCAGGGCAACCGCAACCCGTTCATCGACCACCCCGAGTGGGCCGCCCCGGCGCTGTTCACCTCGGCAAAACCGGCCTCCTGCCAGCTGGCCAACTGACCACGCAACGCAGTGGTCCATGCCGCCGCCGGGCCCTGACCCGGCGGCGGCCCTATACTCAACGGTCATGTCGACCACCCCGCCCGTGCTGCTGCTGTTGACCACCTGCCCGGACGCGGCCAGTGCCGACCGCATCGCCCACGCCTTGGTGGGCGAACAGCTGGCCGCCTGCGTGACCCGCCTGGACGGGGCGCAGTCGACCTACCGCTGGCAGGGCGAAGTCACCACCGATAACGAACTGCAGCTGCTGGTGAAAACCACCGCGGCCCGCGTCGATGCGGCCATCGCCCGCACCGTCGAACTGCACCCGTATGAACTCCCGGAGTGCATTGCGGTCGAAACCCGGGCCGGACTGCCGGCCTATCTGGATTGGATCCGGGCACAGACCCGGGAAGACGCTGATTGATGACGCTGTTTCGTCGTGCCGCCCTGCTGGGCGCGCTGTACCTGCTTGCCCTGCCCGCCTGGGCCGTCAGCGAGAAAGACCTGCTGCCGGTGGACCAGGCGTTCGCGCTGACCACCCAGGCCACCGCGCGTGACCAGGTGCAGCTGGATTTCAGGATCGCCCCCGGCTATTATCTCTACCGGCACCGCACCAGCGTCAAGGCCGACCCGGCCTTCAACGCCGGCGCGCTGCAGATGCCGGCCGGTGACAAGCACCACGACGATTTCTTCGGCGAAGTGGAAACCTACCGGCAGCGCCTGCAGGCCACCCTGCCCGGCGCGCCCACCGATGCCGCCGGCACCATCCGCCTGGAAGTGCATTACCAGGGCTGTGCCGATGCCGGTGTCTGCTACCCACCGCAGAAGCGCGTGGTGCAGGTGACCCTGCCCGGCGGCGGTGGCACGGCCTCGGCCAGCAACGTGGCCAGCAGCAAGCCGCTGCCGTTCGGCAACCCGCTGGCCGGCGCCGGCAGCAGCGGCGGGCTGCACCTGCCCGGTGCCGGCAGCAGCCAGCAGGCACTGCCGCTGCCGGCCGAACAGGCCTTCTGCTTCGATGCCATCGCCATCGACGGCAACATCCTGCTGCTGCGCTTCACCCCAGCACCGGGTTATTACCTGTACCGCGACCGCACCTCGCTGCGGCTGGAAGGCGCCGACGGCGTGAAGCCGGCCGCGCTGCGCTGGCCGACCGCACAGTCGCACCGCGATGAACACTTCGGTGACGTGGCGGTCTACTTCAAGCAGGTGGAAGTGCCGCTGCCGCTCAACCGCAGCCGCGCCGCCGCCACTGACGGCACCCTGGTGGTCACCTTCCAGGGCTGCCAGACCGACGGCATCTGCTACCCGCCGATGACGCGCCGGGTAACGCTGGCCCTGCCGGCCGGCAGCACGGCAACGCGTGCGCCTGGCGAGGCACCGTCCAGCACGGTGCTGCCCAGCGCGCCGGCCGGTGAAGCGCCAAGCGGGCGCGCCACCGCCGACGGCGTGCCGCTGCGCCAGCTGCCGACCGTGCCCAACGATGCGCCCAGCGTGGTCGGCAGCAGCGACGCACGCAGCGACAACGCACTGCGTACACGCGCACCGGCCACCACGCCCAACCCCGAACGCTCCTTCGTGCTGGCGCTGCTGCTGGCACTGGCCGGCGGCCTGGTGCTGAACCTGATGCCGTGCGTGCTGCCGATCCTGTCGCTGAAGGTGCTGAGCGTGGCGCAGAGTGGTGAAAGCCACGAGCGCGCGCGCAGCCATGCCATGTGGTACACGCTGGGCGTGCTGGTGGCCTTTGCCGTGGTGGGCGCCCTGATGGTGGGCCTGCGCATGCTCGGCAATGCGGTGGGCATCGGCTTCCAGCTGCAGCACTCCGGCGTGGTGACCGCGCTGGTGTTTGTGATGTTCGCCGTGGGCCTGAGCCTGTCCGGCGTGTTCACCCTTGGCGGCGGGCTGGGCAACCTGGGCCAGTCGCTGGCCAACCGCAGCGGCCCGCTGGGCGATTTCTTCACCGGCGCGCTGGCCTGCGTGGTCGGCAGCGCCTGCGTGGGCCCGTTCATGGGCGGCGCGGTGGCCTATGCCTTCGTGGCCCCGCCGTTCAAGGCGATGATGGTGTTCCTGTTCCTCGGCCTGGGCCTGGCCCTGCCGTTCCTGCTGATCGGCTTCGTGCCGGCACTGGCGCGACGCCTGCCCAAGCCGGGCCCGTGGATGGAAACACTCAAGCACGTGTTGGCCTTCCCGATGTACGCCACCGCGCTGTGGCTGCTGTGGGTGCTGGGCAAGCAGCGCGGCGTGGACGGCATGGCCGTGGCCCTGCTGGGCCTGCTGCTGCTGTCGCTGGGGCTGTGGCTGTACGAGCGCGGCCGCTGGCGCAGCCAGCGTGCGGCCGGGCTGCTGGGCGTGCTGCTGGCGGTGTCCTCGCTGGTGCCGGCGTGGATGGTTACGCGCATGGAGCCGCCGGCGCGCGCCGCACAGCAGGCCAGCGCCAACGAGGTGGACTACTCGCCGGAACTGCTCGGCCGCCTGCGTGCCGACAACCGCATGGTGTTCGTCAACATGACCGCCGACTGGTGCGTGAGCTGCAAGGCCAACGAGCGCGCCGTGCTGGGCCGCCAGGAATTCAAGGACCTGCTCAAGCGCACCAATGCGGTCTACATGCGCGGTGATTACACCAACGTCGATCCGGTCATCACCGCCTTCCTGGAAGAGCACAAGGCCGTGGGCGTGCCGCTGTACGTGGTCTACGGCCCGGGCGCACCGCCCACCGTGCTGCCGACCGTGCTGACCCAGGCGCTGGTCGAAGAAGCCCTGCTGCGCACCGCGCGGTGAGCTGGGGCCGGCCCGCACTGCTTTGGACAGCGGTGCTGGCCGCCGGCCTGGGGCTGTGGGCGGGGCACCGGTTGACGCCGGCGCCTGCGGCGCCCCCGTGCCCGCCGCCGCACCACGCGCGGCGGTGCCCACGCTGCAGGTGGGCGATGCCCTGCCCGCGCTGGTGCTGCCACAACTGGACGGCAGCGCGCTGGACCTGCGCCGGCACGCCACCGGCCGGCCGCTGCTGGTGAATGTCTGGGCCAGCTGGTGCGGGCCATGCATCGAGGAAATGCCTGAGCTGGCCCGCTTCGCCGAAGCACAGGGCACGTAGGGCGTGCAGGTGCTGGGCCTGGCGCTGGACACACTGGAGAGCGTGGCTGATTTCCTGCAGCGGGTGCCGGTGGGCTACTCGATCGTGCTCGACACCCCGGGCCCACGCGATGCCAGCGTGCAGCTGGGCAACCGCGATGGCCTGCTGCCGTACAGCGTGCTGTTCGATGCGCAGGGGCGGATGCTGAAGGCGAAGCTGGGCCCGTTCGAGCACGGCGAGATTGCAGGCTGGGTGCAGTAGGGGTGTCTGCTTGCAGGGCTGCGCCCTGCACCTGCTTCAAGCCAAAGCAACGTCAACGTCAACGTCAACAGCTTGCATTCCGTGGGATGGCGGGGCGGTGTGGGCTGGCAGGACACGCCGTAAACCCCCTCCGGGGTCCGGCCCAGCCGCTGGCGGCTGGGCGTTCGGGCGCTTGCGAAGCAGTGCTTCGCAAGCAAAGCGCCCTCACCTATGGGGCTCGTAGGCGTCATCCATGGCGCCTGCGGTCCTGCAAGCCCACACCGCCCCGCCCCTGACAGTTTCCTGCAGTTTTTTTTGATCCACGCCATGCGTGGATGAAATCAGTCAGATATTAAATTCCACCTTGGGGTCAGATCCGTTTTCCTACAAAAAACGGATCTGACCCCAGCTGTCGTTCCGACAGATCGTGGAAATCTGTCGAAGGCGGGGTGGGTCCGGTTGAGGGGGTGTGAGCGCCATGGATGGCGCGACCAAGCCCCCAGGGATGGGTTTACGGCGTCCCCCTCAACCGGACCCACCCCGCCATCCCATGGAATGCCGGCTGTTGCCGTTGCTTCGGCTCCGGCTTCGGCTCCGGCCTCTGCGGGTGCAGGGCGCAGCCCTGCACTACAACCCTCCTTGACCGTAGCCGGTCCGCCCCCGGAGAATTGGCGGATTAATTCTCATTTGCTGTTACGCAGGATGCGGGCGGCAGCCTTCCGGGCCTTCCTCCTTCGATGGTCAAGAACATCCTGTTCCAACTGCACTGGCTGCTGGGCATCACTGCCGGCACTGTCCTGGCACTGATGGGCCTCAGCGGCGCCACGCTGTCCTTCGAGGACGAGCTGCTGCGCGCGCTCAATCCGGGACTGGGCGCCATCGTCGAACAACACCAGCAGGGCCAGCAGCCACTGCCGCTGGATGACCTGCTGCCGCGCCTGTCCCATGAGGACGGCCGGCCGCTGCAGCGCCTGCGCGTGGACGCCACCGGCCAGCGCCTGTCGATGGCGCGCTTCGAAGGCGGCAAGGCGCACTGGATCACCTTCGACCCGTATACCGGCGAGCACTTCAGTGCCCTGCGCGGCCAGGCCTTCTTCGATTTCGTCGAAGACCTGCACCGCCACCTGGCCGCCGGCGAGCGCGGCAAGCTGGTGGTCGGCAGCTGTGCGATCGCCCTGCTGTTCTTCGCGCTGTCCGGGCTGTACCTGCGTTGGCCGCGCCGCTGGTGGCACTGGCGCAGCTGGCTGGTGGTGGAATGGCAGCGGCGCGGCCGCAGCTTCCTGTGGAGCCTGCATTCGGTGGTGGGCAGCTGGGTGCTGGTGGTCTACCTGATGAGCGCGCTGACCGGCCTGTGGTGGTCCTTCGACTGGTACCGCACCGGCGCCACGCGCCTGCTGGGGGCCACGCCGGCGGTGCACGTGGTGGCGGACAAACACGGCCAGCTGGATCTGGAACGCGTGCAGGCCAGTCTGTATGCCCTGCCCGGCGTCCGCACCGGCTTCATCGACCTGCGCCTGCCGGGCAAGCCCGGCCAGCCGCTGACCGCACGGGTGATGGCCGGTGATCCGGCGCAGCGCGGCGGCAGCCATGACCGCGCGCAGGACATCCTGCAGCTGGACCCGGCCACCGGCGCGGTGCTCGATTATCGCCCCTACGCCGGGCTGGGTGCCGGAGCCAAGCTGACCACCAGCGTGTTCGCCCTGCATTCGGGCAGCTTCTTCGGCGTCCCCGGGCGCGTGGTAGTAATGCTGAGCAGCCTGGCGATGTGCCTGTTCTTCATCACCGGCTGGATGCTGTACCTGGACCGCCGCCGCGGCCAACGTGCCGCACGTGCACTGCGCCAGGCCGGCAGCACGCCCGCACCTGCCGCCACCGACGGCGAGCGTTGGCTGGTGGTGCATGCCAGTCAGAGTGGGCTGGCCGAACAGCTGGCGTGGCGGGCCGCCGCGCAGCTGCAGGGCGCCGGGCGTGCGGCGCAGGTGCTGCCGCTGGCACAGCTGGACGCCACGCGCCTGCAGGCTGCCACGCGTGCGCTGTTCGTGCTGAGCACCTTCGGCGATGGCGAACCGCCGGACAGCGCACGCCGTTTCACGCGGCAGCTGCTGCCGCAGGCATTGCCGCTGCCCGCGCTGCGCCATGCGGTGCTGGCGCTGGGCGACCACCAGTACCCGCGTTTCTGCGGCTTCGGCCGCCAGGTTGATGCCTGGCTGCAGCAGCAGGGTGCACAGCCGCTGTTCGAGCGCGTGGAGGTGGATGCCGCCGACGCCGGCATGCTGCGCCACTGGCAGCGCCAGCTCTCCACGCTGACCGGCGTGGCCGCCGATGACAGCGCACTGCCGCCCAGCACCGAGCTGCATGACTGGACGTTGCTCGAGCGCCACCTGCTCAACCCGGGCAGCCAGGGCGGGCCGATCTGGCAGGTCCGGCTGGCGCCGCCGGCCGGCATGCACTGGCAGGCCGGTGACATCCTGCATGTCGCCCCGCGCCAGGACCCTGCGCAGGTTGCCGCCGTACTGGAAGCGCAAGGGCTGGACCCGCTGCTGCCGGTACAGGTGGAGGGGCAGCCGCGCACCCTGCTGGCGCTGGCCAGCGAACGACAGCTGCCCGAGGCCGCCACCGCGCTGCGCGTGCAGGATGGCCTGCGCTGGCTGGCCGGGCTGCCGCTGCTGCCCAGCCGCGAATACTCCATTGCCAGTGCCGGCCACGATGCGGCGGTGGAACTGGTGGTGCGCCGGGTGCACGACGCCAGCGGGCGGCCGGGCCTGGGCTCGGGCTGGCTGACCGGGCATGCCGCACTGGGCAGCAGCATTGCGGCGCGCGTGCACCGCAATGCGCGCTTCCACCGCGTGCCCGGCGCCCCGATGCTGTTGATCGGCAACGGCACCGGCATCGCCGGCCTGCGCAGCCTGCTGCGCGATGCAGCCCACGCGAGCGAAGGCGGCCACTGGCTGCTGTTCGGCGAACGCCAGCGCGCGCATGACGCCCTGTTCGCCGATGAGATCGGCGCCTGGCAGGTCAGCGGCCACCTGCAGCGCGTGGACCTGGCCTATTCGCGCGACAGCGCGAACGCAGACTACGTGCAGCACCGGCTGCTGGCGGCGTCCGATGCCCTGCAGGTCTGGATGGGCCGCGGTGCGGTCATCCATGTCTGCGGCTCGCTGCAGGGCATGGCCGGCGGCGTCGATGCGGTGCTGCGCCAGGTGCTGGGCGACGAGGCCGTCGAAACCCTGCTGGAACAGGGCCGCTACCGGCGCGACGTGTACTGACCACACCGCGCATGCCACACCGGCACGGCACCCTGTGCAGGTACCGCGCCGTGGCAGGCCTCAGGCGGCCACGCGGGTACCGCGCGCTGCACCCTGCAGCTGGAACGCCGCCACTGCATCGGCCAGCGTACGCACCTGCCCCTGCATGGCCTGGGTCGAGGCGCCCGCCTCTTCCACCAGGCTGGCGTTGCGCTGCGTGCTGGCTTCCATCTGTACCACCGTCTGGTTCACCTGCGCGCTGCCGGCATGCTGTTCCTGCGAGGCACTGCGGATGCTGGCAACCAACGCGGTGAGCTGCTGCACGCTGCCGACGATCTCGCCCATGGTGGTGCCGGCCTCGGCGGCCAGTGCGTTGCCCTGCCCGACCCGCGCCACCGAATCGGCGATCAGCCCCTTGATCTGCTTGGCCGCATCGGCGCTGCGCTGTGCCAGCAGCCGCACTTCGGCGGCGACCACCGCGAAACTGCGACCCTGCTCGCCCGCACGTGCCGCTTCCACGGCGGCATTCAGCGCCAGGATGTTCGTCTGGAATGCGATGCCATCGATCAGGTTGGTGATTTCGCCGATGCGCCGCGACGCGGCACTGATGTCCTGCATCGTCGCCACGACCTTGCCCACCGCTTCACCACCGCGCGCGGCCACGCCGGCGGTGGTCTGTACCAGCACGTCGGCCTCACCGGCAGCGGCGGCATTGCGGCCCACGGTATCGGTCAGCTCGTGCATCGACGCCGCGGTCTCTTCCAGGTTCACCGCCTGCTGTTCGGTACGGCGTGACAGGTCGTGGTGGCCGGCGGCGATGTCGGCCACGCCGGCATCGATGGCCACGGCCGCCTGCTGGATGCGCCCGACGATGCGGTTCAACTGCAGCACCGTGGCGTTGGCATCGTCGCGCATGCGCGCGAACACGCCCTGCAGATCGCCTTCCATCCGCACGCTCAGGTCACCACACGCCAGTGCGGCCAGCAGGGCCTGCAGATCACCCAGGTTGCGCTCGAAGGTCGAGAGCAGGTGGTTGATGCTGGTGGACAGCGTGCGCACGAAGCCCTGCTTGCCCTCCAGTGCGATGCGGCCGTGCAGCTCGCCGTGCGCGGCGGCGTCCACCAGCGCGGCCACCTCGGTTTCCATCAGCGTTTCCAGCGCGCGGCTGCGCCATTCCACCGCCACGCCCAGGTGCTGGCCATCATCAACGATGGCATTGGCCACCAGCTGAAAGCGGGTGCCGGCATGGATGATCTCGCGTTCCTCTCGCTGGCGCACGCCCAGCAGCGCAGCCAGCGCCGGGTGCAGCTGCACCGCATCGCCCCCTAGCAGGGCCTCGGGCGTGCTGCCCAGCAGCTGCAGCAGTGCAGGGTTGGCATAGGCTACGCGCCCTTCGGCGTCGACCACCATCAGACCGGTCTGTGCGCAGTCCAGTGCCTGGCGTACGCGGCTGTTGCCGCGTTCCGCCGCGCGTTCGGTATCGATGCACTCGCGCAGGCGCTGCTGCATGTGCACCAGCCGCTGCGCCAGCTGCCCGATTTCATCGTTGGGGTTGTAGACGCGCAGCGTGGTGTCCAGCCGGTCATCGGCGATGTCGGTGGCAAAGCGCAGCGTATCTGCGATCGGGCGGCGCACCGCGCGCAGCACCAGCACCAGGCTGGTGATCAGCACGCCGGCCACCAGCAGCAGGGTGGCGGCGAACAGCACCGTCATCGTGCGGCCACCGGCCTGCTGCCCCGCGCGCGCGGTAGCCAGTGCCGCCGCTTGCGCCTTCTGCAGGTCGGCCAGTGCCGGGGCGATGGTGGCGGCGGTATCGGCCAGCGACTGGCTCTCCACGTCCAGCCCCACGCGCGCGGCGGTGTAGCCAAGCAACGCGGCCTGGTAGGCCTCCATGTCGGCGCGCACCGCATCCTGCACGTCGGCCTTCAGCCCGGCCAGCGCCAGATCGAACGGCAGTTTTTCTTCGCTGGCGCGGTCGGCGTGGCTGGAATCGCCGCTGAGCAGCAGCAGGGCTTCCTGCCGGCGCATCTTCTGCAGGTGCAGCGCCAAAGCCGGGCGTTGCAGGGCATCCACGCGCGCCTGCAGCGTGTCGGCGGCCTGCTGCAGCTGCGCGGCCAACCCTGCGTCGCCGCGCCCCATCTCGTCCACGCGCCCGAACAGCGCGGCAATGCCCTCGGCGAAGGCATCCGCCGCTTCGGTCAAGCCCTGCAGTGCCCTGCGCCAGCCGGCGTCCATCGGCACCGTGCGCAATGCCTTCAGATCGGCCTGCAGGGCGGCCTGCGCGGCCAGCAGCTGCTGGCGGTCGGCATCATCGAAACTGCGTGCATACTGGGTCTGCAGGCGGCGCGCCTCGGCCATCTGGGTGGCCAGTGCGGCGGCCAGGTCGGTGCCATGCTGGTAGCTGTCGTAGCTGCGCGCGGCCTGGGTGCTGGCGTGGCGGGTCCAGCCGTAGACGGCGGCGATGGCCGCCAGGCCCAGGCCACAGACCATCAGGGTCGCCTTGAGCTTGTTGGCCAGGCTGAGCCGGTGCGGCTGCAGCCACACCGGCAGGGAGGCAGGCGCGGGGCGCAGCGCGGCAAGGCGTGCGCGCAGGGACCGCAGGCGGGTTGCAACGACCAGCATGTCAGACTCCAGGCGTAATGACGCCTCGGTATCGGCCGGCCATGCTGCAGCTTTAGGTTTTTTTTCGCTGCCGCCAGCGGCGTGGGGCGCGATCGCGGCCTTTGTACCGGCCGCAGGCGACCGGGGCATGACACGGCGCGCTTGACCTCAACCCCGGTTGCGGTAGCACAGTAGGCGCCCCTTCCCCGCTGCCACCGCCATGAGCCCGCTGGATGTTTCCCGTTACCTGCAGCAGCTGCAGCTGGCCGCGCCACCGCCGGTATCGCTGGCCGGGTTGACCGTGCTGCAGCAACAGCACAACGCGCTGCTGCCGTTTGAAACCCTCACCTGCCTGCTGCGCGATGCCGTGCCGATCGGCCTGGACAGCGTGCAGCACAAGCTGCTGGTCCAGCAGCGCGGCGGCTACTGCTTCGAGCTCAACGGCACGCTACTGGCGCTGCTGCAGGCGCTGGGTTTCGATGCGCGCCCGCTTTCCGCGCGCGTGCTGCTGTCGGCTGAACCGGGCACGCTGACCGCACGCACCCGCCTGCTGGTGCGTGTGCGGCTGGACGGCGAGGACTGGCTGGTGGATGCCGGTTTCGGCAGCCTGACCCCGACCGCACCGCTGCGGCTGCAGGAACGCGGCGTGCAGCCGACCCCGCATGAGCGCTTCCGCATCGACCACGACGGGCAGCAGTTCCTGTTGCTGGCCGAAACCGGCGAGTCATGGCGGCGGCTGTATGGCTTCGACCTGCAGGCGCCCGAGCCGGCGGACAACGTTGTGGCCAACTGGTACGTGTGCGCCCACCCCGAATCCAGTTTTCCGGGCCAGCTGCGTGCAGCACTGACCGGACCGGACTGGCGGCGCACCATCGGCAGTGGCAACTACAGCGAGTACCGCAGCGGCCAGCCGCCGCAGAAACGCGCGCTGCGCGATGCTGCCGATGTACGCGAGGTCCTGCAGACGCAGTTCGGCGTGCGCGTGCCTGATGATGCGCGGCTGGATCCAGCCATCACCCGCTGGCTGCAGCAGTGGCAGGCCGCGGCCAGCTGACGCGGCACGGTGGCGCAACCGTTCGCCTAGCCGGCACGTGATGACACCGCGTCGCCCGGGTCAGGTGGCGGCCGGCGCCTGCACGGCAATGCGGTTGCCCTCGCTGTCGGCAATCTCGGCCGCCTGCCAGTCGCCGGCCTGCGCCGGGCCGAAGCGCAGCGTGGCACCGGACTGCAGCGCGCGCCAGGCTGGCGTCGAGATCCTCCACGCCGATATAGATGCGCGCGCCCTGTTCGGTGGGCCGGTAGTCGGCGCCCTGCACCAGCGCGATGCTGGCGCCGCCGGCATCATCCTGGAACGGCAGGTAGGCCATCAGGCAGTCGTGCAGTTCCAGCGGTGCGGCAATCTCCTGCTGCAGCCAGTGCTGGTAGAACGCGCTGGCGCGGGCCAGGTCGGTCAAGGGAATTTCCACATGCAGGATAGGGTTCATCGGGCCGCACAGCACTCCAAGGTGCCTGGCAGTGTAAGCGCCCTTCGACTGCATGCAGTCACGCCGGCAATGGCATGCTGGGGCCCCCGCCCCGACCGGAACGACCATGCCGCTGTCCGACTACCGCTCCGCCCTGGCCCCGCACGGCGTGCTGCGGGTGGCGATCAACCTGGGCAATGCAGTGCTGGCCCAGGGCGAGGCGCACGCACCGCGCGGGCCCAGCGTGGCGCTGGCCATCGAACTGGCGCGCCGGCTGGGCGTGGCAGTGCAGCTGCACTGCCACGACGCGGCCGCTTCAGTGGTGGCTGCGGCCGCACAGGACGCCTGGGACCTGGCCTTCCTGGCGGTGGACCCGGCACGCGCCGACCGCATCGCGTTCAGTGCACCGTATATGGAAATCGAAGGCACCTATCTGGTGCGCGCAGACAGCCCGGCGCGCTGCGTGGCCGACCTGGACCGCGAGGGCCTGCGCATCGCCGTGGGCCGCGGTGCGGCCTACGATCTGTACCTGAGCCGCGAACTGAAGCACGCGCGCATCGAACGCGCCGACACCTCGGCCGCGGCCATCGCACTGTTCGACCAGCAGGTGCTGGATGCCGCCGCAGGCGTGCGCCAGCCGCTGCAGGCCTGGGCCGATGCGCATGCCGGGCACCGCGTGCTGCCCGACCGCTTCACCGCCATCCAGCAGGCCGTTGCCGTGCCGGTGCAGCGCGATGCCCGCGCGGTGCAGGCGCTGTTTGCGGAGGTGGAGGCCCTCAAGGCCAGTGATTTCCTGCGCGAAGCGTTCGCGCGGGCGGGGCGGCGGTCACCCTGGTGCCCGCCGCCCCGTAGCCGCCGCTGGCGGCCGGCCGGGCCTTCAGGCCACCGGAACCGTGCGCCCGCCCAGCGAGCCCATGGTGAACACGTAGCCGGCCTGCTCGAGGAAGCGGCGCATGTTCAACTCCGCCGCGCGCGGCGACGGCAATGAATTGGGCCCGTACAGCGCGTACACCACGCCGGCCCCTTCGACGGCTTCGCGGCGCACCGTGCATCCGCCGGTGGCCGCTGCCTGTGACCAGCCCGCGCTCAACGCGGCGGGACCGATCGACTGCCCGTTGCGCAGCCGGAAACTCAACCAACGCACCTCACCCGAGAATGCCTGCTTCACGTTTGCCGTGCCTCCCTGTGCATGACCATCCGTGACCCACTCTAGGCGATGGCAATGTCGCTGCCGACTGAGACCTTCACAAGCAACGCCGTGGCGGCGTCAGCGGAACAACGCGTTCAAGGCCGCGCCGGGTGCCGCGCCCTGCAGCCCATCGAAGCGGCCCTGCTGCAGTGGCTGCACCGCCTGCATCAGCCCACCCCAGGCGGCGCGGGCCAGTGCGCCGCCGAGACTGACCCGGCGCACACCAAGCGCAGCGATTGCCGGCAACGTCAGCGAAGTAGGCGCGCCGACCAGCAGGTTCACCGGCTTGGGCGCCACCGCGGCCACCACCGCGGCGATCTGCGAGGCCTCCACGATGCCCGGCGCGTACAGCACATCGGCACCGGCGGCAGCGAAGGCACGCAGCCGCCGCAGCGTATCGTCCAGGTCGGGAATGCCGACGAAGAAATTCTCGGCACGCGCCACCAGCAGCACCTCGGCGCCGCTGCGGTCGATGGCCGCGCGCGCGGCCTGCAGGCGTGCCAGCGCATCGTCCAGACTGCGCACCGGTGCCGCGTCATCACCGCTGGCATCTTCGATCGACAATGCGGCAACGCCGGTATCCACGGCGGCGCTGACCGCTTCGGGCACGGTCTCGGGCGTGTTGCCGAAGCCATCACCGAAATCGGCATTCACCGGCAGCGGCGTGGCGGCGACCAGCAGGCGCAGGTGGTCCAGCGTGGCCTGCAGGGACACCACGCCGTCCGGGCGGCCTTCGCTCCAGGCGCAACCGGCGCTGGTGGTGGCCAGGGCGGCGAAGCCCTGCACGGCCAGGTAGCGCGCACTGCCCACGTCCCAGGGGTTGGGCAGTACGAAGCAGCCCTCGGCATGCAGTGCACGGAACGCCGCACGGCGCTCGGCCAGCTGGGCGGGGGGGTGGGCAAGGTGGCGGTGGGGTGCATGCGCGCCTCCGGCGATGGGCAGGCCCCGACCTTAGCGCATCACCCCAGCGGGCACAGCGGCGTTTCGCCCGGGCGCAGGGTCAGCACCTGCACACCGGTGCGGGTGACCGCCACGGTGTGCTCGAACTGCGCTGACAACAGTCCATCGCGGGTATGCACCGGCCAGGTATCGGGCGAATGGCGGATGGCCGCACGGCCCTGGTTGAGCATCGGCTCGATGGTGAACACCATGCCTTCCTCCAGCACGCTGCCGGTGCCGGCATGGCCGTAATGCAGGATCTGCGGCTCCTCGTGCATCTCGCGGCCGATGCCGTGGCCGCAGTATTCCTTCACCACGCTGCAGCCGTGTTGGCGCGCATGGCGCGCAATGGCGTGGCCGATATCGCCCAGCCGCGCGCCGGGCCGCACCGCGGCGATGCCCTTCGACATGGCTTGGTAGGCCGTGCGCACCAGCCGCCGCGCGGGGTAGTCCACCTCGCCCACCAGGTAGGTGGTGCTGGAATCGGCGATGTAGCCGTTCTTCTCCAGCGTAATGTCCAGGTTGACGATCTGCCCGCTGCGCAGCACGTCCTCGTGCGCGGGCATGCCGTGGCAGACCACATCGTCGATGGAGGCGTTGAGCACGTACGGGAAATCGTACTGGCCCTTGCTGGCCGGGCGCGCGTGCAGCTCATCGACGATCATGCGCTCGACGAAGTCGTTCAGCGCCATCGTGCTGCGGCCTTCCATCGGCAACTGGTCCAGCGCATGGAACACCTGCGCCAGCAGCGCGCCGGAGGTGGCCATCAGCGCCAGTTTCGCCGGCTGCTTCACCCAGGCGCTGCTCACGCGCGCCCCGGCACCGGTGCCAGCGGCTGTGCCTGCACGCCGGCCGCGCGCAGTTCATTGGCGACGATGTCCTGGAAGCTCAGTTCCGGGTGCATCTCGCACAGCATGCCGACCTTGATTCAGAAATTGGCCTGCGCGTTGATCGAGCGGTGGCTGACCGTGCAGGCGCGACGCAGCTGGTCGTGCAGCGCGTCGTCGATGTTGACGATGCCCATGGGGTGCTCCAGGAAGGAATATACGAATCATATACGATACGTATACGCCTTGCCACGGAGGCACCCCAGGTACCCCTGTCTCAGTGCGCGCGGCCGTCGTCGATCAGGCCCAGGTCGATCAGGCTCTGCGCGGTGGCCACGATGGCGTCCTCGCGCGGGCGCGGGTGCCAGCCCAGCAGGCCGATGGCCTTTTCGCTGGTGGCATTCATGTTGCGGCCGAGCAGCGGCAGTGCACCGCGCACCGCCGGGCTGCCGATCGCGGCCAGGCGCACCACCGCGTTGGGCAGCACCTGCGAGGTGACCTTGCTGGCCGCCGCACCCAGCCGCTCGCGCAGCACGTTGGCAATGTCGATCATCCACAGGCTGTCGCCGGAAATGGCGATGAAGCGCTCGCCGGCCGCCGCCGGCTGGGTCATCGCCCGCAGGTGCAGGTCGGCCACATCGCGCACGTCGATGAAACCGCAGTTGATCTTCGGCACGCCCTTCTGACCTTCCAGCATGTCCTTGATCATGCGGATGGAGTGCGAGTAGTCGGCGCCCAGCACCGGGCCCAGCACGCCGGTCGGGTTCACCGCCGACAGTTCCATGCCGTTGCCTTCGGTACGGATGAACTCCCACGCCGCGCGCTCGGACAGGGTCTTGGACTTCTGGTAAAGCCAAACATCGCCCGAGTCGAGGTTGCTCCAGTCGCTTTCGTTGAACGGGCGGCGGATGTCCTTGTGGCCGGCGCAGATGGCGCCGAAGGCCGAGGTCAGCACCACGCGTGTGACGCCGGCATCGCGCGAGGCGCGCAGCACGCGCAGGGTGCCGTCGATGGCCGGTGCGATCCACTCGGCCTCGCTGCGCTGTTCACCGGTGGGCGTGGACGAGGCGCAGTGGAGGGTGAAGCTGCAGCCGGCCGCCGCTTCAGCCCAGCCGGCGTCGGCGGTCAGGTCGGCCACCACGAAGGACAGGCGCTCGCCGGCGTCGGTGCCGCCGGCCTTCAGCTGGCGGCGCACTTCGTCCTCGCGGCTGAGCGAACGCACCGTGGTGCGCACCCGGTAGCCGGCCTCGAGCAGCGCCAGGATGCAGTACTGGGCGATGAAACCGGTGCCGCCGGTGACCAGGACCGTCTGCGGCGAAGTGGAAGCGTTCATGCGCATTCTCCTTCCGTCCCGCTGGAGGGCTCCAGCTGCAAGAACGGCGATGGGCGCACTGTAGACCCGCTTCGACCTAAAGTCTACGCACGTAGACTTGTGTCGCTGAACCGGTCAACCAACGTTAAACGGGGTGATCAAGGCAGGGCCTGTGCGGCGGCTATGCTGTCCGCGCCCCTGCCCGCCCTGCCTCACTGTGTCTGCCCTTTCCGATTCGCTTTCCGTGATCACCCTCGACGCCGATGGCCTCGGGATCCTGTTCCAGCACAACGCCACGCAGGTGCGCCCGCCGGCCTCGCTGACCAAGTTGATGACCGCCTACGTGGCCTACGCGGCGGTGGCCGCCGGAAGCTGCCGCTGGGATGACCGCGTGCAGGTCGACGCCGCCGATGTGGACGCGGTGGCCGACGACGAGACCCGCATGGGCCTGGCCGCGGGCCAGCAGGTGCCGCTGCAGACATTGCTGGAAGGCATGATGGTGATCTCCGGCAACGACGCCGCGCTGGTGCTGGCGCGCCACATCGCCGGTTCGCAGCACGCCTTCCTGCAGCGCATGAACGACTGCGCCGCGCGCATGGCACTGCACGGCACCCGTTTCGCTTCGGTGTCAGGCAACACCACGCCGGGCCATGCCTCCACGGCACATGACATGGCGGTACTGGGCGCGCGCCTGGTCGTAGACTTCCCGCACAGCCTGCAGGTCACTGCGCAGCGCACGTTCTCGTTCGGCACGCTGCACCTGCAGAACAAGAACGGGCTGCTCGGCGAACCCGGCGTGGATGGCCTGAAGACCGGCTACACCCAGGCCGCGGGCCACTGCCTGGCAGCCACCGCCTGCCGCCCCGTGCCCGGGCGCAGCGCGCCGGTGCGGCTGATCACCGTGGTGCTGGGCACGGCCTCGCGCGAGCAGCGCCATGCGCTGGCGCTGCAGTACCTTGAACAGGGTTTCGCCACCATTACCGCGCAGGCAGCGGCCAGCGTCGCCTGAGCCCGGCAGTGCCGCTCAGGCGCTGCGCTGGACCAGCGCGATGATCACGCGCTGCAGCTCGGCCTCGGCCTGCGGCTGCGCCACGGCCTGTGCAACCACCGCTTCGGACAGCGATTCGGCCGCACCCAGCACCACCCACAGCGCCGCCACCGGCAGCGCGCCGCCGGCAGCGAACGGGCCCAGCCAGGCCGCGCACTTGCCGATGAAATCCTGCTGGTAGCGGCGCTTGACCTGCAGCAGTTCGGGCGCACCGCTCAGCGCGGCGAGGATGTCCTGCACCTCGCGCCCCTGCGACAGCACGCAGTCGATGTAGCCGGAGGCGATGGCCGCCGCGCGTTCGTGCACGGTGGCCGGCGCCGCCGCGATGCGCTCATCGAAAATGCGCGTCTGGCGGGCGTCGTAGTCTTCGTACAACGCCGCCAGCAACCCGTTGCGGGTGGTGAAGTGGTCGTAGGCCACCGGCTTGGTCACCCCCGCCGCCTCGGCCAGCCGCCCCAGCGACAACGCGTCGGTGCCCTCACCGCGCACCAGCGCCCACGCCACGTCCAGCAGCTGGCGTGTGCGCTGTTCGCGCGCCAACCGTCGGCGGGGGGAGGCAGCAGCAGGCATGGGCCACGGGGATCATCAGGCGTCTACCGCTATCTTAGTGCCGATGCCGGTGGCGGTCTGCAGATGGGCGTCGGCGCGCGTATCGGTGTCCAGCAGCAGCGTGGACGAGGCCACGCGCGCGCCGCAGTAATCGAAGATGCCGGCGTCGATCTGCGTCTTCATCGCCGCACCGTAGCCACGGCGCTCGATCATCTCCTCGTCGGCACCGCCCAGGCCGACCAGGTGCACCTGCAGGTGCTGCAGCTTCTTTTCGACCTTGCCATCGACACCGTCGGCATAGGCCCAGCCCTGGGTGAACACACGGTCGACCCAGCCCTTCAGCAGCGCGGGGAACGACCACCAGTACAGCGGGTAGACCACCACCAGCGTATCGGCGGCCTGCAGGCGCGCGTGTTCGGCGGCGATGTCGGCCGGCACCGGCCCGGTCTGGCGGAACAGCGCGTTGTCCGTCGGGTTGAAGCGCGGGTCGAAGCCTTCGGCGGCCAGATCGGCGAAGGTGACGGTGTGGCCGTGGCCGGCCGCGCCGATGGCCTCGGCGATGCGGCCGGCGACGGCATGGGTGAGGGAGGCAGGATCGGGGTGGGCAACAACAATCAGGGTGTGCATGAAAAGGCTCCGTGGCTCGTTACCTACCAACGGTAATATAGGACCCGGAAACCACCAGACGCACCGGTGGGATGCTGATTCTGCTGCGCAGCGGGTGTAAAATAGCGGGATCGGGCGCCATCGCGCGATCGTCTTCTGCCACCTTCCGGTGCTAACGGCAGATTCAAACAAACGATTGAAACACGCGAAACTTCGCCGAACTGGACATTAATTCCGGGTTCCGCCAGACTGCCGCCCTTCCCGGTACCCTTGGTTCCCATGGCACAGCTGCTGGTCCTGCACGGCCCCAACCTCAATCTGCTCGGCACCCGCGAGCCGGGGGTCTATGGGCACACCACGCTGGCCCAGATCGACCAGGCGCTGCAGGCCCAGGCCGCCGCCGCCGGCCATTCCACCGACCACCTGCAGTCCAATGCCGAGCATGTGCTGGTAGAGCGCGTGCAGGCCGCACGCAGCGATGGCACCGCTTTCATCCTTATAAACCCTGCCGCCCTCACCCACACCTCGGTGGCCCTGCGCGATGCGCTGGCCGCGGTGGAGGTGCCGTTCATCGAAATCCACCTGTCCAACCCGCACGCCCGCGAACCGTTCCGCCAGCACAGCTATTTCAGCGACAAGGCGGTGGGCGTGGTGTGTGGTTTCGGCGCGGACAGCTACCGCTACGCCATGGACGCCGCCCTGCACCGCCTGGCGTCGCCCTGACCTTCCTCGTCGGGCGCCCGCGCCCCACCTCACCCAGACAGAAAACAAAGAGGCCCCCATGGACCTGCGCAAAATCAAGAAGCTGATCGACCTGCTGGAAGAATCCAACCTGGCCGAGATCGAAATCAAGGAAGGCGAAGAGTCCGTGCGCCTGTCGCGCGCCCCGGTGGCCGGCTATGCCGCCCCGATGGCTGCCCCGGTGTACACCGCCCCGGCCGCGCCGGCACCGCAGGCCATGCCGATGCAGTCGCCCACCGAAGCCTCCACCGGCGGCAGCGCCAAGCCGGCCAATGCCCTGCCGGAAGGCCACGTACTACGCTCGCCGATGGTCGGCACCTTCTACGCCTCGGCCGCCCCGGACAAGCCGGCGTTCGTCAGCGTGGGCCAGCAGGTCAAGGAAGGCGAAACCCTGGCCATCATCGAAGCGATGAAGATGTTCAACCCGATCGAAGCCGACAAGTCCGGCACCATCGTCGCCATCCTCGGCGAGAACGGCCAGCCGGTGGAATTCGACCAGCCGCTGTTCGTGATCGGCTGAGGGGCGCGCCATGCTCGACAAAGTCGTCATCGCCAACCGAGGGGAGATCGCGCTGCGCATCCTGCGCGCGTGCCACACCCTGGGCATCCGCACGGTGGCCGTGCACTCCACGGTCGACCGCAACCTCAAGCACGTGGCCATGGCCGACGAGTCGGTCTGCATCGGCCCGGCACGGTCGCCGCAGAGCTACCTCAACATTCCGGCGCTGATCGCCGCGGCGGAAGTCACCGACGCCCAGGCCATCCACCCGGGTTACGGTTTCCTGTCGGAGAACGCCGACTTCGCCGAACGCGTGGAAGAGTCCGGCTTCATCTTCATCGGCCCGAAGGCCGACACCATCCGCATGATGGGCGACAAGGTCGAAGCCATCCGCGCGATGAAGGCCGCCGGCGTGCCGTGCGTGCCGGGCTCGGGCGGTCCGCTGGGCGAGGATATCGTCGCCAACACCAAGATCGCCCGTGAGATCGGCTACCCGGTCATCATCAAGGCGGCGGGCGGCGGCGGCGGCCGCGGCATGCGCGTGGTGCACGCCGAAGCCTCGCTGAAGACCTCCATCGAGACCACCAAGAGCGAGGCCAAGGCCGCGTTCGGCAATAGCGAGGTCTACATGGAGAAGTTCCTGGAGAACCCGCGCCACGTGGAAATCCAGGTGCTGGCCGACGGCCAGGGCAACGCCATCCACCTGGGTGAGCGCGACTGCTCGATGCAGCGCCGCCACCAGAAGGTGGTGGAAGAAGCACCGGCACCGGGCATCAGCGTCGAACAGCGCGAGCAGATCGGCAAGGTCTGCACCGAGGCCTGCGTGCGCATCGGCTACCGCGGCGCCGGCACCTTCGAGTTCCTCTACGAAGACGGCCGCTTCTACTTCATCGAAATGAACACCCGCATCCAGGTGGAGCATCCGGTTACCGAAATGGTCACCGGCATCGACCTGGTGACCGAGCAGCTGAAGATCGCCGCCGGCCAGAAGCTGTCGATCAAGCAGAGCGATGTGGTGCTGACCGGCCATGCCATCGAATGCCGCATCAACGCCGAAGACGCTGAAACCTTCGTGCCGAGCCCGGGCACCATCACCGGCTTCCATCCGCCGGGTGGCCCCGGCGTGCGCGTGGACACCCACATCTACAGTGGCTACCGCGTGCCGTCGAACTACGACTCGATGATCGGCAAGCTGATCGTGCACGGCCCGGACCGCGAAACCGCCATTGCCCGCATGCGCGTGGCGTTGAGCGAGATGGTGGTGGACGGCATCAAGACCAACATCGCGCTGCAGCAGCGGATCATGCGCGACAAGGGCTTCCAGGGCGGTGGGCAGAACATCCACTACCTGGAAAAGCGCCTGGCCGAACGCAAGAACAAGTCGATCGCGCTGACCTGAGCAGCGCGCCATCGATGGACATGAAAAGGGCGGGGATCTCCCCGCCCTTTTTTATTGCGTGTTGTTCGGCCGCGCCGGGAGTGTCCGGCGCCGGCCCACGCGCGGCTCAGCGCTTGTCGGCCACGTCCGCCGGCACCTGCGTGCGCGGCAGCGGCTGCACACCGTTGGGCGAGGTCGGGTCGACCACCACCATGGTTTCGGTCGAACCATCGGGCCAGACCACCTGGAACGTACTACCGGTCGGCAGCGCAGCGAACGGCATGCCACTCTGCGCGCGGTACACCGCAGCGACCTGGCTGGCACCGGCCCCGCGCAACGCGCCCGGCGAGGTCACCGAAGTCATCTCCACCTTCGACAGGTACCGGTAACGGTCTTCGTAGGTATCGATCATCAACAGCCCGACCGCACCGGCCGAGTACGCCACGAACAGCACCACCCAGAACCAGAACTTGGCCCCGTGCAGGAATCGACGGTAATTCATCGCCTGGCCCTCGACTTCAACAACTGCTTCACCCACTCGTTCATCTTCCCCGACCCCTGCCGCGAAACCGCGGCGTCATATACGAAATCCCGGAAATCCTGGCCGCCGCGCGTCGAACAGATGCCGCCGTTGGCGCAATAGCTGTTCACCAGCACGCTGTCCGGCCCGCAGGGCATGCCCAGCTCGCAGGCCGCCACGCGCCACGCCAGTTCGCTCAGCGGATCGCCGGCCACGAACCCACTCAATGTCTTGTCACCGGCCGCACGCAGGCCCATGCCCGGTGCCAGCGCCATGTACGCCTCCGGGTCGCGCGAATCGAGCACGCGCTCGACCAGGTCCTGGCGGTACTCCGGCGTGTTATTCAGCGGGTCGCCGGCGGCGAACAGCGATGCCTCGGCCGGCAGGTTGCCCTGCACGGCCGCGCGCCGGCGCTCGTTGCCCACCAGCGCCGGGCCCAGGTTGTCGCTGGCCATGAAGCCGCCACAGCGGCTGGCCACGCGCTCGCGCGCCTACACCATCTGCGTCGATGCGCTTAGGCCCAGCCCGGCCAGCACGTTGTTGTCCAGGCGGTAGCCGCCCGGGTCCATCGCGTACTGCCCGCAGTAGTCATAGACGCGGCTGAGCATCCAGCGCGCTTCACTGTTGCCCTGGTCGGCCTGCACGCGCAGGCGCTGGGCGTAGGCGAACAGATCGGTATCGCCCTCGACATCGGCCCGGATGTCCAGCGGCAGACCCGAGGGCAGCGCACTGCCCTGCTCCACGCCGCGCAGGCGCCGCAGCAGCGGCTCGGGCAACGGCGGCGCTGCCGCGGCCGGTGCTGCCGCATGCGGTGCATCGGCACCGCCGGGCGCGCCGGCCGCATCGTCACGCGCGTGGGCACTGGCGCGGTAACCGGCCACCCCCCAGCAACGCCACCGCCGGCACAACCAACAGCCAGGTTTTGACGGTGGACACCAGGGTCATGGACGGAAACGGCCATGCGGGGCGAATAGGAAAGCGCCAAGTTTAGCAAGCCCCCGGAACGCTGTCTGAATCGGTCTCATTCATCTCAGGGCATACGGAGACGCCCGGATGGTCTAGCATGGCCCCCTTTCCCGCGATTGTCCCCGCCGCCATGCCGTTCCTGGAATTGACCCTGCGCTGCACTGAAGCCACCCAGCCCCGCTACGAGAACGCGCTGGAGGATGTCGGGGCGCTGGCCGTGACGCTGCTGGACGCCGAGGCGGACACCAGCAACGAACAGGCCATCCTGGAACCGGGCGTGGGTGAGACCCCGCTGTGGGACACCCTGGTGCTGAGCGCGCTATTCCCGGCCGACAGCAATGCGCTGTTGCTGCTGGCCGCACTGGAAGCCTTCGACCCGGAACTGGACTGGGCCGGCGGCAGCTTCCGCGCCGTGCAGGACGAAGACTGGGAACGCGCCTGGCTGGACCAGTTCCAGCCCATGGACTTCGGCAGCCGCACCTGGATCGTGCCGTGGAACCATGAACTGCCCGAGGCAGCGCAGGCCTCCGACGCCGCCGTGGTGCGCCTGGGCCCGGGCCTGGCGTTCGGCTCGGGTACCCACCCGACCACCGCGCTGTGCCTGCGCTGGCTGGACCAGCTGGCCGTGGACGGCGTGCTGCAGGGCCAGCGCGTGCTCGATTTCGGCTGCGGCTCGGGCATCCTCGCGCTGGCCGCGCTGAAGCTGGGCGCCGCCGACGCCATCGGCGTGGACAACGACCCGCAGGCACTGGTGGCCGCCGCCGACAATGCCGAGCGCAATGGCGAACAGGCCCGCATGCACGTGTACCTGCCGCAGGACGAACCGGTGGCCGCCTACCCCATCGTGGTCGCCAACATCCTGGCCTCGGCGCTGGACGCGCTGGCCGAACTGCCGGCCGCACGCGTGGCCGCCGGCGGCCGCATCGCCCTGTCGGGCATCCTGCATGGCCAGGAAGGCGAACTGCTGCAGCGCTACGCCGCCTGGTTCGACGATCTGCAGGCCGCCCAGGATGGCGACTGGATGCGCATCACCGGCGTGCGCCGTGCCTGATCGTGGTTGAATGACCACTGGATCCGAGCCCGCACCCTGAGCATGTCCGAGCCGAACCCGCCGCGCCGACCGCTGGCCACCTTCCTGCGCACACCGTCGCCGGCAAGCACGGCCGATGGCGACGTGCCGCGTGACGCTGACGCTGCGGCCGGTTCGGCGGCGGCGATGACCGAAGCAGGACTGCCCGCGCCGCACACTGAGGCGCCGCCTGCAGCAGTGCAGCACGATGCCCCTGCACCGCTCGACAGCCTGCACTGCGCGGACGACCTGCCCGCTGATGCTGATGCTGATGCGCGGGAAGACGCCGGGTAGGCTGCGGCGGACGCCGCGTTCGCAGCGCCGCGCGCGCCCACACACCGCCACCGTGGAAACGCCCAGCTTCCTGGCCCATCCTGTCGCGCGCCTGCGCACGCCGCGCTGGCAATGGGCCTGGTGACGGCACTGGAACTGCTGCTGGTCCTGCAGATCATCCTGGCTGACCGCGCGCGCTGGGCCGCTGATGCCGGCAGCCGTCCGTGGGTGGCGGCGCTGTGCGGCGTGCTGCGCTGTTCGCTGCCGGCCTGGCACGAACCCACCGCGTTCACCATGACCAGCCGTGACATCCGGCCGCTGCCCGGGCACCCCGGCGTGCTGCAGGTACAGGCCAGCATCCGCAACGATGCACACTGGGCGCAGGCCTGGCCGGACCTGCGGCTGGCCCTGTCCGATGCCGATGGCCGGGTGATCGGTGTGGGCGTGTTCACCCCATCGCAGTATCTGGCCGGTGCTGATGACACCGCTACGCAAGAGCACGCTGTGCTGAAGCAGGCTTCTTCAGAGCAGGCCGTGCTGGAACCGGGCCAGAGCGCACGCATTGCCTTCCGCGTGCGCGAGCCGGCGGCCAGCACCGACGCATTCACCTTCGACTTTCTTTGAACCTGCGCCCGTGGCAGCCCGGCCAGCCTCGCGCTAGACTGGCCGCCACCACCTTTGCCGGCCGCGCCCTGCGCAGGCCCGCCAACCGAACCGGGAACCCCCTTGAACGCAGTGCTTTCTCGTCCTGACAACAGTCGTGGCGCGCCACGGCCGCCGCTGCGCGAACACGTTGCCCAGTCTGTCCGCCGCTACCTGCGTGACCTCGACGGCTGCGATGCGGATGACGTCTACGAGATCGTGCTGCGCGAAATGGAAATCCCGCTGTTCGTGGAAGTGCTCAACCACTGCGAAGGCAACCAGAGCCGCGCCGCGGCAATGCTGGGCATCCACCGCGCCACCCTGCGCAAGAAGCTGAAGGAATACGGCATCAGCGCCTGATGCGCGGATGCGGCGCCCTGTATGGGGCGTGGCGGGTGACGGCCCCTGGCTCTGGTGGGTGACGACCGTTGGTCGTCACACCTCCGGTGAGCGCCTACAATAGCGGCCCGTTCCGCTGCCGCTGCCCTGTCCCCCATGACTGCTGACCTGCTGCCCGTCCGTCGGGCCCTGCTTTCCGTTTCCGACAAGACCGGCCTGGTCGAACTGGCCGCCGCGCTGGCTGCACGGGGCGTGGAGCTGCTGTCCACCGGCGGCACCGCCAAGGCGATCCGCGAGGCCGGCCTGGCCGTGAAGGACGTGGCCGAGGTCACCGGTTTCCCGGAAATGATGGACGGCCGGGTCAAGACCCTGCACCCGATGGTGCACGGCGGCCTGCTGGGCCGTTCGGGCCTGGATGATGCTGTGATGGCCGAGCACGGCATCGGTGCCATCGACCTGCTGGTGCTGAACCTGTACCCGTTCGAGGCGGTCACCGCCAAGGCCGACTGCACCCTGGCCGACGCGGTGGAGAACATCGACATCGGCGGCCCGGCGATGCTGCGCTCGGCAGCCAAGAACTTCGCCCGCGTGGCGGTGGCCACCGACCCGTCGCAGTACGCCGAACTGCTGGCCTCGCTGGACGCCAACGACGGCCGGCTGAGCGCCGCCACCCGCTTTGCGTTCTCGGTGTCCGCGTTCAACCGCGTTGCCCAGTACGACGCCGCGATCAGCAACTACCTGTCGGCGGTCACCGCCAGCGATGCGGCCGTACCGGTGCGCAGCGAGTACCCGGCGCAGATGAACTCCACCTTCGTGAAAGTGATGGACCTGCGCTACGGCGAAAACCCGCACCAGAGCGGCGCGTTCTACCGCGACCTGTACCCGGCGCCGGGCACGCTGGCCACGTTCCAGCAGCTGCAGGGCAAGGAGCTGAGCTACAACAACCTGGCCGATGCCGATGCGGCATGGGAATGCGTGCGCCAGTTCGACGCGCCGGCCTGCGTCATCGTCAAGCATGCCAACCCGTGCGGCGTGGCGGTGGGCGTGGCCAGCGGCGATGCCTATGAACTGGCCTACGCCACCGACCCGACCAGCGCCTTCGGCGGCATCATCGCCTTCAACACGCCGCTGGATGCAGCCACCGCGAAGGTCATCCTCGACCGTCAGTTCGTGGAAGTGCTGATTGCCCCGGACTACGAACCGGCTGCGCTGGAATACGCGCAGAAGAAAGCCAACGTGCGCGTGCTGCGCATCCCGCACGGTGATGGCCTGAACAACTTCGACAGCAAGCGCGTGGGCTCGGGCCTGCTGCTGCAGTCCTCGGACAACCGCGGCATGACCCACGACGAACTGAAGGTGGTCAGCAAGCTGGCGCCAACCGACAAGCAGTTCACCGACCTGCTGTTCGCCTGGAAGGTGGCCAAGTTCGTGAAGTCCAACGCGATCGTGTATGCCAAGGACAACCGCACGATTGGTGTGGGCGCCGGGCAGATGAGCCGCGTCTATTCGGCGCGCATCGCCGGCATCAAGGCGGCCGACGCCGACCTGGTGGTGGAAGGCTCGGTGATGGCCTCCGATGCATTCTTCCCGTTCCGCGACGGCATCGATGCCGCGGCCGCTGCCAGCATCAAGGCGGTCATCCAGCCGGGCGGCTCGATGCGCGACGCCGAGGTGATCGCCGCCGCCGACGAACATGGTCTGGCGATGGTGTTCACCGGCATGCGCCACTTCCGCCACTGATCCGCATCACGAAGCCGGGCCCTGCCCGGCTTTTCTTTTCTGCATCCGAGAACCCTGTCCCATGAAGATCCTCGTCATCGGCTCTGGCGGCCGCGAACACGCCCTGGCCTGGAAGCTGGCCCAGTCCTCTCGTGTGGATGAAGTGCTGGTGGCACCCGGCAATGCCGGCACCGCCAACGAAGACAAGTGCCGCAACGTGGCGGTGAAGGTGACCGACCTCGAGGGCCTGCTGGCGCTGGCCCAGGCCGAAGGCGTGGCGCTGACCGTGGTCGGCCCGGAAGTGCCGCTGGTGGCCGGCGTGGTCGACCGTTTCCGCGCCGCCGGCCTGCGCATCTTCGGGCCCACCGCCGCTGCCGCGCAGCTGGAAGGCAGCAAGGCCTACGCCAAGGATTTCCTGGCCCGCCACAACATTCCCACCGCGTTCTACGCCGTGCATACCGAGGTGGACGCTGCGCTGGCCTACCTCCGCGAGAAGGGTGCACCGATCGTGGTCAAGGCCGATGGCCTGGCCGCCGGCAAGGGCGTGATCGTGGCGATGACCCTGGCCGAGGCCGAGGACGCGGTGCGTGACATGCTCTCGGGCAACGCCTTCGGCGATGCCGGTGCGCGCGTGGTCATCGATGAATTCCTCGACGGCGAAGAAGCCAGCTTCATTTCGATGGTCGACGGCGTGCACGCACTGCCGATGGCCACCTCGCAGGACCACAAGCGCGTCGGCGACGGCGACACCGGCCCGAATACCGGCGGCATGGGTGCGTACTCGCCGGCGCCGGTGGTCACTGCGGACGTGCACGCCCGCGTGATGCGCGAGGTGGTGAACCCGACCGTGCAGGGCATGATCGCCGACGGCATCCCGTTCACCGGTTTCCTCTATGCCGGCCTGATGATCGATGCCAGCGGCGCGCCGAAGGTGATCGAATTCAACGTGCGCTTCGGCGACCCGGAAACCCAGCCGGTGATGCTGCGCCTGCAGTCGGATCTGGTGGAGCTGGTGGAAGCGACCATCGATGGCCGCCTGGACCAGGTGGACGCGCAGTGGGACCCGCGCCCGTCGCTGGGCGTGGTGCTGGCGGCCAGGCCCTACCCGGACGCGCCGATCACCGGTGAGGTGATTTCCGGCCTGGACGAGGTGCCCGCCAATGCCAAGGTATTCCATGCCGGCACCACGCTGGATGCGCAGGGCCAGGTGCTCAGCGCCGGCGGCCGCGTGCTGTGCGTGGCCGCGCTGGGCGACAGCGTGCGCGACGCGCAGGCCAATGCCTATGCCGGCGTGGCCCAGGTGACGTGGGCCAACGAGTTCCACCGCACCGACATCGGTTGGCGCGCAATCGCCCGCGAGGGGTGAGGCGGTCGCGGCGTCGGGACATCCACGCATGGCGTGGATGAGCGCCACAATCGAAAAGGCCCGGCATTGCCGGGCCATCGTGTCAGAGCACGGCGTCCAGACCCTTGCGATCAATCAGGTTCAGCAATTTCAGTGAGGGCCCGCTGGGCTTCTTCTCGCCCTGCTCCCAACTACGCACCGTAGAGACACTTGTGTTGAGCACCCCGGCAAACACCGGCTGGCTGAGCTGCAACGAGGTGCGCAGCGCGCGGATCTGGGCACTGCTGTATTCGGGGACAGGCTCAAGACAAAGCGCCTCGTAACTGCTCAACCGACGTTTGTCGATGAAGCCGTGCGCGTGCAGATTCACGGCAGCCTCGTGCACCGCCTCAAGAAGCGCACTTTTTGCGCGCCTTCGCTCAGGGGCCTTCGCCATGGCAGATCTCCTGTAGATCCCCGTACTCCACAGCACGCTTCAGCTGTGCCGGACTCATCTTCAGAAACTCCGATGCGTACAACTGCAACGCATCCCGTTCCGCATTGGTGATCGCGGCACGTTCGTTCTTTTCGTATCCGAAAAGAAAGAACCAATGCCCGCCTCGCTGTGTTGCGATGATGGCTCGAACGCTTCCGCGCTTTCCCCGTCCGGGCAACGCAACGCGCTTCTTGAAGAGGCCACCGCCAAGATCTGCGTCCACCAGACCGGCTTCCATTTCCATTACCGACCGGCACAAGGCAGCGTCGGACAGCACGGTCCTGCGCATGCTGCGATTGAAACCTCGTGTACGGAAGACGCGCGACATGATCATACCGTGCCACCGAGTGGTACGGCGTGAACATCAGCACTCAGCGCATGACCCGGTCGGCGCAATTACCATCGTGGCGTCAGAGTAGAGCCACGCCATGCGTGGATGAGCCCCACAGACAAAAGAAGGGCCGACAATGCCGGGCCTTTTCATTCCAACGCGATCCCGCTTACGCGGTGAACAGCGCCTTCATCTTCTTCAGCGCGTTCGCTTCAACCTGGCGGATGCGCTCGGCGGAAACGCCGTACTCGTCGGCCAGTTCCTGCAGCGTCACCTTGCTGTCGGCATCCAGCCAGCGGCGGCGGATGATGTCGCGCGAGCGCGCATCCAGCTCGGCCATGCCTTCGCGCAGCAGCTGCAGCTGGTTGTCTTCGCTGTCGGCACGCTCGTAAGCCATCGACGGGTCTTCGTCGTTAGCCGCCAGATACGCGGCCGGCGACGGCGGCGCGTGGTCGTCGTCCTCGTCGCTCGGTGCATCGAAACCGACATCGCGGCCGGACAGGCGCGATTCCATTTCCAGCACTTTGCGCTCGGACACGTTCAGGTCCTTGGCCACCGCGCTCACTTCGGCCGCATTCATCCAGCCCAGGCGCTTCTTCGACTTGCGCAGGTTGAAGAACAGCTTGCGCTGCGCCTTGGTGGTGGCGACCTTCACGATGCGCCAGTTCTTCAGGATGAACTCGTGCATTTCGGCACGGATCCAGTGCACGGCGAAGGACACCAGGCGCACGCCCATGTCCGGGTCGAAGCGCTTGACCGCCTTCATCAGACCGATGTTGCCTTCCTGGATCAGGTCGCCCAGGGCCAGGCCGTAACCGTTGTAGCCACGGGCCACGTGCACGACAAAGCGCAGGTGCGAATGCACCAGCTCACGCGCGGCGTCCAGATCGTTGCCGTCGCGGAAGCGACGGGCCAGGTCCTGTTCGTCATCGACCGACAGCACCGGGATCTGGTGCACGGCACCGATATAGGCGTCCAGCGAACCGAGCGCACTGGGAATCGGGAGATTGTTTGCCACAAGGGCAGTAGAGGTGTTCTGGCTCATGGTGCTCATCTTAGCAGTCCGGTTCTTGGACTGCTAAAGGGGGGAAAAGTTCCAGCGTTCTGCTGATGCAACACTGGCGCCAACCACTCCCCCTACCGTACCGCGATTTGATGACACTGGCGAGCGCGGCCGGTGGGATTCACAATCCCTTGGAAATCAATACATTACCCCGCAAACCCCGGCCCCTCGGGGTCAAGATCGGCTGAATGGGCCATCGGAATGGCCCATCGACAGCCCTGGGGGTTGCCGGTCGTTCAGGCCCGCCGCTCAGCGGCCATCTGCCAGCCCGGCTTCCACCACCGCGCGCGGCGGCAGCGACCAGTCGATCGGGGTCTGCCCGCGCTGCTCCAGGTAGGCATTGGCCGCCGAGAAATGGCGGCAGCCCAGGAAACCACGGTGCGCTGACAGCGGCGAGGGATGCGGCGCCTTCAGCACGCGGTGGCGGCGGGTGTCGATCACCTTGCCCTTCTGCTGGGCATAGCTACCCCACAGCAGGAACACCAGACCTTCGCGCTCGCGGTTGAGCACGTCCACCACGTGGTCGGCTAAGCCTTCCCAGCCACGGCCCTGGTGGGCCCCGGCCGAACTCTCCTCCACCGTCAGCACGGCATTGAGCAGCAGCACGCCCTGGCGCGCCCACGGCAGCAGACAGCCATGGTCAGGCCGGGCGATGCCCAGGTCGGCCTCGATTTCCTTGTAGATGTTCAGCAGCGACGGCGGCACCGGCACGCCCGGCATCACCGAGAAACTCAGGCCATGGGCCTGGCCGCGGCCGTGGTACGGGTCCTGGCCGAGCACCACCACCTTGGTCTGCTCGAACGGGGTGGCATCGAAGGCGGCGAAGATCTGCGGGCCCGGCGGGAACACCGCCGCACCGGCCGCCTTGCGCTCGCGCAGGAAACGGGAAAGGTCGCGCATCTGTGGCTGCAACAGCCAGTCGCCGACATGGGCCTTCCAGCTCGGTTCCAGCTGGATGGCGGGTGTTGCCTGTTCGTCGTTCATCGTACCACGGGTCTATCGTTCAAACGGGCCAGCCGCAGCTGGAACAGCACCTTGGTCACCAGCAGCCGTTCTTCGATCGGCTTCAGCACTAGGTCGTTGGCACCGGCCTGCAGCAGGCCGGTCTGGTTGTGCGGGTTGCCATCGCCGGTCATCACCAGCACCGGCAGGCGGCGCTTGCCGTAGCCGAAATCCACGCGCACGCGCTGCACTACGTCGCGCCCGCTCAGCTCGCCCTTCAGGGTGACATCGGTCAGCACCAGGTCGATGCGGTGGCGGCTGCGCCCCAGCGATTCGGCGGTCAGCAGGGTGAAGGCTTCCTCGGCACTGAGCACGTGCAGCACGTTCAGCTGCTGGCGTTCGAGCATGCGCTTGGTGGCTTCGGCCACCACGCGGCTGTCTTCCACATACAGGATGGTCGCGCCGGGAATGGCCTGCGGCTGCACGTAGCCGCGGATGAAGGTCGCCAGCGCTTCATGGCCGAGCGATTTGTCGAAGTAGTCGGTGACGTACTCGGTGAAGCGGCGCTGCTCCAGGTGCTGCTGCGCATCGTCGGAGACCACGATGACCGGCACGTAGACCTGCCCCGCCGCCTCGCGCACCATGCGCGCCAGCGCCAGGCCGTCGCCATCACGCAGCGACAGCGAGGTGGTGACCAGGTTCACCGGGCCCTGTTCGAGCACCCGCCGGGCCTCCTCGATGCTGTCGCAGCCCACCACCTCCACGCCGGGCAGGTCGCGCTGCAGCACGTCGGCGATCAGCTTGCGCACCAGCTTGGAACCGTCCACCACCATCACCCGGGTGGCGGTGGCATTAAGGTGCCTGAGCGCTTGCGGTTGCATGCCGGCCTCAGGTGTCGGTCGGGCGGGTCTGGCGCAGGAAGTGGCCGGTGACCAGCCAGGCCCCCAGCCAGCCCAGCACCAGCGTGCCCAGCAGCACCAGGCTGCCGTGCAGCAGGTCCAGGCCATGCAGCACGAACGGGCTGCCATAGCTGCCGGACAGTTCGGCCAGCGGTGCGTGCAGGGCGGCCCCGGCCACGCCGATCAGGCCCAGCGCCACCGCGCCGGCACCCAGGCCGTACCACGCGCCCAGGTACAGGAACGGGCGGCGGATGAAGCCATCGCTGGCCCCCAGCAGCTGCAGCACGCCGATTTCCTCGCGGTGCGCCTGGATGTCCAGCCGCACCGTATTGCCCACCACCAGCACCGCGCCCAGGCCCAGCAGCGCCGACAGCACCTGCACCAGCCGCGCGCCGAACGCCAGCCAGGCATCCAGGCGCTTGCGCCACAGCGCATCGTGCTGCACCAGGTCCGCCTCGGGCAGGGCTTCCAGTGCCTTGGCCAGCGCGTCGTCGTCCTTGCCGTTGCCCGGCGTCACCACCAGCAGCGACGGCAGCGGGTTGTCATGCAGGGCATCGATGGAATCGCCCAGACCGGCCTGGCGCAGTTCCTCCAGGCCCTCGTCGGGGCTGCGCACGGTCACCTTGGCCACGTCGGCGCGGTCGCGCAGCTGGCCGGCCAGGCGCAGCGCGCCGGGGCTGTCGACCTCGGTTTTCAGGAACACATTGATGTCGCGCGACTGCTGCACGCTGCCGGCGAACTGCTTGAGGTTGTCCAGCGCGATCGACAGGCCCAGCGGCAGGGCCAGCGCCAGCGCCATCACCATCACGGTCAGCAGGGTGGCCCACGGCTTGCGGCAGGCGCGGCCCAGGCTGAACACCACGCTGTGCACGTGGTGCTGGACCCATACGCCCAGGCGCGAGGGCGCGGCGGCTTCGGTGTTTTCGCTCTTGGCCATCGGTTACTCCGCCAGGTCCTGCGGCGAGATGTCGTCCACCAGCCGGCCGTGGTCGAGGATCAGCACGCGCTTGCGCATGTGGCGCAGCAGCGGCAGGTCATGGCTGACCACCAGCACGCTGGTGCCGCGCGAGGGCAGTTCGGCGAACAGGGACATGATCTCCGCCGCCAGCGTCGGGTCGAGGTTGCCGGTGGGTTCGTCGGCCACCAGCAGCTTGGGCTCGCCCACGATGGCGCGGGCGATGCCCACGCGCTGCTGCTCACCGGCCGACAGCTGCGACGGCAGCGCCTTTTCGCGGTGGCCCAGCCCCATGCGTTCGAGCACCGAGCGCACGC
This sequence comes from Stenotrophomonas maltophilia, assembly GCA_009912235.1. Lineage (GTDB taxonomy): Bacteria > Pseudomonadota > Gammaproteobacteria > Xanthomonadales > Xanthomonadaceae > Stenotrophomonas > Stenotrophomonas maltophilia_AV. The sequence goes on from WNDS01000003.1 coordinate 622,837, forward strand.
GCTTGCCGATGTCGCCGCGGCGGGTGCCGCGCAGGATCAGCGGCAGCGCCACGTTCTCGGCGATGGAACGGTCCATCAGCAGGCGGTGGTCCTGGTAGACCGCACCCACTGCCCGGCGGTGGCGCGGAATATCCCCGCCGCGCACCTTCAGCAGGTTGCGTTCGTCGAACACCACCGCGCCGCGGCTGGGCCGCTCGTCGAGGTGGATCAACTTCAGCAGGGTGCTCTTGCCGGCGCCGGAGTGGCCGGTGACGAACAGCATTTCGCCGGGGGCCACTTCGAAGCTGACATCGGTCAGGGCTTCGTGGCCACCGGCGTACTGTTTGCTGACATTGTCAAAACGCAGGACGCTCATGCCCCGATTATGCAGGAGCCGCGCGACGGACCGGTAGCGCCGGGCCATGCCCGGCGGAATCGTTCCGGCATCGCGGTCCCTGACGGAGGCCGCTGCGCTCGCCGGGCATGGCCCGGCGCTACCCGCTGATCGCGGTGGGTGCCGACCGTTGGTCGGCACACCTTTCAATGTCGCCCGACCAACGGTCGGGCGCTACCGGCTTAATTGCCCGACAGCATCCGGCGGATCTTGCGGCCGATGCGGGTCAGGAACGAATCACCGGTATCGGCGGCGGTACGCACCGGCTTGGACACCACCTGCACCGGGGTGACCGGGCTGGCGCCGTTGCCGGCAGCGGTCTGCACGCCCTCGGCGCCTTCGACCGGACGGCCGTTGCGGCGGCGGCGGCGCTTGCGCGGCTTGCGCTCGCCCTCGGCGGCGCCGTCCACGGCGCCTTCGGCACGCGGCGGGCGCGGCGGACGCGGGGCCTGGGCCACGGCGGCCTCGGCACCCTCGACCGGAGCGGCTGCAATGGCCTGCTCACCTTCCACGCGCGGCTTGCGCGGGCCACGCGGGCGGCGCTCGCCGCTGCGCTCACCGTCGCGACGTTCGCCGCTGCGGCCACCACCGCTGCCGGAACGACCGCCACTGCGGCCGCCGCCACGGCGCTCTTCCTCGGCGGCGCGGGCTTCGCGCGCTTCACGGAAGATCTGGCCGACGCTTTCGTTCTCTTCGCCTTCCTCACCCGGCGCCGGGGCCGGACGTTCCGGGCGCGGCAGCGGGGTCAGCAGTTCCTTGGTGACCGGCTCGGAGGGAATCTTCTGCTCGATGTAGGCCTCGATGTCCGGCAGGCCCATCGCGTAGCGTTCGCAGGCGAAGCTGATCGCATCACCCTCTTCGCCCAGGCGCGCGGTACGGCCGATACGGTGCACGTAGTCTTCGGCGTCGAACGGCAGGTCGTAGTTGTAGACGTACTTGATGCCGTCGATGTGCAGGCCACGGGCGGCCACGTCGGTGGCCACCAGGATTTCCAGCTGGCCCTTCTGGAAGCGGTTGAGCAGGCTTTCACGCTTCTTCTGCGGCACATCGCCGGACAGCACGCCGACGCGGTAGCCGGCCTTTTCCAGCGAACGCGCCACGCGCTCGACGAACACCTTGGTGTTGACGAAGACCATGGTGCGCGCGCCTTCGCTGCGCGACAGCAGGCCCAGCAGCAGCGGAATCTTCTCGTCATCGGCCGGGAAGTAGATGCGCTGGCGCACGCGTGCGGCGGTGATCGACTCGCTTTCCACCACCAGCTTCTGCGGCTCGTTCATGTGCTCATAGGCCAGCTCCAGCACGCGGTGGCTGAGGGTGGCGCTGAACAGCAGGGTCTGCCGGGTGGTGCGCTCGGGCATGCGGCGCAGCAGGAAGCGGATGTCCTTGATGAAGCCCAGGTCGAACATGCGGTCGGCTTCGTCCAGCACGCAGACTTCGCAGGCGTGCAGCGACACCACCTTGTGCTGCTTGACGTAGTCGATCAGGCGGCCCGGGGTGGCGATGATCACGTCCACGCCCTGCTGCAGGATCTCGCGCTGCTTGTCGTAGTCCACACCGCCGTAGACCAGCGCGAAGCGCAGGCCCAGGTCGGAACCGAACTTCACCGCATCCTTGTGGATCTGGATGGCCAGTTCGCGGGTGGGCGCCAGGATCAGCGCGCGCGGGTCTTCCGGCTTGCGGTCGGCCAGCGCGGGGCGGCTCAGCAGGCGGTTCACCACCGCGACCAGGAAGGCCAGGGTCTTGCCGGTGCCGGTCTGGGCCTGGCCGGCAACGTCACCACCGGGCAGCGCGACCGGCAGGGTCAGCGCCTGGATGGGCGTGCAGCGGGTGAATCCGGCTCCTTCAAGGCCGGCCTGCAGGGCCGGATGCAGCTCGAAGGAAGAGAAGGTCAAATCGGTCAGCGGTTTGTCGCTCATGTGTCCGTCTTGGTATGGCCACACGCCTGCCGGCGGCGGCACTGCAATCTGTCTGGGGCTCCGTCGCAAACTGCGGCCCCTGCGGCGGGTCGGGCAGGCCCGGGGACCCGGGGTCCGCGCGCCGCACAATGCCTCAGTTTACCGCAACCGCGCCGCGCTGCTCCGGCGGGCGTCTCATTCATTAAAGAGACGCTGGCGGAGAGACCCGTCCTTCACACAGCTGCCTGCCGGTTGAATGGCCCCCGCACCCGGGCTGGCGTCGGTGCAGGGGCGGCCCCATTTCGGAAATACAGTGAAATCCAACACATAGAGGGTATGGCGACGGTCACGGTACGCTGGGTTCCAAACCGCCACTGTCGCTCCCCTGAGATAGGGGTACACTGCCGGCTGTGAGCGTCCAGGCATCCGCCGAGCGCACCGCGGCACACGCTGCCGCGAGGCAACGACGAGGGTCCCGCCACGGGCACGACCCAATTCACCCACCTCCGGCCTGGCCGGGTGCAATCCAAGACGAGAAACCAAGATGAGCGACAAGGTTGTACACGTCGGCGATGCCGACTTTGAAAGCGCAGTGCTGAATTCCCAGGAACCGGTGCTGGTCGATTTCTGGGCCGAATGGTGTGGCCCGTGCAAGATGATCGCCCCGGCGCTGGACGAACTGGCCGACGCCTACCAGGGCCGCGCCAAGATCGCCAAGGTCAATGTCGACAACAACCGTGCCCTGGCCGCCAAGTACCACGTGCGTTCGATCCCGTACCTGGTGGTGTTCAAGGGTGGCCAGAAGGTCGGCGAGCAGATCGGTGCCGTCGGCAAGGCCCAGCTGGCGGGCCTGCTGGACAAGGCCCTGGCCTGACCCCTGCAGCACACGGCAGCCGGTGAACCCGGCTGCCTGCGGGCGCCCTGCCTGCTGAATGTCCTTTTGCGGCGGCCCTTGCACGGCGCCGCGCGCCGATGCTAACGTCGGCATATCCGGTGCGCGTTCGCGTGCCGCACCTTCTGGATACGCCGCTCTCCCAAGGGTTGTCGCCCTTCCAGACCCATTCCCCATCGTTCGCCGCCCCAGCCGGGCGCTCGCACCTTCAAGCGAGGAATAACGCTCTTGTCCGATAACACTCTTGAAACCGGCAGCGCTGATGCGGCCGCCGAAAAGCGCGTGCGCAAGGCCCGCGTGAGCAAGTCCGCCGCTCCGGCCGCTGCCGAGACCAGCGCGGCCCCCGCGCAGCCGGCCCTGCCGCTGTCCGCCGCACCCCAGCCGCCGGCCCCGGCCGCCGCTGCCCCCAGCACGCCTGCACCGAGCGCGCCCGCCTCCGACGCCCCCGCCAGTGGCGGTGGTGAGGGTGGCGAAGGCCGCGAATCCGGCCAGCCGCGCCAGCAGAACAACCAGAGCAACCAGAACAACCAGAACAACCAGAACAACGCCCAGGGTGGCGGCCAGAACCAGGGCCAGAACCAGGGCGGCAACAACGCGCAGGGCCAGGGCAACCGCCGTGACCGCTTCCGCAACCGCCGTGACCGTGACCGCAATGGCGGCGGTGGTGGTGGCGGCCGTTACCGCGACGATGGCCTGCCCAGCGACGGCGGCGAGCAGCAGCCGTTCGTGCCGCGCCCGCACGCCAACGTGCCGGAAGGGTTCCCGGTCTACTCGCTGAGCGACCTCAAGCGCATGCCGGCGCAGAAGCTGCTGGAAATTGCCGAGCAGCTGCAGATTTCCGAAGGCGTGGCCCGTGCCCGCAAGCAGGACGTCATCTTCGCCCTGCTGAAGGTGCTGACCCGCCACGGTGACGGCGTGGCCGCCGACGGCGTGCTGGAAATCCTGCCGGACGGCTTTGGTTTCCTGCGCGCGGCCGAAGCCAGCTACCTGGCCGGCCCGGACGATACCTACATCTCGCCCAGCCAGATCCGCCGCTTCAACCTGCGTACCGGCGACCACCTGTCCGGCCGCATCCGCTTCCCGAAGGACGGCGAGCGCTACTTCGCGCTGTCGATCGTGGACACCATCAACGGTGAGCCGCTGGAAGCATCGAAGAACAAGGTGCTGTTCGAGAACCTGACCGCGCTGTTCCCGCGCCGCCGCTTCACCCTGGAGCGTGGCAACGGTTCGTCGGAAGACATCACCGGCCGCATCCTCGACCTGATGGTCCCGCAGGGCAAGGGCCAGCGCTCGCTGATCGTCTCCCAGCCGAAGGCCGGCAAGACGATGATGATGCAGCAGGTGGCCACGGCCATCACCACCAACCACCCGGACGTGCACCTGATCGTGCTGCTGATCGACGAGCGCCCGGAAGAAGTGACGGAAATGCAGCGCACCGTGCGCGGCGAAGTCATCAGCTCGACCTTCGACGAACCGGCCGCGCGCCACGTGCAGGTGGCCGAAATGGTGATCGAGCGCGCCAAGCGCCTGGTCGAGCACAAGAAGGACGTGGTGATCCTGCTGGACTCCATCACCCGCCTGGCCCGCGCCTACAACAACGTGGTGCCGAGTTCGGGCAAGGTGCTGACCGGTGGTGTGGACGCCAACGCCCTGCACCGCCCGAAGCGCTTCTTCGGTGCCGCGCGCAACGTGGAAGAAGGCGGCAGCCTGACCATCATCGCCACCGCGCTGGTCGACACCGGCTCGAAGATGGACGAGGTGATCTACGAAGAGTTCAAGGGCACCGGCAACAGCGAAGTGCACCTGAGCCGCCGCATCGCTGAAAAGCGCGTGTTCCCGGCCATCGACATCAACCGTTCCGGCACCCGCCGCGAAGACCTGCTGATCGAACCGGAACTGCTGCAAAAGATCTGGATCCTGCTCAAGCTGCTGCATCCGATGGATGAAATGGCTGCGATGGAATTCCTGCTGGACAAGATGAAGAACACCAAGTCCAACGACGAGTTCTTCGGTTCCATGAAGCGATAAGAAAAAAGCCCCGCACTGCGGGGCTTTTTTTGCGTTGCGGAGAAACGCCGGGCATGGCCCGGCGCTACCGTGCGGCTTAGGGGCAGACCACCGCGCCCTCGGCGTTGGCCGTGTTGGCGGTCAGCTTCACCTGGGTAAAGGCCGCAGCGAAGGGCTTGTCGGCGGTCACCACGAACGGGGCTTCGACCGCGCCCAGCGCCACGCCCTGCTTGGCGAAACACGCCAACGGCACCGTCACCGTCTGCTTCTGCCCGAGCGACAGCCTGGCCAGCAGCGGTGCGATATCCACCCCACCCTCGCAGCCGGTGCCGCACTGCATGGTCACCTTCACCGGCGAGGCCGGGCGCTGTACCAGCTGCACGTCGAACTGCAGGGCACCGTTGCTGCGCGCCAGCGCGCCCAGGTTGCGCCGCGAGGTGCTACGTGCGATCAGCTGCGCCGGGGCCAGCCAGGTCACTTCCTTGGCGTCCTGCTGGGTATTCACCTGCACCGTGCGCACCTGCACCACCGGCGTGGTGGCGGGCCAGCGCAGGGTGGCATTGAGATCGTTGCCCAGCGGCTGGGTCGCACCGGCGGCGGCCACGTGCAGCGCGAACGGCGGTGTATCGGCACGGTTGAAGATCGGCAGCGTGGTCACTTCGCCACAGCTGTCCGGGGTGGCTTCGCCCAGCGTGGCCACCTTGCCGCCCTTGGTGTAGCTCAGGCCATAGCCGGGCGCGAACAGCGCCGGCTTCTTCGCATCGGGCCGGTCGATCGGTGCCTGGCACGGCATACCCGGCCACGGGAAGCTTAGGCGGCCGCGGAAGTCATGTGCGGGCTTGCCGCCCTTGCCGGCCACCAGCACATCGGTGATGCCCTTGCCCTCGGTGCCCGGCAGCCAGGCCGCTACGAACGCGCTGGACAGGTTCAGCAGGTCGTTGGTGTACATCGGGCGGCCGGACAGGTAGACCGTCACCACCGGCTTGCCGGTGGCAGCGGCCGCCTTCAGCGCGGCCAGATCCTGCGGGTTGGCGCGGCTGTGGCTGACCGTGTCCGAGGCGAGGATGTCGCCGTTGGTTTCGGCATACGGCGTTTCACCGATGACCGCCGCCACCACGTCGAAGGCCTTGGCATCCACGCCCGTGCCATCGGCACTGAAATGAACCTTGTCGCTGCCCAGCTCGGCACGCAGCGCGCCCAGCACCGAATCGGCGTTGGGAAAATCGGCATTGCTGTTTTCGGTGCCCTGCCAGGTCAGCGACCAGCCACCGGACTGGTCACCGATGCTGTCAGCGCCCTTGCCGACCACCAGCACGCGCGCGGTGAGGCGCAGCGGCAGCGCCTGCGCCTCGTTCTTCAGCAGCACCAGCGATTCGCGTACTGCGCGGCGGGCCAGCTCGCGGTGCTGCACGGCGTTGGCATCGCCGGCGTAGCGGCTGTCGGACGGTTTGTGCTCGAACAGACCGGCACGCAGCTTCACGCGCAGGATGCGGGTGACCGCATCGTCGATGCGCGCCATCGGAATCTCGCCCTTCTGCACCTGCGCGGTGGTGTTGGCGATGAAGGCCTTCCAGTCGTCGGGCACCATCACCATGTCGATGCCGGCGTTGATCGTCTGCGCGCAGCTGTCATTGCGGCAACCGGGCACCTGCGCGATGCCGTTCCAGTCGGAGACGACGAAGCCATCGAAGCCCATCTTGTCCTTCAGCGCATCGGTCAGCAGCGCCTTGCTGCCGTGCATCTTGCCGTAGTCGACACCAGCGGCGCGGTCGTTCCAGCTGTTGAACGAGGCCATCACCGTCTGCACGCCTACGGCCAGTGCGCCTTAGTAGCCCTGCGCGTGCACGTTGACCATCGTCGCCTTGTCCACCAGTGCCTCGCCCTGGTCACGGCCGTTGTCGGTGGCACCGTCGCCGAGGAAATGCTTGGCGGTGGTCACCACGTTGCCGTCGTCCTTGAACGCGCCCTGCGCGCCCTTCACGTAGGCATGGGCGAAGCTGCGGATCACCGCCGGATCGGACGCGTAGCTCTCGTAGGTGCGGCCCCAGCGCGGGTCGTGGGCCACCGCCAGCGTCGGTGCGAACACCCAGCCGATGCCGGTGGCGCGCACCGAACGCGCGGTCGCCTCGCCGATGCGCTCGATCAGCTCGGCATCGCCGGCTGCACCCAGGCCGATGTTGTACGGAAACAGCGTGGCGCCCAGCACGTTGTTGTGGCCATGCACCGCGTCGGTGCCCCAGATCACCGGCACCGGCGTCTTTGCATCGGTGGCCAGCGAGGCTGCGTGATAGGCGTCGGCCAGCTTCAGCCAGGCCGCCACCGTGGCGTGCTTGTCCATGCCCGGCCAGGAACCGCCGCCGTTGAGCACCGAGCCGATGTAGTAGCGGCGCACCTCGTCCGGGGTGATCGTCTTGATCTCGGCCTGGGTCATCTGCCCGATCTTCTGCGCCAGCGTCATCTGCGCAAGGATCTGCTGCACGCGCTGTTCGATCGCCGCATCCGCAGCGATCGCGCTGGTGACATGGGGCCAGTCCTGCAGGCGCTCACCGCTGGCGGGCGCGGCACCGGCCGGCGCGGCAAGCACGGCCAGCAGGCAGGCGGCAAGGATGGTCCGGGTGGGGCTGTTCACTGCATCTACCTCCGTGGTGGATGGATCGGCGGGCGAAGGGCGCGGGCGTGCCGGCAGCGGCACCGCAGGGGTACCGTTGGCAGGCCACAGTGGTGGATCAGCCCCCGTCTCTGACAGCGCTGTCATATCGGGCGGGGCAACGCTGTCAACCAAGACGCCGCACGACCGGCTCGCCACCACGCAACGGCGGGCATTGCCGGCCGCGCGGCGATGCCTGCGCCGCGCCGGGTGTTGCAACGCGGCATGAAAAACCGCTGTGCACCTGCCATCGTGTCATGGCAACATCCGCCTGCATCGGCAACACCGGCGTACCAGGGAAGCACTACCATCGGCGCGTGCCAGCCGCCTTCCAGGAGATCCGCCGCACCATGCGCAGTCGAATCGAGGATGTCGCCGCCGTTGCCGCTGTGTCGATCAAGACGGTGTCCCGCGTACTCAACAACGAGCCGAACGTGCGTGCGGAAACGCGCGAACGCGTGCTGGCAGCGGTGGCCCGGCTGGGCTACAAGCCGAACCTGTCCGCGCGCAGCCTGGCCGGCCAGCGCTCCTACGCGCTGGCGCTGGCCTACAACAATCCATCGCGCAATTACCTGATGGAAATCCAGAACGGCATGCTCGAGGCCTGCCATGCCCAGCACTACAACCTGATCCTCGGCCCGGTCGGCATCGGCCGGCGCACCCTGCCCGATCTGGCCGCGCTGTTCGAGAACTCACGCCCGGACGGCGTGGTGCTGATTCCACCGCTGACCGACGATGCGGTGGTGCTGGCCTACCTGGAAGAACACGGCATTCCCTTCGTCTGCGTGGCGCCGCGCCACCCCGAAGGCCGCATCGGCGTGCGCATGGATGAAACCACCGCCGTGGTCGAACTGATCAACCACCTGGTGGCGCAGGGCCATCGGCGCATCGGCCACATCAAGGGCCCGCGCGCGCACGGTGCATGCCAGTGGCGCCACGCCGGTTACCGCCAGGCCCTGCGCGGGGCCGGCATCGAGTACGACCCGGCGCTGGTGGTGAACGGCCAGTTCTCGTTCGAATCCGGCGTGGAGGCGGCCAACCTGCTGCTGGACCTGGCGCAGCCGCCCACGGCGATCTTCGCCGCCAACGATGACATGGCCGCAGCCGTCTACCGCGTGGCCGGCCAGCGCGGCCTGCGCATTCCGCGCGACCTGTCGGTGTGCGGCTTCGACGATACGCCCATTGCCGGGCACATCTACCCGGCGCTGACCACCGTGCGCCAGCCCACCTCGGAGATGGGCCGGCTGGCCACCGAACAGCTGATCCAGCATATCCGCGCGGCCGATGCCGGCAGCATGGTGACGGTGGAGCACGCCGTGCTGGTGCGCGAATCCACCGGCAGCAGGAACGACAGCTCCAGGCCGTGGGTATCGGCCACCCAGCCCATGGCCAGCGGCACCACCGCGCCACCGACGATGGTCATCACCAGCAGGCTCGACGCCTGCCCGGTCAGCTGCCCCATGCGCGCAATGCCGAGCGCGAAGATGATGAGGAACATAATCGAGTTGAACAGGTCGATGCTGACCACACTCCACTTGGCCACTTCACCGGTGGTGGACAGCGTGATGCCCAGCAGACCGACCACGATCAGCGCGATCACGCCCAGCAGGTGGCGCGGGTCCATGCGGGCCAGCAGCACCGTGCCCAGCAGGCGACCAATCAGCGCCCCACCCCAGTACATCGACACATAGCGCGCGGCTTCCTGCTCGGTCATGCCGTGGCCGATGCTGGGCATCGACAGGAAGTTGACCAGCACGCTGCCGATGGACACTTCGGCACCCACGTAGAAGAATATGGCCAGCACGCCGAACCGCACGTGGCGGTGGCGCAGCGCATCGGCCAGGCGGCCACGGCCGGCCTCGGCGCCTTCCACACCGGGAATGGTGGGCAGGCGGAACATCCAGATGGCCACGGCCAGCAGGAACAGCGCGATGGCCAGGCCGAAGTACGGCAGCTGCACCGACTGCGCTTCGGCGGCACGGTAGGCCAACGCTTCGGCCTGCGGCAGCAGTGCCAGTTCGTCTTCACTGCGCGGCTGCGCCGACAGGATCAGCAGGTCACCGAACAGCGGCGCGATGGTGGTGCCCAGCGAGTTCATCGACTGCGCCAGGGTGAGCCGGCTGGAGCTGGTCTGCTCCGGGCCGAGCAGCGCCACGTAGGGATTGGCCGCCACCTGCAGCACGGTGATGCCGGTGGCGAGCATGAACAGCGCGCCCAGGAACAGGCCATACACGCGCGCGGCAGCGGCCGGCCAGAACAGCAACGCACCAACGCCGGCAATGGCCAGGCCGGCCACGATGCCGCGTTTGTAGCCCACCGCTGCCACCAGCCGCCCGGCCGGCAGAGACATCAGGAAGTACGCGCCGAAGAAGGTGAACTGGATCAGCATCGCCTGCACCCAGCTCAGCGCGAACGCGGCTTTCAGGTGCGGAATGAGGATGTCGTTGAGGCAGGTGATGAAGCCCCACATGAAGAAGATGGCGGTGACCACCGCCAGCGCCACGCCATTGCCCGGCACGTGGTGCCCGCGAACTGCAGCAGGTGTGTCCATTGCATGTCCTTGAAAGTGTGAACGCCGGTCACGCGGCGGCCACACATGAAACCCGCTCCGGCCCCGGTTGTCCAGCGCTGTCAGCCGGTACCTGCACGGCGTTCCGATCACGTGCGCGGCACGCCTGCGCAGTTTCGTTCTGCACTGCACAACAACGCCAGCGGCCTGAACGGGCAGCGCGCGGAGCGCTGGAAAATGCGCTGAAACGCCTGCATCAAGGTGTTTTCGCCGATCCCGCCGGCGTCGCAGCAGCGCATTGGCGTGCCCTGCACGGCGCCAGGCCAGCCGGCCCTGCATGGCAGTTTGTTGACAACGCTGTCAGGCGTGGCTCCAATCCACCCGGGTGTGCAGTTGCAACGTGATTCACAAGGGCGCAGGACAGTCACCAACGAATTCCCTGGGGAGGGAGCTTCATGAAGACGTACAAGGCCGTACCCCGCAAGACGATGCTCACTTCCGCACTGCTTGCCGTCCTGGCCACGCCGGCCTGGGCGCAGGAGGCACCGGCAGCCCGGCAGGACATCGACCCGACCACGCTCGATGCAGTGCAGGTCACCGGCATCCGTGGCAGCCTCACTTCCTCGATGAACCTCAAGCGCGACAGCCAGGGCGTGGTGGATGGCATCGTCGCCGAGGACATCGGCAAGTTCCCGGACACCAACCTGGCCGAATCGCTGCAGCGCATCAGCGGTGTGTCGATCGACCGCACCTCCAGTGGCGAAGGCTCGAAGGTGACCGTGCGCGGCATCGGGCCGGACTACAACCTGGTGCTGTTGAACGGCCGGCAGATGCCGGCATCCAACCTCGGCATCGGCGGTGCCGGCCTGTCCAGCTCGCGCTCGTTCGACTTCGCCAACCTGGCTTCCGAATCGGTGTCGGCGGTGGAGGTCTACAAGACCGGCCGTGCCGACAACCCGGCCGGCGGCATCGGCGCCACCATCAACATCAAGACGCTGCGCCCGCTGGAATCCGAGCCGGTGATTAGCCTGGGCCTGAAGGCGGTCAACGATTCGTCCAACCGCAACCTGCCGCGCTCGCTGCAGGGCTCCAACGTGACCGGCGAACTGTCGGGCATCTTCAGCCAGCGCTATGCCGATGACCGCTTCGGCGTGGCGCTGAGTGCGAGCCACCAGGAACGCGATTCGGGCTTCAACCAGGCCGCCGTGGCCGAAGGCTGGGCCACCTTCCGCGGCAACGAGGCCACCGACGGCCGCGCCCTGCCGCTTCCGGGCCAGGGCTATTCGGACCGCATCACCAACCGCCCCGGCCCCAACGATGTCTATGGCCGGCCGCAGAACACCGCCTACAACGTCAACGGCGTGCAGCGCCAGCGCACCAACGGCCAGGCCACCTTCCAGTGGAAGCCGGCCGACAACGTGACCACCACGCTGGATTACACGTATGTGGAAAACAAGGTGCAGCAGCAGCGCAGCGAGCTGTCGGTGTGGTTCAACTACGGGCCCGGTGACAGCACCTGGACCAACGGCCCGGTGTCGGCACCGAACATCTACAGCGAAGACATGACCGGCTCGGACGTGTCGATGGGTGGCATGAAGCTGGCCACCAAGAACACGATGAATTCGCTGGGCTTCAACGTCGACTGGGCAGTCAACGACGCACTGGACCTGTCCTTCGATGCGCACAACTCCACGGCCGAGTCGCAGCCGGATGGGCCCTATGGCTCGGCCGGCGTGCTGGGCGTGGCCGCGTTCGTGCGCGGCAAGACCACCGTGGACTACAGCGGTGAGCTGCCGATCATCCACATGGAACTGCCGCCGGGCGGCGTGCAGCCTTCGCAGGCGCTGGTGACCGGCTCGGTGTTCCAGAACAGCTACAACAAGTCCAAGGTGGAGCAGTACCAGGGCCGCGGTACCTTCCGCTTCGCCGACTATTCCGCGCTGGACTTCGGTGCCGGCTTCGCCAAGGTGGAGAACCGCTCGGCCTCGGCCATCATGCAGCGCAACAGCTGGGGTGGCCTGGGCAACCCGGGCGACTATGCCGACGACATCTGGTATGCCGACGACATGAGCCGCTACTTCAAGTCGTTCTCCGGCCACAACGATCCGCGCATGAGCGGCCGCTTCCTGATGTTCGACTTCGACCGCCTGCGCGCCCGCGCGGCCGAGGTCGGCACGCCGTCCGACCCGGCCTGCCCGACCTGTTACGTGGCGCCCACCGAATACTCCGAAGACATCCGCACCACCGAGAAGTCCAAGAGCGCCTACCTGCAGTACCGCACCACCTTCGACTGGTCGATGCCGCTGCACGTGGCCGCCGGCGTGCGCTACGAGCAGACCGAAGTGGAGTCCACCGCGCTGGTGCGCGTGCCGACCGGCATCAGCTGGGGCTCGGCCAACGAGTTCAACATCACCTACGCACCGCAGGGCAGCTACGTCGGCGGCAAGGGCAAGTATGACTACGTGCTGCCGAACGTCGACCTGAAGCTGGACATCACCGAGGCGCTGGCGCTGCGTGGCAGCTACAGCCGCAGCATCGGCCGCCCCGGCTGGACGCAGATCTAGAGCGGTTCACGGGTGGATGACATCGTGCACACCCAGGGCGGCACCAGCTCGCGGGGCAACCCCTCGCTGGAACCGCTGGTGTCGGACAACTTCGACCTGTCGCTGGAGTGGTACTACGGCGAATCCAGCTACGCCTCGATCGGCTTCTTCCGCAAGAACATCAAGAACTTCATCAGCAACACCATCGTGCGCGAGAACACCGGCACCCTGCACACCCCCGTGGGCGGTGCGTACTGGAATGCGGCGCTGGGCAGCTGCGGTGCCACCGACATGCCCTGCATCCGCGATTACATCTTCACCAACTACGCCGGTGCGCCGGGCGTGAACTACACCGGCCGCAACTCGGCCGGGCAGATGACCGGCACTATCGTCGGCCAGCCGGGTGACCCGGTGGCCGGCTTTGACACCACCGTGCCGGCCAACCAGCATTCGGACCACCTGGATGGCTGGGAAGTGGCGGTGCAGCACCTGTTCGGCCAGTCCGGCTTCAGTGTGGCGGCCAACTACACCAAGGTGAAGTCGGGCCTGACCTTCGACAACCTGAGCCTGGGCGACCAGTACCCGATGATCGGCCTGAGCGATTCGGCCAACGTGGTGGGCTTCTTCGAAAAGAACAAATGGTCGATCCGCGCGGCCTACAACTGGCGTGACAAGTTCCTCAACGGCGTCGGCGGCCAGGGGCCCAACCCGAACTACACCTCCGCCTACGGCCAGCTTGACCTCAACGTCAGCTACGCGGTCAGCGAGCAGCTGACGCTGAGCCTGGAAGCGATCAACCTGACCAACGAGACCATGCGTACCTACGCACGCCACACCAACATGCTGCGCTATGCCACCCAGACCGGCCCGCGCTACATGTTCGGCGTGCGCTACAAGTTCTGAGCGCAGCACGGAGGGGCGGCGCAGGCCGCCCCCTCCACGTCGTGACCTTCCCTGCGCGAACTGCACTACCGTGGCCGCTGGCCACCTGATGCCCTGCCATGCCCGTGCTGCCCGGCCCGATCGACGAAGTGGATGCGCTTGACGCCGACCGGCTGCGCGAGCAGCTGCCCGGCTGGACCACGCCGAAGGTGATCCGTGGGCTGGCCGCGCACTGGCCGATGGTGGCGGCCGCGCGCCGCTCGCCGCAGGAGGCGGTGGCCCACCTGCGCCAGTTCGACCACGGCCAGATGCCGGTCACTGCTACCACCGCAGCGCCGCAGGAACAGGGCCGCATCTTCTACGACGCGGCGATGACCGGCTTCAACTTCCGCCGCGAGCAGGTGCCGCTGAAGGTGGTGCCGGCCACCCTGCTCAAGTACGCCGGCGATCCGGCACCGCCGTCGATCTACGTGGCTTCCACCACGCTGGACAGCTTCCTGCCCGGCTTCGCCCAGGCCAACCCGCTGGAGCTGGGCGTGGCCGAGCCGCTGACCAGCATCTGGATCGGCAACCGCTCGCGCATCGCCGCCCACCAGGACGTGCCGGACAATCTGGCCGTGGTGGCTGCGGGCAGGCGCCGGGTGACGCTGTTCCCGCCCGAGCAGGTCGGTAACCTGTACGTGGGGCCGCTGGATGCCACCCCGGCCGGCCAGGCCATCAGCCTGGTCGACTTCGCCGCGCCGGACCTGGCACGCTTCCCGCGCTTCGAACAGGCCCTGGCCAGCGCCCGCAGCGCCGAGCTCGGCCCGGTCGATGCGGTGTTCATTCCCTCGCTGTGGTGGCACCACATTGAAGGCCTGGACAGCTTCAATGTGCTGGTCAACACCTGGTGGCGGCCTGTGCCGGCCTGGATGGATTCCCCGATGAACGCGCTGATGCTGGGCATCCTGCCAGTGCGCGACCTGCCCCCGGCGCAGCGCGCGCACTGGCAGGCGATGTTCGACCATTACGTGTTCCAGGCCGGCACGCAGACCGCCGCGCACATTCCCGCAGCAGCGCAGGGCCTGCTGGCGCCGCTGGACGCTGACACCGCCGCACGCGTGCGCGACACCCTGCTGCGCCGCCTGCAGCGCTGAGGCCGCCCCCGGCTTTCACCCCCGGCCGTGCCTTTGTGGCGATAATGGCGCCGCTGTCCGCTTCCGTGCCTGTCGCGCCGCGGGTCCGATCCACGCCACCACACCCGCCGCATGCGCCCGATCTCTTCCCGCCTGAACCTGGGCACGTTGATTCTTACCCTCGCCCTGCTCAGCGCCCTGGTGGCCCTGGGCAACACCCTGCTGGCCAGCTACCGCGTGCAGCGCGAGCAGCTGATCGGCAACACGCTGGAAGCCAACCGCGTGTACGCCGCCAAGCTGGCCGAAACCACCCAGAACTTCCTGGTGGGCGCGCAGCAGCAGCTGGCCTACAGCGCCATGCGGCTGGGCCAGGCCGGCATGGACCCGCAGCAGGCGCAGGAAGAAGCCAGCCGCCTGCAGCTGCAGACCAGCAGCTTCAACTCGGCGCTGGTGGTGGCCAGCGATGGCCTGGTGATCGCCACCTCGCCACAGACCCTGCCGCTGAAGGGCCGCGTGCTGGACAGCGCGGGCAGCAAGGAAGCGCTGGCCCGGCGTGCACCGTTCATCAGTGATCCCTACGATGCGGTCACCGGCAAGCTGCTGGTGGCGATGTCGCACCCGGTGTTCGATGCCGCCGGCCACTACCGCGGCTACATCAGCGGCACCATCTACCTGCGCCAGCGCAGCGTGCTGCAGAGCCTGCTCGGCCGCCACTACTACCGCGATGGCTCCTACCTGTACGTGGTGGATCGCCATGGCCGCCTGCTGTACCACCTGGACCCGGCACGGGTCGGCCAGTACGTGCACGGCAACCCGGCGGTGCAGGCCGTGGCGCGCGGCGAGAACGGCGCACAGCAGGTGCACAACAGCCTGGGGGTACCGATGCTGGCCGGCTATGCACCGGTGCCGGCCACCGGCTGGGGCGTGGTTGCACAGCGGCCCACGGCGGCCACGCTGTCATCGTTGTCGCGGCTGATGTCCTCGGTGGTGTGGAATGCCATTCCGCTGGGCATCCTCTCGCTGCTGGTGACCTGGTGGTTCGCGCGGCGCATCTCGCTGCCGCTGTGGCAGCTAGCCAGCAACGTGCAGCGCGAGGACAGCGGCTCGACCATCAGCCGGGTCACCGGCATCCGCGCGTGGTACTATGAGGTGGCGCAATTGAAGCAGGCGGTGCTGTACAGCATCAACACGCTGCACGAGCGCATCGGCCGCCTCAACAAGGCCAGCCGCACCGACCCGCTGACCGGCCTGCTCAACCGCCGTGGCCTGCAGCAGGCGCTGGAGGCATGGCAGCTGCACGGCCAGCCGTTCGCGATCGTGGCGCTGGACATCGACCGCTTCAAGGCGATCAACGACCGGCACGGCCACGCCGTCGGCGATACCGCCATCGTGCACATCGCCGAGCAGATGCGCCGGCATTCGCGCGAGGGCGACGTGCTGTGCCGTTCCGGCGGCGAGGAATTCCTGCTGCTGTTGCCCGGCATCAGCGCCGACGCTGCACGCCAGGCTGCCGAGCGCCTGCGCCGCGAGATCGCCGCCGAACCGTTCGCGCCGGTGGGCACCATCACCGTGTCGCTGGGCGTGGCCCACTACCCCAGTTTCCATGCCGACGCCGAACAGGCGCTGCGGCTGGCCGACAAGGCCCTGTACCTGGCCAAGGAACAGGGCCGCGACCGGGTGGTGGTCTACCCGCACGCCGAGTGATGCGGCTGCTCAGCCCTGTTCGAGCGGGGTGAGCAGTTCCGGGCCCTTCCTGCTGCTGTCCACCATGTAGACGCCCCCGGCCGGCAGCAGGTCCGAACCGGCCGCGGTGTCCTTGCGCCAGGGCGCGACCTGCTTCGGGCCCGGGATGTACGCGCTCCACTGGCCGTACTTTTCCTTGGCGGACTCCCTGAGGCCGGCGTAGTAGACCGGCACGCGAACGACCCAGAAGTCCCGGTCCTTGTCCGGACCGGTCGGCGGCGGCGTGAACGTCCAGCGGCGGGCCGGGCTGAGCGTGTTGCTGGCCAGCAGGCGACGGATCTTCACCATGGCCGGCTCGGGGCCCGCCACGGTCAGGTTCACCTGCTCCACGATCGCATCGGCGACGGTGCCACGGCGGTCGATCTTCAGCAGCACCAGCGCCGTGCCACGCCCGCCCATCCGGAAGACTTCGTCGGGGAAGGACGGCGGCGGCATCTTCAGCCGGGTCACGCTATCGGTGGATACCTCATTGCGGCTGAAATCCGCATCGCGGATGGCCACTTCCGCGCTGCCATCGGCCATTGGCCTGGCCAGCAGCCGCAGGCGCAGCGGTGCCTTCGCCGCCACCTGCTGGCCGTCCACCATGACCGGCTTGAAGTGCCAGCCTCGCACGGCGCCATCGACAAACGAGGCGATGGCGGGGCTGATGGTATCGGCCTGGTCGATCTGCAGCGCATCGACGCTGCCGTCCTTGGCGATTCCGATCGTGCCGGTCAGCACCATCGTGGACTGGGCGGTCGCGCGGACCGCACTGGCCGTCTGCGCGGCAACCGGCGCGGTGGGCAGCAGCCCACCTGCCGCCACGGCGATGGCAAGGGCGATGTACAACGGAGAAGACGTCATGACCTGATCCCTGATGATGTCTGCCGAGCGTACTTCAGTTGCGCCCGGGCACGGAAGTGCGGTCAGGCCAGCCGGTGGGACGCGGCATAGGGTGGCGTGTCCGGGAACTCCCCGGCACTGAAGCGCGCCTGCAGGCCCTGCCGCCACGCCGGATCGAACAGGTGCCGGTAGTGCTCGCGGACGGCCGCCAGTTCGCCGGCGGGCAGGCCCATGAAGGGCCCGAAGCGTTCAGGGAACACGTCGTGCGGGCCGACGTGGAACCAGGGCTCGTCGGCCAGCGCCTCTTCGGGCGTGCGCGGCTGCGGCCAGGCACGGAACACGCAGTCGGTGACCCGGCACAGTTCGTCGTAGTCGTAGAACACCGCGCGGCCATGCCGCGACACGCCGAAGTTCTTGGGCAGCATGTCGCCGGGAAAGATGTTGTTGCAGGCCATGTCGGTGATCGCCTGCGCATAGTCCAGTACCGCCGCACGCACCGTCTCGCCGGCCTGCTCGCGCAGGTACAGGTTCAACGGACGGAAGCGGCGTTGCACATAGCACAGCGCGATCTCGACCTCATCGCCGTCCATGCGCACGCTCTGCGCGCACTGCTGCAGCAGCTCCTGCAGCAGTGCCGGCTCGAAGCGCGCACGCGGGAAACGCAGTAACCGGTACGGCTGCGCATCCAGAAGGCGGCCCACGCGGTCCAGGGTGAACACCAGCGCGTACTTCTCTTCCACCTGCCCGCGCGACATCGCCTTGGGCCAGGCGAAGCGGTCGCGGATGAGCTTGAACACCAGCGGGTAGCTGGGCAGGGTGAACACCGCCATGACCATGCCGGGCGTGCCTTCGGCATGCACCAGCCGCTCGCTGGAGTGTTCGTTAAAGTGGCGGAAGAAGGTGCGGTAGCGCTCGGTCTTGCCCTGCTTGGCCCGGCCCAGCACGGTGTAGATCTCGTCGATCGGCTTGCCCGGCAGCAGGCTGCGCAGGAACACCACCGCGTCGCCCACCGTGGCCAGGTCGGCCTGGAAATAGCTGCGCGAGACACCGAACAGGTGGGCGACATCGAGGCGCCGGGTCAGCATTGCATCGGCACGCAGACCGCGCGCATCATTCACCAGCACGATCACGCACGGCGAAAAGCGGTGTTCGCCGAACACGCGGCCGACCAGATAGGCGCGGCGCTCGCGGTAGAACACCGTGTCGAGCAGTTCGATGCTGCGCACCGGGGTATCGCCCCAGTGCGCCAGGTCGTCCTGCAGGCGCACCACGATCGCCGCCGCGCAGCGCAGCTGGTGCGTATAGGGAACATCGAAGCGGTAATCGGCCAGCGCCCGCTGCACGGCCTCCACCGGCCGCGTGGGGGATACCGCATAGGTATGCCGCGCCACCGGATGGGTGATCGCATCGGACGGCTCGACATCGAAGGCGACGAATTCCACGGCCGGGTCCACGCCCTGGGTGGTGAACAGCCGTCGTGCCAGCGTGTTGTAGAAGGTCTTGTACAGCTCGGCATCGATCAGCCCCTGCAGCAGCGCGCTATAGGCGGCATGCACCGGCAGCCACAGCGCGCGTTCGCCGATGGCGTCACCGGCCAGCCGGCGCAGCGCATCCATGCCCTCGGCAATGCACAGGTCGTACAGCACGATGCGCTCCACCGCGTCCTGCTGCGCCCCGCCCCAGTCGCGCTGTTCGAAGCGCTGCCGCGCACGCGCGGTAATCGTCGCGAAGCGGGCGTGGTAATCCTCGAAACCATCGCGGATGCGCGTGGCTACGCGCTCGGCCAGCGTGTGTGCGGCAAGCGCGGCCGCGGCCGACGGGCGCTGCTCGGGTTGGCTGGCAGGTTCGGACATGCGGCACCGCCGGGGGGATCCACCTGCACCTTACGACGGTTGCCGGGGGCTTGCCCAGCCCGATTGGCGATGGCCCCATTGATATCCTCACCCTCTGCAGTCTCCATCCATACATCCATATGAGGAGGTGCGAAGAGTCCGAGGTTCCACGCGTCATAGGGCAGTTTGGCGTTGGCCGTGCCAGTGGCACAACCTGCCAGCAGGCACGGCATCAGGTACATCGGAACCTTCACCTTTGCCTTGGCGATCAGCACTCTCAGTTTCCAGGCCATTGATTCACCTATCAACAGTAACTGGGCACTTCCATGATTCATAAGGAATCTTTTTCTTGCTCACGTACTCCTGAGTACTCGGCTCAAGCTGCTTCAATGAATATGCATAGCGTCCACCCATCAGGCCTTGGGAAGGCCCCTTCGGTTCTATTTCGGCTTGTTGGCAAAGCACTTCGATGGGCTGGTTGGACTGACTTCTGACCCACGCCTTCGCAACGCCACCCGGTGCAAGGCCAACAATCAGAAGGTTCCGATAATGAAGCTGATCAGGCACCCTGTCCGAGGCGACCTTGCTCAGCATCAGGTCACGCGCACGCTGTGGGATCTCCAACGTTACCCGGTAGGTCTGTGGCTCTACCAGGGATTGCCGCCGCACGTAGATCCGTTTGGGAAGATCCGTGCCACGCACCTCTCGACCTCCTCCAACGGGGTTGCCCGGCCATCCCCTGGGATCACCAGACCTGGCTACCGACGTGGCGCCTCCCCCCGCCCGAATGGCGATGACCCCATTGATATCCTCAACATCTGCAGTCTCCACCCATACATCCATATGAGGAGGCGCGAAGAATCCGAGATACCACGCGTCATAAGGCAGCTTGGCTTTGGCCGTGCCAGTGGCACAGGCCGCGAGCAGGCCTACCATCAACAACAGCGTACCGTTCTTCTTCATGATGTCTCTCATTGGCCGGGGCTGCCAGCGCCTGCACATAGGCGGGCGCGATCAGGCGACTGCCGCGGCCGCAATCCACCGGAGGGCTCTACATCGCCGGCCGGTCGCTTCATCAACAAGGGGCCTTCCCGCTGGGTGTGATAGCCCCCACCACTATCCGAGTGAACGCCAGGCAGCAGAATCTCGCGGTGAGCAGGCGCCGCCGTGGTCAACATGAAGTTCGCGCGATGCTCATTACGCGCCACCAGATGCACAACCTGCCGTGCGCAGCCCGGTGCAAGATGGGTCTACTCGCCGCCATCGTCGTTGTTGCGCTCGCCCTGCTCCACCGTGAAGCCACCCACGAAGACGACTGGACTTTGCATATCGCTCCCGGAGGGGTCAAAAGCGTCCAGGGGAAGAAGGTGGAAAATCACTTGGAAAGCACGGTGTTGCGATGAATGAAACGAGTGCATTCATGGATCCCAGCCATGGCATTCGCGTCATCAATTCACGTCCAAGCGAAGTGCTGGGCAGTGCGGCGGCCCCGCCGCAGTGCCGACCAACGGTCGGCACCTACCGATGTGTTGCGGCCGTTGATGATATCAGATCGACAGATCCGATTCCACGTCCTGCACCTTGCGCCGGGCCAGGGCCAGGTTCGACTTGGCGCGGTCCAGCACGATGTAGAAGAACAGGCCCTGCTTCTTCGCCACCGGGCGCATGATGTGGTACGCCTTGCCCAGCGAAATGAGGATGTCCTCGATGCTGTCGTTGAGGTTCAGCGACGCGGCGGTCTTCATCTTGGCGCGGATCACTTCGGTGTTGCCGGCCGCGGCCACTTCCATGTCCATGCCCGCGCCGGCCTCGCCCAGCAGCATGCCGCTCTCGTAGTCCACCAGTGCCACGGCCTGCGCACCATCGATCCCCATCAATGCATTCAGCGATTCGGTCAGTCGAGCCACGTTGCACCCCTTTGAGTTGGTTCGAGCCGTTGTAGCCCTGCGGACGGGCTCAGGGTCCGCGGAGTTCGGCCAGGATAGCCTGGCCACATTCGCGTGTCTGCCACAGCACCTGGCCCATCACGCTGCGCTGGTCGCAGGCGGCCATCAGCAGCAGCGGCGCGCTGCCCGGGCGCTGGATGGAGAGCATCAGCACTTTGCCGTAGTCGGCTTCCAGCATCAGCGTCTGCAGGTCGCCCAGCACCAGCTCGCGCCCCACCGCTGCGGCCAGCGCCAGCATCGCGCTGGTCATCGCCGCCAGGCGCTCGCCAAGCCCTTCCACGCCGGCGCTGATCAGGGCGAACCCATCCACGCTGGACAGCACGGCGGTGCGGATGCCGGGCACGCGCCGCAGCAGGTCCTGCAGCACCGGCTGCAGGAGTTCGCGCTGGGCCGGGCCCGGCAACGGCTGTGCCTGGCCGTCAGCCATGGGCAGCCGCCAGTGCATGGGCTTCCATCTGGCTCATCAGTACATCCATCAGCAACAATCCCTGGTCGCGTTGTCGTGCATCGACGGGTACCAGCGGCAACGGCACGCCATCGAGATGGGCCAGCGCGGCCCAGTCGTCCAGTGCCAGCGCAGGCGCCTGATCCAGGTGGGTGATGCCCACCACCAGCGCCAGCCCGTCGCCCTGTCCCTGCAGCAGCTGTAGATAGGCGGAAAGATCACTGGCCACGGCCGGACGCCGCGCATCCAGCAGCAGCACCGCGCCGCGCGCGCCCTTCAGCAGGATCGGCCACAGGAAATCGAAACGCTGCTGGCCCGGCGCGCCGCACAGGCGCAGGCGGTCGCCGTTGGGCAGGTCGATATCGGCGTAATCCAGCGCCTCCGTGGTGGAGGCCTTGTCCGCGCCGATGCGGTCGCTGTTGGCCACGTCGGTGTCCACCACGCGCGCACCATCGGCAATGCTGCGCACCAGCGTGGATTTGCCGCTGCCCATGCCGCCCAGCACAACCACTTTGTGCTCAAGCATGCCGGCGTTCCCCCCGCAGGTGGCGCCACAGCCGTGCCAGCAGGCCGCTCTCCGCGCCGATGCCGCGCGATGCCAGCGCCGGCGCAGCGGTGCCTGGCTGCAGCTGGGCATAACCGCACAGGTAGGCGGCATGGATGAAATCACGCACCGCCGCCGCTGGCAGTTCAAGCAGGTAGGCGCACTCGTCCACCGTGCTGGCGCGCTTGAGCAGCAACGAACACAGCTGGAACGCATCGTGGTCGTGCCCCAGCACGCGGAAATCCGGCCAGCGCAGCAGTTTCACCGGGGAGCTGCGCAGCCGCTCGTCCAGCTGCTGCCAATGCCCGCTGCGCTGCGCCCATTGCCACAGCAGGGGGCGCAACGGCTGCCGCGTGCGCGTGCCGGCCAGGTCATCGAACGTGGCAGCGGCAAGCGCATCCAGCGACAGGGTGTCGAAGGCCTGGGCCAGCCGCTCCACCAGCACCACCGCCGGTTCGTGCAGCAGCACGGCCTGGTCCTGTTGCAGGTCCATCAGCACCAGCGGCTGGCTGCCATCGCCCAGCAGCATGCGGCCCTGCCGTGCCGGCAGGCGCTCGCGCAGCAGGCGGGTGATTGCGTGCGCGCCGTCGGCCAGCCGCAGCGGCGCCTCGGCCAGCGCCGAGGGCATGCCGCGCAGTGCGCGCGCGATGGCGCCATCGTCGAGGATGTCGTCGCTGGCGGCACCGTCGCGCAGCTGGCCACGGGTGTCTTCAATCCAGAACTGCAGCCGCGGGTGCTGCTGTCGCATGCGCAGCGCCGCATTGCGCAGCGCCGGCGTATCGCGGATTACCAGCAGGTCGCAGTCCTGCAGGTCCAGGCTGCGGCGGACCTGCCCTTCCGGCAACGATGCAGCCTGCTGCAACCGCTGCAGCACGGCCTGCTCTCCCTGTATGTCGGTCCCCACCACCAGCACCCGTGCCATCCGTGTGTCCCCTGGAACAGCGTCTGCGCCAGTTACGTCCGGTAAAAATAGGCCAATGGCGACGCGCCCGGTCGTGATCCACTGCTCATATCGCATGCGGACCGGTATGGCCATCGCGCGTTTCTGCGACGGCCATCGCGCGCAAGTTTCATGCCGTCTTGACGCCTCGCCCCCACGACGGTGTTGGCGGTTTGCTGGCATCCCGCACAGGCCGCAGGGACGGGTACGGAAACGATGCGCCGGCGCCCGGCGGGTGCGGCCGGCACGAGGGTGTTCCGTGGATGATGAGGCCTGTCCGCATGCCGGCTGCGCGCTCCCCCTGCAGACGCATTCCCTGCGTTGCAGTCGCTGCAGCCCTCGCGTCCCCACGCGTGATGCGGCGGCCTACCGTGCCCGGCGGCCGTGTCCGTCCTGTCCCCTGCGGCCCTGTGCTGGCCAGCAACGGGGAGAAGGCTATTGCAACATTTCCGAAATGCTCAGTGATGGATGTCGCACTTTCATCTGGGCGGTCCACAAGCGCCAATGATCTACGCAAGCGCAGCGATTTCATTTCATATGAAACGATCCAGCGCAGCTGAACGTCCCGCTGTGGCGTTCCATTTCAGGACGCAAACGACAGGTAAAAAGAAACCCGCGCCAAAGCGCGGGTTTCCGGTGCAGCAACAGCAGCGCGGGATCAGGCGCGCAGCTGTTCCAGAGCGGCATTGAGCGTGGCGCTCGGGCGCATGGCCTGGCCGGCCTTGGCCAGGTCCGGGCGGTAGTAGCCACCGATGTCCACGGCCTTGCCCTGCACGGCGGCCAGTTCCTCGACGATCTTCTGCTCGTTGTCGGTCAGTACCTTGGCCAGCGGGGCGAAGCGTGCCTTCAGTGCGGCGTCGTCGTTCTGCACAGCCAGCGCCTGCGCCCAGTACAGGGCGATGTAGAAGTGGCTGCCGCGGTTGTCGATGCCACCGAGCTTGCGCGAGGGCGACTTGTCGTTGTCCAGGAACTGGCCGTTGGCTTCGTCCAGCGCCTTGGCCAGCACGCGGGCGGCGGCGTTGTCGTAGCGGTTGCCCAGGTGCTCCAGCGACGCGGCCAGGGCCAGGAACTCACCCAGCGAATCCCAGCGCAGGTAGTCCTCTTCGACGAACTGCTGCACGTGCTTGGGCGCCGAACCGCCGGCACCGGTCTCGAACAGGCCGCCACCGGCCATCAGCGGCACGATCGACAGCATCTTGGCGCTGGTGCCCAGTTCCATGATCGGGAACAGGTCGGTCAGGTAGTCACGCAGCACGTTGCCGGTCACCGAGATGGTGTCCTCACCCTTGCGGATGCGATCCAGCGAGAACGCGGTGGCTTCCACCGGCGGCAGGATGCGGATGTCCAGGCCGTTGGTGTCGTGGTCCTTCAGGTACTGCTCGACCTTGGCGATGATCTGCGCGTCGTGGGCGCGGCCGGCATCGAGCCAGAACACCGCCGGGGTGCTGCTCAGGCGGGCACGTTCGACGGCCAGCTTCACCCAGTCCTGGATCGGCGCGTCCTTGGTCCGGCACATGCGCCAGATGTCACCGGCCTGCACCGGGTGTTCGAACACCACCACGCCGGCCTCGTCGGTGACCTTGACCATGCCGTCGGCGGCGATCTGGAAGGTCTTGTCGTGCGAGCCGTATTCCTCGGCCTTCTGTGCCATCAGGCCCACGTTCGGCACCGAGCCCATGGTGGCCGGATCGAACGCACCGTGCGTGCGGCAGTCGTCGATGACGGCCTGGTAGACACCGGCGTAGCAGCGGTCGGGGATGACGGCCTTGGTGTCCTGCAGCTTGCCTTCGGCGTTCCACATCTTGCCGGAGTCGCGGATCATCGCCGGCATCGAAGCGTCGACGATGACGTCGCTCGGCACGTGCAGGTTGGTGATGCCCTTGTCCGAGTTGACCATGGCCACGCCCGGGCGCTGTGCGTACTCGGCGGCCAGGTCGGCTTCGATCGCCGCACGGGTGGCTTCGGGCAGCGACGGCAGGCGCGCGGCCAGGTCACCGATGCCGTTGTTGGCATCGAACCCGGCCTGCTTGAGCACGTCGGCGTGCTTGGCCAGCACGTCCTTGTAGAACTCGTTGACGGCCACGCCGAACATGATCGGGTCGGAGACCTTCATCATGGTCGCCTTCAGGTGCAGCGAGAACAGCACGCCCTGCGCCTTGGCATCGGCAATCTGCTCGCCGATGAAGCTGGCCAGCGCGTTGCGGCTCATCACGGCGGCATCGACGATCTCGCCGGCCTTGATCGTGGTCTTTTCCTTCAGCACCACGGCGCTGCCGTCGTTGCCGTGGAAAGTGATCTTCAGCGCGCCGGCCGTTTCGATGGTGGCCGACTTCTCGCTGCCGTAGAAATCACCGGCCGCCATGTGCGCGACGTGCGACTTCGAATCCGACGCCCAGGCGCCCATGCGGTGCGGGTGCTTGCGCGCGTAGTTCTTCACCGACAGCGGTGCGCGGCGGTCGGAATTGCCTTCGCGCAGCACCGGGTTTACCGCGCTGCCCTTGACCTTGTCATAGCGCGCCTTGTAGTCGCGCTGCTGGTCGTCGGCCGGGTTTTCCGGGTAATCCGGCAGCGGGCAGCCCTGGTCCTGCAGTTCCTTGATGGCCGCCTTCAGCTGCGGCACCGAGGCGGAGATGTTCGGCAGCTTGATGATGTTGGCATCCGGGGTGGTTGCCAGCTGGCCCAGCTCGGCCAGGTTGTCGCTGACCTTCTGCGCATCGATGAGCAGTTCCGGGAACTGCGAAAGGATGCGGCCGGACAGCGAGATGTCACGGGTTTCCACCACGATGCCAGCGGTGGCGGTGTAGGCGTCGACGATCGGCAGCAGCGACTGGGTCGCAAGGAACGGTGCTTCGTCGGTCAGCGTGTAGAGGATCTTGGACATGGGGGACTTGGACTCTGTAGCAGTTCTCAGGGGAAGGCCGGCGCCAGCGCCGGTCCACGTGCAACCGTGTCTCGCACAGGGCAGAGCCCCGTGCTTTCCCCGCCGCCGTCAGGGTGGGCGCGCGCTGGGAAACCTCTGCATTGTCGCGTTTTCAGCCGCGCGGGGCAAAGCGCTTCCATACGTGCAGGTACTGCAACGCTGCGATCCACGCGGCCACGGTTGTGGCGGCCGCGCGCCGGCCCATGCCGCCCGACCGGCTGCGCGGGCGGGCATGCTTGAGCGGTGTGCTCAGGCGTCCGGGTACAGATAACCGGGACGCGCGGACGACAGCGTGGCCTTGAACGCCACCGTGCCTTCGTCGGCCAGCACTTCGCGTTCGCCGGCCTCCAGCGCGTCGTAGCTGCGGCGCGCCACATCGCGCGGCTGGCTCTTGGGCTGGTCGACGGCAGCAGTCAGGTCGGTGTCCACGAAGCCCACGTGCAGGCCGACCACGACGGTGTTCTGCGCCTCCAGTGCCAGACGGGCGTGGTTGGTGTAGCTCCACGCCGCCGCCTTGGACACCGCGTACGGGGTCAGGAACGGCGAGTTCTTCCAGGACACGATCGACAGCACGTTGAGGATGGCCGAGGCGGCACTTGCCGCCAGCACCGGCGCGAAGGCCTGGGTGGTGCGCACCAGCCCGTAGCAGTTCACTTCCATGATGCGCCGCGTGGCCGCCTCGATGGACGGGTCCAGCGCGTCGGACACCACTTCGGCGATGCCGGCGTTGTTCACCAGCAGCGTCACATCGCCGCACTGCGCCACGGCCGCGACAACGCTGGCGGCATCGGTCACGTCGATGCGCACCGGCACCAGCCCGGGCTCGTCAAAGCCCTCGGTGCTGCGCATGCCGGCGTAGACCTTGGCCGCGCTCATCGCCAGCGCCTCGCGGGCGAATGCCAGGCCGATGCCACGGTTGGTACCGGTCACGAATACCACTGCATCTTTGATCTTCATGTCGAACCCTCGTTTATGTGTAATTGCACAGTATGATGCCAAAAAAAAGATCCAACCGCCTCAGTCCATTCTGCGCGTCAACGCGGCCAGCGCCAGCGTGCGCATGCGGTCAGCGGCGTCGCGGCCAACCTCGTCCTCGAATTCCTGCTGTGCGGCCTGCCACAGCGGAATTCCCCGCTCCAGCTTGCGCCGGCCGGCCGCGGTCAGCGTCAGCACGGCCGCACGCCCTGCCTTCACCGCGGCGGCGTCGTTCACCCAGCCGGCCAGCTTCATCGGCTTCAGCGCGCGCACCAGGGTCGTGCGCTCCATTTCCAGCGCGGCGGCCAGCACGGCGACGGTGGCCCGCCCTTCGTGATGCAGGATGGACAGCACGGAAAACTGCGATGAGGTCATCTGCAGCGGCGCCAGATGGCGCTCGTACAGGCGGGTGAGGTAGCGCGCACTGCGGCGGCTGGCCAGGCAGTAGCACTGGTCGGAGGGGCGAAGCGCTGCAGTGGCCATGGCTGCCCTCCGGGCGACTTGATGTGTAATTGCACATTACGCCTGCCCGGGCGGCAATGCAAATAAAAAAGACGCAGCCTCGCGGCTGCGTCCAGCGTGAGCCCTGCCGGGAGAGAGTCGGCAGGACTTACTTGACCTCGAACTCCTGCGGCGATCCAGCCGCCTTACCGTCCACGGTGACTTCCGCGCGGTACTTGCCGGCCGGCCAGCCCTTCGCGTTCTTGAAGGTGACATTGGTGGTCTCAGCGCCGCTGGTGTTCAGCGCCTGGGTCTGCTCACCGGCCACCTGGCCATCCTGGAAGGTCAGCTTGGCGGCAACGTTCACGTTGTTGGCGGCACCGTCGGTGCGCACCGACACGATGATGTCGTCCTTCGGCGCGAACAGCGCGGTGGGGGCCACCGACTTGTCGGCCGCGGCGCTCTTGCCCACGGTCACGCCGGAAACATTCACGGCCGCTGCTTCGCTCATGGCCGGCGGCGCGCCGGTCATCGGTGCCGGTGTAGCGGGCTCGGCCGCGGTGGTGGCCGCCGGCTGTGCGTTGTTGTCGGCGGTGTCTTCCTTCTTCTTGCAACCGACCAGGGCAACACTGCCCAGCAGGGCAGCCAGCAACGCGTTCTGAAGCGGAGTGGTCTTGATCATCAGGGGGTTCCTCCCAGGGGAATAGTCGGACAGCGATCGAATGCCGGTCAGTTCGGCGGCAGCTTCAGGGTCTGGCCCGGGAAGATCTTGTCCGGGTCGTCGAGTACATCGCGGTTGGCCTCGAAGATCTTCTTCCAGGCATTGGCATCGCCCAGCTGCGCCTTGGCGATCTTCGACAGCGAATCACCCTTCTGCACGGTGTAGGTGCCGCCGACCTTCTCCGCCGTGGTGTCCACCGATGCGCTCACGCCGGAGAAATCGGCCTTCTCCACCTTCTGCGCGGTGGTATCGACACTGGACGTGACGCCGGAGAAATCGGCTTTCTTCTCGGTACTCATCCACACACTCCCAATGCATAACTGCGTGGGTAGCACGGTGCCATGGGGGTTGTTAAATGGGGATGGTGCCGACGTGAAGCGCGGGCGGCAAAGGCTGAACAAACGGGTGTGAAGCGGGGGCGCCGGGCTGTGCCCGGTGGGGTCTGCTCTGGCCGCTGCGCTCGCCGGGCATGGCCCGGCGCTACCGGTAGCCGCCGGTGGCGGTTATTGGCGTAGTTCGCGGTAGGTGGCCGCCGGTGCGGCGATGCCCGGGCTGGCACGCCACGGGTTGATGTCCAGCCCGCCACGGCGGGTGTAACGGGCTTCCACTTCCAGCCACTGCGGCTGGCAGCGCGCGGATACCTCGCTGAAGATGCGCTCCACGCACTGTTCGTGGAATTCGGCGTGCTCGCGGTAGCTCGCCAGGTAACGCAGCAGGCCGGCGCGGTCGATCTTCGGCCCACGGTAGCGCAGGCTGACCGTGGCCCAGTCGGGCTGGCCGGTCACCGGGCAGTTGGATTTCAGCAGGGCCGAAACCAGCGTCTCTTCCACCACTTGGCCGGCATCGGCAGCCAGATAATCCGCCTGCGGCGGGCCGTAGCAGTCGATCGCCACGTCCATGCCATCGATCGATTCCCCCAGCGGCGCCTCGCGCAGTTCCGGCAGACCGAACCGCACCTGCACCGGCGCGCCCGCGCAGGCCGACAGGTCGGTCACCAGGCGTTCGCGCAGTGCCTCGGCACTGTCGATGCGGGTGCTGTTGAGGGAGTTCAGGTACAGCTTGAACGACTTCGATTCGATCAGCCGCGGCGAAGTGCACGGCACCTGCACGGTGGCCACCGCCACCTGCGGCTTGCCACGCGGGTCGAGCCAGCTCAGTTCAAAGGCGTGCCAGCGGTCGTGGCCGACGAACGGCAGCGCGGCGTCATCGAGGCCGATCTCGGCACGCGCGCCGATGTGGGGGATGGGAAACAGCAGGCCGGGATCGTACTGCGACGGGTAACTGACCTCGCGACCGAGGCTGGAGTCCTGGGGGGTGTTCATGGGCGTCATTGTATCGCGCCAGAAGCAGGCCTTCGGCCGGGTCGACCAACGGCGGAGCCCCTCCGTAGTGGGTGTGTTTCCGGATACGGGGGTTGGCCGGGAAGGTGGGTTGGCTGGGGGACACCGTGAATACGTCCATGTAGGCTCGGTCGCCGCATCCATGCGGCTCACGCCCCCAGCCAACCCGCCCTCCCGGCCACGGACAGTTTCCCGCGCCACCCCGGGAAAGACCAGGAAAATCAAAATCAAAAGCCGGTCCTTCAGACGTTCATGACGTCTGCCGTGTCGACCAAGGTCGGCACCCACCAAAGCAGAACGCCGTTCCGACAGACCGCGGAAGTCTGTCGAAGGCGGAGTGGGTCCGGTTGAGGGGGTGTGAGCGGCATGGATGCCGCGACCAAGCCTACATGGACGTATTTACGGCGTCCCCCTCAACCGGACCCACTCCGCCATCCCACGGAAAGCCAGCTTTTGACGTTGCCGTTGATTCTGCGGGTTCAGGGCCGCAAGCCCTGCCGGTAAACCCTTACCCCGCCGGGGTACCCGCACCGTGCAGGTAATCCAGGCTCACCTGCAACAGCGCCCGCAGCCCGACAACCAGCGCCTTCTCATCCAGCAGGAACTTCGGCGAATGGTTCGCCGGCGCCGTCGCCGGGTCGATGCCCACGCTGGTCGAACCGACGAAGAAGAACAGGCCCGGCACTTCCTTCGCGTACAGCGAGAAATCCTCCGCCCCCATCTGCAGCGGCGGCTCGTACACGTTGTCCTTGCCCACCACCGCCTGCAGGCTCGGCAGCATGCGTGCCGTCAGCGCTGGGTCGTTCACCGTCGCCGGGTTGCCTTCCGCCTCGTAGATGTCAGTCACCGCCTTGGCGCCGTGCGCGGCTGCGGTGTGCTCGGCCACGTTGCGCAGGTCGGCGAAGTTCTGCTGGCGCATGCCCTCGTCGAAGGTGCGGATGGTGCCGACCATTTCCACTTCATCGGGAATGATGTTGTAGCGGATGCCACCGTTGATCGCGCCGAAGGTCAGCACCGTCGGCTGCTTGGACAGGTTCGCGCGGCGGCTGATCACCGTCTGTGCCGTGCTCACCAGATCCGCCGTGGCCACGATCGGGTCGATGCCGTTCCAAGGGGCCGAACCGTGCGTCTGGCGGCCGATCACCTTGATGCCGAAACGGTCCGAGGCCGCCATCAACGGACCACCGCGCACCGCGATCTGCCCGGCCTGCACGCTGGAAAACACATGCAGCCCGAACACCGCTTCGGGCTTGAAGTCCGCGAACAGACCTTCCTTCAGCATCAGCGCAGCACCACCCTCTTCCGGCGGCGGCGCACCTTCTTCAGAGGGCTGGAAAATCAGCATTACCTGACCGGGCAGATCCTTCTTCATCGCCACCAGGGCTTCGGCCACGCCCAGCAGCGTGGCGGTGTGTGCATCGTGGCCGCAGGCATGCATCACGCCCACGGTCTGGCCGCGGTACTGCGCCGTGGCCTTGGAGGCGAACGGCAGGCCGGTCTGTTCGGTCACCGGCAGCGCATCCATGTCCGCGCGCAGGGCGATCTTCGGCCCGGGCTTGCCGCCCTCGATGATCGCCACCACGCCGTGATGGGCGATGCCGGTCTTCGGCTTCAGGCCCATCGCGCGCAGCCGCTTGGCCACCTCTGCCGAAGTGCGCTCCTCGCGGTTGGACAACTCCGGGTGCTGGTGGAAATCACGGCGCCATTCCACCACCTTGGCCTGCAGGCGCTGCGCGGCGGCGGTGACCTCCGGGCGCTGCTGCGCATCCTGGGCGTTAGCGAGGGCCGGCAGGGCCAGCAGCAGGGCGGACAACAGCAGCGAGGGACGGGGCATCGGGGTCTCCACGGCAGGGGTTCAGACTGAATGTAGGGCAACGGCGCCCGGCCGGGAACCTCCAGCGCTTTGCCCGGTCTTAGCGCCCGTCCCATCCGTCATGCATGAAAGCGGCTGGGCCACAGGTATGCTTTGCGCATTGCCACCGGGGCCCCGCCCCATCCAGCCCCCCCAGGAGTCACTCCAATGTCGCGTGTGTGGAAGATTGTGCTGCTCGTCGTGGCAGTGCTGGTGGTGGCCGTGGTCGGCCTGCGGCTGGCAGTTGGCGGTAAGGGCAAGGGGGGCGCCGGCGCCCAGCAGGGCGGCGAAGACCCCAATGCCGGCCCGGTGCCGGTCACCGTGGTGACGGCCGTGCACCAGGATGTGCCGGTGTACGCCACCGGCCTGGGCACGGTGACCGCGCTGAACACGGTGACCGTGAGCGCGCAGATCGGCGGCCAGCTGATGAGCATCAATTTCCGCGAAGGCCAGGAAGTGAAGAAGGGTGAGGTGCTGGCGGTGATCGACCCGCGCACCGCCCAGGCCAGCTATGACCAGGCGGCCGCCTCCAAGCACCAGAACGAGGCGCTGCTGGCCACCGCACGCTCCAACTACCAGCGCTCCAATGCGCCGGAATACCGCCAGTTCGTCGCCAAGACCGATCTGGATACACAACGAAACCAAGTGGCACAGTACGAAAGCGCCGTGGCGGCCAATGACGCCAGCATGCGCTCGGCACAGGTGCAGCTGCAGTACACCAAGGTCATCGCGCCGATCTCCGATATCGCCGGCATCCGCGCGGTGGACGCTGGCAACGTGGTCGCCGCCGGTACCGCGCTGGTCACGCTCACCGAGATCCATCCGATCCATGTGATGTTCAACCTGCCCGAGCGCCAGCTGGGCGACGTGCGCCAGGCGCAGGCGGCCGGCAGCGTGCCGATGGCCGCGCTGGACCGCGCCGATTCGCACGTGCTCTCGCCCGACGGCACGCTGGACGTGGTGGACAACCTGATCAGCGCCGACGCCAGCACCTTCCGCGCCCGCGCGGTGTTCGCCAACCAGGACAACGGCCTGTGGCCGGGCCAGCTCGTCAACATCCGCATGCAGCTGCGCACCATCGCCAACGGCGTGGTCATCCCGACCCAGGCCGTGCTGCGCGGCCCGGACGGTGAATTCGTCTATGTGGTGCAGGGCGACAAAACGGTGAAGATGCAGACCGTGCGCAGTGGCGTGGAAGTGGGCGACAGCCAGGTGCAGGTGGCCGAAGGCCTGAAGGCCGGCGAGCGCGTGGTCAGCGAAGGCCAGTTCCGCCTGAAGCCGGGCAGCAAGGTCACCCGCTGAAGCCGGGCGAGACCCCGGCGCCGCCGACCGAAGCGGAAATGAAAGCCGCAGAACACAAGAACGGTGGCGGCGGTGGGCGTTGTGGCGGTGGCCCGCGCTGAGCGCAGGCCCCGTTCGTTCCCAGCGCCGGCGATCCCGCCGGCGTTGCCATTGAAGTGCCAGCAAGGATCCCCCGTGGGCTTTTCGACGATCTTCATCCGCCGCCCGATCGCCACCTCGCTGTTGATGGCGGGCCTGTTGCTGCTGGGCATTCTCGGCTACCGCAAGCTGCTCGTGTCGGCGCTGCCGGAGATCGATGCGCCCAGCCTGGTGGTGACCACCCAGTACCCCGGTGCCAACGCCACCACCATGGCCTCGCTGGTGACCACGCCGCTGGAGCGCCAGTTCGGGCAGATTTCCGGCCTGCAGCTGATGACCTCCGACTCCTCGGCGGGGCTGTCCACGATCATCCTGCAGTTCTCGATGGACCGGAACATCGACGTGGCCGCGCAGGACGTGCAGTCGGCCATCCGCCAGGCCACCCTGCCCTCCTCGCTGCCCTACCAGCCGGTCTACAACCGGGTGAATCCGGCCGACGCGGCCATCGTCACGCTGAAGCTGACCTCGGACACGCGCCCGCTGCGTGACGTCAACAACTACGCCGATTCGATCATGGCCCAGCGCCTGTCGCAGGTGCAGGGCGTGGGCCTGGTCTCCATCGCCGGCAACGTGCGCCCGGCCGTGCGCATCCAGGTGAACCCGGCGCAGCTGTCCAACATGGGCCTGACCCTGGAGCAGCTGCGCAGCGCGCTCACCCAGGCCAACGTCAGCGCGCCGAAGGGCTCGCTGAACGGCAAGACCCAGTCCTACACCATCGGTACCAACGACCAGCTCACCAGCGCGGCCGAATACCGCGACACCATCATCAGCTACAAGAACGGCCGCCCGGTGCGGCTGTCCGACGTGGCCGAGGTGGTCGATGGCGTGGAGAACGACCAGCTGGCCGCGTGGGCCGACGGCAAGCCGGCGGTGCTGCTGGAAGTGCGCCGCCAGCCCGGCGCCAACATCGTGCAGACCGTCGAGCGCATCCGCGCCCTGCTGCCGCAGCTGAAGGGTGTGCTGCCGGCCGACGTGCACCTGGACATCTTCTCCGACCGTACCGAAACCATCCGCGCCTCGGTGCATGAAGTGCAGTTCACGCTGATCCTCACCATCGGCCTGGTGGTGGCGGTCATCTTCGTGTTCCTGCGCCGCCTGTGGGCGACCATCATTCCGTCGGTGGCGGTACCGCTGTCGCTGGCCGGCACCTTTCGCGGTGATGGCCTTTGCCGGCATGTCGCTGGACAACCTTTCGCTGATGGCGCTGGTGGTGGCCACCGGCTTCGTGGTGGACGATGCGATCGTGATGATCGAGAACATCGTGCGCTAAATCGAACAGGGCAAGAGTGGCAAGGAAGCGGCGGAAATCGGCGCGCGCCAGATCGGCTTCACCGTGCTCTCTCTGACCGTCTCGCTGGTGGCGGTGTTCCTGCCGCTGCTGCTGATGCCCGGCGTCACCGGCCGCCTGTTCCACGAGTTCGCCTGGGTGCTGAGCATCGCGGTGATCCTGTCGATGCTGATCTCGCTGACGCTCACGCCGATGATGTGCGCGTACCTGCTCAAGCCAGATGCGCTGCCCGAAGGCGAGGATGCGCACGAACGTGCCGCCGCGGCCGGCAAGCAGAACCTGCGGACGCGCACCGTGGCGCTGTACGAGCACAGCCTGGACTGGGTGCTGGGCCGCCAGCGCCTGACCCTGGCCGTGGCCGGCGGCGCGCTGGTGCTGACCGTGCTGCTGTACGTCATCATTCCCAAGGGCCTGCTGCTCGAGCAGGACACCGGCCTGATCACCGGCGTGGTGCAGGCCGACCAGAACATCGCTTTCCCGCAGATGGAGCAGCGCACCAAGGCCGTGGCCGAGGCCCTGCGCCAGGACCCGGACGTGACCGGCGTGTCGGCCTTCATCGGCGCCGGCAGCATGAACCCCACGCTCAACCAGGGGCAGCTGGCGATCGTGCTGAAGGAGCGTGGCCAGCGTGATGGCTTGGACCGCATCCTGCCGCGCCTGCAGAAGGCCGTGGCCGGCATTCCCGGCACCGCGCTGTACCTCAAGCCGGTGCAGGACGTGACCCTGGACACCCGCGTGGCGGCCACCGAGTACCAGTACTCGCTGTCCGACGTGGATGCCAGCGAAGTGGCCCTGCAGGCCACGCGTCTGACCGAAGCGCTGCGCCAGCGCCCGGAACTGGCCGACGTGGACAACAACCTGTCCACCCAGGGCCGCGCCCTGGAACTGAACATCGACCGCGACAAGGCCAGCGTGCTGGGTGTGCCGATGCAGACCATCGATGACACGCTCTACGATGCGTTCGGCCAGCGCCAGATCTCCACCATCTTCACCGAGCTCAACCAGTACCGCGTGGTGCTGGAAGTGGCGCCGGAATTCCGCACCAGCACCGCACTGATGAACCAGCTGGCGGTGGCCTCCAACGGCACCGGCGCGCTGACCGGCACCAACGCCACCAACTTCGGCCAGGTCACCTCGTCCAACTCGTCCACCGCCACCGGTATCGGCAACCAGAACACCGGCATCACCGTGGGTGCGGGCAACATCATCCCGCTGGCCGCGCTGGCCGAAGGCAAGGTCACCAGCGCGCCGCTGGTGGTCAGCCACCAGCAGCAGCTGCCGGCGGTCACGGTCTCGTTCAACATCGCGCCGGGCTATTCGCTGTCCGAAGCGGTGCGCGCCATCGAGGACACCCGTGCCAGCCTGGACATGCCGCAGCAGGTGCATGCGCAGTTCATCGGCAAGGCCGCCGAATTCACCGGCAGCCAGACCGACGTGGTGTGGCCGCTGCTGGCCTCGCTGGTGGTCATCTACATCGTGCTGGGCGTGCTGTACGAAAGCTGGATCCACCCCATCACCATCATCTCCACGCTGCCGCCGACCGGTGTCGGCGCGCTGCTGGCGCTGATGGTGTGCGGGCTGAGCCTGTCGGTGGACGGCATCGTCGGCATCGTGCTGCTGATCGGCATCGTCAAGAAGAACGGCATCATGATGGTCGACTTCGCCATCGAGGCCCGGCGTGCCGGTGCCAACGCGCACGAAGCGATCCGCCACGCCTGCCTGCTGCGCTTCCGCCCGATCATGATGACCACCGCGGCGGCCATGCTCGGCGCACTGCCGCTGGCGCTGGGCTCGGGCATTGGCTCGGAGCTGCGCCGCCCGCTGGGCATCGCCATCGTCGGCGGCCTGCTGCTCTCGCAGCTGGTCACGCTGTACACCACGCCGGTGATCTACATGTACATGGAGCGCTTCTCCGAATGGATGGCGCGCCGCCGCGAGCAGCGCGCCCTGCGCGACGGTTCGCTGCAGGAGCCGCAGGCATGAGGCCCGCCCCGCTGGCGTGCGGTGGCACGCGATGAACCTGTCCGGCCCCTTCATCCGCCGCACGATCGGCACCGCGCTGCTGGCCCTGGGCCTGTTTGCCATCGGCCTGATCTGCTATCTGCGGCTGGGCGTGGCGGCGCTGCCGAACATCCAGATTCCGGTGATCTTCGTGCACGCCAGCCAGGCCGGTGCGGACGCCACCACCATGGCCTCCACGGTCACCGCGCCGCTGGAACGGCACCTGGGCCAGCTGCCCGGCATCGACCGCATGCGCTCGTCCAGTTCGGAAGACAGCTCGCTGGTCTTCATGATCTTCCAGAGCGACCGCGACATCGATTCGGCCGCGCTGGACGTGCAGACCGCGATCAACGCCGCGCAGGCCGACCTGCCGGCCGGGCTCGGCACGCCCATGTACCAGAAGGCCAACCCGAACGACGACCCGGTCATCGCCATCGCGCTGACCTCGCAGACGCAGTCGCCGGACGAGCTCTACAACGTGGCCGATTCGCTGCTGGCCCAGCGCATCCGGCAGATCAGCGGCGTGGCCTCGGTGGATATCGCCGGCGCCTCCACGCCAGCGGTGCGCGTGGACGTGAACCTGCGCATGATGAACGCCCTCGGCCTGACCGCTGACGATGTGCGCAACGCGGTGCGTGCGGCCAACGTGACCTCGCCTACCGACTTCCTCAGCGACGGCAACACCACCACCACCATCATCGCCAACGACTCGGTGGCCCGCGCCGCCGACTTCGCCGACCTGGTCATCAAGACCGAGAGCAACGGCCGCGTGGTGCGCCTGAAGGACATCGCCAACGTCTACGACGGCCAGCAGGACGCCTACCAGGCCGCGTGGTTCGACCACAAGCCGGCGGTGGTGATGTACGTGTTCACCCGCGCCGGCGCCAACATCGTGGAGACCGTGGACCGGGTCAAGGGCCAGATTCCGATGCTGCGCGACTACCTGCAGCCGGGCACCACGCTGACCCCGTATTTCGACCGCACCCCGACCATCCGCTCCTCGCTGCATGAAGTGCAGATCACCCTGCTGATCAGCCTGGCGATGGTGGTGCTGACCATGGCGCTGTTCCTGCGCCGGCTGGCGCCGACGCTGATCGCAGCGATCACCGTGCCGCTGTCGCTGGCCGGTGCCGCGCTGGTGATGTATGCGCTGGGCTTCACCCTGAACAACCTGAGCCTGCTGGCGCTGGTGATCGCGATCGGCTTCGTGGTGGACGATGCCATCGTGGTCATCGAGAACATCATGCGCCACCTCGATGAGGGCATGCCGCGCATGCAGGCGGCGCTGACCGGTGCGCGCGAAATCGGCTTCACCATCGTCTCC
Source organism: Stenotrophomonas maltophilia (assembly GCA_009912235.1). Classification (GTDB taxonomy): domain Bacteria; phylum Pseudomonadota; class Gammaproteobacteria; order Xanthomonadales; family Xanthomonadaceae; genus Stenotrophomonas; species Stenotrophomonas maltophilia_AV. Next base: position 660,274 of record WNDS01000003.1, read on the forward strand.
ATCACCGCCTCGCTGGTGGCGGTGTTCATTCCGCTGCTGTTCGCCAGCGGCATGATGGGCGCGTTCTTCCGCGAGTTCACCGTCACCCTGGTGGCCGCCATCGTGGTCTCCATGGTGGTTTCGCTGACGCTGACCCCGGCACTGTGCAGCCGCTTCCTCAGCGCCAACGACCACGCCGCCGCCCCTTCGCGCTTCGGCCGCTGGCTGGACCGCATGCACGAACGCATGCTGCGCGTGTACACTGTGTTCCTGGACTTCTCGCTGCGCCACGCACTGCTGATGGCGTTGACCCCGCTGATGCTGATCGTGGTCACCGTGTTCCTGTTCGGTGCGGTGAAGAAGGGTGCATTCCCGCCGCAGGACACCGGCCTGATCTGGGGCCGTGCCAATTCCAGCGCCGCCGTGTCCTTCGAGAACATGGTCAACCGCCAGCGCCGCATCACCGACATGCTGATGGCCGACCCGGCGGTAAAGACCGTGGGCGTGCGCCTGGGCAGTGGCCGCCAGGGTGCCAGCGCGCAGTTCAACATCGAACTGAAATCGCGCAGCGACGGCCGCCGCGAAACCACCGCCCAGGCTCTGGCGCGGCTGAGCGCCAAGGCCGACCGCTACCCCGACCTGCAGCTGCGCCTGCGCGCGATCCAGGACCTGCCCAGCAATGATGGCGGTGGCAACAGCCAGGGCGCCCAGTACCGCATTTCGCTGCAGGGCAACGACCTGGCTGCGCTGCAGGAATGGCTGCCCAAGCTGCAGGCGGCACTGAAGAAGAACCCCAAGCTGCGCGACGTCGGCACCGACGTGGACCAGGCCGGCCTGCGCCAGAACGTGGTGATCGACCGCAGCCAGGCCGCGCGCCTGGGCGTCTCGGTGGGCGCCATCGACGGTGCGCTGTACGGCGCCTTCGGCCAGCGCCAGATCTCCACCATCTACTCGGACATCAACCAGTCCAGCGTGGCGGTCAACGCCCTGCCCGACCAGATCGCCACACCGGCGGCGCTGGATTCGGTGTACGTGCGTGCGCGCAACGGCGACATGGTGCCGCTGACCGCCGTGGCGCACCAGGTGCCGGGGCTGGCGCCGTCGCAGATCACCCACGAAAACCAGTACACCACGATGGACCTCAGCTACAACCTCGCACCGGGCGTCAGCGCCGGCGAGGCCAAGGCGATCATCGATGCGACGGTGTCCGGCATGCGCATGCCCGGTGACATCCGGCTGGCCGACGATGCCGGCTTCGGGTTCAACTCCGACCCCAGCGACATGCTGATCCTGGTAATGGCCGCGATCCTGACCGTATACCTGGTGCTGGGCATGCTGTACGAAAGCCTGATCCGCCCGGTGACGATCCTGTCCACCCTGCCGGCCGCCGGCGTGGGCGCGCTGCTGGCGCTGTTCGGCACCAACACCGAACTGTCGGTGATCTCGATGATCGCGCTGGTGCTGCTGATCGGCATCGTCAAGAAGAACGCGATCATGATGATCGACTTCGCGCTGGTGGCGCAGCGCGTGCATGGCATGGCCCCGCGCGATGCCGCACGCGAGGCCAGCATCGTGCGCTTCCGGCCGATCATGATGACCACCATGGTGGCGATCCTGGCGGCGGTGCCGCTGGCGGTCGGGCTGGGCGAAGGCTCCGAGCTACGCCGCCCGCTGGGCATCGCGATGATCGGCGGCCTGCTGTTCTCGCAGAGCCTGACCCTGCTCAGCACCCCGGCGCTGTACGTGATCTTCTCCTGCCTGTCCGACCGCTAGAAGGCGCGCCGGGCACGCAAGCGCGAAGCGAAGCTGCTCAAGCGCGCGCAGCGGGCCTGAGCGGGGGCGGTTTCGGTAGCGCCGGGCCATGCCCGGCGGCATTCCACAGACCGCGCTGCGCGCTCGCCGCGCATGGCGCGGCGCTACCGGTGGGTGCGCACCGTTGGTCCGCACGCCGGTGGGTTTGACGTGCCGTAACGAAAAGAGTACAATTCGCATCCAGCCATGGTCCTGCGTCGTCCGTCGACGCCCCGCTGCCTTGCGGCACGCCTGCGTGATCCCAGCCATCGACCTTTCCCCCCCTGCATGGGTGGATGGCCCGTGGCCGTCCGCCGAGGAATCCGCTGCCATGTCCGTTCCCGTCCTTCCCCGCCTGGCCACGCTGGCCATTGCCCTGTCGCTGGCCTGCGCCGCCCACGCCCAGAGCGCGCCCGACGGCGGCAGCCGCACCGGCCGCAGCGCCACCGACCTCGACGCGATCAAGGTCACCGCCGAACGCGCCCACGCCGAAACCGGCGCGCTGGGCGAACGCGCCCTGCGCGATACTCCGTTCGCCATCACCGCGGTGGGCAGTGAGCAGATCGAGCAGCGTCAGGCGGTGTCGCTCGGCGAGGTGTTCCTGCTCGACCCCTCGGTCACCACCCAGGTGGCCGCCTACGCCAGTGGCTGGAGCTCGCCCATCCGCAACCGCGGCATCGACCTGAGCTTCGACAGCTACCGGGTCAACGGCCTGCAGGTCTCCTCGTGGGGCACCGAGTGGCCGGTGGAAGTGATGGAACAGGTGGAGCTGCTGAAGGGCCCGGGCGGTTTCATGTACGGCTTCGGTGCGCCGGGCGGCATCGTCAACTACGTGACGAAAAAGCCCACCGACACCCCCACCTTCGCAGCGCAGCTGGGCTGGCGTGGGCAGGGCGTGGTCGGCGCCGGCGTCGATACCGGTGGCCGCTTCGGCAACGAGCAGATGTTCGGCTACCGCCTCAACGCCTACCGCGAGAAGGGCGAGACGTACAACGGCGGCGATGTCGACCGCAAAGTCGGCGCGCTGTCGCTGGATGCCCGGCTGAGCGATGCGCTCACCTGGACCTTCGACGGCGTGTTCCCGTCGCGTGACCTGAGTAACGAAGCGCCGCAGTACTACTTCCCCGGCCTGACCTCGCTGCCGCGGCCGATCGCCGGCGACACTGAGAACGGCAACCCCGGCACCTACTACGACACCCGCTCCAGCCTGCTGTCCACCGCGCTGCGCTGGCAGATCAACGCCGACTGGATCGCGAGCGTGAGCTACGGCGTCACCAGCTCGTGGAACGACGTCAACAAGATTTTCGCCTACATCGATTCGCCCAACGGCGACTACGACATCAACGTGTACGAGCTGGGCGGCAAGACCGAGTGGAAGCTGACCCAGGCCCTGCTGCAGGGCCAGGTGCAGACCGGTGCGCTGCGCCACCAGCTGGTGGCCGGTGCCAGCTACCAGACCAGCCAGGGCTGGGACCGCCCCAACGAATGGAGCACGATCGGCCGTGGCAACCTCTACCAGCGCCCGCTGCTGCGCCACGACGCGGTGGGTTCGCGGGTGCTGACCCGTGGCAGCGAGACCGTGCAGAAGGCGGTGTTCGCCAGCGATACGATCGATCTGGGCCACGGCTGGTCGGTGCTGGCCGGCTGGCGCTACAACGACTATAAAACCAAGGGCAGCTACCACACCTACCCGGTCACCCCGACCTATGCGGCGATGTTCAAGCCCAGCGCTGCCACCACGCTCTACGCCAGCTACATCGAATCGCTGGAGGCCGGCGGCCGCGTCGGCACCGACTACGTCAACGCCGGCGCCGTGCTGGACCCCACCCTCAGCACACAGTACGAGATCGGCGCAAAGATGGAATACGCCCGCTGGAGTGGCAGCGTGGCCGCCTTCCGGCTGGAGCGTGGCGCCAACATCGACCAGTTCGTCGACGGCGGCAAGCGCTTGGTGCAGGACGGCATCACGCTGTACGAAGGCATCGAGGCCGGCGGCAGCGTGCGCGTGGCCGACGGGCTGACCGTGGGCGGTGGCGTGACCTGGCTGGACCCGACCTATGACAAGCTGTCCCCGGACAGCGCCAGCCAGCAGGGCAAGCGCACCACCGGCGCGGCGCGCTGGAGCGGCGTGCTGCACGCCACCTGGCAGCTGCCGTGGGTGGAAGGCATGGAAACCTACGCCGTGGCGCGTTACTACGGCGATGTCTGGTACGACGCCGACAACACGCTGAAGCTGCCGGCCTACACGCTGGTCGATGCCGGCGTGGGCTACCGCATGCAGGCTGCCGGCCACCCGGTGGTCTGGCGCGCGGGCGTGGAAAACCTGGGCGATCGCCGCTACTGGTCCAACGCCGGTGCCGGCCTGCCGCGCACGTTCGCCGTCAGCGTGCGCTGGGAGATGTAACCCCGACGCGGCCGCCCCGGGCCGCGCGCACCGGACGGTGGGTGCGCACCAGCGGAGGGTGGGTTCAGACGCGCCTAACGGTGAGTGCCCGCTGCCAAACGGTGGGTGCGGACCGTTGGTCCGCACACTGACCACCGCATTTCACGCCATACCCGCAATAATGCAGGCTCGCCCTTCCACCGAGCCTGCATGTCCGCCCGCGAATCCCGCCTCAGCCGCCTGTGGGCACATGAAAAGGCCAGTTACGGGCTGCGCGTGTTCATCGCCCTGGCGGCAGCGATGGGCACCTGCTGGTACCTGGACGCACTGACCGCCCTGCCCGGGGTGTTCCTGGGCATCATCGCCAGTGCCATCGCCGAAACCGACGACAACGCCTGGGGCCGCAGCAAGGCCGTGCTGCTGTCGCTGCTGTGCTTCTGCGCTGCGGCAGCGGCGGTCATCTGGCTGTTCCCGTGGCCATGGCTGTTCATCGCCGCGCTGGCGCTGGCCACCTTCGGGCTGACCCTGCTGGGCGCGCTGGGCGAACGCTATGCCTCCATCGCCCAGGCCACGGTCACCCTGGCCATCTACACCATGATCGGGCTGGAACAGCACGGCGCCAGCGATCTGCCCAGCGCACTCGTTGCGGTCAGCCACCTGCTGGCCGGCGCGGTCTGGTATGGCCTGCTGTCGATCCTGTGGACGGCCCTGTTCGCCAACCGCCCGGTGCGCGAACGCGTGGCGCGGCTGTACCTGGAACTGGGCCGCTACCTGCAGCTGAAGGCGGCCCTGTTCGAGCCGGTGCGCGAAGCCGACCTGCAGCGCCGCCAGCTGGACCTAGCCGAACAGAACCGGCGCGTGGTGGAGGCGCTCAACACCGCCAAGGCCACCATCCTGGCCCGCTTCGGGCGGTCGGGCCGGCCCGGGGTGAATTCCGGCCTGTACCTGCGCCTGTACTACACCGCGCAGGATTTCCACGAGCGCGCCAGCTCCTCGCACTACCCGTACGGGTCGCTGGTGGACGCCTTCTTCCACAGCGATGTGCTGTACCGCTGCCAGCGCGTGCTGGCCCTGCAGGGTGAAGCCTGTGCCCGGCTGGGCGAGGCGATCCGCCTGCGCCGCCCCTTCGTCTACGGCGAGCACAACCGCCAGGCCGGCCGCGACCTGGTCGATTCGATGGCCTTCCTGCGCAGCCAGCAGCAGCAGTGGCGCCGGCTGCTGGCCTCGCTGGACCTGCTGGTGCACAACCTGCAGAGCATCGAGCGCCGCCTGCTCGATGCCGAACGTTCCGACGCCAGCCTGGACAACGTCGACACCCGCCTGCGCGACAGCAACCCGCACACGCTGCGCGAGATGGGCGTGCGCGTGCGCCAGCAGCTCACCCCCGGGTCGGTGCTGTTCCGCCACGGGCTGCGCATGGCGCTGGCACTGGTGGCCGGCTTTGCCGCCATTTCGCTGGTGCATGCCCAGAACGGGGCCTGGGTGCTGCTGACCATCGTGTTCGTGTGCCGACCCAGCTTCGGTGCCACCCGGGAGCGGCTGGCGCAGCGCATCGCCGGTACGCTGGTCGGCCTGGTGGTCACCTGGGCGCTGCTGCAGCTGTTCCCGCAGCTGCACGTGCAGCTGCTGCTGGCGCTGCTGTCGGCGCTGCTGTTCTTCTTCACCCGTTCGGACCGCTACCTGGTGGCCTCGGCGGCGATCACGGTGATGGCCCTGACCTGCTTCAACCTGATCGGCGATGGCTTCGTGCTGATCGTGCCGCGCATGGTCGACACCCTGATCGGCTGCGCGATCGCGGCCGCGGCCGCGTTCCTGGTGCTGCCCGACTGGCAGGGCCGGCAGCTGCATGCGGTGCTGGCGCGCGTGCTGGACACCGCCGCGCGCTACCTGGACGCGGTACTGGGCCAGTATCGCAGCGGCATGCGTGACGACCTGGCCTACCGCATCGCCCGGCGCGACATGCACAACGCCGACGCTGCGCTGTCCACCGCGCTGTCGAACATGCTGCGCGAGCCGGGCCACGTGCGCCGCAACCTGGATGCCGGCTTCCGCTTCCTGGCCCTGTCCAACACCCTGCTGGGGCACCTGTCGGCGCTGGGCGCGCACCGCGACCAGGTCGACAGCTACGCCGGCGATCCGCTGGCCCTGTCCGCCGGCGAACGCGTGGAGCACGGCCTGCAGCAGCTGGGTGCGGCGCTGGCCCAGCGCCAGCCGGTGGCCGATGACGGCATCGAACAGGACCGTGCGCTGGCCGAGCAGCTGGAACAGCTCGACGATGACATGCCGCCGAAACTGCAACTGATCCGCACCCAGATGGCGCTGGTGCTGCGCCTGCTGCCCAAGCTGCGCGCGGCGGCCAACGAGGCGGTGCGCACGCTGGCCTGACCACTGCGCCGCAGGACGGCATGGAATGCTAGGCTGCGCCGGTCCGCAAGGAGGTTCCATGTCCGGTCACAACCAGTTCGCCCTGCTGCGCCAGCGCCGTTTCCTGCCGTTCTTCATCGTGCAGGCGCTCGGCGCGTTCAATGACAACGTGTACCGGCAGGCCATCATCAGCATGCTGCTGTTCATGAGCGTGCCCGCGCAGGAACTGAGCCTGTACGCCACCCTGGCACCGGCCATCTTCATCCTGCCCTATTTCCTGTTCTCGGCACTGGCCGGGCAGATCGCCGACAAACTGGAAAAATCGCGGCTGATCGTGATCACCACCAGCATGGAGATCGTGATCATGTCGCTGGCCGCGGTCGGCTTCCTGGTGCAGAGCCTGCCGCTGCTACTGGTGGCGCTGTTCTGCACCGGCATGCAGTCCACGCTGTTCGGCCCGGTGAAGTATTCGGTGCTGCCGTCGGTGCTCAAGCCCGAAGAGCTGACCGGTGGCAATGGCCTGGTGGAAATGGGCGCCTCGATGTCAATCCTGACCGGCATGATCGTCGGCGGCCTGGTGTTCACCGTGGCCGGCAGCCATGGCACGGTGGTGGCGGCGTGCGCGGTCATCGCGCTGGCGATCTGCGGCAACCTTGCCGCGCGCATGATCCCCAAGGTCGATGCCGGCGCACCGGACCTGAAGATCAACTGGAACCCGCTGCCTGAATCGCTGGTGGTGCTGCGCGTGGCCAAGAAGCAGAAGGCCGTGCGCAACGCCATCCTGGGCGTGTCCTGGTTCTGGTTCGTCGGCACCGTGTTGACCTCGCAGCTGCCGGCCTACGCGGTGGTCAACCTGGGCGGCGAGCCCACGTTGTATATCTTCGCGCTGGCGCTGTTCTCGGTCGGCACCGGGGTCGGCTCGCTGCTGTGCGAAAAGCTGTCGGCGCGTACCGTGGAGATCGGCCTGGTGCCGCTGGGCGCGTTCGGCATAACCGCGTTTCTGCTGGACCTGTATTTCGCGCGTGCCGGCGTGGCCACCGCGCAGGGTCTGACGGTGATGCAGTTCGTGCACCAGGCCGGCAGAACGCGCATCATCATCGACCTGCTCGGCATCGGCCTGTTCACCGGCTTCTTCGTGGTGCCGCTGTTCGCACTGATCCAGAGCCGCACGCCGAAGGCCGAGATGTCGCGCGTGTTCGCCGCGCTGAACATCCAGAATTCCGGCTTCATCGTCGGCGCTGCGGTGATCAGCCTGGTGGCCCAGCGCGTGCTGGGGCTGACCATTCCGCAGCTGTTCCTTGCGCTGGCCATCGCCAATGCGCTGGTGGCGATCTACATCTTCACCATCGTGCCTGAATTCCTGATGCGGTTCCTCGGCTGGGTGATGGTGCGCACGCTGTACCGGCTGCGGCCGCAGGGCATCGAAGCCAACGTGCCCGACGAGGGCGCCGCGCTGATCGTCTGCAACCACGTGAGCTACATGGATGCACTGATCCTGTCGGCGACGATCCCGCGCCCGGTGCGGTTCGTCATGTACTACAGGATCTTCAACATTCCGGTGATGCGCTGGATCTTCCGCACCGCCAAGGCCATTCCCATCGCCGGCGCGTGCGAGGACCCGGCACTGATGCAGCGCGCGTTCGACGAGGTCGATGCGGCGCTGGCCGACGGCGAGCTGGCGTGCATCTTCCCGGAAGGTGCGCTCACCCGCGACGGGCAGATGGCGCCGTTCAAATCCGGCGTGGAGAAGATGCTCGAGCGGCGCCCGGTGCCAGTGGTGCCGATGGCCCTGCGCGGCATGTGGACCAGCATGTGGAGCCGGCGCGACAGCCGCCTGGGGCGCATGCGCGTGCCCCGCCGCTTCCGCGCCACGGTGGAGGTGGTGGCCGCGCCGATACGGCCGGCCGAGGGCACCGACGCGCCCCTGCTGGAAGCCCAGGTGCGGGCGCTGCGGGGCGACCACGCCTGACCCCGCCGCCCGGGCGGGATGGACGCCCGTGGCCCGGGCTGCGAAGATGAACCCACACTCAACAGGACACCCTGCGCCATGAGCACGCCGTATCCGCCGTCAAATGCCCCGTGGGCGTGGTTCCGACCTACATGGTGCCGTCGATCATCGGCACGGTGCTGTCCTTCGTGGTCTGCTGCCTGTCCTGCTTCAGCCTGCCGGCGCTGGCCACCGGCATCGTCGCCATCGTGTTCGGCAGCAAGGTCAACACACTGCTGGCCGAAGGCGACGTGACCGGCGCGCAGGCCGCGTCGCGCACCGCGCGCATCTGGATGTGGGTGACCTACGGCATCCTGGTCCTGGCCGTGCTGGTGTTCGTGGTTTCGCTGTTCCTCATGGGCGGCGTCGATGGCTACATGATCCGCATGAAGGAGCTGCGTCAGCAGCTGGAAAGCCGCTGATGCCCCGGGTCCAGCTGCCACGCTGGACCGGATGGGCGGCACCGCCGGCGCTGCTGATGGCCGGCGGCGTGGCGTGGCTGCTGTACCGCATCGACCCCAGCAGCGCGGCCAGCCCGTTCCCGCCGTGCGCGTTCCGCGCCCTGACCGGCTTCTACTGCGTGGGCTGTGGCGGCACCCGCTGCGCCCACGCCCTGCTGCACGCCGACATCCCCACCGCATGGGCGATGAACCCGCTGCTGGTGGTACTGCTGGCGCTGGTTCCGTTCATCGGGGCATGGCTGCTGGGCTACCAGCCGCGCTGGCTGCGCCCGCTGATCCAGCTGCTGCAGGCGCCCGCGTTCTGGCTGACCCTGCTGCCGCTGTACTGGGTGGCGCGCAACCTGCCATGGCCCCCGTTCACCGCACTGGCCCCGCTGGGCTGACGCCCGGCCGCGCAGGCGGCGCTAGGTAACCCAGCCGGCCAGCACCAGCAAGGCCACCACCGCCAGCCACAGCAGCAGCATGCGCAACACCAGGCTCATCGCATCGCGCAGCTCGGGCAACCGCTGCCAGACCGGCAGTATGCCGGCATCAGTGTAGTCGTGTGCTTCTTCGCGCAGCTCGGCATTCACGCTGGCCCGCGCCACCGCGCCCAGGAAGCCGATGTCGCCGGCCAGGCGTTTGCCATGGGCCTGGCGCCAGGCCTTCCACGCCGTATCGAAATTGCCCACCAGCGCCATCGAGAACGCCATCAGCTGCGCCACCAGCCATTCAATCCAGGCCAGCAGGCGCTGAGCCAGTGCCAGCGGTTCCACCGGCACCCGCAGCCGCATCGGGCTTTCGGCCATCAACGCCAGCAGGCGGTAGGCCAGTGCGCCCACCGGGCCCAGCAGCAGGAACCAGAACAGCACCGCGAACCAGCGCCGCAGTGCGTTGAGCAGGGTGGCCTCCACCAGCGAAGGCACGTCGCTGCGCAGGCTGCCACCGGCCGCCTGCAGGTTGGCCACCGCGGCCTGCCGGGTCGGGCTGTCATCGGCATCGATCACCGCTTCCACATCGCGGTCCAGGTCGCGCGGCCCCAGCACCAGGCCAGCACACCTACGCCCAGCACCAGGCCGGGCAGCCCGAACAGCGCGCCGTGCAGCAGCCCCTGCAGCAGCGCCATCAGCAGCAGCAGCGGCAGCAGTGCCAGCGCCACGCCAGCGGCGCTCTGCCAGCCGCGCCCGCCATGGGCGTCCAGCCAGCCCAGCCAACGCCGGAAGCCGCTGAAGCGCCGCAGCGAGGCGGCAGCGGCCGGGGCCACGTGGCCCAGCGCCAGTGCCACCAGCACCGCAACCAAGGTGGTGAACATGCCAGTTCTCCTGCACGAAGGGCATCCAGCGGCGCTACCTTACCGGGCGCAGCGCCACCGTCATGGGTCGTCGGTACTGTAGTGCGCTGCGTGTTCAGGTGGCGGCAACATTGCCGCCCTGCTCAGCCCTGCTGCTGGCGGTACCAGTGCTCGATCAGGCCGCGCGAGATCGAGATCGGCGGCGACAGCACGATGCCCTGGCCGTCGCCGGCGACGTCACGTGCCAGCGCGGCGCCCACCTCTTCGGCGGTGAACCAGCGCGCGTCTTCCAGCTCGCCGTCCACGGTGGGCACCTCATCCTGCGCCTGCGCCCGGAAGCCGATCATCAGCGCGCCGGGGAACGGCCACGGCTGCGAGCCCAGGTACTGGCAGGCCGTCACCCGCACCTTGCTCTCTTCGTGCACTTCACGCACCACGGTCTGTTCGAAGGTTTCGCCGGGCTCGACGAAGCCGGCCAGCACCGAATAGCGGCGCGGCGGCCAGCTGGCCTGGCGGCCCAGCAGCAGCCGGCCCTGGTTTTCCACCGCCACGATCACCGCCGGATCCACGCGCGGGTAGTGCTCGGTCGCACACTGCTGGCAGCGGCCGACAAAGCCGCTGCGGGTGAACTGCACGGCACCACCACAGACACCGCAGAAGCGGGTGCTCGAGTGCCAGTAGGACATGCCGCGTGCATAGCTGAAGGCCGAGGCGTCGGCAACCGACCACAGCAGCGCGGCCTGGCGCAGGTCCAGCTGGCGCGGTGCACTCACCGTCACCGCACTGGCTTCCACCGAAAACCACGCCTGTTCACCGCGCAGGCCGAGGAAGATGGCCGAACCGGGGCCACCGCCCACCGTGCCGCCGGTCAGCGGCAACGGCTGGTCGTCATCACCCACGAAGGCGGTACCGTCCTGGTCCAGGACGAGAATGCGCGCCTCCGGCCACAACCGCGACAATGCTTCGGCATCGTTGCGCAGGGCATCGGCGCGCTCCAGCGGCTCGCCCACGAAGGCAAAGCCGGACAGCGACGAAGAAGTAGTGAGCATCCGCAAAGCCTGCGCCGAATCAACCGCAGTAGCAAGCCGGATGCACCCGCGTTGCGCAGCATTTCTGCACAACCGTTGCGCGGGGCACGGGCCCCGCAGCCTTACATGCTGAAGCTGCTGCCGCAGCCGCAGGTGGTCTTCGCGTTCGGATTGCGGATCACGAACTGCGCACCGGTCAGGCTCTCGGTGTAATCCACCTCGGCGCCCATCAGGTACTGCAGGCTGAGCGGGTCGACCAGCAGGGTGACCCCGCTGGTGCTCACCGCCAGATCGTCCTCGGCGCGGTTCTCATCGAACTCGAAGCCGTACTGGAAACCCGAGCAGCCGCCGCCCTGGATGTAGACGCGCAGCGCGAGGGCGGCATTGCCTTCGTCTGCGATCAGTTCCCTCACCTTGGCCGCAGCGGCTTCGGTGAAGTTCAGGGGGCGGTCCAGCGACTGGTAGTCGGGCGCGGCAGCCGGGGTGCCGGGCAGGGAAACGAGCGTGCTCATGCCGTCAGCATGGGGGCGGCCGCGACCGCTTTCAAGCCATCGCTTCGGCCAGCTTGCGGCGTGCGGCGGTATCGGCCTTGCCCGCCTCACCGTCGCCCTCTGGGGCCGGCAGCGCGGCCATCGGTGCGCTGGCGTGGATCAGCCGCCCGTTCAGCTGGGCACCGGCATTCATTTCCACCACCTGGTAGTGGACATTGCCGTTCACCCGCGCGCTGGGGGTCAGTTCCACCTTCTCGGTGGCGTGCACGTCGCCGTCCAGGCGGCCGCTGATGACCACCACGTGGGCACGGATCTCACCTTCGATCACGCCGTGCTCGGCCACCGTGAGGGTGGCGGCGCTGGCGCCTTCCTGGGCAATCACCTTGCCGTGGATGCGGCCTTCCACGTACAGGCCGCCGCTGAACTCGACGTCGCCGCGGATGACCACCTGGTTGCCGATCAGGGCATCGACGACCAGCTGGCCGTCACGGTTGGATTTGCTGTTGCCGAACATCTGCCTACTCCCCATTGTTGGCCGGTGCACCGGCCTGTTTCCAGTCGAAGACCTGGGCGGTGCCCCCCGCACCGGTACCCAGCGAAACCCGCACGCGTTGCGGGGTGAAACCAGCTGGCAGGATCACGCTGCCGGTGAGCTGCTGGAAGTACCGGAAGGAATAGTCCTGACCCGGCACCTTGCTGCGCTGGTGCAGCTCGTCCCAGCTTATCGTGGCCAGTTTGCCGTTCTTCACGCCTTCCACGGTGAAGCGCATCAGCCCCTGGCTGATCGCGCCGCGGTTGAGGTTCTGGGTCAGCACGGCACTGTATTGCCAGGTGCCGCCGGTTTCCGCGCTGAACTCGATGGAATGGGTGTTCAGGCCCTTGCGCTGGCTGGTCGAGCCGACCAGCCGCTCGTAGAGCGCCACGTCGGCGCGCAGGCTGGCGATTTCCTCATCGCGCTCGGACAGGGTGGCCTGCACGTCGGTGTTGGCGGCACGGCTGATGCGGTCGGAGGCCTCCAGCGTGGCCTGCTTCTGGCGCAGTTCGGTCACCTGCTGCTGCAGGGTGGTGGCGCGCTTTTCGGCCGCCTGCAGGCGCTGGCCCTGCTCGCCCTTGGGCGTGGACAGCCAGCAGCCGCCCAGCGAGGCCAGCACCAGGCTGAGCAGCCAGATACCGGCCACCACCAGCAGGCGGCGGCGGTCGACGGGGGCGGCCGGGCGGCCGGGCAGGCGGATCTGGACGCGCGGTGGTGTGCGGTTGTTCATGGGTACTTCCGAGGCATCGCTGCGCGATACCGTCACGGCCCCTGTGGCAAACGACGGGCTAGTGTAAGACAGGAGGCCGCTCATTCCGTGGCCCATCCGGCACGGGGCCGATGGCGTTCAGCCACGTCATCGCCGATAGTGGGCTTCCCTTCGCCGCGCCCTTCCCGCCGAGCACGCGCCATGACCGACGCCCACCTGTTCGTGATCGACATCCTGCTGGCCTGGCTGGCCGGCATCCGCGTCTACCTCACCGTGTTCGGCGTGGGCCTGGCCGGCCTGCTCGGCTGGGTCGATCTGCCGCCGGCGCTGCAGGCCACCGAATCGTGGTGGGTGCCGGGCACCTCGGCCGCGCTGGCGGTGGCCGAATTCTTCGCCGACAAGATTCCCGGCGTGGATTCGATCTGGGACCTGCTGCAGACCCTGGCACGGGTACCGGCCGGTGCCTTCCTGGCCGCGGCCACGCTGTCGCCCGATGGCCACCTGGGCACCAGCGCACTGGTGGCCGGTGCCGGCGTGGTGCTGGCCAGCCACGGGCTGAAGGCTGGCACCCGCGCCCTGCTCAACACCTCACCGGAGCCGGCCAGCAACTGGATCGCCTCCACCGCCGAAGACACCGTGATGGTGGGCGGGCTGGCCCTGGCGCTGGCCCACTCGTGGCTGGCGCTGGCCGCCGTGCTGGCCTGCAGCCTGGCCGGTGCCTTGCTGGTGTGGCTGGCCTGGCGTGCCCTGTGGAAAGGCGTGCGCTGGTTGTCCGGTGGCCCGCCCGCAGGCCGGGCACACGGCGGCTGAACATCCCGCTGCCGCATAATTGCCGGGATTATCGGGAGTTCTGATGGCTGCACACGATTCCGCCCCCGGCCCGCGCACCACGCGTGCCGAAGTTCCGCCAGCCGACCACTGGCAGCGCTGGGCCGCGCCCTCTCCCGCCGCCGCGGCACCGACGGCAGCAGTGAGCGCACCGGCACAGGCGGTGGCGTCGGCCGCGCAGCCCCCGGCACTGCCGGCCGCACTGGCCAGCCACGTGGCCGGCCGTGACGCCGGCAACAGCGATGTCCCCCGCCGCAGGCCGACTCGCCCTACCGCGTGCTGGTGGTCGAGGACGACCGCGCCCAGGCCCTGTTCGCGCAGAGCGTGCTGCACGGTGCCGGCATGCAGGCCATCGTCATCACCGATGCCGACGGCGTGCTGGCGGCCCTCAAGGAACACCAGCCCGACCTGATCCTGATGGACCTGCACCTGCCGGGCATGGACGGCATGCGGCTGACCGCGATGATCCGCCAGCAGCTGGGCATGCAGCTGCTGCCGATCGTGTTCCTCAGCGGCGACCCGGACCCGGAACGCCAGTTCGAAGTGCTCGACAGCGGTGCCGACGATTACCTGGTCAAGCCGATCCGCCCGCGCCACCTGATCGCGGCGGTGTCCAACCGCATCCGCCGCGCACGCGCGCAGGCCGCCACCCTGCCCGGTGCCAGCGGCACGCCGGCACTGAGCAGCCCGGAGACCGGCCTGCCGACCCGCCACCACGTGCTGCACCAGCTGGGGGCAGCACTGCAGCACCGCGACCCGGGCGGGGTGTTCTTCATCGAGGTGGCCAGTGCGCTGGGCCTGCGCGAGCGCTTCGGCTATGCCGCCTTCGAGCGCCTGATGGTGCAGGCCGGCCAGCGCCTGGCTGAGGCCGGGCACCCGCACCTGCTGGCACGCCTGAACGACAACAGTTTCCTGCTGCTGGCACGCGGCGTCGGCGACGACGGCCTGGAAGGTCTGGCGCGCACGCTGCGCGAAGAGCTGTCGCTACGCGCCTTCGTCATCCGCGACGATGAGTCGGTGCACCTGCGCGGCGTGGTCGGCTATGCACCGCTGGGGCCGGCCTTCGCCGATGCCGCTGCAATCCTGGAAGCCGTGGAACGCACCACCCTGCAGGCGCGGTTGTTAACCAGCGGCGTGGCCGGGCACGTGCACCGCGCGGCCATCACCGAGCAGGAGCACCTGGCGCTGCTGGAGGGCCAGCTTGAACTGGCCTACCAGCCGATCGTGGCAGTGGCCGGCGGTGGCAGCGCACAGTACCAGCTGCTGCTGCGTCTGCGCCAGGCCGATGGCACCGTGCTGACCGCCGGCCAGGTGATTCCGGCCGCCGAAGCGGCCGGGCGCATCGCCGACCTGGACCAGCAGATGCTGGAACACGCGCCGGGCCTGCTGGACCTGTACCGCCACGCCACTCCGCCGCTGCACCTGTTCGTGTCGCAGTCGATGCGCACCCTGCAGCGCGAGGCACTGGCCGACTGGTTGCTGGAATCGCTGCAGCAGCGCGACCTGGCCGGCAGTTCGCTGGTGATCGATGTGCGCCTGCCCGATGCGCTGATCCACACCGTGCCGCTGCAGCAGTCCTGCCAGCGGCTGGCCCCGGCCGGCGTACGCTTCTGCCTGAGCCAGTTCGAACCAGGCCACGATGCCACGGCCCTGCTGGGCCAGCTGCCGCTGTCGTTCGTGCGCATGGCCGCGCGCTTTTCCAGCAGCCATGCCAACCCCGGAACCTGCAAGGAACTGCGCCGCGCGATCGAGGCCGCGCATGCTGCCGGCATGCAGATCATCGGCCAGCAGATCGAAGACCCGCAGGCTGCCGCCGCGATGTGAGTGGGCGGCGTCGATTTCATCCAGGGCAACATGGTGCAGTCGGCCGGCAGCGATCTGAACTTCGACTTCGCCAACGCGGTGCTCTGAGGTGCCGCTGGCGCTGTGGCTGGGCCTGTCAGGGCTGCTTCTGGTGGCCCTGGCCCTAGCAGGCTGGCGCCTGCATGTACGCGGGCGCCAGCTGGCCGATGCCAACCGCGCTGCGGCCACGATGGCGCGCGAGCGCGACGCGCTGGCCGCCGAGCGAGACACCCTGCACCGCACCACCGAGCGCCAGGGCCAGCTGGAACAGCAACTGCTGCAGGCCAAGCAGGTGGCCGAAGCAGCGGCGCTGGCCAAGGGCGAATTCCTGGCCACAATGAGCCACGAGATCCGCACGCCGCTAAACGGCATCCTCCCGATGCTCGACCTGGTGGCGCGTGGCCCGCTGCGCGATGACCAGCGCCAGCTGCTGGCCACTGCCTCCAGCAGCTCGCAGCAGCTGCTGCGCATCGTCGATGACATCCTCGATTACTCGCGGCTGGAAGCGCAGGCGCTGGAGCTGGAAATCACCAGCTTCAACCTGCGCGACCTGCTCGATGGCGTCGTGCAGCTGCTGCAGCGCGCCGCCGAGGCCAAGGGCCTGCGACTGCACCTGCTGCTGGACCCGGGCGTGCGGCTGGCCGTGCGTGGCGACCCGGTGCGGCTGCGGCAGGTGCTGGACAACCTGCTGGCCAATGCCATCAAGTTCACCGCGCAGGGCCAGGTGCAGCTGCGCGTGCAGCGGCTGGGCGAAGGCCCGGCGCACCACCAGCTGCGCATCGAGATCAGCGACACCGGCATCGGCATCGAACCAGCGCTGCAGGCGCGGCTGTTCCAGTCCTTCAGCCAGGCCGATGCGTCCACCACCCGCGTGTATGGCGGCACCGGGCTGGGCCTGGCCATCTGCAGGCGCATCATCGACCTGATGCGCGGGCAGAACGGCGTGCAGTCCACGCCCGGTGACGGCGCCACGTTCTGGTTCGAGATTCCGCTGCTGAAAGTGCCGGGTGACCTGGCCGCCCTGCCCCGCCTTCCCGGCCGCCTGCTGATGCTCAGTGCCGATGCCGCGCTGGCAGCGCGCGTCCAGCGCGTGGCCGAGCACCATAACCTGCAGGTACAGCGCATGGACCTGCTGCCCGAGCTGCTGCCACAGCTGCGCGGCACGCCGGCACCCGGCCATGGCCATCTGGCGTGGCTGCTGCTGGATGCGCGCCAGTTGCCGCACGGCGCCGACAGCGTGCACCGTGCGCTGGCCAGCCGCGAAGGCGAACCGCTGCCGGTGCTGTGGCTGCATGCAGCACCGTCCATGGCGCTGCCCGGCCAGCCCTGCTGGCCCGACGACGGCAGTGACGCCGCCCTGCATGCGCTGCTGGCAGCGCCCGCCGCGCGCCCGCGGGTGGCTGCCGATGCACCGTCGCCGCCGCCCGCACAATGGCCGTCGCTCGGCCTGCGCGTGCTGCTGGCCGAAGACAACGCAGTGAACCGCGCGGTGGCCGAACGCCTGTTGGCCGTACTCGGCTGCCACGTGCAGATCGCGCCCGATGGTGCGCAGGCGCTGGCCGCGTTGCACAGGGGCGGCATCGACGTGGTGCTGATGGATTGCCAGATGCCGGTGCTGGATGGCTACGCCGCCAGCCGCCAGTGGCGCGCGCATGAAGCCGACGCGGGCCTGCCGCGGCTGCCGATCATCGCCATCACCGCCAACGCCATGGCCGGCGACCGCGAACGCTGCCTGCAGGCGGGCATGGATGACTACCTGTCCAAGCCCATCCCCATCGCCGGCCTGCACGCGCTGCTGGTGCGCCATGCCGGCAGCCGCCATGCGCCGCCACTGGCCGCGGTGCCCGGCATCGTGCCGGCACCCACGCCGCTGCAGACTTGCGCGCCAGCGCCGGTGAAGCTGCCGGTGCTCGACCACGCGGTGCTGCAGGAACTGCACGGCACCGTAGGCGAGGCCACGCCCCGCATCATCGGGCTGTTCCTGGACGATACGCCGGGGCTGGTGCAGCAGCTGCAGCAGGCTGCGCTGGCGCAGGACAACGCGCAGCTGGGCGCGCTGGCGCACAGCCTGAAATCGGCCAGCGCGAATGTGGGGGCGGTGGCACTGGCGGCGGTGGCGCGGCGCATTGAGGACGAAGCGCGCCGGCCCGGTGCGCAGCTCCCGGCCGTGGCGGTGGCGCTGCTGGTGGCCGAATTTGCGCGCGCACGCGTGGCACTGGCCGGCGCAATGGCGCGCCAGCCCGACCACGGCAGCGCCTGACTCAGTCTTCCAGCTTGCTCAGCAGGTACTTCGGCTCGCCGATGCGCTCGATCAGGTCCAGCTGGGTTTCCAGCCAGTCGATGTGCTCTTCTTCCGAATCCAGGATCTTCACGAACAGCTGGCGGCTGACGTAGTCGCCCACCGAATCGGCGTAGGCCACGGCATCGCGCAGGGTGACCACGCCGTCGCGTTCCAGCGAAAGGTCGCACTGCAGGATCTCGGTCGGGTTTTCGCCGATGCGCAGCTTGCCCAGCGCCTGGAAGTTCGGCAGGCCTTTGAGGAACAGGATGCGGTCGGCGAGCATGTCGGCATGCTTCATCTCGTCGATCGATTCCTTGTACTCATGCTCGGCCAGTTCCTTGATGCTCCAGTTCTTCAGCATCTTGGCGTGCAGAAAATACTGGTTGATCGCGGTCAGCTCGTTGTAGAGGACCTTGTTGAGGAATTCGATGACCTTGGCGTCGCCTTTCATGGGCTGGCTCCTGAGCGCTGAGAACGGGGGGCACTCTACCGGCTTTGCCGGCAGCGTGAAGGAACGCGAATCGTGTTCATTGGCGAGTGCGGCCCGCCCCGGCGCTGCGGAGGGCGCAAAAGAAAAGGCCCGATCAGTGATCGGGCCTTTTCTGTTTTATTTGGCTGCCCCGGATGGATTCGAACCACCGAATGCCTGAGTCAGAGTCAGGTGCCTTACCGCTTGGCGACGGGGCAATGTCGCGTGTAACTATTATTTGACTTTTCACATTGAAAAACAACTTCAACGTGGTGGCTATGGGTGGACTCGAACCACCGACCCCAGCATTATGAGTGCTGTGCTCTAACCGGCTGAGCTACATAGCCTTGGTGAGCTCGTTATTTTGCGCATGTGTCCACGGCGTGTCAACACTTTTGTGCCGTGCTTGTGGGCCGACAAACGGCATGGGATAGTCCCCGACAGTAGATTTTCTTAGGAGTCCGCATCGTGATCGATCCGGACGGCTATCGACCAAACGTCGGCATCGTGCTGATGCGGCAGGACGGGCAGGTGTTCTGGGCACGACGTGTGCGCCGGGATGGCTGGCAGTTCCCGCAGGGTGGCATGAACACCGACGAGACCCCGGTCGAGGCCATGTATCGCGAACTGCAGGAAGAGACCGGCCTGCTGCCCGAGCACGTTGAAGTGCTGGGTGCGACGCCGGGCTGGCTGCGCTACAAGCTGCCGGCGCGTGCCATCCGGCGCAACGAACGTCAGGTCTGCATCGGCCAGAAGCAGGTCTGGTTCCTGTTGCGCCTGACCGGCGACGAGTCGCATGTGCGGCTGGACCATACCGACTCCCCCGAGTTCGACAACTGGCGCTGGGTGGATTTCTGGTACCCGGTGGAGCATGTGGTGATGTTCAAGCGGGGCGTCTATGCGCGCGCGCTGCGGCATCTTGCGCCACTGGCCCGCGGCGTTGCCGGCCAAGGGGTGGCCACCATGCCCAAGAGTGCGGCCGAAGCCTGGATGCCCGGACATGCGGCAGGCCACGACCGCCCGCGCAAGCGCCCCCGCTCACGCGGCTACTGGCCGAAGAAGGCCACCGGCGACGGGCCCGCCAGCTGACAGGCTGAACGGTATCGAGAATGGTTCAGCAGCTTGATTGACAACCATTCTCGTTTCCATTGGAATGCTCGCAGGCCGATCCTGGCCTGCCTGCCTGGGTTACCGCCTGTGTACGTCTGCATCTGCAACGGAGTCACCGACCACCAGATCCGCGAAGCCGCCAGCCATGGCGTGACGTCGGTGGCCGAGTTGACCATGCGTACCGGCTGCGGCGCCACCTGCGGTTCCTGCCTGGACATGGCCGGCGACCTGCTGGCCAAGGCGCTGGCCACCCACGACCTGCCGCTGCCCGTGCTGGGCGTGCAGGCGGCCTGATACCGCCATTCCCGCAGCAGAGGCCGCCCGCGCGGCCGTAGTGAAACCCCCATAACGACAAAAGCCCGGCCGAAGCCGGGCTTTTGCGTTTCCAACCAGTGGGCTCCCGAAGGAGCCCAACCCGGCGCGATGGATCAGCGCTTGGAGAACTGGGTGGCGCGACGCGCCTTGTGCAGGCCGACCTTCTTGCGCTCGACTTCACGGGTGTCACGGGTCATGAAGCCAGCCTTGCGCAGCTCGGACTTCAGGGTTTCGTCGTACTCGACCAGCGCGCGGGCGATGCCCAGGCGGATCGCACCGGCCTGGCCGGTGGTGCCGCCGCCAGCGGCGGTGACCAGGATGTCGAAGCTTTCGGTGTTCTTGGTCAGCTCGAGCGGCTGGCGCACGATCATGCGCGCGGTCTCACGACCGAAGAACTCGTCCAGCGGACGGCCATTGACGGTGATGTTGCCCGAACCCTTGCGCAGGAACACGCGAGCGGTGGAGGACTTGTGGCGGCCAGTGCCGTAGTTTTGAGTGATAGCCATGATTAGATATCCAGAACCTGCGGCTGCTGTGCGGCGTGCGGATGCTCAGTGCCGGCGTAGACCTTGAGCTTGCGGTACATCTGGCGACCCAGCGGGCCCTTCGGCAGCATGCCCTTCACGGCGATCTCGATCACGCGCTCCGGGTGGCGCTCCAGCGCCTGGGCCAGGGACTCGGTCTTCAGGTTGCCGACATAACCGGTGAAACGGTGATACATCTTGTCCTGCAGCTTCTTGCCGGTGACGGCAATCTTTTCTGCATTGATGACGACCAGGTAGTCGCCGGTATCAACATGGGGGGTGTAGACCGGCTTGTGCTTGCCACGCAGACGGCGGGCCAGCTCGGTGCAGAGACGGCCCAGGGTCTTGCCCTCGGCGTCGACGAGGTACCAGTCGCGCTGGACGGTCTCGTTCTTGGCAGTGAAAGTGCTCATGAAGAACTCTAGGTTAGGTCGGGCTCATTGCGGCGAAAGGCTCGCCGGAACTCTGCCACGCGTTGTCAAAAGGTGAAGCGCAAAAGATGAGATTGTACTGACCCGGCCCGCGCGATGCAAGTATGGCCCGGCGCGGGTTGGCAGCAGCCGCGGCGGGGGCGAGAATCATGGGCCACCCCGCCCCGCCCGTGCCGCCATGACCGCGCTCCGCCAGACCACCCCGCTGGACCACCTGCTGACCGAGGCGCAGCGCGCCCTGGACACGGTGTTCGGCAACCCGCCGGCCAGCCGCCCCTACCCCGCCGCCGACGCTGACGAGCCGGGCATGGACAGCGCCGAGCGCCGCCACGCGGCCGGCCTGATGCGCATCAACCATGTCGGCGAGGTCTGCGCGCAGGGCCTATATTTCGGCCAGGCCGCCGTGGCCCACGACCCGTCCACCCGCGCGCACCTGCTGGAAGCGGCGCAGGAAGAGACCGACCACCTGGCCTGGTGCGCCACCCGCCTGGGCGAGCTGGACAGCCGCCCCAGCCTGTTCAACCCGCTGTGGTACGCCGGCAGCTACGCCATCGGCACCCTGGCCGGGCTGCGCGGTGACGGCTGGAACCTGGGCTTCGTGGTGGAGACCGAGCGCCAGGTGGAAGCGCACCTGGACGAACACCTGGAAACTCTGCCGGCCGGCGATCTGCGCAGTCGCGAGGTGATCAGGGTGATGAAAGCCGACGAAGCGCGCCATGCCGAGCACGCCGAACAGGCCGGCGCCCGCCGTCTGCCGTTCCCGATTCCGGGCGCGATGGCGCTGGCCTCGAAGGTGATGAAGACCATCGCCTACAGGCTGTAACCGCAGCCCGGGGTCGGATCCCTTTCCCATGCGGAAAGGGCTCTGACCCCATCGCTCGCGTTGGGCACGATCGCGCAGCCCCAGGACGGGTAGTGCCGGCCGTTGCCCGGCAACCACGCACACACTTCCGAAAGCCATGAAGCTGCCGGCCAACGGCCTGCACTACCGGAGCATGGCAAACAGGGGTCGGATCCCTTTCCCATGCGGAAAGGGCTCTGACCCCATGACGACCCCATGACGGATCGCGCTGCCTGCAGGGGTCAGCGCCTTTTCCCGTCGGGAAAAGGATCCGACCCCACTTTTCAGTTCGGCGAGACCAGCTTCAGGCCGATCACGCCGGCCACGATCAGGGCCACGCAGCCCAGCCGGGCCGGCGATGCGCTGTCGTTGAACAGGAAGATGCCCAGCACCGCCACGCCCAGCGCGCCGATACCGGTCCAGATGGCGTAGGCGGTGCCCGCCGGAATGTGCTTCATCGCTTGGCTCATCAGGTACAGGCTGATCAGCGCCGAGACCACGGTGGCCGCGGTGGGCAGGGGCTTGCTGAAGCCTTCGGAGTACTTCATTCCAATCGCAAAGCCGATCTCGAACAGGCCGGCCAGCAGCAGGTAGATCCAAGGCATGGGTGGGGGTCCTTACCTTGTTGAACGAAAACAAAACGGCCCAGTGTCTTCACACCGGGCCGTCATTCGGTACATCGCCGTGGAACGCTGATCTGCGCGATCCGCATCTCCACGGGGCGGGTCGTCCCGCCTGGGCGGCGGCACCGGAGACGGCGCCGCGCACGGGTATCACTCGGACAGATTGCGCCCGTGGAACAGCTCTTCGATTTCGCGCTTGAGCAGCGCTTCGATCTTCATGCGTTCCTTGAACGACAGGTTCTTGGCCTTTTCCTCGAACAGGTACTGGTCCAGGTCGAAGTCCTTCAGGTGCATCTTCGTGTGGAAGATGTTCTCCTGGTAGACATTGACGTCGAACATCTCGTAACGCGACTTGATGTTCTTGGCCAGGAAGTTCTGGATCGAGTTGATCTTGTGGTCGATGTAGTGCTTCTTGCCCTTCACATCGCGGGTGAAGCCACGGACGCGGTAGTCCATGATCACGATGTCCGACTCCAGGCTCTCGATCAGGTAGTTCAGGGCCTTCAACGGGGAGATGACGCCACAGGTGGCCACGTCGATATCCGCGCGGAACGTCGCGATACCCTCCTGCGGGTGGGTCTCCGGGTACGTATGGACGGTGATGTGGCTCTTGTCCATGTGCGCGACCACGGCGTCGGAGATCAGCTCCTTGCCCGCCTGCTTCTTGTCGATCACCGGTTCTTCGGAGATCAGGATCGTCACCGAGGCACCCTGGGGATCGTAGTCCTGGCGGGCCACGTTCAGGATGTTCGCACCGATGATCTCGGCGACATCGGTCAAGATTTGAGTCAGCCTGTCAGCGTTGTACTCTTCATCGATGTATCCAATGTAACGCTGACGCTCCTCTTCGGTGCGCGCGTAACACACATCATAGATGTTGAAGCTCAGCGCCTTGGTGAGGTTGTTGAAACCCTGCAACCTCAGGCGAGGCAACGGCTTGACCACGGCGGTCGATTCCTGTGTAAGAAGAGAAAGGATGAATTATGGGGTAAACTGTCCTCGGGGGGAACGTGAAGACGCTTTGCATCTGGCACACTGTTTGCCCTTAACAATTGCGCTCGTTAAGCTCCGCTATCGACCCCGTGAGCCCGTTCATGCGCAGAGGGAGCGCCCCTATCGTGTCAACCGTGCGCCTAGCTAGCAGCCCATTGGCCTTGGACATCGCCACCATCGACCGCTTCCTGGCTCACAGCCATCGGCGTCGCTATCCCACCCGTACGGACGTTTTCCGGCCCGGTGACCCCGCAGGAACGCTCTATTACGTCATCAGCGGCTCGGTCTCGATCATGGCCGAGGAAGATGACGACCGTGAGCTGGTGCTGGGCTATTTCGGCGCCGGCGAGTTCGTGGGCGAAATGCGCCTGTTCGTCGAATCGGACCGCCGCGAGGTCATCCTGCGCACGCGTACCGCCTGCGAACTGGCCGAGATCAGCTACGAACGGCTGCACCAGCTGTTCCTGGGCCCGCTCTCGGCTGACGCCCCGCGCCTGCTGTACGCGCTGGGCCAGCAGATCTCCAAGCGCCTGCTCGACACCAGCCGCAAGGCCAGCCGACTGGCGTTCCTGGACGTGACCGACCGCATCGTGCGCACTCTGCACGATCTGGCACAGGAACCGGAAGCCATGAGCCACCCGCAGGGCAGCCAGCTGCGCGTATCGCGCCAGGAGCTGGCCCGCCTGGTCGGTTGTTCGCGCGAAATGGCCGGCCGCGTGCTGAAGAAGCTGCAGACCGACGGCCTGCTGCATGCCCGCGGCAAGACCGTGGTGCTGTACGGCACCCGTTGATCGACAGATGTCCGCCGGGCATGGCCCGGCGCTACCGTGGTGGAGGCCTTGGGGTAGCGCCGGGCCATGCCCGGCGGATCGTCGTACGTGCGACACACCATCACACGGCCAGCACAGCCGCATCCGCTAGGCTGCGGCCATGGAACTGAGCAGCGAATTCTGGTGGTTCATCCTCATCGGCCTGGGCGCACAGCTGGTCGCTGGCGCCCTGGGCATGGCCTTCGGGCTGGTGTCCTCCTCGGTGATGCTGGCCATGGGCATCCCGCCGGCCCAGGCCAGCGCGGCCATCCACACGGCCGAGGTATTCACCACCGGCGCCTCCGGCGTGTCGCATCTGGTCGCCGGCAATGTCGATAAACGCCCGTTCCTACGCCTGGCACTGCCCGGCGCGGTGGGCGGCGCCGTGGGCGCCTATGGCCTGACCCAGCTGCCGGGCGAGGTGATACGCCCGCTGATCTACCTCTACCTGCTGGTGCTGGCCATCATCATCCTGGCCCGCGTCGCCGGCCGGCTGATGCCGCGCGGCGAAGTGAGGCGCGTGCCCGTGCTGGGCTTCGTGGCCGGCTTCCTGGATGCCAGCGGCGGGGCGGCTGGGGCCCGGTGGCCACCTCCACTCTGCTCGCCCGCGGCGGCCAGGCGCGTACCACCATAGGCACGGTGAACGCGGCCGAGTTCGTGGTCGCCCTGACGGTTTCGGCCACCTTCCTGATGTCGATGGGCCTGCAGCACCTGCAGATCGTGGCTGGCCTGCTGATCGGCGGCATGATGGCCGCCCCGGTGGCGGCGCTGCTGGTGAAGCGGCTGAAGGAGCGCTGGGTACTGATCGCGGTGGGCGTGCTGGTGCTTGCCATCAGCCTGTTCCAGATCGGCCATGCGCTGACCGGCTACCTGGGGCGCTGAGCGCGCGCCGTGTTCGCCGGGCATGGCCCGGCGCTACCCTCGCCTGAACGTGCGTCGTGTTCGCCGCCGCATCGGTAGCGCCGGGCCATGCCCGGCGGATCCGTCATCGTGCGATGGGGTCAGAGCCCCTTCGGGGATCTGACCCCGGACTATGCCTTCTCGCCGCCGCGGTCCACGTAGCCCCAGTTGAGGATGCGGGTGCCGGCCGGCAGCACGCGACGGAAGAACTCCACCTTGCCCGGCTTCGGGTTCACCACCACCGGGGCCTTGGCGGCCAGCAGCAGCGGCAGGTCGGCGGTGCTGTCCGAATAGGCGATGTCGATCTGCCCGTAGCCGCGCTCGCGCAGCATGCGCATCTTTTCTTCGTTGTGGCAGTGCCGGGTCGGGCCGACGCCGCCCAGGCGCGGGCCGACCTCGGTGCCGATCACCGGCACATCCTGGTGGGCCACGAACGCCAGGATCGCGCGGGCCAGTTCCGGCGGTGCGCCGGTGGCGACCACCACGCGGTCACCTTGGGCACGGTGCGCGGCGAACACCTGCAGTGCCTGCGGCAGTAGCTTGGCGCGCATCTGCGCTTCGTTGCGCAGCACGTAGGCGTCGATGACCTTGTTGAAATCACGCGCGCAGTGCAGGCCGAAACTGCCGATCCACACATAGATGGAAATGCCGGCACGGCGGGTCGGCAGCATCGCCACCATCGGCCCGGCGACCGGCGTGACCAGCAGCGCGGCCAGCATGCGCAGCGGGTTGCGTTTGATCAGCGAGGCGAACAGGCGGGTGCCGGAATCACCGTCATACAGGGTGTGATCGAAGTCGAAGACCACCAACGGGGCGTCATCGCGCGGCGTCGGGCAGGAAGTGCTCATGTGGCGAAGAATAGCTGACGCAGGCCCTCGCCCGGCTCTTCCACGCGCATGAAGGCCTCGCCGACCAGGAAGGCATGTATGCCGGCGTCGCGCATCAACGCCACGTCCTGCGCGCCCAGGATGCCGCTCTCGGTCACCAGCAGGCGGTCGCGCGGCACCGCCTTCTGCATGTCCAGCGTGGTCTGCAGCGAGACCTCTAAGGTGCGCAGGTTGCGGTTGTTGATGCCGATCATCGGCGCCGGCACCTGCAGCGCGCGCTCCAGTTCGTCGATGTCGTGCACTTCCACCAGCACGTCCATGCCCAGCGACAGCGCCAGCTCGGACAACGTGGCCAGCTGGGTGTCGTCCAGTGCGGCCACGATCAGCAGGATGCAGTCGGCGCCCAGCGCGCGCGCTTCATACACCTGGTAGGCGTCGATCACGAAGTCCTTGCGCAGCACCGGCAGCGTGCAGGCTTCGCGGGCCTGCTGCAGGTAGGCGTCGGCGCCCTGGAAGAAATCGACGTCGGTCAGCACCGACAGGCAGCTGGCGCCGCCGAACTCATAGCTGACGGCGATGTCGGCCGGGCGGAAATCCGGCCGGATCACGCCCTTGGACGGGCTGGCCTTCTTCACTTCGGCGATAACCGCGGCATCGCCATTGGCGATGGCGGTCTGCAGCGCGCGCACGAAGCCACGCACCGGCGGCACATCGGCCAGCGCTGCCTGCAGCTGTTCGAGCGGACGCTGGGCGCGGCGCTGGGCTACTTCTTCGGCCTTGCGGGCCAGGATCGTCTGCAGGATGTCGCTCATCGTCGTCGGGTCGGTGCGGGGGCGGTGAGGGCGACCATTATCGGCCGCCCGGCGGGAGAGGCTGAACCGGGCGCTCAGGCAACCAGCGCACGGGTGGTGTCCACGTACTGCTGCAGGCGCTGGCGGGCGCTGCCGTTGGCGATGGAGGCACGCGCGCGGGCCAGGCCGTCGCCGATATCCTCGGCCACGCCGGCCACGTACAGCGCGGCACCGGCATTGAGGGCCACGATGTCCAGCGCCGGGCCCGGGGTGTTGTCGAGCACCGCGCGCAGCATCTGGATGGACTCCTGGGGGCTGTCCACGCGCAGGTTGCGGCTGGCCGACATGGCGATGCCGAAGTCCTCCGGGTGGATCTCGTACTCGCGCACCTTGCCGTCGCGCAGTTCGCCCGCCAGGGTGCCGGCGCCCAGCGAGATCTCGTCCAGGTTGTCGCGGCCCCAGACCACCATCGCGCGCTCGGTGCCCAGCTCGCGCAGCACGCGCGCCTGGATACCCACCAGATCAGGATGGAACACGCCCATCAGCACCGACGGTGCGCTGGCCGGGTTGGTCAGCGGGCCGAGGATGTTGAAGATGGTGCGCACGCCCATCTCGCGGCGGACCGGCGCGACGACCTTCATCGAGGGATGGTGGATCGGCGCGAACATGAAGCCGATGCCGGTCTGTTCGATGGCCGCCGCCACCTGGGCCGGCTGCAGATCGATGGCCGCGCCCAGCGCTTCCACCGCATCGGCGCTGCCGGACTTGGACGACACGCTGCGGTTGCCGTGCTTGGCCACGCGCGCACCGGCGGCGGCGGCGACGAACATCGCGCAGGTGGAGATGTTGAAGGTGTGCGAGCCATCGCCCCCGGTGCCGACGATGTCGACCAGGTGGGTGGTATCGGCCACCGGCACCGCCAGCGCGAATTCGCGCATGACCGTGGCCGCCGCGGCGATCTCGTCGATGGTTTCCTTCTTCACCCGCAGGCCGGTGAGGATGGCGGCGGTCATCATCGGCGAGACGTCGCCGCGCATGATCTGCCGCATCAGGTCGACCATTTCGTCGAAGAAGATTTCGCGGTGTTCGATGGTGCGCTGCAGGGCTTCCTGGGGGGAGAAGCTCATCGGAATGCTCCTTGGATCAGGCGGCCGGGCGCTGCAGGAAATTGCGCAGCAGGGCGTGGCCGTGTTCGGTGAGGATGGATTCGGGGTGGAACTGCACGCCTTCCACCGGGAACTGGCGATGGCGCAGGCCCATGATCTCTTCGATCGAGCCGTCCTCGTTCTCGGTCCAGGCGGTCACTTCCAGCGCGTCGGGCAGGCTGTGCTTGTCCACCACCAGCGAGTGGTAGCGGGTGGCCTGGTAACGGTCCGGCAGGCCGGCGAACACGCCCTTGCCTTCATGGCGGATGGGCGAGGTCTTGCCGTGCATGATGTTGCCCGCCCGGATGACGGTGCCGCCGTAGACCTGGCCGATGCCCTGGTGCCCCAGGCAGACGCCGAGGATGGGCGTGCTCGGGCCCAGGCGCTGGATCAGCTCCAGCGACACGCCCGCTTCGTTGGGCGTGCACGGGCCGGGCGAGATGACGATGCGCTCGGGTTTCTGCGCGGCGATCTCGTCCACGCTCATCGCATCGTTGCGCACCATCTTTACCTCGGCGCCCAGCGTCTGCAGGTACTGCGCGAGGTTGTAGGTGAAGCTGTCGTAGTTGTCGATCATCCACAACATCAATGCTCGCCTTTTTCTTTGAGTAGATTTACGAATGCACTACAGACAATCAGGAAGTAACGGGCATCAGCTAGCGTGATACTCGATTCCCCCATCAGGGAGTGCCTGATGCCATCGGCGTCGTTCGTGTATCCGTAGAGCTGTGAAAATGCTCCCTTGAGCGCAACGTGAAGGTCTCCGGATCTCTCAAGCGATTTGAGCGCGTCGCCGAGGGTCGCTCCAGACTTCCCAGAAACGATCCGAGCAATTGCCTCAACCGCTGAGATGGATTCCTTGATTGAGTTGCGGTAGTCCGGCCTTGTTCGGTCAGACATCAAAGCGAGCGCGGAGCTGATATGTGCCGCTGGCTCTGAGAATGAGTGGGTCAGCACCCTATCAACCTCAGCCACCTCGGCTCGGTCTACTATCGGCGTGACCATCCCCTTGATAAGACGGTAGCCAGCCCCCTCTTTTTCCAGGACCGAATTGAGCGTCTCAACCAGATTAGAGTCTTCGCGTTTGATTCCGACCATGAACTCGACGAAGTCATAGACTTCGTACCATTCAGATGCAAAGTAGAACTCCCTAACTTCAATCAAGTTGTCGTCGTATGAAGCTCCAAAGACCGCTCTTTCGCTCGGACGCGAATCAATTGGCTTCTTGAAGTAACGCCACCAGATAAGTCTCGATAAGCGATCCTCATCGACAGCAGTGTTTTTGAAGAATTCAACATATAGGACATTCCATAGTCCATTTCGCAGATGATCATCCATGCTTTCGACTTGGGCTAAGGTGCGTGGCGCCTTGTAACCCATTCGCTCGCTAAATCGGCTGTTCATTAGAGTCCCTTGGCGGCCTGGGCGACGGCGCGGAACAGCGCGCGGCCCTTGTTCATCGTCTCGTCCCATTCCTTGCCGGGGTCGGAGTCGTAGACGATGCCGGCGCCGGCCTGCACGTACAGGCGGCCATCCTTGATCACCGCGGTGCGGATCGCGATGGCGGTGTCGGCGTCGCCGTGCCAGCCGATGTAGCCGATGCTGCCGGCGTACACGTTGCGCTTGATCGGTTCCAGCTCGCGGATCACTTCCAGCGCGCGGATCTTCGGCGCACCGCTGACCGTGCCGGCCGGGAACGTGGCACGCAGCACGTCGGCGTAGCTCAGGCCCGGCTGCAGCTGCCCGGTCACTTCGCTGACGATGTGCATGACGTGGCTGTAGCGTTCGATCACGAACTGCTCGCCCACTTCCACGGTACCGGCCCTGGACACGCGGCCGGCGTCGTTGCGGCCGAGGTCGATCAGCATCAGGTGCTCTGCGCGTTCCTTCGGGTCGGCCAGCAGCTCGGCTTCCAGCGCCTGGTCCAGCTCCGGCGTGGCGCCGCGCGGACGGGTGCCGGCGATCGGGCGCACAGTCACTTCACCGTCCTGCAGGCGCACCAGAATTTCCGGCGAGGAGCCGACCACCTGCAGGTCGCCGACATCGAGGAAGTACATGTACGGCGAGGGGTTCAGCGCACGCAGCGCGCGGTACACATCCACCGGGCGCGCCTTGAACGGCAGGCTCAGGCGCTGGCTCAGCACCACCTGGAAGATGTCGCCGGCGCGGATGTATTCCTTGCTGCGCTGGACCGCATCGACGAAGCCTTCGCGGGTGAAACCGGAGACGAAATCGGATTCGTCCAGCACGTCGCTGTTGAGCGGCGCGGGATAGCCGGCGCCCGGGGCGCGCAGCTTGGCGGTCAGGGCATCCAGGCGCGCCTGGGCCTGATCGAAGGCACCGTCGATGCGTGGGTCTGCATGCACGATCAGGTACAGGCGGCCCTTGAGGTTGTCGAACACCGCCAGCTCATTGGAGTCCAGCAGGAGGATGTCCGGCGTGCCCAGCTCATCGCGGCCGGCCGGCGGGGCCAGGCGCGGTTCGATGTAGCCGATGCATTCGAAGCCGAACCAGCCGACCAGGCCGCCGGTGAAGCCCGGCAGGCCCTCCAGCTTCGGCCCCGAGTGGGCGCTGCGCAGCGCCTCGACCTCGGCGAAGGGATCGGCCACCTCGCGGGTGTCCACCACCTGCCCGTCTTCGCGCACGGTCAGCGTGTGGCCGTGGAAGGCGTACACGCGGCGCGCCGGCAGGCCGATGATCGAGTAACGACCAAAGCGCTCGCCGCCTTCGACGGATTCAAACAGATAGGTATTGGGGCCGTCGGCGAGCTTCAGATAGACCGAAAGCGGCGTGTCCAGGTCGGACAGCACTTCGCGGACAACGGGGATATGGGTGTGGCCTTCAGCGGCCTGCTGCTGAAACTGAGCGAGCGAATTCAAGACGACTTTCCTTCCGGGACACAGCGTTATGGGGGCGGACGACGGCAACGGGCCACCATCGCCACCAACGGCGTGCGGAAGAAAGGGTATGCGGGGTCGTCAGGCTGGACACCCCTTGACTGTAACGCAGCCGGGGCGGGAGGGAAACCCTGTGAATCTGAACCGGCCGTTGGGATGGCTGGGCGGACGGGGGTGGCTCGGGGGCCGGGGGCTCGCCGGTAGAGTCGACTGTCAGTCGACTGCTAATGGCGGGACCGCTGAAACCCCGCGCTGCGCGCGCAAGTCGACTAACAGTCGACTCTACCTACTAGGCGCTACTCAGCCGGCGCTACCCCTGCCCGGCCAGCAGCGGGCAGCCAACCGGCAGATGCATGCGCACCCGGCCGGGTACGCAGTCGATGCGGAAGCGCTGGGCCTGCACCGGTTCGCCGTCCAGGTTCAGGGTCAGCGGCACGGGCGCCTCGATTTCCAGCCAGGGCAACCGCGCGCGCACCGCCACCCGCTCCAGCACTGCCGCCTTGCCGCCGGTCAGTACCTGGCCCAGGGTCGCGGCCACCTCGCCCTCCAGCTCCGGCACCACGGTGACATCGAGCAGGCCATCGTCGACCAGCGCCTGCGGGCACAGCTGCTGGCCGCCACCGGCCTGCCGCCCGTTGCCGATGCCCAGCGCGATGAAACCGCCCTGCCACTGGAAGTCCGGCCCGCGCAGCTGCGCGGTGATCGGTTCGATGCGGCCCAGCTTGGCGATGCCGGTGATGACGTAGGCCAGCCCGCCGAGGATCTTCTTCAGCCCGGCATCGGTTTCCACCGTCACCTGCGTGCCGAAGCCGCCGCTGGCCAGGTTGGCGCAACACCAGGCCCGGCCGTCGGCGTCCACGCGCAGCAGGTCAACCGGCCGCGGCGTGATGGCGGCAACCAGTGCGAAGGCGGCCTGCGGTTCGTCGGGAAGGCCGGCGGCGGTGGCAAAGTCGTTGGCGGTCCCCATCGGCACCAGCGCCAGCGAGGGCAGCGCGTCCGCCGGTTCATCGCGGTGGGCCAGGGTTTCGGCCACCGCGCTGAGCGTACCGTCGCCACCGGCGGCCACGATCACGTCCACGCCGTGGTCGATGGCCTCGGCCACGTAGCGCTCGGCGTCGCCCTCCTCCCAGGTCACCCGCACGTCCAGCTGCACGCCCTGCCCGCGCCAGTGGCCGACGGCGTCGCGCAGGTCATCAACGCCGGCGGATTTGCCGTTGAGTATCAGACGCCAGCGCGGGGTGGTCATGCAGGGCTTCCAAGGATGGGGACCACCAAGGCTAGCAGCGCCTGACGGCGGGCCCGGTGAAGCCGGCGCAATCGTTCAGCCGAGCGCAACGACCCCAACTTTCAGGGGACGTTCTTCCGTGTACATCGGCTCGTCTGTGCCGGCATCGATTTCGTCATCGGCCTGGCTCTCTTCAAAGCACATGTATCGAGGGTTGTTCCAATCCTCGATCACAATGGCCTGCACTACGCTGCGGATATCGGTCGTTTCAACGTGGTGGCAGCCAAATGGCAGTTGACCGTGCCCGGATGACACCAGGCTCAGGCGCAGCTGGCGCACCAGCATGTCGTGCCAGCAGTAGAGCGTCATTGCGTGGCCTGCGATCTGCGCGGCACGGTGGCTGGCAAGCCTGTGGATGAATGCTACTACCTGACCGACATCCAGGGTCACTTCCGGCGGCGGTGAGAATGCGCAGAGATTGCCATTCGCTTCGGCGTTTATGCAGTCCAGATCAATGACCAGCGCATCTTCTGCCGCAAACTGAAACCACGACTCAAGCAGCGTAACGGCATCATTCTCCGTCCCCGCAGTCTAGTGCCCGAGCAACGGCGCCCAAAGAGCTGTTTGCGAAATCATGTCATCCAGCTGTCACCGGGCAGCCGGAGAATGGAAGGCCATAGCAGGGAAGATGGATGGAGGCAGGATCAGCCTCCCACGAATACAGCAGGGCCACGCCGGCGTTTGGCGTGGTCTTTTTTTTGCCATGCCGCGACGGCTCAGAGATAGGCGTCGATCGGGCTGTGCAGCAGGCAGCTGTCGAAATCATCCACGTCGCGCAGCCCTGCGTGATCGATGCCGTGCTGCTGCAGGAGGATGGCGAGTGCGCCCATGCCATCGGCAAACCGGCGCTCGACCCGCGTCAGTGGATCATGCATGGCGAGGTCGTAGTCGAAGCCATAGGCCGTTTCGGTTAAGCGTACGGCGTGGGTGACAAGACGCACCTCGAAGGCACCGTGCGCACCCGGCAGGACATGCACGAACCGGCGCAGGTCGTCCTGTGCTGCAAGCTCTGCTGCCAGGGGATGTCCCTGCGCGATCCGTTCCAGGGGAGGCAGCGGCGGTGCCGGATGGCGGCGCTGCCACAGCACCAGCGCGCGCTCGACATCATGGCCGCACCGCTGCAGGTCGGCGGCGGCCTCATCCACCGGGGCGCCCGTGTGCTGCCTGTACTCGGCAACCAGCCGGCGCACGATCCAGGCATGCGCTACGGCAAGATCTCCGCCCGATTCCATCAGTGCCTGCCTGCAGGTACTGATGGACGCGGGCAGCTGCTGGCGAAGCAGGGTGATGCGTTGCGGCAGTGTCAGCGCATCCACGTGGCGGCTACCCGGCAAATGCCTTCAGCGCCGCGCCTTCCAGCCGGTACACGGTCCACTCGTCCTGCGGCTTGGCGCCGGCGGCGGTGTAGAACTCGATGGCCGGGGTATTCCAGTCCAGCACCGACCATTCGAAGCGGCCGCAGCCTTCGGCCACCGCCTGGCGGGCGATGTATTTCAGCAGCGCCTTGCTGGCACCGGCGCCGCGCTTTTCCTGGCTGACGTACAGGTCTTCCAGGTAGATGCCCTTGCGGCTCAGCCAGGTGGAATAGTTGTAGAAATACACCGCATAGCCGATGGCCTCGCCGTCGGCTTCGCAGATCAGCGCGCGGGCGGTGGCGTCGGCCCCGAACAGGCTCTCGGCGATGCCGATCTCATCGGTCTGCACCGAATGCTCGGCCTTTTCATAGATGGCCAGTTCGCGGATGAAATGCAGGATCAGGCCGGCGTCGGCCACGGTGGCCGGGCGGATGTTCAACATGGCCACCGTCGCCATGGCTCAGCGCCTTGCCGCAGCGACGTTCGCGCGCATCTGCGCGATCACGTCCTGGTAGCTGGTCCTGGTATTGAAGATGGCCGAGCCGGCCACGAAGGTGTCGGCACCGGCGGCGGCGATCGCGCCGATGTTGTCGGCCTTCACGCCACCGTCGATCTCCAGGCGGATGTCCTTGCCGCTGGCATCGATCTTCTGGCGCACCACGCGCAGCTTGTCCAGCGCCGAAGGAATGAAGGCCTGGCCGCCGAAGCCCGGATTGACCGACATCAGCAGCACCAGGTCCAGGTCATCCAGCACCCAGTCCAGGATGTCCACCGGGGCGGCCGGGTTCAGCACCAGGCCCGGCTTGCAGCCCAGCGAGCGGATCAGCTGGATGGTGCGGTGCGGATGGCGGCTGGCTTCGGGGTGGAAGCTGATGTAGGTGGCACCGGCCTCGGCGAAATCCGGAATGATGCGGTCCACCGGTTCAACCATCAGGTGCACGTCGATGGGCGCGGTGACGACGTGCTTGCGCAGGGCCTGGCAGACCATCGGGCCGATGGTCAGGTTCGGCACGTAGTGGTTGTCCATCACGTCGAAATGGACCCAGTCCGCGCCGGCGGCCAGGACGTTGTCGACTTCCTCGCCCAGGCGGGCGAAATCGGCGGAGAGGATGGACGGGGCGATGAGGCAATGGGACATGGCCGGGCCTTGGCAACGAGGGAAAGAAAAGCGGTCAGCGCCTGCGCAGCGTCTTGATGCGGTCGTAGGCGGCATTGATGCGGCGGGAGGTCTGTTCGGCCTGTTCGCGCAGCTCCGGCGCGGCACCGACCAGCTTGTCCGGGTGGTTCTGCGAGATCAGCCGGCGGTAGACGCGCTCGATCTCGGCGTCGGTGGCCTCGGAGGTCACCCCTAGCTCGCGGTAGGGGTTTTCCTTGTTCAGCCGGAACCAGTCGGCGTCGAAGGCATGCCCCAGCAGCAGGCCGATGACCGCCCCGAACAACGGATTGGGGCGGAACAACAGGGCTCCGGCGATGAATCCGAGCAGTTTTCCGTACCAGCGCATGGCGCTCCGGGCGGGGGCGGCGAAATGGACCATCATTTTACGTCACAGCCGGCCCGGAGGGCTTTACACTAGGCCGCCCGCTGTCCTGCCGCGGGCCCATCGGGTCCACGGGGCAGCCGTATCGACGAAGCCCCAGGAGTGCCCGTGCCGACCACGCTGTTGCAATCCGATCTCCCCGGCCTGCCCTTGCGCCATCGCGGCAAGGTGCGTGATGTGTTCGATATTCCGCGCGAGCGGCTGCCGGCCGGTACCCCGCCGGGCGACTACCTGCTGATGGTGGCCACAGATCGCCTGTCGGCGTTCGACGTGGTGCTGCCCGACCCGATTCCGGGCAAGGGCGAAATGCTCTGCCAGGTGTCCAACTTCTGGTTCGCCAAGACCGCCCGCCTGATGCCCAACCACCTGACCGGCATCGACGTGGCCAGCGTGCTGCCCGAGGGCGTGGACCCGGCCCTGTACGCCAAGCGCGCGGTGGTCACCCGCAAGCTGAAGCCGGTGCCGGTGGAAGCGATCGCCCGCGGTTACCTGATCGGCAGCGGCTGGAAGGATTACCAGCGCACCGGCAAGGTCAGCGGCATCGACCTGCCCAACGGCCTGCGCCAGGCCGAGCAGCTGCCCGAGCCGATCTTCACCCCGTCGACCAAGGCCGCCGTGGGCGACCATGACGAGAACATCGATTTCGATGCGATGGTCAAGCAGGTTAGCGCGGAACTGGCCGAGCGCGTGCGCGATGCCACCCTGCGCATCTACAAGTTCGCCGCCGATTACGCCCGCGAGCGCGGCATCATCCTGGCCGACACCAAGTTCGAGTTCGGCACCGATGCCGACGGCCGCCTGTACATCATGGACGAGATGCTGACGCCGGATTCCTCGCGTTACTGGCCGGTCGACGAGTACGAAGTGGGCACCAGCCCGCCGAGCTACGACAAGCAGTTCGTGCGCGATTACCTGGAGACGCCGGACTGGGGCAAGACCGCCCCGGGCCCGAGCATTCCGGCGGAGATCATCGAGCGCACCCGCGCCAAGTACGCCGAGGCACTGCAGCGCCTGGCCGGCATCAGCGTCGACTGATGCCCCCGCGCCCCCCGGCCGGCCTGGTGGGGGCGGTTCGGCGAGGGCCGACGGGATGAAATCGTCTGGGTGATTGGCTGGACTGGAATTGGGTGGGTAATTAGCTGGGTAGAGTCGACTGTAAGTCGACTGCTTTTCGACCAGACCGCGAAAAACCCCGCGCTGGGCGCGATAGTCGACTAACAGTCGACTCTACCCCGTCGGACCGACCCGTCGGACCGATCCGGTTGACCCATTCCCGCCGGAGCCACCCGGTTGACCGATTCCCGCCGGAGCCGCCCGACGGCCCCAACCCGTCGGACCCGCCTGGGTGACCTGCCCCCGTCGACACCCCCCAATCGACGCCCGCCAGTCCCACCCCGCCCTCACCGCCCGGCCCGGAGTATGCTGGCCGCATGCAGACGACCACCCAGCTTGCGCGGCCGATCGACCGCTATTTCGCCAGCTACTCCGATGACCACCGCAACGCGCTGAACCAGCACATCCACGTGGTGGCGGTGCCGGCAATCCTGTGGTCGGTGGTGGCCATGCTGTGGTGCCTGCCGCCGCTGATCACCTGGTTCCAGTACGGCATCTGGGCGGCCTTTGCGATGTTCTCGGCCTGGTACTTCTACAACCGGCTCTCGCGCCCGCTGGGCATCGGCATGCTGCTGGTGTTCTTCGTGTTCGGCTGCAGCTGCCGCCTGCTGGAAGCGGAAATCGGCATTGGCGGGCTGTTCCGGGTGGGCCTGGGCGTGTTCGTGCTGGCCTGGATCGCGCAGTTCATCGGCCACAAGTACGAAGGCCGCAAACCCAGCTTCCTGACCGACCTGACCTACCTGCTGATCGGCCCGGCCTGGGTGCTGGCCAAGGTCTACCGCAAGTTCGACTGGCGCTATTGAACCGCGCGCCCGGACTTTCCTGAACGGGCACCGCCCGTCACCTGCACTGCACGACGCCGCTGCCAGCCTGAGCCACGCGCGCTCCGGCGGTGCCGCCCCGATTCCCCCGAATGAAACGGCAGGCCCTGTCGCACAGGGGCTGCGCATGGCCGTACGCGGGCGAACGGACTCACTCGGCAAAGTCAGATGGTGGAACCGGTCAGGCCACTGTCAGGCAATGCTGCGCCGCAGAAAAAAAGAATCAGGGCACGTTACATGCAGTTGATCGCTGTTACATGTCTTTCGGCGACATTTCGCTGGCTGTTAGACTCACTGACCTGCTCGTGAATCGTGGATTCCCTGCATGCTCCCCAGCCTGCCCCTGCTGCTGGCCCTGCCGTTCCTGATGGCAGTGGCTGTCGCCGCCTTCCCCCGTAGTTCACGTACCACCGCGGGCTGGCTGGCGGCGCTGGCGCCGTTGGGCGGGCTGGCCCTGCTCGCCTGGCTGACGCCGGCCATCCTGGACGGCCAAGTGGTGCGCAGCGTAGTGCCGTGGCTGCCGCAGATCGGGCTGGATTTCGCCCTGCGCCTGGACGGGCTGGCCTGGATGTTCGCCGGGCTGGTGCTGGGCATCGGCGCGCTGGTGGTGCTGTACGCGCGCTACTACCTGAGCGCGCAGGACAACGCACACCGCTTCTACTGCTACCTGCTGCTGTTCATGGGCGCCATGCTGGGCATGGTGATCTCCGGCAACCTGCTGTTGCTGATGATCTTCTGGGAACTGACCAGCATCAGCTCGTTCCTGCTGATCGAGTTCTGGTCGCACCGCCAGGATGCCCGCGAGGGCGCGCGCATGGCGCTGGTGATCACCGGCGGCGGTGGCCTGGCCCTGCTCGGCGGCGTACTGCTGATCGGCCACATCGTAGGCAGCTTCGACCTGGACGTGGTGCTGGCCGCCGGCGAGCAGATACGTGCCAGCGCGCTGTACCCGTATGCGCTGTTCCTGGTGCTGGCCGGCATCTTCACCAAGATCGCGCAGTTCCCGTTCCATTTCTGGCTGCCGCACGCGATGGCCGCGCCCGCCCCGGTCTCGGCCTACCTGCATTCGGCCGCCATGGTGAAGGCCGGTGTGTTCCTGCTGGCGCGCCTGCACCCGGTGCTGTCCGGCACCGAGCTGTTCTTCTACACCGTCAGCGGCATCGGTGCGATCACCCTGCTGATCGGTGCGTGGAATGCGATCTTCCAGCACGACCTGAAAGGCCTGCTGGCCTATTCGACCATTTCCCACCTGGGCCTGATCACGATGCTGTTCGGGCTGTCCAAGCCGATGGCGGTGGTGGCCGGTGTGTTCCACATCCTCAACCACGCCACCTTCAAGGCCTCGCTGTTCATGGCCGCCGGCATCATCGACCACGAGACCGGCGCGCGTGACATGCGCAGGCTGGGCGGCTTGAGGAAACTGATGCCCTTCACCAGTGCGCTGGCGATCATCGCCTCGCTGGCGATGGCCGGCATTCCGCTGCTCAACGGCTTCCTGTCCAAGAAAATGCTGTTTGCCGAAGCGCTCGATGCCGGTGGCACCGACACCATGCGCCTGGCGATGTCGGTGGCCGCGCTGCTGGCCGGCGTGCTGGGCGTGGCCTACAGCCTGCGCTTCGTGCACGACACGTTCTTCGGCAAGGGCCCGGTCGGGCTGGACCGCGTACCGCATGAGCCGCCGCGCTGGATGAAGGTGCCGGTGGAAGTGCTGGTGGTGGTCTGCGTGGCGGTGGGCGTGGCCCCGGCGCTGACCGTGGCGCCGGTGCTGCACGCGGCGGCAGGCGCGATCCTGGGCACGGCCATGCCCGAGTACAGCCTGTCGGTGTGGCATGGCTTCAACCTGCCGCTGGCGATGAGCGTGATCGGCGTGATCGGCTGCATCGGCCTGTACTTCGGCCTGCGCCGGCTGATCAACCTGTACGCGGTGGAAACCCGCACCACCGGCCGCAACGTGTTCCACCGCCAGCTGGACCTGCTGTCGGCCGGCGCGCAGCGGCTGACTGAGGCCATCGCCAACGGCAGTCTGCAGCGCATGCTGCTGGGCCTGGTGGTGGTGTCGATCATCGTGGCTGCCGCACCGTTCGTGGCCAACCCCGCCTCGCCGAACTGGACCCGGCCGCAGCCGATTCCGCTGCTGGGCTGGGCGCTGTGGCTGGTGATGATGTCCTGCGCGCTGGCCGCCCTGCGCATGTACAAGCAGCGCCTGCTGGCAGTGCTGCTGGTCGGCGGCGTCGGCCTGCTGGTGACGCTGACCTTCGTGTTCCTGTCCGCGCCGGACCTGGCGCTGACCCAGCTGCTGGTGGAGATGGTGACCCTGGTGCTGATGCTGCTGGGCATGAACTACCTGCCCGCACAGTCCGGGCCGGAACGCCCGCGCTGGCGCAAGCGCCGCGATGCGGTCATCGCGATCATCGCCGGTGCCGGGCTGGGTGCGCTGGCCTACACCGCCATGACCCTGCCGCCGAACACCATGGCCGGCGAGATGCTCGCCCGCGCCCTGCCCGAGGCCTACGGCCAGAACGTGGTGAACGTGATCCTGGTCGACTTCCGCGGCTTCGATACCTTCGGCGAGATCACCGTGTTCGGCATTGCCGCGCTGGTGGTGCACGCCCTGCTGCGGCGCACGCGCATGGCGCCGGAGCAGATCATGCCCGGCCCGCCGATCAAGCTGCCGGTGCCGGCCGACCTGGCGCAGATCATGTTCCCGCTCACCCTGACCGTATCGATCTTCCTGTTCCTGCGCGGCCACAACGCGCCCGGTGGCGGCTTAATTGCCGGCCTGGTGCTGGCGGTGCCGCTGCTGATCCAGTACGTGATCCAGGGGACGGCCTCGGTGGAATCGCGCTTCGGCTTCGACTACATCCGCTGCATCGGCGCCGGCCTGCTGATCGCCCTGCTCAGCGGCAGCGCCTCGATGCTGTTCGGCGTGCCGTTCCTGACCAGCGGCCACCTGGACCTGCACCTGCCGCTGATCGGCGAGGTGCCGCTGGCCAGCGTCATTGGTTTTGACATCGGCGTGTACCTGGTGATGTTCGGCGGCGCCATGCTGATGCTGTCGATGATGGCCGCCGTGAAGCCCTCGCGCACCCGCAGCGCGCGCAGGGGCGAGATCGACCTGCAACGCCGCTCGGCACGAACGGGGGAGATGCACTGATGGAACTGGCCCTGGCCTCTGCAATCGGCGTACTGACCGCCATCGGCATCTACCTGCTGCTGCGCGCGCAGCTTCGACGTCATTCTCGGCATGACCTTCCTGTCCTATGCCGCCAACCTGCTGATCTTCGCCGGTGGCCGCGTGGTGCAGGGCAAGGCACCGGTGCTGAAAGAAGGCCTGGACAGCCACCTGGGCAACTACACCGATCCCCTGCCGCAGGCACTGGTGCTGACCGCCTTCGTCATCGCCTTCGCCATGACCGCGGTCAGCATCGTGCTGGCCATGCGCAGCCGCAGCGACAACCACAGCGACCACGTGGACGCGCACGAACCGGATGAGACCGGGCCGGATGCCGGCGTGCCGCGCCGGGGCGAGGACGCGGCATGAACCATCTGGTGATCCTGCCGATCCTGATTCCTCTGCTCGGCGCGGCGCTGTCGCTGTTCGTCGAGCACCGCCGCTATGGCCCCAAGGTGCAGCGCAGCGTGGCCTGGGCCAGCCTGACGGCGCTGGCGATGGCGGTGGTGCTGCTGTTTGCGCTGAGCGCCGACGGCAACGTGCACGCCTACCTGCTGGGCGACTGGCCGTCGCGGCTGGGCACCGCGCTGGTGGCCGACCGGCTGTCGGCGTGCATGCTGATGACCACCCTGCTGCTGGCCATTCCCTGCCTGCTGCATGCCTGTTCGGGCTGGGACCGGCGCGCGCCGCACTTCCATACGCTGTTCCAGTTCCAGCTGGTGGGCCTGAACGGTGCGTTCCTGACCGGCGACATCTTCAACCTGTTCGTGTTCTTCGAGGTGATGCTGATCGCTTCCTACGGCCTGCTGCTGAGCGGTGGCCGTGGCCTGCGCATGCGCATCGGCCTGCACTACGTGGTGTTCAACGTGACCGCCTCGACCCTGTTCCTGATCGCGCTGGGGCTGCTGTACGCCTCGCTGGGCTCGTTGAACATGGCTGAGCTGTCCCAGCGCATCGCCGAGATGCCGGCGCCGCAGCTGACCCTGGTGAAGGCCGCCATGGGCCTGTTGCTGCTGGTGTTCTGTGCCAAGGCCGCGCTGATGCCGCTGTACCTGTGGCTGCCCGAGTCCTATGCGCGTGCACCGGCGGCAGTGGCTGCGCTGTTTGGGATCATGACCAAGGTCGGTCTGTACGCGGTGCTGCGCATCCAGATGCTGTGGTTCGGCGATGACGCCGGCGCCATGGCCGGCTATGGCCGCGAGTGGCTGCTGTGGGCCGGCGTGGCCACCCTGGTGCTGGGTGGACTGGGCGTGGTCGCCGCCGCGCGCCTGCGCGTGCTGATCTCCTACCTGGTGGTGGTGTCGGCGGCCACGCTGTTCATCGCGTTCTCGGTGGGCACGCCGGAGGTGCTGTCCGCCGGTCTGTACTACCTGCCGCATAGCACCTTCGTGGCCGCCGCGCTGTTCCTTGTGGCCGATTTGATCCGCCGCCGCCGTGGCGGCGCCAGCGACCGCAAGGAAGTGGTGGCGTCAATGCCGGGCCGTGAAACCCCGGCGGTGCTGTTCCTCGTCGGTGCGGTGTCGGTGGCCGGCCTGCCGCCGCTGTCCGGCTTCCTCGCCAAGGCCGCGCTGCTGGCCGGCATGCCCGCGCAGTACACCGCTGCGGTCTGGGTGGCCGTGCTGGGCAGAAGCCTGCTGGTCATCATGGGCCTGGTGCGCGGGGGCATCCGCCTGTTCTGGCGCGTGCCGCAGCCCGACCCGGACGCACCACCGCCACGCAAGGCCCCGCTGCGCCGCGTTGAGCTGTACGCCGCCTGCCTGCTGCTGCTGTACGGCGTAGGCATGACCCTGTTCGCCGCGCCGCTGATGCAGCACACCGATGCCATCGCCGCCCAGCTGCTGCAGCCGGGCGAGTACGTGCAGCAGCTGCGCGCGACCACGCCGGAGATCCGCCAGCCATGAGCCGCCCGTCCCTGTTCAAGCGCCTGCTGCCCTCGGTTCCGCTGACCATCATGGTGGTCGCGTTCTGGCTGCTGATGTCCGACAGCTTCAACCTGGGGCAGATCCTGCTGGGCCTGCTTCTGGGCCTGGTGGTGCCGCTGTTCGCCGCGCGGCTGGACCGCGAGTTCGCCCGCATCGGCTCGCTGCGGCCGCTGCCGCGGCTGCTGGTGGTCACGCTGTGGGATATCCTGATGTCCAACATCCGCGTGGCCATCCAGGTGCTGGGGCCGGAGCGCAGGATCCAGCCCGGCTTTATCTTGCTGCCACTGGACATCGCCAACATCCACGGCATTGCCGCGCTGACCAGCATGATCACGCTCACGCCGGGCACGGTGTCGGCCGCGCTCAGCGATGACCGCCGCTACCTGCTGGTGCACGTGCTACACCTGGAAGATGCGCAGGCGTTGATCGACACGATCAAGCGCCGTTACGAAGCCCCGTTGATGGAGATTTTCCCATGACTGGATTCCAGATGATCCAGACCACGCTGGTGGTGTGCATGCACGTGGTCGGCCTGGCCATGCTGCTGGCCACCTGGCGGCTGCTGCGCGGGCCCAGCGTGCCCGACCGCATCCTTGCGCTGGACACGCTGTCGGTAACCGCTATCGCCGAGCTGATGCTGTTCGGCATGTACCTCAACTCGGCCATCTACTTCGAGGCGGCCTTGGTGATTGCCATGCTCGGCTTCGGCAGCACGGTGGTGCTGAGCAAGTTCGTACTGCGCCGGGACATCGTCGAATGATCACCTTCATCCAGATCGCGCTGTCGATCCTGCTGCTGTTCGGCTGCTTCTTCATCCTGGTGGGCGCGCTGGGGCTGGTGAAACTGTCCACCTTCTTCAAGCGCCTGCATGCACCAACCAAGGCCAGCACGCTGGGCGTGGGCTGCGTGCTGGTGGGTTCGGTGTGCTACCACATCTTCCTGGGGCAGGACCCGCAGCCGCGCGAGCTGCTGATCACCGTGTTCCTGTTCATCACCGCGCCGATCAGCGCGCACCTGATGGCCAAGGCGGCGCTGTCGCTGCTGATGGAAACCCGCCCCAGCCTGCCCGGCAACGAGCGCGCCGCCGAAGAGCAGCTGCCGCCGCCGGAACCGGCGCGGCCGGACGAAGACACCGCGCGCTGAGGGGTGCCCAGC
This sequence comes from Stenotrophomonas maltophilia, assembly GCA_009912235.1. GTDB lineage: Bacteria > Pseudomonadota > Gammaproteobacteria > Xanthomonadales > Xanthomonadaceae > Stenotrophomonas > Stenotrophomonas maltophilia_AV. The sequence continues at coordinate 703,256 of WNDS01000003.1, forward strand.
GCGCGGCGTTGTTGCGTGTCAGTGCGCGGCGATCAGCCGCAGCCTTCGACGTAGTCCAGCTGCGGGGTCTGGCCCACGCGCCAGGCCTGGACCTTGCCGTCCGCACCCAGGGTGAAATCGATGACGGTGCCACCTTCCTTCGCCGGGCGCACGCGCAGGTGCTGTATCTTGTCGTCGTACTTGTCCGGGCCGACATCGCCGCGGTCGGGGTAATGGGTCTGCAGTTCACCCAGCGTCATGCCGACCTCGCCGCCGCCGGGCGCGGTGACACCCGGGCCACGGATATCATAGCACACGAAGGTCTTGCCTTCGATCATCAGGAACGGACCCTCGGCAGCGTCGCCTTCCGGGCGCAGGTAATGGCAGCTGTCATCGGGCACCTCGCCCACCAGCGGCTTGGCCCACAGCGTGCGTACCTTGTCCACGCCGGTGCCGAAGGCCAGCGGACCGAAGCCGTCCATGCGTGCCGGGCTGTCCGTGCGCGGCTCGGCCGGCGAACCGGTCACCGGGTCGGCGTCACCGGGTACGCCTGCATCACGCGCCGGGCCGGCCGCGCTGGGCTCGGCGCGGGTGGCCGGATCGGCCGGCGCACTGGTTTCGGCGGTGCGGCTGCAGGCAGCTAAGGGCAGCAGCAACAGACCGGCGATCGGCAGGGTCTTCATCAGGTCGTCTCCGTGACAGGTGGCGCAACGCTAGCGCGGTGTACGTGCAGATAGCGCATTGTCATCACCGTTTCATGGCATCCGTTCAGGCTCGGCCTGCACCGTCCGGCCTCTTCCCATGCAACCGCGCAAGACCGATCTCGCCCGTTCCGCGCTGCAGGCCCACCGCGCGCCGCTGGACATGCGCCAACGGCGCCTGTTGATCCTGTGCGACGGCCAACGCGACCTTGCCGAACTGGCCAGCCTGCTTGGCGCCGACGCCGGCGCGATGGTGGGCGAGCTGGTACGGGCCGGTTACCTGAGTGCCGGCGTGGAGGCGGCGGTGTTGCCTTCGCCGCCGGTAGCCGAGGTGGCGCTGGCTGCGCCCGTCGCTGCACCAGCGCCTGCGGCCGCAGTGCAGCCGCCTGCCGCACGCAGCGCGGCACCGGTCGAACGCCGCCGCTCGCTGGTGGCGGCACGCATCTACGTGCTGGGCATCCTGGAGATGCAGCGGCACCCGCAGGCCGCCGCGTTGTTCCGCGACCTGCAGCAGGCCCGCGCCGAGCAGGACGTGCTGTCCACCCTGCATGCCGCGTTGCAGGCACTGCCCGGGCTGACCTCCGACGGCTACTGCCAGCGCGTGCGCGAGCGCCTGCTGGAAGCGCTGCCGCTGGAGCATTGCGAGGCCTTTGCCGAACCCGCGTGAGCGTGCGTGGCGGCGAAGCGCCGGTTTCGTGTAGATCCACGCCATGCGTGGGTGCGGAGAGTTCCGTGCCGACCAAGGTCGGCACCTACCAAGGCTGAAACGCACGTTGCCTGACGACGGTTCCGTGCCGGCCAAGTGCGAAGCGCCGGTTTCCGTGTAGATCCACGCCATGCGTGGATGCGGACAATTCCGCGCCGACCAAGGTCGGCACCTACCAGGGCTGAAACGCACGTTGCCTGCGGGTGGTTCCGTGCCGACCAAGGTCGGCACCTACCCGGGCGACCGCGTGCGGTCGCCTGCGTTCGTCAGCGGAAATGCTTGCGCAACCCGCTCCAGCACTGCTGGTAATCGCCCTGCCGGTGGCCGGCGGACAACGCCTGTGCGGTCGGGCGGATCACGCCGCGGGTCTCGATCATGAAGGCCATCGTGTCCTTGATCACATCCGGCCTGGACAGATCTGCGTTGGAGGCCTTGTCGAAGGTAGGCGCATCCGGGCCGTGGCCGCTCATGCAGTTGTGCAGCGACGCGCCGCCGGGCACAAAACCTTCGGCCTTGGCATCGTAGGCACCGTGGATCAGGCCCATGAACTCGCTGGCGATGTTGCGGTGGAACCACGGCGGGCGGAAGGTGTCCTGCGCCACCAGCCAGCGCGGCGGGAAGATGGCGAAATCCATGTTGCCGGTGCCGGGAGTGTCGCTGGGCGAATGCAGCACCAGGAAGATCGACGGATCAGGATGGTCGTAGCTGATCGAGCCGATCGCGTTGAAGCGGCGCAGGTCGTAGCGGTACGGCGCGTAGTTGCCGTGCCAGCCCACCACGTCCAGCGGCGAATGGTCGATGGATGCACGCCACAGCGAACCGGCGAACTTGGCCACCAGTTCAAAGTCTCCATCGAGATCCTCGAACGCCGCATGCGGGGTCTCGAAGTCGCGCGGATTGGCCAGGCCGTTGGAGCCGATCGGCCCCAGGTCGGGCAGCTTCAGCAGCGCGCCGTAGTTTTCGCAGACATACCCCCGTGCGCTGCCGTCGGGCAGCTCGACGCGGAAACGCACGCCGCGCGGGATGACGGCGATCTGCTGCGGCTCCAGTTCCACCACGCCCAGTTCGGTCAACAGGCGCAGGCGGCCCAGCTGCGGCACGATCAGCAGTTCGCCGTCGGCGCTGTAGAAATAGCGGCCGACCATGTCGCGGTTGGCGGCATACAGGTGGATGCCGACGCCGGCATGCGCATCGGGCGCACCGTTGCCGCCCATGGTGAAGAGCCCTTCGACGAAGTCGGTAGGCGCCTCGGGCAACGGCAGCGGGCTCCAGCGCAGCTGGTTCGGCGACACCGTGCCCTGGGCGTGGTCGCCCACCAGGTGCGGCTGCACGAACGCGGTGAACTCACCATGGGTCACCGCCGGGCGGATGCGGTACAGCCAGCTGCGCCGGTTGTGGCCGCGCGGTGCGGTGAACGCAGTGCCGGTGAGCTGTTCGGCATACAGGCCGTGGGCGACTTTCTGCGGTGACTTGTGCCCGACCGGCAGCGTGCCGGGCACGGCCTCGGTGGCGAATTCGTTGCCGAAACCGGTCTGGTAACCGCGGGCGGTGATGGCGGTGGACATGGGGAGCTCCAGAGAACAGCGATGCCGGAACGGAAGCCGCCGGGCATGGCCCGGCGCTACCGAGGGTGGTGCGTGTGATGACCTTACAGCACGCCGCGGCGCATCTGGTCGCGTTCGATGCTCTCAAACAGCGCGGTGAAGTTGCCTTCGCCGAAATCTTCGTTGCCCTTGCGCTGGATGATCTCGAAGAAGATCGGGCCGATGCAGTTCTGGGTGAAGATCTGCAGCAGCTTGCGCTGGTGGGTTTCCGGGTCGGCGTCGATCAGGATCTTGTTCTTCGCCAGGCGCGCGACATCCTCGCCATGGTTCGGCACGCGCTGGTCGATCACGTCAAAATAGGTTTCCGGCGTGTCGAGGAAGGCCACGCCCTGGGCGCGCATCGCCTCAACGGTGTCGTAGATGTTTTCGGTGAAGCAGGCGATGTGCTGGATGCCCTCACCCTTGTATGCGTCCAGGTACTCGTTGATCTGGCTCTTAGGGTCGGACGATTCGTTCAGCGGGATGCGCACGATGCCGTCCGGCGCGGTCATCGCCTTGGACACCAGGCCGGTCTTCAGGCCCTTGATGTCGAAGTAGCGGATCTCGCGGAAGTTGAACAGGCGCTCGTAGTAATCCGACCACTGCTGCATGTTGCCGAAGTACAGATTGTGGGTCAGGTGGTCGATGAAGGACAGGTCGAAGCCGACCGGGCGCAGCTCGGCGCCGTCGATGCGCTCGTAGTCGCCGTCGTAGATGCTGCGGGCAGCGCCGTAGCGGTCCACCAGGTACAGCATGCAATCGCCGATGCCCTTGATGACCGGCGCGTTGACCGCCTTGCTGTCCGACTTGAAGTCGATGGCTTCGGCACCGTTGCCCAGCGCGGTCTGGAACACTTCTTCGCCGCCCTTCTTGAAGCGGATGGCGAAGCCGCAGGCGCACGGGCCGTGCTTTTCGGCGAAGTCGGCGGCGAACGAATCGGGGTCTTCGTTGACCAGGAAGTTGACGTCGCCCTGCCGATAGACGGTAATCGGGCGGTGCTTGTGCTTGAGCACGGCGGTGAAGCCCATGCTGCGGAAGTAGTCGTGCAGTTCCTGGCCTCGACCGGCGGGAGCGGCGAATTCGACGAACTCGAACCCATCGATACCCATCGGGTTTTCGAAGGTGGTGACCTGCATGCCCGGATTCGGGTGGGTGGGACTATGGACAGCGGTATTCATGGCGGTGGCTCCGAATGGGGCCGCATCGGCACAAACCAGGTGCGGGCAGAAGTCAGACCCGCGAGAATGCAGGGTCCGTAACGAGTGTTTATAGTTACACCTGCAACCACCAGCAAGGTGCGCCGCAGCATGAGCCCAGCCGATCCTGCCACTACCAGCGTCCGTGCGTCCCACGTCCTGCTCGATCTTGAACAGTTCCTGCCCTATCGGCTGAGCGTTCTGTCCAACCGGGTCAGCGGCAACATCGCCAAGCTATATGGCGATCGTTACGGTCTGGCGATTCCCGAGTGGCGGGTCATCACCATCCTGGCGCTGTACCCCGGCTCGTCGGCCAGCGAAGTCTCAGACCGCACTGCGATGGACAAGGTGGCGGTCAGCCGCGCCGTGGCCCGGTTGCTGGAGCGCGGCTTCATCAAGCGCGAAACCCATGGCGACGACCGCCGCCGCTCGGTGCTGGCACTGTCGGCCGCCGGCTTCGAGGTTTACGAGACCATCGCGCCGATGGTGATCGAGATCACCCGCAAGCTGATGTCGGTGCTGAGCGAAGAGGAAGAGCAGCTGCTGGAAACGCTGATCCTGCGCCTGGCCGGGGAAGGCCTGCAGCGGATGGGCGAAGGGGTCTGATCCACCCGCACCACGGGTGAGGCCGGTGGTGGCGGAGGGTGTGGCCCACGGCATCCACGCATGGCGTGGATCTACAGGAAGCACGCTCCGATGGGGTCAGATCCCTTTCCCCGGGAAAGGGATCTGACCCCGCTGTGCCCGCTGCGCCAGCGGCCGGCTCAGCTCAGGTGCTTGCGCCGCGCATGCACCCACGGCACCGCCAGCGCTGCGATGGCGCCGCCGGCAAAGCCCAGCGAGGCGGCCACGGTGGCCGCTTCCACCGACCCCGGCAGCGCCAGGGCGGCCGCCACCAGCAGCAGCGACGGCATGTCAACGAAGGTGGCCAGGAAGAAGTGCCAGCGCGGCACCCAGGTCCGCAGCTGCAGCAGACCCGCCGGCTGCCAGGCCTCGCCGGCAGCGTCCTCGGCGATCTTCGCCACCACCTTGCCCAGGTCCACCTCGGGCACGCTGTGGCCCAGCCGCGCGGTGGCCAGCGCCTGCGCCACCTCCTCCACCGGCGGGTAGCTGGCCGGCCACGCGGCCGGCGCCGCCACGCCGTAGGCAGTCAGCAGCGGCAGGCTCAGCCACGGCGCCACCAGCGGGCGCAGCTTGCGGCGGCCGTGCACGCACCAGATCTGCGGCTGGCCGTGTGCGGTCACGCTGTACAGCGCCAGCTCTGCGGCCGCCGGGTAGCCCAGCATGGTCACCCGTGCGGCCAGGCTGTCGCGGCCCATGGCGCGCAGGAAACCAGGCCGTGTTCGCCCTTCCTGCATCCACGCCAGGCCCAGCGCGCCCACCAGGTAGGCCTCGGCGTGGTCCTTGCTGCCCGCGGTGGCGCGCTCGTCGCTGGCCAGGAACCAGGCCAGCGAGCGCGGCTCGGCCACATCGGCCATGCGCCAGCGGCTGTCGTCGCCCAGCACGTGCCGCACCAGCAACCGCGCCGGCGCGGTTTCGCCACGCGCGGCCGGCTGCAGGAACGGCAGCACGCTCTGCACGAAGCCGCCCAGGTCCAGCGCACGCACGCCGCTGCCCTGCTGCCATTCGGCCGGCAGCAGGCCGCCCAGCCGGCCTTCCTGCGCCAGCGCGTCCAGGCGCTCCTTCTGTTCCACCAGCATCTGCACGGCGGCACGCAGCAGGCCGTTGTCGGGCAGCGCCGCCACCGGCAGGCGGTACTGCGGCGCCTCGTCCTGTGCGTCGGCGCCTACGCCGTGGTCGTCCAGCAGCGCCTGCACCGGCGGCAGGGCGACACCGTCGCCGTCGGCGTCGGTTGCCGGGTCAGTGCCGGCATCGGCGGGAAGGGCGTGCGCGGGGTCCGCGTGCATGGGCGCTCCGGTTGGGGCGCCAGGCAACGGCGCGCAGTGAGGTCCTTGCCGATAGCGGCGGGCACTGCGCGGAATTGAGGGGGGCGCTGCAGTCTGTGACGCGCAGCGCAGCCGGCGGCTGCGGCTACCCCGGCTTACTTCGGCTTGTCCGGCGCCCACTGCGTGAGGAAAGCCAGGAACTTCGCGCGGTTGTAGCCCTTGCCTTCGCTTTTGGTCTTTTCCAGGTCGCCGGTGAACTGCGAATGCAGCAGGGTGCCGTCGGCGTCGAGCACGAACAAGTGCGGGTAGCCCTTCACTTCCGGGTACTGCGAGAGGAACGCGGCGTTCTCGTTCTCTTCGCTGTAGTTCACTTTCATCCACACGTAGTGGGCATCGCGGAAGCGGCGGACCTCGCTGTCACCTTCGATGGACTGGTCCATCAGATGGCACCAGGGGCACCACTCGCCGCCGACGTCGATGATGATGCGCTTGTTGCCGCGCTGCGCTTCCACCTTGGCGGTGGCCAGGTCATCGGCCGGGTCGCGGGCCGGGTCGAAACTGGCGTTGAGCGCGGCGATGGCGGCGATGTCGGCCGCCGCCGGGGTGTTGCCCGAGGCCACCGGCACGCTGGTGTCAGCGGCCGGTTCCTGGGTGGGACGGGTATCCAGTGGCTGCGCAGGTTCGGCCGGTGCCGGTGGTGCAGGTTCCGAACAGGCCCCCAACAGGGCCGCCGCCATCACCACCACACCACCGAGCCTGCTGCGCATGCCTTGGATCCTCGTTATTTGACGCCGTGCATCAACTTGTTGATCAGCGGGGCTACCAGGAACAGGACCACGCCCGAACCGATCAGTGCCCAGAAGCCGAAGGTATACCCCTTCAGGGCCGAGTCAACCGTCATGCCGCCTTCGCCGCTGACGGCGCCGGCGAAGATGCCCGACAGGTTGTTGCCGATGCCGGTGGACAGGAACCAGCCGCCCATGCCGAAGCCGACCAGGCGCACCGGGGCCAGCTTGGTCACCATCGACAGGCCGATCGGCGACAGGCACAGCTCGCCCACCGACTGGATGACGTAGACCATGAACAGGGTCCAGAACGGGATCTTGCCGTCCACCACCATCTGCGACAGGGCAAACATCAGCAGGGCGAAGGCCGCGCCGTTGAACAGCAGGCCCAGGCCGAACTTGCGCGGGATGGACGGATTGGCGCGGCCCATGGCCACCCAGATCCAGGCGATGATCGGGGCCAGGGTGATGATGGCCACCGAGTTGACCGACTGGAACCACGCGGTCGGGAAGGTCCACTCACCGAACTGGCGGTTGACGATGTTCTCGGCCAGGAAGGTGAAGGAGCTGCCGGCCTGTTCGAAGAACATCCAGAACATCACGTTGAAGGCGAAGATGATCAGCATGGCGATCACGCGGTCGCGCTGCACCTTGCCCTCGCGGATGCCTTCCACCAGCAGCAGCACCGACAGCGCTGCGAACATCGCGCCCAGGATCCAGGCCAGCGCGGTCGCGCCGGTGGCCAGCAGGAAGTAGGCCACCGGAATGGCGACGATCGCACCCACCAGCACCATGATGATGCGGCCGAAACCTTCGGCACCGGCCGGCGGTGCGCCGATGCCCTTCAGGCCGGCACGGCCGACGTAGAACCAGGCCAGCGAGATCAGCATGCCCACGCCCGAGGCGATGAATACCACCTTGTAGGACGGCATGGCGTCGGTACCGAACACCTTGCGGGCCAGGTACTCGGTCAGCACCGGGGCGATCATCGCGCCGATGTTGATGCCCATGTAGAAGATGGTGAAGCCCGAGTCGCGGCGCTCATCCTGCAGGCCGTACAGCTTGCCGACCATGGTGGAGATGTTCGGCTTGAACATGCCGTTGCCGACGATGATCGTGGCCAGGCCGAGCTTGAAGATGTGCTCCTGCGGCAGCGAGATCATGAACAGCCCGATGGCCATGATGGCCGCACCAGTCAGGATCGATCGCTGGTAGCCCAGCACGCGGTCGGCCACGTAGCCACCGAAGATGGCCGCGGCGTACACCAGCGCCAGGTAGGCGCCGTAGATGCGGCTGGCATCGCCTTCACCGGCGGCGCTGCCGTTGTAGAACTGGGCCACGATGTACAGCACCAGGGCCCAGCGGATGCCATAGAACGCAAAGCGCTCCCAGAACTCGGTCATGAACAGCATCCACAGCGGGCGCGGATGGCCCAGTGTGGTCTTGAAGTCCGGCAGCGCCGGCTCTGGGGTGTTCGCAGTGGCGTTCAAGCTCATGCGGGATTCCTGGTTCGGTGGATGAAGAGCACGTCCGCTGTGCCGTGGAGCAACGCGCGAGGATTACCGACAGACGCGTTCACGTCAAATACACGCCGTTTGAGGCAGGACGCTGCGCGCTCGCTGAACTTGCAGTTGCAACGATCGATGCGCCCGCCGCACGGGGCCCGGCGCGGCATGACGGGTCTGACTGAATGGGCGACAGGGGAGATCAGCCCGGGTACGCCGGGTCCGGCCCGGCGCGCAGGCTGGTGCGCACCTGGAACAGTTCGGGGAAGAAGGTCAGTTCCAGCGCCTTGGCCAGGAAGCCCGCCCCGGACGAGCCGCCGGTGCCGCGCTTGAAGCCGATCACCCGCATCACGGTCCGCATGTGGCGGAAGCGCCACAGCTGGAACGCGGTTTCCAGGTCCGCCAGGTCCTCGCACAGCGAGTACTCGCGCCAGTAGCGGTCGGTGTCCTGGTAGATGCGCTCGAACACCGGCTGCAGGCTGTCGTCGGCCACGTGGGGCTGGCTCCAGTCACGTTCGCGGTACAGCGCCGGGATGTCATGGCCGAAGCGGGAGAGGTACTTCAGGAACTCCTCGTACAGGCTGGGTGCTTCCAGCACGCTGCGCAGCTGCACCTGCCCGGCCGGGTCATGCTCGAACACCTGCAGCATCTGCGCGTTCTTGTTGCCCAGCAGGAACTCGATGTAGCGGTACTGCAGCGACTGGAAGCCCGACGACGGGCCCAGCACATCGCGGAAACCCATGTATTCGGACGGGGTCAGCGTTTCCAGCACCGACCACTGCTCGGTCAGCTGGCGCAGCACCTGCTTGCTGCGCGCCAGCACCTTGCGGCACTGCCAGACTTCATCACGCTGCAGGAAACCGATCGCCGCGCGCAGTTCGTGGCCCAGAAGCTTCAGCCACAGCTCGGAGGTCTGGTGCTGGATGATGAACAGCATCTCGTCGTGGTGCGGCGGGCTGGACAGCGGCTGCTGCGCAGCCAGCGGCTGGTCCAGGCCCAGGTAGCCGCTGTAGGTCAGCCGGCCCTGCAGGTCGGTGTGGATTCCCGCTTCGAGATCGCGTTGGTTGTTGTCGACGGACATGGCAGGGGCCGGATCAGGGGCGGCAAGGGTAGCGCGTTGCCGCGCCGCTGGCAGCCCGCTCCACCGTACCGCTGCGTCCGGAACGCCGTGGATCCGCAGCAGCGGCGCAGGCCGCGCGTGGAACCGCGAGGGACGTTGCACCAGCGGTCAGCCAACGGCCTGCCGTGGTGCCCTGCAGCAACCGCTGAATACGTTGCAGTAGCGGGCAGGTTCGCGCTGCCTGCGCCGGAACCGCGCCATTCCGTGTTGCGCCGCAGGACGCCTTTTTGGCAAAGCTTCCTTAACATTGGCATTCATATCATGTGTAACTTTTCTGCCGAAGGCGCAGTACGCAATAACGCTTGCCGCTGATTCCACGCTTCCCTTCCTGCCCGCTGCTGCGATGCGTGGCCTGCTTCGACAGGGCCATGCGCTGTTCCACCCGGTACCGCACCGCGCTGCGGCCACACCGATCATCGCGGCAGGCTGACATGCGTGCACGACTGCTTGGCGCCTACCGCAGCCAGTATCCCAACCCCCTGCGTTTCCACAGCGGCCAGATTGTCGAAGTGGGCGTGCGCGACGAAGAGTGGCCGGCCTTCGCCTGGGTGCGTACCACTGATGGTCGCGCTGGCTGGGCCCCGGTTGCCTGGCTGCAGCTGCTGGACGACGGCCGCGCCGAAGCGCTGCGCGACTACGATGCCCGCGAACTGGACGTGGAGAGCGGCGAGCTGGTGAAGCTGCACCACGAACACGGTGGCTGGTGGTGGTCCGAGCGCGCCAACGGTGCAACGGGCTGGCTGCCGGCGCGCGATCTGGAAGTGCTGGAAGACGCCTGCGGCTGAGGCGGCTTGCGGGATGCCGCGTGGCACTCCCGGCCCACTTCGTTGCCTGGGATCGCGCATGGTTGAGCGCGCAGCCGATCAACATCGGCATCCACATCCACGCCGTGCTGCACGCATTACAGCGCCACTGCGCGGCCGGCGTGCCTGCTTCGCTACTCCACCAGCGCGCGCGGGCACCACATGCTCACCCGGCACCGGAGCCAGGGCGGCGTCGACCAGGGCGGCAGCGATGGTGTCGGCCGGGTTCAGCCGCCAGCCACGTGGCAGCACCGGCCCGAGCAGCCCCAGCAGCTGCTGCAGCAGGTGTTCGGCGGGGCGGCGCTCGCTGCGCTGGCCGCCGATGAGCCCGGGCCGCACCAGTGTCAGCGAGGCGAAGCCGAGCGCGCGCAGGTCGTCCTCCAGCTGGCCCTTCACCCTGTTGTAGAAGAACGGCGAGGTGGCCTTGGCCCCCGCTGCGGAATTTAGCACGTACACACTGGCGCCCTGGGCCCGCGCCAACCGCGCGAAGGCCAGCGGGAACGCATGGTCCACCTGCTGGAAGGCGGGCAGGCTGCCGGCCTGCGCCAGGGTGGTGCCCAGTGCGCAGACCACCGCATCCACGCGTGCCCAGTCGGCGCTGGCCGGCAGCGCATCGAAGGCCAGCACCGGGTTGAGCAGCCGCGCGTCCTGCACCGCCAGCGGGCGCCGGGTCGGGGCCACCACGCCGCGGCAGCGTGCGTCGGCCAATAGGCGCGGCAGTACCCGGCTTCCGACCAGACCGGTGGCTCCCAGCAGCATCACGCGCATCTACACCTCTCCTGCGGCATCCTGTGGCCATCCTAGCGGTTCAAGGCCCGGCCGGCCGGGCCGATATGCTGTCACCCGCGTCTGCCGCGGGCGCCACCCACCCAGGTTCTTGCCCATGACGGACCGCCCAGACGATTGCCCTGCCCCCGGCACTGCGCTGGGACCGTTGGCCCGCGTCCGCGCGGTGCCCGACGATGGCCTGGGCACGCGGGTGGTGCTGCAGGGCGGTGGCGCGGTGGCGCTGCAGCAGCTGTTCGCCGGGGCCGATGCCCTCGAACCGCTGCTGGCCGCCTTCGCCAACGGCATGGCCACCCTGCCCGGCGAGCTGGGCGACATGGGCGACCGGCTGCAGTCGGCACAGGCCAGCGCCGATTGGCCGCGCTATGGCCGCGCCATGCGCCAGCTGATCGACAAGTACATCCGCACCATCGAACAGCAGTCGCCCGATGGCCAGCCTGACAGCCTGCGCTTGCGCGAGCAGCTGCGCCTGCTGCTGGGCACTGCGGTGGTGGCCCTGCTGCAGCACGACCCGGCCCTGCGCCAGCAGGCCACGCAGCTGGCCGCCACCCTGCGCGCCTGGCAGCCCGGTGCGCCGCTGGAAGGCGTGGAACTGGGGGTGCGCGAACTCAGCCGCCAGATCGGCGTGCGCGGCGAAGGCTGGCAGGAACAGCAGGACCTGCTGCTGAACCTGTTCGACCTGCTGCTGGAAAATGTCAGCGAACTGCTGGACGACCGCAGCTTGCTGCAGGGCCAGATCGGTGCGGTGCGGCAGCTGCTGTCCGTCCCGGTGGACCCCGAAGCGGTGGAACGCACCCGCGCCGAGCTGCGCGAGGTGATCTACCGGCAGGGGCTGCTGCGCGAGGGCATCAACGAATCCAAGGCGGCCATGCGCGGGCTGATGGGCGAGTTCATCGAGCGCATGGATGGCATGGCGGCCAGCACCGGCGAATACCACGACCGCATCAGCAGCTATGCGCTGGCGCTGCGCGAAGCGCGCAGCATCGCCGACCTGAACCAGCTGCTGCAGGATGTGATGCATGACACCGGCAAGGTGCAGCAGCAGGCGGCGCAGGCCCGCGACCAACTGGCCGCCGCACGCGCCGACGTGGAGCGCGCCGAGCAACGCATCAGCGAACTGGAAAACGAGCTGCGCGAAGTAGGCGATCTGGTGCGCACCGATCCGTTGACCGGTGCACTGAACCGGCGTGGGCTGGACGAGCTGCTGGCACGCGAACTGGCACGGGCCACGCGCAACGGCACCGCGCTGGGCGTGGCGGTGCTGGACCTGGATGATTTCCACCTGACCAACGACGCGCACGGTCATGCCGGCGGCGATGCCGTGCTGCAGCACCTGGTGAGCGTGTGTCGGTTGCTGCTGCGTGCCACCGACAGTGTGGCGCGGCTGGGCGGCGATGAATTCGTGCTGGTGCTGCCCGAAACCCAGGGCGCGGACAGCATGTCCACCGTGCAGCGCCTGCAGCGTTCGCTGGCGCACCGCGTGCTGACCGTACAGGGCCAGCGCGTGCCGTTGCACTTCAGTGCCGGGCTGGCGCAGTGGCAGCCCGGCGACAGTGCCGAACAGCTGCTGCAGCGCGCCGACGCGGCGCTGTACGCGGCCAAGCGGCAGGGCAAGAACCGCGCACAGGCCGGCTGACTGCACCCGACACCGCACGCCATTGGCACGTGCGGCAACGTACCCCGACAGCTGCCGCTGCGTGAGCGGCTGAAAGAAGCCTGCGCCTACTTGCCGCGCAGCTTCTGCACCCCCAGCACCACTGCCAGGATGACCGCACCGGCAACCAGGCCCACCGCGATGTTGGCCAGGCCGCCGACCAGCCACCCCCACGGGCCTTCACCGCCCAGCGCCTGCACGGCGTGGTGCAGCAACGACACATTGTGCACCAGAATGCCGCCGCCGACCAGGAACATGGCCACGGTGCCGGCGACCGAGAGGAACTTCATCAGCCACGGCGCCGACGCCACCAGGCCACGGCCGAGGGTGGCCACCGCCCCGCCCTTGCGTGCCAGGTAGAAGCCCACGTCGTCCAGCTTGACGATGCCGGCCACCAGCCCGTAGACGAACACGGTCATGGCCACGGCCACCACCGCCAGCGTGACCAGCTGGTTGAGCAGCGCCGCCGAAGCCACCACGCCCAGGGTCAGCACGATGATTTCGGCCGAGAGGATGAAATCGGTGCGCACCGCGCCTTTCACCTTCTCCTTTTCCCAGGCCACCATGTCCACCTGCTCGTCGGCCAGCGCCTGGCGGCGCTCTGCCTGCCGCTGCGCATCGTCGTCGGCCGAATGCAGGAAGCGGTGAGCCAGCTTCTCCACGCCCTCGAAGCACAGGAAGCCGCCGCCGATCATCATCAGCGGCACGATCAGCGGCACATTCCAGCCGCGCCCATGCAGCCACGCTTCCAGCGCGCTGATGGCCAGCGCGGCCGGCACCAGGATCACCTTGTTCAGCAGCGAGCCCTTGGCCACCGCCCACACCACCGGCAGTTCGCGGTTGGCGCGCACCCCGGTCACCTGCTCGGCGTTCAGTGCCAGGTCGTCGCCCAGCACGCCGGCGGTCTTCTTCGCCGCCACCTTGGTCAGTACCGAAACATCGTCAAGCAGCGAAGCAATAACGTCGAGCAGGGCGAACAGGCTGGCACCGGCCATGGCAGTTCCAACAAAGGGGCAGACACGGATTCTGCCCGAACCGTGCGTGATGGCAACCACTGGCCGGGTTCACCATGCCACGACCGGCGTGCGGCCAGACTGCAGCGGTATGCGGTTGCACCCCGCCCCGAAGGAGCTGCGCTTGAACTGCCCGCCTGTCGCCCCCGGAAACCCGCCCCTGGTGAAGGGCATGAACCGGCGCAGCCAGATCCTGCGGCTGCTGATGCGCTACCGCCATTCCGGCGTGTTCTCGGGCATGAACCTGGATGCGGCGCACAGCCACGCCGACGTGCCGCCGGACGGCAACCCCGAACAGTTCGTCAACGATCTGGAAGCACTGGGGCCCACCTTCGTGAAGCTGGGGCAGATGCTGTCCACGCGGCCGGACATGGTGCCGCCGGAGTTCGCCACCGCGCTGGAGCGCATGCAGGAAAAGGTGGCGCCGATTCCGGTGGAGCGCATCCACGCCATCGTCGAACAGGAACTGGGCGTGCCGGTGAACAAGCTGTTCGCCGCGTTCGACCCGCAGCCACTGGGGTGCGCCTCCATCGCACAGGTGCACCGCGCGGTGCTGCGCGATGGCCGCGAGGTGGCGGTGAAGGTACAGAAGCCCGAAGTGGCCGCACAGCTGCGGTCGGACCTGGAGGCGCTGCGCAGCTTCGCGCTGGCCGCCGACCACCTGACCCAGGTCGGCCGCCGCGTGCGCCTGCGTGACTGGCTCAACGAGTTCGCCAAGACGCTGGTGCAGGAACTGGATTACCACGCCGAAGCGGAGAACCTGGCGCGCTTCGGCCAGCACCTCAAGCCGTTCCGCCGCCTGCGGGTGCCGCAGCCGGTGTGGGATTTCTGCAGCCAGCGCGTGCTGACCATGGAACTGGTCAACGGCGTGCGCGTGGATGCGATTCCCGATGTGCGCCGCACCGAGGAATCGATGGAGCCGCTGGCCGCAGCGCTGATCCGCGGCTACCTGGACCAGATCTTCGTGCATGGCGAGATCCATGCCGACCCGCACCCGGGCAACCTGCGGGTGACCCCAGACGGCCGCCTGGCGATCTTCGACCTGGGCATGGTGGCGCACATGCCGCCCCGGCTGCGCGAGCGGCTGCTGAAGATCCTGTTCGCCGCCGTGGATGGCCGTGGCGAGGAAGTGGCCGACGACCTGATCAGCATCAGCACGCGGCTGGAATCCTTCGACGAAGAGCGCTACCTGCGCGAAACCGGCCAGCTGATCGCACGCTACGCCGCCACCGCCAGTTTCTCCGAAGGCCGCGTGGTGCTGGGCATGGTGCGCATCGCCACCGCCACCGGGCTGCGCACGCCGCCGGAACTGAGCCTGGTGGGCAAGGCGCTGCTGAACCTGGAAACGGTGTGCCGGTTGCTGGCACCGCAGCTGGACACGCGGCGCATCGTCGAACGCCAGCTGCAGCATGTGATGCGCGCGCGCCTGAAGAAATCCCTGTCGGCCGCGAACCTGGCCAGCGAGGCGATGGAACTGCAGCAGCTGCTGCGCGATGGGCCACGCAAGATCACCGACATCATGGGCTTGCTGGCCGAGAACCGGCTGCAGATGAAGGTGACCGGGCTGGAAGAATCGCGATTGATGGAGAACCTGCAGAAGATCGCCAACCGCGTTTCCGCCGGCATCATCACCGCCGCATTGATCATGGCTTCTTCGCTGATGATGCGCGTGGAAACCGGCTGGCACCTGTTCGGCTACCCGGCCATTGCGATGCTGCTGATGCTGGTGGGCGTGGTGATGGGCCTGGGGCTGATCGTCAGCGCACTGCTGTTCGATCGCCGCGCGCGTGCGAAGGAAGAACGCGGTCACCGCTAGGGCTGCGCGCCACGCAGTGTGTGGTGCGCCTACATGGCGTGCCTACATGAGCATGCACCTCTGAATGAAAAAACGACCGTGTTTTCGCGTGCGTTTTATTATTGCGCTGCGTCATCACATTCTTCAACGAACAAACATTTCAGTCAGGTTCGCGCAGGCATGATCCAGTCATCGGCCTGTCATGCCCCTGTGCTTGGCAGCGACGATCGGATGGATAGCGCGTCGGTACGACGTCCATCAACACCCCGTCACTGCCGAAGATGCCCATGCTCTGGATTCTGCTGCTGTCGCTGTTGCTGTTGGCCTGGTTGCTGCTTGCCTCGGACACATTCATCTGGGCCAAGGCCAGCCTGTTCTCGCTGCTGCTGCTGGCACTCAGTGCGTGGTGGTTGATCGACCAGTTGCCTGGTTATGGCCTGAATGCGGCCACGCTGTACCACCTGGGCGCGGACATGGAAGGCGCCGGCGTGGCCGACTTCAAGCGCGTCATTACCGGCTTCGTGGTGCTGGCACTGGCTTCGCTGCTGCCGCTGTTCGCCACGCGCATCCGGCGCTGGCGGCGCCCGGGGCCATGGCGCGGCGTGGTTTGCTGGCTTCGCCTGCGTGTGGCTGGTGGCGATCGCGGTCAGCCCGCTCGCCCGTGACGGTCAGCGCCTATACCAGCAGCTGCGGCCGGTGGATTTCAGCCGCGTGGCGCCCGAATACAAAGTGCCCACGCAGGCACTGCAGCGCCCGCGCAACATCGTGTGGATCTACGGCGAAAGCCTGGAGCGCACCTACCTGGACGAGCGCACCTTCCCCGGCCTGATGCCCAACCTCAACCGGCTGGCCGGCCAGGCGCTTGACGTACGCGGCCTGGCGTCGGCCGAAGGCAGTGGCTTGACCATCGCTGGCCTGGTGGCGCCCATGTGCGGCGTGCCGCTGACTACATCGCAGAGCGATGAGAACAGCATGGACCGCATGGCCAGCTTCCTGCCCAAGGCGGTGTGCCTGGGCGATTACCTGAAGCAGCAGGGCTACACCAACCACTACCTGGGCGGTGCCGACGGACGCTTCGCAGGCAAGGGCCAATTCCTGGCCAGCCACGGCTTCGATGAAGTGCAGGACCTGGCCTGGTTCAAGCAGCAGAAGAAGATCGGCCGCGCGCATTATTCGCCGTGGGGCGTGCATGACGACGTGCTGCTGGACACGGCCTACCAGCGCTTCGAGCAGCTCTCGCTCAGCGGCGAGCCGTTCATGCTGACCACCCTGACCATGGACACCCACCACCCCGCCGGCCACCTGCCCGTGGCCTGCAAGGGCCAGCGCTACCAGAGCCGGTACGGCAACATCAACATGCTCAACGCGCTGAAGTGCAGCGACCGGCTGATCTCGCAGCTGGTGGAGCGCATCCAGGCCAGCCCGTACGGCAAGGACACGCTGATCGTGATCGCCTCGGACCACCTGGCGATTGCCAACGATCTGTCGCACATCCTGGCGAAGCAGAACCGCGAGAACCTGCTGCTGTTCATCGGCGAAGGCGTGGAACCGCGCCAGTTGCAGGCCCGCGATGCCAGCACGCTCGATTCCGGTGCCACCCTGCTGAGCCTGCTCGACCCACGCCAGCAGGCCATCGGCTTTGGCCGTTTGCTGCTGGCCGAACAGCGCCCGGCCAGTGCCAGCGCGGCCGCGCAGCGCGAGGGCGGCAAGGATTACCCGCAGTACCTGGCCTTCGCCCGCTCGCTGTGGTTGGGCGAGCCGACGCGCGAACTGAAGAGCGACGCCGACGACCAGGTGGTGGTGGGCCTGCAGCACGTGCAGCCGCCGGTGCTGCTGGAGTACGACAAGGACTGGGGCCTGAAATCGGTGTATCTGGAAAACACCTCGCGCCAGTTCAACGATGCCGACCCGGACAACACCCTGGCCTACGTAGACCGCTACACCGCCTTCAAGGATGGCTCGACCGACGGTGACTGGTGTGCGCTGCTGGTGAACCGCGACAACGGCATCAAGCTGTACCGCGATGGCGACCTGCGTGGCGGCATCGCGGTGGATGCGCCGCTGGATGCGTTCCAGGGCCCGCGCCCGAGCGTGCGCCAGGCGCACATGATCACGCAGAAGGGCCGCCGCACGCATGCGGGGCAGTACATGCTGAAGCTGGTGGCCAGTACGCGGCCCGAGCGCGGTTTCTGGATCGAGGCGGTGTCTTCGCAGCGCAAGGTGGTGCTGGCCCAGCAGTGGGTGCAGCCGGATGCGAACGGCCGCATCAACGTGTCCTTCGGGCTGGACTACGAGGTGGACGACCTGGAGATCCGCGCGTGGCTGAACCATGCCGAGAAGCTGGCGGTGGACACCTTCGCACTGGTGCCCTCGCGCGCCCGACCGCGCGGTAAGGGGTATTCGGCAGGGCTGCGCCCTGCACCTGCCGAAGCTTCAAGCCGACGCCATAGCCACTGCGACAGCAACAGCAACAGCCTGCATTCCGTGGGATGGCGGGGTGGGTTCGGTTGCGGGGGACGCCGTGAATACGTCCATGTAGGCTCGGTCGCGCCATCCATGGCGCTCACGCCCCCGCAACCGAACCCATCCCGCCTTCGACAGTTGTCCGCGATCTGTTGGACATGCTCTTGGGGTCAGATCCGTTTTCCGCAGGAAAACGGATCTGACCCCACATTGTTTGGATATCTGACAGATCTCATCCACGCATGGCGTGGATCTACAAAAGCTGCGGGAATCTGTCGGGGTGGGGCGGTGTGGGTGGGCAGGACCGCAGGCGCCATGGATGGCGCCTACGAGCCCCCATGGATGGGTTTACGGCGTCCCCGCAAACCCACAGTGCCCCGCCATCCCACGGAATGCCCGCTGTTGCTGCTGCTTTTGCCGTCGACGTTGCTCTGGCTTCGGCAGGTGCAGGGCGCCGCCCTGCACACCCCCCCCACTTACTCAGGCGGGGTATCGCGTACCAGGTGGATGTCGGTCGGGGTCGACAGCGGGATACCACGCTCGGCCAGAATGCCCAGCAGGCTGAAGTACAGATCGCTGCGCGTGGCGTACACCTGCCGTGGGCTGGAGACGTAGGCAAAACTGTTGATGGTGATCTGGCCGCCCCTGATGCTGTCGATGTAGTCCGACGGCGCCGGCTGCTTCAACACGCTGGCATGTGCCGCGTAGGCATCCAGCAGCGCCTGCCGCAGTGCCGCAACGTCAGTGCTGTTGGGCACCGCGAACTAGATCTGGATGCGGCCGTGCGCGCTGCCCATCGTCATGCTGCGGATGATCTTGGTGATCAGCTCCGAGTTCGACACGATCAGCGTGGACTTGTCGCCCACCTGGATCTCCGTGGAGCGCACGTTGATGCGGCGGATGTCGCCTTCCTGGTCGCCCAGCTTCACCCAGTCGCCGATCTTCACCGGGCGCTCGGCTAGCAAGATCAGCCCGGACACGAAGTTCTGCGTGATCGCCTGCAGGCCGAAGCCGATACCCACCGACAGCGCGCTGACCACCAGCGCCAGCTTCTTCAGGTCCAGCCCGACGGCGTTCAGCGCCAAGACCACCGACAGCAGGATGCCCAGGTAACGCGCCACCGTGCTGATCGAATTGCGTGCGCCCAGGTCCAGTTCGGTCTTGGGCAGGTAGGTATCGCCCAGCCAGCGCTGCACCACTTCGGTCAGCGCCAGGCCGGCCAGCAGCACGCCGATGGCGATCGCCACCGTCCTCGGGTTGAGGTTGGCACCGCCGATCCGGTAACCGTCGGACAGCGTCTCCAGCGAGTTCAGCATCGCGCCCAGGTTGCCGAACGGGGCCGCCAGCGCCAGCAGCACCACCACGATGCGCAGCACCGCCGACAGCAGCACGCCGGCCTGTTCCACCCGCGACACGCTCAGCCCGGTGCTGAGCAGGATGGTCTGCCCGACCCGGCTGTCGGCGCTGAGCAGCCAGGTGCAGAAATCATCGACGAACTTCAGCAGCAGCGTGGTGGCCAGCACGATCACCCCGCCCCACAGCAGCTGCTGGTTCACAAACTTGGCCAGGTTGAGGTACCCCAGCAGCGCAGCGATGATCGCCGCCACCACCGCCACGTTGCCGGCCACGCGCGCCACCACCAGCCAGCTGCTGCGCCGTACCGGCCCGCCCTGCACGTGGCCGTCGTTGGCCGCGGCAGCCTCCAGCATGGTCTCGGTTTAGGCGTTCTGGCGCCGGTGCAGGCGCGCCAGCGTCACCAGCATGGCCATGATCAGGCCCAGGTAGGTCAGCGCGATCAGGCCGTCCAGCGCAATCGTGCTGACTTCACTGGTCAGCGCCTCGCGGTCCACCGCCACCAGCACCACGCTCAGCCAGGTCAGCGCTGCGGCGCCCCAGGCGTACTTGCGCAGCTTCCAGGCGGCGGTGTCGTCCAGGTTCAACAGGCGCCACGACGGACGCTTGGGCACCAGCAGGCCGGCGCTGAGCGCCACGATGAAGGCCGAGAAGAAGGTGGCGGCCTGGAAGTGCTCAGCCACTGACTGCAGGCGCTCGGGAATGGCATCGATGCTGTCCAGCGAGGCCACCAGTACCACCGCCGCGTAGCCGGGCAGCAGCGTGCCGACCAGCAGCAGCCACAGCGCCAGGCCGGAACGGCGCAGGCGGCCGTCCGGCACGCGCTCGGATGCAGCGAAGCGGCGGCCCAGCACGCGCAGCCAGATGCGCAGCGGGAAGGCCATCAGCAATGCGGCCAGCAGGCCCAGCACCGGCGTACTCCAGCCATTGGCCTGGATACCGGCCTGCGCGGTGCGCACCGCCACCTAGTACAGCCCGGATACGCGCTGCACATCGCCGGCCAGCTGGTCGGCCACTTCGCGCCACAACCGCGCCGACAACGGCGAGGCCACCTTGTGCATCAGCTCATCGCTGAACTGCGCCGCACGCTGGGCGTCGATGTCGGCCGCCAGCTGCCGGCCACTGGTGGCCAGCTGGCCGGCGATCTTGATCTGTGCGTCCAGGTCACTGTACTGCTTGTTGAGCGTGCGCCGCTGCTGGGTCACCTCGCGGCTTTCGGTGGTGCCCTCGACCACCTCGCCCAGCTGGTCGCGCTGCAGCTTCAGCTGGTCCAGTCTGGGCTGCAGTTCCTTGGCCAGGCCATCGGCATCGCGCGCGGCCTTGTTGGCCTGGTCGGTCAGGTCCTTCAGCGTGTCGGTGGTCGCCGCATCGTTCCAGGACTGCTGCACGCGCTTGAGCGCATCTTCCACCTGCTGCAGCTGCTGCTTCGGGCTGGGATCATCGTCCGGGGCCTGCGCGTGGGCCAGCAGCGGCGCGGCCAGCAGCAGCCAGCTGCCTACCAGCAGGCCCAGCCAGGGCCTGCGCATCAGGATCGATCGGAAAGAAGACACGTTAGCCACACCGGTTCGCACGGGCCAGCGCGCCTGCGCGCGACTATACGGCAGGCAGCGTGAATAGCCGATCACCCGCCGCAGCGTGGCGCGCCCTCAGTACTTCAGGCGCAGCTCTTCAACGTCCGGCTGCAGCGCGGCATACCAGTCCTGGAACTCTTCCTCGGTGATCTCGTCGGGGGCATACACCGCCAGCGGATCCCATGCGTGGTCGGTGGGCAGCAGCTGGCGCGGGCCAGCGCGCGGGCTGTAGCTGACGCCCTGGTAGTCCACCAGCGGCTCGGCCTCGGGCCAGCGCTCACGGGCCACCGTAGTTTCGCTGGTCATCAGGATCACGTGGTACATCGGCACCTCCATTTCTGCTTCGTGGATCGGTTGGAACGAAAACGCGCGGCGCGCGAACAAGCATAGCCCCGCCCGGGTGACAGCAGCGGGGCAGGCGGGCGACAGACCGTTCTGAACGCGGCCATCGCTCCGGCTTCACCCGCCTGTGGCGCAGCGCGCGGCATGGTGGATTCCAGTCCACCGCCCTGCCCGCACCATGCCCTCAACCCCTGAGCTCAAGACCGTCGCCGACCTCAAGCTGCCCCGCTACCTGGGCACCTGGTATGAGATCGCACGGCTGCCCATGCGCCACGAACCGGAAGGCTGCACCGACGTGTCGGCGCATTACAGCCTGCTGGACAACGGCAACGTGGGCGTGCACAACCGCTGCCGCATGGACGGCCAGCTGGAAGAGGCCACCGGCGAAGCCTGCGTGGTGGACAATGACAGCGCGCGGCTGGCGGTGAGCTTCCTGCCCAAGGGCCTGCGCTGGTTGCCGTTCACCAAGGGCGATTACTGGGTCATGCAGGTGGCTCCCGATTACAGCGTCTCGCTGGTGGGAAGCCCCGACCGCAAGTACCTGTGGCTGCTGGCACGCACACCGCAGCTGGATACCGCCGTGCAGGCGCATTATCTGGCCACCGCGCGGCTGCAGGGCTTCGATCTGTCCGAACTGATCCAGACGCCGCATACCGGCCACCCCACCGCCTGAGCGGATACCACGCATGGACCTCAAGAGTGGCTACCCGTGGTGGGCCATCCGCAACGGGCTGATACAGGCCTTCCCGCCGCTGGAGCACGACCTGCACTGCGATGTACTGGTGGTGGGCGGCGGCATCAGCGGCGCGTTGATCGCCGATGAGCTGTCCGCGCACGGCCATGAGGTGGCGGTGATCGAGCAGCGCGACATCGGCTGGGGCAGCAGCGCGGCCAGCACCGCACTGCTGCAGTACGAGATCGATACCCACCTGCTGGACCTGGCCGCGCAGTAAGGGCGCGAGGCGGCCGAACAGGCCTCCAGGCCTGCGCGCAGGCGCTGCAGCAGCTGGCCACGCTCAGCGCCGGCCTGAGCGGCGTCGATTTCAAGCGCATGGACAGCCTGTATCTGGCCAGCCGCCACCGCGACATGCCCACGTTGCGGGCCGAGGGCCAGGCCCGCCGCCAGGCAGGGCTGGACAGCCGCTGGCTGGACAGCGCGGCGCTGCAGGCGCGCTTCGGCGTGAGCGCCGAGGGTGCGCTGCTGACCCGCCAGGCGGCGCGGGTGGACCCGTACTGCCTGACCTACCGCCTGCTGCGGCGCCTGCGCCAGCGCGGCGGCCACGTGCACGACCGCACTACCCTGCACAGCCTGCAGCCGACCGCGCGCGGCGTGACCCCGCGTACCGAGGCCGGCGCCACGGTGCGTGCACGCCATGTGGTGCTGGCCACCGGTTACGCCGCGCAGCACTGGCTGAAGCCGCGCGTGGCCCGCAACCGCAGCAGCTATGCGTTCATCACCGACCCGATCGACCGCGCGGTGCTGGGGCCGCTGTCGCGCACCATGGTCTGGGAAAGCGCCCGCCCCTACCTGTACCTGCGCGCCACCGGCGAGGGCCGGCTGCTGGTCGGCGGGCTGGATGATGCCGTGGACATTCCTGCACGCCGCGACCGCCGCGTGCAGGCTAAGGCCAGCAAGCTGCTGCGCCAGCTGCAGCACTGGTTCCCGCAGCTGGACCCGGTTCCGGCGTTTTCCTGGGCCGGTACCTTCGCCGAAACCGCTGACGGCCTGCCCTTCTTCGGCCCGCACCCGCAGTGGGGCCCGCGCGTGCAGTTCGCCATGGCCTACGGCGGCAACGACATCACCTACTCGATGATCGGCGCCGGACTGCTGCGTGCCGGCATCGAACGGCGGCGCCACCCGCTGCAGGCGCTGTTCGGTTTCGGCCGGCTGTCGTAGGGCCGCGGCTGTTCAACTGAACAGGGCCCGCCAGCAGGGCACCCCGGCATGGGCGGATCTACCGCAACCGGCCGGCGACAGGCATCATTCAAGCAACGCCTGTTAGCGTCGGCTTGTCCCGCCGCGCTTGCCGCGGTCCCTGCCTGTTGGAGCGCCGAGATGATCCGCCCGCTGACCCTGCTCCCGCTGACCCTGCTGCTGTGCCTGCCCCTGCCCGGGGCGGTGCTGGCCCAATCCGCTGCCGGTGCCACCGCGCCGCAGGTGAACGGCATGGACCTGAACGTGCCGCAGGCGCCGATGCGCTACCTCAACGATCCGGCAATGCAGCAGGACCCGCCGGGTACCTACTACGGCGACAAGACCGGCCCGCGCGTCCACGGCGATGCCAGCATTGCCGACGTGCAGAACGACAAGATGAAGGTGTCCGGCAGCTTCACCACCGGCATCGGCTATGTCAAGAACTATGGCAACACCCACTACAACGCCGCCACGCTGAACCTGAGCAAGAACTACACCACCGACGACGGCAAGACGCACGGGGTGAACATCAACATCCACGTCAGCGAAGGCAAGGGCCCGGGCTTCTTCGGCCCGTACGGCGGCGGCTACGGCGGTGGCTACTACGGCCGCGGCCCGGGCCGCTGGGACGCACCACCGCCGTTCGGCTGGTAACCGGCCGGCGTACCCGCTGCCGACCCAGGCCGGCAGCTACCCGAGTGGGCCAGTCACCCACCGGGCATGCCAACTGCCCGATTCAGTCCAGCCAGCCATCGCGCTCGCTGTCCAGGATGCGCCCGTCATACCCGCTCAAACGCACCTCCACACGCTGGTTGCGAGCGTTGCGCGCTTCCAGCGACCACGTGGCGCCATCGCGCTCGAGCGAATGGATTTCCTTCAGGCCATGCGCCTGCGCCTTGGCCAGCACCTACTCGGTGCCCAGCAGCGCGCGGCCGTTGTGCTCATCGAAGATCTCGCCGGTCTTCGGGTCGACATACACCTCGCTGAAGCGCCCATCGGCGCGGCTGACATCGGCTTCCCACAGGCCATCATCGCGTTCGATTTCATGGATCTGGGTGTAGCCGGCCTTGCGCAGGGTCTGTTCAACCTGGGCCATGCCCAGCGGGGCTGCCTGTGCGGGGGGAACAGCGGCCAGCGCAACGGCGGTGGCCAGGAAAAGGGACTTCATCATGGGGAACTCCTGTGTGCTGCCGGGCCATTCCGGCAACGCCACGATGTCCACCCGGGCTAACAGCCACTTAGCCGGCGCTGTTAGCCCGTGGTTAGTCGGCTGGGGCACACTCGCGACAATCCTCCCGCAATGTCGCAATTGACCATGCCCGTCCTGACTGCCCTGCCCTTGCTGCTGGCCCTGGCCAGCGCCGCGCCCGCCGAGCGCCCTGTACAGGACCCGGCGCAGCAGGTGGCACGCCGCGCGGTGCAGCAGGGCCGCTATGTGCCGCTGGAACAGGTGGTGCGTGACGCGCTCAAGCGCCACCCGGCCCAGCTGCTGGAGGTGGAACTGGATGACGGTGTGTACGAGGTCGAGATCCTGCGCGCCGACGGCGTGGTGGTGGAGCTGGACTATGATGCGCGCAACGGCACCCTGCTGAAGACGGAGCTGGATGACTGATGCGGATCCTGCTTGCCGAGGATGACGCCGCGCTGGCACAACGCCTGCAGCCGCTGCTGGAACAGGCCGGCTACGTGGTGGTGGCCGGCGATGGGCGCCAGGCCGAGGAGATCGGCCAGATCGAGGATCTGCAGGCGGCCATCGTCGACCTCGGCCTGCCCGTGCTGGATGGCCTGAGCGTGATTGAACGCTGGCGCGGCAACGGCCGCAGCTTCCCGAAGCTGGTGCTGACCGCACGCGTGCGCTGGCACGACAAGCTGGCCGGCTTCGATGCCGGCGCCGACGACTACCTCACCAAACCTTTCCAGGCCGATGAACTGGTGCTGCGCCTGCGCGCCCTGATCCGCCGCAGCACCGGCCACGCCAGCCCCCGCCTGCAGTGCGGCCCGCTGCAGCTGGACGTCAATGCCGGCCGCTTTGAAATGGACGGGCAGGCATTGGCGCTGAGCCCACAGGAGTTCCGAGTGTTGAGCTATTTCATCCACCACGCCGGCAGCGTGATCAGCCGCGACCGTTTGGGCGAACAGATCTTCGAAAGCGGTTACGACCCCGATTCCAACGCGCTGGACGTACTGCTGGGGCGCGTGCGCCGCAAGCTGGGCGTGGACCTCATCCATACCGTGCGTGGCCAGGGTTGGCGGCTGGCCGAAGCATGAGCGCGCGGCAACCCTCGCTGCGCCGGCGGCTGCTGCTGGTGGCCGGCATCGGCCTGGTGCTGGTCTCGGTGCTGGCCGGCATCCTGCTGGGCGAGCTGTTCAAGCGCAGCGCGCGCCCGCCTGGATGGCGAGCTGCAGCAGGACATGCTGACCCTGCTGGCGCAGGCCGAGATCGATCCGGACGGGCAGCTGCGCTTGCGGCAGGAGCCGAACGACGCGCGCTTCCAGCGGGTGTTTTCCGGTACGTACTGGCAGATCGCCAACGGCCACGGCAAGGTGCTGCTGCAGTCACGATCGCTGTGGGACCAGACCCTGCCCTCCACCGCTGCGGGCCCGGCCGAGCGTGACCTGCCCGGGCCGATGCAGCAGTCGCTGCGCGCGCGCGTGCAGCAGGTGCGCCTGCCGCGTGCCACGCAGGCGTACGTCGCCCTGGTGGCGCATGGCCGGCAAGCGCTGGACGCCGATGTCGCCGCCTTCCGCAACCGCAGTGCGCTGGCGCTGAGCATCCTGGTGGCGGCCTGGCTGGCGGTGCTGGCCAGCCAGGTCCATTTCGGCCTGCGCCCGCCGTGTGGGCTGGGCCAGCAGATCGAACGCATCCGCCGTGGCGAGGCCGAGCGCATCGACCGCCGCCAGCTGGACCGTGAAATCGCGCCGCTGGCCGATGAGCTCGATGCCCTGCTCGACCACCACCAGCGCATGGTGGCGCGTGCGCGCAGCAGCGCCGAAGACCTGGCCCATGCCCTGAAGACCCCGCTGAGCGTGCTGGCCGCCGAAGCACAGGACGAAGGCCGCGACTGGCGCCGCACCCTGCACGAACAGGGCGCGCGCATGCGCGCCAGCATCGACCGCTACCTGGCCGCAGGCCTGGCCGTCGACCATCGGCAAAGCAGCGAGGTCGCCCCGGCCGCCGAAGCCCTGTGCCGCTTGATGACCCGCGTACACGGCAGCCGCCGCATCCGCTTCCAGATGGATGTGCCGCGCGGTATCGCCTTTGCCGGCGCCGTCACCGACCTGGAAGAAATGCTGGGCAACCTGCTGGACAACGCCGACAAGTGGGCCCAGGGCGAAGTGCGCCTGCGTGCGCTGGCGCAGAACGACCGGCTGCACATCGAAGTGCGCGACGACGGCCCCGGCCTGGACAAGGCCAAGCTGGACAGCGTCCTGCAGCGCGGCGTGCGCCTCGATGAGCGGGTGGAAGGCAGCGGCCTGGGCCTGGCGATCGCCGCGGAGATCGCAGCCAGCCACGGTGGCTCGCTGCGCCTGTCGAATGAGAACCCCGGATTGCGCGCGCGGCTGGAGCTGCCGCTGGCGGCGCCGTAACGCTGCTGTAGAGCCAAGCCCTTGCTCGGCTGGCACCACCGCTCAGCGGTGGTGCATCCACCAGCAGTCGATGGCGTCCAGCACGATGCGGATCATCAAGCTGATACCCACCAGCCGCGTCTTCTTCGGCACGCACAGGCCCGCATACACGGCAATCGCCGGCGCGGTGTGCAGCGGGTGGAAACCAATGCTGCAGCGGTTGGGCGCGTAGATCGGGTCGGCCAGCAGGTGGTCCAGGTCGATGATCCAGCCCAGCAGCAACAGCAGCCAGGCCGAAGCAAACCGCTTGCGCCAGAACAGCCATGCCAGCAGGGCTGGCACGGCGGCATGCAGGAACAGTTGGAAGATCGCGCGGGCGCTCATCGGCAGCGGTAGCGCCGGGCCATGCCCGGCGTTCCCGTAGACATCAGGCCAGCGGTTCGTCGGACAGGTAGGTGTAGCCGGTCAGGCCGGCTTCCAGCGCCTGCGACAGCTCCTGCGCCCGTTCCGGCGACAGCCCGGCGGCCGCCACGCGCTGGGCGTAGGCCGCGCGCAGGTCGTCCAGCGCGTAGCCCACGTAGTCCAGTATCACATCGGTGGTGTCGCCGCGGCGCTGCTGGGTGATGGCATAGCCATCGGCATCGGCCAGCACTTCCACCGCGTCGGTGTCACCGAACAGGTTGTGGATGTCGCCAAGGATCTCCTGGTAGGCACCCACCATGAAGAAACCGATGCGGTAGCTTTCGCCCGGCTTCATCGCATGCAGCGGCAACGAGGTGTCCAGGCTCTCGTTCTCGACATAGGTCTTGACCATGCCGTCCGAATCGCAGGCCATGTCGGCGATGATGCCGCGGCGGTCCGGCGTTTCGTCCAGGCGCTCGATCGGCACGATCGGGAACACCTGGTCGATGGCCCAGGCATCGGGAATCGACTCGAACACGCTGAAATTGACGAAGTACTTGTCGACCAGGCGCTCGTTCAGTTCATCCAGCGCCGGGCGGTGGCTCTTCTCGTCGTAGCTCAGGCGCACACGCACGCCGTGGGCGATGGCGTAGAACAGATCGTCGATGCGCGCACGCTGCGGCAGGTCGATCTGGCCCAGCGCATAGCTGGACAGGCCTTCGGCATGGAAGTGCTGCGCTTCCTGGAACAGTTCCACCGCCGGGCGCACGTCCAGCTCTTCGTGGATCTCGCGTAGGTGGCGGATCGAGGCCGGCTCGTCATCGTGCGCATCGGGCACGCGGCCTTCCTGCGCTTCTTCCACTTCGGAGACGTTGGCGATCAGCACCGCGTGGTGCGCGGTCATCGCGCGGCCGCACTCGGTGACGATGCGCGGCGGGGTCAGGCCGTGCTCTTCGCAGGCGCTGGCCAGCGGCTGCACGATGTTGCTGGCATAGGAATGCAGGCCGTAGTTGATCGAGCAGAAGCTGCGCGAACGGGTGCCCTCGTAATCCACGCCCAGGCCACCACCCACGTCCACGTGGGTGATCTTCGCGCCCAGGCGCGAGAGTTCCACGAAGTAGCGGGTGGCTTCGCGCATGCCGTTGGCGATGTCGCGCACGTTGGAGATCTGCGAGCCCATGTGGAAATGCAGCAGACTCAGGCAGTCGGCGTACTCGGTATCGCGCAGCGACTTCCACAGGTCCAGCAGCTGGCGCGGGGACAGGCCGAACTTGGCCTTGTCGCCACCGCTGTTCTGCCACTTGCCGGCGCCCAGCGAGGCCAGGCGCATGCGCACGCCCAGGCCCGGCTTCACGTCCAGCGCCTTGGACTCTTCCAGCACCAGCTTCAGCTCGGAGGGCTTCTCGATGACGATGAAGGTCTGCAGGCCCAGCTTGCGGCCGATCAGCGCCAGGCGGATGTACTCGCGGTCCTTGTAGCCGTTGCAGACGATCAGCCCACCCGGGCGCGACAGCGCCAGCACGGCCATCAGCTCGGGCTTGCTGCCCGCTTCCAGGCCGAAGCCTTCGCCGTGGTGGCTGGCCAGGGTGCCGGCCACGCCGCGGTGCTGGTTGACCTTGATCGGGTAGACGGCGGTGTAGCCACCGGCATAGTCCCAGTCCTGCTGGGCCTGGCCGAAGGCGGCCTGCAGCTTGCCCAGGCGCTGGCCGAGGATGTCCGGGAAGCGCACCAGCAGCGGCAGCTTGGCGCCAGCGGCGCGCGCAGCGTCCACCACCTTGGGCAGCGACACCACCGGGCCATCCGCCCCGGTCGGTCTCACTACCATGTGCCCGGCCTGATCCACGTCGAAATAGCCATCCGCCCAGTGCGGGATCGAGTAGGTCTTGCGGGCTTGGTCGAGGGACCAATCGGTCATTGCAGTCGGCCTTGTTGGTAATAAAAGGGGGCATGATAACGCCTATATGCCGACAGGTCCGTTATCATGCGCGCCCGCGCCCGCGGCAGGTCTGAACCTGAACGGGCCGACCCGTCCGGAAGCGAGGCGCCCTGCCGTCAGCCCGGCTCCATCCCCTCCGTACAGGAATGTTTTCTATGACTGACAGCAACAACTGGTACATCGAACACTTCGAGCGCACCGGCTCGGCCATCGGCTACCGCATCACCGGCAAGCTGGACGAGGTGCAGTCGCCGTTCCAGAAGATCGAGATCTTCCAGACCACCGACTGGGGCAACCTGATGACCATCGACGGGGCCATCATGCTGACCAGCAAGGACAACTTCTTCTACCACGAGATGATCAGCCACCCGGTGCTGTTCACCCACGCCGCGCCCAAGCGCGTGGTCATCATCGGCGGCGGCGACTGCGGCACCCTGCGCGAAGTGCTCAAGCACAAGGGCATGGAGAGCGTGACCCAGTGCGATATCGACGAGCAGGTCACGGTGATGGCGCGCAAGCACTTCCCGGAACTGTGCGATTCCAACAACGACCCGCGCGCCGAACTGCTGTTCGATGACGGCGTGGCCTACATGGCCAACTGCCCGGCCGGCAGCGTGGACGTGGTGATCGTGGATTCCACCGACCCGGTCGGCCCGGGTGAAGGCCTGTTCAACAAGGCGTTCTACGAGAGCTGCTTCAAGGCCCTGAAGGACGACGGCATCCTGGTGCAGCAGTCCGAATCGCCGCTGATGCAGCTGGACCTCATCAACGAAATGCGCACCGAGATGGGCAAGGCCGGCTTCGGTTCGTTCAAGACCCTGCCGTTCCCGCAGCCGTGCTACCCCACCGGCTGGTGGAGCGTCACCCTGGCCCGCAAGGGCGAGAGCGGCTTCGACTTCCGCCAGGCCGACTCGGCCGCCAAGGGCTTTGACACCCTGTACTACACCGCCGCGCTGCACACCGGCGTGCTGGTGACCCCGCCGTTCGTGCAGGCTGCACTGAAGTAAGGCGTGCCGACCAACGGTCGGCAACTACCGGGGCTGATGCGTGCCGACTAACGGTCGGCACCCGCCCAATGAAAAACCCGCGCTGTCGCCAGCGCGGGTTTTTGTTTTCCGGTAGCGCCGGGCCATGCCCGGCGAGCGTTCGATCAGATCGCCCAGATGCCGGCGATCACCGCCACCACCAGGCCCCACTTGATCAACTGGTAAGCCAGCCAGCTGCGCTCGCGCAAGGCCTTGGCCTTCAGGCGGATCTTGTAGACGCTGCCGAAGGCCTTGTTGACGCCACCGGTCGGGTCACCCGGCAGGTTCGGCGAAGCACCGCCGGCCAGCAGCGTGGCAGCCACGGCGCGGTTGAACAGGCCCGGCAGGCCGAAACGCAGCGGGCGGGCGATGTCGCAGAACAGGATCACGCGGTCCTGGTCGGTTTCATTGTGCGCATGGTGGATGTAGGTCTCGTCGAACATCATCCACTCGCCGTCGCGCCAGCTCTTCTTCACCCCGTCCACCACGATGTAGCAGCCGTCGTCATTGGGCGTGGTCAGGCCCAGGTGCAGGCGCAGCGAGCCGGCGAACGGGTCACGGTGCGGGCGCAGTTCGCTGCCCGGCGGCAGCTGGGCGAACATCGCCGCGCGCACGTCCGGCAGCGACTCCAGCAGCGCGGTGGTCTGCGGGCACATCGCCTTGGCCGACGGGTGCGAGGGGCCGTACCACTTCAGGTAGAAGCGCTTCCAGCCACGGCGGAAGAACGAATTGAAGCCGGCATCATTGAACGTGCTGGAGGCGGCGATCTTCTGCGCATCGCGCAGCGCCAGCGCCTCGTCGCGGATCATCTTCCAGTTCTGCCGCAGCGGCTCCAGCTGCGGGAAGTCCTTGCCCGGGTCCAGGAACGGCGTGGTCGGCACCTTCGAGAACAGGTACATGACCACGTTGATCGGGGCCATGAAGCTGGAATGGTCCAGCAGCTGGCGCGACCAGCGCGCGCGGACCTTGCCGCGGAAATGGATGCGCAGCACGCAGGCCACGAACAGCACTGCCAGCACGATCTTGATCATCAGCCTTTACCTCCGGCCGGGGCCGGACCCTGTGTGGTGGGGGCGACACATGGCCGGACGGCCAGCACCGAGGGCGCGAACAGGCGGGGGCGTGCCGAAGGGGGCGGCCGCCGGTTTCGCGAACAACGGCGTATGATCGGCACCGCCCGGGCCCGGGTCAAGCACCCTTGCCTGCCTGTTCAGGCTTCTCACCGGCAATGCGACACTGGGGCATGACCGCCCCGCATGATCCCTACCCGCCTTACTGGCGGGCTTACCTGCCCTTCTTCGGCCTGCCGGCCGAGCATCCGCCCCCCCCACGCTGAAACGGTGCGTGCCGGCGGCTGGACGCTGCCGCTGGACCGGCATGGCCCGGCCGACGCACCGGTGAGCGTGCTGCTGGTGCATGGCGCTGGCGGCTACGGGCGCCTGTTCGCCCCGCTCGCGCAGCGGCTCAGCCGCCACGGCGTAGAAGTGATCGCCCCGGATCTGCCCGGCTACGGCCGCCACCGTGCCCACTGGACGCAGGTGGACTACGGCGTCTGGCAGCAGGCGCTGCTAGCCCTGATCGAAACCGAATACCGCGCCCGGCCACGGCCCATCGTGCTGCTCGGCGCCAGCATCGGCGGCTTCCTGGCCTGGCAGGTGGCGGCGCGCTCGCCGCACGTGCACGGGCTGGTGGTGACCACCCTGGCCGACCCACGCGATGCCGCCGTGCAGGCCGCGCTGGTGCGCTGGTCGTGGATGCGCCGCACCCTGCCGTGGCTGAAGCCACCGGCCCGGCTGACCCGCGGGCTGCGCGTACCGGTGCGCTGGTTCACCCACATGCAGCACATGTCGCGCGACCCGGCGCTGTCGGCCGTGGTCTGTTCCGATCCGCAGGGCGGCGGCAACCGCGTGCCACTGGGCCTGCTGGCCTCGCTGTTCGACGCCCGCGCCCCCGCAGCGGAGGCTTTCGACCGCTGCCCCGTACTGATGGTCCGCCCCGCCAACGACCGCTGGACGCCGGTGGCGATCAGTGACCCGCTGTTCGAACGCCTGACCGTTCCCAAGCACCGCGTGCTGCTGCAGAACTGCGGCCACTTTCCAATCGAAGCGCCGGGCGTGGACCAGTTCGAGGCGGCGATGCTCGACTTCCTGGAAACCGTGCGGGATGGATCATCCCGCGCCAAGCCATTGATCTGAAAGGCCACAACTCGGAAGTGGGACGTTATCGTCCGACGCTGCATGACGAACTGTTCCAGCAGCGGTTCCGACGAAACTCTGACAAATCGTGGATTAGCAAACTACCGGGTACTAAAATTAACGCAACAGCAACATCTTCCCCGTAGCACCGGTTCGCTTGACGCTCTGCGCCACCCACCGGGTCAGCCAGAGAACGCCATGACCCCGCACACCTCCCCCCTCCCCCCCCTGCAGCGGCGACAGTGCCGCACCTGCGCTGCTCAAACGCGGCGAACGCTTCCTGGCCCCGGATGTCTACCGCACCTGCCTGCAGGGGCGCGAGGCCGTGGTCAAGGACTACTCGCGCTACCGTGGCACGCCGCTGGCACTGGTGGCGCGGCTGATGGTGCGCCGCGAAGCCCGCATGCTGGCCCGGCTGGGGGGCTGGAAACATGCACCGGCCCTGCTGGGCACCCTGGGCGGGCTGGCCGTGGGCATGGAATTCATTCCCGGGCAGACCCTGACCAGCGCCGAAGCGGTCAGTGGCGAGGTGTTCGAACAGCTGCAGAACGCGCTGCACCGCCTGCACGCCGCCGGCATCACCCACAACGACCTGCACGGCACCAACGTGGTGATCAGCGCCAGGGTGCCGGTGCTGCTGGACTTCACCTCGGCCTGGCGTGTACCGCGCTGGCTGCGGCGCAATCCGGTCAGCCGCCAGCTGCGCCGCAGTGACATGAAGAACCTGCTGAAGATGCGCCAGCGCGTGACCGGCCAGGCGCCCAGTGCCGCGCAGGCCGCGCGCGTGGCCGACCCCGGCTGGGTGGCCGCCGTGCGCCAGGGCTGGAAGCGGTTCTACCGCTGGGCCAAGCGGCGGTAAATGCCGCCGGTTGGCGCGGCGGGTTGGATGGCCTGAGGTGGTGGGTGCGTGATGGGGTTCGATCGCCTGACGCGGATGGAACGCCTGATGGGTGCGGAATGCGCGATGGCAGGTAGAGTCGACTGTTAGTCGACTGCTCTTCCCATCTACGCTCGAAATGCCCGCGCTGCGCGCGATAGTCGACTAACAGTCGACTCTACCCCGCCGTAGCCCGATATCCCGTCGCGTTCCCGCATCGCGCCACGTTCCGGTATCCCGCACCACGCTTACAGCGCGTCAGCATCCAGTTCGCCGGTACGAATACGCACCACGCTGCCCAGGTCGTACACGAACACCTTGCCATCGCCGATCTTGCCCGTGCCGGCCGCCTTCACCACCGCTTCCACCACGGCCTCCACCTGGTCATCGGTCACTGCCACTTCCAGCTTCACCTTGGGCAGGAAATCGACCACGTACTCGGCGCCCCGGTACAGCTCGGTATGGCCCTTCTGCCGCCCGAAGCCCTTCACCTCGGTCACCGTGATACCGGTGACCCCGCGCTCGGCCAGCACTTCGCGCACGTCGTCGAGCTTGAACGGCTTGATCACCGCCATGACCATCTTCATCGTCGTTTCTCCTGTCTTCCGGTGGCGAGGATAACGCCTGAACGGGGGCGCTGCGAAACCGGCGCGGCCTGTCGCTGGGCGCAGGGCGGCAGTATCCTTGCTGCATCGTCTTCCAGGCCACCGGCCAGGCCGCGCCGGATGCGCTGGCCCACCTCCCACGGAGCAGTGCACATGATCGACCTCAACCAACTCGATGACCTGGCCCGTCGCCTGAGCGACCTGGTGCCGCCGGGCCTGCGCGAATCGCGCGAAGAACTGCAGGCCGCCTTCAAGAGCGCCCTGCAGGCCGGGCTGACCAAGCTGGACCTGGTGACCCGCGAAGAGTTCGAAGTGCAGCGCGCCGTGCTGCTGAAGACTCGCGAGAAGCTGGATGCGCTGGAGCAGGCCGTGGCCGCGCTGGAAGGCCGCGGCAACAGCGCAGGCTGAGCATGCTGCGCACCCTGCGCACCGCGCTAAACTCCCGTTTCGGCCGCCGTTGGGCGGCCGTGATCGTGTTCGCCACCACCGTACTGCTGGTGGCCAACCCTGAAGTGATGTCGCTGATGCTGCTGGTCAACCTGATCGGCGTGGATGTGTTCGTGCTGCTGATCGGGTTGCAGCTGCAGCAGCAGTGGTGGGCCATTCGTGCGGGGGTGCTGGCGCCGGTTTGGTTGCCGGCTAGGCGTTGGATTCGGGGTGGATAGGCGGAATGTTCGCCCTAGACGCGATCAATTGTGGCTCGCCCTGATGTTGAAGTTCGCGTTCCCCGAATACTGCTGGAATGTTGTGCTGGGTTGAACAAACCCCATTCTGCTGCCCCCGTGGAGCGCGTGAGCACCACTCCGCTGAATCTAGATGTGGATGACAAGCTGCGGCCAGAAGCGATCGTTCGCCAACACCTGAACTAAGCCGCGCAGCGAAGCGGCGTCAGCTTGAACGAATTATTAGGCCATAGCCTCATGATGATGCCGGAGAACCCGCCGCACAGCAGCAGATACGCGGCACTGAAGCTGCCGTTGAAACTCAGCGCAGGTGACACAGCAAGCGCCACCCCGAACCCGTACTTCACAACGAATGTGACCAGCAGCAGCGGCAGCAGGTTGTTGGCGGCCGCATGCATCACATGGCGGCCCACGGACGTGCTACCGGTAAACACCAGATGGTCGAACGGCAGTTCGCTGAAGGCCTTGCCCACCTCGGCATCGCCCAACACCACGCCCAAATCCATCGGGTCGAAGTACTCGGCAATCAGCTCGGCCAGCAGTTCAGAGGTGGCCGGGGTGAGTTCGGAAGGCTTAATGAGCGCGGCGTTGCCTGCCGCAAACACGCCGGCCAGCGGCGCGAAGGCCAGGTTGATCGGGAAATTCCACGGGCTGATGATGCCGTCCACGCCCAGTGGCTGGTGCTCGATGCGCGTCTGCATGCCGGCCGCCGGGGCCTCCACGTCTTCGCTCTGCGTCCAGGTGCCCACGTTGGCGGCGGCATGCTTGAGCGTGGCGGCGGTGGTGCCCACGTCCACCAGCAGCGACTGGTAGCGGCTGCACCGGAGGTCGCGCAGCGCATCGCCGCGCGGGCGGACTGCGGTGCTGCGCTGTGCGAGGAGCCGTTGCTGGCCTACAGCCTGGACCGGCGGCTGGTGGATGCGTGGCTGCAGTTCAATCAGCTTGATGTGCGCCCGCCGCTGTCTGCGTTGCTGGGGCAGGATCTACGTGGGCTGCAGCGGCCGCTGCAATTGGGGGTGGGCTGGACGGTGCTGCCGCATTACCTGTGTGCGTATGCACTGAAGCGCGGGACGCTGGTGGAGATTGAAGGGCCTGTTGGACGGGCGACGCTGGATTACTACTTGATGTGAACGGCGGCGGGGTGGCGGCAGCCGCGGGTGGCATGCGAGGCAGGCTTTGCTTTGGCGGATGCGGTCAGCTGTTTGAGACGACATGAAGAACGTTTGGCGCTGAGTGACCGGTATGCACCACAGGGGCACTGACTTGCCATAAGGATGCAGCTCGAGCCGTCGGAAACGAGGAACATGCCCCTCGCGCGTATGGCTGTACATGTGTGGTGCGCGGCCTGGCTATTGTCCGGCTAGTGGTGAATCCTTGCCCCTTGCAGATTGGCGGCAGACCCAGCAGCCCCTGCCTATGTACGGATGAGGACATTCCTTGCTTTCAGCTCAGGGGTCCGGAAGCAGTTCGTTCTATTCACCTCAAAACGGCGTTGCAGGGAAGGATCCCGCGAGGCTGCGGCTGGCACAACACTGTTGAGCGAGGCACCGTCGTGGTTCTGAGGCGGTGGTTGTGCGGCTGGAGCCCGCTCACAATCGGCTGTCATCGATAGTTCCATCCCGCCCTAATGCGGCCCCAACGAATCTAGCCGCTTCATTTGAATAGGTCAGTCGTCACTGACTATGACGACTCCACTAGCGCGGCTTCATTGCGCGAACTGAGCTCCGAATCGATTCTGCAGCAGAGGGCATTGCGCCGCACTCAGTCGCGAGTTTGAAGAACTCTTCAGCAGCATGATGTGGAATCAAACCATTTGAACGGACGCAATCTCTCGCGAAGGGTGCGAGGTCGTTAATATCCCCGCCGGTTAGATATCCTGAACCCATCGCCTCATCCTTAAACCTCTCAATCGCCGAAAGAGGAAGGTCTGGCCCACAAACAAAATATTTAATATATTTAATGAAATTTGGATGAATCAGCAATTCATCGCCGGAAGTTCCATTCCGTTCAAAAACCTGCACTCGCGACCTCCCTCGCCCACCAGGGTTTAACTGGGGATCCGTCAAGTATGCAATTCTCTCTTTCGGAACAGCCCCTCTATCGAGAAGGCTACGAGCAAGAAGCCCCATTGAAGCAAGCGAGCTAGAGGTTTGATTTAGAGCACTAGAGTCGAAATCGATAGAATGAAAAAGCGCACTCTCCTCACTCGTCAAAGAAATATCAGGAGCACTCATCAAAAATACCCTCTCAATATATTAAGTTCAAACCAGCAACAGGAAGGATGCAAACAAAACGCCATAAGGCTTTCGAAACAGTAGTCAGCGCTCGATCAAATTCACTTAAAAATACTGGCACAAGCAAAGTGAGACGAACCTAGAGCGATACCGCGGGGCATCAGTACTGCTCACATCGCCCCGCCAATGTCCGACCATGCGGGCAAATTTATGCGCGACAACTGACCATTGCAAGTGAGATCAGCCACCAAAAAATCTACCCAAGCTGCCTCCGATCCATTGCTGCTTGCCTTAAGGCCAGGCTGCTGATGTCGGTCTCTGCGACATGCATTGAATCGCTCACACAAAGAATCTGGATCACCAAAACTCCTTGAGAAATTTTCTACCAATTTTCTATATTCGGCGTCGCTAACTCCCTCGTGCTGGGCACCAAGCAATTTCTGATATGCACTCGCGAAACCATCTCTATCGCGTGTAACCCCCGACAGGAAGTTGGCGCTTTGCAGCAGGTCTTCTATCCTTTTGCTCAGCGTTTCCCTGTCGGACTCAGAAATTTGCGCGCCCGACTCCTCGGGTGCAACAAGGGCTCGTGTCAGCCCTCCTATACTCCTCTTGCGCCCGCCACTTCAACAATTGGCATGTACGCCACTAACGCCATTGGCTCAGGCAACAGTTGCGGTCGCGGCTTGCCACTAACCACATGGACCGGGTCAATATCAACAACGACTAGCGCCTGATCTTTACCTGATAGCGGACCTTGCCCGTCCGCTTGGAGGATCCCCTTTTGCCATCCGTGATAGGAAGTCAGCAGCTTGACCACGCCAACCTGAGATTTGCTGCGAGTCACGGAGTCGATTCCGATAAAGCAACTCTCCCCGTTTGCCCCATCAAAGACCGCGTTGCAAAAAACTGTCGCTGTACCTGATGCAAGCACACTTGCTTGGCCAGCATGCCAATAGTCATTACTTCGGCTAGTGTGAGCAGGCACAATGAGGACAGAGCGTCGCTCACGGCGGCCGTGCGCGAATGTAAGCAGATCACCAACTGCAAGCAAATCATCCGTAACTTCGTTACTGGCTTGTTTGGGATCCTCAGAAAACAATGCGAGCATCTTCTCAAGCTCTTGTTCCAGTGGCCTACGGTTTGCCGGACTAGTCAGAAGGAAAATCTCCGAACAAATCAGCTCCATGCAGTAGCGCAGCTTCGGAGAGTCGTTTACCAACGCGTTGATTAACCCCTTGATGTCAGAACCACGCCACGATTCCGAGCCGGACCGGAGATCGCTTATCACGTCGAGCACACTCTCATCAGAAAAGAGAGGAGCCAGTTTTCCAAGATGCGGCCTGAAGAGCTCGTGCGCCGTTACAGATCTGTACTTCTTACCTCTAGACATTTCTATTGTAGGAGAACGAGCATCCAAGCCCAGCTGAGTCACCAGAGAGTTCTCCGGCCTCCACAACAAGGTCGTGATTTCCTTCAAATGCTCAGACTCGACAGTTGAAGAGAAATTTCGGTATGTTCCTGCGAGAATCGAAAGGCCCGGATAGTGAAGCGTGAGCTCTCGTTTCATCCATTCGATTGTGTCCTTTCGGACTGAAACTTCGGGAAGAACCAAGAGCTCCACGCCCAGCAAGTGGCACGCCTGCAGTGCCTCCGTCAAAACTGCTCGGCGTCGATGTTCCGGCCAAGAGATAAGGGCCATCTCTTGATTCCAGAGGTGTTCTGCGCCCGGTGTTGCCGCCGCTCTTACTGCCCGAAAGTCACGATTGCTCAGTACGGAGATCAAGTCATCGCGAGCGCCCTGACCCAGCGGAATTCCATCGATACCCACTTCGGCTAGCGGATGCGAGTAGCTGTCTTGGGACCGAAGCTGAAGCAGCGCTACGCGGAAGTGACTACTGGCCCTTGCGACACTAGCGACGTCGCCAGGCTCCGCTCTCCTGCGACGAGACAGAGAAATTTTCTGTCGTTGTCGAAGATGGCTGAGAACTTCGGCTGATTTAGTGCTCTCAAACATAGCATCCTGACTCAGGCGATAGGTCTCCCCAACGGGAGCCGGGCTCTCAGGGTCCACCGTTGATTCTGCCGCCGCCGAGTCGGGATACTTCGCTACACGAGCCGACGACGCAGGCCATCGATCAAATTCCGTGGGCTTCACTTCCGATACTTCAGTGTTTCCAATGTCGTTTACTCGATCCACCAAGTTCAACTTCCAAGCTTGGATCCGAGCCAGTAAACTGCTATGAGCTCGCCAGTGGACTTCACGCGACTTTCCGTCCAAGCGGACAGCCTCAGCCTGTTCCTAACTACTCGCTCTACATCACCAGGGCCGACTGATGTGTATTGGGCTTTAGCCATCTGCCAACCGACACCGCTAGCATCAGTGAATTCGTCAGAGTGAGGGTCCCTGCTGAACTTCCCATGCTCGACGCGCACCACCTGGATATCTAGAAGTAGATCAACTCCATGAACAGCAGCCGACACCGCCTCCACAAGCGCATCGCAAGCCTCGTCATCTATGGTTTCCAAACCATCGAATGGCCATACGCCCTGCTCCAGCGAGATCGGGGAATCTACTGGAACAGCGCCTCCACATGTCCATTTGCTGAGAATTCCAAAAATGCGGCCCAGCGCGGAACTCTCTAGAACCGAGGGAAAGTTTGAATCCAGCAATCCAACCATAGCGAGCATCCAGTGCCATGGCGATGCGCGCCCAAGTGCGACCCAATCCGAGTCCGAGAGCCACTTTCGAATGGCAGCATAATCTGCCTGAGGGTCGGCGCGTATTCCATCGGGCGCAGCCCAGTCAGGTGGCAGGTACAGATGCTCCTTCATTTGGCTTCTACTACTTTGTGTAAGACCCCACAGAGCAGCGACTGAGCCACGCAGCCCGCTTGTCGCGACAGAAAGCGCCAAGGCCGTTCGCAGCCATGCTTCATTTTCCTTAGCGTCGGGCTGCGAATGATGACGATCGCCGCCTTGCATAACCTTGTACAGAGATGTCATCAAGAAGAGTTCCGGGCGCTTACCCCTCTGCTCAACATCCACTACGGCAAGATCAACTCCCTGGAGCACCCAAAGAGGAAGCCGGCTGATCGCTTCTGGGAAGATCAGATGAAGTTGACTGCGAAGACTGCTCTCACTTCGGCGAGACAACCGCAGGGCCATGGCCCTTGTTTCTGCCTCGGTTGCAATGACATACCGCACTTTGGCTGACAAGTCCTGTGCTATCGGGTAATTCCTGAGCACGTCCAACGTTCGCTTGACAGTTCTCGGCAGATACCCCCTGCTGTCTCCGTACTCCGATACGTCCACCTGCGCTTCTGAAATATAGAACCCTTGGAGCTTACTGAGCTGCTGTCTAAGAACATAACCCTCGATCAAATCAGCGACTTCATGAGGCGAAGGTACCTCACTGAAATCAGCGGGAAGTACCTCTTCGCGTACTCCAACCTCGCCCGCCAAGCCCATAGCCAAGCCGAGTACATCAGCGACCGTCCAGCCCACGCGCCAAACGTCAGCATGCGCTTTAGGAACACTAATAGTTCGTACGCGACCATCCTGATCATGGAACAAGGCGTTAATGCCGAGCAGCTCGCGCGGCATTGGATCCGCCAAGAGATGGAGTCCCCTGCCCCGCTCCGATGCGTACTGGACCAACTGCGGCTTGAAAGGAACATAGACAGTTCCTTCAGCCGCGCCCTTCTCTACATGGATTGCATAGAGAGCGTCGAAGAGAACTGTCGCAACCTCTATTGGCCTCCCTAGTAGAGTCAAATCCCCCGAGCCAATGGCGCTCCAGGGCACTGCGCCAACACTCCTTTCAATCCCAAGAAGCTTAGCGGGCGAATCTGCCAGTCGAAAGTCTATGCTGGACCACGTGCTTTCTACCACCCTGTGCTCATGGAACTCGACTCCAACGAACTCACCCGAGCTTTTTGCATCGGCGGAGCCGTAAAAACAAGGATCTCTCTCTGCCCTTCCACATCGGACTTTTCCAGCGCATATAGAGACGAAGTTCTTTCATCTGCAATCGGAAGATGGGGTATGAGTACTATGCCTGCTGATCCATCCACACCCGATAGGAGATGTGGGAATCACTCCAACACCTCCAGCCCGCTTCGTCTAGGCGCGCTGTTTAGCACGAATTCTATGGCAAGGCCCAGTACGTCGGCTGCTCCTGACTCAGCGCAAGCAGCCTCGTCGCTCTTCAGAAGAGCCCGAACACCGTCTGCCAGCTTGAGACCGGCGGAGAAAGAGGTAGATTCTTTAGCGCGCCCTCTCAGTTCATTTAACGGATCCCACACTCCATCTGCGCTTGTGGCTCCCGCAGAGTTGAGGGCTTCCGCAGCAATGCATAGCCACTCGACAGAGGTCACCGAGTCTGCACGATGGGCATCAATCGGTGGCCTGGGTGAGTCGGTGCCTACAAGTCTCCGAGCCTTCGTGACGATCAGGCGGGAACGTCGTAGCAGATGTGATCGGTTCTCGATCGCGCTGACATCTGTAAAGAAGTCAGGCCGACAAACCACTTCACCCAGCGCCTTGCGGAGCGCTCGATTCTTCGGCACCTCAAGCAATGCCTGTCCATTCTCTACCCAGGGATACGGATCGAGCAGGCGGTCCAATCCCTCGATTGCATAGAGCCGCTGATAGCCGCGTTTCTTAAAACCAGGGCTCCACTCGTGATCTTGGCAAACACTGTCCCATAGCTTCCAGAATCTTCCCCATACATCGCGGATAGCTTGACTAGTTACACCATCCCCTTCCTGTGCTACCTGCCACCACAGCCAGCGCGCGCACAACCCAAGATCGCTCGGCCTAAGATCCTGAGCGTTCATTGCAGCTTCTACTTGAGCGCGAACTCCTGATGGATTTGTGATGAGATCTGGATGCCATAGCATCTTCAACGCGCACTGGCGATCAACATCAGGCATATCCTGTGCCATGCCCCAACCAGCCTCACCATCGCCGACAAGCGGCGGCTCCCAGCCGGGAACCGAGCCGGCCAGCCCGCGCCCTTCGTTTAGCTGTTGCATCACGGCCTGCGGCGAGCCCGCGCGCACCCGAACTCCTTTATGTATGAGGGAGATCGAAGAGAGACCCGCCTCCGCCTGCAGAGCCTCCCGCATTTCACCAAAGGCCTGCTCACTATCTGCGAAGATAACTATGTCGTCGACATGGCGGGCGTATCCTGCTGTTGG
Source organism: Stenotrophomonas maltophilia (assembly GCA_009912235.1). GTDB lineage: Bacteria > Pseudomonadota > Gammaproteobacteria > Xanthomonadales > Xanthomonadaceae > Stenotrophomonas > Stenotrophomonas maltophilia_AV. Next base: position 745,140 of record WNDS01000003.1, read on the forward strand.
TCGATAAATTCCATCTTCAGAAGGCTTTGAAGTTCGTCGGATGAACTGGCGAGCGCAGTTATCCACAGGGAACAGTGCAATTGTTCCGATGTATGCAGAAATAACTGGTCCCTGTGGAATCCCGATTGCTTCGCTGCTACGGTCTACGTCACCATCATGCTTGGGGCTTCTTGATGCGAACCCAAAAATAAACCCCATCAGCAAGCGCTCAAAAGCGCGTGCGTAGGCATCTTTGACCTCGCCTACGTCCAACCCGAACATCTCCGAGAAGCCAAGCGGAATTCCACTCGAGTTCAACTCATCGAACAGAGGAGTGAGTAGACGATCTAGAACTACGTACCGCTGCACGTTGTCGTAATAGCGCTTTGCATCCAAGCGAAGCACGTGCACCTGAGAACCTATAGCATGGCACTGCTGGGACAAGCTGCCCATGAAGTCACGCCAACATTCTCCAAACGGCCTGAACTTCCCTTGGTCGGAGGGTGTTTTATCTCCCTCCAGAACATCCATATCGATCTGATATCCGAAGCTCAGTGTGGATGGCTCACCAGCATGGACGTTAGGTTCGCTGAGCGCTTCAAAGGGGCCCGTAACGACGACCTCCCCCCGTGAGGAATACCAACGCACTGCAGGAATACTGGAAGAGAAAGTTCTCCCATCCGCATTGAGGCGATCGTGTCGCTGAGTGAGAAGCTCATTCAAAACAATCTGCTGCACATGAAGATCGGCAGGGTGAGGCATAACCTTACGACGCGGGTCTTCTAGGGTGCTCTCATCGGCACTTAGCTTGCGAGGCAGATTCACCGCGTCGAATGGTGCAACCTGGACCCAGTGGGAGTCACTACCGCGCATCAGACTATGCAACCTATCGACGGCTTTTTGATCGAATAGTCGAGCGTTGCCGCCCAGCGTCAGCCATGCCTCTTCGTCACAGGGGAGCTCACCTCTCCGAGCACCAAAGTAAGCTAAGTTTCTCGCGAGGGCAGTCCTTTCATATATCCCTTGAAGATAACCTCCACCTCGCGCTTCGGGGTTGTCATTGCTCCCCCCCCCCGGAGGACTCGAAGAAGCTCTTCCGCCCAGATTGAGTCAAGGCCACTTAACCTATCAAATGTTATATCCAGCGACCGCTTGCCAGTAAATTTTCTTATGGCAACGGCGGCGCGATGGAGCGCCCGCTCTCGCGCTATGGGAGGAAGCTCGGTCCAGCTCCCATCTTGAATCACCGAACTATCCTTTCCTCCAACTGATCCCGCCACAAGGATGCCTTCTGCGGGGAGCTCATAGGTATTCAGCCAAATTTTGGCACCCGCAGTATCGTTTACTCCGAGCAGACACGAGTCAGGGTCTTTGCCAATTTCTGGCAAATTCCTCCAAGGCGCGCCGATCCACCTGAGATCTGTACCGATTAGTCCGAGCAGATCCCTCGCCAGGCGATCTGAACCGTCGAATCCAGCGGGATCATTGTCGAGGAATATAGCGATAGTGAGACTGGTCGCCTTGCTAGGCGAAGCGCTGACAAGGGCGGCCAGCTGCTGAAACTGCCCTTCGCCAAGACTTGTTCCCATTAGAGCCACTGCTTTTTGACCACGGGCCTCGAGACGCAACGCATCCAGGAACCCCTCCACAAGATAGAGCGTTGAAGGCTGACCGTCCTTTAGCTCTTCTACAATCTTCGGAAATGCAGACTCTGCATTAAAGAGATAATTAGATTTCTTGAATCCCGGGGTGAGCATATACTTTGCTGCAGCGCCATCCAGACTATCTGCAACTAGCCTCCCGGCAAACCCGACGATCTTTGACCCTTGCCGATCTGATCCGTACACGGGAATGACTACCCGCCCATCCCTAAAGTAGTCCTGATACTGCTCACCGAGTTTCAACTTTAATTGTGCTACAAATGCGCTTGGTCGCAGGCGGCGAATCAGCCCCAGCTCTAGCAATCCGTCAAGGAGCTCTATCCGCTCACCAATTGGCAGCTTCTGAAGCGCCGGAACCAGGACAGGCGCACCTACCAATCGCAATCCTTTCTCTTTAAGAAGATCATGATCGAATCCACGACTAGAACACCAATTTCGAAATCCTGCAGCGTCGTGGCCAACCTCAAATTGCCTCAGAGCAAAGTCTAGCGCCGATACTTTCTGCACCTGTCTTTCGCGGCTCTGTGAATCTCCATGCGCCGGCTGAATGCCGAAATTTCGTGCAAGCCAATCTACACTGGCTGAGAAATCGTATCCATTTACCTCTTTCACAAGGTCAATGGCGTTGCCGTGCGCCCCACACGAGAAGCAGTGGAAGTGCGCAGGCGCCCCCCCCTTTTCCGGAGGATAAATATTGAGTGATGGTCGGGAGTCTTGATGGAACGGGCACAGAGCGCGTAGTTGGTGACCGCGCCGCTCAGCCTTCATGCCAAGACGACTGATGACTTCTTCAAGCGGGGCCTTCGTCAAAAGGTCGCCTATGTCGTACCAAGCCACTCCGCGCCCTACCTATTCAGCTATCTTTAGCAGAGCTTATCAGCTTGTCTACTCTCTTTACTGGCAAAGATGCAGGGGAACTTAGTAGCCGTCGGAGCGCCACTCGATCTAGTTCCGATTTTGACCTTGGCAGGGCATCGAAGGCGCGCGAATGCCTCCACGGAGGCAAGCAACTTGCATACAAGATTTTTTGTCGCATTTGGCATCATCAGTGTGATGTCGGAGCGACACTTCCGGATTCGGTTACGGAGTGCAGTTAAACCTCCCCGCAAGGGCTGCTCGCCATGGCACCGTGTGCGACAATGCCAAAAGCGTCTCTGGTTTTGGCGGACTTGACCCCAACCCCTTGGCATTTCAAAAAACTTCAGGCAACTCTGGTAGCGCCACCGATAACGGATGGCCGGGCGTCGAAAACCCGATGTTGTGATGAAGTTTACGCTCGCCAGCCGGCACCACCCCGTGTGGTGTCGCCTGGTGATCCGTCTGCCGGCTATGGCGGACGGTGTGTGGGGCCCCGTGCCCGCCGGCGATCATCACACACCGGTTTTCGAGCCACGCATCGTCCACCACCTTTATCGGTGGCGGCTTCTGCCTGTCTGCACGGAGCCTGCCATGAACAAGCCGCATTCCCCTCCTCCGCGCCCGATCCAGGAAGCGCCCTCGCCTGACCTGGACCCCAACACCCTCATCGCCCTCCTGCGCAGCATTGGTGCGGTTGCGGCATCCGATGGACAGCCTTGGCCTGAGCGCCATCACCTTCGCGGTCGGCAGATCGCCATGGCCGATGCGGACTGCGCGTTGGCGGGCCAGCACGTGGTGCAGGAGATTCTGCAGGCGGCGATTCGCGCGCACCAGAACGGTGACTCTGACCAATACGTGGGGGATCGCGTGTTGGAAGGGTTGGCGATGGCTGCGACGCGATTAGGCGCATCGCTCGTCGTGCGCGGCAGCGCGGTCTGATGGCGAACTGTGTGCGCTCTCGTCCTGATGGAATGCAGCACTGGGCCGTGTCGGCTGAAAATTAACGGACACAACTACTGGACCGCCAACCTCCAACATGTCCGCCCGGATGCTGCTCCCGGCGAGGAACGGACGTTCACACTATCTCAGTCTGGCTCAACCACGATGCGGCTTGGCGCTGAGAGAGTTTTCGAGCGCCCGCACTACTTGAACATGCCCAACAAATCTCTGTCTTCATGATGGTGTTCCCACGTTGAGAGGAAGCAGAAGCTCACTCCACTGCGCATGGCAACCGTCTGAAACCCAGTGAGCTCTTCCTTCGTGATCGGATACTCGACCGGATCAAAGTGAAGAAGCGCCCATGGCTTGAGGAGTGAAAACCCGGATGTGAGTTCCGAAAAGAGTTCCTTCAGCGCAGGCCGGATGGTGGAGAAGTCCGCGATAGCCCCTGAGCGATTGCCAAGGACGTGACACTGGCGGCGAATGGTTCTGTCGCCGCCGACCAAGCGAGCGACAAAGTGGTCCTGGTGCACTTGAACGTAGATCAATTGCCGGCGAAACATCTTCATTCCCTGCGCCGCTCTGAATAAAGCCCATCGGTGCAAATCATCACGCCCCATCCGGAAGCCGGACCCGCGCTGCGCATTCTGCCATAACGGGCGCAAGCGCTACCCGATCCTTGAAAATGCCACAAGAGTACGTCGCTCGCGCTTATCGCGTTCATCCAGGAACGGGTGCGGCCACAGGAGTGATCGGGCGTGGGCAAGTGCCGCGCATTGGGCGGTGGGTAGATGAGGACGGGTATGCCGTTTCCGGGTGCCGCGTGTAACGCCCCATCCACGCATGACGTGGATCTACCTCCACGCCCTGTTTTCCATGTTGTTTCCCGGCATCACGTGCCACGACCCACCACCGCCCGGGCCTTCCTGCGGTGCACCCCAGCACCGCAGGAAGCCCCCCGCTTCAGAACGTCATCGACGTACTGAACATCACCTGCCGCGGCGCGCTGCGCTGCAGGGTCTGGTAATCGCCGGAGAACGACGAGCCGGCAATCGTGGCGGTGCCGATGTTGTTTCGGTTGAACAGGTTGCTCACGTCCAGCCGGAACTCCAGGCCCGGCACGCGGCTCTGCGCGCCCATGCGGTAGGCCGCGTAAGCATTGACCTGCCAGAACGACGGCACGCGGATATCGTTTTCCTAGGTGAACGGCTGGCGCAGGTACTCGGTGCTGGTGGCACCAAAGCGCCAGTCACCGAAGTGCGCCGACAGGTCGCTCACCAGCGAGATCTGCGGGTAGCCCGGCTGCGCGTTGCGCTTGATCGGGTACACGGTATCGTTCACCACGAAATCGCGGTCGTAGTACGAGCGTGCAAAGGCCACGCCCTGGTAGAATTGCAGGTTGTCGGTCAGGTCTGTGGTCACGCCCAGGTTTGCGCCGATCACGTGCATCTTCGGCATCAACCGCACGGTGTTGATCTGCGCGAACTGGGTGCCGATGGCCGCCGACAGCAGGCGGTTGCGGATATCGCTGTAGAACACGTCGGCTGTCACCGTGACGCGCTCGAAGCGATGGGTGCCGCCCACGGTCAGGTTCCAGTCCTTTTCCGGACGCAGCGTGGGCGCCACGCGGTCGAACTCATCCTGGTCGGTGATGGTCCAGGCCGAGGCGGTGTAGCCGATGTTGCCACGCTGGGCCGCGCGGAAACTGTTCATGGTGTTGGCCAGGTCGATGAAGGCATCGGTCTTGGCCGTCGGGCTCCAGAACAGCGACACGTGCGGCAGGAAGTTGCTCTTGGCACGCAGCGTGCCGAACACCGGGCGGTCCGGCGCATCGCTGATGCCACCGCCGGTGGTGGTGAAATCCACGGCCTTGAAGCCCATGCCCAGCACCAGGGTGTCGGTGAGCGCGACATCATCGTGCAGGTAGAACTGCCGCGAACGGGTCACCCAGCGCGATTCGTTTTCGGTTTTGAACGCCGGCCCGTAGACATCCCACGGCCCCACCGTCTTCAGCGGCTTGCCCTGGCCCAGCAGCGGCTCGGTGTACCACGCGGTATAGGCGGCGGCCTTGCTCTTTTCCTGCCAGAAACCGGTGGTGAGCGTGTGTTTGCCCATCACGAAGCTCAGGTTGGCCATGCCACCCATGCGGTTCAGGTGCGGGCTCTGCACCTGCTCGGAGAACGGCGCGCCGTTGGGCGACGGCGTGGTGGGGTCGCTCAACGTGGCCTGGGTGTGGCTGTTGGCGTTGTAGAACTGGATGTTGCCGCTCAACGCCGGCGAAATGCGGAAGTTGTGGGCGAGCGAGGCGATCTTGTCGGTGGTCACCTGGCCGGTGTCATACGGAAGCAGCTCGGCCAGTTCACCGCAGGTGTAGGCGCCGCACGGCTTGTCCTTGTTTTCCGGCAGTGCCACGTAGTAGGCCTTGGCATAGTCGGGGTAGAAACTGTCGGCGCGCCATCCCAGCTTGCGGATCATGTCGAAGGAGATGTTGTTGTAGCCCCACACTTCGGCGTGGCTGCCGGACAGGAACAGGGTGAAGTCACCCCATGCCACATCCTGCTTGGCCTTCAGATCACCGCGCAGGAATTTCTGGGTGCCGCCGCCCTGGTACTTGTCGGCGGTCACGCGCTGCAGGTCCACCAGCAGCTTCGGGCCGTTCTCGCCGATCTGCCCGCTCTGCCCGGACACCGTGGTGACGCGCGTAATGTTGCTGCCCACACCCTGTTTGATGCGCAGGCTGGGCGTGTCCTTCAACTCGGCCAGCCGGTATTCCAGCGCGCCACCGTTGGCGCTGCTTGAAAACACGCTGACCGGCGAGGCGCCCGGGCTGACGGTGATCGAACCGATGCTATCGGGCACGCCGACATTTACCACGCTGGTGCCGGTCAGCGACAGGAAGCCGTTGTCGTTCAGCGGCACGCCTTCGAAGGTGATGCCCATTTCGTTCATGCGGAAGCCGCGCACGAACAGACTGGTGGGCGAGATGTCCAGCCCGAGCCCGTCGGTGGCGGTGTAGCTGGCACCCGGCACGGTCTTCAGCCGCGACAGGCCGTTGTTGCCTTCGATATCGGCATCCATGTCGCCAGCTTTGATGACATAGCGGTTGGGCCCGACCACCTGGGTAGGCGCGGCGGCGGCGGAGTTGCGCGCCGCCACCACGTCCAGTGCGGACAGCGTGGTGGGTGTGTTGCCGCTGTCGGCGGCGTCGGCGGCGTAGACCTGCGGCACGGCGCTGCAGGCTCCGAGCGCAGCCAGCAGCAGGGGCAGCGGACGGGCGGCCTTCGGACACGGGCGAACAGACAGCGGCTGCGGCAGGGTTGCCGCGCGGAGCATGGGGAAAGCAGGGTTCATGGCACATCCAGACAGAGGTGGGTGAAGGCGGGGCGCAGGCGCGCAGCCGGCACGGTGCAGCACCGCTGAAGCGGCGCCCGGCAGGCGGTGCGATTGCAATGAAGGGGCGGCGCCACTACGGCGCCTGCAACGAGGGACCGGTGCGATGACCACGCCGTGGCCGTGCCCGGTTCAGCAGATGGCAATGCGCATCTGCGCTGCTGCGTGTTCCTCGGTGATGAAATGCGGCGGTGGTGAAGTGATGCCGGAAATTCTTGCATCACATGTGCGGTTGCACCATTGCGCCTTGGTACAGCCGCGCTGGCTGGCGGTATGCCGCCGCTATACCGCGGTATAGCGCGCGCACGCGGGGCACGCTTTCATTGCTTCCGTAGTTTTCCCATGGCAGTGCAGGCAGCTGCGGCCTATGGCCCATCGGTACCGTGGCCACCGTCTACACCACACGGGTGTCGCTGCGGGCGTAGCGCGCGGCACGCGCCTGCTGCCCACTGAACACTCCTTCATCGCCATGGCTGAAACCTGAATAGGCAAAGCCGGCTGGCGGGCGACGTAACGTTCGCACAATGTTGGCTTTCTACGGTCAGGTTGCGGGACGGACTGCGTCCCTGCGGTACCACCCGACGACAGGAGAAACGACCATGTTCAATGCAGCCGGAATCAGCGTACGCGGCGTGGTGATGGCGCTGGCCGTGGCAGCGGCCACGCTGGCCGCAGGCAATGCGGATGCGATGTCGCGCAAGGACAAGCGCGCCGTCGTCGGGGCAGTGGTGGGCGGTGTGGCAGGCTCGCTGGTCTCCAACGGCGACCCGGCCGCCATTGCCGGCGGCGCACTGGCCGGTGGCGCGATCGGCAACCTGACCACCCCGGACCGCCGCGACTATCGCCGTGATTACCGCAATGACTACCGTCCTGCACCGCGCTGGCAGCAGCAACGTTGGGAACAGCAGCGCTGGGAGCAGCGCCGCTGTGAACAGAACCGCTGGGAGCAGCGCCGTTGGGAGCAGGAGCGCTGCGACCGCCGCGCCTGGGAACGGCATAACCAGTGGCGCCACCGCTGAGCCGGTGATGCTCCACGTCAGGCCCGGGCCGATGCCCGGGCCTGCTGCATTTCCCGCCGCGTGATCGACCGCGGCAACCGCATCGGGAGGCTTTCCCCGATGCACGCGCCCCGTATTGCCTGATAGCAGCACGCCCCAGGCCATTCCATCATCGGGGCCGGTCATCTGCAGGAAGCGAGTGCATGAGCCTGGTGCTGGTTCACAGCCGTGCCCGTGCGGGAGTGGACGCGCCACTGGTACGCGTGGAGGTGCATCTGTCCGGCGGGCTGCCCAGCACCCAGATTGTCGGCCTGGCCGAAACCACCGTGCGTGAGGCCCCCGACCGTGTGCGGGCGGCGCTGATGTGCGCACGCTTCGATTTCCCGCAGCGGCGCATCACCCTGAACCTGGCACCGGCCGACCTTCCCAAGGAGGGCGGCCGTTTCGATCTGGCCGTTGCCTTGGGCATCCTCGCCGCCAGCGGCCAGATTGACCCGCAATCGCTGCTGCGTTTCGAATTCCTCGGCGAACTGGGCCTGACCGGCGAGCTGCGGCCGGTCGATGGCGCGCTGCCGGCTGCGATCGCCGCCGCCCGGTCCGGGCGCACGCTCGTGGTTCCACCGGGCAATGCAGCCGAGGCCGCGCCGGCCGAGCACGCCGATGTGCGCGTGGCACGCACGCTGCTGGAGTGCTGCGCCGGGCTGGTGAAGGACGATGTATTGCCGCGCGCGCAGCGCAGCGAGGTGTGTGCGGCCGTAATGCCTGATCTGGCCGACGTGCGCGGGCAGCCACACGCACGCCGCGCCCTGGAAGTCGCTGCTGCGGGCGGACACCATCTGTTGCTGATCGGCAGCCCGGGCTGCGGCAAGACGCTGCTGGCCTCGCGCCTGCCGGGCCTGCTGCCCGATACCAGCGAAGAAGAAGCCCTGCAGAACGCGGCCATCGCATCGGTCAGCGGCGAGGGGCTGGACCCGCACCGCTGGCGCCAGCGCCCCTTCCGCTCACCGCAGCACAATGCCAGCCCGGCGGCGCTGGCCGGTGGCGGCAATCCACCGCGGCCGGGCGAGATTTCCCTGGCCCACCACGGCGTGCTGTTCCTGGACGAACTGCCCGAGTGGAGCCGCAGTGCGCTGGAAGTGCTGCGCGAGCCACTGGAAGGCGGCCTTGTGCGCATCGCACGCGCAGCGCGCAGCGTTGCCTACCCGGCGCGCTTCCAGCTGGTGGCAGCCATGAACCCCTGCCCGTGCGGGTGGGCCGGTGACCGCAGCAACCGCTGCCTATGTACGGCCGAGCGCATCAACCGCTATCGCGCGCGGGTCTCCGGTCCGCTGCTGGACCGCATTGACCTGCATGTCAGCGTGCCCCGCATGGAAGCGGCGGAGCTGCGCGAAACCTCGCCGCTGGGCGAGCCCAGTGCCAGCATACGCGCGCGGGTCGAGGCCGCGCGCCAGCGCCAGCAGCAGCGCGGCGGGCTGAATGCCTGCCTGCCACCGGCCGCGCTGCGGGCCTGCACGCGGCTGTGCGAGGCCGACCAGGATCTGCTGGAGCAGGCCATCGAGCGCCTGCAGCTGTCAGCGCGTGCCATGCACCGCATCCTGCGCGTGGCGCGCACCCTTGCCGATCTGGCCGGCAGCGACGGTATCCAGACCGCACACCTGATGGAGGCGATCGGTTACCGGCAGCTGGATCGCGGTACAGCGCTCACGTGAGGCCCCGGCGTCCTGTGCGCGCCGGGGCCATATGCGGCGCCGCTCAGGCCGCCAGCGCCTCCACATCTGCGATCGCCGCAGCTACCGCGGCCGCGCGTGCATCCGGGCCGTAGGCCAGGCCCTCGGCACGCACGATGCGCACGTCGGTGATGCCGATGAAACCGAGGAACCCACGCAGGTACGTTTCCTGGTGGTCCAGCGATGCCGCCGGCTGGCCTTCGCCGTACAGGCCGCCGCGCGAGGAGGCGATGATCACGCGCTTGCCGCCGGCCAGCCCTTCCACCCCGGCCTCGCCATAACGGAAGGTGCGGCCCGGCACCGCCAGGCGGTCCAGCCAGGCGCGCAGCTGCGAGGGCAACGTGAAATTGTACATCGGCGCGCCCAGCACGAGGGTGTCGGCGGCAAGGAATTCTTCCAGCAGCGCGGTGTTGGCGGCCACGGCCTGGCGGGTGGCTTCGTCAGCGGCGGCAACGCCCTGGAAGGCGAGGAATTCGGCGGCCGACAGGTGGTTGACCGGTGTGGCGGCCAGATCGCGGTAGACCACCTGCTGGCCGGGTGCTTCCTGCGCCAGGCGCTGGGTAATGGCCGCGGTGAGCTGGCGGCTGACCGACTGGTCGCTGAGGATGCTGGAATCAACGTGGAGAATCGTCATGGCAAAGCCCTTAGTATAAAGTTGTAGCCGGGGCCCTGCAAACTAATCACGGTTCCGCACGCCTGCAATACGGCACATTTTGGGAACCCAGTAACATGCATGTGACCGCAAAACGCCACGATCTCGGTACGACGGACTGCCAGCGCGTCAGCCAGGTGCTGGCACGCGTGGGATAGAAATGGAGTGTTCTGATCATCATGCTGCTGGCCTCGGGGCCGCGCCGCTTCACCGAGATCAAATGCACCGTCAACGGCATCTCCCAGCGCATGCTCACGCTGTGCCTGCGCGGCCTGGAGCGCGATGGCCTGATCAAGCGCACGGTGCATTCGGTGATGCCGCCGCACGTGGAGTACTCGCTGACACCGCTGGGACAATCACTGACCGAGCCGGTGATGGCGCTTGGCGGCTGAGCGCTGGCGCACATTGCCGACATCGATGCCGCCCGTGAGGCGTTCGATGTCGACGACAGCGCGCCGGCAGAGAAACCGCGCGCCTGAGTACGGCGCGCGGCGTCAGTCGCGCAGCACGAACCGCTCGATGGCCAGCGCCACGCCATCCTCGGCATTGCTGCCGGTGGTGAAGCGCGCCACCTGCTTGGCCGCGTCGATGGCGTTGCCCATCGCCACACTGGTGCCGGCAAACTGCAGCATGGTCAGGTCGTTTTCCTGGTCGCCGATGGCCATGACCTCGGCACGGTCGATGCCCAGGTGTTCGGCCAGCTTCTGCAGGCTGGGGCCCTTGCCGGCGCGGTGGTCGAACACTTCCAGGAAGAACGGTGCACTCTTGAGCACGGCGAAGCGATCGGTCATCTCGGTGGGCAGGCGCGCAATGGCCGCGTCGAGGATCTCCGGCACGTCGATCATCATCAGCTTGACGAAGGTCATGCCCGGCGCCATGTCGGCCACCGCACGGTAGGACAGCGGCACGTGCGAAAGATGCGCGTCGGCCACGGTGTAGATGCTGATGTCCTGGTTGGGGGTGTACATGCGCGCACCATCGAGTGCTTGGAAATGCACGCCAAGCTCGCGCGCGATGCGTTCGCAGTACAGGAAATCATCGAAGGTGAGCGGGAACTCCGCCACCACCTCGCCGTTGCCGACGCGCTGCACGATGCCGCCATTGCAGGCGATGCAGTAGTCATCATCGCCCCTGATATCGAGCTCGCGCAGGAACGGAGCCAGCCCGGATACCGGCCGGCCACTGGCCAGCACCACCTGCACGCCCTGCTGCCGCGCACGGGTGATGGCCTGCTTCACGCGCGGGGTGATGCGGTGCGCCGGGTCCAGCAGGGTGCCATCCATGTCGATGGCAACCAGCTTGACGGAGGAGGAGGTGCGTTGGGTGTCCATGCGGTACTGCCTGCTGCGGATGTGCCGGTGTACCGGCTATTTTAATGCAGCGGGCCCGCCGGGGCCCGTTGCTGGCGGCGAGCCTGGGCTGCCGGCGTGCAATGGACCGGGCGTCACCGCCCGGCCCGGAACCCGGCGTGCTTACTCGCCGGGTGGGTAATCGGCGCTCAGGGTCAGGTCCGCCCAGCGGATCATCTCCGCCTGGCGCTGGGCCATCACCTCGCCCACCTGCTTGAAGCCGATCGAACCAAGCAGCAGCCGGCGCGGCGGCTGTGCCGAGGCCACCACGGCCAGCATCGCGTCGGCCGCACGCGCCGGATCGCCTGCCTGGCGCCCGTTGCGCTGTTCCAGCGAACGGGTCATGGCACCGGCGGTGGCCTGGTAATCCTCGATGCGGGCGGCGGCGTGTTCCATCGAACGGCCCGCCCACTCGGTACGGAAGGGACCCGGTTCGATGGCGGTCACCTGGATGCCCAGTGGCGCCACTTCCTGTGCCAGCGCGTCGCTCAGGCCTTCCAGCGCATGCTTGCTGGCGTTGTAGATGCCCAGGCCGGGAAAGCTGATCAGCCCGCCCATGGAGGTGATGTTGAGGATGTGCCCGCTGCGCTGCGCACGCATCACCGGCAGCACCGCCTGGGTGACGGCCAACGCACCGAAGAAGTTCACGTCGAACTGGCGGCGCGCCTGCGCCATCGAGGTTTCCTCGACAGCGCCTTCCATGCCGTAGCCCGCATTGTTGACCAGCACATCGATGCGGCCATGGGCGGCCACCACGCCGGCGACAACCGGCGTGATCGCTGCTTCATCAGTGACATCCAGCAGCACGCCGTGGGCGCGCTCGGCATGCAGGGTTTCAAAGGTGACGCGCTGTGCTTCGTTACGCAGGGTACCCGCCACACGGTCACCGGCGGCCAGGGCCTTGATTGCCAGTTCACGGCCAAAGCCGCTGCTGACACCGGTGATGAACCAGACGTTGTTGTGTGACATGCAATCGACCTCATTGGGGAAGGAGCGGGCCGCACAGGGCGGCCCGGACGGGGGAAGCAAGGAATCAGCCCGGGACACCGGTACTCGGGATGGGATCGCGCCAGGCATCGAGTTCCTTGGCAACCGGCGCGATCTTCGCCAGCACCGCCGCCGGTGGCAGCAGCGCATCAATGCGCGCGCGCTCGTGGTCGCCCAGCCGCAACGACGGCGACAACGAGGCCCGCAGTTCCTGCTCATCGGCCAGGCAGGCCGCCACTGTCGAAACACCGGCAGCACCGCGCAGCCAGGCCATCGCCACCTGCGCTGCGGAAACGCCATGCGCAGCGGCAATGCTGTCCAGCACGCGCAGGGTGTCCCCGGCCGCCTACTCATCATTGGCCTGTGGCTGCAGCCACTCCAGCGCCTGCCGTGGGGCATGCTCGGCGGTGGTCGCCGCTGGTGCGCGGCAGGCCGGGCTCATCACAACGGCCGCCACACCCAGCTGGCGGCCGGCCGGCAGCAGCTCGCATTCGGCCAGGCTTGCCACCGGTGTGTACAGCACCTGCTGCAGCACGGGGGTGTGCATGCGCAGCGCGCGGGCGGCATGCACCGCACTGGCCAACTGCCACGCGGCGAAGCCGGACACGCCCCAGTAACGGATGCGCCCGGCGCGCATCAGCGCATCCACCGCCAGCACCAGTGTTTCCATCGGCACGCCGGCCGCGGGACAGCCCTGCAGTACCAGCACATCCAGGTAGGGGCGGCCGAGTTGCCGCAGCAGCGTGTCCACCTGCAGCTGCAGGTGGACACGCTGCTGCGGCCCAGCGCCTGTGCCGCGTCGGCCTGGGTGGGCACGCTGCCCATCACCAGCGCGTCGTCGCGGTATCCCTTCAATGCCGCCGCCACGGCCTGCATCGCCTCGGCGGGTTGCTGCACATGCCCGGCATCGATGAAGCACACACCCGCCTGCCGGGCCAGATCCAGCGTGCGCCGTGCGGCGGCAGGGGCATGGTGCAACCCGGCCAGCACTGTGTCAGGCAGGGACGGCAGCAACGTGGCGTGGTCGCGGCGGAGGATGATCATCGAAGGGCTCGCAGGCAGCTTCAGTCGGTGGGGTGGGCGTTGGGGTTGGACGAGAACCAGCCGCGGCGGTCGTGGTACACGCCGAACTCGTCGACGATGGCGCCGTCCGGGCCGGCCTTCATGAAGTGCCACGTGCCGATGCGCTTGAGCGATGCCGCTTCACCGGCGCGCAGCACCGAGACGTTGTGGCTGTGCACCGGCCCGAACGATGCCGGCAGCGGCGGCGGATCGGGCGTGGCCGGGCCGACTTCGGAGAACGTGTAGACCCAGCCGCGCAGCACGCGCCACGATTCGTGCTTGGCCGGCTTGGCCGGTGGCGTGGTGATCGCGCGGTGCACGTGCTCGGGAATCATCTGCCCGGGCAGCAGGTACATGGTCATGTCGAAGTAGCCGTGCTCGGCATCGTTGACCCAGGTGACGCTGGCCAGGCCGACATGGGCGTAGTCGCCCAGGCCGAAATCGCTGACCCAGATCTGCGCATCGGCCGGAATGGCCGGTTCGCCGTAACGCACCAGCATCGCCTTCACCGCCGCGCGCGCGGGCGCCTTCTGGAACACGCCATCACGGTAGAACTGCGCGTTGTCGGGGCTGTCCACGCCGGCAGCGGCGGTGGCAGGCACGGGCACCGGTGCGGCCAGCGCGGGCATGCACAGGCAGACGGCAGGCAGCAGCAGGCCGGCCAGCAGGAACGTGGCTTTCATGGGGTACCTCGTGGAGGGGTGTGGCGCGCGCGGGCGCCGGGCTCAGGCGCCCTGGTCCAGCCGGTGCTGGAAGGTGCTGATCTGCTGGTACTGCGCCAGCGCGGCCGGTTCGGGCACGTAGCCGAGCAGCTCACGCGAGCGGGACAGGTCGATGTGCGGCACGGCGTCGACCACACTGAACGGCTCGTACCAGAACTCGCGTGGGCTCTCGATGGCCAGCCGCGTGGCCTGCAGCACGTTCGCACTGCTGACGTTGGTACCGACCACCACCTTGTCGATCGGGCCGTAGCGCAGCGCCACGGTCTGCAGTTTCCGGTTCAGGCCGTGCCACGCCACGATCTGCTCGGCCATGACCTTGCTGGTGTGGTAGGACAGATCGATATCGCGGCAGCGCAGCCGGTCGGCGGGAATGTACTGGGAGACAAACTTCTGCCCTTCGTTGATCGGGTAGGCGAAGGGGATGCCGTGCTCGATGCCGTAGATGGTGGTGGAGCTAGCATAGACCAGCCGCCGTACGCCGGCCGCCAGCGCCGCCTGGACCACGCTGAAGGTGCCCTGCACGTTGGTGTGGAAATAATCGGCATAGCTGCGGCCTTCCACCGGTGCGGGAATGGCCGCTTCCTGCACGACCACATCGCAGCCGGCCATGCGCGCGGTCAGCTTGGCCTGGTCGAGGATGTCATCGCCCTCGACCAGGTCGTAGTCGATGATGTCGTAGCGGTCGTGGAAAGCGGCCACGAAGCGGCTGCCGACGTAGCCACGGTGGCCGGTGAGCAGGACGCGCGGGCGCGGGCCGCTGGGCTGCGGCGTTGCGTGTGCCTGCGCCTGACGGGTGGCAGCGGAGGCGAGGCCGGGGATGGCGGCGGCCACCCCGGCGGCGGCGGACAGGGTGCCGACATCCTTCATGAAATCGCGGCGTGACAAGGGCATGGCGAACTCCAGGTGCGCGTTGACTGCGGTTGGGGAGGCAGTGGAAGGTGCAACAGTGGAAGGTGCGGCGTCAGTCGCGGCCGATCTTCGAGGACACGCGCCACAGGTCGACATCACCATCGGTGGCGTGCTGGTCGATGCGGGCCAGTTCCTCGGCACTGAAGGCCAGGTTGTGGACGGCATCGAGCGAGTCGTCGAGCTGTTCCAGCGTGCGCGCGCCGATCAGTGCCGAGCTGACGCGCGGGTCGCGCAGCGCCCAGGCAATGGCCATCTGGGCCAGGCTCTGCCCACGTTCCTGCGCGATCGCATCCAGTGCACGGATGCGCGCCAGGTTGCCTTCGCTCAGCATGCGCGAGGGCAGCGAGCCTTCGCGCTGCACGCGTGCGCCGTCAGGCACGCCGTTGAGGTATTTGCCGGTGAGCATGCCCTGCGCCAGCGGCGAGAACGCGATGCAGCCGGCGCCCACTTCACCCAGTGCCTGCAGCAGGCCGTGCTCGATATCGCGGTTGAGCATGGAATAGTTGGGCTGGTGGATCAGCAGCGGTACGCCTTCGGAGGCGAGGATGGCGGCCGCTTCGCGGGTCAGCTGCGGCGAGTACGAGGAGATGCCCACGTACAGCGCCTTGCCCTGGCGGTGCAGCTGGGCCAGTGCGCCCATGGTCTCTTCCAGCGGCGTGTCCGGGTCCACGCGGTGCGAATAGAAGATGTCCACGTAGTCCAGGCCCATGCGGCGCAGGCTCTGTTCGCAGCTGGCGATCAGGTGCTTGCGGCTGCCGGTGGGGCCGCCGTACGGGCCGGGCCACATCTGCCAGCCGGCCTTGGTGGAAATGACCAGCTCGTCGCGGTGCGGGGCGAAATCCTGCGCCATCCAGCGGCCGAAGTTCTCCTCGGCCGAGCCGGCCGGCGGGCCGTAGTTGTTGGCCACGTCGAAGTGGGTCACGCCACGGTCGAAGGCGCGACGCAGCAGCGCGCGGCCGGTCTCGTAGACATCCACGCCGCCGAAGTTCTGCCACAGGCCCAGCGAGATGGCCGGCAGCACCAGGCCACGGGCGCCGACGCGGCGGTACGGCATGCGGCCGTCGTAACGGTCCGGGTTGGGGAGGTAGCTCATCGGTGCAATCACCCTGTGCGTGGGAAAAGAGGTCCGGCCGGGGCCATTCAGGCGTGGGCGTGGCCGGGAATGGATTGAATGATGTAACCAATATGGTTGAATGTGGCTCAACGCAGCAGTGAGCCAGGTACCGCCATGGTCGTTTCTTCCCGGCCCATCCTCGGGGACCTCAGCCTGTTCCTGACCATCGCCCGCCGTGGCAGCTTCCGCGATGCGGGGCGCGAGCTGGGCCTGACCACCTCGGCGCTGAGCCATTCGATGAAGAAGCTGGAGCACCGGCTGGGGGTGCGGCTGATCAACCGCACGCAGCGCTCGATCGCGCTGACGGTGGCCGGCGCGGAACTGGCCCAGGCGCTGTCGCGGGGGCTGGATGCCATCGAAGACGGCCTCAACGCGCTGGAGCTGCACAGCGCGGTACCCACCGGCCACCTGCGGCTGAATGTGCCGCACGATGCGGCGCTGCTGTTGGTGGCGCCGGTGCTGGAGCAGTTCGCCCTGACCTGCCCGGGCGTGCACCTGGACCTGGTGGTGGACGACCGCCCGATCGACCTGGTGGCCGAAGGCTTCGATGCGGGCATCCGCTTCGGCGCGCTGGTGCCCAAGGACATGATCGCGCTGCCGCTGACCCCGCCGCTGCGCTGGGTGGTGGCCGCCGCGCCGGCCTACCTGCGCGCGCACGGGCAGCCGCGCACGCCAGCCGACCTGCACCGGCATACCTGCATCCAGATGCGCATCGGCGACAACTCGACCTACCCGTGGGAACTGGGCGATGGCCCGGCGCAGGTGCCGGTGAACGTACCGGGCACGATCCGCACCAATGATTCAGCCACGCGGGTCAGCGCGGTGGTGGCCGGGCTGGGGCTGGGCTATTTCCTGGAACTGCGCATTGCCGAGGCGCTGCAGCAGGGGCAGCTGACCCTGGTGATGCCGGACTGGAGTTCGATGGATGAGCCGTACTGCATGTACTACGCCAGCCGCCGGCAGCCACCGCCCGGGCTGCGGCAGCTGATCGCGCTGATCCGCCAGCGCCACCTGCCCGCGCAGGCCTGAGCACCGGGCACGGCAGGACGCATCGCCCTGCCCTGCCTGCCCTTGCCCACCCGCTGGCCTTACTGTTCGGCCAGCGCGCCCGTGCGGGCCTGCAGTGCGACCTTGATTACCGCAGCGACATCGGTGTTGTCCACGTAGCGCCCATCGTTGAGGCCGACATGGCGCGCGTAGCCGGCATCGGTACCGCGCACGCGGCTGGCGAAGCCATCAGCGCCAGCGCCCTTGGCCCACAGCGGCACCAGAGCGTTGGAATGGTTGTCGGTGGGCCGGAATGTCAGGCCCGGCAGCTGGCCCTTGCCCTTGTTCACCAGCGGCGCGAAAGCCACGCGGTCGGCGTCGGTGCCCATCGGCAGGCTGTTGTCGTGGTCGGTGGTGACGATCAGCAGGTTGCGTTCCCAGCCGCCGTTGGCCTCGATCCAGCGCACGACCTCGGCCACGGCGTTGTTGAAATCGGCGGTCTCTTCGATCAGGCGGCCGTACTCGGGTTCGTCGCCGCACACGCCGTAGTGCCATTCGGTGCCTCAGGCGCTGGTGTGCGCGGCCCAGTCGGTGGCGCCGCCTTCCACCATCAGGAACAGGCCCTTGTCGGACTGCCGTGCCAGATGCGTGAGCGCACCGCGGGTCATCAATGCCAGGTCGGGCACGCTGTCGATGCGGCGCACGCGCGAGGGCTGGGCGTCATCGCTGCCGAGCTCGGCCTGCTGGCGCGCCGGCTGCAGGGTGCGGGCCACCTGTGGCACGCCGATCACCGGGCCGCGCGTGGCCAGCCGGCCATCGGCCAGGCGGGCGAAATCCTCGCGGCTGCGCAGCAGGGTCCAGGCGCCGGCCGGGTTGCCGCCGATCACCTGCCCGGCCTGCAGCTGCTGCCAGTCCTGCTCGGCCACGAATTCCCACGGCGTGTCGCAACCTTCGCGCACCGTACCGGTGAGCGCGGCGCTGCACGGCTGGCCGTCGACGGTGTAATCCGGCGCGCCGGTGCCCATCACCAGGTCCAGGTGGCCCTGCGAGAGCATCTGGTGGGCGATGCCGTGGTAATCGTTGCGCGAAACGTTCTGCGCGGCGAACGCGGCCGGGGTGGCGTGCGCGAACGGCACCGTGGTGACCACGCCGGTGGCCATGCCCAGGCGGCGCGCATGCAGCGTGCTGTAGTCCAGCGGCTGGCCGTGGTTGTCCACGTTGATGGCGTTGTTGTAGGTCTTGCTGCCCGAGGACAACGCGGTGCCGGCGGCGGCGCTGTCGGTGGCCACGGCGGCCAGGTACTGGAAACCGGCGAACGACAGGTCCAGCGCCTGCACCGGGGTGGCATCCCGCGCGCGGGCGGCGTCGTAGCCCAGCTTCTGCGCGCTGTCACCGGTGGGCTGGTTGCTGGTGTTCAACGGGAAGGTGGTCATGCCGTAGCGCTGCGGGAAGGCGGCGTACGGCGTGCCCTCGCGGCTGCCGTACTGCCAGTACGCGGTGGCATCCCACGTGCCCCAGCCGGCGCCTTCGTTGATCATCACGATGATGTTGGTCGGTGCCTCCGGGGCACGCGGCGCCTTGGCCTGCAGCGGTGCACTGGCAAGCAGGCCGGCGGCCAGTAGGACGGACAGGTGCGCACGATGGCGCGCGGAACAGGAAGAGAGGAATCGGCTCATCGTTACTGTGTAACAGATGAATGTTGCAGGTGTGTTGAGCACTGGCAGGGCACGGCCTTCAACGGCGGGCGAAGCGGCCGGGAGAAACGCCCACCACGTGACTGAACGCAGCGCTGAAGGTGCTGGTGGACGCATAGCCGACCTGCTCGGCCGCCCGCGCCACGGTGCTGCCCGGCACCTGCAGCAGGCCCTTGGCGGTTTCCATGCGCCAGCCCAGCACGTATTCCATCGGCGGCACGCCCACCGTGCGGGTGAAGCGTTCGAAGAACGTCGAGCGCGACAGCGCGGCGGCCTCGGCCAGCGCCGCCACCGTCCACGCATGCCCCACATCGGCGTGGATGCGCTGCAGCGCACGCGCTAGCCGTGCATCGCCCAGGCCACGCAGCAGCCCGGGCGGTGCCTGGGTGCCACTGCTCCAGCGCAGCGCTTCGAGCAGCAGCACGCGCACCAGCTGCGACAGCACGTACTCGTGGCCGGGGCGCCGCTGCTGGTATTCCTCGCCCACCCACTGCACCAGCTGCTGCAGGCGTGGCGCACCGCGAACGTGCACCACCACCGGCAACAGGGTGCTGAGCAGATGCGCATGGCTGCCGGCGAAGGCGAATGCACCGCCCAGCGCGCGCATGTCCGCCGGGCCGTGCGGATCGCCATGGCGCAGCTCGCCTTCGCCGCCGCGCACCACGTCCGGGTCGATGAGCACCGGCGGTGCCGGAATGAAGCCGGACAGCGTTAAGCCCGGTGTGGTGGGCAACAGCACGAAATCGCCGGCCTGCAGGGTCAACGGCGCCTGCCCGTCCACCGCCAGCACCGCACTGCCCTCCAGCACGATGCAGAAGCCGGGCCGGCCGTAAGGGTTGTAGCGCACGGCCCACGCGCCCCGGCCGCTGATCAGGTTGGCCAGCTCCGCCTGCGGCTGCAGCAGCTGGACCACGTCGCTGAGGGGATCGCCCATGGCCGGACTCCTGCCAAACTTTTCTGCATGCAGCGCCATCGTACATCCAGCCATGCCCGCCTATCGTGTGCCGCATCCTCCCTCTGCAAGGCCCCTTCCATGAACACCGTCCTGATCACCGGCTGCTCATCCGGCTACGGCCTGGCCAGCGCCGCCCATTTCCTGGCCCGTGGCTGGCAGGTCATCGCCGCCGCCCGCACGCAGCGCCCCGACCTGCTGCCGCCCTCCCCCGCCCTGCGCGTGCTGCCGCTGGATGTCACCGACGCGGACAGCATCGCCGCTGCGCTGGCCGCCGCCGGGCCGATCGACGTGCTGGTCAACAACGCAGGCATCGGCCTGTTCGGCGCCTTCGAAGCCACGCCCATGGCGACCGTGCGCGAGGTGTTCGAGACCAATACCTTCGGCCTGATGGCGCTGTGCCAGGCGGCGATTCCGCAGTTCCGCCAGCGCGGCAGCGGCTGCATCGTCAACGTCACCTCCAGTGCCACGCTGGCACCGTTCCCGCTGGTAGCCGCCTACACCGCCAGCAAGACGGCCGTGGAAGGCTTCAGCACCTCGCTGGCACACGAACTGGGCAGCGTGGGGGTACGGGTGAAGCTGGTCGAACCGGGCTACGGGCCCGGCACGCGCTTCACCGCCAACGGGCAGGCACGCATGCAGGGGCTAGTCACCGAACCGTACCGTGCGTTCGCCGCACGGGCGTTCGCGGGCATGGCACAGATCACCGCGGTCACCCAGGCTGAGGACGTTGCCGAAGCGGTCTGGCAGGCCATGCACGATGACGAGGGCCGCATGCATTTCCCGGCCGGTGCCGATGCGCTGGCGCTGGCCGAGCAGCGCTGGCGCAGCCGGGACCGTGGCTGAGACCGCGGCGACAGGGAGGTGCCACGCCGGGGCGGGCACCTCCGCTGCGCGGGCGCACGATCAGCGCGGCGAGACCCGCCACACCACGTTGCCCACATCGTCGGCCGCCAGCAGCGCGCCGTCGCTGTCCATCGCCATGCCCACCGGCGCGCCCATCAGGGTCTTTTCATCCTTGGACGCAAAACCACTCAGCACCGCCTGCGGCGGGCCGCTGGGCTTGCCGTTGGCGAACGGCACGTACACCACTTCGTAGCCGCTCAGCGGTGAACGGTCCCAGCTGCCGTGCTCACCGATGAAGGCACCGCCGTGGTACTTCGCCGGCAGCGCCTGGCCGGTGTAGAACAGCAGGCCCAGCGGGGCCACGTGCGAGCCGATGGCGAAGTCCGGCACGATCGCCTTGGCCGCCAGGTCGGGGCGCTGCGGCTGCACGCGCTTGTCCACGTGCTGGCCGTAATAGCTGTAGGGCCAGCCGTAGAAGCCGCCTTCCTGCACCGATGTGAGGTAGTCGGGCACCAGGTCGGCGCCGATCTCATCACGCTCGTTCACCACCGCCCACAGCTTGCCGGTGCTCGGCCCCCAGTCCAGGCCGGTGGGGTTGCGCAGGCCCGAGGCGAAGATGCGGCTGCCGCCGGTGGCCACGTCCACTTCCAGCACCACCGCACGGCGGTACTCGATTTCCAGGCCGTTCTCGGTGATGTTGCTGTTGGAGCCCACGCCCACGTACAGCTTGCTGCCATCGCGGCTGGCCAGCAGTTCCTTGGTCCAGTGGTGGTTGACCGTGCTGGGCAGGTCGGTGAACTTGCTGCCCTTGTCGGACATGCGCGTTTCGCCCGGCACGTAGTAGTACTTCATGATGTTGTCGGTGTTGGCGACGTACAGCGTGTCGCCGATCAGCTGGATGCCGAACGGCGAATGCAGGTTTTCGATGTAGACGTGCTGGGCCCAGGTGTTGCTGCCCGGCGCGCGGCGCAGCAGGGTGACCCGGTTGCCGCCCTTGCCGGCCTTGCCCGAGCGCGCCTTCACCTTGCCGGCAATCCACTGCTTGGGCGTGGTGACCGCTTCGGTACCCGGGCCGTTGCCTTCCACCACCAGCACATCGCCGTTGGGCAAGGTGAGCAGGCGGCGCGGGTGCTGCAGGTTGGCGGCAATGCGCTCCACCTTCAGGCCCTCGGCCACGGTGGGCGCCTGGCCATCGGCCCAGCCCACGCCCTTGGGCACCTGCATCGGCGGCACCAGGAAGTTTTTCGGCGCCGGCAACGGCGGCTTGGTGCCGGACTGTTCGGCCGGATCGTACTCGGCCTTGCCCGCACAGGCGGCCAGGGCCAGCGACAGCGCCAGGAGGCTGGCAGTGGCAACGATGCGCTTAGCCATGACGGGCTCCTTGCAGCACCGGCTGCTGCAGCGAAAGCAGGATCAAGCCCAGCGACAGCAGCAGCACGGTCAGCACCGACAGGACGGTGCCCGGCACCGCCACCGCGTAGGCATCGCGGCTGTGCACGAACGCATTCCAGATGGTCAGCACCACCGCCGCCAGGTTCAGGAAGAAATCCACGCGGTCGATGCGCGTGGCATGGCTGTGCCGGCGCCACACCGCACCCAGGTTGATGATGCGCGGCAGGATGGCGATCAGCAGACCGAAGGTGATCAACCAGGCCGCCGACTTGCCCCACATCACCTCGGCGGTGTTGAGGTAGAGGATGTCGAAGATCATGCCGGCCACGAAGAAGCCGAAGGGAATCGGGTTCAACAGGCTGAAAAGGGTAGTGCCCAGGCCGGGTCGGGCCAGGGCGACAGGGTTGACCATTGTCGTGCTCCGTTCGGGGAAGGAACCGCCACGGCGGCGGACCGGGGTGGTGGCATCGACGGAGGTGTAACGCAGGGGCGGTGGAGGCGGCGCGATGGTGGCAGGCGCCCGCGCCGGCCATGTGCGCTGCCGCTGGGCTCAGCGCGTGGCCACGATGAACAGCCGCGGGAACGGCAGCAGCGCGGTACCATCGTCCAGCAGCGTGTAGGCGCGGGCGATGCCCTGCCGGTACTCGGCCAGAAACGAGGCCTGCTGGCTGCCATCCAGCGCGCCCAGGTACGGGCGCAGTGCCGAGCCCTTAAACCATTCGACGATGGCATCGATGCCGCCAGCCAGCGGATGCAGGTAGGT
Organism: Stenotrophomonas maltophilia; assembly: GCA_009912235.1. Classification (GTDB taxonomy): domain Bacteria; phylum Pseudomonadota; class Gammaproteobacteria; order Xanthomonadales; family Xanthomonadaceae; genus Stenotrophomonas; species Stenotrophomonas maltophilia_AV. Next base: position 768,121 of record WNDS01000003.1, read on the forward strand.
GGTGCGCCATATGTCCAGACGCCGGCAGTGTGGCTTCAGCAGCGCGTAGTACCACGCAGCCGGGTGCCGGTCGGGGTGCACCACGTGGCCGATGGCCGCACGCCACGGCCCACTGGCCGCGACCTCACGCGCGACCCGGTGCGCAGGTTCTTCCAGGTTGTCCGGGGTCTGCACTGCCAGGCAGCCGCCTTCGGAAAGCTGCGCGAGCAGGTGCGGATACAGCGTTGCATGGTCGGGCAGCCATTGCAGCGAGGCATTGGCCAGGATCACATCCACCGGCGTGCTGGCGCGCCACTGCCCGATGTCGGCCACCTCGAACTGCAGCTGGGGAAGCCGCGCGCGTGCGCTGCGGATCATGTCATCGGAGCTGTCCAGCCCGCTGACCACCGCCTGCGGGTAACGCGCGGCCAGTACGTCGGTGGAATTGCCCGGGCCGCAGCCCAGGTCCACCGCGGTGCTGGCCTGCTCGCGCGTGATCGCGTTGACCAGGTCACGCACCGGGCGCGTGCGTTCGTCTTCGAAACGGCTGTACTGGGTGGCAGACCAGGTCATCGGCGGGCTCACAGGGAACAGGACACCGCCATTGTAGAACCGCGCAGGTAAAGCGCAGGTCATGCAGCCGGGCGTTCCCGGCCGCACGTGGCCATCACGGCACGCGGTGCATCACGCGCGGCAGGCCGGCACCGGCTGTTCACCGGCCATGTGCGCCGGCTCCAGCAGCAGCCGCTGCACGTCCGAGAACAGCGCTTCGCTGGCCATGCCGTAGGGAGCGAACAGGCGCAGCCGGCCCTGCCGGTCAAACACGTAGCCGCCGGCGGTGTGGCTCATGGTGTGGCTGCCCGGCACGGGGCCGGGTTCCTTTTCATAAAATGCCTTGAAGCGGCGGGCCATCGCATCGAGCTGGCGGTCATCGCCCACCAGGCCGATGGCCTGCGGGTCGAAGCCGTGCACGTAGGTGTCCAGCATCGCCGGTGTGTCGCGCTGCGGGTCGACGCTGACGAACACCACCTGCAGCTGGTCGGCCTGCGAACCCATCAGGTGCTTCACCCGGGCCATGTCGACCATCGTGGTCGGGCACACGTCCGGGCAGCTGGTGAAACCGAAGAACAGGTAGGTCACCTTGCCACACAGATCGGCGCTGCTGCGCATCACGCCGTGGGTGTCGGGCATCGACCAGTCGGTGCCCAGGCCCTGGCAGGCCACATCCTTGGCATTGAAATCCATTCGGGTCTTGCCGCTGCAGCCGGCCAGCAGGGCCACGCCGAAGGCGAGGGCCAGTGCCGGCAGCTGCAGGCGGTGACGGACAGCGGTCATGCGGGTTTTCATGGGGGACTGCCAGGGACCGCCGCGCGCGGTCAGTTGACCATCATGTGGTAGTGCATGCTCCAGATGATCCAGATGGAGAGCGCGACCACGATGAACAGGATGACGAGGGTGAACACGAAGCTGGCCAGGTTCCAGCCGCCTTCGGACTTGCGGTTCATGTGCAGGAAGAACACCAGCTGCACCAGGATCTGCGCCACCGCGAACCCGACCAGCAGCAACAGCGTCAGCGGCCGCGACAGCACCGGGTTCATCACCAGCGCGAACGGCACCAGGGTCAGCAGTGCGCAGAGCACGAAGCCCGTCAGGTAGGAACGGGTGGACCCGTGCCCGCTGCCAGCGCGCGTGGTGTCGACGTGGGCCATGTCAGAACGCTCCGAACAGGTAGACGAAGGTGAACACGCAGATCCAGACCAGGTCCAGGAAGTGCCAGAACAGGCTCAGGCAGGACAGGCGCGTGATGTTGGTGGGGGTCAGCCCGCGGCGATGCACCTGGTGCATCAGCACCGCCATCCAGATCAGGCCGCTGGCCACGTGCAGGCCGTGGGTGCCTACCAGCGCGAAGAACGCGGACAGGTAGGCGCTGGTGTGCGGGCCGGCGCCTTCGTGGATGAGGTGGTTGAACTCATATACTTCCATGCCGATGAAGCCGGCACCCAGCGCAAAGGTGATGCCCAGCCAGCGCAGCACCGCACCGGCCTGCTGGCGGTGCATGGCCAGCACAGCCTGGCCGTAGGTGATGCTGGACACCAGCAGCAGGAAGGTTTCCACCAGCACGAACGGCAGCGAGAACAGCTCCTTGCCGGTCGGGCCGCCCGCGTAGGCGGTGCTGAGCACCGCGAACGAGGCGAACAGCGAACCGAACAGCACGCAGTCGGACATGAGGTAGATCCACATGCCGAACACCTTCATGCCACCCTGCTCGTGGGCATGGTCGTGGTGGTCGTCGTGGTGGGCGTCGTGGGCCAGCGCGTCGCCGGCCACCTCCGGGCGGGTCAACAGGTTCATGCGCGCACCTCCTGCAGCGTAGCGTGGTGGGTCGCTTCGGTGCGCGCCACCTCCTCGGCACTGACGTAGTAATCGACGTCATCGTTGTAGGACCGCACGATCAGCGTGGTGATCATCGCGATGAAGCTGGCACCGGCCATCCACCAGATGTGCCAGACCAGGGCGAAGCACAGCACCAGGATCCACACGTTCAGCAGCAGCGGCACACCGGTGTTCTTTGGCATGTGGATGGGCGCATAGCGCTTCGGCGGCGGCGGCAACCCGCGCTTCTTGGCTTCATGGAAGGCATCGAGCGCGTCCACCGTGGGCACCACGGCGAAGTTGTAGAACGGCGGCGGCGACGGTGTGGCCCATTCCAGCGTGCGCGCGTTCCACGGGTCGCCGGTCAGGTCCAGGTTGCGCTTGCGGTCGCGCACGCTCACGTAGATCTGCACCAGCATGAGGATGATGCCGGCCAGCACGAACAGCGCACCGATGAAGGCGGCGATCAGGTACGGCGTCCACTGAGGGTTGTCGTACTGGTTCATGCGCCGGGTCATGCCCAAGAAGCCGAGCATGTACAGCGGCATGAAAGCCAGGTAGAAACCGATCACCCAGCAGGCGAAGGACCACTCGCCCAGGCGCTCGTTCAACGTGAAGCCGAACACCTTTGGGAACCAGTACGCAAAGCCGGCGAAGTAGCCGAACAGCGCGCCGCCGATGATGGTGTTGTGGAAGTGCGCCACCAGGAACAGGCTGTTGTGCAGCAGGAAATCGGCGCCCGGGATGGCCAGCATCACGCCGGTCATGCCACCGATGGTGAAGGTGACCAGGAAAGCGAGGGTCCACAGCATCGGCACGCTGAACTCCACGCGGCCGCCGTACATGGTGAACAGCCAGGTGAAGATCTTCACGCCGGTGGGAATGGCGATGATCATCGTCATGATGCCGAAGAAGGCGTTGACGCTGGCACCGGAGCCCATGGTGAAGAAGTGGTGCAGCCACATCACGAACGACAGGATGCCGATGGCCAGCGTGGCACCCACCATCGACTTGTAGCCGAACAGCTTCTTGCGCGCGAGGGTGGCGGTCACTTCGGAGAAGATGCCGAACGCCGGCAGCACCAGGATGTACACCTCCGGGCGGCCCCAGGCCAACACCAGGTTCACGTACATCATCGGGTTGCCGCCGAGATGGTTGGTGTAGAAGTTGAAGTCCAGGTAGCGGTCCAGCGTCAGCGCGCCCAGCGCCACGGTCAGGATCGGGAAGGCGGCGATGATGATCACGCTGGTGACCAGCACGGTCCAGGTGAACACCGGCATCTTCATCAGGGTCATGCCCGGCGCACGCATGCGCAGGATGGTGATGAACATGTTGACGCCGGTCAGCAGCGTTCCCACGCCGGACGCCTGCAGCGCCCAGATGTAGTAGTCCGCCCCCCCCACCCCGGGGCTGAACTGGATGCCCTACAGCGGCGGGTAGGCCACCCAGCCGGTCATGGCGAATTCGCCCACGCCCAGCGAGATCATCATCAGCGCCGCGCCGACCACGAAGATCCAGAAGCTGAAGGCGTTGAGGAACGGGAAGGCCATGTCGCGCGCACCGATCTGCAGCGGCACGATGACGTTCATCAGGCCCGCCACGAACGGGGTGGCCACGAAGAAGATCATGATCATGCCGTGCGCGGTAAAGATCTGGTCGTAGTGTTCCGTCGGCAGGAAACCATCACTGCCCGGCCCGGCCGCAGCCAGCTGCGCGCGCATCATCAGCGCATCGGCAAAGCCACGCACCAGCATGACCAGCGCGACCACGATGTACATCACGCCGATCTTCTTGTGGTCCACCGTGGTGAACCAGTTGCGCCACAGCGGGCCCCGCTGCTTGAACCAGGTCAGCGCGCCCAGCACGGCCAGGCCACCGAACACCATGCCCAGCAGCGTGACCACGACGATCGGCTCGTGCAGCGGCACGGCCTCCCACGTCAACTTACCCAACATGTCCGTTACTCCTGCGAAGCCGTGTTGTCAGCGTGGCGCGCGGGAGCCACCGCGGTGTTTTCGCCCACGCCGATGAACTGGTCGATGACCTTCTTGAACAGCAGCGGCTCGACCGTGGAGAAGTGCTGCACCGGCGCGTTGCGGCTGGGTGCGGCCAACGCCTTGAACTCGGTGAAGCTCAGTGCGTCCGGCGCGCTGCGCACCTCGGCCACCCAGCGCTGGAAGTCTTCATTGCTGCTGGCGGTAGCGGTGAACTTCATGTTCGAGAAACCGTGCCCGCTGTAGTTGCCCGACATGCCGCGGAACTGGCCGGCCTCGTTGGCCGCCAGGTGCAGCTGCATGCGCATGCCGGCCATGGCGTAGATCTGCCCGCCCAGCTGCGGAATGAAGAAGGTGTTCATCGTCGAGTTGGAGGTGATGTCGAACGCCAGCTGCCGGTTGACCGGGAAGTTGAGCTGGTTGACCGTGGCGATGCCCAGGTCGGGGTAGACGAACACCCACTTCCAGTCGGTGGCGATCACTTCCACGTGCAGCGGTTCGCCCGGCACGTCCAGCGGCTTGTACGGGTCCAGCGCGTGGATCGACTTCCAGACGATGACCGACAGGATGGCGACGATCAGCAGCGGCACGCCCCACACCACCACTTCCACCTTGGTGGAATGCGCCCAGTCGGGCATGTACCGGGCCTGGGTGTTGCCCGCGCGGTAGCGCCAGGCGAACACGAAGGTAAGCACGATGGCCAGCACCACCACGATCAGTATCAGGCCGACGCAGATGGCGATCAGGTCGCGCTGGGCGAGCCCGACCATGCCTTTTGAATCCAGCAGCGCCCAGTTGCAGCCGGACAGGCTGGCACAGGCCAGGGCGGCCAGCGCTGGGCGGAGGGGGTTCCAGCAGATATTCATGATGACGGTAGACCCTGTTGAAGGAGCTGCCTTGACCAGGGCCGTGGGCGCACAGCTCCCGGGCGCTTAACGGCTACACTGTCTGCAGGGTGGCGCATACAAAAGCCACATCATCCCGATCAAGGCCATACAAGATACAGCATTGTATGGCTTGATGCACGTACATGCATGGAAGGACCTGATCCGATGCAGCAGCCCGCCGCCGGCCGACGCCTGAAGAAGCCCAACCGCACCTGGGTGCGCCCGTTCCACGACGGAACCGGCCCGCTCTACCTGCAGATCGCCCAGCAGGTACGTGACGCGGTTGACGACGGCGTGCTGCGCGCAGGCGACCGCCTGCCCCCGCAGCGCGACCTGGCCCAGCTGATGGGCGTGGACCTGACCACCGTCACCCGGGCCTACAGCGAACTGCGCCAGGCCGACCTGCTCGATGCGCAGGGCGCCGGCGGCACCTTCATCGCCATGGCCGCCGGCAACAGCGCGCGCTCATCGGTGGATCTGAGTATGAACATCCCGCCGCTGCTGGGCAGCACCGCATTCGCCCAGGGCATGGAACAGGGCTTTGCCCACCTGGGCGCGCAGCTGGGCCAGGGCGAACTGATGAGCTACCACGTGGGCGCCGGCAGCCGCGACGACCGCGCCGCCGCCGCGCAGTGGCTGGCACCGATGCTGGGCCGGGTGCCGGCCGAGCGGGTGATCGTCTGCCCCGGTGCACAGACCGCCCTGTGCGCGGTGATGCTGGCCTGCACCCAGCCCGGCGACCTGATTGCCGCCGAACAGCTGACCTACCCGGGCCTGCTGGCCGCCGCGCGGGTACTGCAGCGCGGCGTGCTGCCGATCGCCATGGACGCCGAAGGCATGCTGCCCGATGCCCTGGAAGCAGCCTGCCAGCAGCGCGTGCCGGCCCTGCTGTACCTGGTGCCGACCATCCAGAACCCGACCACCGCCACGCTGTCGGCCGGCCGCCGCGAGGCCCTGCTGGCCATCGCGCGCCGGCATGGCATCACCGTGGTGGAGGACGATCCCTACTGGCTGCTGGCCGGTGACGCACCGCCGCCGCTGGCCGCCGCCAGCAGCGCGCAAGCCCCGGTGTACTACGTGTCCACGCTGTCCAAGTGCCTGGCCCCGGGCCTGCGCACCGCCTACCTGGTGGTGCCGGCCGGCGCACCGATGGAACCGCTGCTGGACGCGCTGCGCTCGATCGCGCTGATGCCCGCCCAGTCGATGGTGGCGGTGGCCTCGCAGTGGATCCGCAGCGGCGAGGCGGCCGACATGGTGCGCCGCTTCCAGCAGGAACTGCGCCAGCGCCAGCAGATTGCCGCGAAGATCCTGCCGCGCCCCTACCAGGCCCATCCGGCCGGCCTGCACGTATGGCTGCCACTGCCGGGCCGGCTGGACCAGTACCGGCTGATCCAGACCGCGCAGTCGCAGGAGCTGGGCATTGCCAGCTCTGACGCCTTCAGCACCGAGGAACAGCCCGGCAACGCGATCCGCCTGTCACTGGGCGGGGCCGTGGACCAGACCAGCCTGAGTGCCGCGCTGACGCGGCTGACCGAGATCATCTCCGAGGCGCCTGAGACGCGCAGCCCCGCCATCGTCTGAGCTCGCCGTCCCCGAAATCCATACAAAAATGATAATCTTTCATTCTTGTATGGATATACGTGTGGACCCCGATGCAGCGCGATCGTCTGAAGTTCCATCTGGTGATGGCCGGCTGCGGCGCGTTCGTGGTGCTGGCGCTGGCCGCGCTGGCCTATGTGTGCAGCCGCCCGCAGACCGCCGGCGTGCAGTCCGGTGAAGCCCGGGCCATCGAGCGCTGCCTGCAGCGCAGCCAGGACCCGGCGCGCCGTGCCATCCAGCGGCAGGCGCAGGCCGATTCCTGCCGCGAGATGCGCAAGCAGTATCTGCACAAGTTCGGTGAAGACGCGCCGCCGCCGGGCGAGGCCTCGTGATGAGCACCACGCGCCGCCACGGGCTACGCTGGGCCATCGCCGCGGCCTGTGTGTTCATGGCCGGCACCGACGTGGCCCTGTGGAACTACTTCGGCTGCGGCGCGCAGGCCCTTTTTTCCGAACAGGCCATCGTGTTCGACGACGCCCAGCTGCACCTTCCCGACGCGCTGGCCGGTGCCACCGGGCGCATCCGCGTGGTGCATTTCTGGGACCCGGCCTGCACCGTCTGCAACCGCGAAACCGGTGCGCACCTGAGTTACCTGATCAGCATGTACCGCCGCGCCAACGTCGATTTCTACGCCATTCGCCGCCCCGGCACGCAGGGCGAACTACCCGCCCACCTGCGCGGGCGCGTCACCGAACTGCCCACCCTGGACGGCATCGAGCACATTCCAGCCAGCCTGGCCGTGGCGATCTGGGATGCCGGCGGCCACCTGGCCTATGCCGGCCCGTACAGCATCGGCATGGTCTGCAATTCGGCCAACAGCTTCGTCGAGCCGATCCTGGACAAGCTGGTGGCTGGGCAGACGGTGCGCCCGCGCGGTGGCCTGCTGGCGGTGGGCTGCTACTGCCCCTGGCACGACCCGCGCTGAGGCCGCTGCATGAAGCACGAGACCCTGCCTGCGCTGGCGCCGCTGGCGTGCGCGCATGACAGCAACGGCGGTCGCCTGCCCCAACCGACCGATGGTTGCGGGCAGGCGTCCGCCGTTGAGGGTGACTGTAGCGCCCCACATGCTCCCTACATGCCGCGACCGGGTCTCGCGGGGCTGGACTGGGTGCAGGATGCGCTGGCCGGTGGCGGCCCTATCTACCTGCGCGTGGTCACCGCGCTGGAGCGTTCACTGCTTGCCGGCGCGCTGTTACCCGGGCAGCGCCTGCCCTCGCAGCGCGCGTTGGCGCAGCAGCTGGGCATCGACCTCACCACGGTCACGCGCGCCTTCGACGAAGCCCGCAAAAGCGGCCTGATCGAAGCGCGCGGCCCGCAGGGCAGCTTCATCGCACCGCCCAAGGCCGGCTTCGCACAGCCGCTGGACCTGAGCATGAACCTGCCGCCGGTGCCCGATGCCGAGGCGCTGGCCGACATGCTAAGGCGGGGTGCGGCGTCCGTGCTCGCGCGCAGCAATGCACCCAACCTAATGGCCTACCACCTGGGCGGCGGCAACCCAACCGATCGCCACGCAGCGGCGCGCTGGCTGCAGCCGATGCTGGGCCCCGTGCAGGATGCGCATCTGCTGCTGACCGAAGGCGCGCAGGTGGCGCTGTCGGCCGTGCTGCTCAGCCACGGCCGGCAGGGCGAGCCGATCCTGTGCGAGCGCCTGGTCTACCCCGGGCTGCTGCACGCTGCCGAGGCGCTGGGCCGCCCGCTGCTGCCGGTGGACGGCGATGCACACGGCCTGTGCCCGCAGGCGCTGGAACGCGCGATGCGGCAGCGCGGCGCGCGCCTGCTGTATCTGAACCCGACCTGCCAGAACCCGACCGCGTTGACCGTGCCGGCCGCCCGCCGCGCCGAACTGGCGCGCGTGCTGGAGCGCACTGGCCTGCTGGCGATCGAAGACGATCCCTACTGGCACCTGGCCGACGCGGCACCCGCACCGCTGGCGGTGTTGGCGCCGCACCATGTGTTCTACATCGCCACGCTGTCCAAGGTGATCAGCCCTGACCTGCGTACCGCCTTCGTGCACTGCCCTGCCCCTTCGCATGCGCAGGCGATGGCCAGCGCGCTGCGTGCCGCCCGGTTGATGGGCCACCCGCTGCTGTCGGCGCTGGCCAGCCAGCTGCTGCTGGACGGTTCGGCACACGCGTTGCTGGCGCAGGTGCGCGAGGAAGCACGCGGGCGCACGCGCATGGCCCGCTATCTGCTGGCGCCATCGGTGCTGGAACAGGCCGACGGCCTGCACGCGTGGTGCCGGCTGCCGGCGCCGTGGACCGATGCCGCGCTGGTGCGCAGCGCGGAACTGCAGGGGCTGGCGATCGCGCCCTCGTCCGCGTTCTGTCCGCCGGATGCGCCGTTCGATCGCGGCGTGCGGCTGTCACTGGGCGTGGCGACAGACCGCCGGCAGCTGGAACACGCGTTGAAGCGGATCGACCGGATGCTGCTGTCCGACGTGGTGCCGGCCCATCACCGGTAGCGGTGAGGCAAGCAGCCACGCATGGCGTGGCTCTACCGTAAATCCCACCACGCGACGCTCAGGCCAGTGCCGTCAGCGCCTGCACCAGGGCATCCAGCTGCGCCGGCCGGGTGAACACCGACGGCGTCACCCGCACGCAGGCGCCCGAGGCCAGGCCATCACGCCAAGTGGTGAAGATGCCATGCTCATCCAGCAGGCGCTTCTGCACGGCCATGTTGTAGGCCACGCTGCTGCGCCCGCGCAGGCGGAAGCTGGCCAGCTCACTGGCCAGCGCCGGGTCCGGCGAGGACAGCACCTCTACGTGTGCCATCGCACGCGCAGGCACCGTCCAGCGTTCGCGCAGGTAACGCAGGCGCGCCTGCCTGCGTGCCGCGCCGATGTGCTGGTGCAGCGCGATCGCATCGGTCAACGCCAGGTAGGCGGCAAAGTTCACCGTGCCGGTATGCACGCGGCTGCTCACACGGCCATCGTCAGGCTGCCCCATGTACGGGTCCAGATCCTTCAGCCGGCCCTGGCGCACGTACAGGGCGCCAGCCCCCACCGGTGCGCCGATCCACTTGTGCAGGTTGATGCCCACGAAATCGGCGTTCAACTGCGGCACCGCATAGTCGATCTGGCCGAACCCGTGCGCGGCGTCGACGATCACATCGATGCCGCGCGCACGCGCACGTTCGGCAATGTCGGCCGCCGGCAGTACCAGGCCATGGCGGTGGCTGACCTGGGTCAGCAGCACCAGCTTCAACCGTGGCAGGCGTGCAAAGGCGGCCTCATAGGCCTGCAGGATCTGTTCGTGCGTGGGCACCGCCGGCAGCGCGATGCGCTCCACCTGCACGCCACGCCGCTGCTGCAGCCACTGCATGGCGGTGATCATGCTGTCGTAGTCCACATCGGCGTACAGCACCTGGTCACCCGGTGCCAGCCGGTTGTAGCCGCCGATCAGTGCCAGCAGTGCGTCGGTGGCGCCACGGGTCAGCGCGATCTCCTCTTCGCCCACGCCCAGCATCTGCGCCACCTGGCGGCGCGCGGCCATGTACTGTGCGGGGAAGGCCTGGCGGCCGTACCACGCATTGCCGCGGTTTACCTCGGCGGTGTGCCGCTGGTAGGCCGCCAGCGTCTCGCGGCCCATCGCGCCCCAGTAGCCGTTTTCCAGGTGGTTCACTTCCTGGGTGATGTCGAAGTGGCAGGCCACCGCCCCCCAGTACGCCTCATCGCTTGCCAGCTGCTCCGGTGCCACGGTGTGCACGGGAATGGGCTGGGCAGCGGCCCGGCGCGCGGCGGTGGCCGCCAGCGCGCCAAGGGCGGTACTGGCCGGCAGCAGCGCGCCGGCCTGCAGCAGCGAGCGGCGGGTGCGGTCCATCAGTAGGTGAACCGGTACTGGGCGTAGATGTTGCCGCCGTCGGTGTCATACGGCGCGTTGCGCGAATAGATCAGGCCACGGCTGGCCTGGAAGGTGGCCTCGTCCGGGTAGCTGTCGAACACGTTGTCGGCGCCCACGCGCAGGCTGTGGTGTTCGTTGAAGCGGTAGCTGGCGGCCAGGTCCAGGAAGGTCATCTCACCGAAGCGCTGGTAGATGTCGCCCACCGCGTTGCCGGTCGAGTCAGTCCACGCGCCGTAGTAGCGCACGCGCGCCATGAACGACCACGGACCGGTTTCCCAGTTGCCGGTGAAGCTGCCCTTGTGCTCGGGCAGGCGGTCTTCGAACAGGATGCGCTGGGTTTCGTTGGTGGCCACCGAGGTGCTGCCGTTGTCCACCCGGGTGCGGTTGAAGTTGTAGGCCAGCGTCAGCGTCATGCGGCCCTTGCCCAGCTCGCGCAGGTAGTTGCCGACGATGTCCACGCCGGTGGCGGTGGTGTCGAAATTGTTGGTGAAGTAGTTCACCGAGGTGTAGCCCAGCGGATTGGGCGTGCCGGCAGGAATGGCGAAACTGGCCGACTGGCTAAAGCGGTCGGTCAACGAGATCCGGTGCAGATCCACCGAACCGGACAGGCCCATGTCGGTGCGCCAGGTCAGCCCCAGCGAGGCCGTGCGCGATTCCTCCGGCTTCAGCGGCTTGGCCCCCAGCAGCTGCGCCAGCGGGTCGTTGGGCGACAGGCGGCCGCTGGTGAAGATCTGCAGCGTGCGCGTGTCCAGGCCCTGGGTAGTGCTGGTGGTGCTCAGCTGTGCCGGGGTCGGCGCACGGAAGCCGGTGGAGAAGGTGCCGCGCATCGCGACGTCCGGGGTGATTTCAAAGCGCGCCGAGAACTTGCCGCCCAGCGTGCTGCCGAAGCTGGAGAAGTCTTCATAGCGGCCCGCGGCAGCGATGGTCCAGCGGTTGCCCAGCGACACTTCCACGTCCACGTAGGCGGCCTTGCTGCGCTGGTCCCACTGGCCGGCCTGGCTGGCCGGGAAGCCCGGCGCGCCGTTGGAATTGGAGGACTCGGCGAACACGGCGAGGCTGCCGTAGTCACCCAGCGCCCAGCCGGTGCGCGCACTGAAATCGCGCGAGGCGCCATCGCCCTGCGCGTACTGCGAGTAACCGGCGGTGATCTCGGTGCCCGGGTCATCTTCCAGGATGATGTTGATGACGCCGGCAATGGCATCGGAGCCGTACTGCGCCGAAGCGCCATCGCGCAGCACTTCGATGCGCTTGATGGCGCTGGTCGGAATCTGCGCGAGGTCGGCGGCCTGTGCGCCGCGGTTGCCCAGCAGCGCGCTGCGGTGGAAACGGCGGCCGTTGACCAGCACCAGCGTCTGGTCCGGCGACAGCCCGCGCAGCGTGGCCGGGCGCACGAACACCTGGCCATCGGCCATCGGCAGGCGCTGCACCACGAACGAGGGCACCAGCTGGGCCAGCACGTCCTTCAGGTCGGTGGACTCCACCGATTTGATGTCTTCCTTGGTGAACACATCCACCGGCGCCATGGTGTCGAACTGGGTGCGGTTGGATGCGCGGGTACCGGTAACCAGCATCGCATCGAGCTGGGTCGGTGCCGCACGGCCGCCTGCAGCGGGCTCGGCCGGTTCGGCCGCCATCGCGCCTCCTGCGCTGGCCATGGAAAGGGCAAGGAGGATGGAACGCGAAAGCTTCGAACGATGCACGGCAGGACTCCGGGAGGACGCGACAGGGCCAGCACCTGTGCGGACACAACAGGCCTGGACAAGCCGCGCAGTCTCGGCGCGATATGTGAAGGCGCCATGACGTGCACACGACAACTGCGTGCCACCCGATTTATTTCCGTGGAAGCAATGCCGTCACCGCCACATCGGCTGACGCTGGTGTTCGATGCACGCTGATCACCGGCCTGAACGGTCGCTGTGTTCCAGCCATGGCACGGGGCGATGCGCCGACAACGGGCTAGTCTTGAAGGCCCGCAAAAGAAGTGATGCCCATGCTCATTCTTGAACTCTCCCTTCCGGTTTCGGACGTAGCCGCTACCGCACGCTATTTCCGCGAAGTACTGCAGCAGCCGGTGGAAGGCAACGCCGTGACGATCGGCTGGAGCACGATCACCCTGGTGCCCGCCGGCGCGCTGCCGGTGGGCGGCGTGCACCTGGCCTTCAACGTGCCGGACAACCGTTTCGCCGAAGCCACCGCCTGGCTGCGCGAGCGCGCGCCACTGCAGACCAACCCGGAAGGCATCGATTACTTCGCGCTGGAAAGCAACTGGCAGTCGCAGTCGGTGTACTTCACCGGGCCCAATGGCATGGTGCTGGAACTGATCGGCCGCCAGCCCCTGCCCGACGGACAGCACAGCGGCGCGTTCCACGGCAGCGAACTGACCAGCCTGAGCGAAGTGGGCCTGCCCAGCACCGACGTGGATGCGCTGCGCCAGCGATTGGAAGCCGATTTCGGCCTGCAGTCCCTGTCACCGCCGTCGCCGCAGTTCGCGCCGATGGGCGATGACGAGGGCCTGCTGATCGTGGTCGACGCAGCGCGCCGCTGGTTACCCGAAGGCAAGGACCTGCCGGCCGCACGTGGCCTGCAGGTGCACCTGGGTGGCGTCAGCGCAGGCGCCGGCCTGGCCGATACCGCGCATGGCTGGCAGCTGCAGGCCGCCTGAGCGCTACCAGCTGCCCGACGCGCCACCACCGCCACTGCTGCCGCCGCCACCGGACCATCCGCCTGAGGAACTGCTGGGCGATCCACTGGAGCGGCTCGACGAGCTGCCACCGCCCGCCGTCCATCGGCCGCCTTTCTGCCATGAGGTCATGCCCAGCACCCAGGCGAAGTAGAGGAAGAAGCTGCCGACCACCGACAGGATGATCGCCAGCGTGTGGCCTTCTTCGGCGGTGGCGGCGGTGGCGGAAGGGTACCACACCAGCAGGGCATAGCCGACCGTCAGCAGCGCCAGAACGCCCGCGCGCACGATGAAACTGCGCCGGCTCTCGCGCCAGCGCGCCAGGCAGGCGCTGACCAGGAAGCCCACCAACATCGCCGCGATGCCCACGGCCAGGTTGACCACCGTGTGCAGCACAAGGGCCGGCGCCGGCTGCCCCAGCACCAGCATGACCGCAGCGAACACGGTGCTGGTGGCCAGCAGGGCGTACAGGCCGATGCGAAGCCCACGCGCGCGCCGCCACAACCACCCCAGCAGCGTCGCCACGGGCACCGCGGTGCCGAGGACGAAGACAAATGCCAGCCACTGCCCGGGCAACCACGCGGCGATTGCCCACACCGCACCGCCAATCACCGCCACGTCAGCCAAGGGGCGCCGCCACCACGGCGAGTGCCGGCCGCCTGCAGGTGTTGAACGGGCCCCGCGCCGGCCACGGCGGCGGCGCTGCGGCGTACGTTCCTGCTGCCGCGCATCGGCCTGCGCCTGCGTGGGCGAGAACAGCAGGCCGATGGCAGAGCCGGCCAGCAGCGCCGCCAACACCCACGTGTCGACAGGCCCCCAGTACGAGGGCAGTACGTTGCGCGACGGCGCCTGCAGCGGCGGCAAGGGCTCACCGTCCACCAGCCGGACCAGCAGTGCCGTGCCGTCCACCACGCCCTGATCGATGTCTCCCTCGCGGAAACGCGGCAGCACGGCCCCTTCGATGATGCGCCGCGCGTAGGCATCCGGAATCGCACCTTCCAGCCCGTAGCCGGTCTGGATGCGCACGCGCCGGTCCTTCACCGCCACCAGCATCAGTACGCCGTCGTCGATCCCCGCCCGGCCCAGCGCCCATTGGTCGAATACACGCTGCGCGTAGGCTTCGATGCCATCGGCACCGGCATGGTCCACCAGCAGCACCTGCAACTGCGCGCCCTTGCGTGCCTGCAGGTCGTAAGCCTGCTGGCGCAGGTGGCCGGCGGCCTCTGCCGACAGCGCACCTGCGCTGTCCACCACCGGGTCGCGCAGTTCGGGAATGGGACTGGCTGCCTGTGCGGCCGCCAGGGGGCAGCAGGGTGCACAGGACGGCCAGGGGCAGCAGCCACCACGGTGTGGGGCGGCGGCGCGATGCAAGGGCAGAGTCCATGCCGGCAGCATGCCGCAACTGCGCCGTGGCGGCAAAGGTCAGTGGACCGGCTTCGGCGCCTGCACCACCAGGCGCGACAGGCGCAGCAGGTCCTTGTCATGCACGGTCAGCGCATCCAGGAATAGGTTCGCAACTGCACGCGGATCATGCCGCTTCGGCAGCACCTGCAGCAGCGCCGAGGCCGTATCGACCACCGCGGGGGTGAAGCCGGCGTTGACGCCACGCTGCACGATCAGCGTCGCGCCGTCGCGCAGCCACTGGGTGATCTTCCTTTCCCAGCTGACGTTGAGTGCGGTCACGATGCGCTGGTGCTCATGCGGCTGGCCCAGCCCGATGTTGAACGCCGCCAGTGCATCCTCCGCTTCGGGCAGCGGCACCCACCATTCGGACCGTCCCAGGTGCATCGCGTTGGGCGCCCAGCCGTTGGCGTGCAGGTAGGTGCTGCAGCCGAAGCAGGACGACAGCTTGTGCGTGTTGCGGCCCAGCCCCAGATCGAAGGGGCGCCCATCGGGGAAATTGCACGCAGCCTGGCCCACGGCCCAGACCATGCCATGGCAGTAGCCGCACACGTGTTCCTTGCCATTCCACTGGGCAATCAGGCCGGTGGGTTCGATGGAGCCGGCCTGCTTGGGGGATGCACGCAGGGCATCGGCCGGCTTGCTGTCGTAGCCGATCAGGCCGTGGTACGGCACGCCGCGCAGCCAGCGGCCGCCTTCGTCGTCGGCGTCCAGCAACCGGCGCACCGAGCTGATCACCAGCGCCTGGGTGTTGGCCTTGTCATCGACGATGCCGTAGTAGGCGCCGAATTCCTTGTCCAGGTTCTGCGTCAGCAGGGCATCGTTGGCCAGGATCTCGCGGATGCGGCGGGCGGTCTCGGGCTGCCACGCGATCGGTTGCCGCGCCTGCGCCACCGCGCCGGCATCCTGTGGCCGGGGTGTGGCCGCGATGGCCACCTGCAGCGTGGCGTTGTCATAAGGCCGGGCTGAAACCCAGGTCGACATGGGTACCCAGCTGCGCGTCACCCGTTGCCGCCAGCACCTGCCCGATCACCCGGCGCAGCGTGTCCAGCCCCTGCGCGGCGTCCGCTTCGGACGGATCGACATCCCAGTGCAGGATCACCCCGTCACGGGCGGCGTCCTTGATGAAGCCCAGGAAGACGCTGCCGAAGATCGTGTCCGACTCGCGCTGTGCCTGCGCTTTGCCGGTCCCATCCAGGCCCAGCGGACGGCCATCGAGAATACCCATGTTCGCTCTCCATCCTGTTGAAGGAAGGCCGGCAGATCGCGGCCTGTGGCGCCTGCCCCGAGGGCAGCGCGTGCAGACAGGATGGGATGGCGCCGGTGCGCAGGTGCGACCGGCTGTGGCCAGTGGGTGACCGGGTGTTGCAGACGTGCACGGCAGGCCCGTGCTGTTGGTGCAGACGAAAAGGCCCCGCCGGAGCGGGGCCTCATCGGTCGCAGCACACAGACACTCACTCTTCTTCGTCGTGCCCGCCCTGCTGCGGGTTCTGGTTGCGCCGCTGCTGTTCCTGCTGCTGTTACTGCTGCTGATCGCGCGGGTTGCCCTGCTGCTGGTTCTGCTGCTTCTGGTTCTGGGCCATGTCCGTTCTCCGGTGCCACGTGCGGAGTGCCGTGGTCGAAGCCATCGTGTGCAGCGCGAAGTTAACCCTTTGTGGCAGTGCATGCAGGCCAGCCTCACCGGCGCGTGCTGAACAGGCAATGCCCGTTGCAGCACTAGTGTCTTAAGCGTTCATGGCGGTTGCGCATGTGGTCATGCAGGGGCTGGCATCTGCCCTGTTCAGGCGGCTGCGCTGCATGACCGTGCGCTTACGGCATCACCGGTGGCACGTAGTCCAGGGTCATTCCCAGCAACCACAGCAGGCCCAGCACCAGCGGTATGTGCACCAGCAGCTGGATGAAGGTGAAGCCCACGATGTCGCGCGCCTTCAGGCCCAGCACGCCCAGCAGCGGCAGCATCCAGAACGGGTTGATCAGGTTCGGCAGCGCCTCGGCGGCGTTGTAGACCTGCACCGCCCAGCCCAGGTGCGCCTGCAGTTCGTTGGCCGCCTGCATCACATACGTCGCTTCGATGATCCACTTGCCGCCACCGGACGGGACGAAGAACCCCAGCACCGCCGAGTACACGCCCATCACCAAGGCGAAGGTATCGGTGCTGGCAATGTGCACGAACAGGCTGGAAAGACGATGCGCCAGCGTCTGCCCATCAGCGCCGGCGGCATGGGTGAGGATCATCGCGATGCCGCCGTACAGCGGGAACTGGATCAGCACACCGGTGGTGCTCGGCACCGCCTTGGCCACCGCGTTGAGGAAGCTGCGCGGGCGCCAGTGCAGCAGCAGGCCCAGCGAAATG
Source organism: Stenotrophomonas maltophilia (assembly GCA_009912235.1). Classification (GTDB taxonomy): domain Bacteria; phylum Pseudomonadota; class Gammaproteobacteria; order Xanthomonadales; family Xanthomonadaceae; genus Stenotrophomonas; species Stenotrophomonas maltophilia_AV. The sequence goes on from WNDS01000003.1 coordinate 785,226, forward strand.
AACAGGAAGTTGTAGGTGTTGAGGTTGGCGATGGCGGTGACCACCGGCTTGCTGGCGAACTCGTTGAACAGCCAGCCGAAGGCCAGCAGCGAAAGCAGCACGGTCAGCAGCGGGCTGTATTCCAGCCACTCGCCGGGCCGCGTGCGCGGCTGCAGCGGTGCCGGCTCGGCCTGCGCGGCGCCTTCGAAATCCTGGGCAACGCGGGCGCTGGCGGCGGCCGGTGCAGTCAACCAGGCAATCAGCAGCGAGACCAGGATCAGCACTGCCGTCAGCGCGATCGACTGCCACAGGAAGATGGTTTCGGTGAAGGGCAGCACGCCGGTGATTTCCACCAGCCCCGGCGGCATGCTGGCCGGGTTCGCCTGCAGCTGCGCGGCGGAGGAACTCAGGCCCATCGCCCACACCGCGCCCAGGCCCAGGTAGGCCGAGGCGCCGGCCGCGCGGTAGTCCATGTGCAGTCCGGTGCGGCGTGCCAGCGCGCGCACCAGCAGCCCGCCGAACACCAGCGAAAAGCCCCAGCTGAGCAGCGAGGCCAGCATGCTGACCAGGCCCACGTAGACCACCGCACCGCGGCCGGTCTTGGGCACCCGCGCCAGCAGGTCGATGAAGCGCGCCACCACCGGCGCGGTGGCCACCGCATAGCCGCCGATGACCACGAAGGCCATCTGCATGGTGAAGGGAATCAGGCTCCAGAAGCCTTCGCCGAACGACTGCGCCGTGGCCTGCGGGCTGGCGCCGAGCCCCATGGCCATCACGGCCACGATGACCACGCCGAGGACCGCGAAAACGTAGGCGTCGGGAAACCACTTCTCCGCCCATGCCGCCGACCGCAGCGCTGCGCGCGCCATCCAGCCATCCTGTACCTGTGCCGCCGCCGGTGCTGCCATCGCCTACCCTCCCAGGTTCGATGACCGATTCTGGTGGGTGGGCGGCGGGTTGTCAGTCACCTGATGGTCGTAGGTGGGGGTGGGGGTGGTGCTGCCGGGGTGCCGGGGTGCCGGCCAACGGCCGGCACTACCATTGCGCCAGAGGGGGCGTGGACGGGGCGATTTTGTAGATCCACGCCATGCGTGGATGCGGTGCTACCGGGGTCAGCGCAGCGCCAGATCCAGCGCGAGGCCGGCGAACAGGGCGACGCCCGCCCAGTTGTTGTGCAGGAACGCCTTGAAGCACGGGTCGCGTTCGCGGTGGCGGGCCAGCCAGAACTCGTAGGCGATCAACCCTGCCGCCACCAGCAGGCCGAGCACATACCAGCCGCCCAGGCCGCCACGCACACCCACCAGCGCCATCGTGGCCAGGAACAGCGCGTACAGCACGCACTGGATCACCAGGTCCAGGTCACCGAACAGGATGGCGGTCGAGCGCGAGCCCATCTTCAGGTCGTCATCGCGGTCCACCATGGCGTACCAGGTGTCATACGCGGTCGACCACAGGATGTTGGCCGCATACAGCAGCCAGCCGAGCAGCGGCACTTCACCCTGCACGGCCGCGAAGGCCATCGGGATGCCCCAGCCGAACGCCATGCCCAGGTACACCTGCGGCAGATGCGTGTAGCGCTTCAGGTACGGGTAGCTGGCCGCCAGGAAAATGCCGACGACGCTCAGGGCGATGGTCAGCCCGTTCAGGGTCAGCACCAGGGCGAAGGCCACCAGCATCAACCCGGCGAACAGCGCCAGCGCCGCGCGGCCACGCACCGCGCCACTGGCCAGCGGGCGGTCCTTGGTGCGCTTCACGTGCGGGTCCAGCCAGCGGTCGGCGTAGTCGTTGATGACGCATCCAGCCGAGCGGGTCAGCCACACGCCCGCAGTGAACACGAACAGCGTCCACAGCGGCGGCAGGCCACCGGCGGCCAGCCACAGTGCCCACCAGGTGGGCCAGAGCAGCAGCAAGGTGCCGATCGGGCGGTCGGCGCGCATCAGTTTCCAGTAGTGCCGCCATTGGGGAACGGGCGCAGCGGCGGGCTCGGGGTGTTCGTAAGGCATCGGCATAGGATACGCCCCTGCCCCGCTTCGGCGCCGCTTGGGTGGTGGGGGGAGATTTGTGCGCCGAATGCAGATAGAATGCCGGACCCGCACCGCCTCATGGCGCTGCGATGCCCGCCCCGGCCTGGTCCGGCGGTGTGGCGGTTCTACAACGCGCCCGTAGCTCAGCCGGATAGAGTAGTGGCTTCCGAAGCCATTGGTCGGGGGTTCGAATCCCTCCGGGCGCGCCATCTTTCCCTGCTCCGGTCTGCCTTCGCAGACCGCGCCTCCCAGCAGGACGTCTCCCCCAGCAACGCCCCGACTCCCAGAGTCACACCGCCAGGCGCATCCGCCGGCGGCACAGCACCGTGGCCGTTCGGCAGCACGCACCCGCGCCAGTCACTCAAACCCATGCTGTGCACGCAGCACTGGATCGGTCTCGATCATGAAGATGTGGAACAGGTGTTTGTGGTCCCGCGACCAGCTCCCTTCCAGCCAGCGCCACGTCGCCGCATCCACACGCGGCAGCTTTCGTTCCAGGTAGTAGACCCGGCTGCCATCACCCGAGAAGCACCCGTCCAGCAGCTGCCAGCGCGCGCGATCCACCCCGGGCAGCGGCTTCCCGTCGCAGTAGACGTTGCTGTCATCGACGGCGTAGAGCGGGTCCTCTGGCACCCCCTGCAGCAGGTCACCGCGCAGGCAGTGCTTCATCCGCCGGCCGCAGTACCAACCGCCCTGGTCATCGGCCCCGTAGCCGCCGCCGAGATCGCGGAACGTCGTGCAATCCGCCCCGGCCAGCGCCTTCAGCGAGGTCTCGTGCTCGAAGTAGACGGCATGGTCGTCCAGCCAGTATTCGCCACACTGGCGAAAGCTGTCGCGGTCGATGGAGGTCTGCCGGGTCCACGCGTGGTAGACCGCGTGCGCATCGCGCCCGATGAAGAGGTGCGCCGGAATGAACTCGAAGCTCGCTGCATCGACCTTGCGCAGCAGCCGGCCCTGGTGGAACACCTGGCCCTCGTGGATGCGCCAGAATTCGATGCGAAACGGACCGAGGAAACGCTGGTCCGGCTGGCCGCTGATCTTCTGCCATGCCATGGGCTGGGGGCTCCACCTTTGTTGGGAGCATTAGTGTAGTGCGAGCGGAGACAGCGACGCCGGCAGGGCCCGGCGCTACCGTGAATCTGCAGGTCAATATTTTCCGTCGAAGGCAAAGATCGGCGTGCGCTGTTGCCATGCCCCTGCGGTGAAATCCGGGAACTCCAGCGTCTGGAACCCATTGCCGATGGACTGCTCGCTCAGCGGGGTGATCGCACTCCAGGTCACCGCGTCATAGATGTCGATCGGCATCGGCGCCTTGGCTTTCAGCGCTTCCACGAAGGCATGGATGACGAACCGGTCCATGCCACCGTGGCCGGCACTGGCGGCGGTGTCCGCGTTCTGCTTCCACAACGGGTGCTCGTACTGTTCCTGGTAGGTCGCGAAGTCTTCCCACTGGTGCGGCGGGCTGAGGCCTTCGATGTGGCTCGAGCGGTTCACATCCATCCACAATCCATGGGTGCCCTGCACGCGGAAGCCCATCGAGTACGGTCGCGGCAGCGAGGTGTCGTGCTGCAGCAGGATGGTCTCGCCGTTGGCGCAGGCCAGCGTGGTGGTGACGATGTCACCCAGCTTGAACGTCACCTTCGTGCTCGGGTGGGTGGTGCCACCGCTCTTGGCCACGGTGTACTCGTGCAGGCTGCGCGCCTTGGTGGCGAACGTGTTGATGTGGGTGAAGCGGTTGCCACGGTTGATGCCGGTGTACATCGCGCACGGGCCGATACCGTGGCTGGGGTACAGCTCGCCATTGCGCTTGACCGAATGCTCGGTGCGCCAGCGTGCTTCGCTCCAGCCCTTGGGGCCGAATTCCATGCCGCTGTCGTAGGGCTGGTTCGGGTCGCCGGAATTGAACTTCACCCCGCGCAGGTCGTGCTGGTAGCCGGCCTGCAAGTGCACCAGTTCACCGAACAGCCCCTGCCGCACCATCTGCAGTGCGGCCATCACATCGCGGCGGTAGCAGACGTTTTCCAGCAGCATGTACGGTGTGCGCGTCTCCAGCTGGGTCTTCAGCACGTCCCAGTGGTCCTGCAGGGTGATGCCGGCCACCACTTCGCAGCCCACGGCCGCCCCGGCCTGCATCGCGGCAATGGCCATCGGCGCGTGGTACTGCCACGGCGTGGCGATGATCACCCCATCGATGCCCTTCTGTTCCAGCAGGCGCTTCCACGCGTTGCCATCACGGTCCTGGCCATAGGCCTTCGGCGCCGGCTTGCCGGCCTTGGCCACCATGTCCATGGCGCGGCCGAGCATGATCGGCTCGATATCGCACAGCGCGACCACCTCCACGTCGTCACGGCGCACCAGTTCCTTCAGCAGCACCAGGCCGCGCATGCCGGTACCGATCATGGCCAGCCGCACCTTGCGCCCGCGCGCCCAGGCCGGGGTCGTGGACAGCAGGCTGCTGGCGGCGACCGCCGCACCGGCGGCAATGAATTCCCTACGTTTCATGGCAGACATCTCTCCTCTGGGTGGCGCGCCGGCCGCAACCGGCGCACCCGTCACTCAAAAGCGGTTACTGGAAGCGGTAGCCGAGGGTCACACTGTAACCACGGCCGAAAATGGTCGCGTAATCACTGGAATCACCCAGGAAGCTGTTCGGGTCGTAGAAGGGCAGGCGGTTGAACAGGTTCTTCACCGTGAAGCTGAGGTTCCAGGCATCGTCCGGGCGCCAGGTCACGCTCATGTTGGCCGTCCACCACGATGGCGCACCTTCGCACTTGCCCGGCTGCAGCTTCAGGTAGCCGCCGGTGCAGGTCTCGGCGTTGTTGCTCTGCGCGTCAATCTGGTCGGTGGCCCACTTGGTGCCGCCAATGTAGTTCACGAACACGCTGGTGGTGACCTGCCGGTAGGTCCAGTCGGCGTTGAGCGTGGCGCGCAGGCGCGGGTTGTTGTAGTAGCCCACCACGTCACCGTAGTACCAGCCGCTCTGTTCGTCCATGTAGAAGCGGTTGCGGTTGGCGATGGCGGCGGCCAGGCCGATGTTCAGCCGGCCCCAGTCTTCCAGCGAGAAACGGCTGCGCGCGTCGATGTCGAAACCGTCGATGAGCGTCTTGCCGCGGTTGCGGTGCTGGCCCACCACGCTGGCCACGTTGCCGGCGCTGTAACCAGGCAGCGTGCCCGGGCAGCTCACGCCGGCGGCCGGGTCGGCGCACATCGCCGCCAGCTGCGCCAGGTTGGCGCGGTCGCTCTCGGTGATCGGCGAGCGGGCCATCGCGATGATGTCCTCCATGCGGCGGAAATCGGGCGCGACGATCTCGTTGTTGCGGTAGATGAACCAGTAGTCGGCCGACACCGACAGCCAGGTGGCCGGCTCGTAGACGAAGCCCAGCGTGGCGATCTTGGCCTTCTCCGGCTTCAGTTCCTTGTTGGGCTGGGTCATGCGCGCAACGGTACGACTGCAGTCGGCGTTCAACAGGCCCTTGCCCAGGTCCACATCGCCAGGGCGCTGCGAGCGCAGCAGCAGGTTGGCGATGGCGTTGGTCTCGTTGCAGCGCAGTTCGTCGCGGAACCCGCCCAGCTGCGCGAACAGGCCGCCGTTGCCGGACTCGGCCAGGCTGGGCGCGCGGAAGCCGGTGGAATAGGTGCCGCGCAGCATCAGCTGCTCGAAGGCCTGGTACTTGAAGCCGATCTTCGGCGCGATGTTGGCACTGAAGTTCGGGTACTTGTCCACGCGCACCGCCGCGTCCAGTTCCAGCTTGTCGGTGATCGGCGTCAACGTTTCGGCGAACAGCGCATAGGTGTTGCGCTTGCCGTCGAACCACGAGCCGCCCTACTGGGTGATCAGGCCGTTGGCCGCATCGGCATTGTCGGGGGTGTAGAAGGTTTCGCGGCTGGCGTTGAAGCCAAAGGCAGCGCGCATCTCACCGGCCGGCAGCTGGAACAGCGGGCCTTCGATCTTGCCATCCAGCGTACGCAGGCGCGTCCAGGACTGGATGTCGAAGGTGGGGAAGGCTTCGCGGATGAGCGCGGCGTTAGCCTCGCTGATCTGCTCGAACTTGTAGGCCGGGTGGTCGGAGATGATCACCCGCCCGATGCCCGGATCGATGGTGTACGGGCCGAAGGCCTTTTCGAAGCCCCGGGTGTTGACGTTGATGGTCTGGTAGGTGGTGGAGTGCGTGCCGGCGCTGGCAAACGCGGTTTCCCAGTTCCACTCGCCCACATGGCCGCGCGCACCGGCCAGCACCCGGTAGCTCTTGTCGGTGTTGCGCTGGCCGAAGTAGTTGGCGCCGCCATCCTGCAGCAGGTAGTTCAGGCCCACCACGCCGCCCATCATCGCCTTCAGCTGCGGGCTGGCCAGGTTGTACTCATTGTTCGGGCCCAAGAACGGGTACAGGAACTGGTTGACGTTGTTGGCGGTGTTGCGCGAGAATCAGTTGGTCGGGTTGCTGGTGGTGGTGCCGTAGGTGCGCGGGGTGCCGCCGTTGGCGCGCAGGTCGATGTCGGTGTAGGTGGCTTCGGCGAAGATCTCGGTGCTCTCGCCCACCAGGAAGGTGCCGTTATGGTAGGCGGTGTTGCGCTCGGATTTCGCACCGACGTCGATCTCACCGTTCATCCAGGTTTCCCACACGCAGCTGAGGCTGGCGGGCTGGCCCTGCAGGATGTTCTGGCAGCCCGGCGCAGCTTCCTGCACGCGGCGGCCGGTGGCCGGATCGAAGGCGAAGTAGGTGCCCGGGTTGAACTGCCCCGGCTTGCTGCCCACGCCCAGGCGCAGGTTGTTGAGGTAGTTCGGATTGTTGACGTAGTACTGCTTGGGCCGCTTGTCGTAGAAATCGCTGAGCGGAATCGCATCGCGGCGATACATGTTCACTGCGCCGTAGATGTTGAAGCGGTTTTCGGTCAGGTCGCCGAAGCCAGCAGTGATGCTGGCCTGGCGTTCGCCGTAGGAATCGATGTGCGAGGAGGTGTCATTGGTGAAGTTGATCTCCGCGCCCTGGAAGTTGCGCTTGGTGATCACGTTGATCACGCCGGCCACCGCGTCGGTGCCGTACACCGCCGACGCGCCGTCGGTCAGCACTTCCATGCGCTCGATGGCCGCGGCCGGAATGGCATCGATGTTGACGAACTGGGTCTGGAAGCCGGCCGGCGCACCGTAGTAGGACAGGCGGCGGCCGTTGAGCAGCGCCAGCGTGCCCTGCGCACCCAGGCCACGCAGGTTGGCCTGCGCAGCACCATCGGAGCCGGTGAACAACGAGCGCGCGTCCTGCTGCGCCGGGCGTGCGGCCGGCAGGTTGTCCAGCACCTGCAGCAGCGTGCGCGCGCCCATGTTCTGGATGTCCTGCTTACTGATCACCTGCACCGGCGAAGCGGTTTCCACGTCGGTGCGGCGGATGTTGGAGCCGGTCACTTCGACGCGGGCCAGCTCGGTGGCGTTGCCCTTGCTGTCCTGGGCGGCGGCGGGAAGGGCCAGCGACAGCAGCACGCCGGCAATGGCCAGCGTCAGCGGGGCGACGGTGCGACACGGGGGCGGTGGTGGCGTGCGGGCAACATCGGGGTTCTCTCCTGGCAGGGGTGCGCCGCGAAAGGGCGGGCGCATGGGCGTTCAGCGGGCAAAACGCTCCCGGGCCGCGGCCCCCACAGTCGTGGTGAAGCCGCAGTCGGTATGGGCGGGGGGGGGGAGCGGTGTTACGAGGGGGTCATGGGGCGACGAAGCTGGCGGTGTCGCCCTCCTGGCCGATCAGCACGGCATTGGCCCAGTTCGCACAGACCTGGGTGGGGCGGCTGCCCTGCGCACCCAGCGTGCGCAGGCTCAGGCGGGACAGGCCACGGATGTCCAGTTCCGGCTTGACCACGCCCGGGGCTTTCACCAGGCCGCTGTAGTACAGCAGGCGGCCATCGCCCCAGATCTGGAACTGCAGGCCACCGGCGCTGCGGCAAGCATCGTCGATGCCCAGGTCGGCGCGCAGCAGCTGCCAGCGCCCCTGCAGTGCCAGATCGAGGCGGCTGCTGGCGGCGACGCCCAGGCCACGGCGGAACAGTAGGCCGTTCATGCGCAGCGGCTGGCCACCGCTGAAGGCCTGGTCGGCGTGCACCTGCGTGGCCAGCGCGGCCGGCAGCGGCAGCACCGAGAGAGACTGCTGCCGTGCCGGCCGCTCCGGTTCCTGGTGTTCGAGAATGTGGAAGGTGGACAGCGCGATGGGGCCGACATCGCGCGGCTGCAGCGCATCGAAGGCGCGGGCGCTGCCCTGTGCCGCCGTGACCATCGGGTCGGTGCTGCTGGCGCCATCGCCTTCGGGGTTCTGCACGCTGAGCACGGGGAAGCGCAGCAGGGGGCCGGAATGGGCCGGGAAGTCGATGCGCTGCACGCCTTCCTTCAGCTGCAGCTGGCCGCGCGCCACCGGTGCGCCCCACTCGCCGTTGCTGTCACCCAGGTACACCTCGTAGTCGCGCACCTGGCCGTGCTTCCAGTTCTTGTCGTTGCGCGGGGCGATGTCGATGCCATCGATCAGCTTGCGTTCGCCGAAACCGACCGCCCACTCGTGGGCACCGGTGAGCAGAGCCTGGTTGCGGATGCTGCGGAACCAGGTGCCGGGGTCATCGTCGAACGCATTCTCCAGCGCATCGCCCGGTTCTTCGGCCGGGCGGTTGACCGCCAGCAGGCTGTCGGCCGGTAGCTCGCGGCCCAGCACCGGTACGGCCGGGTAGGCGTCGTCGGGGGCGGCGGCGGCCACCGGGAAGTCCAGCAGCAACGCCAGCGGCTGGCCGATGGCCTGCACGGCGGTGCGCACATGCAGCGTGCCACCGCGTTCCTTCGCATCGAAGTACCAGCCCTCGCCGGCGGCGGCCAGCGCGGCGGCATCGGCCAGCGCCGGCAGCGTGCGGCCACCCGCCTGCATGCTGCGCGGCGCCTGCCGGTTCAACACGCGCAGGCCATAGCGGCGCTGCGCCAACTGGCCGTTGTAGTGGCCCTGCACCGCATCGATCTGCACCTGCACCGCCGGCACTGCCCTGTGCCGGCGCCTGCACGCGCACCACCTGCGTGCTCGATTCACCCTGCTGGTAGCGGCGCGTGCTGCCATCGTCCTCATACAGCGTGTACTGCGATTCGCCCTGCGGGTACAGGTCGAAGGTCACTTCATCGAGCGGCTTTTCGCCGTCGAACAGCATCGATGGGTACATCGGCAGGATTGCCCCGGCGCGCACGAACAGCGGCAGGGTGGCCAGGCCCACCTGGCGGTCGAGCTGGCGGCCCTCGGCACCGGCCTGCACGCGGCGGCCATCCCAGTAGTCGATCCAGCCGCCGGCCGGCAGATGGATGCCGCGGCGCCAGCCACGGCTGGCCGCCTGGCTGCGGTATACCGGCGCCACCAGCAGGTCGCGGCCGAGCAGGAACTGGTACTTGTAGGTTTCATCCTGCGCATGCGGATCGCGCGGGTTGTCCCACATCAGGCCACGCACCGGCGGCGCGCCGCTCTGCGCGGCCTCGTGCACCAGCCCGTACATGTACGGGGTCAGGCGCATCTTCAACTTCAGGTAATCGCGGTTAATGCTGCGGTAGGGCTCGTCGTACCGCCACGGGTGCTTGCGCGCGTTGGACGACCAGCCGCTCATGCCCATCAGCACCGGCGTGAATGCCTTCCACTGCAGGTCACGGGTGAAGGTTTCGGCGCTGCCGCCGAAGATCGCATCCACATCGCCACTGGCATAGGCCATGCCGGACAGGCCCGAGCCGACCAGGGTGGGAATGTGCCAGCGGATGTAATCCCAGCTGCTGCTCTGGTCGCCGGTCCAGGCCACGGCATAGCGCTGGATGCCGGCCCAGCCCATCACCGTCCACAGGAACGGGCGTGAATCGGAATTGTCGAGGATGCCGTTGAAGGCCTGGCGGTTGGCATCCATCGCGAACTGGTAGCCCTTGCCGGTCCAGGCCACGTCCAGCTTCTGCACGCGGCTGCCGGCCTTGCCCACTTCCCAGGCGATCTTGTCCACGCCGTTCTCGGTCCACAGGCCGGTGCGGAAGCCATACTTTGCCAGCCCCTGCACGGTCTCGGGCAGCTTCTGGTAGCCGCAGCCGTAGCCATCGTTGGGCAGGATCCAGCCGCCGGGCATGTCATGTTCGCGGTACTGCTTGGCCACGCTGTCGATCACATCCGGCGTGGTGCCGGTGGGGCCATCGCTCCAGCCGTCGGGCACGGTGCCGGGCTTTCTGCGGTTGTCGCCGTCGTTGTAGCAGTCGGCATCGCCGTAGGACAGCGCCCAGCGCGCGACCATGTTCGGGCGGCCGGTCAGCTGGGTGTAGCGTTCGATCAGCTTCGGCAGATCCGCACCCACGAAGTAGTACGCATCGAAGCGGTCTTCGCGGTGCAGCAGGGTGGCCTGGTCGGGTTGGCGCAGGTCGTAGCTGCCATCGCTCCAGGTGTTGCGCAGCATGCCCCAGCCACGGCTGCTGAGCAGCATCGGCGCCGGGCTGGGGCGATCGCCCTCTTCCCAGCCGTCGGAATACGACACCTCCAGCTCGCGGCCCTTGAACTGGAAGCGACCGTTCTGCTGGCCACCCCCGTAGAACGCTTCATCGGCCTGCGAGCTGAGCATCTGCACGCTCTGCGCGGCGTCCAGGTCCAGCGGCTGCTGTTCCTGTTACAGCGGCACGGCGGTGCAGTTGTCCAGCCGCTCCAGCCGCAGCCGCAGCGGTTGCCGCTGTACATGCAGCAGCAGTGCCGGCGTATGCACGCGGATTTCCTGCGCGTCCTCTTCCAGCTGTGCCTGCACGGCGCCATCGGGCTGCGGCAGCACGATCGGCGCGGCCTTGTCACCGGCACCGGTCAGTGCGCCGTTGCGGCCGGCCTGCACGCGCACGATGTCGGCGGCCAGTACGTCAATGCGCAGCAGGCTGCCCGAATCGGTGCGTAGGCGCAACGCATGTGGGCCATCGGCAGTGACGGAGGCCAGGTTGCCCACCGGCGCAGCCACGGCCGGCAATGCCGGGGCCAGCAGGGCGGCCCACAGGGCCAGGCCCAGCGATGATCGACGTGCGCGGATGTCCACCTTGCTCCCAGGCCCGTTCATAGGGCGTTCGATTCCAGCTGTTGCGGCCGACTCTAGGGCAGGGATTTGAAAGATGTCAATAAAATGAAAGGTAAAAGGAAGAAATAATTCTCACAAATGAAAGTTCCTGCAAACGCACACTTTGTTTGGGTGGCGAAAAAGGTTTATTAAGCCAAGGATGAAGGCAATTCCGCGTGCGACTTTCAATCTTCATAAGACGGACGGCGGGGCAGAACCCGCCGCCCGTATATTCTTTCTTTTTACTTTCGTTAATTGACATTTCGAAAGAAAGCGCCGATGGTGCGATGGCCCAACAGGAACCCCGAATGGACGTCACACTGCTTTCCGATTTGTCCGCCTGGCAGCGCCTGGGCGGTGCCGACACCGCCACCGAGATCGCGCAGCAGCCCGCGCTGTGGGAAGTGCTGGCGCAGGACCTGTCGCAGGCCCGCGAACGCCTGCAGGCCTTCCTCGGCGATGCCCTGAACGACCCGGCGCAGCGCGTGCTGTTCACCGGCGCCGGCAGCTCGGGCTTCATTGCCGAAATGGTGGCCGACGTGGTCAACGCGCAGTGGCCGGCCGAGGTGCGCGCGGTGCACACCACCAGCCTGCTGACCCACCCGGCGCTGTACCTGCAGCCCGACCGCCCCACCCTGCTGGTGTCGTTCGGGCGCAGCGGCTCCAGCCCGGAAAGCGTGGCCGCCGTGGACCGCGTGCGCAGCGACGTGACGCAGGCGCGGTTCCTGGACATCACCTGCAATGCCGAGGGCGAACTGGCCCGGCGCGGGGCCGGCCGCAGCGATACCTGCACCCTGTTGATGCCCACCGCCAGCTGTGACCGCGCCTTCGCCATGACCAGCAGCCTGACCTGCATGCTGCTGGCAGCACTGACCGTGTTCGACCGTGCCGGCTGCGAGGCCCGCATCAGCCGCCTGCGCACGCTGGCCGCACTGGCCCGCAACGGCCTGGCGCAGTGGGATGCGGCGGTGGCCACGCTGGCCGCGCGCCCGTTCAACCGCGTGATCTACCTGGCCAGCGGCCCGCTGGAAGCGCTCGCCCGCGAAAGCGCGCTGAAGGTGCTCGAGCTGACCGCCGGGCGCGTGCTGGCACTGGCCAACACGCCGCTGGGCTTCCGCCACGGGCCCAAATCCACGCTGGATGGCAGCACCCTGGTGGTCGTGCTGCGCAGCACGCAGCCGCTGGCGCGCCGCTACGAAGCCGATCTGCTGGAAGAACTGCGCCGCGACGGCGTGGCCGGGCAGGTGCTGTCGATCGGGCCGGCACTGGATATTGGCGGCGGCGATGACCACACCGTGGCCGTGGCGCTGCTGCAGCCCGCGCTGGACGATACCTGGCTGGCGCCGGTGTGGCTGGGCTTTGCACAGCTGTACGCGCTGCAGCGTTCGGCCGCGCTGGGCCTGACCCCGGACAACCCGTTCCCCGATGGCACCGTCAACCGCGTGGTCAAGGGCGTGACCATCCACCATGGCTGAGACCCTCGCCCCTGCCTGCTACGGCATCGACATCGGCGGCACCAAGATCGAGCTGGTGGCCTGCGATGCCGCGCTGCAGGTGACCTGGCGCCAGCGCATCGCCACGCCGCAGGGCGACTACCCCGGCTTCCTGCAGGCGGTGGCCGAACTGGTGGACGCCGCCGACAGCGCGCTGGGCACGCCGGCCCACGCCATCGGCATCGCCCTGCCCGGCGTGCGTGACCGCGATGGCCGCCAGCTCAGCGCCAACGTGCCGGCGCTGACCGGCCAGCACGTAGCCGCCGACCTGCAGCAGCGCCTGCAGCGCCCGCTGCACCTCGGCAACGACCTGCAGTGCTTCGCGCTGTCCGAAGCCCATGGTGGCGCCGCGGACGGCTACCCCAGCATGTTCGGCGCCATCCTCGGCACCGGTGCCGGCGGTGGCTTCTGCGTGCAGGGCCGGTTGCTGGCCGGCCTGAACGGCATCGCCGGCGAATGGGGCCACTGGAGCGTGCCGGCCAACCTGCTGCAGCGCTACGGCCTGCCGCTGCTGGAATGCGGCTGCGGCCTGTGCGGCTGCGTGGAGCGCTATGTGTCCGGCAGCGGGCTGGCAATGATCGAACGCCACCTGGGCGGCAACGCCACCGACGCCAGCGCGGTGATCGCCCTGGCCGAGCAGGGCGAAGTACGCGCACGCTGCGCGCTGGACATCCACCGCGATCTGCTGGGCGACAGCCTGGCCGCGCTGGTGCTGGCGCTGGACCCGCACATCATCGTGCTGGGCGGCGGCCTCTCGCGCTATGCGCCGCTGTATGAGCAGCTGCCCTCGGCCATCGCCGCCCATCTGTTCGGTGGCGTGCAGGTGCCGCCCATCGTGCCGCCGCGTTTTGGCGACGCCGGTGGCGCCCGTGGTGCCGCCCTGCTGGCCTGCCAGCACGCTTTCCTGATTCCCGGAGCCTGACCATGTCCCCGCTGCAGTCCCTGCTTGCCTCCCACCGCGCCGGCCACAACATCGGCCTGTACAGCGTCTGCTGCAGCAACGAGCAGGTGCTGCGCGCGGCCATGCACGTGACGCTGCGGCATGACACCGTGCTGCTGATCGAAGCCACCTCCAACCAGGTGGACCAGTTCGGTGGCTACACCGGCATGGCCCCGCCGCAGTACCGCGATTACGTGTGGGCACTGGCCGATGCGGAAGGCTTCCCGCGCGCGCCTGCTGCTGGGCGGCGACCACCTGGGCCCCAACGCGTGGCAGAAGCAGCCCGCGGCCGAGGCCATGGCGCATGCGCGGGTGCTGATCGACGCCTACGTGGCGGCCGGTTTCCACAAGATCCACCTGGACTGCAGCATGTCCTGCGCCGACGACCTGGTGCCACTGCCCGATGCCACCGTTGCCGCGCGCTCGGCCGAACTGGCGTGCATCGCCGAACGTACCGCCACCGCGCACGGCCTGCCGCTGCCGGTGTATGTGATCGGTACCGAAGTGCCCATTCCCGGTGGCGAAGCCTCGCTGGCCGGCGACCTGCAGGTGACCACCCCGGCTGCCGCCGCGCAGACCCTGGCCATCCACCAGCAGGCCTTCGATACGCCCGAACTGCGTGATGCCTGGCAGCGGATGATCGCCATGGTGGTGCAGCCGGGCGTGGATTTCGACCACAGCAGCGTGCACGACTACGACCCCGCCGCCGCCAGCGAGCTGGCCGATTTCCTGGAGCAGCAGCCGCGCATCGTGTTCGAGGCCCACTCCACCGACTACCAGCGCGAAAGTGGCCTGCACGCACTGGTGCGCGACCACTTCGCCATCCTCAAGGTGGGCCCGGCCGCCACGTTCGCCTACCGCGAAGCACTGTTCGCACTGGCCGCCATCGAGGCCGAACTGCTGCCGGCGGCACAGTGTTCGCAGCTGCCCAACGTGCTGGACGCGGTGATGCAGGCGCAGCCGCGCCACTGGCAGGCGCACTACCACGGCGACGCTGCCAGCCTACGCCTGCTGCGCGCGTTCGCCTTCAGCGACCGCTGCCGCTACTACTGGGGCCTGCCCGAGGTGGACGCTGCCGTGGCCACGCTGTTTGCCAACCTGCAGGCCCATGCGCCGCCGCTGGTGCTGCTCAGCCAGTACCTGCCCGAACAGTACCGCGCGGTGCGCGAAGGCACGCTGGAGAACACGCCGGCAGCGCTGGTGTAGCACCGCATCGGCCTGTGCCTGGAGGACTATGCGCGCGCCTGCGCCAACAACCAGGCCGGCCCACGCCCGCGCACGAACGGCTACTCTCTACCTTCCACGTGAACCACGAGAAGGCCATGCGCACCACCCGTCCCCGCCGCCAGCAGATCCTGCAGACCCTGATTGAAAAGGGCTCCGTGCAGGTGGCCGAGCTGGTCGACCGCTACGGCGTGTCGGCGGTGACGATCCGCAGCGACCTGAGTCATTTCGAAGCACAGGGGCTGGCCACGCGCACCCATGGCGGGGCCACGCTGGTGCGCACGCCGCCGCAGGAACAGGACATCCACGAAAAGGATGCGCTGAACCTGCCGCTGAAGGAATCCATCGGCATCCGCGCCGCGCAGCTGGTGCAGCCCGGCGACAACATCATCATCGACTCGGGCTCCACCACCATGACCCTGGCGCGCCACCTGCGCGCGCACCGCGATGTGACCGTGATGACCAACGGCCTGAACATCGCCTGGGAACTGGCCAACGCACCGGGTATGAACGTGCTGCTGACCGGTGGCCTGCTGCGCAAGCAGTCGCTGTCGCTGCAGGGCAGCCAGGCCGAGGCCAGCCTCAATTCCTACAGCTTCGACACGCTGTTCCTGGGCGTGGACGGGCTGGACCTGCAGTTCGGCCTGACCACCCACGACGAGGCCGAGGCCCGCCTCAACCACCGCATGGTCGAGCGCGCACGCCGCATCGTGGTGCTGACCGACGCCTCCAAGTTCGGCCGGGTCAGCCTGCACCGCATCGCGCTGCTGGACCAGGTCCACGCCATCATCACCGACCCCGGCATCGACGAGGTCACCCGTGAGGGCCTGCAGAAGCTGGGCATCGACGTCATCATCGCCGAGCCACCGCCACCATGACCGAACTGCGCTCCCTGCATGGCCGCATCCTCACCCCGCTGGGGTGGCGCCGCGGCCGCGTCCACTTCGACACGCAGGTGCGCCACCTGCAGGTGGACGACCACAGCGGAGCCGACGACGGCACGCTGCCGGTGATCCTGCCCGGCTTCGTCGACCTGCACGTGCACGGCGCGGCCGGCGTGGACCTGATGCAGGGCGGCGACGTGGCGCGCACCATCAGCCGCACGCATGCGCGCTTCGGTACCACCACGCTGCTGGCCACCACCATGACCGCCGGCATAGACGAGATCGAACACGCGCTGCAGGGCGTGGCTGCGGTGATGGCCGCACCGGCAGCCGACGCCGCGCAGATTGCCGGCGTGCACCTGGAAGGCCCCTTCATCAGCCCGCAGCGGCTGGGCGCGCAACCGCCGCGCACGGTGGAAGCCACGCTGGCGCGCGTGCAGGCGCTGCACGCACTGGCACCGATCCGGGTGATGACGCTGGCATCGGAAATCGGCCAGCACACCGCACTGATTCCCGCCCTGGCCGCACTCGGCATCCGCGTGCAGATTGGCCACAGCGCCGGCCGTTATGAAGACGCCGTGGCCGCGCTGCAGGCCGGCGCCGTGGGCTTCACCCACCTGTTCAACGGCATTACCGGCGTGGACCACTACACGCCCGGCGTGGCCGCCGCCGCACTGGAACACGCGCAGTACGCCGAGATCATCCCCGACCTGCAGCATGTCCACCCGGGCGTGATCCGCCTGGCCGCGCGTGCGATTCCGCGCCTGTACGCCGTGACCGATGCCACCGCCGCCACCGGCATGCCCGATGGCGAGTACGCACTGGGCGAGCAACGCGTGCACAAATGCATGGGCTGCGTGCGCCTGGCCAGTGGTTCGCTGGCCGGCAGCGCGCTGACCATGGACCAGGGCCTGCGCAACCTGGTGCAGGTGGGCATGGAACTGGCCGAGGCCTCGCAGCGCGTATCGACCTTCCCGGCCGATTACCTGGGCCTGGCCGACCGCGGGCGCATCGCGCCGGATACGCGCGCCGACCTGGTGGTGCTGGATGCACAGCTGCAGCTGCAGCAGGTGTTCGCCGCCGGCACGGCCATCGATCTGCACGCTGCACATGCCTGATGCACGCCATGCGGCGGGAATGCCGCATTGAAACGCCGCCAGGCGTGGCCTGGCGCTACCTGGGAACCTGTCGATGACTGCACGCACCGCCCCGCGCTGGCCCGTTCGCTACCTGCTCTTCATCGGCGGCCTGGGCGGCCTGCTGTACGTCATCGACATCGGCATCATCGCCGGCGCCCTGCCCTACCTGGAAGCCACCGCCAGCCACGCCTGGCAGCTCAGCAGCCAGCAGCTGGGCTTCGTGGTGGCCGCCGTGCTACTGGGCAGCGTGCTGTCCTCACTGTTTGCCGGGCTCATTGCGGACCTGATCGGCCGCCGCGGCGCCATGCTGCTGGCCGGCCTGCTGTTCACCGCCAGCATTCCGGTCATGGCGCTGGCCTCGGGCTACACACCGCTGCTGCTGGGCCGCCTGCTGCAGGGCATCAGCGGCGGCCTGATCGGCGTGGTGGTGCCGCTGTACCTGGCCGAAGTGCTCAGCCCCGAGCCCCGCGGCCGCGGTGCGGCGATGTTCCAGCTGCTGCTGACCATCGGCCTGGTGCTGGCCGCGCTGATCAGCCTGTACCAGGCGCAGATGGTGGACGCTGCCACCGAGGCAGTGCGCTCGCTGCCGATGGCGCAGCAGGCGCAGGCACTGTTCGCGGTGAAGGACCACGCCTGGCGCACCATCTTCTGGAGCTGCCTGGCACCGGACCTGTTGTTCTGTGCAGGCATCTTCTGGCTGGCCGAATCACCGCGCTGGCTGGTGCGCCGCGGCCGCGTGGACGACGCGCGCCGCAGCCTGCAGCGCGTGCTGCCCGGCGCCGAGGTGGAACCCACCCTGGCGCAGATCCAGGCACCGGAGTCGCACAACCATGACGGCAAGCGCGATGCACTGCTCAGCCGCCGCTACGTGGTGCCGTTCCTGCTGGCCTGCATGGTGCTGGCCTGCACCCAGGCCACCGGCATCAACTCGGTGCTGGCCTATGCGGTGAACATCCTCAACCAGGCCGGCCTGTCCGGCGCGGTGGCCAATGGCGCCGATGTGGCGATCAAGCTGCTCAACGCGGTGATGACCGTGGCCGCCCTGCTGCTGGTGGACCGCAAGGGCCGCCGCTTCCTGCTGATGCTCGGCAGCGGCGGCATCTGCGTCGCTCTGTTGGCGGCGGCCACGCTGTTCTTCCTGGCCGAACGCGGCCGTGCCGACGTGCAGCCGCAGCTGCAGGCCGCTGTCAGCGGTGATGGCCTGCACCTGGTGCTGGACGATGCGCAGTGGCAGCGCCTGGGTGCCGGCATCGGCAGCGAAGGCCGGCCGATGCAGCTGACTGTCTCCTATGCCTACGGTGATTTCACCAATGTACGTGCGCTGCGCAGCGACAACCTGAGCGACCGCGAACTGCGCATCGCCCGTGCCGGCACCGTGCAGCCGGACAGCGTCATCGGTGCGTTCTTCCGCACGTTGCACCTGAACCCCTTCGCCGACCCGGCAAGCGCCGCACAGGCACCCCTGCGCATCGAGCAGGCGCGCATCGGCCCGGTGCCGCCCCCGGCGCATGGCTGGGCCGTGGCCACCTGCATTCTCGTGTTCGTCGCCTTTTTTGCGGTCGGCCCCGGCGTCTGCGTGTGGCTGGCGCTGTCGGAACTGATGCCCAACCGCATCCGCTCCAACGGCATGAGCATCGCGCTGCTGATCAACCAATTCGTGTCCACCACGATTGCAGCACTGTTCCTGCCGACGGTGGGCCATCATGGCTACGCCAGCATGTTCGTGTTCTGGGCCGCGTGCACGTTCGTGTTCTTCCTGGTGGCCGCGTTCTGGCTGCCGGAGACGAAAGGCAAGTCACTGGAGGAGATCGAGGCGCGGTTTGCGGGAAAGCGGGGGTGACCGGGTACCGGCCACCCCGTTTCCGGCACCAGGGGGCTACTGCAACTGCACCGGCGGACCGCCCTAGGTGATGTAGCGCGCCAGGTCCTGGATCTGCTGGGCGCTGGCACCGGCACTGCTGACCTGCATGTTGGTGCCGAACGGCCCCTGCACGGTGGCCACGGTCAACACATGGTCATCCACGGTGACGGCCACCTGCTTGCCCACCAACGCTTCGGTGGCCTTGTTCAGCCGTTCAGCCGCTTCCGGGCGGAAGCGGAACGCCAGGGCCGGATGATTGGCCGGGTCCAGGTTGGTGGACACATCGATGATATCGGCGCTGGTCGCCAGGGCCGGCTCACGCAGGCTCAAGGGACGCCCCTGCCATTCCAGCGTGCCTTGGCCGATCGCATCCACCGCGCGCAGCTGCACCTGCACCCCGGCATGTGGCGCATGCAGGGCTTCATTCGACGCCGGTGTACCGGAACCACAGGCGGTCAACGCCAACAACAGTGCTACGGAAATCAATCGCTTCATCGTGATCATCCCTGTCAGTGGGTGAAGGACATCACCGCAGGGCACGCAACCGGAGGGCCGCCACCACCTGCAGTACCCCATACATCAGGGTGAGGATGCCGATCCACAAGGTGGTCACGGCCATGCCGGCATACGGGTTGGCGGCGAACAGCAGGCCCAGCACCACCGCCAGCACGCTGCTGAGGACCAGCAGCCATTCGCCACGGATATGCCTGCGCACGCGGATGGCGAATACGATGCGGTAGATGCCCGCCACCAGCAGCCACGCGGCGAGGAACAGCACCAGTACGCTGGCCGTCGCCAGCGGGTTGATGACCGCCAGGACACCAAAGGCAAGCGATGCGATCGCGTAGAGCAGCAGCCAGCCGCGCGACGCCCCACTACCCCCGGCGATCAGCGCGAACAGGCTGATGACCCCCTCCACGATCGCCATCACGCCCAGTATCCATGCCAGCGCCGTCGCCGCCGACAGCGGCCAGCCGATGGCAACGATGCCAAAGCCCACCGCGACCACGCCGTACAGCAGCAGGATCCACCAGCTGTGCCCGATGGCGGACAACAAAGGAGAAAAGGGAGCATTCATGACCGCACCTTCGATCGGGAACCGGGTCCATCCTAGCCCCGGGGGATGAAGAGACCGATCACGGTACCCGCGCACAGACCCACACCCGCACCTCGTCGGCTCCCACCAGGCGCAGGGTGTCGGCAATCTCCACCACGGTGCTGCCGGTGGTCATCACATCATCGACAAGCGTGAGCCGTGGCGGCACGGCACCGCGCACGGCGAAGGCATCGAACAGGTTGCTGCGGCGCTGCTCGGCGCTGCGCTCGGATTGCGGCGCGGTGTAGCGGCGGCGGTACAGGCCGCGCCAGGTGGTCAGGCGCAGCTGGCGGCACAGTTCGGCGGCCTGGTTATAGCCGCGCTGGCACAGGCGGCGGTCATGCAACGGCACCGGCGCCAGCGGCAGGCAGCACCACGGTGGGGGAGCACGTTGCATCAGCTGCGCCAGCAGGCGGCCGGCCGCCAGATCCTGGTGGAACTTGTAGCGGCGCAGCAGCTGGTCCACCGGCGGGAGGTACAGAAAGCTGGCGTGGGTGGCGGATTGCGGTGGCGGCTCGTCGCGGCAGCTGCCGCAGACCGGCAGGGCACCCTCGGGGAGGGGCAGTGCACAGCGCAGACACGCATGGCCTGCCCAGGGCAGATCGGCCAGACACGCATGGCAGAGGTCAAGGTCGTCGTGGCCCGGTTCGTTGCAGACCAGGCAGGTCAATGGCAGCAGCAGTCGCAGCACACCCTGGCTGATGGACGAGAGCCAGCGGTGGCAGAGAGCAAGCATAAGCAGATGCTGATCGCAGACCCTCACGACGGGAATCAGCCACTGCCGTGCTTCGCGGTAGGGATGTTCCCTGTTGATCGAGGGTACGACGCCTACTCTGATGTGTCGGCTTCGGCCCGAATCACACTGACGTAGAAGGCCTTGGGTGACGCCATCAACTCGCTCTGTGCCGAAAGATTGTGACCGCATCTACAGGTTCGACGCTCCGCTGCACAGCGCTCGGGAAACCAACCAAAAGTGCATCTCCTCGGACTTGGAGGATGCAGGTGAGCAACAGCCATTGGATGGCACTGGCGCGGGCGATCGTGATGGACGATCAACGGGCGCGGCAGATCCGCCTGCTCGGCCTGGACGAGCCTTGGGTGGTGGAACGCTTTGAAGGCGAGGAAACGGTCTGCGGCCAGACCCGCCTGCAGATCGACTGCCTGGCCACCGATGCGTTCCTGGAACTGGACCCGTGACTGGAACAGCCGCTGACCCTGCAGCTG
>WNDS01000004.1 GCA_009912235.1 Stenotrophomonas maltophilia
GGGGGCTTTTTGTTTGCACTTATTGTGCACTTACAAAAAAACCGGCTTTCGCCGTTTTCGTCTAACACACTGATTTTATTGGTAGGCGGTACAGGAATCGAACCTGTGACCCTTGCCGTGTGAAGGCAATGCTCTACCGCTGAGCTAACCGCCCGGTGTGTTGCTGAGCCACTCATGATAGGGGCTTTTTCACGACCGTCAACACTTTTCACATGGGTGTTTATGGGTGTTTCCAAGTGCGCCGCCGGGCGTGGCCCGGCGCTATCAGGAGCGGCGATACGCGCCCCCTCACATCGTATGGGTGGGCTTGTCTGAGCTGGTCAGGCCGGCCAGCTGGGTCTCGATCTTGTTGCGCACGTTCTCCCCTTCGGCGCCATCGGCTAGTTGCACGCCGATGCCGGCGGTGCGGTTGCCCTGTGCGCCGGCCGGGGTCACCCAGATCACCTTGCCGGCCACCGGCAGGCGTTCGCTGGAATCGGGCAGCGTCAGCAGCAGGAACACTTCATCGCCGAGGAAGTAGCGCTTGGGCGTGGGTACGAAGATGCCGCCATTCTTCACGAACGGCATGTACGCGCTGTACAGCCCGGCCTTGTCTTTCACGGCCAGGGACAGGATGCCCTGGCGGGCGTTGCTGGCACTCATCGATTTCCCCTTGCGGCAGGCCGCTCGTTCACCTTGTTCCAGGCCAGCAGCAACTCGACCACCGCGAGGTCTGCACGCACCGTGGTGCGCAGCAGGTCGCGGGTGCGGTTGGCCGCATCGAACCACGCCGCAAGCTTGTGCAATCGCTCCAGTGCGGTCAAGGCATCGCTGGCCTGGGCCAGTGCCAGATCGGCGGCGAAGCGCAGGCGCAGCGCGGCGTTGTCATCGCCACACCACTTCTGTGCCAGCTCCACGGCGCCGGTACGGCCCGCGGCCAGCTGTTCCAGTTCCCGGCCCACCTCGCGCCGCAGCACCAGGCCGTCTTCGCGCAGCCAGTTGTCGGCCAGCCCCGGATGGCCGCGTGCCGCCTCCAGCGCCTCGCGTGCCTCGGCATCGCTGTGGCCCTGCTGCTGCAGCCAGGCCAATGCTTCCTCGCACGGCGGCAGCTTGAATTCCAGCCGTTGGCAACGGCTGCGGACGGTCTGCGGCAGCCGCGCCGGCTCGCTGCTGATCAGCCACAGGTAGCGGCCGGGCTGCGGTTCTTCCAGCGTCTTCAGCAGCGCATTGGCGGCCGAGCGGTTGATCGCATCGGCAGGGTCGACGATCACCACCTGCTCCACGCCGTACTGTGGGGTCAGCGCCAGCTTGTTGGTGATCTCGCGCACCTGCTCGATGACGATCTCGGTGCGCAGCCTGTCGCCGCTCTTGTTCGGAATGAAGCTGACCAGCTGCAGATCCGGGTGCGTTCCGGCAGCGATCAGCTGGCGGGTGCGCGTGGCGTGCGCGGCATCACCGCGCGACAGCACATGGTCGGCCAGAGCCAGCGCCACCTCGCGCTTGCCCAGCCCGGCCGGGCCGCAGATCAGCAGGCCGTGGCCCAGCCGGCCCGCATCGAGTGCGGCCAGGGTCTGGTCGTAGGCGCGCTGCTGCCAGGGCGAAAACGTGCTCATGCGTGTCCTCCGTGCTGCAGCCGCTGCGCAAGCGCGGCGGCCACGGCGGCGGCCACCTCGGCCTGCGGCTGGTTGGCGTCGATCAGCGCAAAGCGCTGCGGGTCCTGGGCGGCACGTTCGCGGAACACCGCGCGCACGCGCTGGAAGAAATCGTCCTGCTCGCTCTCGATGCGGTCTGGCCACAGGTCGCGGCCGTTGGCGCGTGCGCGGCCGATGGCCACATCCACGTCCAGCAGCAGGGTCAGCCCGGGCAGCAGGCCGACGGCGCGGCGCTCCAGGTCGGCAATCCACTGCGGGTCCAGGCCACGGCCACCGCCCTGGTAGGCGTAGCTGGAATCGGTGAAGCGGTCGCTCAGCACAAAGGCACCGCGCTGCAGTGCCGGCTGGATCACCTGGCGCACGTGCTGTGCGCGCGCGGCAAACACCAGCAGCAGTTCGGCTTCGGCACTGAGCGGCTCGGCGGCAATCTCTTCGTCCGGCTTCAGCACCAGCGCACGGATGCGCTCGGCCAGCGGCGTGCCGCCCGGCTCGCGGGTCAGCAGCAACTCGTAGCCCTGCGCGCGCAGGTGGTCGCGCGCGGCGTTGATGGCCGTGGTCTTGCCGGCGCCTTCGCCGCCTTCCAGGCTGATGAAGCGCGGGTGTCGCAGCAGCGCGGGACTCATTGCGCCGGGGTCTCCTGGGTACGTTGCTGGCGCAGCTGCTGCAGGTAGCGGGCTACGGCGGCGTTGTGCTGGTCCAGGCTGGGCGAAAACACGTGCGCGCCACTGCCATCGCCCACCGCCACGAAGTACAGCGCATCGGTGGCGGCCGGCTGTGCAGCGGCCATCAGCGCCTCGCGGCTGGGCATGGCAATCGGAGTCGGTGTCAGGCCGGCGCGGGTGTAGGTGTTGTAGGGCGTATCGGTGGTCAGGTCGCGGCGGCGGATGTTGCCGTCGTAGGCCGCGCCGATGCCATAGATGACCGTCGGGTCGGTCTGCAGGCGCATGCCGATCTTCAGGCGGCGCATGAACACCCCGGCAATCTGCGGGCGCTCGCTGGCCAGCGCGGTTTCCTTTTCGATGATCGAGGCCAGCGTCAGCAGCTCATACGGTGAGTTGATGGGCAGGTCCGGCGCACGCGCATCCCAGGCTTCGGCCAGGGCTTTTTCCATCGCGGCGTGGGCGCGCTTGAGCACGTCCAGATCGGTATCGCCATGCTGGTAGATGTAGGTTTCCGGCAGGAAGCGGCCTTCCGGGTGTTCGCCGGCAAAGCCCAGGCGCTGCATCAGCGCGGCATCGTCCAGCGCATCGGTGGTGTGCACCAGCGGCTCGGCGCGCTTCAGGGCGGCACGCAGCTGGCGGATGTTCCATCCCTCGATGAAGGTGACGCGGTGCTGCAGCACCTTGCCCTGGCGCATGCGCAGCAGCAGCTCGCGCGGGCTCAGCGAGGCATCCAGTGCGTACTCACCCACCTTCAGCTTGCCGGCCGCATCGATCTGGCGGGCCAGCAGCTGCCACTGTGCATCCTGGCCTTCGTCCACGCCCGCCTGGCGCAGCTTGCGCAGCACGATGCCCAGGTTGTCACCGCTGGCGATGACCACGCTGTCGGCGCTGGGGCTGATGGGGCTGTCGGCGAACTGCACCTGCTTGTAGTAGAACCAGGCGCCCGCGCCGGCCACGACCGCGGCAAGCACGACTACCAGCATCACCACGAACAGACACCCGCGCTTGGCTCCCGCCATGGAACAACCTTTGGTTTCAATCCAGTGGTGCAGGATACCGTGCCCGGTGGCGTGGGGTCATGACCGGGGTGGCGTCTCCGTGCCGACCAACGGTCGGCACCCACCGGGGCCATGCAGGCATCCCTGCCGGCCAGCGGCCGGCACTACCCGGGATGCGGTTACCCCTGCTGGCCCAGCGCGCGCATCAGGGCGCGGGCCTTGACGCGGGTCTCGTCCAGTTCCTTGTCCGGGTCCGAATCGACCACGATGCCGGCACCGGTGCGGAAGCTCACTTCGTGCCCGTCCACTTCGGCGGTGGGGATCAGGATGTTCAGGTCCAGGTCGCCATCGCGGTTCAGCCAGCCGAACGCACCGGTGTAGGCGCCGCGTGCGGTCTGCTCCAGTTCGCCGATGATCTGCATGCAGCGCACCTTGGGGCAGCCGGTGATGGTGCCGCCAGGGAAGGTGGCGGCGATCACCTCGCCCGGGGTGACGCCCTCGCGCAGCTGGCCGCTGACGTTGCTGACGATGTGGTGCACGTGTACGTAGCTTTCCACGCTCATCAGTTCGTCCACCACCACGCTGCCGGGCGTACAGATGCGGCCCAGGTCATTGCGCTCCAGGTCGATCAGCATCACGTGTTCGGCACGTTCCTTGGGGTGGCCGACCAGTTCCTGGATGCGTGGGGCATCGTCATCGCCATCGAACCGTGGGCGGGTGCCGGCAATCGGCCGCGTCTGCGTATGGCCGCCGTGCATCGAGACCAGCCGCTCCGGCGAGGAGCTGACCACGTGCCGGCCGTGCGCGCTGAACAGGCCGGCGAACGGTGCCGGGTTGGCGCGCCGCAGCTGCGCGTACAGCGCCTGCGGGCTGACCGGCGCGGCGAACTGCGCGCACCAGCGGCGCGACAGGTTCACCTGGAACACATCACCGGCGCGCAGGTACTCGATCACCCGGCGCACGCCGTCGGTGAAGCGCTGCGGGGCGTCCTCCTCGATCGCCAGCGGCGGCTGCCAGCCCTGACCGGCCTCGGGCAGCGGCAGTGCCAGGGTGGCCTGCAGCGCTTCCAGCAGGGCGTGCTGGCCGGCCTCGGCAACCAGGAAGCTGCGCCCGGCCTGGTGGTCGTGCAGCACCGCGGCCGGGCAGCGCAGCGCCAGGGCGGCGGGCTGGCCATCGGCACGCGCCACATGCGGCAGCACCGGTTCGATCTGGCTGGCCAGTTCGTAGTCCAGCAGCAGTGCCCAGCCGCCACGGAACGGCACGTCGGCAGCACCAGTGTGCGGCAGCCGCTGCGCCTGCCAGGCACGGTCGAGCACCTGCAGGAAACTGCCCGGCTGCAGCGCGCCGTGTTCGTCGCGCACGCCGCCATCGGCGTCCAGCCGCAGCAGGCCCTGCCCGGCCGCCAGCAGCAGGCTCCAGCGCCCCTGGGCGGTGCCCGAGGCGGTGGATTCCATCAGCAGCGGGAAGCGTGCCGGGTCGTGCTGCTGCAGGGCCAGCAGGCCGACCGGGTGCGGCAGCGGGTGGATCAGCGGGGCGTCGGTCATGGGGGCCAGTTCAGGGGTTCAGATGCACTGAAGCCGCCTTGCGGCGGCTCCGTGTTGCGCGGCGTTGATCCGGTTTTCCGGATGCCGGCAGGTCGCGTCGCGACGCCGGTCAGACGCGCTTGAAGATCAGCGTGCCGTTGGTGCCGCCGAAGCCGAAGCCATTGGACATCACCACGTCCACCTTGGCCTGGCGTGCTTCGTTGGGCACGTAGTCCAGGTCGCAGCCTTCACCCGGCGTGTGCAGGTTGATGGTCGGCGGAATGATGTTGTCGCGCAGCGCCAGCACCGAGAAGATGGCTTCGATGCCACCGGCGGCGCCCAGCAGGTGGCCGGTCATCGACTTGGTGGAGCTGACCATCATCTTGTAGGCGTGGTCGCCGAAGGCGGTCTTCATCGCCATCGTTTCACCCAGGTCGCCCAGCGGCGTGGAGGTGCCGTGCGCGTTGAGGTAGCCGACCTGCTCGGGGGTCACGCCGGCGTCCTTCATGGCCATGGCCATGCAGCGCGCTGCGCCTTCGCCGTTCTCGGCCGGGGCGGTCATGTGGAAGGCATCGGAGCTGGCGCCGAAACCGGCCAGTTCGCAGTAGATCTTGGCGCCGCGCGCCTTGGCGTGCTCGTACTCTTCCAGGATCAGGATGCCGGCACCGTCGCCCAGCACGAAGCCGTCGCGCTCGCTGTCCCACGGGCGCGAGGCTTCCGCCGGCGCGTCGTTGCGGGTGGACATGGCCTTCATCGAGCAGAAGCCGCCCACGGCGGTCGGCGAGGAGCCGCGCTCGGCGCCGCCCACCACCATCACGTCCGCATCGCCGTACTGGATCATGCGCATGGCGGTGCCGATGGAGTGGTTGGAGGTGGCGCAGGCCGACACCGCCGAGAACGACGGGCCCTTCAGCCCGGCGATGATGCTCAGCTGGCCCGGCAGCATGTTGATGATGGTCTTGGGCACGTAGAAGGGCGAGATCTTCTTGCCCTCGTGGAATTCCACGGTCTGTTCTTCGATGCCCAGCAGGCCGCCGATGCCCGAGCCGACGATGGCGCCGATGCGCTCGGCGTTGGTCTCGGTGATCTCCAGGCCCGAATCGTGCAGGGCCATGAACGAGGCACCCAGCCCGTAATGGATGAACGGGTCCATCTTCTTGGCGTCCTTGCCGCTGACCCGGTACTTGCCGAACAGTGCGTTGTCGGCAGTGATGTCAAATCCCTTGACCTTACCTGCAATCTTGGTGGTGAAACGTTCCAGGTAGGAATCCGCAATGTGGGTCAGCGGGCCGATGCCCGAACGGCCATGGGTGATGCCCTCCCAGGTGGAGGAAAGATCATTGCCCAGCGGCGAGACCATGCCCATGCCGGTTACGACGACGCGACGTTTCATTGCAGTTCTCCTGACCCGCGCATTGGATGCGGGTGACTGGATGTTGTGTTCTTCGGGGTGACGCTCAAACACACGGGGCCGCGACTGCGGCCCCATGGGGGTGCGGTGCGTGGCTGCCTGGGCAGGCCACGCACTGCCGCTGGCATCAGGCCTTGACGTGGGCCTTGATGTAGTCGATCGCGGCCTGCACGGTGCTGATCTTCTCGGCTTCTTCGTCCGGGATTTCGCACTCGAACTCTTCTTCCAGCGCCATCACCAGCTCGACGGTGTCCAGCGAGTCAGCGCCCAGGTCATCGACGAACGATGCGCTGTTGGTGACTTCTTCTTCCTTGACGCCAAGCTGTTCGACGACGATTTTCTTGACGCGTTCTTCGATGGTGCTCATGGGATCTCGCTCCAGATGGAGTTGTGGTTCAAAAAGTGGTCGCCATCAAAGGCGATGGCCGTGGGATAGTGTAGTGGAAACCGGCGGGACCTTGCATCGCAGCAAATTCCTCCGCAGATCAACCACTTGCGGCGCAATCCATGCGCCCCTTGCTTACGGCATGTACATGCCGCCGTTCACATGGAGGGTTTCGCCGGTGATGTAGCCGGCCGCCGGGCTGGCCAGGAAGGCCACCGCATGGGCGATGTCTTCCGGCGAACCGAGGCGTTCCAGGGCGATGTCGTTGACTAGCGCGGTGCGCGCTTCTTCCGGCAGCGCCTTGGTCATGTCGGTGTCGATGAAGCCCGGCGCAACGACATTGACGGTGACGCCGCGCGAGCCGATTTCCTTGGCCAGCGACTTGCTGAAACCGATGATGCCGGCCTTAGCCGCAGCGTAGTTGGCCTGGCCGGCGTTGCCGGTCACGCCCACCACCGAGGCGATGTTGATGATGCGGCCCTTGCGCGCCTTCATCATGCCGCGCATGACGGCCTTGCTGGTGCGGTACACGCTGGTCAGGTTGGTGTCGATGATCGACGCCCAATCGTCTTCCTTCATGCGCATCAGTAGGTTGTCGCGGGTGATGCCGGCGTTGTTGACCAGGATCGAGATCGGGCCGAATTCCTTGGCGATGGCGTCCAGCACCGCGTCCAGCGCGGCACCGTCGGTAACGTTCAGCGCGCGGCCGTGGCCACCGTGGGCGGCCAGGCGTTCGCCGATGGCGGCTGCACCGCTGTCGGTGGTGGCGGTGCCGATGACGGTGGCGCCCTGGGCGGCCAGCAGATCGGCGATGGCGGCACCGATGCCACGGCTGGCGCCGGTCACCAGTGCGATTTCACCCTGCAGGGGCTTGCTCATGATGTGTTTTCCTCAGGCTGGGTCGACCGCCGCGCCCGCGCCGCAGGATGCGGCCACCGGCACGGTCGGCAGGAACAGGGGGATCAGGCCGACCATGCCTCGCGGGCGGCTTCGAAGTCGCCCGGGGTGGCCAGCGAACGGCCGTCCAGGCCCTTGTCGATGCGCTTGACCAGGCCGGTCAGCACCTTACCCGGGCCGCACTCGGCCACGCGGGTGATGCCACGGGCGGCCAGGGCCTGCACGCAGCCGGTCCACTGCACCGGCTGGTACAGCTGCTGCACCAGTGCGGTACGGATGGCGTCCACGCCGTCATGCACCTTGGCATCGACGTTCTGGATGACCGGCAGCTGCGGTGCCTGCCAGGACAGGCCGGCCATCACTACGGCCAGACGGTTGGCGGCTTCGCGCATCAGCGGGGTGTGCGAGGGCACGCTGACGGCCAGCTTCACCGCCTTGCGCACGCCCTTCTCGGCCAGCAGCGCCAGCGCGCGGTCGACCGCTGCGACGTCGCCACCGATGACGATCTGGCCCGGCGAATTGAAATTGGCCGGCACCACCACCTGGCTGCCAGCAGCTTCGGCGCAGACCTCCAGCACCAGCGCGTCTTCGGCGCCGAGCACGGCAGCCATGGCGCCGGCACCGGCCGGTGCCGCTTCCTGCATCAGCTGGCCGCGCAGGCACACCAGGTGCGCACCGTCATGCAGGCTCAGCGCACCGGCAGCGACCAGTGCGGTGTATTCGCCCAGGCTGTGGCCGGCAAGCACCGACGGGCGCGGACCGCCCACGGCGTTCCAGGCGCGCCACACGCCGATGCTGGCGGCCAGCAGGGCCGGCTGGGTGTATTCGGTACGGTTGAGCATTTCCTCCGGGCCGCCCTGGGACAGCGCCCACAGGTCGACGCCGGCACCTTCGGATGCCTCGGCGAACGCCTCACGCACCTGCGAGTGCAGTTCGGCCAGCTCGGCCACCATGCCCACGGACTGCGAGCCCTGGCCGGGGAAGACAAAAGCGAGGGTGGGTTGGGTCACGCGGTCATCCGCTGGTTGCAATCGAAGCGGGCCATGATAAGGGTGAACACCCCGTGCCGTCTGTACGTGCGCGTATGCACGGCGTATGGCAAATGGCTGTCGCAGCGAACTGGAGATCCGGGGTCAGATCCCTTTTCCCATGGGAGAGGGATCTGACCCCTGCCCCGCCGGGCATGGCCCGGCGCTACCGGCAGCGCCGGGCCATGCCCGGCGGACCGCGATCAGCTGAACAGTTCCAGCAGGTCGAGCTGGCCGTCGCTGAAGAAATCCAGGCAGACCACCGCCACCAGCAGCATGCCGGTGGTGCTGGCACCGTGGGTGATGAAGATCGAATGGGCCAGCGCACGCGCCGAGCGGCCCAGCTTCATGCAGACCCGCGCCAGGCGCTGCAGGCGGCCGCTGACCGCATGCACATGCTCGCGCACCGGTGCCTGCACCGCACCGATCGCCTCGGCCATCATCGCCTGCAGGTGCTCGGGCCGGTCGGCGTAGTACTTGGCCACGCCGTAGCCGAACATCAGCCAGTCACGCGCCTGTGCCTCGGCCAGATCCATCACTTCCAGAGGGTCTTCCTCGAAATCGATGAAGCCCACGTTCTGGCCATCCCAGGTCAGGTTGCGCGGCAAGGGCTGGCCGAAATAGGCGCCCCGGTTGTGCGCTTCGGCCAGCGCGCGCATGGCAGCGGCCACCAGCCGGTCGCGGCCGGCTTCGTCGGCCTGGCGCAGGCAGGTATTGAACGAGCTGCCGTTGTCGCCGATCACCAGCGCGGCATGGCCGCTGCCGATCACCTCGGGCACGTTGACGCCCTGCGCATGCAGTTCGCGCAGGCGGCGTTCTTCGGTCTTGCAGGCAGCATCGCCGCCCGGGTGCGGTGGCGGACGCAGCGCATCCAGCTGGAAACGGTGCGCAACGAAATTGAGCAGGCCCAGGGCCAGTGCACGGCCTCCTTGGCCGTACTGCTTCAACCAGGCTCGCTGCCCTTCAATGACGATGGGCTCAACCATGGGGGTCCTCCATAACGCGTTACGGCCCCAGTGGGGCCGTAACGACAGATTCACGTTGTCGTAACTGCGTTATCAATAGCGCAGCAGAGCAGAACCCCACGTGAAGCCGCCACCGAAGGCTTCCAGCAGCAGCAGCTGGCCGCGCTCGACCTTGCCCGAACGTACCGCAGCGTCCAGCGCCAGCGGCACCGAGGCCGAAGACGTGTTGCCGTGCTTGTCCACGGTCACCACCACCTGGTCCATGGACATGTCCAGGCGCTTGGCGGTGGCTTCGATGATGCGCAGATTGGCCTGGTGCGGAATCAGCCAGTCCAGGTCGGTCTTGTCCAGGCCGTTGGCGCGCAGGGTTTCATCCACGACCGAGTCCAGCGCCTTGACGGCGTACTTGAACACGTCGTTGCCCTTCATCAGGATCGCGCCGCGGTTGTTGTCGCCCTCGCCGAAACCGGCCGAGACGCCCACCGGGTTCCACAGCAGTTCCTTCTTGCTGCCATCGGCATGCAGGTGGGTGCTGAGGATGCCGGTGTCTTCGTCGGCCATGAGCACGACGGCGCCGGCGCCGTCACCGAACAGCACGCAGGTGGTGCGGTCGTTCCAGTCGACGATGCGGGTCAGGGTTTCCGCACCGATGACCAGGACATGCCTGCAATCGCCGGAACGGATGAATTTGTCGGCCACGCTCAGCGCGTACACGAAGCCCGAACAGGCCGCGTTGACGTCGAAGGCGGGGCAGCCGTTCGCACCGAGCTTGGCCTGGATCAGGCACGCGGTGGACGGGAAAATTAGATCAGGAGTGGTCGTGCCGACCACGATCATGTCGAGCTGGCTGGCGTCGATGCCGGCCGCTTCAAGCGCGCGCAGGGCGGCCTGGTAACCAAGGTCGCTGGTGGTTTCGCCATCGGCAGCGATGTGCCGTTCGCGGATACCCGTTCGCGACTGGATCCACTCGTCCGAGGTCTCGACCATGCGCTCCAGGTCGGCGTTGGTCAGGACTTTTTCCGGCAAATAGCTGCCGGTGCCCGCGATCCTCGAGTAGATCCGCTTGCTCATCATGTTTCCTGTTGCGCGGGCCGCCGATCACCGGCACGCCCGGGAAAGAAGGCAAAGGCCACTGCCCGGGGGCAGCGGCCTTCCCGGCACATCAATCTTCTTCGACGGCCGAGGTCTTGGTCTGGATGACCTTCTTGCCACGGTAGAAACCGTCGGCAGTGATGTGGTGACGCAGGTGCACTTCGCCGGTGGTCGGGTCGGTGGACAGCTGCTTGGCGCTCAGGGCGTCATGCGAACGGCGCTGGCCGCGGCGGGACGGGGTGACACGGGATTTCTGCACAGCCATGGGATTGCTCCAAACTCGGTTCGATTTGCTTCGTCGTTTCGTCGCACAGGACGCCAGCGCCCAGCACACTTTTCGCTTTCGCCGCAGCCGCCGACGACAACCGGCTGCTATTGTTTCTGCTTCAACGCCGCCAACGCCGCGAACGGGTTGGCCTTGTCAGATTCTTCCTGCGTCGGTGCCCAGTCGCGCTCGACCGGCTCACCGTCCGGCGACAGCGGCACCACGGGCACCGCCAGCACCAGCTCGTCCTCGACCAGCTCCAGCGGCGCCAGCTGCCCATCTTCAGGCACCAGCAGCGCCTCGTAATCCTCCGGCAGGGACGATTCCTCGTCCTCGTCGCGGATCAGGCCAAGCCGCTGCACCATTTTCACCGGCAACAGGAAACGCTGCATGCTGCGCTGACAGATCAGCGGCAGCGCGGTATCGATGGTCAGTTCCACATAGGATACCCGCAGGATCTCGTCGCGGCCGAATTCGAGCGAAAAGACGCACTCGCCTTCGGTATCGGCAACCAACCCCTGCAGGCGGGACATATCTGCCAGAGCTACCTGGCCGTCGAAGCGCCTTCGCGCTACGACCATCCGCCAAGCATCCAGCATTTCGGGCACGTTCGCGGACATAAGCTGCTGAATGCTAAGCACCGTTGGGCCGTCTGTCAAATGCCTGCCATTCCGGGCTTGCCGCAGCGCCCCGTGGCGGGCCAGACTACCCCGCCTTTTCCCCGGTAGTGTCGCATGAATGCGCTGATCCTTGCCTCCACCTCGCGCTACCGCCAGGCGCTGCTGCAGCGCCTGGGGCTGGCCTTCGACTGCGCACGCCCGAAGGTGGACGAGACCCCGCGCCCCGGCGAAGCGCCACTGGCGCTGGCCCAGCGCTTGGCCGCGGCCAAGGCTGCCGAGGTGGCCGCCCGCCACCCCGGGGCCTGGGTGATCGGCTCGGACCAGGTGGCCGACCTGGACGGCCAGCCGCTGGGCGAGCCGGGCACCGTGGAAGGCGCGCACGCGCAGCTGGCGGCCATGTCCGGCCGTACCGTGCGCTTCCATACCGCCATCAGTCTCACCCGCGATGGAGACAGTCGGACTGTCTGCGACCTGACCGAGGTGCGCTTCCGCGCGCTCGCCAGCGATGAGATCGCCCGCTACGTAGCCGCCGAGCAGCCGCTGGACTGCGCTGGCAGCTTCAAGTGCGAGGGGCTGGGCATCAGCCTGTTCGAGGCCATCGACAACCGCGACCCGACCGCGCTGGTGGGTCTGCCGCTGATCGCACTGTGCGGCCTGCTGCGCCAGGCCGGCTACGCCGTGCCCTGAGCCACGCCCGCGCTCAGCGCACCTCGAACGGCTGCTCCTGCCAGTCCTCGATGCTGCCGTCGTGGCCATGCAGGCGCAGGCCGAGCCAGTACCTGCCCGGCGCAAGCCGGCTGGTGTCCACCTGGCCGTCGAACCCGACATTGGGCAGCTGCGGATCACTGGCGGTGGGCCAGACGCCGCGCACATCCGAATCGCGGCCGTAAGTGGCATCGCCCACCAGCGTGCCATCCAGCAGCAGTTCCACCCGCGCGATGCCCACGCCTTCCTTGAACGCCCAGCCGCGCACCGTCAGCGCGCCGGACACCGTCTGGCCATTGGCCGGCGATTCCAGGTAGGCCAGCACCGGGCTGACGCACGCCCCCTGCGCGCGATGCGCCGGCAGCCGGAACAGCAGGAAGCGCTGGAAGCCGTGGTCGTTGCTGACCACGCGCGGCGGCGGCAGCGGCCCCACCTGCTCGCAGATGGCCTGGTAGCGCGGCAGCAGATCGCGGAAGCGCTGGTCGCTGGGCGACAGCACCAGCAGCATCGGCGCATCGCGCTGGCCGTCGTGCAGCAGGTTCCACAGCCCCAGCTGCGCACTGCGCCCGTGCTTGTCGTTGAGCGGGTGCGGCAGCACCGCGATATTGCCATTTCCCAGCTGGAAGCCCAGTTCCGCCCCAACCTTGAAGTTGCCGGCCAGCAGGCGCGTGCCCGGTGGCATCTGCCGCAGTTCGTCGCACACCGCGGCGGCCAGCGGCTGCCAGCCGGCGAAATTGCGCGGGTAGTACTTGTTGCCGGCCAGCTGTTCGCGCAGCGCCGGCGTGGACGCCATCAGGTAGTAACCGAACGCCAGCACCAGACCCAGGCCCGCCATCCACCATGCCGTGCGCCGCAACCAGCGCGGCCAGCCGTTGAGGATGACCGGCACCGCGACCAGCAGCGCCAGATAGCCCGGCAGCGGCCAGTGAAAGCTGATGCGCTCGACGTCGGTGAAGAAACCCAGCAGGAAGATCAGCAGCGTGGACACGCCGCCGACCAGACCGAAGTAGCGCCACTGCGCGCGGGCACCGCCGCCGCTGCGGGTGCCGGCCAGCGCCACCTTCCACATGGCGATGCACAGCAACGGCGTGACCAGCATCGGCTGGATCACCAGGAACCACAGCCCACGCCATTCGAATGCCCACGGGTGGCGCTCGACCACCTGGAACTTCAAACCGGCATCGTGGTTGTCCGCATTCCAGGCCAGCAGCGGCAGCCAGGCCAGCGCCCCCGCCGCCAGCGCCACCCACACGCGCGGATCAGCCAGCATGCGCCGGCCCTGCGGCAACACCAGCAACGCGATGAACCCCACGCCGATGACGCCGATGAATCGATAGTGGCTGAGTGCACCGATCATCAGGCCCAGGGCCAGCTTCATCGCCGAGGCGGCATCGACGGTGCGCAGCAGGCGTGCACCGGCGTCCAGGCACAGCACCGCGGCCAGCGCCATCGGCACATCCGGCACCGCCAGCAGGCCCAGGGTGGCCGACAACGGCATCAGCAGCGTCAGGCTGCCCGCCTGCCAGCCGGCCACGTTGCCGAACCAGCGCGCGGCCACGCGCATCACCAGCAGCGGCAGCAGCGCGCCGATGGCCAGGAACGGCAGCCGCAGCGCCAGCACGTGGTGCCCGCCCATTTCCACGCCCCAGCGTGCCAGCCACGCGGTCAGGCCCGGCAGGTCGGAATACGCCGCTGCCAGATGCTGGCCTTCCTGCCAATAGAACGCTTCGTCCACGAACAACGGAAGACGTGCGGCCGTGATCAGCTTCAGCGCTGTGACCGCCGTCCACAACCAGAGAAATATCGTCCGTGCGCGTTGTTCGCCCTGCATCGCCTGTCTATAGAATCGAGTGGTTACCCGCCTTGAGACGATCATGACAGCTTCGTCCCCCATGCCCCGCATGCTAACCGATGAACTGCGACAGTCCCTTCGCGCCGCCCAGGACCAGGTCAATGGCCTGGTATTGGGCAAGGCGCATGAAGTCCGGTTGGCCTTCGTGGCGCTGCTGTCCGGCGGCCACCTGCTCATCGAAGACCTGCCCGGGCTGGGCAAGACCACGCTGGCCCACGCACTGGCCAGCAGCCTGGGGCTGGGCTTCCAGCGCGTGCAGTTCACTTCCGACCTGCTGCCGGCCGACGTGCTGGGCGTATCGGTCTACGAGGCCGGCAGCCGCCAGTTCCAGTTCCACCCCGGCCCGGTGTTCACCCACGTGCTGCTGGCCGACGAGATCAACCGCGCACCGCCACGCACGCAGAGCGCGCTGCTGGAAGCGATGGCCGAACAGCAGGTGACGCTGGACGGGCAGACCCATGCCCTGCCCGACCCGTTCTTCGTCATCGCCACGCAGAACCCGGTGGATCTGTCAGGCACCTTCCCGCTGCCCGATTCGCAGCTGGACCGTTTCCTGCTGCGGCTGGCCATGGGCTACCCCAGTGCACAGGCCGAACGCGAACTGCTGCGCGGCAGCGACCGCCGCGACCTGATCGCGCAGGCCCGGCCGCAGCTGGATGACACCCAGGTGCGTGCGCTGCGCGCGGCCGTGCTGCAGGTGCATGCCAGCGACGCTCTGGTGGATTACGTGCAGGCACTGCTGACCCGCAGCCGCCAGCACGCCGGCGTGCGCGTGGGGCTGTCGCCGCGTGCGGGGCTGGCAATGCTGCGTGCCGCACGCGCACACGCGCTGCTGCTGGGCCGTGACCACGTGGTGCCCGAAGACGTGCAGACCCTGTTCGTGCCGGTGGCCGGGCACCGCCTGGTGGCCGAGGCGGAAGCATCCAGCGGGCCGGCGCGGGCGCGCGCCATCCTGCAGACCGTCGCGGTCGACTGACGATGGCCTCCGGCTGGCGCCGCCTGCAGCTGCTCGCGCGCCCGCGCCTGCCCGAAGCGCTGCCCACGCGGCTGCACCGGCGGCGCATCTACGTGCTGCCCACCCGCTTCAGTGCCTTCATGGCGGCCGTGCTGGTGGCCATGCTGCTGGGCGCGCTGAACTACAACAACAACCCGGCACTGCTGCTGGCGCTGCTGCTGGCGGCGGCCTCGGTGGCCAGCGCCATCGCCGCGCATCTGCAGCTGCAGCTGGGCGATGCCCGCGCGTGGCTGGATCTGGCGGCGCAGGGCCGCGGCGAAGCGGAACTGGACATTCCCGCCACGCGCCGTGGCTGGCTGGACCTGGAGTGCATCCGCCTGTCCAGCACCCAGCCGCTGGGGCTGGTGCGTGCATGGTCGTGGGTGTGACCCGAACAACCGCTGCTGGTCTACCCGCAGGCCGAAACGCAGGCACCGCCACTGCCCGAGCACGGCAGCGACCCGCTGCACACGCGCGTCCACCCCAGCGGCGAGGAACTGCACCAGCTGCGCCCGTACCGCAGTGGCGATGCGCCGCGCAGCATCGCCTGGAAGCACTCCGCCCGCCGCGACACATTGCTGGTGCGTGATTACGAGAAGCCGGCCGGCACCGATGTGCTGCTGGACTGGCGTGCACTGGGCACGCTCGGCCGCGAGGCGCGCATCGCCCGGCTGGCCCGCTGAGTGGATGTGACCGAGCGCGAAGGCCGCCGCTACACCCTGCAGCTGCCCGGGCAGGCGGCCATCGGCCCCGGCCAGGGCGCCGGCCACCACCACCTGTGCCTGCGCGCACTGGCACTGCTGCCCCATGACTGAGCCGAACACCCTCGACCGCCACGCCCATGCGTGGACGCTGGCCAGCGCCGGGCTGGCCCTGCTGCCGATGCCGGTGCGCCTGCTGCTGGTGTTGCTGATGCTGGGCGCCATCGTCTGGCAGATGGGCGCCGTGCGGCCCGGCCGTAACACCGGCTGCGCGCTGCTGGCGGCGATGCTGGCGATCAAATCCAGCGAAATGCGCACGCTGCGCGATGCCCGCAGCCTGCTCGGCTTCGCGCTGTTCGCACCGTTTTCCGCATTCCTGCTCGACCAGGGCCCACTGACCACCACGCTGGCGCTACTGGCCGGCACCAGCGCGCTGCTGGCCCTGCAGCGGCTGGCCCAGGCCGAAGGCCGCAGCACCGCCAGCACGCTGCCGCAGCAGCTGCGTGGCATCGGCCGCCTGCTGGCGCTGGGGCTGCCACTGGCACTGGCCGCGTTCTGGCTGTTCCCGCGCCTGTCCACCCCGCTGTGGGGCCTGCCCGAGCGTTCGGTGGGCAAGCCCGGCCTGAGCGAGAGCATGGACATGGGCCAGTGGCTGGACCTGATGGCCGATGACAGCCCTGCCCTGCGGGTGACCTTCTTCGGCCCGGCGCCTGCGCCCGACCAGCGCTACTGGCGCGGCCCGGTACTGACCCACTTCGACGGCCAGCGCTGGGAGCGCGACCCGGACAGCGAGCGCATGCCCCCACCGCAGGTAAGCCGCAGCGCCACGCGCTGGGATTACCAGATCGATGCCGAGCCGACCGACCGCCGCCTGCTGGTGGCGCTGGACCTGCCCACCGCCGCGCCGGAAGGCAGCCGGCTGGATGCCGACTACACCCTCAGCAGCGACCGCACGCTAGCCTCGCTCAGCCGCTGGCGCCTGCAGTCCAGCGCGCCCACGCAGTTCGCACCGGCACTGTCCCTGCTGCAGCGCCGCCAGGCCCTGCAGCTGCCACCCGGCCTGAACCCGCGCACCGCCGCCCTGGCGCAGCAGTGGCGGCAGCAGGCCGGCGCCGACGATGCGGCCATCGTCAAGCGCGCCATGGACTGGATCCACGCCGAGTTCGCCTACACGCTGGAAACCCCGCCCCGCAGCGCGATGGCGTGGACCAGTTCCTGTTCGAACAGAAGGCCGGGTTCTGCCAGCACTTCAGTTCGGCCTTCGTGGTGCTGATGCGCAACGCCGGCATTCCCGCACGGGTGGTGACCGGCTTTGCCGGTGGCGTGCGCAATCCGTTCGGCAATTACTGGGTGGTGCGGCAGATGGATGCGCATGCCTGGGCCGAGGTGTGGCTGCCGCAGCGCGGCTGGACACGCGTGGACCCGACCGCGGCGGTGGCCCCCGAACGCATCTACGACACCCTGGAAGACCGCGCGGCCGGCACCGCCGGGGCCGCCGGCGAGGCCGGCTGGCTGCCGTTCGGCCAGGCTGTGGACTGGATGCGCCGCGGCTGGAACGACCTGGTGCTGTCCTTCGATGCCAGCCGCCAGCGCCAGCTGCTCAAGCCGCTGGGCGTGGACGCGCTGCAGCCGGCGCAGCTGGTGGCCGGCTTCGTGGTGCTGACCGCGCTGGCGCTGCTGTGGATGGCCTGGCCGCTGGCCCGTGGCGAGCGCGACCCGCTGCTGCGCGCCTGGCACCGCCTGGGCCGCCGCTACGCGCCGCTGGGGCTGGCCCGCGAACCGTCCGAAACCCCACAGGCCTGGGCCCTGCGGGTGCATGCCCAACGGCCAGATCCGGTGCTGGTCTCACTCAGCCAGCGTTTCGTCGCTGCGCGTTACGCTGGCACTCGCACCGACCTCGCTTCATTATTGGCCGACCTGCACAGGCATCGCCCGTCCACCGGAGCACTTTCATGAAGACCAAGTTCCTTCTCATCGCCGCGGCCTCGCTGGCCCTGGCAGCCTGTGCGACGGCACCCAAGCCGCTGCAGGGGCAGTTCAGCATGGTGTCCCCCCGCGATGCGGTTCCCACCCAGCAGGTGGGCACGCCGGTGCGCTGGGGTGGCCGCATCATCGAAACCAAGCCGGGCCAGGGCGAGACCTGCTTCCAGCTGATCTCGCGCCCGCTCAATGCCAGCGGCCGCCCGACCACCAGCTCGTCCGACGTCAGTGACGGCCGCTTCACCGCCTGCCGCGCCGGCTTCTACGACCCGGCCGTGTTCGAAGCCGGCCGTGACGTGACCTTCATCGGCAAGATCGCCGGCTACGAAAACACCCGCATCGGCGACTACGACTACCGCCTGCCGAAGCTGGCTGCCGACGTGATCTACCTGTGGCCGGAGCAGCGCCAGGTCGACGTGGTGCCCTACCCGTACGGTCCATGGGGTCCCGGCCCGTGGGGCCCGGGTCCGTGGGGCTACCGTGGCTGGGGCTGGTGGTAATGCCAGCGCGCCATGCCTGACGAAAAACGCCGCCCCCCCGGGCGGCGTTTTTCATGGGCGCCTGGCCGGCCTCAGTGCCCCGGCACGCCGAAGTGGCCCAGCGGCGCACCGGCCAGCAGGTGCAGGTGGATATGGAACACGGTCTGCCCGGCATGCTCGCGGCAGTTCATCACGATGCGGTAGCCGTCCTGCGCCAGGCCCTGCCCGCGCGCATACGCTGCCGCCGCCAGTGCCAGCTTGCCGATCAGGTGCGCCTGCGCCGGCTGCAGGTCATCCAGGGTCGGAATGATCTCGTTCTTCGGAATGAACAGCACATGCACCGGCGCCTGCGGCGCGATGTCCTTGAAGCCCAGCACGTCCTCGTCCTCGTAGACGATGGTGGCGGGAATCTCGCGGC
Source organism: Stenotrophomonas maltophilia (assembly GCA_009912235.1). Classification (GTDB taxonomy): domain Bacteria; phylum Pseudomonadota; class Gammaproteobacteria; order Xanthomonadales; family Xanthomonadaceae; genus Stenotrophomonas; species Stenotrophomonas maltophilia_AV. The sequence goes on from WNDS01000004.1 coordinate 18,607, forward strand.
GGATGATCTTGCTGAAAAGCGTCTTGTTGCTCATGGGTGCGCAGCCTTGGCGGGGTATCGCCTGCATTGTAGGCATGCGCCGCAGCGGCCGACCAAGGCCGGCGGGGAATCAGTCGCGCACTTCGCTGCGTGTCCCGAAGGCATGCGACAACGTGCCGCGGTCGACGTACTCCAGTTCGCCACCGAGCGGCAGGCCCTGGGCCAGGCGGCTGGGGCGCACCTGCCCGGCGCGCGCCAGCTGCGCCAGGTAATGCGCGGTGGCTTCGCCTTCCACGGTGGCGCTGGTAGCGATGATCAGTTCCTGCACCTCGCCTTCGGCCAGGCGCTGCTCCAGCTGCTCCAGGCCAAGCTGGCGCGGGCCGATGCCATCGAGCGGCGACAGGCGCCCCTGCAGCACGAAGTACACGCCGCGGAAACCGGTGGCGTTTTCAATGGCCAGGCGGTCGGCCGGCGATTCCACCACGCACAGCTGGCTGCGCTCGCGGCTGCTGTTGGCACAGGTCGGGCACAGGTCGGTTTCGCTGAAATCGCGGCACTGCTGGCAGTGGCCGATGCGTTCGATGGCCTGCGCCAGCACCTCGGCCAACCGTTGGCCGCCTTCGCGCTCGCGCTCAAGCAGGTGGTAGGCCATGCGCTGGGCCGTCTTCTGGCCCACGCCGGGCAGCACCCGCAGCGCATCGATCAGTTGTTCAAGCAGGGGTGCGGACACGGCGGCGGCTTTGTAGCGTCGAGCGTGCTCGACTGATGAGTGGAACCGTCGAGCGTGCTCGACGCGACCGGGGCGCCTGCTGTTGCAGGCACCCCGTTGAAGATCAGAACGGCAGCTTCATGCCCGGCGGCAGCTGCATGCCGGCGGTTGCCGAGCCCATCTTCGCCTTGGATTCGGTGTCGATATTGTTCGATGCATCGTTGAACGCGGCGGCGATCAGGTCTTCCAGCATTTCCTGGTCGCTCAGCAGCGGCGGGTCGATGCGCACCTTGCGGCATTCCTTGCCACCGGTGAGGGTGACGCTGACCATGCCGCCACCGGCGGTGCCGGTCGCTTCGATCTTCGCGATTTCTTCTTGGGCCTTCTGCAGGTTTTCCTGCATCTTCTGGGCCTGCTGCATCATCTAGGCGATATTGCCACGCATGTCGTCTTACTCATCAATGGGACGGATGGAATCGGAAACGACCCGGGCGCCGTGCTGCTGGATAAGCACCTGCACTTCCGGATCGTCCATGAAAACGGCCTCGACGGCCTGCTGCCGCTCGCCACGCTGGCGGTCGGCACGTTCGTGCAGCGTTTCGGCCGGCACGTGGGCGGTTTCCACGAAGTCGACCACGACCTTCAGCGGCTGGCCCAGGGCCTTCTCGATCACTTCGGCCAGTGCCGCCAGCGCGCGCTCGGAACGCAGGTATTCAAATCCGGGCGACAAGCCCAGTTTCAAGACCCCGTGCTGGCACCCGATGAAGGCCGCGTTGGCCGCCAGCTGCCGCGACGGGCCGCTCAGGCCACTGCCTGCCACCAGTTCCAGCCAGTCCTCGGCGCTGGCCAGTTCACTGATCGGCGCGACTGCCGGCGACGGCGCGGTGCCGGCCTGCGGTGCGATGGCGATGCCCTCGGCGCGGAACGGGCGCGGCTCCGGCGCTGCCGGTACGGGTGCGGCGGCCGCAGCCGGCTCGTTCCTCGGCGCGGCCATGGCCGCGTCCGGGCCGGCCATTTCTGCGGCCAGCGCTTCGTCGCGATCGTCCATGTCGCCGGTCTTCCACGGCGGCAGGTCATCAGCGGCCGTGGGCGACGGCGGCGCCACGAGCGGCGCAGCAGCCTTCACCGGCGGCGGCGTGTCAGGTTCTTCCACCGGTACCGGCGCAGGGTCCGGCGTCGGGTCCGGGTCCGCGTCCGGGACAGGTTTGGGTTCCGGCTGGGGCTGCGGCGACGGCACCGGCTCGGGGGCCGGCGGCGGCGTCGGGCTGCTGGCGGTTGCGGTTTCGGCTTCAGTCACGACAGCGGCGGACGCAGCGAACGGCGCCGCATCGCGGCCGGCACCACCGGTGTCGCCGCCCTGCCCGCTGCCCGCACCGGCAGCGCCGTCCGGAGCAGCGTCGGGGGTGCGCGGCACCGACGGCACCGCAGCGGCCGGACGGAATGCCAGCATGCGCAGCACGGCCATCTCGAAGCCCGCACGCGGGCTCGGGGCCAGCGGCAGATCGCGGCGACCATTGAGCGCCATCTGGTACCACAGCTGCACCACTTCCGGGCGCAGGCGCGCGGCAAACGCAGCGGCATCCAGGCCTTCGGCGGCGGCCGCACCCGGCACCAGCTGCTGCACCTGGATACGGTGCAGGCCTTCGGCCAGGGCTTCCAGCACGCCATTCCAGTCCGGCGAGAACTCGGCCAGGGTCGACACCACCTGCAGCAGGCGCTGGCCATCACCGTCGGCCAGCGCTTCCAGCATCGCTGCCACCTGGTTACGGTCCACCGTGCCCAGCATGGTGCGCACCACGTCTTCGCGCAGCGCGCCACCGGCGTAGGCGATGGCCTGGTCCAGCAGCGACAGGCCGTCGCGCAGGCTGCCATCGGCGGCCTTGGCCAGCTGCACGATTGCCGTGCTGTCGGCCTCGATTTCCTCGGCGGCCAGGATGCGGGTCATCTGGCCCTGGATCTGGTCTTCGTCCAGGCGCTTGAGGTTGAACTGCAGGCAGCGGCTGAGCACCGTGACCGGCAGCTTCTGCGGGTCGGTGGTGGCCAGCAGGAACTTCACGTGCTCCGGCGGTTCTTCCAGCGTCTTCAGCAGCGCGTTGAACGCCGCCTTGGAGAGCATGTGCACTTCGTCGATCAGGTAGACCTTGTACTTGCCACGCGAGGGCATGTACTGCGCGTTCTCGATCACCTCGCGCACGTCGTTCACGCCGGTGTTGGAGGCGGCGTCGATTTCCAGCAGGTCGATGTAGCGGCCGGCGTCGATGTCCAGGCAGGCCGCGCACTGGCCACACGGGTCGGCGCTGGTGCCCTGCTCGCAGTTCAGCGATTTGGCAAAGATGCGCGCAATGGTGGTCTTGCCCACGCCGCGGGTGCCGGTGAACAGGAACGCGTGGTGCACGCGGCCACTGTCCAGCGCATTGCTGAGGGCACGGACCACGTGTTCCTGGCCCACCAGCTCGGCAAAACGCTTCGGACGCCACTTGCGGGCAAGCACGAGATAGGACATCAGGCCACCGTCTTCATCGGATGCTCCATTGTGCCATGCCTGTCCACCCCCACCGGCCCCGCACGAAATGCTTGTGTCCTGACGCGGCGCCCGCTAGAATTTGCGGCCCTGCTGAGGCGTTTGCCGATGGCAGGGATCCGGAGAGGTGTCCGAGTGGTTGAAGGAGCACGCCTGGAAAGTGTGTAAGCGTCTAAACCGCGCTTCGGGGGTTCGAATCCCCCTCTCTCCGCCAGATGAAAATGAAAAAGCCGCCCTCTGGGGCGGCTTTTTTGTTTGCCTGCGCCGCGCGATGCCTGCGTATGTCCCGGCTGGCGCCCGGTGCATACGCATTGTGGGTTGAATCGCCGTAGCAGGCTGCTCCAGCACCTTTCGCCAAAGCTGAACAAATCCTGAAAAATCGCTATCGTAGGCGCCCGTCATCCCCGCCCGGCCCCTGCCATGAGCTCGACCGATACCGCGCCCGCCCTGCCGGATGCCGTTGCAACCACGCCCGCCACCCCGCCGGTGGCACACGCGGCCCGTGACAACTGCCGGACCCGCCTGCACGGCCATTACTGCCACGCCTGCGGGCAGTCCGCGCACAACCCGCTCAAGCATGTCGGCTATGCCATCGAGGAAGTCTTCGAATCGTTCTGGCACCTGGACGGCCGCATCTTCCGCACGCTGCGCGACCTGCTGGTGCCAGGGCGCGTGGCGCGCAACTACCTCAACGGCAACCGCGTCGGCTACGTGCAGCCGCTGCGCCTGTTCGTCATCCTTACGCTGTTCACCTTCTTCGTCGGCAAGCTCACCCTGCATGCCGACGACTTCCGCCTGAACGGTGGCGACAACGATCTGTTCGCGCGCGCCACCACCGTCGAGCAGGTCGAATCGATCAGGGCCTCGCAGGTTGCCGCCTTCGAACAGCAGCAGCGCAGCTCGCCCAGTGGCGCGGCCGCGTTCGCGATGGCCATGGCTGCGGTGAACACCGCTGCGGCGCAGCGCAGCGCCGAACTGCGGGGCGAGCCGGAACAGAACGTCGGCACGCACGGCACCTTCTTCGATTACAGCGTTGACGGCACCCCCTGGAACGCGGAGACCAACCCGGTGGCGGTGGCCGGCCTGCCGCAGTTCGCCAACAACTGGCTCAACCGCCGCCTGCAGAACGGCAAAGCCAACCTGCAGCGCATAGGCAACAAGACCGACCTGTACGTGCAGGCCATCCTCACCGCCCTGCCCGGCGCACTGTTCTTCCTGATGCCGGTGTTCGCACTGGTGCTGCGCATCGCATACGCATCGCGGCCGATGGGCTACCTGGAGCATCTGGTGGTGGCGCTGTACAGCCATGGCTGGCTGATGCTGGTACTGCTGGCCACCTTCCTGCTGGCCGGCATCAACACTGCGGTAGCCTCGCCGGTACTGCACGCGATCAGCGGCTGGGTGTACACACTGCTGTGGGTGGCGGTGCCGCTGTATCTGCTGTGGATGCAGCAGCGCGTCTATGCCGGCAACAGGGCGCTGACGGTACTGCGCTATCTGCTGATCGGCGGCATCTACACCTTCCTGGTGAGTTTCGCCGTGCTGTATGCGGTGCTGGCAGGTGTGTCGGCGTAATCACCGCTACGGCGCGCACGATATGCCGGCGGCTTGACGCACGCAGCGACGCGCTCACAGCACGCCAGCGTGCATGGTCTTGCCGTATCGCCGGCGATGGGAACGGGGCGCCCGCAGGCGCCCCACCCACCTCAACTGCTCGACAGCTTCATCAGCGCCAGCCCGCTGACGATCAGCACCACCGCGCCGATGCGCATCGCACTGACCTGCTCGCCCAGGAACATGATGCTGACCACGAACGCCCCCACTGCGCCGATACCGGTCCAGATCGTATAGGCGATGCCCAGCGGCAAGGTACGCATGGCAATGGCCAGCAGCCAGAAACTGGCCGCCATGCCGACCAGCGTGATCAAGGTAGGAGTGAGGCGGCTGAAGCCATGCGATTGCTTCATCGCAACCGCCCAGACGATTTCCAGCAGGCCAGCGAACAAGAGATAGATCCAGGCCATGGCGGCCCTCCTTCTGGTAGGGCCAGGCCGTCCTGGACAGTCATTCCCGAAATGGGGGAGGCCGTTCCTCCAGAGCCGCGATTGTAGCAACGCAGCGCGTGCCCGGCCGCAGCGCGCGGCAGCAGGTTACAACCGGTTCAGTGCCTGCATCTGGCATCGGCGTGCCCGGGTGCGCTAGAATGCGCGCCTGCCGCCGGCCAGCCGGTGCGCAGTCCGGCTGTGGTCTCTGGCGCAACGCGCTGCTTCCCCTGATCCGCGAATGGCCGCCCCTGGGGTGGCCAACGTCTCTATGGTGGCCCCGTCGGTCCCTCGCGACGCTAGATCGAAAACTCCGCCAGGGCCGGAAGGCAGCAACGGTATCGATCGACGCGGGCGCCGAGGTCAGCCGGCGGGGCCACCGTCTTTTCGGCACGGCCCCACCGCCCTCTCATCGCCGCCACCGGAAGCGCCCTGCGGCGCTCCCGGTGCGACGCTGCCGGCTCAGAAGCCGACGCGCAGGTTCAGCTGCCCGCCGATATCGCGGCGGCCATCGCCGTGCTGGCCCTGCAGGAACATCGACAGCTGGCTGCTGCGGCCCAGCCCGACGGCCACGCCCAGCTGGCTCACCACCGCGTTGCGCGCAATCACCGCACCGTAGGCATCGAACGCATTGCCGCCCACCGCAAAGCGCTGGCGGCTGGCCACATCGGTATCGCCGGTAGCGTGCTGCCAGCCGACGCTGGCGGTCAGCTGTGCCGGGAACCGCGCACCGCTGCCGACATCCCAGCGCCCGCGCAGGCCGGCCGTGGTGGTGTTCAGCGTGTCCTTGCCGCCATCGAGCACCAGCGCAGCGCTGCCGCCCTGTTCGGTGGCACTGTCGCTGTCCAGCCAGTGGCGGGTGAACTGGACGAACGGCTGCAGCTGCGTGCGGCCATGGCTCCAGGTCCAGGCCGCCTCGACCTGGGCAATGATCGCGTCCGCATCCTGGCGGCTGTACAGCGATTGCTGCAGCAGCGGCACCTGGCGCGTGGTGCGCGTGGTGTAGTCGCCGCGGGTCACGCTGCCGGCCAGGGTGAACCCGTTCCAGTCGCCCTGCGCGTAGATGCCGTAGGTGTTGCCACGGGTACGTGCACGCGAATCACGCTCGTACAGGCGCTGGTCGATGCGCTGGTTGCCGGCGGCCACGCCCAGCACCACGTGCTCGCCGAGGTTCCAGTCGACACCGGCCATCACGGCGTTGCGGTTGGCGCGGATGTCATCGCCATTGCCATCGCCACGCTGCCTGAACACCTGGCCGCTGCCGGCCAGCCAGGCCGACGCGCGCTCACCGCGCACGGTCGGCAGTTCATTGCCCAGCCGCTGGCGGATGCCCTCTTCCAGGTAGTTGTCACGCAACAGGACCGAGCGGGTGGCCGCGTGCGTTTCGCCGGACAACTGGTTGAACGCCGTACGCGCCGTTGCCTCGTCGTACATCAGCGCCGTGTTGTACAGGCCCAGTGCAGCCCCGGACTGCGGCAGGCTGTCCAGCGCCGACGCGGTGCCCAGCTGGTTGCGGGTCTGCGCGACGGGCACGAACGGGGCACGCTGCACCACATCGATCACCAGCTGCGCGTCGTTGGCGGTATAGCGCGGGGTCAGCGACAGGAACGCGGAGTTGTTGGTGGGCGGCACGAACTGGCCGCTCAGGCCGCCACCGGCGGTGATGATGGTGTAGGTCTGGCCCTGCTGGTAGCTGGTGGTGGGGTCGATGGTGTTCACCTGCACCGTCGCACCGCCGACGTTGGCGGTACCGGTCACCTTCACCGTGTCGCAGGTAGAGGCACCCAGGTCCACGCCGAGCGTGCTGCCCGGTGCCAGGGTGAGGTTGCCGCCGATGGTGATGGTGCCGATACCATTGCCGCCGCCGGCACCGTTGCCGCTGCCATTGACCGGCGACAGCACGCCACCGGAGCCGACCGTGGTGTTGCCGCCGATGGTGCCCGTACCGGACAGCGTGCCGCCGCTGTTCACCTGCCACTGGCCACTCAGCGTGCCGGTGACATTCAGGCCACCGGCGTTGACCTGGCCGTTGCCGGTGAAGCCGCCACCGTTGCCCCCCGCCGTCACCGTACCGGGGCCGTTCTGCACGATGGTGCCACCGCCAGTGATCGTGCCGCCCAGCGTGGTGGTACCGCCTAGGTTGAGCACCAGGTTGCCGTTGTTGGTAATGTTGCCGGTGACGCTACCGGTGGCGCCGCCGTTGCCCAGCTGCAGCGTGCCGCCGGCGTTGACCGTGGTGCCGCCGGTGTAGCTGTTGTTGCCGGTCAGGGTCAGCGTGCCGGTACCGGCCTGGGTCAGGCCGCCACTACCGCTGTTGGCACCGCCGACGCTGGTGTTGCTGCCAACGTTGAACACCAGGTTGCCGTTGTTGCTGACGTTGCCGGTGATCGCGCCGCTGGCGCCGCCGTTGCCCACCTGCAGCGTGCTGCCGGCATTGATGGTGGTGCCGCCGGTGTAGGTGTTGGTGCCGGTCAGGGTCAGCGTGCCGCTGCCAGCCTGGGTCAAGCTGTCGCTGCCGCTGACCACACCGCCTGCCGTGGTGCCCGCACCGAGGTTGTAGACCAGGCTGCCGTTGTTGGTGATGTCACCCAGCACCGAACCGGTAGTACCACCGTTGCCCAGCTGCAGCGTGCTGCCGCCGCTGATGGTGGTGCCGCCGGTGTAGGTGTTGGTGCCGGTCAGGGTCAGCGTGCCGGTACCGACCTGCACCAGCCCACCGGTGCCGGCCAGCGTGCCGCCGAAGGTGGTGCTGGCGCTGTTGCCGCCGGTGGTCAGCGTGGCACCGCCCAGCGTCACCGTGCTGCCGGCAACGCCGGCCAGGCCGCCGATGCTCTGGCTGCCACCGGCGCTGATGTCCAGCGTGCCGGTACCGGCCAGATTGACCGTGCTGGCGGCCGAGAGGCTGCCACCGGCCGCCACCGCCAGCGTGCCGCTGTTGATGGTAGTGGTACCGGTGTAGCTGCTGGCGCCGCCCAGGGTGACCGTCGCGGCGCCGTCCTTGAGCAGGCCGCCTGCACCGGCGATGTCGCCATCGAGGGTGAGCGCATTGCTGCCCAGCAGGGTCAGCGTGCTGTTGGCCAGCTGCACGGTGTTGCCCAGGGTCAGGCCGGCGACGGTGCTGTCCAGTGTGCTGTTGCCGCCCACGGTCAGCGTGCCGGTGACCAGCGCCGCGTTGTTGCCCAGTGCCAGGCCACCGGCATTGAGCGCTACGCAACCGCTGAAGGTGTTGGCACCGGTCAGCGTCTGCACGCCAGCGCCCGCCTTCACCAGGCCGCCGGTACCGTCCACCACGCCGGCGAAGGTGGTGTTGCCCACGCCATTGAGGGTGAGCGTATTGCCGCCCAGCTGCACGGTGCTGCCGGCCACGCCGGCCAGGCTGCCGATGCCCTGCGGGGTGGTCGCGGCGCTGATGTCGAAGGCGGTACCGGCGTTGGCCAGGTTCACCGCGCCGGTCGAGGCCAGGCTGCCACCGGCGCCGATGGCCAGGGTGCCGGCGTTGATGGTGGTGCCACCGGTGTAGGTATTGGTACCGGTCAGGGTCTGCGTGCCCGTGCCGACCTTGATGAGGCCACCGGCGCCGCCCAGCGAACCGGAGTAGGTGCCGTTGGTGGCCCCGCCGATCTCCAGGTTGTTGTTGCCCAGGTTCACCGCACCGGCGCCGGTCAGGGTGCCGAACACCTGGGTGCCGTTGCCTGCGGACAGGTCGAATGTGGCCCCGAGCGCGACGTTGACGATGCCGGTGGCGGCCAGACTGGCCCCGGCCCCCAGCACCAGCGTTCCGCCGTTGATGAAGGTGCCGCCGGTGTAGGTGTTGGTGCCGTTCAAGGTCAGCGTTGCCAGCCCTTCCTTGGTCAGCCCGCCGGTGCCGGACAACGCCCCGTTGAGGGTCAGGTCGTTGTTGCCCAGCACGGTCAGGCCGGCGTTGAGCACGAAGTTGTTGGCCGGCGTCACCGCCGTGTTCGAATCCAGCGTGGCCGCGCCGCCCACGGTGACCGTGCCGGTTCCCAGCGCCGTGTTGCTGCCCACCACCAGGCCGCCGTTGTTGAGCGTCACCCCGCCGCTGAAGGTGTTGCCCCCGTTGAGCGTCAGTGAACCGGTGCCGTCCTTCACCAGGCCACCGCTGCCACCGATGGTGCCCGCGAACGTCGTATCGGTATTGGCCCCGCCCACGGTCAGTGCGTTGCCACCCAGGCTGACCGCGCTGCCGGCCACACCGGCCAGCGAGCCGATGGTCTGGTTGCCGCCGGCGGAGATGTCCAGCGTACCGGCGCCGGCCAGGTTCACCGCACCGGTGCTGGCCAGGCTGCCGCCGGCGCCGATCGCCAGCGTGCCGTTGTTGATCGTGGTTCCACCGGTGTAGGTGTTGGCACCGGTCAGCGTCACCGTCGCCGCACCGCCCTTCACCAGGCCACCACCGCCACTGATCGGCCCGCCCAGGGTCAGCGCGTTGCTGCCCGGCAGGTTCAGGTTGAAGCCGCCGGCCAGCGTGATCGTGTTGGCCAGGCTCACGGCCGCGGAGGCATCCAGCGTGGCGTCGCCCCCCCACCGTCAGCGTGCCGGTGCCGAGCGCACCGTTGTTGCCCACCACCAGCCCGCCACCGTTGAGGGTGACGCCGCCGCTGAAGGTGTTGGCACCGCCCAGGGTCTGGATGCCGGTGCCGTCCTTGACAAGCGCGCCGCTGCCGGCGATCACGCCGTCGTAGACACCGTTGGCCACACCGCCCAGCGTCAGCGTGTTGGCGCCCAGCGTGACAGTGCTTCCGGCCACACCGTTGAGCACGCCGATGGTCTGCGCGCCACCGGCTGAGATATCGAAACCGGTGCCTGCCACGGCCAGGTTCACCGCACCGATCGGTGCCAGGCTGCCACCGGCACCGATCGCCAGCGTGCCGGCATTGATCGTGGTACCACCGGTGAAGGTGTGCTGGCCGGTCAGCGTTTCGGTTCCGATGCCGACCTTGGTCAGGCCACCGGTGCCGGAGATCGAACCGGCATAGGTGCCGTTTGTCGCGCTGCCAATGGTGATGTCATTGGCACCGATGTTGATGTTGCCGCTGCCGGTGACCGTACCGACCTGCTGGTTGCCGTTGCCGGCCGACAGATCCAGCGTGGTACCGGCGGCCAGGTTCACCGTGCCGGTGGAGGCCAGGCTGGCCCCGGCGCCCAATGCCAGCGTGCCGCCCAGGACGTTGGTGCCACCGGTGTAGGTGTTGATGCCGTTCAAGGTCAGCGTGGCGGTGCCATCCTTGGTCAGGCTGCGCGTGCCGGACAGCACGCCACCCAGCGTGATCGCGTTGCTGCCAAGTACGGTCAGGCCGGCGTTGAGCACCACGTTGTTGGCCAGAGACACCGCCCCGGTAGCGCCCAGCGTTGCCGCTGCGCCCACCGTCAGGGCACCGCTGCCCAGTGCGCCGTCGTTGCCCAGCAGCAGGCCACCGCCGTTGAGCGCCACGCCGCCGTTGAAGGTGTTGGCCGCACCCAGCGTCTGCACGCCGGCGCCGACCTTGACCAGCCCGCCGCCGCCGCTGATGACGCCATCGAAGGTCTGGTTGGATGCATTGCCGAAGGTCAGCGTATTGCCCCCCCCAGCACCAGGCTGGTGCCTGCTGCGCCGCTCAGTGCCCCCACCGTCTGGTTGCCCGCGCCAGAGATATCCAGTGCCGCCGAGGCGCCGGCCAGGCTGACCGCGCCGGTTGCGGCCAGGCTGCCGCCGGTACCCAGCGCCAGCGTGCCGGCGTTGACCGTGGTGCCCCCGGTATAGGTGTTGGCCCCGCTCAGGGTGAGCGTGGCGCTGCCGTTCTTGATCAGGCCACCGGCACCGAACACCGGCGCGGTCAGCGTCAGTGCGTTGCTGCCGGTCACGCTCAGGTTGGCACCGGCCGCCAGGCCGATCGTGTTGCCCACGGTGAACGCAGCGGTGGTGTCCAGCGTCGCGTTGCCACCGACGTCCAGCTGCCCGGTACCCAGCGCACCGGCATTGCCCAGCTGCAGCTGCCCGGCGTTGAGGCCCACGCCACCGCCGAAGGTGTTGGCGCCGTACAGTCCGAGCGTGCCCGCACCGTTCTTGACCAGCCCGCCGACACCGGACACCACGCCGCTGAGGGTGACATCGGTGCTGCCCAGCAGGTTGAGGTTGGCACCGGCACCGAGCGCGATGTTGTTGGTCAGGCCGAGCGCGGCGCTGCCGTCGAGGGTGATATTGCCCCCCCACGTTGAGCGCGCCGGTGCCCAGTGCACCGCTGTTGCCCAGTACCAGCCCACCGGCGTTGACCGTGGTGCCGCCGGTGTAGGTGTTGGCACCGTTGAGGGTGAGCACCGTGGCACCGTTCTTCACCAGGCTGCCGCCGCCGGACACCACACCACCCAGGGTCAGGTTCTGGCTGCCGGTGAGGGTGAGTGCATTACCCAGGGTGATGTTGTTGACCAGGTTGAGCGCAGCGCTGCTGTCCAGCGAGGCGGCCCCGGTGACGTTCAGCGCACCGCTGCCCAGCGCGCCGGCATTGCCCAGCAGCAGGCTGCCGGCACTGAGCGTTACGCCGCCGCCGAAGGTGTTGGCGCCGTTGAGGGTCAGCTGCGAAGCACCGTTCTTGATCAGGCTGCCACTGGCGGAAATCACGCCGCCCAGCGTCAGGTTCTGCGTGCCCGGCAAGGTCAGCGCTGCACCCAGGTTCACCGCATTGGTCAGGTTCAACGCCGTGGCGCCATCCAGCGACGCGGCACCGCCGACCGTCAGCGCCCCGGTGCCGATCGCACTGTTGTTGCCCAGCAGCAGGCCGCCGGCATTGAGGGTCACGCCGCCGACGAAGGTATTGACGCCGGTCAGCGTCTGCACGCCGACACCGTTCTTGACCAGCCCGCCGGTGCCACTGATCAGCCCTGCGAAGGTCTGGTTGGTGGCATCGCCGAAGGTGAGCGTGTTGGCGCCCAGCAGCAGCGAGCTACCGGCCACGCCGGACAGCGCACCGATGGTCTGGTTGCCGCTGCCGGAGATGTCCAGCCCGGCACCGGTACCGGCCAGGCTCACTGCGCCGGTCGCAGCCAGGCTGCCGCCGGTCCCAAGCGCCACGGTGCCGGCATTGACGGTCAAGCCACCGGTGAAGGTGTTGGCACCGCTCAGGGTCAGCGTGGACGCACCATTCTTGGTCAGGCCACCGACACCGCTGATGACTCCACTCAGGCCCAGCGGCTGCCCGCCCGTCAGCGCGAGCGTGCTGCCCGCCCCGAGGTTGACCGCGTTGCCGAGCACAAGGGCGCCGGTGGTGTTCAGGTTCAGCGTGTTGGCATTGGTCAGGCTCAGGGTGCCGGTGCCCAGTGCCGCGCTGTTGCCCAGCAGCAGGTCTCCGCCCGTGACGTTCACGCCGCCGCCGAAGGTGTTGGCGCCGTTGAGGGTAAGCAGCGAGGTGCCGCTCTTGATGAGGCCGCCGGCCCCGCTGATCACCCCGCCCAGCGTCATCGGCTGCCCGCCGAGCAGGTTCAGGGTCGAGTTCGTGCCGAGCGCCACGTTGTTGGCCAGCGTCGTGGCTGCACTGCCATCCAGGGTCACGGCCGCACCCGCGCCCACGCTGAGGCCGCCGTTGCCCAGTGCCGTGTTGCTGCCCACCACCAGGCCACCGCCATTGAGCGTCACACCGCCGCCGAAGGTGTTGTTGCCACTGAGCGTCAGGTTGCCGATGCCCAGCTTCACCAGCCCGCCGCTGCCGGCAATCGTGCCGGCATAGACGGTGCTCGTGCCCAGCCCACCCAGGGTCAGTGAATTCGCGCCCAGCGTGACCGCACCGCCGGCCCCTGCCAGCGAGCCGATGGTCTGGCTGGTGGCGGCGCCGGAGATGTCCAGCGTGGTGCCCACGGACAGTGCGATCGCGGCGGTGGGCGAGAGCGAACCGCCAACCCCCAGCGCCAGTGCGCCACCGGTCACCGACAGGCCGCCGGTCAACAGGTTGGCGCCGCCGAGCGTCAACGTGCCGGTACCACTCTTCACCACATTGCCGGCACCGGACAACGTACCGTTCAACGTCAGCGCGTTGCTGCCAAGCAGGTTGAGCGTGCCGCCGCCCGAGACCGCGATGTTGTTGCCCAGGTTGAACACCGCAGTGGTGTTCAACGATGCCGTTCCCCCCACGGTCAGCGTGCCCGAGCCCAGCGCGGTGGCGCTGCCCAGCACCAGTCCACCGGCGTTGAGGTTCACCCCGCCGGAGAAAGCATTGCCGGCACTGAGCGTGACCAGGCCCGTGTTGGTGACGTTCAAGCCGCCGGTGCCGCTGAGCACCCCGCCCAGCGCCAAGGCGTTGGTACCGCCCAGTGTCAGCCGCCCGGCGCCGTTGAGGCTGATCAGGTTGGACAGCGTCAGCCCGGCGGTCGTGGCCGCGATGGTGCCACCGTTGACGTTCAGCACGCCCGGGCCGAACACGCCGCTGTTGTTGAAGTTGACCAGGCCATCATTGAGGGTGGCTGCGCCGTTGAAGTCCCCAGCACGTTCCAGGTTCCGCTGTTGACCGTGAGCTGTTCGAAATTGGTGTAGCGCGTCCAGTCAAGCGTTGTCGCCGCGCCACCGGAACCGGAACCCGGTCCGGTGGCGCTGTTCTGCAGCACCAGGCGATCATTGGTGCCGGTGCCGGCATCCACCACGCCAGCCGCCGCCAGGCTGATGCCCAGGCCGCCGAAGGCGCCGGCAACACCCGTTCCCAGGTTGACCACGTTGGAACCGGATACGGCGGTGAACGTATTGCCGATGGCGCCGGAATTGCCCAGATGGACGCTGCCGTTGATGGTGCCGGCATTGACGAAGGTGTTACCGGGGGTGGACGCACCAAAGCCGATACGGCCGGTCATCGTGCCGGTATTGGTGAGGTTGGTCTGCGCACCGCCGTAGCTGACCACGGAGGCCGCATCGGCCGTGGTCAGCAATCAGACACCGAGGATCGACATGTCCACCGTGCCGCTGTTGGTGATGGTGGTGACACCACCCGCAGCATTCTGCACCAGCAGCGCCTGGCCACCGACGCCGAAAATGGAGCCGATATTGACCAGGCCATTGAGGCTGCCCCCCGCCTGGTTGTTGATGGCGATGGAGTTGCCGCCGACCGTATCGTTTCCAACCACCAGGCCTGCCGCTGCCAGGCTGAGGCCACCATTGATGGTCGGATCGATCGTGCCAGCATTGTTGACCGTGATGCCGTTGCCCGTCAGGCTCACGGCCGCGCCGCCGATGAGCGGCAGCACGCTCAGCCGCGCCCCCGCTGCAATATCCATCTGGATATTGTTGTTGGAGTTGGCATACGCATTCTGGTTGGTGGTGGCGTCGCAGGTGACGGCCGTGGTGCCCACGCAGTTGGCAAATGCCGCACCACTGGCCAGCGACAAACCCAGTGCGGCCGCCAGGCGCGTGGCGGTCAGGTAACGATGCGGTTGCGGCGAGGCAGCGCTGCCTCCAGCCGTCTGTGTCGCAACTTCCGAAGTGACCTGCATCAGGCCAAGGCGACGATTGAAAACGAGTCGGTAAATGCGGTTCATCGATACATCTCCGTGAAATATCCGATGGCAAGAACTGAGCAGATTTTTTTCGACCGGTGACACAAAGCCGCCCGGCGCCGTGGGCGCCAGGACATCGACTGGACTACTGAAAACCGTTCAATTCAGTGGTTCACACACATGAAATGCATTAACACCGGACTTCACGGAGCTGAACTACGCGACCCGTCCCCGTAGCAGCGCATTAACTCTGCATAAGCCAATGCCATCACTGCGTGAATATTCAGCGCGTGAGAATGTGAATGCCAACACAATGCGACACAGCGATCACGATACTTAGGAATATTCCTAAAATTTGGATCGTTATAAATGCAATGCAGTGCAGCATTATCATGAACATATTCACGAATGTAATACCCCGCGAATATCTCCCGGCATCTGCGCCGGGCGCCAATCAGGCGGCCGGGGTGCCCTGGTGGAACACCATCTGCCAGCGGCCCTGTGCCTGCCGCCACAGCGAACTGCGCAGCACCCAGCGCTGTGCCCCCTCACGGTGGTAGCGGCTGCGATAGCGCACCTGGGCCAGGTCATCGGCCAGCTGCCAGACCGTGAAGTCGCAGGCCTCCAGGCTGACCGGTTCCGTTGCGGCGGGGAGATCACGCAGGGTGTCGGCCCGGCTCCAGCAGCGCCCCGAGCTGCCAATTTCGCTGAAATCCGGGGCCAGCAATGCATCCAGCTGCTGGCGGTCGGCACGCAGCTGCGGGGTATGCAGCGCGCGGTCGAGCGCCTCCAGCGCGCGTGCCAGTGCCGCTGGGGCCGGCACGGCGGCGATGCTCAGGGCGGATCCTGCGCCAGCACGTGCGCGGCGGTGGGCGCCGGCAGCGGTACGCACTGGCCCGGCTGTGCCACGCGGTGGCCGCGTGCCGCCAGCGCCTGGCCGTCGGCCACGCTGACGTAATGGTACAGCATCATGCGTGCCTGCAGGGCCGCGCTGTATTCGCGCTCCAGGTCATCCACCCCGGTATGGGACGGATTGCCATGCAGGCCGCAATCATGCGCGATCAGTTCGCCGTCATCGGCGTAGCGGGCCAGCATCTCGGGAATCGGGCGGGTATCCCCGCTCCAGGTCAGCGCACCCTTCAGGCGCAGCCCGTAGGCCGTTTCCGGCCAGTGGTGGCGCACCGGGAATACCTCCAGGCGCACCCCTTCGTGCCAGAACGCATCGCCCACTACGATCAGCTGGAAGGCATCCCAGAAGTTGGCGCCGCCCTCGGCCAGCACGTTGGGGTAATCGCCGATGCGCTTGTGCAGCAGCGGCACCACCGGTGCCGGCACATACAGGCGCACCTTGCCGCGGCGCTGGGCGCTGAAGAACGTATCCACGAACAAGCGCTCGAAACCGGCCACATGGTCCAGGTGCACATGGGTGACGAACAGCGCCTGCGGCAGGTGCCCGTAGTGCGCCTTGAACGCGGTCAGGCCTTCGCCGCCGCAGTCGATGGTCAGCCACGGCCGCCCTTCACGCTCGATCACCGACATCGGCGAACCCAGCTCGACCGCCGACGCATTGCCGACGCCGAGAAAACGCAATGACCAGTTCATCAGGTGCCCCGGTTCCAGGCCAGGTCGTAGGCGCGGCGCAACCGCGCATAATCTTTCTGCACGTCTTCCACGCTGCGTTCGCCGCCCAGTTTCAGCAGCGAGCGCAGCAGGCGCTTGAGGTTGCGCTCGCGCCAGGCCGTGGCCGGAATGCGCTGCACGCCACGGTCAAAATCGATCAGCCAGCCATGGCCGTTGCCGTCGAACAGGATGTTGTGGGCATTGAGGTCGGCATGGTCCAGCCCGACCCGGTGGAAGCGCGCGATCAGGCGCCCAGCCTCTTCCCACGGCGCCTCGCGCCCGGCCACCTGGGCCCGGTCGGCCAGCGAGCGCACGCCCTCGATGCGCTCCATCAGGATGGCCGCGCGGTAGCGCATGCCTTCACGCATGTAGAAGGCGGCGATCGGCCGCGGCACCGGCAGCTTGTGCGCCCGCAGCGCCCGCATCAGCCGGAATTCGGCAAAGCTGCGGGTGCGGTCGGCGCCCCGCCAGATGTACTGGTCACGGCTGAGCCTGGCTGCCAGGCCGCCGCGCAGGTAGTGGCGCAGCACGCTGGGGCCGAAGGGTGCGTCGATGAACCAGGCGCTGCCGCGCCCCCCTTCGGACACCGGCCGGGCCCGCTCAGCCCAGTGCTGGGGCGAAAACAGCCCGATATCGGCTTGCCGCAGCCGCTCGCGGTCGAACAGAATAGAGCCGATGCCGCGACCCTTGCGGCATGGCGTCAGCGCTTCATTGGCGTCGAATGCGACCATTACATTTAGTCTAACAACACCATGGCATCAACGTCCTCTTCCCTGTGCCTGCTTCGCCTGTCCGCACTCGGGGATGTTACCCACGTGGCGCCCCTGGTGCGCACCCTGCAGGCAGCGCGGCCGGACACGCCGATCCACTGGATCATCGACAAGGTCGGCCAGAAACTGCTCGACGGGCTGCCCGGCGTGACCTTCCATGCCTACGACAAGAAAACCGGCATGGCCGGGGTGAAGGCGCTGAAGAAGGAACTGCCACCGGGGCGCTTTGAAGCGCTGCTGCAGATGCAGGCGGCGTTCCGTGCCAACGTGCTGTCGGCCTTCATTCCGGCGCAGCGCCGCATCGGCTACGACCGTGCGCGCTCCAAGGACCTGCATGGGTTGTTCATCAACGAACGCATTCCCGACCGGCCCGGCATCCACGTGCTCGATGCGATCGGCAGTTTCTGCGAGCCGCTGGGCCTGCAGCAGACCACCGTGAGCTGGGACCTGGCGGTGCCGGAGGCGGCCCACGCCTGGGCGCAGGCGCAGTGGCAGGACGATGGCCGCCCGGTGCTGATGATCTCCCCCTGTTCCAGCCACGTGCTGCGCAACTGGTATGCCGACCGTTATGCGGCCGTGGCCAACCATGCCGCCGCGCGTGGCTGGCGCGTGGTGCTGTGCGGCGGGCGCAGCACGCTGGAGCGCAGCATGGCCGACGCCATCCAGGCGCAGCTGCACACCCCGGCGCTGGACCTGGTGGGCAAGGACACCTTGAAGCAGCTGCCGGCACTGCTGGCCCGCGCCGCGCTGGTGATGACCCCGGACTCGGGCCCGATGCATATCGCCAATGCGATGGGCAGCAAGGTGTTGGGCCTGCACGCGGCCAGCAACCCGCACCGCAGCGGCCCCTATTCCGACCGCCGCTACTGCGTGGACCGCTATGACGACGCCGCGCGCCGGTTCCTCGGCAAGCAGGCCGTCGACCTGAAATGGGGCACCAAGATCGAGTTCGACGAAGTGATGGAACTGATCGCCGTCGAGGATGGCATTGCCGCGTTCGAACGCTACGTGGCCGACCACCTGGGCTGAGCGGCACGCCCTGCGGCTACGGCGCCCCTGCGGTTCAGGGGCGCAAGGGCGGATTCGCCGATGGCGCCGCGCCCGCTCAGGAACGCGCGGCGTAATCCTGGTACGACTTTTCTTCCACGTAGACCGACCCCAGCGCCAGGTTGATCGCCTTCTTCACCCGCGCGCGTTCGTCGTTGCGCAGGTACACGCTGCGCGCCAGGTCGATGAAGCCCTGGTCGAAGGCCTGCGCCTTTTCCTTCAGGCGGATATCGTCCTCGATGTCCCACAGCGCCTCGTTGACCGCCTTCAGCTCCGCGCGAAGCCGCACGATGTCCTTCACCGCCGCCGGGTGCGCCATCCAGGCCTGCTCCAGCGCCGACAGCTCCTTGCGCACGTTGGCCAGCTTGCCCTCATCGCTGATGCGCTCGGACTTGATCTGCAGGATCGAGATCTTGTCCAGCAGTTCGCCGAAGGACACAGGCACGAGAATTTCAGCGGTCATGGGGAAAGCTCCAGCAGGTGATGCGCCCATGGTAACCCGCTGCACACCAACGCCGGCCCACGCGCCGTTCCCGCATCGCCTGGGATGGAACAAGCCCCCTCTGATGACGAGCTGCCTCGAAAGTAACCCGCACGTTGCATCGCAACGTGCGAGGCGAAGCGCGCAAAGCGTGCATCGCGTCCCGCGCCAGATAAAAAAGAAGGGCTGCCTTTCGGCAGCCCTTCTTTTTTATCTGGCGGAGAGGGGGGGATTCGAACCCCCGAGGCGCTATAAACGCCTGCCTGATTTCGAGTCAGGTACATTCAACCGCTCTGCCACCTCTCCAGAAGTGCCCCGGCGAACCGTGGACGCGCATCATACGAGGATGTGAGGCCCACGACAAGTCATTGGCCGCATCGAACGTGAAATTTTCCTGCGGCAATGCCTTGCCGGATGCCCGCGCCACCGCGATGATGGCTTTTTTACGGCTGCCTCGCCCTTCCCCGCCATGATCGAATTCGGACACCTAACCCGCCCCGGCCTGCGCCGCGAGCTCAACGAGGACACCTACCACGGTGACGGCGAGCTGGCCCTGTGGTTGGTGGCCGACGGCATCGGCGGCCCGGGCTGCGGCGAAGTGGCCAGCGCCCTGGCGCGGGAAACCATCGTGCGCGAAGTCCGCCGCGGGGCAGCGCTGGTGCATGCCATCCGCACCGCCGACGAAGAAATCATCCGCACCTCGCGCCGCCGCAAGGACACCCTGCCGATGGGCACCACCGTGGTGGCCGCACGCGTGCAGGGCAACCGCTATGAAGTGGCCTGGGTCGGCGACAGCAGCGCCTACCTGTGACGCGATGGCGCCCTGGCCCAGCTCAGCCAGGACCACATCGTGGAACAGGACCTGATGGCCCAGGGCAACCTGACCGCCGAGCAGGCCCAGGCCCGCCCGCACCTCAACGTGGCCACCACCCGCGGCGAACTGCGCCCGGGCATGCAGCTGCTACTGTGCAGTGATGGCCTGAGCGAGGAAGTGGACGAGCGCAGCATTGCCCGCACGCTGGACTTCGACGATGCCATCGCCCAGGAATGCGTCGACACCCTGGTGGCTGCGGCGCTGGACAAGGGCGGCCGCGACAACATCACGGTGATCCTGGTGCGCTGCCACTAGAGGCTGCCCCGCGCCCGTTCGGGCGCGGGGTGCCGGCACCCCCCCCCGCGCCCTCAGGCGCTGGCGGGCGCTTCCGCTTTCGGGCCGTCCCACAGCGCATGGCCGGCCTTCTTGCGCAGGCGCTCCAGCCGCGCGGCATGGGCGTCAAGCTCCGACGGCGTGGCCGCCACCCGCGGCCGCGGCAGCAGCTGGCTGGCATCGAAGGCCTGCAGCAGCGCACCGCCGGCACCGCCATCCTCGTCGCCCAGGCCGAAGCCGATCTCTTCCTGGCCGGACGTCAGTGCGATGTAGACATCGCCCAGGATCTGCGCATCCAGCAGGCCGCCGTGCAGCGCACGGTGCGAGTTGTCCACGCCCAGCCGCTTGCACAGCGCGTCCAGCGAATTGCGCTGGCCCGGGAACTGCTCGCGCGCCATCGCCAGGGTATCGATCACCGTGCAGCGGTCGGTGATCTTCCCGTACTGCGGCCCCAGCAGCGAAAGCTCGTTGTCGAGGAAGCCCAGGTCGAACGCCGCGTTGTGGATGATCAGCTCGGCACCATCGATGAACGCCAGGAACTCATCGGCGATCTGCGCGAACTCCGGCTTGTCGTCGAGGAATTCCAGGGTCAGGCCGGTGACTTCCTGCGCGCCCTGCTCGAACACGCAGTCCGGCTTGATGTACTGGTGGTAGTTGTTGCCGGTCGGGCGGCGCTTGAACAGCTCCACGCAGCCGATTTCGACGATGCGGTTGCCCTTCTTCCACTCCAGGCCGGTGGTTTCGGTATCAAGGATGATCTGACGCATGGGCTCAGTGTACCGGGGTGGTGTCGCGGATCTGGGTGGCGGCGTTGCGGGCCAGGGTATCGACGCGCTCGTTGTCCGGGTCACCGGAATGTCCCTTCACCCAGCGCCAGTCGATCTGGTGGCGCAGGGTGGCCGCCTGCAGGCGCTCCCACAGCTCGCGGTTCTTCACCGGGTCGCCGCCGGCCGTCTTCCAGTTCTTGCGGATCCAGCCGGGCAGCCACTGGGTCAGGCCCTGGCGTACGTACTGTGAATCGGTATAGAGCACGATCTGGCACGGCTCGGTCAGCGCTTCGAGGCCGGAAATGGCCGCCATCAGCTCCATGCGGTTGTTGGTGGTGTGCGCCTCGCCACCACTCAGCTCGCGCTCGTGGTCCTTGTAGCGCAGCAGCGCGGCCCAGCCACCGGGGCCGGGGTTGCCCAGGCAGGAGCCGTCGGTGTGGATTTCAATGGTTTTCAATACAACTCCAGATCAGGTAGCAACAGTGCCGCGCCAGCGCACCGGCAACGGGGTCGGCCCGGGCAGGGCCAGCGTGCGTTTTTCGGCATGGAACAGGCAGGCTGCCCGCAGCGGGGCCCAGCCGGTGCGGCGGCGGCTGCCGCTGCCCTGCCAGACCGGGCCCAGGTAGCGCACGTCGTCGCACTCCAGCCCATGCCGCCCCAGCAGCTGGCGGATGCGCTGGGGGGTGCGCACCACCAGCCCATGCTGGCGCCAGCGGGCGCGGAACGGGCTGAACGGGTTGAGGCTGCTCAGCCACAGGTGCCCGCCCGGCATCAGCACGCGCTCGCACTCGTCCAGCAGCGCATCAGCATCACCGGCGGTGACATGCTGCAGCACGATCGCGTTGACGCTCTCGTTGGCTATCGGCAGCGGCAGGCCACACCGGGCCTGGCCGGCATAGCCATGGCCCTGCCGGTACAGGCGCAGGCCGCGCCCGCCCAGCTGCGCATCGGCCAGCCAGGCGGCGCTGGGGGCGATCCACAGCCAGGGCTGGGTCGGCAGGGCCGACAGCGCCGGCAGCAGCAGCTGCCGCTCCAGCACGCGCAGTGGCGCCGCCGGCTCGCTGTCGAACCACGGCGCCGCGCTCGCTTGACGGAGGCTCTGCAGGACGGGCATGGTTCCAATTCTATGCGACTGACTGCCCTGCCCGCATTGGCGGACAACTATATCTGGATGCTGCTGGCCGACGACGGCGCAGCGATCGTGGTCGATCCCGGCGATGCTGCCCCGGTGCTGGCCCTGGCCGCGCAGGGCGTGCACGTGGACACGATCCTGCTGACCCACCACCACGATGACCACATCGGTGGCGTGCCGGCGCTGCTGCAGCGGTTTCCGGCCGCACGGGTGGTGGCGCCGGTGGAGGAGCGCATCCCCACGGCGACCGAGCGGGTGGGTGAAGGTCAACGCGTTCAGGCACTGGGGCAGACGTTCCACGTACTATCCGTGCCCGGGCACACCCGCAGCCACATCGCGTTTCACACCGCTGAACATCTTTTCAGTGGCGATTCGTTGTTCAGCCTGGGCTGTGGGCGCCTGTTCGAAGGTACGCCGTCCCAGCTGCTGGCGTCGATGCGCAAGCTGGGTACCCTGCCCGCGCAACTGCTGTTATGTTGCGCCCATGAGTACACCGTGTCAAATGCCGTCTTCGCGCGGCATGTCGACCCCGCCAACGCTGCCCTGTGGCAGCGCCAAGAGGAGGCTTTGGCCATGCGCCGCGATGACCGTTCCACCCTGCCGGTAACCCTGGCCAGCGAACTGCAGTGCAATCCGTTCCTGCGTGCCCACACCGCGCCCGTGCGCGCAGCGGTGGCGGCGCACCTGGGCCGCGAGGTCACAGACGACCTCGACGTCATGGCCGGGCTCCGGCACTGGAAAGACGGCTTCCGCGCATGATGCGCCGAAGTCTGCCGCTGGCCCTGGGCCTTGTCCTGGGGCTGGCCGGAACCGCGGGCGCGCAGTCGCTGGGCGCCGGCATCAGCCAGAACCTGTCCGCCGCCGCCTCGTTGCCGCTGGATGCGGCCGCGCTGCCGCCGCCGAGCGTGCGCAACGGCCAGGACATCTTCGCCAGCTTCCGCCAGGGCCTGGCCGAACCCACCTGTGACGCCGAGGCCGCCAGCCCGCGCTGGCAGGAACAGTTCGCCCACGCCCCGGCCCGCCTGGCCAACCATGACGACGATGCGCTGGTGCTGTTCGGCTATGTGGTCGAAGAGCTGCGCAAGGCCAGCCTGCCCACCGAATTCGCGCTCATCCCGTTCGTGGAGAGCGGCTACCGGCCCAACGCCCGCAACGGCGGTGGCCCGACCGGCCTGTGGCAGTTCATCGCCACCACCGCCCGCAACCACCGCGTGCCGATGGAAAAGGGCTACGACGGCCGCCTCTCGGCCGTGGATACCACCCAGGCCGCGGTGCGTTACCTGAAGACCCTGCATGGCATGTTCGGTGGCGACTGGCGCCTGGCCACCATGGCCTACAACGCCGGCGAGTACCGCGTGCTGCAGTCGCTGCGCAAGGCCGGCATGAATGCCAGCAACGCGCGCCCGGCCGCCCTGCCCGGCCTGTCACCGATCACCTACGCCTACGTGGAGAAGCTCCACGCGTTGGCCTGCGTGCTGGAAGACGCCGAGGAGCAGCCGGCGGTGATGGCCTCGCTGGACCGCACCGTGCCGGTGCTCAAGGCGCATGCCCTGCCTGCCGGCACCAGCGTGCAGCAGTGGGCCGCACAGCGCGCCCTGGACCCGGCCCGCATCGCGCGCCTGAACCCGGCGCTGCCCAGCAACGGCAAAGCCGCCGCCGCCACCCGAGTGCCGGCCCCGGTGACCACCTCCAGCGCCAGCCTGGCCGATGCGGCCAACGCCATGGTGGCCAGCACCACGCCCGACCCGGCCACGGCCCCCGCCAGCGCCCAGCCGGTTCCGGTGGTTACCCGTGCCGTGGCCAGCGTGGTCGATCGCCCGCGGGCGCGCCGCCACACCGTGCGCGATGGTGAATCGGCGTGGACCATCGCCCGCCGCTACGGCATGCCGGTGAAGGCGCTGCTGTCGCTGAACGGCCTGAGCGGCAACGCCATCCTCAAGCCCGGCGCCGTGCTGCGCATCGAAGACTGAGCATTCGCAGAAGCCACCGCCCGCGTGCAGCGTGGAGCGGTGGTGTGGGTGACCGCGTGTTATCCGGGAAGGCCCCATCCACGCATGGCGTGGCTCTACAGAAGCGGGCCCGATGCCCGGGTAGAACCACGCCATGCGTGGATACGCAGCCCCGGCCATCACGCAGGCCCGCCCAGCGACCCCGCGCCGCCCAGGTAGATCCACGCCATGCGTGGATACCCAGCCCTGGCCATCACGCCCAACCCGCCCCTCAAAACAAAAGGCCCGGCAATGCCGGGCCTTCTGCGTTCCTGCGGCCGCGAGGCTTACAGGTTGTTTTCGGTGGTCTGCACCAGGTAATGCTTGCGCACCGCATCGATGTAGGCCTTGGCGGCCGACATGCCATCGATCTGGCTCAGCTGCTGCTTCAGCTGGTTCTGCTGTTCCGGCGTCACTTCCTTGATGTTGCCCGGGGTGACCTTGGTGACGGCATAGACCAGCACGTGGCCATTGGCATCGACCTTGCCGTAGCTCGGCTTGCCTTCGGCCGGCAACGGTGCGCTGAACACGGCGTGGTTGATTTCCGGGGTCGGCACCGGCTGGGTGCGCGGCAGGCCCGGCAGCGGGCTGACCTGCAGCTTCTCGGCCGCAGCCAGGCCCTGCAGGGTCTGGCCGCCCTTCAGCTTGGCCAGCAGCGCATCGGCTGCCTTCTCGGCCGCTTGGCGCTGGCGGACGGCGTGGATGGCCGCGATGACCTTCTCGCGGGCCTTCTCCAGCGACAGCGCCTGCTCTTCGGTATGGCCGGCCACGCGGATCACCACGCTGTGGTCGGTGGCGTTGCCCAGGGCGATCGGATCGCTGGACGTGCCGTCCTGCACCAGCACTTCGGAGAACGCAGCGCGCAGCACCGCCGGGTCGGCCAGGATGCCGGCCGCATCGGCGCGGCTGACCGGGCCCACGGTGTTCAGCTGCAGACCCACTTCCTTGGCGGCATCAGCCAGGTCGCTCGGGCTGCGGTTGATGGCGTCGACCAGGCGGCCGGCCAGCTGGTTGTAGCCGCTGTCGGCACGGGCCTTGGTTTCCTCGGCCAGCAGCTGGTCGCGCACCGCTTCGAACGGCTTGCCCTGGCCACCGCGGATCTCGCGCACCTGGATTACGTGGTAACCGAAATCGGTCTTGACCGGGCCCACGATGTCACCGGCCTTGGCGGCGAACAGCGCGTCTTCGAACGGCTTCACCATCGCGCCGTGTTCCACCCAGCCCAGGTCACCGCCCTGGCCCTTGGAACCGGTGTCGTCCGAATTGGCCTTGGCCAGTGCGGCGAAATCGGCGCCCGGCTTCTTCGCGTCGGCCGCCAGCTTGGCGGCCTTGGCTTCGGCACCGTCGCCGGTGATCAGGATGTGCGAGGCCAGGCGCTGTTCGGGCGAAACGAACTTGGCCTTTTCATCCTCATAGCGCTTGCGCAGTGCCGCCTCATCCGGCGCGGCCGGGGCCGGCAGGGTGGCGCCGTTGATTTCCACGTACTCCAGGCTCACGGTTTCCGGCTGGCGGAAATCCTTGGTGTGCGCGTCGTACCACTGCTTGATCTGCGCATCGGTCACCGGCGTGGTGTCTTCCGGCACCGGCGGCAGTGCGGCGATTTCCACATCGCGGGTTTCACCCAGCAGCTTCAGCAGGCGCTCGGTCTCGGCCTGGCTGACGAAGCCGGAGTTCTGCAGGCCCGACGGAATGACCGACTGCTGCAGGCTCTGGCGCACCAGTTCCTGGAACTGGGTGGGCGTACGCGGCGGGTTGCCGCCGGCCAGCGCCAGACGGTACTGGCTGTCGTTGAACTTGCTATCCGGGCCCTGGAAGGCCGGCATGTTGGCGATGTACTCGCGCACGGCGGCATCGCCCACGGCCACGCCCACCTGCTCACCGGCCAGGCGCACCACGGTCTCGTCGATCAGCTGGTCCAGCACCAGCAGCTTGTTCTCGGTGCTTTCAAACGCACGCGGGTCGAAATCTTCGCCCTGGCGCTGGCGCTCGCCCTGGCGCACCTGCTCGAAACGCTCGCGGAATTCCTGCGCGCTGATCTCATGGTGCTTCCACAGCAGGCGTGCCGGCCACCACGACGGTGCCGAATACCACCAGCTCGGGGGAGCGGACACCTTGGCCACGTTCTGCGAACCGACGCCACCGAGGTAGCTGTTGTCGATCACGAACAGGAACGGAATAATCAGCAGCCCCAGGATCACGGTGACGATCCAGCCTGAGGTCTTGTCGCGGAGTTTCTGCAGCATGAGAGGAATCAAGGCCTGATTGGCGAGCCCAGCAGTGTAACCCGCTTCGCCGCAGGGACCAAAAACCGGGCCGGTGCAGGCGCGGCAAGGCCTGGCGATGATGTCGCCGGCAGCCCGCTGGGTGCCGCTTGCCATGGCGGACACAGCTGCGGGCGACACAAAGAAAAAGCCCCCGGCGTGAGCCGGGGGCTTTTAAAGTTGGCGGAGCGGACGGGACTCGAACCCGCGACCTCCAACGTGACAGGCCAGCATTCTAACCAGCTGAACTACCGCTCCGCGCTTGAACTTTGCAGGCGCTCAGTATATCCGAAGAGATGCTGAAAACCCAGCCTGATGAACACTTTTTTCAAAGTTTTTTCACAGGACTTTAAGAAGATGCACTGGCGGAGCAGACGGGACTCGAACCCGCGACCTCCGGCGTGACAGGCCAGCATTCTAACCAGCTGAACTACCGCTCCGCGCTGTAACTCGTTTCTGCTTTCCCACCGGCCTGGGCCGGTAAGAAAATAAAGCCTCCAGCTTTTGGCCGGAGGCCTCGTTGAAGTGGCGGAGCGGACGGGACTCGAACCCGCGACCTCCGGCGTGACAGGCCAGCATTCTAACCAGCTGAACTACCGCTCCACACTCAAACTTTTACCGTGGTGCTGTGGTGGGTGCTGAGGGTTTCGAACCCCCGACCCTCTCCGTGTAAAGGAGACGCTCTACCGCTGAGCTAAGCACCCCAGCGAGCCACTTAGCTTACAGCATCCTTCAGCGCCTTGCCAGCCTTGAAGGACGGATTCTTCGACGCAGCGATCTTGATGGTGTCGCCGGTCTTCGGGTTGCGGCCGGTACGGGCAGCGCGGTCGCGGACCTGGAAGGTACCGAAGCCGACCAGGGTGACCGCATCGCCGTCCTTCAGCGCCTTGGTGACGGCAGCAACGACGGCATCGACAGCGCGGCTGGACTCGGCCTTGGTCAGGTCGGCGGCTTCAGCAACGGCGTCGATCAATTCGGTCTTGTTCATTCTTTACAGCTCCTTTAGCGGTGGGTTCCGCAGATTCGACAGGGGGGGGCGGCCGCACGTATGGTTGCGTGCAGCTGCCATGTTGAAACGGGTCGCCGAATTCAGTCAGTACTAGATTCGCGAGTGCTGCTTTTATACCAGTGGCCCTACCCCCACGCAAGCTTGAAAGCCAGCAACGACGCGGGTTTTAAGGCACTTTGACAACGCGCGTCAGTGCTTGACGCGCGTGTTCGATGCAGGATTGGCCTTGCTGCGGACCGTGACGCGCTGCGCACTCTTGCGCGCCTTCTTGGGCGCCAGCGGACGCTCCAGTGCCAGGTCCAGCACCTCCTCGATGTACTTCACCGGCACGATCTCCAGATCGCGGGTGACGTTGGCCGGAATGTCGGCCAGATCCTTGCGGTTCTCTTTGGGGATGATGACCGTGCGGATCCCGCCACGCAGTGCCGCCAGCAGCTTCTCCTTCAGGCCACCGATGGCGGTGACGCGGCCACGCAGGGTGATTTCACCGGTCATCGCCACATCGGCGCGCACCGGCACCTTGCTCAGCATCGACACCAGCGAAGTAACCATCGCCGCACCGGCGCTGGGGCCATCCTTCGGCGTGGCACCATCGGGCACGTGCACGTGCACGTCGTGCTTCTGCAGGAAATCGCTGTCGATGCCGAAGGCCACTGCGCGCGAGCGCACCACCGACAGCGCGGCCGACGCCGATTCCTTCATGACGTTGCCCAGCTGGCCGGTCAGGATCAGCTGGCCCTTGCCCGGCACCAGCGTGGATTCGATCTGCAGCAGGTCGCCGCCGACTTCGGTCCAGGCCAGGCCGGTCACCAGGCCGATCTCGTTCTCTTCTTCGGCACGGCCGAAGTCGAAGCGGCGCACGCCCAGGTACTTGTCCAGGTTCTTACTGCCGACGCTGACCAGCGCCTTGCCCTTCCTGGCGCCCTTCTTCGGCTTCAGCGACTGCGGGCCGCCCAGCGCGATCTCCTTGACCACCTTGCGGCAGATCTTGGCGATCTCGCGTTCCAGGTTGCGCACGCCCGATTCACGGGTGTAGTAGCGCACCACGTCCTGGATCGCATCGCTGCCGATTTCCAGTTCCTCCGGCTGCAGTCCGTTGGCCTTCAGCTGCTTGGGCACCAGGTAGCGCATGGCGATGTTGAGCTTCTCATCCTCGGTGTAGCCGGGGATGCGGATCACTTCCATGCGGTCCAGCAGCGGGCCGGGGATGTTGAGCGAGTTGGAGGTCGCCACGAACATCACTTCGGACAGGTCCAGGTCCACTTCCAGGTAGTGGTCGTTGAACGCGTTGTTCTGCTCGGGGTCGAGCACTTCCAGCAGCGCCGAGGACGGATCGCCACGGAAGTCCATCGACATCTTGTCGATCTCGTCCAGCACGAACAGCGCGTTCTTGCTGCCCGCCTTGTTGAGGTTCTGCACGATGCGGCCAGGCATGGAACCGACGTAGGTGCGGCGGTGGCCCCGGATCTCGGCCTCGTCGCGCACGCCGCCCAGCGACATGCGCACGAACTTGCGGTTGGTGGCCTTGGCGATGGACTGGCCCAGCGAGGTCTTGCCCACGCCCGGCGGCCCGACCAGGCACAGGATCGGGCCCTTCATCTGCTTCACGCGCGACTGCACCGCCAGGTATTCCAGGATGCGGTCCTTGACCTTGTCCAGGCCGTAGTGGTCGGCATCCAGCGTGTCCTGGGCCACCTTCAGGTCCTTGCGCACCTTGGTGCGCTTCTTCCACGGCACGCCCAGCAGCCACTCCAGGTAGTTGCGCACGACCGCCGCTTCGGCGGACATCGGCGACAACTGCTTGAGCTTGTTCAGCTCGTTGCGCGCCTTGGCTTCCACCGGCTTGGGCATGCCCGCCTCGGCGATCTTGCGTGCCAGTTCCTCCAGCTCGCCCGGCGCGTCGTCCAGGTCACCCAGTTCCTTCTGGATGGCCTTCATCTGTTCGTTGAGGTAGTACTCGCGCTGGCTCTTTTCCATCTGAGACTTCATGCGGCCGCGGATGCGCTTTTCCATCTGCTGCACGTCGATCTCGCCGTCGACCAGGCCGACCAGCATTTCCAGGCGCTCACCCACCGGGAGGGTTTCCAGCAGGCGCTGCTTGTCCGACAGGCGCACGCCGATGTGCGCGGCGATGGTGTCGGCCAGGCGCGCCGGCTCGTCGATGCCGGCCAGGGTCTGCAGCAGCTCCGGAGGCAGCTTGCGGTTGGTCTTGACGTACTGCTCGAACAGCGACATCAGCGAGCGGGCGATGGCCTCGATCTCGCGCGGTTCGCGGTCGGCGCCCGCCTCGATCTCCACGGCCTGGCCGTGCAGCGAACCGTTGCGCTCAGTCACGGTGGTTACTTCCACGCGCGAGAGGCCTTCCACCAGTACCTTGATGGTGCCGTCAGGCAGCTTCAGCAGCTGCAGCACCTGCGCCAGCGTGCCCGCCTGGTACAGGTCGGCCGCATGCGGGTCGTCGGTCTCGGCCGACTTCTGGGCCAGCAGCAGGATGCGCTTGTCCGCTTCCATCGCCTGCTCCAGCGCATGCATGGATTTGTCACGGCCGACGAACAGCGGAATGACCATGTGCGGGAACACCACTACGTCGCGCAGCGGCAGTACCGGCAGGTCGAGGGTTTCACTTGGGGAACGGGCCATGGGGGCTCCAGGGAAGGGGAAAAACCGCCTCCAGGAGGAAATCTTCCGGAGACAAAAAAGCCGATGGCCCCGTTATGGGGCCATCGGCTGCTGGATGCAAGATCTCCGTGGAAAATCCTTTCAGATCAATCGATTGAAAGAATCAGTCGGCCCCGGCAGCCTTCTGTTCAGGTGCCGGCGGGGTCTGGTAGATCAGGTACGGCTCGGACTTGTGCTCGATCACCGATTCGTCCACCACCACCTTGCTCACGTTCTCCTGCGACGGCAGGTCGTACATGGTGTCCAGCAGGACCGATTCGACGATGGTGCGCAGGCCACGGGCGCCGGTCTTGCGCTTGAGCGCCTTCCTGGCAATGGCCGACAGCGCGTCCGGACGGAACTCCAGCTCGACGTTCTCCATCTCGAACAGCTTCTTGAACTGCTTGGTGATGGCGTTATTCGGCTCGGTCAGGATCTTGATCAGGGCCGGCTCGTCCAGCTCTTCCAGGGTTGCCACCACCGGCAGGCGGCCGACGAACTCGGGAATCAGGCCGAACTTGATCAGGTCTTCCGGCTCGACTTCGGCCAGCACCTTGCCCACTTCCTGCTTGCGCTCGCTGCTCTTGACCTTGGCACCGAAGCCGATGCCGCCGGCGTCGTTGGAACGCTGCTGGATCACCTTGTCCAGGCCGGCAAACGCGCCGCCGCAGATGA
Source organism: Stenotrophomonas maltophilia (assembly GCA_009912235.1). GTDB lineage: Bacteria > Pseudomonadota > Gammaproteobacteria > Xanthomonadales > Xanthomonadaceae > Stenotrophomonas > Stenotrophomonas maltophilia_AV. Next base: position 48,881 of record WNDS01000004.1, read on the forward strand.
ACAGGATGTTCTTGGTGTCCACCTGCAGGAATTCCTGCTGCGGGTGCTTGCGGCCGCCCTGCGGCGGAACGCTGGCCACGGTGCCTTCGATCAGCTTCAGCAGGGCCTGCTGCACGCCTTCGCCGGACACGTCGCGGGTGATCGACGGGTTATCGCTCTTGCGCGAGATCTTGTCGATTTCATCGATGTAGACGATGCCCTGCTGTGCCTTCTCGACGTCGTAGTCGCACTTCTGCAGCAGCTTCTGGATGATGTTCTCCACGTCCTCGCCCACGTAACCGGCTTCGGTCAGCGTGGTGGCGTCGGCCATGGTGAACGGCACGTTGAGCAGGCGGGCCAGGGTCTCGGCCAGCAGCGTCTTGCCCGAACCGGTCGGGCCGACCAGCAGGATGTTGGACTTGGCCAGTTCGACCTCGTCGTTCTTCTGCCGGCTCTCGATGCGCTTGTAGTGGTTGTACACGGCCACGGCCAGCGTGCGCTTGGCGCGGTTCTGGCCAATGACGTACTGGTCCAGGACCTCAAGGATCTCGCGCGGCTTGGGCAGCGAACTGCGCGCCGACTGCGCCTTTTCCTCGAGTTCCTCACGGATGATGTCGTTGCACAGCTCGACGCATTCATCGCAGATGAACACGCTCGGACCCGCAATCAGCTTGCGCACCTCATGCTGGCTCTTTCCGCAGAAAGAGCAGTAGAGGATCTTGCCGGTGTCCGTGGAACGACCTTGGCGGTCTTCGCTCATGCTTCGCTTACCCAGTTACCCCACCCGCTGAACGGGGGTTCGATTCGAGAATAGCACAGGGCCGGAAGGACGCCAGTCCACCCGGACCCTGCAGGAACGGGGCCGGCAACGGCCCCGCAACAGCCATCAACCGGCCTGGATCGACTCTTCCGGACGACGCTCCAGCACCTGGTCGACCAGACCATAGGCCCGTGCGTCCACCGCGCTCTTGAAGTTGTCGCGCTCGGTGTCACGGGCGATGGTTTCCAGCGACTGGCCGGTGTGCTTGGCCAGCACTTCGTTCAGGCGCGAACGCAGGGTCAGGATTTCACGGGCATGGATGTCGATGTCCGTGGCCTGGCCCTGGAAGCCACCCAGCGGCTGGTGGATCATCACGCGCGAGTTCGGCAGCGCATAGCGCTTGCCGGCCGCGCCGGATGCCAGCAGCAGGGCGCCCATCGAGGCGGCCTGGCCGACGCAGATGGTGCTCACGTCCGGCTTGATGTACTGCATGGTGTCGTAGATCGCCATGCCGGCGGTCACCACGCCACCGGGCGAGTTGATGTAGATGCTGATGTCCTTTTCCGGGTTGTCCGCTTCCAGGAACAGCAGCTGCGCCACCACCAGGTTCGCCATGTGGTCGTCGATGGGACCGACCAGGAAGATCAGGCGCTCCTTGAGCAGGCGCGAGTAGATGTCGTAGGCACGCTCGCCACGGCTGGTCTGCTCGACCACCATCGGAACCATGTTCAGGGCTTTGGCTCGGTTGTCCATTACGTGAGGTACCTGTATTGGGGGAAACAACCCCACGCCGAAGCGCGGGGCGTGGAGCGGCCCGCCGGGCTTACTGGCGGATCGCGTCCTGGAAGCCGAGCGTTTCCTCGGTGTGCTGGGCACGCTCGGCGATCCAGTCGATCACCTGCTCTTCCATCACGCGGTTCTGCAGGCCAGACATCAGCTGGGGGTCGTTGCGGTACATCTCAATGACCTGCTCCGGCTCTTCGTAGGTCGAGGCGATCAGGCGCATCGTTTCGTTCAGGCGCTTGGGCTCCAGGCGCAGGTCGTTGGCGCGGGCCACTTCACCCACCACCAGGCCGACCAGCACGCGCTTGGCGGCAGCGTCCTTGAAGCCTTCGTGCGCGGCGGCCGGCACGTCACCGACGTTCTGGCCGTTGCGGCGGGCCTGCTCGACCTGCTGGGCCAGCATGGCGCGGGCTTCGTTCTCGACCAGGCGCGGCGGCATTTCCACCGACGCGTAGGCGGCGATCAGCTGCTCGCCCACTTCACGGCGCAGACGGTTCATCAGCGCGCCCTTCAGCTCGCGCTCCAGGTTGGCGCGGATGTCCTTGCGGAACTGCTCCACGTCGCCGCCCTTCACGCCGAAGCTCTTGATGAAGGCGTCGTCCACCGGCGGCAGCACCGGCTCGGACAGCTCGGTGACCTTGACGGTGACCTGCACGGTCTTGCCCGCCAGCACCGGCACGCGCCAGTCCGCCGGGAATTCCACGTCCAGGGTCTTTTCCTCACCCTTGGCCAGGCCGACCAGGCCCTTTTCGATGGTCTCGAACATCATGCCCTGGCCGAGAATGATGGTGCCCTTCTCAGTGCCTTCGGCCGGCAGGCGCTCATCGCCGGCCTGCAACCAGGTTTCCAGCGCGACCAGGTCGCCATCCTGCGCGCCACGGGTAACCGGGGCCCAGGTACGGCGCTGCTGCTGTAGGTTCTCGATCATCTGGTCGATGTCGGCGTCGGTCACTTCAGCGGTGTGGCGCACGATGGCCAGCTTGCTGACGTCGATGTCGCCGAAGTCCGGCACCACTTCCACGGTGGCCACGAAGGAGAATTCACCCTCTTCGCCCTTGTCGATGCGCGGGCTGCCGACGATGCGCAGGTCGTGCTCGCGCACGGCCGCGTCGAAGGTTTCGCGCAGCAGGCCGTCCAGCGCCTCGCCACGGACCTGCGCGCCGAAGCGCTGCTCGATCACCTTGGCCGGCACCTTGCCCGGACGGAAACCCTTGATGCGGGTGGTACGGGCGATTTCGCCCAGGCGGCCGCTGATGTGGCTCTGCAGACGGTCTTCCGGCAGCGAGAAGCTCAGGCGGCGTTCCAGGTTGCCGGTGGATTCGATCGAAGCTTGCATGTTGACTCCTGCCACCGGTGGCGCTCGCCCCCGGCTCGATGATGGATGAATCGGTTGTTAGGCCGCGGCGTCGTGGACGCGCCTGCTCGCCGCAGCCCTTTAGTTTCGCCCAATTCGGCCTGCACTGCCAGCGCGTCCCGGTCAAGGGGCCAGGGGGTGCCCGTCAAGGGCGGAGACAGGCCGGCATTGGTGCGAAAGGGGGGACTCGAACCCCCACGCCTTGCGGCACTGGAACCTAAATCCAGGGCGTCTACCAATTCCGCCACTTTCGCGTGGCCGGCTCAGGGCGCCATTGTTGCAGGCGGGGCCGGAAAGCGGAAGGCGTATACAAAGCTGAATCCGCCAGCGCCGGTGCAGCGCACGACGGCAATGCGCGGCGCCGGCACCATGCCGACGCCGCCTGGACCTGTTACGAGCCGGGCGCAGGCGCTGCCGCCGCCGGCCTGGCACCTTCCAGGGTGCTGGCCGGGTCGACCTTGCGCACGTCCAGCTGCTGGCCGTCGGCCAAACGCCGCAGCTCCACGGCTTCGGCCGGCGCGGCGCCCTGCCCGTCCGCTGCTGGCTGCGTCCGCGCCGAGCCCTCGGTGGGCTCGGCGGTGACGTGCGGGGTGTCCGCGGGGCGCGCGACGGTCTGCGCCGGATCGGCAGCCACCACCGGCGCCGCCGGTTCGGCCGGCCTGCTGCATGCGGCCAGCGCCGCCAGCACCACGCCGGGCGCCAGAACGCCGCGCATCATCGTCTGCATCGTCATCTCACTTCCTGCTGCATGCGCCGCGGCGCGGAATCCGCATTGGGCGCGATGTCCGCGTCGGCCGCCGCGTCACAGCGCACGGTATTGACGATACCAATGACGCATAAGGCCCGGATTTCAGAAGACGTTCAGACCAGCGCGGCGAAACCGCGCACCGGGCGACAGGCAAGAAAAAAGCCACCTGGCGGACCAGGTGGCTTCTGTCTTGGTGGGCTGTCAAGGATTCGAACCTTGGACCTATTGATTAAGAGTCAACTGCTCTACCAACTGAGCTAACAGCCCGTGAAACTCAAACGCAGATTATAGCGTGCTTTCTGTTTATTGCAATACCGTGTCGGCGATGCCGGCGCGGTTGAATCAGTGGGGTGGCTGAGGGGATTCGAACCCCCGACCACCGGAATCACAATCCGGTACTCTAACCAACTGAGCTACAGCCACCACTGAAATCCTGCTTCCCCGGCGATGTCGCTGCCGTTGAAACGTCAACTTTCCGCTTGGCCGGGCGCCGCTGTGAAGTGGCAGTCCGTTGAAGCGAGTCCGGCATTTTCCGGGAGTCTTCCGCGAATTGCAAGCACTTCTTCACATTGATGTGCGGGGGTGCGTCGACCCCGGTGCAAGCGCTGCATCGAGCGCGTCGCCGAACACATCGCTGCGTGGCATCTGCGAACGCGCGATGCCTGCCTCATCGAACCAGTGGCCCGGCGCTTCCGGGTGGGGACCGACCAGTACCGCGCTGCCACGGCCATACCCATAGCGCGCGGCGGCCAGATCGCCGTTCGCATACTGCGCAAGCGCCAAAAATCCTGGATCGCGACCGAGGCGCGGCAGGTACGGCCCGTCCTGGAAATAGACGGACTCCTGCCGCCCCTTCCACGTGACCGCCACCGCCGCGTCCGCTTCGCCGCTTACCGCAAACCCCGGCCGCCCGGCTTCGCCCTCCAGGTCTGCTGGAATCAGGCCCAGGTACAACGTGCCTGCGAGATAGGCGCCCATGCACACGCCGATGAAGGCACCGCCACCGGCAAAGAACCGGCGGATCGCCTCGGCCTGCCCGTCATCCAGGGCATCCATGGCAGCGGGAATGTTCTGCCCTCCCCCGGGCTGCACGTAGGCCGCATACTGGGCCGGCGTCACATCGGCCACGGCGATGGCTTCGTCGGGCCCGACGAAATCGACGCTGTAACGCCCATGGGTGCGCTCGATCGCCCGCTGCACGGCTTCCGAACAGCCTTCGCAGCCGGCCTCGCCCCGATAGACGGCAATGCGTTGCACGCCCGGATCGGCCATGGCCACGGCAGGCAGGGCGAACACCAGCGCCAACACACCGGCGAGCGATCGTTGCGGCAACAGGAACGGGGGCATCAGGCGGCACCACAGGCGCCCGGATCGGGCCGGGCCCACTATGCGCGAGGCAGCAGAAACGCGCTTGAACCGGGCCGCAATGGCGGCGCGTGAAGGCGGCAGGGAGTGCTGGGATGGCGGCCAATGGCGCGCCCGACAGGAATCGAACCTGTAACCGCCGGCTTAGAAGGCCGGTGCTCTATCCAGTTGAGCTACGGGCGCCCTGACCGGATGCTGCATCCAATCCGACGCGGACGGTGGATGGATGTGGTCGGGGTAGAGGGATTCGAACCCCCGACATCCTGCTCCCAAAGCAGGCGCGCTACCAGACTGCGCTATACCCCGGTGGTAAACCCGTGCAGGACATGCATCCCGACGGAGTCCGGCATTGTGGCCAGCGGGGTGCCCCCTGTCAATCTGAACCGGGCAGCGCAAGGAACGTGTCACCGTGCGGCGCCCGTGCTTGCGATATGCTCGGGGAAGCGGCCGGACGGCCGTAGCCCCTCACCTGATCGCACGGAGAATACGCATGCGCAGCGGCAATCCGGCTCTTTCCGAGTCCACGTTCCTCGACCTGGCCAGTGGCTCGGTCGTTTCCCAACCCGGCCAGGCGATGACCGTCAACGGCACCGTCAACAAGACCGGCATCCTGCTGCTGTTGACCGTGCTGACCGCCGCCTACGCCTGGAGCCAGTCGGCGGGCACCTTCGGTGAACCGCTGCCGGCGGCCCGCCTGTTCGCCATCGGTGGCGCCATCGGCGGCCTGGTGCTGGCGCTGGTGACCGTGTTCAAGAAGGAATGGTCGCCGGTGACCGCGCCGATGTACGCGCTGGTGGAAGGCCTGTTCCTGGGCGCGGTGTCGGCCATGTTCAACGCCAAGTTCCCGGGCATCGTGTTCCAGGCGGTGCTGTTGACCTTCGGCACGCTGTTCGCGCTGCTGTTCGCCTACCGCAGCGGCGTCATCAAGGCCGCCGAGAACTTCAAGCTCGGCGTCATCGCCGCCACCGGCGGCATCGCCCTGCTCTACCTGGCCTCGTTCGTGCTGAGCTTCTTCAGCATCGACGTGCCGGTCATCCATGATTCGGGCTGGCTGGGCATCGCCTTCAGCCTGTTCGTGGTGGTGGTGGCCGCACTGAACCTGGTGCTGGATTTCGACTTCATCGAAACCGGCGTCGAACAGGGCGCACCGAAGTACATGGAGTGGTATGGCGCATTCGGCCTGATGGTGACCCTGGTCTGGCTGTATGTGGAATTCCTGCGCCTGCTGTCGAAGATCCAGCAGCGCTGAGTCATCCCGTGCCGTAAACCACAAAGGGCGCCCCATCGGGCGCCCTTTTCGTTGGGGCGTTCAGCGCGCCAGCAGCGCTGGCAGCGACGAGGCCAGCATCGCCAGCCCCGACAGCGTCAGCAGGCCCAGCACCACCTGCCGGAAGCGCGCCTCACTGATGCCGGTGTAGACCCGAGCGCCCAGCAGCGTCGGCAGCAGCATGGCCGGTGCCACGATGGCGAAATACGGCAGCATCGGCCGGGTCACCATGCCACTGCCGGCATAGATGGCCAGAGTCACCGCCAGCATGGCCAGGTTGAAGTTCTGGATGACCGCGCGCTGCGCGTCCTTGCCCAAGCCGCGCAGCGTGGTCCACAACGTGGGCACCGGGCCGGCGAAACCGCCGATGCCGCTGAGCATGCCGCCCGCCATGCCGGCCAGGGCATCGCCGACGCGGCCACCGGCAGTGACCGGCGGCAGCGAACGCGCCATCAGCATCAGCGGGCACCACAGCACCAGAAAGCCGTCCAGCAGCACCTTGAACCACACCATGTCCAGCCGCGGCAGCACCGCCACGCCCAGCGGAATGCCGGCCAGCCCGCCAAGCACGAACGGCAGCAGCAGTTTCAGCTGGAAGCCGCGGCGCACGGTGAACACCGCCAGCAGCTGGCCCACCAGTGCCCCGAACACCGACAGCGCGGCAGCCAGCCGCGGGTCCAGCGTCCAGGCCCAGAACGACATCGCGACCATGCCGAAGGCGAAGCCGGACAGGCCCTGCACGAACCCCGCCACGATGGCACCCACTGCCACCATCAAGTACACCGTGATGCCCGCCTCTTCCATCCGCCACCCTCGTTGCCGGGCGCTCAGGCCCCGGTAGTGCCGTGCCCAGCGTAATGCGCGGCCAGGTGATCGACCAGCGCGCGCACCTTCGGCGCCAGCGCGCGCGCATGCGGGTACAGCGCGAAGTAGCGGCGCGTGCCGCCGTGCCAGGCCGGCAGCACGCGGATCAAGCGGCCCGCACGCAGATCCTGCTGCACGGTCAGCGCGGTGAACAGGCTGATGCCCATGCCGGCCAGCGTGGCCGCATACAGCGCCGGGGTGGCATCCACGCGCAGGCGGTTGCCCACCTCCACCAGCGCGCGCGCCGCGCGCGGCCCCTCCAGCGGCCACGGCGCAATGGCAGGCACCGGACTGAACGCCAGCAGCGCATGGCCGGCCAGCTCGCCGGGCTGCCGGGGCAGGCCATGGCGAGCGATGTAGGAAGGGGCTGCAACCAGCACGCGCTCGCAGCAGGCCAGCTCGCGCGCCACCAGCTGGCTGTCCGGCAGCGACGGCGCAATGCGCAGCGCCAGGTCGAAGCCACCGCCGAGCAGGTCCGCCAGCTGGTCGTCCGCCGACAGGTCCAGCGACACCTGCGGATGGCGGGCCAGGAAGCCCGGCAGCCAATGCGGCAGCTCCTGGCTGGCCACCACCTGCGGCACACTGATGCGCACGCTGCCGCTGGGCTGCGCCTGGCCGGTGCGGGCACGGTCATCGGCCGCCTCCAGCCGGTCCAGCAGCGCCACCGCATCCTGGTAGTAGCCACGGCCGGCTTCGGTCAGCGACAGGCGGCGGCTGTTGCGGTCCAGCAGCCGCACCTGCAGGTGTTCCTCCAGCTGCCGCAGCTGGCGTGACATCGCCGAGTGCGTGGTTCCCAGCCGTTCGGCCGCAGCGGTGAAGCTGCCGGCATCGACGATGCTGCGCAGCGCGCGCAGGGCGGCGAAGTGGTCCATCGGCGGCAGCTCCCGGAAGCGGAGCCCGCGAACTGCGGGCCGCGCCAGCTTACCAAGCGCCGTCGCCGGCCTTGCGCACCGGCAGCGCCAGGATCGCATCGGAGGCAAGCACCTCGCCAAAAGCGTCTTCGACCTGGGCCAGCGAAGCGCCATGCAGTGCGCGATGCCCGATGCGCTGGCCACCGGCGAGGTCCAGGTCGCGGCTGGCGGTGGCCTCACCGTCTACGATCACCCGACAGCCGCGCGGTGCGCGACGGCGTCACTCGCGGCACCGACCCATGCACCTGTGCGAAATCCGCACGCCCCGACGCTGTGAAATCGAGCCATGCCCCGCTGCGCTTCTGCTCTTGGCAGGCTCGACGCTACGACCGCAGCTTGACCCCATTGAGCCGCACGACCATCGCGTGGTCACGACCCAGCACCACTTCAGCGGTATTGCTGCCCGCACGCACGGCACCTGCGAGGCCGGCCGGATACTTCACTGGCACGCCGGCCAGCGTCTGTACATGCTCGGGCGGAGAGAACCGGCTCCTGATCACGAACTCCCCGCAGCTGCCTTCGAGCAGATAGACGGGCAATCCTGCCGGAAATTCGATCAACTGTAGGATGCGCGCCTCGCTCTCCGGCAGGCTGCGGAGGGGCGCCCGATGCTTGCGCAGGCGGCGCAGCGCACGCTGGGCGCGGGACCACGGCCAGTAGAAGGTGGCGTAGATCGCCACGCCAATGGCATAGACGGCAACGACCGCCGCGACCCACACGGCCGCCTCAGGCATCTGAAAAAACCCTGTTGGTGAAAACCCGCAGTTGAAAACGCAGACGGGCCGTACAAGGACGGCCCGTCTTCAACACTTCCCGCCCCTGCTGGACATCGCCTGAAACGATCTCCAGCAGGAACACCGGCCGCTTACAGGCGGCTGGCGATGGCCTGGGCGAAGCTCATGGTGGTACCGGTGCCGCCGAGGTCGCCGGTCAGCGAATCCTTGGCTTCCATGGTAGCCACGCTGGCCTTGCGCAGGCGCTCGGCGTTTTCCGGCTGGCCGATATGGTCCAGCATCTGTGCAGCTGCCAGCAGCAGTGCGCAGGGGTTGGCCTTGCCCTGGCCGGCGATGTCCGGCGCGGTGCCGTGCACGGCTTCGAAGATCGCCGCGTCCTTGCCGATGTTGGCACCCGGGGCCAGGCCCAGTCCGCCGACCAGGCCGGCGCACAGGTCGGAGATGATGTCGCCAAAAAGGTTGGTGGTGACGATCACATCGAACTGTTCCGGACGCATCACCAGCTGCATGCAGCAGTTGTCGACGATCATTTCCTGGAACTCGATCTCCGGGTACTGCGCGGCCACTTCACGGGCGACGTTCAGGAACAGGCCCGAGGTCGACTTGATGATGTTGGCCTTGTGCACGGCGGTGACCTTCTTGCGGCCGACGCTGCGGGCCAGTTCGAAGGCGTAGCGCACGATGCGCTCGGAGCCCTTACGGGTGATGCGGGTGCCGGAGAAGGCGGTCTCGCCATCGGCCGACACTTCCTGGCCTTCGGCCAGGTAGGCGCCTTCGGTGTTCTCACGCACGGTGATCAGGTCGACGTTGTCGAAACGCGACTTGGTGTTCGGGAAGGTGTGCGCCGGGCGGACGTTGGCGTACAGGTCGAAGTGGCGGCGCAGGCTGACGTTGATGGAGGTGAAGCCGCCACCGACCGGGGTGGTCAGCGGGCTCTTCAGGGCCACCTTGTTGCGCGCGATCGACTCCAGCGTGACCGCCGGCATCAGGTCACCATGCTTTTCCAGCGCGGCCAGGCCAGCGTCGGCGTCTTCGTATTCCAGGCCGGCGTTGAGCTGGTCCAGCACGAACAGGGTGGCGTCCATGATCTCCGGGCCGATGCCGTCGCCGCGGATGACCGTGATTTTCTGCGTCATTGATCCAATTCCGAACAGGGGGAAAAACGCCGTCCGGAGATGCCCGGAAACGCCGGCGCGAGGGAAGTTTCACCCGCAATTATGCCTGAGCCGGCTCGGAGACCCCAAATAGACCATGGTCCGGTAGCGCCGGGCCATGCCCGGCGGCTTTTCGTTCAGGTAACCGCCGGCCAACGGCCGGCACGACATTCAGTGCTCGTGCGCGTCCGGGGCGGCGGCGCCGCCTTCGAGCTGGTCGAGGAAATAGACAGCACGGCGCAGGTGCGGGATCACGATCGAGCCGCCCACCACCAGGCCCACCGAGAAGGTCTCGAAGAACTCTTCGCGGGTCACGCCGGCGTCCTTGCACTGGGCCACGTGGTAGCTGATGCAGTCGTCGCAGCGCAGCACCATCGAGGCGACCAGGCCCAGCAGCTCCTTGGTCTTCACGTCCAGCGCGCCGGCCTGGTAGGTCTGGGTGTCCAGCGCGAAGAAGCGGCGCACCACCTGGTTGGGTTCACCCAGGATGCGCTCGTTCATGCGCTTGCGGAAATCGATGAATTCGGCGATGCGGTCCTTGCTGCCGTCGTCGGTCGCGCTCATGCCTGGCCCTGCCCGGCCAGCAGCGGCTCCAGCCGGCCTTCACGGTGCAGGGCCATCATGTCGTCGTAGCCGCCGACATGGACCTCGCCCACGAAGATCTGCGGCACGCTGGTGCGGCGGGTCAGCGCCATCATCTTCTCGCGCTCGGCCGGGTCCAGGTCGATGCGGACCTCGGTCCACTGCTGGCCCTTGCTCTTGAGGAAGTTCTTGGCCGCCACGCAGTACGGGCACACCGTGGTGGAATAGATGGTGATGGCGGGGGTGCCGCCGGCAGGCTGGTCTGTCACAGGAAACTCCACGATGGATCGACGGTCCATATATGGTACCGGTGCGCTGGATTTTCCATGTCACCGCCGCAACACTGTGGATTAACGAACGGTTGCCCCCTGCCCTGCCACGCTGGGCGCGCCCTGCCCGAGGACTTCCTGCTTGCGAGCCCTGCTGCTGTCGACCGCTGTCACCCTGGCGCTGGCCGTGCCGATGGCCCGGGCCCAGGAAAAGCTGCCGGACATCGGCTCGTCGGCCGGTGAGCTGCTGACCCCGGCGCGCCAGGCCGAGTACGGCGCCATGATGCTGCGCGAACTGCGCAACTACGGCTACCTGCTGGACGACCCGCTGGTGAACGAGTGGCTGCAGACCATGGGCACCCGGCTGGGGGCCAGCAGCGCCCTGCCGAGCCAGTCCTACACCTTCTTCATGATGCGCGACCGGCAGATCAACGCCTTCGCCACGCTGGGCGGCTACATCGGGGTCAATGCCGGCCTGGTGCTCACCGCCGAGCGCGAGGACGAGGTGGCCGCCGTGCTCTCCCATGAAATCGCCCACATCACCCAGCAGCATGTGCTGCGCGGGGTGGAACGTGCCCAGCGCGACCAGATTCCGATCCTGCTGGGCATGCTGGCGGCGGTGGTGGCCGCCCAGGCCAGCAACAGCACGTCCTCGGGCAATGCGACGATGGCGGCCATCAGCTCGGGCATGGGCCTGATGCAGCAGCGCCAGATCAATTACACCCGTTCCAACGAGTCCGAGGCCGACCGCCTGGGCATCCGCACGCTGGCCCGCAGTGGCTACGACGTCGACGCCATGGCCGGCTTCTTCGAACGCATGTCCAGCGCCATGCGCGGCAACGACGGCGGCTACAGCGTGCCGGAGTTCCTGCGCAGCCACCCGGTGAACACCACCCGCATCAGCGAGGCCAAGGCGCGCGCCGAGCAGATGAAGAAGAACACGGTGGTGCTGACCACCGAGGTGCCCGGCGGCGTGCGCCAGGAACGGGTGAACCCCAGCGACCCGTCGCTGGCCGAACCGCTGCTGCGCGGCAACAACCCGCTGCTGCCGAGCACGGTACTGACCATTCCGATGGGCCAGCTCAGCCGCGGCAGCAGCGGCCAGTTCGACTGGGCCCGCGAACGCCTGCGCGTGCTCAGTGCGCCCACCGTGGCCGACCTGGACCGCGAGTACGCCGACCTGGCCCGCCGCCAGAAGGACGGTCTGACCCCCGCCCAGCGTTACGGCCAGGCGCTGGCCCAGATGGGCACCGGTACCGCCGGCGCCGCCACGGCGGTGCGCACCCTGGCCCAGCTCAACGATGCCGACCCGGGCAACCTGTGGGTGGCGCTGGCGCTGGGCGAGGCCGAATCGCGCTCGGGCCACCCGGCCCAGGCCAACACCCGTTTCGAGACGCTGCTGCGCGAACACCCCGGCAGCCGGGCGGTGGCGCTGACCTTCGCCGAGGTGCTGAACGAACAGGGCGGCCGCACGGCGGGCCAGCGCGCGCAGGCGATGCTGCGCCCGCTGCTGTCGCAAAGCAGTAACGATCCGGTCTTCCAGCAGCGTTACGCCCGCGCCAGCGAGCTGGCCGGCGACAGCGTGCGTGCCAGCGAGGCCTACGCCGAATCGGCGTTCCTGACCGGGCGCCCCGAACAGGCGCTGATGCAGCTGCAGGCGCTGAAGAACAACCCGGGGCTGGATTACGTGGGCCGGGCGCGGGTGGACGCACGCATCGAGGCGATCACCCCCACGGTGCTGGAACTGCGCCGCCAGGGCGTGCAGGACCCGGAACTGGACCGACGCTGAGCGCCAGATGACCGGCCGATGGCAGGTTCCATACGGTTTCGGCCCGGAGGTCACAAACCTGTCATCAAACCGTAGTCTACTGGCACCACTCCAGTAACCGAGCCCTACGGTGTCCCTGTGCAGAAACGCATCCTGATCGTCGACGACGAGCCCTCGATCCGTGAAATGGTCGCCTTCGCGCTGCGCAAGGGCGACTACGAACCGGTGCATGCCGGTGACGCCCGCGAAGCCCAGACCGCCATCGCCGACCGCGTGCCGGACCTGATCCTGCTGGACTGGATGCTGCCCGGCACCAGCGGGCTGGACCTGGCCCGCCGCTGGCGCAAGGAAACCCTGACCCGCGAAGTGCCGATCATCATGCTGACCGCGCGCGGCGAGGAAAACGACCGCGTCGGTGACCTGGAAGCCTGTGTGGACGACTACGTGGTCAAGCCGTTCTCGGCCCGCGAACTGCTGGCCCGCATCCGCGCGGTCATGCGCCGTGCCCGCGAGGACGATGAAGACGGCAGCGTGGCCGTCGGCCCGATCCGCATCGACGGGGCTGCCCACCGCGTGTTCGCCAGCGACCAGCCGGTGCCGATCGGCCCGACCGAATACCGCCTGCTGCACTTCTTCATGACCCACCCCGAGCGCGTCTACACCCGCGCCCATCTGCTGGACCATGTCTGGGGTGGCAGCGTGTACGTGGGGGAACGCACCATCGACGTGCACATCCGCCGCCTGCGCAAGACCCTGGAACCGTTCAACGCGGAAAACATGGTGCAGACCGTGCGTGGCGCGGGCTGCCGCTTTTCCACCGCCACCTAAGTCCCGTCGTGCCGGCGCCGCGCCCTTCGCGGGCGCCGGTACCGGCAACTCAACTCTGCTATAATCCTTAGTTCTTGCCTGCGAACCACCGCTTCCCATCGACGAGACTGCAATGCCGCGCCACATCCGTTCCGCCTGGTTGAAGACCCTGGCCACCGTTGCCTTGGTAGTTGTGTTGGCCGGCGTCATCGGGGTGTTCACCGGGCAGCTCTGGTTGTGCGTGGCACTGGGGCGCTGGGCGTGCTGGCCTGGCATTACCGGCGGCTGCGCAGCGTGCTGCGCCGGCTGACCGCCCGCCAGCGCTGGGAAACCGCGCGCGGCACCGGCGTCTGGAACGAACTGGACCGCCTGCTGTTCCGCAACCAGGTGGAAATGCGCGTGCGCAAGCGCCGCCTGCTGGACATGCTGCGCAGCTACCGCGCCGCCGCCGCCCTGCCCGATGCCATCGTGGTGCTGGACCGCAACAGCCAGCGCGTGCAGTGGTTCAACGAAGCGGCCGCCGCCCTGCTTGGCCTGCACCACCCCGGCGACCTGGGCTCGGCACTGGTCGAGCGCCTGCAGCCGATGCCGCTGGCGCACTGGCTGGCCGGCGGCCGCAACGCCGAACCGATCCTCGACGTGCCCTCGCCGGTGGACCCGGCGATCCGGCTGAACCTGCGCCTGATTCCCTATTCCTCCGACTACTGGCTGCTGATCGCGCGCGATGTCAGCAAGCTGCTGCGCCTGGAACAGGTACGCCGTGATTTCGTGGCCAACGTATCGCACGAACTGCGCACGCCGCTGACCGTGGTGCACGGCTATCTGGACATGATGGACCCGGAGGATTTCCCCGGCACCGGCCCGATGCTGGAGGAAATGCGCAAGCAGAGCCAGCGCATGGCCCAGCTGGTGGAAGACCTGCTGACGCTGTCGCGGCTGGAATCGCAGGAGCACAGCGAAGAGGAAACGGTGACCATGCAGCCGATGCTGGCCACGCTGCGCCGCGAAGCCGAAGCCCACAGCCAGGGCCGCCACCAGATCAGCGTGGACGACCAGGCCAACGTGGACCTGCAGGGTTCGACCAAGGAACTGCACAGCGCCTTCTCCAACCTGGTCACCAATGCCGTGCGCTACACCCCGGCCGGTGGCCGCATCGCCGTGGAGTTCCGCCGCGAAGGCGAAGGTGTGATGCTGGCCGTGCGCGATACCGGCTACGGCATTCCGGCCAGCCACCTGCCGCGCCTGACCGAACGTTTCTACCGCGTCTCCAGCAGCCGCACCCGCGAAAGCGGTGGCACCGGCCTGGGCCTGTCGATCGTCAAGCACATCCTCGGCCTGCACCATGCACGGCTGGAGATTGAAAGCGAGGTCGGCAAGGGTTCGGTGTTCGCCTGCCATTTTTCGCCTGCCATTTCGATGTCGACCGCGTACGCCCGCGCGAGGCCGTCCCCCTGACTTCCGCCGAAGAATGAGCCCATGAGCAGCCTTGGATCCGTCCCCGCCCCCGTGAGCCCGGAAACTGATCCTCTGCGTGATCCGGCGCTCTACATCAACCGCGAACTGTCCCAGCTGGATTTCAATTTCCGTGTGCTGGCCCAGGCCATGGACCCGCAGGTGCCGCTGCTGGAGCGCCTGCGCTTCATGTGCATTTCCTGCACCAACCTGGACGAGTTCTTCGAGATCCGCGCCGCGGCCGTGCGCCACGCGCAGGAATTCGGCCTGCCGCCGGCACCGGACGGCATGAGCCCGCAGACCATCCTCAACGCCATCCACGACCGCGCCGCCGAACTGGTGGACCAGCAGTACCGCTGCTGGAACGACACCCTGCGCCCGGCACTGGCCGAGGCCGGCATCGGCGTGCTCGGCCGCCACTCCTGGAACCACCGCCAGAAGCGCTGGCTGCGTGCCTACTTCCGCAACGAGATCATGCCGGTGCTGTCGCCGCTCGGCCTGGACCCGGTGCACCCGTTCCCGAAGATCCTCAACAAGTCGCTGAACATCGTGGTGGTGCTCAAGGGCACCGATGCGTTCGGCCGCAGCGGCCACCTGGCCATCGTGCGCGCGCCGCGTTCACTGCCGCGCATCACCCAGCTGCCGGACAGCCTGGGCGATGGGCAGAACTTCGTGTTCCTGTCCTCGGTGCTGTCGGCGTTCGTGGACGAACTGTTCCCGGGCATGGAAGTCCAGGGCGCCTACCAGTTCCGCGTCACCCGCAATTCAGAGCTGGTGGTGGACGAGGAAGAAGTGGAGAACCTGGCGCTGGCGCTGCGCGATGAACTGGTGGACCGCGGCTACCGGCCGGCGGTGCGCCTGGAGATCGCCCAGGACACGCCCAAGGACATCGTGCGCACCCTGCTGCAGAACTTCGGCCTGACCGAGAACGCGGTGTACCGCATCGATGGCCCGGTGAACCTCAACCGCATCATCCAGCTTTACGACCTGGTGCCGCAGCCGGACCTGAAGTACCCGCCGATGAACCCGCGCACCCTGCGCGACAGCGACGGTATCTTCGAGATCGCCCGACGCCAGGACCTGCTGCTGCACCACCCCTTCGATGCCTTCACCGCCGTGCCGGACCTGATCAAGCAGGCGGCGGTGGACCCGAACGTGCTGGCTATCAAGCAGACCCTGTACCGCACCAGCAAGGATTCGCTGATTGTCGATGCGTTGATCCAGGCCGCGCGCAACGGCAAGGACGTGACGGTGGTGGTCGAGCTTCGCGCGCGCTTCGATGAAGAAGCCAACCTGGGCCTGGCCGACCGCCTGCAGGAAGCCGGCGTGCAGGTGGTGTATGGCGTGGTGGGCTACAAGACCCACGCCAAGATGCTGCTGATCGTGCGCCGCGAAGGCCGCAAGCTGCGCCGCTACGTGCACCTGGGCACCGGCAACTACCACAGTGGTACGGCGCGCGCGTACACCGACCTGAGCCTGATCACCGCCGATGCGGACATCGGCAATGACGTGCATCTGCTGTTCCAGCAGCTGTCCGGGCTGGCCTCGAAGATGAAGCTCAAGCGCCTGCTGCAGTCGCCCTTCACCCTGCACACCGGCATCCTGGCGCGCATCGAACGCGAGACCGCCATTGCCGCCGCCGGCCGTCCGGCGCGCATCATCGCCAAGATGAACGCACTCAACGAGGCGCAGGTGATCCGCGCGCTGTACGCGGCTTCGCAGGCCGGGGTGCAGATCGACCTGATCATCCGCGGCGCCTGCACCCTGCGCCCGGGCGTGCCGGGCGTCTCGGACAACATCCGCGTGCGCTCCATCGTCGGCCGCTTCCTGGAACACAGCCGCGTGTACTGGTTCGGCAACGACGGTGCCCCGGAGCTGTACTGCGCCAGCGCCGACTGGCTGGAGCGCAACCTGCTGCGCCGCGTGGAAACCTGCTTCCCGATCCTGGACCCGGCGCTGGCCAAGCGTGTGTACCGCGAAGTGCTGCAGAACTACCTGGACGACAACCTCAACGCCTGGGAACTGGACGCTGAGGGCGTGTACCACAAGCGCAGCCCGGCCCGTGACGAGGCGCCGCATTCGGCACAGATGGCGCTGATGCAGGGCCTGTGATCCGGTAGGGACCCAGGCAGAACACCGGGGTCAGAGCCCGTTGCGCAGCAACGGGAGCCGGCCCCGTGCCGACCAACGGTCGGCACCCACCGGTTGCACGCCGCCGCCCCGCCGCACTCCCGCTGCAAAATGTGAAGGCCGTGCGGTGACGAGCACACCGCCCCTTCGGCTAACATTCGCCCATGCCGCACACCACCACGACACCGCCCGCATTGCAGGATGGCGACCTGCTGG
The DNA here is from genome assembly GCA_009912235.1 of Stenotrophomonas maltophilia. Classification (GTDB taxonomy): domain Bacteria; phylum Pseudomonadota; class Gammaproteobacteria; order Xanthomonadales; family Xanthomonadaceae; genus Stenotrophomonas; species Stenotrophomonas maltophilia_AV. Next base: position 66,024 of record WNDS01000004.1, read on the forward strand.
CCGCCATCGATCTTGGCTCCAACAGTTTCCATATGGTCATCGCCCGCTACACCCTCGGGCAGCTACGCGTCGTGGATCGCCTGCGCGAGACCGTACGCATGGCCAACGGCCTGGACGGCAAGGGTTGCCTGTCGGCCGCCGCCCGCCAGCGCGCGCTGGAATGCCTGGCCCGCTTCGGCCAGCGCCTGCGCGACATTCCCGGCCACCGCGTGCGCGCCCTGGCCACCAACACCGTGCGCCAGCTGCGCTCGCCGCAGTCGTTCCTGGTGCCGGCCGAAACCGCGCTCGGGCATGCCATCGAAGTGCTCAGCGGCCGCGAGGAAGCGCGCCTGATCTACCTGGGCGTGGCCCACGCACAGCCGCCCAAGGCCGGCCAGCGCCGGCTGGTCATCGACATCGGCGGCGGTTCCACCGAATTCATCATCGGCGCCGGCATGCAGACCCTGGAACGGGAAAGCCTGCAGGCCGGCTGCATCGCCAGCACGCGGCGCTTCTTCCCCGGCGGCAAGCTCAGCCGCAAGCGCTGGAAGGACGCGCTGGCCGAGATCGGCCGCGAGTTCCAGCCGTTTGCCAACAAGTACCGTGCACTGGGCTGGGATGAGGCGCTGGGCTCCTCGGGCACGCACAAGGCCATCAGCGAGATCTGCGCCACCATGAAGCTGAGCAAGGGCGCGATCACCGCCCAGGCCCTGCCGGTGCTGCGCGACGAGCTGCTGAAGGCCAAGAAGATCGACGAGATCGTGCTGCCCGGCCTGTCCAGCGAACGGCGCCCGATCATCGCCGGCGGCATCCTGGTGCTGGAAGCCGCGTTCCAGGCGCTGGGCCTGGAGAAGCTGCTGGTCAGCAAGGCCGCCATGCGCGAAGGCATCCTGTACGACATCCTCGGCCGTGCCGAAGAGAACGACCTGCGCGACGAATCGGTGGACGCGCTGTGCCAGCGCTATGGCATCGACCTGGTGCAGGCCGGGCGCGTGCACGACACCGCCCTGGCGCTGCTGGGCCAGGTGCAGGAAGCCTGGAAACTCGATGCCGACGACGCGCGCATGCTGGGCTGGGCCGCGCGCCTGCACGAGCTGGGGCTGATGATCGCCCACAGCGGCTACCACGTGCATGGCAGCTACGTGCTGGAGAACTCCGACATTGCCGGCTTCTCGCGGCAGGAACAGCAGATGCTGGCCGCGCTGGTGCGCAGCCACCGCCGCAACGTGCCCAAGACCGCCTTCGATGCCCTGCCCGAGCGCCTGCTGCTGCCGGCACGGCGGCTGGCCGCGCTGGTGCGCCTGGCCGTGCTGCTGAACCGCGCGCACGAGGACACGCCGCTGCCCGCGCTGGAACTGACCGCCGACGACACCCGGCTGTCGCTGATCGTGCCGCAGGCCTACATCGACGCACGCCCGCTGCTGCGCGCCGACCTGATCGGTGAAACCGAAGGCATTGCCGGTCTGGGCATCCAGTTCCGGCCGTTCGTGGCCTGAATGACGCCGGGCCGCCACGCGGCCCTTTGCGCAGAACCGTAGCTGAATGGGTGCTGCATCGCAGCGAGATCACCGGGTTGCTGGCGACACCCATTTTCGCAAGTGCCCGTTTTTCCTCACATCCTCATCACGATCAAGACATCCGAGGAAACATTTCAACATAAGGCCTTTACAACCTCTTAGCCAACGAGACTAGTATCGGATCACTGGCGCATTTGCGCTGGGTTGTTGGATGCCCCCTTGGCATCTCCGTACGTCTTTGAGAGAGAGAACGTAATGACTTCACGTACCGTGCTGGGCAAGGCCATCGGCCACGCCCTGGTGACGACCACCGCCCTGGCCGCGCTGCCGGCCTTCGCCCAGGACAGCGGCAGCGCCTCGCCGACCAACCTGGACCGCATCGAGATCACCGGCTCGCGCATCCGCCAGGTCGATGTGGAAACCTCCCAGCCGGTGCTGGCGATGACCCGCGTGGACATCGAGCGCCAGGGCTTCAGCTCGGTGGCCGACATCCTGCAGAACGTCACCGCGATGGGCAGCCCGGCGATCAGCCGCGCCAACGCGCTGAGCGCGGGTGAGAACACCGGCGGTACCTACATCGACATGCGCAACCTGGGCGCGCAGCGCACCCTGGTGCTGGTCAACGGCAAGCGCTTGGGCATCAGCACCTCCGGCCTGCAGGACGTCTCCTCGCTGCCGGTGTCGGCGGTGGAACGCATCGAAGTGCTGAAGGACGGCGCCTCGGCCATCTACGGTTCCGACGCCATGGCCGGCGTGATCAACATCATCACCCGTTCCAACGTGAACGGCGTGACCGCCAACGTCTACCACGGCCAGTACAGCGAAGGTGACGGCGCACGTGACCGCTTCGACGTGGTCGGTGGCTGGAGCAACGACCGCGTCTCGCTGACGCTGGCGCTGGAACACTCCGAAGAAAGGAGCGTGTGGGCCCGCGACCGCTGGTTCAGCAAGTACGGCACCAGCGACCACAACCCGCGCGATGCCTCCAACTGGACCACGCTGAGCCAGTGGGGCCAGGTGACCGGCCTGAAGGGCGGCCCGGGCTGCACCAATGCGAAGGACGGCTGCGGCTACTCGCTCAACCGCGGCACCGACCCGACCAACCCGGCCAACTACCACCGGACCGACAGCACCCCGTTCACCGGCGATGTCAGCAATGCCAACGAGCAGATGCACGTCATGTACCCGATCAAGCGTGATTCGGTGTACTTCGACGGCCGCTTCAAGCTGACCGACGAGATCAACCTGCGCACCGAGTTTGGCTACAACAAGCGTTCGTCCGAGCGCCAGATCGCCGGCTACCCGGCCCAGTCCAGCTCGGTCTCGATCTCCGGTGACCCGACGGCCACCGGCCTGATGTCCAAGGACAGCTACTTCAACCCGTTCGGCAGCCAGCACCGCTACGCCAACCCGACCGATGTGGCGTGGAACCGCCGCACCTGGGAAGTGCCGCGCGTCAGCACCAGCGAACTGAAGACCTACCGTGCGGTGGTCTCGCTGGATGGCACCTTCGAGATCGGCCAGCGCTACTTCGACTGGGACGTGGGCTACCAGTACAACCGCAACGAGCTGACGGCCACCGCCACCGGCAACCTGCACAAGAAGCGCGTGCGTGATGCCGTGGGCCCGTCGTTCCTCGACCCGGCCACCGGCAAGGTGATGTGCGGCCGTCCGGGCGCCGTCATCGAAGGCTGCAAGCCGTGGAATCCGCTGGTGCCGTACGGCACGCAGAATCCGTATGGCCTGACCGGCAACGACGAGCTGCTGGCCTGGCTGTTCCCGGCCGAAAAGACCACCGGCCAGACCACCACCAAGAACGCCTTCGCCAACCTGTCCGGCAGCATCATGACCCTGCCGGCCGGCGACCTGGGCTTCGCCTTCGGCGTGGAAAGCCGCAAGGAAGACGGCCGCTACACGCCTGACGCGCTGGCCCAGACCGGTGCCACCACCAACCTGGCCGCTGGCCCGACCGGTGGCAGCTACACGGTGAAGGAAGCCTACCTGGAGTTGAACGTGCCGATCCTGGCCGACCTGCCGGGTGCCAAGGAACTGAGCTTCAACGCTGCAACGCGTTTCTCCGACTACAACACCTTCGGCAACACGCTCAACAGCAAGTTCAGCTTCAAGTGGAAGCCGTTCGACCAGCTGCTGATCCGCGGCACCTGGGCCGAAGGCTTCCGTGCACCGACCATCAACGACCTGCACGGCGGTGGTTCGGAAACCTTCGCGCAGTTCAGCGATCCCTGCGACACCGTGTTCGGCGCCGCCAAGAGCAGTGCTGAAGTGCGCGCACGCTGCTCACGCGACATCGCCGATGCCGCCAACTTCCGCCAGCTCAAGCAGGGCAACACGCCGGTGACCACGGCGCAGGATGCAACCCCGACGCCGTTCGTGTCCGGTTCCAACCCGCAGCTGACCCCGGAAACCTCGACCAGCAAGACGCTGGGCCTGGTGTGGAGCCCCACCTTCGTCAGCAACCTCAACATCGCGCTGGACTGGTCGAAGATCCGCATCGACAACACCGTCGTCAGTGACAGCCCGAACCAGATCCTGATCGACTGCTATGAGCAGGGCATCGACGCACGTTGCAGCCGCTTCACCCGTGACCCGTCCAACGGCATCGTCACCGGCCTGAAGTTCGGCAACCGCAACGCGGGCTTCGCCGAGACCGAAGGCTATGACCTGGACGTCAGCTACCGCATGGACACCAGCTACGGCAAGCTGAGCGCGAACTGGACCAGCACCTACGTCAGCAAGAACATCTACCGTTCGACCAACGATACCGGCGTGGTGCCCACCCCGATCAACGGCCTGGCCAACACCATCGGCACCAACACCAGCCTGGCCTTCCGGGTGCGTTCGAACCTGGTGCTGGGCTGGGATATCGGTGACTTCGGCGTCAGCTGGACTGCGCGCTACTACTCCGGCGTGAAGGAGCAGTGCCTGAACCCGGGCCTGTATCCGGACGAATGCTCCGATCCGGGCACCCAGGCACCGTGGTTCAAGGGCACGCGCAACTACAACGAACGTGGTGCAGTGACCTTCCACGACGTGCAGTTCCGCTACAACCTGCCGTGGGATGCCACGGTGGCCGTCGGTGCCAACAACGTGTTCGGCAAGGAAGGCCCGGTCATGTACAGCAAGCCGAATTCGTCGTTCTCCTACTACGGTGGCTACGACATCGGTCGCTTCATGTACATGAAGTACCAGCAGCGCTTCTGATCCATCGCATCGCTGTCTGTTGAATGACCACGGCCCCTCGGGGCAGTGTTTTTTTTGTCGCGCAACGTCGCAATTGGCGTTGTTGCGATGCGATGCGCGCACGCGGATGTCCCCCCCCTTCCGGCCACTGCGCGACGCCGCGACGGCACCGGCAACACGCTGAATCCAGTGCTGAAACGGCAGATGCGACAGCACGCGCCGGTGGCTTTATCGCTTTTGGCCTTTACGCCCTTTTAACCCTCCGCACTAGTGGGGCGCCGTCGCGATGAGCGGCGGTGGGCAACGCCACGCTTCCAGCGGGCTGCCCTCATTCCGTCGTAGAGAGAGACGCATGACGCCAACCACTTCCGCGCTGGGCCGGGCGATCCGCATCGCCATCGGGACCGCCGCCGCCAGCGCAGTACCCGCCTTCGCCCAGCAGGACGCTGCACCGACCACGCTGGACCGCATCGAGATCACCGTGTCACGCATCCGCCAGGTCGACCTGGAAACCGCACAGCCGGTCCTGTCGATCAACCGCGCGGACATCGAACGGCAGGGGTTCAACTCCGTTGCCGACATCCTGCAGAACCTCACCGCCATGGGCAGCCCGGCATTGAGCCGCTCCAGCCCGCTGAGCTCGGGCGAATCGGCCGGCGGCAGCTACGTGGACATGCGCAACCTCGGCGCGCAGCGCACGCTGGTGCTGGTCAACGGCAAGCGCCTGGGCATGACCACCAGCGGCTACCAGGACATCTCCAGCCTGCCGGTTTCGGCCATCGAACGGATGGAAGTGCTGAAGGACGGCGCCTCGGCCATCTACGGCTCCGATGCCATGGCCGGCGTGGTCAACATTATCACCCGCCGTGATGTCACCGGCACCACCGTCAATGTCTACCAGGGGCAGTACAGCCAGGGCGATGGCGCACGTTCGCAGTTCGACGTGGTGACAGGCTGGTCCAATGACCGCGTCTCGATCACGCTGGCCGCCGAGCACGTCGAAGAGAAGGGCGCGTGGGCGCGCGACCGCTGGTTCAGCCGCTTCCCCAACACCACCCGCCACCCCGGCGATGACTGGACACCGGTGAGCCAGTGGGGTCGCATCGTTGGTTTCAACGGCCCCGGCTGTGACAGCCGCAACGGCTGCAGCTACGCGCTGGACCGTGGTGGCGACCCACGCAGCGCCGGCAGCTTCCACCTGTTCGGCCCCACGCCCTTCACCGGCGATGTCAGCAACGCCGCCGAGCAGATGCACCTGCTCACCCCGCTCAAGCGTGATTCGGTGTTCGTCGATGCGCGCGCGAACCTCACCGACACCCTCCGCTTCAACACGCAGCTGGCCTACAACAAGCGCACCGCCACGCGGCAGATTGCCGGCTACCCGTTCCAGTCGCAGCGCGAAGGCATCACGCCGCTGTCGGCCGACAGCTGGTTCAACCCGTTCGGCAACCACCACGGTTACGGCACGCCCACCGACGTGCACTGGGACCGCCGCGCCTGGGAAGTGCCGCGGGTAAGCACCAGCGAGCTGACCACCTGGCAGGGCGTGGCCGCCTTCGAGGGCACCTTCCAGTTCGGCGGGCGTGATTTCGACTGGGAAGCCGGCTACCAGTACAATCGCAGCGAAGTGACCCAGCGCTCGATCGGCAACCTGCACAAGCAGCGCGTGGCCGATGCCACCGGCCCGTCCTGGTACAACGCGGACACCGGCAAGGTGGAATGCGGTGCCCCCGGTGCGCCCGTCGCCGGCTGCATCCCGTGGAATCCGCTGGTGCCGGCCGGGCGCGATGATCCCAACAGCCTGGCAGGCAACCCCGCGCTGCGCGACTGGCTGTTCCCCAAGGAAATCAGCCGCGGCCGCACCACCAGCCGCAACCTGTTCGCCAACCTCAGCGGCAGCCTGGCCACGCTGCCGGCCGGCGAGTTCGGCTTCGCCGTGGGTGCCGAGAGCCGCCGCTTGGATGGCCGCTTAATTCCCGACCCGCTGGCACAGAGCGGCGCGACCACCAACCTGGACGCCGGCCCGACCGGTGGCGGCTACCGGGTGGACGAGGCCTACCTGGAACTGAGCGTGCCGCTGCTGCGCGACCTGCCCGGTGCCCGCGAGCTGGGCCTGAGCATGGCCACGCGCTATTCGGACTACTCCACCTTCGGCGGCACCCTCAACAGCAAGTTCGGCTTCACCTGGAAGCCGATCGACCAGCTGCTGCTGCGCGGTACCTGGGCACAGGGCTTCCGCTCGCCGACCATCGCCAACCTGTACGGTGGCGGCTCGCAGACCTTCACCACCGGCTTCCACGATCCGTGCGACAGCGTGGTCGGTGTCTCGGCCACCAGCCCGGCGGTGCGCGCACGCTGCGCAGCCAACATCGCCAATGCCGATACCTACCGGCAGCTGCGCCAGGGCAACGTGCCGATCACCGGCAGCAGCGGCCAGTCGCCGGTGCCGTTCAACAACGGCTCCAACCCAGACCTGCAACCGGAAACCTCGACCAGCCGCACGCTGGGCGTGTTCTGGAGCCCCGCCTTCGCCACCGGGCTGAACATCGCCCTGGACTGGTGGAAGGTGCGCATCGACAACACCATCGTCGCCGACCACCCCAACGACATCCTGCGCGACTGCTATGAGCTGAGCATCAGCGAGCGCTGCAACAGCTTCACCCGTGACCCGGTGCTGGGCATCGTCGACACGCTCAGCTACGGCACCCGCAACAGCGGCTTCCTGGAAACCTCGGGCTACGACCTGGAACTGAGCCACCGCATTGAAACCCAATGGAGCACGCTGCGCACCGACTGGAAGACCGCCTACGTCGCCTCGGCGCTGAGCCGCACCACCAATGAAGCCGACGTACCGCCATCGCCAGGCAATGGCCTGGCCGGCAACGGCGGCATCGGCTTCCGTACCCGTTCCAACCTGTCGCTGGACTGGCAGCGTGGCAACTTCGGCATCAACTGGGGCATGCGCTACTACTCGGCGGTGAAGGGACAGTGCCTGGATGCCACCGAGCGGCAGGACGAGTGCTCGCACCCGGGCCAGCGCGCGCCGTGGCATGCCGGCGAACGCGACTACAACCGCCGTGGTTCGGTCACCTTCCACGACCTGCAGTTCCGCTACACCCTGCCGCGGGATGGCACGGTGTCGCTGGGTGCCAACAACGTGTTCGGCCGCTACGGGCCGATCATGTACACCCAGCCGAGCGCCAACTTTTCGTACTACGGCGGCTATGACATCGGGCGTTTCATCTACATGAAGTACCAGCAGCGCTTCTGATTTCCCGCACCGCTGCCTGTTGAATGAGCACGGCCCTTCGGGGCCGTGCTCATCTGCGGGAGCCGGGCCATCGGCCACCGCGTCATCTGCCCGCCACAAAGCGGTCACAACCACTACATCGCCAGCGCCGAGGATGCCGGAAAACCGGAGGCCCGCCATGCGCTACGCCATTGTAACCGAGACCTATCCGCCGGAAGTCAACGGCGTCGCACTGACCGTGCAGGGCCTGGAACACGGCCTGCGCGCAGCCGGGCACGAGGTCGACCTGGTGCGTCCACGGCAGCTCAACGAAGGCATCGACAGCGTACCCGGCACCCTGCTGGTACCCGGCGCCGGGCTGCCGCGCTACCCGGGCCTGCGCTTCGGCCTGCCCGCGCCGATCCGGCTGGGGCGGCAGTGGCAGCAGCAGCGCCCGGACGCGGTCTACATCGCCACCGAAGGCCCGCTGGGCTGGTCGGCCCTGCGCACCGCACGGCGGCTGGGCATTCCGGTGGCCAGCGGCTTCCACACCCGTTTTGACGAATACCTGCCCGACTACGGTGTGGCCTGGCTGCAGGCCGCCGCAATGCGCTGGATGCGCCGCTTCCACAACCAGGCCGATGCCGCCCTGGTGCCCACCCGTGAACTGCAGCAGTTCCTGACCGGACAGGGCTTTGAACGCGTGCGGCTGCTGGCCCGCGCGGTGGACAGCCAGCAGTTCGAGCCCAGCCGCCGCGACCCTGCACTGCGCGAGGAATGGGGCATCGATGGCACCGGGCTGGCCGCGATCTACGTGGGCCGCATCGCCGCCGAAAAGAACCTGGGCCTGGCCGTGAAGGCCTTCCGCAAGCTGCAGCAGCTGCGCCCCAAGGCGCGCTTCGTGTTCGTCGGCGATGGCCCGGCACGCGAAAAGCTGGCCCATGAGAATCCGGATTTCATATTCTGCGGCATCCAGCGCGGCGATGCACTGGCCCGCCATTTCGCCAGCGGCGATCTGTTCCTGTTCCCCAGCCGCAGCGAGACGTTCGGCAACGTGACCCTTGAAAGCATGGCCAGCGGCGTTGCCGCCGTCGCCTTCGACTATGGCGCTGCGCGTGAGTACCTGCGCAGCGGTGAGAACGGCATGGCCGTGGATACCGACGCGCAGTTCATCGATGCCGCCGTGCAGCTGGCCAGTGATGACGCGCTGCGTCACCGCCTGGCGGACAGCGCGGCCACCGCGATGAAGCGACTACACCCCCAGCAGGTGGTGGCGGAATTCGATGCCCTGCTGGCCGAACTGGCCCTGGCCCGGAGGACTGGACATGCGCACCACGCCGCTTGAACTGCTTGCCGGACGCGAAGCCCGCCTGTGCCGACGGGCCAACCACTACTGCCGCGGCCGCAGCGTGCGCCGCGGTTTCTCGATCATCAGCCGGCTCGGCGATGGCGTGTTCTGGTACACCCTGATGGGCGTGCTGGTGCTGCTGGACGGCTTCAACGGCCTGCGCGCCTCGCTGCACATGGCCGCCACCGGGCTGGCCGCGCTGCTGCTGTACAAGGGCCTGAAGCGCTGGACCCGACGCCCGCGCCCGTACAAGGCCGACCTGCACATCCGTGCCTGGGTGGCGCCGCTGGACGAGTTTAGCTTCCCCTCGGGGCATACGCTGCATGCGGTGTCCTTAACCATCGTGGCACTGGCCTATTACCCGCTGCTGGCACCGCTGCTGGTGCCGTTCACGCTGGGCGTGGCGGCCTCGCGCGTGGTACTCGGCCTGCACTACCCCAGCGACGTGCTGGCCGCCACCGGCATCGCGGTGCTGCTGGCCTCGGCCAGCCTGGCCTGGCTGCCGCTGCCGGTGTGAGGCAGCCGTAGTCCTGGGGGTCAGCGTTGGGGGGTCAGCGTTGGGGGTCAGATCCCTTTTCCGCAGCAGCGTTGGGGGGGTCAGATCCCTTTTTCTTTTGGAAAAGGGATCTGACCCCCACCAGACCCAACACGACCTGGCAGGCCGATGCCCTAGAATGCCCGCATGACCACGCTGTTCATTTCCGATCTGCACCTGGACCCCAGCCGTCCGGCCATCACCGACCTGTCCATCGATTTCCTGCGCCGTGAAGCGCCGGCGGCCGATGCGCTGTATATCCTGGGCGACCTGTTCGAAGCCTGGATCGGCGACGACACGCCCTCGCCGGCAGCCGATGCGGTGGCCGATGCGCTCAAGGCCGTGGCTGATGCCGGCGTGCCGGTGTACTTCATCCGCGGCAACCGTGACTTCCTGCTCGGCGATGACTACGCGCGCCGCTCGGACATGCGCATCTTGCCCGACCCCAGCGTGATCGACCTGTACGGCCAGCCGGTGCTGCTGCAGCACGGTGACCTGCTGTGCACCGATGACGTTCCCTACCAGCAGTTCCGCGCACAGACCCGCGACCCGGCGTTCCAGGCCCAGTTCCTGTCGCAGCCGCTGGCCGCGCGCATCGCCTTCGCGCAGAAGGCCCGCGAAGCCAGCCAGTCGCGCCAGTCGAAAATGAAGCAGGGCGACCGCGCGCAGTTCGAGACCGTCACCGACGTGGCCCCGGCCGAGGTGGACGCCACCTTCGTCCGCCATGGCGTGGACACAATGATCCACGGCCATACCCACCGCCCGGCCATCCACACGCTGCAGGCCGGCGGCCGCCGCTGCACCCGCATCGTGCTGGGCGACTGGTACGAGCAGGGCTCGGTGCTGCGGGTCACCCCGCAGGGCTGGTCGCTGGATTCGCTGTAGGCCGCCAGGCGGTGCCGCGCTCAGGTGCGCGGCACCGCCTGCAATGCCGCGGGCCACACGCTGCACAGATGCTGCCTGACGCCGGCTGAGACGCCGGCCTCGGCGTCCATCTTCAGCAGCTGCATTCCAACCACGAAGCCGGACAGGACACCGCCATAGCCAGCGGCCGTCCCAAACCCCATGACGCTGGATACCCGGTGCCCCGGCACAGCGATGCGGGTATGGCCGGCGCCGAAGTGGCTGATTTCCCCCCCCCGCACGTGCCGAACGGCTGCCGTCACCGAACTCCAGTTCGACCGCGTTCACCGCGTAGCCACTGCAGACCTCCACCGCTACGACATGGCCGCGGGACACCACGTCGTCGATGGTCTGCCAGCGCCCGCCACGGCCGCCGATCCGGATACCACTGCCTGCATCAGGCCCCTGCCCGTCGGCGTAGCGCAGGGCCATGCCATTGGTGATGACGAAGCCCCCCAGCTCGATGGCCTCGATCGGACCAGTCGGTGGCGCCTGCACCGGCAACTGCTCGGGCATGCGCTGCTGGTCGTCATACCATGAGCCCAGCAGCGGGCTGAACACTTCGCGGTTCAAGCGCGGGTGGACGGTGCCGGGGTACCTGCGTGCATCGAACCATGGCCAGCAGTCACGCATGTCACCCAGGCGCAGCTGCAGCTGCGTGCGCAGTTCCAGCACCGCCGCCAATGGCTGGCTGCGTGCACGGAAGCGCTGGTGCGGGTGCTGCTGCGCATGCAGATGCAACTGCGCGGCGACGACCAGGTCGTAGTAGCTGTCGTAATCGTCAATGGCACGCTGCAGCTGTTCGCAGTAGTCCTCATGGACCGCCGTGTCGCCACGCTCGCGTGCCATCAGTGCGGCGTTGCGCAGCAGGCCCAGATGAAGGTTGGCCGCCGGCGCAAACAGCGGCAGCAGCCGGAACTCGTGCCCTTTCAGCATGAACTCGGGAATCAACGCGGTCATGCTCACGTTGATCGCATCTTCCACCCTGCGCAGATGCGCCTCGTCCCCGGCCTGCTGGGCAGACTGGTACAGCCGCAGTACCGCCGTCAGCCCCTGCAGCCGCGAGCGCACCTGCAGGTACAGGGCAGCATCGATCTTGCTGTCGACGATACGGTTGACCGCGTCGATGTAACGCTGCCACTGCTCATCGGGCGGGCTGGCAATACTGGACGGAAGCAACAGCGAGGCAAACATCTTCACCACGCCACCGATACCGGGAATGCAGGCCAGGCCGGCAAGCGTGAGGTCGCGGAACGCCCCCCCGCCAGAAATCCGGGTCGCTGAAATCCGGCAGGGGTGAGGCGAGCACGGCGTGCACCGGCGCTGGCAGTGCCGCAGCAACAGCACCGGCCAATGTGTGGGTCAGCAGCGTGCGGCGGCTGCAGGTGGGAGGCGGCATCGTCGAATGTCATGGGAGTGAAGTGCCGCCAGCAGAGCAAGCGTGGAGGGAACACTCCAATTTCTTTCGTTGATTGCTGCGCGTACATTCGCAGACGGTCTCAACGACGCGGCGCAAACGACGGAAGTCGTCATGGGCAGCCCGCTGCCTCATGCTCCTCGTGGGCTCGCCACGGGTCGCACGATGCCGGACAAGGAACAGCAAGGCGCTCTACTGGCGGTTCCCGTCAGCAGATAGCGCAGAAAGCGCCACAGCTCGTGCCCATGACCGCGTCGCTGCGGCCATGGGCGGAGAGCAGGATCAGCGGAAGCCGGCCACCGTGTGCTTGGTGTTCACCAGCACACGCTGGTTGTCGGCGGTGTTGGCATTGCCCATCGGAATGCCGTTGTAGGTGATGTTCGGGTTGGACCAGTAGTTCAACCGCGGGCAGCTGCGGGTGCAGTTGTAGGCCATGATCGTGCGCCAGCCGGTGCCGCTGGCCGGCTCGTAGCGGTAGCCGTGGCCATAGGCGTAGGGCGAGGTGCTCGAATCGGTGGCGATATCGTGCCGCGCGCCCTGCAGGTGGCCGATCTCATGCGCGAAGGAGTAGTAGCCGGTCGCGCAGTCCCAGTGCACGGCAGCAAAGGCCGTGGCGGCGGTCGAGCCGATGCCCAAGGCCAGCCCGCACGAACTGGCGTTGTTGATGATCAGCACCGCCACATCGGCAGCCGTAGCGTTGCGGCTGGCGTGGATGCTGTCCATCACGTTGTCGCTGGGGTTGCGTTAGCGCGCCAGGTCGGTGGAGAAGCTGCTCGATTCGGTGTAGCTGGTGGTCTCATAACCGGCCAGCTGCAGGGTGATGCCCACGTTGCTGTTGATGTAGCCCTGGTTGGATTCCGCCACGGCCAGCTGCACCAGCGACTGCATGTTGCCACTGTAGGCCGCCACCGCACCGTTGGTGGCTACCACCAGCACGCGGATGGTGGCCGGCGTGCCCGATGACGCCGCAGCGATACCGAGGCGGTCGTTGGCCGGCATAGGAATGGCCGGCAGCTGGTTGTAGTCGGCGGGGTGATCCGCCGGCATGCGCGATTCGTCCACTTCCACCAGCGCGTGGCGGCCATCGCTGAGCGGCCGCAGCCGGTACAGCGTGCCGTCCTTGCGGATCGAGCCGGTGAGGGTGTTGCCGGAACGCACCAGGATCACCGAGTTGCCGGGGTCGTTCTGTTCAACGCGGTCCAGCCGCGCGCTGGGGCTGCTGCTGCGCAGCTGGCCGTACCAGATGCTGCCGCCATCGGGCAGCGCTTCGCTGCGGGTACGCACGGCCTGCACCGGCGTGCCCAGCAGTTCGAATTCCAGCCGCGGCTGGGCCACGGCCGCCGCATCAACGCGTACTTCCTGCACGGTGGCGCTGGACGGCACGGCCACCAGGGCGCCGAGGACCGGTTCGCTGCCCGCCGCCGCGCGGCTGACCACGGTCACCGGCTCGAACAACGGCGCCGCACCGGCAGCACCCACCATCGACAACCCCAACAGCACCCCACACACGGTATAGCCAGTAAATCTGGACATCGTCTCGTCACTCCTTGAAAGAGGGAACCGCGTCGTTTTCAGCACTGCCCGGGTGTCGGGCCCGGACATCTGGCCTGCAGCTGCCGCGTGAATTCAATAGAGGAAGAGAATGAGAATCAGGAACTGTGATCGATGACATCAACCTTCACGCCTGCTACCGGTGTCGCGTTCACCACCGTTCCACGGCGCCTGCACACGCCCTCGACACTTCGCGGTCCAGCGCGGACGCGCTACCGTGTGCACAGGCGCAAGGTGCGCACTCACCGGGGGGATGCGCATGGCGGCAATGCAGGCGGCGGCGGACGACATGCTGTCGATCGGGATGCTGTCGATCGGAATGTTCTTCGATGGCACCCGCAACAACCTGCACAACCTGGCGCGGGCGCTGCCGGCCTCCACGCCAACCCCGCAACCGCGGCCGCCGCAGCTGCGCGCCGATGATGATTCGACCTACCAGAGCCGCCCGAGCAGCAGCCGCGACAACGGCGTGACCACCCTGGCGCGGCTGCAGATGCTGTACGCCGACAGCCGTCGTGGGGATGCCGGCGCGCCGTCGTTGTCGATCTACGTCGAAGGTGTGGGCACCCGCGATGGCCGGGACGACGACCTGATCGGCCTGGCCTTCGGCGTGGGGGCCAGCGGGGTTCGGGCCAAGGTCGAACGCGCCCTGCAGGAACTGCTGCCGGCGGCGCTGCGCGAACTGGCACAGCGCGCGCCGGCACCGCTGCGCGGGGTGCAGGTGGATCTGTTCGGGTATTCACGCGGCGCCGCCTCGGCGCGGGATGCGGCCAACCGGCTGCATGGCTGGGACAGCGCGCACTGGCATGCGCTGCTGACGGCGGCCGGCGTGCCCCTGCACCCCGAGTTCGCGGTCGCCACGCCGGCGCTGCGCTTCATCGGCCTGTTCGACACGGTGGTGGCGGTCAGCGCTGGCCGCGCCGACGAACAGCCACGGACCGCCCTGCCCCGCGGCATCGCAGGCACGGTGCTGCAGCTGGCTGCGCGCGATGAACACCGCGAGCACTACCCGCTGACCACGGTGGAACCCGAGCATGAGCAGATCGCCCTGCCCGGCGTGCATGCCAACATCGGCGGCGGCTACGACCAGACCGTGGAAGGGCCCAAGCTGCTCAGCCGCCCGCTGCGTGCCGAACTGCGCGATGCCGGCATCGCCGGCTACAGCGTGCCACCGCTGGCCCTGCTGCAGGCCAGTGCGCCCTATGCCAGCGCGCAGGCCGATGCGCAGCGCTGGCGCGAACAGCTGGGGCTGGGCGAAGACGCGGTGTGGGTGGATATCTGGCACCAGTGGCAGCAGCAGCGTCGCGCCGGCAGCCGCAGCGTGCAGCTGACCCCAGTGCTGTATGTCACCGCGGCGGTGGTGCTGAAGCGACGCATCGACAACCGCTATGCGCTGATTGCGCTGCGCCTGATGCAGCAGCGTGCCAGCGCGGCCGGGATGCCATGGGCGCGCCAGGCCGATGCTGTGCCGGACTGGGCGCTGCCGGCAGCACTGCAACCGATCGCGCGCCGGCTGCTGGCCGGTACGCCACTCACCAGCGCGCAGGAAGCGCTGCTGCGGCGGCGCTATCTGATGCAGTCGGCGCACTGGAATTTCGATGCCCTGGGCGATACCGCGCTGACCTACGCCGCCGACGCTGGGGTGAGCGAACTGCCCTACCAGCCCGGGCCAGGGCTGTTCTACATCAACCGCCCGACCGTGGATGGCAGGCGGGTCATCCTGCCGAACGCGTGAGGTGCATCCACGCATGGCGTGGATCTACAAAAGCGCACCCCAGGATTCACATCGGTGCGTGGGGATCGTGATGCCCGCTTGCATCCACGCCGATGCGTGGGCATCGTGATGCCCACTTGCATCCACACCGATGCATGCGCACCGCATTGCGTCCACGGATCCCTGCCACGCGCGATACCGCTTTGCATCCTGTAGATCCACGCCATGCGTGGATGATGCCCGCCGGCATGGCTCAGCCGGCCTGTTCGACCAGGTTGGCCAGCTCGTCGGCATCGAAACCGGCCAGCAGGCGTGCTTCCATGTTGAACGGCCCGTGCAGGTAGCCGCCGGCATATTCCAGCAGCAGCGCCTTGAAGCGTGCGCGCGGCTCCACGCCGGCGCGGTCGCAGTACCAGCGGTACCAGCGCGAACCGGCGGCCACGTGCGCCACTTCCTCGCGCAGGATCACCTCCAGCACGTCGGCGGTCTGCTCATCGCCGCAGGCCCGCAGCTTGTCGATCATGCCCGGGTTCACATCCAGCCCGCGCGCTTCCAGCACGCGCGGCACCAGCGCCATGCGTGCCAGGCCGTCATGCGCGGTCTTCTCGCACATTTCCCACAGGCCGTTGTGCGCGGGGAAATCCCCGTAGTCGTGGCCATGGGCCTGCACCCGCTCACGCAGCAGCAGGAAGTGCCGCGACTCATCGTCGGCGCAGCTGATCCAGTCGGCCAGGAACGCCGCCGGCAGCCCGCTGAAACGGTAGACCGCATCCCAGGCCAGGTCGATGGCGTTGAGTTCGATGTGGGCGATGGCGTGGATGAAGCCGGCGCGGCCCTGCACGCTGCCCAGCTTGCGCCGCGGCACCTCACGCGGGTGCACCAGCACCAGCTGCGGCGGCCGGCCCGGCATGCGGATGGGCTCGGGCGGCGGCGCGTCCACCGCCACCTTCAGGCGGCCGGCGCGGAACGCGGCCGCGTAGGCCTGGGTCAGGGCGACCTTGCGCAGCGGGTCCGGCTCGGCCAGGCACTGCTGCGCAGCCCGCAGCAGGTCCCCGCCGACGTCCGGCACCGCCGGCAGCGCACTACCCTCAGGCACGGCGCTTGTGCTTGGCATCGTCCGAACGCAGCTGCTGGATGCGCTCGAAGTAGCCCGGCTCGATACCCGTCGGGTAGTGGCCGTTGAAGCAGGACGAATCGAAGTTGCGCAGCGCGGGGTTGCCCTCGCTCACCGCCGCTTCCATGTCCTCGATGTCCTGGTAGATCAGCCAGTCGCAGCCGAGGTGGGCTTCGATCTCTTCCACGCTGCGGTTGTGCGCGACCAGTTCCTCGGCCGCCGGCATGTCGATGCCGTAGATGTTGGGGAAGCGCACCGGCGGCGCGGCGCTGGCCAGGTAGACCTTGCGTGCGCCTGCGTCGCGGGCCATCTGCACGATCTGCTGGCTGGTGGTGCCGCGCACGATCGAATCGTCCACCAGCAGCACCACGCGGTTGCGGAACTCCAGGTGGATCGGGTTGAGCTTGCGGCGCACCGACTTCACCCGCTCACCCTGCCCCGGCATGATGAAGGTGCGGCCGATGTAGCGGTTCTTGATGAAGCCTTCGCGGTACTTCACGCCGAGCACGTTGGAGATTTCCAGCGCGGCGTCGCGCGAGGTGTCCGGGATCGGGATGATGGTGTCGATATCGTGGTCCGGGCGCAGGCGCAGGATCTTCTCGCCCAGCTTGATGCCCATGCGCATGCGCGCCTTGTGCACCGACACGTTGTCGATCATCGAATCGGGGCGTGCGAAGTACACGTACTCGAAGATGCACGGGGTGTGTTCGGCCGGCTCGGCGCAGATTTCCGAGAACAGCTCGCCGCGGGCGGTGATCACCAGCGCCTCGCCCGGCTGCACGTCACGCACGCGCTGGAAGCCCAGCACGTCCAGCGCGGAGGATTCGGAGGCCACGATGTACTCATCGCCTTCGGCGTGGCTGCGCTTGCCCAGCACCAGCGGGCGGATGCCATGCGGGTCGCGGAAGGCGACCAGGCCCAGGCCAAGCACCACGCTGACCACCGCATAGCCACCCTTGCAGCGGCGGTGCACGCCGGCCACGGCACGGATGGCCGCTTCCGGGCTGAGCTGGCGCTGCTGTTCCAGTTCGTAGGCGAACACGTTCAGCAGCACTTCGCTGTCCGAGTCGGTGTTGACGTTGCGGCGGTCCTGCTCGAACACCTGCTGGCGCAGCGCCTCGGTGTTGATCAGGTTGCCGTTGTGGGCCAGCGCGATGCTGTAGGGCGAATTGACGTAGAACGGCTGCGCCTCGTCCATGCCTTCCGAACCGGCAGTCGGGTAACGCACGTGGGCGATGCCGATGTTGCCTTCCAGGGTGGACATGGTGCGTGCATCGAACACGTCGCGGACCAGGCCGATGGCCTTCTGTACCCGCAGGCGGCTGCCGTTGGCGGTGGCGATGCCTGCCGCGTCCTGGCCGCGATGCTGGAGGACGGTCAAGCCGTCATACAACTGCCCGGCGACGTTCTGGTTGCCGACGATTCCGACGATGCCACACATGGTGCGAGGTCTCCGCTGGGCGTGCGCCCAGTTACAGGGAAGGTGGCCGTGCCTGGCCCGGGGTGCCACCCCGTGACGGGGCCGGCGGTGCCGGACGCTCTGGCGCCGGCTCGATGTTGCGGGGCAGTGGGGAGGCCGCGCCGGGCTCCTGTTCCGCGGACTGCAGCCATCTGCTGCCCGCCACCACCGTGGTGAGGACGCCATTATCGCCTGTCGCCGCCGGCTTGCCCAACACCTGTGTTGCAGATGGGGCACTTTCCTGCAGGGGCAAGGGCAGCACCTGTGGCAGCAGGCCGTCCAGCGGCAGCGCATCAGGCAGCAGTTCATCCAGCTGCGGCAGCTGGGCCTGCATCCAGCCCACCGCCGGCTGCAGCGCCGGCCGCAGCTGCGACTGCTGCCAGGCCGGCTCGCCCGGCAGCGCGGTGAAACCGGCCAGCAGCAGCACGATGCAGGCGATGAACACGCCGCGCACCAGGCCCAGCGCGCCGCCCAGCATGCGGTCGACACCCCCGAGCAGGCTCAGCTTCACGGCTGCCTTCAGCAGCAGGCCGGCCATGCCCACGGCAATCATGGTCACCACGAACACGCCCAGGTAACCGGCCAGGTAGTGGCCACTGCCGGGCAGTGCGGGCGAGGCCAGCGCATGCGCGGCCTGGTTGCCGAAGGTGAAGGCGGCCCAGCCGGCCAGCAGCCACGCCAGCAGGCCGACCACGGTGCCGATGAAGCCACGGACCAGGCCGAACAGCACGGACGCGCCGATCAGCACGCCCAGCACGAGATCGATCATGCGCCGCGCTCCCGATGGCAGCGGCGCGGCACGCCGGTCACGGGTGCGGGCGCACCATGCCGGCCACGCCGACCTTGGCGGCAACCTGTGCCTTCAGCTGCTCGGCCTCGGCACGGCTGGCCGCCGGTCCTACGCGCACGCGGTGCAGGGTGCCCTTTTCGGTGCGCACCTGTTCGACGAACGCGCTGAAACCGGCGCCACGCACCTTGTCACGCAGGGCATCGGCATCGCTGGCCTGGCCGAACGCACCCAGCTGCACGGCAAAGCCGGTGCCACTGGCTGCCGGTGCCGCCGGCGGCGTGACCGGCTTGGTCTGCGCCGCGGCGTCCGGCTTGGCGGCCGGCTTGGCCGCATCCGGCTTCGGCTCGGGCTTGGCGGCGGGCTTGGGCTCAGGCTTCGGCTCGGGCTTGGTCGGCAGGGTCACGGTCGGCAGGGTTTCGCTGTGCACCGGGTTGGCGGTGGCGGCCGGCGTGGTGGCCGGGGCTGCCGTCGAGGCCGCCGGGGCAGCGCTGACAGCGGCCGGTGCCGCATCCAGGGTGATCACTTCAGCCTTCACATCGGCGCGCACCTTCACGGCCTGCAGGCGCGCGGCCTCGGCCTGGGCACGGTCCGGGTACGGGCCAACGCGCACGCGCCACGCCGCACGGCCATTGATCGTGGCCGTTTCGGTGAAGCCGGGCAGCTGCGAGCGCTTCAGGTAGGCAATGACCGCATCGGCATCGGCCTGGCTGCCGTAGGCGCCGAAGGTCACCGCGTAGTTGCCTGCGGCCACGGCCGGCGAGGTGTCCACGGTCGGCGGCGTGGCCGGCGCGGTTTCCTTGATCGGTGCGGCCTGCCCGCTCTGCAGGCCGGTCGCGCCACCAGCCGGGGCGACCAGCGGCAGTTCACGGGTTTCAAAGTCACCTTCGGCCAGCGCCTGCGGTGCCTTGATCGGCACGCTGGCGACGCCGCTGTCCGGGGCAGGCCCCTTGACCAGCATGGGCAGGAAGATCACGGCCAATGCCACCAGGACGATGGCACCAATCAGACGCTGTTTCAGAGGGGTATCCACGTGAGGCAGGCGACAGGCTGGAGATGCACCCGATTATACGGGCGCGGAACGGAAGGGCGTCGGAACTGGCTGAACGCCGGTCAGGCGCCCTGCAGCAGGTGCAGGGCCGCGGCGGCGGTATGGAACGAGCCGAACACCAGCACGCGGTCACCCGGGCGGGCCTGTGCCAGCGTTGCTGCCAGTGCCTGTTCCACATCCAGGTACTGCTCACCGGCAGCCGCATCGGTACCGGCCAGGCGCTGCGCCAGCTCGGCGGCGCTCTGCGCGCGCGGCCCTTCCAGGCCGGCCAGCGCCCACTGCGCGACAACCTCCTGCAGGGCCTGCACCACGCCCGCCGCATCCTTGTCCTGCAGCGCGGCGTACACCGCCAGCGTACGGCCCGGCACGGCATCGGCCTGCAGCGAGCGCGCCAGCTGGGTGGCCGCCTGCGGGTTGTGGCCCACATCCACGCGCACCTGCACGCCGTCGCGTTCGAAGGCCTGCATGCGGCCGGCAATACGCGCCTCGGCTACGCCCGCGGCCCAGGCCGCACGCGGCACCGGGCGGTCCAGCGCGCGCAGCGCGGCGATGGCGGCGCCGGCGTTGGCCAGCTGGATCGGACCGGACAGCGCCGGCATCGGCAGCTCCATGCGCAGGCCGACATCGCGCCAGCACCAGTGCTGGGCGTCGACCGGTTCGTAGAAATAATCACTGCCGCCACGGATCGCGTTGGCGCCCAGCAGGTAGGCGCGGCGCAGCACGCTGGACGGCGGGTCGGTCTCGCCGAGGATCACCGGCTTCCAGCCACGGATGATGCCGGCCTTCTCCGCACCGATCTCCTCGCGGTCGTTGCCCAGCCACTCGGCGTGGTCGATGTCCACGGTAGTGATGACCGCCACGTCCGGGTCGACGATGTTGACCGCATCCAGCCGCCCGCCCAGCCCGACTTCCAGCACCGCCAGGTCCAGCCCGGCCTGTGCGAACAGGTACAGGGCCGCCAGCGTGCCGTATTCGAAATAGGTCAGCGTGGTCTCGCCGCGCGCGGCGTCCACCGCCTGGAACGCAGCCACCAGTGCGGCATCGTCGACGTCCTGGCCATCAATGCGCACGCGCTCGTTGTAACGCAGCAGGTGCGGGGAGGTGTAGGCGCCCACCTTCCAGCCCGCGGCACGACCGATCGCCTCGATGAAGGCCACGGTGGAGCCCTTGCCGTTGGTGCCGCCGACGGTGATGGTGTGCTCGGCCGGCTGGGCCAGCCCCAGTGCGTCGGCCACCGCGCGCACGCGGTCCAGGCCCATGTCGATGGTCGCCGGGTGCTGGCGTTCGATGTAGGTCAGCCAATCGGCCAGGGTGGTCGGGGTGTTCGTCACGGCAGGGGGTTCCAGCAGGGGACTACGGCAGGTACGGAAAGGCGGTGGATCAGAGCGCGTGGTGCTTGGCTTCACCGAAGAACGGGGTGTGGTGCGCGCAGTCGTTCAGGCGCACCACTTCCAGGTGGTCGAGGTCGGGCCCTTCCAGCAGGTTCAGCGTGGTCGGCGCCTGGCGGAAGGTCCACAGGCGGGAAATCGGCAAGCCCAGCACCTTGCACAGGATCACGCGGTTGACCGCATCGTGGGCCGCCACCAGCAGCGTGTCGTGTTCGCCAAGGCTTTCGGCGGCGCGGGCCAGGCCGCGCCAGCTGCGCTCGAGCACCAGCCGCAGCGATTCACCGCCGGGCATTAGCACGGTATCGGACTCCTCGCGCCAGGCCTTCAGCCGCGAGGGGTCCTTTTCATTGATCTCGCTGGCCAGCAGGCCTTCCCACTCACCGTGGGCGATTTCCTGCAGCTCCGGCTCGGTCAGCAGCATCTGCGCACGACCGGCGCCAAGGGCCAGCTGGGCGGTGCGCTGCGCGCGCGACAGCGGCGAGGCCGCCGCACGGGTGATGTCCACCGAGGCCAGGCGCTCGCCCAGCGCCTGCGCCTGGGCTTCACCGATGGGCGAAAGGGGAATGTCGATCTGGCTCTGGTAGCGGCCTTCGGCGTTCCACGGGGTTTCACCGTGGCGGGCAAGCAGGATGCGCATGCGAACGAGGGTTCCTTGGGGGGGGGAGGAAAGGCCCGCGTTCGTTCACATCCTGTGAAGCACGCGGAACAGGGATGATACCTGTTCGGCGCACCGGGCCGGATGGCCCAAGAAAAAACCCCGCGACGGGCGTCGCGGGGTTTCGGCATTACAGGCGGATTCCGCCGGGCGCGGCCCGGCGCTACCACCGCAACCGGTTTACTTGGCCAGGTTCAGTTCCTTCAGCAGCTGCGGCGCCGGCGCCACTTCCTGCATGATCCACTGCATGTAGCGGCTATCCACGGCGATCATGCGGGTCATCACCGGGTCGAACACCCAGTTGGAGCTGACCGATTCCCAGTTGCCGTCGAAGGCCAGGCCGACCAGCTTGCCGTGCGCGTCCAGCACCGGCGAACCGGAGTTGCCGCCGGTGATGTCCAGGTTGGACAGGAAGTTCACCGGCACCGAACCGATGCGCTTGTCTTCCAGGCCGCCGTAACGCTTGGCCTTGACCGCATCGAGCAGGGCCTTGGGCGAATCGAACGGGTCTTCGCCGGTTTCCTTGGCGGCCACGCCTTCCAGGGTGGTGAACGGGGTGTACTTCACGCCGTCCTTGCCATAGCCCATGACGTTGCCGAAGGTGATGCGCAGCGACAGGTTGGCGTCGGGGTAGACAAACTCGCCCTGGCTCTTCTTGTAGTCGGCCACGGCCTGCAGGTACACCGGGCGCGCGGTCAGCGATTCACCTTCGCGGATCTTGCGCTGCTCTTCCTGCTTCAGCAGTGCCGGCATGGCGGCCACGGCGTACTGGATGGCCGGGTCGTTGCTGGCTTCGAAGGCGGCGCGGTCGGCCTTGAACCACTTCAGGCGTGCGTCCAGGCTGCCCAGTTCGGTGCCCGACAGCTTGCCCACCAGCGACTTCACGGCGGCCTCATTGCTGCCACCCAGCCAGGTGTTCAGCACGGCATTGTCACGCTGCGCGGCCGGCAGGGCCACGTACTGGTCCAGCCAGTAGGTCTGCAGCTGCTAGTCCATCTTCGCCACGTAGCGGCGGTCCATCTGCTTCAGGCTGCCTTCGATGGTGGTCAGGTCGCGGTCCTGGTAGCCGGCCTCGCGCTGTGCGTCCGGCTTGGTGCGCTCGATCGACACGCGGTACAGGGAAATGGCCGCGTTCACCGCCGAGGTGTTGTTGAACTGGTTGACGAACAGGTCACGCTCGCGGGTGGCCTTGCTGGTGTCCAGGTGCTTAAGCAGCTGCGCGTGCGCGGCCAGCGCCGGCTTGCCGGCAGCGCCTTCCTTCTTCAGCCACGCCAGCACGGCAGCCTCTTCGGCCTGCTTCTGGCCGGCTGCATCGATGCGCTTGAAGCCTTCCAGCTGGCCCAGGTAGTTCTTGGCCACGTTGTTCATGCTGGCCGCGGTGGCGGCGTACTTCACCTTGATGTCGGCGTCGGCCTTGCCAGCGTTGGCGATCAGCTTCAGCACCGCGTTGTAGTGGGCGGCGATGGTCGGGTAGGTGAAGCTGGCGGTCTCGTTGAACTCACCGGCCAGCGCATAGCGGTTGGTGCGGCCCGGGTAGCCGGCCACCATCACGAAGTCGTCGGCGCCGAGCGGCTGGTCGGCGAACTTCAGGAAGTGCTTGGGCTGGTAGGGCACGTTGTCGGCCGAGAACGCCGCCGGCTTGCCGTCCTTGCCCACGTAGGCGCGGTAGAACGAGAAATCGCCGGTGTGGCGCGGCCACATCCAGTTGTCGATGTCGCCGCCGAACTTGCCGACGCTGCCCGGGGGCGCGTAGACCAGGCGCACGTCCTTGATTTCCAGGTTGCGGAACAGGCGGTAGGTGTTGCCGCCGCTGAACGAGTACAGGCGGCAGCGGAAGCCGGCGTCGGCTTCACAGGCGGGCACCTGAGCCTTGTCGAAGGCATCCAGCGCGCGGCTGCGGGCCAGCGGGTCCTTGCCGGCGGCGGCGATGGCGGCCTTGGCCTGGGCAGTCACGTCGGTGATCTGGTCCAGCACGAACACGCGCGCGTTCGGGCTGGCGCTGAGTTCGTCGCTGAGCTTGGGCGCGTTGAAGCCGTCCTTGATCAGGTTCTTCTCGGCGGTCGAGTTCAGCTGGATGGCGCCGTAGGCGCAGTGGTGGTTGGTCACCACCAGGCCCTGCGGGGACACGAAGCTGGCGGTGCAGCCACCCAGCGCAACGACCGCGCCCATCGGGTCGCCGGTCAGGTCGGCCAGCTGCTGCGGGGACAGCTTCAGGCCGGCCTTCTGCAGCGGGCCGGCGATTTCCGGCAGCTGCTGCGGCACCCACATGCCTTCGGCGGCATGGGCGACCTGGACCAGCCCCAGGCTGGCGACGACGGAAAACGCAAGAATGTGCGAGCGCATGGAGCTGCCCTGTGTGGATGGAACCTTTGATCATAGTTGCCCCCCTGCCCCGGCGGGAAACCCCGGAAGTCATGGGCCGGGCGTATGGTCCCTCCCGGCAGCCCATGGCACAGTGCCCTGACATGCCATCGAGCTGACTGGGGGATGAAGATGAGTGCGATTCCAGCCTGCCTTTCACATGCCATCGCAAACTACCGCAACGAAAACCAGGCGTTGGGCCCTTTCGCGGCCTGCCTGGACCGGCTTCAGACAGATGGCTTCGGCCAGGTCCGCGACCCGGACGCAGCATCGCCGGAGGTTCGCCTGCATGCCTCTGGCTTTGTCATCCAGTACATCTCCCTTGCGCTGTGCGACCACCGCATTTCGCCATCGGAGATGGACAACATCCTTGTCCTCAAGCGCATCTATGCACTGGATGAAGGGGATCTGCTCGCACTTCAGCGCCCCGCCATCGCCTCGCTGCTGGGCAGGGAAATGGCGCAGATTCTGGTTGACGAGCATGTAGACCGGGATGAATCCATCCACCAATCCGATCTGCAACGGGCCCTGGGTCTGGGCTACGACCAGTTCCTGCACCTCACCCGGCAGATGATCCGGCCCCTCGTCGAACGGCAGCTTGAACGGGCACGGGCATTTCCTTCCGAGCGTGCGCAGGTACTGCGCCAACTCCAGGGATTAGGTCGGGTGCTGCACCTGGACACCACGACCATGACTGCCGTCTGGCCGGAGCCGCCCGCCGAGGTTGCGCTGCAGGGCAATTGACCCACCGATGACCAGCCCCGCACCGCCGGGCCAGACGCAAGCTCCGCCCTGGCCCGGGTTTCGATCGGTCCAATCCACCCGCAGCGCAACATGGGAATTCCGCGCGGAGCTCTATAATCCGCGCTTTCCCCCTGATGAGTTCCACCCGATGGGGCAGCAAACGATGAAGGCCCTGGTCAAGCGTGAAGCGGCCAAGGGCATCTGGCTGGAAGAGGTTCCGGTGCCGACCCCGGGCCCGAACGATGTGCTGATCAAGCTCGAGAAGACCGCCATCTGCGGCACCGACCTGCACATCTACCTGTGGGACGAGTGGAGCCAGCGCACCATCAAGCCGGGCCTGACCATCGGCCACGAGTTCGTCGGCCGCATCGCCGCGCTCGGTTCGGCGGTCACCGGCTACGAGATCGGCCAGCGCGTGTCGGCCGAAGGCCACATCGTCTGCGGCCACTGCCGCAACTGCCGTGGCGGCCGCCCGCACCTGTGCCCGAACACCGTGGGCATCGGCGTGAACGTCAACGGCGCCTTCGCCGAATACATGGTGATGCCGGCCAGCAACCTGTGGCCGATCCCCGACCAGATTCCGTCCGAGCTGGCCGCTTTTTTCGACCCGTACGGCAATGCCGCGCACTGCGCGCTGGAATTCAACGTGATCGGTGAAGACGTGCTGATCACCGGCGCGGGCCCGATCGGCATCATCGCCGCCGGCATCTGCAAGCACATCGGTGCGCGCAACGTGGTGGTGACCGACGTCAACGATTTCCGCCTGAAGCTGGCCGCCGACATGGGCGCCACCCGCGTGGTGAACGTCGCCAACCAGTCGCTGAAGGACGTAATGAAGGAACTGCACATGGAGGGCTTCGACGTGGGCCTGGAAATGAGCGGCAACCCGCGCGCCTTCAACGACATGCTCGACTGCATGTACCACGGCGGCAAGATCGCCATGCTCGGCATCATGCCCAAGGGCGCCGGCTGCGACTGGGACAAGATCATCTTCAAGGGCATGACCGTGCAGGGCATCTACGGCCGCAAGATGTACGAGACCTGGTACAAGATGACCCAGCTGGTGCTGTCCGGCTTCCCGCTGGGCAAGGTGATGACCCACCAGCTGCCGATCGATGACTTCCAGAAGGGCTTCGACCTGATGGAAGAAGGCAAGGCCGGCAAGGTCGTCCTCAGCTGGAATTGACCGGCATGCGGTAGCGCCGGGCCATGCCCGGCGTCGCCGGAAAGAAAAAGGCGCCCGTCGGGCGCCTTTTTCGTGGGCGACAGCAGCGCCGGATCAGTTACCGATGGCGACGCTCAGCATCACGCGGTTGTCGGCCAGCCGACCGGAGTTGTAGCGGCCATTGCTGTCGGTGCCGTAGTAGCCCAGGCCGATGTTTAACAGGCCGAACTGGCGGCTGACGCCGACGTTCCAGTCGGTGTAGTCCTTGGCCACGTCCTTCTCGAAGGTGCTGCGGCCGATGTTGGCGCTCAGCGTGAAGTCCTTCGGCAGCGGCCATTCGCCGCCCACCGCGAAGTACCAGCCGTCGGTGCCGGTGTTCCACACATCGTTGCTGTAGGCCACGGTGGCCTTGTACTGCTTGGCGAAGGTGGTGGTGGTGATCAGCTCGTTGTAGTTCTGCTGGCTCGAACCGATGTAGGTGTAGCGGTTCAGCAGCACGTCGAAGTTGACCTTGTCGTTGACGTCCACGCCGTAGCCGATCAGGTAGTCCAGCTCGGTCTTCGGGTCGCCGTGGCCGAAGTCCACGCCCGAGCCCCAGACGCCGGCATACAGGCCCGCCGGGCTGGTGTAGGTGAAGCCGGCCTGCAGGGTCGGGTCTTCGTCGGTCTGCGAGACACCGCGGAACAGGTAGTCCGATACGCCGGTGATGTTCCAGCTGTACGGCGAGGCGTTGTCCTGGGCGCTGGCGGCAAACGGGGCGAGGGAAAGTGCGGCGGCAAGGGCAAGGCAGCAGCGGCGGGCGTGCGTCATGGTCGTCTCCGGGGCGGCGGTGGCGGCGGGGGCAAGGCGGGCGGACACCGGCGCAGTCAGCACCGGTTCACGGTTTTTTAACCTGTTTGATATTGCGATGCAACACAGCCGGGTCATGCAACCGCCTTCATCGCGCCCGCATCGGGTCATCGTAGCTGGGTAAAATCAGCGTTCCCGTGCCTAGCGTGTCTTTCCCATGTCCGAAGCTTCCACCGCCCTGACCCGCCATTACGCCGAAGAACTGGACGCCATCCGCGCCCAGGGCCTGTTCAAGTCCGAGCGGATCATCACCAGCCCGCAGTCGGCCGAGATCACCCTGGACGATGGCCGTACGGTGCTCAACTTCTGCGCCAACAACTACCTGGGCCTGGCCGACCACCCGGACCTGATCCAGGCCGCCAAGGACGCGCTGGACACCCACGGCTTCGGCATGGCCTCGGTGCGCTTCATCTGCGGCACCCAGGACCTGCACAAGCAGCTGGAAGCCCAGATCGCCAGTTTCTTCGGCAAGCAGGACACCATCCTGTACGCGGCCTGCTTCGACGCCAACGGCGGACTGTTCGAGCCGCTGCTGGGCGAGAACGACGCGATCATTTCCGATGCACTGAACCATGCCTCGATCATCGATGGCGTGCGCCTGTGCAAGGCCAAGCGCTTCCGCTACGCCAACTGTGACATGGCCGATCTGGAAGCCCAGCTGCAGGCCGCCAACGCAGCTGGCTGCAAGACCAAGCTGATCACCACCGACGGCGTGTTCTCGATGGACGGCTTCATCGCGCCGCTGGACGAGATCACCGCGCTGGCGAAGAAGTACAACGCGCTGGTGCACATCGACGAATGCCATGCCACCGGCTTCCTCGGTGCCAGCGGCCGCGGCTCGGCCGAAGTGAAGGGCGTGCTGGAGAAGATCGACATCATCACCGGCACCCTGGGCAAGGCCATGGGCGGTGCGCTGGGAGGCTTCACCTGCGCCAGCGCCGAAGTGATCGAGCTGCTGCGCCAGCGTTCGCGCCCGTACCTGTTCTCCAACTCGCTGCCGCCGCACTTGGTCGCCGCCGGCATCAAGGCCTTCGAGATGATGGCCGCGGCCGACGAGCTGCGCACCCAGCTAGTGGAAAACACCCGCTACTTCCGCGAGAAGATGCTCGCCGCCGGTTTCGACGTGAAGCCGGGCGTGCACCCGATCAGCCCGGTGATGCTGTACGACGCGCCGCTGGCACAGAAGTTCGCCGAGCGCCTGCTGGAAGAAGGCATCTACGCGATCGGCTTCTTCTTCCCGGTGGTGCCCAAGGGCCAGGCCCGCATCCGTACGCAGATCAGCGCCGCGCACACCCGGGCGCACCTGGACCGCGCCATCGATGCATTCACCCGCATCGGCCTGGAACTGGGCGTGATCAAGGGCTGACAGCGGCCGGGGGCGGATCCCTTTCCGCAGGGTAGCGCCCCCCAGCGTCACTTCTTCTTTTTCTTCTTGTCCTTCGGTGCGCCCTTGCTGGCCACCACCACCGGCTGCACGGGGCCATCGTTGCCCTTGGCCACGCGGATGCCGTTGGCCTTCATCCAGGCATCGAACTGGTCAGCGGTCATCTTGGTATCGCCATCGCTCATCATGAAGCGGTAACTGCCGCGGCCATCCAGTTCCGGGGTCTTCACTTCCACTACCGGCACCTCGGCCGGGGGTTGTTCGGCCTTGGCCAGCTTCTTGTGGCCACCGCAGGCGGTGAGCAGGGCCAGCGGCAGCAGCAGGCCGGCGCAGCGCAGGGTGTGGTGCAGAACGGTGTGGGACATGGACAGGCTCCGTTGCAAAGGATCGACAACTCCAGGGCCCCCTCCCCGGAACACGGACCGGCGCCTTCGCACCGGCCCCGGGCATCAGCCCGGTGCGGCGGCCCCCAGCCGCCCCTGGTCAGCGTCCTGCAGCAGCCGCCACTGGCCCTTGCCGAGATCGCCGAGCGACAACCCGCCGATCGCAACCCGGACCAGACGCAGCACCTGCAGGTCGTGGGCCGCCAGCAGGCGGCGGATATGGCGGTTGCGGCCCTCATCGAGCACCACTTCCAGCCACGCGGTCTTGTCGCCGCTGCGCAGCACGCGCACGAACTGGGCGGCGAGGAACTCGCCGTCGTCTTCAATGCCGGCGTGCAGCGCGGCCAGCGTGCCGTCGTCAGGCAGGCGGTCCACCTGCACGTGGTAGGTCTTCTCCGGGCCGGTGGCCGGGTCGGTCAGCCGCGCGGCCCACTGCGGGTCGTTGCTGAACAGCAGCAGCCCCTCGCTGGCCTTGTCCAGGCGGCCCACCGGGGTCAGCCACGGCAGCTGCGCGCCATCGAAACAGCGGTAGACGGTGTCGCGGCCACGCTCGTCCTGCACGGTGGTCACCACCCCGCGCGGCTTGTTGAGCATCAGGTAGACGCGCTGCGGCGCGCCCATCGGCTGGCCGTCCACTTCAATGGCCGGCACCGGGCTGGCAATCGGGAATTCGGGATCACGCACGATGCGCCCGGCCACGCGCACACGGCCATCGGCAATCCAGCGCGCGGCCTCGCTGCGCGAGCAGACGCCGGCCTTGGACAACACGCGGGCCAGGCCATGGCGGACCCCGGCCGGACGCGCAGCGGGGGTCGCACGCCCACGCGGTGCGTGGGTGCGGGCAGCGGGGGCGGCAGGGGGACGGCGCGAACGCATCCTCTGCTCCCCGCGGCGGTTACTTCTTGTCGACCGGCTTGGTCCCGGCCGCGGCCTCGACCGCCGGAGCCGCTTCGGCTGCCGGTGCCGGGCGCGCCTTGACCACGCGCACGCCGCGCGCCTTCATCCAGGCGTCGAACTCTTCAGCGGTCATGCGCTTGCCGCCCTGGCTCATGTCAAAGCGCCAGGGGGTGTTGTCGAACTCGGTGGCCGGCTTGTAGGCGGCCGGGTCGTTCGGCTTCACCGCCGGTGCGCTGGGAATGGCCTTGGCGATGTTCTGGCAGCCATCGATGCGCAGGCGCTGCAGCACGTGGTCCACCGACTGCGACGGGTCGTAGTTGCTGCTCAGCACGCCGGCCGGCATGCCCAGCTGCGAATTGCGGATGTAGAACTCATCGGCGACCGGTGCGATGGCCGTTGCCGGCAGTGCCAGCGGCGACGCGCTGGCGGGGACCGAGCAGTCGACCGCAGCGTGGGCGGCGGGAACCAGGGCCAGCGCCAGGAAGGCGGCCGTTGCAGTGCGCAGCATGGGAGGCATCCACGGAAGGGAAGTGACGCGGCGAGTTTAACAGTGCCGGAACGACTTTCAAGCGCCACTTTCAATTAATACGGCAACTTGTTGGTTTTCTGCGTGAAATTCCGACCGACGGTGCACATGCCAAGCGCTGGGCCGCTTTTTCCGGGCCCCATAAACAACAAGACCCGGCCGAAGCCGGGTCCTGCTGTGTCCTACAGGCAGAGCGTCAGAACTTAGTTCTGGACGTTCAGCTCGGTACGACGGTTCTTGGCGCGACCTTCCGGGTTGTCCGAACCGTTCGGGTTGGTGTTCGGCGCAATCGGACGGCTCTTGCCGTAGCCGATCGGGCCCACCAGACGCGAAGCGGACACGCCGTTCTGGGTCAGGTAGTTGTACACCGCGGTGGCGCGACGCTCGGACAGCTTCTGGTTGTAAGCGTCGGTACCCTTCGAGTCGGTGTGGCCAGCCACTTCGACGCGCAGGTCCGGGTAACGCTTCAGGATTTCCGAAGCTTCCGACAGGATCGCCACGGCGTCCGGACGCAGGTTCGACTTGTCGAAGTCGAAGTTCACGCCCTTCAGGTCGATGGAGACCGGCACCGGGCAACCGTCCGGACCGATGGTCTGACCCGGCTGCGAGTTCGGGCACTTGTCGTCGCAGTTGTTGACGCCGTCACCGTCGTCATCCAGGTCGGCGCAGCTCGGGGCAACCGGAGCCGGAGCCGGAGCAACAGCAGCCACCGGGGCCGGGCCCAGCGGGATCACGACGCCGACCGAAGCCAGCACATCGCCGAACCAGCTTTCACGCGGAGCGGCAACGCTCTTGTCGTCGAAGTCAGCGCGGTAGGCAACTTCAGCGCGGACAGCAACGGGCTTTTCGAAGGTGGTCTGCAGACCAACGCCGACCTTGGCGGCGAAGTTGCCGTCCTTGCGCTTGCCCGGGCCAGCGGCGTTCAGCGGGTAGGTTTCTTCCGACTTCTGGTAGCCCAGGCCAGCCAGCAGGTACGGGTTCCAGCCGCGGCCTTCCTGGATGAAGTGGCGACGCAGGTCCAGCGAGGCGCCGTACTGCGACCAGTTCTGATCCTTGTTGGCGTCGAAGTTCGGGTTCTGATAGTTCAGTTCACCGTCCAGCGACCAGTTCGGGCTGATGAACTTACCCAGGCCCAGGGTGACGAACGGAGCATCGTTGGTCAGACGGTCGTTGTCCTGGAAGTTGAAGCCGGCCGAACCGGTCAGGTACCAGCGGTCATCGAACTCCTGCGCCGAAGCAGCCTGGGCGAAAGCCAGACCACCCAGCAGCGCGGCAGTGAGGATCTTCTTGTTCATTGAGTACAGCTCCTATTTCGGGGGTATGAAACCGGTAGAGGCATGGGCCAGCACTACTGCGTCGAGTTCGACAGCCGATTCAGCACGCCACCGCCGTGAACATTATGCTCAGTCGGGTGAAGGCGATGTTAACAGTCCCGTAACATGTGAAGAGAAGTGCCGGCCGGCATCAGGCGCGGACGTTGAAACCCTATACAAGATGATGAAATGGCGCAACAGCGCGGCCGCACAAGGGCTGGCGGGCGTTCACACGATGATCTGCGCGCTCGCGCCAGAGGCAGCGACGGCCGGTTCAGCGGCCGCCCGGGCAGGTGAGGAACCTTGTGCGGGTGACCACCAGCGGGCCAAAAACTGTCATGAAAGCGGCCATCCGTCGCACCCGGAGGCAGCGCGCGCTGCGCGCTGAACGTGGCGGCCGGGGGCGGGCACGCGACGATGCCGATGGCGTCATCACACATCGCCGGCAGCGCAGCGGACGTCGCACGCCCACAGCGCCCCTGCGCGGCTGTGGCGCTGGATTGATCGGCATCTGTATCTATTCCATGCCACACATTGGCCGCAGGATGGTGACAGACATCCACTGCGACCGCCCGCCATGCCCACCGCCATGCCCGCCGCCCTGCCCCTGCGCCTGCTGCAACTGATCATCGGCCTGTTCTTCTACGGCTTCGGCATCGCGTTGATGGTGCGCGCCGGCATCGGCGTGGCGCCGTGGGATGTGCTGTCACAGGGCATCGCGCTGCAGACGCCGCTGTCGTTCGGCCTGGCCACCAACGCCATTGGTGCGCTGGTGCTGCTGCTGTGGTGGCCGCTGCGGCAGAAGCCCGGCGTGGGCACGGTGTTGAACGTGCTGATGATCGGCCCGTCGGCGCAGTTCGGGCTGTGGCTGGTGCCCGACGCGACCGGGCCGCTGTGGCAGGTGCTGCTGTTTGCCAGTGGCCTGCTGATGGTTGCGCTGGCCACCGGGCTGTATATCGGCGCGCGCCTGGGCCCGGGCCCGCGCGATGGCCTGATGACCGGCCTGCACGTCCGCACCGGCTGGGCCATCTGGAAAGTGCGCACCGCCATTGAAGGCAGCGCGCTGGTGGTGGGCTGGTGGCTGGGCGGCAACATCGGCCTGGGCACCCTCGCCTTTGCCCTGCTGATCGGCCCGCTGTGCGACGTCACCCTGGGCTGGTTCGGCATCAGCCGCCCGGCCGGTGGCAGCGCCGCGCCACGCCCGGCGAACCCGCAGCGCGGCCACGGATGACCGCGCCGCCGGGCATGGCCCGGCGCTACCGGACGCTGCAGCAGCCCTTGCCCCGGCCGCGGTTTCGCGGCACGCTTCGCGCTTCCGTACGCAAGCGTATCGATCATGTCGCCAGCCAACGAAACCGCCTACCCCCACCTGTTCGCCCCGCTGGACCTGGGCTTTACCCAGCTGCGCAACCGGGTGCTGATGGGCTCGATGCACACCGGCCTGGAAGACCGCGCACGCGACTTCCCGCGCCTGGCCGCCTACTTCGCCGAGCGCGCCGAGGGCGGCCTCGGCCTGATCGTCACCGGCGGCTTCGCACCGAACGTGGTCGGCTGGCTCAAGCCGTTCGGCGGCAAATTGTCGTGGCCGTGGGAAGTCCGCCCGCATCGCCAGCTGACCGCCGCCGCGCACCAGCACGGCGCGAAGATCTGCCTGCAGTTGCTGCACGCCGGGCGCTATGCCTACCACCCGTTGTCGGTGGCGCCCTCGAAGCTGAAGGCACCGATCAACCCGTTCACCCCGCGCGCGCTGTCGGCCAGTGGCGTCGAACGGCATATCGCCGATTACGCGCGCAGCGCGAAGCTGGCCCGCGAAGCCGGCTACGACGGCGTGGAAGTGATGGGCTCGGAGGGCTACCTCATCAATGAGTTCATCGCCCCGCGTACCAATACGCGCAGCGACCGCTGGGGCGGTGACGCGACCCAGCGCATGCGCTTTGCGGTGGAGATCGTGCGCCGCATCCGCGAGGCCTGCGGGCCGGACTTCATCATCATCTACCGCCTGTCGCTGGTCGACCTGGTCGAGAACGGCAGCAACTGGCAGGAGATCGTGCAGCAGGCCCAGGCCATCGAGGCCGCTGGCGCGACCATCATCAATTCCGGCATTGGCTGGCACGAGGCGCGCATCCCCACCATCGCCACCTCGGTGCCGCGCGCGGCCTTCGCCGGGGTGTCCGCCAAGCTGAAGCCGCATGTGCGCGTGCCGGTGGTCGCCACCAACCGCATCAACATGCCCGAAGTGGCCGAGCGCATCCTGGCCGATGGCGGCGCCGACATGGTGTCGCTGGCACGCCCGCTGCTGGCCGACCCGCAGTGGGCCAACAAGGCCCGCGCCGGGCGTGCGGACACCATCAACACCTGCATTGCCTGCAACCAGGCCTGCCTGGACCACGTGTTCGAGAACAAGCTGGCCAGCTGCCTGGTGAACCCGCGCGCCGCGCATGAAACCGAGCTGGTCTACCGGGCCACGACGGCACCGAAGAAGATCGCCGTGGTCGGTGCCGGCCCCGCCGGGCTGGCCTGCGCCACGGTGGCCGCCGAACGCGGCCACCAGGTCACGCTGTTTGACGCCAGCGAGGAGATCGGTGGCCAGTTCAACGTGGCCAAGCGCATTCCCGGCAAGGAAGAATTCCACGAGACCCTGCGCTACTTCCGCCACAAGCTGGCCGACACCGGCGTGCAGCTGCGGCTGGGCACCCGCGCCGACGTCGCCGCGCTGGCGGGCTTCGACCAGGTGGTGCTGGCCACCGGCATCCTGCCGCGCCGGGTGGATTTCCCCGGTGCCGGCCATGCCAAGGTGGTCAGCTACCTGGACGTGCTGCTGGGCCGGGTCACGGTGGGCCGCAAGGCGGCCATCATCGGTGCCGGCGGCATCGGCTTCGACGTGGGCGAATTCCTGGCCCATGAAGGGCCCTCGCCCTCGCTGGACCCGCAGCGCTGGATGGCCGAATGGGGCGTGGACAGCCAGTTCGAGGCGCGTGGCGCGCTGGCCCGCCCGCAGGTGGAGCCTTCGCCGCGCCAGTTGTGGCTGCTGCAACGCAGCCCGGGCAAGCCGGGCGCGCGGCTGGGCAAGACCACCGGCTGGATCCACCGCGCCACGCTGAAGGCCAAGGGCGTGCGCATGCTCGGTGGCGTGGAGTACCTGGGCGTGGACGATGCCGGCCTGCGCATCCGCGTGGACGGCACCGAACAGCTGCTGGACGTGGACCACGTGGTGGTCTGTGCCGGCCAGGAACCGCAGCGCGCGCTGCTGGCCGAACTGCAGGCGGCCGGCATCGAGGCCCAGCTGATCGGCGGTGCCGATGTGGCCGCCGAACTGGACGCCAAGCGCGCCATCGACCAGGGCAGCCGGGTGGCCGCCGCGCTCTGAGAAAGCTGAACAGGGGGTGCGGGGCGCCATTCCGGCCCCGCCCCCGAACCTGAATGTCAAGATCCGGCATTCAGGATGCGTTGGCTCTGCCCCCTCTACCTTGCACCCCATCTTCGCTCACCAGCCAGTTTCCGGTGAGCCGGTGCGGCCCTTCGATCGTTCGTTCGGGGCCGCCCACGGGGCAGCCCCGATGGCCGCCTCCCCATCACGCCAAGTCGCACCCCAGCCTCCGACGGCTTTCCTGCCGGCGGTCATGTCAGGTGCGGCCTACACGGAGCAAGGAGTTAATATGAAACTGGCCTGGATTCTTTGGCTGTCGCAGTTGTTGCCGCAGCCGGCCGCCGATTCGCTGTGCCTGAGCACCACCGTCTACCTGGAGGCGCGCAACCAGACCGTGCGTGGCCAGCAGGCAGTCGCCGAGGTGGCCCTGCGCCGCCTGGACAGTGGCCTGTGGGGCAACTCGATGTGCCAGGTGGTGACCGCGCGCAAGCAGTTCGCGCCCACCCTGGTCTCGCCCGGCACCCAGCTGGGCAATGACGATGCCTGGCGTGAAGCCATGGCCGTGGCCTTCGATGCCGAGCGCAACTGGGCGCTGCCGGCCGGCGAGCGCCGCGAGATCGTGCCCGGCGCCAGCCACTTCGCGGCGATGTCCATCGCCAACCCGAGCTGGCGTAACGCCTACCAGGTGGCCACCATTGGCGACCACACGTTCTATAAAGTGCAGACGCTCAAGCCCCGCCAGTCGTAACGGTTCGTTGCTGGCGCGGCGCTGTCGCGGCGCGGGCGGCTCTGGGATAGTGGTGGCTTCCCGCCACCGACCCCGCACGGAGTCCCCATGAAGCTGTACAGCAAGCCCGGTGCCTGCTCCACCGCCGACCATATCGCCCTGCAATGGACCGGCCAGCCGTTCGAGGTTGAACTGCTGGACAAGGACACCCTGAAGGCCCCGGCGTTCCTGAAGATCAATCCGGCCGGTGCCGTGCCGGCGCTGGTCGACGGCGATTTCGTGCTGACCAAGAACGCGGCCATCATGGGCTACATCGCCGACAGCTTCCCGCAGGCCGGCCTGGTGGGTGATGGCAGCCCGCGCCAGCGCGCCGAAGCCGCGCGTTGGTTGTCCTTCGTCAATTCCGACGTGCACCCGGCGTTCTCGCCGCTGTTCGCCCCGGGCAAGTTCATTGCCGATGAAGCGCGCTTCGATGAGGTGCGTGCCGCAGCCCGCAAGCGCCTGCGCGGCCTGTTCGAACGTGCCGATGCGCAGCTGGCCGATGCGCCCTGGCTGGCCGGTTTCCGCAGCGTGGCCGATCCCTACTTCTACGTGACCCTGCGCTGGGCTGCCGGCGCCAAGCTGGACCTGTCCGGCCTGGACAACGTTGCCGCGTTCAAGGCGCGCATGGACGCCGACGCAGGCGTGCAGGCCGTACTGAAGGCCGAAGGCCTGGCCTGATGCCTGGGACGGGGTCAGAGCCGTTCGCGCAGCGAACGGATCCGACCCCATCGGGCCGGGGGTCGGACCCGTCTGCACAGCAGACGGCTCTGACCCCACCCCACCCCGCGCGCTCGCCGCGCTCAGCCGATCTCGCGGATGACGTTGCCCTTGCCGTCGCGCAGCTGGGTCGGCAGCACTTCCACCCGCAGCCCGACGCCCAGCGCGTACACGCCACGGCGGGCCTGTACGCCATCCAGCAGCTGCTGCAGCCCGGCCGCACTCAGCGTGCAGCGCGCGCTGACGTCATCCTCGGCCGCCACGGCGTCTTCCGCGCCGGCAAGGAACGTCCACTGGCGCTCACGGCCGACCAGGGTCAGCGGCTTGCCGTGGCCCAGCCGCAACGGCAGCAGTTCCAGCACGCTGGGCACATGCCCGGCGCCCAGCACCACCTGCGGCTGGCCATCATCCCAGCGCCAGTCCAGTGTTTCCACGAACAGCATGCCGGTGCTCGATCCCTCCTGCGCACTGCCGGCTTGCACGGCTGCCGCCAGCGCCGGTTGCGCCTGCAGCAGATCGGCACGGTGCAGGTCCGTGATCCAGCACGGCATCGCCGGCAGCAGCGCCTGCAGCACGCCGGTAGTGGACCAGCGCCGCACCGCGGCCATCTCGCCGTCGCTCAGGCCCACCACCTGCAGGAACCGCAGGTGGCCGTTGGCGGTATCGCGCGCCGGCAGCTGCGGATCCTCGATGAAGGCCAGGTGGCGCAGCACGGTGTCGGTGTCCAGTGCGATCGGGCCATTGGCATCGATATGGTGGCCCGCTTCGAATGCGTTTCCGCTGCCGAACACGTAGCGCGCCAGGTTCTGCAACAGGTTCAGCGGCCACGCCGGCGGCGTTGCGTCGGCGCCTTCACCCTCGGCAGCGGCCAGGTGGAAGGTCAGCTCGAAGCCGAAGCCGCTGGTGCCGGCATCCTCGCTCTGTTTGCCGTACAGCTCCGAGAAGCCATAGGTAACGTAGTGCCAGTGCGGCACCGGTGCGTCGGCCCAGTACACGCTGATGCCATCCAGCGGATCCTGTCCGCCCAGCGTGTGTGGCAGCGCGGTGCCGTAGTGGTGCGGCTCCTGCCCGGCGTACAACGGCGCCAGCGCGGCGTTGATCGCATCCCAGCCGGGCGTGTCGGTGTCGTGGTGCGTGTCCTGCACGGCAGGCTCCTGTCCGGGGAAGCCGACCACTCTACCCGCCGGCAGTGTCCCCGACGACCTCGGCGGCCGGCGTGGCATTGGACAGCAGCGCGCGCGTTTCCTGCAGCCAGCGCTGCGCCAGGGCCGGGCTGCGCACCTTGCCGATGGCCGCCACCATATCCGGCCGCAACTTCTCCAGCCCGGGAGCGTCGGTGCAGCGTTCGATCTTCAGCTGCAGGGAATAGCCTTTCAGGCCCAGATGGCGGCGCACCGCCTCACTCATCGCATCGTAGAGCTGCTGGTACAGCGCCGGATCGTTTTCGCGGCCGGCGGTGTAGGCCGCCACCGGCGCCGGTGCCAGGCTGCCACCGATCACTTCGATCAGGCCCATCGCCACCAGCTGTTCCAGCGAATCGGCCGGCGCACGCAGCCCCGGCAGCAACCCGCGCAGCGCGTCGTCGTCTCGCTGCCCATCCACCATCAACAGGATCGAGCGCAGTGCCGCCGGCAGGCGCCGGGCGCGGTCTTCGATTTCCTGGCGGCCAGCGGCCGTCTTGGCGTGCAGCAATGCCATGCCTTCCCCCCCCCCGATCCTTGATGCGCTTCAGCTGCACGCCCGGGCGGGCGTGCCCCCTTGGTTGCCATCGCCGGTGCCGGCGCAGCTTCCCCGAAGCGCCGGCCCTGTTGCAGATCGATGACAGGGCGAGCTTAGCGCATGTGCTGGCAGGCCTGGGTAGCGCCAGGCCATGCCTGGCGGCTTTTCCACGCGTCGCACCCGCCGGGCACGACCCGGCGCTACCCGACCGGTTACCGCCCCAGTGCGCGGCGGATCTCGTCCAGCGCGGCCGGGTCGTCCAGGGTCGACAGGTCCCCGGGGTCGCGCTGTTCGGCCAGCGCCTGCAGCGAGCGTCGCAGCAGCTTGCCCGAGCGCGTCTTGGGCAGCGCGTTGACCACGTGCACATGCGCCGGGCGCGCCACCGCCCCCAGCGAACCGGTCACCTTGGCCATCATCTCGGCCGCCACCGGTGCCGGGTCTTCACCGTTCAGGCCCTGCTTGAGAGTGACGAACACCAGCGGCACCTGCCCCTTCAGCTCATCCTTCACCCCGATCACCGCCGCTTCGGCCACGCGCGGGTGGCTGGAAATGGCCTCTTCGATCTCGCGCGTGCCCAGCCGGTGCCCGGCAACGTTGATCACATCGTCGGTGCGGCCCAGGATGAAGGTGTAGCCGCCCTCATCACGGATCGCCCAGTCCAGCGAGCTGTACAGCAGTTCCTTGAAGTGGCTGAAGTAGCTCTGCAGGAAGCGCGCGTCATCGTTCCACACCGTGCTCATGCAGCCCGGCGGCAGCGGCGGGGTCATCACCAGCACGCCCTTCTGCCCCGCGGCCACTTCCTCGCCGGTGTTCTCGTCGATCACCTTCATGCGGTAGCCCAGGTTGGGCAGGCCCGGCGAGCCGAAGCGCGCCGGCTTCATGTGCAGCCCCGGCAGCAGGGTCAGCGCCGGCCAGCCGGTTTCGGTCTGCCAGTAGTTGTCGATGATCGGCTTGCCCAGCGCGTCGTTGATCCAGTGCACGGCGGGCTCGTCCAGCGGCTCGCCGGCCAGGAATACATACTTGAGCGCAGCCAGGTCGTGGCGGCGGATGAAGTCGGCATCGTGCTTCTTCAATACGCGGATGGCGGTGGGCGAGGAGAACAGCGTGCGCACGTTGTACTGCTCGCACAGCGCCCACCAGATGCCCGGGTCGGGGTTGGTCGGCAGGCCTTCGTACAGCAGCGAGGTGCATCCGCCGATCAGCGGCCCGTACACGTTGTAGGAATGGCCGACGGCCCAGCCCACGTCCGAGGTGGAGAACATCACCTGGCCCGGTTTGCAGTCAAACACGGTCTGCATCGACTGCGCCATCGCCACCGCATAGCCGCCGACATCGCGCTGCACGCCCTTGGGCTTGCCGGTGGTGCCGGAGGTATAGAGCAGGTAGCTAGGTTCACTGGATTCGAGCCACTTCACCGGCACGTCCACCTCGCCCGCCTGCGCGCTCAGCATGGCGTAGTCCACGTCGCGGCCCGGCACGCGCGGCTCGGCGGCATCCAGCCCACGCGAAACGATCAGTACGTGCGGCGGCGGGTTCGCCGCTTCGGCGCAGGCGGCGTCGACCATCGGCTTGTACGGAATCAGCTTGCCGCCGCGCATGCCGGCCTCGGCGGCGATCAGCAGCCTGGGTTGGGCATCGTCGATGCGCAGCGCCAGGTTGTGCGCGGCAAAGCCGCCGAACACCACCGAGTGCACCGCGCCGATGCGCGCGCAAGCGAGCATGGCGAACACGGCTTCGGCCATGTTGGGCATGTAGATGACCGCACGGTCACCGTGGCCGACGCCCAGGTGCACCAGCACGGCGGCGAAGTCATTCACCTCGCGGTACAGCAGGCGGTAGGTGATTTCGCGGGTGGTGCCGGTTTTGGTGGAGACCACGACCAGCGCGAGCTGGTCGGGGCGCTCGGCCAGGTGGCGGTCGACGGCGTTGTAGCAGAGGTTGGTTTCGCCGCCGACGAACCAGCACCGGAATGGCGGATTGCTGTAATCCAGCACCTGCTGCGGTGCCTTGTGCCAATGAATGCGCTGGGCTTCTTCGCCCCAGAACGCTTCTGGCTCATCCACCGAGCGGCGGTAGGTGTCTTCGTAGTTCATGACGCAGCCCTCCCAGACAAAGTCATGGCTTCGAGCATAGTCCGGCGCTGGCGTGCGGGCCGCCCTACCTTGGTAGGGGGCGGGGTTTGCATGCAGGGCTGCCGCCCTGCACCTGCCGAGGCCAAAGCCGAAGCCAGAGCCGAAGCAACAGCAACAGCCGGCTATCCGTGGGATGGCGGGGCGGGTCCGGTTGAGGGGGACGCCGTAAACCCCCTAAGGGTCCGGCCCAGCCGCTGGCGGCTGTGCGTTCGGGCGCTTGCGAAGCAGTGCTTCGCAAGCAAAGCGCCCTCATCCTTGGAGGCTTGGTCGCGGCATCCATGCCGCTCACACCCCCTCAACCGGACCCACCCCGCCTTCGACAGTTTGCTGCGAGCTGTCGGAACAGCTCTTGGGGTCAGATCCGTTTTCCTTTGGAAAACGGATCTGACCCCAGATTTATTTCGTTGCCTGACAGAGTTCATCCACGCGTGGCGTGGATCTACAAAAGCCGAAGGAATCTGTCAGGGGTGGGGCGGTGTCGGATGGCGGGGTGTCCGCCGCATGGATGCGGCGGCCAAGCCTACAGGGACGTACTTGCGGCGTCCCCGCCATCCGACACCGCACCGCCAAGCCACCGATGCACGCTGTTGCTGTTGCCCTGGCCTGAAGCCTCGGCAGGTGCAGGGCGCAGCCCTGCCGAACACCCCACCCTTCTAGAACGGAGCCGCTGACTCGAACGCCAGCGCAGCCCCGGTCACCGGGTGGGTGAACGCCAGCGCGCACGCATGCAGATGCACCCGCTGCGCCGGTGCCGCGTCATACAGCACGTCACCCACGATGGGATGGCCAAGACTGGCCATGTGCAGCCGCAACTGGTGGCTGCGCCCGGTAATCGGCTCCAGCGTCACGCGCGTGCACTGCGCCTGCCCATCCCGCGCCAGCACCTGCCATCGCGTCAGCGCCGGCTTGCCCTGCACACGGTCGACCTTCTGCTTCGGCCGGTTCGGCCAGTCCACCATCAACGGCAGGTCCACCTCGCCGGCATCGGCGTCCAGCAGCCCCTGCACCAGTGCCTCGTAGCGCTTGCCCACCTGGCGCTGTTCGAACTGCATCGACAGCGCCGCCTGCATCGCCTTGCCGCGTGCATGCAGCAGCAGCCCCGAGGTCAACTGGTCCAGGCGGTGCACGGTCAGTGCATCGGGGTACCGCGCCTGCAGGCGCGCGACCACGCAGTCCTGGTTCTCTTCACTGCGGCCGGGCACGGACAGCAGGCCGGCCGGCTTTTCCGCCACCAGCAGTGCGTCGTCGATGTAATGCAGGTGGATCATCAGGTTCCCTACCCCTGAAACGGAAACGGGGAAGCCGAAGCTTCCCCGTTCCTGCGTACCGACCAACGGTCGGTACCTACCGTGATGGATGACGTACCCACCAATGGTCGGTACCTACCGTGATGGAACACCGCCGGCCTGGGCCGGCAGCGGCCGCATCAGCCCAGCAGGTGGGCGAAGCCGGCGCGCTCTTCTTCCAGCTCGGCCAGGGTCTTGTCGATGTACTTCTGGCTGAAGTCGTCGATCGGCAGGCCCTTCACCAGGGTGTACTTGCCGTTTTCGGTGGTCACGGCGAAGCCGAAGATCACGCCTTCCGGAATGCCGTAGGAACCGTCGGACGGCACGCCCATGGTGACCCACTTGCCGTTGCTGCCCAGCACCCAGTCACGCACGTGGTCGATGGCTGCGTTGGCCGCCGACGCCGCCGAGGACGAGCCGCGGGCTTCGATGATCGCCGCGCCGCGCTTGCCCACGGTCGGGATGAAGGTGTTGGCGTTCCATTCCTGGTCGTTGATCGCATCGGCGATGGAGGTACCATCGGCGGTTGCGAAACGGTAGTCCGGGTACATGGTCGGGCTGTGGTTGCCCCACACCACCAGCTTCTCCATGCCACCGACCGGCTTGCCCAGCTTGGTCGACAGCTGGTTCAGCGCGCGGTTGTGGTCCAGGCGCAGCATGGCGGTGAAGTTTTCCGGCTTCAGGTCCGGGGCCGACTTCATGGCGATGTAGGCATTGGTGTTGGCCGGGTTGCCGACCACCAGCACCTTCACGTCACGGCTGGCGACCTTGTTCAGCGCCGCGCCCTGGGCGGTGAAGATCTTGGCGTTTTCCAGCAGCAGGTCCTTGCGCTCCATGCCCGGGCCGCGCGGACGCGCGCCGACCAGCAGGGCGATGTCGGCGTCCTTTAACGCCACTTCGGCGTCGTCGGTGCCGACCATGCCGGCCAGCAGCGGGAAGGCGCAGTCTTCCAGTTCCATCATCACGCCCTTCAGGGCGGCCTGGGCCTTGTCCACCGGCAGTTCCAGCAGCTGCAGGATGAGCGGCTGGTCCTTGCCCAGCATTTCGCCGGAGGCGATGCGGAACAGCAGGGCGTAACCGATCTGGCCGGCGGCGCCGGTCACGGCAACACGAACAGGTGCTTTCATGGGGGTTTCCTCTTGCTTGCGAGCGTTGGGGTCGGTGCCGCGGGCGTGGCACGGGGCCTGGCGGGCGGCGGGGATCATGCAAACGGCCACCCGAAGGTGGCCGTTTCAAAGGGGATCAGGCGGCGAGGATCTTGTTCCACTCGGCCACGCGGTCGGCCTTGGCGGCCAGCACGGCGTCGGTATCGCCTTCCAGGGTGATCGAATGGATGACGTCGCCCTGCTTCACCGAGTCCACGATGGCCTGGCCTTCCAGCACCTTGCCGAACACGGTGTGGCGGCCGTCCAGCCAATCGGTCTTGATGTGGGTGATGAAGAACTGGCTGCCATTGGTGTTCGGGCCGGCATTGGCCATCGACAGCGAGCCGACCTCGTGCTTGACGCCGTTGCTGGTCTCGTCTTCGAAACGGTAGCCCGGGCCGCCGCGGCCGGAGCCTTCCGGGCAGCCGCCCTGGATCATGAAGTCGGCGATGACGCGGTGGAAGATCAGGCCGTCATAGAAGCCCCGCTTGACCAGGTTCACGAAGTTGGCAACCGTCAGCGGGGCCTTGTCGGCGAACAGCTTGACCTTGATCGGGCCCTGGGTGGTGTCGAAAGTGGCGATGAGCGACATGAATATCCTTGGTGCAGATGGGGATGCGTCTAGCCGCCTAGTTTACACCCGGCTCGTGGCGGCGGCGGCTTCGACCATGGCCCAAGACGCTCCCTTCAGCGGCCGGCAGGGGGCGCTGCTGGGGACGCCGGTGGAGCCCCGGGGGCCGCCCGGCAGGCCCCGCCGGGCGGGGACCGGGGGCAGCTGAACGGGGCTTTTCGCGAATCGTCAAGTTCGACGTATAATGTTGAACTTCTTTTTCCAAATCCGGCGCCGACTGGCCCCCTTTCGTATGTCCATCGAAAACCTTCGCAACATCGCCATCGTCGCCCACGTCGACCATGGCAAGACCACCCTGGTCGACCAGCTGCT
Source organism: Stenotrophomonas maltophilia (assembly GCA_009912235.1). Lineage (GTDB taxonomy): Bacteria > Pseudomonadota > Gammaproteobacteria > Xanthomonadales > Xanthomonadaceae > Stenotrophomonas > Stenotrophomonas maltophilia_AV. Next base: position 109,572 of record WNDS01000004.1, read on the forward strand.
GAAGCAGTCCGGCACCCTGTCCGAGCGTACCGTCCTCGCCGAGCGCGTGATGGACAGCAACGACCAGGAAAAGGAACGCGGCATCACCATCCTGGCCAAGAACACGGCCATCACCTGGGAAGACAAGAAGACCGGCATCAAGAACCGGATCAACATCGTCGACACCCCCGGCCACGCCGACTTCGGCGGTGAGGTCGAGCGCGTGCTGTCGATGGTCGACACCGTGCTGATCCTGGTCGACGCGATGGACGGCCCGATGCCGCAGACCCGCTTCGTCACCCAGAAGGCCTTCGCGATGGGCTTCAAGCCGATCGTCGTAGTCAACAAGGTCGACCGCCCGGGCTCGCGCCCGGAGTGGGTGATCGACCAGGTCTTCGACCTGTTCGACAAGCTCGGCGCCACCAACGAGCAGCTGGACTTCCCGATCGTCTACGCCTCGGCCCTGAACGGCTATGCCGGCCTGGAAGACAGCGTGCGCGACGGCGACATGACCCCGCTGTACGAAGCCATCATGCAGCACGCGCCGAAGCCGGAAGTCGATCCGGAATGTGCCTTCCAGATGCGCATCAGCCAGCTGGACTACAACAACTTCGTGGGCGTGATCGGCATCGGCCGCATCCAGCGCGGCACCCTGAAGAAGAACATGCAGGTCGCGGTCATCGACCGTGAAGGCAAGAAGCGCAACGGCAAGGTCGCGCAGGTGCTGGGCTTCCTGGGCCTGGAGCGCATCGAGCAGGACACCGCCGAAGCCGGTGACATCGTGGCCATCTCCGGTATTCCGGAACTGACCATCTCCGACACCCTGTGCCACCCGGAAACCCCGGAAGCGCTGCCGGCACTGACCGTCGACGAGCCGACCATCTCGATGACCTTCCAGGTCAACAACTCGCCGTTCGCCGGCAACAAGGACCTGTCCGGTGGCAAGTTCCTGACCAGCCGCCAGATCAAGGACCGCCTGGACCGTGAAAAGGTCCACAACGTGGCCCTGAGGGTCGAACAGCTGGAAGACGCCGACAAGTTCCTGGTCTCCGGCCGTGGCGAACTGCACCTGTCGGTGCTGATCGAGAACATGCGTCGCGAAGGCTACGAGCTGGCCGTGTCGCGCCCGGAAGTCATCATCAAGCAGATCGACGGCCAGGCCATGGAGCCGATCGAACAGCTGGTGGTGGACATCGAAGAAGTGCACCAGGGCGGCGTGATGGAAAAGCTGGGCACCCGCAAGGGCCAGCTGAAGAACATGGAGCCGGACGGCAAGGGCCGCGTGCGCCTGGAATACTCGATCCCGGCCCGTGGCCTGATCGGTTTCCAGAACGAGTTCAAGACCCTCACCCAGGGTTCGGGCCTGCTGTTCCACGTGTTCGACCATTACGGTCCGAAGGAACAGGGCGCCATCGCCAAGCGCATCAACGGCGTGATGATCGCCAATGCGCCGGGCACCACGCCGGCCTACTCGCTGGGCCCGCTGCAGGAACGCGGCAAGCTGTTCGCTGCTGAAGGCGACAACGTGTATGAAGGTCAGCTGGTCGGTATCCACTCCAAGGACAACGACCTGACCGTCAACGCGATCAAGACCAAGCCGCTGACCAACATGCGCGCTTCGGGCAAGGACGATGCGATCCAGCTGACCCCGGCGATCAAGTACTCGCTGGAACAGGCCCTGGACTTCATCGAAGACGACGAGCTGGTCGAGATCACCCCGAAGGAGATCCGTCTGCGCAAGAAGTTCCTGACCGAAAGCGACCGCAAGAAGGCGTCGCGCGGTGGCTGATCGATACGATCGTGAACAGCCAGCCTGGCTACAACCCGGATCCGCACAAGCATCCGGGTCTCCACGCCATCGCCCTGCTCGAAGCGAGCAAGGCGCTGCTGGCGCTGTTGGCTGCGACCGGGCTGGAAGTGCTCGGTCCGCAGCCGCTGCGGCATGGCGTCATGGTCCTGATCCGGCGTTTCAGCCTGGATCCGGACCATGGCACCCTGCCCTCCCTGCTCAACGCCATCAACCCCGGTGCCGTGCACCTGGCCGCTGCGGCCATGGTCGGCTACGGCCTGCTGCACCTGGTGGAAGCCTGGGGCCTGTGGCGCGCCAAGGCCTGGGCCTCGTGGCTGGGCTGCGTGTCGGCCGGCATCTACCTGCCGTTCGACATCTACGCCATTGCCCGCCACCCCGGCTGGGCCTCCTGGTCGGTGCTGGTGGTGAACCTGCTGGTGGTCTACGTGCTGGCCCGCGACATCCTCAAGCGCCAGCGCAAGCGCCGCGCCTGAGCGCTACACTGCGGGGCTGGAGCCATCGATGCCGCCCATGCGCCCGTCCCTGCCGCCCCTGTTGCCCGCCCTGCTGAGCCTGGCCCTGCCAGGGCTGCTGGCCGCCTGTGGCCCTGCCACGCCGCAGGCCCATGCCGCTGCACCGCCGCCCGCGCCGCGCGCACACGACGTGGCCGCCAACCCGCCGTTCCCCTACGCCGAAACCGACGTGGCCGACCTGCAGGCACGGATGACCGCCGGCGAGCTGGACAGCACCACCCTGACCCGTGCCTACCTGGACCGCATCGCCCAGCTCGACCGCAGCGGTCCCCGCCTGCATGCGGTGATCGAGCGCAATCCCGATGCCCTCAAGGGGGCGGCCGAGCGCGACCGCGAACGCCGTGACGGCCGCCTGCGCGGCCCGCTGCATGGCATTCCGGTACTGCTGAAGGACAACATCAACGCCGCACCGATGACCGCCAGTGCGGGCTCACTGCTGCTGAAGGACTTCCGCCCCGGCGATGCCTTCCTGGTCACGCGCCTGCGCGACGCCGGCGCGGTGATCCTGGGCAAGACCAACCTGAGCGAGTGGGTCAACTTCAGGGGCGAGAATTCGGTCTCCGGCTGGAGCGCGCGCGGCGGCCAGACCCGCAACCCGTACCGGCTCAGCCATTCGCCGTGCGGCTCCAGCAGCGGCAGCGCGGTGGTCGTCGCCGCCAACCTGGCCAGCGTGGCCATCGGCACCGAAACCGACGGCAGCATCGTCTGCCCGGCGGCGGTCAATGGCGTGGTCGGACTCAAGTCCACCGTCGGCCTGGTCAGCCGCGAAGGCATCGTGCCGATCTCCTTCAGCCAGGACACCGCCGGCCCGATGGCGCGCAGCGTGGCCGACGCCGCCGCAGTGCTGACTGCCATCGCCGGGCGCGACAGCGCCGACCCGGCCACCGCCACCATGCCCGGGCGCGCGGTCTACGACTAAACCGCCCGGCTCAACGCCCAGGGCCTGCGTGGCGCACGCATTGGCATGCTGCAGGGGCCGCTGCAGCAGCAGCCCGGCCTGGCACCGCTGCTGCGCCAGGCCGAGAGCGTGCTGCGCGATGCCGGCGCCACCGTGGTGCCGGTCACCCTGCCCGATGCCAGCGCCCGCGCCGAGGCCGAACAGACCCTGTTGCTGTACGAATTCAAGGCCGGCCTGGAACGCTACTTCGCCACCTACCACGCGCCGGTGCGCACCCTGCAGCAGGTCATCGCCTTCAACCGCGCCCATGCCGGCGAAGAACTGGGCCTGTTCGGCCAGCAGCTGATGGAGAAGGCCGCCGCGATGGGCACCCTGGGCAACCCGGCCTACATCCGTGCGCGCAGTGACGCACGCCGGCTGGCCGGCCCGGAAGGCATCGATGCCACCCTGCAGGCGCAGCAGCTCGATGCCATCGTTGCCCCCACCACCGGCGTGGCCTGGCCGATCCGCCACAGCGGCGATGATTTCCCCGGCGAGAGCTACAGCGCCGCCGCCGTGGCCGGCTATCCCAGCCTCAGCGTGCCGATGGGGCAGATCAACGGCCTGCCGGTCGGCCTGCTGTTCATGGGTACCGCATGGAGCGAGCCGAAGCTGATCGAGCTGGGCTACGCCTACGAACAGCGCACCCGCGCACGGCAGCCACCCACGTTCGCCCCCGGCACGCCCTGAGCGGGCCGCCGCTTACCGCCCATCGTCCGGCACCGGCGGCGCAATGGCCGCTTCACCGTCCTCGGCACCGGGCGAACGCACATCATCGGCCGCCGCGTGGCGCACCGGCATCGGCGCCGGGTCCGGCTCACGCTCCAGGCGCGTACGCAGCCGCGGCAGGGCATGCGGATGCTCGCGTGCCAGGAAGTCGAGCATGCGCTCGCGCACCAGGCAGCGCAGGTCGAAGGCATCGCCGGAATTGCGCGCGCTCACCAGCAGGCGCACCTGCAGCGTGCGCTCGCTGGTTTCGGTCACCTGGGTCACGCAGACCCGGCCATCCCACAGCGGCTGGCCCTGGCAGATGCGTTCCAGCTCGGCACGGATGGCCGCGATCGGCGCACGGTAGTCCAGCCACAGGAAAGCGGTACCGAGCAGGTCGGCACTGCGCCGCGTCCAGTTCTGGAAGGGGTTTTCGATGAACCAGGTCAGCGGCACCACCATGCGCTGCTCGTCCCAGATGCGCACCACCACGTAGCTGCTGGTGATCTCCTCGATGCGGCCCCACTCGCCTTCGACGATGTCCACATCGTCCAGCCGAATCGGCTGGGTCAGCGCGATCTGCAACCCGGCGATCAGGTTGCCAAACACCGGCTTGGCCGCGATGCCCGCCACCAGCCCGATCAGGCCGGCCGAGGCCAGCAGCGCGGCACCGATCTTCTGCACCATCGGGAAGGTCAGCAGCACCAGTGCCGCGCCCAGCACGATGATGCCGCCCATCAGCACGCGGCTGAGCACCCGCGTCTGCGTCTGGATGCGGCGCGCTTCAAGGTTGTCAGCGATATCGATGGGGTTGTTGCGCAGGATCGCGCGCTCGCCGGCCGCCACCGCACGCACCAGCAGCCAGATGAAGCAGCCCATCAGCGCGATGTGCAGCGCGTGCTGCAGATTGCCCAGCAGCGGATCGTGCAGCGGCGTGGCCTGCAGCGCAGGAATCAGCAGGAACACCGGCAGCGCGGTCGCCAGCGGCAGACCGATCACCCGGCCGATGCGCGCACGGCGGCGGTCACGCCCCTTCAGCCGGTGGTAGACCCACAGGATCAGCCGCGCCCCAGTCCACCCACCACCAGGGCAATGCCCAGTGGCCACAGATACGCCCGTGCACTGTCCCAACGCCACACGATGCCCACCTCCGCCGCAATGCAAAGCAACAGCCTTGCGCAGCCGGCATGATCGGCATGTCAGCCCTTCGTAAGCAGCGTGTGTGTACGAGCCGGCAGAACCACGCCATGCATGGACGTTGTTCGCTCCCCCACCCCGATCATCGATTCCAAATCCGATGCATCCACGCATCCACACATCGCGTGGATCCACAAAGCCGCAGGAAACTGTCGAAGGCGGGGCGGTGTCGGATGGCGGGGTGTCCGCGGCATGGATGCCGCGGACAAGCCTACAGGGACGTACTTGCGGCGTCCCCGCCATCCGACACCGCCCCGCCATCCCACGGAATGCCGCTTTGGTTTTGGTTTTGGCTTTTGCCGTTGCCGTGGCTTGAAGCAGGTGCAGGGCTGCAAGCCCTGCCGATACCCCCCCCCTTACCGCGCCTGCTCCTGCTTGCGCACGATCGCCATCGCAATCTCCAGCGACTGCTCGTAGTTCAACCGCGGGTCCACCGTCGAACGGTACGCCCGCTCCAGGTCACGCTCGGTCAGCTCGCGCGCCCCGCCGGTGCACTCGGTCACATCCTCACCGGTCAGCTCCAGGTGCACGCCCCCCAGCCGCGTGCCCGCCGCCGCGTGCAGATCGAAGGACATCTCCACCTCGCCGCGCACGTTGTCGAAGCGCCGGGTCTTGAACCCATTGGCCGTGCTCTCGGTGTTGCCGTGCATCGCATCGCACACCCACAGCACACGGCGGCCATCACGCTTGACCGCCTCCAGCAGCGGCGGCAGCTTCTCGGCAATCTGCGCCGCACCCATGCGGTGGATGAAGCTCAGCCGGCCCGGTTCGTCGTCCGGGTTCAGCGCATCGATCAGGCGCAGCAGCTGGTCCGGCTGCACCGACGGCCCCACCTTGATCGCGATCGGGTTGCGCACGCCACGCAGGTACTCCACGTGCGCACCGTCCAGTGCCGCCGTGCGCATGCCGATCCACGGGTAATGCGTGCTCAGGTTCAACCAGCCGTGCTGGCGCGGCACCTGGCGGGTCAGCGCCTGCTCGTAGGGCAGCAGCAGCGCTTCGTGCGAGGTGTAGAAATCGATCCGGTTGAGGTTGTGCACGCGCACGCCGGCCAGCGTTTCCATGAAATGCACCGCATCGCCGATGGAGGCCACCATGTGCTGGTACTCGGCCGCCAGCGGCGAATGCCGCACCCAGTCCAGGTTCCAGTATTCGGGGTGGTGCAGGTCGGCGAAGCCACCGTCGATCAGCGCCCGCACGAAGTTCATGGTCATCGCCGAATGCGCGTGTGCCTGCAGCATGCGGCGCGGGTCGGGCAGCCGCGCCGCTTCGGTGAACGCCGGCGCATTGATCACATCGCCGCGGTAGCTGGGCAGGGTCACGCCATCGCGGGTTTCGGTATCAGCCGAACGCGGCTTGGCGTACTGGCCGGCAAAACGGCCGACGCGGATCACCGGCTTGCGCAGGCCGTGCACCAGCACCAGGCTCATCTGCAGCAGCACCTTCAACCGGTTGGAGATGGCGCCCGATTCACAGTCGGCGAAGTTTTCCGCACAGTCGCCGCCCTGCAGCAGGAAGCGCTTGCCTTCCTGGGCCTCGGCCAGCTGCTGCTTCAGCGCCAGGATCTCCCAGGAGGTCACCAGCGGCGGCAGCCGCTTCAGTTCGTGCAGCGCGGCCTCCAGCGCCAGCGGATCGGGATAGGTCGGCATCTGCAGCGCGGTCTTGCCGCGCCAGCTCTCCGGTGACCAGGCGGTATCAACGGCGGCCGTGGCGTTTTCGGGCTGGGGCGGGGTGGACAGGTGCATTGCAGGCTTCCTGGGGTGGGGGTCGTCATGGTCGCAGAGCCAGCCGCTGGCGCAAAGGGTCCAGCGCCCTGCCCGGTCTGGCTGAATGGCAGGCCACAAGTGGCTGAACGGCACGGAAAGCGAACGGCAATCGGCCAGAAACCGCATGGTCACAGAGGCATGGGCAGGCGCATGATTTGTTACGTAATAACTTAACCCCCAGGTCCCGGACCTCCCTCCTGCCCAGGCATGACGCCCCTCCTCCCATGAAGCCTTCCCTGCTCGCTACCGGCATCACCTTCGCCCTGGCCCTGGCCAGCCTGCCCGCCCAGGCCCTTGCCGCCGACGCGGCCGCCGGCCCGGTCAAGGACCTCGATGCGGTCACCGTCACCGCCCAGCTCGACCAGGCGCGCAATGCGCTGTCGCCGGACATCGGCAGCAGCCAGTATCAAATCACCGCCGAGGACATCAGGAACCAGCCGCTGGGCGCGTCCACCCCGCTCAGCCAGGTGTTGCTGCAGGCCCCGGGCGTGGTGCAGGATTCCTACGGCGGCGTGCACGTGCGCGGCGACCACGCCAACCTGCAGTACCGCATCAACGGCGTGCTGCTGCCCGAGTCGATCTCCGGCTTCGGCCAGACCCTGGACGCGCGCACCATCAAGAGCATCCGCCTGATGGATGGCGCGCTGCCGGCGCAGTTCGGCGAACGCACCGCAGCCGTGGTGGACATCACCACCCGCAGCGGCACCGAACTGGGCAACGGCGGCAGCGCCGGCATCACCGCCGGCTCGTTCGGCAAGGTCAATCCCAATGCCTCCTGGTGGGGCAACCAGGGCCGCTGGAGCTGGTTCCTGACCGGCAACTACGACCAGAACGATGTCGGCCTGGAAAACCCGACCATTGCGCGCAAGCCGCTGCATGACGATACCCACCAGGGCAAGGCCTTCGCCGACCTGACCTACCTGGTCAACGAGAACACCCGCCTGAGCGTGTTCGCCGGCTTTGCCAACAACCGCTTCCAGATTCCGGTGAACCCCGGCCAGACCCCGCAGTTCGGCTAACTGGACACCACCACCTTCGATTCCAGCCAGCTGGACGAGAACCAGCGCGAGACCACCCGCTTCGGCATGCTGGTGCTGCAGGGCACGCTGGGCGACACCGCCTACCAGCTGTCGGCCGGGCAGCGTTACAGCGATGTGGCCTTCACCCCGGACATCGCCGGCGACCTGGTGTTCAGCGGCGTGGCCTCGCAGGTCCAGCGCAGCAACCGCGCCAATACGCTGCAGGCCGATTTCTCCACCCCGCTGGGCGCCAACCACACCCTGCGTTATGGCGTGTACGGCAACTACGAGAACGCCACCGCCAGCAGCAACAGCTGGGTGTTCCCGGTCGATGGCGATGGCAACCAGGCCAGCACCACGCCGCTGCTGATCGGCGACCGCAATGCCTTCCACGCCAGCACCGCCGCGGTGTACGTGCAGGACGAATGGCGCATCGGCGAAGACTGGACGGTGAACTACGGCCTGCGCGGTGACCGCTTCAAGGCCTTCGGGCATACCGAAGGCCAGCTCAGCCCGCGCCTGGGCGTGGTCTGGAATGCCAGCGACAGCACCACCGTGCATGCCGGCTACTCGCGCTACTTCACCCCGCCGGCCAGCGAGCTGATCGCCAGCACCGACATCGCGCTGTACGACGGCACCACCAACCAGCAGTCCTCGGCCGGCAACAACACCCCGCTGGCCGAGCGCAGCGACTACTACGACCTGGGTATCTCGCAGAAGATCGGCGAGCACCTGACCCTGGGCCTGGATGCGTACGACCACCGCGTCGACCGCCTGCAGGACGAAGGCCAGTTTGGCGCGGCCTACATCTACTCCACCTTCAACTACCGCCTGGGCCACATCCACGGCGTGGAGTTCAGCGCCGACTACAACAACGGGCCGTTCAGCGCCTACGTCAATGCGGCCTACAACAAGGCCATGGGCAAGCAGGTCATCACCAGCCAGTACAACCTGGACCCCGAAGCACTGGCCTACGTGTAGGACAACTGGATCCACCTGGACCACGACCAGAAGCTGACCTCGTCCGGTGGCATCAGCTACGCCTTCGCCGGCCACAACCGCATCGGCGCGAACTACGTCTACGGCAGCGGCCTGCGTTCGGATATCGAGGGCGTGCCCAACGGCGGCGAACTGCCGTCCTACCTGTAGGTGAACCTCAGCGCCGGCCATGACTTCAATGCCGACAGCGACCACCCGCTGCACGTGCAGCTGGCGGTGCTCAATGCGCTGGACCGCAGCTACCAGCTGCGCGATGGCGGCGGCATCGGCGTGTTCGCCCCGCAGTGGGGCCCGCGTCGCGGCGCCTACCTGACGCTGCAGCAGGACTTCTGAGTAGACAGGGGTCGGACCCCTTTCCGCGGGAAAGGGCTCCGACCCCGTTCTGCTTTCAGCGCGTGATCTTGCGCAGCGACACCACCAGCGCCCACAGCGCCAGCAGCGAGAACCACACCAGGCTCCACATCGGCATCGTCAGGCCCAGGAAGGTCCAGTCGATGTTGCCGCAGTTGCCGGTACCGGTCAGCACCGTGCGGAACACCTCGAACGGCCCCATGGTCTCGCGCAGGAAGCTCAGCGGCGGGCCACAGGTGGAACCCATTTCCGGCGGCAGGAGCTGCACGTAGACATGGCGCGCGGCAATGCCGATGCCGACGCCGGCAGCGATGAAGGCCAGGATGCCGTAGGTGGCACGGCCCGGGCGGTTGGACGGCCCATGGATCGCACCGATCAGGAACAGTAGGCCAAGGGCCGCAAAGGCCAGGCGCTGGAAGATGCACAGCGGGCACGGCTCCAGCCCCATCTTCAGCTGCAGGAAGATGGCGTAGCCGAGCAGGCCCACGCAGATCAGGAAGCCCAGCAGGAACTGGGCGCGGAAAGGCCAGCGCAGAGGATTCATCGGCAACGCTCGAAGGTTTCAGACCGCAAGCGTAACCGACCGGGCGTGCCGTTCGAACCGCCACAATCGCACGCCTGTCGGAACAGCCTGGTGCTGTGATGGCTGGAACCTTCGCCCGCGGCCGGTGTCGCCACCGCGCCACGGCAGGCGGCGGCGCCCGCGCGGCGTGGCGGGCCCCAGAACGGAAAAACCCGGCACGAGGCCGGGTTCTTTACCGAATCAGTGTGCTACGCGTCGATTATTCTTCGACGGCTTCAGCCACGGCCGGACGGTCAACCAGCTCGACGTAGGCCATCGGCGCATTGTCACCGGCGCGGAAGCCGCACTTCAGCAGGCGCAGGTAGCCGCCCGGACGGTTGGCGTAGCGCGGGCCCAGGGTGGTGAACAGGTGGCCCACGGCCTCCTTGTCACGCAGGCGGGCGAAGGCCAGACGGCGGTTGGCGACGGAGTCGACCTTGGCCAGGGTGATCAGCGGCTCGGCAACGCGGCGCAGTTCCTTGGCCTTCGGCAGGGTGGTCTTGATCAGCTCGTGCTTGAACAGCGAGGAAGCCATGTTCTTGAACATCGCTTCGCGGTGGGCGCTGGTGCGGTTGAACTTACGGCCAGACTTCTGGTGACGCATGATGGAATTCCTTGGTTAATGGTAAGGCTGTGCGGATCGTTGTCGCCTTCCTGGCGTTGCTGCATGGACTGCGGTTGGTCCTGGTCATCCCTCCTGGACGACCTGCCCGCGAACCTGCGGTTCGTCGTGGCGTGTTCTTCCCGGTGTTCACCGGTTGAAGGCTCCACCGCGAACGGTGGAGCCTCCAGGCATTACCGATATCAGCCGAGCATGCCGTGGCTGGCGATACCGGCCGGCGGCCAGTTCTCCAGCTTCATGCCGAGCGACAGGCCACGCTGGGCCAGCACTTCCTTGATCTCGGTGAGCGACTTCTTGCCCAGGTTCGGGGTCTTCAGCAGTTCCACTTCGGTCTTCTGGATCAGATCGCCGATGTAATAGATGCTTTCCGCCTTGAGGCAGTTGGCCGAACGCACGGTCAGTTCCAGGTCGTCGATCGGGCGCAGCAGCACCGGATCCACGCCGTTGTTGGCCGGCTTGGCCGCACCGCGGTCGCGGTGGGTGTAGTCACCGAACACCGACAGCTGGTCGCTGAGGATGTCGGCGGCGGTGCGCACGGCTTCCTCGGCATCGATAGTGCCGTTGGTCTCGATATCGATGACCAGCTTGTCCAGGTCGGTACGCTGTTCGACGCGGGCCGCTTCCACGGCATAGGCGACGCGGCGGACCGGCGAGAACGAGGCATCCAGGACCAGGCGGCCGATGGCGCGGGTTTCTTCGTCCGGGCGACGACGAGCAGCAGCCGGCTGGTAGCCGAAACCACGCTCGATCTTCAGACGCATGTTGACTGCCGTGTCCTTGGTCAGGTGGCAGATCACGTGGTCGCCGTTCAGGATCTCCACATTGTGGTCGACCTTGATGTCGGCAGCGGTGACAACGCCCGGGCCCTGCTTGGACAGGGACAGGGCGGCGCTGTCGCCGGAGTGCATACGGATGGCCACGTCCTTCAGGTTCAGCAGGACTTCCAGCACGTCCTCCTGCAGACCTTCGACCGTGGTGTACTCATGCAACACGCCGTCGATTTCGACTTCCGTGATGGCGAAGCCCGGGATGGACGACAGCAGCACGCGACGCAGGGCATTGCCCAGCGTATGCCCGTAACCCCGCTCCAAAGGTTCGATAACGACCTTTGCACGGGTGTCGGTAAAGCGTTCGATCTGCGGACCGCGAGGACGCAGAACCTGGTTGGCGGTAACCGTCATGTTGCGGGTTCTCCTAGTGAACCCCCGGCCGTCGCCGGGGGCTCTCCAATGTGAATTACTTCGAATACAGCTCGACGATCAGCGCTTCGTTGATGTCCGCAGGCAGGTCCGAACGATCCGGAACAGCCTTGAAGATGGCGGTGAACTTGCCGGAATCCACTTCAACCCACGACGGGCTCAGGTCATGCTGGGCGGCGACGGTCAGGGCTTCCTGGACGCGCAGCTGCTTGGCAGCCTTCTCAGACAGAGCGATGGCGTCGCCAGCCTTGACCTGGTACGAAGCCAGGTTGACCGACTTGCCATTCACGGTGACGCCGCGGTGCGACACCAGCTGACGCGCAGCCGGACGGGTCACGGCGAAGCCCATGCGGTAGACAACGTTGTCCAGGCGGGTTTCCAGCAGCTGCAGGAGGTTCTCGCCGGTGTTGCCCTTCTTGGTCGAGGCCTTCTTGTAGTAGTTGCGGAACTGACGCTCCAGCAGGCCGTAGATACGCTTGACCTTCTGCTTTTCACGCAGCTGGGTGGCGTAGTCGGACAGCTTGCCCTTGCGGGCAGTGGCGCCGTGCTGGCCGGGCTTCTGCTCCAGCTTGCACTTGGAGTCCAGCGCACGCGCCGGGCTCTTCAGGGACAGGTCGGCGCCTTCGCGACGGGCGAGCTTACAGGTAGGACCGATATAACGAGCCATTTCTTATCGCTCCCTTTAGACGCGACGCTTCTTCGGCGGACGGCACCCGTTGTGCGGGATAGGCGTCACGTCGATGATGTTGGTGATCTTGTAGCCGACGTTGTTCAACGAACGCACAGCCGACTCACGGCCCGGACCCGGGCCCTTGATGCGGACTTCCAGCGACTTCACGCCGTAGTCCAGCGCAGCACGACCGGCCTCTTCAGCGGCCACCTGGGCAGCGAACGGGGTCGACTTGCGCGAACCGCGGAAGCCAGCGCCACCGGAGGTTGCCCACGACAGAGCGTTGCCCTGGCGGTCGGTGATGGTGACGATGGTGTTGTTGAACGAAGCGTGGACGTGGACGACGCCGTCGGTGACGACGCGCTTGATCTTCTTCTTGGTCTTAGCAGCGGGCTTAGCCATTTATAGGTCCCTTACTTCCTGATCGCCTTGCGCGGGCCCTTGCGGGTGCGGGCGTTGGTACGGGTGCGCTGGCCACGCAGCGGCAGACCGCGACGGTGACGCAGGCCGCGGTAGCAGCCCAGGTCCATCAGGCGCTTGATCGCGATACCGATTTCACGGCGCAGATCGCCTTCCACGATGTACTTGGCCACTTCCGAGCGCAGACGCTCGATTTCCGGCTCCGACAGATCGCGGATCTTGGTGGTCGAAGTGACGGCTGCGGTTTCGCAGACCTTCTTCGAACGGGTACGGCCGATGCCGTAAATGCTTTGCAACCCGACCCAGACATGCTTCTGGGCTGGCAGGTTGACGCCTGCAATACGCGCCATGACGCGGTTCTCCAGCTGAGTGATGGCCGACAGCGCGCTCTGGGCACGCCGATCCGGCAGGATGGATCAAAAAATTGAACCGGCAATACTAACAAGGTTCCGGTTTACATGGAAGCCCGTGAAACCAGAAGGTTTCATGGACCCGGCCTGGGGAGTGTGCCCAGGCTCCGGCGCCGGATGGGGTTGGATCGGAAGTTGCCTCCCGGGCCGCCCGCGCTACTCCTGCGCGGGACCACCTCATCTCACCCCCACCCGGAACCGCTGCGGGGGCCGCCCTTCGTTTGTGTGGCCGGAGTCCGCGAAGCGGAGGGACCATCACGTCAGGAAGACGAAAGTATAACAGGCCTGTCAGCCGCGGGCAAAACCGCCGCGGTTGCCGCCCTTCAGGTTGGCCTTCCTCAGCAGGCTCTCGTACTGGTGGGACATCAGGTGCGCCTGCACCTGGGCGATGAAGTCCATCACCACCACCACCACGATCAGCAGCGAGGTACCACCGAAGTAGAACGAGGCGTTCAACTGCGTGCGCATCAGCTCCGGCAGCAGGCAGACGATCACCAGGTAGGCCGAGCCGGCCGCGGTTAGGCGGGTCAGCACGCCGTCGATGTAATCGGCGGTGGCCTTGCCCGGACGGATGCCCGGAATCAGCGCGCCCGACTTCTTCAGGTTGTCGGCGGTTTCCTGCGAGTTGAACACCAACGCGGTATAGAAGAACGCGAAACCGGTGATCAGCGCAGCGAACACGATCATGTGCAGCGGCTCGCCCGGGCCCAGGGCATTGGCGACCTTCTGCAGGGTCTGGCCGAACGTGCTCTGGTTGACAGCCTGGCCGGACCACATAGCCAGCGTGGCCGGGAAGGCCAGCAGGCTGGAGGAGAAGATGGCCGGGATCACGCCCGCCATGTTCAGCTTCAGCGGCAGGAACGAGGTCTGGTTCATGTACGCGTTGCGACCGCCCTGGCGGCGCGCGTAGTTCACCGTGATGCGGCGCTGGCCGCGCTCGACGAAGACCACGAAGAAGGTGAAGGCCAGCACCACCACTGCAATCATCAGCAGCTGGAAGAACTGGATGTTGCCGTCACGGTAGGCGTCGAAGGTGTGGATGACCGCACCCGGCAGGCCCGCCACGATACCGGCGAAGATGATCAGCGACACGCCGTTGCCGATGCCGCGCTCGGTGACCTGCTCACCGACCCACATCAGGAACATGGTGCCGGCGGTCAGCGAGACCACGGCGGTGAGCACGAAGCCCATGCCCGGTGCGTACACGACCGGCGTACCGGCGCCGGAGAGCTGGCCCTGCAGCGCCAGAGCGATCGAACCGCCCTGCACCACGGCCAGGATCACCGCGCCGATGCGCGAATACTGGGTGATCTTGCGGCGGCCGGATTCACCTTCCTTCTGCACCGCCTTGAGGGCGGGGAAGATGTGCACGGCCAGCTGCATCACGATCGATGCCGAGATGTACGGCATCACGTTCAGCGCAAAAATGCTGAAGCGGTGCAGGGCGCCGCCCGAGAACATGTTGAACATGTCCACGATGCCGCCGCCCTGCTCCTGCATCATGGCAAGCATGGCATCGGGGTTCACGCCCGGCACCGGCACGTAGCAGCCAATGCGGTAGACGATCAAAGCCCCGACGACGAACAGCAAACGTTGGCGAAGTTCGGTGAACTTGCCCATTCCGCCCGCGAGGTTTCCGATGCCAGCTTGCGCCATGATGTTCTTACTCCATTACGCTGCCGCCGGCAGCTTCGATCGCGGCCTTGGCACCAACCGTGGCAGCGATGCCCTTCAGGGTGAATGCCTTGGTCAGTTCGCCCTTGACGACGACCTTGGCCTTCTTGGTGGTGCTGGGAACCAGCTTGGCAGCACGCAGGGCGGCGAAATCGATCTCGCCGGCCGGCAGCTTGTCCAGCTGGTACAGCAGCACTTCAGCGGTGTCCTTGGCGATCGGCGAACGGAAGCCGATCTTCGGCAGACGACGCTGCATGGGGGTCTGGCCGCCTTCGAAGCCAGCCTTGATCTTGCCGCCACCCTTACGGGCGAACGAACCCTTGTGGCCGCGGCCGGCAGTCTTGCCCAGGCCCGAGCCGATACCGCGACCGACACGGGTGCGCTCGGTGCGGGCGCCCGGTGCCGGGCTCAGTTGATTGAGACGCAGAGTCATGATCGATTACTCCTCAACCTTGACGAGGTAGTGAACGGTATTGATCAGGCCGCGAACCTGCGGGCTGTCCTTCAGTTCACGCACATCGTTAAGCTTGTTCAGGCCCAGCGCACGCACCGACAGGCGGTGACGCGACTGAGCACCACGCAGGCCGCGCACCAGGCGCACCTTTACAGTCTTGTTGGACTCATTAGCCATGGTTGAGTTCCTTCACCTTCTTGCCGCGCTTGGCCGCGATGCGAGCCGGCGACTGCGCAGCAGACAGGCCCTTCACGGTGGCACGCACCAGGTTGATCGGGTTGCGCGAACCGGTGGCCTTCGCCAGCACGTTCTTCACGCCAACCGCTTCCAGCACGGCGCGCATGGCACCGCCGGCGATGACGCCGGTACCTTCGGAAGCCGGCTGCATGAACACGCGTGCAGCGCCGTGGCCATCCTTGATGGTGTGCCACAGGGTGCCGTTGTTCAGGTCAACGCTGACCAGGTTCTTGCGAGCCTGTTCCATCGACTTCTGGATGGCGACCGGGACTTCACGGGCCTTGCCGTAGCCGAAACCGACCTTGCCTTCGCCGTCGCCGACCACGGTCAGGGCGGTGAAGGTGAACTGGCGGCCACCCTTGACGGTCTTGCTGACGCGGTTGACCGCGACCAGCTTTTCGATCATGCCGTCGTCGACTTTCTCTTCGCGGTTACGGTCGCGATCGCGACCCCGCTGCTGACGCTCTTCTGCCATGTTTATTCCTTGGTTGTTTGGGTATGTACGGCTCGGGGCCGCTTATGGTTGTGGCGTGGTGCGTTGTTCCGGACAGCCACTGCAGAAGAGCGGCGCCGTCCAGCCTCACTCAGGCTGGCGAGCAGGCGGGCAGAGGGCCACAGGCCCCTACCCTTATCCCTTAGAACTGCAGGCCGGCTTCGCGGGCGGCTTCTGCCAGGGCCTTGATGCGGCCGTGGTAGCGGTAGCCCGAACGATCGAAGGCAACCTTCTCGATGCCGGCAGCCTTGGCGCGCTCGGCAACGATGCGGCCAACCTTGGCGGCGGCGTCGGCGTTCTTGCCGTTCTTCAGGCCTTCGATGACGTCGGACTGGGTGGTGTTGGCGGCAGCCAGCACCTTCGAGCCGTCAGCGGTGAAGACCTGGGCATACAGGTGCTGGCCGGTGCGCAGCACCGACAGGCGGGCGACGCCGAGCTCACGGATGTGGGCGCGGGTCGACTTGGCGCGACGCAGGCGGGCGATGTTCTTGTTCATGATTTTATTCCCTGAAAGCGGAAGGTTAGGCTTTTCCCTGAGGAGTCCGCACAAGGATGTACGGGCTCTTGCGAGGGACTCGCACTTACGCCTTCTTGGCTTCCTTACAGATGATGACTTCGTCGGAGTACTTCACGCCCTTGCCCTTGTACGGTTCCGGCTTGCGGAACGCACGGATCTTGGCGGCGACTTCACCGACGACCTGCTTGTCAGCGCCCTGGACCAGGATCTCGGTCTGGGTCGGGGTGGTGATGGTGATGCCTTCCGGCGCCACGAAGACCACCGGGTGCGAGAAGCCCAGCGACAGGCTGAGGTCCTTGCCCTGCATGGCAGCACGGTAACCCACGCCGACCAGCTCCAGCTTGCGCTCGAAGCCATCGGACACGCCCTTGACCATGTTGGCCAGGATCGCGCGGACGGTACCGGTCAGCGGGATCAGTTCCGCATTCTCGGTGCTCAGGGTGGCAATGCCGTTCTCGACGTTGATGGCAATGCCGGCCGGCTTCGGCAGCGACAGGGTGCCCTTCGGGCCCTTGACGGTGACGGACTCGGACTGGACGTTCAGTTCAACCTTACCCAGGTCGACGGGCTTTTTGGCTACGCGGGACATAGTTCTACTCCTTTCGCCTTAGGCCACGAAGCACAGGACTTCGCCGCCGACGCCCAGCTGGCGCGCCTGCGCATCAGTCATGATGCCCTTGGAGGTGGAAATGATGGAGATACCCAGGCCGTTCATGACCTTCGGCAGCTCGCTCTTGCCGCGGTACTGGCGCAGGCCCGAACGCGAGAAGCGCTTCAGGGTCGCGATGACCGGCTTGCCTTCGAAATACTTCAGTACGATTTCCAGCTCGGACTTGTTGTTCTCGAGCGCGGTCACGCGCAGGTCGGTGATGTAACCCTCGTCCTTCAGGACCTGGGCAATCGCCACCTTGATCTTGGACGACGGCGCTTTCACCGTCTGCTTGCCCACCGCTGCCGCATTCTTGACGCGGACCAGCAGGTCGGCGATGGGATCAGTCATGCTCATATGAGTACCTTTGAGTGCACCGATATCCGCTTTCGCGAAAATCTGTTGTCTCCTGGAAACGGGCCAGGTCCCTTGATGCCGGCAGGCCAGTGGCCTACCCCAAAACCCAGTTTGCACAGGGCAAGACGCGGGAGTATACGCCAAAAGAGCCCGACTTGCGTCGGGCTCTTCAGGTTTTTCTGCAGGAAGGCTGAATGCCTCCTCCTGGACGCCCCCTGCCCTGTTCAGGCAGGGGTCGCAGGACCGGCTGGAATTACCAGCTGGCCTTGCGCAGGCCCGGCACGTCACCACGCATGGTGGCTTCGCGGAGCTTGTTGCGGCCCAGGCCGAACTTGCTGTACACGCCACGCGGGCGGCCAGACAGTTCGCAGCGGTTGCGGTGGCGGCTCGGCGACGAATCGCGCGGCAGCTTCGACAACTTGGTCGCGGCTTCGATCTTCTCTTCGTAAGAAGCATCCTGCGAGGACACGATCTTCTTCAGAGCAGCGCGCTTGTCAGCGAACTTCTCGGCCAGCTTCTTCCGCTTGATGTCGCGGTTGACCATGGAGGTCTTTGCCATTTCGGTTTCCTCGACGAATCAGTTACGGAACGGGAACTTGAACGCTGCCAGCAGCGCCTTCGCTTCCGCGTCGGTCTTCGCAGTGGTGGTGATGGCGATATCCATGCCGCGGATCGCGTCGACAGCGTCGAAGTCGATTTCCGGGAAGATGATCTGTTCCTTCACACCCATGTTGAAGTTGCCGCGACCGTCGAAGGAACGACCGGAAACACCACGGAAGTCGCGCACGCGCGGCAGCGAGATGTTGATCAGGCGATCCAGGAACTCGTACATCTTCTTGCGACGCAGCGTGGTCTTGCAGCCGATCGGCCAACCATCGCGGATCTTGAAGGATGCCACCGAGATGCGCGACTTGGTGACCACCGGCTTCTGGCCGGAGATCTTGGACATGTCGGCAACGGCGTTTTCCAGGATCTTCTTGTTGGTCGCAGCTTCGCCGACACCCATGTTCAGGGTGACCTTGACCAGCTTCGGCACCTGCATCGGATTGGTGTAGCCGAACTGCTTCATCAGCGCCGGCACCACTTCGTCCTTGTAGAACTTTTCGAGACGGGAACTCATCTTCTCATTCCTCAGGCGTCAAGCGCCTCACTGCTGGAGCGGAACACACGCAGTTTGCGTCCATCCTCCAGCACCTTGAAGCCAACGCGTTCACCCTTGCCCGAAGCCGGGTTCAGAACGTTCACGTTGGAGATATGGATCGACGCTTCACGCTCGACCACGCCGCCGGCAACACCTGCCTGCGGGTTCGGCTTGGTGTGGCGCTTGACGATGTTCACGTTGGCGACGACCACACGGTCGCCGTCGACGCGGACGATTTCGCCCTGCTTGCCCTTGTCCTTGCCGGCGTTGACGACAACCTGGTCGCCCTTCTTGATACGGTTAGCCATGATTATCTCCTGTCTCGCTCACAGCACTTCGGGAGCGAGCGAGACGATCTTCATGAACTTCTCCGAACGAAGTTCACGGGTCACCGGCCCGAAGATACGGGTACCGATCGGCTCCTGCTTGTTGTTCAGCAGCACGGCGGCGTTGCCGTCGAAGCGGATCAGCGAACCGTCGGCACGACGCACACCCTTGCGGGTACGCACCACGACGGCGTCGTAGACTTCGCCCTTCTTGACCTTGCCGCGCGGAATCGCATCCTTCACGGTGACCTTGATGATGTCGCCGATACCGGCGTAACGGCGCTTGGAACCACCCAGCACCTTAAAGCACATCACCTGCTTGGCACCCGAATTGTCCGCGACGTCAAGGTAGCTCTGCATCTGGATCATGATTCAGACTCCTTATTCAGCCGCACGCGTGATGACTTCCACCACGCGCCAGTTCTTGGTCTTGGACATCGGAGCAATCTCGGTCACGCGGACGACATCGCCTTCCTTGCAGGCGTTGTCGGCATCGTGGGCGTGCAGCTTCGTCGAGCGCTTGATGTACTTGCCGTACAGTGCGTGCTTGACCTGACGCTCAACCAGGACAGTAACCGTCTTGTCCATCTTGTTGCTGACGACACGGCCTTCGACCGTGCGCAGCGTCTTCTTTTCGGTATTGTCGCTCATAGCGGCCGTCCTTACTTCGTGCTGCCGAGCAGCGTCTTGACGCGAGCAATCTCGCGACGGACGCGGCGGATATCGTGAGTCTTCGGCAGCTGGCCGGTGACCTGCTGCATACGGACAGAGAACTGTTCCTTACGCAGGTCGGTCAGGTGGGCCTTCAGTTCGTCAGCCGACTTTTCACGGAGAGTTTTGAGTTCCATCAGCGCACCGTCCGGGTTACGAAAGTGGTGGTGACCGAGAGCTTGGCGGCGGCCAGGCGGAACGCCTCGCGTGCCACGTCTTCCGTCACACCCTCGATTTCATAGATCATGCGGCCGGGCTGGATCTGGGCCACCCAGTATTCCACGTTGCCCTTACCCGAACCCATTCGAACTTCGATGGGCTTCTTGGTGATGGGCTTGTCGGGGAACACGCGGATCCACATCTTGCCGCCGCGCTTGACGTAGCGGCTGATCGAGCGGCGGGCCGCTTCGATCTGACGCGCGGTCAGCTGACCGTGGGCGGTTGCCTTCAGGCCGTACTCGCCGAAGCTGACAGCGTTGGCGCTCCAGCTCAGGCCGTCGTTACGGCCCTTGTGCACCTTGCGGTACTTGGTTCGCTTGGGTTGCAACATTGTCGTTACCTCGCTTCACGAGCCGGGCGCTGACGGTCACCACGGTCGCCGCGATCGTTACGATCGTTGCGCGACGGGGTGTCGTCCTGCTTTTCCTGGCCAACCTGGGAGAAATCGAAGACCTCGCCCTTGTAGATCCAGACCTTGATGCCGATGATGCCGTAGGTCGTCTTGGCTTCAGCGAAGCCGTAGTCGATGTCGGCACGCAGCGTGTGCAGCGGCACGCGGCCTTCGCGGTACCACTCCGAACGGGCGATTTCTGCGCCGTTGAGGCGGCCACCGACGTTGACCTTGATGCCCAGGGCACCCAGGCGCATCGCGTTGCCGACCGAGCGCTTCATGGCGCGGCGGAACATGATGCGACGCTCCAGCTGCTGCGCGATCGATTCGGCAACCAGCTGTGCGTCCAGCTCGGGCTTGCGCACTTCGGTGACGTTGATGTGCGCCGGGACGCCCATCATCTCGCTCACTTCCTTGCGCAGCTTCTCGATGTCCTCACCGCGCTTGCCGATCACCACGCCCGGACGGGCGGTGTGGATCGTCACGCGAGCGGTCTTGGCCGGACGCTCGATCAGGATCTTGCTGATGCCGGCCTGAGCCAGCTTCTTGCGCAGCATTTCGCGCACTTTCAGGTCGGCTGCCAGGTAACCGGCGAACTCGGCCTTGTTTGCGTACCACTTGGAGTTCCAGTCCTTGGCAATACCCAGGCGGATACCAAACGGATGAACTTTATGACCCATGATCTTTTCCTTATCCGCTTACTTGGCGGCGCCCACAACCACAGTGATGTGGCTGGTGCGCTTGAGGATGCGGGTACCGCGGCCTTTCGCCCGCGCCATGAAACGCTTCAGGGTCGGACCCTCATCAACCATGATGGTCTGAACCTTCAGCTCGTCGACGTCGGCGCCCTGGTTGTTTTCGGCGTTTGCAATAGCCGACTCCACCACCTTCTTGATCAGGTGGGCAGCCTTCTTGTCCGAAAACTTCAGCAGGTTGACCGCACGCTCGGCCGGCAGACCGCGCACCTGGTCAGCGACCAGACGTGCCTTCTGCGGGGAGATGCGCGCAGTGCGCAGGATGGCTTTCGCTTCCATTGTCATCTCTCCTTACTTGCCCGACTTCTTGTCACCACCGTGACCCTTGAAGGTCCGGGTGATGGCAAATTCGCCGAGCTTGTGGCCGACCATGTTCTCGTTGACGAGAACCGGAATGTGGTTCTTGCCGTTATGAACGGCGATGGTGACGCCTACCATTTCCGGCAGGATCATCGAACGACGCGACCAGGTCTTGATCGGACGCTTGCTACCCGCAGCGGCAGCCACCTTTGCAACCAGGTGGTGATCGACAAACGGGCCCTTCTTGAGTGAACGTGCCATGGTCGATTAGCCCCTACGATCGCGGACGATGAACTGCTGAGTGCGCTTGTTCTTGCGCGTCTTGTATCCCTTGGTCGGGACACCCCACGGGGTGACCGGATGCGGGTTACCCTGGCCGGCCTTGGCCTCACCACCACCGTGCGGGTGGTCAACCGGGTTCATGGCAGCACCACGAACGGTCGGGCGGACGCCGCGCCAACGCTTGGCACCGGCCTTACCCAGCTTTTCCAGGTTGTGCTCGTCGTTGCCGACTTCGCCGATGGTGGCGCAGCACTCGACCGGCACCTTGCGCATTTCACCCGAGCGCAGGCGCATGGTGGCGTAGATGCCTTCACGTGCAACCAGCTGCACGGCAGCACCGGCGGCGCGAGCGATCTGTGCACCCTTGCCCGGCTTCAGTTCGATGCCGTGAATGGTGGTACCGACCGGGATGTTGCGCAGCGGCAGGGTGTTGCCCGTCTTGATCGGGGCGTCCGAACCAGCGATCACCTGATCACCAGCCTTCAGACCCTTCGGGGCGATGATGTAGCGGCGCTCGCCGTCGACGTAGCACAGCAGGGCGATGTGGGCGGTGCGGTTCGGATCGTATTCGATGCGTTCCACGCGCGCCGGGATGCCCAGCTTGTTGCGCTTGAAGTCGATGATGCGGTAGTGCTGCTTGTGGCCACCACCGACGTGACGGGTGGTGATGCGGCCGTGGTGGTTACGACCACCGGACTTGCTCTGCGACTCGACCAGCGCGGCGTGCGGAGCACCCTTGTGCAGATCGGGGGTAACCACACGCACGGCCGAACGGCGGCCGGGGGAGGTTGGCTTGAATTTCATCAATGGCATGGGATGTACCTCAGGCCTTGGCCGTTACATCGATCGACTGGCCATCGGCCAGACGAACGTACGCCTTGCGCCAATCGCCGCGGCGGCCAGCACGGTTACGGAAGGACTTGTTCTTGCCCTTGACGTTGACCACGTTGACGGCCTCGACCTTGACGTCGAACAGCTGCTCTACCGCGGCCTTCACGTCGGCCTTGGTCGCTTCGTTCGAGATTTCGAAGACATACTGGTTGGAGAGTTCCTGCAGGCGCGCGGTCTTTTCGGAGACACGCGGGGCACGCAGCACGCTGAAGATTTTTTCGTTGCTGTTCATGCCAGCCACTCCTCGACCTTCTTGACCGCGTCAGCGGTGATGACGACCGTGTCGGCACCGACCAGCGACACCGGGTCCAGGCCCTGGACGTCACGCACTTCCACGTAGGGAACGTTGCGCGCCGACAGGTACAGGTGCTCGGAGGCTTCTTCAGTGACGATCAGCGGGCGCTTGCCCACTTCCAGGCCGGCCAGCTTGGCGATTAGACCCTTCGTGCTGGTCGCTTCGACATCGAAGGACTCCACGATGGTCAGACGGCCCTGACGGTTCAGCTCGGACAGGATCGCGCACATGGCGGCACGGTACTGCTTACGATTGACCTTCTGCTCGAAGCTGCGCGGCTTGGCCGCGAAGGTGACACCGCCGCCGACGAAGATCGGAGCCGTCAGTGCGCCATGACGCGCGCCGCCGCCCTTCTGCTTCTTCGACTTCTTGGTGGTACCTGCCACTTCGGAGCGAGTCTTCTGCGCCTTGGTGCCGGCGCGACCGGCGTTGCGGTAAGCAACGACGACCTGGTGGACCAGATCTTCGCTGAAATCGCGACCGAACACGGCGTCGGAGACCGAGACCTTGTTATTGCTACCCGTGATAACGAGTTCCATCGTCATCTCTCCTTATGCCTTGCTCGCCGGACGGACGATCACGTCGCCATCCGCCGCGCCAGGAACGGCGCCGCGAACTGCGATCAGACCGCGCTCGACGTCGACCTTGACCACTTCCAGGTTCTGGGTGCTCTGCTGCACCGCGCCCATATGGCCCGACATCTTCTTGCCCGGGAAAACACGACCCGGGGTCTGGCGCTGACCCAGCGAACCCGGCGCGCGATGCGACAGCGAGTTACCGTGGGTTGCATCGCCCATACGGAAGTTGTAGCGCTTGATGGTGCCCTGGAAACCCTTACCCTTGGTGACACCCTGGACGTCGACGAACTGGCCGACTTCAAAGATGTCCGCCTTGACTTCGCCACCGACGGCGAAATCGCCGAGCTGGGCGTCTTCAACGCGGAATTCCCACAGGCCACGACCCGCTTCCACCTTCGCCTTGGCGAAGTGGCCGGCTTCCGGCTTGTTGACCAGGGCGGCACGACGTGCGCCGACGGTCACCTGCACGGCGCTGTAGCCGTCGGTTTCGACGGTCTTGATCTGCGCGATGCGGTTCGGGGTTGCTTCGATCAGGGTCACCGGGATGGAACGGCCATCTTCGGTGAAAACGCGGCTCATGCCAGCCTTGCGGCCCACGAAGCCCAACGAATACTTCTTCGTCATGGTCGTAGTCCTCAGGTCAGCTTGATCTGAACGTCGACGCCTGCAGCCAGTTCGAGCTTCATCAGCGCGTCCACGGTCTTGTCATTCGGGTCAACGATGTCGAGCACGCGCTTGTGCGTGCGGGTCTCGTACTGGTCACGCGCGTCCTTGTCGACGTGCGGGGAAACGAGAACGGTGTAACGCTCGATCTTGGTCGGCAGCGGAATCGGGCCACGCACTTGCGCACCGGTCCGCTTTGCCGTTTCAACGATCTCGCTGGCCGAACGGTCGATCAATCGATGATCGAACGCCTTCAGCCGAATACGGATCTTCTGGTCCGCCATGACGGTGGTTCCTTCGTTAAAAGAGCGACGGACAAAGCCTCTAGGTTGCTTTGTCCCATGAATGTCCTGAATACAGACGGCCCGCACTCCTGCAGGCCGACAAGGTCAATCCGTGGACCTCAAAAACGTAGGCAGACCCGTTTCCCGGCCTGCCCAAACGACGAAGCATAATGGCACGCAAGGCAGCTGTCAACAGTTTCCTGTTGGCGCCGCCTGAATGGCATTGACCCTTCCTGGTCCGGGGAACACAAGGCACGTCCTGTGCCTGCTTTCCCATTTTTTGACGCCCCGATGCCCTACCCAGGCAACATCGGGGCGCTGATACTACCAGATTACTTGATGATCTTCGAGACCACGCCGGCGCCGACGGTACGGCCACCTTCACGGATGGCGAAGCGCAGGCCTTCGTCCATCGCGACCGGGTTGATCAGGGTGACAACCATCTTCACGTTGTCGCCCGGCATCACCATTTCCACGCCTTCCGGCAGCTGGCAGGCGCCAGTGATGTCGGTGGTACGGAAGTAGAACTGCGGACGGTAGCCCTTGAAGAACGGGGTGTGACGGCCGCCCTCGTCCTTCGACAGGACGTAGACTTCGCCTTCGAACTCGGTGTGCGGCTTGATCGAACCCGGCTTGGCCAGCACCTGGCCACGCTCGACGTCGTCACGCTTGGTGCCGCGCAGCAGCAGGCCAGCGTTGTCGCCTGCCTGACCCTGGTCCAGCAGCTTGCGGAACATTTCGACGCCGGTCACGGTGGTCTTCTGCACCGGACGGATGCCGACGATTTCGATTTCTTCGCCGACCTTGATCACGCCGCGCTCGATACGACCGGTCACCACGGTGCCGCGGCCCGAGATCGAGAACACGTCTTCGACCGGCATCAGGAATGCCTTGTCGACGTCACGCTCCGGGGTCGGGATCCAGGTGTCCAGCGCCTCGACCAGCTTGATGACGGCCGGCACGCCGATGTCGCTCTGGTCGCCTTCCAGCGCCAGACGGGCCGAACCAGCGATGATCGGGGTGTCGTCGCCCGGGAACTCGTACTTGCTCAGCAGTTCACGCACTTCCATTTCGACCAGCTCGAGCAGCTCGGCGTCGTCGACCATGTCAGCCTTGTTCAGGAAGACCACGATGTACGGCACGCCGACCTGACGCGACAGCAGGATGTGCTCGCGGGTCTGCGGCATCGGGCCGTCAGCAGCCGAGCAGACCAGGATCGCGCCGTCCATCTGGGCGGCACCGGTGATCATGTTCTTGACGTAGTCAGCGTGGCCCGGGCAATCGACGTGGGCGTAGTGACGGGTGGTGGATTCGTATTCGACGTGAGCGGTCGAGATCGTGATGCCACGCGCCTTTTCTTCCGGCGCGGCGTCGATCGCCGAGTAGTCCTTGAACTCGCCGCCGAAACGCTCGGCGCCGATCTTGGTCAGTGCGGCGGTCAGCGTGGTCTTGCCGTGATCGACGTGACCGATGGTGCCGATGTTGACGTGCGGCTTGGTGCGCTCGAACTTACCCTTTGCCATTGTTCTTTACCTTGAATGTTGTACGAAAGTGATTTCAGGAGAGGCTGAGCGAGGCTCAGCCCTTCTTCATGACGGCTTCGGCGATGTTGTTCGGCGCCGGCTCGTAATGGTCGAATTCCATGGTGAAGGTGGCGCGGCCCTGGGTCTGCGAACGCAGAGCAGTGGCGTAGCCGAACATTTCACCCAGCGGAATCATCGCGTTGATGATGCTGGCCGAACCGTCACCGGTGGTGTCGGAACCCTGCAGCACGCCGCGACGACGGCTGACGTCGCCCATCACGTCACCCTGGTAATCCTCAGGGGTCACGATCTCGACCTTCATGATCGGCTCCAGCAGAACCGGCTTGGCCTTGGCGAAGCCCTGCTTGAAGGCCATCGACGAAGCCAGCTTGAACGCCATTTCCGAGGAGTCGACGTCGTGGTACGAGCCGAACACCAGCTTCACCTTGACGTCCACGACCGGGAAGCCAGCCAGCGGACCGCTGGTGATGGTTTCGCGCAGGCCCTTTTCAACCGACGGGATGAATTCCTTCGGGATCACGCCGCCGGTGATGTCATTGACGAACAGGAAGTCGTCCTTGATGGCCGGAGCGAGCTTGGCGTCAGCACGGTCTTCAGCGGTCAGCGGCGACAGCTCGATCACGACGTGACCGTACTGACCCTTACCACCGGACTGCTTGGCGTGCTTGTAGTCGGACTTGACGTCGGACAGGGTGATGGTTTCGCGGTAGGCCACCTGCGGCGCGCCGACGTTGGCTTCAACGTTGAACTCGCGCTTCAGGCGGTCAACGATGATGTCCAGGTGCAGCTCGCCCATGCCCGAGATGATGGTCTGGCCGGATTCTTCGTCGGTCTTGACGCGGAACGACGGATCTTCCTGCGCCAGACGGCCCAGGGCCAGACCCATCTTTTCCTGGTCCGACTTGGTCTTCGGCTCGACGGCCATCGAGATCACCGGCTCCGGGAACGTCATGCGCTCCAGGATGATCGGCTTGTCCACGGCGCACAGGGTGTCACCGGTGGTGGTGTCCTTCAGGCCCACGGCAGCGGCGATGTCACCGGCCAGAACTTCCTTGATTTCCTCGCGGTTGTTCGAGTGCATCTGCAGGATGCGGCCGATGCGCTCCTTCTTGCCCTTCACCGAGTTCAGCACGGTGTCGCCACCGTTCAGGGTGCCCGAGTAGACGCGGAAGAAGGTCAGCGCGCCGACGAACGGGTCGGTGATGATCTTGAAGGCCAGCGACGAGAACGGAGCCTTGTCGTCGGACTTGCGGGTCATGGCGACGTTTTCATCGTCCACGTCGGTACCGGTCACGTCCGGGACGTCGACCGGCGACGGCAGCAGCTGGATCACGCCGTCCAGCATGGCCTGCACGCCCTTGTTCTTGAACGCCGAACCGCAGTACATCGGAACGATTTCGGTGGCCAGGGTACGGGTACGCAGCGCGTTGATGATTTCAGCCTCGGCCAGCTCTTCGCCGCCCAGGTACTTTTCCATCAGCTCTTCGCTGGCTTCGGCGGCGGCTTCGATCATGAAGGTACGGGCTTCTTCAGCCTTTTCCTGCAGGTCGGCCGGGATGTCGCCGTACTCGAACTTCATGCCCTGCGAGGCTTCATCCCAGTGGATGGCCTTCATCTTCAGCAGATCGACGACGCCCTTGAAGCCTTCTTCAGCGCCGATCGGCAGCTGCATCGGCACGGCGACAGCGCCGAGCTTGGCCTTCAGCTGGTCACGGACCTTGTAGAAGTTGGCACCGGTGCGGTCCATCTTGTTGACGAACGCGATGCGCGGCACCTTGTAACGGTTGGCCTGGCGCCACACGGTTTCCGACTGCGGCTGCACGCCACCGACGGCACACAGCACGAAGACGGCACCGTCGAGCACGCGCAGCGAGCGCTCCACTTCGATGGTGAAGTCGACGTGCCCGGGGGTGTCGATGATGTTGAAGCGGTGTTCCGGCAGGGACTTGTCCATGCCCTTCCAGAACGCGGTGGTGGCAGCGGACTGGATCGTGATGCCACGTTCCTGTTCCTGCTCCATCCAGTCCATGGTGGCGGCGCCGTCGTGCACTTCACCGATCTTGTGGCTCTTGCCGGTGTAGAACAGGATGCGCTCGGACGTGGTGGTCTTGCCGGCATCGATGTGGGCCATGATGCCGAAGTTACGGTAACGCTCGATGGGAGTGGAACGGGCCACGGGAGCCTCTCAATTTCTTGGAATTCGGATGGCCGAACGCCGCCTTTCGGCGGCCTTCGGATTGGCGCAGCCCTACCGGGACCGCGAGGCAGCACCGAAATGGTGCTGCCCTGCCTGTTTTACAAGGCCGTCAAACTCACCAGCGGTAGTGGGCGAAGGCCTTGTTGGCTTCGGCCATACGGTGGGTTTCTTCGCGCTTCTTGATGGCGCCACCACGGTTTTCCGAGGCGTCGATCAGTTCAGCAGCCAGCTTCTTCGGCATGGTGTTTTCACCACGCTTGCGGGCCGAGTCGATCAGCCAGCGCATGGCCAGGGCCATCTTGCGCGAGGCACGCACTTCGACCGGCACCTGGTAGGTGGCACCGCCGACGCGGCGCGACTTCACTTCGACGGCCGGCGACACGTTGTCGAGCGCCTTCTGCACCAGCTCGATGGCATTGGCGTTGGCGTTCTTTTCGGTGATCACGTCCATGGCGCCGTACACGATCTTTTCAGCGACGGACTTCTTGCCGCTCTGCATGACCATGTTGATGAAACGGGCGATGGTTTCGCTTCCGTGCTTCGGATCGGGCAGGACGGAACGCTGCGGAGTATTACCCTTACGCGACATAGTGCTCTCTCCTTATGCCTTCGGACGCTTGGCGCCGTACTTGGAACGGGCCTGGCGACGCTTGGCAACGCCGGCGGCGTCGAGCGAGCCACGAACGGTGTGGTAACGCACACCCGGCAGGTCCTTGACGCGACCGCCGCGGATCAGGACCACGGAGTGCTCCTGCAGGTTGTGGCCTTCACCACCGATGTAGGAAATCACTTCTTCCTGGTTGGTCAGGCGGACCTTGGCAACCTTGCGAAGTGCCGAGTTCGGCTTCTTCGGAGTGGTGGTGTAGACACGGGTGCAGACGCCACGGCGCTGCGGGCACTTGTCGAGCGCCGGCGAGGCACTCTTGTATGTGGTCGCTTGCCGCGGCTTGCGGACCAGCTGGTTGATCGTCGCCATCAGTAGGTTCTTCTGATTGGTGGCCAGGAAACTGGCCAGAGATGCGGAAATGTTAAAGCGGGCCGATTTTTTGGCCTGCTGAGACAGACGATTGTAGCAACCTGTCAAGAACGCAGTCAAACGCGCCTTGTCAAGCCCGTCCCTGATCCCGGGACGTTACTGGGGGGCCTCCATGTACCCCGTTCAGGTTGGCCGGGCGGATCGCGGACGATCTCCCCTGCCCAGTCCTTGCCCCGCCCGGTTCAGTCGACTGACAGTCGACGTTACCGGCGGGTGGTCCGACCCGAAGGCCGGACCGGATACCTCATTCTTCGCCTGAGGCCTGTTCAGCTTCAGATTCAACAGCCGGCGCTTCGACCGCAACCGGGGTGCCGGTCAGGGCCTGCATCTCCGAGTCGGTGAGACCCAAAGCGCCGCGGCGACGGCTGCTGTGGTACGACAGACCGGTACCAGCCGGAATCAGGCGGCCCACGATCACGTTTTCCTTCAGACCGCGCAGGTTGTCCTTGGTGCCGCGGACGGCCGCTTCGGTCAGCACGCGGGTGGTTTCCTGGAAGGACGCCGCCGAGATGAACGATTCGGTGGCCAGCGAGGCCTTGGTGATGCCCAGCAGCACCGGATCGAAACGAGCGATCAGCTCGCTGCGCGCGTTCAGGCGTGCATTCTCCTCGATAACGCGCTGGCGTTCGACCTGTTCACCGTTCAGGAACTTGCTGTTGCCCTGGTCGGTGATCTCGACCTTGCGCAGCATCTGGCGGGTGATCACCTCGATGTGCTTGTCGTTGATCTTCACGCCCTGCAGGCGGTACACGTCCTGGATTTCCTTGACCAGGTAGGCGGCCAGCGGTTCGACACCCAGCAGACGCAGGATGTCCTGCGGGCTCGGCTCGCCGTCCACGATGGTTTCACCCTTGGTGACATGCTCGCCTTCGAACACGATGACCTGGCGGTACTTCGGGATCAGCTCTTCGTGTTCCGAACCATCGGTGTCCTTGATGATCAGGCGCTGCTTGCCCTTGGTGTCCTTGCCGAAGCTGATGATGCCCGAACGCTCGGCCAGCACCGCCGGATCCTTCGGCTTGCGGGCTTCGAACAGATCGGCCACGCGCGGCAGACCGCCGGTGATGTCGCGGGTCTTGGACGCTTCCTGCGGGATCTTGGCGACCACGTCGCCCACACCCACGGCGGCGCCGTCCTGCAGGTTGACGATCGAACGCGGCGGCAGCAGGTACTGCGCCGGCAGATCGGTGCCCGGGATGGTCAGGTCATTGCCCTTGCCATCGACGATACGCACGATCGGGCGCAGGTCCTTGGCCTGGGTTCCGCGACGCTTCGGATCGGTGATTTCGCGCGAGGCCAGGCCGGTCAGCTCGTCGGTCTTCTCGATGACGGTGATGCCGTCGACGAAGTCGATGAAGCGGATGAAACCGGCAACTTCCGACACGATCGGGTGGTTATGCGGATCCCAGTTGGCCACGGTCTGGCCAGCCTTCACTGCATCACCGTCCTTGGCGGCGATCATCGAGCCGTACGGCAGCTTGTAACGCTCACGCTCACGGCCGTGGGCATCGAGCACCGAGATTTCGCCCGAGCGCGACACTGCCACCAGCGAGCCATTGGCGTGCTCGACCGACTTGAGGTTGCTGAACTTGACCGAACCGGTGGTCTTGGCGGTGATGTTGTCGACCGCAGCCGCTCGCGACGCCGCACCACCGATGTGGAACGTACGCATGGTCAGCTGGGTACCCGGCTCACCGATGGACTGGGCGGCGATGACGCCGACCGCTTCACCGATGTTGACGATGTGGCCACGGGCCAGATCGCGGCCGTAGCAGCGACCGCAGACGCCGAAGGCCGATTCGCAGGAGATGGTCGAGCGGACCTTGATGGTCTGCACGCCGGCATCTTCCAGCTTGGCCACCCAGGCTTCGTCCAGCAGGGTGTTGCGGGTGACGATCGGATCTTCGTCGTTGCCCGGCAGGAACACGTCCTCGGCCACGACACGGCCCAGCACGCGGTCCTTCAACGGCTCGACCACGTCGCCGCCTTCCACGATCGGGGTCATGATCAGGCCTTCGGTGGTACCGCAATCCACCTCGGTGATCACCACGTCCTGCGCCACGTCCACCAGACGACGGGTCAGGTAACCCGAGTTGGAGGTCTTCAGCGCGGTATCGGCCAGACCCTTACGGGCGCCGTGGGTGGAGTTGAAGTACTCCTGCACGTTCAGGCCTTCGCGGAAGTTGGCCTTGATGGGCGTCTCGATGATCGAGCCGTCCGGTCGGGCCATCAGGCCACGCATGCCGGCCAGCTGACGGATCTGCGCCTGCGAACCACGCGCACCGGAGTCGGCCATGATGTACAGCGAGTTCATCGACTTCTGGTCGATGGTCTCACCCTTGGCATTGAGCACCTTCTCGGTACCGATGGTGTCCATCATCGCCTTGGCGATGCGCTCGTTGGTGCGCGACCAGATGTCGACCACCTTGTTGTAGCGCTCGCCGGCGGTGACCAGACCCGACTGGTACTGCTCCTGGATTTCCAGCACTTCGGCTTCGGCCTCGGTGAGGATGCCCTTCTTTTCGTCCGGGATCAGCATGTCGTCGATGCCGATGGAGACGCCGGCGCGGGTCGCGTAGGCGAAGCCGGTGTACATCAGCTTGTCGGCGAAGACGACCGTGTCCTTCAGGCCCAGCTGGCGGTAGCTGGAGTTGATCAGGCGGCTGATGTTCTTCTTGGTCAGCTCGGTGTTGGCCAGCGCGAACGGCAGGCCTTCCGGCAGGATTTCAGCCAGCAGGGCGCGACCGATCGTGGTGTCCACGATCGAGGTCTTGTTCTGCTTGTTGCCTTCTTCGTCGATCACCACTTCGGTGATGCGGACCTTGACGCGCGCGTGCAGTTCCACCACGCGGTTGTCGTAGGCACGCTTCACTTCGGCGATGTTGGCGAAGGCCATGCCCTCGCCCTTCTTGTTTTCCAGCGAGCGGGTCATGTAGTACAGACCCAGCACGACGTCCTGCGACGGCACGATGATCGGCTCGCCGTTGGCCGGCGACAGGACGTTGTTGGTGGACATCATCAGCGCACGCGCTTCCAGCTGGGCTTCCAGCGAGAGCGGCACGTGGACGGCCATCTGGTCACCGTCGAAGTCGGCGTTGAACGCGGTGCAGACCAGCGGGTGCAGCTGGATGGCCTTGCCTTCGATCAGCACCGGCTCGAACGCCTGGATGCCCAGACGGTGCAGGGTCGGCGCACGGTTCAGCATCACCGGGTGTTCGCGGATGACCTCTTCTAGGATGTCCCAGACTTCGGCTTCTTCGCGCTCGACCAGCTTCTTGGCGGCCTTGATGGTGGTGGCCAGGCCACGACGCTGCAGCTTGGCGAACACGAACGGCTTGAACAGCTCCAGTGCCATCTTCTTCGGCAGGCCGCACTGGTGCAGGCGCAGGTACGGACCGACCACGATGACCGAACGGCCCGAGTAGTCCACGCGCTTGCCCAGCAGGTTCTGGCGGAAGCGGCCCTGCTTGCCCTTGATCATGTCGGCCAGCGACTTCAGCGGGCGCTTGTTGGTGCCGGTGATGGCACGGCCGCGGCGGCCGTTGTCCAGCAGCGCATCGACCGATTCCTGCAGCATGCGCTTTTCATTGCGCACGATGATGTCCGGCGCGTTCAGCTCGAGCAGGCGGCGCAGGCGGTTGTTGCGGTTGATGACGCGGCGGTACAGGTCGTTCAGGTCGGAGGTCGCGAAGCGGCCACCGTCCAGCGGCACCAGCGGGCGCAGATCCGGCGGCAGCACCGGCAGCACGGTCATGACCATCCATTCCGGACGGTTGCCCGATTCCAGGAAGGCTTCGATCAGCTTGATGCGCTTGGTGAGGCGCTTGAGCTTGGTTTCCGAACCGGTGGCGGCGATTTCCTCGCGCAGGCGGGTCATTTCCGACTGCAGGTCGATCGTGCGCAGCAGTTCGTAGACGGCCTCGGCGCCCATGGCGGCGTCGAAGTCATCGCCGTGTTCCTGGCGGGCCTGCAGGTACTGTTCTTCGGTCAGCAGCTGGCGGCGCTCCAGGGCGGTCAGGCCCGGCTCGGTCACCACGTAGGCTTCGAAGTACAGCACGCGCTCGATGTCACGCAGGGTCATGTCCAGCATCAGGCCGATGCGCGACGGCAGCGACTTGAGGAACCAGATGTGCGCGACCGGCGAGGCCAGGTCGATGTGGCCCATGCGCTCGCGGCGCACCTTGGCCAGGGTCACTTCGGTGCCGCACTTCTCGCAGACCACGCCGCGGTGCTTCATGCGCTTGTACTTGCCGCACAGGCACTCGTAGTCCTTGGTCGGCCCGAAGATGGCCGCGCAGAACAGGCCGTCGCGTTCCGGCTTGAAGGTACGGTAGTTGATGGTTTCCGGCTTCTTCACTTCGCCGAAGGACCACGAACGGATCAGGTCCGGCGAAGCCAGCGCGATCTTGATCGCGTCGAAGTCCAGCGTCTGGCGCTGCTGGTTGAAGAGGTTGAGCAGGTCTTTCATGGTGTTCTCCAGAAGGAGGAATGCTGTGTCGATGGGCTTTCATGTCACTGCCAGCGGCGCGGCGGCGGACCGCCGCGCCGGCATGGATCAGTTGTCTTCCAGTTCCATGTTGATGGCCAGCGAGCGGATTTCCTTCACAAGCACGTTGAAGGATTCCGGCATGCCCGCGACCATCTCGTGCTCACCGTCGACGATGTTCTTGTACATCTGGTTGCGGCCCTGCACGTCATCGGACTTCACCGTCAGCATTTCCTGCAGGGTGTAGGCCGCGCCGTAGGCTTCCAGCGCCCAGACTTCCATTTCACCGAAGCGCTGGCCACCGAACTGCGCCTTGCCGCCCAGCGGCTGCTGGGTGACGAGCGAGTACGGACCGGTCGAACGGGCGTGCATCTTGTCGTCGACCAGGTGGTTCAGCTTCAGGTAGTGCATGTAGCCAACGGTGGTGTGGCGATCGAAGGCTTCACCGGTGCGGCCGTCGTACAGCTGGGTCTGGCCACTGCTCGGCAGGTCGGCCAGTTCCAGCATGCGCTTGATTTCCGCTTCGGTGGCACCGTCGAACACCGGGGTGGCCATCGGCACGCCGTCGAACAGGTTGCGGGCCAGGCGCAGCAGCTCTTCGTCGGTGAACTGCGACAGGTGGACACGGTTGGCCGCGTTGGTGTCGTCGTGGTTGTAGATGTCGTCCAGGAACTTGCGCAGTTCGGCCACGGCGGTCTGGGCTTCCAGCATCGCCTGGATCTTGCGGCCCAGGCCCTTCGCAGCCCAGCCCAGGTGCACTTCCAGGATCTGGCCGATGTTCATACGCGACGGCACGCCCAGCGGGTTCAGCACGATGTCCACAGTTTCGCCCGAGGCCATGTACGGCATGTCCTCGACCGGCACCACGTTGGAGACCACACCCTTGTTGCCGTGGCGGCCTGCCATCTTGTCGCCCGGCTGGATGCGGCGCTTCACGGCCAGGAACACCTTGACCATCTTCAGCACGCCCGGGGCGAGGTCGTCGCCGGCGGTGATCTTGCCGCGCTTGTCGGCGAAGCGACGCTCGAATTCCTTCTCGTGCGCCTGGATCTGCTTCTGTGCGCGCTCGATGGCTTCCGACGCGTCCTCGTCCTTCATGCGCAGCACGAACCAGTCAGCCTTCTTCAGGCCGTCCAGGTAGGCGTCGGTGATGACATCGCCCTTCTTCAGGCCGGTGCCGCCGTTGACCACCTTGCCCACGATCTGCGAACGCAGACGCATGTAGATGGCCGCTTCCAGGATGCGGAACTGGTCGTCGAAGTCCTTCTTGACGCGCTTGATTTCAGACTCTTCGATCTGGCGGGCGCGCTTGTCCTTCTCGATGCCGTCGCGGGTGAAGACCTGAACGTCGATGACGGTGCCGTCCATGCCCGGCGGCACGCGCAGCGAGCTGTCCTTCACGTCCGAAGCCTTCTCGCCGAAGATCGCGCGCAGCAGCTTCTCTTCCGGGGTCAGCTGGCTTTCGCCCTTCGGGGTGACCTTGCCGACCATGATGTCGCCGGCGCGCACTTCGGCGCCGATGTACACCACGCCGCTCTCGTCCAGGCGGTTCAGCGCCTGCTCGGAAACGTTCGGGATGTCGGCGGAGATTTCCTCCGGCCCCAGCTTGGTGTCACGCGCAACGCAGGTCAGCTCTTCGATGTGGATCGTGGTGTAGCGATCCTCTTCCACCACGCGCTCGGAGAGCAGGATGGAGTCTTCGAAGTTGTAGCCGTTCCACGGCATGAACGCGATCAGCATGTTCTGGCCCAGGGCCAGTTCGCCGATATCGGTGGACGGACCGTCGGCCAGCACGTCGCCGCGGGCGATGACGTCACCCACCTGGACTAGCGGACGCTGGTTGATGCAGGTGTTCTGGTTGGAACGGGTGTACTTGACCAGGTTGTAGATGTCCACGCCGGCGTCGGTGGCGCCGATGATCTCTTCCTCGACCACCTTGACCACGATGCGCGCGGCATCGACCTGCACCACTTCACCGCCACGACGCGCGTTCACGGTCACGCCGGAGTCGCGGGCCACGGCACGTTCGATACCGGTACCCACCAGCGGCTTCTGCGAGCGCAGGGTCGGCACGGCCTGGCGCTGCATGTTGGCGCCCATCAGTGCACGGTTGGCGTCATCGTGCTCCAGGAACGGCACCAGCGCGGCAGCGACCGACACGGTCTGCATCGGCGAGACATCCATGAAGTGGACTTCCGCCGGCGGCTTCAGCAGCGATTCGCCCTGGAAACGGCAGGGAACGAACTGCTCGGTCAGCATGCTGTCGGCATTGGTCAGGGCGTTGGCCTGGGCAATGACGTATTCGTTTTCTTCGATGGCCGACAGGAACTCGACTTCGTCGTAGACCTTGCCGTCCACCACCTTGCGGTACGGGGTCTCGAGGAAACCGTACTGGTTGGTGCGGGCGTACACGGCCAGCGAGTTGATCAGGCCGATGTTCGGGCCTTCCGGCGTTTCGATGGTGCAGACGCGGCCGTAATGGGTCGGGTGCACGTCGCGCACTTCGAAGCCGGCACGCTCACGGGTCAGGCCGCCCGGGCCCAGGGCCGAGACGCGACGCTTGTGGGTGACTTCCGACAGCGGGTTGTTCTGGTCCATGAACTGCGACAGCTGCGAGGAGCCGAAGAACTCCTTGATGGCTGCGGCAACCGGCTTGGCGTTGATCAGTTCCTGCGGGGTCAGGCCTTCGGATTCGGCCATCGACAGGCGTTCCTTGACCGCGCGCTCGACGCGGACCAGGCCCACGCGGAACACGTTCTCGGCCATTTCGCCGACCGAACGCACGCGACGGTTGCCCAGGTGGTCGATGTCATCCACCACGCCACGGCCGTTGCGGATCTCGGTCAGGACCTTGATGACGTCCAGGATGTCCGAGCTCTGGCCATGGGTGGCCGCCAGGCGCTTGGATTCCTCGTCGTTGCGCTCGCCGAAGTACTTGCTGTCATACAGCACGGCTTCGCCGGTGGTTTCCTTGCGGCCCACGCGACGGTTGAACTTCATGCGGCCGACCGTGGACAGGTCGTAGCGCTCGAAGGTGAAGAACAGGTTGTGGAACAGGTTCTGCGCGGCTTCCTTGGTCGGCGGCTCGCCCGGACGCATCATGCGGTAGATTTCGACCAGGGCTTCGAGCTGGGTCTTGCTCGGGTCGATGCGCAGGGTGTTGGACAGGTACGGGCCACGATCCAGGTCGTTCACCCACAGGGTGCCGACCGCGTCGACGCCGGCCTTGCGGAAGTTCTGCAGCTGTTCGTCGCTGATTTCGTCGTTGGCCTGGGCCAGCAGTTCGCCGGTGGAGGCGTCGACGACGTCGTGCGACAGAATGCGGCCGACCAGGTAGTCGTCCGGCACGGCCAGGGCAGCGATGCCGGAGGCTTCCAGCTGCTTGACGTGGCGCGCGGTGATGCGCTTGCCGGCTTCCACGATGACCTTGTCACCGTCGGCCAGGTCGAAGCCCAGGGTTTCACCACGCAGGCGCTCGGGCACCAGCTCAAGCTGGACGCCTTCGTCCGGGTTGATGTGGAAGGTGTTGATCTCGAAGAACTCGGCCAGCATCTCTTCGTTGCTGTAGCCGAGCGCGCGCAGCAGGATCGACACCGGCAGCTTGCGGCGGCGGTCGATACGGGTGTACAGCGCGTCCTTCGGGTCGAACTCGAAGTCCAGCCAGGAACCGCGGTAGGGAATGATGCGGGCGCTGTACAGCAGCTTGCCCGAGCTGTGGGTCTTGCCACGGTCGTGGTCGAAGAACACGCCCGGCGAGCGGTGCAGCTGGGAGACGATGACGCGCTCGGTGCCGTTGACGATGAAGGTGCCGTTTTCGGTCATCAGCGGGATTTCGCCCAGATAGACCTCCTGCTCCTTCACGTACTTGATGGCCTTGGTCGACGACTCACGGTCGTAGATGACCAGGCGCACGGTCACGCGCAGCGGGGCGCCGTAGCTCATGCCACGCTGGCGGCACTCACGTTCGTCGAAGACCGGTTCGCCCAGCTTGTAGCCGACGTATTCCAGGGCGGCATTGCCGCTGTAGCTGGCGATCGGGAAGACCGACTTCAGCGCGGCGTGCAGGCCGTGGTCCGAGCGCTTGGCCGGATCGACGTTTTCCTGCAGGAATTCACGATAGGAATCCACCTGGATGGCCAGCAGGAACGGCACTTCGAGAATCGAGCGCTGCTTGCCGAAATCCTTGCGGATACGCTTCTTTTCGGTGAACGAATAAGTCGTCATGAGGCTTCCACCTTGTTGTGCGGGCCGTGCGTCCACGACCCAAGGGAACTTGAAATTGTCAGTTGGAAGCCGCTGGTATTGCCGGCACCAGCACGCCTTCTCCCGCTACTTCCAACTGCCAACTCGTCTGCTTGCTCTGCCCTGCCGCCGCGCCTTGCGCTGGCCGGCCGGGAAGGTGAACTGCAGCCCGTGTTGGGCTTTTTTCAACGTAGTGCAACAACGACCAAAGGCCGGGGGCTTACGCCCCCAGCCTTGGCTGCATCACCGGGTAACGATGGCGGTGCAAGGTAACTGCTTACTTGACTTCGACAGTCGCGCCAGCAGCTTCCAGGTCCTTCTTCATCTTCTCGGCTTCGTCCTTCGAAGCGTTGTCCTTCAGGACGCCGCCGGCTTCGGCCAGGTCCTTCGCTTCCTTCAGGCCCAGGCCGGTGATGGCGCGGACGGCCTTGATGACTTCAACCTTCTTGTCGCCAGCGGTCTTCAGGGTGACGACGAATTCGGTCTGCTCTTCGACCGGAGCGGCCGGGCCGGCCGGGCCAGCAATGGCAACCGGAGCAGCGGCGGAGACGCCGAACTTCTCTTCGATGGCCTTGACCAGCTCCATCACTTCCATCAGGGACTTTTCGGCGATGGCGTCGACGATCTGTTCGTTGGTAAGGGACATGATAATTACCTTTGGATGATTTTCTGGATCGAGGTTCCGTCAGGAACCACGATTAGTCGAAACTCAGGCGGTTTCGGCAGCCGGCTCGGCGGCATCAGCAGCGGCGTCTTCGCCACCACCCTGCTTCTCGCCGATGGCCTTGATGACGCGGGCGAACATCGTGACCGGCTCGGTCAGGACGCGTGCCAGCATTGCCAGGGCCTGGTCGCGGGTCGGCAGCGAGGCCAACATGTCGACGTGGCTTGCCGGGAACACTTCACCACCGATGGCGACGACCTTAGCCTTCAGCTTGTCGTTGCCCTTGGCGGCTTCCTTGATCAGGCGACCGGCTGCGCCGGGCTCCTCGAGCGAGAACGCGTACAGCAGCGGACCAACCATCTGGTCCTGTGCCACTGCGAACTCAGTGCCTTCAACGGCGCGCGAAGCCAGGGTGTTCTTGACAACCTTCAAGAAAACACCGATTTCACGGGCCTGCTTGCGCATCGCGGTCATCTGGGCGACCGTGGTGCCAGCGTATTCGGCTGCGATCAAGGAGTGGGCCTTGGCGGCGATGTCTGCCAGCTCGGCGACTACTTCTTGCTTCTGGGACAGATTGAGAGCCATTGCACTCCTCCAATTGAACTCCGCTTCCGGCTCCTGCCGTGTGCGGTCCTGGGCGGCATCCGTCCTGGACGCCGGGAACATCGGAATGATGTTCCGGGGGTGGGCCGTTCTAGACCTGGATGGCCAACCTGGGTGAACCCAGACGTGCGTGAACCAGAAAAACTCCAGAAGGGCGCCATCTACGCAGGGTGATTCCGGGGAATCGATTAAGCGTTCGAGGCTGCTCCGGCGGCGACTCCGTGCCAATTCGAGCGTCCATGCAAGTCGCCGGCATACCCCGACCGCGCCCGCGGTCTTTGACGGCTGACACCGGCAGCGGACTGCCGGCGACGCCTTCAAAAGGGACGATCACAGGACCCGAGGGTACCGTGACCGTTTGAAACAATTACTTCAGGGTCAGCGATGACTGGTCGACGGTGACGCCCGGGCCCATCGTCGAGCTGACCGAAACCTTCTGCAGGTAGGTGCCCTTCGAGGTGGCCGGCTTGGCCTTGATCAGGTCCAGCAGCAGCGCGGTCAGGTTCGACTTCAGCGCGTCTTCGGCGAAGTCGGCCTTGCCGATGGTGCAGTGGATGATGCCGGCCTTGTCGGTGCGGTAACGAACCTGACCCGACTTGGCGTTCTTGACGGCTTCGCCCGGGTTGGCCGACACGGTGCCGACCTTCGGGTTCGGCATCAGACCGCGCGGGCCGAGCACGGTGCCCAGCTTACCGACAACGCGCATGGCGTCCGGGGTCGCGATGACGACGTCGTAGTTCAGATCGCCGGCCTGCATCTTCTCGGCCAGGTCGTCCATGCCGACGGCTTCGGCGCCAGCGGCCAGGGCTTCGTCAGCCTTGGCGCCGGCCGGAGCGAACACGGCAACGCGGACCGACTTGCCGGTACCGGCCGGCAGCACGGTGGAGCCACGGACCTGCTGGTCGGACTTCTTCGCGTCCACGCCCAGGCGCACGGCAACGTCGATCGACTCGACGAACTTGGCCTTGG
Organism: Stenotrophomonas maltophilia; assembly: GCA_009912235.1. Classification (GTDB taxonomy): domain Bacteria; phylum Pseudomonadota; class Gammaproteobacteria; order Xanthomonadales; family Xanthomonadaceae; genus Stenotrophomonas; species Stenotrophomonas maltophilia_AV. The sequence continues at coordinate 149,691 of WNDS01000004.1, forward strand.
TGGCGGACTTCAGGATGTTGATCGCGTCCTCGAAGGCGTACGACTTGCCCGGAACAACGGCGGCCTTGATGGCCTTCTCACGCTTGGTCTGTGCCATCTTCTTAACCCTCCACCACGAGGCCCATGGAACGGGCAGAGCCAGCGATGGTACGCACGGCGGCGTCCAGATCGGCGGCAGTCAGATCCGGTTCCTTCGCCTTGGCGATCTCTTCCAGCTGCTTACGGGTGACCTTGCCGACCTTCTCGGTGTTCGGGCGCTTGGAGCCCGACGAGATGCCAGCGGCCTTCTTCAGCAGGGTGGTGGCTGGGGTGCTCTTGGTGATGAAGGTGAACGTACGGTCCGAGTAGGCCGTGATGATCACCGGAACCGGCAGACCCGACTCGAGCTTCTGCGTGGCGGCATTGAAGGCCTTGCAGAATTCCATGATGTTCAGGCCGCGCTGACCCAGCGCAGGACCGACCGGCGGCGAGGGGTTGGCCTGACCGGCCTTCACCTGCAGCTTGATGTAACCGACAACTTTCTTTGCCATGAGTATGCTCTCCGGGTGCTAGCGCCTTTCGACAACAGGCTCCCCATCGGACCGGGAATCACGCGTCCCGGCATCGCGTTTTGAAATCATGCCGAAGGCCGCCGTGCGGTGGCCCCCTGCTTTTGCCAGCTTCCTGGCAGGAAGGCGCGCACTATATCAGCTTTTTTCTTCACATGCCTGAAAGGGCACGTAAACGGACGAAACCGGGCCAGGCCCGGTTTGCGTTCCCTGGCGTCGAGCGGGGCCCGACGCGACAGATTGATCAGACGGCCTTTTCGACCTGGCCGAATTCGAGCTCGACCGGGGTGGCGCGACCGAAGATCAGCACCGACACGCGCAGGCGGCTCTTTTCGTAGTTGACTTCTTCGACGACGCCGTTGAAGTCGTTGAACGGGCCGTCGGTGACGCGGACCATCTGGCCCGGTTCGAACAGCACCTTCGGACGCGGCTTCTCGACACCTTCCTGAACGCGGTTCAGGATGGCTTCGGCCTCGGAATCGGCGATCGGCAGCGGACGGTCGGCGGTGCCGCCGATGAAGCCCATCACGCGCGGGGTTTCCTTGACCAGGTGCCAGCTTTCGTTGTCGATGCGCGGAATACCGGCTTCTTCGTGGGTCTCGATCTGGACCAGCACGTAGCCCGGGAAGAACTTGCGCTCGGAACGGCGCTTCTGGCCGGCGCGCATTTCGATCACTTCTTCGGTCGGAACCAGCACGTCGCCGAAGCGCTCTTCCATGCCGTCGCGGACGATGCGGTCGCGCAGGGCCTGGGCCACCGACTTTTCGAAGCCCGAATAGGCGTGAACAACATACCAACGCTTCATGGGATTCTCCTTAGCGGGTCAGGAACCACTGGGTCAGCTTCTGGATGACGTAGTTGAACCCGCCCAGCAGCAGGCTGAGGATGATGACCACGACAATCACGACCCACGTCATGCGGATGGCTTCCTGGCGGGTGGGCCAGACAACCTTGCGCAGTTCGAAACGCGATTCAGAGAGGAATTCGCGGGTGTCATGCCCCTTGCCGGTCAGCATGAACACACCGATGCCGCCGACGAGGCCGACGACCACGGCCAGCGTGCGGATCTGCCCGGACCAGCTGCCCAGGACATTGGTGCGGGAGGCGTCACCGAACCAGAACCAGACGAACAGACCCGCCAGCACCAGCAGCGATGCAATGACGTACTTGACGATATCCCCGCCGTTGCCGGAGGTGCCCTTGGAATGTTCGATCTTGCTATTCATCCGGCTCGGTCTGCTTCAGCGGCGCGTGGCCGCTTGGAAAAAGGTGGGCAGGTGGCACGCCAGGAGGGACTCGAACCCCCAACCTACGGTTTTGGAGACCGCTGCTCTGCCAATTGAGCTACTGGCGTACATCTGAAACTTTGCCTTCCCTTAGACGGCGAAGGCGGACCGAGGTTCCCGGCCCGCCCATCGCGTGACCGGCAGCGTTATGCCACCGCCGGCCCTGCAGGCTTACTTGATGATCTTCGAGACCACGCCGGCGCCGACGGTACGGCCACCTTCACGGATGGCGAAGCGCAGGCCTTCGTCCATCGCGACCGGGTTGATCAGGGTGACAACCATCTTCACGTTGTCGCCCGGCATCACCATTTCCACGCCTTCCGGCAGCTGGCAGGCGCCAGTGATGTCGGTGGTACGGAAGTAGAACTGCGGACGGTAGCCCTTGAAGAACGGGGTGTGACGGCCGCCCTCGTCCTTCGACAGGACGTAGACTTCGCCTTCGAACTCGGTGTGCGGCTTGATCGAACCCGGCTTGGCCAGCACCTGGCCACGCTCGACGTCGTCACGCTTGGTGCCGCGCAGCAGCAGGCCAGCGTTGTCGCCTGCCTGACCCTGGTCCAGCAGCTTGCGGAACATTTCGACGCCGGTCACGGTGGTCTTCTGCACCGGACGGATGCCGACGATTTCGATTTCTTCGCCGACCTTGATCACGCCGCGCTCGATACGACCGGTCACCACGGTGCCGCGGCCCGAGATCGAGAACACGTCTTCGACCGGCATCAGGAATGCCTTGTCGACGTCACGCTCCGGGGTCGGGATCCAGGTGTCCAGCGCCTCGACCAGCTTGATGACGGCCGGCACGCCGATGTCGCTCTGGTCGCCTTCCAGCGCCAGACGGGCCGAACCAGCGATGATCGGGGTGTCGTCGCCCGGGAACTCGTACTTGCTCAGCAGTTCACGCACTTCCATTTCGACCAGCTCGAGCAGCTCGGCGTCGTCGACCATGTCAGCCTTGTTCAGGAAGACCACGATGTACGGCACGCCGACCTGACGCGACAGCAGGATGTGCTCGCGGGTCTGCGGCATCGGGCCGTCAGCAGCCGAGCAGACCAGGATCGCGCCGTCCATCTGGGCGGCACCGGTGATCATGTTCTTGACGTAGTCAGCGTGGCCCGGGCAATCGACGTGGGCGTAGTGACGGGTGGTGGATTCGTATTCGACGTGAGCGGTCGAGATCGTGATGCCACGCGCCTTTTCTTCCGGCGCGGCGTCGATCGCCGAGTAGTCCTTGAACTCGCCGCCGAAACGCTCGGCGCCGATCTTGGTCAGTGCGGCGGTCAGCGTGGTCTTGCCGTGATCGACGTGACCGATGGTGCCGATGTTGACGTGCGGCTTGGTGCGCTCGAACTTACCCTTTGCCATGGCTGCTTATCTCGAATTCGTCTGGTGTGGTGCTGAAGATGGTGCTCACGAAAGGAATCGAACCTTCGACCTCTTCCTTACCAAGGAAGTGCTCTACCGACTGAGCTACGTGAGCGAGTTGTACATTATGGCATGAACTCGATAATATTCAAAGTTCATTCAATGGAGCGGGAGACGGGAATCGAACCCGCACCATCAGCTTGGAAGGCTGAGGTTCTACCATTGAACTACTCCCGCACCGGGAATGTGCCACAACGTAAAACTGGTGGAGGGAGGTGGATTCGAACCACCGAAGGCGTAAGCCAGCAGATTTACAGTCTGCTCCCGTTGGCCGCTTGGGTATCCCTCCTTACCACCCCATTCCGTTGCCGCCGAAGCGTTGCGGTGTGTGGTGGTGAGCCGCTTATTTTGCTGATCGGGCGGGGGGCTGTCAACGCTTTTTTTCACTTTTTTCACACGTTGTCGCAAACCCCTTGATACGCAAGGTCAGCGCCCGGGAAGCGGCAAGGACTCGTCGGCGAAGATGGCCAGATGCGGCACGCCATCGGCCCCGATCCAGCCCCGGTACATACCCTGCGTATTGAAGGGTGTGGCCATGCGGCCGTCGGCCGACAGCACGATGGCGCCGCCATCGCCGCCCATGCGCGGGATCTCTTCATTGATGACGCCGCGCCCGGCCTGCTCCGGCGATTGCCCCTGGTAGCGCATGCGCGCGCAGATCTCGTGGGCGGCCGCACTGCGGATGTAATACTCGCCCCAGCCGGTACCGGAAACAGCGCAGCGCGCATCGGCCCAGGTGCCGGCACCGATGATGGGCGAATCGCCGACGCGCCCGTAGCGCTTGTTGGTCATGCCACCGGTGGAGGTGCCGGCGGCCAGATGCCCCTGCGCATCCAGCGCCACCGCGCCGACGGTGCCGAAGTGTCTGGCCGTCTCCAGATCGGCATGGGCCTGGCCGGCAGCCTCTTCCTTGAGGGCACGCTGCAGCTGCTGCCAGCGCTTGTCGGTGCGGAAGTAAGAGGGATCGACCAGGCCGACGCCCTGCTCCACCGCGAACGCCTCGGCGCCTTGCCCCACCATCATCACGTGCGGCGAGTGCTGCATGACCCGCTGCGCCAGCTGGATCGGGTTGCGCACCCGCTGCACGCCGGCCACGGCGCCGGCGGCCTGGGTGGCACCGTCCATCAGTGCGGCGTCCAGTTCGTTGCGCCCGTCATGGGTGAACACGGCGCCCTTGCCGGCATTGAAGGTAGGGTCATCCTCCAGCACGGCGATCGCCGCGGTGACCGCCGCCAGCGACGAGCGCCCGGCCGCCAGCTCAGCAAGGCCCTTCAGCAGCGCCGCTTTGAGCGCCTCGCGCGCCGCGCGCTCCTCGGCCGGCGACAGGTCCGGCCGCTCCACCCCGGCGCCCCCGTGGATGACCAGCAGCAGCGGCGGCGGCGCGGGTTCGGCGACGGCCACGGCCGGCAGGGACAGCAGCGCGCTCAGCGCCAGCAGCAGTTTCATCGGTCGGTTGTCTCCATCGGTAAAGGCGGTGGAACGGGAACGTGATCGGCGCCTGGCGCGGCGCAGGCCTACAGGCGGGTGACGTCGATATCGCCGTCGACCACGGTGGCGGTGGCCTGGTAGTCGCTGTCGGCGTGGAAATCCTGCAGGTCCAGGTGGCCGCCACTGGCGACCACAGTGACCGGCACCGCGTCGAAGCCCAGCGGCTGGCCGGCCGCCAGCTGGTCGGCCTCGCGGCCCGGGCGCACCACCCAGACCTTGCCCTCGCCGTCCACGCTGCGCACGCGCGCCTTGCCGTCCGGCTCCACGCACAGCGCGGTGTCTTCATCCACGCCGATCCCGACCATTTGCGGGTCGCCGCTGTCCTGCACGGCACGCGCCACGAACACGATCAGACGACCGAGGCGGTCGCGCTTGTCGAAATGGGTATCGGTGACCACCCGCTGCAGGAACGGCATCTGCAGGAAGCCACTGTACAGGGTGACCGCACTGCCCATCGGGTCGGCCATGGCGCCGGCCGAGGTGACGCTGCCGCCGTCGAGCGCCCCGTAGGCATAACCGCCGAGGATGGCCAGCCCGGCGCTGGTACCGGCAATCGGCTTGCCGGCGCGCACGTGGGCGTTGAGCGCCCGGTTCAGCGCCGTGCCCTTCCAGAAGCGGATGTAGCGCGACTGGTCGCCACCGGCGATGAAGATGGCATCGGCGGCGGCAACTACACGCAGCACGGCCGGATCGTTGGCGGCGCGGCGGCTGTCGAAGACCAGGGTCTGCACCGCCGTGGCACCGCCGATCTCGTCGTACAGCCGCTCCTGCAGGTCATCGCCACCGGAGGCGCGCAGAATCACCACGCGGCCGTTGCCGGCCTGCCGCAGCCACCACTGGAACGCCTCGGGCACCCACTCCCCGCCGCCCATCAGCATCATCGCCGGGGCCCGTGGGCCAGGCCGGGGTGCATCCAGGTCCCCGATCTCGTAATAATCGAACCCGGGCGAGTGCAGATCCTGCGCGGACGCCAGCGGTGCCAGCAGGGCCAGAAGCGCCCCCAGCAGCAGGTGTGACCAGGGGCGGTGGACAAGGGCGTTCATCTTGATCTCCCTGAACAAAATCGACTTGCAACCATTTTCACTCTTTGCCAGATGCTGCACCAGTAGTCAAGGGCATAGAAAAGGCGTTAAATGCGCGCGCCCATTCCGGATTGTGAATGGGGACAGGGCCCCTCCTCTGCGGGCCGGCTTCATTCCCGAGATAGTTCTCATGCGTAGACAGGCGATGGCGTGGTCGATCCAGCTGGCGTTGATGGGTGTTGCTGCCTCGGCAGCGGCCCAGAGCCCAGGTTCCTCTTCGGTGCAGCAACTTGATGCGGTCCAGGTGATCGGCTCGCGCATTCCCCGCGCACAGGTGGAGGGCCCCGCGCCGATCACCGTTATCAATGCCGAGCAGATCCGCGCCAACGGCTTCACCACCGTGCCCGACGTGCTGCGGGCGATGACCCAGAACGGCGGCGAGACGCAGAGCCAGCAGTCGGCCAGTGGCGCCGACTTCTCGCCCGGCGCCCAGCAGGTGGACCTACGCGGCCTCGGCCCGAACCACACGCTGGTGCTGGTCAACGGCCGCCGCATCGCCGACTTCCCGATGCCGTTCAAGGGCCGCAGCAACTTCACCGATGTCTCCAACATTCCGCTGGCACTGATCGACCACATTGAAGTTCTGACCGGCAGCGCGTCGGCCATCTATGGCTCCGATGCGATCGCCGGCGTGGTTAACTTCATCCTGAAGAAGCAGGTCGATGGCACCACGGTGGATGCGCGCATGGGCACCACCACCGAAGGCGGCGGCGAATCGTTCGACATGAGCATCGCCAGCGGCTTCAGCAGCGGCCGCTTCAACGCCGTCTACAGCGTGGAACTGCAGTCGCAGACGCCGCTGTGGGGCTATGAGCGCGATATCCAGGATTCGACCCAGGACGCACCGACGGCCGGTTCGCGCATTGCACGCCGCGCCTACCTGCGCACCGACTACGACGACAACTACCTGGACCCGGGTGCGGAGACCTGCGCCGCCCTGGCCGGGCAGAACCAGGGCAGCACCTACCGCGCGTTCCGCCCGAAGTACGGCTGGTACTGCGGCAGCGACAGCTCCATCGGCTATGGCGCCCTGCTCAGCAAGCGCCGCGGCGCCAACGGCTATGCCTCGCTGAGCTATGACTTCGACAACGGCAGCCAGTGGTTCGGCGACGTGCAGCTGGGCTACCACACGCTGGCCCAGTTCCGCGATGTGACCAGCTGGGGCCGCATGGCCGCCGACGGCAACGAGGAAGGCTACTTCCACAACCAGGCCACCGGTGACATCGAGTTCTGGCAGCGCCAGTTCTCGCCCGAGGAAATGGGCGGGCTGAACAACGGCATGATCCGCAGCACGCAGAAGACCTTCAGCGTGACCACCGGCTTCAAGGGCAAGCTGGGCGAGCACTGGGATTACGAGGCCTCGCTAAGCCACTCGCAGTACCAGTCGCGCATCAGCTGGCCGCAGATCATCGCGGCCAAGGCCAACGACCTGTTCCTGGGCCCGCAGCTGGGCGTGGACGAGGATGATGGCTTCCCGATCTACAACGCCGACCCGTCGCGCCTGTACCGGCCGCTGAGCCGCGCCGAATACGATTCGATTGCCGCGCGCACCACCTACACGCCGAAGTCGCCCACCGAAACGGCGGCGCTGACGCTGACCAACGGCAGCCTGTTCGCGCTGCCGGGCGGTGATGCCGGCGTGGCCGCCACCGTGGAAGTGGGCCAGCAGGCCTATGCCCTGCACCCGGACCCGCTGGCCACGCAGTACTACTACAGCTGGAAGGATTCGGACGGCGAAGGGTCGCGCAACCGCTGGGCCGCCGCCGCCGAGTTCCGCCTGCCGGTGCTGGAGACGGTGAACGTGAGCCTGGCCGGCCGCTACGACCAGTACCGCTATTCCGTCCACCGTATCGGCAAGGCCACCTGGAGCGGCGGCCTGGAATGGCGCCCGATCGACAGCCTGCTGGTGCGCGGCTCCTACGGCACCGCCTTCCGCGCCCCGGACCTGCACTACGTGTACGCCGGCCCCGGCAATGACGAGACCAGCGCGCAGGACCTGTACACCTGCCGACTGGAGCAGGCCAGCGACTGTTCCGACTACGACCGCAACCTGATCCGCGGCCGCAGCGGCAACCGCGAGCTGGGCCCGGAAACCAGCAAATCGTGGAGCGCCGGCGTGGTGTGGCCGCCGGCCGGCGGCCTGGACCTGAGCGCGGACTGGTTCAACATCGACATGCGCAACCAGGTGCAGGACATGGACGTGCGCACGATCCTGGCCAATGAGGCCGATTGCCGCCTGGGCCAGGCCAGCCCGACCTCGCCCACCTGCGTTGATGCGCTGGCCCGCGTGACCCGCACCAGCGACGGCCGTCTGTATGGCGTGCAGGTGAACCCGGTGAACATCGCGCGCGAAACCACCGCAGGCGTGGACGTGGGCGCGCGTTACCGGCTGCAGACCGCCATTGGCGAGTTCAGCTTCAACGGCAACCACACCTGGGTGAAGAAGCACGATTTCCAGCGCTTTGCCGGCGACGTGGTGGAAGACCAGTTCGCGGTCAACAGCGGCTTCGACATTCCGCGCACCAAGACCAGCCTGAGCGTAGGCTGGGAACGGAAGGCGTGGTCGGCCGCGGTGTTCGCCTCGCGGCTGGGCAAGCTGCCGAACTCGGACAGCTACGACAAGACCTTCGACCCGGAGAGTGGCGACAGCCCGTGGATCGGTGCCACCTGGCGCTACAACGCCTCGGTGCAGTACCGCTTCGATGACCACTCGCGCATCAGCCTGTCGGTGGTGAACGTGTTCAACAAGATGCCGCCGAAGGACCCCGCCTACACCGGCTACCCGTACTACGACGTGTCCTGGTTCGACAGCATCGGCCGCCAGATCAACCTGCAGTACACCCACAAGTTCGGTGGCAGCGCGCTGTAAGCGCGGTTTCGCAGGACGTGGACGATGAGGCCCGCCATTGGCGGGCCTTGTTGTCTGGGAACCTGGCTTTGGCAGATGCCCGCCTGGGTGGGCACTGATCTGCCCAGCGCCCACCAGGCTGGGCAACTACCAGAGCGGGCCACGCGGGTTTTCCACATCGTGCGTGGAAAGCGATGGGAACTTGGTGTGGACAAGTGGCCGCGAGCGTTGCAGCGCAGGCGTTTGCGGGCGTGGTGTTTTTTTGTCTATGGCCCATGTTGTGTTCCACATCCGGCGTGGAGAGCGGCGGGCACTTGATATGGACAAGTGGGTGCGAGCGTTGCACCGCAGGTGTTTCCCTGCGCGGTGAAATTTTGTCCACGACTCGGCTGCGCTGATCGGGGTCAGATCCCTTTCCCGTGGAAAGGGATCTGACCCCGTGGTTTTCCACACCGCACGTGGAAAGCGGTGGGGGTTTGGTGTGGACAAGTGCGCGCGAGTGTTGCGGCTCAGGCGTTTCGGAGGCTGGTCAATTTTTGTCCATGCCGGCACCCGCCCCCGGAAACGCGAACGCCCCGCACAGGGCGGGGCGTCCGGGGTCGATCCGTTGCCGCTGGATCAGACGTTGAAGCGGAAGTGCAGCACGTCGCCTTCCTGCACGCGGTATTCCTTGCCTTCCAGGCGCAAGCGACCGGCTTCCTTGGCGCCGGCTTCGCCCTTGTACTTGATGAAGTCGTCATACGCGATGGTTTCGGCGCGGATGAAGCCCTTCTCGAAGTCGGTGTGGATGACCGCGGCGGCCTGCGGGGCGGTGGCGCCCTTGCGCACGGTCCACGCGCGGACTTCCTTCACGCCAGCGGTGAAGTAGGTCTGCAGGCCCAGCAGGCTGTAGGCCGCGTTGATCACGCGGTTCAGGCCCGGCTCGCTCAGGCCGAGGTCGGCCAGGAAGGTATCTCGGTCTTCGTCGTCCAGCTGTGACAGCTCTTCTTCGATCGCGGCCGACACCGGCACCACCTGTGCGCCTTCGGCGGCGGCATGGGCGCGCACGGCGTCCAGGTGCGGGTTGTTCTCGAAGCCGTCTTCCAGCATGTTGGCGATGTACATCACCGGCTTCAGGGTGAGCAGGAACAGGTCACGGACCAGCGCCTTCTCGTCCTCGTCCAGGCCCGCCGAACGGCCGGACTTGCCGTCCGACAGTGCAGCCTGCAGCTTGGCCAGCACCGACTTGCGCGCGGCCGCGTCCTTGTCGCCACCCTTGGCGGCGCGCTCGGCACGGTTCAGCGCCTTCTCGACGCTGTCCAGGTCGGCCAGCGCCAGTTCGGTATCGATGGTTTCGATGTCCGAGATCGGGTCGACCTTGTTGTTGACGTGGATGACGTCGGCGTTCTCGAAGCAGCACACCACGTGGGTGATGGCATCGACTTCGCGGATGTGCGCCAGGAACTTGTTGCCCAGGCCTTCGCCGCTGGCCGCACCGGCCACCAGGCCGGCAATGTCGACGAACTCGACGGCAGTCGGGATGATCTTCTGCGGGTTGATGATAGCTGCCAGCTCACCCAGGCGCGGGTCCGGCACCGGCACGATGCCGACGTTCGGTTCGATGGTGCAGAACGGGAAGTTGGCCGCGGCGACGCCCGCCTTGGTCAGCGCGTTGAACAGGGTCGACTTGCCGACGTTGGGCAGGCCGACGATGCCGCATTTGATACCCATGGGTGACAGCTCTCTGGGGTGAAAGTGATTGGTGAAACAGCGCGCGCGCTGTTTGGCCAATCCATCTCGGTGTGGAACATCCGCCAACCAAGGTTGGCGACTACCGGGGGGAACGTCTGCCAACCAAGGTTGGCACCTACCAGAAGCACTATTTCGCGGTGTGCAGCCGCTTCATCGCTTCGTTGAAATCGCCCTGCACCGCCAGCGGCAGCACGTCGATGGCATCGTCGATGGCGCGTGCGATCAGGACGTCGTCGTCCTTGGACGGACGGCCGAGCACCCAGCCCACCACGCGGTCCTTGTGGCCGGGGTGGCCGATGCCCACGCGCAGGCGATGGAACCTGCCGTGGCCGAGCAGGCGCATGGTGTCGCGCAGGCCGTTCTGGCCGCCGTGGCCACCGTCGAACTTCAGCCGTACCGCACCGGGCGGCAGGTCCAGCTCGTCGTGGGCCAGCAGGGTTTCCTCCGGCTCGATCTTCCAGAACCGCTGGGCGGCGGTGACCGACTTGCCGCTGAGGTTCATGAAGGTGGCCGGCTTGAGCAGCCATACCGTCTGGCCGGCGATCTCGACCTTGGCGGTCTCGCCGAACAGCTTGCTGTCCACATTCCAGCGTGCCCCGGCTTTTTCAGCCAGGGCCTCAACGAAATAAAACCCGGCATTGTGCCGGGTCCGGGCGTGTTCGGATCCGGGGTTGCCCAGACCGACGATCAGTCGCAATCCTGCCATGGTTCCTTCCAGAACGGTGCCTGCCCGAAGGCAGGCACCGCCACTGTATTACTCGGCAGCCGCTGCTTCAGCGTCGGCAGAGTCTTCCTTGCCGTGCTTGGCGGTGACGATGGCGTCGTCGTGGTCCTTGCCCAGCGCCAGCGCCGGGATTTCCACGCCCTTCGGCAGCTTGATGTCCGACAGGTACACCACGTCGCCAGCGTTCAGGCCGCCCAGGTCGACTTCGATCGACTCCGGCAGGTCCTTCGGCAGGCAGCTGATGGTCACTTCCTTCAGCTCGTGGGTGACCACGACGTCGGCAGCCTTGCCGGCCGGCGAGGTGTCTTCGTTGACGAAGTGCAGCGGGACCGAAGCGGTCAGGGCTTCGTTCTCGTTCACGCGCTGGAAGTCCAGGTGCATGATCAGCTGCTTGAACGGGTGGCGCTGCATGTCACGCAGCAGCACACGCTCGACCTTGCCATCCAGGTTCAGGTCCAGGATGGAGGCGTAGAACCACTCGTTCTGCTGGGCCAGCCAGATTTCGTTGTGGTCCAGGCTGATGGCGACCGGCTCGGCGGTGCCGCCGTAGACGATGGCCGGAATCACACCGGCGTGACGCAGGCGGCGGCTCGCACCCTTACGCTGCAGTTCACGCTTGGTGACCTTGATTTCATGGGTCTTCGACATTTTCTACTACTCGGTTGTTGCCTTGCCTTGCGGCGCGGCGGTTGAAGATGCTTCCGCGACCAGAAGCATCCGGGGAATGTCCCCGCCGCTGCCGGCAGGGACGAAGGTCAATCGACGTACAGCGAGCTGACCGATTCACCGAAGGCGATGCGGCGCATCGTTTCGGCCAGCATCTCCGCCACGCTCAGCTGGCGGATCTTGCTGCACACCCGCGCTGCATCGTTCAGCGGGATGGTATCGGTCACCACCAGTTCGTCGAGCTGGGAGTTGGTGATGTTGTCCACCGCCGGGCCGGACAGCACCGCGTGGGTGCAGTAGGCGCCGACCTTGAGCGCGCCGCGCGCCTTGAGGGCAGCGGCAGCGGCGCACAGGGTGCCGGCGGTGTCGACGATGTCATCGACCATGACGCAGGTCTTGCCTTCGACGTCACCGATGATGTTCATCACGGTGGAGACGTTGGCGCGCGGGCGGCGCTTGTCGATGATCGCCAGGTCGGCGTCATCCAGGCGCTTGGCCACGGCACGGGCGCGGACCACGCCGCCCACGTCCGGCGAAACAACGATCAGGTTTTCGGTGCCGTAGGCGCGCCAGATGTCGGCCAGCAGCAGCGGGGAGGCATACACGTTGTCGACCGGGATATCGAAGAAGCCCTGGATCTGGTCGGCGTGCAGGTCCACGGTCAGCACACGGTCGGCACCGGCGGTACCGAACATCTTGGCCGCCAGCTTGGCGGTGATCGGCACGCGCGAGGAACGCATGCGGCGGTCCTGGCGCGAGTAGCCGAAGTACGGCAGCACGGCGGTGACGCTGGCCACCGATGCGCGCTTGAGCGCGTCGATCAGCACCAGCAGCTCCATCAGGTTCTCCGCGCTCGGCGCGCAGGTCGGCTGGATCACGAAGACGTCCTGCTTGCGGACGTTCTCTTCGATTTCCACCTGCACTTCACCGTCGGAGAAGTGCGAGACCAGCGCCTTGCCCGGGCGGACCCCCAGTTCCTTGCAGATGTTCTGCGCCAGACGTTTGTTGGCGTTGCCGGAAAAGACCAGCAGGTTGGGGGACTCTTGCATCATGATTGTCTCGGGCGGGGACGAGTGGCGGGGATCCGGTAGCGCCAGGGACCACTGGCCCCTGCTGCTGACAACACCGCGGCAATTTCCACGTCCCGCGCACGCATGCGCTGGAAGGCGCGGACACAGCCGCATTGGCAGGGGCGGTAGGATTCGAACCTACGAATGCCAGGATCAAAACCTGGTGCCTTGGGCCTCTTGGCGACGCCCCTGCATCGGTAAATCAGTGTCGCTCGAGTGCATCCAGCAACGGCGAACGCCATGCGCCCGCTGCTACCCATGCCCGCAGCTCCTTCGGCAACTTCGCTCGTCCCTGCTCGGCGGCAGCCTGCGAATCGAACTCGAGGAAACAACCGCCACCGGACCCTGTCAGCCGCGCCGTTCCGATGTCGCTCAACGCAGCAAGCACGGCCTGGACGGCAGGCTCGCGGCGGCGCAGCACCGGTTCGAACGCATTGCCGGACACAGACCCGGAAGCGAAGTCCGCTATTTTTGCTGGCGGGGTGTCGCGCGTCAAATGCGGATCTGCGAACAGGGCCGGGGTGGGCACGTGAACGCCCGGATCGGCGATGACATACCAGGCCGGCGGCAGGACGATCGGGGTCAGCCGCTCCCCTACCCCTTCGGCCCAGGCATTGCAGCCGCGCACGAACACCGGCACGTCCGCGCCCAGGCGCAGGCCCAGTGCCGCCAGGGCGTCGTCGTCCAGGCCGGCATTCCACAGCCGGTTCAGCGCCACCAGCACGGTGGCCGCGTCGGACGAGCCGCCGCCAAAGCCACCACCGGCTGGAACGTGCTTTTCGATGATGATATCCACACCTTGCGCGATGTTGGCGTCCGCTTTCAGCAAACGCGCCGCACGCACGGCCAGGTCGTCGGCCTCGGCCACGCCCGCCAGGCCGGCACCCTCACGGCGCACCTGGCCGTCTTCACGCAGACGCAGGCCGATGCGGTCACCCCAGTCCAGCAGGCGGAACACGCTCTGCAGGTCGTGGTAGCCATCGGCGCGGCGGCCGGTGATGTGCAGGAACAGGTTCAGCTTGGCCGGGGCCGGCCACCACGACCAGCCCGGCCCGACAGCAGGGTCACTCATTGCGCGCCCTGCCCCCACTGGTCCACCAGCAGGCGCGCCTTGGCGTCGCCACGGCTGGCTTCGATGCGCCGCGGCAGCGCCGGGCTGCCGCCCAGCGCGGGGTACCAGTCCAGGTACTGCACGACCCAGCCGGCCTGCTGCATGCGCCGCGGGCGGCCCTCGGCGTCGCGCTCCACCGCGCTTTCGCCGCTGCCGCGCAGTACCAGGCCGCGGGTCCAGTCAGGCAGTTCATTCACTGGAATATCCCAGCCGGTGGCCTCCAGCAGCAGCTGGCGCGCATCGTCGCCGGCACGCGGGCCGTCGCCCAGGCCATCGAGGCGGCCGCCGCCACTCGCGGTGTCGCCTTCCAACGTCCAGCTCTGGCGGGTGACCGGCGCGCTCAGCTGGATGCGGTACGCGCTGCCCTGCTGGCTCCAGTCGATGCGGCCGCTGCCGCCATTGCGGCCCTTGCTGACCGACACGCGGCCCTGGAACGTGAACTGCGGCTGCGCGCGCAGGGCCTGCACGCGCGCTTCTTCGGCGCGCTCGGCGGCCGGCGAGACGGTGTAGACCACCTCCGGTGCGGGCGTCTTCTGGGTGCCCACCGAGGTACAGGCGGCCATGGCCAGGGTGACGGCTGCCAGCAGCAGCGGCCGGATCGGGAAACGGGTCATGGGGTGAACTTCTCGCGGGCGCGCTGCAGCGCGCGGTTGTCCGGTTCCAGCTTGGCGGCCTCGTCGAAGAAATGACGGGCCTCGTCATGCTTGCCGAGCACCCACAGCACCTCGCCCACGTGCGCGGCGATCTCCGCGTCCTTGGCCAGCGTCCAGGCACGGCGCAGCTGCACCAGGGCATCTTCGTTGCGGCCCAGGCGGTAGAGCACCCAGCCGTAGCTGTCGAGGATGGCGGCGTTATCCGGCTCGGCCACGCGGGCGCGGTCGATCAGCTCCAGCGCTTCCTGGTAGCGGGTGGTGCGGTCGGCCAGGGTGTAGCCCAACGCATTCAGCGCGGCCACGTTTTCCGGTTCGGTCACCAGGATCTTGCACAGGTCGGCCTCTGCCCGGGAAATGTTGTCGCGGCGCTCCCAGGCCAGGCCTCGGGCGTACAGCAGCGCATTTTCATCAGGGTAGGCGGCCAGGCCACGGGCCAGCGCATCCAGTTCGCCCTGGTCGTCGCCGGCGCGCTGGCGCAGTTCGGCCTCCAGCAGGTAGGCATCGCGGCGCGCGTCCTCGTCGGTGCTGGCATCGGACTGGATCGCGTGGACCTCCTCCAGCGCCTTGTCCTGGCGGCCCAGCAAGCCCAGCGCGCTGGCCGCGCGCAGGCGGGCTTCGCTGCGTTCGTCGCCACCGGGCACGCTGTGGTACCAGTTCACCGCCTCGTTGTAGCGCTTGAGGTACTCGGCGATCTTGCCCAGCAGCAGGCGCTGTGCCGGGTCCGGCTTGGCGGCCTGCCGCGACAGTTCGTTGTACAGGCCCGACAGGGCGGCGTTGTCGCCCTGCTTGGCCAGCAGCGAGGCGCGCATGCCCCAGGTCTGCACGTCCTGCGGGCCATGCGCCAGCACCCGCTCGGCGGCGGCCGGCTGGTTCAGGGCGTCATAGGAAATGGCCAGTGCGTTGCGCAGGTCCGGGTCCTGCAGGGCCTTGGATTCCACCCCGCGCAGCAGCGCCAGCGCCTGCTCGGTCTGGCCAGCCTGCTGCAGCTGGCTGGCATGCAGCAGGGCCACGCGCGGCTCTTCGGGGAAGCGCCGGACCACTTCGTCGATCATGCGCTGGGCCAGCTCGGGGCGCTCCATGCGCAGCGCCAGCCGGCCGAACTCCTGCCAGGCCTCGATGCGCTCGGGCAGCGCGTTGGCGTCGACCAGGTCGCCCAGCACCTGCGCCGGCAGGGCCGGGTCGCGGCCACCGCCGATCAGCGCGCCCAGGGCGAACTTCCAGCCTTCGTCGCCGGGTTCGCGCAGCAGCGCCTGCAGCTCGGTCTCGGCGGCCTTCACATCGCCCTGGCGCATGGCCAGCGCGGCGCCGGCACTGCGCATGGCCAGCGAACGCGGCGCCCGCTGCTGCCACAGGGCCAGGCCCTGGGCGGCGCGCGCATCGTCGTTGGCCAGCATCGAGATGCGGGTCGCGCGCTCGGCCAGGCCGGCGTCGTCGCTGCTCTGCTGGGCGGCCTGCAGGTACCAGCGCGCGGCCTCGGCCAGCTTGCCGGCCTGCAGGGCGAACTCGCCGGCCATCACCGGCTCCAGGGCCAGTTCCGGGCTGCTGGGGGCGGCCACTGGGGCCTTGGCCGGTGCCGCTGCCAGCCCCTGGGTGAAGGCCAGGGACAGCAACAGAACACTGGGGATGCGAATCAATGCGGGCATCGGCGGCATCGGAGCCTTAAAATGTGTGCCAATGGCCAGCAGCTTATCGCAAGCAACTGAACAATGACCCTGTGGGTGCTCGGACTGAATCACCAGACCGCACCGGTGGAGCTGCGCGAACGCGCTGCCTTTGCCGGTGACGCCCTGCCGCGCGCGCTCGGTTCGCTGCGCGACACCCCGCAGATTGCCGAGGCGGTACTGCTGTCCACCTGCAACCGCACCGAACTGTATGCCGTTGCCGAGGACGCCCGGGCGCTGGACGGCTGGCTGCAGTCGCAGGCCGGCGACCTGCAGGGCTGCCTGTACCAGCACGCCGACGGCGATGCGGTGCGCCACCTGTTCCGGGTGGCCACCGGGCTGGATTCGATGGTGCTGGGCGAACCGCAGATCCTGGGCCAGGTGAAGGATGCCTGGTCCACCGCGCGCGAACATGGCCTGCTGGGCCAGCGCCTGGACCGGCTGTTCCAGCAGACCTTCTCGGTGGCCAAGCGCGCGCGCACCGATACCCAGGTGGGCGCCAATCCGGTCTCGGTGGCCTCGGCCGCGGTGCGCCTGGCGCAGAACGCCTTCGCCCGCCTGGACGAGTCCACGGTGCTGCTGGTCGGCGCCGGTGAAACCATCGAGCTGGCCGCCCGCCACCTGAGCGAAGGCAAGGTGCGCCGCCTGCTGATCGCCAACCGCACCCTGGCCCATGCGCAGGAACTGGCCAGCCGCCATGGTGGCGTGGCCCTGCCGCTGGCCGAGCTGGACCGCCACCTGGCCGAGGCCGACGTGGTGTTCTCGGCCACCGCCGCGCGCGAACCGGTGATCCACCGTGCGGCCGTGGCCAACGCACTGCGCACGCGCCGGCACAAGCCGATGCTGCTGTTCGACCTGGCGGTGCCGCGTGACATCGAGGCCGACGTCGCCACGCTGGACGATGCCTTCCTGTACACCGTGGACGACCTGGAACGGGCGGTGGAAGACAACCGCCGTGGCCGCCGCGAGGCCGCTGCCGAAGCCGAGGCGATCATTGACCTGCAGGTGGCGCGCTATGTGGAAACCCAGCAGGCGAGTTCACACCAGGCCCCGCTGAAGCAGCTGCGCGCGTTTGGCGAAGCCACCCGCGTGGAGATGCTGGAGCGCGCGCGCCAGCAGCTGGCCAACGGCAAGCCGGCCGACGAGGTGCTGGAACTGCTAGCCAATGGCCTGACCAACCGCCTGCTGCACCCGCCCACGGCCGCGCTGCGCGCCGCCGCGCTGAGCGGTGACGCCGATCTGACCCGCGCCGCCGAACGCCTGTTCCCGGCCACGCCGGGCTATGCCCACCCACCCGTGAGACACGATGACGCCGACCCTGCGCCGTAAGCTCGAAGCGCTGGCCGAGCGCCGCGAAGAACTGGAACGCCTGCTGGCCGAACCCGATGTGGTGGCCGACAACACCCGTTTCCGCGATCTCTCGCGCGAATTCGCGCAGCTGGAACCGGTGGCCACTGCGCTGGCCGCCGAAACCCGCGCCAAGGACGACCTGGCCGCCGCCGAAGCCATGCGTGCCGACCCTGACCTGCGCGAGCTGGCCGAAGAGGAAATCGCCGCTGCCCAGGCCCGATTGCAGGAACTGGAACAGGAACTGGCGCTGCTGCTGGTCCCGCGCGATCCGCGCGATGAAGGCAACCTGTTCCTGGAAGTGCGCGCCGGCACCGGCGGCGATGAAGCGGCGATCTTCGCCGGCGATCTGTTCCGCATGTACGCCCGCTACGCCGAACGCCAGGGCTGGAAGGTGGAGATCGAATCGGACAACCCCGGCGAACATGGCGGCTACAAGGAAGTGGTGGCACGCGTGGTCGGCCACGGCGCATTCTCGCGCCTGAAGTTCGAATCGGGCACGCACCGCGTGCAGCGCGTGCCGGCCACCGAATCGCAGGGCCGCATCCATACCTCGGCCGCTACCGTGGCGATCATTCCCGAGGCCGACGAGGTGGATGACATCGTCATCAATCCGGCCGACCTGCGTGTGGACACGTTCCGCTCGTCCGGCGCCGGTGGCCAGCACGTGAACAAGACCGAGTCGGCCATCCGCATCACCCATGTGCCGACCGGCGTGGTGGTGGAATGCCAGACCGAGCGCAGCCAGCACGCCAACCGCGACAAGGCGATGAAGCGCCTGAAAGCGCAGCTGCTGGATGCCGAACGCCAGCGCCAGGACGCGGCGCAGGCCGAATCGCGGCGCCTGCAGGTGGGCAGCGGTGATCGCAGCCAGCGCATCCGCACCTACAACTTCCCGCAGGGGCGGATCACCGACCACCGCGTGGAAGGCCTGACCCTGTACGACCTGCCCAACATCCTGTCCGGCGACCTCGACGCCCTGCTGCAGCGCCTGAGCCACGAGCACCAGGTGGATGCGCTGGCGCAGCTGTCGGTGGGCTGAGCCGATGTCGGCCTGGCAGCAACGGCAGCAACTGCAGCAGGCGCTGGCACGCCAGCCCGGTGACTTCATCGCCTGGGTGATGCTGGCCGACCTGGAACTGGAAGCCGGCGACATCGGCGCCGGCGAACGCGCCGCGCGCCGCGCCCTGCAGCTGCGGCCGAACCATCCCGAGGCACTGGCCCGGCTGGGCCGGGTGGCCTGGATGGCCGGTGCCCACGCCGACGCGGCGACGCTGCTCGGCCAGGCCTCCGCGCTGGCACCGGAGCATCCGGGCATCGCCCTGTGGCTGGGCCATGCACTGGAAGATGCCGACGACGCCGAGGGCGCAGCGGCCGCCTACCGCCGCGCGCACGCGCTGCTGTCGGGCGAACCGTACATCGCCGCGCAGCGCCTCGCCTGGCAGCGTCGCCTGTGTGACTGGCAGGACGTGGACGCGCTGGCCGCACAGGTACGCGCCGCGGTTGCCAGCGGCCAGGGCGTGGTCGAGCCCTTCGCTTTCCTCAGCGAGGATGCCAGCGCCGCCGAGCAGCTGGCCTGCGCGCGCCGCAGCGGTGGCCGCCGCCGTGCGCCCGCTGCCGACCGTGCCCGTGCGTGCACGGGGTCCGCTGCGCATCGGCTTCCTCTCCAATGGATTCGGCGCGCACCCCACCGGCCTGCTGACCGTGGCACTGCTGGAACACCTGCAGGCGGACCCGGCGCTGCAGCTGCACCTGTTCGCGCTGAACAGTAATGACGGCAGCCGCATCCGCCAGCGCCTGCAGTCCGCAGCCCGACTGCACGAGGTGGCCGGCCAACGCCATGCCGAGACTGCTGCGCAGATCCGTGCGCAGGGCATCGACGTCCTGTTCGACCTGTGTGGCTGGGGCGGTGGCGGCACGCCGGAAGTACTGGCCATGCGCCCTGCCCCGCTGCAGTTGAACTGGCTGGCCTACCCCGGCACCTCCGGCGCGCCGTGGCTGGATGCGGTGGTCGGCGATGCGTTCGCCCTGCCGCCGGCGCTGGAACCGCACTACAACGAGCGCGTGCTGCGCCTGCCGCGCGCGTTCCAGCCGTCGGACAACACCCGCGTACTGCAGCCGGCGCCGTCGCGGGCCGCGTGCGGGCTGCCCGAACATGGCGTGGTGTTCTGCTGCTTCAACAACAGCTACAAGCTCAACCCGCGCAGCATGGCGCGCGCCTTGGCGGTGCTGCGCGGCGTGCCCGGCAGCGTGCTGTGGCTGCTGTCCGGCCCCGGCCGTGCCGATGCGCGGCTGCGCGAAGCGGCGGCGGCCGGGCTGGCGCCGGAGCGGCTGGTGTTCATGGCCAAGCTGCCGCACCCGCAGTACCTGGCTCACTATGCGCTGGCCGACCTGTTCCTGGACACGCACCCGTACAACGCGCATACCACCGCGTCCGATGCGCTGTGGGCCGGCTGCCCGGTGCTGACCTGTCCTGGCGATACCTTCGCCGCACGCGTGGCCGGCAGCCTCAACCATCATCTCGGCCTGGCGCACATGAACGTGGCCGATGACGCCGCCTTCATCGCCACGGCCACCGCACTGGGCAACGACCCGGCCGCGTTGGCCGCGCTGCGCGCCGAGCTGGCGCAGGCACGCGGGCGCAGCGGCGTGTTCGACATGGACGGCTTCGCGGCGGACCTGTCGGCGCTGCTGCAGGCGCTAGCGCACGAGCACGGTTGGGGCGGTGTGGCGGGTTAGATGCGGTTGGGTTCACGCGGCCGGGTGGGGACCTGGGTTGGCGCGGCTGGGTAGAGTCGACCGTTGGTCGACTGTCGCGCGCAGCGCGGGATTATCCTGCCGGATCGAAGAGCAGTCGACTAACAGTCGACTCTACCCTTGCTCCGGGCTGCCCCTCGGCGGCTCGGTAGAGTCGACCGTTGGTCGACTGTCGCGCGCAGCGCGGGGGTTTCCTGCTGGATCGAAGAGCAGTCGGCTAACAGTCGACTCTACCCAATCGACTCTACCTGGTCGGCTCTACCGCCCGGGTGTCCACATCGCCTGAGCAGGCGCTGCGCTAGGCTCGGGGTTCCTTTCCGGTGTGGTGTGACGATGGGCAAGCTCAAGCGCAAGGCGTACGACGAGCAGCTGCAGCCGATGCAGTTGGAACTTACCGCGATGGCGCGCTGGGTGCAGCACACCGGGCAGCGTTTGCTGGTGCTGTTCGAGGGCCGCAACACCGCTGGCAAGGGTGGTGTGATCCAGGCCATCAGCGAGCACCTCAACCCACGCCAGTGCAAGGTGGTGGCGCTGCCCAAGCCGACCGACCGCGAGAGCACGCAGTGGTATTTCCAGCGCTACGCCACGCACCTGCCGGCCGCCGGCGAGATCGTGCTGATGGACCGCAGCTGGTACAACCGCGCCGGCGTGGAGCGGGTGATGGGGTACTGCAGTAAAAGCGAGTACCACCAGTTCCTGCAGCAGGCGCCGGTGTTCGAGCAGCTGCTGGTGGATGACGGCATCCTGCTGTTCAAGTACTGGTTGACGGTGAGCCAGGAACAGCAGGAAAAACGCTTTCCCGAACGCCACGAGAACCCGCTGAAAGGCTGGAAGCTCTCGCCGGTAGACCTGAAGTCGCGCAGCAAGTACAGCGCCTACACCGAGGCGCGCGAGGCGATGTTGCGCGCCACGCACCGCGAGCAGGCGCCGTGGACGCTGGTGGATTTCAACGACCAGCGGCGGGGCCGGCTGACGCTGCTGCGCAACCTGCTGGACCGGCTGCCCGATACGCGGGTGGATGCGCCGGTGCTGGCGCTGCCGAAGCTGAAAGGCGAGATGCACCATGAGCGCTACGACGTGCTCAAGCCGATTGAAGCGTTCCCGGTTGAGGAATAAGGGTCTTGGTAGCAAAAAAACCGGGGTCAGATCCGTTTTCCTTCGGAAAACGGATCTGACCCCATCGGCGGACCCCATCGGCGCGGCCCTGCTCTCTTACTTTGCCGCGGCGATCTGCGCTTCGATCTCGGCGGCGGTCACCGGGCCAAGGAAGGTGTGCGCCACCTTGCCGGCAGGGTCGATCAGATAGGTCAGCGGCAGGCCGCGCGGGGTGACGAAATCGGCCGGCGGATCGTACGGGTCGGCAATGACGATCGGATAGGTGACCGGATGCTTGGACAGGAAGGCCTGCATCTCCGGCGCCTCGATCTCCTCGTAAGCCAGGCCCACCACTTCGATATTGCTGCGCATGGCATGCAGGGCTGACAGCTCCGGCATTTCCTTGCGGCAGGGGGCGCACCAGGTGGCCCAGAAGTTCACCACCACCCACTTGCCACGGTGCGCGGCCAGGTCGTAGTCGGTGCCGTCCACGGCCTTCATGCGCAGCGTCGGCATTTCGGCAGTGGTGCGCTCGGCCGGCGCGGCCTCCGGGGCTGTGGCGGGTGCGGTGGCGGTGGCCGGGGCCTGCGCGGGCGGTGCGCTACTGGCCGGCGCCGGGGCGTCGGCCGGCTTGCAGGCCACCATCAGCACGGCCACCAGCGCGGGCAGCAGCAGTTTGCGGTTCATCGTCGTTCTCCGGAATCGGTATAGATATCGCTGACACGGCGCTTGAGGCGCTCGCGCAGCGGCAGGCGAAGTTCCTCCAGGGCGGACAGCGCCGCCTGGCCTAGGCTGTCATCACGGTACGGCAGGTGCTGTTCGGACACCGGGATGCGCAGCTGGGTGCATTCATACAGATCGGCCAGGCTGACCTGGTCCAGGTCGCGGGCCAGCAGCCATTCGCCGTTCTCGTCGCGGCGCAGCACGCCGATCCGCTGCAGGTCGCACATCAGGTCCTGCAGCAGCGAATCGGTCAGCAGCGGCTCCAGCCGCAGGATCTCGTTCTCCTCCAGGCCCTTGCCCAGCGCGCGGGCCTGCTGGAAGCGGCCCAGCAGGCGGAGCAGGCCGTAAAACTCGTAACCCTGCGGCAGGCGCAGGTCGGCCGGCTGGTAGCGGAAGGCGGCGATGGAGGAGGACAGCGAGGCGCCCAGCAGGACCGAGACCCAGCACAGGTAGATCCACAGCAGCAGGATGGGCACGAAGGCCGCCGTGCCGTAGAGCTTCTGGTAGGACTGGAAGCTACCCAGGTAGGCGCCGATGCCCCACTTCACCAATTCCAGCATGATCGCCGCCAGCACCGCGCCGGGCACGGCATGGCGCCACTTCACCACATGGTACGGCACCACCCGGTAGACCATGGTGATGCAGACGAATTCGATCAGCACCGGGGCCAGCCGCAGCGCCAGGTCGGCCAGCCAGCGCCCTTCCTGGGTGCCGAACAGCGGCATGGCGAACACCCGCGCCGACACTGCCAGCGAGGCGGCGGCCAGCATCGCGCCCAGGGTCAGCACCGTCCAGTAGACCAGGAAGCGGGTCAACTTGGGCCGGGTGGAGCCCATCCGCCAGATCTGGTTGAAGATCTCCTCGACGCTGTTGAGGGTGATCAGCAGCGACACCACCAGCGCGATGAAGCCGGCGGCGGTGAGCTGGCCGGCACTGGCCGAGAACTGGCGCAGGTAGCCTTCGGCCGCACGGGCGGCGTTGGGCACGAAGTTGGAGAAGACGTAATCGCTGAGCTGGTCGCTCCAGCGGTCGAACACCGGGAACGCCGAGAGCACGCCGAACACCACGATGGCCAGCGGTACCAGCGCGAACACGGTGGTATAGGCCAGCGCGGCGGCGGCCTGGAAAAGGCGGTCGTCCAGGAAGCGGCGCCACAGGAAGCGGCCGAAGCTGGCCGCCCGTGCGCGGTCACGCGCGCGCTCCATCCACAGGTTGAGCGTATCCAAAGGTTCCATCGGGGCAAGGGTACCCGATGCGCAACGCGTGCAGGATAGCCATACTGGGCCCCTGACGATGAAGGAGACAGGGGCGACGATGGGCGAGATCCTGGTACTGTACTACAGCTGTGGGGGTTCAGTGGCACGGCTGGCGCGCCAGATTGCCCGTGGCGTGGGCGAAGTGGCCGGCATGTTCGCGCGCCTGCGCACCGTGCCGCCGGTGGCGGCAGTGACCCAGGCCGCGCAGCCGCCGGTGCCCGAAGACGGCGCGCCCTATGTGAGCGTGCAGGACCTGGTGGAGTGCGATGGCCTGCTGCTGGGCAGCCCTACCCGCTTCGGCAACATGGCCGCGCCGGTGAAGCATTTCCTGGATGGGCTGGGCGCTGAATGGGTGAACGGCACCCTCGCCGGCCGCCCGGCGGGCGTATTCACGTCCACCGCCTCGATGCACGGCGGCCAGGAATCGACCCTGCTGTCGATGCAGGTGCCGCTGCTGCACCACGGCTGCCTGATCGTGGGCATTCCGTTCACCGAGCCGGCGCTGAGCCACACCACCAGCGGCGGCACGCCCTACGGGGCCAGCCATGTGTCCGGCGCGGCCGACGACCCGCAGCCCACCGACGACGAAGCCGTGCTGGCACGGGCGCTGGGCCGGCGGGTGGCCGACATCGCCCAGCGGTTGTCCCGATGAGCGAGCGCCGGCTGCGCACCACGCTGCTGCTGGCGCTGATGGCGCTGGCCGCGCTGTACGTGGGCTGGTTCATCAACGACAAGCACTGGCTGGCAACCCAGCTGGTGTTCACCGCCCCGCCGCTGGCGCTGGGTTTTGCGCTGCTGCCGGGCTGGCGCAAGGCCGGCTTCTGGGCCTCGGTGCTGGCGCTGGGCTGGTTCAGCCACGGCGTGATGAGCGCCTGGAGCCACCCGGAAACACGCACGCTGGCGCTGATCGAGGTGGTGCTGTCGCTGCTGGTGATCTTCGCCGCCTGCCTGCCGGGGCTGCGCGCACGGCTGGGACGACGGCGCTGACGCTGCGGGCGCAGAGCCGTATCATCTGCACTCCCGGCCCACGCGCCGACGTTCCTGCCTGGTTTCGCGCATGCACATGATGGAAGAGCTCCTGATCGTCATCACCGGTGGCACGATCGACAAGATCTACTTCGACGACAAGTCGGACTACCAGATCGGTGACCCGCAGATCGGCATGATCCTGCGCGAGCTGGGGGTGACGTTCCGTTTCAACGTGATTCCGATCCTGCGCCAGGACTCGCTGCACATCACCGACGAGGACCGCGAGCTGATCCGCGCCACCATCGCCGCACAGCCGACCCGGCACGTGCTGGTGACCCACGGTACCGATTCGATGGTGCAGACCGGCAAGGTGCTGGCGACCATTCCGGGCAAGACCATGGTGATGACCGGCGCGCTGAGCCCGGCACGGTTCCGCGGTTCGGATGCCGAGTTCAACATCGGCCGTGCGATCGGTGCGGTGCAGTCGCTGCCGGAAGGCGTCTACATCGCCATGAACGGCCGCATCTTCAACCCGGACCACGTGCGCAAGAACGTGGCGGCCAACCGCTTCGAATCGGTCTGAGTGCCCTGGCGCGCGCCGGCAACGGCGGCGCCTGCGGCAGCCTGCATGAAAAACGCCCCGGCCGAAGCCGGGGCGTGCCCTGTGGGAGGGGCTTGGGCTCAGTACTGCGCGGTCAGGCTGAGACCGGAGAAGGTGCTGTAGGCCTTCACGCGGACGTGCCAGACACCGGCGGCGGGGTTGCTGACGGTGGAGGTTTCGTTGTTGCCGCTCAGGTACGGGCGGCAGGTGTAGGTGGTATCGGTGGGTGCGCTGCCCTGGCGCAGGTACAGGTCGGCATCGCCGCTGCCACCACTGATGGCCGCGCGCAACTGGCTGCGCCCGGCCGGTACGGTGACGGGGTAGGCCAGCGAGGCGCCACTTGCCGCGGACAGACCGGTGACCGGCACGTTGTTCTGCAGGTCATTGCCACCCGGGTTGGGGTTGGTGCCGCCACCGGTGCCGTTGATGACCGCCGTCACCGCCGCATCGGCGTCGATGATGCCGGCGCCGCAGCCACCCGAACAGGCGCCCGGCAGTGGCCGCGCGGTGTTCTTGATGATGGTTTCCACCTGCGCCGGGCTGAGCGGGCTGGGCGCGACCGACTGCATCAGCGCGACCACGCCGGCCACGTGCGGGGCCGCCATCGAGGTGCCGTTGTAGGACGCGTAGGTCGGGCTGCCCGGCACGGTGGTACCGGTGTTGAGGGTGGACAGGATGCCCTGGCCCGGCGCGGAAATATCGATGCCGGCGCCGTAGTTGGAGAAGCTGGCGCGGGCGCCGGCCGAGGTGGTGGCGGCCGCCGCGATCACGTTGGCACAGTTGGCCGGCACCGACGAGGACACGTTGGTGTTGGTGTTGGCGGCGGCGACCACCGCCGTGGTGCCACGGCCGACCGCCCCGTTGATGGCGTTCTGGTAGGTGGCCGAGCAGCTGCCGCCACCGCCGAGGGACAGGTTGATGACTTCGGCCGGGTTGGCATTGGCCGGCACGCCGCTGACGCTGCCGCCGGACGCCCAGACGATGGCATCGGCGATTTCGGAGGTATAACCGCCGCACTTGCCGAGCACGCGCACCGGCACCACCTTGGCGTTGAAGGCGGTACCGGCCACGCCGATGCTGTTGTTGGTGACCGCGGCCACGGTGCCGGCCACGTGCGTGCCGTGCCAGCTGGAGTTGGAAGCGGGGTAGCCCGGCTGGCACTCGTTGTTGCCGTACCAGTCGCCCTCGTCGTTCGGGTTGCTGTCACGGCCGTTGCCGTCGCGCGCCAACGCCGTATCGCTGATGAAGTCGTAGCCGGGCAGGATGTTGGCGTTGAGGTCGGGGTGGTTGGTGATGCCGGTGTCGATCACCGCCACCACCACGCCGGTGCCGGTGGCCTTGTCCCAGGCCGGGCGCACGTTGATGGACGCGTTGGAGGTGCCAAAGCCCGCTGTTCATTGAAGCGGGTGTCGTTGGGCACCAGCGTCGGCCGCATGATCTGGTCGACTTCCACGTATTCCACGTTCGGATCGGCGGCGAGCTTGCGCATCAGCAGTTCGGCGTCGGCGCGGTCCAGCGGGCGGTCGGCCTTGACCACGCTGGGGCCGGTTGCCAGCCGGTGCAGCTGCTGCAGGCCCAGCGCGCGGCCCTGCGCGGCCGGCAGGCCGGTGGCGGCGGCCTTCAGCGAGCTGGCCAGCGCCGTGGTGCTGGCCAGCGGCGCGCTGTTGTCGCGGTATTTCACGATGAAACGCTGGTGCGTCGGCGCGGACTCCAGCCCGCTCAGCTGCACGTCACCGACAAATGCCGGCGCGGCCAGCAGCAACGAGGTGACGACGGTGGCACCGAGGACTACCCATGCATGACGCACACGCGGTTGCGTAACCTGGGACATCGGAATGTACCTTCTGTGGTGTGGATGCCGGAATCGGCAGGAACACCGGCCGCGACCCAGGGTCGAGCTGTGGATGGAGAGTCGGAGGCCGGCAGGCGGCGGATCAACCCCAAGCGATCCGCCTGGTGTCGACGCTAGGCCTTTGCGCTGGACGCGACAAGATTTCAGCGTCTTTTCAGCAACATGAAATGTCGGATCTGAGACTTTGCGGGTCGAGGGTTTGTGAAGATGAAGGAAATTGCGGACGGCGGAGGACAACCGGCGTGTCCTGGAATGACTTTGCCGACATCGGCGATGGGGGTGTGTCGAGGTGTCGTGGCGTCGGGGGTATCGACGGTAGAGTCGACTGTTAGTCGACTGCTCTTCGCTGCAATCCCGAAAACCCCGCGCTGCTCGCGATAGTCGACTGTTAGTCGACTGCTCTTCCCGGACACCCCGAAAATCGCGCGCTACGCGCGATAGTCGACTGACAGTCGATTCTACCGGGGTTCATCGGTCCATCGGAACCATATTCCCAGAACGCAGAAAGCCCGTCACAGGGACGGGCTTTCCGGAAGACGACACGCGGGTGCTGATCAGCCCAGCTTGACCAGCCAATTGTGACGGTCCGGCAGGCGGCCGTACTGGATGTCGGTCAGCTCCTTGCGCAGCGACATGGTGACTTCGCCGGCCGGGGCGTTGATGTCGCCCACGGCGAAGCCTTCGCCCTTGAGCTGGCCGATCGGGGTGACCACGGCAGCAGTGCCGCAGGCGAAGACTTCAGCGATCTCGCCGGAGGCCACGCCGTCCTTCCACTCATCGATGGTGACCTTGCGCTCTTCGACCTTCATGCCACGGTCGCGTGCCAGCTGCAGGATGCTTTCGCGGGTGATGCCTTCCAGGATGCTGCCCGACAGCGCCGGGGTGACCAGCGTGCCGTCCTTGTAGACCAGGAACACGTTCATGCCGCCCAGTTCTTCCAGGTACTTGCCTTCGACCGGGTCCAGGAACAGCACCTGCGAGCAGCCCTGCGCCTGCGCCTTCTGCTGCGGCAGCAGCGAGGCGGCGTAGTTGCCACCGCACTTGGCCGCACCGGTGCCGCCCTTGGCGGCGCGCGCGTATTCGGTGGACAGCCAGATCGACACCGGGGCCACGCCCTTGGCGAAGTACGGGCCGGCCGGGCTGGCGATGACGTAGTAGCCGGCCTTGTGCGCGCCACGCACGCCGAGGAAGGCTTCATCGCCGATCATGAACGGACGGAAGTACAGGCTGGATTCGTCGGCCGACGGCACCCAGTCCTTGTCCAGCGCGATCAGCTGCTTCAGCGATTCGACGAAGATCTCCACCGGCAGTTCCGGCAGCGCCAGGCGCTGGGCCGAACGCTGCAGGCGGCGGCCGTTGGCATCGGGGCGGAAGGTCCAGATCGAGCCGTCGGCGTGGCGGTAGGCCTTGATGCCTTCGAAGATTTCCTGGCCGTAGTGCAGCACGGCCGCGGCCGGGTCCAGCTGCAGCGGGCCATAGGCACGCACGTTGGCGTTGTGCCAGCCGGTGTCCTTGTCCCAGCGTACTTCCACCATGTGGTCGGTGAAGTGCAGGCCGAAGCCCGGCTTCTCCAGGATCTGGGCGCGCTGTTCAGCGCTGCGCGGGTGGTCCGAACGGGTGACGGCGAAGCTGGGGATGGACTGGGACACTGGATAGTTCCTGTTCTGGTTGCGGGAAACGCCCAGGGCCGCGTCGCTGCGGCCGCCGGTCAAAGCATGTCGGTTTCGAGCCGTGCGGCCTCGGACATCATGTGCCGGCCCCATGGCGGGTCGAACACCAGCTCGACGTCGGCCTCGGCCACCGTCGGAATCATTTCAAGCTTGCTGCGCACATCGTCCACCAGGATCTCGCCCATGCCACAGCCGGGCGCGGTCAGGGTCATCTTGACGTCGACCTCGCGCTGCCCGTTGTCCAGGTGCTTGAGGTCCACTTCGTAGACCAGCCCCAGGTCGACGATGTTGAAGGGAATTTCCGGATCGAAGCAGGTACGCAGCTGCTGCCACACCAGCTGCTCGACCTGTTCATCGCTGGCATCGGCCGGCAGCTCCAGCGGTGCCGGGGCCTCCTTGCCGATGGCGTCGCCGTCCTTGCCGGCGATGCGGAACAGGTTGCCTTCGACGAACACGGTATAGCTGCCGCCCAGGGCCTGGGTGATGTAGCCGTAGCTGCCGGCCGGCAGGGTCACGGTATCGCCCTGCGGGACCATCACGGCCTCGCAATCGCGTTCGAAATGGACGGGTTCACTGCTGCGGGAGTACATGGCGCTCGATATGGGCCGCGGGTGGGGCCGCGCAAGCGGGCATTTTAGCCCAGCGCGCCGCCGGCCGCCGGTGCACTGCGGCAAACCACAGTATCCTGTGGGTGATCCTCAGGAAGCCTCGATGTCCTCCAATGCCGCACGTGCCAGGACGGTGACCTGGCTCTGGCCCATCATGCTGATGCTAGCCCTGCTCATCGCCCCCCTGGCCTGGATGGTGCTGGCCCTGCTCAGCGGCCGCCAGCTGGGCTGGATGGCGGTGGTGACCGCCCTGGAACTGGTGTTCATGCTGCGGCTGGGCACGCTCGGCCCGGGCCGCCTGCGCATTGCGCTGGTGGTGGCCGGCACCGTGCTGGTGGCCGCCATTGCCAACTGGGGCACCGCCAGCGCCTGGCTGGGCGGGTCGATGGGCCTGAACCCGTGGGAATCCTCGCTGCGCATGGGCCCGCACCTGGCCTGGACGCTGGTGACGCTGGCCAACGGCGCGGTGGAATGGCGGTGGCTGGCGGTGGGCGTGGCCGTGGGCGCCTGGCTGGCGCGCTGAGCACACGGGTTCTGCGGCAGCGCCGGGCCATGCCCGGCGGATTGGCAGCCTCAATGCCTGCCGTCGAGCGCCTTCAGTTCACTGACCAGCGCGCCGGCCGCTTCGGCGCCATCGCCATACAGCATGCGGGCGTTGTCGGCGTAGAACAGCGCGTTTTCAATGCCGGCAAAGCCGGTGCCGCGGCCGCGCTTGATCACCACCACGTTGCGCGCATTGACCACGTCCAGCACCGGCATGCCGTAGATCGGGCTGGCCGGGTCGGTACGCGCCACCGGGTTCACCACATCGTTGGCACCGATCACCAGCGCCACGTAGGTGGTGGCGAACTCGGGTTTGATGTCGTCCATGTCGGCGATCAGGTCGTAGGGCACACCCGCTTCGGCCAGCAGCACGTTCATGTGCCCGGGCATACGGCCGGCCACCGGGTGGATGGCGAACTTCACCTTGACCCCGCGCGCGATCAGCCGCTGCGCCAGTTCCCAGATCTTGTGCTGGGCCTGGGCCACCGCCATGCCGTAGCCGGGCACGATGACCACCCGTTCGGCGAAGGCCATCATCGCCGCCACGTCAGCGGCATCGATCGGCTTCTGCGCACCGGTGATGGCCTGCGCTTCGCCACCGGCCGCAGCACCGAAGTTGGAGAACAGCACGTTGCGGATCGGCCGGTTCATCGCCTTGGCCATCAGGCGGGTCAGCAGGATGCCGGCCGCGCCGACCATCATGCCGGCGATGATCAGCGCCTCGTTGCCCAGCACGTAGCCCTCGAAGGACACCGCCAGGCCGGTGAAGGCATTGTGCAGCGAGATGACCACCGGCATGTCGCCGCCGCCGATGGCCAGGGTCATCAGCACGCCCAGCGCCAGCGCCAGCATGAAGAAGGCGGCGATGGACCAGGTGCTGAGCGTGCTGACCGCGATGATGCCCAACACCACCGCGGCCAGCGCCACCAGCAGGTTCAGCGCCTGCTGGCCGGGCCAGGTGACGCGCTTGTCCAGGCGCCCGTCGAGCTTGGTCCAGGCGATGATGGAGCCGGACAGCGACACCGCGCCGATGGCCGCACCGATCACCGCCAGCGCCAGCACCGTGGCCGACGGCTGGCGTGCGGCCAGGTCGGCCAGCGCCTGCTCGCTCCAGTGGCTGGTATCGCGGTGGGACAGAAAGGCATAGCGCAGCAGTTCCACCGCACCGATGGCCGCGGCCGAGCCACCGCCCATGCCGTTGTAGAGGGCCGCCATCTGCGGCATGTCCGTGACTGCGACCTTGCCGGCCGACCACCAGGCCAGGCCCGCGCCCAGCACCAGCGCCGCCAGGATCAGCGGCACGTTGTGCAGTTCGGGCAGGAAGAAGGTGGCGGCCGTGGCCAGCAGCATGCCCAGCCCGGCCCAGCGGATGCCGCTGCGCGCGGTCAGCGGCGAGGCCATGCGCTGCAGGCCCAGCAGGAACAGCGTGGCGGCAACGAGGTAGCTGGCCTTGACCAGCCAGTCGAGCAGTTCAACGGTGCTGATGTTCACGCGCGCGGCTCCTTCGGCTGGTCCTTGCCTGCTTTGGGCGCGCTGGGCTTGAACATTTCCAGCATGCGCGCGGTCACCACGTAGCCGCCGGCCGCGTTGCCCCCGCCCAGCACCACCGCCACGAAGCCGAGCACCTTTTCCAGCGGCGTCTGCGCGTGGCCCAGCACCACCATCGCGCCGATCAGCACGATGCCGTGGATGAAGTTGGACCCCGACATCAGCGGGGTATGCAGGATCACCGGTACCCGCGCGATGATCACGTGGCCGGCAATGGCTGCCAGCATGAAGATGTACAGCGCCACGAACCCGTCACTCACTGGCAACGCCTCCCGCTCTGTCTGCTTGCCCGCATCATAACCACGGGCTGAACCCGCTGCATGGCCCGGTCAACCGCGGCCGCGCTCACGCGTTGTCGATGGTGAGCCCGATGAAGGACCCGTACCCTGTGCTGGTGAGCAGCCCTGTTCCCCCTCCTGCCCGCCCCGCCGCCGGCGCCGACGCACTGCCGGCGTCGCTGGATGCGTTCCTGGCCGGCGTCGGGCCGCGCGCGTTCCGCTTCGCCGAGGCCGGCCTGCGCCAGCGCGAGGACGCCCTGGATGCGGTGCAGGACGCGCTGCTGCGCATGCTCGACTACCGCAGCAAGCCGGCTGCCGACTGGGCCCCGCTGTTCTGGAGCATCCTGCGCCGGCGGGTGATCGACCTGCAGCGCCGGCGCCGCTTCCGCCTGCCGTTCTGGCGCGACAACCAGGATGCCGACGGCGCCGACATCGACTGGGCCGACCCTGGCCCGGACCCGGCCCAGGCGCATGAACAGCAGCAGCAGTACCAGCGCCTGGTGCAGGCCCTGCGCCTGCTGCCGGCCCGCCAGCGCGAAGCCTTCACCCTGCGCGTGCTGCAGGACCTGGACGGGGCCACCACCGCCCGCGCCATGGGCTGCAGCGAAGGCGCAGTGAAAACCCACCTGGCACGCGCCCGGCAGGCGCTGCAGGACCACCTGGAGACCCACTCGTGAACCGCCCCCTGCCCAACGATGATGCGCTGCGCGCGCTGCATGGCCAGGCCGTGCAGTCGCTGTCGCCGGCCACGCTGGCGCGGCTGCGCCAGGCCCGCTACGGCGCTCCGCGCGCACGCGCCGCACGCGGCCGCTGGTGGCCGGCCACGGCGTGTTCGCTGCTGGTGGCACTGGGCGTGGGCCTGCGCCTGCAGGGCGACCACGCCGCGGTGCCGGCACCCGGTGGCACGCCGGCCATGGCGGTGGCGCTGGCCGCGCAGGAAGACAACGGCGCGCTGTACGACGAAAATCCCGATATGTACCTGTGGCTGGGCGATACCGACCTGGCAATGGAGTGAGCCCCATGCACCCGATCCGAACCCTGCCCCTGCTGCTGGCCCTGCTAGCCCCGGCGCTGCCTGCGCTGGCCCAGGCCACTGCCCCCAGCGCACCGCCGGCCAGTGCCGAGGCCGCGCCGCTGCCGGACTGGAACAGCCTGTCGGCCAGCCAGCGCGAGGCCCTGCTGGCACCGCTGCGCGACCGCTGGAACAACGCCGCGCCGGCCCAGCGCCAGCGCATGCTGCAGCATGGCCAGCGCTGGCAGACCATGACCCCGGAAGAACGCGAGAAGGCCCGCCGCGGCCTGCGCCGTTTCGAGCACATGACGCCGGAGCAGCGCGAGCAGGCGCGTGCGCTGTTCGCGCAGATGCGCGGACTGTCACCGCAGCAGCGCGATGAACTGCGCGCGCGCTGGGACCGGATGACCCCGGACGAGCGCCGCGAGTGGGTGCACGACAACCCGCCGCCGGCGAAGCCGCGGTAAACGGGTAGCGCCGGGCCATGCCCGGCGGATCCTGTGCGGGCCGCTGCGCTCGCCGGGCATGGCCCGGCGCTACCGCTTCACGCCTGCCAGCGCGTCTTCGCCAGCAGCTCGTCGTCCCAGTCGAAGGCCAGGCTGCCGTCGCGCACGAACAGGCCGACGAAGTTCAGCAGGTTGCGCGCGTACATCTCGCTGGCATGGGTGGCGCCACGGCTGGCCAGATCCAGCGGGCCATCGATGCTGACGCCCTGGTGCTCGATGCACTCCCCCGGGCGGGTCAGTGCGCAGTTGCCGCCACTCTCGGCGGCCAGGTCGACGATCACGCTTCCCGGCGCCATGCCCTGCACCATCTCCGCACTGAGGATGGTCGGCGCCCTGCGCCCGGGCACGGCGGCGGTGCAGATCACCACGTCCACGCTGCGCAGGTGGCTGCCCAGCTGACGCTGCTGCTCAGCGCGCTCGTCATCGGTCAGTGCGCGCGCATAGCCGCCCTCGCCGGCCGCGCTCACCCCCAGGTCGAGGAAGCGGGCCCCCAGCGATTCGATCTGCTCGCGGGTTTCCGGGCGCACGTCGAAGCCTTCCACCTGCGCGCCCAGCCGGCGCGCGGTGGCGATGGCCTGCAGGCCGGCCGCGCCGGCGCCCACCACCAGCATCTTGGCCGGGCGCACGGTACCGGCGACGGTGGTCAGCATCGGGAAGAAGCGCGGTGCACGCGTGGCGGCGATCAGCGTGGCCTTGTAGCCGGCCATGCCGGCCTGCGAACTGAGCACGTCCATCGACTGTGCGCGGGTGGTGCGCGGCAGCTGCTGCAGCGGGAACAGGTGCAGGCGGTCATCGCCGGCCAGTGCTGCCAGCGCCGGGTCGCTGGCCGGGGCCAGCAGCCCGATGACCGTGGCCCCGGGCTTGAGCCGCGTTAGCAGGTCGGCCGGCGGCGCCTGCACGCACAGCACGATGTCCAGTTCGCCCCAGCGGCCCGCATCGAATGCGCGGGCACCGGCATCATCATAGGCGGCGTCGGTGAACCCGGCCGCCAGGCCGGCGCCGGCTTCGTACCAGACGGTGATGCCCAGTGCGCCCAGCTTGCGCGCCGTTTCCGGCGTCAGCGCCACGCGCCGTTCGCCCGGCGCGGTTTACTTGATCCCCAGCAACGTCACGGCCATGCAGGTCCCCGCTGATCGGTGAGTTCGGCCCGATCCTAGCAGGCGCGCCGCCGCCGCGTGCGGTTCAGTGCACGGTGCTGGTGGCCGGGTCCAGCCGGTCGATCACGCCCTGCATGGCGCTGTCGAAGGCGCCGTCGTCGCGGTGCGGGCGCAGCCGGTCCAGCCGCACCATCACCGCCAGTTCTTCCGGCGAGGCCACGCAGAAGCGTACGCCGCGGCGATTGACGAACAGCAGCCGCGAGGAAATCGGGCTGACCCAGGACAGCTTGCCGGCCTGCACCTTGCCGTCCTTGTCGACGAAATCCAGCCAGGTGCAGATCTCCATGCGCCGGAAGCGGTCGGCGTCGGCGTTGTCGAAATCGCTGTCGTCCAGGCGCTGGCCCATTTCCACCACGCCCGGTTCCGGTGCCGGCGCGCTGGGCAGCACCACCTGCGGCAGTTCAGGCAGCGCGCGCTGCAGTTCCGGGCGCGATTCGGCAATGCCCTGCAGCGTGTCGTGCAGTGCGCCGATGGCGGTAGTGGCCGCATCACCGTGCACGCCCACGCTGGCGAAGACCTTGGACAGCCCGGGCTGCCAGGCCTGCAGCCACGGCTTGCCGACGATCTGGCGGCGCGCCTCGGCCACTTCCTCCAGCAGGCCATCGGCCAGTGCCAGCGCCTCGGCCACCGACGCGCCTTCCTCGCCCTCGCGCAGCAGCGCCAGGGTCAGGTGGTGCTGCCAGGGCTGGCGCAGAAACTCGGCAATGGCCGGTGGCAACGTTGCATCGGCGATGCGCCGGTCCAGTTCGGCCCCGGCACGCACGCGGGCCATTTCCAGCTTTTCCTGGCCGCGCTGGGTTTCCGCGGCGCGGCGTTCGGCAATTTCGCCCCGGCGCCGGTACTGCACCAGGAACTCGCGGAATTCTTCTTCCAGGGTGAGGAAGATGGCCAGTTTCTCGTTGAACTCGGCCACCAGCCGGTCGACGATCTCCTCGACCTTGCCCATCAGCACGCGCTCGGCCTGGCTTTCCCCGGCGTTGCCCTCGCAGGCCTCGGCCAGCGAATTGAGCAGGCGGCGCGCCGGGTGGGTCTTCTGCACGAACTTGCGGCGGTCGAGCATGGCCACCTTCACGAAGGGCACCACCAGCCGGCCGATCAGGTCGCGCGA
This sequence comes from Stenotrophomonas maltophilia, assembly GCA_009912235.1. Lineage (GTDB taxonomy): Bacteria > Pseudomonadota > Gammaproteobacteria > Xanthomonadales > Xanthomonadaceae > Stenotrophomonas > Stenotrophomonas maltophilia_AV. The sequence goes on from WNDS01000004.1 coordinate 185,011, forward strand.
GCGGCCTTCCAGGTCGCGCTCGTCCAGCATCACGTCAAACAGCATGCCCGCCAGGTCGATGGCATCCTCGTCCCGCGGGTCCAGCCGCGCCTGGCCGGGGTCCACGCCCAGCCGGGTGGCGCCGGAGAGCACTTCGCTCTTCAGGCGCTGCGCCAGCGATTCACCGTCTTCGCCGATGGCCGCGCGCAGGGTCGCACTCGGCGTGGCCTGCAGCAGCGACAGCACCGACATCATCTCGCGCTGGCTGAGCGGGCGTTGCTGGCCCACGGCCACCTGCGCGGCCGAGGTGGCGTCCTCGCGCACATGGCGGGTCCGCTGCAGCAGTTCGTGCAGGGCTTCCAGCAGCATGCCCTGCTGGCCGCCATAGGCTTCGGCACTTGCCTCGCCGGCGCCGCTGGCGCCGTGCTGCAGGTGGCCGCGGCGTTCGGACCAGCGTTCGGCGAAGCGCTGCGCCCAGACCGGGGCCGCGTCGCCATCCAGTTCGTCACCGCCCGCATCCAGGCCGGCGGCCATGCGCGGCTCGGGCCGTTCCTCCAGCAGGGTGTCCAGCGCACTGTCCGGGCGGGCCGGCGCGCGCTGCCGGCGGTGCGGGCCGGCGGCTGGCGCCCATCTGCGGCATCACCCCGGCGGCGACCAGGTGTTCGTCCAGCTTTTCGTAGATCTTGCCGATGACCGCATGCAGGTCGCGCTCGCACAGCTTGATCAGCGCCAGCCGCACTTCCGGGGCCAGTTCACAGTCGGCGAAGCCTTCGTGGATGGCCGCACCCAGGTGCTCGGGGCTGACCGGGTCCAGGTCGGCGTCCAGGTCCAGCCCGCCGGCAATGAAGCCCAGGCGGCGGTCCAGGCGGCCCAGCACCGGCTTGAAGTCGCGCAGCATGACCGAGGCGAAGTTGCGCACCGCCAGCCGCGATTCCAGCACCTGCTCGGGCACCAGGCTCAGGCCGTCCTCGGCCTGGCCGGACAGCGTGGCCTCGGCCGACAGCGGCAGGCCCAGCACCAGCGCCGCCCAGGCGCGTTCCAGGTGGGCGTTGAAGGCGGCGGCGATGTCGCCCCGGCGGCGGCGCAGTTCGCGCATGCCGTCCAGGAACAGCAGCTGCGAAGCCCCGGCGGTGCCGGCACGGTCGAACAGCACGTCATCAAAGCGCGCCAGCACGGCGGCGAACGCCTGCCCGAACGCCGGCAGCGCCACATCGTGGGCACGCTGCAGCTGGGCCGGGTCACGACCCGGCGATCCCATCGGACTGGGCGCGGTCATCATGCGGGAAGGCTCCCCACCTTCACTGGTACGGCAAAGTGTGCAGATACAGCGACCGCCGGCGCACCCCTTGCACCGGGCAGTCGACCGTAGGCCGGCCAGCCCATCACAGACAGTGAAACAGTCCTCACTTCAGACCTCATGACCGGCGGCCCGGCAGCAGGCGTATCGTAAGCTGGGCGGGGCCTGCGAGGCGAGAGGAAGGGGCCGGTCCTTGCCCGTCAGTGGCTTGATGTTCATCACAGTTTGTCGCAGAGGGTGCAGAAGGACGGCCGGCCGTGTCACGTACGCCCCCGACTATAATCAACTACCCGTGATGACCGGTTAATTCTCCATGTCCGACCCCGCTGCCCTGCTCGCCCTTGATGCCCGCCGCTCGGTGCCTTCGCGGCAACTGGGCGAGCCCGGGCCCGATCCGCAGACCCTGCTGCGCCTGCTGGCCTCGGCGGTGCGCGTGCCCGACCACGGCAAGCGCGTACCGTTCCGCTTCCTCAGCATCCACGGCGACGCACGTCACAGTCTGGGCGCGTTCGTGGCCGAGCTCACCCGCCAGCGCGACCCGCAGGCCGGCCAGGCCCAGCTGGACAAGGATCGCCAGCGTTTCAGCCATGCCCCGCTGGTCATTGCCGTCATCACGCGCGTCAACGCCGAGGACAAGATTCCGGTGCAGGAACAGCTGATGACCGCCGGCTGCGTCTGCTTCGCCCTGCTGCAGGCCGCGCAGGCGCTGGGCTTCGGCGCGCAGTGGCTGACCGCCTGGATGGCCTTCGACCCGGACGTGCACGCCCACCTGGGGCTGGCCGGCAACGAAGGCATCGCCGGCTTCATCCATATCGGCACGCCGAAGACCGAGGTTCCCGAACGCGAGCGCCCCGACCCGGCCGCGCTGCTGCAGGACTGGACGCCGCCGGCATGAGCGCGGTGGTGCCGATGCCCGCCCCGGCGCTGCGCGCGCCGCTGTACCTGGTGGACGCCAGCATCTATGTGTTCCGTGCCTGGCATTCGCTGCCGGAACAGTTCCAGGACGCCCAGGGCTGGCCCGCCAATGCGGTGCGCGGCTTTGCCCGCTTCCTGCTGGACCTGCTCGAACGCGAGCGCCCCCGGCATATCGCCATCGCCTTCGACGAGGCGCTGGACAACGGCTTCCGCCACCGCCTGTACCCGGCCTACAAGGCCAACCGCGACCCGGCGCCGGAAGCCCTCAAGCGCCAGTTCGTGCACTGCAAGGCGCTGTGCGCCGCGCTCGGGCTGGTGGTGCTGGCCCGCCACGAATACGAAGCCGACGACCTGATCGGCAGCGCCCTGCACGGCCACCGCGAGGGCTACCGCGGCGTGATCATTTCCGCCGACAAGGACCTCTCGCAGCTGCTGCTGGAACACGACGAGCAGTGGGACTACGCGCGCAACCAGCGCTGGGGCATGGCCGGGGTGAAGGCACGCCATGGCGTGCACGCGCACCAGATTGCCGATTACCTGGCGCTGTGCGGCGATGCGGTGGACAACATTCCCGGCATCAGCGGCGTGGGCAGCAAATCCGCTGCGGTGCTGCTGGGCCACTTCGGCAGCATGGACGCGCTGTTCGAGCGGCTGGACGAAGTGCCGTTCCTGCGCCTGCGCGGCGCGGCACAGATGGCCACGCGCCTGCGCGAGCAACGTGAGCACGCCCAGCTGTGGCGGCAGCTGACCACCATCGCCCTGGATGCGCCGCTGGAAGGCTGCCAGCCGGGGCTGCTGCGCCAGCCGGTCGACCCCGAACTGCTGGATGGCCTGTGCGCCACCCTGCGCTTCGGCCCGATGGCCCGCCGGCCGCCTGTTCCAGGCCGCCGGCGTGGCCGACCCTCTTCCCACCCCCAGCGAGCACGCATGAGCCAGCGCAATACCGAAGCCCCACGCGTCGTCTATGAAGGCAGGTACCAGCGCATGGTCGTGCGCGGCACCTGGGAATACAGCGAACGCGTCCATGCCGGCGGCCTGGCGGCCATCATCATCGCCGTCACCCCGGACGACAACGTCTTGTTCGTCGAACAGTTCCGCGTGCCGCTGCAGGCACCGACCATCGAGATGCCCGCCGGCCTGGTCGGCGACATCGACGCGGGCGAATCGATCGAAACCTCGGCCGTGCGCGAGCTGGAAGAGGAAACCGGCTGGACCGCCGCGCATGCAGAGGTACTGATGATCGGCCCGACCTCCTCCGGCGCCAGCAACGAGAAGATCGCCTTCGTGCGCGCCACCGGCCTGACCCGCATCGGTGAAGGCGGCGGCGATGACAGCGAGGACATCATCGTGCACGAAGTGCCGCGCGCCCGCGCCGCGGCGTGGCTGGTGCAGAAGATGGGCGAAGGCTACGCGCTGGATGCCAAGCTCTGGGCTGGGCTGTGGATGATCGAGCACCATCTGGACGGTACCCCCCGTGGCTGACGCCGACCTGCACGCTCTGCCGGCGCTGCTGGGCGCCGACGACCCGGCCATCTACACGATCCACCGCGCGCAGGGGGCCTCGCCGTTCCTGCTGCTGGCCGACCACGCCGGCCAGCAGGTACCGCGCGCGCTGCACGGGCTGGGCCTGGCGCAGGCAGAACTGGACCGCCACATCGGCTGGGACATCGGTATCGGTGGCACCACCCGCGCGCTGGCCGGGCTGCTGGATGCGTGGGCGATCGAACAGACCTATTCGCGGCTGCTGATCGACTGCAACCGGCCGCTGACCTCGCCCACGCTGATTCCGGACGTGAGCGACCACACGCCGGTGCCGGGCAATGCCGGGCTGAGCACTGCGCAGCGGCAGCAGCGCATCGACGCGGTGCATGCGCCCTACCACGCGCGCATCGACGCCGAACTGGATGCCCGCCGCGATGCCGGCCGCCCCGCCCTGCTGGTGATGATGCGCAGCTTCACCCCGGTGATGAATGGCGCGCCGCGGCCGTGGCACGCCGGCGTGCTGTACCACCAGGACACCCGCTTCGCCCAGGCGCTGCTGCAGGCACTGCGCAACGAAGGCGATCTGGTGGTGGGTGACAACGAACCGTATTCGGTGAGCAGCACCAGCGACTATGCGGTGCCGGTGCATGGCGAAGGCCGCGGCCTGGTGCATGTGGAACTGGAAATCCGCCAGGACCTGATTGCCGATGTGGCCGGGCAGCAGGCCTGGGCGGAACGGTTAGCACGGATTTTCAGCGCGTTGCAGCCGGCGTTGCTGGCGGCCGGGTGACCGAAGCCCGGTAGCGCCGGGCCGCGCCCGGCGAGCCGCATCGCGGCGGTGCAACGGCATGCCGCCGGGCATGGCCCGGCGCGACCGCAGCGTAGGCGCTTCCATCCACGCGAACGGCTTGAACCCGCGCACCTGCATGGTCGCGCCGGTCGCTTCGAACTGATCCTTGATGGCCTGCGCGCGGGTGCGGTCCAGGGCTTCGCCCAGCACCAGCGGCAACGCACGGCAACGTGCCAGCGCTTCACCCACCGGCACCTCATGCAGATGGGCCACGTGCTGCGCCACGGCCTTGAGCTGATCGTCCGCGCACGCCGACAACTGCAGGTCGAACGAGGCGAAGATGCCGGCGCCCACGCCGGCGTCGCGCGCGGCGGCCTGGTCTTCGGCCGTGGCCTCATCCAGCGCTTCGTCGATGCCGTCGACCTGCTGGAAGGCGTCGTACTCGTGGTACCAGGCAAGCGCCTGCGCGAACTCGGCCAGCGTGGACAGCGGCCGCTGCCGCTTCTGCACATCCAGCACGTCGGGGAAGGTCGCCGGTTCGAGATACGACCGCAGGCCCAGCGCGCGTGCTTCGGCGGGCACCTCGTCATCGTCGTCGAAGGCGGTGTCCTCGTCGGGTGGCAACCAGAAGCGCGCCTGCAGCGGATCGCCGTCGGTGGCGTGCACCCAGCCGAAGGCATTGAACACCGCGTCATCGTCATTGCATGCAGCGAAGGCACGCAGTGTCTGCTGCAGGTCCAGGAGTTCGATCATGTGTCGTTGGCCAGGCCACTGGTGGCACCGCAGTCTATCAATGCAATGCTGGGTACACGCCGCGCGTTCATCACGCCGCACCCGGCCCGTGCGTTTTTGCAGATCCACGCCATGCGTGGATGGGTTCCGGATACGCGGTAGCGCCGGGCCATTCCCGGCGAGCCGCAGCACGGTGGCGGAACGGAATGCCGCCGGGCATGGCCCGGCGCTACCGGAGATCAGCCCAACTGAAGGAAAAACGCCCCGGATTGGTCTCCAGTACTGAAGTCGGGAGTCTCTGGGAGAAACAGATAGCCCATGCCATCGGACAGTGTGCCCTTGTGCGACGGCAGGATGTCATCCACATCCGCCCCATAGAGCATCAGGCGGCGACGGCCGCCATTCCACGCCAGTGGTGATTGCAACCATGCATCAATTCCATCCAGCTTGGAATCAAGGTTCTCGTCGTCAGATTCCAAACACTCGACACGCTCGATAAGGCCGCGCTCAAGGGAGTCGCTCATGCATCGGCTTCTCGATGCGGCGCCACGCCTGTATGCGAGCACAACTGCTTCGCTGGTTCCTTGCTCCGCGCGCAGCCGACGGAGGTGGGAATGATTGCGGGCATCGGTGTGAATGAAGACTGAGATCCAGAAATCCTCAGCCACGCCCTGCAGATAGAACCAATGTGCAGGGAGTGCCATCAGGTGAAAGAGCGCACGACCATCAACACAGGTTGGCCAAGGTATGTTCTCTGGAAGAAACGCACCACCGCCAACGTATGCATCGGTTGGAGAGGCCTTTCCCTTGGTCAACAGCAGGCGGGTGTACATGGTAGGAGCGCCGAAAATTGCACGGACGTCCACGTTGCCAGCCAGCCTCGCCCCGGTTCAAGGCCAATAGCGACAGCCTTGAGCAATGGAGAGAATCACCGCCGGGCGTGGCCCGGCGCTACCGGTAAAGCTTTGCCGGCCAGCGGCCGGCACTACCGAGCACCGCAGATCCACGCCGTGCGTGGATGAGTTTCCAGAGCGGGGTCAGAGCCCTTTCCATGGGAAAGGGCTCTGACCCCTCGCCAGCCGACCGGTACAGCGTTGCCGGCAAGCGGCCGGCACTACCGATCAGGCGAAACTATCGGTGGCGCGCACCAGCGCGTCCACGTTCTCCGCTTCGAACGCCGAATGGCCCGAGGCCGGGGTGATCTCCAGCTTGGCCTTCGACCACACCTTGGTCAGGTCCCAGGCATTGGCCAGCGGGCAGACCACGTCGTAGCGGCCGTGCACGATCACGCCGGGAATGTCGGCAATGCGGTGCGCGTCGCGCAGCAGCTGGTCTTCCACCTCGAAGAAGCCGCCGTTGACGAAGTAGTGGTTCTCGATGCGGGCGAACGCCAGCGCGAAGTGCGGGTCTTCGTGGCTGTTGATGAAGTCATCATCCACGTGCAGAAAGCTGGTCGCGCCTTCCCACACCGCCCACGCCTTGGCTGCTTCCAGGCGGGTGGTCTCGTCTTCACTGGTCAGGCGGCGGTGGAAGGCGGAAATCAGGTCATGCCGCTCCACGGCCGGAATCGGCTTGAGGTAATGCTCCCACGCATCGGGGAACAGGCGGTTGGCGCCTTCCTGGTAGAACCACTCCAGTTCCCAGCGGCGCAGCATGAAGATGCCGCGCAGCACCAGTTCGGTCACGCGCTGCGGGTGGGTTTCGGCATAGGCCAGGGCGAGGGTCGAACCCCAGCTGCCGCCGAATACCTGCCAGCGGTCCACCTTCAGGTGCTCCCGCAGTTTTTCGATGTCGACAACCAGATCCCAGGTGGTGTTGTCCACCAGGTCGGCGTGCGGGGTGGAACGGCCGGCGCCACGCTGGTCGAACAGGATGATGCGGTACTTGGCCGGGTCGTGGAACTGGCGCATCTTGTCGCTGCAGCCGCCACCCGGGCCGCCGTGCAGCATCACCACCGGCTTGCCGTCCGGGTTGCCGCACTGTTCGAAGTACAGCGTGTGGCGGTCGTCGACCTTCAGTGTGCCGACGTCGTAAGGGGCGATCTCGGGGTACAGCGTACGCATGCTTGCAGCTCCAGGGTGGTGCCCTGCCAAGGCAGAAGAACCCCCATTCTAGGCGCCGCGCTGGCCCAGCGTGACCCGGTCGCGCTGCTCCAGGTCCTGTACGGTCTGCACCTGCACCAGGCCGGCGGCATCGAGCAGCGCGCGGATCGGCTCGCCCTGGTCCCAGCCGTGCTCCAGCAGCAGCCAGCCGACGGGCAGCAGGTGTGCGTGGGCACCGGCGGCCAGCGCGCGGATGTCATCCAGCCCGTCGTGGCCGGAAGCCAGCGCGGTGGCCGGTTCGTAGCGCAGGTCGCCCTGTGCCAGGTGCGGGTCGCTGCTGGCGATGTACGGCGGGTTGCTGGCGATCAGGTCGAAGCGGGCGCCCTTCAGCGGCGCGTACCAGTCGCTGCCGCCCTGCACGAAGCGCACGTTGGCCAGCGCGTGGTGGGCGGCGTTGCGCGTGGCCACGGCCAGCGCGCCGCTGCTGGCGTCGGTGGCCAGCACTTGCGCGCGCGGCCGCTCACTGGCCAGCGCCAGCGCGATGGCACCGCTGCCGGTGCCCAGGTCGGCCAGCTGCAGCGGGCGGTCCTCGGCCAGCCGCGCCAGCGCCAGTTCCACCAGCAGCTCGGTTTCCGGCCGGGGAATCAGCGTGGAGGCGTCCACTTCCAGGTCCAGCGTCCAGAAGCCGCGGCGGCCGGTCAGGTAGGCCACCGGTTCACCGGCTGCGCGCCGTGCCAGCACGGTGTCGAACGCGACCTGCTCGGCTGCCGGCAGCGGATCGGTAGCGTGTGCGAACAGCCAGCTGCGCGGGCGCTGCAGCACGTGCAGCAGCAGCCATTCGGCCTCGTGGCGGGCGTCCGGGCCGGGCAGGCGGGCGGTCGCAGCGGCCAGGGCGTCGCGCAGGGTCACGGGGGCGTCGGCAGGCATCACCAGGCATCACGCGGGAAGGGGGGGCAGCTTATCAGGCGGGCCCGCGCGGTGCGGCGCGGCCACATGACGTTCAGCCGGGGCGCGCCGCAGATAAAGGTTGGCTATACGCGTGAAATCGACAGCCGGGCAACAATCCCTTGTTTTATATGTGCTTGCCCTTATCCCATGACAGCATCCCGGGAGGCCGCCCGCGATATCAATAGATAACGCCTATTAAATAGATGAAATCTATGGATTGTTCTTATGGAAAGCGAATTGGTACTCTAGGTCCTGTCGATTCACCCCCTTGCCCTTCACCACGAGGAAAAACGATGTCCCTGATCAACACCCAGATCCAGCCGTTCGAGGCCAATGCTTACCTGAATGGCGAGTTCATCAAGGTCTCCGACAACACCCTGAAGGGCCAGTGGTCCGTCCTGATCTTCATGCCGGCCGCCTTCACCTTCAACTGCCCGACCGAAATCGAAGACGCTGCTGACCACTACGCCGAGTTCAAGAAGGCCGGCGCCGAGGTCTACATCGTCACCACCGACACCCACTTCTCGCACAAGGTGTGGCACGAAACTTCGCCGGCCGTCGGCAAGGCCCAGTTCCCGCTGGTCGGCGACCCGACCCACCAGCTGACCCGCGCCTTCGGCGTGCACATCGAAGAAGAAGGCCTGGCCCTGCGCGGCACCTTCATCATCAACCCGGAAGGCGTGATCAAGACCCTGGAGATCCACTCCAACGAGATCGCCCGTGACGTGTCCGAGACCCTGCGCAAGCTGAAGGCTGCCCAGTTCACCGCCGCCAACCCGAACCAGGTCTGCCCGGCCAAGTGGAAGGAAGGCGAGAAGACCCTAACCCCGTCGCTGGACCTGGTCGGCAAGATCTAAAGCCGTACCGGCCTGCCGTGGCCCCACGTCACGACGCGCCCCATCCCCATGCCGGCCCCACGCCGGCGTGGGGGTGAACCCAAGACGGCCGCGCACGCCACGCCACTTCCACAGGTCCGCGTTGCCCTCTTGGGTTCACCCCTACCCCCTCGCTAGTCCGCTACCTTGGTTGGCGGTGCCACGTGCTCTTTTTGCCCGAATTCCGGCAACACCCGGTCATAACCCCAGGAGATCAGCATGTTGGATGCCAACCTGCAGTCGCAGCTGAAGACCTATCTGGAGCGCGTCACCCGCCCGATCCAGATCACCGCGCACGCCGATGACGGCGCCAAGTCGCAGGAAATGCTGGAGCTGCTGCAGACCCTGGACAGCCTGTCGGACAAGATCACGCTGCAGGTGCAGCGCGACGGCCAGGGCCGCGTGCCCTCCTTCGACCTGGGCACCCCGGGCCAGGACATCCACCTGACCTTCGCCGGCCTGCCGATGGGCCACGAATTCACCTCGCTGGTGCTGGCCCTGCTGCAAGTGGGTGGCCACCCGTCCAAGGCCACCGCCGAGCTGATCGAGCAGGTGCAGAACCTGGACGGCGACTTCCGCTTTGAAACCTACTTCTCGCTGTCCTGCCAGAACTGCCCGGACGTGGTGCAGGCGCTGAACCTGGCCGCCGTGCTCAACCCGCGCATCCAGCACGTGGCCATCGACGGTGCGCTGTTCTAGGACGAAGTGGAAAAGCGCGAGATCATGTCCGTGCCCACCGTGTACCTCAACGGCCAGATGTTCGACCAGGGCCGCATGACCCTGGAACAGATCGTGGCCAAGCTGGACACCAACGCCGGCAAGCGCGAGGCCGAGAAGATCGCCGCCAAGGACGCCTTCGACGTGCTGGTGGTGGGCGGTGGCCCGGCCGGCGCCGCAGCGGCCATCTACGCCGCGCGCAAGGGCATCCGCACCGGCATCGCCGCCGAGCGTTTCGGTGGCCAGGTGCTGGACACGATGGCCATCGAGAACTTCATTTCGGTGAAGGAGACCGAGGGCCCGAAGCTGGCCACCGCGCTGGAACAGCACGTGCGCGAGTACGAGGTGGACATCATGGACCTGCAGCGCGCCAGCGCGCTGGTGCCGGCCGGCGAAGACGGCCTGGTGCAGGTGCAGCTGGAAAACGGCGCGGTGCTGAAGTCGCGCTCGGTCATCCTGTCCACCGGCGCCCGCTGGCGGCAGATGAACGTGCCCGGCGAAGACCAGTACCGCAACAAGGGCGTGGCCTACTGCCCGCACTGCGACGGCCCGCTGTTCAAGGGCAAGCGCGTGGCGGTGATCGGCGGCGGCAACTCCGGCGTGGAAGCGGCCATCGACCTGGCCGGCATCGTGTCGCATGTGACGCTGCCGGAGTTCGACAGCGCGCTGCGTGCCGATGAGGTTCTTCAGAAAAAGCTGCACAGCCTGGGCAACGTGACCGTCATCACCAGCGCACAGACCACCGAAGTGCTGGGCGATGGCAGCCGTGTCACCGGCCTGGTCTACAAGGACCGGATCGGCGGCGATGCCCGCCGTGTCGAGCTCGAGGGCATCTTCGTGCAGATCGGCCTGCTGCCGAACACCGAATGGCTGAAGGACGTGGTGTCGCTTTCGCCGCGTGGCGAGATCGTCATCGACGACCGTGGCCAGACCAGTGTGCCGGGTGTGTTCGCTGCAGGTGATTGCACCACGGTGCCCTACAAGCAGATCATCATTGCCATGGGTGCCGGTTCCACCGCCGCACTGAGCGCGTTCGATCACCTGATCCGCTCGTCCGTCACCCAGGGCAGCGGTGCTGTCGCCGAAGCTGCCTGAACCACCGTTCCCGGGTCATCGGGAACATCAGGGTCCGTCGGGTAAGCCACGCCGTCACCCGGTCCATTACCCGAAGAGGCCTGAGGATGAACCTACGCGATCTGAAGTACCTGGCGGCCCTGGCCGAGCACAAGCATTTCGGCCGGGCCGCCGCCTCCTGTTTCGTCAGCCAGCCCACGCTGTCCACCCAGATCCGCAAGCTGGAGGAAGAGCTGGGCGTGCCGCTGGTGGAACGGGCACCGCGCAAGGTCATGCTCACCCCGGCCGGGCAGGATGCCGCCGCCCGTGCGCGGGTGATCGTGGCTGAAGTGGAACAGATGAAGGAAGCCGCGCGCCGCAGCCGCGACCCGGAAGCTGGCACCGTGCGCCTGGGCATCTTCCCCACGCTGGGCCCCTACCTGCTGCCGCACGTGATTCCGCGCATCCGCGACCGCTTCCCCGAGCTGGAACTGCTGCTGGTGGAAGAAAAGAGCGACGTGCTGCTGGAACGCCTGCGCGAAGGCCGGCTGGATGCGGCACTGCTGGCGCTGCCGGTGGTGGACGACCAGCTGCATGCCGAATTCCTGTTCGAGGAACCGTTCCTGCTGGCGGTGTCCGGCCAGCACCCACTGGCCAGCCGCGAGCATCTGGACGTGCAGGAACTGGCCACGCAGAAGCTGCTGCTGCTGGAAGACGGCCACTGCCTGCGCGACCAGGCGCTGGAAGTGTGCCGCCTGTTCGGCGCCAACGAGAAATCCGAATTCCGCGCCACCAGCCTGGAAACGCTGCGCCAGATGGTAGCCGCCGACGTGGGCATCACCCTGCTGCCCAGCCTGTCGGTGCAGCCGCCGGTGCCGCGCTCGACCAACATCCGGCTGATCGATTTCGTCGGCGAAGGCCGGCCCAGCCGCCGCATCGCCATGATCTGGCGGCGCAGCTCGGCCATGCACAGCTTTCTGCTGGAGCTGGCCGAACAGTTCAAGCGGCTGCCGCAGAAACTGTTCACCCTGGACGAGCAGACGCGCATGGCCGCGCTGGCCCCGCCGGCGGCAACCGGCCCCGCGCTGAACGGCTGAACCACGCTGTTGCAGCACCGGAACGGCAGACAGTCGATTCCGGACGCGAATGTCCCCACAATACAGACAGGCGGCGCCAGAAGGCGCCGCCTTTTGCATGGTCCACCACCAAGGAGTTTTCCATGACCACCGCCAGCGGCCTGCCGCCGTCAATCATTGTTTCCAGCCACGACATGGACCGCCTGGACGCCATGCTCGATTCCCCCGCGCTGAGCCAGACGCCCGCCGCGCTCGCGCTCGCCCAGGAGCTCAACCGTGCCACCGTGGTGGCGCCTGACCAGATTCCCGCGGGCACCGTCATGATGCATTCGCGCGTGGAGTGCGAAGATGAGGTGTTCGGCGAAAAGCACGTGCTCACCCTGGTCTTCCCCCGCGAAGCCAACGTCGACAAAGGCAAGGTGTCCGTGCTGGCACCGGTCGGCAGTGCCCTGCTGGGCCTGTCGGTCGGCCAGAGCATCGACTGGACCGCGCCGGGTGGCCGCAGGCTGCGCGTGCGCGTCATCGCCGTTCACAACGCTCATCTCTGAACCCCGCTGCGCACCGCGCGCGATCCGTTCCATTGCCAGGAGTTGTCCATGAGTACCCCGTCCCAACTGTCCCAGCTGCGCGAACTGTCCGTGGTCGTCGCCGACACCGGTGATTACGACGCCATCAAGCGCCTGAAGCCGGTGGACTGCACCACCAACCCGACCCTGGTGAAGAAGGCGTTGGACCTGCCGGTCTACGCCGAACTGATCGAGCGCGAGCTGGCCTGGGGCCGGCAGCAGGGCGGCGACCGCGATGCGGTCGTCAATACCATCGCCGACCGCTTGACGATCGGCGTGGGCGCGCTGCTGAGCACGCTGGTGCCGGGCCGCGTGTCCACCGAAGTGGATGCCGACCTGGCCCACGACACCGCCGCCACCGTGGCCAAGGCCCGCCAGTTCATCCAGATGTACGCCAATGCCGGCGTGCCGCGCGAGAAGATCCTGATCAAGATCGCCGCGACCTGGGAAGGCGTGGAAGCCGCACGCGTGCTGCAGGCCGAAGGCATCGACTGCAACCTGACGCTGATCTTCAACCCCGCCCAGGCACTGGCCTGCAGCGAAGCCGGGGCCTACCTGATCTCGCCGTTCGTCGGCCGCATCCTGGACTGGTACGTGGCCAACGGCCAGAGCCCGGCCAACATCGACGAGGACCCGGGCGTGGTGTTCGTGCGCGGCGTCTACGCCGAGTTCAAGCGCCGCGGTTCGAAGACCGTGGTGATGGGCGCCTCGTTCCGCTCCACCGCACAGATCGAAGCGCTGGCCGGCTGCGACCGCCTGACCATTTCGCCGGACCTGCTGGAAAAGCTGGACGCCGACCACGGAGACCTGCCGCGCAAGCTGGTGGCCGGTGCCGCCGAAGCCGGCGACGTTACCCCGGTCACGGCTGCCACCTTCGCCGCTGACCTGGCCGCAGACCCGATGGCCACCGAAAAGCTGTCCACCGGCATCGACGCCTTCGCCAAGGACCTGGAAGCGCTGCGCCAGCGCATCCGCGCCGAGCTGTAAGCAGCGGCGCTGCACACGCGGCCGCACCACCCCGCGCCGGGCGCGATGCCCGGCGCGGTCTGCGTTACTGGGCCGTCGCCACCTGCGCGCGACGGCTGCCCAGCCAGGCCAGCAGCAGGCCGCCGGCCGCCAGCAGGCCGCCGGCCACGGGAATGGCCGCATAGCCCAGGCCCACGCTCAGCACGCCACCGCCCAGCGCCGCACCCAGTGCATTGCCCAGGTTGAACGCACCGACGTTGATCGACGAGGCCAGGCCCGGCGCTTCGGAGGCAGCTTCCATCACCCGGATCTGCAGCGGCGGCACGATGGCGAAGGTGGCCGCGCCCCAGACCAGCAGGCCGATGGCTGCGGTGATGTGGGTGGTGAACGCCAGCGGCAGCACGAACATCAACACTGCCAGTACGGCCAGCAGGATGCGGGTGGCGCCATCGAGCTACCAGTCGGTCATGCCCCCGCCGATGCCGTTGCCCAGCGTGAAGCCGATGCCGATCAGCGCCAGCGACAGCGCGATGAAGGCATTGGAGGCACCGGTGATCTCCGACAGCACCGGGCCACGTAGGTGTACAGGGTGAACATGGCACCGGCACCGACCACGGTGGTGGCCATGGCCAGCAGCACCGTCGGGTGGGTGATCGCCTTCAGTTCGCGGCGCACGTCCGGGCGCGGGCCCGGTGCCGACGGCGGCAGCGCCAGCCCCAGCGCGATGATCGCCAGCAGGCCCAGCACCGCGGTGCCGCCGAACGCCAGGCGCCAGCCCAGCTGCTGGCCGACCCAGGTGGCCGCCGGCACGCCACCGATGTTGGCGATGGTCAGGCCCATGAACATGGTGGCCACCGCACCGGCCTGCTTGTCCTTCGGCACCAGGCTGGCCGCCACCACCGCACCGATGCCGAAGAACGCACCGTGGTTGAGGCTGGTGACCAGCCACGACAGCAGCAGCAGGCCGTAGTTGGGCGCCAGTGCGGACAGCACGTTGCCGACGATGAAGATCGACATCAGCAGCATCAGCGCGGTGCGCCGGCCGAAGCGGCCCAGCGCCAGGGTCATCACCGGTGCGCCCAGCATCACGCCCACCGCATAGGCGGTGATCAGCATGCCGGCGCTGGGAATGCTGACATCCACGCCCTGGGCAATGACCGGCAGCAGGCCCATCTGGGTGAATTCGGTGGTGCCGATGGCGAAGGCGCCCACGGCAAGGGCGAGCAAGGCGGCTCGGGTGTTCATGGTGGCAGCTCCTGGGGGTGGGGCCGGAGGAAAAAGAAGCGCGTAGCCTGCGCGCTTTGCGGCTTTGGATTAAGCCGTGCCGGGGGAAACACCGTTGAATGCACTTCATAAATGGCGCCCACGCGGCGCCGGCCCACAAAAAAGCCCGGCCGGGGCCGGGGTTGTTCGCGGCAGGTGCCGGGCGGTCAGTGGGCGCCGCTGCCCTGTGCGTTGCGGCGCATCAGCAGGTTCAGCCACTCCACCAGCACCGAGAAGCCCATCGCGGCGTAGATGTAGGGCTTGGGCACGTGCACGTCCAGGCCATCGAGGATCAGCACCATGCCGATCATCAGGATAAAGGCCAGCGCCAGCATCTTCACCGTCGGGTTGGCGTCGATGAAGCGGCCCAGCGGGTTGGCGGTCAGCAGCATTACCAGCACCGACAGCAGGATGGAGGCCACCATCACCGGGATGTGGTCGCCGATGCCGACGGCGGTGATGACCGAGTCCAGCGAGAACACGATGTCGATCACCGCGATCTGCGCGATCACATAGCCGAACACGGCCGAGGCCTTCTTGTTGTCGCCGCCCTCATCGCCACCGCCACCACCGATCAGCTCGCGGATTTCCATCACGCCCTTGATGATCAGGAACAGGCCGCCGACGATCAGCACCAGGTCGCGGATGGAAATGCCCATGCCGGCGATGGTGAACAAGTTGGCGGCCATGTGCGCCAGGTAGGCCAGCGAGACCAGCAGCGCGATGCGGGTGATGCAGGCCAAAGCGATGCCGAGCTTGCGCGCGAACGGGCGGCGTTCCTCGGGCAGCTTGCTGACCGCGATGGAGATGAACACCAGGTTGTCGATGCCGAGCACGATTTCCAGGGCACTGAGGGTGAACAGGGTCACCCAGGCGTTGGGGTCGGCGAGGAACTCAAAAGACATGGAAACTCTTCAGGACAGTGGGGGAATGAGGGTCAGCCGTACGCGCCGGCCAGCAGGTGGGGCACCACGACCAGCGCCCAGCACAGCAGCACGTTCATCATCAGGATGAACACCGCCGCCGAACCCATGTCCTTGGCGCGACCGGCCAGTTCGTGGATTTCGGCACCGTAGCGCTCGATCACCGCTTCAATGGCCGAGTTCGCCAGTTCCATAGCCAGCACCAGCAGCATCGAGCCGATCAGCAGCGCGCGCTCGACCGGGGTCTGGCCCAGCCACAGCGCCAGCGGCGCCAGCAGCACCAGCAGGTAGACCTCCAGCCGGAATGAGGATTCGTGCAGCAAGGCGGCGCGCAGGCCCTGCCAGGACCAGCGCGCGGCCTGGAAGATGCGGCGGGGGCCGCGCGGCAGGTGGCCGAACTGGTCAGCCACGGGCGAGGATTCCTGCACGGGCGAAGGTTCCAGAAACGAGGTCGCAACGCAGCGACCGGGCAGATGCGCGGTGGGGGCTCATGAAGGCTGGCTTGGGGCGGACGGCGCACAGTTTGCCACATGGGGCGGCAGAGCCTCCCCAATGGCCGCCCCGGGCACGCTCCGGGGACGCGCTACGGCCTATGATCGAGGGCTGTTTTTTCGTTGCTGGAGATTGCCGATGCTGTTGCGTTCCCGTACCTGCCTGTTCGCCCTGGGCCTGCTGGCTGCGCCGCTGGCGCAGGCGCTGAGCCCGCCCACCGCGCCGCAGGTGCCGGCCCAGGTGTCCAACGTGGCCTGGGAAGGTGACATCGCCGCGTTCCTGAAGGCCGACCAGGCCGCGCCGCCGCCGAAGGGCGGGATCGAGTTCATCGGCAGCTCGTCGGTGCGGTTCTGGGACAGCCTGGCCCGCGACTTCCCCGGCCAGCCGGTGTTCAACCGCGGCTTCGGCGGTTCGGAAATACGCGACAGCACCTGGTACGCCGACCGCATCGTGGTGCCGTATGCGCCCTGCAAGGTGTTCTTCTACGCCGGCGACAACGACCTCAACAGCGGCCGCAGCGCCACCCAGGTGCGCGACGACGTGGTGGCCTTCGTGCAGCGCGTGCACCGCTTTCTGCCCACCACCACGGTGGAATACCTGTCGATCAAGCCCAGCCCGTCGCGCGCGCACCTGCTGCCGGCGATCAAGCAGGCCGATGCGATGATCAAGACCGCCCTGGCCCGCCTGCCCAATACCGGCTACACCGATGTCTACACGCCGATGCTGGGCGCCGACGGCCAGCCCGATGCGCAGCTGTTCCGCGAGGACATGCTGCACATGACCCCGGCCGGGTATGCGTTGTGGACCCGGGCGGTGGCACCGAAGGTGAAGTGCGATTGAGGCACCCGCGCCGGGGTGCAGAGCGTTTGTAGAGCCAGGCCATGCCTGGCTGGACGTGCCGGGGTATCGCACGGTGCGGGGTTCATCCACGCACGGCGTGGATCTACAAAAGCCGGGGCCCTGCGCGTCTGGTCCCATCCACGCATCGCGTGGATGTACAGAAGCCGGGGCCCTGCGCGTCTAGCGGAAAATCACCGTGGCTTCGGTGCCCTCGCCCGGTTCGCTGGTCAGTGCCACCTTCCAGCCGAAGCGGTCGCACAGGCGGCGCACGATCGACAGGCCCAGGCCGGTGCCCTGCGGGCGGCTGGGTTCGGCGCGGTAGAACGGTTCGAAGGCGCGGGCCAGTGCTTCGGCGCTCATGCCGATGCCGGTATCGCGCACGGTCACCCGGTCGGCCTGCACGGTCACGTCGATGCGGCCTTCGTCGGTATAGCTGCACGCATTGCGCACCAGGTTGCTGACCACCACCTGCAGCACGCGCGGCGCGGCATGCAGCTGCACCGGCCCCGGGCTGTGCAGGTGCACGCTGACCGGGCGGCTGCCCAACAGCTCGTTGACGTTGTCCACTTCGTAGCGCACCACCTCCACCACATCGAACGTCTCGATCTGTGGCTCGATGTCCGCTTCGCGGGCCAGGATCAGGAAAGCGTCGATCACCGCCTCCATGTCCCGGCCTGCCCGCTGGATGCGCTGCAGGCTGCGGCGCAGGCGCGGGGCCAGGCTGTCATCGCCCAGTGCCATGTCGCTGGCCACGCGGATCACCGTGAGCGGGGTGCGCAGTTCATGGCTGGCATCGCGGGTGAAGTTGCGCTCGCGAGCCACGTGCGCGCTGACCCGGTTGGCCAGCGAATGCAGCGCGGCGGCCAGCTGCCGGGTCTCGCCCTGCATGTCGGCCGGCAGCTTGTTCGGCTCCAGGTCGGCCGCTTCGGGGTGGCCCGGGTCCCAGCGCGAAACCCGGCGCACCAGCCAGTTCACCGGTGACACCAGCCGCTTGGACGCCCGGTAGGTCACCCAGGTGGCGCCGTACACGGCCAGCAGGGTCAGCAGCACCGGCACGATGCCGAACCAGAAGGCCAGCATTTCCGCGCGTGAGCGCATGAACACCAGGTAGAGGCGGCCCTCGGCACGTGCATCAACCAGCACCAGCTGGTCGTCGGCCGGCAGTTCGTGGAAGCCCGGCTGCAGCGCGCGCAGGTTGGCCGGCAGGGTCAGCGTGGAGCGCCCGGTTTCCACCAGGTAGCCACGGATGTTCTGGGTGTTGGGCGGCGGCTGCACGGGCGAAGCGTCGTACAGGGTCCAGTAGTAGGCCGCTTCCTCGCGCAGCGCGGCGCTGACCAGGCTGTGCTTGATCACCAGCGACACCAGCCAGGCGCCCAGCAGGATGCCAAGGCTGGCCAGCACCGCTTGCAGGATGAAGGCGATACGGATCTTGCGCGGCAGGCCGTGCGGCATTGCGGTGTCCCGGTCAGAGCGCTGCGATTATAGGCAGCACGCCGTCAGCCGGCCGTGCAAGGGGCGGTGCTAGCCCCCTTGCGGGGGCCAACGCAGAAGGTCGCGCCTTGCCGGGCCGGATCAGGCCATCGGCTGGGCGATGTCGGCGATGCGGTAACCGGCGCTCTGCACGGTGTGCAGCAGCGGGCGGTCGAACGGCTTGTCGATGATCTTGCGCAGGTTGTACAGATGGCTGCGCAGGGTGTCCGAATCCGGCAGCCCGTTGCCCCAGATCTCGCGCTCGATTTCCTGGCGGGTGACCACGCGCGGCGATTCGCGCATCAGGATGGTCAGCAGGCGCAGGCCGATGGGCGAGAGCTGCAGTTCGGTACCGGCACGGGTGGCACGCATGCTGACCGGGTCCAGCACCAGGTCGGCCACCTTCAACACTTCCGAACCCACCTGGCGGCGTTCGCGGCGGATCAGGGCCCGCAGGCGGGCTTCCAGTTCCTGGATCGCGAACGGCTTGGTCAGGTAATCGTCGGCACCAAAGCCCAGCCCGGTCAGCTTGTCGTCCAGCGTGTCACGCGCGGTCAGCATGAGCACCGGGGTCGACTTGCGGGCATCGTTGCGCAGCTGGCGGCAGACCTCGATGCCGTCCAGGCGCGGCAGCATCAGGTCCAGCACGACCACGTCGTAGCTGTTTTCCGCTGCCAGACGGTAGCCGTCCAGGCCATCCTGCGCATAGTCGACCTCGAAGCCTCGGCCTTCCAGGTATTCGCCGATCATCTCGGAGATATTGCGGTTGTCCTCGACCACCAGCACCAAGCCGGAAGTCTCCTTCGTCTGAGGCATGTGATTTCCTCTTACTTCAGCTTTGTGAAACATGCCCCATCGACGGTGTACGCGATGTGAAGCCCGGTCAAGAGGTGGAAAACAGGTTTCAGAGCAACGGCTTGAGCAGCGGCCACACGTTGTCCAGCACCTTCGGCTGCGCCTGTGCGGTGGGGTGCAGGCCATCGGCTTGCATCAGGCCCGGCTGCAGCGCCACGCCTTCCAGCAGGAACGGCAGCAGCGGCACGTGGTACTGGCCGGAAACGCTGCGGTAGACCGCGGCCAGCCGCTGCCGGTAGGCCGGGCCGTAGTTGGGCGGCACGTCGATGCCCAGCAGCAGCACCTTGGCGCCGGCCTTCTGGCTGGCCTGCACCATCTTTTCCAGGTTGGCCTGCACCTGCGCCGGGGTCAGTCCGCGCAGCGCATCGTTGCCGCCCAGGGCAATCACCACCATGCTGGGCGTCTCCTTGGCCAGCAGACCCGGCAGGCGGGTCAGCGCGCCGGCGGTGGTTTCCCCGCTCATGCTGGCGTTGACGATGGCCGGCGGGTTTTCGACTGCTGCCTGACCCGTTGCTGCAGCAGGCTGACCCAGCCTGCGTCGGCCGGGATATTGTGGGCAGCACTGAGGCTGTCACCGAGCACCAGCACCGTGCCGGCCTTGCCGGCGGCCGCGGCCAGCGCCGGCACCAACAGCAGCCCCAACAGCACCACGAACACCGCGCCGGCACGCCGGCCCCACCCAGTTACGCGCATCTGGAGTGTCCTCATCGACAGCCTGTCCCCCCGCAGCGCGCCCGTCGCCATCGCCGTCGAGCAGGTCGGCAAATCCGTGCATGGCCCGGAGGGTGAAGTCCACATACTGGACAACATCACCCTCACCGTCCATGAAGGCACCAGCGTGGCCATCGTCGGCGCTTCAGGTTCGGGCAAGACCACCCTGCTCGGCCTGCTGGCCGGGCTGGACCTGCCCAGCCACGGCCGCATCACGCTGGCCGGCCAGGACTTGGGCGCGCTGGATGAAGAAGCCCGCGCACAGCTGCGCGCGCGAGGTCGGTTTCGTGTTCCAGAGCTTCCACCTGCTGCCGGCGCTGACCGCCGCCGAGAACGTGGCGCTGCCGCTGGAACTGGCCGGCCGCGAGGACCGCGCCCGCGTGGACGAGGTGCTGGCCGCGGTCGGCCTGTCACACCGCGCGCGCCATTACCCACGGCAGCTGTTCAGCGGCGAGCAGCAGCGCGTGGCGCTGGCGCGCGCCTTCGTTACCCGCCCGCGCATCCTGTTCGCCGATGAACCCACCGGCTCGCTGGGCCACGCCACCGGCCAGCAGATCAGCGACCTGCTGTTCGAACTCAATGCCGGCAGCGGCACCACGCTGGTGCTGGTCACCCACGATATGCGCCTGGCACAGCGCTGCCAGCACATCCACCGCATCGACGATGGCCGCCTGCAGGCGGTCGCGCAGGGAGCGGCCGCATGAACCTGCTGCGGCATGCGTGACGCGCGCTGCGCCGCGAAGCCCTGGCCGGCGACCTGCTCACCGTGTTCGCCGCGCTGGTGTTGGGCGTGGCGGTGATGACCGCGGTCGGCACCCTGGTGAACCGCGTGAACCTGGCGCTGACCGGCAGCGCGGCGGAGATGCTGGGCGGCGATCTGGGCGTGGCCGGGCGCGATGACCCGCCGGCTGCCTTCGCCGAGGAAGGGCAGCGGCGCGGCCTGGCGCATACCCGGCTGGCCAGCTTCGGCAGCGTGCTGTTCCAGGGCGATGCCAGCCAGATGGCCAGCATCAAGGCCGTGGAAGCCGGTTACCCGCTGCGCGGTACGTTGCGCGTGCGGGCCACGCCCGGCGGTGCGCTGATCGCCAATGCCGGCATGCCCCCCAAGGGCGAGGCCTATGCCGACCCGCGCCTGCTGCAGGCGCTCGGGCTGAAGGCCGGCGACGCCCTGGAATTCGGTGCCGGCACGCTGCGCATCGCCGGCATCATCGAAGCGGAACCGGATACCGGCGGCGACCTGCTCACGCTCTCCCCCACCCTGCTGGTGAACCGCGCCGACGTGGAGGGAACCGGCCTGCTCGGGCCGGGCAGCCGCATCAACTACCGGCTGATGTTCACCGGGCCGGCCGCCGACATCGCCGCGATGCGGCAGTGGCTGCAGCCGCAGATCAAGGGGCTGCGCCTGCTGAGCATCGATGACACCCAGCGTGGCGTGCGCCAGGCGTTCGACCTGGCCGGGCGCTTCCTCGGCCTGAGCGCGCTGCTGGCGGTGCTGCTGGCCGGCGTGGCCGCCGCGCTGGCGGCAAACCGCTTCGCCCTGCGCCGCATCGACCAGGTGGCCGTGCTGCGCTGCCTGGGCGCACGCCAGCGCGACATCCTGGCCGGGCTGGCGCTGCAGCTGCTGATGCTGGCGGTACCGGCCTGCCTGGTCGGCATCGCCGTTGGCATGGCGGCCCAGGAAGGCCTGGTGCAGGCGCTGGGCAGCCTGGTGCCGCAGCGGTTGCCGCTGCCCGAGGCCACCCCGGCCCTGACCGGCGCCGGCATCGGCCTGCTGCTGTTGTTCGGCTTCGGCCTGCCGCCGCTGCTGCGCCTGCGCGGGGTGCCGCCGATGCGCGTGCTCAACCGGTCCTTCGCCGCACTGCCGCCGGCCTCGCTGCTGGCCTACGTGGCCGCACTGGCCGCCAGCCTGCTGCTGGCGGTGCAGGTCACCGGCGACCTGAAACTGGCGCTGTGGGTGCTGGGCGGGCTGGCCGGGCTGGCCGTGGCCGCCGGTGCGCTCGGCTTTGCCCTGCTGCAGTTGATGAGAGGCCTGCAGCACCGCCTGCACGGCAACTGGCGGCTGGGCCTGGCCGCGCTGACCCGGCGCCGGCTGCTGGCGGTGATGCAGCTGGTGGGGCTGTCGCTGTCGCTGTGCGCGCTGCTGCTGCTGGCGGTGACCGGCCCGGGCCTGCTGCAGCAGTGGCGCGAGCGGCTGCCGGCCGACACGCCGAACTACTTCCTGATCAACATCCAGCCCGAACAGCGCGACAGCGTGCAGGCTGCGCTGGGGGCCTTGGGCGCGCACGATGCCAGCATCGAACCGATGGCCACCGGCCGCCTGCTGGCGATCAACGGCAAGCCGCCGCTGCGCGTGGACCAAGCGCCGCCCGGCGATGGCAACGGCGGCCGCCGCGAGGACGACGACGATGAGAACCGGCCGTTGAACTTCAGCTGGCGCAGCAGCTTCCCGCCGGCCAACACGCTGCTGGAGGGCCGCTTCTGGGCCGCGGACAGCACCGCCGCCGAGGCCTCGGTGGAGACCGGCTGGGCCAAGCGCTACGGCGCGCACCTGGGCGACCGCATCCGCATTGCCGTGGGCGAACAGGAGCGTGAATTCACCGTGACCAGCGTGCGCAAGGCGGACTGGAACACGTTCCGGCCCAACTTCTTCGTGCTGCTGAACCCGAACGCGGTGGGCGACACGCCGCACAACCTGCTCTCGGCCTTCCATCTGCCGCCAGGCAAGGCGGCCGGGCTGGGCGAGCTGGTGCGCGCGCAGCCGAACCTGTCGCTGCTGGATGTGGACGCGGTGATTTCGCAGGTGCGCGATGTGATGAACCGCGTGGCGCAGGCGGTGCAGCTGGTGATGGTGTTCAGCCTGCTGGCCGGCGTGCTGGTGCTGCTGGCGGCGCTGCAGTCCACCGCCGGCGAACGCCTCTACGACAGCGCGGTGCTGCGCACGCTGGGCGCCACCCGGCGCCAGCTGCGCGGGGCGGTGCTGGTGGAATTCGGCGCACTGGGCACGCTGGCAGCGCTGCTGGCGGTGGGCGCGGCGGCGGTGATCGGCCTGCTGGTCTCGCAGAAGGTGTTCGAGCTGCCCCTGCTGCCGCCGTGGCCGGGCCTGCTGCTGGGCGGGCTGGTGGGCATCGGCCTGAGCCTGCTGGCCGGCTGGTGGGGCACGCGGCGGATCCTGCACACGCCGCCGGCGCTGGCGCTACGCGAGGCCTGAGCACGCGGCCATGACATGGCGGGGGCGCGGCCAGCGGTATGCTGCGCCCCCCTTCCCCCGAGATCGCCCGGATACCCGGCACGTCGTTCGCCTCCTACCTGTACCCGGTGCTGCTGCTGGTGGGCAGCAACATCTTCATGACCTTCGCCTGGTACGGGCACCTGAAGTACAAGAGCGCACCGTTGATGATGGTGATCCTGGTGAGCTGGGGCATCGCCTTCTTCGAATACTGCCTGCAGGTGCCCGGCAACCGGCTGGGCAGCGCCGTGTACTCGGCGCCGCAGCTGAAGGGCATGCAGGAAGTGATCACGCTGGTGGTATTCGCGGTGTTTTCCGCGTTCTACCTGGACCAGCCGCTGAAGTGGAACCACTACGCCGCGTTCGGGCTGATCGTGGTGGCCGCGTTTCTGATGTTCAAAGAATAAGGGCATCCACGTGTGGCGTGGATCTACTGACGGCTGGCTGGGGTGATGGACGCCTGTTGCTGCGCCCAGGCCACGGTCGTGCCCATCGCGCGCTGCATGCCTGGAAGCGTTATGAACAGGCAGAGCTCGTCCTTTTCGTCTTTATCTCCCACCCGCTTGTGGACTTCGCTGTATTCCGGCGGGCTATCGACAATGATGATTCGGACGCTGTTGCCACTGGGCAGATGCTTGGGGGAGAAAATCGGGTTGGCATCGCGGTTCTTGGTGCCGTCGACGAACCTGATATTGTAGTACGGGCTGCGGAAGTCTTCAACACGCAGTCCGGCCGCTTGGATTCCGGTCGCGAAGGCGCCGAGGAAATGCTGTTCGAGACGATCATGGATCTGAGGATCTGACAGATAGGTCTCGAACATCCGGCGTTCTGGTACGACCATCAGCACGCCTCATTTGCATGCGCTGGAATCGCATAGACACGAACCACTTCGTAACCCGGAGGGCCATCGGTGCGGCTTTCGCAAAAGCGGAAACCTGCGAGCAGGCCAGCATCTTCGAACACGGAGCGCACTGCGTCGATTTCCGTTGAGGTGTTCCTACGGCATTTTTCCCGGCACCTGTTTCCAAACGTGATCCCCTCCGAACCCGGATAGTAGAAAACGTTGGGGAGCAGAACGCCCTCCTCCGCATGCAGCTCGAAATCGGTAAAGCTCAATGCCAGAAACATCTTCGCGCCGGCCGGGTCGCGCGTGCAGCCGGCAATGCGAACGGTCGCCAGCACATGCATGCAGAGACTGAGCAGATAAGCCGACGTCCATCGAGGTCCAAGACGCTCCAGCACCCCATCAAGACGTCGCAGGCGCGAAACGATCGGCACCTCCTCGAAGTCGTCGATGTCGAGAAAGAAACTGTCGATGTCATCGCAGGCCTCGCCGGACAACAACTGGCTGCAGAGGGCGGAGAGCTTCATCGATAGGGACGATCAGGAGCAGCGGGCAGCCACCCTACCGCATGCCCAGCCCGGACAGGGGCTTCGGGCAAATTCTGGTGAGATGCGTCAAATGTTTGCGCATCATGCGCTTGACGGCGCGACGCTCCGTACGGAGGCCGCGTGTGATCACCGCAGCAAACGTGCCGAGCAAGCTCGGCACCCACCTTGCAGATTCACGCCATGCTGGGATGCGGTTCGCGCGGTGCCTGGTAAAGCGTGCCAGGCAAGCCTGGCACCCACCGTGTAGATCCACGGCAGCACCGCGGCGGAAATCAGCCTTCCTTCGGCGCCTTTTCCACGAACTCAGCGAATACGGCATCGATCTGCGTGTCCTTCACCTTCTTGCCGGCCTGTATGTCTTCGGCCTGGGTGAACAGCGGGATGATCATCGCCATGCCGTCCAGCTTGGTCTTCAGGTGCACGCCCGGGGCCTGGGTGAGGAAACCGTCCCAGCGCTGGCGCACCTTGGCCCAGTAACCGGCGGTGGCCTTCCAGTAGGCGATGGCCGGGCTGAAGTCGACGTCGGTGGTCTTGATGTAGTCGTTGAAGCCGAACTCGCGGGCGATCTCCACCTGGCTGCCGTCGGCGTTGCGCTGCACCTTGGTGTTGAACTGTTCGTGGGTCCAGCCATTCGGCGTCAGCGTGTGGCGGTTGATCACGGCCAGCGCGTTGTAGTCGATGCGCTTGGTGTATTCGCGGCGCGGCAGGGGACGCCAGCTGAGGTCGCTGGTCCAGGTCGGCACGTTGTTGTCGTAGCGCCACACGCCGGTGCCGCAGTAGCGCGGGGCATCGCTCACTTCATACACGCACTGGGTCCAGGCGCCCTGGTTCACGGCGGCAGGAATCGTGCGCACCTGCCAGGTCTGGTCGGCGCTGAATTCGAAACGGTTCGGTGCCTGGTACACCCAGTCCTGCCGCCAGTGCTTGGTGACATGGCCGCTCTTGCCGTCCACCAGCAGGTGCTGCAGCACGATGCGCTGCGGGCTGTCTTCCACCACGATGACCACTTCGTTGCCACCGCTGCGCATGGCCGGGGCGCGCTCGTAGCCGGGCTTGAGCAGCACGGTCTCATCGAAGGCGAAATCCACGGTGTACTGGCCCTGCATCGCGAGGATGGTGGCGCGGTCGCGGGCGGTGTCGGCGGGCTGGGCGTGGGCCATGCCGCTGGCGGCAAGCAGCAGCATCACGCTGGCGGTCTGCAACTTCATCGGGGTTCCTTCAGTGGGTCGGTTCATCAATGTGCCGTTCCGTGGCAGGTGGTCCATCCGTGGGGGGGTTCAGAGGCGTACCAGCGGCAGGTCGCCCGGTGGCCGGGGCGCAGGCAGGCGTGCGGCGCTGGCGCAGCAGCAATCGTCCACCGGTAGTTCGCCGTCGGCACTTTCCAGGCGGGCGATTCGCTGCGCGGTGGCTGCGCCCAGCGAGGACAGCGTGGACAGGCTGGCAGCCAGCGTGTCGCCGCCATCGGCGGCATGCAGGCGCGCAGCGCGCACAGACGCCAGCGCTGGCCGCCCAGGTGCCCGACCAGGCGCCGCCACAGCCGTTCGCCGATGCTGCCGTCGGCAGCATGTTCCGGGCCCGGCGGCAGCGTGGCCACCACCCGGTCCCAGGCCAGGAAATCGCTGTCGGGCAGCAGGTACAGCCGCCACACGCAGCGGCCGCGCGCGTCGACGAAGCACAGGCTTTCGCGCACGCCTTCGCTGTCCACGCCCTGGCAGGCATGCACGCTGACGGCCTGGCGCCAGCCGGCCAGCTCGCTGCCGTCAGCGCGGTACAGGCACAGCACCGTGCCGAGAGATGCCAGCTGCGCCGGCGTCGGCCAGACCGCACGCGGGTGTGCGGTCGTGGATTCATTCCTGCGTGCGGATAAGGCTCGGCTCATAGGGTCACCAGGAAACGGCAAGGCTGGCGGAAAGGGTGCGACCGGGGCTGCTGAAGCGGTCGCTCAGCGAACGGTCGGTGATCAGGTTGGCGGTGATGGACGACCATTCGATGTAGCGCTTGTCGGCCAGGTTGAACACGCCCACGTTGAAGGTGGCGCCCGGCGCGAAGTTCCAGTGCGCCATCAGGTCCACCACGCCATAGCCGGCCGGCTGGAACACGCTGGACGGCGGTGCGTTCGGGTTGGTCTGCGCGGCCGGCGGTGGCAGGCAGTGCTTGCGCTGCACGAAGGTGCCGGCCAGCTCCACGCCCCAGGTGTCGGTGTCGTAGGTCAGGCCCAGCGTGCCACGCAGCGGGTCGACCGATTCCAGCGGCTGGTCTTCGGTCTTGTTGTCACCACGCGACCACGCCACCGCGCTGCGCAGCGCCCAACCCTTCAGCGCCGGGGTGAGTTCACCGAACTCCAGGCCGGCCTTCATTTCCGCGCCGTAGATGCGCGCGTCGGCCACGTTGCGCGACTGGAACACGGTCAGCCCCTGCGCGTTGACGCCGGTATCGATGGTGGATTCGATGAAATCCTTGTAGTCGTTGTAGAAGCCGCTGACGCTGACATACGCGGCCGGCGACAGGAAGCGCAGGCCCAGTTCGTAGCCATCGCTGGTTTCCGGCTTCAGGTTCGGGTTCGGAATGGCGGTGTAGCGGAAGGTGACGTTGGTGAAGCCGAGGTTGACGTCGTTGTACGGCGGCGAGCGGAAGCCGTGTGAGTAGCCGGCAAACAGCGACCACTGGTCATCGAAGCGCCAGACCATGCCCAGCTTCGGCGAAACGCTGGTCTTCTTCAGCGTGGCGACGACCACGTTGGGGTTGTCCTCGGCGAAGATGGCATCGACCTTGGGCTTCAGCTCATAGCGGTCCACGCGCACGCCCGGCACCAGCGACAGCCGGCCTTCGGCCAGGCGCATTTCATCCTGCGCGTACAGGCCCAGCTCGGTGATGGTGCTGACCGGGAAATCGCGCACCGGGAAGGCGTCAGGCTGGATGGTGGTGCTGAGCACGCCGTTGGCCGCGACCTGGTAGCCATCGCGTTTCTGCCGCACTTCAGTGCGTGCGCCGTCGAAACCGTAGGTCAGCGTGTGGTCGACGCTGCCGGTGGCAAAGGCCTTGTTGAGCTGCAGCTGCAGGCCGGTCACGCGCTGGTCGAAACTGAAGACACGGTGGCGGAAACTGCGGTCGGTGCGCTGTTCGTCGGTCTGCTGCCGGGTTTCGCTGTTCTGCGTGTAGACCTGCCAGTGCAGGCTGTCGGCGAACGGCTGGTCCAGCGCGTCCATTTCATGGGCCAGCGACAGGCGCGTGCGGTTCTGCGTGTCGTGGGCCTTCAGGCCGGTGGTCAGCGCGGCGCGCGGCGTCGGCAGTGCGCTGGAAATGGCCGACAGCACGTTGGTGTCGGTGGTGTCTTCGTTGCGTTCGGCGGTCAGGCGGAAGCGCTGCGTCTGGCTGGGTGCGTACACCAGCTTGGCCAGCACGCTGCGGCCATCGCGGTCCTGCGGGTTCGGCGCGGTGCGGCGGTCGTTGTCCACGCGCACATCGCCCTGGTTGACCGTTTCCTGGCCCTGGCGATGGTTGACGTTGACCATGCCGCTCCAGCGCTCGCCACCGAAGGCCGCGGTGGCGCCGCCGAGCAGGCCCTTCCACTGGCCGTCGTAGCCGAATTTCAGGCCGAAGTAGCTGTTCCTGCCGTTCTTGAGGTAATCGGCCGGGTCCTTGGTGACGAAGGCCACCACGCCGCCCAGCGCGTCGGAGCCGTACAGCGAACTGGCCGGGCCGCGCACGATCTCCACGCGCTTGAGCGTGTCCAGATCGGTGAAGTTGCGGTTGGCGTTGGAGAACGAGCCGATGTCGAAGCTTGTCGGCATGGCGATGCCGTCGGTCTGGATGCGCACGCGGTTGCCTTCCAGGCCACGGATGCGGATTCCGCCCAGGCCGAAGCGGGTGGCGCTGCTGGTCACCGACAGCCCCGGTTCGTAGCGCACCAGGTCCTTCAGGTTCTGCACCAGGTGCCGGTCCATCTGCTGGCGGTCGATCACATCGACGGTGGCCGCCACGTCACTGACCGCGGGTTCGGTGCGGGTGGCGGTGACCTGCACGCGATCGATGTCGCGGGTGGTGTCGGCGTCGGCGGCATCGGCCGCGAATGCCGCGTGCGCGGGAACAGCAAGGGCCAGGGAAAGGGCGGCAGCAAGGGCGGTAGGACGGGTCATGGGCTCGATCAGGCAGGGAGACCCCCGGTAACCGGCACGCCCGGGAGGACGTGCACGGAACACCTAGGGGGAGAGAGAGGGTGTGGAGAGGCCGCCCACCCTGCCGGCATGCCAGCAGGAGGGAGGGAGGCGGACGGCCTGACCGGCTTTACTTGGTGAGGATCAGCTTGTCGTTGCTGGTATGCCGCAGCCGGTAGGAACGGTCACCGTGCTGGATCAGGATTTCACGAAGGCCCTTGAGCAGGGCTTCGCTGTCGATGACCTCTTCCGGCGGCACGACACGGACAGGGCGGTCGCGCAGGGTCAGCGTTTCGGGGCGCAGCAGTACAGGTTGAGCGTTCATGTGCATCTGGACTCGTGCGAGGGACGAGCCAAATAATAATGATTCTCAGTTAACAATCAACAACTATTCTCAATTTGATTGATGAGATTAATGATTGAATTCTTTGTTTTGATAGGTTTAGACTATCAATAGGGTGTGAGGCGCGGCGGGGCGACCGCTTGGGGATGGATCGTGAGGTTGCCGGCCAACGGCCGGCACTACCGGTCCGCGCTCGAGGGTATGGCCGCCTGGTAATGGATCGTGAGGTTACCGGCCAACGGCCGGCACTACCGGTCTATGCGCGGGTGGTGGGTTGCCGGCCGGTGGCCGGCAGTCCCATGCCGGTGCGGCTCAGGCGAAGGCGGCTTCCACCTGATGCCAACCGGCTTCGTCCAGCGCCTCCAGCACGTCCAGCGCCTTCAGGTTCTGCAGCAGCTGGTCCACCCGGCTGGCGCCGAGGATGACGCTGGACACGTTCGGGTTGCGCAGGCACCAGGCAATGGCCAGCAAGGCCGGCGGCTGGCCCAGCGCGCGTGCGATTTCAGTGAAACGGCGCACCTGGGCCAGGCGGTGGTCGGCATCGCCGCCCAGCACCAGTTCCTGCAGCCAGCCCATGCCCTCGCGGCCCAGCCGCGCATCGGCCGGCATGCCGTCGTTGTACTTGCCAGTCAGCAGGCCCGAGGCCAGCGGCGAGAACACCGTGGTGCCCAGCCCGGCGCCGGCGTACAGCGGCGCATATTCCTGTTCCACCCGGTGCCGGTGCAGCAGGTTGTACTGCGGCTGCTCCATCGACGGGCCCTGCCAGTCGTGCCGCTCGGCAATGTCCAGCGCCTGCTGGATCTGCTGGGCCGACCACTCCGAGGTGCCCCAGTAGAGGATCTTGCCCTGGCGCACCAGCGTATCCATGGCATGCACCGTCTCGGCGATGGGCGCGTCCGGATCGGGGCGATGGCAATAATAAAGGTCCAGGTAGTCCACCCGCAGGCGCTTGAGCGCGGCATGGCAGGCGTCGGTCACGTGCTTGCGCGACAGCCCGCGCTGGGTCGGCCGCGGGTCGTGGGCGCTGCCGAAGAACACCTTGCTGGACACGCAGTAGCCGTCGCGCGGCAGGCGCAGGTCGGCGATCACATCGCCCATCACCTGCTCGGCGCGGCCATGGGCGTAGCCTTCGGCGTTGTCGAAGAAGTTCACGCCATTGTCCCACGCCGCCGCCACCAGGTTGCGGGCCTCATCGCGGGGAATCTGGTCGCCGAAGGTCACCCAGGCCCCGAAGGACAAGGCGGACAGCTGCAGGCCGGTGGAGCCCAGACGGTGGTAGTGCATGCGATTCTCCCTGCTGCAGGCTCGCAATTGGGCCGGAATGAGCGGGTCATTTTACCCGCCCTGCCGGCCCGGACCCCTTGCCGTTGCTCGCCCGATCGGCACCGATGGCGGCCAATGGGTGGCTTTTCCTTGCCCCGGCCCCGGCCCTGCACTAGGCTTCCCGTTTTTCGCGGCGCCCCAGGGGAGTCACATGGTCGATGGTTTGGGTAGGATCGGCTTCGGCCTGTTCGGGTTGGCGGTGCTGATCGGCATCACCTGGTTGTTCTCCAACAACAAGCGCGCGGTGGACTGGAAGCTGGTCATCACCGGCATCACCCTGCAGATCGCGTTCGCCGCGCTGGTGATCCTGGTTCCGGGCGGCCGCGACGTGTTCGATGCCCTGGGCAAGGGCTTCGTCAAGATTCTCAGCTTCGTCAACGAGGGCTCCGGTTTCATCTTCGGCTCGTTGATGGACACCAAGAACTACGGCTTCATCTTTGCCTTCCAGGTGCTGCCGACCATCATCTTCTTCTCGGCGCTGATGGGCGTGATGTACCACCTGAACGTCATGCAGGCGGTGGTGCGGGTGATGGCCCTGGCCATCACCAAGGTGATGCGCGTGTCCGGTGCGGAAACCACCAGCGTCTGCGCCAGCGTGTTCATCGGCCAGACCGAGGCGCCGCTGACCGTGCGCCCGTACATCGCCAAGATGACGCAGTCCGAGCTGCTGACCATGATGATCGGCGGCATGGCACACATTGCCGGCGGCGTGCTGGCGGCCTACGTGGGCATGCTCGGTGGCGGTGACCCCGCCCAGCAGGCCTTCTACGCCAAGCACCTGCTCGCTGCCAGCATCATGGCCGCACCCGCCACCCTGGTGGTGGCCAAGCTGCTGATTCCGGAAACCGGCACCCCGCTGACCCGTGGCACGGTGAAGATGGAAGTCGAAAAGACCTCCAGCAACATCATCGACGCGGCTGCGGCCGGCGCCGGTGACGGCCTGAAGCTGGCGCTGAACATCGGCGCGATGCTGCTGGCCTTCATCGCCCTGATCGCCCTGCTGAACGCCCCGCTGACCTGGCTGGGCGACGTGACCGGCCTGGCCGCCGCGATCGGCAAGCCGACCAACCTGTCCACCATCTTCGGCTACGTCCTGGCGCCGATCGCCTGGGTGATCGGTACCCCGTGGGCCGACGCCACCACCGTGGGCTCGCTGATCGGCCAGAAGGTGGTCATCAACGAGTTCGTCGCGTATACCGAACTGTCGCAGATCGTGAACGGCCAGGTGCCGGGCATGAGCCTGTCCAGCGAAGGCCGCCTAATCGCGACCTATGCGCTGTGCGGCTTTGCCAACTTCAGCTCGATCGCCATCCAGATCGGTGGCATCGGCGGGCTGGCCCCGGAACGTCGCCACGACCTGGCCAAGTTCGGCCTGCGCGCCGTGCTGGGCGGTGCCATTGCCACCTTCATGACGGCGACCATCGCCGGCGTACTGACGCATTTCAGCTGAACCCGTTTTTTCCGAGAAAAGATCGCCTATGAGCAGTGTCGTCGTCGTCGGTTCCTTCAATGTCGATCATGTGTGGCGGTGCGAGTCGCTGCCCGCGCCGGGTGCGACCATTGCCGGCCGCTACAGCACCGGCCCCGGTGGCAAGGGCTTCAACCAGGCCGTGGCCGCCCGCCGCGCCGGTGCGCAGACCACCTTGGTCTGCGCGCTGGGCGATGACGCCGGCGGCGCGATGGCACGCGGCCTGGCCGCCCAGGACCAGTTCGCGCTGATCGCCGAGGCCAGCAGCGAACCCACCGGCACCGGCGGCATCTACGTCGATGCCCGTGGCCGCAACACCATCGTGATCGGCCCGGGCGCCAACGCCGCGCTCAGCACCGACTTCGTGGCCGACCAGCAGACCCTGCTGGCCGGTGCGACGGTGGTGCTGGCCCAGCTGGAGTCGCCGGTGGAAACCATCGAAGCCGTGCTGGCCGCAGCCCGTGAAGCCGGTGCGACCACGGTGCTGAACGCCGCACCGGCCGACGCCCCGTCCAGCATCGGCCTGCTGAAGCTGGCCGACGTGCTGACCCCGAACGAGACCGAGTTCGTCGCCCTGCTCGGCCGCCATGTCGGCGAGCGCGTCAACGCCGACGACGTGGCCGCCCTGGACGGCGCCAGCCTGCATGCGCTGTGCCGCAAGCTGGTCGGCAACGGCACGGTGGTGGTGACCCTGGGCTCGGTGGGCGTGTTCGTCTCGCATGCCGAGGAGAACCTGCGCGGCGATGCCCAGCCGTACTACCGCGTGGACGCCGAACAGGTGCAGGCCACCGACACCACCGGTGCCGGTGATGCCTTCAACGGCGCGCTGGTGGCCTCGATCGCCCAGGCGCCGGACGCACCGTTCGCCCGCCACGTGCGCTTCGCCAACCAGTTCGCCGGCCGCTCCACTGAAAAGGAAGGCGCCGCCGCGGCGATGCCGCACTTCACCCCGGCCGACGCCGACGTGAAGTAAACCCGCGCCCCGCGTGGATGAACGGGGCCGGGCAGGCGACTGTCCGGGCTTTTTCGTTGATGGGGTACGGCGGCACGCCCGCCATGGGAGATTCCGCCAACGGCCCCATCCACGCATGGCGTGGATCTACAAGAGCGCGCCGGCGCCATAGCAGCTTCTGTAGTGCCAGGCCATGCCTGGCAGCACGCCCCCCCGTAACGGATTCCGCCACGAAAACCGCACCGCACCACGGCAGCTTCTGTAGTGCCAGGCCACGCCTGGGCAGGCGGCCAGACCAGCCGCTTACTTTGGCCTGCGCGTGGGGGCGGTGGAAGCGACCATCAAGCATCTGCTGATGCCGGCACGGCATGAGCCCAATCCGGATCGGCCTGAACACGCGGCCCCGCCGGCCCGCCAGCCTGCCCGCGCCAGCCTACAATGGGCCCATGCAGATCGGCCCGTACACCATTGCCCCCAACGTCGTGCTTGCGCCCATGGCCGGCGTCACCGACAAACTCTTCCGCCTGCTGTGCAAACGGCTGGGCGCGGGGCTGGCCACCTCGGAAATGACCATTTCCGACCCGCGCTTCTGGAACACGCGCAAATCCCTGCACCGCATGGACCATGCTGGCGAACCGGACCCGATCGGCGTGTAGATTGCCGGTACCGAGCCGCAGCAGCTGGCCGAGGCAGCGCGCTACAACGTGGACCACGGTGCGCAGATCATCGACATCAACATGGGCTGCCCGGCCAAGAAGGTCTGCAACGCCTGTGCCGGCTCGGCGCTGATGCGCGGCGAGGCACTGGTGGCGCGCATTCTGGAAGCCGTGGTGAAGGCCGTGGACGTGCCGGTGACGCTGAAGATCCGCACCGGCTGGGACTGCGACCACCGCAACGGCCCGCTGATTGCCCGCATCGCCGAGGACAGCGGCATCGCTGCGCTGGCCGTGCATGGCCGCACCCGCGACCAGCACTACACCGGCCAGGCCGAATACGCGACCATCGGCGAGATCAAGGCCGCGTTGCGTATTCCGGTGCTGGCCAACGGCGATATCGATTCGCCGCGCAAGGCCGCCTTCGTACTGCAGCAGACCGGCGTGGATGCGGTGATGATCGGCCGCGCGGCGCAGGGCCGCCCGTGGATCTTCCGCGAAGTGGCGCATTTCCTAGCCACCGGCGAGGAACTGCCGCCGCCGTCGCTGGCCGAAGTGCGCGACATCCTGCTGGGCCACCTGCACGGCCTGCATGCGTTCTACGGTGAGCCGCAGGGCGTGCGCATCGCGCGCAAGCACCTGGGCTGGTACGCCAAGGACCGCCCGGAGAACGCCGCCTTCGGTGCGGTGGTGAACCGCGCCGAAGACCCGGCCAGCCAGATCGCCCTGACCACCGAGTACTTCGACCGGCTGATCGCCGGTGAACCGGCCCTGCCCTCGGCCGCCTGATTCCTCCGCCGATCCGTTCGGCACCACGACGCCATCGCCATGAATCCGCCCATCTCGTCCCCGACCTACCTGCACGGTTTTTCCGGCACCGAACAGCAGCGCCTGATGACCCAGGCACGCCTGCTGGAATCGTCCATCTTCAGCCAGATCGACTACGGCAGCGCGCGCCGCCTGCTGGAAGTCGGCAGCGGCGTCGGTGCGCAGACCGAGATCCTGCTGCGCCGCTTCCCGGAGCTGCACGTGACCGGGGTGGACCTGAGCGAAACGCAGCTGGCCACCGCGCGCAGCAACCTGCAGAAGACGCCCTGGTGCAGCGACCGCTACACCCTGCAGCAGGCCGACGCCGGCGAGCTGCCATTCGAGGTCCGCAGCTTCGATTCTGCCTTCCTGTGCTGGGTGCTGGAACACGTGCCGTCACCGGCGCGCGTGCTCAGCGAAGTGCGCCGCGTGCTGGCCCCGGGTTCGCCGATCTACATCACCGAAGTGATGAATGCCTCGTTCCTGCTCGATCCGTATTCGCCGCACATCTGGCGCTACTGGATGGCCTTCATAGATTTCCAGTACGACCACGGCGGCGACCCGTTCGTGGGCGCCAAGCTGGGCAACCTGCTGCTGGCCGGCGGTTTCCGCGACGTGCAGACCGAGATCAAGACCATTCACCTGGACAACCGCGAGCCGGCCCGCCGCAAGACCATGATCGCGTTCTGGGAACAGCTGCTGCTGTCGGCGGCCGAACAGCTGCTGCAGGCCGGTGCGGTGGACGAGGAGACCGTGGACGGCATGCGCCGCGAGTTCCGCCTGGTGCAGAAAGACCCCAACGCGGTGTTCTTCTTCTCCTTCGTGCAGGGCCGCGCCACGGTGTATTGAGCGGCGCGGATCTATTCCGCCGGCTGCTGCCAGATGCGCTGCCACATCGCCCCCAGGCGGCGGCCCACGTCGGCGCGCGCCTCGGGGCTGCCGTAGTCGCTGCGCTGCTGTTTGGGCACGATCGCGCGCCAGTGGCCATCGGCCTGTTCGGCCACGACGAAATTGAAGGTATAGTCCGGCTCAAGGCCCATGCGCAGGTCGCTCAGCACCAGCCGGCCCTCCACCACCTGCGCGCGCATGAAGCCGCGGTTGAACCACTGCAGGCGCTGCACCGCCGGCAGCGCGGCGGCCTGCCGCAATGCCTGCACGTTGGAAGGATGGCCCTCGAAGCGCATCGGGCCCTGGTCGGCCACCAGCGAGCGGTCACCCACCACGTACCCGCTGGGGGTCATCGCCACCACCCGCCACAGCAGGCTGTTGAACGGCATCGGCACCGAGAACCGCGGCGCATCGCCCAGCCCCATCGCCGCCAGGCTCTGCTGCGCGGCACGGTCCACCTGTGCCTTGGCCAGCAGGGTCCAGCCCAGGTAACCGCTGCTGATCGCCAGCGCGGCCACCAGCACGGTGCCGGCCCAGCGCCTGGCGCGCCCGAACCAGGCCAGCACGCAGCCCAGCAGCAGCCACATGGTGTAGGCCGGGTCGATGATGAACACGCTGGAGCCCATCACCGGGTGCGGCTGCAGCGGCCACCACAGCTGGGTGCCGTAGACGGTGAAGGCATCCAGCAGCGGGTGGGTCACCAGCGCCAGCTGCATCGCCCAGAACCAGCGCACCGGCGATTGCGCCACCCGCCCGTTGCCGAAGCGCTTGAACAGCCACCATAGCAGCGCGGCCACCCACGGCAGCACCAGCAGCGAGTGGCTGAAACTGCGGTGGTCGGTCATCACCGCCACCGGATCGGCAGCGGTGAAGCCCAGCCACAGCGCATCGAGGTCCGGCAGCGTGCCGAGCGCAGCGCCAGCCAGCAGGGCGGCACGGCGGTGGCCGGCCGGCGCGATGGCAGCGGCAACGGCGCCACCGAGAACGATCTGGGTCAATGAGTCCATGCGCCGATGCTAGCGCGATGGCTGCGGTTTTGTGGAGGCGATGGTTGGTGGGTCGGCTGTTGGTAGAGCCGACCGTTGGTAGAGTCGACTGTTGGTAGAGTCGACTGTTAGTCGACTGCACCTGCCTTCGGCCCGCGCTGTGCACGGCAGTCGACTAACAGTCGACTCTACAGAACCCACCACGCCATGCACGGCAGTCGACTAACAGTCGACTCTACACAACCGCGCGGGCGTCACGCGGCCTGCGATTGCCGCGCGCCGGGCAGCTCCACCAGCGTCTGCCCGTGGTGGTCGAGCAGGCGCAGCGAACCATCATGGTCTTCGGCCAGCGCGGTCAGGCTTTCCACCCAATCCCCGTCATTGGCGTAGACCAGCCCATCGCGCTCCACCAGCGCGGCACGGTGGATGTGCCCGCAGATGATGCCGTCCAGCCTGCGCCGGCGCACATCCTCCAGCCCGGCCTGCACGAAGCGTTCGATGTAGCGCTCGGCCGCACCGCTCTGCTTCTTCAGGAATTCGGACAGCGACCAGTAGCGCATGCCCAGCCGCCGGCGCACCGCGTTGAGCAGGTGGTTGCCGGTGAGGATGCGGTAGTACAGCCAGTCGCCGAACTTTTCCTGCAGCCCACCGAAGTGGGTGATCCCGTCGTAGTCATCACCGTGGGCGACCAGCAGGCGGCGGCCGTCGGCGGTCACGTGGATCGCGCGCCGCCGCAGCTGCATGGCCGGCAGCATCAGGCCGCAGATCTGGCGCAGCGATGCGTCGTGGTTGCCGGGAATGTAGATGATCTCGGTATCGGCGCGGCGCAGCGCGTGCAGTGCCTGGATCACCTCGCTCTGCGCTGGGGTCCAGCTGGCACGGCGGTGCGACATCCGCCACAGGTCGATGATGTCGCCCACCAGGTACAGGCGCTGGCAGCGCAGCGTGGACAGGAAGCGGGCCAGCTCGGCGGCATGGCAGTGGCGCGAGCCTAGGTGCACATCGGAGACGAACGCCGCGCGCCGGTGGTGCATCAGGTTCGTCAGCGTGCTCATGCCGGCATCCCCGCATCGCGCAGGTAGCGTTTGCGTTTGTGCGGGCGTATCGCGCGCAGGTCCACTTCGATCAGGCCGTCGATCGAGTCACTGAAATCCGGGTCCACGCCGAAGGCAAGGAAGCGGGCGCCGCCGGGTTCGCACAGATCGGTGTACTGGCGGTACAGGGTGGGTACGCCGGTGCCGAGCGTGGCCAGGTTGGCCTTGAGCACGTCGAAGGCGGCACCGGCATCAAGCTCGCAAAAGCACGGCGGCGCGGCGAAGTACTGGAACGGCTAGTTCGATTCCACCAGCCCGGCCGCGCCGTAGTAGCGCTGGTAGTAGGCCACCAGCTGCTCGCGCGCGGCCAGCGGCTGCGCCGCGCTGATCGACACCGCACCGAACAGGTAGCGGATGCCCGGCCGGCACTGCAGGTAGGCACCGATGCCCTGCCACAGGTAATCCAGGCTGCGGCTGCCCTAGTAATCGGGCACCACGAAGCTGCGGCCCAGCTCCAGCCCTTCGGCGATACGGGTGATGGCATCGTCGGAATAGCGGAACAGCGAAGCGCTGTAGAGACCGGCCAGGCCCTGCCGGGCCAGGGCGTGCGCGCCGCGCATGATGCGGTAGGCGCCGGCGATGCGGGCGGCTGCGCCATCCCAGATCACGATGTGCTCGTACTGCACATCGAAGGCATCCAGGTCGCGGCTGCGGCCGGTGCCCTCGCCCACCTGGCGGAAGGTCAGCTCGCGCAGCCGGCCCAGCTCCAGCAGCAGCGGGCAGTCGGCGGCGCAGCGCGCCAGCAGGATCTGCTTGCCATCGGCGGTCTCGCCCAGCCGGGTCGCACCGGCGATGGCCGCGGCCACCCGCGCCGGCGGAACCGGCGCGGCCAGCGGCTCCGGGCCCGCCACGGGGCATCGGCCGCTGTCTGCGGGCCCTTGCCCAGCGCGTACAGGGTGCGGCGCACGGCCAGCAGCTGCGCATTCGGGTCGCCCTTTCCCAGCTGCATCGGCTGGCCCACCTGAAGCCGCAGGGGACGCCCACGGCGGCTGAACATCTCGCGCGCCAGCAGGGCCGTGCCGGCCGGCTTGAACAGGGTCGAGGCGCCGTAGAACAGCGCCGAATTGCGCGCGTCCACGCGGATCGGCAGCACCGGTGCACCGACGGCGCGGGCGAAGCGGATGAACCCGCGTTGCCAGCGGCCATCGCGGATGCCGCGCAACGACAGCCGCGAAACCCCGCCGGCCGGGAACGCGATCACGCACTGCTCGGCCTCCAGCGCCCGCTGCACGGCCTGCAGGCTGGCGCGCTGCACCTTGCCGCCCAGGATGCGCACCGGCAGCAGCAGGTCCTGCAGCGGCCCGATGGCACCCAGCAGGTCGTTGGCCACGATGCGCACGTCACGCCTGATGCGGCCGACCGCGTCCAGCAGCGCCAGGGCATCCAGCGCGCCGGAGGGATGGTTGGCCACGATCAG
Organism: Stenotrophomonas maltophilia; assembly: GCA_009912235.1. Classification (GTDB taxonomy): domain Bacteria; phylum Pseudomonadota; class Gammaproteobacteria; order Xanthomonadales; family Xanthomonadaceae; genus Stenotrophomonas; species Stenotrophomonas maltophilia_AV. The sequence goes on from WNDS01000004.1 coordinate 223,706, forward strand.
CAGGCGGCCGGTGGCCGGAATCCGCGCCAGCGCGGCGGCATCCACCTGGTACTGGCCATCGATGAACTCCAGCCCCGCGCTGACGAAGCCGAACCCGCGAAGGTTGGCGCTGCGTTGCAGGAAGGCTTCGATCTGGTCGAAGCGCGACCAGCGGCCGACACTGCGCAGCAGAGGCCGCGCCAGCTGGCCACGACGGCCGTGGAACCAATCGGGGAAACGCTGCTGCAGACGCTGCTCGAGGGCTTGCATGGAAGGTCATGCTCGACGGCCAGGTTGGCCGGCAGCGTGCGCCCGGCAGGCGGCAGCACGATGGCGGTTTCGCGGCAGATCGATGACGGTGGCCGTGAATGGACGCTGTTGGCGGCCCGGCTTAACAGGATCGCTTAACAGGACGGCAACATCGGCCCCGGCACTATTCCCCTGTCCTTCCCGCCGTGTATCGTGTGCGGCTATCTTTTCATCCGAATACAGGGATACAAGCCGATGTCCAGCTATCTCTTCACCTCCGAGTCGGTCTCTGAAGGCCATCCGGACAAGGTTGCCGACCAGATTTCCGATGCGGTGCTGGATACGATCCTGACCCAGGACCAGCGCGCCCGTGTGGCCTGCGAAACCATGGTCAAGACCGGCGTTGCCATCGTGGCCGGCGAAATCACCACCAGCGCCTGGATCGACCTGGAAGCGCTGACCCGCAAGGTCATCACGGACATCGGCTACGACAGCTCCGACGTCGGCTTCGACGGCGCCACCTGCGGCGTGCTGAACCTGATCGGCAAGCAGTCCCCGCACATCGCCCAGGGCGTTGACCGCAAGAAGCCCGAAGAAATGGGCGCTGGCGACCAGGGCCTGATGTTCGGCTACGCCACCAACGAAACCGACAGCTTCATGCCGGCGGCGATCCACCTGTCGCACCGCCTGGTCGAGCAGCAGGCCAAGATCCGCAAGAAGAAGAACTCGCCGCTGTCCTGGCTGCGCCCGGACGCCAAGAGCCAGGTCACCCTGCGCTATGAAAACGGCGAAGTCTCGGCCATCGACGCGGTGGTGCTGTCCACCCAGCACGCCCCGGGCATCAAGCAGAAGGACCTCATCGAGGCCGTCCGCGAAGAGATCATCAAGCCAGTGCTGCCGGCCAAGTGGCTGCACAAGGGCACCAAGTTCCACATCAACCCGACCGGCAAGTTCGAGATCGGTGGCCCGGTGGGCGACTGCGGCCTGACCGGCCGCAAGATCATCGTCGACACCTACGGCGGCTGGGCCCGTCACGGTGGTGGCGCCTTCTCCGGCAAGGACCCGTCCAAGGTTGACCGTTCGGCGGCCTACGCTGCCCGCTACGTCGCCAAGAACGTGGTGGCTGCCGGCCTGGCCGACCGTTGCGAAGTGCAGGTCTCCTACGCCATCGGCGTGGCCGAGCCGACCTCGATCTCGGTCACCACCTTCGGCACCGGCAAGATCAGCGACGAGCAGATCGAAAAGCTGATCCGCAAGCATTTCGACCTGCGCCCGTACGGCATCATCAAGATGCTGGACCTGATCCACCCGATGTACCAGCAGACCGCGGCCTGCGGCCACTTCGGCCGCAAGCCGAAGGAATTCAGCTACCTCAACGGCGAAGGCGAGACCGTCAACGCCACGGCCTTCTCCTGGGAGAAGACCGACCGCGCCGCCGCCCTGCGCGCAGATGCGAAGCTGAAGTAAAGCCGATTGGTAACACCGACGGGTAGAGCCGACCGGTAGAGCCGACTGTTAGTCGGCTGACGTTGAAGAAGGGCCGCGCAAGCGGCCCTTCTGCTTTCTGGTAGAGCCGGCCGTTGGCCGGCTTTTTCATGGCCGATGGCAACCGCCGCGTGGTTGCCGGCCAGCGGCCGGCACTACCGGTTCCGATACAATCCGCCCATGCCTACCGAACTGAAAACCCACCAGCTGTCCATGACCGTGCTGATGTCACCGGAGATGGCCAATTTCTCCGGCAAGGTCCACGGCGGTGCCATCCTGCGCCTGCTCGACCAGGTCGCCTACGCCTGCGCCAGCCGCTACGCCGGCAGCTACGTGGTCACCCTGTCGGTGGACCAGGTGATGTTCCGCCAGCCCATCGCGGTGGGCGAGCTGGTCACCTTCCTGGCCTCGGTGAACCACACCGGCACCTCATCGATGGAGATCGGCATCAAGGTGGTGGCCGAGGACATCCTCAAGCGCAGCGTGCGCCATGCCAACAGCTGCTTCTTCACGATGGTGGCGGTGGACGAGGACGGCAAGCCGACTCCCGTGCCGCCGCTGGAGCCGAGCAGCTCGGATGAGAAGCGCCGCCAGGCTGCGGCGCTGATCCGCCGCCAGCTGCGCCAGGAAATGGAACAGCGGCACCTGGAACTGCTGGCATCGAATCCGCCGTCGCCGGAAGAGTGACCGCGCTCGCCGGGCATGGCCCGGCGCTACCGTGGGTGGCCGGTCGAGTAGCGCCGGGCCATGCCCGGCGGATGCCGCAGATCAACCGGTGTTCTGCACGCCCTGCGAAACCCCGTTCACGCACGCCACCAGCGCGCGCAGCAGGTCTTCGTCCTCGCGGCCGCTGTCGCGCCAGCGCTGCAGCAGGTCCACCTGCAGCACGCTGATCGGATCGATGTAGGGGTTGCGCAGGCGGATCGACAGCGCAAGCCGTGCGTCGTGGTCCAACAGGGTCTGCTGGCCCATCAGCGCCAGCAGCCAGTGCCGGGTCAGTTCAAGCTCGCGCTGCACCTGCGGGAAGAAACGCCCGTGCAGGTTGCCGGAGAGCTGCGAGAACTGCTCGGCGATGGTGATATCGCCCTTGGACAGCACCATTGCGATGTCATCGAGGAAGGTGCGGAAGAACGGCCAGTCACGCGCCATCTCACGCAGCGTCTGCTCGTGGCCGGCATCGACCGCGGCCTGCAGGCCGCTGCCCACGCCGTACCAGCCGGGAATCACCGCGCGCGCCTGGCTCCAGGCGAACACCCAGGGAATCGCCCGCAGGTTGCCCAGCGCGGCGTCCTGGCCAAGCCTTCGCGAGGGCCGCGAGCCCAGCGTCATGCGTTCGATCACATCGATCGGCGTGGCGCTGCGGAAGTAATCCATGAAACCGGGCTGACCGACGAATCCACGGTAGACCTCACTGCTGGCCGCAGCCACCACGTCCATCACCGGGCGCCAGTCCTCCTCGCGCGGCTCCGGCGCACGCGGGCGCAGGCTGGCACGCAGCACCGCCGCGGTGGACTGTTCCAGCGAACGCAGCGCCAGCGCACGGATGCCGTACTTGCGGTGGATCACTTCGCCCTGCTCGGTCACGCGCAGGCGGCCATCGATGCTGCCGCGCGGCGAGGCATCCACCGCATGGGTGGTCTTGCCACCGCCGCGGCTGATCGAGCCACCACGGCCGTGGAAGAACGTCAGGCGGATACCGGCCTCGGCCGCCACGTCCATCAGTTCCACCTGGGCACGCTGCAGGCCCCAGCGCGAAGCGGCAATGCCACCGTCCTTGCTGCTGTCCGAATACCCCAGCATCACCATCTGCACGTCATCGCGCGCGCGCAAGTGCGCACGGTAGACCGGGTCGTCCAGCAGATCGCGCAGGGTGGCGGTGCCGCGCTGCAGGTCATCCACGGTTTCAAACAGCGGGGCGATGTCCAGCGGTACCGCGCCGTGGTCATCCACCAAGCCGCCACGCCGTGCCAGTGCCAGCACCGCCAGCACGTCGCCACGGTCGTGCGCCATCGAGATGATGTAGCTGCCCAGCGCATCGGCGCCATGGCGCGCACGTGCGTCGGCCAACGCGGCGAACACCGCATCCGAACGCTGGTTGCCTTCATCATCGCCCACGGGCAGCGGTGTCTCGCCGCTGGCGTGCGGGCCCAGCAGGCGCGCCCGGCCCAGCGCATCCAGCGCATCCCAGGCCGCTTCGCCGCCGAGTACTGCGGCCAGCGCGCGGGCATGCACGCTCGATTCCTGGCGCACATCCAGCCGCGCCAGATGGAACCCGAAGGTCTTCACCCGCCACAGCAGGCGCTGCACGGCGAAGCCACCGGCGTGTTCGCCACGGTGCGCGCGCAGGCTGTCCAGGATCAGCTGCAGGTCGTCGATCAGTTCACCCGGGCCGGCATAGGCGCCTTCGCCGTCATCCAGCGTCGCCTGCAGGCGCGCGCGCATGCGGTCGTTGAGCAGGCGGTACGGCATGTCGGCGTGGCGCGGGCGCGACTGCACCTGCGGCAACAGCTGCTGGTAGTGCGTCACGCGCGCCTGCAGCGCATCGCTCACGCCCACCCGCTCGGTGGACTGGCTGAGCAGGCTGGCCAGCTGCAGCACTTCCTTCTGGTACTGCGCCAGCACTGCGCGCCGCTGTGCATCCAGCGTGGCACGGATGGTACGTGCATCCACGTTCGGGTTGCCGTCCATGTCCCCGCCCACCCACGTACCGAAGCGCAGCAGGCGTGGCAGCGGCAGGCCTTCGCCATAGGTATCGTGCAGCGCCTGCTGCAGCGATTCGTACAGCACCGGCATTACCCGGTACAGCACCTGCACCAGGTAGAACCCCACGTGCTCGCGTTCGTCGTCCACCGCCGGGCGCACCGGGGATGAATCGGTGGTCTGCCACGACGCAGTCAGTGCCATGCGGAAGCGCGCGGCATCGGCGGCAGCCTCACCCGGTGTGCGCTGGCCATCGAGGTTGTCCGCCAGGCTGGCCGCCATCAGCTGCTCTTTTTCCAGCAACGCACGGCGTACCGCCTCGGTGGGGTGTGCAGTGAACACCGGCTCGATGTCGATGCGCGGCAGCCACTGCGCCAGTTCGTCCAGGCCCACACCCTGCGCCTTGAGGTGCTGCAGGGCATCCTGCAGGCCGTCGGGCTGCGGTGCGGCGGTGCCGGCACGCTGGTAGTCACGGCGGCGGCGGATGCGGTGCACGCGCTCGGCGATGTTGACCACCTGGAAGTAGGTGCTGAAGGCCCGCACCATGGTCTCGGCCTGCTGCGGTGCGCGGCCGGCCAGGCCCTCGGCCAGCTCGGACAGCGGCGCGTGGTTCTCGCGGCGCGCGATGGCGCGGGTGCGGGTGTTTTCCACATCCTCGAAGAAAGCCTCGGACACCTGCTCGACCAGCAGGTCGCCGACCAGCGCGCCAAGGCGGCGCACATCATCGCGAAGGGGAAGATCGGGGGAAGCGAATTCGATGCTGCTGCGGTACTCGTTCATCGGCGACGCACGAACCTCGGGGCATGATCCGTCGCCAAGCCTATCCCAATTCGCAGCCGTTGCTGCGCTGCAGAAATGGTTTCATCTGCATGCATTGCCGGGTGTGGTGGGAATCTCCGGTCGAAGCTGCCGACGGAGAATAGGAACGACGGGGTAGAGTCGACTGTCAGTCGACTATCGCGCGCAGCGCGGGATTTCGAAGATCTGATGGAAGAGCAGTCGACTAACAGTCGACTCTACCCCGCCCTTTCATTCCGCGCGGTTTCATCCCCGCCGTTTCATTCCTGGCCGTTCTGCCCACGACGTTTCATTCCGCGGCGTTTCGTTCCCGCCGTTTCGGTTACGGCGTTGCGGCCCCTGCTGCAGGGGCCGCCCTCACGCGCGTATCAGCGCTGCTTCTTGCCCTTCACCGGCTGTGCCGGGCCGATGGTGCGTTCCAGCCAGCGCTCGCTTTCGGCCAGCATGATCAGGATCGATTCGCGTGCACGGTAGGCATGCGATTCGTTGGGCAGCATCACCAGCCGCGCATCACCGCCCAGGCCCTTCACCGCGGCGAACATGCGCTCGCTCTGGATCGGGAACGTGCCGGAGTTGTTGTCATCCACGCCGTGGATGAAGAGGATCGGGTCCTTGATGCGGTCGGCGTAGTTGAACGGCGCCATCTTCTGGTAGACGTCCTGCGCCTGCCAGTAGTTGCGGTCTTCGGCCTGGAACCCGAACGGGGTGAGCGTGCGGTTGTAGGCACCACTGCGTGCAATACCGGCCTTGAACAGGCGGGTGTGTGCGAGCAGGTTGGCGGTCATGAACGCACCGTAGGAATGGCCACCGATGGCGATATGGTCGCGGTCGGTCACCCCGCGCCGCACCACTTCATCGACTGCAGCCTGTGCATCGGCCACCAGCTGTTCGATGTAGGTGTCGTTGGGTTCCTTGTCGCCCTCGCCGATGATCGGCATCGTCGGGCTGGCCAGCACGGTATAGCTCTTGGCCAGGAACGCCTGCGGGCCCCAGTAGCTGATCGCGCTGAAGCGGTACGGCGAACCGGGTAGGAGTACGGGCGCTGCACGCGCTCGCTCAGCACGTAGCGGCCATCGGGCGATACCGCAAAGCCGGAGAAGATGCCCGGCAGGCCGATCTCGCGCACGCGTCCTTCCAGGCTGATTTCCAGCGGCTGGGCCAGCGCGTAGTAGTCGATCAGGCGCGCGTCGGCCTCGTTCTTCAGCAGCCCCTGGTAGGTGCGGATGGCCACCACGCCGGCGCCCTGGCTGGTCTGCTGCACGGCCGGCCCGCTCGGAATGCCATCGCTGACCGGAGGCTTGCCGGCGTTGGCCGGCTGGGTCATCACCACCAGGCCACGGCTGTCAGGCAGCCACTGGTAGCCCTCGCTCATCACGGTGTTCAGGTTGCCGGCCAGCAGCCACGCGCTGCCGGCGGCCACGTCGATGATCCACAGTTCGTTGGCGCCGGTGGCGGCATCCACGCGGTTGAAGGCCAGCCATTTCTGATCCGGCGACCACGCCGAGGTGGCCAGCGACAGCGGCTGCGGCAGGCCAGTGACCTGGCGCTCCTTGCCGTCGGCCACGTTCATCAGCCACAGCTTCTCGCCGAAGCTGAAGCGGCTTTCGGAGAACGTGCGCGGGTTGATGCGCAGGCCGGCCAGCTTCAGTTCCGGCTGTGCCACCACCTGGATGGACGGCAGCGCGGGCATCTGCAGCATCAGCGCCAGATCACGGCGCGGGGACAGCGACAGGGACGGCGCACGCACCTGGTCCACCACCGCCTGCAAGGCCGCCGAGGGCAGCTCGTACCCACCCACGCCCTGCGCCTGTGCGGCGGCCACCGGGGCGGCCGACCAGGCCACCGGGGCGACGGCCAGCAGGGCCATCGACAGGACCAGGCCGGTCCAGCGCCGGTTACGGCGCGCATGCATGCTCATCGTTCCACCATCGCAGCAGGAGTAAAGGCTGGACCTTAACAGCGCGCGCACAGCGTTCCATCTGCCGATGGTTGGGTCATCCCGGTGTCATGCAGGAGGCGCGATATACTGGGCCTTCTCCCCTGCCGAGGGGCGCTGCGACCGGAACCCCACAGGCCCGGCCAGGCTCGGTGGGCGGTCAGCAACAACGGCGCCCGGAACGCAAACGAGCCTGTGCTCGTCCACAACCGGAGCTTTACCCAATGAACGCTGTTGCCAAGACCTTCTCCACCGAAGGTGACTACAAGGTCCGCGACATCACCCTGGCCGACTGGGGTCGCAAGGAACTGGGCATCGCCGAGCATGAAATGCCGGGCCTGATGTCGATCCGCCGCAAGCACGCCACCAGCCTACCGCTGAAGGGCGTGCGCGTGACCGGCTCGCTGCACATGACCATCCAGACCGCGGTGCTGATCGAGACCCTGAAGGACATCGGCGCCGACGTGCGCTGGGCCTCGTGCAACATCTTCTCCACCCAGGACCACGCCGCTGCGGCCATCGCCGCCACCGGCACCCCGGTGTTCGCCTGGAAGGGCGAAACCCTGGAAGAGTACTGGGACTGCACCCTGGACGCGCTGACCTTCACCCTGGCCGACGGCACCCTGACCGGCCCGGAGCTGGTGGTGGACGACGGCGGTGACGTGACCCTGCTGATCCACAAGGGCTACGAGCTGGAAAACGGCAGCGACTGGGTCAACACCGCTTCCTCCTCGCATGAAGAACAGGTCATCAAGAACCTGCTCAAGCGCGTGGCCACCGAGCGCCCGGGTTACTGGGGCCGCGTGGTGAAGGACTGGAAGGGCGTCTCCGAAGAGACCACCACGGGCGTGCACCGCCTGTACCAGCTGGCCCAGGCCGGCACCCTGCTGATCCCGGCGATCAACGTCAACGACTCGGTCACCAAGAGCAAGTTCGACAACCTGTACGGCTGCCGCGAGTCGCTGGCCGATGGCCTCAAGCGCGCGATGGACGTGATGCTGGCCGGCAAGGTGGCCGTGGTATGCGGCTACGGCGACGTGGGCAAGGGCTGCGCTGCGTCGCTGCGTGCCTACGGCGCGCGCGTCATCGTCACCGAGATCGACCCGATCTGCGCCCTGCAGGCGGCGATGGAAGGCTATGAAGTCAACACCATCGAATCGACCCTGGTCCGTGCCGACCTGTACGTCACCACCACCGGCAACAAGGACATCATCCGCATCGAGCACCTGAGCGCGATGAAGGACCAGGCCATCGTCTGCAACATCGGCCACTTCGACAACGAGATCCAGGTCGATGCGCTGGTGGGCTTCAAGGGCGTGCAGCACGTCAACATCAAGCCGCAGGTGGACAAATACATCTTCCCGAACGGCAATGCGATCTTCCTGCTGGCCGAAGGCCGCCTGGTGAACCTGGGCTGCGCCACCGGCCACCCGAGCTTCGTCATGTCCAACTCGTTCGCCAACCAGACCCTGGCCCAGATCGACCTGTGGGCCAACAAGGACAGCTACGAGAAGAAGGTCTACCTGCTGCCCAAGCACCTGGACGAAGAAGTGGCCCGCCTGCACCTGGAAAAGATCGGCGTGAAGCTGACCACCCTGACCCAGGAACAGGCCGACTACATCGGCGTGCCGGTGGAAGGCCCGTTCAAGCCGGACCACTACCGCTACTGATGCCGTGCCCGGGGTCGGATCCCTTTCCTGCGGAAAGGGCTCTGACCCCTGCAACGGATGCACACGGAACGGGCGCCTTCAGGCGCCCGTTCTGCGTTGGCGCGCGGTGTTGTGTCGCGCATCCACGAGTGGTGCGGAACTATCGGACACGCCTTGCACCGCGCATCACGCGTGGCGTGGATCCACCGACCATCCCGCCTGTGGTAGATCCACGCCATGCATGGATGCCGCGCAACCGCAGCTCCCAGTAGCCTCGGTCAAGGCAACACCGCCGCACCGCGCTACGATGACCCCATGACCCCGGCCATCAACCTGCTCAAGCGCGAGAAGATCGCCCACACCGTGCGCAGCTACGTGCACGACGCGCATGCCGAATCCTACGGCGGCGAAGCGGTAGACAAGCTCGGCCTGGATGCGGCACAGGTGTTCAAGACGCTGCTGGCCAGCACCGAAACCCATGAACTGCTGGTGGCCATCGTGCCGGTGGCCGGCCAATTGGACCTGAAAGCGCTGGCCGAAGCGGCGCACTGCAAGAAGTGCGAAATGGCCACGGCCGAGGCCGCACAGCGGGCCACGGGTTATCTCGTCGGCGGCATCAGCCCATTGGGTCAGAAGAAGCGCCTGCGTACGTTCATCGACGCCAGCGCGCAGGCGCTGCCGACGCTGCATGTCAGCGCCGGGCGACGTGGCCTAGAAGTGGAACTGGCGCCGGCGGATCTGGCCACACTGACCGCCGCGCACTTTGCCTCCATCGGACGGGCCCGCTGATGCGCTGGCCGTGGCAGGCCCCCGCACCACCGCGGCTGGACGATCCGCAGGCCGACGTGCTGCTGCAGGACCTGTGCTCGCGCGATGCCATGCGCATCCACCGTGCCGCCAGCCAAGTCGCGCGCCTGTTCACCCCGGCCTCGCTTGATGCGTTGGCCGCACAGTCGGCCACCATCGAGCGCGCCTGCGAAGGCATCGCCCTGGGCGGCGTGCTGGTCAGCAACCAGGTGCACCTGGCCTTCGCGCTGCGTCGCCTGCGCTGGTGGCACGAGCGCAGTGGCTGCCTGTGTGCGCTGTACCCGCAGTACCCGTTCTTCGACCCGCGGCGGCTGATCGAACAGGAACAGGTGCGATTGGTGGCGCAGGGCACGGCAGCGGATGGCTGGGGCGACTGCCACCACGTTGCCTGCACGCAGTGCGACCAGCACTGGCAGGCGGTTGACCGCGAATACCACTACCCCTGGTGGGAATGGAACACCGTCGCCCGGTGAAGCCGCCACGCATGGCGTGGCGCTACGCGTGTGATCGCAGGCATTGCGGAGCTGCCGGCCAACTGCCGGCACTACCACCCGCCTGCTTCTGTAGATCCACGCCATGCGTGGATGAAGGCCTGCAATCACGCACATTCCCGGGTTGCCGGCCAACGGCCGGCACTACCCTTGATCACTCACGGCCGCCAATTGGCGTTGCTCTCCCAGAACGCCACCGAACGCCGGTACGCTTCACGGTCCAACGGCACGTCGGAACCGCCCTCCTCCACGCCCAGCGCATTGCGCATCATGGTGATCGGCGCCATCGGCACTTCTTCCGGCTCGGCGGTGTAGATGCAGCCGACGATGCCCCAATCCGCGTCGATCGGCGAGCCTTCCTTCGCCAGCTGCTCGGCGCTGTACAGGATCACCACCAAGTAGTTCGCGCGCGGCGATTCCATGCCCTCGAACCAGCGCACAAGCACCGGCAGTTCCTCGCGGTTGCGCGCTTCGTAGCCACTGCGCAGCAGGTGGCGGTTGGCTTCGGTCACCGGTACGGTCAGGCAGCGCGTGCTGGTCCAGTTCTCGTAGACGAACAGCTTGCAGAACGGCGCGTAGCCATCGAGCACCTTCAGCGGCGCATGCGCGTTGAGGTGCGCCTGGAACTGTTCGGCGCTGACGTCCTGGATGGTGTTGGCGCGCGGCACGCGCGGGAACAGGCGGGGGCGGGCGAATTCGGTAAGGACGATGGACATGGCGTGCTGTGGCTGGACGATCTGCCCTACAGGGTAACCGCGACGGCGGCGGTGAGGGCGGCGGGCCGAACGTCACTGGCGCCGGCGCCCGGGTTGCAGCACCCTGCCGGTGACCTCCTGCAAGGATCGCCGGCTCATGGAAGCAGCACGCGCGTTGCCCCCGCCCCTCGTCGCCGATGGAAGCGCCTGGCCGTGGTGCTGGTCGCCACGCTGGCGGTGCCTCCGGTGCTGTTCACCGCCGCACTGTTCTGGCCGCTGCAGGCACCACCCCTTCCCGAGGTGGGCAACAGCCGGGTGATCCTCAATGCGCGGGTGCTGGATGTTGCGAACGGCCAGGCCGGCGAACCCACCACCGTGACGATACGCGAAGGCCGCATCACCGCCATTGGCGAAGCCATCCCAGATCCTGCGCTGCCCGTGTTCGATGCCGGCGGTCGCTGGCTGTCACCCGGCTTCTGGGACATGCATACCCATGCCCTGCAGCTGTCACCGCAGGTGCAGTTCCCGCTGATGCTGGCCAACGGCATCACCGGTACCCGCGACATGATGGACTGCCCGCAGCCCACCGATCCGTTGATCGCCTGCGTGGCCGACAAGCGACGCTGGACCGCTCAGGCCATCGCCGGGCAGCAGGTCGCACCGCGCTTCGTGCAGGTGGCCAGCTTCTACTTCGAAGACCCTTCGATGCAGGCGGGTGAAGCAATACGCCGCGCACGCGAGTACGAGGCACGTGGCATCGATGCGCTGAAGGTCTACAACCGGTTGCACGCGGATACCTACCAGCAGCTGGCGGCCGAGGCACGACGACTGCAGCGGCCGCTGGTGGGCCATCTGCCAAAGGCGGTTCCACTGCAGGATGCCCTGCAGGCGGGCCAGCGCAGTTTCGAGCATGCCCACCTGTTTGTCCGCCACTGCTTCGACAATGCCGCGCAATGGCGTGAAAGCGCACTGGATGGCGAGGATCCCACGGTACTGGCCGAACGCATGGTTGCCGCATACCGGTCGACCGCCTGCGCGGAGGCCTTCGCACTGATGTCGGCGAGCGGTGCGGCATTCGTGCCTACCCATGTCACCCGTGAGGAAGATGCGGGGGCACGCGATCCGGCGTTCATCAACGATCCGCGCCTGGCTTACCTGGATCCCCTCTCGCGCTGGGCGTGGCGCGATGATCTGCAGGCCACTGCCACGCGCTACCCCGGGTCACGTGGCGATGCCGCACTGCAGGCGTACTTCGCTCATGGCCTGGCGTTGACCGGCGCGGCCCATCGTGCCGGCGTACCGGTACTGGCAGGCACCGACACGGGCCTGGGTGGTTTCCGCTACCACGATGAGCTGCAGTGGCTGCAGCGGGCCGGCCTTGGCCAAGCCGATGTGCTGCGCGCTGCCACGTTGCAGGCAGCCCGGCACCTGCAGCTGCAGTCCCTGCACGGCAGCGTCGAGGTGGGAAAGGCAGCCGACCTGGTGCTGCTCGACGGCAATCCCCTGCAGGACATCGGCAACACCCGCCGCATCCATGCGGTTCTACTCGCTGGCCACTTGTATGACCGCCCACGCCTGGATGCCCTGCTGGACCATGCGCGCGCGCAGGCACGCTCACCAGCGGTGATGGCGCGCTTGCTATGGGGGTTCCTCACCAGCCCGGTCAGTGCCGAGCTGTGACAGCGACTACAACGCCATGCGCTCGCGCAGTTCGCGTGCCTGCCGGCGTGAGACGTCCACCTCGCTGCCGTCATCCAATGCCAGGCCGTAGCCATCGCCCACACTGGGGGTAACCGAGCGGATGCGCCGCAGGTTCACCAGCGTGTTGCGGTTGGCACGGAAGAACAGCTCCGCCGGCAACCGGGCTTCCAGCGCGCTCAGGCTGCGTGCCAGCAGCGCGTTCTGGTCGCGGAACCACAGCCGGGTGTAGTTGCCGTCCACCACCAGGCGGCGGATCTCACCCACCGCCACGAACCAGCAGCGCTCGCCGTCACGCACGAACACCTGGTCCTGTGGGTTCAAGCTGCTGCCGCTGGCAATCGGCGGCGCGGCGGGAACCTCGCGCTGGCGCACCCGCTCCAACGTTTCGTGCAGGCGTGGCGCTTCCACCGGCTTGACCAGGTAGTCCAGCGCATTGGTCTGGAAGGCGCGCACGGCATAGGCATCGTAGGCGGTGACGAACACCACCGCCGGGGCCTGTTCCAGGCCATCAAGCACGTCGAAACCGGTACCGGACGGCAGCTGCACGTCCAGCAGAACCAGGTCCGGCTGCAACCGGGCAATGGCCTCACGCGCGCCCGGCACGTCCTCGGCCTCGCCCACGCACCGCACCCACGGCAGCGCTGCCAGCAGCGTGCGCAGCTCCTGCCGCGCCAGCCGCGCGTCGTCAACGATCAACACACTCAGGGTCGTGCGCATTGCGGAATCTCTAGCAGGGCCTGCATGCGGCCTGCCACCGGCTGCAGCTGGAAGCGGCCGCCCTGGCCCAGCTGTGAACGCAGGTAGGCCAGGCCGCCACCGTGGCCGGGAAGGCCGCTGCCCACGCCGGGCGCCGCATGCCCCAGCGGATTGTCCACCTGCAGCCGCAGCAGGCCGTCGCTGCAGTGTGCGCTGACACGGACCTCGCCACCACCAGGGCGCATAGCGATGCCGTGCTTGATGGCATTTTCCACCAGCAGCTGCAGCGCCATCACCGGCAGCCGCGCCTGCGCTGCCGCCTCACTCACCGCGATGCGCACCTGCAGCCGCTGCTCGTAGTGCACCGCTTCAACGGCCAGGCAGTCCTGCACCACGGCCAGTTCGTCGGCCAGTACCGCCTCTTCGTGCCGGGCATGTTCCAGCGCATGCCGCAGCGTGCGCGAAAGATGGGTCACCATCTGCCGTGCACGCTCGGGGTCTTCCAGAATCAGCGCGCGCAGGTTGTTCAGGGCATTGAACATGAAGTGCGGGTTCAGGGGCGCGCGCAGCGCATCACGCTCCAGCGCGCTGCGCTGGGCCTCCGCCCGCAGGCGCTCCAATTCGGCCCGGCGCGCGTGGCGCACGCTGTGCAGGCTGGCCCGCAGCGCGGTCCACAAGCCCAGCATCAGGGCGGTGTTGACCCAGTAGAGCAGGCGCGCGGTGGGGCGGAAATCGCCCGGGTGGCCGCCGAAGTCCACCCAGCCCAGCGTCAGCGCCGGCTGCAGCACGGCCGCCAGAAGCAGCTGCGCCAGCGCCGCACCCAGCAGCACCGCCACGGCCAGCCGCAGCAGCAGCGCGCCTCCTCCCAGCCGCCACCAGTGGCGCCGCAGCGCCAGTGCGCGCAGGGCGCCGCTGATGCCACACAGCAGCGCGCCCAGGCCCACATTGATCAGGGTGCCGCCGCTGCTGCCGCCACCACTGAACACCTGCGTCAGGGTCAGGCTGACCACGGCGAACAGCGCCCAGCCCAGCGTATTGAGCAACCAGAAACGCAGCGTGGAGGTGGAATCGGGCATGGCGGGCAACCGGTGGCGGAAGAATCAGCGGTGGCTGTCCAGGAACGTCTGTACCTGCCCACGCAGCCACTGCGGATCATCCCACATCAGGAAGTGGTGCCCGGCGGCGCTCATGGCGATCTCCACGCCCGGCAAGGCGGCGTACTGCGCCAGGAAGATCGCCCGGGTCGATGCTTCGGTGGCACCGAAGGCCTGGTAGGCCGCCCATGCACCGAGCACCCGCGTGGGCGAGTGCACGCCGGCCAGGTCACCCCGCAGGTCGTGCACCAGCATCGAGTACATCGCATCGGCGGTGGTGGCACGGTCGCTGTCACGGCCCCAGCGCTTCAGTTCGGGCAGGCGCGCGGCGTCGGTGGTCATGCCGGCCAGCGCGGCGTCGGCCTGTGCCTGGTAGCTGGCCGGATCCGCTGCCAGCATGCTCGCGCGCATCTGTTCGGCCAGCGGCCGCACGCTCTGCGCGGTGGCCTGCGGGTTCTGGATGCCCGCGTAGAACGGCAGCGCATCGACGATCACCAGCGGCCCGACCGCAGCGGGCGCCTTCACCGCCATCTGCAGCGCCAGCACACCGCCCAGGCTGTGGCCACCACCACCGGCGCCTTCAGCTTCTGCGCCTGCACGTGGGCCAGCAACTGGTCGCGCATGGCCGGCAGGAAATCGGCCGGGCGCGGATCAGCCGCAGGTGCACCGGCAAACCCGGGCAGCTGCACCAGATGGCACTGCACGTCCTTCAGCGCCTTGCAGGTCTCGCGCCAGACCTCGGCACTGCTGTTGAGGCCGGGAATCATCAGCACCGGGCGGCCGCTGCCCGCCACCTCAACCTGCACGTGGCCGGCGGCGGCCTGGGCGCGCGCGGGCTGCAGCGCCAGCAGGGCCATCAGCCCCACCATCGCCAACGGTGCCACGGCCTTCACGGCATATCGGGTTGCATGGGGTCGCATCGTCGTCTGCTCCGGTTCGGGTAGGAGCACGCAGCGTGCGCTGCATCGGCCACGGCCGGTGGGACTGCCGGAGCAGCGGCCGGCTGGCCGGGTGAGCGGCCACCTGCGCTGATGGTGGCGGCGCCGACTTCAATTAAACATCCATCTTGATGAAGAAATACACTCATCTCATCCACTACCGACGCCCGTGCCATGACCCAGCTGAGCTTCGAGTTCTATCCGCCCAAGACCGATGAGCAGCGCGGCCAGCTGGACCGCGCCGCCGCGCAGCTCAAGGCGTTCGCGCCGGAGTACGTGTCGTGTACCTTCGGCGCCGGTGGCTCAACGCTAAGCTACACCTCCGAAACCGTGCGCCACCTCAAGCAGCACCACGGCCTGGAGGCCGCCCCGCACCTGTCCTGCGTGGGCGGCACGCGCCGGGAGATCCGCGAACTGCTCAAGCTCTACCGCGCCATAGGCTGCCGCCGCATCGTCGCCCTGCGCGGCGACCTGCCGTCCGGCATGGGCTTTCCCGGCGACATGCGCTACGCGGCCGAACTGATCGCGTTCATCCGCGAAGAGCACGGCGATGCGTTCCGCATCGAGGTGGGCGCCTACCCCGAGACCCACCCGCAGGCGCCGGATACCCTGACCGACCTGAAGCACTTCAAGGCCAAGGTGGATGCCGGCGCCGATGCGGCCATCACCCAGTACTTCTTCAACGCCGATGCCTACTTCCACTTCGTGGAGCAGGCGCAGCGGCTGGGCGTGGGTATCCCGATCGTGCCGGGCATCATGCCGATCGCCAACTTCAGCCAGCTGCGCCGCTTTTCCGAACAGTGCGGCGCGGAGATACCGCGCTGGATCAGCCGCCGCATGCAGGCCTATGGCGATGACAGCGCGTCGGTGCGTGCCTTCGGCGCCGAGGTGGTGGCGCGGCTGTGCGAGCGGCTGGTGGACGGCGGCGCGCCCGGCCTGCACTTCTACACCCTGAACCTGGCACGCCCGACGCTGGCCGTGCTGCAGCAGCTGCGCCGCTGAGCCGTCCTCATCGCGGCCTGCCGCATTCGGCGCTACGCTGCGTCGATGAAAGCCTGCCTGACCGTGCTGTTGCCGTTGCTGATGCTGCTGCCTGCCCTGGCCGCCCACGCGCAGGCCGCGCGCGTGAACCGCTGCACCGATGCCAGCGGCCGCAGCGTGTTCACCGACCGCAGCTGCGACAGCGTGGGCGCGCAGTCGCGTCTTCCCGCGGCGCCGGCACCTGGCAACACTACGGCGCGTGACACCCTGGGCGCGCGCTGCCCACGCCGCCTGAGCGATCTGGTCGGCGCGCTGCGCACCGCGGTGGGCAACCAGGACGTCAACCGGCTGTCGCCGGTCTACCTGTGGGGTGCGGCGACCGATGAGGCCGCCCAGCGCGTGCTGGGGCAGCTGGAGGCCGTGGTGCGGCGACCACTGGTGGATATCGCGCCGGTGTACCGGCAGGACGCCGACAGCGCGGGGGACGAGACGGTGGCGCGGCGACCGATTGCGCTGCGCCTGGAGCAGACGCTGGCCGGCACGGCCACGCCGGCGCGCACGGTGTTCGCGCTGCGCCGGCAGTACGGGTGTTTCTGGATCACGCTGTAACGCCGCAGTGGGGGTCAGATACCTTTGCGTTGCAAAGGGATCTGACCCCTGCGGCTACCCCTGCAGCGCCGCACGGTCAGGCCGGCCACAGGCTGCTGATCGCCGCGATGCCCTGTCCACCGTGCCGGCGGGCCTGTTCGATATGCTGCGGCGCCATGCCGCCCAGTGCGTAGATCGGCAGCGACACCTGCGCGCGCAGTTCGGCGAACGCCTCCCAGCCCAGCGCTGCGGCGCCCGGGTGGCTGGCGGTGGCCTGCACCGGGCCCAGCACCACGAAGTCGCAGCCGAGTCGCTGGGCCGCCTGCAGCTGCGCCAGATCGTGGCAGGACGCAGCGACCAGATGGCCCTCGGGCAGCGGGCGCTCCTGCAGTGCCAGCAGCTGTTCGCTGCCCAGGTGCACGCCCACCCCCAGCGTGAGGGCAAGCGCGATATCGCGGTTGAGCAGCCACTGCACGCCGCTGCGCTGGCTCTTCACGGCCTGCTCGGCCAGTGCCGGCCAGTGCGCGGGGGCACCAGGCAGGCGCAGCTGGATGCGCTGGTGGCCGGCGGATACCGCAGCACGCAGCTGGGCATGCCAGCGCTGCTGCCCGGCATCGTCATCGGCCGGCGCCGGGGTGATCAGGTAGCGGTCGGGCTGGCGCAGCGCGGCCGCCACCGGCAGGTCGGCCGGCGGCATCGAGTAACGGCCCAGCTTCTCCGGCGCCACCCAGGTGATGGCCTGGCCCTCGCGCCCGCGCGGGCTACCCTTCCAGGCGCGCACGTGGCGTACTTCCAGCGTGAGGTGCTTGTCCGGGTAGCGCTGCGGTACATCCATCAGCCATTCGCCGATTTCCGCCTCGATGCCCAGCTCCTCGCGCAACTCGCGCGCCAGGGCCTGTTCCGAGCTTTCCCCGGCCTCGCGCTTGCCGCCGGGGAATTCCCACAGCCCGGCCGTGTCGCGGTTCTCGGTACGGCGGTTGAGCAGCACGCGGCCACGGGCGTCGGTGATGACGGCGGCCACGACGTGGATCGATCGTTTCGGGGAAGACATGGCAGGCAGTCTGCCCACAACAGGGCAACCGGCGCAATCTCGGCAGGCGGCGGTTGCGCGCACGCGCTGCTGCGGCGAACCACCCACGCGCACCCAACACAACCCGGGGCCAACGCCCCCCACAACAGAAAAGCCCCGCTTGCGCGGGGCTTTCAGACAATCAGCTCAGCTGGCCGTGGCAGTGCTTGTACTTCTTGCCGCTGCCGCAGGGGCACGGATCATTGCGGCCGATCTTCGGCTCATCGCGCAGGATCTGCGCCACGCCACCCTGCTGGGCGGCCTCGACCTGCGCCGCTTCCTCGTCGGCGCTGTAGCTGCCGGCGTCCTGGTGCTGGAACTGCGACTGGCGCAGGCGGGCTTCCACCTGCTGGCGCTCGGCCGCTTCCAGCTGCGCCACTTCCTCGTCGCTGCGGATGCGCACGTGGGCCAGCAGGGCCACCACTTCGCGCTTCACGTTTTCCAGCATGTCCGAGAACAGTTCGAAGGCTTCCTTCTTGTACTCCTGCTTGGGCTGCTTCTGCGCGTAACCACGCAGGTAGATGCCCTGGCGCAGGTAGTCCATGCGGGCCAGGTGTTCCTTCCAGCTCTGGTCGAACACGATCAGCATCACGTGCTTTTCCAGCGCACGCATGGTGTCCTCGCCCACGCCGGCTTCCTTGTCGGCGAAGTGCTGGTTGATGCGCTCCTGCACCTTCTCGGCAATGGTTTCCGCGTCCAGTTCCTCGTGCGCCTTGACCAGGTCCACCAGGCCCATGTCCACGCCGAAGTCGGCCTGCAGGGTGGCTTCCAGGCCGCGCAGGTCCCACTGCTCATCAATCGAATTCGGCGGCACGAAGCGGGCCACCACGTCGTAGACCACGTCGGCACGGATGCCATCGACGTTGTCCTTCACCGACTCGGCGTCCAGCAGTTCGTCACGCTGGGCATAGATCACCTTGCGCTGGTCGTTGTTGACGTCGTCGAAGTCCAGCAGGTTCTTGCGGATGTCGAAGTTGTGCGCTTCCACCTTGCGCTGCGCCTTCTCGATCTGGCGGCTGACCAGGCGGTCTTCGATGACGTCGTCTTCCTTCATGCCCATCATGCGCATGGCCTTCTGCACCCAGTCGGAGGCGAAGATGCGCATCAGGTTGTCTTCCAGCGACAGGTAGAAGCGGGACGAGCCCGGGTCACCCTGGCGGCCGGAACGGCCACGCAGCTGGTTGTCGATACGGCGCGATTCGTGGCGTTCGGTGCCCACGATGTGAAGGCCGCCGGCGGCCTTCACCGCGTCATGGCGCTTCTGCCATTCGGCCTTGATCGCAGCCTTCTGTTCTTCGCTGGCCGCTTCACCCAGTTCGTGCAGTTCGGTTTCCAGCGAGCCGCCCAGCACGATGTCGGTGCCACGGCCAGCCATGTTGGTGGCGATGGTCACCGCGGCCGGGCGGCCGGCGTTGGCCACGATGGTCGCTTCGCGGTCGTGCTGCTTGGCGTTGAGCACTTCGTGCTTCACGCCGGCCTTGCGCAGGTGCTCGGACAGCATTTCCGAGGTTTCGATCGAGGTGGTACCCACCAGCACCGGCTGGCCACGCTTGGCGCACTCTTCAATGTCGGCCAGCACCGCGTTGAACTTGCCCTTGCGGTTGAGGAACACCTGGTCCGGGCTGTCCTTGCGGATGGTCGGGCGGTTGGTCGGGATGACCACCACTTCCAGGCCGTAGATGCTCTGGAATTCGAACGCTTCGGTATCGGCCGTACCGGTCATGCCGGACAGCTTCTTGTACATGCGGAACAGGTTCTGGAAGGTGATGCTGGCCAGCGTCTGGTTCTCACGCTGTACCGGCACGCCTTCCTTCGCTTCCACCGCCTGGTGCAGGCCGTCGGACCAGCGGCGGCCGGCCAGGGTACGGCCGGTGAACTCATCGACGATGACCACTTCGCCATCGCGCACGATGTAGTCCACGTCGCGCTGGTAGATGGCATGCGCGCGCAGCGCGGCATTGAGGTGGTGCACCACGGTCAGGTTCTGCGCGGCGTACAGGCCTTCGGTTTCACCGTTGAGGATGGCTGCTTCCACCAGCAGGCGCTCGGCGTGTTCCATGCCCGCTTCGGACAGGTGCACCTGCTTGCCTTTCTCGTCGACCCAGAAGTCGCCCTCGCCTTCTTCGGCTTCCTGCTTGACCAGGTGCGGCACGACCTTGTTGACGCGGATGTACAGTTCCGGGGAATCGTCGGCCGGGCCGGAGATGATCAGCGGGGTACGCGCTTCGTCGATCAGGATCGAGTCGACTTCGTCGACGATGGCGTAGTGCAGGCTGCGCTGGTAGCGGTCGGCCTTGGACAGCGCCATGTTGTCGCGCAGGTAGTCGAAGCCGAATTCGTTGTTGGTGCCGTAGGTGATGTCGGCAGCGTAGGCCTCGCGCTTGTCGCTGTGCGGCATGCCCGGGTAGACCACGCCCACGCTCAGGCCCAGCCAGTTGTACAGCTTGCCCATCTGCGCGGCGTCGCGGCGGGCCAGGTAGTCGTTCACGGTGACTACGTGCACGCCCTTGCCTTCCAGCGCGTTGAGGTACACCGGCAGCGTCGCCACCAGGGTCTTGCCTTCACCGGTGCGCATTTCGGCAATCTTGCCCAGGTGCAGCACCATGCCGCCGATCAGCTGCACGTCGTAGTGGCGCATGCCCATCACGCGGCGCCCGGCCTCGCGGCAGACCGCGAAGGCTTCTGGCAGCACCTGGTCCAGGCTCTCGCCATTGGCGATGCGCTGCTTGAATTCCGGCGTCTTGGCTTGCAGCTGCTCGTCGGAGAGCTTCTGGGTCTCCGGCTCCAGCGCATTGATCTTGGCGACGATGCGGTTGAGCTGGCGCAGCTGTCGTTCGTTACGACTGCCAAAAACGCGGGTAAGCAGGCTGTTGATCATTGAAGGAACCGGGTTGGATGGGAACGCCGCACGGTCCAGGGGATCCGTCCGTCACAAATGAAACAGGGCGCCTGGCGCCCTGTCGATGGCAACATCCATTGTAGCTTGGGATGGGCGGGAGGGGTTTCAACCCCGAGGGGGTCGTCCAACGACCGGGATCGGGGTCGAATCGATCGCGCTTCGCGCTCGCCGGGCATGGCCCCGCGCTACCGCCGGGCTTCGGCGGTATCCAGGTAGCGCCGGGCCATGCCCGGCGTTGGCCTCACCCGCCGCTGATGCGCCCCACCGGGGTATTGCCGCCATCGCCGAGGAACTTGCGCGGGTTCACCACGTTGCCGTTCTCCCAGACCTCGAAGTGCACGTGGGCACCGGTGGAACGGCCGGTGGAACCGGCCTTGGCCACTTCCTGGCCGGCCCGCACCAGGTCGCCGACCTTCACGCTCAGGCGCGAATTGTGCGCGTAGCGGGTGACATAGCCATTGCCGTGGTCCACGTCGACCACGTTGCCGTAGCCGCCCTTGACCCCGGAGAAGCTGACCACGCCATCGGCCACGGCCATCACCGGGTCGCCCACCTTGGCGTGGAAGTCCATGCCCTTGTGGGTGGCGGCACCGCGGCCGAACGGGTCGGCGCGGGTGCCGAAGCCGGAGGTGACATAGCTGTTGCGGATCGGCATGCGCGAAGGCACGGCGTTCTGCTGCAGCTGGTGGTCGAACATCAGCGATTCCATCACCGACAGCTGGCGGCCTGAAGCAGCAAAGCGCTGCTCCAGCACCTGTAAGTTGGCATTGACGTCCTTGACCGGGATGTCGCTGATCGGGCCACCGGCGTCACCGTCACCCAGGCCGGGGGTCTCGGCGAAGTCGAATTCGCCGTCTTCCAGCTTGCCCATCTGGGTCAGGCGCTCGCCCAGCGCATTGAGCCGGGTGGCCTGCGCCTGCAGCTCGCCCAGGCGCGCGGCCAGGGCGTTGACCTGGGTCTGCGCGTCGCGCTGGACCTTGGCCAGTTCCGCCTGCTGGTGGTCGACCTTGGCCTGCAGGTGCGAATTGTTGAACGCCGTGGCACCGATGCCACCGGCAAAGCCGATAATGCAGCCTACCCCGAGCACGCTGCCCAGCAAGGCGCGGGGGCGGTCCTCGAAGTAGAACCGCAGACGCGCGATCGGCGATTTGGCCTGCCCTTCACGCGTTTTGATTACGATCTTTTTGAATGCCATCTGTGAGTTGTCATGTCAGAGCCGAAATCCAGCGTTCGCCCCGCGTCCGTGCCGAAACCGGCACTGGATACGGTGATGGCTGACAAAAGCAGGAACCCACTGCGTCGTGCCCTGTGGCTCGATGCGCTGGACCGTCAGTTGCGCCCCCAGTTGCCGCCCGCCCTGCGCAACCGTTGCCGGTTGGCCAATGTGGATGGGGAACACCTCGTTTTTCTCGTCGACTCGCCGGTCTGGCATGCCCGTGTGCGGCTTGCCGAGGCCCAGCTGATCGACGCGGCCCGCTCCATCGGGCTGAAGGCCGCCAAGGTGACCGTCAAAACTGCCAGGCCGCTTCCCGTGCACTCCCCAGCGCACGCACCACAAAGCGGACCTTCCGCAGTTTCAGCCGCCACGCACAAAGGGCTACGCGACGCCTTGGCTTGCCTGCAGGATGTGAAAAAGCCGTCCAGATCCTGATGACAACGGAGCCTCCTGCTCCGCTCCCCACCCGCCGTGGCGTGTCGCCATGGCGTGAAACATTTGTGGGGGCCGGAGCGCATCCTAGCCGGGGATGGCCCGGCAGTCGTTAGAAGTTTGTTGAATATTTGTTAGGTTCAGGCTTGAAACGGAACAGGTTCACGAACATGTACGCCCCGCCCGGTGTGCCGGCATGCGTGAATACGCGCACGTGCGGGCCCCTGAAACGCAGACGCCGCCCTCGGGGGGCGGCGGCAAGCGGTTGAATGTGCTGGCGGTATGGCTCAGGCGTAGGCCGGGGCACCGTACTCGACCGGGTCGGGCACCGACGGCGATTCGTAGCTGACCCACTCCCAGGCGGTGGCATCGGCCAGCAGCGCACGCACCAGCTTGTTGTTGAGCGCGTGGCCGGACTTGAAGCCTTCGTAGGCGCCCAGCACCTGGCCACCGGCCAGGTACAGATCGCCGATCGCGTCGAGAATCTTGTGGCGCACGAACTCGTCGGCGTAGCGCAGGCCGTCTTCGTTCAGCACGCGGAACTCATCGAGCACGATGGCGTTGTCCATCGAACCGCCCAGGCCCAGGTTGCGCTCGCGCATGTACTCCAGGTCGCGCATGAAGCCGAAAGTGCGCGCGCGGGAGATTTCCTTGGTGTAGGCCAGCGTGGAGAACTCGATCTCCTGGCGCGACTGCTTGGCCGGGATCATCGGGTGGTCGAACTGGATGGTGAAGGCCAGCTTGTAGCCCTCGTACGGAGTGAAGCGGGCCACCTTGTCGCCCTCGGTCACTTCCACGGTCTTGAGCACGCGCAGGAAGCGCTTGGGCGCGTCCTGTTCGACGATGCCGGCCGACTGCAGCAGGAACACGAACGGGCCGGATGAACCGTCCATGATCGGCAGCTCGGCCGAGGACAGTTCGACGATGATGTTGTCCACGCCGAGGCCGGCCAGTGCCGACATCAGGTGTTCGACGGTCTGGATCTTGGCGTTGTTGCAGGTCAGGCCGGTGCACAGGGTCACTTCGGTGACCAGGTCGGCCCGTGCCGGCACTTCCACCACCGGGTCCAGGTCCACCCGCCGGAACACGATGCCATGGTTGACCGGTGCCGGGCGCAGGGTCATGTAGACCTTGTCGCCGCTGTGCAGGCCAACGCCGGTGGCTCGGATCGTGTTCTTAAGGGTGCGCTGGGGGATCATGGGGACGGACCAGATGGGACAGTCTAGATTAACACGCGGCTGCCCTGCTCCCGGCTGAAACGCCGGCACGCCCGTGGGACGTACGCGGGAACCGCACTGACGGGACCGCCGGGCCCATCCTGGCCCGGCGTCCGTGTTCAGGACATGGTGGCGCTACCCGGGGGGGGCAAGCCCCGGGCCGCAGCCGTCAGTCCGCCTGGCGGCGCAGGAACGCCGGGATGTCCAGGTAGTCGTTGGGCAGTTCAGCCGCCGCCGGCGCCGAGGAGGACGCCGAGCTGGCCGGTGCCGAGGCGGCGACGCTGTCGCTGCTGGCACGACGCAGGCCCATGCCCACCCCCATGCCGCCCACGGCCTTGGACACGGCGTCGCCACCGTTGTCGAAGTCGCCGAATTCCGGCTGGCCGGTGGTGGCATTGCGCACCAGCTTGATCGGCGCACGCTCGCCCGGACGCTGGGTCTTGCTGGCCGAGGTACGGTTCAGGCCGGTGGCGACCACGGTCACGCGCACTTCGTCCTGCATGTCCGGATCGAGCACGGTGCCGACCACCACTGTGGCGTCTTCGGAAGCGAAGCCGTCGATGGTGCGGCCGATCTCGTCGAACTCGGCCATGGTGAAGTCGGCACCGGCGGTGATGTTGACCAGGATGCCGTTGGCACCGGCCAGGTTCACATCGTCCAGTAGCGGGTTCTGGATGGCGGCTTCGGCAGCGGCCTGGGCGCGGTCATCGCCACGGGCGGTGCCGGTACCCATCATCGCCAGGCCCATTTCGGACATGACGGTGCGCACGTCGGCGAAGTCGACGTTGATCAGGCCCGGACGCACGATCAGGTCGGCGATGCCCTGCACGGCGCCCTGCAGCACGTCGTTGGCGGCACGGAAGGCCTGGATCATGGCGGCGTTGCGGCCCAGCACGGTGATCAGCTTTTCGTTCGGGATGGTGATCAGCGAGTCGCAGTGCTGGCTCAGCTCTTCGATGCCCTTTAGCGCGACCTGCATGCGGCGACGGCCTTCGAACGGGAACGGCTTGGTGACCACGGCCACGGTCAGGATGCCCATTTCCTTGGCCAGCTGTGCCACCACCGGTGCAGCACCGGTGCCGGTGCCGCCGCCCATGCCGGCGGTGATGAACACCATGTCCGCACCCTGCAGGGCGTCCATGATGCGCTCGCGGTCTTCCAGTGCAGCCTGGCGGCCCACTTCCGGGTTCGCGCCTGCGCCCAGGCCCTTGGTGACGTTGGTACCCAGCTGCAGCTGCAGCTTGGCACCGCAATTCTTGATGGCCTGCGAGTCGGTGTTGGCGGTGATGAATTCCACGCCATCCACTGCCGAGTTGACCATGTGCGCCACGGCATTGCCGCCGCCGCCGCCCACGCCAACCACCTTGATCACCGCATTGGGTGCCATCTTTTCGATCAGTTCAAAATGCGCCATGTCCGTGTCCTCGTTGTATCCGCTTTTGGTGGCATGGGCGTTCAGGCCTCCTGCCTTTGCGCGTCATGTTGCCGTTGCGGCTGTGTGGGTTGTGTGTTGCCGGTGCTGCGTTGTGTTGCAGGTGGTGCCGCCGGCGCGAACCGGTGCGGTGCAGGTGCCGCGTCAGAATTCGCCGCGGAACCAGGTCTTCAATTTCTTGAACATGCTGCCCGCGCGCCCGGTCGGCAGCGACGGACGGCGCGGGTGTTCGATCTGGCTGCCCATCAGCAACAGGCCCACGCCGGTGGCATGCACCGGGTTGCCCACCACTTCGCCCAGGCCGGTGACGTGCTGCGGAATGCCCACGCGCACCGGCATCTGCAGCATTTCCTCGGCCAGTTCGACCACGCCTTCCATCTTCGAAGCGCCGCCGGTCAGCACCATGCCGGCGCGCACCAGTTCCTCGAAGCCGGAGCGGCGCAGTTCGGCCTGCACCATCTCGAAGATTTCCTCGTAACGGCCTTGCACCGCCTGCGCCAGCGAATGGCGTGGCATGCGGCGCGGCGGGCGATCACCCACCGACGGCACCTGGATGCTTTCCTCGGCGGTGGCCAGCTGGGCCAGCGCGCAGGCATAGCGCACCTTGATCTGCTCGGCTTCCGGGGTGGGCGTGCGCAGCATGTGCGCGATGTCATTGGTCACGTGGTCGCCGGCGATCGGCAGCGAGGCGGTGTGGCAGATCGCGCCCTGCACGAACACGGCGATGTCGGTGGTGCCGGCGCCCATGTCCACCAGCACCACGCCCAGCTCGCGCTCGTCGGCGGTCAGCACCGCCACGCTGGAGGCCAGCGAGGACAGCACCAGGTCGTCCACCTGCAGGCCGCAGCGCTGCACGCATTTGCTGATGTTGGCCGCCGCCGACTGCGCGCACACCACCAGGTGGGCATGCACTTCCAGGCGCACACCGGTCATGCCGACCGGGTTGCGGATGCCTTCCTGCGAATCGTCCAGCACATATTCGCGTGGGATCGCATGCAGGATCTTCTGGTCGGCCGGGATCGCCACGGCCTTGGCCGCATCCAGCACGCGGTCCAGGTCGCCCCAGGTCACTTCTCCGTCGCGGATCGGCACGATGCCCGGCGAGTTCTTGCACTGCACGTGGTTGCCCGAGATCGACGCGTACACCGAGCGGATCTCGCAGCCGGCCATCAGCTCGGCCTCTTCGACCGCGCGCTGGATCGACTGCACCGTCGATTCGATGTCCACCACCACGCCGCGCTTGAGCCCGCGCGATTCATGCGAGCCGATGCCGATCACTTCGATCGGGTTGCCCGGCGAATACTCGCCCACCAGCGCCACCACCTTGGAGGTGCCGATATCCAGGCCGACGATCAGCGATTTGTCACCCTTGCGATTCATGTCCTTTCCTGCGTCCTTCTAGCCGGGGTGCCCGGCGCATTCGCCGGCGGGGCCGGGGTTCCCCAGCTCAGCGTGAAACCATTGGTGTAACGGAGATCGGCGCGCTCGATCGGCGCTGCCTGGTTGGCCAGCTGCGGCAGCACGCGTACGAAACGCTGCAGGCGCGAGCGTGCATCGTCACGGCCAACCACCACTTCGGTGCCGTTGCTCAGCAGCAGCGACCAGCTGCCTCGTGCATCCATGCTCAGGCGGGTCACGTCCAGCCGGGCCGGTGCGAACAACGCGCGGGATTCGTTGTACAACGCCACGACCTCTTCGGTCTGGCTGTCCGGGCCGTCCAGTTCGGGCAGCTTCAGGTCGGCCAGCTTTTTCGGCGTGGGGAACAGCTTGCCCTGCTCGGACAGCAGGCGGTCGGCACCCCAGCGCGCGAACGGCTTGTGCTCGACCAGGGTCACTTCCAGCACGTCCGGCCACTGCTTGCGCACCTGCGCGCTTTCCACCCACGGCAGGCGCTCGATCGCATCCTGGGCATCCTGCAGCTTCACCGCGAAGAAGCCGGCGTGCGCATAGGGCAGCAGCACCTGCTGCAGCTGTTCGGGCGGCACGCGCTTGAACTCACCGTGCACGCGCAGCTTCGCCAGCGGCCAGCGCTCGGCGCCGACCCAGCCATTGACCACGGCCACCACCGGCAGTGCAACCACCGACAGGGCCAACAGCCAGACGAAGATGCGCAGCACCGCGTTCATGCAGGCGTGCCCTCCAGGGTCTGTTCCAGCACGCGCCACACCAGTTCCTCGAAACCGATGCCGGCCTGCGCGGCCGCCTTGGGCACCAGCGAGTGGCTGGTCATGCCCGGCGCGGTGTTCACTTCCAGCAGGAAGAAACGGCCGCTGGCGCGGTCACGCATCACGTCCACGCGGCCCCAGCCACGGCAGCCGGCGGCGCGGAACGCGTCCAGCGCGATGCGGCGGATCTCTTCTTCGTCCGCACCGTCCAGGCCCGGGCACAGGTACTGGGTGTCCTCGGCGATGTACTTGGCGTTGTAGTCGTACCACTGGCCCTTGGGCACGATGCGGATCGACGGCAGCGCGGCATCACCGAGGATGGCCACGGTCAGTTCGTCGCCCACTACCATCTGCTCCATCAGCAGCTGGCCGTCATAGCGCGCGGCCAGGCCCACGGCATCGTCCAGCCCGGCATCGTCGGTGACCCGGCTGATGCCCACGCTGGAGCCTTCGTTGGCCGGCTTCACCACCACCGGCAGGCCCAGTTCGGCCGCCAGCGCGTGCACCGTGCCGGCGTCCACCTTCCTGTACTGCGGGGTCGGCAGGCCCAGCGACAGCCACACCTGCTTGGTGCGGATCTTGTCCATGCTCAGCGCCGAGCCCAGCACGTCCGAACCGGTGTACGGCACGCCGAAGGCAGCCATCAGGCCCTGCACGATGCCGTCCTCACCGCCGCCGTTGTGGCCGTGCAGGATGTTGAACACGCGGTCGATGCCACCGGCCACCAGCGCCTTGGCCAGCGCGGGGATACCGTCCACGGCGAACGCACCGACGCCGCGCGACTGCAGCGCTTCAAGCACGTTGCGGCCCGAGTCCAGCGAGACCTCGCGTTCGCTGGAGCTGCCGCCGAGCAGCACGGCGACGCGGCCGAACACGGCCGGGTCGGTAGTGCGCAGCGGCGGGAAGGTCAGCGTGCTCACGCCGCGTCCTCCTGGAAGCCTTCCACGGCAATCTGGCTGGCAATCGCGCCGATATCGCCGGCGCCCATCATCAGCAGCAGGTCACCGTCCTGCAGCACGTCCGGCAGCACGTGGGCCAGCTCGTTGGCCTTGCCCACCACCACCGGCTCGCTGCGGCCGCGTGCGCGGATGGCGCGCGCCAGCGCATGCGAATCGGCCCCGGCGATCGGCTCTTCGCCGGCCGGGTAGACCTCGCTCAGCACCAGCGCATCGACGCTGGACAACACCGCGGCAAACTTGTCGAACTGGTCGCGGGTGCGGCTGTAGCGGTGCGGCTGGAACGCCACCACCAGGCGCTTGTCGGCCCAGCCACCACGGGCTGCGGCGAACACCGCCTCCAGCTCGCTGGGGTGGTGGCCGTAGTCGTCGATGATGCGCACCTTGGCACCGCTGGCGGTGGTCACTTCGCCCAGGTCGTTGAAGCGGCGGCCGACACCAGCAAAGCTTTCCAGCGCACGGGCAATCGCGTCCGGGGCCACGCCCAGCTGCCAGCCCACCGCCGCAGCGGCCAGCGCGTTCAGCACGTTGTGCTTGCCCGGCAGGGCCAGCACCACTTCCTGGCTGGTGCCCTGCGGCAGGCGCAGGGTGAAGCGCATGCGCGACCCTTCCTGCACCACGTTCTCGGCGCGCACGTCGGCCTGCGGGCTCATGCCGTAGCTCATCACGTGGCGCGGGGTCTTGGCGGCCAGCGCGGCCACTTCCGGGTCGTCGATGCACAGCACGGCCAGGCCGTAGAACGGCAGGCGCTGCAGGAACTCGGCAAACGCCGCCTGCACGCGGGCAAAGTCGTTGCCGTAGTTTTCCAGGTGGTCGGCATCGATGTTCGTGATGATCGACATCAGCGGGTTCAGGCGCAGGAAGCTGCCATCGCTTTCATCGGCCTCGGCCACCAGCCACTGGCCACCGCCCAGCTTGGCGTTGGCACCGGCGGCCAGCAGCTGGCCGCCGATCACGAACGTCGGGTCCAGGCCGCCTTCGCTCAGCACCGCCGCGGTCAGGCTGGTGGTGGTGGTCTTGCCGTGGGTGCCGGCCACGGCGATGCCGCGGCGGAAGCGCATCAGCTCGGCCAGCATGTCCGCGCGCGGCATGATCGGAATGCGCTGGCTGCGCGCTTCCATCAGCTCCGGGTTGTCTTCGCGGATGGCACTGGAGACCACCACGCAGTCGGTGCCCAGCACGTTGGCCGCCGAGTGGCCGCGCATGATGCGCGCACCCAGGCCCGCCAGGCGGCGGGTGGCCGCGTTGTCGGCGTTGTCCGAGCCGGACACTTCATAGCCCAGCGTCAGCATCACTTCGGCGATGCCGCTCATGCCGGTACCGCCGATGCCGACGAAATGCACGCGCGGGAACGCGCGCACCAGGTCGTTGGTGTCGTGCAGGCGGCGGATCATGCGCAACCTCGCGCAGGGCAGGCGCAGGTGCGCGGTGCCATCTTCATACGGCTTCCTCGAGAATGATGTCGGCGATGCGCTCAGCGGCATCGACCTTGGCCAGCGCACGCGCGACGTGTGCCATCTGCATGCGGCGGGCGGGATTTTCGGACAGATCGCGCAGCAGTGCAGCAATGCCGCTGTCCAGCATTGCATCCTGCTTCAGCAACACCGCCGCGCCACGCTCGGCCAGGTACTCGGCGTTGCGCGTCTGGTGGTCGTCCACTGCCGCCGGGAACGGCACCAGCACACTGCCCACGCCCACCACGCACAGCTCGGCCAGGGTAGAAGCGCCGGCACGGCACACCACCAGGTCAGCCCAGGCGAAGGCATCGGCCATGTCGGCGATGAACGGGGTGATCTGCGCCTGCACGCCGGCCTCGGCATAGGCCTGCACGGCTTCGGCGTGCATCTTTTCGCCGCTCTGGTGGCGCACCTCCACCAGGTGGCCGGCGCCGAGCGCGGCGATGGCCTTGGGCACGCCGGTGTTGAGCGCACGGGCGCCCTGGCTGCCGCCCACCACCAGCACGCGCAGCGCACCGCTGCGGCCGGCAAAGCGCTGTTCGGGCGGCGCGATGGCGGCAATCTCGGCGCGCACCGGGTTGCCCACCGCTTCCTCGTGCTCGGCGAAGCTGCCCGGGAAACCGGTCAGCACGCGGCGCGAGAAACGCGACAGGATGCGGTTGGTCATGCCCGGGGCGCGGTTCTGCTCGTGCACCAGCACCGGCAGACCGTGCAGGCGCGCGGCCAGGCCACCGGGGCCGGAGGCGAAGCCACCGAAGGCGACCACCGCACGCGGCTGGCGGTCGCGGATGATCATGCCGGCCGCACGCACCGCACGCAGCAGGCGCCACGGTGCGCTGACCAGGGCCAGCTTGCCCTTGCCGCGCAGGCCGCCGATCTGCAGCGTGTCGATGTGGATGCCGTGCTGCGGCACCAGGCGGGTTTCCATGCCACCGGCGGTACCCATCCAGGTGACCGGCACGCCGCGCTCGCGCAGCACGCGCGCCACGGCCAGGCCCGGGAAGATGTGGCCACCGGTACCGCCGGCGAGAATCATCACCGGGCGCTCGGACGGCGTGGAGGCGGACGGGCTCATCCCATCCTCCCGAAGGTCGGTTCCACCCGCGACTGCAGGCGGCTGGTGCCGCGCGCCGCGTCGGCCGCTGCCGGCGCACTGCTGGCAGCCGGCGCTGCGGCCGGCCGGGCCACTGCGTCCGGTGCCGGTGGCAGGTCCACGCCGGCGGGCTCGCCCACGGCGCTTTCCTCGCTGCCACCGATGCGCACGGCCTGGCGGCGCTCGGCGCGCTTGAGTTCATAGGACACGCGCAGCAGCAGGCCCATCGCCACGCAGGTCATCAGCACCGACGAACCGCCAGAAGAGATCAGCGGCAGGGTCAGGCCCTTGGTCGGCAGGATGCCCAGGTTCACGCCGATCGACACGAAGGTCTGCATGCTAATCCACAGACCGATGCCGAAGGCGATGTAGCCGGAGAAGTGGCGCTTCATTTCCACGCAGCGCATGCCCAGCCAGAAGGTGCGGCCCACCAGCAGCGCGTACAGCGCCACGATGGTGCAGGTACCCAGGAAGCCGAATTCCTCGGCGGTGACCGAGAAGATGAAGTCGGTGTGCGCTTCGGGCAGGTAGTACAGCTTCTGCACCGAGTTGCCCAGGCCCACGCCGGTCCATTCGCCACGGCCCACGGCCATCAGCGCGTTGGACAGCTGGTAGCCGTCGCCCTGCTGGTCGGCCCACGGGTCCAGGAAGGAAGTGATGCGGCGCATGCGGTAGGGTTCGATGATCGCCAGCGCGCTCATGCCCACCAGGCCGATGATCACCGGCATCGACATGCGCGGCATGTTCACCCCGCCCAGCACCAGCATGCCGGCGGTGATCGCCAGCAGCAGGGTGGACGAACCGAAGTCCGGCTGCAGCAGCAGCAGCAGCACCAGCGCGCCGGCCACGCCCAGCGGCTTGAGCATTGCCGGCCAGGTCGCGTTGACCTCGTCGCGGAAGCGCACCAGGTAGCTGGACAGCCAGACGATGTAGAGCACCTTCACCGCTTCGACCGTCTGGAACTTGGAGATGCCCAGGTTGATCCAGCGGCGCGCACCGTTGACGGTGCTGCCCAGGCCCGGGGTGAACACCGCCAGCAGCAGCACGAAGCAGCCCAGCAGCAGCATCTGGTTGTACTGCTCGATGGACTTCAGTTCGGTGCGGGCGGCGATGACCGCCAGCACGATACCCGCCGCCAGGAAGATCAGGTGGCGGTTGAGGTAGTAGAACGGGCTGCTCATCAGCGCGATCGAGCTGGACGCCACCATCACCACGCCGATGCCGGTGAGCGCGATCATCGCGCCCAGCAGCCACTTGTCGTAGCTGCCTTCGATGGCTTCGAGGCGTGTTGCCTGGCGGGACAGGTCGTTCATGGTCAGCGCACCTTCAACGTGGCCAGGCCGATCAGCACCAGCACCACCGAAATGATCCAGAAGCGCACGATCACGCGCGGTTCCGGCCAGCCCTTCAGTTCGAAGTGGTGGTGGATGGGGGCCATGCGGAACACGCGCTTGCCGGTCAGCTTGAACGAGGCGACCTGGACCATCACCGACAGGGTCTCGATGACGAACACACCGCCCATGATCACCAGCACCAGCTCCTGGCGGGTGATCACTGCGATGGTGCCCAGTACAGCGCCCAGCGCCAGCGCGCCGATGTCACCCATGAACACCATGGCCGGGTAGGTGTTGAACCACAGGAAGCCCAGGCCGGAGCCGGCGATGGCCGCGCAGATGATGACCAGCT
Organism: Stenotrophomonas maltophilia; assembly: GCA_009912235.1. GTDB lineage: Bacteria > Pseudomonadota > Gammaproteobacteria > Xanthomonadales > Xanthomonadaceae > Stenotrophomonas > Stenotrophomonas maltophilia_AV. The sequence goes on from WNDS01000004.1 coordinate 256,115, forward strand.
CGCCCGCACCCGGAATCTGCGGAATCTGCAGGTAGTTGGCGAACACCACGTTGCCCGAGGCGTAGGCGAACACGCCCAGGCCGCAGGCCACCAGCACGGCGGGCATGATCGCCAGCCCGTCCAGACCGTCGGTCAGGTTCACCGCGTTGGAGAAGCCGACGACCCACAGGTAGGCGATGGCCACGAAGCTGATGCCGGCCAGCGGCAGCGCCGCCGCTTTGAACATGGGGATGTAGAAGGTCAGCGCCGCCGGCACGTCGGCGGTGTAGAACAGGAACAGGCCGCCGGCCAGGCCGAAGATCGACTGCAGCAGGTACTTCCAGCGCGACTTCAGGCCGTTCGGGTCGCGGCGCACGATCTTGATCCAGTCGTCGTACCAGCCGATGGCGCCGAAGCACAGCATCACCGCCAGCACCAGCCACACGTAGCGGTTGCGCAGATCGGCCCACATCAGCACCGACAGGGTGACGGTGAGCAGGATCAACGAACCGCCCATGGTGGGCGTGCCGGCCTTGGAGAAGTGGCTCTGCGGGCCGTCCTTGCGGATCGGCTGGCCGCCCTTGAACTGGGCAAGGCGGCGGATCACCGCCGGGCCCAGCCACAGCGACAGGAACAGGGCCGTCAGCGCGGCAAGGATGGCGCGGAACGTCTGGTAGTTGAACAGCCCGAACAGGCTCTCCAGCTGCTGCAACCATCGGGCCAGTTCATACAACATGCGGGGATTTCTCTCCTTGCGCCAGCAGCGCCTTGACGATCGTGTCCATGGCGCTGCCACGGGAACCCTTGACCAGGCAGCGCACGCCCGCGTGCAGCTCGCCCTGCAGCGCCTGGATCAGCGCGTCATGGGTGGCGAAGTGACGCCCGCCCTCGCCAAAAGCGGTGGCGGCGGCCGCGCTGAGCGGGCCCAGCGCATATAGGCGCTTCAGTCCGGCCTGGCGCGCGCGCAGCCCGGCCTGGGCGTGCAGTGCGGCGCCGTCGGGGCCAAGCTCGCGCATGTCACCCAGCACCAGCCAGCCCTCTTCGGGTGCGGCGGCCAGGGCATCGATGGCGGCAACCAGCGAACCGGGGTTGGCGTTGTAGCTGTCGTCCACCAGCACCGCACCGTTGGGCAGGCGGTGGGCGATCAGTCGGCCCGGCACCGGCTCGGCCGCCTGCAGGCCGGCAACGATGTGCTCCAGCGCGATGCCGGCGCCCAGCGCCAGGGCCGCGGCGGCCAGCGCATTGCCGATGTTGTGGCGGCCCGGCAGGCCCAGCGCGACCGACGCTTCAGCGGCCGGCGTGAGCAGCGTGAACTGGCTGCCGGCAGCGGTCAGGCGGATCTCACGCGCGCGGATGTCGGCGCTGTACTCCAGCCCGAAGCGCAGCACGCGGCAGCGCGGCGGGGTGCCGATGAAATGCTGTTCGAACCAGGCACCGTAGGCGTCGTCGGCGTTGATCACCGCCACGCCGTCGGCCGGCAGCGCCGCGTAGATGGCGCCCTTGGTCAGGGCCACGCCCTGCAGGGTGCCCATGCGCTCCAGGTGCGCCGGGGCGATATTGTTCACCAGTGCGTAGCGCGGGCGCGCGATGTCGGTCAGGTAGGCGATGTCGCCCGGCTTGCCGGCGCCCATCTCATAGACCGCATAGTCGGCGTCTTCCGGCGCATCGATGACCGCCAGCGGCAGGCCGATCTCGTTGTTGCGGTTGCCCGGGTTGGCATACACGACGGCACCGTCGGCCTGCGCCACCTGCTGCAGGATCGACAGCAGCAGGCTCTTCACGCTGGTCTTGCCGTTGCTGCCGGTGATGGCGAACACCTGCGCGGCACGGTCGCGCTGCATGCCGGCGACAATGCGCGCCAGCGCGCGTTCGCTGTCGGCCACCAGCACCTGCGGCAGTTCCACCGGCAGCAGGCGTTCGACCAGCAGCGCGCTGGCACCACGGGCCTGGGCATCGGTGGCGAAATCGTGCCCGTCGAAGCGCTCGCCACGCAGCGCCACGTACAGGCTGCCGGCAGCAAGCTGGCGGGTGTCGTTGCTGATCGCATCGATGGCCGCGTCGTCGCCGTGGATCTCGCCGCCAGCCCAGTGCGCGATCAGCGAAAGCAGGGTGCGCTTCATGCGGTGCCCTCCCCGGCCTGCGCCGCTAGAACGCCGGCCTTGGCGGCCAGTGCAGCAGCCGCCACCTCGGTGTCGTCGAAGTCATGGCGCACGCCGTTGACCTCCTGGTAGGGCTCATGGCCCTTGCCGGCGATCAAGATGATGTCGCCCGCACCGGCGCGCTTCACCGCCAGACCAATCGCACGCGCGCGGCTGCGCTGCACGGTCACGGCCGAGGCATCGGTGAAGCCGGCGAGGATGTCGGCCACGATCACGTCGCCGTCTTCGCCGCGCGGGTTGTCGTCGGTGACGATGACCTGGCTGGCCAGGCGCTCGGCAATGGCGGCCATCTGCGGGCGCTTGCCGGTATCGCGTTCACCGCCGCAGCCGAACACGCAGAACAGCTGGCCGTGCAGGTGCCCATGCAGGCTGTCCAGCGCCTGCTCCAGCGCGTCGGGGGTATGGGCGTAGTCGACCACCACGGTCGGCAGGCCGTCTTCGCCGCCGAGGCAGTTCATGCGGCCACGGATCGGCTGCAGGGCCGACAGCACGCCGGCGATGCGTGCCAGCGGCTGGCCCAGCGCATGCAGCGTGCCGGCCACGGCCAGCAGGTTGTCCACGTTGAAGCGGCCCAGCAGCGGCGACTGCACCGCAGCGCGCGCACCATCGATGACCAGCTCGAAGCCGATGCCACGGCCATCCAGCTGCAGTGCCTCGGTACGCACGCTGGCGCCGTCCGCGCCGCGCGAGCTCAGGCCGATGGCCTGCACGCCGGCCGGCAGGCCGGCAAACAGCTGGCGGCCGAAGCCATCATCCAGGTTCACCGCCGCCGCCTTCAAGCCCGGGCGGTGGAACAGGCGTGCCTTGGCCGCGCCGTAGCTGGCCATGTCACCGTGGTAATCCAGGTGGTCGCGGGTGAGGTTGGTGAACACCGCCACGTCGTAGTGCACGGCATCCACGCGGCCCTGGTCGAGCGCGTGCGAGCTCACTTCCATCGCCACCGCACGTGCGCCGGCATCGCGCAGCTGCGCCAGCAGTGCATGCATCTGCAGCACCAGCGGCGTGGTGAAGCCGGTCGGCTCGACGGCACCATAAAGTCCGGCGCCCAACGTGCCGATACTGCCACTGGTGGTACCGAGCAGGTGCCAGGCCTGGGCCAGCAGCTGCACGCTGGAGGTCTTGCCGTTGGTGCCGGTCACGCCGACCATCGTCATCGCGCGCGACGGCGCGCCATGGAACTGGTCGGCCATCGCGCCCAGCCGCACGTGCAGCCCGGGCACGGCGATGGCATCGGCCGGTGCCGGCAGCTCGGCCGGGGCCGGCGCTTCGAACAGGATGGCGCTGGCGCCCGCGGCGCGTGCCTGCTCGACAAAGCCCAGGCCATGCGCGCCGAAACCGGCGATGGCCACGAAGGCATTGCCGGGGCGCACGGCGCGGCTGTCCAGCACCAGGCCGGTCAGGACGGGATCGTGGCCAGCCAGTGCCACGTCGGGAAGCAACTGCGAAAGCAACATCGTCTGGCTCATTGCGTGCCTCCCGCGGGCCGGGCCGGCACATGGGTCTGCGCGCTGGGCAGCGCGGCATCGAATTCGGCGGCGGCGTCGGTCGGCAGCACGGCTTCAGCCGGCGGCGCCGGCAGCACCGAGGCGCTGTGGCCGGTCTTGCCGGACTGCTGCGCGGCCAGCCACGACTGGATATCGTCCGGCGGCACGTCCATCAGGCGCAGCGCGCCCTCCATCACGTTGTGGTAGACCGGCGCGGACACCAGGCCACCGTAGAACTTGCCGGCCTGCGGGTCGTTGATGACGATGGCCGTGGCAAAGCACGGGTTGGTGGCGGGCACCACGCCGGCGAACAGCGCGTTGTAATGGCCGCGTTCGTAACCACCGGGGCCGGCCTTGCGTGCGGTACCGGTCTTGCCGGCCACGTGGTAGCCCAGCACCGCCGCCTGCTTGGCGCCGCCCTGGGTCACCACGGTTTCCATCATGGCCACCACCTGCTTGGCCACGCCCGGGTCGATGATCTGCGTGGCCTCGCTGCGCTGGCCCTTCACGAAGGTCGGCGCGATCAGGCGTCCGCCGTTGGCCAGCGCCGAATAGGCGGTGGCGATCTGCAGCGGCGTCACGTTCAGGCCGTAGCCGTAGGACATGGTGGTCTTGGACGTACCCGACCAGCGCGCCGGACGCAGCACCACGCCACCGGATTCACCGGGGAAGCCACTGTGCGGCACCGAGCCGTAGCCGAAGCGGCGCACGCCGTCGTAGAACACCTGGTCGGGCATCTTCGCGGCGATCTTGGCCGCGCCGATGTTCGAGCTGCGGGTGATCACGCCGCTCACGGTCAGCACGCCGTTGTTGCGCGGCACGTCCTTGATGGTGAAGCGGCCCAGGCTCATGTAGCCCGGGTTGGTGTCGATGATGGTGTCCTTGGTCACCGCGCCGGACTGCAGCGCGGTGGCGATGGTCAGCGGCTTCATCGTCGAACCGGGCTCGACCAGGTCGGTCACGGCGCGGTTGCGGCGGGTGTCGGGCACCGCGCCGGTCAGCGAATTGGGGTTGTAGGCGGGCAGGTTGACCATGGCCAGGATCTCGCCGGTGGCCACGTCCATGATCACCATCGAACCGCCCGCGGCCTTGTTGGCCACCAGCGCGTTGCGCAGCTCCTTGTACGCCAGGTACTGGATGCGGCGGTCGATGCTCAGGGTCAGGTCCTTGCCCGGCTCGGCGGCGCGCAGCAGGTCGCTCTCCACCGTTTCGCCCTTGCGGTTGCGGATCACCCGCTTGGCGCCGGCCTTGCCGCGCAGCCATTCGTCGAAGGCCAGTTCCAGCCCTTCCTGGCCGCGGTCGTCGATGTTGGTGAAGCCCAGCACGTGCGCCATCGCCTCACCATGCGGGTAGAAGCGGCGGAATTCGCGCTGTGCGGCCACGCCGGGAATCTTCAGCGCGACCACGCGCTCTGCTTCGTCCGGGTTGATCCGGCGACGCAGGTACATGAATTCCTTGTCCGACTTCTGCGACAGGCGGCTGCTCAGCTCGTCCACCGACATGCCGACGGCCTTGGCCAGCTCCGGAATGCGCTCGGGCGAACGCAGCAGGTCCTGTGGGTTCACCCAGATCGAGGCCACCGGCGTGGACACCGCCACCGGCTCGCCATTGCGGTCGGTGATCATGCCGCGCGAGGTCTTGATCGGCAGTTCGCGCAGGTAGCGCGCTTCGCCCTGGCGCTGGTAGAAGTCGCTGTTGATGATCTGTACGTAAGCGGCACGGCCGACCAGCGACACCGAACACAGCCCCAGCGCCAGCGCCACCCAGCGCAGGCGCTGGCGCAGGTTGAAGGCGTTGCGGGGGCGGTTGCGGCCGTTCTTGCTCATGGGCGCACCACCACCACGTCGGCGGCTTCGGGGAATTTCATGCCCAGCTTGTCGCGGGCAATGCCGTCCACGCGGTTGGATTCGGCCAGCGTGGCCTGTTCCAGCTGCAGGCGGCCGAAATCGATGTTCAGGTCATCGCGCACGCACTCGGCGCGCGAGAGTTCGATGAACGTCTGGCGGTGACGGTGACGCACGAACACGACGCCGATCGCCGAGGTCACGGTGCAGGCCAGCAGGATGATCAGCAGCAGCCGGCTCATGCGCCTGCCCCCACTTTCTCGGCCACGCGCAGCACGGCGCTGCGGGCACGCGGGTTGGCGGCCAGCTCCTCATCGGTGGCCTTGATGACCCCACCGACCAGCGTCAGCGTGGGCACGAACACCTCCGCCTCGGGCAGGCGGCGGTTGGCCGGCGGCGCCTTGGCCAGGCGGTTCATGTACTGCTTGACGATGCGGTCTTCCAGCGAATGGAAGCTGATGATCGCCAGCCGGCCACCGGGCTTGAGCCGTTCCACGGCCGCATCAAGCCCGGCTTCCAGGTCGGCCAGCTCGCGGTTGATGTGGATGCGGATGGCCTGGAAGCTGCGCGTGGCCGGGTGGATCTTGTCCTTGCCGCGCGGCATCACCGAGGCGATCAGCTCGGCCAGTTCGGCGGTACGCGCGAACGGCTGCTTCTGGCGGCGGGCCACCACGGCGCGGGCGATGCGCCGGCTCTGGCGTTCTTCGCCATAGGTCCACAGCACATCGGCAATGTCACGCTCTTCGGCGTGGTTGATCCACTCGGCCGCGCTCTGGCCACTGTCCGGGTCCATGCGCATGTCCAGCGGGCCGTCCTTGCCGAAGCTGAAACCACGTTCGACCACGTCCAGCTGCGGCGAGGACACGCCCAGGTCGAACAGCACGCCGTCCAGGCCGTCGGCCGTCGCCTCCCACTGCAGCAGCTGGGCGAAGCTGCCACGGGAGATCGACACGCGCGCATCCGGCGCGAAGTCGCGCTCGGCTACGGCAATGGCTTCCGGATCCTTGTCCATGACCAGCAGGCGCCCCTCGGGACCGAGCTGGGTAAGCACGCCACGTGCATGACCGCCACGACCGAACGTACCATCCAGGTAACGTCCGTTTTCGATCACCCTCAGGCCTTCCAGGACCTGGGTGTACAGGACCGGCAGATGCACCGCCGGCGACTGCGACACCGGGAGGTGACCGGTCTGCGCTTCCGGGCGCATCCGGGCACCCCGGCTCACAACTTCAGGTCGAGCAACCCATCACCCAGATCCTGATCAGACAGCGTCTGCTGGATCAGGGCACGATGGGCCTGCTCGCTCCACAATTCGAATTTGTCACCCATGCCCAGCAATACCGCCTTCTTCTCTATGCCGACCGCTCCGCGGTGGCTGGCGGGGATGCTGATACGGCCGTTGCCGTCCAGTTCAAGATGCGCGGCCGAGCCCACCAGCTTCTGCTGCAGCAGGCGCACGACGCGCTGCGTATTCGGCTTGGCCATCACGTCGTCGCGGACGCGTTCCCACTCCGATTCGGCATACAGCCACAGGCAGCCCGATTCGAAGGGGTTGTAGGTCAGGACGAGACGATTGTTGCTGGCACGCGCGACCAGGTCGCGGTAGGCGGTGGGAACCGCCATGCGTCCTTTGTCGTCAACTGTGATGGCCGTCTCGCCCTGGAACACGACGCGTGCACCTATCCTTCGCCCGGTGAAACATTGAACCACGAAAACCCACAAAACACCCGGATTTCCCTCTGATGCCCACCTTAGCAGCGGCCCTAAGGTTGTCAACACCTTTTCAGCAGGGAAATCGCCAGCCGCATCAATGGCTTGCAACGATGTTTAGAGAATTGTTCAAGGCTTATCCACAAGTTGCTGATCCGTCTCAATTTTTGAGATTGAACGGAAGTTCAGGGCTGTGGAGGGTGCGTGAAACATCGCCTGCGCATTCATCCAGAACGGGCTGAAAACGACGTCACTCTGCGCAAACCGGGCACAATGACGCCATGTGCCTGCTTGCTCTTGGCTGGTTGCACCACCCGCGTTGGCAGGTGGTGATGGCCGGCAACCGTGATGAGTTCCACGCCCGCCCCACCGCCCCGTTGGGGCGCTGGCAGGATGTGACCCCGGTCATCGGTGGTCGCGACCTGCGTTCCGGTGGTGGCTGGGCCGGCGTGGCCGACGGTGGCCGCCTGGCGGTGGTCACCAACGTGCGCGATCCGCTGGCCGCCCAGGCCGGCCCCTCACGCGGCGCACTGGTGGCCGATTTCCTGCGCGGGCGCGATGCTGCCGACGTCCACATCGAGCGGCTGGCGCGCGTGGCCGGGTCCTATGCACCGTTCAACCTGCTGTTGGCCGATGGCGACAGCCTGGAGTACCTCGGCAACCACCCGGCCGAACGCCAGACCTTGGGCCCGGGCGTGCACGGCATGTCCAATGGCGCGCTGGACGCGCCCTGACCGAAGACCCGCCGGTTGATGGCCGCCCTTGAAGACTGGCTGCAGGACGACGGGGTCAGATCCCTTCCCTGCAGGAAAGGGATCTGACCCCACTCTGGGATGCCCTGGCCGACGAGCACCGCCCCGCCGACAGCGACCTGCCCGACACCGGCATCGGCCTGGAGCGCGAACGCTGGCTGAGCCCGGCCTTCATCCGTGGCGATGACTACGGCACCCGTGCCAGCACCGTGGTGCTGATCGATGCCCAGGGGCACGGCCAGATCCATGAGCGCCGCTTCGGGCCGCAGGGCGTGTTCCTGGGCGAAAGCAGCGTGAGCTTCTAGGCGCGGCGTCCGCACCTGCCCTCCTGTCGTGTACTCCCCGCCGCGCGATGAAGGCACGCACCGGTGCCGCCTTCGTTCAGCCACCGGCCGGTGCCCCGACATCCCTGCGGCACAATGCTTACCGGCCTGCCACGGCGTGCTGTACCCGCCGCCATCACCCACTGTACCTATGCACGGCGCACACGCCCTTCCAGCGTAGCCAGCGCGCGGCCACACGCCGCGCCCCTGCACTCGAAGGACAACCACATGCGCCGCATCCTGATCCTGCTCACCACGCACCTGCTCACCCTGGGCCTGGGCTTCGGCCTGGGCGTCTACCTGCTGCCGATCCTGACCGCACCCGATGACCCGCCGGCCGAACAGGTGCAGGCCGCCATGGCCGACGCCCCCTACCGCAGCACCTTCAAGCGCAACCTGAAAGGCAGCGATGCCCTGCACTGGGCCGAAGGCAAGGTCAGCATCAGCCACAGGCAGATCGCCTTTGACGGGAAGATCGCACCCGGGCCCGATTACAAGGTCTACCTCGCGCGCGAGTTCGTCGACAACAAGGCCGACTTCGAGCGCATCAAGGCCGATTCCCTGCGCATCGGCGAGGTCAAGACCTTCAACCGTTTCCTGGTGGACGTGCCGGCCAACGTGGATGTGGATGAGTTCACCACCGTGGTGGTGTGGTGCGAGCGCTTCGCGCAGTTCATTTCCGCCGGCCAGTACCGCACGCCAGGTTGAACGGCATGGGGTCAGAGCCCTTTCCTGCGGGGCATGGAGTCAGAGCCCTTTCCTGCGGAAAGGGTTCCGACCCCGCAGCACCGGTAGAGCCACGCGATGCGTGGCTGTCGAGAAATGGAGGCGGAGCCGGCCGATAAGCCGGGTTCTGTCGTGGACAGTCATTCCTCTAGGCGTTACGTCGCCGCAACGCTCAAGCAACCTACCCGGATCCAACGCGGGCCGCGCCAATGGATCCCTATTTGGTCTTGCTCCAGGTGGGGTTTGCCGTGCCGGTCTGTTGCCAGACTCGCGGTGCGCTCTTACCGCACCATTTCACCCTTGCCGGCCTTCCGAAGAAGACGTAGGCGGTATCTTTCTGTTGCACTTTTCGTCGGCTTGCGCCGCCCAGGCGTTACCTGGCACCTTGCCCTATGGAGCCCGGACTTTCCTCGGCACCCCCGAAGGGATGACGCGACTGTCTGGCCGGCTCCGCCAACGCGCATTCTAGCGCACACGGGGTCTTCCTGCCCGTTGCACCTGGTAGCGCCGGGCCATGCCCGGCCGCTGTTCGATGCCGCGCTACGCGCTCGCCGTGCATGGCCCGGCGCTAGCGGCCGTACAGCGCCTTGCGCGGCGCACCGGTCAGTTCAGCGGCCAGCTTGGCCGCGGTGGACGGCGGCAGGTGTTCGCTCAGCGTCGCGTAGACCCGGCGGCCATGCGCCAGCTGCGCCTCGGCGTCGTCGCCAGCACCCTGCACCATCACCACGAACTCGCCCTTGCGCTGGTTCTCGTCCGCTTCCACCCGCCCCAGCAGGCCGGCCAGGTCGCCATCGAGGACGGTCTCGAACAGCTTGGTCAGTTCGCGCGCCAGCACCGCCGGGCGTTCGCCGCCAAAGATCGTGGCCATGTCCGCCAGCGATTCGGCGATTCGGTGCGAGGATTCGTAGAACACCATCGTGCGCACTTCGCCGGCCAGCAGCTGCAGGCGGTCGCGGCGTGCGCTGGCCTTGGCCGGCAGGAAACCTTCGAAGCTGAAGCGGTCGCTGGGCAGGCCGGCCACGCTGAGCGCGGCGATGGCCGCACAGGCGCCGGGAATGGGGCTGACCTTGATGCCGGCCGCGCGCGCGGCACGCACCAGGCGGAAACCCGGGTCGCTCACCAGCGGGGTGCCGGCATCGCTCACCAGGGCCAGCGATTCACCGGCCTGCAGGCGCGCCGCCAGGCGCTGCGCCGATGCCTCTTCGTTGTGTTCGTGCAGCGCCACCAGCGGCTGCTGGATGCCGAAGTGCGACAGCAGCTGGCCGCTGCGGCGGGTGTCTTCGGCACAGATGGCCGCCACCGAGCGCAGCACCTCCTGCGCGCGCGGGCTCAGGTCGGCCAGGTTGCCGATCGGGGTGGCGACGACGTACAGGGTGGGGACACTCATTTCTGCGGTACTCACGGGCAAGGGTAGAATCCTAGCGTGTACCCGCCCAAGGCCGCTGCCCCCATCGCATGGACCTGATCATGAACAAGCCCGTCGCACGGATCTCCGCCCTGTCGTTGTCACTGATGCTGCTGGCCGGCTGTGCCACCACCAGCCTGACCAGCGCCCCCGATTCGCCGGCCCAGGGGCAGGCGCTGGCGCTGATCGAACAGGGCCGCCCGCGCGAAGCGGCGCAGCAGCTGGAAGCACTGGCCGGCACCCTGCGTGGCGGTGCGCGCAGCAATGCACTGGCCGATGCGGCCTGGGCCTGGCACCTGACCGGTGATGCCACCCGCGCCCGCAGCCTGCTGGCACAGGTCAGCGCGCGCGAGACCAGCGGTGCCAGCCAGCAGCGCTTCCACCTGACCAGCGCCGAACTGGCGCTGGCCGACAAGCAGCCGGCGCTGGCGCTGGCGCAGCTGAAGGAACACGCCGACAACATCCTTCCCGCGCTGCGCACGCGCTGGCACCTGGCCCGTGCGCAGGCCCTGCAGGCCACGGGCGATGCCTTCGGTGCGGCCGGTGAACGCGCCCGTGCGCACGCCGCGCTGGCCGGTACGGCACGCACTGACAACCAGGCCGCCATTTCCGGCCTGCTCGGCACGCTGGACGACAACGCCCTGCGCAGCCGCGCGGCTGCACTGCCGGCCAACGACCCGCTGTACAACTTCGCCGGCCGTGCGCTGATCGCGCGTGGCCTGGCACTGCCGCGCCCGTTCGACCGTGGCGACAGCGGCCAGTTCGACACCAGCAAGCGCCCGCCCGCGCTCAGTGACGGCTACCGCCCGCCGGTGAAGCTGGCCGTGCTGCTGCCGCTCAGCGGGCGCCTGGCCACCGCCGCCCAGCCGGTGCGCGATGGCCTGCTCAGCGCTTATTACGGTGAAGCGCGCCGCCGCCCGGAGATCACCTTCATCGATACCGCCGGCACCCCGGCCGGTGCGCTGGCCGCGTATGACAAGGCCGTCGCCGCCGGTGCCGACTTCGTGGTCGGCCCGCTTGGCCGCGATGAAGTGGATGCGGTCTACGGCCGCCAGCAGCTGCCGGTGCCGGTGCTCGCACTGAACCGTGGCAAGGATGCGCCGCCTGCCGGCAGTGCCGGTTTCTCGCTGGCGCCGGAAGACGATGGCATCGTTGCCGCCGAATACCTGCGCGGCCGCGAACGCAGCAAGGCGCTGGTGCTCAACAGCACCGACGATACCGGCCGCCGTGCTTCCGCCGCCTTCACCCAGCGCTTCACCCAGCGCGGTGGCCAGGTGGCCGCCAGCATCGGCGTCACCGAGACGGTGGGCGACATCAGTGCACAGGTCCGCAACGCCGGTCCGGTCGATGCGGTGTTCCTGGCCGTGCGCGCACCGCAGGCACGCCTGCTGGCCCCGCAGCTGGCGCTGGCCGGTGCCGGTGGCAGCACCCGCGCAGGCACCTCGCAGCTGACCATCGGCAGCGGCAAGCCGGAAGAAGACATGGCGCTGGACGGCATCGTCTATCCGAACGAAGCCTGGAACGCGCGCAGCGTGTCGGGCGTGCCGGCCGCCAGCCAGGTGGCCGCCGCGCTGCCGAGTGCGCGCGGTGCCGCCGGGCGTTTGTTCGCCTTCGGTGCCGACGTCTGGAAGATCACCGCCTATCTGGACAAGCTGGCCGGCGAAGGCGGCCTGGACGGCGCCACCGGTACGCTGTACCTGGACAGCAACGGCAACATCCTGCGCCAGCCGGCATGGTCGTCGTTCAGCGGCGGCCGGCCGATGCCGATCCTCGGTGGTCGCTGAGCGCGCACAACGGGGTGCGGCCGTGTAAGCGGCCGCTGAAACCCACCTGCAGCAGGCCGGCCTGCATACGCGGGCGCGCAACGTGCGCTACCGCGGCGGTGAACTGGATCTGGTGATGGATGACGGCGGCACGCTGGTGTTCGTCGAAGTGCGCTACCGCGCGCGCCAGGATTTCGGTGGCGCGGCGGCTTCGGTGGACGTGCACAAATGCCGCCGCCTGGTGCACGCCGCACAGCTGTACCTGCAGGACCATCCGGCGCTGGCCGATGCGCCCTGCCGTTTCGATGTGGTCGAAGCCCAGGGCGAGCCGCCGCAGCTGCACTGGCTGCGCGATGCGTTCCGCTTGGACGATTGCTGATGACCGCCCCTTCCTCTGATGGAAACCGACCTTGGTCGGCGCTTCCGTGCCAGCGAAGGTTGGCACCTGCCAAAGCGTGTGTCTGCCCGGCACACACCTGCTGATACCCCCGCAATCCCTTGGAACCGTCATGAGCACTGCCCTGCCCGCCGCCCTGGTTGCCGACCTGTCTTCCCTCCTGGGCGCCGACGGCTGGCGCACTGATGCACCGGCGCTGGACGCCAACGCGCAGGACAACTCCTGGCGGCGGCAGGCACCGGCGGCGGTGGCGCTGCCGGCCAACGTGGAAGAGGTGCAAGCGCTGGTGCGCGCCTGCCGTGCGCATGGCGTGGCCCTGGTGGCACGTGGCGCCGGCACCGGCACCACCGGCGCCGCCGTGCCGCTTCCGGGCAGCATCGTGCTGTCATTCACCCGCATGGATCGCATCGTCGAGATCCGCGCTGGCGACCGCTGCGCGGTGGTGCAGCCGGGCGTGCTGAACGGCACGCTGCAGCAGGCGCTGGCACCGCACGTCCTGTTCTGGGCACCGGACCCGTCCAGCGCGGAAATCTGCAGCATCGGCGGCAACCTGGCCTGCAATGCCGGTGGCCCGCGCGCGGTGAAGTACGGCACCAGCCGCGACAACGTGCTGCGCCTGGTCGCCGTCACCGGCACCGGCACCGGGGATGTGATCCGCTGTGGCGGCGCCTACACCAAGGACGCCACCGGCTACGACCTGATCCACCTGCTGGTGGGCAGCGAGGGCACGCTGGCGCTGATCGTGGAAGCCACCCTCAAGTTGACCCCGCTGCCGGTCAGCCAGGCCGTCCTGCGCGTGCTGTACCGCGATGCCGATGCCGCCGCCGCCGTATCGCGGTTGATGTCGCAGCCGGTGGTGCCCACGTGCCTGGAATTCATGGATGCGCACAGCCTGCAGCTGCTGCGCCTCAACGGTGCCGACGTGCCCGAGGCCGGCGCGATGCTGCTGGTCGAAGCTGATGGCGACCACGACACCCTGCCCTACCTGCTGCAGGCGCTGGCCAGCGCTGCCGAGGGCGACGGCATGCTGGCACTGGATGTGGCGATGGAAGGCCGCGCCCGCGACCAGCTGTGGGCCGCGCGCAAGGCCCTGTCGCCTGCGCTGCGCAGCTTTGCGCCGGGCAAGATCAACGAAGACGTGGTGGTGCCGGTCTCGCGCATTCCCGAGCTGGTGGCCGGCGTGCAGGCGCTGGCGCGCGAATACACGCTCACCATCGTCACCTTCGGCCATGCCGGCAACGGCAACCTGCACGTCAACATCCTCTACCACCCCGATGATGCCGACGAAAACGCACGCGCGCATGCCGCGCTGCCGAAGATCTTCGAACTGACGCTGGCGCTGGGCGGCACGCTGTCGGGCGAGCATGGCATCGGCCTGGCCAAGCGCGATTTCATGGCGCAGGCCTTCACCCCGGCCACGCTGGCCACGATGCGCGCGATCAAGGCCACGCTGGACCCGGACGGCATCCTCAACCCGGGCAAGGTGCTGCCGGCGGTGTAGCGGTTGGTAGCTGCCAACCTTGGTTGGCACGCGCGCCAGCGCGCCCGCACCAGGCCACATGACACCTGACACAGCGTGCCAACCAAGGTTGGCACCTACCAGAGCGATTGCCCGCTTGTCGCGATCGGCATGTTCATGCAGCAGACACCGCGCCGCTGCAAGCATTCGTAATTTTTCTACCTTTCCAACTTTTCTCATTGGGCTGCGGACGCTAACCGCCCATCCTCGGCATGCCGCCGACAACGGGTGGCACGGGCTTGCAATCCCGTTTGGTAACGCTGTTGTTTACGCTTGCCTGCCGGCGTCGTGCATCCCCCTGCGCGGCGCCGGCGGGTAATCCGTCCGCGCCTCCATGGCGGGCGGTGCGTGGGGGCCTCGTGCCCGCCGGCGTTTCGCAGTGTTACCACCGGTATTGCAACCACGCACCGTCCGCCACCCGCTGTTAAGCGCGGGTGGCGTCCTGCTTCATGCACAAGGACGCCCACATGACCGTCTCCCGATACCCCTTCCTGTTCGCCACGCTGGGCGAGGCCGCCGCGCGCCTGCCCGTTGATCTGGCACGCACGCTGGAAATCGCCCTGGCCGCCATCGATGCCGCCCATGCGCCCAGATGCACACCCGAAAGCATCACGGTGCTGAACTGCCTGCGGCGCATCCGCCAGGTGGAAGCCGCCAACGGCCAGCCGTGGCCGAACGATGGCCACACGCCCGGCCAGCGCATGGCCCTGGCCCGCATCGACCGCGCCAACGCCGGGCAGACCTTCCTGCTGGAGCTGCTGCACGCCATCGAACGCACACGCGTGGATGGCAACGAAGAAGAACAGGTGGGCGATAGCGCACGCGAAGGGCTGTTGTTTGCCTGCCGCGCGTTGGCCGAGTACGTGGATCTGCAACTGCACGCAGCGTGAGGGCAGACGTAGATGGGGTCGCAGATGGGGTCAGATCCCTTTGCAACGCAAAGGGATCTGACCCCATCTGCGACCCCGTGCAATGCCCCCGTGCAGTGTCAGGGATTGGCGTCAAACACGATCGTGATGTCGCCCCGCCATTGCGAACCGGGGGCTTTCACCATCTCGTCCACGGCCGCCTGGCCGGCAATGAAGCGCAGCACCGAGCGCCGGTCCCGCAGGTAGGCCGGTGATGTGAAACGGGGTGCGCCAGCATCCACCGGCGTCAACGGCGTGAACTGCGCGGGTCGCCCGTCGCGCTCGTTGACCATGCCCGGCAGGGTGACATCCACATCCACGGGAACGATCGTGTCCTCCCGTGTGTCGCGGATACCGCAGGGGTCGCCATCAGCGGGGTACTCGCAGCGCAGCTTCATGCTGAAATCCATCGAGGACGTCAGGTGGAACGGCAGCTCCTGGCGCAGGCGCGAAGGCCGTCTGCCGTGGTCAATCCATTGCGACCAACCGCCGTCCGGCGCCAACAGCACACGCGGATGCTCAGCGGGGAAACGCACCTGGAAGTCATGCTGTACGTCGAACTCGAAGTTCAACTGGATGGCCTGCACCCCGGTGATGTTGTCGCCCAGGTCGATGTCGGCGTCGGCACCACCGGTGGTCCAGCTTTCCACGGCGGTGTATCGGCCGTCCTGCAAGGTCATCGCGCTGGGAAGCTGGACATCAATGCCGATGCCCACATTGCGATAGCGGTACACCCGGTTGTTGCGAGTACGCGAGCTGTAGCAGGCGCTCGGGCCGCTGGGATTGCGCACCGCCCAACCACCTGTCGCCCACCCGAGCCCGCCGGCACCTGCGATGGAGGTGCAACCGCCGGCAACACCGCTGGTGAAGGGATCTGCACCATTGGTGAAATCCAGCCGCATGGAAAAAGCCACAAAGCTGATCGCGGCCTGGAAGCTGTGCCCGGAATCCACGTTGGTGAACGTCACCATCCGCGGCGGCGGAAAGCCAAAATAGAGCGTATTGCGACGCGAGGCATTATCGCCACTGCCTTGCTTGCGCCAGTACTCACAATTGCCAAGATCGAAGATGTAGGCATTGCGTCATTGACAATCGGCAGGCCGCCAGTTGCAGAACGACCCGCGCGTCGTGGTGTTCTCAAACGCGGTGTTGCCCGGGTCCAGTGCGTTGGGCCGGAAGATGCCGGTCACCTTTTTTTCCATCACCTGCGCGGTGGCGGCGCCGGGCCACAGGGCCACGAGCAGCAGCAATACGGTGATCCACTTCATGGCTCAGTCCTTGAAGGATGCAGGACATCGGTTGTTGGCTGTGCGGCCACCTGGGGCGGGCAGGCAATACCGCCCACCATCAACAGGTCGCCCTCGCGGGGGTACTGGCCCTCTTCCAGGGTCAGCGTGCAGGTGATCTGATCCGGGTACTGCATCTGCACCACCGGCGCGCGCACTCAGCTCCAGGGTGAAGAAGCCGTCGTCCTGGCTGACCGTGCGGCCGGCATGGTTGATGACATGCACGCCGCGCACGCCCTTGCCGTGGCCATCGACCACCTGGCCCATCACCGTGTATGTGCGCAGCACATCCAGCGTGGTGTGCATCACCCCACCCCTGTTGAGATGGTAGCGCACCGTGGCCGGCTGCAGGGTGGCGGCCGGCGCGTGGCGGCCGTGGAAATCGAACTGCACGTGGCCCGCACGGTAGGCGTTGACCGGCACGAAGTTACGGCCAGGCCGCAGCATCACGCCACCGCCCTGGCTGTCGTCGGCACGCAGCTGCACGCCCGGGAAATCGCTGCGGACATCCACGATCATGCCGGTTTCCAGCTTGCCACTGCGGCCCTGCCCGATCATGGCGCCATGGCCGCCACCAAACACCGCCGTGCTTTCCAGATTGGCGCTGCCACTGAGGCGGCCTTTGCTGGAGCTGCGGTTGAGGTACACATCGCCTTCCAGCAGCGGGCTCTGCAGGAGCAGGCCGGCGCCGGCGCCGAGACCCTGGCTGTCGACAGTGACCATGCGATTGGCGCTGCGCACATAGCGGCTGTCGATCTGCTGGGTGGCCGAGGCCGTCACGTAGCCGTCGCGGCGGCCCGCATCACCGGTGCGGCTGCCCAGGCTGCCGGCATAGCTGCGGCGGTCGCTGCCCAGCGACAGGCTGACGGTGAGATCGACACCGCGCTGACGGCGGTACTGAGTGGCTACACTGCCGGGCCGGTCATAGGCGGACACCTGCCAGTTCACATCGTGCCGGCCGAACAGCGTCTCGCGGCGGCCATAGGACACATCCAGGCCGGTGCCGCGGGTGTAGCCCGCGGTACGTGCAATCCGGATGCTGGCGTGGTCGCGTGTGCCGAAGCGGTGGGTGATCGACACCGCCGTACTGTCCTGCCAGCCGCCGCTGGTCTGCCAGCGTGGCGGCGCATTGTCGCCCGGCAACACGTACTGGCGCTGTTCCACCCAGCTGCGCCCATGGTTGGCCACCACGCTGCCGGCACGGTAGCGGTACAGCGCCCGCAGATCCAAGCCACGGCCGGCGTCGCTGGAGGTGTAGAAATTGGTGTTGGTACTCAATGCCGTCGTGGCCTGCCAGTCCAGCGACACACCCGCAGATTCGCGCTCGCCGATCTTCTGCACGGTGGCACCGGCCACCGCACGCGGGTGCAGCAGATAGTTGACCACTGCACCGGCGGCTGCGCCGCCCTTGTTCTGCGAAGGCGTGCTGTTCAACAAGCCCTGCTGCTGCCCCGCGAACAGGCTGTAGCGCCAGCGCCGGGTGGGATCGGACCAGCGCGTCGGCTTGTGGATGGAGGCGGCTTCGCGCGAGGCCTCCTGGCCATCGGCGATCACCCGCAGCTCGACATCGTAGATGCCGCCCGGCAGGCGCCGGGTATCGATTTCCTGGATGCCCGGCGTGACGCCCTACGTGGACAGCAGGCGGCCATCGCGGTAGATTTCCACCACGCCTTCGCGGCTGGCGGTGACATACACGGGATACGCACTGGGGCTGCGCGAATCGGCCAACAGCACATTGGATGATCCGAACATGACGCCCAACGCGGTCTCACTCTGCGCACCGGGGGCACGCGGCTGGCGGATGATGCCTTCGAAGGTGGGCAGGAAGTAGCCGGCACGCACGAAGTGGTCGCCCAGCTCGCGCTGCGCGTACAGCGCACTGAGGTAGTGCTCGCGGCTGGCGGCCTGCGCGTAGTACTGGTAGCTGCCGACCGTGCTCCAGCGGCCCACGCTGCCGCGCAGTTCGGCGCTGTAGCGCGCTGCGGTGGGCTGGTCCTGGCCACTGTGCACGGCCAGGCTGTTGCGGACGATCAAGCCATGGCTGCCCTCTTCGGGCAAAGCGACATGGCGCGCCTCGGCGCCGCCGGCATCGGGCGTGAGCAGGGTCAGCAGGGAATTGGAAAGGCTGTAATGCAGGGCCGCAAGGCCACGGCAGGCGTCGGCGCAGACACCCAACGGCATGGGTTCGGCCAGCTGCTGGGCCCAGCGCGCGCGTTCGGTTTCCGGCCACGGGCTCTCATAGGCTTCGGTGAAGGCCAGCAGCTGCACGCGGTTGTCCTCGTGCAGCACGACCTCGGCATCACCCAGGTAGCGGCCGTCCAGGTCCACGCGCACCGTCAACGGCGCGTCGAACAGGTGGCTGGGGAACTCCGCGGGCATGCGATCGCGCTGCTCCAGCAGACTGGGCAGTTCACCCAGGGCCAGGCCGGCCGCCTGCGTGGAGGCGGCCGTCACCAGTGCAGCCACGGGCGTGGCCAGTGGCCCCATTCGCAGGGCAATGTGACGGGACGAGGCGTGCATGGGGGAGTCCAGGGGCGGCCTGCGGCGATCCGTGCCGCAGGCCGTGTACGGGGGTTGCTCAGTGATGTCGCTTTCGAACGTCCAATGGAACTGGCGCGCACCGGCGCCCTGCACTTCCCTGTTGCAGCTCCCGTGATGGCCTGCAGCGATCCGTGCCGTAGACGGGTTGCGGGCGGTATGTGATGTCGTCCTTGAGTATCAAACGGCACTGGCCCGCATCGGCGCGCTGCACGTCCCTGTGCCTGCACCTCTGGCGGCCTGTGGCAATCCGTGCCGCAGGCCGGTGACGCGACTTACGGAATGTGGCTTTCGAACATCATGTGGAACTGGCCCGCATAGATGCCCTGGACGTAATCGCCGGCCGGCTTGACCGGTGCGATGGCGAACGCCAGGGACTTGCCGGCAGCAGCCTGTGCGGGGGTTGCGACAATGATCTTGTTGGCGGCCGTGGCCGGCACGTCGACGTTGTCGAGCTTGACCTTCAGATCCACCACGTCAGCAGCGGACGACATCTGGGCTGCGGCGGTCAGGTAGGCGCTGATCGCCGCCGGCGACTTCACGTTGATGACGCGGCCGGTCAGCTCACGCAGTTCCTGGCGGGCGGCATCCCAGGGCAGGGTCTGCGGCAGGCCTTCCCAGCCATCCGGGCTGGACACCTGCAGACCGGCGGTGTTCGGCACGTCGGCCTGCACGTTGACGGTGATGCTCTTGGATTCGACGGCGGCCAGGGCGATGCCCGGGCCAGGGTGAGGGCCGCAGCGGCGGCCAGTGCAACAGTCTTGATCGACATGGAGATTTCTCAGTTGTATGACGGGTATCGGGCCAGGAAACAAGGCAAAGCGCTGCCAGCGGTCTCCTGGCGGGACCGCGTGCAATAACTGGAGATGGAGCGGGAACCCGCTAGCGGCGCGTATCCATCCTGCGCTTGGCGTCACCTTCGAGCAGGTCGAAGCGCGTAAACCGGCTGGGCCCAGCATCCAGTTCATAGGTGTTGCCGGGCCGCACATGCGCCAGCACACCGGGAGTGCAGGTATCGGGGCTGGCCTATTCGCAGTAGCGCAGGTTATCGAGCACCAGGGTCGAGTTGCCCTGGTTGTGCACGACGTTGCCTTCGATACGGGTGTCGTAGCGCGCGTTGGTGGGGGGGCACGAACAGGATGGTGCCGTAGCCGGTGAACACGTGGATCACCGAGTTCAAACCTGCGGCTTCCTGCAGCTGGGCTTCGCTCAACGAGAATTCATCGGTGGTGGGTACCACGGGAATGAAGCGGAGACGAAAGTAACGCTCTTCGTCCCGGGCACCGCGATAGACCAGGCGTGTGGCCTGTTGCCCGTTGGCAGCAATGATCAAACGACCGGGGCTGGCGATCAGGCCCTCTGCACCGTCGGCATTGCGCGCCAGTGCCGCCGTATCCACCGGCACTTCTTCGGGCGCACCTTCGCCATTGAACCGCATCTGCGAGACTTCAACGCGGACATAGGCCGTGCCTTCGCCGGTATTGCGGATGCGCTTGAGCAGGTGACTGCTGTTGGCCGGCAGGTAATCAAACAGAGGGCCAACGCTGATCTGCGACGTGCCAGCGTGGCTCGCCGGCGCGATGGCCAGCAAGAACAACAACAGCAGTGCGGGACGGATCAAGGCGGGCTCCTTTCGAGGCGGCCATTCTGGATAATCCGCACCTCCAGAGCCATGCAATTAGTTGCAAACATCGCGCTCATTGCGACGGAACATGACAGTTCGCAATCGCGCGGAGAATATCCATCATTGTCGCCATGGACGACCTGCAGCCGCACGCCGGGCAGGCGCTGTTCGCCGCTTGTCCCGCACAGTCCCGCAGCGCCGGAACCGTGGAAGAGCCCTTGCTTCATCGACACGCACGCGCAGGTTGCAACGATTTCGATATCTCGCCGGCGATGCTGCAGCCGATAGTGCCCGCTTCTTTGAAGAAGTGTTTCGATGTTGAAGATGATGATGCCGCTCAAGCGCTACGCGCAGTTCAGCGGGCGCGCCAGCCGCAGCGAATTCTGGCTGTTCCAGCTGTTCATCATGATCGTATCGATCCCATTGTACGTACTGGGCTTCATTGCCGGTTACACCGATTCGCAAGCACTGGCGCTGGCATCGACCTGCCTGAGCGTGGTGATGTGGCTGACCTTTGTGCTGCCGTCGCTTGCAGTCACCGTGCGCCGCCTGCACGACACGGATCGATCGGGCTGGTGGTTGCTGCTGGGCCTGGTCCCCATCGTGGGCGTGGTGCTGCTGGTTTTCGCGGTGCTGCCCAGCACCCCGGGCGGCAATCGTTTCGGTGTGTCCGCACCGCGCGATTGATCGCCGGCAAGAAGACCCCGCCCTGGCAGGTGTCGACCTTGGGTCGACATGGATGCAGGGGTAATGCGGTAGCGCCGGGCCATGCCCGGCGCGCCCCTCCATCAGGCGAAGTGCTGGTAGCCGCCTTCGCTGTCGGCGCCATCCACGCGCACGCCCTGCCCTTCCACGATGCTGCCGATGCGGGTGAGCGGCAGGTCCAGCGAACCGGCCAGGTAGGCCAGCACATCGCGCTGGTCGGCGGCGGCGGTGAAGCACAGCTCGTAATCATCGCCACCGCGCAGTGCGCAGTCGCGTGCTGCCTCATGGCCCAGTAGCTCGCGCAGCGCCGGCGAGACCGGCAGCAGATCGGCATTGATCTCGGCCCCCACGCCACTGCGTGCGGTGATATGCCCCAGATCGGCCAGCAGGCCATCGGACACATCCACCGCCGCATGCGCGAAGGCACGCAGGCGCAGGCCGAGGGTGACGCGCGGGGTGGGACGCAGCAGACGCAGGCGCAGGGTCTCGTAATCCCCCAGCAAGGTGGCGGTCGCAACCTTCAACGCGCCCTGCTGCCACAGCCGCAGCACGCCGGCGGCGTCGCCCAGTGTGCCGCTGACCCAGACGTCATCGCCCACGCGGGCGCGGTCACGGCGCAGCGCCTGGCCCGGTGCCACCTGGCCCATCGCGGTCACCGACAGCGACAGCGGGCCACGGGTGGTATCACCGCCCACCAGGGCGATATCGTGCTGGTCGGCCAGCGCGAAGAAGCCCTCGGCGAAGGCCTCGATCCAGTCCTCACGGGCCTCGGGCAGCGACAATGCCAGCGTACACCACGCCGGGCGCGCGCCCATCGCGGCCAGGTCGGACAGGTTGACCGCCAAGGTCTTCCAGCCGATGTCGAACGGCGCGGTTTCCTCGGGGAAATGCACGCCGCTGTTGAGCGTGTCGGCGGTGACCACCAGGTGTTCGTTGGCGCGCGGCTGCAGCAGCGCGGCGTCGTCGCCAATGCCGAGCGGCACGTCCTCGCGCTCGCTGGTGCGGGCACGGATGCGGTCGATGAGGGCGAATTCGGCCAGGGACATGGGGCGCTCCGGCGGGCTGCATGGATGGGCGGCGGGCGCGAATGCGGGCGGATCGTGCCGATCGGATGGAACCGGCGGGGTAGAGTCGACTGTTAGCCGACTGCCTTTCGATCAGCGGTCGTATCGCCGGATCAAGGGCAGTCGACTAACAGTCGACTCTACCGAAGCAGATTCCCGCGCCGTTCAATGAACGATGCGGGACGCAGGGGATCAGTGACCCGATTCGACCTTGCGCCATTCCATGGCAGCACGGTCCAGCACGCCGTTGACGTAGGTATGGCCGTGCTCGGAACCAAAACGCTTGGCCGATTCGATGGCTTCGTTGATGACCACGCGGTACGGAACGTCCAGGCGGAAGCGCAGTTCATAGGCGGCCAGGCGCAGTACGGCGCGCTCGATGGCGTCCACTTCCTCGATGCCACGGTCCAGGTACGGGCCCAGGGCATCGTCGATGTCACGGCGGTTATCCAGCACGCCGTGCAGCAGCGCTTCGAAATAGGCCAGATCGGCAATTTCGCGGGCCTGTTCGTGGGCGAACTGGGCGATCAGCGATTGTGCGTTGCCGCCGGAAATCTGCCAGGCGTACAGGGCCTGCATGGCACCACGCCGGGCGCGCGAACGCAGCACGGGATCGATGCCGTCGCGGCGCACGGGCTTGCCGGACGGCCTGCCTTGGGTGTTCTTGTTCATGGCAGTTGCTCCAGCAGGTTGACCATTTCCAGTGCCGCGATGGCGACTTCCTCGCCCTTGTTGCCGTGGCTGCCGCCAGCGCGGGCCTCGGCATCTTCGGCGCGTTCCACCGCCAGCACGCCGTTCAGCACCGGCACGCCGAAATCCAGCTGCACGCGCATCAGGCCTTCGGCGCAGCGGTCGGCCACGTGTTCGTAATGGCGGGTATCGCCACGGATCACGCATCCCAGGGTGAGGATGACGGCGTGTTCATGGGCGGCGGCCAGGCGCGCGGCGACCAGCGGCAGTTCCCAGGCACCCGGCACGCGGATCACGTCGATGTTGGCTTCGGCAATGCCGTTGCCGGCCAGGCTCTGGCGGGCGCCAGCAACCAGCGTATCGGTGATGCGGGCGTTCCAGCGGCTGGCCAGGATGGCAAAGCGCGCCGACTCGGGGGTGCGAAGATCGCCTTCGTAGTGGCTCATATGCGGCTTGGGGTTTCAATTAGGGGGAGATTCTACCGCATGGCGTGCCGACCAACGGTCGGCACCTACCGGGGCCGCGGGATGTCCGCCGGGCATGGCCCGGCGCTACCGGGGCCGGAGCCCGCGGTGCGGGATCCGACCCCATCGGGCGACGGTTACAGGGTGACCGTTTCCACCACTTCCAGGCCGTAGCCGGACAGGCCGACCTGGCGGCGCGGGGTGCCCAGCACGCGCAGCTTGCCCAGGCCCAGGTCGGACAGGATCTGCGCGCCGGCACCGTTGCGGCGCCACTGTCCCACGTCCTTGTCCTTGCCCGGGGTGACCGGCGCCGGCTGCTGGCGCAGGCGGGCCAGCAGGGCCTCGCCGTCGCGCGGGGCCGACAGCACCACCATCACGCCTGCGCCTTCGGCGGCGATCGCACGCAGGGCGTCGGTGGCGGCCAAGCCGAAATCATCACGGCGCCAGTGCAGCAGGTCGGCCAGCGGGTTTTCCACCTGCACGCGCACCAGGGTCGGGGTGTCGGCATCGGGAGTGCCACGCACCAGCGCGAAATGCAGGTCGTGGGCGATGCGGTCGCGGAAGGTGACCAGCGTGAACGGACCGAACTCGGTGTCGATGGCGCGCTCGTCCACGCGCTCGACGGTCCTTTCGGTGGCCAGGCGGTAGGCGATCAGGTCGGCGATGGAGCCCATCTTCAGGCCGTGCTCGCGCGCGAACACTTCCAGTTCCGGGCGGCGCGCCATGCTGCCGTCCGGGTTGAGGATCTCCACCAGCACACCGGCCGGTTCCAGCCCGGCCAGCATGGCCAGATCCACGCCGGCTTCGGTGTGGCCGGCGCGGGTCAGCACGCCGCCCGGCTGGGCGATCAGCGGGAAGATGTGGCCCGGCTGGTGCAGGTCGGCCGGCTTGGCGTTCGGCTTCACCGCGGTGCGGATGGTGTGGGCGCGGTCATGGGCGGAAATGCCCGTGGTCACGCCTTCGGCCGCCTCGATGCTGACGGTGAAGTTGGTCTGGAACTGCGCGGTATTGGCCTGCACCATCGGCGCCAGGCCGAGATCGGCAGCGCGCGTGCGGGTCAGCGGCAGGCACACCAGGCCGCGGCCGTGGGTGACCATGAAGTTGATGTCCGACGGCTTGACCAGCTCGGCGGCCAAGATCAGGTCGCCTTCATTCTCGCGGTCTTCGTCATCGACGATGACGACCATGCGGCCCTGGCGGATGTCTTCCAGGATCTCGGGGATCGGGGCGAAATTCATGCGGCATCTCCCTGCGGCTGCTGGCCGTTGCTCGGCACACCGATCAAACGCTCTACGTAGCGGGCGACCAGGTCGATTTCCAGGTTCACCGCGCTGCCCACGCCGGTGGCGGAGAAGGCGGTGTTGGCCACGGTGTGCGGAATCAGCGCGACGTCGAAGCCTTCGTCGTCCACCTCGTTGACGGTGAGGCTGACGCCGTCCACGCAGATCGAGCCCTTCTTGGCGATGTAGCGGCGCAGCGCGGCCGGCGCAGCGAAGCGCCAGCGCTGGGCACGTGCATCGTCGTGGATGGACAGGACCTGGCCGAGGCCATCGACGTGGCCGCTGACCAGGTGGCCGCCAAGGCGGTCGGTCGGTCGCATGGCGCGTTCGAGATTGATGACCGCGCCTTCAGCCAGCTGGCCCAGCGTGGTCAGGCCCAGGGTCTCGGTGGAGGCATCGGCCTGGAAACTGCTGGCGTCGAACGCGATGACGGTCAGGCACACGCCATTGATGGCGATGCTCTCGCCCATCTGCACGTGGTCGAACGACAGGCTGCCGACGTTGAAGGTGAAGCGGACATCGCCGCCGATGGTGTCGCGAGCGGCCAGACGGCCGACGCCTTCGATGATTCCAGTAAACAAGAACGTTCTCCGCGGAATGTGAGCGAAAAACGCCGCAAGGCGAACAGGCACGCGAAGGGCCGCAAGGCCCTGTGGCACCGTCTTCTTTCATCCGGACTATGACCGTCGGCTCCGGCATTGGACCGGATCTGCTGACCCCCGGTGATGGACCGGGGCGCTCGCGGGCTCGTGCTTGCGCACCTACCGCCGGTGGGGAATCGCACCCCGCCCTGAAGACGTTTGTATACCGGCGAACCGGCGGGGCCATTGTAGCAGCGGCACCGGGCCGGGGCGTGCGCGGAAGGCAGGGCAGCCATGCGCATGTGCGGAACAGCGTTTTCCGCGCAGCCCGTCGCAGTTCGGGTATCTCGCCTCGCTTTTTGTAAATATTTCATTAAAATCACGCCCCGAACGACATGAGGTCGTTTCCGTGCGTGGGCCATGGAAGCCCAGCGGCACGGACAGTACTCCTCCAAAATGGAAGCAACACCATGCGCACTTCTTTCCTGCTGGCTGCCCTGCTGGCTGCCGCACCGCTGTCGGCCACCGCTGCTGAAGGCCTGAGCTACACCTACGCCGAAGCCGGCTGGACCCAGCTGAAGATCAACGACAGCGACATCAACGACCCGAAGGGCAACGGCGGCTATCTGCGCGGTTCGTTCGGCATCGCCGACAACGTCAACGTGTTCGGCGGCTGGTCGACCGTGTCCAAGAGCTACCGCTTCAACGGCGCGCGCCTGAAGTACGAACTGAACCAGCCGGAGCTGGGCATCGGTTACCACATGGGCATGAGCGACCGCGTGGACTTCACCAGCGACATCGCCTGGCTGCGCCTGAACCACGAACTGAAGCTGAGCGTGCCGGGCTTCGGCAGCGCCCGCGACAAGAACCACGTCAACGCCGGCCGCGTGACCGTTGGCCTGCGTGGCAAGCCCTCGCCGCGTACTGAAGCCTGGGTCAAGGCCGGTTACATCGACGGCAGCGACATGGACGGTGAGTGGACCGGCACCCTGGGTGGCCAGATCAACTTCACCCGCACCTGGGCCTGACCGGCGAACTACAGGCCTACGACAGCGCCGCCCAGTTCAGCCTGGGCGTACGCGCCAGCTTCTGAGTTTCTGATCGCCCCTCGTCGTGCGATCGACAGGCCCCGCAAGGGGCCTGTTTTTTTGGGGCGCTGTACACCACCATGTGCCCCCCGTCGTGCCACCGGCAGTGCAGGAAGATACCTCCGGCCTGCGTGCCTCTGGAACAGGAAACACCGTCATGAAGAGCCCCATCCGTACCCTGCTGGCCAGTACCCTGCTGTGCGCCCCGCTGTGGGCCGCCGCCGCTCCGGCCACGCTGTCGCCCGAACAGGCGTTCGACCTGTACGCACGCACCCTGCTGGAGGACAATGCTGCCGCCACGCGAGCGCTCAATGACGCGTTGAAGCCGGCCTTCGAGGGCCAGGATGCCGTGACCCCCACGCCGGGTGCACTGGCCAAAGCGCTGGCCGAACCATGGCAGACCGTGCTAGCCGGCACCGGCGCGAAGGTCGACGCTACCGCCACCGAAGCGCTGTATGCCAAGGTCCTGCGCGATTCGAAGTGCCGTGCGACGCAGAGCGTGATCGAAGACAACGCGTACGTGGAAGACCAGAAGCTGGCGCGCATCACCTTCCGCTGCCAGGTGCCCGACCTGGGCACGGTGCGCCCGCTGTTCGCCGCCAGCGTTGCGCCTGACGCCAGCGCAGCCGTGCGCAGGCAGTTCACCGCTGCCTATACCCAGGCACTGCAGCGTGGCGCGCGCGTGCCGGTCGGCGGCACCTTCACCCTGTACCCGGCCAAGGACAACGGCTACTGGTACAGCGGCAACGCCGATGACCTGGTCGGCACGGTGGCCGGTGCGCTGGCGCCGTTCGAGGCATGGATGCAGGACGCGCAGGCGGCCGCCGCGCCGAACGTCACCGGCGTGCCGGGCTGCGACCTGTTGCTGCAGCAGCACCGCAGCTGCGTGGCGAAGATCGCACCGGACCAGCTCACCGGCGTGGACGCGATGGCCGAGGAGCTGAAGGCCAAGGCGCAGGTGCGATCGGCCGATGAGATGACGCAGGAATGCAAAGCCCTGCGCCCGATCGCGCAGATGATGTGGACCGAGGCGTGCGGGTAAGCCGGCAAGGTCGATCCACGCCATGCGTGGATCGACCTCACAGCATCATGCGCGCAGCAGCACCCTGAGGTCCTCGCCCACCTGGCGCTGATCGACCACGCGCAGACGACGCTGCTGGTCCATCGTCTCGATGCCCAGGCCGGAAAGCAGCGGGCGGCCGGTATCACCCAGCAGCGTCGGCGCCTGGTAGAGCAGCAGTTCATCGGCCCAGCCACCGCGCAGCAGCGCACCGGCCAGCGTCGCGCCGGCTTCGGTGTGCACTTCGTTGATGCCGCGCTCGGCCAGCAGCGCCAGCACCGCGCCAAAGTCCAGGCGGCCCGCCACGCAGGGCACGCTGGCGAATTCGGCATCGGCCGCATCCGGTGCGCTCACTGCGGCATCGTGCAGGTACAGCGTCGGTGCCCCGCCCTCGCGCACGCGGCTGCATTCCAATGAGCGCAGCTGCGCATCGAGCACCACGCGCAGCGGTGGCGTAACCTCGGTGTCGGCCAGGCGTACGGTCAGCATCGGGTCGTCGGCCAGCACGGTGCCGGCACCGGTGAGGATGGCGCCAGCGCGTGCGCGCCAGTGCTGCACGTCTTCGCGTGCGGCCGGGCCGGTGATCCACTTGGAACTGCCATCGGCCATCGCGGTGCGCCCATCCAGGCTGGCGGCCAGCTTCACCCGCAGCCACGGCCGGTTGCGCTCCACGCGGGAGAGGAAACCCTTGTTGAGTTCGCGCGCCTGCGCGGCCATCAGGCCTTCAACCACCTCGATGCCGGCTTCGCGCAGCAGGGCGAAGCCGCCGCCATCGACCTTCGGGAAGGGATCGCGCAGGGCGGCAACCACGCGCGACACACCGGCCTCGATCAGCGCCAGCGCGCACGGCGGAGTGCGGCCGTAGTGGGCGCAGGGTTCCAGGCTGACATAGGCGGTGGCACCGCGCGCCTCGCTGCCGGCTTCGCGCAGCGCGAAGACTTCGGCATGCGGGCCGCCGGCACGCTGGTGCCAGCCCTGCCCGACCACGCGCTCGCCATGAGCGATCACGCAGCCGACCAGCGGGTTCGGCCGGGCGGTATAGGCCGCACGCTCGGCCAGGCGCAGCGCGCTGGCCATGTGCAGATGATCAAGGGCGGTGAACGGAGTCGTCATATTGCCATGGTAACGCCGGCGGTGCAGATCCACGCCATGCGTGGATGCAACCTTCAGTGCCAACCAAGGTTGGCACCCACCGGGGCGTCAGCCCTTCTTTTTCTTGGTCAGGGCGATCACATCGCCCAGCAGCTGCAGCTGCTCGGTGCTGGCCGGCAGCTCGCGTTCGAGTTTCTCGATCTCCTCGCGGAAATCGGCCACGTCCTCGAAGCTGCGGTAGACCGAGGCGAAGCGCACATAGCCGACGTGGTCGAGCTTGCGCAGTTCGTTCATCACGAACTCGCCGACCTTGATCGACGGCACTTCGCGTTCGCCACTGGTGCGCAGCTGGTGCACGACCGCACGCACGGCCGATTCGATCTTCTCTTCGCCCACCGGCCGCTTCTGCAGCGCGCGGTCGAACCCGGCGCGCACCTTGCGCACCTCGAAGACCTCACGGCTGCCATCGCTCTTGACGATGGCCGGCATCTTCAACTCGATGGTTTCCAGCGTGCTGAACCGCTCGTTGCAGGCCTCGCACTCACGCCGACGACGGATCGTCGCGCCGTCTTCGGAGACGCGCGAATCGATCACCCGGGTGTCGGCATGTTGGCAGAAGGGGCAGTACATGGAGCGCCTGATTCAGGGAAAACGTCACGCCACGGTCATGGCAGCGTCGCAACGGTACCTGAGAAGGGGCGTCCCAGCAAATGCGAGCGGCGCTCAGCCTTGCGCGGCAGCGGGTTGCCGCCAGCGTAGCCACGCCAGATGTGCGGCCGGCAGCAGCAGCGAGGGACCCGCCAGCAAAAGCGCAAAGGCCTCGCGGCCATGGGTCAGGCCCAGCCAGATCCCGATGCCAAGCAGCGGCGCGCTGGCAATCATCCCCAGCAGCAACGCGCCCCACCGTGCGCGGCCGCGTGACTGCAGCAGACGGCGACCGCCCAGCAGGTAGTCGCAGCTGAGCCTCAGCTAGGCGAGGCATCCGGCAAGACCGGCCACGCTCCAGACCAGCATCAGCAGAGGCGCTGCGACGTTGTCGCCGGCGAGCAATGCCAGGCTGCCCCTGATGCCAAACACCGCTATCGCCCCCCCGAACAGCAGGCTGGGCAGGCCGAACGTCACGGCCAGCGCGGCGTACAGGTATTTGCTGCGGCGCTCATCCATGTGCGTCATTTTCTCTGTACCGGGGTCAGAGCCCTTTTCTGCGAAAAGGGATCCGACCCCGGGATCAATCAGCCGTAGACTGGGTACTTGCGGCACTGCGCGCTGACGGCATCGCGCACGCGGGCGATGACGGCGTCATCGGCCGGGGCGTCGAGCACGTCGGCGATCCAGTTAGCCAGGTCCACGCAGTCCTGTTCGACATAACCGCGGGTGGTCACCGCCGGGGTACCCAGGCGCAGGCCCGAGGTGACGAACGGCGAACGCGGGTCGTTGGGCACCGAGTTCTTGTTGACGGTGATGTGGGCCTTGCCCAGCGCGGCTTCTGCATCCTTGCCGGATACGTCCTTGCCGATCATGTCCACCAGCATCAGGTGGTTCCGGGTGCCGCCGGAGACGATCTTGTAGCCACGCGCGATCAGCGTGTTGGCCATCGCCTGGGCGTTCTTCACCACCTTCTGCTGGTAGGCGGTGAAGCCCGGCTCCAGCGCTTCCTTGAAGGCCGCGGCCTTGGCGGCGATGACGTGCATCAGCGGACCACCCTGGATGCCCGGGAACACGATCGACTGCAGCTTCTTGACCAGGTCCTCGCTGGCGCCCTTGGCCACGATGATGCCGCCGCGCGGGCCGCGCAGGGTCTTGTGGGTGGTGGAGGTGACCACGTGGGCGTGCGGCAGCGGGCTGGGGTAGACGCCGGCGGCGACCAGGCCGGCCACGTGGGCCATGTCCACGAACAGGTAGGCACCGACCTTGTCGGCGATGGCGCGGAAACGCGCCCAGTCGATCACCTGCGAATAGGCCGAGAACCCGGCCACGACCATCTTCGGCTTGTGCTCGACGGCCAGACGCTCGACTTCGTCGTAATCGATCAGGCCCTGGTCGTTGACGCCGTACTGCACGGCGTTGAAGAGTTTGCCCGAGGCGTTGACCTTGGCACCGTGGGTGAGGTGGCCGCCGTGGGCCAGGCTCATGCCGAGGATGGTGTCACCCGGCTGCAGCAGGGCGAAGTACACGGCCTGGTTGGCCTGCGAACCGCTGTGCGGCTGCACGTTGGCATACATGTCCTCGGTGGAGCCGGCACCGAACAGCTGCTTCAGGCGGTCGATGGCCAGCTGCTCGGCGATGTCCACGTACTCGCAGCCACCGTAGTAGCGCTTGCCCGGGTAGCCTTCGGCGTACTTGTTGGTCAGCTGGCTGCCCTGGGCTTCCATCACCGCCGGGCTGGTGTAGTTCTCGCTGGCGATCAGCTCGACGTGGTCTTCCTGGCGCTGGGTTTCGGCGGCGATGGCCTTGGCCAGTTCGGGATCGTAGGTTTCGATGCGGACGTCACGCGGGAACATCGGGCACTCCAGCAGGCAGGGAAAGGGGGAACAGCACAGTCCCCGATTGTAGCCCCGTGCCGGGCCGGCGGGGTTGGATACGCCAGCGCATCCAGCCCCCCCCCACCCTGCCGCCGTACTCAGCGGCCGTTGATCACGAAGTCGGCGATGATGCCGCTGGCGATGGCCGCCAGCAGCAGGTTGCCGCGGTCATCGCGGATCCAGCGGTGGCCGTATGGCGGGCGGCGCACGTTGTAGTAGCCGTAGTCGTTGACCACGTAGACCGGGCCGGAATAGTAGTTGCGGTAGGGGTAGCCCACGCGCCAGCCGTACCCGCCATAGCCACCGTAACGCGGCGGCGGCGGTGCCGGGCGGTACACCACCGCCGGCGGCGCCGGCCGGTAGTAGCCGTTGTTCCAGCGCTGCTCGCGGCGCCAGTCACGGCGGTCGTCGCGGTAATCGCGGTAGGCCTCCCGGCGGTCACGCTGCCACTGGCGCTGGTCCTGGCGCCAATCGCGCTGGTCCTGGCGCCACTGGCGGTGGTCGCGGTAATCGTCGGCGAAGGCGAGCTGATGGCGCCGAGGGCCAGTACAGAGGCCACGGCGGCGGCCACGACGTGATGGATGCACATGATGAAAACCTCGGCGGATGGGTGTTGATGCCATAGTGCGCTGGTTATCTGAACCGTTTCCGGCTGGAAACGCTTCCGTTCAGGCCTGCCCCGCCAGCATTCAGCCAGCGGCAGGCCCAGGCCATGTTACCCGGCGCGGGCGGTAAACGGTTCCGGCTATAATTGGGGGTATTCCATTCAGTCTGTGCCCGCCACCGCCACGGGATGTTCCCGCTGACGGACGGGCGCAGGGCCGCGCCTACGGAGACCGCATGTCCTCGCAATACATCTACACCATGAACCGTGTGTCCAAGGTGGTCCCGCCCAAGCGGCAGATCATCAAGGACATCTCGCTGTCGTTCTTCCCGGGCGCGAAGATCGGCCTGCTGGGCCTGAACGGCGCCGGCAAGTCCACCGTGCTGAAGATCATGGCCGGCGTGGACACCGATTTCGAGGGCGAAGCCCGCCCGCAGGCCGGCATCAAGGTCGGCTACCTGGCGCAGGAACCGGAGCTGGACCCGACCAAGACCGTGCGTGAAGCGGTGGAGGAAGGCGTGGGCGAAGTGCTGCAGGCCCAGGCCGCGCTGGACGCGGTGTACCTGGCCTATGCCGAGGAAGGCGCCGACTTCGACGCGCTGGCCAAGGAACAGGAGCGTCTGGAGGCGATCCTGGCCGCCGGCGATGCGCACACCCTGGAAAACCAGCTGGACGTGGCCGCCGATGCGCTGCGCCTGCCGCCGTGGGATGCGGTGGTCGGCAAGCTGTCCGGCGGTGAGAAGCGCCGCGTGGCGCTGTGCCGCCTGCTGCTGCAGAAGCCGGACATGCTGCTGCTCGACGAACCGACCAACCACCTCGACGCCGAGTCGGTGGAATGGCTGGAACAGTTCCTGGCGCGCTACACCGGCACCGTGGTGGCCGTTACCCACGACCGCTACTTCCTGGACAACGCCGCCGAGTGGATCCTGGAACTGGACCGCGGCCGCGGCATTCCGTGGAAGGGCAACTACACCGACTGGCTGACCCAGAAGGACGAGCGCCTGAAGCAGGAAGACAACCAGGAAAAGGCCCGCCAGAAGGCGATCCAGAAGGAACTGGAGTGGTCGCGCCAGAACGCCAAGGGCGGCCGCACCAAGGGCAAGGCCCGTCTGGCCCGCCTGGAAGAGCTGCAGTCGGTCGATTACCAGAAGCGCAACGAGACCAATGAAATCTTCATCCCGCCGGGCGAGCGCCTGGGCAATGCGGTGATGGAGTTCAAGAATGTCTCCAAGAAGTTCGGCGACCGCCTGCTGTTCGACAACCTGAGCTTCCTCGTGCCGGCCGGCGCCATCGTCGGCATCATCGGCCCGAACGGTGCCGGTAAGTCGACCCTGTTCAAGATGATCACCGGCCAGGAAAAGCCGGATTCGGGCGAGATCGTGGTCGGCCCGACCGTGAAGCTGTCCTACGTGGACCAGAGCCGCGACGCACTGGAAGGCAACCACAACGTCTTCCAGGAAATCGCTGGCGGCCTATACATCCTCAACATCAACGGCATCGAGATCCAGTCGCGCGCCTACATCGGCCGCTTCAACTTCAAGGGCCAGGACCAGCAGAAGATGGTCGGTTCGCTGTCCGGTGGTGAGCGTGGCCGCCTGCACATGGCCAAGACCCTGCTGCAGGGTGGCAACGTGCTGCTGCTCGACGAACCGTCCAACGACCTGGACATCGAAACCCTGCGTGCGCTGGAAGATGCGCTGCTGGAGTTCCCGGGCAACACCTTCGTCATTTCGCATGACCGCTGGTTCCTGGACCGCATCGCCACGCACATCCTGGCCTTCGAAGGCGATTCGCACGTGGAGTTCTTCCAGGGCAACTACCGCGAATACGAAGAAGACAAGCGCCGCCGCATGGGCGACGACGCCGCGCCGAAGCGCCTGCGCTTCAAGGCGCTGAAATAAGGCAACCGGAAAGGCCGCGCTCGCGCAGCCTTTCTCTTTCTGTGGGTCACCACCGTTGGTGGTGACTCCTTATTATTGTGAGAACCCCCATGTCCCTGTTCGAACGCCTGTTCCAGCTGCAGCAGCACGGCACCACCGTGCGCACCGAGCTGCTGGCCGGTGTCACCACCTTCCTGACGATGTCCTACATCGTCTTCGTCAACCCGGAAATCCTGGGCACCACGGGCATGGATGCCGGCGCGGTGTTCGTGGCTACCTGCCTGGCCGCCGCGCTGGGCTCGGTGGTGATGGCGCTGGCCGCCAATTTCCCGGTGGGCATGGCGCCGGGCATGGGGCCTGAACGCCTTCTTCGCCTTCACCGTGGTGGGGGGGGCGGCCGGCCTGCCGTGGCAGCAGGCGCTGGCGGCGGTGTTCATTTCCGGGCTGGTGCTCCTGCTGCTCTCACTGACCGGCGTGCGCGCCTGGCTGGTGTCGGGCATTCCTGCGTCGCTGCGCTCGGCCATCGTGGCCGGCATCGGCCTGTTCCTGGCGATCATCGCGCTGCAGAAATCCGGCGTGATCATCGCCAACGAAGACACGCTGGTGGCGCTGGGGCCGCTGAACACGGCGCCGCCGCTGCTGGCGCTGGCCGGGTTCCTGCTGATCGCGATCCTGGAGGCGCGCCGCGTGCGTGGCGCGATCCTGATCGGCATCCTGGCGGTCACCGCCGCCGGCTGGGCGCTGGGCGACCTGCAGTACCACGGCCTGGTCTCGCTGCCGCCGAGCCTGGCGCCGACCTTCCTGCAGCTGGACCTGCCCGGCCTGCTGAAGCTGCCGGGGGCGCAGAAGCGCTTCGGCCGTGCGCTGATGGCCGACAGCACGGCGATCGTGGCCGGTTCGCTGCTGGGCACCAGCAGCGCCACCGCCTTTGCCGAAAGCGCCTCGGGCGTGCAGGTGGGGGCCGCACCGGCCTGACCGCCCTGGTGGTGGCCGCGCTGTTCCTGGCCGCACTGCTGTTCTCGCCGCTGGCCGCGATGGTGTCCGGCTACGCCACCGCCCCGGCGCTGCTGTTCGTGGCCGGCCTGATGCTGTGCGAACGGGTGGATGTGGACTGGAGTGATCTGACCGAATCGGTGCCGGCCGCGCTGTGTGCGCTGGCGATGCCGTTCACCTACTCCATCGCCAATGGCCTGGCCTTCGGTTTCATCGCGTATGCGGCGCTGAAGGCCGGTACCGGCCGCTGGCGCGAGGTGCACCCGGCGGTGTGGCTGGTGGCGGTGCTGTTCGTGCTGCGTTACGCCTTGGAATAAGCGGGAGTTGTTGCTGGACAGCGGCCGGCATTGACGGGTTCATGAGGTTGCCGGCCAACGGCCGGCACTACCCGGCTTTTGGGATTGCGGGTCAACGGTCGGCATCGCCGAAACCGGGCCGTTGTGGCGCGGCGGTCAGCGCTTTGGCTGCAGCTGGCCGTCGGCGGCGAAGCGCCAGCGGCCTTCGGCCCAGCCCAGGCCGAACAGGCTGAGCATCTGCGTGTAGTAGACGGGCACGGCAGCGCGCTGCTGCGCGGCGCTGGGCAGGCTGTCCTGCAACGTGCGCGCCAGCGCCGTTTCGCCCTGCGCCAGCAGGTACGGCAGCAGCGCGGCACGGAAGCCGTCATTGCCCTCGCCCTGCCCCACCCCGCTGCGAGTATCGATCTTCTCCCACATGGCAGCGCCCGTGCGCAGCCGCTGCAGCGGGCCGGACAGCGCATCGAGCTGGCGGCGGAACAACGGGTCGCGCGGTGCGCTCATGCCTGCCCACGTGTAGCAGCGGATGGCGTCGTAGCTGCCCACCGCACCGTTGACCGGATCAGCCACGAAGGCACCGTCCTTCCACGCGGCCCAGTCGGGCGCGAAGCCGTGCGGGCTGCTCTGCTGCAGCAGCGCCACGGTGTTGTCGGCCAGCGCCTTCTATGGGCCGCTGCGATCGACGGCGGCAAAGCGGCGCAGCAGCGGCAGCGGCAGGTAGCTGGGGTTGACCCGGGTGGCGCCGTCGGCCAAGAACCCGTGCGGGCCGGGCAGCAGCATCGGGCCCAGCCCCTCAAGGATGGCAATCTCGCGCTCACGCACCTGCGCCAGCATGGCCATCGCGATGCGCTGGTACTCCGGCTGGCGCCACAGGCGCGCCGCTTCCAGCAGGGCGTAGGCCAGCCACAGGTCTGAATCGGACGCGGGGTTGGGGTCCAGCACCGACCAGCCGCCCTTGGCATCGCGGCCCCACAGCCAGGCCGGCAGCTGCGCGGCCATGTCACCGCCGGCCAGGTTGTCCTGGGTCCAGCGCAGCACGCGCGCGAAGCGCTCAGCATCGTTGGCCGCCAGTGCGAAGAACAGCGCGTAGGACTGGCCCTCGGAGGTGCTGCGCTGGTCGGCGTGGGTACGGTCGATCATGCGGCCGTCCTCGCTCAGGCTGCTGTCGCACAGCAGCTGCCAGGCCGGCCAGCCACGGCTGCCGCCGCTGGCGGCACAACCCGGTACGGCGATGGACAGCACCGGCAGTGCGGCCAGTGCCGCCAGCAGCCGGCGGCGGGAAACAGTGGCGACAGGCGGGGTGGCGACAGGCGGCATCAGCATCTCCGTGTGCAGGAACCGGGGCAGGAACCGGCCGGGCTGCAGGTATACCGCAGGCGGCGGGCGCGCCGCGTGCAGGCCTGCGTGCCCGGCCCGCTGCCGTTCATTCGCCGCCGGCGTACGGCGAGCGCAGCACCTGCGGGCGCATGCCCAGGCCCGAGCCCAGGCGGTCCAGCAGAAAGCGCAGGTACAGGCTGGTGCCGAACTGGCGGTAGTCGCGTGCGTTGTTCAGTTCCATGCGCCCGCCCAGGAACAGCTGGGTGGACAGCTGCCACTCGGCCGCCGCGCTGAGGTTGTAGGACACGCCGGTCTTGGTCTGCCCGGTGTAGACCGGCGCCACGTAGGTCGGGGTCAGGCCCAGCAGCGCGGCCATCGAGGCCGCATCGTAGGCGGCCTGCTGCAGCGCCGGGTCGGTCGGGAAGTAATCGGCCGCCTTTTCCTCGAAATGCTGCACGCCGATGCTGCCATCGACTTGCCAGGCCAGACGCGCGCGCTGATTGCGCCCTTTCCAGTGCACCGGGAAGCCCGCATCGAGATACCGCTGCGGGCTGAAGTAGCCGCCATGGCCATAGGTGAAACCGCTAAGGTTGCGTTCGTACTGCAGGGCAGTGACGTTCAGGCCGGCGGTGAGCGACTGGTTGCTGGTTTCCAGCGCGTGCACGTACACGCCCAGGCCGATCTCGCTGCGTTCGTTGTTGGCCACGTTCTGGCCCTGCAGGCGGTGCCAGGACAGGTTGGCGTAGCCGCCGAGCAGGCCGTTGTCGAGCGTGCCGCCGATCTTGGCGCCGGTGGCGGTGACGCCGCCCCAGCGCTGGCCGGTGCGGTCGTCCTGCACGCCGGAGAACGACAGCACGCTGTCGGTGACCGCGCGCCGCGAGGCCTCGCCCGACCAGGTGAAACCATCGCCGATGCGCCCTTCGTAGCCGATGCCGCCAACCACCTGGTTTTCCGAGAAGCCCAGCGGCGAGGTGCCGACATCGGCACGCAGGCCGCCGCGCTGGTAGCCCACCGAAATGCCGGCGCCGGTGGCGTCCTGCGCGGACATGCGGCGCGCGCCGGCGGCGTTGGCCACCATCGCGTACAGCGTGTCCTGGAAGGTGATCGGGCTCTGCCCGCCGTTCGCACCGCTGGCCAGTGCCTTCAGCTGCGCCTGTTCGCCGGCGGTCAGCCCGCGCGACAGGCCGCCGTTGTTCAGCAGCTGCTGGGCGATCTGGCTGATGGGCGTGTTGCCGACATCGCGCGACAGCAGGTAGGCCGGCAGCGGATCGGCGAACAGCAGTGCCAGCGCGGCGGTGCGGCGCTCGGCGGCGGTCAGCGCGCCATCGGTCTGGTTGTAGAGCTCCTGGTAGCGGCCGTTCTCCAGGGCGCGCTGCTCGATCAGGTTGCGGGTGGCGTTGCTCTCGCCGCGGGTCAGCAGCGTCTGGTACAGCGACGAGCCCACCAGCGTATCCACCGGCGTGCGGTCCGCGGCCAGGGCGCCGGACAGCGCGGCCTGCGGGCCACCGCCGAAGCGGCTGGCGGCGGCGTAGGTTTCATCCGGGCGGCCGGCATCGAGCACGGCCGGGGTGACGGCAATGATCAGCTTGCCATCGCCCACGGCGAAGCGCGCTTCCATCGGCACCTGCAGGTCATTCAGCTTGCCCTGCCCCGGCTCGCCGTCGCGGCTCCGGTAGCTGGCACCGACGGCCAGGCTGCTGCTGTTTTCCGCCTTGAGGTCGCGCAGTTCGGCCAGCACACCGGTGCTGGCTGCAGGCGCGGGTGCGCGCCGGCTGCGGGCAGACTGGCCCGGCACCGGCAAGGCATCGACCAGCGCCGGGCCGCCGCGTGCGGCCGCCGGTTCGGGCAGGCCGGAGGCATCGAACAGCGGGCCCTGCACGCTGGTTCTGCCCGGCAGGCCGCTGCTGCCGACCGGCGCGGCGGCGGCCAGCGCATCGACAGCAGAGGGCAGCGGCAGGTCATCATTGCGCAGCGCGCGACTGGCAACGCCACGGTTCATGCCGGCGAACGGATTGAACGCACCGGCACCGCCGGCCAGCGCGGCATTGCGCGAGCGCGGCATGCCGGCGTCGGCGTAGCCGGACTGGCGCGCGGCGGCGGCCAGCGAGGCCTTGAAGTAGCTTTCGGCGCGGCGGTTCTTGCCAGCCGCACGGTAGACGCGGCCGGCACCGGCCAGCACGTCCGGCGAATCAGGGCCTTGGCCAGTGCCTGCTGCAGGTAGGTTTCGGCGGTGTCCATGTCACGCAGCGAGGCGGCGCTGCTGGCGGCGGCTACCAGCGCATCGACGTCGCCCGGGCTGCGCTGCAGCTGCTGCTGGTACAGCGCCAGGGCCTGGCCGTGGTCGCCGGCGGCACTGTACAGGCGCGCCAGTGCGGCGATGTTGCGCGGGTCGTCGGGGTGTTCGGCCAGCGCCGGTGCCAGCACGCTGTAGGCCGCTTCCAGGTTGCCCTGCTCGCGCAGCGCATCGACCTGGCGCAGCACGTAGCCGGCGCGCAGGTCCTGCAGCCGCGCCTGTTGGCCGGCGTCGAGCTGTACCTGCGCCAGCTGGCGCAGCACGGCGGCCACTTCACCATCGCGGCCGGCACGCAGCAGCACCGAGGCGTACTGCAGGCGCGCCTCGGCGCTGGGGTTGTCGCCCTGCAGCAGGCTGCGGGCCAGGGTCATGGCGCGCTCGCTGCTGCCGATGTCCGCATAGGCGCCGGCCAGCGCCGCCACCAGTTCTGGGTTGTGGGCCTGGTTGCCAAGCGATGCTTCGGTACGCGCCAGCAGCAGCTGCGCTTCACCGGTGCGCTGGCGCTGGGCCAGACTGCGCGCCTGCGCGCCCTGCGCCTGCACCAGGGCCACGGTGCGCAGTGCCTCGATCTCGGCCGTGCGCGCGTTGGCCGGAATCTGGTCGAGCAGCGTGAGCATGCGCGGCCACTGCTGGCGCTCCTGCGCGAACAGCGCCTGCGCCTGCAGTGCCTCCACCGATGCCTCGGCACCCGGGGCGGCCAGCTCGGCCATCACCCGGTCGGCTTCGCCCGGCTGGCCCATGCGCTGGTACAGGCGCGCCAGTTCGAGCCGCAGCCAGGGATCGCCCGGCTGCGCCAGCAGCGCGTCCTCCAGTCCCACCTGCGTCATCTGCAGGCTGCCACCGGCGATGGCTTCCTGCGCGCGGGCGCGGGCCAGGTTGGCGCGCAGCACGCCACGGCCACCGGCCTTTTCCTGCTGCGCGGGGGTCATGCGTTCCATCATCACGGCCGCTTCTTCGGCCTGGCCCTGCCGCCCGAGCAGGCCCGCCAGGCCCTGCAGCGCGCCGGCGTTGCCGGCCTCCAGTTCCAGGGCCTTGCGGTAGTTGCGTTCGGCAGCGGCGGGGTCGGTGCCCTCCTGCAGCTGCGCCAGCGCCACGTAACCGGCCGGCTGCTTCGGCTGCAGGCTGATGGCCTGCTGCACGCGTGCCAGCGCATCGGCGCCGCGCTGCCCGCGCACCTGCTGCAGGGTCAGCCAGTAGCGCGCGCTGTCGGCGGCACTGCGCCATTTTCCATCGCGGGCCACGGCCTGGTTGAGCAGTTCATTGGCTTCTTCAAAACGTTCCTGGCGCAGGCGCACCGAACCGAGGCCGCCGAGCGCACCGGCATCGCGCGGGCGCGCGCAGCACCTGCGCGAAGCGGCTTTCGGCCTGCGCCAGCTGGTTGTTGTCCAGCGCGCGGAAGGCTTCACCCAGCAGGCGCTGGTTGGGGTCAACCGCAGCGGCGGCGGTGCTGGCCTGTTCGCGCAGCTGGCCGGCCTTGGTGGCCACTTCGCGATCGTTCGGCTGCGCGGCCAGGAAGGCCTGGTACAGCGGCGCATCGGCCGCGCCGGCGTTGAGCCACAGCAGTGCCTGGCGCCACGCGGCGCGCGCGGGGCCGCCGGTGTCCTGGCGCTGGCTGAGCGCGCTGAGCTGGCTGATGCCATCGCGACGGCTGGGTTCGCGGTAGGTCAGCACCTGCGCCAGGGCCAGCCGCGCCGACGGCGTGTCATTGCGCCCGACCAGTTTCTGCAGGCCGTCACGCGCACGGCTCCAGCCTTCCGGCGTGCCGGCCAGCACCTGGTAGTACTCCAGCGCCAGATCATCCGGCGGCGGGCTGCCGGCGAACGCCTGGTCGTAGCTGCGCACCGCATCGACATAGCGACCGGCCGCTGCCGAACGGCGCGCGGCCTGCAGCGGGTTGTCGCCGCCGCCGGAACCACCGCCCAGGGCCAGGCGCAGGCGCGCGGTCTGCGGCGCCTGTGCGTGGCGCGTCTGCAGCTGCTGCAGGCGCTTCTGTGCCTCGGCACGGCGCCCCTGGTTGAGGTCGATCAGGCCCAGGCCGAGCAGCGCATCGGGCTGGTTGGCATCGGCGGGCAGCAGCTTGCGCCAGGTATCGGCGGCCAGGTCTTCGCGGCCCTGGTCGTGCCAGTAGTTGCCTTGGTTGACCAGCTGCTGCACCGAGGCGCTCTGCGCCCAGACCAGCATGGTCAGCACACACAGGTCGAGCAGGCCGACCAGGCACAGCGGCTTCAGGTGTTTGCGGAACATGCAGTACTCCAGGCAGGCAGCAGTCGCCCGTCGGCGGAAAAGCGGTAGCGGCGGTCCAGCCAGCCTTTGCCGAACAGGACTAGTGCGCGTTCGTAGTAGTTCAGATCGTTGGCGGCGGCCACGCGGGCCTGCTGCACCTTCAGCAGTGCCGGCTGCGCGGACGCCGCCAGGTACGGCAGCAGGGCGGCGGCGAAGCCCGCCGGCGCGGTGCCGGTGCCCACGCCGGTGCGCACCAGCACCTTTTCGGCCATACGCGCCTGCGCGCGCAGCATGCCGGCCGGGCCGGACAGGCCCTGCAGCAGGCGGCGACGCAGCGGGTCGGCGCTGTCGACCATGCCGGCCCACAGGTAGCAGCGGATGGCGTCGTAGCTGCCCAGATCGCCCTTGTCGGCGTCGGTGACGAAGGCACGGCCGTTCCAGGCCACCCAGTCCGGTGCGAAGCCGACCGGTGCACTGGCTTCCAGCAGGGCCACGCTGCGTTCGGCCATGTGTGCCCACGGACCCTTCGGGTCGACCGCCGCGAAGCGGCGCAGCACGAACAGCGGCAGGTAGCTGGGGTTGAGCGTCCAGCGCTCGGCACGGGTGAAACCGGCGTTGCCCGGCAGCAGTATCGGGCCGAAGCCGGGCAGCTCGGCCACTTCGGCCTTGTGCATCAGCGCCAGCATCTGGCGGCCGGCATCGTGCAGGCCCGGGCGCTTCCACAGCCGGCCCGCTTCCAGCAGCGCGTAGGCGATCCACAGCTCGCCGTCGGCGGCGGTGTTGGGGTCCAGCAAGCGGAACTGGCCGCTGGCATCACGCCCCCACAGCCAGGCCGGCAGGTTCAGGTCCGGGCGGCCAGCGCACAGGTGGCGGCGGGTCCAGCCCAGCACGCGGTCGAACAGCACCGGGTCGTTGTCCACCAGCGCGAAGAACAGCGCGTAGGACTGCGACTCGGAGGTGCTGTGCAGATCCTTGTTGAGGAAATCCACCACCCGGCCATCGGCTTCTATATGGCGCTGCACGAAGCTGCGCCACTCGCGCCACGGGCCCGGGCACGGCGGCAGGCTGACCGCCTGGGCCATACCGGGCAGCAGCGTGGTCGCCGCGGTGCCGGCCAGCAGCCGCATGAAGCGGCGGCGCGAGGTGTCCTGCAACGGCATTCCCATGCTCAGCCGCCACCCTGTGCCAGGCGGCGGCGGGCCTGGCGCACCAGCAGCCAGCGTGCCAGCAGGGCCAGCAGCAGGCAGCACAGGCCCACCAGCAGGCCCAGCCACAGGGGATTGTGCGCGAAGTACCAGCGCGCCCAGGTCAGCGGCGGCAGGTGGCCCACGTAGTAGGTCTGGTTGCCGGACATGCTGCGCACGGTGGTCTTGTGCAGCAGCACGGCGCTGCCCTGGAAATCACGCAGCTTGTCCGGGTCGAACCAGGCCTCGAACAGGCGCCCGACCTGGCCGGGATTTTCGGCCAGGATCGCCACCACGCTGCGCCCGGCATGCAGCGGCGATTCGAAGCCGAGCATCACCACGTCGTCCGGGTCCGGGCGCAGGCCCACTTCGGCCACCGACGGCAGGTCGGTACGCCGCGCGTCGGGCGAGAGGAAGCTGGGCAGGTGGCCGGTCAGCCAGTCGGACAGGGCGAAGCTGCGCTGCTGCGCGCCCTCGCCGATGGGCATGTGCGCGGCCCATTCGGTGAACAGCGGCTGGGTGCGGCGCGAGCCGGACACCAGCAGGTCCAGATCCGGGTTGGCGGCCACGCCGGCCGCGCGCAGGAAGCGGTTGCCCAGCGCCGGGTAGCCGGTGGCTGCGCCCATGCGGCCCAGCACGGTCAGTGCGTTGCCCACGTCTTCGGCAGTGAAGGCATCGGGCAGCACCACCGCCGATTCGGACAGGTCGGCCATGCGCGTGAACGGGAAGCCGGCGTTGCCGAACGCGGCCAGGTTGGGCATGGCCATGTAGTGGTGGAAGCCGCGCAGGTCGATGCTGGAATCGCCATCGATGGCCGCCGACACGTCCGGGAAGGTGTTCTTGCATTCGCCGGCCTGCGGGCGGTCGAAGAATAAGTGGAAGCGCAGCTGGCTGCTGGAGGAGAACGGGCCGGCGGGCAGCATCACCTTCTGTGCGATCGGCATCTGGCCGCGCACCTTTAGCTTGTTCCACAGCTTTTCCGGCATGGTCTGCGCGCGTGGCAGGCCATCCAGCGGCAGCGTGGTGACGAAGGCATCGTTGATGTTGATGTTCAACGCCGACTTGTCGGCACCTTCAGGCAGCGTGTAGCGGTAGCGCAGGTCCAGCGGGATGCCCTGCTGGCGCCACACGAACAGGTCCGGCGGCAGCTGCAGGCCGATGCGGATCAGGTCCGGGTGGTAGCCCACCACGTTCAGTTCGCTGGTACGCGAGACCAGTTCGTCAAAGCGCACCGGGCGGTCGCTGGGAATCCAGTTCGGCGCGTCGTACGGCTTGCGCGCCGCGGCTGGCTTGAAGCTGTCGATGCTGGCGCTCGGGCCGGACAGCGGTGCGCCCAGCGCCAGTGCAGAGGCGGCGGTGCGCAGTTCGGCATCGTCGCGGCCCATCACCAGCAGCAGCTTGCCGTTGGGGTCGCTGGGATGGGTCACCACGGCCACGGTGGGCCGGGCTACCTGCGCCAGGTCCAGGCCCTGCACGGTCTTGCCGGCGGTGGCCAGCACCACCGCGTTGCCCTGCGCCGGCAGCACGTCCGGGCTGGGGCTGAAGCGCGCACCGCGGTAGCCGGCCAGTGCGCCGAAACACGAGGAAACGATGCCGGCGGCATGCAGCGTGCCGGCGCTCGGCTGGCCGGCGTACACGAACGGCAGATCGAGGCGGCGGGTATCGCGCGCGTCGAAGAACGGCACCGGCAGCAGCGACAGATCGTTGTTCAGCTGCAGCGGCAGCCAGCC
The DNA here is from genome assembly GCA_009912235.1 of Stenotrophomonas maltophilia. Taxonomy (GTDB): domain Bacteria; phylum Pseudomonadota; class Gammaproteobacteria; order Xanthomonadales; family Xanthomonadaceae; genus Stenotrophomonas; species Stenotrophomonas maltophilia_AV. Next base: position 299,595 of record WNDS01000004.1, read on the forward strand.
CAGTTCAAGGTAGCTGCTACTGTCGATGTTGGCCCACAGGCTGGTGTGGTCGGGGTCTTCGCACTCGCGGGTGTAGTGGCCGATCAGCTGCAGGTTGATGCGGTTGTAGTCGATGATCAGCCGCGGATCGACATCGAGGTCGCGCTCGATCACCTTGCCCGCCTGTTCGGTGGACACCGGCAGCGTGGCCACGGTGACGTCGTTGACGGTGACCTTCAGGTGCGAGAGGTCCGGCAGCAGCGACGGCGAGTAGCTGTACTTCAGGTGCAGCGAGGCGCGGTCGACCACCTGGTCGCTGCGCACCGAGAACGGCACGCCGGCGGTGCCCTGGATACCGCGCAGGGTGATCTCGTAATCGATGCCCAGCTGTTTGAGCGTGGCCCGGCTCTGCTGCATCGAGGCCGGTGCGGGCACGACGTTGGCCGGCAGCGTGGCGGCAGGTGCGGCCGGTGCGGCAACCGGAGCCGCGCCGACGCCGGGTGCGGGCGCAGCCGCGTCCTGGGCCTGCACCGCCACCCACGGCAGGGCCAGCGCGAACGCCACCACGGTGGCACGCGGGCGCAGCCGCAGGCGGCCCATGCGGAAAACACGACGGGTCATGCGGAATCTCCGGTACGCGGTGGGGCGGCATCGCTGCGACGTCCGCCGGTGGTGATGAACCGCCCCAGGCGGTGGAAGCCACGCAGGCTGGCCTTGAACACATCGCCGAACGAGCGCAGCAGGGTATCGCGGTCATGCCGGCCCCACAGCTGCACCCAGATGTCGGCACGGGCGAAGGTGCAGGTCACCAGCCAGCGCTCCTGCTCCAGGTCCAGTTCGCCGAACGGCAGGCTGATGCCGGAGGCATCGCGGTCGTGGCGGATGATGACCGGCAGCTGCTTGCTGCGGTTGCGGTTGCTCAGTTCGATGTGGGCCAGGCTGCCGGGCTGCAGCGGCTCGGGCTCGTCCAGCCGCATGGCCATGCCGCCGGTGGAGAAGTTCAGCGTGCGGCACGGCAGCGCGCGGCCGTCCTCCAGGTGCAGTACGGCCGGCATCGACAGCGGCACGCGGTGCGAGCGGCGGATCTGCCGCTGCTCACCGGAGGTGGCGATGACCGCGCCGAGCATGATGGTGTTGTACAGCGTCCAGCCCAGGTTCAACCAGATGGTGTTGCTCTGCCCATCGGTATCGGCCATGACCAGGCGCACGATGCCGATCACGATGCCGATCACGTTCAACAGCAGCAGCACCAGGTAGGGCCGGGCGATCTGCGCATCGAAGTAGCTTTCCTTGACCAGGCCACCCTTGGCGGTGACGTTGAACTTGCCCAGCTTGGGGTTGATGACCGCCATCAGCGTCGGCCGCAGGATGTACCAGGCCAGCGTGGTCTCGTACACCTCGTTCCACAGCAGGTGGCGGTGGCGGCCCTGCACGCGCACGTTGGTCAGGTTGGCCTGCAGGATGTGCGGCAGCGCGTAGGCCAGGATCATCAGCGCCGAGGCGTGGATGACGTGCGCACCGAAGAACAGGTAGGCCAGCGGCGCGGTGAGGAAGATGATGCGCGGCAACCCGTAGAAGAAGTGCAGCATGGCGTTAGTGTAGCAGATGCGCTGCACGAACTTCAGGCCGCGGGTCAGCATCGGGTTGTCCACGCGCAGGATCTGCGCCATGCCACGGGCCCAGCGGATGCGCTGGCCGACGTGCGCCGACAGGCTTTCGGTGGCCAGGCCGGCGGCCTGCGGAATGGGAATGTAGGCGCTGCGCCAACCGGCCTTGTGCAGGCGGATGGCGGTGTGCGCGTCTTCGGTCACCGTTTCCACCGCCACCACGCCGATGGCTTCCAGCGGCGCGCGGCGCAGCACGGTGCACGAACCGCAGAAGAACGTGGCGTCCCACAGGTCGTTGCCGTCCTGCAGCAGGCCATAGAACAGCTCGCCTTCGTTGGGCACCTTGCCGAACGTGCCCAGGTTGCGCTCGAACGGGTCGGCCGAGAAGAAATAGTGCGGGGTCTGCACCACGGCCAGCTTGGCGTCGGTGAGGAAGCCGCCCATGGACATCTGCAGGAACGAGCGGGTCGGGACGTGGTCGCAGTCGAACACGGCCACGAACTCGCCGTGGCTCTTCTTCAGCGCGGCATTGATGTTGCCGGCCTTGGCGTGGTTGTTGTTGGTGCGGGTGACGTAGTGCACGCCGACCTGTTCGCAGAAGTCGCGGAACTCGTCGCGGCGGCCGTCATCGAGCAGGTAGATGTTGAGCTTGTCGGCCGGCCAGTCCAGCACGGTGGCGGCCAGGATGGTGGTGCGCACCACCGACAGCGGTTCGTTGTAGGTGGGAATCAGCACGTCCACCGTGGGCCACTGCGCGCGGTCTTCCGGCAGCGGCACCGGTGCGCGGTTCAGTGGCCAGGCCACCTGGAAATAGCCCAGCACCAGCATCAGGTAGGCGTAGATTTCCGCCGCCACCAGGCCGGCGCCCAGGGTCAGGTCGACCAGAGTGCCGAAGCCGAGCGTCTCGGTCAGCCGCCACCACATGTAGCGGGTGGACATGACCAGCGATAGGCCCATCAGGATCAGTGGGATCAGCCGCCCTTCGCGGTTGCGCAGGCACAGCGCGATGGCGAACACCACCGCCGAGAACAGCAGCTGGTGCACCACGTCCAGCGGCACGGTGGCCACGAAGGCCAGCAGCGCGATGGCACCGGCGACCAGCACGGCCAGGCCCAGGCGCGCAATGAAGGCGCTGCGCAGGGGTGTGGAGGGTGGGTTCATGCGGTGTCATCCCGGCCACGCCAGCGCGGCCCGTTGCGTGGTTGGGCTGCGGTCTGCCCTCTCCCCCATTGCTGGAAGGCAGGCCGCAGGTGGTTCCGGCTCAGCGTTGGCGCAGGCGCGCCAGTGGGCTCTGCCCGGCACCCTGCAGGGGCGCCTGGGCCAGCCACTGGAACAGCTGCTGCAGCGGTGTGGCACCGGCCGCCAGCGGGCGCGGCGGCACGGCGGCCTCGACCACCGGCACCGACGCTACGGCAGCCGGTGTCATCGCCGTGTCCAGTTCCCGCGCCGGGCCCGCGGCCGCAGCGGCGACCGGAACCGAGGCCGCCGGGACGGGCACTGCAGGAACCACGGCGCGCGGAGCCAGCGGCGGCGGCTCGCTGGCCGCGTCGTCGGAGAAATCGTAGTACTGCGGTGCCCCGGCACGGGCACCGAGTCGCTTGAACAGGCCGGCCACGTCATCGTGGTTGGCAGAATCAACAGACATGGGAAGACGCCTCGAAAAACAGGAACCGGCCATTCAACTGACCCGGCGGAGGATGTAGCGGGACACGTCGGCCGTACTACCCGGCCCCGGTTCCAGATCCAGCGAGGGCAGCATGCCCGCCTCGCGGAACCAGACCCGGTACACGCCCTCCAGGAAGGACGTGTTCCAACCGCCATGACGCGCCAGCAGGGCCGCCAGCGGGGCCGCCAGATGTTCCAGCTGGACCTCGCTGCATGCACACGACCCCCCAGGCCAGGCTGGCCCAGACGGCATTGGCCGCGGTTTCCAGCGCGCCCAGCGAGTCGACCGCCGGCAGCCGGTGCGCACGGGCGAAACGCTCGCCGATACGCGCCATCAACCGGGCCAGGTCGGCCTCGGGCAAAGCGTCGGCGAACTCCTCGGCCATGGCCAGCACGAAGCCGCGCCACTGCGGGGAACAGCCCTGCAGCCGGTAGAGATCGAGCAATTCAGATGAACTCATGCGGTCCCCAGACAATCTGGTCCAGGACGGGCTTTTCAGCCCCCCTCGTCCTGCCACCAGCCAAAAAGTGTGAACTACGCCTCACTTAATTGTGGCACATTCGAAAGCGGAATGGCGCACCTTCTTTCGCAACCCCACGGAATTACTGGTTTTTTTTAAACAAAACTGTCATTCCTGCGGGCGTGACGGCTTCCACGGTACCTCATCCCGGGGTGTGAAGGTCGGCCTCGGCCGGCAGTTCGAACACCTGCCGCAGGTAGGCCAGGTAGCCGGGGTCGTCGCACATGCTCTTGCCGGGCGAGTCGCTCAGCTTGGCCGCCGGCTGGCCGTTGCAGCGGACCATCTTGATGACGATGTTCAGCGGCGTCGGGCCCAGATCGTTGGTCAGGTGGGTGCCCACGCCGAAGGCCACCTGGCAGCGCCCGCGGAAGTAGTCGAACAGGCGCATGACCTTTTCGATGTTGAGTCCGTCGCTGAACACCAGCACCTTGCTGCGGGCGTCCACGCGGCGCCGCTGGAAGTGGGCCAGCATGCGGTCGCCCCAGTCGAACGGGTCGCCCGAGTCATGCCGCACGCCGTCAAACAGCTTGCAGAAGTACATGTCGAAGTCGCGCAGGAAGGCATCCAGCCCGACCACGTCGGACAGCGCGATGCCCAGGTCGCCCCGGTATTCGCGGGCCCACGAATCCAGCGCGGCCACCTGCGAATCGCGCAGGCGCGGGCCCAGCGCCTGGAACGCCTGCAGGTATTCGTGGGCCATGGTGCCGTGCGGGGTCATGCCGTACAGGCGGGCGAAATGCACGTTGCTGGTGCCCACCAGCTGCGGGCCCAGCGCATCGCGCAGCAGCGGCAGCAGGCGTGCGTGCCAGTCGCGCGAGTAGCGGCGGCGGGTTCCGTAATCGGCAATGCGGCACTGCTCGAAGCCGGGCGTATCGCGCAGCAGCGCGGCCTTGGCCTGCAGCCGGCGCTCGCCCTCGGCGATGTCGGCAGTGCTGGTATTGCGGAACCAGACTTCGTTGATGATGGCCAGCAGCGGCACTTCGAACAGGATGGTGTGCAGCCAGGGACCGGTGATATCCAGTTCGATCTCGCCGGGCACCTTGTGCGATGCGCGCAGGTCGATGTACTTGCGGTCCAGGTGGAACAGGCCGAGGAAATCGGCGAAGTCCGGCTTCACGAAGCGCAGGCTGCGCATGTAGTCCAGCTCGGCGTCGCTGAAACGCAGGCTGCACAGGTGGTCGATCTCCGCGCTGATCTCGTCGATGAAATCGGCCAGCGCGATGCCGGGGGTGCGGCACTTGAACCGGTACTGCACCTGCGCGCCGGGGTGCTGGTGCAGCACCGCCTGCATCATGGTGAACTTGTACAGGTCGGTGTCGAGCAGGGACTGGATGATGGCCATGGCGCAATTATGCGCCCGCCGGGGTGAACCGGTGAACGTCGTCGGGCCGGCCGACGCTTGCGCTGCTGCCGGTTACAGTGACTGGCGCAGCAGCCGTGGCACCTGCGCCAGCGCATGGGCCCAGATCGCGCCCCACACCGCGACCCGTACCGGCAGCCCGCGCTGGGCGGCCTCGAACTTGCGGAAGTAGCGCCACAGCCCGCGGTGCTTGTGCCATTCCACGAAGAACGGCCGCGAACGGCTGGACACCCCGCGCACGTGCACCACCTGCAGGTCGTTGGCGATGGCCACCGTACCGCCGGCCTGGCGCACGCGCCGGCACAGGTCCAGGTCTTCGGCGTGCAGGCGGTAGCCGGCGTCCCAGCCACCGAGGCGGTCGAACAGCGTGCGCGGCATCAGCAGCAGTGCACCGGACAGGGCCGGCACCACCTGCATCGCCTGCGTGGCATCGGCGGCAACCGCCAGCCGCGCGCCCTTGCCCGGCGAGCGCAGCATGGCGCCGAAATCCGGATCGCGGCGGCGCACCGCGGCATCGGCCACGCCCTGCTCATCCACCTGTTCGACGCCCAGCAGGCAGTCGCCCAGCGTGGCGGCACGGTCGCGCTGGGTGGCCAGCGTGGCCGGCTCCACCATCAGGTCGGGGTTGATGAAGGCCAGCCACGGGCTGACCGCATCGGCCACGCCCTGGTTGTTGGCCGCGGCAAAGCCGGGGTTGTCCGGGTTGGCGATGAAGCGCACGCGCGGATCGTGGCTGGCGTGGCGCTGGATGATCTCCAGCGTATCGTCGAGGGAACCGTTGTCGACCACGCGGATTTCCGCCACGTCCTGCGCCTGGCGCAGCCGCGACAGGCACGCGTCGATGGTGCTGCCGCTCTGGAAGGTGACGACGATGGCGGCGATGGCTGGGTTCACGCAGAAGGCTCCGGCGGTGGTACGGTCGGTGCACGGAACAGATCGCCCTGTGCGCGCGGCATTATCGCCTGCTGCAGCCCGCGCTGCAGGTCGCCACGCAGGCCGTGCAGCGGGTCACGCATCAGGAAAACAGCCAGCCGTGGCGCCCAGCCCGGCCAGCGCGTGCCCAGCACGTCCAGGTCACCGTCGTGGGCCGCCGCTTCGCCGTCGCGGCAGACGAAGGCGTTTTCGCACAGCACGTTGCGCCAGCCCAGCCCGGCCATGCGCAGGCTCAGGTCGATCAGCGCCGCGCTCCAGCCGCCATAGCTCTGTGCATCCAGGCCACCGGCACGCCGCCGCGCGCTGGCGCGTACCAGCACCGCGTGGGTGACCGCCGACGGCAGCTCCGGGTGCAGGGTGGGCAGCGCGGCGCAGGCATGGGCCAGCGCACTGCTGTCGGCCGGCGCCGGGTTGAGTTCGCCCAGCCGTGGCCAGGCGGTGATTTCCCCGGCGTTGCACCACGGCGTGGCGGTAGCGATGGCGGCGTCGTGGGCGAAGCAGGCTTTCAGCTGCTGCAGCCAGCCCGGCGCCGGCACGCTGTCCGGGGCAAGCACGGCCACGTCCAGGCCATCGCAGGCGCGCAGCATTTCGTCGAGGTGGGCCACTTCGCCCAGCGGCCGGGCGCGGCGGGTGTATTCGGCCTGCAGCGGGGTATGGGCCAGCCAGTGTTCGATCACCGCCAGCGCGCGCGGCCCGGCCTGTGCATCGTCGGCCAGCCACACGGCGGTGCCGGCGGCGATACCGGCATCCAGCGCGGCCAAGCAGCGGTCCAGCGCTGCGTCGTCCACGCCCAGCGGCAGCAACACGATCGCCCCCATCGCACCTCCGTGGTTCCCGTTGCCCGAAGGGTAGCACCGGCCGGGTTGCACCCGGCACCTACAGAAGCTGAAGCGCAAGCAAGATCAACGGCAACGGCCGAAGCAACGGCAACAGCGGGCTGCTGGGGGATGGCGGGGTGGGTCCGGTGCCAGGGGACGCTGCAAGTACGTCCATGTAAGCTCGGTCGCCGCATCCATGCGGCTCACGTCCCTGCCGCCGGACCCGCCCCGCCTTCGACAGTTGTCCGAGGCTTTCGTGGATGGCTTTGCAGTTCAATTGCAGAATCTGAAACGGAAAAAAATAATTCCTATGGGGTCAGATCCGTTTTCCGCAGGGAAACGGATCTGACCCCAGTTTCATTTCGATATATGACAGATTTGATCCACGCATGGCGTGGATCTACAAAAGCCGCGGGAATCTGTCAGGGGTGGGGCGGTGTGGGTGGGCAGGACCGCAGGCGCCAGGGATGGCGCCTACGAGCCCCATGGATGGGTTTACGGCGTGTCCTGCCAGCCCACACCGCCCCGCCCAACCCGCAGAAAGCCAGAGCTGCTTTGGCTTTGGCTCCATGCACTGGCTCTGGCTTCGGCGGGTGCCGGGCGCAGCCCGGCCTCCCCCACCCCCACTTACCGCTTGCGCGGCTGCTGCAGGGGTTCCATCGCGCGGAAGCGCTGGCTGTACTCGTCGGTCAGCTGCCGCGCCTCGGCACCGTTGCGCACGATCGTCGGGGTCAGCAGCATGATCACTTCCGAACGACGGCTGGTGCGCGACTTCTGCCCGAACAGCGCGCCCAGCACCGGAATCCGGCTCAGGCCCTGAATGCCGTTGCTGCCATCGGTGGCCGAATCGGTCATCAGGCCCGCCAGCATGATCGTGTCCCCGCTCTGCACCGCCGCCTCGGTGGCCAGCTTCTTGGTGGAAATGCGCGGGTTGCAGTTCTGCTCCTGCGGATTGCAGTTGGCCGGCACGTCCGAGGCGCTGCTGACCTCCTGCACGATATCCAGGAACACCGTGCCATCGCGGGTCACGCGCGGGCGCACCTTCAGGATCACGCCGGTATCGATGTACTGCACCTGGCTGTAGGAACTGGTGCCCACCCCGGTGTTCACCGCGGTGGAGGTGATCGGCACCTTGTCGCCCACGTTGAGCGTGGCCTCGGCGTTGTTGCGCACAAACACCGACGGGGTCTGCAGCAGGCACAGGTCGCTGACCTTGTCCAGCGCGCTGATCACCGCCGCGCCGTTGTGCCCGGTGAAGGCCCAGCCCAGGCCATCGCCGCCGGTGATTGCACCGGCGAACGTGCTCCACGAACCACCGGCGGCCGGCGGCAGCGTGGTGCCGGCCAGCGCGCCAGTCAGCGCCTCGCCGGCCACGGCATTGTCGAAGTACCAGTTCACGCCGTACTTCAGGTCACCGGTCAGCGCCACTTCGGCCACCTGCGCCTCGATGTGCACCTGCATCGGCATCACGTCCAGCTTCTCGATCACTTCGCGGATCGAACGCCAGGCCTGCGGGGTGGTACGCACCAGCAGCGTATTAGTTTCCTCCACCGCCGACACGCCGACCCGGTCGCCCTCCACTTCCAGACTGACCGCGTAGTTGCCCGGCTGCCGCTGCGGCAGGTTGAAGGTGCCGTTGGGGTTACCGTTGTTGCTGCCGTTGGCACCGCTGCCCGGCGATGCACCGAAGCCGCCCATGTCGTTGCCGAAGCCACTGTCCATCTGCCCGGGCATCGCCCCCGGTGCCAGCGCGATCGGCGAGGCACTGCCGCCACGGCTGTTGGGGCTGGCGAAGGCTTCGCTGAGGCGTTCGGCCAGCTCACGCGCCTTGATGTAGCGCAGTTCGTGCGAGAACAGCCGCGGCGCACCGCCGGCGGTGTCGATGCGGTCCAGCCACTGCTGGATCTGGTCCAGGTAGCGCACCTGCGGCGTGATCACCAGCACGGCGTTGGCGTTTTCCAGCGGCAGGAAACGGAACATGCCGGCGCTGGGCGTCTTGCTCTCTTCGCCGAACACCTTTTCCAGGTCCTTGGCGACCTGTTCGGCCTTGCCCGAGGAGATCGGGAACACGCCCACCGACATGCCCGACAGCCAGTCCACGTCGAATATCTCGACAGTACGCAGGTAGTTTTCCAGTTCGCTGCGGGTGCCGCAGAGGGTGATGACGTTGCGCCCGCTGTCGACGTTGACGATGGCGTTGGGCCGCGCGTACGGCTCGAGCACCTTCTTCATTTCAGCGGCGGAAATGTACTGCAGCGGCACCACGCGCACTTCGAAGCCACGTGCGCTGGAGGCCGGCGCGGTGCTGGGCGCAACGGTGCCGGCCAGCGCCTGGTCGGCGGCCACGATGTTGTAGCGCCCACCGCTGTAGACCATGCGGGCGTTGTTCCAGCCCAGCACCATTTCCAGCAGGTTCAGTGCCTGCGCCGGCGATACCGGCTTGGGCGTGGCCAGGGTGACCGTGCCCTGCACGCCAGGGGCGATGGCGTAGTTCTGCCCGAGCATGTCGCCGAGGATCGCCTTTACCACCGCATGCACCGACTCGCCTTCGAAGTTGAAGGTGACCTCACCGCTGCCGGCCGCGTGCAGTGTCGGTGCCGGCGCGCGTGCGGCTTCACGGTTGATCATGGTGCCGCTGCCGCGGCGGATCACGGCCTGCGGCGAAGCGCCCGCTGCCGTACCACCGTCTGCGTTATCGGGCACGGTCTGCCCCGCCACCGGCGGTGCCTGCAGGTTGGCGGTGCGCCGCACATCGGGACGGGACACGGTGCTGCAGCCGACCAACAGCGCGAGGAGAAGGGACCACGGTAGGAAACGCAGGCTCATGCTTTCACTCTATCGGTTGGCGCCGCCGCCGTCGCCCGGCGGTTGCGATTGTTGCTGTTGCTGTTGCTGAAGCTGCTGGCGCCGGGCCTGGATGCGTTCGCGGATGGCGCGCATCTGCTCTTCGCTCGGCCCGTTGTTCTGTGCAGGTGCAGCTGCAGGAGGTGGCCGGTTCAGTGCGGCGTCCGCACCGGCGCCATTGGCACCGGCCGTGGCAGCAGCCGGCGTGTCGGCATTCGGGCGTGCCGGCGGCGGTACCGGCAGTGACTGCGCGCCGGGCGCCGTGCCGGGTGCACTGCCCGGCGAGCCGCCCAGCCGCGTGGGCGGCTCGCCGCCCTGCCCGTTGAACACCGCCAGCTGCAGGGTCTGGCTGCCGCCGGGGCCGATCACCGTGGCCTGGCGCGGCTGCAGTTCAACCAGCTGCCAGCCATCGACCGCTTCGCCGTTCAGGCGCAGCCGCAACAAGCGGTTCTGTTCGGTGGTCAGCGTGGCCATGGCGAAGCTGCGGGTCAGCAGCACGCCGGTCAGGCGCAGGCTGTTGCTGCTGCTGGCTTCGGTGCCACCCAGCTGGTACGGGCGCGGGCGGCGGTCTTCGGCGAACAGCGGGCGGGTGGCGATGGCGGCATAGCTGTCGGCACCGGGCATGCGCTCGGCGGCAGCCGCCGACAGCGCCGGCAGCGCGGTAACCGCGGCGGCATCTGCACTGCCATCCGGCAGCTGCTGGCCCAGGCCGAAGCCGGTGGCCAGCCACAGCGCACCCGCCCAGCTGGCGCTGGCCACCAGGAACCAGGTGCGCAGGCTGATCTGCTCAACCTTCATGCGCGGCCTCCGGCGGCGGTTCGGCGCCCTCGCCTGCTGGCGCTGGTGCGGCATCGGCTTCGGCCGGTGCTGCGGGCGGCGGCGGTGCGCTGGCCGCCGCCTGTGCGGCCGCGGTGGCATCGGGCAGCAGGTAGCCCGCCAGCTCGAAGGACACATGCAGCCCCAGCCCGCTTTCATTGGCCGATTGCTGGAAGCGCTGTGCGATCAGGTTGAGGTTGTCTACGAACAGGCGCGGGCTGCCGGTTTCCAGGCTGTGCAGCACGGTGGCCAGTTCACCCACGCCACAGCGCAGGCGCACCTGCATGGCCACGCGCGGGAAGGGGGCATCGCGGCGGTTGTCGACCAGCGGCGTGCGGTTGGCGATGGCGCAGCTGCGGTTGCCGGGGCTGGCGGCGGCCACGGCATCCTGCAGGCGCGCGCCGAGCGCGGCGGCGGCACCTTCGGTGGTGGCCTCGGTCATGAAGCCGGGGCGCTGCTGCAGCGCCTGCCGGGTCTGGCGCAGGCGCGCTTCGATCTGTGGCTGCTGCTGCAGCTGGGCCTGCACGCGCTGCTCGCGCTCGCGCAGGTCGTGGATTTCCTGGTCCAGTGCCAGCAGCGGCTGGGTGAACCACGGGTGCACCAGCACCAGGTAGCCCAGCCCCAGCACGGCCAGCAGCAGGGCCAGTGCCAGCCAGCGGTCACGGGCGGCGTTGGGCATCGGCATCGGCCGCCTCCGTGGGGGTCGCGGCGGCGGAGGCCGGCGGCGTGGCCGGCGGCGGCTGCAGTTCAGCGGTCAGGGTGAAGCGGTCGCGGCCACTGTTGGCACCGTCGGCCTGCAGCACGCCGGTCAGGTTCACCTTGCGCCACAGCGGCGAATCCTGCAGCAGCGGCACCAGCTGCGAAGCCTCGCGGCTCAGGCCGATCAGCTGCAGCCCGTTGTTCTCCACCGCCAGTTTTTCCAGGTAGGTGCCATCGGGCAGGCGCCGGGTCAGTTCGCTCCACAGTTCCACCGTGGTGGCATGGCGGCTGCGCTGCTGTTCCAGGTGCACCGCGCCATCGAGCAGCGACTGCAGCTGGCTGCGCTCGCTGGCCACGCCACGCGCGTTGCGTGCGGCCGCGTCGACCTCGGCACGCAGTGCCTCCACCGCCTCGCGCCGGTTGTCCAGCAGCTGCGTGCCGGCCAGCGCCAGCAGCACCAGCACGGCCACGCCCAGCAGCAGGTTCCAGCGCCGCATCGGGTCGCTGCGCTGCTGGCGCTGCGCCTGCGGCAACAGGTTCACCTGCAGCGGCGTGCCCTGTTCATCGCAGGCGTCCACGCCGGACAGCGCGCTGGACCAGCTGCCCGCCTCGGCTTCCCAGGCGGCCAGCTGGCTGCGCGGCCAGACCACCAGTTCGGCATCGAGCTGGTCGTCACCGGCAGGGCCCAGGTTGCGCAAGTCATGGGTGACCTGGCTGGCATCGAACGGGGTCTAACGGTCGATCTCGAAACCCACCACGTCGCGCAGGCGCTCGGCGGCGGCCGCCGGCAGGCGCAGGCGGCGCTGCAGCACCTGGCCCGGTTGCAGCAGCCAGACCCTCGGCAATGCGTGCAGGCGCGGGTCGAGCACGCGTTCCAGTTCAGCCGGCGACAGCGGCCACGGCAGCGTGGCCACCGGCTCGCGCTGCTGGCCATCCTCGCGCCACAGCTGCAGCTGGCCATCGTGGCGCTGCAGCAGCAGGCGCGCCTGCGACCAGCCCAGCGCCCACTGCCAGCGTGCCGGCACCCAGGCCAGCAGCGACTGCCGCCACCAGCGCAGGAAATGCGCGGCACCGGGGCCGATGCGGCCCTGCACCTGCCGCAGGCTGTCCTGCCAAGCTGTCATCTTGCTGCCATTCCCTGCTCCCAGCGAAGCACCTGATAAGTCCGCCCAAGCTGCCCCCCCCCGGGCCGTTGCGTACCACCGCCTGCAGCACCGACGCGCGTCCACTGCCGTCGATGGCACGGGACTCGATACTATAGGTGCCGCTGCCGCCCGCATATGCCTGCGTGCCCGATGTGCCACTTTCATCGCTCTTCAGCAGCGCACGCTGCGCCAGCACCTGTTCGGCATCCAGCCCCAATGCCGTCAGCACCGGGCCGGCGGCAACGCGCGGATCGGGGCGCTCACCGCGGCTGTACAGCGTGATGTACGGCAGCATCTTCTGGTACAGCGCCGCACGCATGCCCAGCACGCGCTGTACTTCACCCAGGGTCTGGAAACTCTGGTTGGATGGCCCGTACGGCAACCCTGCGGCCGCGTAATCGGCAGCTTCTGCGCCGCCGGTGGGCTGCGCCAGGTCATCGGCATCGCGCCAGTCGATGATCGTACCGGCCAATTGCCGCGCACTCTCCGGCGTTTCGCCCAGCGCCTTCAGGAAACCCTCCAGCAGCAGCGGATCGGCGCGGTTGAGGTTGAGCTTGCCTTCCTCATCGGTCACGGCGATGTCGATGCGGGTGCCATCGAACTGCCAGCGGTAACTGCTGCCATCGGCCTGCCAGGCCGGGCGCTGTGGGTCCTGGCGCAGCCGCGACAGCGCATATTCCAGGCCGGCGCGGGCGCGCTCCTGGCCGCGTGCATCGCTGTCCTGCACGCCCTGCTGCAGGTGCTCCACGCGCGCGCTCAGTGCGAATGCGCCGACCAGCGCGGTCAGCAGCGCAATCAGCCGCAGCACCAGCACCAGCGCGGTGCCGCGTATGCGCCGGCTCATTGCCCGGCCCCGGCTGTGCGCTGCCGCCCGCGTTGAGCGCCACCACCAGCGGTGGCCACGCCGCGCCCTGTGCCGGCACCACGCGCACTTCCACCAGCAGCGGCAGGCGCCGGGTGTCGTCCCAGCGTGGCAGCCACGCCGTCAGCTGGATGGTGGCCGCATCGATGCCGCGGTAGCGCAGCTGCACCGACTGCAGGCCCTCGGCCAGCACTTCCGGCGCGCGCGGCGGTGTCTCTTCGATGCGTTCGCCCTTCTGCAGCAGCACCAGGCCCAGCAGCAGCCGCTGGCTGCCGGCGGCACCGTCCACGCGCAGATCGTGCAGGTAGGGACCGCCACGGCCGAGATAGCCCGGCAGGTTGGACACGAGCAGCATGCGCTACTCTTCGCCAAGGGAATAGACCGGCTCGCGGGTCGGGTCCGGCGGTTCGATCGGGTTGCGCAGTGCCGCCGACAGCTGCCGGCGCAGCAGGCCTTCCACCGCGCGCATGCGCTCGCTGGCCGCGGCAATGGCTTTGCCACGCTGGCTGACGGCCATGGCCGAGCGCACGCTGGCAAAGGCCAGCGCCAGCCCGCCAACCAGCAGCACGGTGGCCAGCAGCACTTCGATCAGGGTGAAGCCGGCGGCAGGGCGTTTCATCGCGCCGCCTCCAGATCCGGTGGCAGCAGGCGCACGCTGCGCCACTGCAGCTGCTCGCGCGCGCCCTCGCCCAACGCACCTGCAACTGCAGTTCGGCCAGCCACGGCGCGCCCGGCGATGCCGCCACCGGCGATCCATCCGCACGCGGTTCATCGTAGGGCTGCACCTGCAGCTGCCAGTGGAAGCGGCCCTGTTCCCATTCCCCCTGCTGGCTGCCACTGCGCAGCGGTGTTTCCACGCCGGCCGCGGCCAGCAGCGATTGCGCGTGCAGGACCGCGCGCGTGCGCACTTCGGCGTCGCGCACCTGGCGTGCGCCGCCGGACAAACTGCCCAGCAGCAGGGTCAGTGCCAGCCCGAGCAGGGCGAAGGCCACGATCACCTCCAGCAGGGTGAAACCGCGTGCACCGCGTTTCATGGCTCGCCCCGCCACGGCCCGGAGCGGATTTCACCGGTCAGCCAGCCGACATCGATGCGCCATTCGGCGCTGCCCTGCTGCAGGCGGATGCGGCCGCCACTGGACCCGCCGTCCGGATGGAATTCGATCACGCCCTGGCCGGGTGCGGTGGCCAGCTGCGCAGCGCCTTCAAAGGCCAGCTGCAGCCGCGCGGACACATCGCCGGCCTTGCCGTCGGCACCCTGCCAGCGGTGCTGCTGCGGCTCGATGACGAAACGCTGTGCTTCGCCGCGTGCGATGGCCTGCGCGCGCACCATGCGCAGCTGGTTGGCGATCTCCTTGCCGCTGCTGCGCAGCTGCATGCCGCCCATGCCGCGCGACAGGCCGGCGGCGGGGCAGGCGCAACGGCATGGGGCTTACTGCTCGTACCGGATGTCGGCGTCCACGCTGCTGCCGCCGGGCTTGCCATCCTTGCCCAGGCTGATCAGGTCATAGGCCTGGCCTTCGTCGGGCGCGCGGTATTCCAGCGCGTGGCCCCACGGGTCGTTGAGGTCGGCGGCCTTGGCATACGGCCCCAGCCAGCCGCTCACCCCGGACGGTGCGGTGACCAGGTCGGTCAGCGCACCGGGCAGCTTGCCGGTATCGATCTGGTAGTTGTCGATCTTGCCGGCCACGGTCTGCACCTGCGCCTTGGCGATGTTGGCCTTGCCGCGGTCGGCGCCGCCCAGCACGCGGCTGGCGACCAGGGTCAGCACCGCGCCGATCAGCACGATGACGATGATGATTTCCAGCAGGCTCATGCCGGACTGGTGGCGTGCGCTGGCAAAGGACAGTCGCATTGGTCGGCGGGAAGGCAGCATGGTGGTTCCTTGCGGTCGGGGTTGCGGGGTGAGCGCCAGCGGTCAGCCGATGGCGTTGGTCAGGTCGTACAGCGGAACCAGCACGGCGATGATCACCGCGCCGACCACCGAGGCCAGCACCAGGGTGATGGCCGGCACCATCGCCGCCAGCAGGGGGTCGATGCTGCGGGTGCTGTCCTGTTCGAAGGTGTCGGCGGTCTTGAGCAGCATGGCATCGAGCGTGCCCGACTCCTCGCCCACCTGGATCATCTGCAGCGCCAGGCGCGGGAAGCGGCGTCCACGCCCGAGCGCTGCGGACAGCCCGTTGCCGTTCTTCACTTCATCGCTGGCGCTGTCCACGTCGGCGGCCAGCGCGCGGTTGCCCAGCACGTTGCGCGCGATACCCAGCGCCGGCAGCAGCGGCACGCCGTTGCGCAGCAGCGTGCCCAGCGTGCGCGCCAGGCGTGCGTTCTCCAGCTGGCCCAGCAGGCGGCCGATGCCCTTGCGCTGCAGCAGCCAGCCGTCGAGCTGCAGGCGGAACGCCGGTTGCCGTGCCTTGCGTTCGAACAGCCAGGCCAGCACACCGGGCACCAACACCAGCACGATCCACCAGTCGCGCACGATCAGGCCCAGCTGCAGCACCAGCTGGGTGAACCACGGCAGGGTGACGTCCAGGCTTTCGTACATCTGCGCGAACTGCGGCACCACGTACCCCAGCAGGAACAGCAACGCCGCCCCCCACCACCAGCAGGATGGCCGGGTACACCAGCGCATTGATCACCCGGCCCTGCAGCGCGCGGCTGCGCTCAAGGTAGTCGGCCAGCCGCTGCAGCGTGTCGTGCAGGCTGCCACCGGCTTCACCGGCCCGCACCATGTTCACGTACAGCCGCGAGAACAGCCCGTGCTGGCGCTCCAGCGCGGTGGACAGCGGTGCACCGCCGCGCACGATGTCGCGGATATCGGTGATGGCGCGGCGCGAGCGCTCGTCTTCCGGCAGCGCCAGCAGGATGGTCAGCGCGCGGTCCAGCGGCTGCCCGGCACCCAGCAGGGTGGCCAGCTGCTGGGTGAACTGCAGCAGCGCCGGCCCCTGCAGCGGGCGCGGCTTGAACAGGCTGCGCCAGCTGGAACTGCCCAGGCTGCCTTCGCCGGCAGCGCGTGTTTCCACCGGCAGGTGGCCCTGGTCCTGCAGGCGCGCGACCAGGTCGGCCTCGCTGGCCGCTTCCATCTGCCCTTCGAACAGTTCGCCGTGCGCGTTCAGCGCCTTGTAGCGGTAGTGCGGCATGTCAGCGGCGGCCCCGTGCGTGCATCAGCTTTCCTCGGTGACGCGCAGCACTTCCTCGATCGTGGTCTGGCCGGCCAGTGCCTTGGCCAGGCCATCCTCGTACATGGTGCGCATGCCGGCTTCGCGCGCGATGCGTTCGATCTCGCCCATGCCCTCGCGGCGCATCACCGCACGGCGCAGCGCATCGTTCATCACCAGGAACTCCATGATGGTGGTGCGGCCCAGGTAGTCGGTGGGCGCCAGCGCCGAGGGCATCGGCCGGTACAGGTGGATGGGCCCGTGCGGCTGCAGGCGGCGCAGCTCGAAGCGTTCGATCTCTTCGGGCGAGGCGTCGTAGCGCTCGGCGTGGGTCGGCTCCAGGCGGCGCACCAGGCACTGGGCCAGGATGCCGTTGATGGTGGAGGTGAGCAGGTAGTCTTCCACGCCCATGTCCAGCAGGCGGGTGATGCCGCCGGCGGCGTTGTTGGTGTGCAGCGTGGACAGCACCAGGTGGCCGGTCAGCGCCGACTGGATGGCGATGCGCGCGGTTTCCAGGTCGCGCATTTCACCGATCATGATGATGTCCGGGTCCTGGCGCACGACGCTGCGCAGGGCGTTGGCGAAATCCAGCCCGATCTGCGGCTTGGCCTGGATCTGGTTGATGCCTTCGATCTGGTACTCGACCGGGTCTTCAACCGTGATGATCTTGACGTCGGCGGTGTTGAGCTGGCTCAGCGCGGTGTACAGCGTGGTGGTCTTGCCCGAACCGGTCGGGCCGGTCACCAGCAGGATGCCGTGCGGCTGTTCCAGCACCTTGCGGAACTGCGGCAGGAACGCATCGGTGAAGCCGAGCCGGTGGAAATCGAACACCACGGTTTCGCGGTCGAGCAGGCGCATCACCACGCTTTCGCCGTGCGCGGTGGGCACCGTACTCACGCGCAGGTCCAGTTCCTTGCCCTGCACGCGCAGCATGATGCGGCCGTTCTGCGGCAGGCGGCGTTCGGCGATGTTGAGCCGGGCCATGATCTTGATGCGGCTGATGACCGCGGCGGTGAGGTTGGCCGGCGGGCTTTCGCCCTCCACCAGCACGCCATCGACGCGGTAGCGCACCTTCAGCCGGCTTTCGAACGGCTCGACGTGGATGTCCGAGGCGCGCAGTTCCACCGCACGCTGGATGACCAGGTTGACCAGACGGATGACCGGCGCTTCGGAGGCCAGGTCGCGCAGGTGTTCGATGTCATCGACCGCACCGCCTTCACCATCGGCGGTTTCCACGATCGCGCCCATCGCGCTGCGGCCCTGGCCGAACCAGCGTTCGACCAGGTCGTCGATCTCCGAGCGCAGCCCGACCACCGGCTGCACCGGCACGCCCAGTGCCAGCTGCACGGCCTGCTGCGGGTACGCGTCATGCGCATCGGCCAGCCACAGCCGCACGCCGTGTTCATCCAGCGCCAGCGGGCACACATGGAACTGCTTGAGGAAGCGCAGGGTGAGCGGCAGGCTTTCGGCCAGCGCCTGCGGCGGCGTGTCGGCCAGCTGCTTGCCGTTCACCAGCGGCAGGCCGAGCACGTCGGCCGTGGCCTGTGCCTGATCACGTTCAGAGACCAGGCCCAACCGCACCAGCAGGCCGAGCAGGCTGCCACCGGCCTGCGCATGCAGCGTGCGTGCGCGCGACAGATCGCCGTCCTTCAGCCGGCCGCGTGCAAGCAGCGCATCCAGGATGCGGCCTTCGGTGGTGTCGACGTTGGTGGGCGCGGCGGCAGCGTTCACGTGTCTCTCTAGACGATCATCCGGACTGTAGCAGTTTGCCCGGCATTTCCGCTGCCCTGCGCGCGCCGGCGGGCCACGGCCGCAACGAAAAGAGGCGTCCGTCACCCCTGGCAACGGACGCCCCCTCGATCGTCAACGTCATGGCGGCGCATTCACCCCCATGCCGCGGGCCGCACTTACTGCGTGGCCAGCACGCTCACACCGCTGAACGCGCCCTCGCCCACCACCTTGATGTACCAGGTGCCTGCGGCGGCCGGGCTCACACGCACGGTTTCGGAGGTGCCCGGGCGGGTGGAACGGCCGTCGTTGTCACTGGCGGTGGGCACCCGGCCCTGCGCCACGTACAGCGACACATTGCCGCTGCCGCCGTAGGTCAGCACGCTCAGCGGCTTGCCGGCCTGCGCCTCGAAGCAGTACAGGGTCTCGCTGCCGGCCGCACCGGCGACGCCGTTGATGGCCGCCTTGTTGGTCAGCGGCGTGCCTTCCGGCGTGCAGTTTTCGGTGCAGGGCCCGGCCAGGGCCTTGTCCAGCGCGGCCTTGGCATCGACGATGCCGACGCCGATCGGGGTGGCCGCCGGAATGCTGACCGGGAACGGCCGCGCGGTGTCCTTCAGCAGCGTGCGCATGGCCGCCGGGGTCAGCGGCGGCTTGCCCTGGGCGATCAGCGCGCTCTGCACCAGCGCGGCGATGCCGGCCACGTGCGGCGAGGACATCGAGGTGCCGCCCAGGCCCATGTAGCTGGGCTGGCCCGCTTCGGGCGTGGTGTCGCTGCTGGAACCGGCCTGCCACAAATAGCCGCCCGGGTTGCCGTCGACGCTGCCGCCGCCACCGGGGCCGGACAGGTCCACGAGCGCACCGTAGTTGAAGTAGTAGGTGATGCCGCCGGTGATGCGCGTGGCACCCACGATGATCACACCTTCGCAGCTGGCCGGGCGGTAGTTGGCCGCGTTGTCGGCCTGGTTGCCGGCCGCCACCACCACGATGGTGCCGCGCGACAGCGCACCGTTCACCGCTTCCTGGTAGGCGCCGTTGCAGCTGCCACGGCCGCCCAGGCTCAGATTGATGATCTCGGCCGGGTTGATGTTGGCCGGAATGCCCGCCACCGTGCCGCCGGACGCCCAGGTGATGGCGTCGGTGATGTCGGACAGGTAGCCGCCACACTTGCCGAGCACGCGCACCGGCAGCACCTTGGCCTTGTGCGCTACGCCGGCCATGCCGACACCGTTGTTGGTCTGCTCGGCCGCCGTGCCACTGACGTGCGAACCGTGCCAGGAACTGGGTTCGTCGATCGACCCGTCGTAGCACTCGTTGTTGTTCTCCACCCAG
The DNA here is from genome assembly GCA_009912235.1 of Stenotrophomonas maltophilia. GTDB lineage: Bacteria > Pseudomonadota > Gammaproteobacteria > Xanthomonadales > Xanthomonadaceae > Stenotrophomonas > Stenotrophomonas maltophilia_AV. The sequence continues at coordinate 319,053 of WNDS01000004.1, forward strand.
TCGCCGTAATCCTGCGCACCCGGCACGCGTTCATCGGTGGGGCGGCGCGAGGTTTCCGCATCGCTGATGAAGTCGTAGCCCTGCAGCAGGTTGGCGGCCAGGTCCGGGTGCTGCGGCAGCACGCCGGTGTCGATGACGGCCGCCACGATGCCCTCGCCCTGCGAGACATCCCACGCCGACGGCGCGTTGATGCCGCCCACGGCGTTGTGCAGGTGCCACTTGTACTGATGGTAGAAGGGATCGTTCGGGTTCAGCGCCTTCTGTTCGGTACCGGCGCGCAGTTCGCTGTGGCGCAGCTTCACGTCGGCTTCGGCGTACTGCACCGACGGGTCGGCCGCCAGTTCCTTCAGCACGCGCTGTAGTTCGGCCGGGGCCAGGCGGCCCTGCAGGCGGACCAGATCGGCCCCGATGCTGAGCCGGCGCAGCACGCGCGGTTCCAGCGTGCCGGCGCGTGCGGCGCCACCGCCCAGGCTGGCACGGGCCAGCGCCGACTGCACGGTGGACAGCTTCGCCGTCTGGTCGCTGGCTGCCGCAGTGCCGGCGCGGTACTTGACGATGATGCGCGCGGCGCCGGCATCGGCCGTGCGCGACTGCTGCACCGGTTCACGGGTCGGCAGGCCGGCGGCCTGCACGGCGCCGGCGGCAGTCATCGACAGCACGGCAGCGGCGAGTACGTTGATGCGGAGGTTCTGCTTCTTGATCACGTCGACATCCTCTTCTAGGTCATGGATAGAACCAACACTCGGCCATCGCTTCCCTGGCCATCACTCCCCGGCCGGCCAGACCGGGGCGGCCGTGACCCGCCCCCTCAGGCCCTGCTGCGCGCGTGCCGGCGGCATCCACCGCCGGCACGCAGGGGCTTACCAGCCAAAACCTGCACCCACGCCGATCGAACTGTCATCACTGCTGAAGGCGCCGCCCAGGGTGACCGTGGCGCGGTCGCTGAGCGCGCGCTGGTAACCCAGCGACAGCGCCGATTCGCCGCCCTGGAAGCCCACGCCGACGCCGACCCGGTTCTGGGTGCGGATGCCGGCGGCGCTGGTGGCCATGTTGAGCATCGCCGCACCCATCGCACCCTGCCGGTCCAGGCGACGGTCCACGTCGCCCTTGAACACATCGAAGCTGTCGGCCATGGTCTGGAAGCGCGTGTCGGTGTAGCTGTTGGCCGTGGCCAGGCCACGGTCGAGCTGGCCCTTGTTGACCGCATCGATCACCTGGGTACCGGCGGCCACGTTGGTGACCTGGCGTTCGTTGCCGGTGCTGCCCACCGACACCGAATTGGCGCGGTCGGCCACCGAGCCCTGGCCCAGTGCCACGGCGTTGCTGGCCGTGGCCATGGCACCCTGGCCGATGGCGGTGGAGGACACCCCGCTGGCCACGGCACCATCGCCCACGCTGAGCGCATTGATGGCAGCGTTGGCCGCCGGCGAGGAGATCGCCTGCGGCGCGGCCATCGACGCCGGCACCGGCGTGCCCTGGACCGACGCACGCGCATCGGCGGTATCCAGCACGGGCTCGGACTGCGCCGCCAGGCTGCTGGCCGCCGCCATACGTGCACGCGGCGCAGCGTCGGCGCCGGACACGCGCTGGTCCAGATCGCTCACCTTGCGGTCCAGCGCGCCCAACGCATCGCCGACATTGCTGTAGCTGCTGCCCTGGATCACGTAGTTGGGCGCCACGAACACCCCCTGCAGGCCGACGCTGGCACCACCGCCGAGGAAGCTGGCGGCATCGCTGAGCGAGCGGAACAGCTGCGCACCGTTGATGGCCTGGCGGCTGTCGGCGCCGATGCTGCCGTTGCCGACGTTGTCCAGCACCGTACCCTGCAGGCCGGCCAGACTCAGGCGTTCGCGGCTGGCATCGTCGTACACGATGGCATTGGCGGCGGTGGTTTCCACCGAGCCGATGCGCCGGTCGACATCGCCCACCCGCGTCTCCACCGCACCGACACGCTGGTTGGTGGTGTTGAGCTGCGAACCGGTGACCGCGTCGCTGCTACCGGCGGCGATGCGGCCATCACCGACGTTGATGATGCGGCGCGTGGCCGGGCCGTCGCTGCCATTGCCACCGCCGACGAAGACCACGTTGGCCTCCAGCGCGCGTGTGCCGGCACCGAGTTCCACGCTGTTGGCACCGGTGGCGCCCGCGTTCGCGCCCAGCGCCATGCTGTTGGCACCACTGTTGGCAATGGCGTTGTAGCCGATGGCCACGCCGTTGCTGGCCGTGGTTGCGGCCTGGCTGCCGAGCGCGGTGGCATTGCTGCCCTTGGCCGCGCTGTCGGCACCCACCGCCGTGGCGCCGGCCTGGGTGGCGCTGGCATTGGCACCAAGCGCGTAACTGCGCGCGCCGCCGGCACTGGCACCACTGCCGGCCGCCAGCGCTTCACTGCCCGCCGCCGCGGCCGAACCGGCGCCGTTGGCCTGAACATAGCGCCCCACCGCATTGGCGGTGGCCGCCACGGCATCGAGCTGGCCCTTGTTGACGGCATCGGTGAGCTCGCTGCACGCCGCCACATGAGTCAGCTGGCGCTCGCTGCCGGCCGCGCCGATGGCCACGCTGTTGGCACGCTCGGCCTTGGAACCGGCGCCCAGCGCCACGCTGTTGACCGCATCGGCGCTGGCGTTGGCGCCCAGCGCGGTGGCGTCGGTGGCGTTGCCCCAGGCATTCCAGCCGATGGCCGTGCTGTAGTCCTCGGTGGCCCAGGCACCGGCGCCCAGCGCCGACGCCCCGGTGCCGCTGGCACGCGAGGGAATCAGCCCGAAGAAGGTGGAACCGCCGATGGCCACGCTCTCAGCGCCGCTGGCATCGCTGGACTGGCCGATGGCGATGGCGCCGCTGCCGGCGGCAGCCGCGCCGAAGCCCAGTGCGGTGGTGGCACCGCCCGATGCGATCGCGCCATAGCCCACCGCCGTACCGAGGCGGCCGCTGGCATCGCTGTAGCTGCCCAGTGCCGAGGCCCCATCGGCGCTGGCCGAGGCGCGGAAACCACTGGCCACCGCCTGCGTGGCGCTGGCCGCAGCCTCGGCACCGCTGGCCGTGCTGTAGGCACCGGACGCGTGCGCGTTGGTACCGGTGACGCTGGCCCCCAGTGCGGTGGCCTGCGCGCCGCTGCCGAGCGCGATGCTGTCTTCACCGCTGGCCAGTGCATCGAAGTCGACTGCGCTGGCACGTGCGGCTACCGCCGTGGCACCGCCGCCCAGCGCCGTGGCGCCGTTGCCGATGGCGTTGGCGGCTTCGCCGGCCGCCAGTGCGTTGTCGCCTTCCACATAGGCGCCGGCATCACTGTCGGCACTGCCACTGGCCTGCACGTACCTGGCGGTTTTTCCGCCGTAGCGGCCACCGCATCCAGCTGGTTCCTGTTGACCGCGTCGGTGCCCTGCGTACCGGCGGCCACGTTGGTGACCTGGCGCTCGGTGCTGGCACTGCCCACCGACACGCTGTCGGCACGGTCGGCCACCGAATCGGCGCCCAGCGCCACGCTGTTGGCGCCACTGGACGTTGCGGCGTTGCCGAGCGCGGTACTGTTCACCCCCGACGACCAGGCGCCACCACCGACGGCCGTGGAGTAGTTGCCCGATGCTTCGGTCGGCAGCAGGCCGAACAGCGCACCGCCGATGGCCACGCTGTTGGTGCCGCTGGCCAGGCTGCCCTGCCCGGTGGCCGTGCTGTAGGCACCGGACGCGCCCGAATCGCCACCCAGCGCCACACTGTTGGAACCCGAGGCGGCAGCGAAGTTGCCCAGCGCGGTGCTGTTGAGGGCCGAAGCCTGCGCATAGCCGCCGATGGCGGTGCTGTAACCGCCGCTGGCCTGCGCGCCGATGCCGACGGCTGCGGACGCGGTGCCGCTGGCGACGCTCTCGCTGCCCAGCGCGGTAGCCGCTTCACCACTGGCGTTGGCGAAGTAACCCGCCGCCACCGCTTCTTCGCCGGAGGCTTCGGACAACGCACCGCTGCCGGTGCTGCCGGCACCGCTGGCGATGCTGGCCGCACCGAAGGCCGCACTCTGTTCGCCACTGGCTTCGCTTTCCGCACCGTGGGCGGTTGCGTATTAGCCCGTGGCCTGGGCGTTGGCACCCACGGCACTGGCCTGGGCAGCGCTGGCCACGGCGTTGAAGCCCAGTGCCTGCGCATTGGTGCCGATGGAGGTGGCACCACTGCCGAGCGCGATGGCGCCATTGCCGATGGCATTGGCGGCCTCACCGGCGGCCAGTGCGTTGTCGCCTTCCACATAGGCGCCGGCGTCGCTGTCGGCGCTGCCGCTGGCCTGGACGTACTTGCCGGTCGTGGCCGCCGCGGCAGCCACCGCATCCAGCTGGTTCCTGTTCACCGCGTCGGTGCCCTGCGTGCCGGCCGCCACATGGGTGATCTGGCGTTCGCTGCCGGTGTTGCCCACCGAGACACTGCGCTCGCGGCTGGCGACCGAACCGGCCCCCAGCGCTACCGCATTGTTGGCGGTGGCACTGCTGCCGGCGCCCAGCGCGATCGCGCTTTCGCCGCCGGCCACCGTGTTGGTGCCGATGGCGATGCTGTTGATTGCATTGCCCAGCGCCTGGAAGCCCAGCGCCACGCTGTAGTCCGCATAGCCGAACGCACCGCGGCCGACCGCCGTGGAACTGAGCCCGTTGGCCCAGCTGTTGTAGCCCAGCGCGGTGGCGCCGGCCGCACTGGCCCAGGCGGCCGTGCCGAATGCAGAGGCGTTGGCCTCGGTGGCCCAGGCCCCCGCACCGAACGCGCTGGCGCCGTTGGCGGTAGCCCAGGCGTAGCCGCCCACGGCGGTGCTGTCATCGCTGCTGGCGAAGGCGCTGTCGCCCTGCGCCACGCTGTAGCTGCCGGTCGCGCGCGCCTTGCCTCCGCTGGCCAGGCTGTTGTCACCGGTGGCCTGTGCCGCGTTGCCGAATGCGCTGCTGAGCGCGCCGGTGGCCTGCGCCGCATTGCCGACCGCGGTGGCGCCGGCCGCTGCGGTGGTGCCAACGCGCACCGGGTTGCCATCGGCATCCAGCAGCGGCTGGTTGAAGGCATCGTAGGCCTGGCCCAGCCCGCCGATGGCCACGCCACCGGCGCCGTTGGCCGTGGTATTGCGGCCGAGCGCCACGCTGTCCTCGCCCAGCGCCGTGGCGCCGACGCCGTGTGCGACCGCACCGGCCCCGAGTGCAGTGCTGGACGACCCTGCTGCGACCGCACCTTCGCCCTCGGCCAGCGCGCCGGCATCGCTGCCGCTTTCCGCCTGTGCCTGGAAGAAGTGCGCGGTGCGTCCGGCGCTGTCGGCCACACCGTCTTGTTGCGCCTTGTTCACGGCGTTGGTGGCCTCGGTGCCGGCGGCCACGCTGGTGATCTGCCGCTCGTTGCCGGCACTGCCCACGGCCACGCTGTTGGCGCGCACCGCTTCGGAATTGGCACCCAGCGCAACGCTGTTGGCGCCGCGCGCAGTGGCGTAGTACCCCACTGCCGTGCTCTGTGCGCCGCTGGCCCAGCTCTGTGCACCCAGCGCACTGGCCTGCTCGCCCGGCGCGTAGGCGAAGTAGCCCACGGCGGTGGCCTCGCGGCCCGAGGCTTCGGTCAGCGTGCCGTTGGCGGTGGCGAAATCGCCGCTGGCGATCGCGCCGGCACCCACCGCCGTGGCGGCTTCACCACTGGCCTGGGTCTGCACGAAGAAGCCCAGGCCGGGAATCAGGTCGGCCGGGCCGCCAATGGCCGCGCTGCTGGTGCCGGTGTCCGCGCTCTGCGTGCCGACGGCGGTGGAGTAGTCGCCGATGGCATTGGACACGGCACCGAAGGCCGAGGCCTGTGCGCCGGATGCCTGCGCACCGCCGCCGTACGCGACTGCGGCAAAGCCGCTGGCATCGGCGCTGGCGCCGACCGCAGTACCGCCCACGCCGGCACTGGTGGCGCCGGTATCGACCGGCACACCACCCACGGTGATCAGCGGGTTGCCCTGCGCGTCCACGGCAGCGCCACCGACGGCGACGCTGCCCGGGCCGGTGGCCTGCGCGTTGTTGCCGAAGGCCGCGCTGTTCTGGCCGGCCGCGAGCGCATTGAAGCCCACGGCAGTCGCGTTCTGGTTCACCGCGGTGGCGCCGCTGCCGAGCGCGGTGCTGCCGTTGCCGATGGCATTGGCGGCCTCACCGGCGGCCAGTGCGTTGTCGCCTTCCACGTAGGCGCCGGCATCGCTGCCGGCACTGCCGCTGGCCTGGAAGTGCTTGCATGTGTCCGCAGCAACATCGGCCACGGCATCGAGCTGGTTCTTGTTGACTGCATCGGTGCCCTGCGTGCCTGCCGCCACGTGGGTCACCTGGCGCTCCTTGCCGGCATCGCCGACGGCGACCGTGTTGGCGCGCGTGGCCTTGGATCCGGCCCCCAGCGCCACGCTGTTGGCCGCGCTGGCGGTGGCATTGGCGCCCAGCGCGGTGCTGTTGGCAGCGCTGGACCAGGCGTTCCAGCCGATGGCGGTGGCGTAGTCGGCCGTGGACCAGGCACCGGCGCCGAACGCGGCGGCGCCGGTAGCGCTGGCGCGCGAGCGGATCAGACCGCCGAAGGTGCTGCCGCCGATGGCCACGCTCTCAACACCACTGGCATCGCTGCCCTGGCCGACCGCGATGGCGTTGGCGACGGCCGCAACGGCACTGGCACCGACTGCCGTGGCATTGGCGCCGGCGGCCGAGGCGCTGTAACCCACTGCGGTGCCCAGCCGGCCGACGGCCTGGCTGTAGCTGCCGATGGCCGAGGCACCGTCGGCGCTGGCATTGGCGCGGAAACCGCTGGCCTGCGCCTGGGTGCCGCTGGCGGCGGCTTCGCTGCCGCTGGCCGTGCTGAATGCACCGTTGGCACGCGCGCTGCTGCCGGTGGCGGTGGCGCCCTGCGCGCTGGCCTGTGCGTTGCGGCCCAGTGCGCTGCTGTCTTCACCGCTAGCCAGCGCATCGAAACCGACAGCGGTGGCGTTGCCGGCCACGGCGGTGGCACCGCTGCCGAGTGTGGTGCTGCCATCGCCGATCGCATTGGCCGCTTCACCGGCGGACAGCGCGCTGTCGCCGGCTGCGTTGGCACCGGCGGCACTGTTGCTGCTGCCGGTAGCCTTGAAATAGGTGCCGGTGGCATCGGCGCTGGCCTGCACGGCCTTGAGCTGCCGCAGGTTCACCGCGTCGGTGTCCTGCGTACCGGCGGCCACGTGGGTGATCTGCCGTTCCTTGCAGGTGTCGCCCACCGACACCGTGTTGGCGCGCGTGGCCTTGGCACCGGCGCCGAGCGCGACGCTGTTGGCCGCGCTGGCGCTGCTGTTGCTGCCGATGGCCACCGCGTTGCTGCCCTTGGCGCTGGCCGTACCTTCCACCAGGCATTTTTCCAGCAGCTTGCCGCTGAGTACCAGGCAGTTGGCATTGCCGCCAATCTGCACCGACTGCGCCGCCACGCTGCCGCTGGCCGCCAATCCCCCAGTGTCAGTGCCAGCGCGAAGGCCAGTGCCGACGGCAGCGGGCTGCCGCGGCGGCGCTGGTCGGTGAGCGTGCCGCCCGATGCCGACGATGCCAGTTCCGAGGCCACCACCAACTGACCCAGTGCTTTGTTCCAGACCTTGCGATAAATCCGATTCATCGTTGCGGCTCCTTGTTTGGACTGGTTTCAGGCAAAGCAACGCAACGCCGGGCTGCGTGGCCCAACGTCCCCTGGGGGCGTCCATTCGCGTGATTTACTGCGGGGTTTTTCCGGACGGCACGCAGCGACAGACATCCTGGCGCGGAACCGAGCGGTTACTGCGGGATGAACAGTAATGAAACGAGGCCCGAGTGTTAACGTGAAGCCGAATCATCGTCAACAGTTTGACGCAACAAATATCGTTGCCGTGAGCCAGTTCTCTATTTCAGGTGTTTATGTGGTGATTAAGTGAAGATACCGTGAGCAACGCATGCGCACTGAAACACCATGTAACTCGCGGAGCGTGCACGGTTTTTGCTAAGCAAAAAAAACCGCCGGCTTTCACCGGCGGTTTTCTCATACGCGGCAGCACTGAGACTGCGCGCAACATCATCGGGTTACGGCGCGATCAACCGCACCACACGCGTGCGTTGCGGAACATGCGCATCCACGGCGAATCGCCCTGCCAGTCGGCCGGCGCCCAGCTCATGTTGAGCGCGCGCGGGGTACGTTCCGGGTGCGGCATCATGATGGTGACGCGGCCATCGGTGGTGGTCAGGCCGGTGATGCCGTCCGGTGAACCGTTCGGGTTCAGCGGGTACTGGCTGGCCACGTTGCCGTCGCCGTCGATGTAGCGCAGCGACACGCGGGCCGCGGCCTGGTCGACCGCACTGCCGAACACCGCACGGCCTTCGCCGTGGGCCACGGCCACCGGCAGGCGTGAACCGGCCATGCCGCGCAGCAGGATCGATGGCGATTCCACCACTTCCAGCAGCGCGGTGCGGGCTTCGAACTGCTCGCTGGCGTTGCGGCGGAACTGCGGCCAGTGCTCGGCACCGGGAATGATGTCCTTGAGCTGGCTCATCATCTGGCAGCCGTTGCACACACCCAGCGCGAAGCTGTCCTCGCGGCCGAAGAAGGCGGCGAAGGCATCACGCAGTGCGCTGCGTTCCAGCACCGAGGTGGCCCAGCCACGGCCGGCACCGAGCACATCGCCGTAGCTGAAGCCGCCGCAGGCGACCAGCCCGGTGAAGTCCTGCAGTGCCACGCGGCCTTCGACCAGATCGCTCATGTGCACGTCGAAGGCGCGGAAGCCGGCGCGTTCGAAGGCGTTGGCCATCTCGATCTGGCCGTTGACGCCCTGCTCGCGCAGGATCGCCACGCGCGGGCGCGCGCCGGTGTTGATGAACGGCGCTGCCACGTCCTCGTTGAGGTCGAAGCTGAGCTTCGTCTTCAGGCCCGGCGCAGTGAAGGCACGGGCGATCTCGCGCTCGGCGTCGGCGTTGTCCGGGTTGTCGCGGCGCTTCTGCATGGCGTGGGTGACCGACCACCAGGCGTCGAACAGCGCTTCCCAGCGCCACTCGGCCAGGTTCTCGCCGCCCAGCGACACCCGCACCACCGGCGCGGTGGTCGGCTTGGCGATGCGCTGCGCGCACTCGGTCAGCGCATGGCGCTCGACCAGGTCGGCGAACGAGGCGCGGTCTTCGCGGGCGATCTGCACCACCGCACCCAGCTCTTCGTTGAACAGGCTGCGGAACGGATCATCGCCCCAGGCATCGAGTGTGATGTCCAGGCCCAGGCGCGAGGTGAAGGCCATCTCGCACAGTGCGGCGACCGCACCGCCGTCGCTGCGGTCGTGGTACGCGCGCAGCAGGCCGGCCTGGCGTGCGTCGCGGATCAGTTCGAAGAAGCCACGCAGGCGCTGCGGGTCGTCCAGGTCCGGCGCGGCACCGGCGAAGGCCGGCAGGTCACCGTGGTCGGCATGCACCTGGGCCAGGATGGAACCGCCCAGGCGCTGCTTGCCGGCACCGAGGCCGATCAGCCACAGCTCGCTGTCCACCTCGCGGTCGAGCAGCGCAGTCAGCTGCTGGCGCACGTCGGCCACCGGCGCGAACGCGGAAATGACCAGCGACACCGGCGACACGCTCTTGTGCGCTTCACCCTGGTCATGCCACTGCGCCTGCATCGACAGCGAGTCCTTGCCCACCGGAATGCTGATGTCCAGCTGCGGGCACAGTTCCATGCCCACCGCCTTCACCACGTCGTACAGCAGCGCGTCCTCACCCGGGTGGCCGGCGGCGGCCATCCAGTTGGCCGACAGCTTCACTTCGTCCAGCGCATCCACCGGGGCGGCGCACAGGTTGGTGATCGCTTCACCCACGGCCATGCGTGCCGACGCGGCGGCATCGAGCAGGGCCAGCGGGGTGCGCTCGCCGATCGACATCGCTTCGCCGGCCACGCCGTCGAAATCGGCCAGGGCGATGGCCACGTCGGACACCGGCAGCTGCCACGGGCCGACCATCTGCTCACGCGCGGTCAGGCCACCGACGCTGCGGTCGCCGATGGTCACCAGGAAGTTCTTCGAGGCTACCGTCGGGTGCGCCAGCACGCGCAGGCCCGCTTGCTGCAGGTCCAGGCCGGCCGTCTTCAGCGCCGGCCAGCGCGGTGCCGGCGGGTGCGCGGTGTCGCGGTGCATCTTCGGCGGCTTGCCGAACAGCACGTCCATCGGCAGGTCGATCGGCGCATCGGTCGGGGTGTGGCCCGGCGCGGCGCCGTAGGCGACCACCAGGTGCTGCTCGGCGGTGGCCACGCCAACCGCAGCGAACGGGCAACGCTCGCGCGCGCACAGCGCGGCGAACTCGGCCAGGCGTTCCTGGGCCACGCCCAGCACGTAGCGTTCCTGCGATTCGTTGCACCACAGCTGCATCGGCGACAGCGACGGATCATCGGTGGGCACCTTGCCCAGGTCGATGATGCCGCCCACGTTCGAATCGTGCAGCAGTTCGGGAATGGCGTTGGACAGGCCGCCGGCGCCGACGTCGTGGAAGAACTTGATGGGGTTGTTGTTTCCCATCGCCACGCAGCGGTCGATCACTTCCTGGCAGCGGCGCTCCATTTCCGGGTTGTCGCGCTGCACGCTGGCGAAGTCCAGGTCCTCCGCGCTTTCGCCGGAGGCCACCGAACTGGCAACGCCGCCGCCCAGGCCGATCAGCATCGCCGGGCCACCAAGCACGATGACCGCATCGCCGGCCTGCAGCGGGATCTTGTCGACCTGGATGCGGTCGATCGCGCCCAGGCCGCCGGCCAGCATGATCGGCTTGTCGTAGGCGCGCACCAGATCGGCGCCTTCGGGCAGCTCGAAGCTGCGGAAGTAGCCGAGCAGGTTCGGGCGGCCGAACTCGTTGTTGAACGCGGCGCCGCCGAGCGGGCCGTCGGTCATGATTTCCAGTGCCGGGGCCATGCGCGGGTTCAGCGCGCGCGGCGCTTCCCACGGCTGCGGCAGCTCGGGAATGCGCAGGTGCGAGACCGAGAAGCCAGCCAGGCCGGCCTTGGGCTTGCCGCCACGGCCGGTGGCGCCTTCGTCGCGGATTTCACCGCCGGCACCGGTGGACGCGCCCGGGAACGGGGCGATGGCGGTGGGGTGGTTGTGGGTTTCCACCTTGATCTGGAACGCACTGGCCACCCGCGGTTCGGCGCGGTACTCACCGGTGGCCGGGTCGGGGCGGTAGCGCGCGGCCATGTGGCCTTCGATCACCGCGGCATTGTCGCTGTACGCGCTGAGCGTGTGCTGCGGGGTCTGCTGGTGGGTGTTCTTGATCATCCGGAACAGCGAACGGTCCTGTTCCTGGCCGTCGATGGTCCAGTTGGCGTTGAAGATCTTGTGGCGGCAGTGCTCGGAATTGGCCTGCGCGAACATCATCAGTTCGACGTCGGACGGCGAGCGGCCCAGCGCGGTGAAGCGTTCGCGCAGGTAGTCGATCTCGTCCTGGGCCATGGCCAGGCCGAGGCGCTGGTTGGCGGCTTTCAGCTGGTCCACCGGCACGCGTTCCAGTTCACCGCGGGCGGGGGTGGAGAACAGGGCCCGGCCCTGCGCGACGCTGTCCAGGATGGACTGGGTCATCGGGTCGTGCAGCGCCTTGGCCAGGGCCAGCTGGGCGGCGGCATCGGCCAGCCATCCCTGCACGTCGATGCGCAGGCCACGTTCGACCCGGGCGACCGGCTGGCCGGCACCGCGGACCAGTTCGGTGGCCTTGCTGGACCAGGGCGAGAGGGTACCCAGGCGCGGCACCACGAACCGGCTGGTGGCGCCGTCGGCGGCGGCCTCGGCCTGCGGCCGGGCTTCCAGGATGCGGCACAGGGTGTCGGTGTCGGGGCTGGCCGAGCCATCGAGCTGCACGAAGTAGACGTGCCAGGCGCCGCTGATGCGCAGGGAGGGAGCGATGGACTGCAGGCGGGATTCAAGGCGTTCGCGGCGGAACGGCGACAGGGCGGACGCGCCCTCGAGGACCATCATGTCCGGGGAACCGTAGTTGGGAAACGGGCCCGCCATTGTACCGGAAGCGGGGGGCGGGCTTTGGCCGGGCGGCTCCCGGCACCCGCAGAGGCGCCCAAGCCGCGGCAACAGCCGGAGCAACGGCAACAGCGGGTTTCCTCCGGGGTGGCGGGGTGGGTCCGGCTGCGGGGGACACCGTAAACCCGTCCCTGGGGGCTTGTCCGCGGCATCCATGCCGCGGACACCCCCGCAACCGGACCCACCCCGCCTTCGACAGTTTCCCGGTAGCCCAGAACCCACGCCATGCAGCCCTCGGGTAGTGCTGGCCGTTGGCCGGCAACCAGGTGAATGTCTGCAATCAAAGGATCAGGAGCGAAGCGACCGGCGTTTGCTTGGCGCTGCTCTTTTCTTTTGCCTTATATGGCCGGCACGCGCAGGAACCCGTCGAGGGTCGGGCGGGTTGGCGTCCCCAGCCCAGCCCACCGGCAGACCCCGGATGCCCGAACCATGCGCTTGCTCACGGAATGCGCACACATTTGATGACAACGTTGTCCGCACCTGGCCGGCTGGACTCTCTCCCCGGCCGGCCGGGTACCTCCGTCCGCCCCCCCGCCGTCGCCTTCCCGGGCGATGTCCGGACCTGCGTCACGCGAGGCGCCATCGGGGCCCGCGCGCCAACCTGATCGATCGGAGACACACCATGTACGACCCGATTGCACGCAGTGCCAAACGCCGCCCTACCCGTTCCTGTCGTCCGCGCCATCTGGCCTGGCTGCTTGCCCTGGCCGCCGGTGCCGCCCTGCCCGGCCTGGCCCAGGCCGCCAACTGCAGCGGCGTGGCCCAGTGGGACCAGGCCAAGATCTACCGCAGTGGCGACACCCTGCAGAAGGGCGGGGTGCTGTACCGGGCCAACCAGGACATCTGGAACGCGCCGCCGAACCACCCGGCCGGGGCCCCGTACTACACCAATCTCGGCGCCTGCGATGGCAGTGGGGTCAACCAGCCGCCGGTGGTCAGCCTGACCTCCCCGGCCAACGGCGCCAGCTTCAGCGCCGGCAGCACGATCACCGTCAGCGCCAACGCCAGTGACCCGGACGGCAGCGTCAGCAAGGTCGAATTCTTCCGCGACGGGGCCTCCTTCGCCGTGGCCACCAATGCGCCCTACAGCGCCAGCTGGGCCAACGCCAGCGCCGGCAGCCATACCCTGCGCGCGGTGGCCACCGACAACAACAACGCCACCAGCAGCACCCCCACCATCACCATCACCATCACGGTAAACGCGGCCAGCGGCGATACCACCCCGCCCAGCGTGCCGGGCGGCCTGGCCGTGGGCACCCGCACCGCCACCAGCATCGCGCTCAGCTGGAGCCCGTCCACCGACAACACCGGTGGCAGCGGCGTGGCCGGCTATGACGTGTACCGCAACGGCAGCCTGGTCGGTTCCCCGTCCAGCGCCAGCTACGTCGATGGCGGGCTGACCCCATCCACCACCTACAACTACCGCGTGCGCGCACGTGACAACGCCGGCAATGCGTCGGCACAGGGCACCGCGATCTCGGCCAGCACCGTGGCCGACAGCGGCGGCGGCACCGGCAAGCGGGTCATCGGCTATTTCACCAAGTGGGGCATCTACGGCCGCAACTACCGGGTGCGCGACATCGACACCAGCGGCGCGGCGGCACGGCTGACCCACGTCAACTACGCCTTCGGCAACGTGCGCAACAACCGCTGCGAAGTGGGTGTCACCCAGCCGTCGGACGCCAACACCGGTGCCGGTGGTGATGCGTTCGCCGACTACAGCAAGGCCTTCGCCGCCGGCGAGAGCGTCAGCGGCAGCGCCGACACCTGGGACCAGCCGCTGCGCGGCAACTGGAACCAGCTCAAGCAGCTCAAGGCCAAGCACCCGAACGTGAAGGTGCTGATCTCGCTGGGCGGCTGGACCTGGTCGCGTGGTTTCTCCAGCGCAGCGCGCCCGGAAAACCGCCAGGCCTTCGTGGCCTCGTGCGTGGACGCCTACATCAAGGGCAACCTGCCGGTGACCGACGGCGCCGGTGGCCCCGGTGCGGCGCTGAGCGTGTTCGACGGCATCGACATCGACTGGGAATACCCGGTGGCCTGTGGCATCGCCTGCGGCAGCGCCGAGGACAATGCCAACTTCACCGCGCTGCTGGCCGAGTTCCGCCGCCAGCTCAACGCGGTGCGCCCGGGCCTGCTGCTGACCGTGGCCGTGGGTGCGGGCATCGACAAGGTGCGCGTGACCGACCCGGCCTCGTACCACCAGTACCTGGACTACATCAACGTGATGACCTACGACTTCCACGGTGCGTGGGATGCGCGGACCAACCATCACTCGGCGCTGTTCAATTCGCAGAACGATCCGTCCACCGGTGACCAGAAGCAGTACAACAGCAACGACGCCATCGAGGCCTTCATCAGCCGTGGCGTGCCGGCATCCAAGCTCAACCTGGGCATCGGCTACTACGGGCGTGGCTGGAGCAACGTGGCCAGCGGCAACAACGGCCTGTACCAGACCGCCGGCGGCGCGGCCGCGGGAACCTATGAAGCCGGCATCGAAGACTGGAAGGTGCTGAAGAACCTCAACTGGCCAATCTACACCGACAACACCGCCGGTGCCACCTGGATCTACAACGGCAGCACGTTGTGGAGCTTCGATACCCCGGCCAACATCACCCGCAAGATGGGCTATGTGAAGGCACAGGGCCTGGGCGGTGCGTTCGTCTGGGAATTCAGCGGCGACGATGCGCAGGCCACGCTGACCAAGGCGGTCAGTGACGGGCTGAAGTAAGGAAAAAGCCGGGGACACATCGCGTCCCCGGCTTTCCGCATGGATTCACCCTCGGCCGGGCATGGCCCGGCGCTACCCAGGCAATCCCACGGTAGCGCCGGGCCATGCCCGGCGTTTCAGCTTCAGCGCGTGGCGCCGCGCTTTTCCAGCCCCGCACGCAGCTGCGCCGGCGGCAGGTAGCCGCCCAGCTGGGTGCCATCGGCGGCGAAGATGGCCGGGGTACCGTTCACCCCCAGCTGCTGGCCCAGCTTGTACTGCATGGCCGCCGGGTTGGTGCAGTTCTTCGACAGCACCGAGCCGCCCTGCTTGGCCGCGGTCAGCGCCTGGCGGCGATCACTGGCGCACCAGACCGAGATCATGTCGGTGTAGTCCTTGCTGCCCAGCCCCATGCGCGGGAACGCCAGGTATTCCACGGTGATGCCGTTGCGGTTCAGCTCGGGAATGTCCTGGTGCAGCTTGCGGCAGTAGCCGCATTCGATATCGGTGAACACGCTGATGGTGTACTTCGCGTTCGGCGCGGCGAACACGATGCGGTCGCCATGGTTGGCCTTGGCCAGCAGGCCGCGCCGGTAGCCCAGCAGGCCCTGGCTGTTGACCAGGCCCTTGGCGCGGATGTCATACGGCTGCGACTGCATCAGGTAGTTGCCGTCGTCGGACACGTACAGCACCTGCCCGGACACCACCACTTCGCGGAAACCGGCGAACGGCGCCGCACCGATGTAGTCCGGCTCGAAATTCGGGGCGAGCTGCTTGAGTGCGGGACGCACCGCCTGTTCCGCAGCGGGGTTGCTGGCAGCCGGCGTCGCGGCCGGCCTGGCGGCGGCGCCCTGTGCGGCGGCAGGCGGGGCCGGCTGCGCGCAGGCCGTGAGGCTGGACGCACCGAGGACTACGGCAATGACGAAACGGAGCATGGAACAGCCTGCACTGAAGTGAGCCCTGGATCCTGCCACAGGCGCCCGCAGCGGGCCGTGCGCGCCGGCACAGCGCGCGTGGCAGGTTCAGCCGCGCGGGTGGTGGCGGGCGTGCAGCTTCTGCAGGTGTTCACGCGCCACCAGGGTGTAGATCTGGGTGGTGGACAGCGAACTGTGGCCCAGCAGCATCTGCAGCGCGCGCAAGTCGGCGCCACGATTCAGCAGGTGGGTGGCGAAGCTGTGGCGCAGCCCGTGTGGGCTGATCCGTGCCGGGTCGATGCCGGCCACCGCGGCGTAGCGCTTCACCAGGTGCCAGAACGCCTGGCGGCTGAGGCCGTGCAGGCCGGGTTCGACGAACAGCGGGGCCTGGCCGTCGGCCAGCGGCTGCACCTGGCCCTTGCCGACCAGCAGCGGGCGCGACTGCTTCAGGTAGCGCTCCAGCCAATGCTGGGATTCCTCGCCCAGCGGCACCAGCCGCTCCTTGCTGCCCTTGCCGGTGACCCGCAGCACGCCCTGGCGCAGGTTCACCGCCGTGGCCGGCAGCAGCACCAGCTCGCTCACGCGCAGGCCGGCGGCATACATCAGTTCCAGCATGGCGCGGTCGCGCAGGCCCAGCGGGCTGTCGACCGTCGGCGCGGCCAGCAGCGCCTCGATCTGGCTTTCGGCCAGCGCCTTGGGCAGCAGCCGTGGCAGCTTGGGTGGGTCCAGCAGCGCACTGGGGTCTTCGGCGCGCTCGCCACGGCGCACGGCATCGGCGAAGAACGCGCGCAATGCCGACAGCAGGCGCGCGTTGCTGCGCGGCGACCAGCCGTGGCGGGTGCGCCAGGCCAGGTACTCGAACAGGCCCGGGCGCTCGATGCCGGCCAGGCCGCCGTCGCGGCCATCGCGCCAGCGCGCCAGGCCTTCCAGATCGCGGCGGTAGCTGTCCAGCGTGACCCGCGCCAGCCCGTGCTCGGCCCAGATGGCATCGAGGAAACGCTGGATGCGGACACTGTCCTCGGCACGGACGTCGGGCAGTTGGGTGACCAGCTGGCGACGCTGCGCCAAGGTGGAGATGACAGCCATGCCGGCAGGATACGGTGCACGCGCCATGGGCGGCCAGCATTGCGTATGCTCGGCGCATGTCTTTGCCCGCCACCGATGCGGCTGCGGCCGCCGCTGTCCCGCCCCGCCCGCGCAGCCTGCTGCCGTGGCGCCTGCTGGCACTGTTCTACGACGCCTGGCCGGCGCTGGCCCTGTGGATGCTGGCCGGCACGCTGTTCACCGTGGCCTTCACCGTCAGCGGTCATGCCACGCGCGAGAACATCGCCCCGTTCAGTGCCTGGCAGTGGGCGCTGTGGGCGTGCAACTGGGGCTGGCCGGCCTGTACGCCACGCTGAGCTGGCAACGCGGCGGGCAGACGATGGGCATGCGCCCGTGGCGGCTGCGGCTGCAATCGAGCGACGGGGCGCCGCTGCGCGCCGGCCAGCTGTGGCGGCGCTACGCGGTGGGCACGCTGTCCCTGCTGGCCGGGGGCTGGGGTTCTGGTGGGCGCTGTGGGACCACCAGCCGCGTGCGGTGAGGGGCATCCACGCGCGGCGTGGCGCTCCCTGAAAGCCATCCACGCATGGCGTGGCGTTCCCGGAAAAGCCATCCACGCATGGCGTGGATCTTCAGAAGCCCCCCACGCCACACATGGCGGGGGTCGCCCCCGCCGTCAGCCGGATTTGCGCCGGAACAGCAGGCCCGACACGCCCATCATCACGATCGGTGGCAGTGCATAGGCAATGCGGTAATCGAACTT
Source organism: Stenotrophomonas maltophilia (assembly GCA_009912235.1). Taxonomy (GTDB): domain Bacteria; phylum Pseudomonadota; class Gammaproteobacteria; order Xanthomonadales; family Xanthomonadaceae; genus Stenotrophomonas; species Stenotrophomonas maltophilia_AV. Next base: position 336,449 of record WNDS01000004.1, read on the forward strand.
CAGCGCGCCGGCCATGCGGCCGAAGAACAGCTGCAGCAGCCAGAACCCGAGCGCGAACAGGATGCCCAGGAACAGGCGCTTGCCCATGCCGCCGCTGCGCAGCGAACCGAACGCGAACGGTACGGCGGCCAGGCACAGCGCCAGCACGTTCACCGGGTAGAACCAGCGGCTCCAGTAGATGTCCTGGTAGTCGCGCGAATCCAGCCCGTTGCGTTTGCGGTATTCAATGCTGGTGCTCAGTTCGGACAGCGTCAGGTTGCGCGGCTTGGACAGGCCGGTGGCCAGTGCGCCGGCGTCCAGGCGGGAATTCCACGGCTCGCTGGCCACCTCGCGGCGGGTGGCTGAGCGTTCGCCGAAGGTGTCTTCGCGCACTCCGGTCAGGGTCCAGCCACCGCTGTCGTGCTGGGCGGAATCGGCATGGGTGATGGAGGTGATGCGCCCGTCGGCAGCCACCCGGTACAGGCGCACCCCGTGCAGCACCAGCCGCGTGCCCTTGTCGCCGGCCAGCTGCTCTTCGCCGCCCTGGGCGTTGAGGAAGGTGTCACCCTCGCGCGCCCACAGCCCGGAATAACGGGCCACGGCCATGCTCGAACCGGACTTGGCGGTGATCTTGATGTTGTCGGCGCGGTCCTGCGCCCACGGGCCCAGGGTCTCGGCATTGACCACCATCAGCGCGGTCAGCAGCGACAGCGCCACCGCCACCGAAACGCTCAGGCGCTTGCGCGACAGGCCCAGTGCACGCAACGCGGTCAGCTCGGAGGTGGCCGCCAGCTGGCCCAGGCCCATCAGCGCGCCGATCACCGCTGCGGTAGGGAAAAAGGTGTAGGCACGGCGCGGCACGGTATACAGCACCCAGGCCGCGGCATGGCCGAGCGTATAGCTGCCCTTGCCGACGTCCTTGAACTCGCCGGAGAAGGCCATCACCACATCCAGCCCGACCAGCACCGCCCAGGTGAGCAGCACGGTGCCGAACACGGCCCGGCCCAGGTAGAAATCAAAGTGCATCGGGCGCAGGGTCAGGCTCATGCGCGCGCTCCCTTCGGCTTGCCCAGGTGCCCGTCACGGGCGTACATCCAGATCGCCAGGCCCAGCAGCGGCAGGCACAGCCACCACAGGCCCAGCGCGGCCGGGGTCTTGCCGTCGGCAATCCAGCCGGTACCGATGAACATCAGGTTCATGCCCACCATGTAAGCCAGGAAGGCCAGCATCATGCGGCCGTAGCGCTGCTGGCGCGGCGAACTGCGCGCCAGCGGCACGGTCAGCAGGGCGAAGGCCAGCGCGATCAGCGGCGGGGCGATGCGCGCGTGCAGCTGCGCCTGCGCCTTGGGCCGCGGGTCGCCGATCAGGGTGGTGGTGGTTATCAGTTCCGGGTCGTCGTCCTGGCGGGTCTGCGCGCCGTCCGGCATGGCCACGTCGTTGCGGGCGAAGGTGGCCAGGCGGTAGTCCAGGCCGGCCGCGGCCGAGCCTTCCACCTGGTGGCCATCGTTCAGCTGCAGGTAACGCTGGCGGGCGCCTTCGAAGTACATGTGGCCGCCGGCGGCCGACACCACCTGCAGGCGGTCATCGCCAGGCTTCTGGCGCTGCAGGAACACCCGGCCCAGCTGGGTGCCGTCCGGTGAGATGGAGGAGACATAGACCACCCCGCCGTTAGGCAGGGTGGTGAAGCGCCCCGCCTCCAGGCCGGCCAGCAGCACGCTGCGGTTGGCCTCGTCGATCATGCGGTCGCTGGCGCGGTCGGCCCAGGGGCCCAGCCACAGCGAGCAGGCGCCGATCAGCACCACCACCGGCACCACCAGCATCAGCAGCGGGCGCAGCAGGCGCCTGGGGCCGACGCCGATGGCGGTGATGACTGCCATTTCCGAGTCCCGGTACAGCCGGGCCACGGCCAACAGCAGGCCCAGCATCAGCGCCAGGGGCAGGATCAGCGGCATGTAGACGATGAACTGCAGGGCCAGCTGCGAGAACAGCAGCTTGGCCGGCAGTCGCCCGTCAGCGATGTTGCCGAGGATATCCACCAGGACGCCGCCCACGCTGACCACCAGCAGGACGATCAGGGTGGCCAGGAAACTCTGGACGAAATCGCCCAGCAGGTAGCGGTCGAGCTTCAACATGGGGCGGTGGTTTAAACTCTTAGGTTCGTTCGCGGCGCCGCCCAGTCTACCTGTTGGGCGTAAACGGTCCGCGATTGTACGGATTTGCCAACGGAATCTGCTCAATGGCCCTCGAATTCACCCTGAACCACGATGCGCCGGCTGCGGCTGCGGTCGACTGCCTGGTCGTCGGCGCCTATGCCGACCACTCCCTGACCCCGGCCGCACAGGCCCTGGACGCCGCCAGCGGCGGCCGCCTGGCCGCCCTGGCCCAGCGCGGCGACCTTTCCGGCAAGACCGGCGCCACCACCCTGCTGCACGACCTGCCCGGCGTTGCCGCCGCGCGCGTGCTGGTGGTCGGCCTGGGCGAAGCCGCCCGCTTCGGCGTGCCCCAGTACATCAAGGCCGTCGGCGATGCCGTGCGTGCCCTGAAGACCGGCGCCAGCCGCAGCGCGCTGTTCACCTTGTCCGAACTGGCCGTGAAGGACCGTGACGGCGCCTGGGCGATCCGCCAGGCGATCATCGCCGCCGACCACGCCAGCTACCGCTACACCGCCACGCTGGGCAAGAAGAAGGCCGACGACGCCGGCCTGGTGCAGCTGGCCGTTGCCGGCAACGACGCTGCCGCGCTGGCGCAGGGCCAGGCGATCGCCGCCGGTGTCGAGTTCGCCCGCGAACTGGGCAACCTGCCGCCGAACTACTGCACCCCGGCCTACCTGGCCGAAGTGGGCGTGAAGTTCGCCGGCGAGCACGACGGCGCCGACGCCGAGATCCTCGACGAGCACCAGATGGAAGCGCTGGGCATGGGCTCGCTGCTGGCCGTGGCCCGCGGTTCGGCCAACCGCCCGCGCCTGGTCGTGCTGAAGTGGAACAACGGCGGTGATGCCAAGCCGTACGTGCTGGTCGGCAAGGGCATCACCTTCGATACCGGTGGCGTGAACCTGAAGACCCAGGGCGGCATCGAGGAAATGAAATACGACATGTGCGGTGGCGCCAACGTCATCGGCACCTTCGTCGCTGCCGTGAAGGCCAGGCTGCCGCTGAACCTGGTGGTGATCGTGCCGGCCGTGGAAAACGCGATCGACGGCAACGCCTACCGCCCGTCCGACGTGATCACCTCGATGTCGGGCAAGACCATCGAAGTGGGCAACACCGACGCCGAAGGCCGCCTGATCCTGTGCGACGCACTCACCTACGCCCAGCGCTTCGAGCCGCAGGCGCTGGTGGACGTGGCTACCCTGACCGGTGCCTGCATGGTGGCCCTGGGTCACCAGACCGCCGGCCTGATGACCAAGCACGACGACCTGGCCACCGAACTGCTGGCCGCCGGCGAGCACGTGTTCGACCGCGCCTGGCGCCTGCCGCTGTGGGACGAGTACCAGCCGATGCTCGATTCCAGCTTCGCCGACGTCTACAACATCGGCGGCCGCTGGGCCGGTGCCATCACCGCCGGCTGCTTCCTGGCCCGCTTCACCGAAGGCCAGCGCTGGGCGCACCTGGACATCGCCGGCGTGGCCAGCGATGAAGGCAAGCGCGGCATGGCCACCGGCCGCCCGGTGGGCCTGCTGAGCCAGTGGCTGCTGGACCAGGCGGCCGCCTGACGCCGCTGACGACCCTGGCCGGCGCCTGCCGGCCGGGGCCTCGCCCGGCCTGGCCGGGCCCCTGCACCTTCCGGACCCTGCCATGCCCCGCGCCGATTTCTACCTGATCGCCAAGCCCCGCTTCCTGACCGAGCCGCTGCGGCTGGTCTGCGAGCTGGCCCGCAAGGCCAACGACGCCGGCCTGCCCACCCTGGTGCTGGCCCGCGACCAGACCCAGGCCGAGGAACTGGACGAGCTGCTATGGGCGTTCGACGAAGAAGCCTACATTCCGCACCAGATCGCCGGCGAAGACGTGGACGAGGAAGAAGCGGTGGTGCTGATCGCCGTCCCCGGCACCGACAGCCCGGCGCGGCCGCTGGTCATCAACCTGCGCGACGATCCCTGGCTGGGCGAGTGCGAGCGCGTGCTGGAAGTGGTGCCGGCCGACCCCGAGGCCCGCGAACCGCTGCGCGAGCGCTGGCGCCAGTACAAGAACGCAGGCTACGACCTGTCCAAGCACGACATGTAGGCACCGCCGCTGGCTGCCCTTGATGCGCCGCCGCCGTGCCCTGATCCTTTCCGCATACCCTCCTGGTTCCCCCGCATGACCCAACTCGCCTCCAGCTACGACCCCAAGACCTTCGAAACCGAGCTGTACGACGGTTGGGAAAAGGCCGGCCACTTCAAGCCGTGCGGCACGGGCGAGCCGTACACCATCCTGCTGCCGCCGCCGAACTTGACCGGCACGCTGCACATGGGCCATGCCTTCCAGCAGACGCTGATGGACGCGCTGGTGCGCTACCACCGCATGCGCGGCTACGACACGCTGTGGCAGGTGGGTACCGACCATGCCGGCATCGCGACCGAAATGGTGGTCAGCCGCAACCTGGCGCAGGAAGGCAAGGGCGAGACCCGCGATTCGCTGGGCCGCGAAGGCTTCATCAACAAGGTCTGGGAATGGAAGCAGCAGTCCGGTGACACCATCGAGCGGCAGATGCGCCGCCTGGGCAGCTCGGCCGACTGGTCGCGCAGCACCTTCACTATGGACCCGCAGCCGTCCGAAGCGGTGATCGAGGCCTTCGTGCGCTGGCACGAACAAGGCCTGATCTACCGCGGCCAGCGCCTGGTCAACTGGGACCCGGTGCTGAAGACGGCCATTTCCGACCTGGAAGTAGAGAGCGCCGAGGAAGACGGTTTCCTGTGGTCGATCGCCTACACGCTGGATGACGGCCTGTGCTACGAGCACGTCGAGCACGACGCCGACGGCGTGGAAACCCTGCGCGAAACCCGCACCTACCTGGTGGTGGCCACCACCCGCCCGGAAACCCTGCTGGGCGATACCGCGGTGATGGTGCACCCGGAAGACGCGCGCTATGCGCACCTGATCGGCAAGAGCGTGGTGCTGCCGCTGACCGGCCGCTGCGTGCCGGTGATCGCCGATGACTACGTCGACCGCGCGTTCGGTACCGGCGTGGTCAAGGTCACCCCCGCGCACGATTTCAACGACTACCAGGTGGGCGTGCGCCACAACCTGCCGATGATCAACCTATTCACCCCGGTGGCGGCGATCAACGAGAACGCACCGGAGCGCTTCCAGGGCCTGGACCGCTACGCCGCGCGCAAGGCGGTGCTGGCCGAGCTGGAAACCCTGGGCATCATGCTCGAAGCCAAGCCGCACAAGCTGCAGGTGCCGCGTGGCGACCGCACCGGCCAGGTCATCGAGCCGTACCTGACCGACCAGTGGTTCGTGAAGATGAAGGAACTGGCGCGTCGTGGCCTGGAACTGGTTGAAGGTCGCGATGGCAAGCCGGGCCCGATCGGCTTCGTGCCGCCGAACTGGATCAACACCTACCGCTACTGGATGTCCAACATCCAGGACTGGTGCATCAGCCGCCAGCTGTGGTGGGGCCACCGCATTCCGGCGTGGTTCGATGCCGCCACCGGCAGCTGCTATGTGGGCCGCAGCGAGGACGAGGTGCGTGCCACGCACAACCTCGGGCCGGAAGTGGCGCTGCGCCAGGAAAGCGACGTGCTGGAAACCTGGTTCTCCTCGCAGCTGTGGCCGTTCTCCACGCTGGGCTGGCCGAACGCAAAGGCGATGGCCGAGCGCGGCTTCGACCGCTACCTGCCGTCGTCGGTGCTGGTCACCGGTTTCGACATCATCTTCTTCTGGGTGGCGCGCATGATCATGGCCACCGACAACCTGGTCGGGAAGATCCCGTTCAAGGACGTCTACTTCACCGGCCTGATCCGCGATGGCCAGGGCCAGAAGATGTCCAAGAGCAAGGGCAACGTGCTCGACCCGCTGGACATCATCGACGGCATTTCCATCGAAGACCTGGTGGCCAAGCGCACCGGCGGCCTGATGCAGCCGAAGATGGTGGAGAAGATCGAGAAGGCCACCCGCAAGGAATTCCCCGAGGGCATCGCCGCCCACGGTGCCGATGCGCTGCGCTTCACCATCGCCGCGCTGGCCACCCACGGCCGCGACATCAAGTTCGACATGAACCGCGCCGAGGGCTACAAGAACTTCTGCAACAAGCTGTGGAACGCCAGCCGCTTCGCGCTGATGAACACCGAGGGCGCCGCGTTCACTGGCGTGCCGCAGCCGCGCACCGATGCCGAGCGCTGGATCCTCTCGCGCCTGGCCGCCACCGCGGCCGAAGCGCAGGGCCACTTCGCCGCCTACCGCTTCGACCTGCTGGCGCAGTGCCTGTACGAGTTCGCCTGGAACGATGTCTGCGACTGGTTCCTGGAACTGAGCAAGCCGGCGCTGAGCGGTGGTGACGCCGCCGATGCCGAAAGCACCCGCCACACCCTGCTGTACGTGCTGGAAGGCCTGCTGCGCCTGCTGCACCCGCTGGTGCCGTTCATCAGCGAACAGCTGTGGCAGCAGGTCGTGCCGCGCCTGGGCCTGGCCGAAACCACGCTGTCGCTGCGCCCCTACCCCACCGCCGCCGAGTTCGAGGGCGACTATGCCCAGGCCGAGGCCGACGTGGAGTGGCTGAAGGCCGTGATCAGTGCCGTGCGCCGCGTGCGCAGCGAACTGAACGTGGCCCCGTCCCGGCTAGTGCCGCTGCGCCTGCAGGCCGGCCTGGCGCAGGACCGCGTGCGCATCGATCGCTTCAGCGCCTCACTGTCGTTCCTGCTGAAGCTGGACAGCATCCAGTGGCTGGGCGAAGGCGAAAGCGCGCCGCCGGCCGCCCCGGCCATCGTCGGCGAGCTGAAGCTGCTGGTGCCGCTGGAAGGCCTGGTCGACCTGGACGCCGAGCGTGCGCGCCTGGACAAGGAGATCAAGCGCGCGGAAGGCGAAAAGGAAAAGAGCGAGGCCAAGCTGGCCAAGTTCACCGACAAGGTGCCGGCGGCGGTGGTCGAACAGGAGCGCGTGCGCCTGGTTGACTGGAACACCCAGCTGGACGGCCTGCGCGAGCAGCGCGCCAAGCTGTAACACGTGTGATGTGCCAACCAAGGTTGGCACCCACCACACCGCAAACGCCGGGCACTGCCCGGCGTTTTGCGTATCCCCGCATGGCATCATCAAGCGATGCCGCTTTCCCTCTTCCTGCTGGTCCTGCTTGCCGCGGCGCTGCACGCCAGCTGGAATGCCATCGTCAAACGTGGGCCGGACAAATTCCTCGGCATCGTGCTGGTCACCGGCAGCGCTGCACTGCTGTGCGCCCTTGCGGTGCCGCTGCTGCCACTGCCCGCCACGCACAGCTAGCCCTGGCTTGCCGCCTCGGTGCTGCTGCAGGTGACCTACTACGCGTTGGTGGCGCGCTGCTACCAGCAGGTGGACATGAGCCTGGCCTACCCGGTGATGCGCGGCTGCGCGCCGATCCTGGTGGCGCTGGCCGGCAGCCTGCTGGGGGAGCGCCTGCCAACGGTCGCCTGGCTGGGCGTGGTGCTGGTCAGCGCCGGCATCCTCAGCATGGCGCTGGGCGCACGCGCGGGGCAGCTGCGCATGCCGTTGCTGACCGCCGCGATGATCGCCACCTACACGCTGGTGGATGCACAGGGCGCGCGCGCCTCAGGCAACGCACTCAGCTAAACGCTGTGGCTGTTCCTGCTGTCCGGCATTCCGTTGCCGCTGTGGGCGCTGTACCGGCGCGGCGGCGCCGTGCTGGCCTACGCACGGCAGCACTGGCCGCTGGGGCTGGCCGGTGGTGTCGGCACCACGGCCTCGTATGCGATGGCGCTGTGGGCGATGACCCAGGTGCCGGTGGCGATGGTCGCCGCGCTGCGCGAAAGCTCGATCCTGTTCGCGCTGCTCATTTCGGCCTGGCTGCTGCGCGAACGCGTGCCCCGGGTGCGCTGGCTGGCGGCTGCGGCCATCGTGGCCGGTGTGGTGGTGCTGCGGCTGGTGTGAACATCCGCCGGGCATGGCCCGACGCTACTTCACGCTCTTCCGCCGGGCATGGCCCGGCGCTACCAACGACGTCCTTCCGGCGGGCCGGGTTACAGCGGTGGCATCCGCTCCACGTCGTCGGCCACCAGTTCCATCGCCATCACCAGCGCATCCTCGCGGCCGTCGGCGGCCGGTTAGTAGCGCGGGCGGCGGCCGATCTCGTTGAACCCTTCGCTGTGGTACAGCGCCAGCGCCGGCGCATTGGACGGGCGCACTTCCAGGAACACGCGCTGGGCGGCACGCTCGCGCTCCATAGCCAGCCCCGGGTAACCGGCGCGCAGGCAGTCCACGAAGATGCCGCGCGTCCAGGGGAACGGGTAGCCACGCACTTCGATGGCCATCACCGTGTTGAGATCGCTTTCGCGCAGCGGGCGCAGCGTGGCCGGGCCCGGGCGGCTGACCGCGCTCATCGCCGGGTCTGCCTACGCAGTGCCCGCAGGGTGGGCCAAAGCGCGCGCTTGGCGGCCGGGTCACGGCGCAGCTGCTCCAGCGGCCAGCTGTCCATCAGCGCCTGCGTGGCCGGGTCGGCCGGGTTGCAGCCGGAGGCACGCAGCAGCGCGATCTGCAGCCGGTCCGGCAGGCGCACCGCCGGCTGGCGGCCGCTGCCGGCCACGGCCGCGCGCACGGGGGCGGCACTGGCCGGGGCGGTATCCGGGGCGGTATCCGGCGCAGCCACCGGCGGCCGGCGGCGCGGCGCATCGCCATGCGGCGCATCCGCAGGTGCGGCCGGCGTGGCCGCGCGTGGCGGTGCGGCGGCCGGTGCCGGCGGCGCCGAGGCAGCGGCGGCCTCGGCCACGCTCAGCTGCAGCGCCGCATCCAGTTCGGCGGCCAGCTGGCCGTCGTGGTAGACTACATAGTCCATGGCCTGCAGCCAGGCCTGCTGGGCCGGGGACCACAGCACGGACAGGTCCTGGCTCACGCGACCTCGGGCTTCTTGCGCAGGCGCTGCACGGCCCAGGTTGCCGGGCCGGACAGGGCGTACAGCGCGCCCACCGCCAGCAGCACGCGCGGCAGGTCGATCACGGCGATGGCGATGATGATCGGCACCAGTGCCAGCACCAGGAACGGCACGCGGTCAGCGCGCGGGCCCTTGGCGCCGCCGCCCTTGAAGCTCCAGAAACGGATGCGGCTGACCATCAGCAGCGCGGCCACGATGGTCACCGCCAGCGCCACGTAGCGCAGCTGGCTGCCATCCCAGCCGAGGTTGCCGTCGGCGAAGGCCCAGACAAAGGACATCATCAGGCCGGCCGCGGCCGGGCTGGCCAGGCCGACGAACCAGCGCTTGTCGACCACCGCCACCTGGGTATTAAAGCGGGCCAGGCGCAGCGCCGCGCAGGCGGCATACAGGAAGGCCGCCGCCCAGCCGAGGCGGCCGGCCAGTTCGCCGTCGAACTTCAGTTCGGACAGCGACCAGTGGTACATCACCAGTGCCGGCGCCATGCCGAAGCTTACCAGGTCGGCCAGCGAGTCGTACTGCACGCCGAATTCGCTGCTGGTGCCGGTCATGCGCGCCACGCGGCCGTCCAGGCCGTCCATCACGGCGGCGACGAACACGGCGATGCTGGCGTTGACGAAATCACCGTTGGCCGCGGCGATGATCGCGTAGAACCCGGCAAACAAGCCGGCGGTGGTGAACAGGTTGGGCAGCAGGTAAATGCTGCGCGAGCGCGGCGGGGGTATGATCGGGTCCATGGATTCCAGTTTAATCGACTTGCCAGCCAACGGCGGCAATGCTGCAATCGGGGTTCACTGTCCTTGTGCTGGAGTCTGCCATGCGTGCCCTGTCCTGCCTGGGATGCCTGCTGCTGCTGGCCGGTACTGCCACCGCGGCCCCGGTCTACAAGTGGAAGGACGCCAACGGCGTCACCCAGTATTCGGAAACCCCGCCGCCGGGCAAGCGCTTCGAAACCCGTGAACAGGCGCGCGCGCCGGCCAGCCGGGCCGCCGTGGCCGAGCCGGCCGAGGCAACGGTGCCCGAGCAGTGCAGCACGGCCCGCGCGAACCTGGCGCTGCTGGGCGGCAGCGGCCCGGCGGCGACGCGCGATGCCGAAGGCAAGGCGGCCGCGCCGCTGAGCGAGGAGCAGCGCAGCGCACAGAAGGCGCTGGCCGAAGCGGCCGCCAAGGCCTACTGCCCGCCGGCGGGTTGAGGGGTTTTCGGAAGGGCTGGCTGCCCTGCACCTGCTGCAAGCCAATCCAGGGCAACGGCAACGGCAAGAGCGGCATTCCGTGGGATGGCGGGGCACTGTAGGTTTGCGGGGACGCCGTGAACCCATCCATGGGGGCTTGGTCGCCGCTTGCTCGTGTGCGCTTTCCTGCGCACACGGCAAGACCGGGGTTGGGCGTCCTGCCCAACCCGCCCGAGGCATGCCTCGGGCCCATGCGGCTCACACCCCGCAAACCCACAGTGCCCCACCTTCGACAGTTTCCTGCGGCTTTTGTAGATCCACGCCATGCGTGGATGAAATCTGTCAGATATCGAAATGAATCTGGGGTCAGATCCGTTTTCCTGCGGAAAACGGATCTGACCCCAAGAGCACACCCTACAGATCGCGGAAAACTGTCGAAGGCGGGATGGGTCCGGTTGCGGGGGCGTGAGCGCCATGGATGGCGCGACCGAGCCTACATGGACGTATTTACGGCGTCCCCCGCAACCGAACCCACCCCGCCAACCCACGGATAGCGCGCTTTTGCCGTTGACTTGGCCGCTGACGTTGATCCGGCGGGTGCAGGGCGGCAGCCCTGCCAGTAAACCCCCCAGTACCCCCCGCCCCGGCCGGGCTGGCAGAATAGGCGCCTCTGCCGTTATCCGAAGCCGACGATGCGCCTCTCCCAGTTCCACCTGCACACCACCAAGGAAACCCCCAGCGACGCCGAGCTGACCAGCCACCGGCTGATGCTGCGCGCTGGCATGATCCGCAAGCTCGCCTCCGGCCTGTACACCTGGTCGCCGCTGGGCCTGCGCGTGCTGCGCAAGGTGGAACGCATCGTGCGCGAGGAAATGGACCGCGCCGGCGCCGTCGAATTTCAGATTCCCACGCTGCAGCCCAAGGAACTGTGGGAAGCCACCGGCCGCTGGCAGAAATTCGGACCGCAGCTGCTGAAGATCAAGGACCGCAAGGAACAGACCTTCTGCTACAGCCCCACCGCCGAAGAAGCGGCGGCCGATTTCGCCCGCAACGAGCTGTCCAGCTACAAGCAGCTGCCGGTCAATTTCTACCAGATCCAGACCAAGTTCCGCGACGAGATCCGCCCGCGTTTCGGCGTGATGCGCGCGCGCGAATTCCTGATGAAGGACGCCTATTCGTTCCACCTGCACGACGAAGACCTGGTGCGCGAATACGAGAACATGAAGGTGGCCTACAGCCGCATCTTCACCCGCCTCGGCCTGGATTTCCGCATGGTGCAGGCCGACTCGGGCGCCATCGGTGGCGATGCCTCGCAGGAATTCCACGTCATCGCCGATTCCGGTGAAGACGCGCTGGTGTTCTCCACCGGTTCGGATTACGCAGCCAACATGGAAGCGGCCATCGCCGCCGACCCGGCGCCGCGTGGCGCCGCCGCTGAAAGCCTGCGCAAGGTGGAAACCCCCACCCAGAAGACCTGCGAAGACGTGGCCGCCCTGCTCGGCATCGCCCTGCAGCGCACGGTGAAGTCGGTGGCGCTGATGGCCGGTGAAGGCAAGGAGCAGCAGTTCGTGCTGGCGCTGGTGCGCGGCGACCACGAGGTCAACGAGATCAAGCTGGCCAAGGTGGCCGGCCTGTCCGAACACCGCTTCGCCAGCGAGGCGGAAATCGCCGAGCACCTCGGCAGCGTGCCCGGCTTCCTCGGCCTGGTGGGCCCGGCCAAAGCGATCCGCGTGGTGGCCGACCGTGAAGTGGCGGCGCTGGCCGATTTCGTCATCGGCGCCAACGAGGCCGGTTTCCACCTGGCCGGCGTCAACTGGGGCCGCGACCTGCCCGAACCGGAAGTGGCCGACCTGCGCAACGTGCAGGCCGGTGACCGCGCGCGCGACGGCGGCGAGCTGAAGATCGCCCGCGGCATTGAAGTGGGCCACGTGTTCCAGCTCGGCCGCACCTATGCCAAGGCACTGGACGCCACCGTGCTGGACGAGAACGGCAAGGCCGCAGTGATGAGCATGGGCTGCTACGGCATCGGCATCTCGCGCGTAGTCGCCGCCGCCATCGAGCAGAACCACGATGACGCCGGCATCATCTGGCCCGACGCGATGGCACCGTGGCAGGTGGTGGTCTGCGTGATCAACCCGAAGGGCGATGCCGCCGTGGCCGAAGCGGCCGGCGCGCTGCTGCAGGAACTGCGCGAGGCCGGCCTGGATGCCGCGCTGGACGACCGCGGCCTGCGCCCCGGCGCGATGTTCGCCGACATGGAGCTGATCGGCGTTCCGCACCGCGTGGTAGTCAGCGAACGCGGCCTGGCCGCCGGTACCTTCGAGTACCGCGCGCGCCGCGCCAGCGAGGCCGAAAGCCTGGACAAGACCAACCTGCTGCAGCGGCTGCAGGGCTGATCCAGCCGAAAACCGGGGCCACGGCCCCGGTTTTTTGTTGACCTTGACGGAAACTGGACAGGCGACCGGACATAATCCGGCCAAAATCGCCGCCAATCCCCCCAAAACCGACGCCACCGGATGGCCTTCGGTATTTGTACTGGGGATAATTCCTCCCTATCCTGTAAACGACGCCACGGACCGGCTCGTCCCCGTCCCCAATAGTTCCCGGAGTATTTGTTGATGAGCATCGATCTGAGTGGTCTGTCCGCGCGTGAGCTCGGCGCCCTGATCCGCACCGCCAAGAAACAGCAGACGATCGTGGCCAAGCGTCGCCCGATCACCAAGGTCCGCGCCCAGCTGAGCAAGCTGGCCAAGGCCGAGGGTTACACCATCGAGGAGCTGTTCGGCGGCGAACCCGCCCCGTGCGTGCGCAAGGCCGCCAAGGCAGCGCCGGCCAAGACCGCCGGCCGCAAGCTGGGCAAGGTCGCGCCGAAGTATCGCAACCCGGCCAATGCCAAGGAAACCTGGACCGGCCGTGGCAAGCAGCCGCGCTGGATGGTCGAGCAGACCGCCAAGGGCAAGAAGCCGGAAGATTTCCTAATCAAGAAGGCGTAAGGCCGACTTTCAGACTGCAATGAAAACGCCGGCGCATGCCGGCGTTTTTTTCAGGTGTGTGGACCAACGGTCCACACCCACCGGGTCCACCCCTACAGGGTTTTGCGCGCCGGAATCAGCAGGTTGCCGAACAGCAGGCCGGCCACCAGCGCCATCACCACGTTCAATACGGTCAGGAACACGCCCTGGCCCGCACCGACATCCTGCTGCTGCACCAGGGTCAGCACGCCGCGCAGGCTGGTGCTGCCGGGCACCATCATGATGATGCCGGGCAGACGGATGATCGCGCCGGGGCGCTGCACCAGCCGGCCGAACAGGTTGCCAGCCGCGGTCAGCACCATCGCCGACAGGAAAATACCCGCCGGGGCGCCCCAGGCGTGGCCGCCGAATTTGGAAATGGCATAACCGGCCACCGACGCGGCGATCACCCAGGGGAAATCCCGGCGGTTGGCCTTGAACAGTATGCCGAAAGCGAAGGCCGCCAGCAGCAGCGAGGTCCATTCCACCCACGGGCCCTGCGGCCGCGCCGCACGCACCATCGGGTCCAGCCCGAGAATATCGGCCAGGGTCACCGCGATCATCGCGCCGACGGTGAGTTTCATGATGGTGGTCAACGCGCCGGCCACGCGCGCGGTGCCCGACACCCAGTGCTGGCTGGCCAGTTCATTGACCGCGTTGGTCAGCGACATGCCCGGCAGCAGCAGCACCAGCGAGGCGATGACCACGGTATTGAGGTTGAGCGGGCCGATGAAGGTGGCCACCACCGTAGCGACCAGACCCGCCAGCAGCGCCGCCAGCGCTTCGCTGGCCTCGCGCGTGGCCGGGCGCGCGGAGGTCACCAGGCTGAGCAGACCGATTAGCAGGCCGATGGCGCCGGCGGTGGCGATGTCCAGCCACGGCAGCTTCCACAGCCCGGCCACGCCGGCCGCGCCGAGGCTGAACGACAGGATCATCTTCAGCTTGCCGCGCAGGCCCGGATCCTTGTCCAGCAGGCGCAGCGCGGTATGGCCCAGGGCGATGCTCATGCGGCCGTTTGCGACATCGTCAGCGATACGGTCGGCAACGCTGAGTTTATGCAGGTCGTTCTCGCCCGGCGCCAGGCGGATCACGCGGGTGATGTCGCTGGAGCCGATGGCGCGCGCCGGATCGCTGAAGCTGAGGATGATGCCTGTGGGGTTCGACCACGGCTCGCAGTCCAGGTCCAGCTGCTGGGCCAACGCCACCACGGCCGCCTCCAGACGCTGGGCGGTGGTGCCGTAGCTGTGCAGGCGGCCGGCGATTTCCGACACGAACGCCACGCGCTGGGCGTAGGTGGCCTGGGGTGTGGGGATCGTGTGAGCGTCTGCGGACATGCTCCGTAGTATCACCTGAACTCCCTCCCCGCAGGATAGTCCCCATCGACCGTTATCACGGCTTTTCATCGATTGCAGGTATGCTGCCGACCGAATGGCACCCATGACCTCCTCCCACGCCCCCCAGCTTGAAACCGATGCGCAGGACCCCGGCCTGATCCGGCTGTCCGGGCATTGGACCCTGCGTACCGCTCTGGCCGCGGCCGAGGTGCTGCGTGGCGTGCCGGGCACGCTGACCGCGATCGACGCCACCGGCATCGAGCAGCTGGATTCGGCCGGCGTGCTGCAGGTGCTGCGGGTGGCGCACCGCGCCGATCTGGGCGAGGGCGCGCTGCGTTTCCGCGCCGAACACCAGGCGCTGGTCAGCACCATCGACGGCGTGGCCGATGAACGGCCCAAGGGCAAGCGCGATTTCGGCGTACTGGCCGCGCTGGAGCGGCTGGGCGTCAGCATGCACGGCACCGGCCAGAACATCGTGGCGCTGGCCAGTTTCCTCGGCGAGGCGCTGACCAAGGGCGCGCGCCTGCTGAAGGAACCGCGCCGCTTCCGCATGACCGCCACCGTGCACCAGATGGAACAGGTGGGCCTGGATGCGGTGCCGCTAGTGACGCTGCTGTCCTACCTGGTGGGTGCAGTCATCGCCTTCCTCGGCTCGACCATCCTGCGCGACTTCGGCGCGGAGATCTACGTGGTCGAACTGGTCAACATCGCCTTCCTGCGCGAGTTTGCCGTGCTGCTGACCGCCATCGTGCTGGCCGGCCGCACCGCCAGTGCATTCACCGCGCAGATCGGTGCGATGAAGGCGCGCGAGGAGATCGATGCGATGAAGACGCTCGGCCTGGACCCGATGGACCTGCTGGTGCTGCCGCGCCTGGTGGCGCTGCTGGTCACCCTGCCGCTGCTGACCTTCATCGCGATGGTGGCCGGCCTGGCCGGCGGCATCACCGTGGGCGCCTTCGACCTGGACATCCCGCCGCAGATGTACATCGCGCGCATGCACGACACCATGGAAGTGCGGCATATGTTCGTGGGCCTGTCCAAGGCGCCGGTGTTCGCGCTGGTGATCGGTCTGATCGGCTGCCTGGAAGGCCTGAAGGTGGAAGGCACCGCGCAGTCGGTCGGCGAGCGCACCACCTCCAGCGTGGTGCAGACCATCTCGCTGGTGATCATCCTCGACGCCTTCGCAGCGTTGTGGTTCATGAAGATGGGCTGGTAACCGATGACCACCGACAACGCCCCCTCCAGCAGCACCGGCGACGCCGGCGACGATGCCAACCTGGCCATCCGCGTGCGCGGGCTGGTCAACCGGTTCGGCAGCCAGACCGTGCACGAGGGCCTGGACCTGGACGTGCGGCGCGGCGAGATCCTCGGCGTGGTCGGCGGTTCGGGCACCGGCAAATCGGTGCTGATGCGCTCCATCCTCGGCCTGCGCACGCCCGACGCCGGGCAGATCGAGGTGCTGGGGCGCGATGCACGCGCCGACGATGCCGAAAGCCGCCTGCACATCGAACGCAACACCGGCGTGCTGTTCCAGGACGGCGCGCTGTTCTCCTCGCTGAGCGTGGGCGAGAACGTGCAGGTCCCGCTGAAGGAACACCACCGCGAGCTGCCCGAACGCTGGCATTACGAACTGGCGCTGCTGAAGGTGAAGCTGGCCGGCCTGCCGGCCGACGCCATCGATAAGCTGCCGTCGCAACTGTCCGGCGGCATGCGCAAGCGCGCTGGCCTGGCCCGTGCGCTGGCGCTGGACCCGCCGCTGCTGTTCCTGGACGAGCCCACCGCGGGCCTGGACCCAATCGGCGCGGCCACCTTCGACCGCGTGATCAAGACCCTGCAGGAAGCGCTGGGCCTGACCGTGTTCCTGATCACCCATGACCTGGACACGCTGTATGCGATCTGCGACCGGGTGGCGGTGATCGCCGACCGCAAGGTGGTGGCCAATGCGCCGCTGCCGGAGATCGAGAAACTGGACCACCCGTGGATCCAGGAATATTTCCACGGACCCCGTGCGCGTGCTGCGCGCGGTGAACAGACCGAGAGTGCCTGAGCGATGGAAACCAAAGCCAACTACGTGCTGATCGGCGCGTTCACCCTGATCACCGGCCTGGCCCTGCTGACCTTCGGCCTGTGGGCAGCGAAATACTCCTCCGACCGTACCTGGCAGGAGTACCGCGTGGTGTTCCGCGAGGCGGTGACCGGCCTGTCGGTGGGCAGCCCGGTGCAGTACAACGGCATCGCGGTGGGCTCGATCACCGAACTGAACCTGGTGCCGGACGACCCGCGCCAGGTGGTGGCACGCATCCGCCTGAACTCCAACACGCCGGTCAAGACCGACACCCGCGCCAAGCTGGCCATCACCAGCCTGACCGGCCCGTCGATCATCCAGCTCAGCGGCGGCACGCCGCAGTCGCCGACGCTGACCACGGTGAACAAGGACCCGGCACCGATCATCCCGACCACGCCCTCGGCGCTGCAGAACATCACCGACGTGGCCAACCGCATCGTCGAGCGCATGGACCAGATCCTGAGCGACCGCAACGTGGCCAGCATCAACGCCGCGCTGGCCAACCTGGAAACCATCAGCGGCGGCCTGGCCGACCGTGACCAGGGAACCCAGGCGCTGCTGCTGAGCGCGCGCGATGCCGCGCGCAGCCTGGACACCACGCTGAAGACCACCAACGGCACCATCGAGCGCCTGGACAAGAACCTGGTGCAGCAGCTGCCGGGCATCATCGACAAGCTCGACGCCACCCTGGGCAAGCTGGATTCGGCCGCCGGCAACGCCGATTCGATCCTGGGCGAGAACCGCGCGGCCATCAACAGCTTCGCCAGCGATGGCCTGGGCCAGCTGGGCCCGACCCTGACCGAACTGCGCGGGCTGATCCGCGACCTGCACCGGGTCAGCGACCGCCTCGAGAACAACCCCGCGCGCTACCTGCTTGGCCGCGACGCACCGAAGGAGTTCGAACCCAAATGAGTCCGACCTGCCCGAAGCCCCTGATGCGCCTGCTGCTGCCGGCCGCCCTGCTGCTGAGCCTGTCGGCCTGCTCGGTGCTGGCCGGCGTTGACCGCGCCCAGGTGACCATCTACTCGCCGTCCGTGCAGGTGCAGGTCGATCCGTCCTGGCCGCAGGTGGACTGGCAGCTGGTGCTGAGCAAGCCCAGCGCCGCCCGCGTGGTCGACAGCCCGCGCATCAACGTGCGGCCCTCGCCGGCCGAGCTGGAGATCTACAAGGGCGCCACCTGGGCGCAGCCGGCCACCGACATGGTCGAAGACGCGCTGCTGCGCGGCTTCGAGGATTCCGGCCGCATCCGTGGCGTGGCCCGCAGCGCCGCCGGCATCCGTGCCGACTACAAGCTGACCACCGACATCCGCCGCTTCGAATCCGATTACCAGGGCCAGGCCACGCCGACGGCGGTGATCGAACTCAGCGCCAAGCTCATCCACGTCAGCGACCAGCGCGTGGTGGCCGACCGCACCTTCCGCCAGCAGCAGCCGGTGGGCAGCACCGACGTGCCGGCGGTGGCCAATGCCTTCCAGGCCGGCCTGCAGCAGCTCACCGGCGAGGTGATCGGCTGGACCCTCAGCAGTGGCCAGGCCGACGCGCAGGTACTCAAGCGCTGAGCCATAGCCGCAACGCTCGCCGGGCATGGCCCGGCGCTACCACCGGGCGATCCTGTCAGCGCCGCCGCCCCGGGGTCGGATCCCTTTGGGCTCTGACCCCATCAGCCTGGCGCTACCCCTTGTGCAATCCTGGTAGCGCCGGGCCATGCCCGGCGGATTGCCGTCAGCGGGGCTGAATCCAGCGGAACGTCAGGTTGATGCGTTCGCCCTGCACCCGCGCCATCTTCGGCAGCGCATGCTGGTAGTGGCGCTGGGTGGTACCGCCCATCAGCAGCAGGTCGCCATGGCCGAGCAGGTACTCGGCCTTGCGCGCCGGTGCATCGCGCCGGTGCAGCAGGAAACGCCGCGCCGCGCCCACGCTGAGTGAGGCGATGAGCGGTTCCGGCCCCAGTTCGGGCTCGTCGTCACTGTGCCAGCCCATGTAATCGCCACCAGCGCGGTAGCGGTTCAGCAGCACGCTGTTGAAGTCGCCGATGCCCTCGGCGTGCAGGCGCTGCCGCAGTATCTGCAGCAGCGGTGGCCACGGCTGCGGCACGAACTCGGCGCCGGAATAGCGGTAGCGCGCCTGCGGGTCGCCGATCCAGCAGCTCAGGCGCGGCGAATCCACCCACTGCCCGAACATGCGGATGCGGTGCACCTCCCACGGAATCTGCTGCTGCAGCGCGTGCAGCAGCGCGTCGGCCGCAGCCGGCGTCAGCCAGCCCGGCAGGTGGCGCACATCGGCATCGGGCAGGTCGTGGGGGAACAGCATGCGGGTCTCGACGGCAGCGGGGCGGCGCGTGGCCGCCCCGGTGGATCAGCCGCGGCGGAATGCCACGCCGGTCTTTTCCTTCAGTTCGTCTTCGCCCACGCCCGGTGCGGTTTCCACCAGTACCAGCCCGTCGGCGGTGACATCGAACACGGCCAGGTCGGTGATGATGCGGTCGACCACGCCCACGCCGGTCAGCGGCAGTGTGCACTCGGGCAGGATCTTATGCTCGCCGCCCTTGGCAGTGTGCTCCATCAGCACCACCACGCGCTGCACGCCGGCCACCAGGTCCATCGCCCCGCCCATGCCCTTGACCATCTTGCCGGGCACCATCCAGTTGGCCAGGTCACCCTTTTCCGTCACCTGCATGGCACCGAGGATGGCCAGGTTGACGTGGCCACCGCAGATCATCGCGAAGCTGTCATCGCTGCCGAAATAGCTGGCGCCGGCGCGCGCGGTCACAGTCTGCTTGCCGGCGTTGATCAGGTCGGCGTCGATCTCCGCCTCGGTCGGGAACGGGCCGATGCCGAGCAGGCCGTTTTCCGACTGCAGCCACACGTCCACGCCATCAGGAATGTGGTTGGCCACCAGCGTCGGCAGGCCGATGCCGAGGTTCACGTAGGCGCCATCGGTCAGTTCGCGGGCGGCACGGGCCGCCATCTCGTCACGGGTCCAAGCCATGTCAGTTGCCCTCCGCGCGGACGGTGCGCTGCTCGATGCGTTTTTCAGGATGCGGGTTGTGCACGATGCGCTGCACGTAGATGCCGGGCAGGTGCACCTGGTCCGGGTCGCAGCTGCCCACCGGCACCACCTCTTCCACTTCGGCGATGCAGACCTTGCCGGCCATCGCGCAGGCCGGGTTGAAGTTGCGCGCGGTCTTGCGGAACACCAGGTTGCCGGCCTCGTCGGCCTTCCACGCCTTCACCAGCGCCACGTCGGCGCGCAGCGCGGTTTCCAGCACGTAGTGGCGGCCGTCGAACTCGCGGGTTTCCTTGCCTTCGGCCACCACGGTGCCGTAGCCGCTGGCGGTGAAGAAGGCCGGAATACCGGCACCGCCGGCACGCAGGCGCTCGGCCAGGGTGCCCTGCGGGTTGAATTCCAGCTCCAGTTCGCCGGCCAGGTACTGGCGTTCGAATTCCTTGTTCTCGCCCACGTAGGACGAAATCATCTTGCGGATCTGGCGGGTGGCCAGCAGCTGGCCCAGGCCGAACCCATCCACGCCGGCATTGTTGGAAATTACCGTCAGCTCGCGCGCGCCGCTGTCACGCAGCGCGCCGATCAATGCCTCGGGAATGCCACACAGCCCGAAACCACCGACCGCCAGGGTCTGGCCATCGGCCACCACGCCCTGCAGGGCTTCGGCCGCGCTTGCGAAGCGCTTGCTGCGCTTGCCGCCGGCATGGGACTTGTCCATAGCTTTGCTGCCCTACGCTGGTAAGTATCCGCGCATTCTAGCGGCAGCACGGTCATCGGCTGGGATGCGCCGCAGCATTTGCCGCCGCCGTGCTGCGGTGGCGGCACGCACTTCGTAAACTGTCAGACCCGGTGCCGGCACGCGCAGCTGCCACAGCCCCGGCCCCCGCTCCGATGGACCTGCCATGCCCGCCCCGTTCGACCAAGACGACCTGTTCCGCTGGTTCGACCCGAAGACCCTGGCCCGGGCCGGCGGCTGCCTGGAACGGGTGGGCAACCTGCGCGCCGACGGCGATGTGCTGCATGCCGATGTGCGCGGCACCGCCAGGCGCCCCTACCACGTAGCGATCAACCTGGCCGCCAGCACCGGCAGCGCGCGCGGCCGCCTGCACGGCAGCTGCAGCTGCCCGGTCGGCAGCGCCTGCAAGCACATGGCCGCGGTGATGCTGCTGGTGCTGGGCATCAGCGAACGCGAGGGCGAGCGCTCAAGCACCACCGACACGCGCACCTCGCCGCCGCGTACCGAACTGCTGGACCACCTCTCGCAGTGGCACGCACAGCAGGCCATGCGCAGCGCCCGGCCCGGCGGCCGCAGCAGCACGCGAGGCATCGTCTTCGAGCTGTCGGTGCTGGATTTCAAACTGATGGTCGTGGCCTACCGCACGCAGCAGCAGAAGGACGGCACGGTCAGCGATGACAAGGCGCTGCCGATCACCCCGGAACTGTTCCTGGAACCGCCCGGCTACCTGTCACAGCAGGACATCGCGGTGCTGTGCCAGCTGTGGCTGCGGCACGACGCCCACGGCCCGGGCCGCATCGAGGCCGGCCCGCTGCTGGAGATGATCGTGGCCAGTGGCCATGGCTGGGTGCGTGCGCCCAACGGCAGCGGGCGGCAGCCTGCGAGGCTGGGCCCGCTGCGCCAGGCGCGGCTGGAATGGACGCAGGTCGATGGGCCGCTGGGAAGGCTGCCGGCACCGGCGCTGCAAGTGGACGGTGGCGCGGACGGGGTGGTGGAAGGCCGCTCGGCCTGCTACCTCGACGCGGACAGTGGCGAGGTCGGCCTGCTCGGCCTGCCGGTGCCCATCGAGGATGCCGCCGCCTTCCTGGCACTGCCGCCGCTGCTGCCCAGCGAGCGCGCCCTGACCGGGCAGATGCTGCAGCAGCTCGACCCCGCCCTGCCGCGCCTGCAGGCCAGCGAAGCGCCGCTTCCGGTGGCAGCCGTGGATGGCATGGTGCCGCACCTGATGCTGCACACCGAATACGTGCGGCCGGCCTGGATGGGCCGCCGCGAAAGCGCGCACGTGATCGAGTTCGCCACGGTGGCCTTCGAATACGGCGACCACTTCAAGCACCTGGAGGATGACTCGCGCTTCGTGCGCGACGCCGACGGTGCGATCAGCCTGCTGCCGCGCGACACCGCCAAAGAGGCGCGCCGCGAAACCGAGCTGCTGGCTTCCCACCTGCACCGCAACCCGCACCCGGAGGTCTCGGTGGCCGGGGTGGGGCCGATCTTCCAGCTGCGCTCCTACGACTGGGGCAGCTTCATGCTGCACCAGCTGCCACGGCTGCAGGCCCTGGGTTGGGCCATCACCGTGCCGGATGATTTCCGCCACCAGGTGACCGCAGTGGAGACCTTCCTGTGGGATGTGCAGCCGGACAGCCAGGCACCGGGCTGGCTGGATTTGGCGCTGGACATCGAGGTGGACGGTCGCACGCTGCCGCTGGCGCCGATGCTGCAGCAGCTGCTGGCCAGCGACCCGCGCTGGACCCGTGGGCCACTCGATGCGATTCCCGATGACGAACGCATCCTGGTGGCCGCGCCGGGCGTCGGCGCGCTGTCATTCCAGGCCGGCCGCCTGAAGCCGGTCATCACCCTGCTCGGCGATCTGTTCGGACCGCGCGACGAACGCCTGCGTGTTTCAGCGCGTGACAGCGGCCGGTTGCAGGCGCTGCAGGAGCACGGCCGCCTGCAGCCGCACGGCCAGGGCGATGCGCACGCCCTGGTGCAGCGGCTGCTGCACGGCCCGGCGCTGGCACCGGCGGCCGCCCCGGTGGGGCTGGCCGCGAACCTGCGCCCATACCAGCGCGATGGCCTGGGCTGGCTGCAGTACCTGCGGCAGCACGACCTGGGCGGCGTGCTGGCCGACGACATGGGCCTGGGCAAGACGTTGCAGACGCTGGCCCACGTCCTGCTGGAAAAGGAACAGGGACGGCTGGACCGGCCCGCGCTGGTGGTCATGCCGACATCGCTGCTGCACAACTGGCAGGACGAGGCGGCGCGCTTCACCCCGGGCTTGCGCGTGCTGGCCCTGCATGGCGCCGGGCGCGAGGCCCTGTTCGCGCAGATTCCGCAGCACGACCTGGTGCTGACCACCTACCCGCTGGTGTGGCGCGACGCGGCGGCCCTGCAGGCCCATGCCTACCACCTGCTGATCCTCGACGAGGCCCAGCAGGTGAAGAATGCCAAGGCGCGGGCGGCCATCGCCCTGCGCGGGCTGCAGAGCCGGCACCGGCTGTGCCTGACCGGCACGCCGCTGGAAAACCACCTGGGTGAACTGTGGACCCACCTGGATTTCCTGCTGCCGGGCCTGCTGGGCAGCGAAAAGGTGTTCAACCAGCACTGGCGGCACCCGATCGAACGCGGCGGCGACAGCCAGCGCGCGCAGCTGCTGGCCCAGCGCGTGCGGCCGTTCATCCTGCGCCGGCGCAAGGACCAGGTGGTCACCGAACTGCCGCCCAAGACCACCATCACCCGCCACGTGCTGCTGGAAGGCGGCCAGCGCGACCTGTATGAAACCGTGCGTGTGGCCATGGAGGAGAAAGTGCGCGAGGCGGTGGCCAGCAACGGCCTGGCCAAGAGCCATATCGTGGTGCTCGACGCGCTGCTGAAGCTGCGCCAGGTGTGCTGCGACCCGCGCCTGCTGCCGGATGATACGGCGGTGCGCACGCAGGGCTCGGCCAAGCTGGAGCTGCTGCTGTCGCTGCTGCCGGAGATGGTCGAAGAAGGCCGGCGCATCCTGCTGTTCTCGCAGTTCACCAGCATGCTGTCGCTGATCGGCCAGGCGCTGGACGGCATCGGGCTGCCCTACGTCACCCTCACCGGCGACACCCGCGACCGCGCCACGCCGGTGCGGCGCTTCATGCAGGGCGAGGTACCGGTGTTCCTGATCAGCCTGAAGGCCGGCGGCGTCGGCCTGAACCTGACCGCGGCCGACACCGTGATCCACTTCGACCCGTGGTGGAACCCGGCTGCGGAGAACCAGGCCAGCGACCGCGCCTACCGCATCGGCCAGGACAAGCCGGTGTTCGTCTACAAGCTGATCGCCACCGGCAGCATCGAGGAGCGCATCGCCGAACTGCAGCAGCGCAAGGCCGCACTGGCCGATTCGATCCTGGACAACACCGGCAGCGCGGCCGGGGCGTTTTCCGAGGACGATCTGCAGGCGCTGCTGGCATCGCTGCCGGGGGCGCCGGCGAAGAAGGCCGCCCGCCGCCGCAGGCCCGCCGCCGGGTAAGCGACGACCGCGCGGCAGATCCGGCACGGGCGGCTACAATTCCCGCAACCGCCGTGGTGCCAAGTAGCCGATGCCCGATCCTTCCGCAGCCCCCGACAACCGCACCGTCCACGCCCTGTGCGTGGACCTGGATGGCACGCTGCTCGCGTCGGACCTCCTGTACGAATCGTTGCTGGCGCTGCTGGCGCGCAACCCGCTGTACCTGTTCCTGCTGCCGCTCTGGCTGCTGTCGGGCAAGGCTGCGCTGAAGCGCCAGATCGCCTCGCGGGTCAGCCTCGACCCGCGCCATCTGCCCTACCACCTGCAGGTGGTGGCGCTGCTGCAGAACACACCGCAGCGTCCACGGGTGCTGTGCACCGCCTCGGACCAGCTGCTGGCCGAGCCCATCGCCGCGCACCTGGGCCTGTTCGAACAGGTGATGGCCAGTGATGGCCAGCGCAACCTGGCCGGGGCCGGCAAGGCACAGGTGCTGGTGCAGGTCTTTGGCGAGCGCGGCTTCGACTACGCTGGCAACGGCAAGGTGGATCTGGCCGTCTGGCAGCACGCGGCAGGCGCCTGGGTGGTCAACAACGGCACCGGCCTGGCCGAACAGGCCGCACGGCGCACCACGCTGCATGCACACTGGCCGGCCGCCCCGCGCCTGGCCGCCTGGCTCAGGGCGATGCGCCTGCACCAGTGGCTGAAGAACCTGCTGGTGTTCGTGCCACTGCTGACCGCGCACCGCTTCCTGGAACCCCAGTCGATCGTGGCATCCCTGCTGGCCTTTGTCGCCTTCAGCTTGTGTGCGTCAGGCGTCTATGTGCTCAACGACCTGTTCGACCTGGCCGCCGACCGCATGCACCCGCGCAAGCGGCACCGGCCGTTCGCCGCCGGCCAGCTTCCCCTGCTGCAGGGGCTGCTGGTGGCGCCGCTCCTGACCGTGGGCGGGCTGGCGGTGGCGCTGGCCTGCGGCCCGGCCTTCGCCGCCGTGCTGCTGGCCTATTACCTGCTCACCGTGGCCTATTCGCTGCGTCTCAAGCGCGTGGTGATGCTGGATGTGGTGCTGCTGGCCAGCCTGTACACCGTGCGCATCATCGGCGGCACCATTGCCATCCACGCCGAGCTGTCGTTCTGGCTGCTGGCCTTCAGCATGTTCATCTTCCTCTCGCTGGCGCTGCTCAAGCGCTATACCGAACTGCATTCGATGCTGGCCCGTGGCAAGACGCGCGCCAGCGGCCGTGGTTACGGCGTGGAAGACCTGCCGCTGCTGCAGTCGCTGGGTGCGGCGGCCGGCTACATCGCGGTGATGGTGATGGCGCTCTACATCAACAGCCCCGACAGCGTGGAGCTGTACCGCAACCCGAAGCTGCTGTGGTTCATCTGCCCGGTGCTGCTGTACTGGGTCAGCCGGGCGTGGGTGATCGCCCACCGCGGCGACATGCATGACGACCCGATCGTGTTCGCCGCCACCGACCGGCCCAGCCAGGTCGTGGCGCTGCTGTGTGCCGCCTTCGCGCTGGTGGCGATCTGATGGCCGATGCCGCGCGCTCCTGGGGGCGTTACCCGCGTGTGGCGCAGGCCGAACAGGCCGTGCATGACCGCTTCGCAGCGCTGCCCGGTTTCGAGGGCACCGCACTGCCGCACGGCAACGGCCGCAGCTACGGCGACAGCTGCCAGAACCCCGGCGGTACCCTGCTGCGCACGCGCGGGTTGGACCGCTTCATCGCCTTCGATCCAGCCAGTGGGCAGCTGCACTGCGAAGCCGGCGTCACCCTGGACGAGATCATCCAGCTGGTGCTGTTGCAGGGTTGGTTCCTGCCGGTCACGCCCGGCACCCGCTACGTCACCGTGGGCGGGGCCATCGCCAACGACGTGCACGGCAAGAACCACCCGATGGCCGGCAGCTTTGGTCATCACGTGCTGGCGCTGGAACTGCTGCGCAGCGACGGCAGTCGGCGCCTGTGCCGGCCCGGCGATGGCGAGGGCTGGTTTGAAGCCACCGTGGGCGGGCTCGGGCTGACCGGGCTGGTCACCCACGCCCACCTGCAGCTGCGCCGCGTACCGGGCAGCGCACTGGAAGTGGAGAACATCCATTTCGGCACGCTGCAGGAGTTCTTCGCGCTGTCGCGCGAGAGCGTGGCCGATTTCGAATACAGCGTGGCCTGGGTGGACTGCCTGGCGCGTGGCAAGGCGCTGGGCCGTGCCCATTTCACCCGCGCCAACCACGCCGCGCAGCCGGCCGGCGAACGCCCTACGCCACCGCGGCGGCCGCTGGCGATGCCGTTCACGCCGCCGCTGTCGCTGGTCAACCGGCTGACCCTGTGCCCGTTCAATGCGTTGTACTACTGGCGCCAGTGCCCGCTGCGGCGGCGCCAGGCCCTGCATCTGCTGCCGTTCTTCTACCCGCTCGACGGCATCGCACACTGGAACCGCATGTACGGCCGTGCCGGCTTCCTGCAGTACCAGTGCGTGCTGCCGCCGGCACAGGCGGCCGACGGTGTGGCCGCGTTGCTGCAGGACATCGCACGCAGTGGCCAGGGCTCGTTCCTGGCAGTACTCAAGCCGTTCGGTGCGCAGCCCGCGCCGGGCCTGCTGTCCTTCGCACGCGAAGGCACCACCCTGGCCCTGGACTTCCCCAACACCGGCCCGCGCCTGCTGCAGCTGCTGCAGCGGCTGGACCAGATCGTCGATGCCGCCGGTGGTGCGCAGTACCCGGCCAAGGACGCGCGCATGAGCGCCGCCTCGTTCCAGCAGGCGTTCCCGCGCTGGCAGGAATTCAGCCGCTTCATCGACCCTCGTTTCTCGTCCGGCTTGTGGCGCCGGGTGACGGAGTAACCATGCAGACCCTGCTCATCGTCGGCGCCACGTCCGCCATCGCCGAAGCTGTTGCCCGCCGCTGCGCGGCGCGCGGCATGTCGCTGTTCCTGGTTGCGCGCGATCCGGTGCGGCTGGCCGCCATCGGCGCGGACCTGTCGGTGCGCGACGCGCGCCACGTGCACAGCCATGCCATGGACATAAATGATCTGGCCGCCCACACGGACATGCTCGACCACGCCTGGCAGGCGCTGGGGCGGGTGGACGCAGTGCTGGTGGCGCACGGCACCCTGCCCGACCAGCAGGCCTGCGAAGCCGCGGTGGACACGTTCATGGCCGAGTTCGCCACCAACGGCACCTCGACGATGGCGCTGCTGGGGCCGTTGGCCAACCGCCTGGTGGCAGCCGGCAGCGGCACGCTGGCGGTGATCTCCTCGGTGGCCGGTGACCGCGGCCGCCAGAGCAACTACGCCTATGGCGCGGCCAAGGCCGCAGTGAGCGCCTACCTCAGCGGGCTGCGTCAGCGCCTGGCCAAGGGAGGTGTGGCAGTGGTGGACATCCGCCCGGGCTTCGTGGACACCCCCATGACCGCTCACCTGCGCAAGGGCCCACTGTGGGCCACACCCGACCAGGTCGCGCGCCGCATCCTCGGCGGCATGGGGCGCGGTACGCCGGTGCTGTATGCACCCGGCTTCTGGCGCCTGATCATGTGCGTGGTGCGCGCGGTGCCGCAGTCCATCTTCAACAGGATCTCGATGTGAGTGACATGGCCGTCTCCCCGTTCGAACAGAAGATCATCATTCCCGGCGGTGCCGGCCTGGTCGGGCAGAACCTGGTGGCGATCCTCAAGCGCCAGGGCTACCGCCAGCTGGTGGTGATCGACAAGCACGCCGCCAACCTGCAGGTGCTGGCGCGCATGCACCCGGACGTATTGACCGAGCACGCCGACCTGGCCGAGCCGGGCACGTGGGAACGGCATTTCGCCGGCGCCGGTGCGGTGGTGATGCTGCAGGCGCAGATCGGCGGCACCGACCCGGTACCGTTCGTGCGCAACAACCTGACCGCCACCACCCACATCCTCACGGCCATCGCGCGCCACGCCGTGCCCTACACCGTGCATGTCAGTTCCTCGGTGGTGTGCTCTGTGGCCGATGACCACTACACGCGCACCAAGCGCGAGCAGGAACAGCAGGTGAAGGCCAGCGGCATCGCGGCGATCATCCTGCGCCCGACGCTGATGTTCGGCTTGTTCGACCGCAAGCACCTGGGCTGGCTGTCGCGCTTCATGCGCAAGGTGCCGGTGTTCCCGATTCCCGGCGATGGCCGCTTCATGCGCCAGCCGCTGTACGCCGGCGATTTCGCCACCATCATCGTCAGCTGCCTGCGCTCGCGCCTGGCCGGCGAGTGCCACAACATCACCGGGCTGGAGAAGGTGGATTACGTGGACATCATCCGGCAGATCAAGCGCAGCACCGGCGCGCGCGCTGCTGCTGCACCTTCCCTATGGCGTGTTCCATGCGCTGCTGCGGCTGTGGGCGGTGTTCGACCGCGATCCGCCGTTCACCGCCGCGCAGCTGGAAGCCCTGGTGGCCGACGACGAGTTCGAAGTGATCGACTGGCCGGCCATCTTCCAGGTGCAGCCCACGCCGTTCGCGCAGGCGATCGACGCCACGTTCAACGATCCCGAGTACGGCGACATCGCCCTGGAGTTCTGACCATGAGCGAACGTATCGCTGTCCTGGGCGCGGGCCCGATGGGGTTGGCCGTGGCCTACCAGCTGGCCCGCGATGGCCACCGGCCGGTGGTGTTCGAGGCCGATGACCGCATCGGCGGCATGACCGCCAGCTTCGATTTCGGCGGCCTGTCGATCGAGCGCTATTACCACTTCCACTGCACCTCCGATACCGACTTCCTGGCAGTGCTGGACGAGCTTGGCCTGGCCGACCGCATGCGCTGGACCGAGACGCGCATGGGCTACTGGTTCGGCGGGCGGCTGCAGGCCTGGGGCAACCCGCTGGCGCTGCTGCGCTTCCGTGGGCTGGGCCTGGTCGCCAAATTCCGCTATGGGCTGCATGCCTTCCTGTGCACGCGGCGCAACGACTGGCGGCCGCTGGACAACGTCGAGGCCGCCGGCTGGATCCGGCGCTGGGTCGGTGCCGAGGCCTACGAAGTGCTGTGGCGGCGGTTGTTCGACTTCAAGTTCTACGACTACGCCGACAACCTGTCGGCGGCCTGGATCTGGAGCCGCATCCGCCGCATCGGCCGCTCGCGCTACAGCCTGATGCGCGAAAAGCTGGGCTACCTGGAGGGCGGCTCGTCCACCCTGCTCGATGCGCTGCGCGCGGACATCGAGGCCCATGGCGGCGAGGTGCGGCTGTCATGCCCGGTGCAGCGCGTGCTGATGGCCGATGGCCGCGTGCAGGGGGTACAGGTGGACGGCCAGGCGCTGGCCTTCGACAAGGTCATTTCCACCGTGCCGCTGCCGTTCGTGCCACGCCTTGCGCCGGACCTTCCCGAAGCGGTGCTGGCACCGTTCCGTGCACTGCGCAACATCGCCGTGGTCTGTGTGATCGCCAAGCTGCGCAGGCCGGTCTCGGGCAATTTCTGGGTCAACACCAACGACCCGGACATGGATATCCCGGGCATCGTGGAATACACCAACCTGCGCCCGCTGGATGCGCACATCGTCTACGTGCCATTCTACATGCCCGGCGAACACGAACGCTACGGCGACAGCGATGCGGTGTTCGCCGACAAGGTGCGCCGCTACCTGCGCCGCATCAACCCGCAGCTCAGCGACGAGGACATCGTGGAGGTGCGGGTGAACCGCTACCGCCATGCGCAGCCAATCTGCGAGCCGGGCTTCCTGCAGCGCCTGCCGCCGCGCCGGCTGCCGGTGGAGGGCCTGTGGGTGGCCGACACCTCGCACTACTACCCGGAGGACCGGGGCATTTCCGAGAGCATCGGCTTCGGCCGCGCCATGGCCCGCGAGGTCGTGGCGTGAGTGTGTCCCGCCAGTTCCTGCTGTTCCTGCTGGCCGGCGGCATCGCGGCGCTGGCCAATTTCCTCTCGCGCATCGTCTACAGCCACTGGCTGTCGTTCACCTGGGCGATCATCGCCGCCTACCTGACCGGCATGGTCACCGCCTTCGTGCTGACGCGCGCGTTCGTGTTCACCGGCAGCGCGCACCCGCTGCATCATTCAGCGTTCTACTTCACCCTGGTGAACCTGTTTGCCGTGGCCCAGACCTGGCTGGTGTCCACGCTGCTGGCCTACCACCTGCTGCCCTGGCTGGGGGTGGACGCGCTGCGGCTGGAGATTGCCCATGCCGTCGGGGTGGCGGTGCCGGTGGTATCGAGCTATTTCGGCCACAAGTACCTGTCATTCCGCTGAAGTGTCGTAGCCCGGCCGCCGGTGGTGGCCACATGGAAACGATTCCCATACAGGGCTGGGATTACACTAGCCCACTGATCTCACCCAAGGATTTGATCGATGCCCCTGCCCGCCTTCAAGGCCTACGATATCCGCGGCCGCGTGCCCGAAGAACTCAACGAGGATCTGGCCCGCCGCATCGGCAGTGCGCTGGCTGACCAGCTGCAGCCGGGCAAGGTCGTGCTGGGCCACGATGTGCGCCTGACCAGCCCGGCGCTGCAGGACGCGCTGGCAGCGGGCCTGCGTGGCGCGGGCCGCGAGGTCATCGACATCGGCCTGTGTGGCACCGAGGAGGTCTACTTCCAGACCGACCACCTGGGTGCCGCCGGCGGGGTGATGGTCACCGCCAGCCATAACCCGATGGACTACAACGGCATGAAGCTGGTCAAGGAGAACGCGCGCCCGATCAGCTCGGATACCGGCCTGTTCGCGATCTCCGACGTGGTTGCCGCCGACACCAGCGCCGCCCAGCCACCGCGCGCCGGACAGAGCGCCCAGCACGACAAGAGCGCCTACATCCAGCACCTGCTGTCCTACGTGAACACCGCAGCGCTCAAGCCGCTGAAGCTGGTGGTCAACGCTGGCAACGGTGGCGGTGGCGCCATCATCGACCTGCTGGCTCCGCACCTGCCGTACGAGTTCATCCGCATCTGCCATGAGCCCGATGGCAGCTTCCCCAACGGCATTCCCAACCCGCTGCTGCCGGAAAACCGCGCGGCCACCGCCGACGCCGTGCATACCCATGGCGCCGACTTCGGCATTGCCTGGGATGGTGATTTCGACCGCTGTTTCTTCTTCGACCACACCGGCCGCTTCATCGAGGGCTACTACCTGGTCGGCCTGCTGGCCAAGGCCATCCTGGCCCGCAACCCGGGCGGCAAGGTCGTGCACGACCCGCGCCTGGTCTGGAACACCCTGGAGATGGTCGAACAGGCCGGTGGCGTACCGGTGCTGTGCAAGAGCGGCCATGCCTTCATCAAGGAAAAGATGCGCGCCAAAGATGCGGTGTACGGCGGCGAGATGAGCGCCCACCACTATTTCCGCGAATTCGCCTATGCCGACTCGGGCATGATTCCCTGGCTGCTGATCGCGCAGCTGGTCTCCGAAAGCGGCCGTTCGCTGGCCGACTGGGTGGAAGACCGCATGGCGGCATTCCCATGCAGCGGCGAGATCAACTTCAAGGTCGCCGATGCGAAAGCCGCGGTGGCGCGGGTGATGGCGCACTTCGCCGCGCAGTCGCCGGCACTGGACCACACCGACGGCATCAGTGCCGATTTCGGCCAGTGGCGCTTCAACCTGCGCAGTTCCAATACCGAACCACTGCTGCGCCTGAATGTCGAAGCCCGCGGCGACGCGGCGCTGATGCAGGCGCGCACGGACGAAATCGCATCGATCATTTCGCAGTAAGCAAGGACGACCATGAGCAGCATCCAGCCCGTCATCCTGTCTGGTGGCTCCGGTACCCGCCTGTGGCCGTTGTCACGCGAGGCGTACCCGAAGCAGTTCCTGCCCCTGGCCGGCCCGCACACCATGCTGCAGTCGACCTGGCTGCGGGTTGCCGCGCTGGCCGTGCGCGGCCCGCTGGTGGTCGCCAACGAAGAACACCGCTTCGTGGCCGCCGAGCAGCTGCAGCAGGTCGGTGCCGAGCCGGCGGCGATCCTGCTGGAGCCGGTGGGCCGCAACACCGCCCCGGCCATTGCGGTGGCGGCGCTGGAAGCCACCCGTGATGGCGCCGATGCCCTGCTGCTGGTGCTGCCTTCGGACCATGTGATCACCCACGAAGCGGCGTTCCACGCCGCTGTGGAGCAGGCTGCAGCGGCGGCCGATGCCGGCAAGCTGGTCACCTTCGGCATCGTGCCGACCGGGCCGGAGACCGGCTACGGTTACATCAAGGCGGCCGCCGGCGAAGGTGCCCGCGCCGTCGAGCGATTCGTCGAGAAGCCCGGCCTGGCCACTGCCACCGGCTACGTGGGCAGCGGTGAGTACTTCTGGAACAGCGGCATGTTCCTGTTCAAGGCATCGCGTTACCTGCAGGAACTGCAGCGCTTCAATCCGCAGATGCTGGCCAGCTGCCGTACAGCCTGGGAAGGCGCGCGCCGCGATGCGGACTTCACCCGCCTGGACAAGAACGCCTTCGCGCAGGTGCCGTCCGATTCCATCGACTACGCGGTGATGGAAAAGACCGCCGATGCAGTGGTGGTGGCGCTGGATGCCGGCTGGAACGACGTGGGCTCGTGGACCGCACTGCGCGATGTCTCGCAGCAGGATGGCGACGGCAACGCGCACCAGGGCGATGTGATCGCCATCGACTGCCGCAACACCTATGCCTACGGGCAGCGCCTGGTGGCGATGGTCGGGCTGGACGATGTGATCGTGGTGGAGACCGACGATGCGGTGCTGGTCGGCAAGGCCGACCGCATGCAGGAGGTCAAGGAAGTGGTGGCGCGCCTGAAGGCCGAGGGCCGCAGCGAAGCCGCCTGGCACCGCAAGGTGTACCGCCCGTGGGGCGCCTACGATTCGATCGACAATGGCGAGCGTTTCCAGGTCAAGCGCATCACCGTCAAACCGGGTGGCACGCTGAGCCTGCAGATGCACCACCACCGGGCCGAACACTGGATCGTGGTCAGCGGCACCGCCGAGGTGACCCGTGGCAACGAGGTGATCCTGCTGAGCGAGAACCAGAGCACCTACATTCCGCTGGGCGTGACCCACCGCCTGCGCAACCCGGGCAAGCTGCCGCTGGAGCTGATCGAAGTGCAGTCCGGCAGCTACCTGGGCGAGGACGACATCGTGCGCTTCGAGGACACCTACGGGCGCAGCTGAGGCTTGTCCGGGGTCGGATCCCGTTGCTACGCAACGGGCTCTGACCCGTTCCTGATCGGCCGGGCCTGCACGCATCCGCCGGGCATGCCCGGCGCTACCGCTGTCAGGCAATCTCTGCCATCACCCGCTTCAGCCCGTCCTGCCATGCCGGCAGGGTGATGCCGAAATCCTGCTGCAGCTGGCGGTTGTCCAGCACCGACCAGGCCGGGCGCTTGGCCGGGGTCGGGTACTCGGCACTGGAAATGGCCTCCACCGTCGGCACCTTCGCCAGCACACCCAGCGCCAGCGCCTCGGCGAAGATCGCTTCGGCAAACCCGTGCCAGCTGGTCTGGCCACTGGCCGTCAGGTGCCAGGTTCCCGACAACTGCCCCAGATGCTGCAGCACCTGCGCGGTGACATCGGCGATCAACGCCGCCGGCGTCGGCGTGCCGATCTGGTCGGCCACCACGCGCAGCTGGTCGCGCTCGGCGCCCACCCGCAGCATGGTGCGCAGGAAGTTGGCGCCGTGCGAGGCATACACCCACGCCGTGCGGAAGATCAGGTGCCGCCCGCCGGCCGCGCGGATGGCGTCTTCGCCATCACGCTTGCTGGTGCCGTACACGCCCAGCGGCGCGGTCGGCTCGTCCTCGCGGTACGGCGCATGGCCCTGGCCATCGAACACGTAGTCGGTGGAGTAATGCACCAGCGGCACGCCGTGCGCGGCGCACCAGCGCGCGATCACGCCCGGGGCCACGGCGTTGGCGGCGAACGCCGCATCCACGTCCTGATCGGCGCGGTCCACCGCGGTGTAGGCGGCAGCATTGACCACGCTAGATGGCTGCAGGCGATCAAGCAACGCCGTCAGGCTGTCCGGCTGGGCAAGATCGGCCACTTCACATGCGCTGCCATCGGGCAACCGGCCACTGCGGGTGGTCGCCACCACCGTGCCCAGCGGGGCCAGCGCACGCAGCAGCTCCTGGCCGACCTGGCCGTTGCCGCCGAACACCAGCACCGTCATGGCACGTAGACCGGCAGCCGGTCTTCGGGAATGTCCTTCAGGAACGGCGCGTTCTCGTCCTTGACCGAGAGCGTAGGTGCGCTCATCGGCCAGTCCACCGCGATATCCGCATCATTCCAGCGCACACCGGCATCGGCTTCCTTCACGTACACGTCGGTGCACAGGTAGCTGAAAAGGGCACGCTCGGACAGCACGGCGAAGCCATGCGCGAAACCTACGGGAATCCAGAACTGGCGGCGGTTATCTGCGCTCAGCAGCACCGCTTCCCAGCGGCCGAAGGTGGGCGAACCACGGCGGATGTCCACCGCAACGTCATAGACCTCGCCTTCCAGCACGCTGACCAGCTTGCCCTGCGGGCGCGGCCACTGGTAATGTAGGCCACGCAGCACCCCCTGTGCCGAAGTGGAAACGTTGCTCTGTACGAAGCGGTCCGGCAGGCCCAGCCCGGCGAAGCGCTCGGCATTCCAGGTTTCGTAGAAGAAGCCACGTTCATCGCCGAACACCGCCGGCTCGATCACCCGGCAGCCGGGCAACGAGGTTTCAATGATCTTCACGGCACCACGCCCCGCTTGGCCAGCGTATTGAGGCACTGGCCGTAGCCGTTCTTGATCAGCGGGGCGGCCAGCGCTTCCAGCTGCTCAGCAGTGATCCAGCCCTTGCCGAAGGCGATTTCCTCCGGGCAGCAGACCTGCAGGCCCTGGCGGGTCTGGATGGTCTCGATGAAGTTGGAGGCTTCCAGCAGCGACTGGTGGGTGCCGGTATCGAGCCAGGCATAGCCACGGCCGAGGGCTTCCAGGTGCAGGTTGCCTTCGGCCAGGTAGCGCTTGTTGAGATCGGTGATCTCCAGCTCGCCACGCGGCGACGGCTTCAGTTCGGCCGCGTAATCACTGGCCTTGCCGTCGTAGAAGTACAGCCCGGTGACGGCGTAGTTCGAGCGCGGCTGCGCCGGCTTCTCGACCAGGTCGATCACCTTGCCGCTGCTGTCGAACTCGGCCACGCCGTAGCGCTCCGGATCGTTCACCCAGTAGCCGAACACGGTGGCGCCCTCCACGCGCTCATCGGCGCGCGAGAGTACGTCGCGCAGGCCGTGGCCATGGAAGATGTTGTCACCCAGCACCAGGCAGCTCGGCTTGCCGGCCACGAAATCGCGGCCGATCAGGTAAGCCTGGGCCAGGCCATCGGGGCTGGGCTGCACCGCGTACTGGATGTCCATGCCCCACTGCGAACCGTCGCCCAGCAGCTGCTGGAACAGGGCCTGCTCGTGCGGGGTGTTGATGATCAGCACTTCACGGATGCCCGCCAGCATCAGCACGCTGAGCGGGTAGTAGATCATCGGCTTGTCGTACACCGGCAGCAGCTGCTTGCTGACGCCTTTGGTGATCGGGTACAGGCGGGTGCCGGAGCCCCCGGCCAGGATGATGCCTTTGCGTTGGGTCATGGTGTCTCCGGAATTCAGGCGGCGGTGCCGATGCGCTGCAGGCGGTAGCTGCCGTCCAGCACGCCGTTGACCCAATCTTGGTTGTCCAGGTACCAGTCGACGGTGAAGGCGATGCCCTGTTCGAAGGTGTAGGCCGGTTCCCAGCCCAGGTCGTTCTTCAGCTTGGACGCATCGATCGCGTAGCGGCGGTCGTGGCCCGGGCGGTCGGCCACGTAGTTGATCTGGCTGCTGCGCGGCTGGCCATCCTCACGCGGGCGGCGCGCATCGAGCAGCGCGCAGATCGCCTGCACCACTTCGATGTTCTGCTTTTCCGAATTGCCACCGACGTTGTAGGTCTCGCCCACCTGGCCCTTGGCCAGCACGGTGCGGATCGCTTCGCAGTGGTCGGTCACGAACAGCCAGTCGCGCACCTGCCTGCCATCGCCGTACACCGGCAGCGGCTCGCCGGCCAGCGCCTTGGCGATCACCAGCGGGATCAGCTTCTCGGGGAAGTGGTACGGGCCGTAGTTGTTGGAACAGTTGGTGGTCAGCACCGGCAGCCCGTAGGTGTGGTGGAACGCACGCACCAGGTGGTCCGAAGCGGCCTTGGACGCCGAGTACGGCGAGTTCGGCGCATACGGGGTGGTTTCGCTGAACTTGCCGGTCTCGCCCAGGGTGCCGTACACCTCGTCGGTGGACACATGCAGGAAGCGGAAGGCCGCGCTCTGCTCGGCCGGCAGGCCCTTCCAATGGTCGCGCACCGCTTCCAGCAGGCCCAGGGTCCCGACCACATTGGTCTGGATGAAGGCGCCGGGGCCGTCGATGGAGCGGTCCACATGGCTTTCGGCGGCGAAGTTCAGCACCGCATCGGGCTGGTGTTCGGCCAGCAGGCCGGCCGCCAGCGCGCGGTCGCCGATATCGCCCTGCACGAACACGTGGTTGGCGTTGCCGTCCAGACCGGAGAGGGTCTTCAGGTTGCCGGCGTAGGTCAGCACGTCCAGGTTGATGACCTTGACGCCGCGGGCCACGGCCTCGAGAACGAAGTTACCGCCAATGAATCCGGCGCCGCCGGTGACAAGCCATGTGGGCACTACCTGTTCTCCTTGTTCGTTGTTCAGCGGGGGCACGCGCAGGTGCCCGATACAGCGCAACAGGATACATGGCAGGCCTCTTCACGACTGCCTGCTGCACGTGAACAGCACCGGCCGGCGCGCATTTTTTACTGCACCGCAGCAAAACCATACGCATTCGCATGGTCACCTCCAGCCAGTTAGAATCGGGGTCCCACCCCCGAACCGGTTGCTGTGCGAGGACCGGACGTTCTCCCCGTTATTGAAGGACCCCGTACCAGATGAAAATCCTCGTCGCGTACAAGCGCGTGGTGGACTACAATGTCCGCATTCAGGTCAAGCCGGACGGTTCCGGCGTGGTCACCGACGGCGTCAAGCTGTCCCCCAATCCCTTCGATGAAATCGCCCTGGAAGAAGCCCTGCGCCTGCGCGACAAGGGCATCGCCAGCGAGGTGGTGGTTGCCACCATCGCCCCGGCCGACGCCCAGGCGCACCTGCGCAACGGCCTGGCCATGGGCGCCAACCGTGCCATCCACGTCGTCACCGACCAGGCCATCCAGCCGCTGACCGCCGCGCGCACCCTGCTCAAGCTGATCGAGAAGGAACAGCCGGACCTGGTCATCCTGGGCAAGCAGGCCATCGACGACGACGCCAACCAGACCGGCCAGATGCTGGCCACGCTGTGGGGCCGCCCGCAGGCGACCTTCGCCAGCAAGCTGGAGATCTCGGGAGAAGCGGGCGCCGACCGCAAGGCCACGGTGACCCGCGAAGTCGACGCCGGCCTGGAAACGCTGGAAGTGGACCTGCCGGCCGTGGTCACCACCGACCTGCGCCTGAACGAGCCGCGCTTCATCAAGCTGCCGGACATCATGAAGGCCAAGGCCAAGCCGCTGGAAACCCTGCCGCTGGCCGATCTCGGCGTTGAAGCCGCCGATACCTTCACGACCACCCACTACGCCGCGCCGTCCAAGCGCAGCAAGGGTGTGATGGTCAAGGATGCCGCCGAACTGGTGGCTGCACTCAAGCAGAAGGGGCTGCTGTAATGAGCACGATTCTCGTCATCGCCGAGCACCACGACGGCAAGCTCAACGCCGCCACTGCCAAGACCGTCAGCGCCGCCGCCGCCATCAGCGGTGCCAGCATCGACGTGCTGGTGCTGGCCGCCGACCCGGCCGCCGTGGCCGCTGAAGCCGCGAAGATCGCCGGCGTGGGCAAGGTCCTGACCGTGGCCAACGCCGCCAACGCGCAGGCCAT
Organism: Stenotrophomonas maltophilia; assembly: GCA_009912235.1. Classification (GTDB taxonomy): domain Bacteria; phylum Pseudomonadota; class Gammaproteobacteria; order Xanthomonadales; family Xanthomonadaceae; genus Stenotrophomonas; species Stenotrophomonas maltophilia_AV. The sequence goes on from WNDS01000004.1 coordinate 374,081, forward strand.
CGCCCAGGTGCTGGCCCCGCAGATCGCGCAGCTGGCCAAGGGCTACAGCCACGTGTTCGGCCCGTCCACCACTTTCGGCAAGGACCTGATGCCCTGCGTGGCCGCCCTGCTGGGCGTCAACCAGGTGTCCGACCTGATGGCCGTGGAAGGCAGCCACACCTTCAAGCGCCCGATCTACGCCGGCAACGCGATCATCACCGTGGAAACGCCGGCCGACCAGATCGTGGTCGCCGCCGTGCGTGCCGCCTCCTGGCCGGAAGCGGCCCAGGGCGGCAGCGCCGCCATTGAAGCGGCCAGCGTCGATGCCGCCCTGCCGGCCCACACCCGCTTCGTCGGCCTGGCCGCCGGTGCCAGCGACCGCCCGGACCTGCAGAGCGCCAAGCGCGTGGTCTCCGGCGGCCGTGGCGTCGGTTCGGAAGAGAACTTCAAGGTGATCTTCCAGCTGGCGGACAAGCTCGGTGCCGCCGTGGGCGCCTCGCGCGCCGCGGTCGATGCCGGCTACGTGCCCAGCGACCTGCAGGTTGGCCAGACCGGCAAGATCATCGCGCCGGACCTGTACGTGGCCGTGGGCATCAGCGGCGCCATCCAGCATCTGACCGGGATCAAGGATGCTGGTACCATCGTTGCGATCAACAAGGACGGCGATGCGCCGATCTTTGAAATCGCCGATATCGGCCTGGTGGGTGACCTGTTCGCCCTCCTGCCGGAACTGGAAAAGGCGCTCTGAGGGTGCTGGCCATGGCCGGCCCGTCGCCGGCCATGGCCCGTCCCGAATTCTGTCGCCAGGAGAGTGCGCACATGAAAAAGGTAGTAGCGTTCATGGGCATCGCTCTTGCCCTTGCAGGCTGCCAGCGCGAATGGATCCCGCCGCCGCCGCCCGCTTCCAAGGCCCCCGTCGCCGCGAGCGACAGTCCGATGCTGAAGCTGGCCCCCAGCACGCTGTCAGTGTGCCAACCCGGCAGCGTGGTCACCGCCTCCTGGGATGCGAGCGGTGTTCCCGGCACGACGGCCGTACAGCTGTGGGTCGCGGGCAGCACGGGTGAAAAGCTCTTTGCTGGCGGCGCTGCCGTGGGTTCCGCAGCAACGGGTGAGTGGACCACCCCGGGCATGCGTTTTCTGTTGAAATCGGCCGATGGCAGTACCGTGGTCGCCGAAGCCACCGCGGGTGGCCCTGGCTGCTGAACGGTCCACCCGATATCCCGTGCTGCGCGGGAAGCCGGCACATCCCCATTTCCAACGACGACTCACCATGAGCCAACACCTGATTCCCGTTAATTCACTGCTGCGCCATGTTTCCCCCTATCAGGAAGAGCTTGCTGCTGCGGCTACTGCGGTGGTCCGCTCCGGCTACTTCGTACTTGGCCCGTCGGTGCAGAGCTTCGAAGCTGCCTTCGCAACCTACTGCGGTGTGAATCACTGCATCGGTGTTGGCAACGGGACCGATGCGCTGGAGTTGTCCCTGCGTGCCGTGGGCGTGGAAACCGGTGACCGTGTAGCAGTAGTGGCCAATGCCGCGATGTACGGCACGTCTGCAGTCCTGGCCTGCGGCGCGGTTCCCGTTTTCATCGATATCGCACCGGGAAACGCAACCATGGATGCCACTCTGCTGGCGTCGGTGCTGCAGCCCGCAGCGGTCAAAGCTGTCATCGTCACGCATCTGTATGGCCAGCTCGCTGATATCGAGTCCATCGTCGACCTCTGCCGTGCTCATGGCGTCGCCGTTATGGAGGACTGCGCGCAGGCCCATGGCGCTCGCCGGAGCGGGCGTATTGCAGGCTCCTTCGGTGACATCACAAGTTTCAGCTTCTACCCGACCAAGAATCTGGGCGCACTGGGTGATGGCGGCGCGGTTGTAACCAACGATCCTGAACTGTCTGAACGAGTACGTCGTCTCCGTCAGTATGGATGAACCCAGAAATACACCAATGGCCTGTCGGGTGGCCGCAACAGTCGGCTCGACGAAATCCAGGCAGCGATGCTGCTCTTGCTTTTTCCGCACCTGGATAACTGGAAAGAGCGCCGTCGTGCCGTGGCCGCGCGGTACGCCGCAGGCATCAGTAATCCCCGCATTCAACTGCACGACTGCCAGGGCGAGTCATATGTCGCCCACCTCTATGTTGTTCGAACCGATGCACGCGAGGAACTGCAGAAGCATCTGCTGGATGCTGGAATCCAGACTGATGTCCACTATCCGTTGCCCGATCATAAGCAGCCCTGCCATGCGGGCAGGTATGCCGATGCGCCGCTTGCTGCAACCGAACGTGATGCGGAGACTGTACTCACGCTAACCTGCTTCCCCGAACTGACGGATGAAGAAGTGGAGCGAGTGATCGCGGCATGCAACAGCTTCTGACGCCCGAACTGTCGGTCGTCATTCCCGTGTACGGGAATGAAGGCTCGATTCCATCCTTGCTGGCTGCGCTGGCAGACATCCGGCAACGTACGACGACCCCCTTCGGGGCGGTTTTCGTCGTCGATGGCAGCCCCGACCAGAGCTATGCGCGGCTTCGAGACCTCCTACCTCAGGCAGGGTTCGCTGCACAGCTGATTTTGCTCTCCCGAAATTTTGGCGCTTTCTCTGCCATTCGCGTCGGACTCGAGCACGCCAAGGGCGGCTGCCATTGCTGTCATGGCAGCCGACCTGCAGGAGCCGCCAGAACTGGTGGTGAAGTTCCATGAAGTTCTGGCTGCAGGAACCGTCGATATCGCAATGGGCGTGCGGGAATCCCGGGAGGATCCCGGCCTTTCGAAGATTGCCTCCTCCACGTTCTGGGCACTCTATCGCCGCTTCGTCATGCCTGATATCCCAAAGGGGCGTGGATATTTTCGCGCTTACGGCCGGTATGCGTGATCGCCTTCTGCGACTCAATGAAAGCAATACGAGCCCGCTCGCGCAGTTGTTCTGGCTGGGCGGGCGCCGGTCGTTCGTACCCTACCAGCGCCTGCGCAGACAGCATGGAAAGAGTGCCTAGACGCTGAAGAAAAAGCTCCGTTACCTTTCTGACAGCGTCTTCGCTTTCACAGATCTTCCGGTACGGCTGCTGATGGCACTGGGAACCATCGCGCTGGGGCCGCCGTTGCATTGCCGATACTCATACTGGCCGCAAAGCTCTCCGGGCTTGTCCCGGTTCCCGGCTACGCGGGGACGATGGTGACCATCCTCTTCTTCGGCGCTCTCAACTCACTTGGCCTGGGGTTGTGGGTGCGTATGCATGGCGCACGTTCGAAAACACCAAGGCACACCCATTGGCCATCCTGCAGTCGCAGGAATTCTTCACGGATTACGAATGATGAATTACTTCCTTCACCCGAACGCATTGTGCGAATCCGATCAGATTGGTGAGGGCACCAAGATCTGGGCATTTGCGCACGTGCTTCCCGGCGCAGCAATCGGCAACGATTGCAATATCTGCGACGGCGTTTTCATTGAGAACAACGCGATAGTTGGTAACCGCGTGACGGTCAAATGCGGTGTTCAGCTGTGGGACGGGGTGCGGCTCGGCGACGACGTATTCGTCGGACCCAATGCCACCTTCACCAATGACATGTTTCCGCGAAGCCGCCAGCACCTCGCCGAGTATCCTGAGACCATCGTGGAAGCCGGGGCCTCCATCGGTGCCAATGCGATCCTGCTGCCTGGCGTCCGTATCGGCAACGGCGCCATGGTCGGCGCAGGTTCGGTGATCACCCGCTCCGTGCCCCCCAACGCAATCGTTGTGGGCAATCCAGCCCGCATCATTGGCTATGCCACCGAGAAGAATGCGCGCGGCAAGAAGGAGCCTCTGCGGTCGTCCATCGAGGAGGTGGAACCCAAGGTCAACGGCGTTTCTCTGCAACAGCTTCCTCGCTATCAGGACATCCGTGGCGCCCTCACCGTCGGCGAATTCGCCAAGGACCTGCCGTTTCAGCCGAAGCGCTACTTCATGGTCTTTGACGTACCCAGTCAGGAAACCCGTGGCGAGCATGCACACAAGGTCTGCCATCAGTTTCTGATCTGCGTGAATGGCAGCGTCCGTGTGCTTGCCGATGACGGCACGCGACGTGAGGAGTTCATGCTGGACTCTCCCAGCCAGGGCCTGCATCTGCCGCCGATGACGTGGGGCACGCAGTACCAGTACTCTCCTAGTGCGGTGCTGCTCGTGTTCGCATCAGAGGAATATGACGCCGAGGAGTACATCCGCCACTACGATGAGTTCCTGGAGCTGGCCAACGGCGCTAAGCAGTGAACATGACGGCACTGGCAACGATTGGCCGCTTCCTAATCTCGGGCGGCATCAATACGGGTGCTACCTTCGTCCTGTACTGGGTACTTCTGCTCTGGCTGAGTTACCCAGTTGCCTATGCCATTAGTTTCGTTTCCGGGATCGCGCTAAGTTACGTCCTGAACACGCGTTTTGTGTTCAGGACGATCTTCAGCTGGCTGAAGATCCTGGCGTTTCCCCTTGTCTATCTGGTCACCTACGCTGCGGGCGCATGGGTGCTGGATCTGTCAGTACGTCGACTTGACGTCCCCGCCCACCTTGCACCCTTTGTTTCGATCTGCGTAACCCTTCCGCTGACATTCATCCTCAGCAAGCTGGTGCTGACACGCATCCCATCGAGCACAGCCACGAACACATGAACGACCGCGCTCTGGCTGGTCATAGCGCTTGGGCCTGACCCGCGCACTTCATTGAACGTCCCCACGCACACCACCGGGCAGCGCGCCGCGTGGAGGCGCCTTGCGGCGCTCCCACGCCGCCGCGGCGGTGTCAGGTGGCCTTATCCAACAGGGTGACTCAGTCGCCCTGAACCTTTTCGCTTACCGTCACCTTCGGCATGCTGGAGCGAATGTGAAGGACGCGGAGGAGCAGATCCCGTGCAGGCGTCTCGACCATCAGGTAAAGACCGATACTGGTGGCCATCGTAGCGATGAGCACCTCCACCTGAGCCAACCGAAGCCCAGAGAAGGCGGTCAAGGGTGGAAGCAGCGCCGCCTTGAAATAGAACTGGTGAATCAGATAGAACGCGAATGAAGCTTCGCCCAGTAGGATCGGCAGTTTCCACGTGACCCGGAGCCCGAGGGTTTCGATCTTCGCCAACATAAGTACGATCACCACGAAGATGAGCGCATAAGGCATCACCCAGAAAGCTTTGCCCTGCTCCATGAGGCCCATGCAGGCGAAAAGGAGGATCACGGCCAAAAGCAGGACGGTGCTGGATGCAAGACGGTTCATACGAACGTTGCATCGAGCGATAGCAAGGAAAATGCCGATGCCAGCGATGAACTGACCCAGACGAGTGACAGGCATCCGATAGAGCCAACGATGCGAGCTGTTCGGCTCGGGGAAGAAGATGGCCGCCATGTCCGGATTTACCCAGTAGTAGTAGGCTCCCGCCGCCGGGATGGCCATGCCCACGAGGATAAGTACCGGGCCCAGCCAGCGTCCCTTGAGCGGCCGCAGCGCGACGGCGATAAATGGGAACATGAAGTAGAAGAACATCTCTACCGAAAGCGTCCACGCCACTGCGAGCAGTCCAAACGAAACGAAGACGTCCGCGCTCCATGCCTGGGTAAAGCTCAGGAACGGCCACAGCTTGGGATCGCCCTCGTGTACGGCCTTGATGATGAAGGGAGCAGATACCAGAAGCCACAACGGCACGATTCGAGCAATGCGCTTCCAGTAGAAGTACAGCGACCCGCCTACAGTGAATTTCTCCAGTTTGTCCAGATTCGATGCTGCAAGCACGAACCCGCTGAGGATGAAGAAGAATGAGACACCAACATGACCATTCTTGGCGAAGTTCGTCCAGAAGGGCGAAGTGATCGCTTCATATTCGAGCGGCGAGGAATGATGAAAGAACACGAGCAACGCAGCCGCGAAACGGGCTACGGTCAGGTTGTCAAAACGCGGCACAGGGCCCCCGTATTACATGCGCCATTGGAATCCTTCCTTCACGGCAGAAGCTGGGGCCAGTGGAACCAGCATCGACTTTCGGCAGGTTGGCGCACGCGGTTTAGGAATTGAAATTCAGGGCGCAATTCCGACAGCCCGCCGCGTTCTGCGGCACTCGCTCCGTTCACGGCGCCTGCACATTATCCGATTCCGTTCAGGAATTAAACACCTACAAATCCCTGATCATGCATCACTCGTCTGCGCGGCTGCGCACGGTAAGCGATGCCCATTGGGAGGGCCCGATCTGCGTTGTTTCCCATCGAAAGATCGTGGATTTACTGCAGCGGTCCACGCTCTGACAATTCCTGCGCAGCCGATTCTTCTTTCATCTGGCGTAGACAATTAAGTTCGGCGTCCCAGTCGGGCGCGCTTCCCTGCCGGCAGAACAGTGCACTGAGCAGTTCAGACTTACCCATGCCGCGATAGGCCTGTGCATCCACAAGCTTCACCAGTCGACCATTCGCATCGATCATCGCGATCACGTCGATGTCATCGATACCTGCCAGGTCACGGCTGGCGACGTGACGCCGGGAATCGCTGAAAGGCAGAAGCGGGGTGTCTTGCTCGGGAACGACCACCGTCCATTCCAGTGCGTAGGGGAACTGCAGGGCAATGAACTCATCATTTCTAAAAGGATTGAATGCGTTCAGCGGGCCGGCAACGAGCAGGTGTTGGCCCGGGCGAAGCAACGGCCGCATAGCTTCGATGGCAAGCAAACTCTGCTTGTTCGCCTTCTGATTGAATCCATACCAGTAGCGCAACGAAGGTTCAGCACGAGCAATCGCATTGAAGGCCAGCAGCATCGCAGCGCCCAGCACAAGCACCGATACACCCCTTAGGGTGCGCGAGCGCCCGGATGGCCAGGTCGACAGAAACGCAACGGGCAGGAACAGGATGGACGCACCAAACCACCCGTACATGGAAAGCTTGTTGTTTGGGATAGCCAACATCGGCGCAATCGCCAGCATTGCCAATGCAACGACCATCAGCGCGTGCCAGACGCCGTGAAGACGCGCCAGGGCAACAAGACCAATGAGTACCAGCAGACCGGCACCCAGTGGCACCATGTGGCGTAGATAGAACACCAGCGACTCCCACATGACGCCAACACCCGAGGCGACGTGGTAGCTGGATGTTTCACTGACGTTGCTTCCCACGAAAGGGCTTCCCAGCAGGCGATCCTTCACCAGCACCGCAAGGACGACCAGCGAGATGCCGAAGACCAGCATACCGGCTCGGCGCCAGCCCATGCGCGCCAGGAAGACCACCGGCAGCGCGGCAAGCACCATGCCATACGTCGGCTTGCACTCCATGCTGATCCACGCCAGCAGCAGTGGCGTGACCCATGCGGCGAAGGACGCCTGCCCCTGTGGCTGCAGCGCCAGACGACGCAGGGAAAGGAGCGTCGCGCACGCGAACCAACCTGAAAGACAGCCACCAAAATCCAGGGTCTGCAGCTCATAGAACGATGGCAAGCCGTAGCAGATAGCGTAGTAGACGAACTGCAACGGCCAGGTGACCGTACGTTCGAGCACGATCTGTGCAGTTTTCAGTAGAATCACCGGCAAGAGGAACGCCGGCAGCAGAACCAGCAGGACGAACGCAGGAAAGCTGTCCACTGCGCCCATCAGCTTCAGCGCCACCAGCATCAAGGGCCGCGGCGCAGTGAAATCCGACGCAGAGAAGTCGGTCTTGAAATAGGCAAAGTACCGCCACGTGTCGGAATGGGTAGGCACCAGTGGCTCGAAGAAGCCTGGTGTCACAATACGCGTGATCAGCAGATAGGCCAGAACAGCCAGACCCAACGAAAGCAGCGGGGAATGGCCACGGATGGCGCCTTGTCCTCGCTGACCGAGCTGGGGTAGGGCATTACTTTAACTTGAGAGCATGCTTTTCCACCAGATGCCACGAGGCGTAGCCAGCAACCATCGCCAGGGCGAGGGCAAGCGAGACGTGCAGAACAAGACCTGCGTCAGGTGCGTAACGCGCCACCACCTGCTGCGCGGGCCACCCCCACAGATAAATGCCGTACGACGGGTCGCCAAAGCGCTCAAGCCATTGGACGGGACGTGTCAGATAGGCCGCTGCGAACACCACTGCTCCGGTAGCAAGAGCGAAGGTAAGCTCATATCCGGGCAGGTGACGGGTCAATACCGCCAGTCCGACCATGCCGATCGCAAACACATAGCTGATCTGGATGGCATCGCGATGCAGGTAGGCCAGCACACCCAGAGAGAAGTACAGCCCCAGACGGAACCAATCCTGATGCAGCGGCAGATAGTAGGGTACGAATGCGCCGATAGCCATGATGGCAAACGTAGCGAACGTCGCTACCCGTACTGAATGGAACAGTCCGATCAATCTGGCGACTCCCAGAAGCACATACATGCGTACTTCTGCAGGCAAAGTCCATTGGCTGCCATTGATGGTACTGGTCTTCGCATTCTGTTCGAAAACACCGGGGAGGTTCCATGCCATGTCCGAGGACAGATGCAGGTTCTTCACGATGTATGCCCAAACATCGGGGCTGCGCAGGTAATCACGCACAGGCAGCGCGGTCATCACGGTTCCCAGGACCAGCGCGAGCAACGCTACGTTGACGGAATAGCCCGGAACCAGCCGAAGCGCACGCAACTTGAAGAAGTTCAGCGGATTACGCTGCCTCATCAAGCTTCCTGTGACCAGGAATCCACTGACAAGGAAGAATATGTTGACGACGATGTGGCCGCTGTAGTGTCCAAACCCCGCCCAGACGAAGAAATCTTCGTGTTCCACCGCCGGTGCGATGGCCTTCGCGTGACCATAGATCACCATCGAAGCAGCAATGATGCGGATCAGCAGAAAATTGTCGGAGCGGCGACGCAGCCCCTGTTCGATGGTGATGGGCGAATGCAGCCAGGAAAGACGCTCTGCAATATCAAATGGCTTCTGCCCACCTGCCGGCGTCTGTGAGGGGGGGGACAACTGCCAGTGGATCGGTCACTCTTCGGCTCCGGAATGCAAGATCAGGCGATGGACGGCAGTCCCGCCGCAGAGGGGCTCAACTGTACCCCCTGGCTTAACCGATGAATTGTAACCACTGCCGGGGCTAACGGGGCATTGGGCCATCGTATCAACATGCCCTGGCGCTCTCGCGCCCCAGGATCATCAAAACCTCACCCATTTCCGGATCCCGAAGTATCGCGAGGTTTGCCGCTTCAGCGCCCCAGATGCGATCCTGCATGGGCAGTTGCGCCCGTGGATGTTCATGAGGACGCTCCACGACGAAGGCCCAGGTTTTCCCCGGAAGCGGGTGAACCACAAACCCCAGCGACTCGAAAACCCGCCGCGCCGCCGTCACCGACCACGCCAGGATATGGCCACGCTGGCGAGGATCCAGATAGCCAGGGTCCTCGTTGCGGACGTAATCAGTCAGGCCCGTGTTGAAAATGAAGAGCGACCCCGGAACCGTGCATTTCCACAGTGCTGCAGCCATCGCTCTGTCCATGTCCGGCGTGAGGTGCTCGAACACCTCGACACAGACGCCACATTCGAACGTCATCTGCTCATCTGCCAGATCAGCACAGTGGTAGTTGGGGTGCGTACTGCGCGCATCCTGCTCCGGCGGAAACTTTTCCACTCCATGGAAAACTGCAGAATGCGAGGGCAGGTAGGCTCTCAGCGCGTCGAGCAGATAGCCCGGCCCGGTACCGATATCGATGAAACGCTTCACCGGAACGGTGCAATACAACAAGGCCTCACCCACCCGCGCCAGCGACGAACCGTAGGAACGGTCGCGCGCTGACTGCAGTTCGCGCAGCCAGTAGCTGTCGTCGTAGTCCCTGATGAATTCACCGGCATCGATCTGCGCCAGCACCTTGGGGTCGGCGAAGATAAGGTCGCAGCCGGGGCAGTTGAAATAGTCCACCCGGTCAACCCTGTCGAACAACGGACCACCGGTGCCGCACAGCGGGCAGGCGGCAGTCGGCCCCTGAACGGTCTGCATGGACTCCAGGATTTCTTCCAGTACTTCATCCATAAAGCGCCGTTCCGGAGATGACGAAGAACGATGCTAACACTGTCACAAACGGCCGGAGTACTAGAGCGTCACGTCTCCGGGATTGTCGCGGCGCAGCACGTCAGCGCCCGGTTCGCCCTCGGGCTCCTGCCCTACCAGGATGCGACGTCTGATACCGGCAGCAGCGCCTGCCAGCATGTCGGTGGTCTTGTCGCCCACCAGCACCGCAGTGGCTGGATCGATGCCGAAACGCCCCATCGCGGCCAGGAACATGCCGGGCGCAGGCTTTCGGCACGTGCAGTCGGTACGCAGGGTGCCGAGCCCGGCCGTAGGGTGGTGCGGACAGAAGTACGTGCCCAGCACGGCGCCACCGGCCTCGGCGAGGCGGGCGTGCACCCAGCCGGTGTAGGCCTCGAAGGCCTCGGTGGAGTAGTAGCCCCGCGCAATGCCAGCCTGGTTGGTGGCAATCACGATGTCGTAACCCTTCACCTGCGACTGCCGGAGCAGCGCCGGCAGGCCGTCCACCCATTGAGTCCGTTCGACCGTGTGCACATAGCCAAGATTGACGTTGATTACCCCGTCCCGGTCCAGGAAGAGCACCGGCGCCCCGGCCCTGCGCGTCGCCGGGCCAGGGACAAAGCCGGCCCCCGGTAAACCGTCACACATGACGCATCGTCCCGAACAGTTCCTGTGCGCGGCGGAAATCCTCAGGCACGCCAATGTCAATGAATGCGGCGGTATCTACCAGCGCCCCCACCATGCCATTTGCGACAGCCTGCTCCAGCACCTGCTTCTCGAACGAGAACGCAGCTTCGCCCGGCAGGTTGGCCAGCGCCGATGCACTGAGGAAATAGCTGCCGGCGTTGATCAGGCCGGCACCGCCCGGGCGCTTCTCATGGAAACGCAGCACCCTGCCCTGCTCGACATCCACCGTGCCGTAGCGCGAGACATCGTCCACGCAGGCAAGCGCGATCGACATCGGCAGGCCTTCGGCAGCAGCTTCCAGTGCGGCGGGCGCGTATTCCAGGTAGGTATCGCCATTGCAGACATGCAGGCCGTCGCCCAGCGCCAGCCGTGCGGCGGCAGCGATCGCACCACCGGTACCGAGCGGACTTTCCTCGCGCGAGTAGACCACATCCATGCCGGCCCAGCGTGCGCCAATGGTCTGCTCCACCACATCGCCAAGGTATCCCGTCGCCAGGATCACCCGGCGCATGCCGGCAGCGGCGTAGCGATCCAGCAGGTAGGCCAGGAACGGACGTCCGGCCACCGGCGCCAGCGGCTTGGGCAGGTCGGGCACTTCACTGCGCAGGCGGGTGCCGAAACCGCCGGCCAGGATCAGGATCTCGTCGGCAGCCATGTCAGCGCGGGAACATCTCGCTTTCGATCAACGCACACAGCAGGTGGCCGATGAACTCATGGCCTTCCTGGATGCGCGGGGTCTCGCTGGACGGCACACGGAAGCAGATATCGCAGCGGTCCTTCATGTCGCCGCCATGCTCGCCGGTGAAGCCGATCACACGCACGCCCTTGGCTTCGCAGGCTTCCAGCGCGCGCATGATGTTCTTCGAACGGCCCGAGGTGGAGATCGCCACGAACACATCGCCTTCCTGGCCGAGCGCTTCGATCTGGCGGGCGAAGGTGTAGTCGTAACCGTAGTCGTTGCCGATGGCGGTCAGGATCGAAGTATCGGTGGTCAGCGCGATCGCCGGCAGGCCCGGACGGTCGTAATAGAAGCGGCTGACCAGTTCACCGGCCCAGTGCTGGGCGTCGGCAGCACTGCCGCCGTTGCCGGCGAACAGGATCTTGCGGCCTGCCTTGAGCGCGTCCACGCACAGCGCCACTGCCTGCTCGATCTGCACCGCCAACGCGGCATCGGCCGACATGCGCTGGAAATTCTCGAGGGTCTTGCCGAATTCGGCCTTGATGAAGTCGTTCATCCGATTTTCCATGCCGTTGCGCCTTGATGAGTGAAATGTGTGTCGAAGACGGTGCCGCCGGCGCCTGCCAGCGCGCGCACCAGGTCGACCTGGTGGGCCGGGTCGCAGAGGAACATCATGAAGCCACCACCACCCGCGCCGGAAACCTTGGTGGCACGCGCGCCATGGCGCATGGCCAATGCTTCGATCTCATCGATCATCGGATTGGAAATGCTGCTCGCGCTGAGCTTCTTCGCTTCCCAGCCGGACTGCATCACCTGCGCCAACCGCTCGAAATCACCGCGCAGCAGTGCTTCCTTCATCTGGCTGGCCTCGATCTTCAACCGATGCATCGCATCGAGCGAACTGGCCTTGCCTTCCTTGATGTTGCGGGACTGCTCGTCGATAATCTTGGCCGAAGCACGCGACACGCCGGTGAAGTACAACACCAGGCCTGCTTCGAGTTCGGACCAGATCCAGTCCTTGATGCGCAGCGGGTTCACGATCACCCGGTCGGCGTCGTAGAACTCCATGAAGTTGAAACCACCGAAGGCCGCTGCGTACTGGTCCTGCTTGCCGCCGGACAGCTGCAGGTCGACGCGCTCGATGCGGTAGGCGAGCTGGGCGATCTCATACTCGCCGAGCGGCAGCGAGAAATACTCGGCAAATGCGGTGACGAGGGCAACAACCATCGTCGAGGACGAGCCGAGGCCCGAGCCCGGCGGCGCATCGGAATGCGCGCGGATGCGGATGGCCGGTCGTTCGCCCTGCAGGTATTCATTGCAGATGCGCAGATAGACGCCCTTCATCAGCTGCAGCGGACCGGGGCCGGCCACTACCGCCTGCGGATCAATGCGCTCACAGGCGCCAGCGTCCTGCGCGTGGAACTCCACCAGGCCATCGGGCGAGACATCGAGCGTCGCATAAGCGAATTTGTCGATGGTCACGTTCATGACGAAGCCACCGAACTGGTCGCAGAACGGCGAAACGTCGGTGCCGCCGCCAGCCAAGCCAAGGCGCAGCGGTGCGCGTGAACGAACGATCATGCTTTATTCTCCAGTTCGAATGCCGATTCGAGCGCACGCCCCAGCGCGTCGCGCGAAAAGTGGCTGCGACAGTAGTCCGCCGCTGCACGCGAGCGCTGCAGCCAGAGCCCGTCATCCTCCAACAGCGACAGCAGCCCGGCCGCAATGCGGTCAGCCTCGTCGGCCACCGTCACCACCTCGTCCAAGCCAGCCAGACCTTGCGCGCCAACGCCTGTGGTGACCAGCGGCAGGCCCTGCTGCATGGCTTCGACAACCTTGCCCTTGACCCCGGCGCCGAAGCGCAGCGGAACGACGGCCACGCGTGCGGCACCGTAGCGCCGGGCCAGCTCTTCGTCGGTGACGAAACCGGTCACCTCCACATGGTCACCGGCCAGCGCGCGCACGGCGTCGGTCGGGTTGGAACCGACCAGCGATAGCGTCACACCGGGATGCCGCGCCCAGACCTGCGGCATCACCGACTCGACCAGCCACTGCGCTGCGTCTACGTTGGGGCCGTGGGCGAAACCCGCGACGAACAGGAGGCCTGCACGTTGCACGGGCGCGGCTTCATCGTTGAAATGATCGAATGCGTACGGAAGGATCGCGCGAGCATCGACCGAGGGTTCCAGCGCACGCACGTCCTGTGCCTCTTCCGGGGATGGATAGAGCACGCGGTCGACAGCGCTCCAGATGCGCCGCTCCAGCTTCTCCATGTCACGCGCAGCTGCATCACTGGCACCGTTGCGCTGGGCTTCCATGTCCAGCCGGCGGAAGTGCAGATCATGGCCGTAGTAGACCGTGCGCACGCCCGGGTGCTTCTGCAGGGCATCGATGTAATGCTCGGCAATGTACGGACGCGACAGCATCACCGTGCGGACGTGCGGGTTGTCCTGCAGGTAACGCGCGAAGCCGGCCGCCCACTGGCCGCCGTACATCACTTCCACGCCACGGGCCTGGAGCGGCGGGGTGTAGACCGGATCGAAGTACAGGTTGTCGGCCCAGAACTTGACCACGCAGCCGCGGGCCAGCAGTGCGTCAATGAAGGCGATCATGGTGCGCGAGCCCGCATCGCAGTCAGGCTGCGGCACGTAGTGATCGACGATCAGCACGGTTTCCTTCTGCCAAGCCCGATCACGAGCAAGAACCACGTGCTCGCCATTGGACTCGTGCACTGCCAATTCGTCCTGCCAACGCTCACGCAGCTTCGTCTGGTTGGCGACCTGGTAGGCCTTGATGCCGCTGCCGGTATCGGTGCCGTGCGAGATGCCCTCGTAATGCACGACCTCCGAGGTCGGGCAGTAGTAGAGCTGGTAGCCTGCCCTGCGCACGCGGAAGGCCAGGTCGGAGTCTTCGCAGTAGGCCGGCACGAATTCAGGATCGAAACCGCCCAGTTCACGCAGCAGCGCACTGGGGATAAGCAGGCTGGCGCCGCTGCAGTAGTCCACCGGACGCAGGTAGTTGTACTGGCTGGCCGCCGGGTTATCCAGACGACCATAGTTCCACGCCGAGCCGTCGCGCCAGATGATGCCGCCGGCTTCCTGCAGGCGGCCATCCGGGTAGACCAGCTTGGAACCGACCATGCCGCAGTCGGGCATGCGCTTGAATACATCCAGCATCTGGTCCAACCAGCCCGGACGCACTTCGGTGTCGTTGTTCAGGAAATAGGTATAGCGGCCACGCGCCAGTTCCAGCGCCTGGTTGCAGGAAAGCAGGAAACCCAGATTCTGCGGGTTGTGGTGGAAGCGCAGGCCCGGGACCGGCACCAGCTTCCCGATCTCCACATCGCCGGACGCATCTTCCAGCACCAGCACCTCATAGCTCACCGCGGGCGGATGGACGGCGATGGAGCGCAGGCATGCCAAGGTGTGCGGCAGGTTCCCGTAGGTGGGAATGACGATGCTGACTTCCGGCGCTTCGTGCACCGGGAAGGACAGCGTCTTCAACACTTCTTCGGGGTCTTCCACCAAGGCCGGCAGCGACAGGCCGGCAGGCGGCTGCGGCTGCGCGTTGTCATGCCGCAGCAGCCAGTTCCGCACCGGCCTGGCCAGCGGAGCCAGCGGCGACAGCAGCGGATGGCGTGCCAGGCCGGAGGCGCGCAATGACGCGAGGATGGCCGGCACGTCGCCCCGCCACAGACGCGAAGCGAAGCGCATCGGGCGGGTGATACGCCACGACTTGGACGCAAGCACCGCAGACAGTGCCTCGTTCAGGCTCGACACCTGCCCCTGGTAATCACTGATGACATGCTGGATCTCCAGACCCGAAGCGGCGTCCGCTGCCGGCACCACGTCGACACCGGAGCGGCGCTGCAGGGCTCGGATGGCTTCCGAATGCGTGGCCATGGCTGCGTGGGCAGCTTCCAGATGGCGTCGCAGTTCAGCAGCCTCTGCCTCGTTGCTTTGCTGCAGCTGTTCAAGCCGCGCATCGGCAGACGCCCTTTCGGCATCTGCGTGTTGAAGCTGCTTTTCCAGCCCCTTGATCTGCACCAGCAACTCGGCCACACCACCGCGTGCGCGGGTTGCCTGGACGATGCGGTCCAGCTCCAGCGCCCAGCGCGTGCGATCCTCGAACTCGCCTTCCAGCCGCTGGTACTCGGCACGCGACTTTTCCAACTCTGCTTCCAGCGAGCGTGCCCAGCCAATGGCGCTCTCGCGCTCATTGTCGAGCCCCTGCGCCCAGCGAGCGATGTCATGCTGCTGCGCATAGAGATCCTCACCTTCGGCGTAGAAGATCGAGGCAGGCGTATCAGGCAACAGAGACGCGTCGGCTGCGGCTACCATCACGAAGTAGACTGCGTCGGGAACGTTGGCCACGCGGGTTTCGACGCTGGAACCAGTATCGGTCAGCGCTTGATAACTATCCGCTTGCTGCACTTCAGACAGCGGCGTGATCGTCGAGCACACTGCCATGCGATGCCCACACAGGCGCGACGCCGGGAAGTAGCGCCCGACCAGCTCCTGGAACTCCACCTGGTAGAGTTCCTTCACATGGAAGTCGTTGTGATAGCCGGCGCGATCCGAATAGACCTCCTTGTTCGGCGAGGACATCACCAGAACACCATCGGGTCGCAGAACGCGACGGATCTCCGCCATCATTTCCTCCTGCTCCAGCAGGTGTTCGATGGTCTCGAAGGAAACGACTACATCGACGCTGTCGTCGGCCAACGGAATGGCAGCAGCGGAGCCTTGCAGGTAGGTCAGGTTGGAGAGCGCTGCATAGCGCCCGGCGGCGTGATCCACAGCTTCCTGCGAAATATCCACGCCGCGTACCGAGCGCGCCCTGGAGGCGAGCATCGCGCTGCCATAGCCTTCGCCGCTGGCGACATCCAGCACATCCTTGCCTTCCATCAACGGCAGGCACCAGGCGTAGCGGTGAAGATGCTCCTGCCTGATCACACCCTGTTCGGTCGGCACGAAGCGCTCACCGGTGAACTCGATCATTGAGACTCCTTGGAAACTTCGATGGCCAGCATCGGCAGGCCGACAAGGCCGAAGCGCATCGTTTCGTCCATCGCGCGGAACTCCAGCGCGTCATGGATCCAGTGCTGCTGGGTGTGGTCATGCTGATCGCCCGATGCGACGGCAGCATCCACCATGTACGAACCGGAGGGCATGATCGGCATGCGGAACACGAAGGTGCCGCGGACGATGCTTCCGGCCTGTCCGGAAACGGGCGTCTCCTGGCAGGCGAAGTAGCTGTTGTCACCGAACAGGCGCTGGCCCAGGCGATCCTTTACGTAGAACCCGACGATGAGGTTCTCCAGCGGCTGCAGCAGTTCCACGCGGATCTCAAGCCTCACCACTTCCCCGCCCTCAACGACACCTACGCGGCTGCCGGTTTCGTCGGTCATGCAGACGTCGATGATGCGTGCACCGCGCGCGCCGAACTCCTGCCCGACGTTGTCCGGATCGAACTGGAACAGCGCGATGCGGTTGGTGGCTCCGGCGTCGCGCATCGCCTCATGGCGGAAATCAGGAACATCGACCGCAAGGCGGCGCTGCCTCTTCTCCACCACGATCTCTTCACTGCCCACCTCACGCCGCCCCACCACGTGCTGTTCGGTCATGTACGCCTCGACCACCTCCTGCGAGGTGCCGGACAGGCGCATCTGGCCGTTCTGCAGCCACACCGCGTTCTCGCACAGGTTGGTCACGGCGGCCGCGTCGTGGCTGACGAACAGCAGGGTGCCGTTCTTCTGGAACTCACGCAGGAAGCGCATGCACTTCTGCGAGAAGAACGCATCGCCCACGGCCAGCGCTTCGTCGATGATCAGGATGTCCGCATCGACATGCGCGATGACCGCGAACGCCAGGCGTACCGACATGCCGCTGGAATAGCTGCGCACCGGCTGGTCGATGAATTCGCCGATGTCGGCGAAAGCCAGCATGCTGTCCAGGCGCTGGTCGATCTGCGCGCGTGACAGGCCCAGGATGGTGGCATTGAGATAGACGTTCTCGCGGCCGGTGAATTCCGGGTTGAAGCCGCTGCCCAACTCCAGCAGCGCGGCAACGCGCCCCTTCACCTTGATGCTGCCCTCGGTCGGGTTCAGGGTGCCGGCGATCATCTGCAGCAGGGTCGACTTGCCCGAACCGTTGCGGCCGACGATGCCCACGGTCTGGCCACGGCGGATCGAGAAACTCACCCCGCGCAGCGCCCAGAAATCCTTGTAGAACGCCTTGCGCTTGCCGGCCAGCGCTTGCCACAGGCGATGCGAGGGCCGCTCGTACATGTGGTACGACTTGCCAACGCCACTGACCTCGATGACGGTCTCGGCTACAGCCACTTCAGAGGACATCGGCGAACCCCGCGCGCAGCTTGTTGAACAGGCGGTGGCCAATGACGGCGACCACGCAGGCGATGAGCGTGTACAGGCCCAGCCCGGCCCAGTCAGGCAGGCGACCCCAGATCACCACTTCACGCACCTGGTTGATGATGAAGGTAAGCGGATTGAGTTCGAACACGATGCGGTAGCTGGCCGGCACCGATTCCAGCGGCACGATGGCCGAGGACAGGAACAGCATGGCGGTGGCGATCACGCCGGCAATCTGGCCGATGTCGCGCAGGTACACGCCCAGCGCCGACACGATCCAGCCCACGCCCACGGTGAGAATGACCAGCGGCAGCACGACCACCGGCAGCAGCGCTGCGGTGGGCGGAATGCTGCCCTTTACGCACAGGTGCAGCAGCAGCAGCACCACCATGTTCATCAACAGGTGGAACAGCGCCGAGAACGCCATGCTCCAGACCAGCAGATCCAACGGGAACACCACGCGCTTGACGTAGCTGGTGTTGCTGACGATCAGCTGCGGTGCGCGGGTGAAACATTCAGCGAAGAAGCCGTGCACGGTCAAGCCCGCGAACAGGATCAGCGCGAAATCGGTGGTCGAGCCGGTCGAACCCGGCCAACGCCCCTTCATGATGTAGCCGAAGGCCATGGTGTAGACTAGCAACATCAGGAACGGGCTGATCAGCGACCACAGCAGCCCGAAGCTCGCACCGCGGTAGCGGCCGAGCACCTCGCGCTGGGTCAGTTCGAAGGCAAGCGAACGATGCTTGCCGAAAACCGAAAGGATGCCCATGCTCAGGCGTTCCCGCCCAGCGCCCGTTCCAGATCCAGCTGCAGATCCCCCAGCTCCTCCACGCCCACGCTCAACCGCACCAGCGCATCGCTGATGCCCAGCTGCTCGCGGCGGGCCACGGGAATGGAGGCGTGGGTCATCACCGCCGGGTGGTTCACCAGGCTTTCCACGCCGCCGAGCGATTCGGCCAGGGTGAACAGTTCGGTCTTCTCGCAGAAGCGCTTGGCCGCCTCGAAACCGCCCTTGAGCACGATCGAGACGATGCCGCCGTAGCCGGCCATCTGCTTGCCCGCCAGTTCATGCTGCGGGTGCGAGGGCAGGCCCGGGTAGATCACTTTTTCAACCGCCGGGTGCGTTTCCAGCCACTTGGCCAGGGCCAGCGCGTTGGCGCAGTGCGCCTTCATGCGCAGCGGCAGGGTCTTCAGGCCACGCAGGGCCAGGAAGCTGTCGAACGGGCCCTGCACGCCCCCCACCGAGTTCTGCAGGAAAGCCATCTGCTCGGCCAGGTCGGCGTTGTCGCCCGCCACCACCATGCCGCCGACCATGTCCGAATGGCCGTTGAGGTACTTGGTGGCCGAATGCAGCACCAGGTCCGCGCCCAGTTCCAGCGGGCGCTGCAGCATCGGCGA
Source organism: Stenotrophomonas maltophilia (assembly GCA_009912235.1). GTDB lineage: Bacteria > Pseudomonadota > Gammaproteobacteria > Xanthomonadales > Xanthomonadaceae > Stenotrophomonas > Stenotrophomonas maltophilia_AV. The sequence continues at coordinate 393,166 of WNDS01000004.1, forward strand.
GGCGAAGGTGTTGTCCAACACCACGGTCAGGCCGTGGCGCTTGGCGATGGCGGACACCGCGGCGATGTCCACGATCTTCAGCATCGGGTTGGTCGGGGTCTCGATCCAGACCATCCTGGTCTGCGGCGTGATCGCCGCTTCAAAGGCCGCCAGGTCGGTCAGGTCGATGAAGCTGAAATCGAGGTTGGCGGTGCGGCGGCGCACGCGCTCGAACAGGCGGAAGCTGCCGCCGTAGATGTCGTCCATCGCCACCACGTGGCTGCCGGCGTCCAGCAGCTCGATCACGGTGGAGCTGGCGGCCATGCCCGAGGCGAACGCGAAGCCGCGCGTGCCGCCTTCCAGCGAGGCCACGCAGCGCTCGTAGGCGAAGCGGGTCGGGTTGTGCGTGCGCGAGTACTCGAAGCCCTGGTGCTCGCCCGGGCTGGACTGCGCATAGGTTGAGGTGGCGTAGATCGGCGGCATCACCGCGCCGGTGCTCGGGTCGGGCGACTGCCCGCCGTGGATGGCCAGGGTGGCCAGGGCCAGCGAACGCTTGGAGGTATCGGACATGGTGTTTCCTGCTGGGCGCCACAGGCGGGCGCCATCAAAGGAGCGGGAGTCTAGCAGCGTCCCCTTAACGGGCATTGACGCGGATAAACACTGAAAGCGTTGCCATCTACGCCAAACGCCGGCTTACTGTGCGCGACGTCGCAGATAATTCAGCAGATCGATGCGGGTGATCAGGCCAAGGAACACGTCGCCGTTCATCACGATCGCCACCTGGCCGCGGTCGAATACCGGCAGCAGCGCCTCGATCGGCGATTTCACGTCCAGCCGGTCCAGCTTGCTGACCATGGCGGTGGCCACCTTGTCGCGGAAGCGGGTCTTGTCACCATAGACGTGCAGCAGCACGTCGCTTTCATCGACGATGCCGACCAGCTGGTCGCCATCCATCACCGGCAGCTGCGACACGTCATACAGCTTCATGCGCTGGTAGGCGGTGGTCAGCAGGTCGTTCGGGCCGATCACCACGGTGTCGCGCTGGCCGTACGGGCGCAGGATCAGGTCGCGCAGGTCGCCGTGCTGCGGGGGCTCCAGGAAGCCGTTGTCCAGCATCCAGTAGTCGTTGTACATCTTGGACAGGTACTTGTTGCCGGTGTCGGGCACCAGCACCAGCACCTTCTTCGGCGTGGTCTGCTCACGGCAGTACTTCAGCGCCGCCGCCAGCAGGGTGCCGGTGGACGAACCGCCCAGGATGCCTTCCTTGCCCAGCAGCTCGCGCGCGGTGTGGAAGCTTTCCGCGTCGGTGATGGCGTAGGCCTTCTTGACCCGGCTGAAATCGGAGATGGACGGCAGGAAATCCTCGCCGATGCCTTCCACCAGCCAGCTGCCCGACTTGTCGTTCAGGTTGCCGTCGTTGATGTACTCGGCCAGGATCGAGCCGACCGGGTCGGCCAGCACCAGCTCGGTGTCCGGCGAAAGCTTGGCGAAGGCGCGCGACAGGCCGGTCATGGTGCCCGAGCTGCCGCAGCCGAACACGATCGCGTCCAGTTCACCGCCCATCTGCTCCAGGATCTCCGGGCCAGTACCGAACTCATGCGCGGCCGGGTTGTCCGGGTTGCCGAACTGGTTGATGAAGTAGGCACCGGGGGTCTGCTCGGCGATGGTCTGGGCCAGGTCCTGGTAGTACTCGGGGTGGCCCTTGGCCACGTCCGAACGGGTCAGGCGCACTTCGGCACCCATCGCCTTCAGGTTGAAGATCTTTTCCCGGCTCATCTTGTCCGGCACGACCAGGATCAGCTTGTAGCCCTTCTGCTGGGCCACCAGCGCCAGGCCCAGGCCGGTATTGCCGGCGGTGCCTTCCACCAGGGCCGCGCCGGGCGTGAGGTCGCCACGCTTTTCCGCTGCTTCGATCATCGACAGGCCGATGCGGTCCTTGATCGACCCGCCCGGGTTGGCGCTCTCCAGCTTGAGGTAGACCTCACAGACGCCGGCATCTAGGCGCTGGGCCTTGACGATGGGGGTCTGGCCAATGAGTTCGAGGACGGAAGAGTGGATGGGCATTCGGGGACTGTCGGTTCGCGCCACGCAGGGCCGGACATTGGATTATCCGACGGATGGCGCCGAAAGTCAGGGGCAACACTGGCCTATGGGCAGGCAAATATTGCCGGTCTGCCGCCACAGCGGCGCAAAGGTGATGCGGGCGGCCCCGCCCGACGAGGGAGACCGGTTCCGCCCGCATCGGCAGAACACCAGGCCAGGGCCCCGCCCTCATGGGGTGCCCTGGCGCAGCCGGCATGGCGCCGGCCGCAGGCCATCACTGGCCGGGCCGCGCCGTTCCCGGGCGCGACCATGGGAATCCTCAGGGTGACGCGGACACCGATGCCGACGGCAGGGGCGTGTCGTACATGCGCAGCAGGCGTTGCTTGGCCAGAAGCTTCTCGCGCTTCATTCGACCCAGGGTGACATCATCGATCGGCAGCACGCCCAGTTCGGCATCCATGCACTTCTTGTTCAACTTGCGGTGCTGGTCATGGAGGACCCTGAACTCAGGATCTCGCGCGCGACGGGCGTCGATCTCGCTCTGGGGCTGATCTTCAAACATGGTGAGCCTCCTTCTGCAGAAACGCAAACGCCCCGGCCGCAAGGCACGGGGCGTTGAACAGGTAAGAGTGCCGGGCGACACCGGGAACGGCAGCCACGACCGCATGCAGCACTGGCCTGCGCATATCGGCCAATCGTGGTTCGCGCCCTGCTGTCATCGGCCCGGCCCTCCCTACGTCCGGGTCCGCGGCATTGCGTCCCAGACGATTGACCCTACGCCTGTGCAGGAGGCCCTTCAAGCCCCTGCGTCAAAAAGACCGAACCCCGCCGGGGCGGGGTTCAGGCTGAATGCACGGGACAACGAAAAACAAACGGAATCAGCCGTTTACGGCAGCACCACGACCTCGGCCGAACGGGCCTTGGTGGGCGGAGCCTTCTTGCCGACCACCTGGATGCGGCTGCCCGCGACACCGGCCGCCACCAGCGCATCACGCAGGGCTTCGGCACGCTTCTGGCCTACGCCATTGGCATTGTCGTAGGCCTCGATGCGGACCCGGCCCTTCTTGCCGATGTTCAGATACTCGGCCAGCGCCTTGGCCTGGTTCTTCGCGCCACCGGACAGCCCGGCGGCACCGGCACCGAAGGCGTCACCTCCCAGGGTGAAGACCTCGCCGCGGTTGTCGAACTTCACCGCCGGCAGCTTCTGGCCGGACACCAGCTCGGCTTCTTCACGCGCCAGCTTGGCCGCGTTCTGCTGGGCCGCGCCGAGGCGTTGCTGCTGTTTGCCGGCCACGCTGCTCAGCGCCGCCTCGGCATCCTGGCGGGCCAGCACCTCGGCCTCGGCGGCCTGGCGCTGGCGCTCGGCTTCCTCGGCCTGCATCTGCGCCTGCATGCGCAGCTGCTCGGCTTCCTGGCGGGCGCGGGCCGCATCGCGGCGGCTGGCCTCGATCAGCAGGTCGCTGCGGGTCCGTTCCAACCGGTCCACTTCGCGCGCGGCCACGGCCGAACGCACCGTGGTTTCGGCGATTTCCACCCGGCGTTCGGCCAGGTAGGCGGCCAGGTCGCGGTCGCGGCGCTTGGCCTGGGCCAGCGTGGACACGGCCTGCTGGGCCTGCATGCGCTCGAAGGCCGCCAGTTCGGCGGTGTCTGGGCTGGCCTGGATGGCCATCAGGCGCTGGTTGAGCTGGCCCACCAGCGGGTCATCGGCGGCAACGGCCAGCAGCGGCGCGGCCAGCAGGCCGGCCAGGATCAGCGTACGGATCGGCTTCACCGGCGGTCCTCCCCGGTGCCGAGCTGGCGCTGCAGCTGGGACACCTCGTTGCGGCGCAGCTGCAGCTGTGCAGTGGTGGTGGCTTCCTCGCTGCGGGCGCGGGCCAGGTCGGCGTCGGCGGCGGCACGCAGGGCCAGCGACGGGGCGTTCTTGCGTTCACGGCGGTCGCCGGCGGCCCGCTGGGCCTGTTCCAGGCCCTGGCGGGCCATGTCCAGCAGGTCCGGCGCGTACTGGTCGGCGTCGGCCTGAGTGGCGCGGTCCACCGCCTGGCGGGCCTGGGCCAGTTCCAGAGCGCCATCCTGCGCCAGCGCGGGGCCAGAGGCCGCGAATGCAAAGGCCATCACATACAGGCCCTGGCGCATTTGTGCGAAGCTAAGTCGTTTCATTGGGGAGGCCGTGCCCGGTTGTCGGTACTCGGCCATTGTCGTCAATCCGGCGCCGTGCTTGCAATGGTGCCCGGCGGTTTCGTTGGGGAAAATTCGCGATGGATATCGGCTACTTCCTGAAGCTGATGACCGAAAAGAACGCCTCGGACATGTTCCTGACCACCGGAGCACCGGTCTACATCAAGATCGAGGGCAAGCTGTACCCGCCGGGCAATACCGGCCTGCCGCCGGGCATGGTCAAGAAGATCGCCTACTCGCTGATGGACGAGGGCCAGGTGCCGCAGTTCGAGCGCGAGCTGGAACTGAACATGGCCATCGCCCTGCCCGATGCCGGCCGTTTCCGCGTCAACGTGTTCAAGCAGCGGGGCGAGGTCGGCATGGTCATCCGCGCCATCCGCAGCCGCATCCCCAGCATCGAAGAGCTGAACCTGCCGCAGGTGCTGAAGGACGTCATCATGACCCCGCGCGGCCTGGTGCTGGTGGTGGGCTCCACCGGCTCGGGCAAGTCGACCTCGCTGGCCTCGATGATCGACCACCGCAACAGCACCACCACCGGGCACATCCTCACCATCGAGGACCCGATCGAGTACCTGCACAAGCACAAGCTCTCCATCGTCAACCAGCGCGAGGTCGGGCTGGACACCCATGCCTTCCACAACGCGCTGAAGAACGCGATGCGTGAAGCGCCGGACGTGATCCTGATCGGCGAGATCCTGGATGCGGAAACCATGGAGGCGGCCATCGCCTTCGCCGAGACCGGCCATCTGTGCCTGGCCACGCTGCATTCCAACAACGCCGACCAGACCATCGAGCGCATCCTCAACTTCTTCCCGGAAAGCGCGCACCGCAACGTGCTGATGAACCTCTCGCTGAACCTGCGCGCGGTGGTCAGCCAGCGCCTGGTGAAGAACCGCGAAGGCCGCCGCCTGCCCGCCACCGAGGTGCTGATCAACACCCCGCTGATCCGCGGCCTGCTGCGCCGCGGCCAGGTGCACGAGATCAAGGCCGCGATGGAGGCTTCGCTGGAGGAAGGCATGGAAAGCTTCGACCAGTGCCTGTTCCGGCTGACCAAGGCCGGCACCATCGACCAGGAAGAGGCGCTGCGTGCGGCCGATTCGCGCGATGGCCTGGCGTTGAAGTTCCGCCTGTCCGAAGGCAGCAGCGGCGAGCACGACCCCTACGCGGACTACTCCGCCGGCCAGCCGACCATCACCCACGGCTTCTGAGCCGCGCGGACGCCGGGCATGGCCCGGCGGAATCCTAAAGGATTAAGGGGCGGTCTCATCCAATGAGACCGCCTGTCCGTAGGTTTCCTCGATGGAAACCATACGCAAGCTGGCCATCCTGGCCGATGCCGCCAAATACGACGCGTCCTGCGCCTTCAGTGGCGCGGGCAAGCGCGATTCGCGCTGCTCCGGCGGCATTGGCAGCACCGAGGGCATGGGCATCTGCCACAGCTACACGCCCGATGGCCACTGCGTCTCGCTGCTGAAGATCCTGCTGACCAACTTCTGCGTCTACGACTGCGCCTATTGCGTCAACCGGGTGTCGAGCAACGTGCCGCGTGCCCGTTTCAGCGTGGAGGAAGTGGTCACCCTCACGCTGGATTTCTACAAGCGCAACTACATCGAGGGCCTGTTCCTCTCCAGCGGCATCATCCGCAATGCCGACTACACGATGGAGCGCATGGTGGAGGTCGCGCGCCAGCTGCGCGAAGACCACCGTTTCGCCGGCTACATCCACCTCAAGACCATTCCCGAGGCCTCGCCGGAACTGCTTGCCAGCGCCGGGCGGCTGGCCGACCGCCTGTCGATCAACCTGGAGCTGCCCACCGAAGCCGGCCTGACCGCGCTGGCGCCGGAAAAGACCGTGCACTCGATCCGTGGCGCCATGGACGAACTGCGCTGGCGCATCGAGGAGGCCAAGGAGGCACGCAAGGCCCCGGCGTTGCCGGCCACGCCGGACCGCGGCCGGGCAACACGCGCGCGCCCGCCGCGCTTCGCCCCTGCCGGGCAGAGCACGTAGATGATCGTCGGGGCCGACGGCGCCAGCGACCAGCAGATCCTGGCCAGCGCCGACAGCCTGTACGGCAACTACCGCATGCGCCGGGTCTACTGCTCGGCCTTCAGCCCCGTTCCCGACGCCAGCCGCCAGCTGCCGCTGCAGCCACCGCCGCTGCAGCGCGAACACTGCCTGTATCAGGCCGACTGGCTGCTGCGCTTCTATGGCTATGGCGTGGAAGAGATCACCGACCGTGGCGGTGACGGCATGCTGGATCTGGACATCGACCCGAAGATGGCCTGGGCCATCCGTCACCCCGAGCGCTTCCCGGTGGACCTGAACCGTGCGCCGAAGGAGCTGCTGCTGCGCGTGCCCGGGATGGGCGTGCGCAACGTGTCGCGGGTACTGATGGCCCGCCGCCATGGCCGCCTGCGCGTGGCCGACGTGGCGCGGCTGAAGGCGCCGATGAGCAAGTTGCTGCCGTTCGTGCAGCTGGCCGACCACCACCCGCGCCGGGCGCTGGACGATCCGGCGGCGCTGCGCGCGCGGCTGGCACCCCCCCCGCCAGGGCTCGCTGTTCGATGCCGCGCCCGCAGCCTGACGCGCAGCGCTGGTCGCTGCGCGTGGACCCACCGTGGTCGCTGGACGCCTGGCGGGCGGCGGCGCGCGAGGCACTGCGCGCTGCCGTGCCGCCGCAGCAGCTGGACTGGCTGGAGGGCAGCGGCGCCTCGCTGCTGGATGCCCCTACCCTGCCCGCGCCGCCGCTCGGCGAAGGTGCCGAGGTGCCGGGCGTGCCGCGTGATTTCCTGGAGCTGGCGGCTACCTGCCTGTGCCACCAGGACGGGCAGCGCATGCCGTTGCTGTACCGGCTGCTGTGGCGGATCACCCACGGCGAGCGCAGCGTGCTGTCCAACCCGGCCGACACCGACGTGCTGCGCGCGATGGCGCTGGCCCAGGCGGTGCGCCGCGACACGCACAAGATGAAGGCCTTCGTGCCCTTCCGCGAAGTGCCTGGTGAGCAGGATGCCTTCATTGCCTGGTTCGAGCCGGACCACCACATCGTGGACCGGGTAGCGCCGTTCTTCGCGCGCCGTTTCGCCGGCATGCGCTGAGCGATCCTGACCCCTTGCCGCAGCGTGCAGTGGGATGGCCAGGCGCTGTCCTTCGGCGCCGGCGCCACCCGCCAGCAGGCACCGGCCGAGGATGCGCGCGAGACGCTGTGGCAGACCTACTACGCCAGCATCTTCAATCCGGCCCGCTTGAACACGCGGATGATGCAGCAGGAAATGCCGGCCAGGTACTGGCGCCACCTGCCGGAGGCGCAGCTGCTGCCCGGGCTGGTGCGCGATGCCGCCAGCCGCGTGCAGGAGATGCACGACCGCCCCGCGCAGGCACCGCAGCGGCGCATCCCGGTGCGCGCGCCGCGCGCGCCCGAGGCCCCCGACGCCAGCGGGGCGGCCAGCCTGGAGGGCCTGCGCCAGCAGGCCGCCGGGTGCCGGCAGTGCCCGCTGTGGGAACCGGCCACGCAGGTGGTGTTCGGCCAGGGCCCGGCGGACGCACGGGTGATGCTGGTGGGCGAACAGCCCGGCGATGTCGAGGATCTCAGCGGCCATCCCTTCGCCGGGCCGGCCGGACAGCTGCTGGACCGTGCGCTGCAGGAACTGGGCATTGACCGCGCCGCGCTGTACCTGACCAATGCGGTGAAGCACTTCCACCACGAACGGCGCGGCAAGGTACGCCTGCACAAGCGCCCCGAAAGCCGCCACGTGCAGGCCTGCCGGCCGTGGCTGATGGGCGAGATCGCGCGGCTGCGGTCGCAGATCATCGTCTGCCTGGGCGCGACGGCGGCCACCTCGGTCTTCGGCAGTGGCTTCAACCTAATGCGCGACCGTGGTCGCTGGCATGCGCTGGATGACGGCACGCGCGCCTATGCCACGGTGCACCCGGCCTGGGTGCTGCGGCAGGGCGATTACGCGCGCCGCGAAGACGCCTACCGGCTGTTCCGCGATGATCTGCAGCGGTTGCGGGTGGGTGACTCAGCATCCGCCGGGCATGGCCCGGCGCTACAATCAGGCGATGCCCGGTAGCGCCGGGCCGTGCCCGGCGACCGCAGCGGCCTATCAGGCGGCGTCGGCCTGGCTTTCCGGGCGCGCCTGCTGGAAGGCGTCCAACGCCAGGCAGGCGGTTTCGATGCGGCGCAGCGTCGGGTACGGCGCCAGATCCACGTCGAAACGACGGGCGTTGTACAGCTGCGGCAGCAGGCAGGCGTCGGCCAGCCCCGGGCGTTCGCCGTGGCAGAACGTGCCGGTGTCGGCGCTGCCGGCCAGCAGAGCCTCCATCGCCGCGAAACCCTCGGCCATCCAATGCGTGGTCCACTGCGCGCGGGCCTCGGCCGGCACCTGCAGCGTGTTGCCGAAGTACTGCATCACCCGCAGGTTGTTGATCGGGTGGATGTCGCAGGCGACCAGCTGCGCCAACGCGCGCACCCGTGCACGGCCAGCCGCGTCGGCCGGCAGCAGCGGCACCTGCGGGAAGCGCTCCTCCAGGTATTCCAGGATCGCCAGCGACTGGGTCAGCACCTGGCCATCGTGCAGCAGGGTCGGCACCAGCTGCTGCGGGTTCAGCGCGCGGTAGCCGGGCTGGTGGTGTTCGCCACCATCGCGCACCAGGTGCACGGGCCGCGGCTGCCAGGCCAGGCCCTTCAGGGCCAGGCCGATACGCACGCGGTAGGCGGCGCTGGAGCGCCAGTAGGTGTGCAGCACGATGCAATCGTCGACCGGAATCGTCATTGCCGCCTCCGCGCTCAGGCCTTGGCGGCCTGTTCGATGCGCTGTTCGATCGCACCGAAGATGCTGTTGCCTTCGGCGTCGAGCATCTCGATGCGCACCACATCCCCGAAGGACATGAACGGCGTGCTCGGCTTGCCGTCGCGCAGGGTTTCCACCACGCGCTGTTCGGCGAAGCACGATGCTCCCTTGCTGGTGTCTTCGTTGGCGATGGTGCCCGAGCCGACGATGGTGCCGGCGCCCAGCGGACGGGTCTTGGCCGCATGCGCGACCAGCTGGGCGAAGTTGAACTGCATGTCCACGCCGGCTTCCGGCGCGCCGAACCAGGCGCCGTTGATGTGGGTCAGCAGCGGCAGATGCACCTTGCTGTCCTGCCAGGCAGCGCCCAGCTCATCGGGGGTGACGAACACCGGCGACAGCGCCGAGCGCGGCTTGGACTGCAGGAAGCCGAAGCCCTTGGCCAGCTCGCCCGGAATCAGGTTGCGCAGCGAGACGTCGTTGACCAGGCCGATCAGCTGGATGTGGCCGGCCGCCTGTTCGGCAGTGGCCGCCATCGGCACGTCGTCGGTGATCACCACCAGTTCGGCCTCCAGGTCGATGCCGTACTCCTCGCTGACCACCTTGACCGCATCGCGCGGGCCATGGAAGCCGGCGCTGGTGGCCTGGTACATCAGCGGGTCGGTGTAGAAGCTTTCGGGCACTTCGGCGCCACGGGCGCGGCGCACGCGCTCCACATGCGGCAGGTAGGCGCTGCCGTCAACGAATTCATAGGTGCGCGGCAGCGGTGCCGCCAGCGCCTGCGGGTCCAGGTCGAACACGCCGTCGGCGTCGCCGGCATTCAGCGATTCGGACAGGGCATTTAGGCGCGGAGCGACCCGGCTCCAGTCTTCCAGCGCCTGCTGCAGGGTGGCCGCGATGCCGGTGGCGCGCACGCCGCGGGCCAGGTCACGCGAGAGGACGATCAGGGTGCCGTCACGGCCGCCTTCCTTCAAAGAACCAAGCTTCATGGGTGGGGTATCCGGGATCGCGAACAATAAGGTTTCAAATGTAATCAAAAAGGGCCGACAGCCACGTTGTAACGCCGCATGGCCACCCTACCGCATGGGGGTGTCGGCAGAGCTGGGCCCTGCACCTGCCGAAGCCAGAGCAACGTCGACGGCAAAAGCAGCAGCAACAGCGGGCATTCCGTGGGATGGCGGGGCACTGTGGGTTTGCGGGGACGCCGTAAACCCATCCATGGGGGCTCGTAGGCGCCATCCATGGCGCCTGCGGTCCTGCCCACCCACACCGCCCCACCCCGACAGATTCCCGCAGCTTTTGTAGATCCACGCCATGCGTGGATGAGATCTGTCAGATATCCAAACAATGTGGGGTCAGATCCGTTTTCCTGCGGAAAACGGATCTGACCCCAAGAGCATGTCCAACAGATCGCGGACAACTGTCGAAGGCGGGGTGGGTCCGCCCCGCCAACCCACGGAATGCCCGCTTTTGCCGTTGACGTTGACGTTGCCCTGGCTTCGGCAGGTGCAGGGCTGCAAGCCCTGCAGGCACACACCCCCAACCTGAACGGAGCATTTTGCGTGGGGTCTCAAACATCGATTAGACTATTGAAGTCTGCAGCGGCCGTCCGTTTCCCTCCGGGACCGCCGGCGAGCCAGGTCACCCGACCCCTCGCCCGCCCCCACTCCGACGCCGTTCGCCCCGCATTCCAGTCTGCGCACCGCGCCGGCTGCACCCAATTCTCGCAGCGCGGTTCACGGGAACGCTCCGAGTTAGCCGATCAGTTTGATCTGCCCACGTCTGTCCATTCGGCCAGGCGATCTTTGTCTTTGGAGCACATCTCGATGTCTTTTGAATCGCTGGGCCTGGCGCCCTTCCTGCTGCGCGCGCTCGCCGAGCAGGGCTACGAAACCCCCACCCCGATCCAGCAGCAGGCGATCCCGCTAGCGCTGGCCGGCCGCGACCTGCTGGCCGGTGCACAGACCGGTACCGGCAAGACCGCCGCGTTCGGCCTGCCGCTGCTGCAGCACCTGGGCACCGCCTCACAGGAAGTGCGCAGCGGCCCACGCAAGCCGCGCGCGCTGATCCTGGCCCCCACCCGCGAACTGGCCACCCAGGTGCATGACAGCCTGCACGGCTACAGCAAGTACCTGCGCATTCCCAGCGCCTGCATCTACGGCGGCGTCGGCATGGGCAACCAGCTGGACATCCTGCGCCGTGGCGTGGACCTGCTGGTGGCCTGCCCGGGCCGCCTGATCGACCACCTGGAGCGCCGCAGCGTCGACCTGTCCGGCATTGAAGTGCTGATCCTGGACGAAGCCGACCGCATGCTCGACATGGGCTTCCTGCCCTCGATCAAGCGCATCCTGGCCAAGCTGCCCAAGCAGAACCGCCAGACCCTGCTGTTCTCGGCCACCTTCGAGGACAACATCCGCCAGCTGGCGCTGGAGTTCATGCGCAACCCGGAACAGATCCAGGTGACGCCGAAGAACACCGTGGCCGAGACCATCGCCCACCGCGTGCACCCGGTCGATGCCAGCCGCAAGCGCGACCTGCTGCTGCACCTGCTGGCGCAGGACAGCCGCCAGCAGACGCTGGTGTTCGCACGCACCAAGCATGGCAGCGACAAGCTGGCCACGTTCCTGGAAAAGTCCGGCATCAAGACCGCGGCAATCCACGGCAACAAGAGCCAGGGCCAGCGCCTGCGTGCGCTGGGTGACTTCAAGGCCGGCCGCGTGACCGCGCTGGTGGCCACCGATATCGCCGCGCGCGGCATCGACATCAACGAGCTGCCGAAGGTGATCAACTTCGACCTGCCGATGGTGGCCGAGGATTACGTGCACCGCATCGGCCGTACCGGCCGCAACGGCGCCACCGGTGAAGCGGTATCGCTGGTCGCGCAGGATGAAGTGAAGCTGCTGCGCGCCATCGTGCGCCTGCTGGGCCGCGACATGGAAATCCGCGACGTGCCGGGCTTCGAGCTGCAGACCCCGATCCGCTGGGGCAACAGCGCACCGGGCAAGGCCGAGAGCGAGACCGGCGAGCGCGCACCGCGCAAGCACCACGGGCGCCGTCCGCACGGCGATGCACCGCGGCATGCGCATGCGGGCCCGAAGAAGGCCGGCGGCGGCCGTCGCGAAGGCGGTGGCAATGGCCAGCAGCGTGCCGGTGCGGGCGCAGGCCAGGGCCAGCGTCGTGGCGGTGGCGGCAATGGCGGCGGTCGTGGCCGCTGCCAGGGCGGCAATGGCGGCGGTCGTGGCCGCTGCCAGGGCGGCAATGGCGGCGGTCGCGCCAGCTGATTGCAGCTGACCGTTGTTGGGCTTCCCGCTGCGCGGGGAGCCATCGAAGGACGGCGCCTCAGCGCCGTCCTTTTTTTATTGGCTGGCTACCTGGGTTTAAAAGCAGGCGGTTGGTTCTGCGTGGGCGCTGGGGAGCGGGGGCGGCGCAGAACCGCAGGCGCCATGGGCCCGAGGCATGCCTCGGGCGGGTTGGACAGGACGCCCAACCCCGGTCTTGCCGTGTGCGCAGGATTGCGCGCGCGAGCAGGGCGCCTACGAGCCTGCAGGCACGTACTTGCGGCGTGTCCTGCGCGGCCCATCCGTCCACCCACCCCCAGCATCAACACAGCGCCAAACGCCTCAACCCCGCGCCTTGGCCGGATTCACCAGATTCCCGAAGAAAATCGCGTTGATGAGCAGCCGCTCGGTGCCGTGCCAGTACTTGCGGTGGGCCGGGTCGTCGGCAAACAGCACCACGTTGCCCTGCCCCTGTGCGGACACCAGCAGCCACGCCGAACCGGCCACGCGGCTGCGGTTGCGCTCGGACAGGTAGCCATTCACCCGCACCGGGCTGTCGATGCGCAACACCGTGGAGTACGGGTTGCTGCTGGCCTGCAGCACCACGGTGTTCTCCTTGTTGATGGCCAGCTGCGCGCGCGGCACGCCGAACGCCAACGGATGGCTGGTGTCCACGTCGGCACTGAGGATGTTGCCGCTGACCCGCTCGATCGCGGCGATGTCGCGCTGGTCGCCGAATGCGCGCCACGCCGCGCCGCTGCCCTCCTCCTCCTTGCCCAGCTGTTCGCCGTCGGCCAGCTTCTGCTCGATCGCCCACTTGGCCGCGGTGCCGTAGGTCACCAGCGAACCACCGGCCTGGATCCAGCGCTTGAGCGCGGCCACAGCAGTCGCATCAACGCTGCTGTAGGTGCCGCCGGACAGCACGATGCTGGTGTAGCGGTCCAGCGGCACCTTGCCCAACTGCGCCGGGTCCAGCTTGCTGGCCGGCAGCCGCAGTTGCTGGTCGAGCAGGAACCAGGCCGAACCGATATCGGTGGCCGACACGCCCTCCCCCATCACCAGCGCCACCACCGGCCGGCGCAGTGCCTTGACCCCATCACTGCCCAGGTCGATGCCGCTGCGGCTGCGCCAGATGGTCAGTGCATGCACCTGCACGCCGGCCGCGCGCGCGGCACTGTCGACCACCGCCTGCAGTGCCTCGCCCTTCAGCGGCTGGCCGCTGACCGGCACCACGATGCTGCCAGCGGCGAAATCCACATCGCCCTGCGCGGTGGCCGCGCTGAACGGCTGGAACGCGGCGCGTGTGAGCAGGCCCTTGTCCTGCATCGCGGCCAGCACGCGGCCGGCGTTGTAGTCGCGCCAGTCGATCACATAGGCGAACCCGGCCGGGCCACCGATGACGCCGCCCTGCGCCTGCGGCAGCGTGGCCACCACAGCGCCGCCGTCGATGCGGCTGCGGCTGCCGGCGAACGCCACGCCGTAAGCGGGTGCGATGGCGTAGCTGGTGCTGCCATAGAACACATCGCCCTTGTTCGGCGGGGTCTCGGCGAAGATCGAATGCACCAGGCGGAACTGCGGCTGCTGCACCGGTACCACGTAGGCACTGCCCGCCTCGAAGCGGCGGCCGTCCACGCTGACCGCGCGCTCCAGCGTGCGCACCTCGATGTGGTGCAGCAGCAGCAGTTCCAGCAGCCGGCGGGTCAACGCCGGGTCATGCACATCGCCGAACACGAAGCTCTTCACCGGCTGCTGCGCGGCCTGCTTCAGCGCGGACTGGAAGAAGCTTTTCTGCAGTTCGAACAGGCCGCTGCGCTCGGCCACGGCACCACGCACCGTGCCCAGCCCGGTAGCCACATGGTTGCGGATGGTGAAGATGAAGGTGAGCAGGCCATTGGCCGATTCCTGCACGCGCCCGCGCGAGCTGGCCTGTTCAAAGGTGACCCCGACCGCACCGTGGAAATCGGGATAGGTCGAGCCGTACACGGGCGAGAAATTGTCGAAGTTCTCACCGGTGTAGTACAGCGAGCCCAGCGCATCCAGCGCCTGCGCGTGGTACCGCGCCAGGGTGCGGTTGAACGCGTACGAGGCGGCGGGAATCAGCGGGCTTTCCATGCTCTTCGGCGAGGGCTCGAAGTAATAGGTGCTGTCCTTGCCCATCTCGTGGAAATCGATCTGCACGTTCGGGTGCCACTGGTGGAACAGCGCGATCTTCGGCCGCGTGTCCTGCTGGGTCAGTGCCAGCCAGTCGCGGTTGAGGTCGGTGAAATAGTGGTTGGTGCGGCCCTGCGGGAACGGTTCGACGTGTTCCTTGTCGGCCGGGTCGGCCGAGGCCGGGTCCGATGCCCAGGCGTTGTGCCAGTTCGCGGCGCGGTCGCGGCCATCGGGGTTCTGCGCCGGGTCGAACAGCACCACCGCCTGCTGCAGCCACTGCTGGGTTTGGGCGCTGCGGTTGGCCACCAGGTAGTAGGCGGTCAGCATCGCCGCTTCACCGCTGGAGGTTTCATTGCCATGCACGCTGTAGCCCTGCTAGACCACCACCGGGCTGTCGCCGGCGGCAGCCAGCGGCTGCGCCGGATCGACCAGGCTAGCGTGCTGTTGGCGGATCTGCGGCAGGCGCGCCTGGTTGGCGGCGGACGTCACGGTGGCCGCCAGCAGCGGGCGGCCTTCGTAGCTCTGGCCGATCTACTGCACGCTAATCCGGTCCGAATGCTGCGCCAGCGCCTGGAAGTACGCCACCAGCTGGTCATGGCGGGTGTAACGGCTGCCGATCGGGTAGCCAAGGAACTGCTCCGGCGTGGGGATGGCCGGATCGAACGCGGCCGCATCGGCAGCGGCCGCGTGCGGGAAGAAGTAGGCGTTCTGCGCACGCGCGGGCAGCGCCAGCAGCAGCGCGGCGCCGGCGGCAAGCAGCAGGGACAACAACGGACGATGGATGGACATGGCAACTTCCCGGTAACACGCAAGGCAAGGCAGCGGCCTGCCCGTCGCCCGCGCGTGGCGGGCGCCGGGCAGGCACGGGCGGGCACGGGCGGGCGTCAGAAGCGGTAATCGAAGCCGACGCTGAAGTAGCGGCCGCGCAGGTCGTACTGGGTGAAGTCGTACGGTGCGCGGATGCCCGGGAACGAGGCGTCATACGGCGGCGCCTTGTCGGCCAGGTTCTGCACCATGGCGTACAGGGTCAGCTTGTCGATGCCGGTTCAGGCCACGTACAGGTCAAGCTGGCTGAAGCTGTCCACGCGCGACTGCACGGCCTGCGCGGCGGTGCTCGCCTTCTGGTCGTAACCGCCGGTGTAGTACCAGGTCAGTGCGGTGCGGAAATCGCTGTAGGCCCACTCCAGCGTGGTGGTGGCCTTGTTCTTCGGCAGGGTCGGGCCGAGGTTGCTGCCGGCGAAGTCCTCCAGCGGACCACCGGTCACGCTCGGGCGGCGGTAGTCGCGCACGTGGGTGAAGGCGCTGGACACGGTGAAATCACCCAGCTGCGCGGTGGGGATGCGCTGGCGCAGTTCCACGTCGATGCCCGAGGTCTTCAGCGCGCTCAGGTTCTGGTAGCGGTTGTAGACCGCCAGCAGCTTGCCGCGCTCATCGCGCAGCACCGCGCCGGGCACGTTGTCGTTCACCAGCGTCTGCGTGTTGTTGGTGCCGACCAGGTTGTCCAGCGAGATGCGGTAGTAGTCCACGCTCAGGTTGGTGTTGGCCCACGGCGACAGCACCACGCCGAAGTTCACGCTGCGCGTGCGCTCGGGCTTGAGCGCGTTGTTGCCCACGGTGAAGAAGGTGGGGTTCTGCCGCGAACCGGGCACGTCCGGGTCGCGCGGGTCGACCACGCTGCCGTAGGCGATGCTGGTGCTGTTGGAGTTTTCCGACAGCGACGGTGCGCGGAAGCCGCGCGAGGCCGAGGCACGCACCAGCAGGATGTCCAGCGGCTGCCAGCGCAGGCCAAGCTTGGGCGAGAACGCATTGCCGAAATCATCGTAATGGTCGGCACGCGCGGCGGCGGACAGTTCCAGCGTGCTGGCCAGCGGCACGTTCACTTCGGCGTAGGCCGCGCTGACCTTGCGCTCGCCATGCACTTCGGCAATGGCCGGGCGCACCTGCAGGCCGGCATCGATCTGCCACGGGTTGTCCGAATCCAGTTTTTCGCGGCGCCACTCGGCACCGGCGGCAAAACCGATCTCACCGGCCCAGGTGTGGCCCAGCGTGCCGGAAAGCTTCGCATCCACGCCCTGCAGCACCGATTCGGCCGGGCGCGCGGTGGACAGGTTGATGGCATCGAGCACCGACTGCGGCGTGGCCGACGGGTTGCGCAGGTTGTAGCTGACCGTGGCCAGCGCATCGGCCAGCGCCCAGCGGCTGGCGGAGCCGCCGGACACGGTCTCGTGTTCGCTGCTGCGCGCGCCGAAGGCGGCCACTTCCCAGTCCCAGGCGCCGAGCGTGCCGCGCAGCCCGAACACGCCGCGGTAGGCGCGCGAGCGGTTGGTCTTGATGGTGCCGCCGAGGTTGAAGAAGGTGTATTCGATCGGCACCGCGCGGCCATACGGGTTGTACGGGCTGCCGGCCGGCAGGCTGTTGGAGACCGGCTCGGCCAGCCCGGTGTTGGCGTTCAGCGCGAAGCGGCCACCTTCCAGCGTGAAGTACGGGCTGCTGCCGAACCAGGAAGCGCCCTTGATGTCGCTGTACAGCACTTCGCCGAAGGCATCGACGCTGTCGTTGAGGCGGAAGGTGCTGTTGGCGTAGGCCTGCCAGCGCTTGGTGGAGGGAATGAGGGTGGTGTACGCGGCCTGGTTGAAGCCGCAGGTGTCACCGGCCAGGCCGTCGATCGGTGCGCTGGCCACGCGCGTGGTACCGGTGGGGCAGTTGCCGTTGGCGTCCAGCAGCGGGACCGACACGCCGTTGACCAGGTAGCGCGCGCCCTTGGCCGACCAGCCGTTCCAGCGGCCGCCGGGCTGGTCGCTGTAGATGCCGCTGCGGGTCAGGTCACGCTGGTCCTGGTCCAGACGCTCGCGGTTGTAGCCTTCCACGCTGAACAGGATGTTGTAGCGGTCGGTCTCCAGATCGCCGATGCCACCGACGAAGTGCAGCTTCTGTTCGTCCAGCCCGCCCTGGTCGGACGTACCGGCGCTGCCGCCTACTTCCGCACCCTAGAACCCCTGGCGGGTGATGATGTTGACCACGCCGGCCGCCGCATCGGAGCCGTACACGGCCGAGGCGCCGTCCTTGAGCACCTCGATGCGTTCCACCGCCACCAGCGGCAGCGCGTTGAGGTTGACGACGGTGTCCGACAGCCCGTTGGACGGGAAGCCGTAGTTGGCCAGGCGGCGGCCGTTTAGCAGCACCAGCGTGTTCTTCTGCGAGAGGCCACGCAGGCCGATGCCGGCCGAACCGGAGGCCCAGCCGTTGTTGGTTGTTTCGTTGGTGGCGTTGCCGGTGTTGGCCGAAATCGAGCGCAGCACGTCGGCCACGGTGGCCTTGCCGGACTGTTCCAGCTGCTGGCGGCCGATCACCTGCACCGGGTTGGAGGCTTCGGTGTCGGTGCGCTTGATGTTCGAACCGGTGACGCGCACGGCGGCCAGCGTGTTGGCATCGGCGCTGGCGGCGGAGGTGGTTTCGGCAACGGCAGGCAAAGGCGCGGCCAGGGCGGCGGCAAGGGCCGCCACGAGAAGGGTGTGCTGGGACATGGGAACCGTGAGGGTAGCGAAGAACAAGTTCCGCAGTAGCCCATGACTGATCGCGGCGCGACTAAAAACATCTCTTCATACGGATATAAGAGAAACTATCATCTCTTCATCGCGATGGAAAGAATTTCTTCACGGATTTCTTACAGCGCAAGGCATTGCGCCCTGCCGGCCGGTGCAGGGCCGGCGCTACAATGCGCCATGGAAATCTTCAAAGTGTTCATGCTCGAGGCGGCCCACCGCCTCCCCAACGTGCCGCCGGGGCACAAGTGCGCGCGCCTGCACGGCCACTCCTTCCGCGTCGAGCTGAAGGTGGAAGGCGAGCCGGGGCCGCAGACCGGCTGGATCATGGATTTCGGCGACGTGAAAGCGGCCTTCCAGCCGATCTACGACCGCCTGGACCATCATTACCTCAACGACATTCCCGGCCTGGAAAACCCCACCAGCGAGAACCTGGCGGTGTGGATCTGGAACGAGCTGAAGCCGCTGCTGCCGGCGCTGAGCGAGATCACCGTGCACGAGACCTGCACTTCGGGCTGCCGCTACCGCGGGCCGTGAGCCCCGGAGGCCGCTGGCCCACTGGGCCACGCAAGTCCTTGATGGATAAGTACATGAACGCCCGGCATAAGCCGGGCGTGTTTTTTTGTTGCATTACCGCATGATGGGCGTATGCTGCATTGCACAAGGTGCTGCAGCCCACCGCGATGCCACCGGACATTGCATGGGTCCCTCCCCCCGTGCAATCGCAGGCCCCGACAGATCCCTCCCTCTGTCGGGGCCTTTTTTATGCCCGGCGGCCGGCGCCGCAGATCCAGGCCGCGCGCATCAGGCCGCGCGCATGTCGATCCGCTGCAGCGCTTCGGCTGGTGCCTCCAGCCGCTGCGGCTGCAGCGAACGCGCGCCGTGCCAGTGCACGTGCCAGGCCTGGAACATCAGCACGTTCCACAGGTGGGTGTGCCACTTGCGCTCGCCGCCCAGGAACACCTCCCACAGCGCGCGCACGCGCACGGCATCGAAGCAGCCCTGCTCGCGCAGCAGCTTCGGGTCCAGCAACGCTTCGGCCCAGTCGCGCAGCGGGCCGGCTAGCCATTTGGCAATCGGCGGGCCGAAGCCGCGCTTGGGGCGGCAGACCAGCGGGTCGGGCAGGTAGCGCGCCAGCAGGTGCTTGAGGATGCGCTTGTGCTCGCCATCGTGGTACTTTAGGTGCTGCGGTAGGCGCCAGGCCAGCCGCACCACGTCCATGTCCAGCAGCGGCGAGCGCGTTTCCACCCCACACGCCATGGCGGCACGGTCGACCTTCACCAGGATGCCCTCGGCCAGGTCCATGCGGAAATCCAGCAGCTGGATGCGTGCCTCGGCCGGCATGCCCAGGTCGCGCTGGCCGAACACCGTGGCCGGCTCGCGCGCGCCGTTGACCACCCGTGCCGGGTCACGCCAGCGCGAAACACGCTGCAGGTAGTGGCCTTCGACATCGTCGGCGGACACCTCGGCCAGCAGCGCACGCCAGCCGCCCAGCCGCGCCCGTTCGGCGTCCAGGTGGCGGCCGCTCTGCCGGGCCAGGCTGCGCACCCACTCCGGCAGGCCGCCGCACCAGCGCGCATTGCGCAGCGCGCGGCCGTAGCTGGGGTGGCCGAAGAACAGTTCATCGCCGCCATCGCCGGTCAGCGCCACCGGCTTGCGCGCGCCCAGCAGCTGGCTGGCCAGCAGGGTCGGCACCTGCGAGGAATCGGCGAACGGCTCGCACCAGACCTGCGGCAGCCGGGTGAGCAGATCGCCGGCCTGGCGGGCATCGATGCGGTGCAGGTGGTGCTGCACGCCGAGGTGGCGCGCCACCTGCGAGGCCCACTCGCTCTCGTCGTGCCCCGGGTCGTCGAAGCCCACGGTCCAGGCCTCCACCGGCACCGCCGACTGCGCCTGCATCATCGCCACCACCAGCGAAGAATCGGTGCCGCCGGACAGGAAGGCGCCACAGGCCAGCGGTGAATGCATGCGGCTGGCAATGGCGCGCTGCAGAGCGGCCTCGAGCTGGTCGGTGGCCGTTTCCAGGTCCAGCGCCTGTGGCGGGCGGTCGTCCAGCGCCTGGCGCAGTTCGTGGCGCGGGCACCAGTAGAGGTGACCGCCCAGCGGGCCATCGGGCGGGCCGCCGGCGGCCAGGTCATCGGCATCCACCCGCAGCAGCGCACCGGCCACCAGCTTGTGCACGCCGCGGTAGATGGTGTGCGGGGCCGGCACGTAGTCGTGGCGCAGCAGCAGGCTCAGCGCGTCCTGGTCGATGGCCGGATCGAACCCCGGGGAGGCCTGCAGCGCCTTCAGTTCCGAGCCGAACCGGAAGGTGCCCCCTTGGCAGGCGTAGTACAGCGGGCGCTCGCCGACCGGGTCGCGGGCCAGCCACAGGGCGCGCGCCTGGCGGTCCCACACCACCAGCGCGAAGGCGCCTTCGCAGGCCTGCACGGTACGCTCCACGCCCCAGGCCGCCACCGCCTGCAGCAGCACGACGGCATCGCTGGCCAACCGTGGCACCTCGCCCAGCCGGGCCTGAAGCGCCGGCCGGTTGGACAGGCGGCCATCCAGGCCCAGCACGTAACGCCCGCAGGCCGAGCCCAGCGGCTGCAGCGGCGCGTCACCGGTGGCCCGGCAATGGCCCAGCACCAGGCCGGCACCGGCATCGGCCGAATAACCACTGCAGCCGCGCCCGCGCGACTGCAGGGCGCGCAGCATCGGCGCCAACTGCAAGAGCAGCACCTCCTCACCCAGAGGCGCCCCCCACAGCCCCGCCAGCCCGCTCACGGGCGGGCTCCCCGGGGCAGGAGGGGGGGCGCAGGGGCTCGTACGGGCGCGGACGGCAACATGGCAGGCTCCAGGATGGATGGTCCCATGTTCCCCCTGTGCCGCGCCGCTTTCAGTCGCATTGCTGTCAGCGCCGGTCACGATGATGTGTCGTTTGGTAACGTTACGTAACAGCGGCACCCGTCACACTCCGTGCAATCCCTTGGGAGCACTGGGCTGGGGCGCAAGCACGTGGCAACCCGGGCTGAACAAGGCCCCCCTGTTGGCCGGGCGGCGGCCACCCTGGGCTAGCATCGCCGCGGCCGCGTCACCGGAGGTTCCTTGAAAATGCTCGATATCGTGTTGGTCGAAGACGATGCCCGCCTGGGCACGATGGTCGCCGAATATTTGCAACGCCATGGCTACCAGGTCGCGCATGAGCGCTCGGGCGAGCGTGCGATCGAACGCATCCTGGCCGATCCCCCGGCGCTGGTACTGCTGGACGTGGGCCTGCCCGGCCAGGATGGCTTCGAAGTGTGTCGCCGGGTACGGCCGCACTACGACGGCATCATCTGCCTGCTGACCGCCCGTACCGACAACATCGACCAGGTGCTGGGGCTGGAGCTGGGCGCGGACGACTACATCGGCAAGCCGATCGAACCGCGCGTGCTGCTGGCCCGCCTGCGCGCGCACCTGCGCCGCCACCGCCGCGAGGAGCCGCGCGACGGCGCCCTGCGCTTCGGTGAACTGTCCATCGACCCGTCCACCCGCAACGTGCACCTGCAGGAGCGGCTGCTGGACCTGACCACCGCCGAATTCGACCTGCTGCACCTGCTGGCGCGCAACGCCGGCCAGATCCTGGACCGCGACGCCCTGCTGCGTGGCCTGCGCGGCATCGCCTTCGACGGCCTGGACCGCTCCATCGACGCGCGCATCTCGCGCCTGCGCCGCAAGCTGGGCGACAACCCCGAGCAGCCCGAGCGGATCAAGACCGTGCGCGGCCGCGGCTACCTGTTCAGCAGGTCGGCGTGGGGATGAGCAGGCAGGTTTCCATGCGTGGACATGCGTTCCATTTCCTGCGCTACGGCGTCGGCTTCCTGCTGGCGCACCTGCTGCTGATCGTGCTCGGGCTGTGGGTCTGGGACAGCCTGCTGGAAGACCGCACCGAGGCCAGCCTGCAGGCGGAGATGCGCAGCACCCACGCGCTGCTGCAGCGCCGCTTCGCTGCCACCCCGGTGCAGGCGTGGCCGGCGCTGTCCAAGCAGCTCGATTCCGAATTCGCCTATACGCTGAACGTGATGCCGCTGCGCGAGGCGCAGCAGCTGCTGCCCTCCCGCCAGCGCGCCAAGCTGGACCGCGGCCTGCTGCAGATCGACGTGGAGCACATGCGCAGCGTGCAGCGGCTGGGCGATAGCGACCAGGCCGTGGTGCTGGGCCCGCTGGTGGACTACCCGCTGCCGGATGAAAGCTGGCAGGACAGCGATGTGTCCGGGGTGGCCATCGTGCTGCTGATCCTGATGATCGCCGTGGCGCTGCCGATGTACGTGATGGTCTACCGGCTGTGGCGCGATGTCTCGCAGCTGGCGCAGACCGCGCGCAGCATGCGCGATGGCCAGCTGGACAGCCGCGCCCCGCGTGCCGGTACTGCGCTGGTGCGGCCGCTGGCCAACGCCTTCAACCACATGGCCGAACAGCTGCAGCAGCTGCTGGAAAGCCAGCGCGTGCTGGCCCAGGCGGTGGCCCATGAAGTGCGCACGCCGCTGGCGCGGATGCGCTTCGGCCTGGCCAAGCTGGAGGAAGCCGGGGTGGATGACGCCCAGGCCGCCGCCGTGGATGGTCTGCGCATCGATGTGGACCGCCTGCAGCACCTGACCGATGCCGGCGTGGAATATGCCGCACTGGGCCGCTACCAGCAGATCACCCGCCAGCGCGTGCAGCTGTCCACGGTGGTGCGTGGCGTGCTGGCGCAGTTCGAACCGCTGCCGCTGCCGGTGCAGCAGCTGCTGCCCGCCGGCACGCTGGTGAACGTCAACCTGCAGATGCTGGAGCTGGCCCTGCGCAACCTGCTGGCCAATGCGCTGCGCTATGCGCGCGCGCAGATACGCATCGTGGCGGCGCTGAATGACGGTGCGCTGTGCCTACAGGTCGAGGACGACGGCCCGGGCATTGCCGTCGAACACCGCCTGCAGGTATTCCAGCCCTATGTGCGGCTGGACGTGGCCAGCCCGGGCTTCGGCCTGGGCCTGGCGCTGGTGCAGGTGGTGGCCGACAAGCACGGCGGCAGCGTGGACGTGCTGGATTCACGGCTGGGCGGGGCCTGCGTGCGGCTGGTGCTGCCGCTGGCCGACGCCGCGCCCGAGCGCCATGGCAGCGAGGGCTGCGACGCGGCCGTCTGAGCTATCGCCGGCGCGCGGTAGAGGTTCAGTCCTGGGCGTCGGCCGCCGCGTCGGCACGCGGCAGTTCAAACACGAACAGCGCGCCCTGCGGGCTGTCCAGCAGGTCGATGCGGCGCCCGTGCAGCTGCACGATGCGCTGCACGATCAGCAGGCCCAGGCCACCGTTGTCGCCACGCCGTGCGCCCAGTGCCGCCGGCGCCTGGAACAGCTGCGCGCGCAGTGCCGGGGCCACGCCGGGGCCATCGTCGGCCGCGCTGATGCCCACGCGCCTGCGCGGCCAGTTCGAATTTCTGCAGCACGTCCTGCAGCAGTTCGGGCAGCGCGAAGGTTTCCCATTCCAGCCGCACGCCGCCGTGTTCCAGCCGCGCCAGTTCAAACAGCGCACGCGCCAGCCCACCCACCTTGCTGCTCTGCGCCAGTGCGATGGACAGGTAACGGCGGCGGTCCTCCGCTGACTGGCTGGCATCCTTCAGCGCCAGAGTTTCCAGGTAGCCATGCAGCGACGATAGCGGCGTGCGCAGGTCGTGGGAGATGTTGGCCACCAGCTCGCGCCGCTGCAGGTCCTGCTGGCGCAGCTGCTGCCACTGCTCGCCCAGGCGGTGCGCCATCTGCGCGTGCGCATGCTCAAGGATGGCCAGCTCGCCGCGCTCGTGCGCCGGCAATGCCGGCGGTGGTGGCAACGGTGCGGGCGCATCGATATCGAAGGCCTGGATGCGGCGGGTCAGCTGGCGCAGCGGGCGGGTGACCCAGTAGAATGCGGCCAGCCCGGCCAGCAGGCCCAGCGTGCCCGCCAGCACCACCGACCACAGCGTGGTGCGCCACTGGCTGCCGGCGGCCAGGTCATCGGACAGCATCTGCCGGTGTTCGCCCACCAGCACCACGTACACATAGCCGCCCGGCTGCCCCTGCACCATCAGCGGCGCCACGCTGAACACCTTGCGCCCGCTGCTGCTGCGCGGGTCATCACCGAGGATCGGCAACGACGCACCGGACAGCAGCGCGCGCAGCGGTGCCAGGTCCACGCGGTCGCGCTTGAGGTGGTCGCTGGGCGCATCGTGGCCGAGGATGCGGCCCTCATCGTCCAACAGGTAGACCTCCACGCTGGGGTTGACCGCCATCAGCTGGCCGAACAGCGCGCGCACTTCGGCATCGCGCATGCCGCTGGTGTCCATCAGTTCGCTGCGCTGGGCGATGTGTTCGGCCAGGCCAAGCGACAGCCGCTGCACCACTTCCTGTTCGTGCCGCAGGTCGGTGCGCATCTGCACCGCCAGCAGCGCCATGCAGCACAGCAGCAGCAGCGCGCAGAACACCGCCGCCAGCTTCTGCCGCAGGCTCAGCCGCACCAGGTTCATGCCGATCATGGCGCCGCCCCGGCCGGGTCCACCAGCTTGTAGCCGCGGCCTCACACGGTCAGCAGCCGGCGCGGGTTGCCCGGGTCGGTTTCAATCTTGCTGCGCAGGCGGTTGATGTGGGTGTTCACCGTGTGCTCGTAGCCATCGTGCTGGTAGCCCCAGACCTGGTTGAGCAGTTCCATGCGCGCGAACACCTGGTCGGGGTGGCGGGCGAAGAACAGCAGCAGGTCGAATTCGCGCGGGGTCAGTTCCAGCAGGCTGCCCTCGACGCTGGCGGTGCGCGCCAGCGGGTCCAGCTGCAGGCCGCCCACTTCGATGGCACCGGCATCGAGCCGCGCGTTCTGCGCCATCGCCTCGGCACGGCGCAGCAACGCGCGCACGCGCGCCACCAGTTCGGACATCGAGAACGGTTTGGCCAGGTAGTCGTCAGCGCCCAGTTCCAGGCCGACGATACACTGGGTTTCACTGCCGCGCGCGCTGATGATGATCGGCACGTAGCGGGTCATCGCCCGCGCCCGCTTGCAGATCTGCAGGCCGTCCACGCCGGGCAGCATCACATCCAGCACCAGCGCATCCCATAGCCCGTCCTGCTCCAGCTGCTGCAGGCCGCCATCGCCGGTGGCCGCGTGCTGCACCGCATAGCCTTCGTCGGCCAGGTGCAGGCGCAGCAGGTCGGCGATGTGGGCATCGTCCTCGACGATCAGGACTCGCTTAACGGCAGGCATGGATGCTCGTCAGGCAACGGAAGGGTGGCCGCCATTGTTGTCCAGCGCGCGCCGGGATGTATCACGGAAAATTCAACTGACCGTGAGGATTCGTTGATCGGCACCGGCGCAGCATGGCCACGTCACCCCTTCCCGGAGCCAGTCATGTCCCTTACCCGTCGCCACCTGCTGGGCCTGGGCGGCATGGCGTGCGCCGCTGGCCTGGTCGGCCTGGCCGCCTGCAGCCGCGCCGCACCCGCCGCCGCACAGACCCGCCCGCAACGCAGTTTCGAAGTGACCCGCAGCGATGCCGAGTGGCGCCGCCAGCTGAGCCCGGCGCAGTACGCCGTACTGCGCCAGCAGGCCACCGAGCGCCCCTACAGCAGCCCGCTGAACAAGGAACACCGGCGCGGCACGTTCAGCTGCGCCGGCTGTGGCCTGCCGGTGTTCTCCTCCTCCACCAAGTTCGAAAGCGGCACCGGCTGGCCCAGCTTCTGGGCACCGCTGCACGATGCGGTGGGCGAAGACCGCGACGCCACCTTCGGCATGGTGCGGGTGGAAGTGCACTGCCGCCGCTGTGGCGGGCACCTGGGCCACGTCTTCGCCGATGGCCCGCGCCCCACCGGGCTGCGCTACTGCATGAACGGTGCGGCGCTGGCCTTCGAACCGGCCCCGGCCAAGGACGATGGCGCCGGCGGCTGGCGGGTGCCGGCCAGCGGGTAAGCCCGTGGCCTTGCAGTAGCCGTTGCCGTTGTTTCCGCTGGGCGCGCCCGGCGTTGCGGGGCACCGGGTTCCCCCCGGCCCTCCCTTTCCCCTTCTGGAGCCAGACCATGCTGTTGCTGCTGCTCGCCTACCTGGGCGGTGTGTTGACCCTGCTCAGCCCGTGCATCCTGCCGGTGCTGCCGTTCGTGTTCGCACGCGCCGACCGCCCGTTCCTGCGCAGCACCCTGCCGCTGCTGCTGGGCATGGCCATCACCTTCACCGTGGTGGCCAGCCTGGCGGCCGTGGGCAGCCAGTGGGTGGCGCAGGCCAACCAGGTGGGCCGCTGGGTGGCGCTGGTGCTGATGGCACTGTTTGCGCTGGCCCTGCTCTGGCCCACGCTGGCCGACCACCTGCTGGCGCCGTTCCAGCGCATCGGTGCCCGGCTCAGCGCGCGCGCCGATGCCGCCGACGCCGCAGGCCGTGGCGGCGCCGGCACCTCGCTGCTGATCGGCATTGCCACCGGCCTGCTGTGGGCGCCGTGCGCCGGCCCGATCCTGGGCCTGGTGCTGACCGGCGCCGCACTGAACGGCGCCAGCGCCGGCACCAGCGGCCTGCTGCTGGCTTATGCACTGGGCGCGATGACCGCGCTGGCGTTGGCGATCTGGGTGGGTGGCCGCGTGTACCGCGTGCTGCAGTCGCAGCTGGGCCTGGGCAACGTGGTGCGCCGCGTGCTGGGCGTGGCCGCGCTGCTGGCCGTAGTGGCCATCGGCATGGGCTGGGACACCGGCCTGCTGACCCGGCTGTCCACCGTCAGCACCGCCCGCCTGGAACAGGGCCTGATCGACGCCGTGCCCGGCGCACAGCCGGCAGCGGCGGCGATGGGGATGCGTACCGATGCGTCCGGCCCGGACACGCTGCTGCCGGTGGAAGGCACCCTGCCGCCGCTGGACGGTGCCACCGGCTGGCTCAATAGCCCGCCGCTGACCCGTGAGTAGCTGCGCGGCAAGGTGGTGGTGATCGATTTCTGGACCTATTCCTGCATCAACTGCCTGCGCGCCATGCCGTTCGTGCACGAATGGGAGCGCCGCTACCGCGACCACGGCCTGGTGGTGATCGGCGTGCACACGCCGGAATTCGCCTTCGAGCGCGACCCGCGCAACGTGATGAAGGCCGCCGCGCAGCTGAAGGTGCAGTACCCGGTGGCGCTGGACAACCAGTACGCCATCTGGCGCGCGTTCAACAACCACTACTGGCCGGCGCAGTACTTCGTCGATGCCAACGGCCAGGTGCGCGCGCACCAGTTCGGCGAGGGCAACTATGCACAGTCCGAACAGGTGATCCGCCGCCTGCTGACCGAGGCTGGCCAGCGCGACCTGCCGCCGCCGGCCGACCCGGCCGACGAAGCGCTGCAGGGCGTGGCCGTGCAGGCCGACATGGGCAACCTGCAATCGCCGGCAACCTACCTGGGCCACGCGCGCGCCGAACAGTTCGCTTCGCCGGGCGGGCAGCGCGCCGATGCGCCGTTCGACTACACGCTGCCGGGCACGCTGACACTGAACCAGTGGGGCCTGCAGGGCCGCTGGACGGTGGACGATGAGTCCGCGCAGCTGCAGCAGGCCGGGGGCCGCATCGGCTTCCAGTTCCACGCCCGCGACCTGCACCTGGTGCTGGCGCCGAAGGCCGATGGCAACCCCGTGCGCTTCCGCGTGTGGCTGGACGGCAAGCCGCTGCCGGCCAGCGATGCCGGCAGTGATGTCGGCGCCGACGGCACTGGCTGCGTGGACGAACACCGCCTGTACCAGCTGGTGCGCTAGCGCGGCAGTGTCGGCAGCCACCGCTTCGAGATCGAATTCCTCGACGGCGGCGTGCAGGCCTACGCCTTCACCTTCGGTTGAACCGGGAGACGCTGATGAAACTGGCATTCGAACAAGGCACTGCCGCCGGCGTGGCCGGCCTGGTAGCGACGGCGCTGGTGGCCGGCGTGCTGCTGGTCGACCACGGCGCGATGCCCGCACCGGCCGAGCCCGCCGCGCAGGTGCAGGCGCCGCCGGCACCGGCCGGCGATGCCGCCTACCGCGATACGCGTACCCAGGCCAGCGTGGTGTTTGCCGGCGGCTGCTTCTGGGGCGTGCAGGGCGTGTTCCAGCACGTCAAGGGCGTGAGCAACGCGGTGTCCGGCTACATCGGCGGCAGCGGCAGCGATGCGCGCTATGAACGGGTCAGCACCGGCAGCACCGGCCATGCCGAGGCGGTGAAGGTCGACTACGACCCGCGCCAGGTGAGCTATGGGCAGCTGATGCAGGTGTTCTTCTCGGTGGTGCACGACCCCGCCCAGCTCAACCGCCAGGGCCCGGACCGCGGCAGCCAGTACCGCTCGGCCATCTACAGCGATGATGCGCGCGAGCAGCTGGCCAGCCGCACTTACATCGGCCAGCTCACCCAGGCCGGCAGCTACCGCGCGCCGGTGGTGACCGAACTGGGCAGCGGCAAGCGCTTCTACGCTGCCGAAAGCTACCACCAGAACTACATGGCACGCTTCCCGGAAGCGGCCTACATCCGCTACTACGATGCGCCCAAGCTGGCCGCACTGCGCAACCAGTTCCCGCAGCTCTACCGCAGCGAGCCGATGCTGGTGCCGATGCGCTGAGGCCATCGCCGGCCGCCCGGCAGGTCACCGGGAAAAAAGACGCACGGCCTTCCGGCCGTGCGCTTGGGAAGTACCGCCGGGCCCGAAGGCGCCAGTGGCAGGGCCATGCTAGGCTCGTGGGCACCCTGGGTACAGACGCAGTTGAAGCCGCACACGATGGATACAGATTCCACCCCAGCCGGTACTGCCCCGCGCTACCAGCGGCTGTCCGATGAGCTGGCCGACGCCATCCACGGCGGCCGCCTGCCGGTGGGCAGCCGCCTGCCCTCGCTGCGGCAGATGGCCAGCCAGCGCGGCCCGAGCCTGAACACGGTGATTGCCGCCTACCGCCAGCTGGAGGATGCCGGCCTGGTGATTCCCCGGCCCAAGGCCGGGTTCGAAGTTGCACCGCGCCTGTCGGCGCCCGAGCGCTCGCTGCGCGATGTGCCATCGGCGCCGAACGCCCCCGGCCAACAGGCATTGATGGCACGCGTGCTGGACGCCCAGCGCCAGCCCGGCGTGGTCGACCTGGCCTTCGCCGGCCCGCGTGGCCGCCAGTTCTACCCCAGTGCACAGCTGGCCAAGCACACCCAGCTGGTGCTGCGGCATGGCGCGCGCACGCTGGAAAGCTACGCGCGCCCGAACGGCTCGCAGCGGCTGCTGGCGCAGATCGTACGGCGTGGCCCGCGCATGGGGCTGCACACCCACGCCGAACGGCTGCTGCTGACCCACGGCGGCATGGAAGCGCTGCAGCTGGCGCTGCGCGCGGTGACCGAACCGGACGACGCGGTAGGCATCGAGGCGCCCTCGTACTTCAACCTGTACCCGCTGCTGTCCAACCCGGGCCTGCGCCCGATCGAACTGCCGACCCACCCGCAGACCGGGCTGGACGTGGACGCCCTGGAAAGCCTGCTGGACACCACCGCGCTGGCCGCACTGGTGGTGATGCCCACCGTGCACAACCCGCTGGGCTGCACCATGCCGGTGGCCGCCAAGCAGCGCCTGGCCGAACTGGTGAACGCGCGCCGGCTGCCGCTGGTGGAAGACGCGGTGTATGCCGACCTGCAGTTCAGTGAACCGCCGGCACCGCTGCTGAAGGCCTTCGACCGCGATGGCTGGGTGATGGTCATTGCCGGGTTTTCCAAGACGCTGGCGCCGGACTACCGCATCGGCTGGCTCGATGGCGGCCGCTTCGCCGAACGCATCGCGCTGCTGAAATTCCAGTCCAGTGGCGCCGAGCCGCAGCTGCTCGGCGATGCGGTGGCCTCCTACCTGGAATCAGGCACCTACGAGCACCACCTGCGCCGCCTGCGCCGTCTCTACCGCGACCAGGTGGCACGGCTGCGGCAGCTGGTGGCCGAGCACTTCCCGCCCGGCACCCGCGCCACCGAGCCGCAGGGCGGCTTCCTGCTGTGGCTGGAACTGCCCGGCGTGGACACCGGCGACCTGTTCGAGCGGGCGCTGGCCGAGGGCATCGTGTTCATGCCCGGCCAGGTCTATTCGCGTGGCGCGCGCTACCGCCACTGCCTGCGCCTGTCGTGCTGCCAGACACTGGATGCGCGCTTCACCGGCGCGGTGCAGCGCGTGGGCGAACTGGCCTGCGAGCTGAGCCGCGCATCGCGGTGATGCCGGCAGGCACCTCATCCACGCACGGCGTCGATCCACCACGGCCACACCACGGGTAATGCCGGCCGTTGGCCGACAACCTCACGATCTCTGCAATCGCAGGCAATGCATCCACGCATGGCGTGGATCTACAAGGGCGACACCACAGGTAGTGCCGGCCGTTGGCCGGCAACCCCAGCCACCCCGCCCTGCCTGCCTCAGGCCTCGCGCAGATACGCCGACAGCACCGCGCCATCCGCACCCGGCAGGTACGGCAACCGGCCCCAGCACGGCATCGCCAGGCGCTGCTGCAGCGTGGCCACGTTCTCGTCCTGGCGCTGCATGGCCGGGTCGATGTGGTTGCCGATCCAGCCCAGGCACTCCACCCCGCGTGCCTGCAGGGCCTCGGCAGTCAGCCGCGCGTGGTTCACGCAGCCCAGCCTCAGGCCCGCCACCAGCACCACCGGTAGCTGCAGCGCGCGCACCAGATCGATCTGGTCCAGCGTGGCAGATACCGGCGCCAGCCAGCCGGCCACGCCTTCCACCACCACGACGTCGGCCTGCGCGCGCAGCCGCTGGAACGCCTGCACGATGGGGGCCAGCTCCACGCAGACCCCATCCTCGGCGGCGGCCAGCTCCGGTGCCAGCGGCTGGCGCAGCGCATACGGGTTCAGGTCGGAATAGGCCGGCACCGGCCAGCTGGCCGCCTGCAGTGCCAGCGCGTCCTCGTTGCGCAGGCCGTCAGGACTGTCGTGGCTGCCACTGGCCACCGGCTTCATGCCCACCGCGCGCAGGCCGCGGCGGCGCAGCGCATGCAGCAGCGCGGTGCTGCTGGCGGTCTTGCCGATCTCGGTATCGGTGCCGGTGACGAACAGGGCCGGCGGCAGGGCGGCGGGCAGGTGCATCGAACGTTCCAGAGGGGCAACAGAGCATCCATTATCGCCGGCCCGCGCGCTTGCTAGACTGCAGGCATGTTCGCCAATGCCTCGCTCACCGGCACCAAGCCGGAACAATACGCCCAGCTGCTGGAACAGGCCCGAGGCCTGGTCTACGGCGAGTCCGACCGCATCGCCAACGCGACCAACCTCTCCGCACTAGTTTACCACGCCCTGCCCGACCTGAACTGGGTGGGCTTTTACTTGTACGACGGCAAGGAACTGGTGGTCGGCCCGTTCCAGGGCCTGCCGGCCTGCGTGCGCATCCCGCTGGACAAGGGCGTGTGTGGTGCCGCCGCCAGCCAGCGCGTGACCCAGCGCATCGAGGATGTCGACGCGTTCCCCGGCCATATCGCCTGCGATTCGGCCTCGCGTTCGGAGCTGGTGGTGCCGCTTCTGCGTGGTGATGAACTGATCGGCGTGTTCGACATCGACAGCCCGAAGGTGGGCCGCTTCGATGCCGAGGACAAGGCCGGCCTGGAGGCCATCGCCGCCATGTTCGTGGGCGCGCTGGCGTGAGCGCGCCCAAGCTGCGCAACATCGGCCCGAAGAGCGCGGCATGGCTGCGTCAGGTGGGCCTGCGCAGCCGCGAGGACCTGGCCGCGCTCGGTGCGGTCGGGGCCTTCGTGAAGGTCAAGCGCGCCGGCTTCAAGCCGAGCCTGAACCTGCTGTACTCGCTGGAAGGCGCGCTGCTGGACTGCCACTGGCAGGAACTGAGCGAAGCACAGCGCGACGCGCTGGTGCAGGACTTCGAAGCACGCATCGCCGCACAGCCGCTGAAGGCGGCGGGCCTGGCGTCCGGCCCGGTGCATGAGCAGCGCTTCGATGCCGATGACAACAGCGAAGACGACGACAACCCCGCGCCTGACAGCAGCGACGATTGACCGCCAGCGCAGGCACGTGTTTGTGTAGATCCACGCCATGCGTGGATGCAGGCCGGCGATTGCTGAGATCGTGAGGTTGCCGGCCAACGGCCGGCACTACCCGGTGGTGGCGCTCTTGTAGATCCACGCCATGCGTGGATGCAGGCACCACCGCAACCTTCAGGGCTGCTGCAGTTCCAGCAGTTCGCCCACCAGCCCCGCTTCGCCACGCTCGATCCACACGCGCAGGCGCGTGCCGTGGTCGATGCGCAGGGCCCAGCACAGCGACAGCGGCAGCCCGCAGACCAGGGACAGCACCATGCGCAGCGGGCCGCCGTGGCTGACCACCAGCGTCGCCGGCGGTTCATCGTCGTCCAGCAGGCGGTCCAGGGCGCGCGCGATGCGGCGCTCGAAATGGCCCCAGCTTTCACCGTTCGGGGGCGGGAACGCATGCGGATCGGCGTGGAAGGCCGCCAGCGCGTCTTCGGGCAGGTCGAACAGCGATTGCCCGTCCCAGTCGCCGAAATCCAGCTCTTCCCACTCTTCATCGGCCTCCACTTCCAGCCCGCGCGGGGTGGCCAGGGCCATGGCGGTGTGCAGGGCACGCAGCCTCGGCGAACTGATCACCCGCTCCCACGGATGGGTGTCGTAGGCATCGACCAATTCCTGCGGCAGGCGGGCCAGCTGCGGTGGATCGCAGCGGCCATCGAGGAATTCATCACGGCCGTTGCCCGCGTGGCGGACCAGGTCGAGGATCATCGCAGCGCCCTGTGCGGACGGTACGGAGAGAGCATGAAACGGGCAGACATCAGCAACGGCACCACGGCAGATCGAGCTGCATTCTAGTGGCTGGGGCGCGCCACGCCCACCGCCGGCCTGCAGGCCGCGGCGGCGATGCCGTAGACTGCCGCCACTTCCAGGTGACCTGCGGCATGGCCGGCAGGTTGAAACGGGAAGCCGGTGACGCCCGTTCCTGGGCCAGGCCGGCGCTGCCCCCGCAACGGTAAGCAGGTCGATTCCAGGCAGACCCCACTGTGCCACGGGCATGGGAAGACGCCTGGACGGTGGCATGTCCACCAGGCCGCGAGCCCGGAGACCGGCCCGGAAGACCAGGTTGCGATGCGGCGGGCATCGACGACGGCTGGCGCTGTGCGCGGCATCCGTGTGCCTCCGCTGCGCAACGTCCCTCCCCCTGGCCATGCGGGCGTGCATGGCATCTGGAGTTGCCGATGAAGCTGCGAACTGCTGTTCTTTCCCTGGCCGTGCTGGCCGCCCTGCCTGCCGTGGCACAGGCCGACACCGCCACCGCGCTGGACCAGGTACTAGTGACCGCCACCCGCACCCCGATCGCCCTGCAGGACAGCATTGCGCCGGCGCAGGTGATCGACCGTGCCGACATCGAGACCAGCCAGGCCACTTCGCTGCAGGAACTGCTGCGCGGCCGGGCCGGCATCAACCTGACCAACAGTGGTGGGCTGGGCAAGCAGAGTTCGCTGTTCCTGCGCGGCACCAACTCCTCGCACACCGTGGTGCTGGTGGATGGCGTGCGCATCAACACCGCCGATTTCGGCCTGGCCATGCTGCAGGATCTGCCGCTGACGCAGATCGAGCGCGTGGAGATCGTGCGCGGCCCGCAGTCGAGCCTGTACGGTGCCGACGCGATCGGTGGCGTCATCCAGATCTTCACCCACCGCAACACCGGCACCTTCGCGCCGCACCTGCAGCTGGGCGGCGGCAGCAACGGCCTGCGCGAGGCCAGCGGCGGCATCGGCGGTGGCACCGAGCGCGGCTGATTCGGTGCGGACATCGCCTACCAGCACACCGACGGCATCAACGCCTGCCGTGGCTCGGTGTCCCCGTTTGCCGGCTGTGGTGCCGACGAACCGGACCGCGATGGCTACCGCAACCTGTCCAAGAGCCTGCGCGGCGGCTACGCGCTGAACGAGCAGTGGGCCGTGGAAGGCAGCGCGCTGCGCGCCGATGGCAGGAACCATTACGACGGCTTCTACAACTATTCGGAAACCCGCCAGCAAGTGCTGGCCGGCAAGGTGCGCTACACCCCGTCCGCGCGCCTGGCGCTGACCGCCTCGGTTGGCCGCAGCGACAACGAATCGCAGGACTACGGCCCCTTCGATGCGCGCGGCAGTGCGCAGACCCACCGCGACAGCGCCTCACTGCAGGGTGACATCGCCGTGGCCGAGGGCCAGCTGCTGAGCGCTGGCGTGGACTGGAGCAATGACAATCTGGATGGCAGCAGCGCCGGGTACCTCGTGGACAGCCGCCGCAACACCGGCGTGTTCGCGCAGTACCAAGGCCGCTTCGGCCGCCGCCAGCTGCAGGCCAGCGTGCGCAACGACGACAACCAGCAGTTCGGCAACCACAGCACCGGCAGCCTGGGCTGGGCGATGACGCTCGACCACGGCCTGCGCGTGAATGCCAGCTACGGCAGTGCGTTCAAGGCCCCGACTTTCAGCGACCTGTACGGCCCGTGGAGCGGCGTTCCGACGCTGAAGCCGGAGAAGGCCAGGAGCGCCAATGTCGGCATCTCGCAGCAGGGCCAGGGCTGGCGCTGGGCACTGGATGCGTATGAAACGCGCATCGATGACCTGATCACCTACGATGCGGCGACCTTCATGATGCACCAGGTGGAGAAGGCGCGGATCCGTGGTGCGGAACTGACCGGTGGCACCACGCTGGCCGGCTTCGACATCAACGCGCAGTTGAGCTGGACCGACCCGCGCAACCGCACCGCCGGCAGCAGCCAGTACGACAACCTGCTGGCCCGGCGTGCCCGCCAGACCGCCCGGCTGGACGTGGACCGCCGCTTCGGAAACCTGCGCGTGGGCGTGACTGCCCAGGGCGCCGGCGAGCGGTTTGACGATGCCGCCAACCGCGTGACCGTGGCCGGCTACGGCACGCTGGACCTGCGCGCCGAATACGCGGTGACGCCGGCATGGACGCTGCTGGCGCGCGCCGCCAACGTGTTCGACCGCCGTTATGAGACCGTGGCCTGGTACAACCAGCCGGGCCGCGAATACCAGCTGAGCGTGCGTTACCAGCCGAAGTAACCGGCGGGGCGTCCGGTGCAATGCATTCGTGCAGGCAGGGGTGGGTAGTGCCGGCCGTTGGCCGGCAACTGCAGCATCCACACCGCGAAGCGCCGCAGGCATTCATCCACGCATGGCGTGGATCTACAGGATTTCATGGCCTTCGTTAGGCGTGCGTGGTTGCCAGCCAGCGGTCGCCACGACCGTTGTCAGCCCTGCAGGCCGGGCAACGCGCGCAGGTCGTCGATGACCGCGACGGCGGCGTTGTCGTGCAGGTCCAGGCCGCACGGGTAGCCGTAGCGCACCAGGGCGATCGGCATGCCGGCGTCGAGCGCGGCGCGGTAATCGGTGATCGAATCGCCCGCCATCAGGCATGCCTCCACCGCCAGCCCGAAGTGCGCGGCGATGTGGCGCAGCGGTTCGCCGCTGGGCTTGCGCTGTGGCAGTGAATCGCCACCCAGCACCAGCGCGAATGCGTCGGCAATGCCGAGGTGCTGCAGCAGCAGCGGCACCAAGGCCGCCGGCTTGTTGGTGCAGATGGCCAGCGGCACGCCACGCGCGCGCAGCTGCGCCAGCGCTTCACGCACGCCCTCGAACAGCTGCGGGCTGCGCAGCAGGCAGTCGCGGTAGTGCACCATGAACATCGGCAGCACCGCATCCATATCCACCGGCGTGCCCACCGCCTGCAGTGCCTGCTCCACCAGCCGCCGCACGCCATCGCCGATCCAGCCCAGCACGGTGCTTTCGGCCACGCGCGCCACGCCCAGCTGTTCCAGCGTGCGGTTCAGCGCTTCGGCGATATCGGCGGCGCTGTCCACCAGAGTGCCATCAAGATCGAACACCACCAGCGGGTACGGATAGGACACGGCAACAACACCAGGCAACGGGGAACCGCTCATTGTACGCCTGCCCCTGCGGCGCCCCGGCCGTGCGGCGTGCGCGGTGGCCAGTCCAGATCTTCAAACGCAAGGCTGTCGAAGCACTCCGCCAGGTAGTCCAGGAAGCTGCGCAGCACCGCCGGTTGCTGCCGGCGCGAGGCGTACACCGCGTGGATGCCCAGCTCCTCCAGCTCGTAGTCCGCCAGCAGCTGCACCAGTTCGCCGGTACGCAGCAGCGGCGCCACCTGGTAGGTCGGCAGCATGGCGATTCCCGCACTGGCACGCACCGCTTCCAGCAGCAGCGACGCCTCGTTGGCGCTGATGTTGCCGCCCACCGCCACCGAGATGGTGCGGCCGGCACGGAACAGCTGCCACACGCTGCGCGCCACGTAGTGGTGGGTCATGCAGTTGTGCGTGGCCAGTTCTTCCGGTGTCTGCGGTGTGCCATGCGCGGCCAGGTACTGCGGGGTGGCGCAAAGCACCGAACGGCAGGTGCCGAGCCGGCGTGCGATCAGCCCGGGGTCGACGCGGCGCGCCACGCGCACGGCCAGGTCCACGCGTTCCTCCACCAGGTTCACCAGCCGGTCCACCAGCAGCAGTTCGATGCGCGCGGCCGGATGGCGCTGCACGTAGCCGGCGACCGCGCGCCAGGTGGCTCTGCCCGAACGAGACGCTGGCGGTGATGCGCAGCGTGCCGTGGGGCTCGGGGTCGTCGCTGGCCAGTTCGCCTTGCAGCTCCGCACCGATGTCCAGCATCTGCCGGAAGCGCTGCAGCGCGGCCTCGCCGGCGCTGGTCAGGCTGGTACGCCGCGTGGTCCGGTGCAGCAGGCGCACGCCCAGCCACTGCTCCACCTCGGCCAGGTAGCGGGTGACCATCGGGCGCGACATCTCCAGGGCCTCGGCGGCCGCGGTCAGGCTGCCGCGCTCGGCCACGCTGACAAACACGGTCATGGCGGTGAAGCGGTCCATATGCTCGGTTCCTGCAACAAACATGACCGTTATACGCTGTTTTCGGACAGCTGGACGCGCCTACAGTGGCCTCGTTCCCCCTCCCTTCCCCCTTGGAGTTCCTGTCATGAAGATCGCCCTCGCCGGTGCCATCGGCAACATCGGCCGCCAGATCGCCCGCCATGCGCTGGCCCGCGGCCACCAGGTCACCGCCATCGTGCGCAGCGAGAAGGACCTGCCGGCCGAACTGGCCGGTGCCCAGCTGGCCATTGCCGCACTGGACGATACCGATGCGCTGGCTGCGGTGATTGCCGGCCACGACGTGCTGGCCAGCGCCTACGGCCCGCGCCCGGGCGACGATATCGCCCGCGTGGCCGAAGTGGCCGAACACCTGGTGGCCGCAGCCCGCTGCGCCGGTGTGCCGCGCGTGGTGGTGGTCGGCGGTGCCGGCAGCCTGGAAGTGGCCCCCGGCGTGCAGCTGGTGGACACGCCGGACTTCCCCGCGGCCTACAAGCCCTACGCACTGGCCCACCGCGAGGCCCTCAAGCGCCTGCAGGCCGTGGCCGATCTGGACTGGACCTTCTTCTCGCCGGTGGCGGAAATCGGCCCGGGCGAGGAACGCGGCCAATACCGCGTGCAGGCCAAGGCCTTCCTGGCCGATGCCAGCGGCCACAGCCGCATCAGCCACGCCGACTACGGCGCGGCCTTCGTGGCCGAACTGGAAGCCCGCCAGTACCCGAAGCAGATCATCACGGCGGCCTACTGACCCCCGCAGGGGCCGGCGCGTGTGCCGGCCCCCTGCTGCCCAAGGAGATTCCCATGCGTACCGCCCTTTCCCTGCTGGCACTGGCCCTGGCCACCACGCTGGGCAGTGCCCCCGCGCAGGCGGCGGCACCGGCCGCGCCGGCCAGCCACACCGCCCCCCCGATCGGCGCTGGCCCTGGTGCCGTTCCACCCCGGTCCGCAGGCGCTGTTTTCAGTGTCTTCGGTGCTGATCGAAGGCCGCCACGAGGTGATCCTGGTCGATGCGCAGTTCGCACCCAGCGATGCGCGCCAGCTGGTTGAACGCATCCGCGCCAGCGGCAGGACGCTGACCACGATCTACATCAGCAACGGCGATCCGGATTACTACTTCGGACTGGCCCCGGTGCAGGACGCCTTCCCGCAGGCGCGCATCGTGGCCACCGCACCGACCGTGGCGCACATCCAGGCCACCCAGGCCGCCAAGCTGGCCTACTG
Source organism: Stenotrophomonas maltophilia (assembly GCA_009912235.1). Lineage (GTDB taxonomy): Bacteria > Pseudomonadota > Gammaproteobacteria > Xanthomonadales > Xanthomonadaceae > Stenotrophomonas > Stenotrophomonas maltophilia_AV. The sequence goes on from WNDS01000004.1 coordinate 431,161, forward strand.
GGGCCCGAAGATGGGCGATGACGTGCCCACGCGCATCGTCATTCCGCAGGTGCTGGCCGGCAATGCGCTACAGCTGGAAGGCCAGCGCCTGCCGATCATCGGCCTGGACGGCCCGACGCCGGACCGCACGGTGCTGTGGGTGCCCTCGCTGCGCGCGATCGTCGGCGGCATTCCGGTGGTAGCCGGCGAGCACGTGTGGATGGCCGATACGCAGGGCGCGCAATCGCACCGCGACTGGCTGGCAACACTGCAGCGGCTGGCCGCGCTGAAACCGAAGACGGTGATTCCCGGCCACTACGCACCCGGTGCGGCACTGGATGCCAGCGCGCTGCGTTTCACGGCCGATTACATCCGCGCCTTCGATGCGGAAACACTGAAGGCCAGCGACAGCGCGGCACTGGTGAAGGCGATGCAGGCGCGCTATCCGGCGCTGCTGGGCGTGGCATCGCTGGAACTGAGCGCGAAGGTGGCCAAGGGCGAAATGGCGTGGCCGTAAGCCAGGCGAGGGCTTCTGCAGGGCGGCGTCCTGCGCCCGCTACGCGCCAGAACTGACGTCAAAAGCGGGCTATCCGTGAGTTGGCACGGGGTCGGACCCCGTTGCTGCGCAACGGGCTCTGACCCCATCGTCGAGGATCAGAGTGATGTGGAATCGTCGGGTGCGTGCTCGAACAATTCGCCCTGCACCACCGGTTCCTTTTCGCGGAAACCACCGAGCCCCACCCCGGCCAGCCGATAGCGGGTGTAGGCCGGCAGATCCACGCGGGCACGCAGGGCCAGTGCGATGTCACGCAGTTCCTCCATCGATTCCGGTGGCCGGTCAGGCGTGAAGCTGCGGGTGAGGATGCGGAACTGCGCGGTCTTCAGCTTCAGCACCACGGTGTGGCCGATGCGTTCGGTCTTGCGCGTGGCGTTCCAGGTCTTGCCGGCCAGCTGCACGATGGCATCGCCCAGGTCGTCCAGCAGCAGGTCTTCGGCGAAGGTGTCTTCAGAGGAGATCGACTGCACCTGCTGGTCCGGTTCCACCGGGCGCTCGTCGATGCCGCGCGCGCGGTTGTACAGGCTGCGGCCATAGCTGCCGAACGCTTCTTCCAGGGATGCCAGCGGCCATGCGCGCAGGTCGCCACAGGTGGCGATGCCCAGCGCGGCCAGCTTGCCTTCCATCACCTTGCCCACGCCCGGCACGCGGTTGACCGGCAGCGGCGCCAGGAACGCATCCACGCGTTGCGGCGGAATGACGAACTGGCCATCGGGCTTGCGCCAGTCCGAGGCGATCTTGGCCAGGAACTTGTTCGGCGCGATGCCAGCCGAGGCGGTCAGCGCGGTTTCTTCACGGATCTGCGTGCGGATGGTGCGCGCGATGTCGGTGGCCAGTTCGATGCCGCTCAGCGGCGCGGTGACATCCAGGTAGGCCTCGTCCAGCGACAGCGGCTCCACCAGGTCGGTGTGCCGCAGGAAGATGGCGCGCACCTGCTGCGACACCGCCTTGTAGCGCGCGAAATCCGGCGGCACGAAGATCGCATCGGGGCACAGGCGCTCGGCGCGCACGGCCGGCATCGCTGAACGGACACCAAACACACGCGCTTCATAGGAGGCCGCGCACACCACCGAGCGCGCGCCGCGCCAGGCCACGACCACCGGCTCGCCGCGCAGCGACGGATCGTCACGCTGCTCCACGGAGGCGTAGAACGCGTCCATGTCGACGTGGATGATCTTGCGCAGTGCGGTCATGTCAGCCGGTTGCAGCGGTGGGGGTGGTGGTGGGCCACACGCCGAAGTATGGTCGTTGCACATCAACAGGATGCGCGTTTTCCTTGGAAAACACTACGCGTGCGTACGGAAACAAGGTTTGATCGCTGCCTGCGGGACAGGCATCCTCGGGCGCTGTTTTCCCGCTCGCTGCTTCCAGGATTGCGCTTTCCATGACTCGTCTCCACGCGTTCAACCGCGACCAGCTGCTCGCCAGCGCACGCGGTGAACTGTTCGGCGCTGCCGCCGGCCGTTTGCCCAACGACCCGATGCTGATGTTCGACCGCATCACCGAGATCCGTGAAGACGGCGGCCCGCATGGCAAGGGCATGGTACGCGCCGAACTGGATATCCGCCCGGACCTGTGGTTCTTCGGCTGCCACTTCATCGGCGACCCGGTGATGCCCGGCTGCCTGGGCCTGGATGCGATGTGGCAGCTGACCGGCTTCTACCTGACCTGGCTGGGCGCGCCCGGCCGTGGCCGCGCACTGGGCTGTGGCGAGGTGAAGTTCACCGGCCAGGTGCTGCCCGATGCCAAGCGGGTGCGCTATGAGATCGACATCAGCCGCGTGATCAACCGCAAGCTGGTGATGGCCCAGGCCGATGCCCGCATGTATGTGGATGACCGCGAAATCTACGCCGCGCGCGACCTGCGCGTGGGCCTGTTCACTTCTACCGAGAATTTCTGATGCGTCGCGTTGCCATTACCGGAATGGGCATCACCTCGTGCCTGGGCAATGACCTGGACACGGTGTCCCCTGCCCTGCGCGAAGGCCACGCCGGCATCACCGCCCTGCCCGACCACGCCGACGCCGGCCTGCGCAACCAGGTGGGTGGCCGCGTGGACCTGGACCTGGATGCGCTGATCGACCGAAAGCAGAAGCGCTTCATGAGCGACGGTTCGGCCTATGCGTACCTGGCGCTGCGCGATGCCATCGCCGATGCCGGCCTGTCGCCGGAACACGTCAGCCACGTGCGCACCGGCCTGATCGCCGGTTCCGGCGGTGGTTCCAGCGAGTGGCAGGTGGAAGCGGCCGACATCGCCCGCAACCGCGGTGTGCGCAAGGTCGGCCCGTACATGGTGCCGCGCACGATGTGCTCCACGGTGTCGGCGTGCCTGGCCGCCGCCTACCAGATCAAGGGCCTGAGCTATTCGCTGTCGGCCGCCTGCGCCGCCACGGCGCACTGCATCGGCGCGGCAGCCGACCTGATCCGCCACGGCGCGCAGGACGTGATGTTCGCCGGCGGCGGTGAAGACCTGCACTGGACCATGAGCGTGATGTTCGATGCGATGGGCGCGCTGTCCACCAGCTTCAACGACACCCCGGCCAACGCCTCGCGCCCGTACGAAAAGGACCGCGACGGCTTCGTCATCGCTGGCGGCGGCGGCATGCTGGTGCTGGAGGACTGGGACCACGCCGTGGCCCGTGGCGCACGCATCCATGCCGAACTGCTGGGCTATGGCGTGACCTCCGACGGTGCCGACATGGTGGCCCCGTCCGGCGAAGGCGCGGTGCGCTGCATGAAGATGGCGCTGCAGAACGTCGACCGCCCGCTGGATTACCTCAACACCCACGGCACCTCGACCCCGCTGGGCGATGTGACCGAACTGGGTGCGATCCGCGAAGTGTTCGGCGATGCGATTCCGCCGCTGTCCTCGACCAAGGCGCTGTCGGGACACTCGCTGGGCGCAGCCAGCGTGCACGAGGCGATCTACTGCCTGCTGATGATGCGCGACGGCTTCGTGGCCGGTTCGGCCAACATCACCGAACTGGACCCGAAGGTGGAAGGCTTCCCGATCCTGCGTGAGAGCCGCGAACAGAAGCTGGATGTGGTGATGTCCAACAGCTTCGGTTTCGGTGGCACCAACGCGGCGCTGGTATTCGGCCGCGTTTGATTGAAAGGCGTGCCGACCAACGGTCGGCACCCACCAGAGCGGTGAAGCGTGCCAACCAAGGTTGGCATCTACCAGAGCGGTAGCGCCGGGCCATGCCCGGCGGAATCGGCAAGGCGTGCCGACCAACGGTCGGCACCCACCAGGGTCTCAACACCCACCGGCTATTCCGGCAGCAGCGGCAGCAGCAGGGCGTGGGCGTCCACCAGCGAGCCGACGATGCGGTGCCCCAGTGCGCGTAGTTCCTCGTCCGGGTGCACCAGGTCGGGCACCTGGATGGCGGTCATGCCGGCGCCCAGTGCGGCGCGGATGCCAGCCGGTGAATCCTCCAGCGCCAGGCAGCGTGCCGGCGCCTTGCCCAGCCGCTGCGCAGCGAGCAGGTAGATGTCCGGTGCCGGCTTGGGGTGCTCCACGTCGCTGCTTGTCACCACCACATCGAAGTACGACAGCAGCCCGGTCGCGCCCAGCTTGCGGTTGGCGCGCGGCTGCCGGGTGGAGGTCGCCACCGCACGCGGGATGCCGTGGGCCTTCAGCAGCTCCAGCAGTTCCAGGATGCCCGGGCGCAGCGGCAGGCCGCTCTGCGTGCGTTCCTCGTACAGATCGTGGCAGCGCGCGGCGATGGCCAGCACGTTTGCCTGCGGCACGTGCTGGCGCATCAGCGCCTGGTTGTCCTTGTCACCCAACCCGACCATGCGCAGGAAGAACGCTTCTTCCAGCACCAGCCCGTGTTCGCGCGCAGCCTGCATCCAGCACGCCAGCGACACCCGCTCGCTGTCGATCATCAGCCCGTCCATGTCGAAGATGACGGCCTCGGGAAGGAACGGCAGCGCGGCGATGGTGGTCATGGCGCGAACAGGGTCTCCAGATCGGTCTCGGTGAGCGTGCGCCACTGCCCTTCCTGCAGCCCGGACAGGTCCAGGCCGCCAACGCGGCTGCGGTGCAGTGCGGCCACGTGGTTGCCGGCGGCGGCGAACATGCGGCGCACCTGGTGGTAGCGGCCTTCATGCAGCACCAGGCGCGCCTTGCGCGGGCCCAGCACCTGCAGTTCGGCCGGCAGCAGCGGGGTCTTTTCCGCTTCCAGCATCAGCGTGCCGCTGGCGAACAGCGCCACTTCATCGCCGCGCAGGTCCTGCGCCAGTTCCACCTCGTACACCTTGGGCAGCTGCGCCTTGGGCGAAACGATCCGGTGCAGCAGGCCGCCGTCGTCGGTCAGCAGCAGCAGGCCGCTGGTGTCGCGGTCCAGGCGGCCCACGGTGGACAGCACCGGGTCGCGGTCGCGGTAGCGCGGCGGCAGCAGGTCGTAGATCAGGCGGCCGGTGTCCTTGGTGGAACAGGTGTAGCCGGCCGGCTTGTACAGCGCCAGCGAGAGCCCCGCCGGCGGGTCCAGCGGCTCGCCGTCCACGCGGATGGCGGCGTGGGGCACCTGGTCATCGGCATACAGCACCTCGCCGTCGGCGTCGGTGATGCGGCCTTCGCGGAACATCCACTGCACCTGCTTGCGGCTGCCATAGCCCAGGTTGGCGATCAGCTTGACCAGTTTCATCGGCCCTTGCCCCGCACCGCTTCGATCAGCTTGAAGCCATCACGCTCGGCCAGCACGCGCACCGTGCCGAAACTGTCGTTGAGGATCTGCTCGTACGGCAGGTGGCGGTTGGCCGCCACGTACAGCCGGCCGCCCGGGCGCAGCGCTTCGGCGGCCACGGCGATGAAACGGCGGCCGATGTCCGGGCGGTCTTCGCGCGCCGGGGTGTGGAACGGCGGGTTGCTGATGATCACGTCGTAGCCCGGCTCGACGCCGACGGTGACATCGCGCCACAGAAAACGCAGCGGCAGCGCGCGCGGCGGCGGTGCCAGGTTCAGTTCGGCCAGCGACAGGGCGCGCTGCTCGGCTTCGTACAGGTCCAGCGCGGTGATCTTCGGGCAGCGTTCCAGCAGCTCGCGCGAGAGGTAGCCGTAGCCGGCGCCCAGATCGGCCGCACGGCCAGCCAGGTCGGTCGGCAGGTGTTCGGCCAGCAGTACCGAGGCCGGGTCGATGCGGTTCCAGGCAAACACGCCGGGGCGGCTCAGGAAGCGCCCACCCACGATCGGCCGCACCGCGTCCAGCGCCGCCCAGCGCGCGGCCAGTTCGGCGTCGTGCTGGTCGCCCAGCGGCACGCTCCAGTACACACGGCAGTGGTTCTTGGTGAGGCTGCCGCCCAGCCCGGCCAGCTGCTTCAGGTCGCCTTCGCCGGAGCGCGCGCCTTCGTTGTTCGACTGGCAGGCCACGATGCGGCCGCCCGGGGCCAGCAGCGCCAGCGCGCGGGCGAACAGCGCACGGGCCTCTTAACGCTGGCGTGGCGGCAGCACCAGCACCAGCGGGAAGCTGCCGCGCAGGGCGGCATCGTCCAGCTGCGGCTGCACCTGCAGGCCGGCGCCCTGCAGCGCCTGGGCGAACGGGGCAAAGCTCTGCTCGGCCACCACGCTGCGGCCCTGCGCGTTCTCGCGCAGCGGCCAGCCATCGCGGGCGCGCAGGAAGGCGACCGGGCCCTCAGGCCAGCGCAGGGAGCCGTGGGAGAACGGCAGGAACAGGGTCTGCAGGGGAGCGTCGTCGCTGGCGGCCATCGCGCGCGGGGTCATCCGTAGGGGGCCGATCATTGTACCGGCTTGGCCGCAGGCGGCCCGGGCCCGCCTGCACCGCCCCTGCCCGGCCGGCGCCCGACCGCGCCCTCCCAGGGTGCCCGGGCGCGTCCGATGGCCGCAGCCGGGACCGATTTGCGAAAGTTCAACGCCGCATTGATGCCGCTGCAACATCGCTGCGGTCAGGGTAGAGGCTCCCCCGGAACGTAGGAGAGACTGCATGCGTGCCCTGTTCGTCGGCGGCGTGGTGGACAACAGTGAAATGGACCTGGAGGGCAACCATCCCCCGGTCCACTACCCGGAGGACAGCGGTGGCGGCCGCTCGCGCTACCGCCTGCACCAGGTGGGCAAGACCGCCAATGGCACCCTCGCCTACGCGGTGTACGGCGCACCGGACCTGGCCGATGCCGAGGTGGCCCGCGTGGTCGAGGAACGCGCCTACGCGCGCCGCTTCGAGGCGACGGCCGAGCCGTTCCAGCATTGAGCCGGCGGCAGCTGTTAACGGCCGGGGCCGCGCAGGCCCCGCTGCTTTGAGAAGCAATCCGACTGCCGGCCCCTGGCCGGCAGTCGCGTTCAGGGGCACCCTGGCGTGGGCTCAGGGAAGACGCGGCGGCAGCTGGCGGATGCCGGTGATCTCATCGAGCCACACGCCGTGCTGCTGCACCGGCGTGTTGATGTCATCCAGCCGCAGCTGGCCGTTGCTGCCTTCGTTGCCATCGGCGTCGCGTTACTGCTGCAGGGTCGGGCGTACGGCCACGGTGCCAAGCAGGCGGCGCCCGTCGGCCAGCGACAGCTCCACCTGGGTTTCCCCCTGCAGCTGCGGAATCAGGGCTTCCAGCGCGGCAATGCGCGCCGGGTCGGTATGGATACGGGGTGCGGTTCGGGACATCGGTTACCTCCTGCCCCTCAGCGTGGCCCAACGCCCGTGAATACCCGTTGCAGCGCGTGCGCTCAGTGCAGTGCGCGCGGCGGGCGCGCCGCCTGCACATGGCGCACGGCCGTCACCAGCTGCGCCGCCGAATAGGGTTTGGCCACGTGTTCCTGGAAGCCGGAAGCGAGTGCGCGCTTGCGGTCGTCGGCGCGTGCCAGGGCGGTCACCGCCACGGCAGGCAGCGGCTTGGCATCCACGCCCATGTCCTCGCGCAGCGTGCGCACCAGGCCATAGCCGTCCATGTCCGGCATGCCGATGTCGGTCAGCATCACCTGGAACTGCTGGTGGCCGTTGTCGGCCAGCAGCGCCAGCGCTTCACCGGCCGACGTGGCCGCACTGACCGTGGCGCCCTGCTCTTCCAGCATGCGGCGCAGGTACTCCAGCACTTCCGGCTGGTCTTCCACGGCCAGCACGTTGATGCCCTTGAGCGGGTACGGCTCGACCACCTGTTCCATGATCGGCCCGCTGAATACTTCGCGCAGCGGGCGGCGGTCGGCGTCGGGCACGTAGCCGGGCAGGTGCACGGTGAAGGTGGCACCCTCGCCATGGCCTTCGCTGGACGCGGTGACCACGCCGCCATGCAGCTCCACCAGCTGCTGCACGATGGCCAGGCCCAGGCCCGGGCCGCCGTGGCGGCTGGTGGTGGTGCCATCGGCCTGGCGGAAGCGGCTGAACAGGTGGCGCAGGAATTCCGGGGCGATGCCATCAACGGTGTCGCGCACGGTGATCTTCCAGTGCCCGTCCTCCGGCTCCACCCGCACATCGATGCGGCCTTCGGCCGGGGTGAACTTGATGGCGTTGGACAGCAGGTTTCAGAACACCTGCTGCAGGCGCGTGGCATCGCCCAGCACCAGGCTGGCCGAATCGGGCACGTGCAGGCTGACATCGATGGCCTTGCCTTCGGCCACCAGCTCCTGCGCGCCGATGGCTTCGTCCAGCAGCGCGCGCAGGTCCAGCACTTCCACTTCCAGCTGCACCTTGCCCAGCAGCATGCTGCTCAGGTCCAGCATGTCCGATATCAGCCGCTTCTGGGCGGTGGCACTGTTGGCGATCACGCCCAGGCCCTTGTACAGCGGGCTGGTGTTGTCCACGCGCTGCAGCAGCAGTTCGCTCCAGCCCAGGATGGTGGTCAGCGGCGTGCGCAGTTCGTGCGACAGCGTGGCCAGGAATTCATCCTTCAGCCGTGCCATGTTTTCCGCGGCGCTGCGTGCGGCCCGTTCGGACTGCAGCAGTTCCTCGCGGGCCAGCTCGATCTCGCGGCGCTCGGTCACATCGGGGCTGCTGCCGGCCATGCCGATGAAGCGGCCCATGCGCGAAAAACGCGGCCGGGCATTCATTTCCAGCCAGCGCCACTGGCCATCGGCCCGCCGCGCGCGCACCAGCGCATGCATCGAGCGCTGCGACTTCAGGGCCTCGTGCAGTTCGTACTCGAACACCGAGGCATCGTCGGGGTGCACCAGCCCGCGCCAGACGTCTTCGGGCACGCGGTTCTCATCACCGCCGAAGAATTCGGTAAAGGCGTTGTTGACGAAGCGCGAATGGCCGCGCTCGTCCAGCACCCAGACCGGCATGGGCAGGCCATCGGCCAGCGCACTGAAGCGCGCCTCGCTCTCGCCCAGCTCCACTTCCATCTGCTTGCGCGCACTGACATCGAAAAACAGCACGCCGACCAGATCTTCGCCGGGCAGGCCCACGCGCACGGCGTCCACCGAGTACGAGCGGCCCAGCGCGCGGGCCTCCATCTCGAACTGGGCCGGGCGGCCGCTGCGCGCCACTTCGCCGTAGATGTGGAACCAGTCGCCTTCATGGTTCGGCACCAGTTCGCTCATCCGCTTGCCTTCCGGCTGCTTCAGGCCGGTGTGCCGCTCGAAGGCCTCATTGACCTCCACGAAGCGATAATCGACGGCGGTATCGCCCTCAAAGATGACCTGGATCACACAAAATCCCGCATTGACCCGCGAAAGCACACCACGGTGCAGATCAGGGTCGGGGGACGGCACCATCGGCAGCGGGCGCTCCAGGGTAGGCGGCAACGTGGACAAGAGGGGTTCTGCTGGGCGAGTCAGGTGCACAGCATCATCCAGAGGGCGTATTCACAGCGTCAAGCGCCGTCGGTCATGGTGCCTACCCTTAATTGACGACAACTGCTGACGCTCCTGACGCCTTCGGCCGTTGCCGCTGCGCCAGCGCAGGATCACACTCGGATGGCACACAACCGTCCCGCCGGGACGAGGAGCCTGTCATGAAACGCACGATGCTCGGCACGATGCTGCTGGCCGGCCTGCTGGTCGCTGGCACCGTGGCTGCCGCCCCGCGAACCGTCACCGACCCGCAGGCGCCGCGCGCGCTGCAGGTGGAAGGCCCGGTGAGCGTGACCTGGAACGACCCGTCCACCTTCACCGAGATCCGCCAGAGCAGCAACCGCTTCGAAGCCGAACGCGGCGACTGGGTGCAGCAGCTGGCCAAGTACGTGCGCACCAGCGCCGGCAAGCAGCTGCAGCCCGGGCAGACACTGGAAGTGAACATGGCGGACCTCAAACGCGCCGGCGATTACGAGCCGTGGCACGGCCCGCGTGCGCGCGACATCCGCATCATGCGCGACCTGTACCCGCCGCGCATCACGCTGCAGTACACGCTGAAGGATGCCAACGGCGCGGTGCTGGACCAGGGCGAGGCGAAGCTGAGCGACACCGGCTACCTGCACAACATCGGCCTGCAGAGCGATTCGGACCCGCTGCGGTATGAGAAGCGGCTGATCGACGACTGGAGCCGCCGCGAACTGGCACGGCAGGCCACCGCCGCGCGGTAAGCGCAGCGGAGGCGGGGGTGCCGGCGTGGGTCGGCACCTGCCGGAGCGTCAACAGCGCGCGATCCCTGTAGTGCCAGGTCATGCCTGGCAGTTGGCTGTGGCCGGCAGGGTCGGGTTGCCGGCCAACGGCCGGCACTACCCCGTGGTGAGGTGAGCGCGCGGGATTCCCTGTAGTGCCAGGCCATGCCTGGCAGCTGGCCAACGGCCGGCACACCCCCTCGTGAGGTGAGCGCGCGGGATTTCCTGTAGTTCCAGGCCATGCCTGGCAGATGGCCAACGGCCGGCACGCCCCTTCGTGAGGGCTCGGGCCTCAGCCCTGATACACCCGTGCGACGCGCTTCACCGCGCATGGCAGCTGGTAGGCGCTGACACCGGCGCGCGGGGCCAGCTCGGACAGCGTCGGTGCGCTGCCCCACAGCTCCACCACGCTGCCGACACCGGCCTGCGAGTGGGCGGTCAGGTCCACGGTCAGCATGTCCATCGACACCCGGCCAATGAGGACGCCGGGCTGGCCGTCGATCAGCAGCGGCGTGCCGTTCGGGGCGAACTGCGGGTAGCCGTCGGCATAGCCCATCGCCACCACGCCCACGCGGGTGCGGACCGGCGCCACGAAGCGCGCGCCATACCCCACCGGCTCGCCGGCCTCGATCCAGCGTTCGGCAATCACCTTGGACTGCATCGTCATGACCGAGCGCAGCCGCGCGGTCACCGCACTGTCCTGCGGCAGCGGGTTGCCCCCGTACAGCATCAGGCCCGGGCGCACCCAGTCGCTGCGTACGTCCGGCCAGCCCAGCAGTGCCGGCGAATTGCAGATGCTGGTCTCACCGCCCAGGCCATCGATGGCCGCCTTGAACGTGGCGGCCTGTTGCTCGGTACGCGCGTTGTCCAGCTCATCGGCACGTGCCAGGTGGGTCATCAGCACGATGCGCTGCACCTGCGGCAGCGCCGACAGGCGCGCGTGCGCGGCACGGAAACCGTCCACGTCCAGGCCCAGCCGGTGCATGCCGCTGTCCAGCTTCAGCCACACCGTCAGCGGGCGCGGGCTGTCGAAGGCGGCCAGCGCCTCCACCTGCCACGGCGACCCCACCGAGAACCACAGGTCGTGCTCGGCCACCAGCGGCAGCTCGCTAGCCTCGAAGATGCCTTCCAGCAGCAGCACCGGCGCGGTGATGCCGGCCTGGCGCAGCTCAAGCGCTTCTTCGATGGTGGCCACGGCGAAACCGTCGGCCTCGCCTTCCAGCGCCTGTGCGCAGCGCACCGCGCCGTGCCCGTAGGCATCGGCCTTCACCACGGCCAGCGCCTTGCCACCGCCCAGTTCGCGGGCCAGACGGTAATTGCTACGCAGTGCGCCCAGGTCGATCAACGCGCGGGCTGGGCGCATGTGCGGCTCTCGTGCTGCGGGGTGCCACTGGCGCGGCTGTAGCGGAAGATGTCCAGGCCTTCGGTGCTGATCTGCGGCTGGCGCGCGCTCATCAGGTCGGCCAGGTAGCGGCCCGAGCCGCACGCCATGGTCCAGCCCAGGGTGCCGTGGCCGGTGTTGAGGAACAGGTTGCGCAGCGGGGTCGCGCCGATCACCGGCGTGCCGTCCGGAGTGGCCGGGCGCAGGCCGGTCCAGAACTGCGCGCGCGACAGGTCGCCGCCCTTCGGGTACAGGTCGCGCACCACCAGTTCCAGGGTCTCGCGGCGGCGCGGCGACAGGCTCATGTCGAAGCCGGCCACTTCGGCCATGCCGCCCACGCGGATGCGGTTGTCGAAGCGGGTTACCGCCACCTTGTAGCTTTCGTCCAGGATGGTGGAGGTCGGTGCCATCGACGGCTCGATGATCGGCAGCGTCAGCGAGTAGCCCTTCAGCGGGTACACCGGCAGGCGCAGGCCGACCGGGGCCACCAGCTGCGGCGAATAGCTGCCCAGCGCCACCACGTAGCGGTCGGCGCTTTCCACGCGGCCATCGATGCGCACGCCGGTGATGCGGTCACCGTCGGCCACCAGGCCTTCGATGTCCTGGTCCAAGCGGAACTCCACGCCGGCGTCCACGCACATCTGCATCAGGCGGCGGGTGAACAGCTGGCAATCACCGGTCTGGTCGCGCGGCAGGCGCAGCGCACCCACCAGCCCGTCCACGTGGGCCAGTGCCGGTTCGGCCTGGATGATGCCCGCGCGGTCGAGCACTTCGTACGGCACGCCGTACTGCGCCAGGATCTCGATGTCCTGCGCCGAGGCGTCCAGCTGCTGCTGGGTGCGGAACAGCTGGGTGGTGCCCAGGTCGCGGCCTTCGTAGTCGATGCCGGTCTGCGCACGCAGCTCGTTCAGGCAGTCGCGGCTGTATTCGGACATGCGCACCATGCGCGCCTTGTTGATGGCATAGCGCTCGTGGGTGCAGTTGCGCAGCATCTGCCACAGCCAGCGGTACTGGGCCAGGTCTATGCCCGGCTTGATGGCCAGTGGTGCGTGCTTTTCGAACAGCCAGCCGATGGCCTTCTTCGGCACGCCCGGTGCCGCCCACGGCGAGGTGTAGCCGAATGACAGCTGGCCGGCGTTGGCGAAACTGGTTTCCAGCGCGGGGCCCGGCTGGCGGTCGACGACGGTGACGTCAAACCCGGCCTGTCGCAGGTACCAGGCACTGGTGGTGCCGATCACGCCGCTGCCGAGGATTAGGACTCGCATGGGACTTCTCCAACCCGATCATTCCCTGCGCGGAACCACGCAGGGACCATAATTGGGGAAGTATAGTCAGCCGATACCAGTTGATTTGCCTGATTTAAACATGACAGGCAGGATGTTTCCCTGAGATTCATTCCCCGAGGTTGACGGCCATGGCCGCCCGCGTCCGCGAACTGGACAAGATCGACCGCAAGATCCTGCGCATCCTGCAGGCCGAAGGCCGCATCTCCTTCACCGAACTGGGCGAACGCGTGGGCCTGTCCACCACGCCCTGCACCGAGCGCGTGCGGCGGCTGGAACGCGAGGCGGTCATCACCGGCTACCACGCGCACTTGGACCCGGCCGCCCTGAAGGCCAGCCTGCTGGTGTTCGTGGAAATCAGCCTGGCCTACAAATCCGGCGACATCTTCGAAGAATTCCGCCGTGCCGCGCTGAAGCTGCCCAACGTGCTGGAGTGCCATCTGGTCTCTGGCGATTTCGACTACCTGCTGAAGGCGCGCATCAGCGAGATGGCCAGCTACCGCAAGCTGCTGGGCAGCACCCTGTTGACCCTGCCGCACGTGCGCGAATCGAAGAGCTACATCGTGATGGAAGAAGTGAAGGAAATCTGGACGCTGCCGATCCCCGATTGAGGCACCAGGCGGACGCAGCAAGGGCCGGGGCCCGCAGTGCGGAGCCCGGCCCTGTGCATGGCGGGAGGAATCAGCGCTGCTGCCTGGATCCCTGCTGGCGCGGGTCCGGCTGCTTGCCCTTCTGGTGCTGATCGGTCTGTTGCTGCTGCTGTTGCTGTTGCTGGCGACCCTGCTGCGGCTTGTCCTGCTGATCCTTGCCGGGGGTGCGGTTCTGCTGGTTGGCCATGATCGTGCTCGAGAGAGAGGGAAGTGCATCCGGCAACGCCAGTGCAGGTCCAAACTGGTCTTCAGCCGGTTAATCGCAGGCGAAAAAACAGTGAGCCGGCACGTTGATGCGGATGACTGCGGGGCGCTGTTTTGAAGGGTTCAGGTGGGGCGGCGGTGTACGGCCGCATCCACGCATGGCGTGGATCTACAACAACAGGGCGCTTCCTCTAGAGCCAGGCCATGCCTGGCTGGCTCTTCCCGGTTTTCGAACGATGAGCACCTCATCCACGCATGTCGTGGATCCACACCGGCCGTGGCGCTACTTCACGCGCTGGCCGTCGCCCTGCGGAACGCTGTCGTAATAGCGGCCGGTGTTGGTGTCCAGCACGCGGTTGGGGCCGACGGCCTTCATGCCCGGCACGATGCGGCCGTCGCGGTCGTAGACCTTGTCCGGCAGCGCGCGGCTGGGCGTGGCCGGCAGCTGGGCCGGGCCGTTGCTGCGGATCGGCTGGCGCGGCTGCACCGGCGAGGGCAACGGCCCCTGCATGGGGGCCGGGTGGCCACTGGGCGGGGTATCGCTGCGCACCGGCACCGGCGCGGTCACCGGGGCCGGCACCACGCTGGTGCTGCTGCGGGTGGCGGTGGGCGACGGCGGCGGGCCGATCTGCGCCAGTGCCAGCCCGGGCACCGCCAGCCACGCGGCAAGCAGGGCAGCGCAACGGGTTGAACGGTTCATGGCAGCCTCCCCTGTGGTCAGGTACCCGCCATGCGCCCGCCGCCGTGTGTCCCCCATGAACGGAGTTCACACTTGCCCGGGCCGTCGGCCCCCCCATCTGTGCAGTCTGTCCGCCCGCCCTGCCCCGGAGCCCGCCATGTCCGCCTTCGACCTCACCCCTCCTACCGACGCCCAGCGCCAGGCCCTGGTGGCCGGCCTCAGCAGCGAGGAGGCGCGCGTGCTGCTGCAGCACGGCACCGAAGCCCCGTTCTGCGGCGTGTTCCTGGACAACAAGCGCGAGGGCGTCTACTGCTGCCGCCTGTGCGCCCTGCCGCTGTTCCGCTCCAGCACCAAATTCGATTCCGGCACCGGCTGGCCCAGTTTCTTCGCCCCCTTCGACCCGTCCCACGTCACTGAAATCCGCGACATCAGCCACGGCATGATCCGCACCGAGATCACCTGTGCACGCTGCGGCAGCCACCTGGGCCACGTGTTCCCGGACGGCCCGCCGCCCACCTACGAGCGCCACTGCCTGAACTCGGTCTCACTTTCCTTCACCGGCAACGGCGAGCCCTGGCCGGACCCGTTGCAGCGTGGCGGTGCCGAAGCGGGCGTGGCGGGCTGAAACACCCCCGCTGACCGATTTCACACAATCGCCTCTTCAGAAATGGGGCATCGGGGCCGACAAGGGGGATGACCCCTTCTCTGCGCCAGCCCCATGCTCATCCTCATTGGTTTCCTGGTCGTCATCATCAGCGTGATCGGCGGCTACCTCGGCGCCCATGGCCGCCTTGGCGCGCCGTGGCAGCCCTACGAACTGGTGATCATCGGCGGTCCCGCCCTGGGCGCGTTCCTGGTCGGCACCCCGGCCAAGACGGTCAAGCAGACCCTGCGCGCCATGGTCAGCGTGTTCAAGGGCCCGCGCTACAAGCAGCAGGACTACATCGATGTCCTCAGCCTGCTGTACGAACTGCTCAACAAGGCCCGCCGCGAGGGCTTCATGGCGCTGGAAGACCACGTCGAGCGCCCGGCCGACAGTGCCATCTTCGCCAACTACCCCAAGGTGCAGGCCGACCACCATCTGGTCGACTTCATCACCGACTGCCTGCGCCTGATGATCGGCAGCAACATCGAGCCGCACGAGCTGGAGCCGCTGCTGGAACTGGAACTGGAAAAGCACCACGCCGAGGCCATGGCGCCCTCGCAGGTGCTGACCAAGGTGGCCGACGGACTGCCCGGTTTCGGCATCGTGGCGGCGGTGCTGGGCATCGTCATCACCATGGGCTCGATCGGCGGGGACATCGTCGAGGTCGGCGGCCATGTGGCCGGCGCGCTGGTGGGTACCTTCCTGGGCATCCTGCTGGGCTACGGCTTCGTCGGCCCGATGGCCTCGGCCATGGAAGCGCGCGCCGAGCAGGAAAGCCGCATCTACGAATCGGTGAAGACCGCGCTGCTGGCCTGCCTGCGTGGCTACAACCCGAAGATCGCGCTGGAGTTCGCGCGCAAGACGCTGCCGTCGGACGTGCGCCCGGCCTTCTCCGATTTCGAGCAGCACCTGAAGACGGGGAAGTAAGCCATGGCCGAGACCAAGCCCACCGTCATCGTCCGCAAGGTCAAAAAGGCGGGCCATGGCGGCCACCACGGCGGTTCGTGGAAGGTGGCCTACGCCGACTTCGTCACCGCGATGATGGCCTTCTTCCTGGTGCTGTGGCTGATGGCCACCGCCAGCAAGTCCGAGCGCGCGGCCATTTCCGAATACTTCCGCAACCCCAGCTCGCTCAACGGCCAGAGCGCCACGCCGGCGCCGGGCATGGCCGGGCCGGGCGGCGCCAGCACCTCGATGATCAAGCTGGGCGGGGCCACCGATGTCAGCCGCGGCAGCAGCAACGACCCCTTCCAGAACAAGCAGGAAGCGGTGCCGCAGCCGGTGGAACAGCAGCAGCGCGACAAGCAGCAGCTGGAGCAGCTGATGAAGGAGCTGCAGGAAGCGATCAGCAAGAGCCAGGCGCTGGAACCGTTCAAGGACCAGCTGCTGCTGGACCTGACCCCGGAAGGCCTGCGCATCCAGATCGTGGACAAGCAGAACCGGCCGATGTTCGACCTGGGCAGCGCCACGATGAAGCCCTACACCCGCGACATCCTGCACGAGCTGGCCAACTACCTCAACCACGTGCCGAACCGGTTCAGCCTGACCGGCCACACCGACACCACCGCGTATACCGCCCGTGGCGGCTACGGCAACTGGGAACTGAACGCCGACCGCGCCAATGCCGCGCGCCGTGCGCTGCTGGACGGCAGCCTGGACGAGAGCAAGATCACCCGCGTGGTGGGCCTGTCCTCCTCGGTGCTGTTCGACCAGGCCGACCCGCAGAACCCGATCAACCGCCGCATCAGCATCGTGGTGATGACCAAGGCCGCCGAACAGGCCGCCCTGGCCGGCGCCGGCCCGCAGGTGGGGCTGTCGGCCCCCAGCGGCGACCCGGACACCTCGCCGCTGGCCCCGGCGGGTGAAGCCGCGGAGGCTACGGCGCCTGCGGTGGCGCGGTAAGCGGCGGCGGAGGCGGCGGAGGGATGCGGGGAATCGGGCGACCGTAGGTAGCGTCGACTGTTGGTCGACTGCTCCTGAAACACCGACCAACCGCCCAACCGCCCGCGCTTCGCGCGCGAGTCGACTGACAGTCGACTCTACCGTCGCCCCTCCCCGCCCTATTTCCGCGCCCCATTCCCGCGCCCGGTTCCATTCCCCCATCCCCCCCTCTAACGGCCCGCGCGCGGCTGGGCCATGCCCTTTACAATGGCGGTCTTTCCGTTTCCAGGTGACCCCGCCCGATGTCCCAGAACTCCAAGGCCAAGCGCGACAAGCGCAAGAAGCAGCAGGCCAAGCGCCCGTTCCTCAGCCTCAATGCCCAGCAGCAGGTGCAGAACCATGCCGTGCTGACCAACGAGGAAGGCCAGGTCGTGGCCGCCATCGGCCTGCAGGGCCGTGAGTGGCTGCTGGCCATCGGTGGCCAGAGCATGGGCAACGCCGAGAACCCGGTGCCGATGCTGGCCATGCTGCAGCACCTGGCCAACGTGCAGGAAAAAGAAGGCCGAAAGGTCACCCTGGAATACTCCGACCTGATCAAGCAGCTGCTGGCCGCCCTGGCCGAAGACGCTGGCCAGACCGCCGAAGAGTACCTGGCCGCTCAGGTGGCGCAGTTCGAACAGGCCCAGGCGGAAGAAGAACCGGCTGACGGCGAAGAAGGCGGCGACGACGAAGCCGAAGCCGTGACCGACGCCAGCGACGCCGCCCCGGCTGCCGAAGGCGACGACGCGGCCAAGCCGCAGGCCTGAGCGGCCACTGCCGCATGGCGGTTTATGTCGACGATGCAGTGCATCCCTGGCGCGGCGAGCGCTGGGCGCACCTGATGGCCGACAGCCTGGCCGAACTGCACGCCATGGCGGCGCAGCTCGGCCTTCCCCGCCGCGCCTTCCAGAACAAGGCCAGCGGGGCGCACTACGACGTCACCGCCGCGCTGCGCGCCCAGGCCATCACGCTGGGCGCGCGCCATTTCCCGGCACACCGACCGGGTGCTGGTCAAAGCCGTGATCGCCAACGCCCACGCGCAGTACCAGCCTTAAGCGCGTAGCGCTGGGAAGAGCCGACTACGTAGAGGCGACTGGGTAGAGTCGACTGGGTAGAGTCGACTGTTAGTCGACTGCTCTCCCATCAGCCAGCGAAAAACCCCGCGCTGCGCGCGCAAGTCGACTGACAGTCGACTCTATCCCCCCCCCGCCAGGGTATGGCCGGCGGATCGCGCCCTCGGTCAGAACGGGTCGCTGCCCAGCCGGATTTCCACATTCAGCAGCGAACACAGCGCCAGCATGGCGTCGTCATCGCGGGTCAGCGCCATCCAGCCGGTGAAACCATCACTGCCGGCATCCACGCTCCACAGCGTGTAGTTGTGCTCGCGCAGGCGGTCAAAGCCGGTGGACATCAGCTGCACGCCATCAAGGCCCTCGGCGAAATCCTCGTCATCCAGGTCGCCGCCCCAGTCCAGCTGCAGGTTGAAGCGCGCCGACAGCTCGTTCACCGCCGACACCAGCGTGTCCAGGTCATCGCGCTCAACCTCGAAACCGGACTGCCAGGCAATGGCGCTGATCAGCGCCGGCAGCCAGTCCGCGTCCGGTTCCAGCGGCTCAACGGCCTCGGCCAGCAGCTCGCGCCAGCGGTTGAACTGCTGCAGCGCCAGCTCCTCGTCGCCGGGGTTGATCAGCACCAGCAGGTTCCAGATGCGCGCTTCGAAGCCATCCTCGTCGAAATCGTGGGCGTCTTCCTCGAAGTCGAAATAATCGCTGTTGTCGGGCATGGCGGCGGCTCGGTGGGGGGCAGGCCGGCATTATACGGTTTATCCTGTGTGGCTGAAGCCGGCCGTGGTGGCCGTCACCGTGAATGAAGATGAGCGATACCCCTCCCGACCACCTGGCCATCAACCCGGCCAGCCCCCACCACGATGCGCAGGCGCTGGAGCGCGGCGTGGGCGTGCGCTTCAACGACGTCGGGCGTGACAACGTCGAGGGATACTCGGTCAGCGAAGGCTGGATCCGCGTACAGGCCGGCAAGGCGCGCGACCGCCGCGGCAACCCGATGACCATCAAGGTCAAGGGCAAGGTCGAGGTCTACTTCCTCGAGCAGAAGCCGGAATAACGAGCCAAGGGGGGTCAGTCGCGCTTGCGCGACTCCAGCAGGTCCAGGTTGCGGATCAGCCGGCGCGAGATCTCATCGGAAATGACCCCACGCCGGGTCAGCCGGAACAGCTCCTCGCGCTCGGCATTCAGCCCCGCGCTGTGCAGCTGACGGTAGCCCAGCTCCATCCGCTTGACCTTTTCCGGGTCCACGTCGGGGCCGTCGTTGTCCTTTTCCAGGTGGCGCTGGTACAGCAGGCTCACCCGCGCAGCCGCATCGTTGTACAGCTGCACGTTTTCCGTGCTCTGGTTCAGCACCAGGTTCTGGCGCATGCGCTCCACCCCGGACAGCGCCGCCTTGGAGGCCAGCTTGCGCGCCAGGTCTTCTTCCTCGCGCTCGCTGGAATCGGCCGGCAGCTGCAGGCCCTTCAGCAGCTGCGGCAGCGCCACGCTGGCGCCGATCAGCGAGAACAGGATCACCGCCGCGGCCAGGAAGATCACCAGGTCACGCGCCGGGAAGGCATCGCCGTTGGGCAGGAACAGCGGCAGGGTCAGCACGCCGGCCAGGGTGATGGCACCGCGCACACCGGCCACCGACGTGGCCACCACGATGCGCCAGTTCGGCGCTTCGCTGTGCTCCAGGCCGCGCCGGCGGGCACGCAGCAGGTTCCAGCGCAGCGACAGCCACACCCACAGCAGGCGCAGCGCCACCAGCGCCAGGTTGATCACCACCACGTATACCGCCAGCCACCACGCACTCTGGTGGCCGGTCTCGGTCATGGTCGACATCGCCCGTTCGACAATGCCCGGCAGCTGTTCGCCCAGCAGCACGAACATGATGCCGTTGAAGGTGAACTGCAGCATGTTCCACACCGCCGAACGCTGCACGCGCATGCTGCCGGAGATGCGGCCGCTCAGTTCGACATAGCTCATGGTGATGCCCGCCGCCACCGCCGCCAGGATGCCCGAGGCGTTGATCTCTTCGGCCAGCAGGTAGGCGGCGAACGGAATCAGCAGGTTCACCAGCATGGCCGCGCCGGGCTCTTCACCGAAGCGGCGCCACAGCCAGCGCTGGAACGTGGACACACCGAAGGTGACCGCCACGCCCGCCGCCAGCCCGGCCACGGCCACCCACACGAAGGTCATCGAGGCGGTGGCCACCGAGAACGTGCCGGTCATCACCGCGGCCACGGCAAAGCGGAAGCAGACCAGGCCGGAGGCATCGTTGAGCAGCGATTCGCCTTCCAGGATGTGCATCAGCCGCTTGGGCATGGGCACCTTGGCGGTGATCGCCCCCACCGCCACCGGGTCGGTGGGCGAGACGATGGCCGCCAACGCGAAACAGACCGCCAACGGCATCACCGGAATCATCCAGTGGATCAGGAAGGCGGCACCGATGACGGTGAACACCACCAGGCCAAAGGCCAGTTCGAGAATCGCGCCTTTATCGCGGAACAGGCCCTGCTTGGGAATGCGCCAGCCTTCCAGGAACAGCAGCGGCGGCAGGAACAGCAGGAAGAACATCTCCGGTTCCAGCGCATGGCCGCGGTTGAACACGCCGGAGATGACCGCGCCCAGCGCGATCTGCACCAGCTGCAGCGGCAGCGAGAACGGCAGGACGCGGACCAGGTAACCGCTGGCGACAACGGCTACCAGCATCGCCAGGACGACTTCGATGGTATGCATGCTTCTTCCAGGAAGCGGCGCGTGGGGATGGCCGTAAAGACCGCGCCGGAGACCGTAAAAAAGTTAGCACAGGCCCCGCCCGCTGCGGGTACTGGAATGGGCCATCCTCAGCCGTGGGACAGCAATCGCGCGTGCATCCAGCGCCGCGTGTCGTCCTGCATCGCTGGCAACAGCGTATGGCCGGCATCGTGGCCGCACAGCGTATGCACCACGCCCAATGCCTGCAGGCGCGCTGCCGCCGCTTCGGCCAGCGCATAGGGCAGCTTGTCGTCCTGCCGGCCATGCACCAGCAGCCCCTGCAGCCCGTGCGCTGCGACATCGCCCGGCACGTGCGGTGCGATCTCCGGCAGGATGCGCCCGCACAGCACCGCGAACGCTGACACCTGCTGCGGGAAGGTCAGGGCCACGCTGGCGGTGATGATGCCGCCCTGGCTGAAGCCGGCCAGCACAGTCTGTGCCGGCCCCAGCCCCAACCGCGCCTGCTGCGCGGCGAGCCAGGCGCGCACCTGCAGGCGTGCGGCCTCGGCCTGCGCCGGGTCGATCACCGGCCCCTGCGCACCGAAGCGCACCGTGAACCAGCCAAAGGCCTGCGGCCCGAACACCAGCGGCGCCTGCGGCAGCAGCACGTGCAGCCGCCGGTCCAGCGTGGCGGCAAAGCCGGCCAGCGACTGCGCGTTGCTGCCCACGCCATGCAGCAGCACCACCAGCCCCTGCGCATTGCCGTCGGCCGGGCGCTCCAGCACCGGCTGCAGCACAGCGCTCATGCTGCTGCGCTCTGGCGTGCATCGCCGTCGAAGCGGTAGATATCCATCGCCAGCATGCCGGCATCGATACCGGCATCGATGCGGTGGGCCCCGAAGTCATCGCTGCCGGCCGCGCCCATCGCGAAGTACAGCGGCAGCAGGTGCTCGTCGGTGGGGTGTGCGCGTTCGGCGAACGGGGCCTGCCGGCGATAGTCCAGCAGCGCGTCGAGGTCGTTGGCGGCCAGCCGCTGCTCCACCCATTCGATGAAGGGCCGCACATACGGCGCTTCCTTGCCGTTCTGGTAGTCGCGCCAGTCGTGCAGGTTGTGGGTGATGCTGCCCGAGTCGACCAGCAGCACGCCCTGTTCGCGCAGCGGCGCCAGCGCACGGCCCAATGCGAACTGGTGTGCCGGGCCCAGCATCGGCTGGATCGACACCGGCACCACCGGCACGTCGGCCTGCGGCTGCAGCAGGCGCAGCGGCACCCACGCGCCATGGTCGAGCCCGCGCTGCGGGTCCAGCGCCACCGGCAGCCCGGCCGCGGCAATGCGCCCGGCCACCTCCTCGGCCAGCGCCGGATCGCCCGGTGCCGGGTACTGCAGTTCGAACAGCGCGCGCGGGAAACCGCCGAAATCATGGATGGTCGGCGGCTGCGCGTGCGCGCCCACCAGCGGCTGCCGGGCCAGCCAGTGGGCCGAGGCGATCACGATCGCGCTCGGACGTGGCAGGTCGCGGGCCAGCTCGGCCAGGCGCGTGCCGACCAGGCCCGGCTGCAGCGCGGTCATCGGCGAACCATGGGAGATGTACAGCGAAGGCAGGCGGGACATGATGTTCTCCAGTGGAACCAGGGAAACGGGGTGACGACGCAGCAGGGCGATCAGCGCGAGCGCAGGGTGAAACGGCCATCGCCCAGCAGGAACAGCACCACCAGCGCCAGCGCCCAGAACGCGGGGTATTCCCAGCCGCCGCCGGTGCTGTTGAAGGCAAAGCCGTTGGCGCCGTGCACGGTGACGATCGTGCCCAGCAGCAGCGGCACGCCCAGCAGGCCCACCCAGCGCGCGTAGATGCCCAACAGCAGCGCAGCGGCGATGGCCAGTTCGGCGGCAATGGTCAGGTAACCCAGCACGCCCGGCAGGCCCAGCGATTCAAAGAACGCCGCCGTACCGGCCGGGGTAAACCCCAGCAGCTTGATCAGCGCGTGCACCAGGAACAGCAGGCCCAGGGCCCAGCGCAGCAGGGTGGCGCCATAGGGGCCAGCGCGGACAGCGGACGGGACGCAACGGGGGACGGACGCATGGCACACCTCGCAGGAGAGAAGGCGCTCAGGTTATTGCGCCTTCACGGGGTGATAAATACGATGATCCGACCGTATTTATTTCAGAAGGCGCAACAATGGACACCCTCGATGCCATGCGCGTGTTCGTCGCCGTGGTCGAGCGCAACGGCTTCAGCGCCGCCGCGCAGGCGCTGGGGCTGTCCACCGCCGGCGTCACCCGGCAGGTGGCGGCGCTGGAAAAGCGCCTGAACACCCGCCTGCTCCACCGCACCACCCGCCGGGTCAGCACCACCAACGCCGGCGCCGCCTACTATGCGCAGTGCGTGCGCCTGCTGGCCGAATTCGATGCGCTGGAAGCCAGCGTGGGGGCGCAGGCGCTGGCCCCGTCGGGCACGCTGCGCATCAACGCCCCGGTCAGCTGGGGCATCGCCCGCCTCGGCCCGCTGCTGGCCGGGTTCCGCGCCCGCTTCCCGCAGGTGGAACTGGACCTGGCGTTGTCCGACCGGCTGGTGGACATGGTGGAAGAAGGCTACGACGTGGTGATCCGCATCAACCGCGAACCCGACCCGACGCTGATCGCACGCAAGCTGGGGCACGCACGCATCACCCTGTGCGCGGCGCCCAGCTACCTGCAGGTGCATGGCACGCCGCAGACGCCGCAGGCGCTGGCCGGGCATGCCTGCCTGACCTACAGCTACTGGTCCGGCGGCTACCACTGGCCGCTGCAGGGCCCCGGTGGCGAAGTGAAGGTGGCGGTCAGCAGCCAGCTGCGCGCCAACAACGGCGACGTGCTGCGCGAAGCCGCCATCGCCGGCATGGGCATCATGCTGCAGCCGGATTTCCTGATCGACCCGGCGCTTGCCGACGGCCGCCTGGTACGCGTGCTGCCCGAATGGGAAGCCGCACCGGTGGGCATCTATGCGGTGTACAACAGCCGCAACCACCTGGCGCCGAAGGTACACAGTTTCATCGATTACCCGGTGGAAGCCGGGGTGTAGGGGTCTGGTGTGGTAGCGCCGGCCGTTGGCCGGCAACTGCATGCACCCAACAATCCCGAGGCTGCCGGCCAACGGCCGGCACTACCCATCCGATGGGCCTACCCTCCCCCATCAGGTGGTCACGGCATCCAACGCGGTGATGATCGTATGCAACGGCGCGGGCCGGCCCAGCAGGTAGCCCTGCACCTGGTCGCAGCCATGTTCGGCCGGCCAGTGCAGCTGGCCCGGCGTTTCCACGCCCTCGGCAATGATGGTCAGCCCCATGCTGTGGCCCAGCGACAGCAGCGCGCGGCAGATCGAGGCGTTGCGGGGATTGGTTTCCACATCGGCCACGAAGCTGCGGTCGATCTTCAGGATGTCCAGCGGCAGGTGCTGCAGGTAGGACATGCTGGAATAGCCGGTGCCGAAATCATCCAGCGAGACACAGATGCCTTCCTCGTGCAGGCGCTGCATGGTCTGCAGCGCCTGCGCCGGCTTGCGCATCAGGCTGCTCTCGGTCAGCTCCACCTGCAGCGTGCCACGTGCCAGCCCGAATTCGCGCACCGCATCGGTGAACTCGGCCACCAGGTCGCTGTTGAAGAACTGCACCGCCGACACGTTCACGGCAATCGGCAGTTCGCCCCAGCCGGCCTCCACCAGCTGCCGCTGTGCCTGCGCGGCGGTGCGGATCACCCAGCGCCCCAGCGCCAGGATCAACCGGTTGTCTTCGCACAGCTGGATGAACTCACCCGGCGGAATGAAGCTGCCATCGGCCTGCGGCCAGCGCAGCAGGGCCTCCAGTGCGGCTGGCCGGCCATCGCTGGCTGCGCAGATCGGCTGGTAGTGCAGTTCGAACTCGGCATCGATGGCAGCATGGATGCGCCCGGCCAGGCGCAGGCGCTCGGCCAGCCGCGTGGTGACGCTGGCATCGAACCACACCACCACGTTGCCCTCGGCGCACGCGGCGTGAGCGGCCTGCGCGGCCATGCCGATCACCTGCTCGGCGCGCAGTGCACCGCCGGCAGCGCGTACCGACACGCCAATGCGCGGCTCGAACTGGTGCAGCGAATCCTGCCCGCGCACCGGTGCCGAGACCACCTGCAGCAGGCTGTCCAGCACCGCCTGCGCGTCGTGGCGCGCATCGATGGCGAACACGAAATCCTCCGACGGCTGGAACGCCAGCTGGCCGAAGCGCGCGCCCAGCCCGCCCAGCCGCGCGGCCATCGCCTGCAGCACCGCCTCACCAATCTCCCGGCCCAGCGTGTCCGACACCAGCTGCAGCCCGCGCAGCTGCACGTAGGCGATGGTATAGCCGGCGTCCTGCTCGTCCAGCTGGGTGGCCAGGCCACGCACGTTCAGCAGGCCGGTGGCCGGGTTGTACTGCGCCTGGTAGGCCAGGTCGCGCTCGTAGGCCAGCCGTTCGCTGACATCCTCGGCCAGCACCAGGCGCGCCGGCTGGCCATCGAAATCCAGCTGCGCCAGGTGCACGCGCACCTCGAACACGGTGCCGTCCTTGCGCTGGTGCAGGCGCACCTTGGCGTCCTGCAGTTCACCGCTGCGGGCCAGCTCGATCGCACCACGCACCTCCTCCCAGCCCTCGCGCGGGCGGATATCGAGGATGCTCATCGCCAGGAATTCCTCGCGGCTGTAACCGTACTGCTGCACCGCGGCCTGGTTGACCTCGATGAAGCGCAGGGTGTCCGGGTCGAACACCCAGAACAGTGCAGGGTTGCGGTCGAACAGCAGGCGGAAGCGGCGTTCCACCTGGTTCACCTGTTCGCGGGCCTGGTAGCGTTCACTCAGGTCGGTCAGCGCGCCGATCATACGCCGCTGGCGGTCGGCCATCGCCACCCGCTGCCCGCGCGCGCCCACCCAGCGCACATCGCCGCCGGGCAGCACCAGCCGGAACACTTCATCCAGCGTCGCGCTGCCGGCGAAGGCCTGGTCGAAGGCTTCCTGCAGGCGTGCGGTATGCTCGTGGTGCACGCGGCTGAAGAATTCGGTGACCGGCAATGAATCGTGGGCGACGCCGAAGATCTCGCGCGCCAGCGGCGACCAGCGCAGCGAGGCGGCATCTTCATCGACATACCAGGTGCACACCCGGCCCACCTGGTGGGCCATGCGCAGTTCGGCGTTGCCGGCGCGCAGCTGCTCGGCCATGGTCTTCTGCCGGTCCAGGCTGCGCCGCACCGCCACCAGCAGGCCCAGCAGCAGCACCAGGTAGACCACGGTGATCACCACCGCTGTGCGCACGTACGGCCACCACGGCGCCAGCACGTCTTCGGTGGCCAGCCCCACCTGCACCGCCAGCGGGCTACGTTCGAGCGTGCTGATGGTGCTGATGCGCACCACGCCATCGACCACGCCGGCGAAGGCGCCGAGTTCCACCACCGCGCGGCGGCCCAGCAGGTCGCGGCGCGGCCGTGCTGGTCCACCACCTCGATGCTGTGCAGTTCGTGGAAGCGCTGCAGCACGCCGGCAATGGCGGTGTGCAGCAGCGCCGGCGCCTGTGCAGGCACTTCCTGGAACAGCGCCACGCCGTCGGCGGAAATGCCCAGCAGGGCGCGCTCCAGGTTGCGCAGCTCCATGCCCAGCAGGCGCTCACTGCCCACCGCCAGCGCGCGGCTCTGGCGCTGTGCGGCCTCCAGCCGGCGCTGGTGGTCGTTCACCAGCATGGTGGCCAGACCAACCACCAGCAGCAGGCCCAGCAGGATGCCGCCCCAGCTGATGGCACGCAGCGGCGGTGCCAGTGCACGGCTCAGTGCGGGCATCGAGCGTTCCCTTGCGCAGCGTAGGCAGGCTTCATGCGTGTACCACTCCTCGGCATCATCGGTCCTCAACGGCCGACACCTGCCTTTCTTGACATCCCGAAATAACGCCGGCGTGCATTTTCCCCATGCCCGCGCCTGCAACCGGTGGCCAGAATGCACCACCACGATGACGCCGTGAAGATCAGTCGTGCCTTGGCGCAGCGTGGACACCGCGTGTTCAGTCAGATCCGGCACAGCCAGCCCTGCGCTGGCGTATGGTGCCCGGCGGGCGCAGCATGCGCGGCGCGCAGTAGACTGGGCCTTTCCGTTGCACGAGAAGCGCTTGTCCATGTCCCTGCTGCGTCGCCCCACCCTGGTGCTGGCCGTTCTGGCCAGCCTGTCCCTGGCCGCCTGTGACCGCCCCGCCGCACCGGCCGCCGATGCCACCCCCCGATGCGGCCGCCGCCGCGCCTGCCGCCGCCAAGCCGATGCTCGGCAGCTTCGGCTTCGATGCCGCCGGCATGGACCGCAGCATCGCTGCCGGTGACGACTTCTTCGGTTTCGCCAACGGCACGTGGGTGAAGAACACCCAGATTCCGGCCGACCGCTCGCGCTTCGGCAGCTTCAACGTCATCGCCGAAAAGACCCAGGCCGATACCCGCGCCATCCTCGAAGGTGCTGCCGGCAATGCGCAGGCCAGCGGCGATGACAAGCTGATCGGCGATTACTACGCCGCCTTCATGGACGAGGCCGGCATCGAGAAACACGGCCTGGCCCCGGTGCAGCCGCAGCTGAAGAGCATCGGCGCCATCGCCGACAAGGCAGCGCTGGCACGTGCACTGGGCGCGGACATGCGCGCCGACGTGGACCTGCTCAACGCTACCAACTTCTACACCGACCACCTGTTCGGCCTGTGGGTGTCGGTGGACATGCTGCAGCCGGACCGCAACGCGCCCTACCTGGTGCAGGGCGGCCTGGGCATGCCCGACCGCGATTTCTACCTGGGCGATGGCCGCATGGCCGAACTGCGCAAGCAGTACCAGACCTACGCCGGCCAGCTGCTGCAGCTGGCCGGCGTAGCCGATGCCGCCGGCAAGGCGCAGCGCATCGTCGCGCTGGAAACCAAGATCGCGCAGGCGCACGCCACGCAGGAAGAAACCAACAACGTCACCCTCGGTGCCAACCCGTGGACGCAGGCCGATTTCAACGCCAAGGCACCGGGCCTGGACTGGTCCGTTTTCCTTGATGCAGCCGGCCTGGCCCAGCAGCAGGACTTCATCGTGTGGCCGGCCTGTCCCGGCTGGTAGCCACCGAGCCGCTGGATGCCTGGAAGGACTACATGACCTTCCACGCGCTGGACCGCGCCGCCGCCTACCTGCCGAAGAAGTTCGCCGATGCACGCTTCGCCTTCCACGGCACCGCGCTGAGCGGCACGCCGCAGCAGAGCGACCGCTGGAAGCGCGCGGTGGACGATGCCAACCACGCCGTCGGCGAAGCCATCGGCAAGCGCTACGTGGAAAAGCACTTCGACGCGAAGACCAAGGAACGCGCCGACGAGATGGCGAAGAACATCATCGCCGCCTTCGCCAAGCGCATCGATGCGCTGGCCTGGATGTCCCCGCAAACCAAGGCCCACGCCAAGGCCAAGGTGGCCGGCCTGAGCGTGGGCATGGACTACCCGGATACCTGGCGCGACTACACCGGCCTGGAAATCCGCCGCGATGATCCGCTGGGCAACGCGCAGCGCGCCGAGCTGTTCGAGTACAAGCGCAACATCGCCAAGCTGGGCAAGGCCGTCGACCACGGCGAGTGGGCCATGCTGCCGCAGACCATCAACGCGATGAACGTGCCGCTGGAAAACCGTCTGGTGTTCCCGGCCGCGAAACTGCAGCCGTCGTTCTTCGACGGTGCCGCCGACGATGCTGTGAACTACGGCGCCATCGGTGCGGTGATTGGCCACGAAATCAGCCATGGCTTCGACAACGCCGGAGCGCTGCTCGATGAAACCGGCAAGCTGCACAACTGGTGGACGCCGGAAAACCTCAAGCAGTTCAACGCCGCCGGCGACGCACTGGCAGCACAGTTCAGCAGCTACGAAGCCTTCCCGGGCGCGCATGTGAACGGCAAGCTGACCCTGGGCGAGAACATCGCCGACGTGGCCGGCCTCGGCACTGCCTACGATGCCTACCAGCTGTCGCTGCAGGGCAAGCCGGGCGAAACGCTGGAAGGCTTCACGCCGGACCAGCGCTTCTTCCTCGGCTTCGCCCAGACCTGGCGCAGCAAGAGCCGCGAGCAGGCGCTGCGCAATTCGCTGCTGACCGATGTGCACGCGCCGGGCCAGTTCCGTGCGCTGACCGTGCGCAACATCGACGCGTGGTACCCGGCCTTCGACGTGAAGGAAGGCCAGAAGCTGTACCTGGCCCCGGACAAGCGGGTCAAGGTCTGGTGAGGTAACGCGAACGGGCGCCGCAAGGCGCCCGTTTCGTATGGTGGCTGACCCTTGGTTGGCGTCTGCTGGTGCCGGCTGAACCGGCGCGGTTCCACCCCGTCGCACGGCCGCCGCTCGCGGCCGCTTCCGCGCAGTTGCGGCCGCGGCCACGCGGAAGGCGGCACCGGCAGGCGCGGCCGCGCTCAGGCGAGGTTTCATGTGCGCGCGCAGCACGGATTGCCCTGCGACATCCTGTCGCAGGCTGTGGCGTCCATGCTGCATCGCACAAATCCGCACACATTCACGCCGAAGCCTTGCACCGCTTCGCATACCGCCCATTGCACGCCCCGCTGGAAGTGCTAGAACTGAACCCGCCACACCGTCCAACGCATCGACGCAACGTTCCACGAGGAGCCAGCCATGATCGCTTTGTTCAAGGGTTTGGGATTACTTCTTCGCGACAACGAGCTCTACAGCAGCCCGTTCGACAAGCAGGTCGCGCACTGGCGCGGCATGAGTGAGCAGCAGATCCGCGACGAAGTGGCGGTGCTGGCGCAGGCCAAGTGCCAATGGCTCATTGCTTCGATCATCGGCTGGCAGACCGCTTCGCTGCTCATCCTCGGGCTGATTGCCGATTACATCTGGCGCGATGATTTCCACATCACCTTCGCCCGCGTGGTCGTGGTGTTCGGTTCGTGGGTCTCGATCCTGTTCGTGATCTGGTTCATGGTCAACATGTTCGACCGCACCGCCGGTTTCGAGCGCTGGATGAAGGCCTTCAACAGCCGCGCACGCATCAGCTCCAAGGCCGACAGCGTGGAATGCGTGGCCGAGGCGCTGGACCTGGCCGAACACTACCCCGAGGTGCTGGACTACAAGCAGGCGGTCACCGCCAAGCGCGAGCTGCGCCACGAGGACATCCGCATCATGACCGAGATCGGGCGCATGAAGCAGCACTCCGAACTGGTCGGCCGGTTCAACCACGTCGACGAAACCGAACACCAGCACCCGCTCACGCTGCAGCCGGCGTTCTGACGCCGCGCCGCACCGGACGCTGCACCGGGGATCCACGATGCCACCGCCCTGCGGTGGCATCTTTTTTCAGGCGCTTGGCCTTACATGCTTCGGAACAGCGTCATGAACGGCTGGCTGACCAGCAGGGTTTCGGCGCGCTCCTTCAGGCGCATCACCCCGCGCCCGGCATCATCGCGGCTGACCGCCGCTACCGATTTCATGTTGACGATGGTGGAGCGGTGGATCTGCCGGAACTGCTGCGCATCGAGCACTTCCAGCAGTTCGCGCAGTGGCGTGCGCAGCAGGCTCTCGCCTTCGGCCGTGACCACGGTGGTGTACTTGTTGTCGGCGCGGAAATACACCACGTCCTCCAGCATGATCAGCTGCGTATCGCGGCCGTTGCTGGCGGTGATCCAGGCCAGCGGCGGCTTGCCGGCATCATGCGGCGCCGCGCCCAGGCGCTGCAGCAGCTGTTGCAGCAGCGCATCGTCCTGGCGCGCACCGGGCAGCCGGGCCAGGATGCGCTCGCGCGTGGCCAGCAGGCGCTCATCGCTGACCGGCTTGAGCAGGTAATCCATCGCGCCCTGCTCGAACGCATCGATGGCGTACTGGTCGTAGGCGGTCACGAACACCACCTGCGTGCGCGGGCTCACCTCGGCCAGCGCACGCGCCACCTCGATGCCGGTCACGCCGGGCATGCGGATATCCAGGAAGGCGATGTCCGGCTGCTTGTCGGCCAGCTGTTCCAGCGCGCTAGCACCGTCCTCGCACTCGGCCACCAGCCGCAGTTCCGGCCACAGCCGGCCCAACTGTTCCACCAGCGACTGCCGCAGCAGTTCCTCGTCTTCGGCAATCAGCGCCTCAAGCGGCATGGCGGGGCTCCTTGGTCGGTTGCGGCAGGGTCAGGGTAGCGGCCACGCCGCTGGGGAAATTGGCCACGATGGCTACGCCGGCCTGCTCGCCGCAGGTCAGGCGCAGGCGCTCGCGCAGGTTCTTCAGGCCGATGCCGGTGCCGCTGGTGCCGTGGCCGAAGCCCAGGCCGTCGTCGGCCACCGTCACCGTCACGTGGTCATCGAAGGCGCGCGCCAGGATCCAGATGGTGCCGCCGCCCGGCTTGGCTTCCAGGCCGTGCTTGATGGCGTTCTCCACCAGCGTCTGCAGCGCCATCGATGGCAGCCCCACGCTGTGCAGGGCAGCGGGCACCTGCACGTCCACCTTCAGCCGCGCGCCCATGCGGATGCGCAGCAGTTCCAGGTAAGCCAGCGTGCGTTCCAGCTCCGCGCCCAGCGTGGACAGCGAGGTATCCAGGCTGGGCAGCGAACTGCGCAGGTACTGGATCAGGTGCCCGAGCATCTGTTCGGCGCGCGCCGGATCGGTCCGCGTGAGCACCTGCGCATTGGCCAGCGTGTTGTAGAGGAAGTGCGGTTCCACCTGCGCGTGCAGCAGGTTCAGCCGCGCTACCGAGAGTTCCTTTTCCACGTGGGTCCGTTCGGCGGCGGCCTGTTCGTCGCGGCGCTGATCGGCCACGCGGCGGGTGATCGCACGGGTCACCGCTTCGGCGTTTTCGTAGTTGCTGCCTTCGTCCAGCGCCAGCAGGTCGGCCCGCCAGCCGGCATCGGGTTCCAGCACCAGGGTGACGGTGCTGGTGCCCTGCCCCGGCGTGACCGTGGCCAGCACACTGTTGCGCTTGATCGCCAGCCGCGCCGGCAGGTTCCAGCGCGACGGCGGGCGGCCGTTCCAGGGGTCGACGCGGCGCACATAGGCGCGCACGTGCAGGCTGCCGCTGGCGCTTTCCACATCTTCCACGCGCGACAGTTCAGCCACTGCGGCTTCCACCACCTTGAAGGCCATGCCGGCATCCATCGGCACTTCAATCTGGCGGCGCTGGCGGCCGGACAGGGTGCTGGCGTCCAGGCGCCCGGCCACCAGCCACACCCGCCGCACGTGGGTGATGCCACTGCCCAGCGCCGAGAGCATCAGGAACATCGCCAGCAGGCCGAACACCCAGCCCGGGCCATCGTTCATGCCGCTGAAGATGCCGCTCCAGACCATGCCGGCCACGACCAGTAACGCGGCCCAGGCCAGCAGGTGACGGAGGATGTGCAGGAGGCTGGCGAACATGGCGGGCGCCGTCGGGGGTCAGGGAAAAGGGGTGAGCCGAGCATAGATGGCCGCGCCGCGCATGCAGGCGCGCTGCGACGAAGCGCCCGAATGCGGTGATGGAAGCCGATGTGGCCGTGTGGGGTGGCCGGCGGTGGGTTGGCTTCGGATGGTATTGCCTGGTTGCCGGCCAACGGCCGGCGGTGGGTCGGTTTCGGTTGGTAATGCCAGGTTGCCAGCCAACGGCCGGCACTACCGGGTATCGAGCGGGGATGGAATGCCGGCGAACCTGGCAGGCCATGCGCGCCGGGCGGACCCGGGGCGCGTGGCGCGGTGGCTTACTTGCGCTGGTCGGCGCTGGCGTCACGCGTGGCGCGGAACGATTCGTCCTTGGCCCAGTTCGGCCAGGCGCGCGAGTTGGCCAGCTGGTTGCCCAGCGTGTAGACCACTTCCAGGTCGCGCGCGGCACCGGCGAAGGTCCAGTCCGGCTGCCATTCGTCGCCCTGTTGGTGGTAACGCTTGGCGGTGTAGTCGTCGGACGCCTTCTTGCCTGCAGCCACGCCGCCTTCCACCCAGTCTTGGCCGGCCGAGTAGGACAGCGCCGGCACACCACGCTTGGCGAAGGAGAAGTGGTCGGAGCGGAAGAACAGGCCGGCTTCCGGCTTCGAGTCCGGCGTGTAGCGGATGCCCCAGCCCTTGGCCACGTCCTTCAACTGGTCCAGCAGTTCGAAGCGCGCCGAACCGTAGATGCCGAAATCACGCGACGGCCCGAACGGCGCCATGCCATCCATGTTGATCACCGCCACGGTCTTGGCCAGCGGGTACAGCGGGTGGGTGGCGTAGTACTCCGAGCCCAGCAGGCCCTTTTCCTCGGCGGTCACCGCCAGGAACAGCACCGAGCGCTGCGGGCGCGGGGCCTTGGCAAAGCCACGGGCCAGTTCCACCAGCGAGGCGGTACCACTGGCGTTGTCCAGTGCGCCGTTGAAGATGCGGTCGCCACGGGCATCGGGCTCACCCACGCCGATATGGTCCCAATGCGCGCTGTAGATGACGGTCTCATCCGGGTGCGTGCTGCCTTCCAGGCGCGCGGCCACGTTGTGCGAGGTGATCACCTCGGTCTTCACCGCGTACTTGGCACTCAGGCTGGCACCGGTCAGCGGCACCGGGGTGAAATCGCGCTGCTGCGCCTTCTTCTTCAGCACCTCGAAATCCAGGCCAGCCGAGGTGAACAGGTCCACGGCCAGATCGCGCTGGATCCAGCCTTCCAGCAGCGGGCGGCTCTCGGCCGGGTTGTCGCGCACCACGTCGAACATGGTGTTGGTGTTGGAGCCGGCCACGGTGGCCCAGCCATACGAGGCCGGTGCGGTCTCATGCACGATCAGCACGCCCAGGGCGTCCTGGCGCGCGCCTTCTTCGTACTTGTAGGTCCAACGACCGTAGTAGGTCATGCCCTTGCCGTCGAAATCACCCTTGCCGGTCTCGAAATCCGGGTCGTTGATCAGTACCACGGCGATCTTGCCCTTCAGGTCCACGCCCTTGAAGTCGTCCCAGTTGCGCTCCGGGGCCTTCACGCCGTAGCCGAGGAAGACCAGCGGGGCCTTGCTGATGTCCACCTCGGTGGCGCCGTTCATGGCCGCGCGCACGGCAATCTGCTTGCCCTGTTCCAGCGCGGCGGCCTTGCTGCCCTGCTGCAGCGAGAGCTGCGGTGCGCCGACGATATCGCCCTTGCGCAGCGGCACGGCCTGGGTCCACAGGCGCTTGCCGTCCTTCAGGTCGCCACCGGGCTGCAGGCCGGCCGCGGCGAACTGCTTGCTGAGGTAGGCGATGGTCTTCTCCTCGCCTGCCGTGGCCGGGGAGCGGCCTTCGTAGGCGTCGGAGGCCAGCTCCTTGACGTCGGCGGAGATCCGCGCGCCATCGAATTTCGGCGTCGCCGCCATCACCGCAGTGGACACCGACAGGGCCAACACGCTCATCACCAAACGCTTCATCACTCTCTCCAGCAGGAAGAAAATCCTTCCGGAGTGTAATGGGATTCGGCAGGGCTGCGCCCTGTACCTGTGGTGGTGCCGGACGAAGGGGTCAGATCCCTTTCCCGCCGGGAACGGAATCTGAGCCCAACCGCTGGGCGCGCGCCAACAGCAGCGTCTGTTCGCGGGCATTAGCGGTCAGCGCGGCCGCCTCGCGGAAGGCCGCGGCGGCATCGTCATGACGGCCCAGCTGCTGCAGCACATCGCCCCGCACCACCTGCAGCGGCGCATAGCCCTGCAACCGCGCATCGACCAGCAACGGCTGCAGCAGGCCCCAGGCCAGGAGCGGGCCATCGGCGCGGCTGACTGCCACCACCCGGTTCAACGCCACCACTGGCGAAGGCATCACCTGTTCCAGCTGCGCGTACAGCGCGGCAATCCGCGCCCAGTCGGTGTCGTCGGCGCGGCGGGCGCGGGCATGGCAGGCGGCAATGGCAGCCTGCAGGACATACGCATCGCTGCCTCCCCCGGCATCCAGCGCCTGTTGCAGCGCCTGCAGGCCACGTTCGATCTGCAGCCAGTCCCAGCGCGCGCGGTTCTGCTGGTCCAGCAGGATCGGCGCGCCCTGCCCGTCCACGCGCGCGGCGGCACGCGACGCCTGCAGTTCCATCAGTGCCAGCAGCCCCAGCACCGGCGGTCGTGGCAGGCGGTGCGCCAGCAGCCGGCCCAGCCGCAGCGCTTCGCTGCACAGCGCCGGGCGCATCCAGTCATCGCCACTGCTGGCGGCGTAGCCTTCGTTGAAGACCAGGTAAATCACCTCCAGCACCGAGGCCATGCGCGGCGGCAGCGCGTCCTGGCGCGGCACCTCGAACGGCACCTGCTTCTGCGCCAGGGTGCGCTTGGCCCGCACGATGCGCTGGGCGATGGTCGGCTCCGGCTGCAGGAACGCACGGGCGATCTCGGTGGTGGTCAGCCCGCCCAGCAGGCGCAGGGTCAGCGCTACCCGGGCGTCGGCCGGCAGCGCCGGGTGGCAGGCCACGAACATCAGCCGCAGCAGGTCATCGCCCAGGTCGTCTTCCAGCGCCTGGCTGTCATCGGGCGCGGGCAGCGCGGCCGGGTGCAGTGCCTCGCCCCACTGTGCGTGCTGCGCGGCCGCCCGCTGGTGCTGGCGCAGCACGTCGATGGCGCGGTTGCGTGCGGTGGTCATCAGCCACGCTCCGGGGTTGTCCGGCACGCCCTGCACCGGCCAGCGCTCCAGCGCTGCCAGCCAGGCGTCCTGGGCCAGTTCTTCGGCGCGCCCCACATCGCCGTGCGGCATGCGCGACAGGTGGGCGATCAACGCGGGCCCTTCCATGCGCCACAGCGTGTCCAAGCGCAGCTGCACGGCGTTGCCGATACTCATGCAGCGGCCATGGCCAGCGCGCGCCTCATCCGGGCTGGCCATCCATGAACGCAATCTCCCACAGGTGGCCATCCAGGTCCTGGAAGCCGCGCTGGTACATGAACCCCAGGTTGCGCGCCGGCTGTGGTTCGCGGCCACCGGCGGCCAGTGCCTTGTCCACCAGGGCGTCCACCGCCGCGCGGCTGTCGGCCGACAGGCAGGTGATCACCTCGGTGTGCGCCTGCGCATCGGCAATCGGCAACGGGGTGAACTGCTGGAAGAACGGCTGCACCAGCAGCATCACGAAGATGCAGTCACTGATCACCATGCACGCGGCATCGTCATTGCTGAAGGCAGGGTTGAACGTGTAGCCCAGCGCGGCGAAGAACGCGCGGGACGTGCCGAGGTCCTTCACCGGCAGGTTCACGAAGATCATCTGTGGGTGGCTCATCGCTGCTCTCCCGGGCTCAGGGTTGTTTCATGCAGTTGACCATCCACGGCTTGCCGTAGCGGTCCACCAGCATGCCCCAGCGGTGCGCCCAGAAGGCCTCGGCGATGGCCCTCTGCACCTGCCCGCCCTCGGCCAGCGCGGCAAACACGCGCTCGGTTTCCTCCACCGTCTCCACGTCCACGTTGATGGTGGTGCAGCCGCCGCTGCCACCGCCGGGGCCATCGGCCGCCATCAGCAGCGCGGTGCCCACTTCCAGCTGGCTGTGCGCCACATGGTCCAGCGTTTCGGCCGGCATCTCGTTGCAGCCGGGCATGCCATCGAACGGCGGCATGTCGCGGTACTTCATTTCAGAGGTGACCTGGCCACCCAGCGCCTTGGCGTAGAACGCCATTGCCTCGTGGGCGTGGCCGTTGAAATCCAGGAAGGGAATCAGTTTCATCGTGCAGCTCCAGGGTTTGGGGGCGGAACGCGCGTTCCGCCGGGGCGGTTCAGCGCTCGATCTGCTCACGCAGACGCTGTTCCCGGGCCTGTAAGTCGGGGGTGAAGGCCTCGCCGAAATCCTCCAGGCTGGCCATCGGCCGCAGTTCCAGCGTGTTGCCGGCGGTGAACGGTGCACGGCTGGCCCATTCGGTGGATTCGTGCATCGAACGTACCTCCCGCAGCCAGAACCCGGCCGCCTGGTCGCCGGCCGGGCCGAACGGGCCGTCCTCCACGCGCGGGGCGCCGCCGCCGAAGTGCAGCCGGCGCCCGCGCCGGGTGGCGTGCAGGCCTTCACCGGCCAGCATGATGCCGGCGGCCACCAGCTGTTCGTTGAACGCGCCCATGGCCTCCAGTTCGGCCGTGCTGGGCATGCGCCCGGTCTCCGAATCGGCCGTGGCCTTCACGATCACCATCACTTTCATGTCCGTCTCCTGCGTGGGCCCGGTCTGCGCGCCCTTCCTGAGGTACGACGCACCACGGCCAGCGGAATCGACACCTCTGGAAAACTTTTTCCCCACCGCCACTGGCGCCCTGTTCAGGCCACGCGCTGCGGCGCTGCAACACGCCCCTGCGCCAAGCTGGGCCATCATGGCGGCCTGCCCACCGCCAGGCCATCGCCATGCAGCAGTACCTGCTCCTGATCTACATCGAACCGGCCCTGCTGCAGGCCCTGCCCAGCGACGCATTCAATGCACTCATGCGCGACTGCCTCGCCCACGCCGACCAGCTGCAGGCCGAAGGCACCCTGCTGGCCGCGCAGAAACTGCAGCCGGTGGACACCGCCCAGACCCTGCGCGTGCGCGATGGCCACAGCCGCGTGCTTGATGGCCCCTTCGCCGAAACCCGCGAACTGCTGGCCGGCTTCAACCTCATCCGCGCCCGCGACCGCGACGAGGCCATGCGCATCGCCCGCGAATTCCCCTGGGCGCGCTTTGGCAGCATCGAAGTGCGGCCGCTGGAAGACATGGACGCCGAGCGCGTGCGCTGCGGTGCGCCGGGCGCGGCTATGACAGCAGCCGCACCCTGATGTCGCGCTTGCCGATGCCTTCATTGCCGCTGTAGTCGCGCGCACTGCCGCGGATGATGTACTCGCCCGGCGGCAGCGGCGCTGGTTGCCAGCGCCCGGTTTCCATCAGGCCATCGCGCACGGTGTTGGTGGCCAGGTAGCGGAAGCGGGTCACCGCGCTGCCATGTACGGTGATGCCGCTGTCCGGCGCATAGGCCACCTTCACCGCCTGTTTCTGCGGCGGCATGCGGTTGAACACGATGTTCCAGCGCGGCTGTTCGTAACCCTGCAGCGGTTGCCCGGCCGCGTCGAGGATCTGGTAACCCACCTGGTACGGCCCCAACCGGCGGCGCGGCAGGTTGTTGTCCACCTGGTCCCAGGCCTCGACCACGATCTGCACGCCACGCCCCTGGCGGGCCAGCATCACCACGCCGTCGCTGCCTGCGGCCAGCGGCTGGTTGTTGTCATCCAGCAGGCCGACATCGGTGATGCGCGGCGCAAAATGGTCGGCGTAGCCGGTGAAGCCCAGCGCCACCGCATTGGTCTCGAAACCGCTGGTGCCCACCTGCAGGTGCACGTGCGCCTGGCTGTTGATGCTGCCCAGCCGGTCGCCGACATGGATGCGCGTACCGCGGCGCACGCGGATGCGCTCCAGCTTGCTGTCCTCGGCGTACAGCGGCTGCCAGCGCGCATCGAACGGCTCGCCGGCCGGGGTGCACCCACGCGCATGTGGGTGTAGTTCAGGCGCCCCACCGCCAGCCCTTCGGCCTGGCCGCCCAGACTCCAGGCCGCGATCGGGCTGCTGATCTTGCCGTCGGCGATGGCCAGCACGGTCTGGCCGACGTCGCCACGCACATCGAAGCCGCCGTGCAGGTGGTGGCGGCTCTCGCCGGTGAAGGTGCCGCGCACCTCGCCCAGCGTGCCGACCACTTCATGCCAGCCCTGCTGCGGGGCCAGCGGCCAGCGCCCGCCGGTATCGGGGAGCGCGGCGTCTGCGGCCGGGCCAACCAATGCCGGTGCCGGCAACGCACCCACCGGCAACGGCCGCATGCGGTGCACGCGGTAGCCGGCGGCGTCGGCCACCAGCAGGCTGCCGTCGTCCTCCACGGCCAAGCCGCTGGGGCGGGCAAGGCGCGGCAGCCGGTAGTTGCCGAGCAGTGCGATCTGGTGGCCCTGCGGGGTCACCTGCACGATGCGCCCACCGAAGTCGCCCACGTACAGTACGCCGTCATGGGTCGTGGCCAGCGACAGCGGTCCGTTGATGACGCCATCGTTGCCGACCACGGTACTCACCGTGCCATCGGCACCGACGCGGCGCACCGCGTTGTTGAAGAAGTCGGCCACCAGCAGCGCACCGTGCGCATCGAAGGCCAGTGCCACCGGTGTATCGAAGCGCGCCTCGCCGGCCACCGCATCGGCGAAGCCAGGGCGATCACCACCGGCCAGGGTGCGTACGTTGCCATCGGTGCCGATCACCCGGATGCGATCGTTCCAGGTATCGGCCACGAACACCTGGCCCTGCGCGTCCACGGCAATGCCCATCGGGCCATCGAAGCGCGCCTGCGCGGCCGGGCCATCGGCAAAGCCCTGCGTGCCACCGGCCACGGTGGTCACCTGGCCATCGGCGCCGATGCGGCGGATCGCGTGGTTACCGGTGTCGGCCACGTACAGGTTGCCCTGTGCATCGGCGGCAATACCCGACGGGGTATTGAAGCGCGCCTGCAGGCCCGGCCCATCGGCCAGTCCTTCGCCCTGCCCGGCCACGGTTTCCACACGGCCATCGGGCAGCCGGCGGCGGATGCGGTTGTTGTCGCCGGCATCGGTGAAGTACACGCTGCCATCGGCGGTGCGCAGCAGCGCATAGGGCTCGGCGAAGCGCGCCTGGGCCGAGGCACCATCGCGGTCGCCGGGGTGGCCATCGCCGGCCAGCAGTTCAATCTGCGCAGTCCAGGCCAACGGCGTGGGTTGCGGGCCCGCGGGTAGCGCTGGCGTAGTGTCCGCCAACGGCCACCACCAGGTCGCGGCCAACGCCGATGCCGTCACCACTGCCACGCCCACGACCGCCACTGCACGCCTCATCGCCATCCCTTGCACGCGAAAGCGACCGCCTTAGCCGCTGCGCGTGACGCTTGCCCAGTGCAGATGGTTGGGCAAGCGCTGTACTCAGGCTTCGATCTGGGTCGACAGCGGAATAAGCATGTTCAACGCAGGCGGACGCACATTGCTCAGTGTCTGCACCCGGCGCTGGACCCCCTGCTGGTTGAACAACACGTGCCCTTCTTCGATGAAATGCCGGATCATCAGCTTTTCCGCCGCCAGCTGGGCTTTTGCGCTGTCCTGGCCCGGCTTGAGCTGCAGCTCGCCAAAGCATAGAAGGCGTGCGCCATTGGGGGCATTCTGGATACCAACCATCAGCTTGTGGTTGTTCAGCTGCTGCTTGATGCGGCTGCGCAGATTGTCCGCCTTGCCCACGTAAAGTGCCTTGAAAGTACTGCCGTGGTTCCGGTAGAACACATACACACCCGGCTTGGTCGGTATCTGCGCCAGATCGACCTCATACGACTGCTTGTCAGCGGACAACCGCAGCGAGTGCGGGGCGCTCCACTTGAGATGCGGATTAATCACGTGTTCCCCTTGTACATTCCGTTGGCCGCGCGATTCTGAGGCCTGCGGCACGCCTAGGCAATCGGGGAGCGCCTTACTTCGCCGGCACTTCGCTGCGGATGCCCATCGCTTCGCGGTAGCGCGTGTACAGCGCCATGACCTTGTCCACGTAGGCCAGCGTTTCGGCGTACGGCGGCACGCCCTTATAACGGGTGACCGCGCCAATGCCGGCGTTGTAGGCCGCTGCGGCCAGCGGGCGGTTGTTGTCGTAGCGCTGCAGCAGCGCGCGCATGTAGCGGGCGCCGCCGTTGATCGACTGCTCGGGCGAGAACGGATCGCGCACGCCGTATTCCAGCGAGGTGTCCGGCATCAGCTGCATCACGCCCTGTGCGCCCTTGCTGGAAACGACCAGCGCATCGAAGTTGCTTTCAGCGTGGGCAATCGCACGCAGCCAGGCATCGTCCACCCCGGTGGCCTTGGCGGCGGCCTTGAACTGTCTGGCGTGCTGGGCCAGCTGCGGCTTGCCGACCTTGCCCAGGCCTTCGTGTGCGGGTTCACCGGGTGGCGTGGCCACGGTGAATTTCAGGAAGACCCGCGAACCGGGCTGGTTGCGCGTGGAGTAGACGAGCACGCCGTCCTGCTCGCGCTCGTACAGCACGCCACTGAACACGCCCATGTTGCCCCACAGGTTGGGGGTCTGCACCGCGTTATCGTCGATCTCCCTGGCGCTGCAGCGCGAGCCGGGTTCCGGTGCGGTGGCCAGGCTGACCGTGTTGCCCTGCACGCAGCGGTAAACGGTGCGCGCGCCGGCCAGGCCCGGCAGCAGCAACAGCGCGATGAGGAGGGGGCGGAGGGACATGGCGGCCGGATGATCCGGCCGCGCCCGCTAATTCTGGGTGAATGGGGTGGGTTTGGCAGGGCTGCGCCCTGCACCTGCCGAGGCAACGTCAACGTCAACTTCAAAAGCGGGCGATCCGTGGGATGGCGGTGTGGGCCCGGTTGAGGGGGACGCTGCAAGTACGTCCATGTAAGCTCGGTCGCCGCATCCATGCGGCTCACGCCCCCTCAACCGGACCCACCCCGCCTTCGACAGTTTCCCGCTGCTGTTGGTGGGTGCCGACCGTTGGTCGGCACGGGGAAACAATGGATGACGGAAGCAAAACGATGACTTACTTCGCGTTCCTGCTCCGCAACCAATACCCCACGCCCAGCAGCACGAACCACACCGGGCTGGCGATCAGTGCCTGCCGCGTATCGGCCTGCAGGCTCAGCAGCACCAGCACGCCGGCGAAGAACACCAGGCAGGCCCAGCACATCGCCACGCCACCGGGCATCTTGAAGATCGATGCCGCGTGGCCCTGCGGGTAGCGGCGGCGGTAGACCATGTAGGCCACCAGGATCAGCGACCACACGAAGATGAAGAGCACCGTCGCCAGCGTCGTCACCAGGGTGAAGGCGGTCACCAGGTTGGGAATCAGGTAGATCAGCAAGGTGCCGCCCAGCAGGCACAGGCACGAGAACACCAGGCCACGTGCCGGCACCGCTGCACACGACAGCTTGGACAGGCCGCGCGGGGCGTGGCCTTCTTCGGCCAGGCCGTACAGCATGCGGCTGGTGGAGAAGATGCCGCTGTTGGCCGAGGACGTGGCCGAGGTCAGCACCACGAAGTTGATCAGGCTGGCCGCGGCGGGAATGCCGGCCAGCACGAACAGCTGCACGAACGGGCTCTTGTCCGGCACCACCTGGCGCCACGGGGTCACCGCCATGATCGCGATCAGCGCCAGCACGTAGAAGATGATGATGCGCACCGGGATCGAGTTGATCGCCTTGGGCAGGTTGCGTTCCGGGTTGGCGGTTTCAGCTGCGGTGGTGCCCACCAGCTCGATGCCCACGAAGGCGAACACCGCAATCTGGAAGCCGGCGAAGAAGCCCGCCAGCCCCATCGGGAACATGCCGCCATCGTTCCACAGGTTGGCCAGCGAGGCGGTGTGGCTGCTGGGCGAAGTGAAGCCCCACGCCACCAGCCCGGCGCCAGTGATGATCAGCGCGCAGATGGCCACGATCTTGATCAGCGCGAACCAGAACTCCATCTCACCGAACAGCTTCACCGTCACCAGGTTCAGCGCCAGCAGCAGCACCACGCAGGCCAGTGCGGGTACCCACGTGTCCAGCCCCGGGAACCAGAACTGCGCATAGGCGGCAATGGCGATCACATCGGCAATGGCGGTGACGATCCAGCAGAACCAGTACGTCCACCCGCAGAAGAACCCGGCCCACGGGCCAAGCAGGTCGGTGGAGAAATCGATTAAGGATTTGTACTGCAGGTTCGACAGCAGCAGCTCGCCCATCGCGCGCAGCACGAAGAACAGCATGGCGCCGATGATCAGGTAGACGAACACGATGGACGGGCCGGCCAGGCTGATGGTCTTGCCCGAGCCCATGAACAGGCCGGTGCCGATGGCCCCGCCGATGGCGATCAGCTGCAGGTGGCGGTTGGACAGGCTGCGGCGCAGGTGGTCGGGGGCGTCGTCGGTTGGGGCGGGTTGGCTCATGGCTCGGGAAGTCAGGGCGGAATGCCCGAAGGTAGACGGGACGCGGGTTTCCCGCCAGTTGCGGAAGGGGTGTGAGGGTCACATTCCGTCGCATTCAGCTTGATCTGGCCTGATACCGCACATTGCCCATTCCGTCCGGACGCGTGTCGTGGTCAGATAGGCCACCGACCAAGGACTGGCCTGCCATGCCTTCTGCCCTGCCCGCCACCTGTCCGGGTGGCCAGCCATGAACCGCGTGCAGATCATCGTCGTTGGCACCCTGCTGGCCCTGCTGGCGGCGCTGCTGCCCATTGCCGGCATGGTCTACGCCACCTGGGACCGCGCCGTCCGTGTCGAACAACAACGCCTGCACGGCCTGGCCGAGCGCGCCCTGCTGCGCGCCGACAACTCCTATCACTCCGTGCTGGAAAGCCTGCAGGCCCTGGAAGCCAGCGGCCTGCCGCCGTGCAGCCCCGAGCATATCCGCCGCATGCAGTCGCAGGTCATGCGCACCAACGGCGTGGACCAGATGGGCTACTTCGAGGATGGCCGCCTGCGCTGCACCTCGTGGGGCCCGGTCAGCACCACCGTGCTGCAGCCGCGCATGGACCATGTCACCAGCGACGGCGCCGGCATCGCGCTGGATGTGCGCCCGGAGGTCAACGACCGGCAGCCGGTGATGGCGGTGTTCCTGGGCGCCCACGATGCGCTGGTGGACCCGGCGCGGCTGGTGGATGTCATCGGCGAACCGAAGGTGCGGCTGGCGCTGGGCACGCCCGACGGCCGCCTGCTGGCCAGCCAGGACGGCGCCGACCGTGCCCTGCTGCTGCAGCTGATGCGCCAGCCCGGCGAAGGGCTGGACGGTGACACCCTGTACGCCACCGCGCGCAGCCCAGAATGGCTGGCCATCGCCACCGGCCCACGTAGCGCGCTGCTGCCCACCTTCCTGGAACAGGCCTGGCTATTCGTGCCCATCGGCCTGCTGATGGCCGCCGGCGCCGTCTCGGTGGTGGTCTGGAAATCACGCCAGCGGATGTCGCTGCGCGGCGAACTGGCCACCGCCCTGCGCCGCCGCGAACTGTTCATGCACTACCAGCCCATCATCGAACTGGGCACCGGCATCTGCGTGGGTGCCGAAGCCCTGGTGCGCTGGCAGCGCCCCGATGGCAGCCTGGTGCTGCCGGACCTATTCATTCCCATGGCAGAAGAAGCCGGCCTGATCGCCGATGTTACCGACCTGGTCATCGACCTGGTGCTGGAAGACATGCGTGAACTGCTGGTGCGCGACCGCAGCGCCCACATCGCCATCAACCTGGCCGCCGATGACATCACCACCGGCCGTGCCATGAAGGTGCTGGCCAAGCGCATGGCCGGCACCGGCATCCTGCCGCAGCAGATCTGGCTGGAAGCCACCGAGCGTGGCTTCATCGATGTCGACCGTGCGCGCAGCACGCTGGCCATCGCCCGCCGCGCCGGCCACAGCATCGCCATCGATGATTTCGGCGTGGGCTATTCCAGCCTGCAGTACCTGGCCCAGCTGCCGCTGGATGCACTGAAGATCGACAAGTCGTTCATCGATGCCATCGGCACCGACAGCGCCACCAGCCCGGTCACCCCGCACATCATCCGCATGGCGCGCGAGCTGGGCCTGTGGGTGGTGGCCGAAGGCGTGGAAACCGAAGCGCAGCTGGCCTACCTGCACGGGCACGAAGTGCAGTTCGGCCAGGGCTGGCTGTTCTCGCGGCCGCTGCCGCGCGACGAGTTCATCGCCTACTACGCGCTGCGCTAGCAGCAGTACGGGCCGGCACGGGAAATGATGCAGAACCCGCGCAGCGTGGACATCGAAAAGACCAGCGAAGCGCACACCGCCTGACGTGGGCGCGCCAGCCCGCACTCAGTCCCAGGCGCGTGGCCGCCCGGCCAGCCACAGCGCCGCGCCCAGCAGCAGCACCAGCAGCGCCCACGGCAGGCTGGCGGCACCGCGCGACTGCAGCAGCAGGCCGCCCAGCACGCCGCCAACGGCGATGGCCAGGTTCCAGCCGGTCACCAGCATCGACTGCCCTAGGTCGGTCGCCGCACCCGCACGGCGCGCCAGCGCTGTCTGGAACAGCGTGGCCGTACCGCCGTAGGCCAGCCCCCACAGCACGGTGGCCCCCAGCAGCACCGCCGGATGGGCCGGCCAGCCCAGCAGCAGCGTAGCCGCCAGCAGGAAGCCGACCACGCTGGCCCACAGCAGCGTGCGCAGGTGGCGGTCCACGCCCCAGCCGGCCAGCGCGATGCCGCCCAGCGAGGCCACGCCGAATGCCAGCAGCAGGCGGTCCAGCCAGCCCTGCGCCGCCGACAGCGCCGCGAACGGGG
The DNA here is from genome assembly GCA_009912235.1 of Stenotrophomonas maltophilia. Lineage (GTDB taxonomy): Bacteria > Pseudomonadota > Gammaproteobacteria > Xanthomonadales > Xanthomonadaceae > Stenotrophomonas > Stenotrophomonas maltophilia_AV. The sequence goes on from WNDS01000004.1 coordinate 475,789, forward strand.
CGATGTAGGTGTACAGCACGTTGTCGCCAGCACGTACAGGAACATCACCACCAGCGTGCTGCGCAGGCCCGGCAGGCGACACACCGTGGACAGTGCCACGCGGCGGCCCCCGCCGGCGGCCGGCAGCGGCGGCAGTGCCCAGCGCGCATAGCCCGCCAGCAGCAGGGCCAGCACGCTCATCAGCGCGAAGGCCCAGCGCCAGCCCAGCACCTGGCCCAGCCAGGTACCGGCTGGAATGCCCAGCGACAGCGCCAGCGGCGAGCCCACCATCGCCACCGCAATGGCCTGCCCCTGCAACGCCGGCGCCACCAGCCGCGCCGCGTAGCTGGCCACCAGCGACCACAGCAGGCCCGCACTCACCCCGGCAATGAAGCGCGCCACCAGGGTCAGCCCGTAGTGGCTGCTCAGCGCGGTCACCGTGTTCACCAGCGCAAAGCCGGCAATGGCCGCCAGCAGCAGCGCCCGCCGCGGCAGGCGCTGGGTCAGCGCAGTCATCGGCAGGGCCGCCAGCAGCGAACCCAGCGCATACACCGTCACCAGCTGGCCCACCGCCGCATCGCTCACGCCCAGGCTGTCGCCCATCGGGCGCAGCACGCCGGCAGGCAGCGCTTCGGTCAGCAGGGTGATGAAGGCACCGCCGGCCAGCGCCAGCAGGCCCGGCATCGGCAGGCGCGTGGCAGTGCCGGCCGGCAGGCTCGCATCGATCGCCGCACCGCTCATCGGCGCAGGCCCGGCGGCAGGTGGCAGGGGCGTTGGAAAACAGGCGACATCAGCGGCATCCGTGGAAACGAGGCACCACGGTAGGGAAAGTAGCCCGCGGAAAAAAGCCCGCTGTGGCTCCCGGCAGAGTGGACCGCACAGTCCGCAGCGCGCGCAGCGGCCGGAACCACGCGTCAGGCCAGCCCGACCCGCCGCCTGCACCGCAGTGTTGCGTGCAGCAGGCTGCGGCCACCGGCGCGCCGCGCTACCGTGCGCACTCCCCACCGCCGTGCACCCCATGTCCGTCCTGCACAACCTGGCCAATCTGCAGACCTTCGTGCTGGCCGCCGACAGCCGCAGCTTCGTGGAAACCGCGCGCCTGCAGGGCATCACCGCCTCGGCCACGGGCAAATGCGTGGCGCGGCTGGAACACGCACTGGTCGTGCGCCTGTTCCACCGCAGCACGCGCAGCATCACCCTCACTGCCGAAGGCCAGCTGTTCCTGGCGCGCTGCCGGCGCATCCTGGACGAAGCCGAGGCCGCGCGCGCCGAACTGGCCCAGCAGCGTGCCGCCCCCAGCGGCGTGCTGCGCATCAGCCTGCCGCTGGTGGGCGACCTGTCACTGCCGCTGCTGGCCGAGTTCATGCACCGCTACCCGCAGATCCGCCTGGAACTGGATTTCACCGACCGCCTGGTGGATGTCATCGAAGAAGGCTTCGATGCCGTGCTGCGCGTGTCCGAGCCCAGCGATTCACGGCTCAATGCGCGCCGTCTGGGCGTGTTCCCGCGCACGCTGGTGGCCTCGCCGGCCTACCTGGCCGCACACGGCGAACCGCGCAGCCCCGCCGACCTGCTGCAGCACCGCTGCCTGCACTACCGCTTTCCCAGCAGCGGAAAGCTCGAGCCCTGGCCGCTGCGCTGGCCCGACGGGCAGGTGCCGCAGGAGCTGCCGGTGAACATGGTCAGCAACACCGTGGAAGCACGCGTGGCGCTGGCACTGCACGGCTGCGGCATCGCCTTCGTGCCCACCCACGCCGTGCAGCACGCACTGGCCGATGGCCGCCTGCGCACCGTGCTGGACGACGCCGTGCATTCCTGCGGCGTGTTCTACCTGCTGTGGCCCTCCGGCCGCCACGTGCTACCCAAGCTGCGCGTCTTCATCGATTTCATGAGCGAACGCCTGGGCACGCTGCCGGGAACGTTCAGCACCTAGCGCTCTACTGGCTGCTCATTCCTCCAAGAGGCTCGCGACCGATGCGCCAGTGATGCCGCCGTCCCCTGTGACGGCCTGATTCTTCCCGCCCCTGCGTGCAGGGGGAGTCCAAGGCATCGTTGGAGGTCGCATGACCGCTGCTTTCCTCACGCTTGACCGCGTGTCCTTCCGGCTGGCCAATGGCCGCCCGTTGTTTTCCGAACTCGATTTCACCTTCGAACCCGTGGCCACCGGCCTGGTGGGTGCCAACGGCGTGGGCAAGAGCGTGCTGGCCCGCCTGCTGGCCGGGCAGCTGGCGCCCAGCAGCGGCAGCGTGCGCGGCGGTGGCCGCGTGCACCTGCTGCCGGCACTCGGTGCCCACCCCACCGGCAGCGTCGGCGAACTGGCCGGCGTCGGCCCGGTACTGCAGGCGCTGGCGCGCATCGAAGCCGGCAGCGTCGATGCCGATGACTACACCTGCGTGGGCGACCAGTGGGATCTGCGCGAGCGCCTGCAGCAGCGCTGGCAGGCGCTTGGCCTGCCGGAAGACCTGGCCCCCGCGCAGCCGGCCGCGCGCCTCAGCGGTGGCCAGGCCATGCAGGTGACGCTGTCCGGCGCCTGGGCCAGCGGCGCCGACTGGCTGCTGCTGGACGAGCCCAGCAACCACCTCGATGCCCGCCATCGCCTGCAGCTGCACGCACAGCTGCAGCAGTGGAAAGGCGGCCTGCTGGTGATCAGCCACGACCGCGCGTTGCTGGAACAGATGGCGCAGATCGTCGAACTGGATACGCAGGGCCTGCACCGTTATGGCGGGCCGTGGTCGCACTACGCGCAGCGTCGCCAGGCCGAACGCGAGGCCGCCGCAAGCGCGCTTGATCACGCCCGTGCGCAGCACCGGCAACAACAGCGCAGCGCGCGTGAACAGCACGAACGCCAGCAGCAGCGGCAGGCGCGTGGCCAGCGTGATGCACGCGACGCCAACCAGGCCCCCATTCTGCTGGGCGGCCAGAAGCAGCGCACCGAGGCCAGCCACGGCCGTGCCCGGCAGATACAGGACGAGCGCCTGCAGGCCAGCGCCGCGCGCGTATGGGATGCCGCAGCCGGCGTGCAGGCACCGGTGGCGCTGGCGATGTTCGCACCGCACAGCGGCAGCGCCGGCACTGCGTGCGTGTTGCTTGCGCAGGATGTCGTACTGCCCCACGGCCGCAGCGCACCCATCAGCCTGAACATCCGGCGTGGCCAGCGCATTGCCGTGGTGGGCGACAACGGCGTGGGCAAATCCACCCTGCTGCGCGTGCTGGCCGGCGAGCGCGAGCCGCTGTCCGGCAGCGTGCAGCGGCTGGCACCGCTGGCACTGCTTGACCAGCAGCTGCTGGGGCTGGCCCCGGACCAGTCCATCCTCGACGCCGTGCAGAACGCCAACCCCGGTGCCGACGTGGGCGAACTGCGCACCCGGCTGGCACTGCTGGGCCTGGATGCCCAGCGCATCACCCGCCCCAGCCAGACCCTCAGCGATGGCGAACGCCTCAAGGGCGCGCTGGCCGCCGTGCTGTATGCCGACCCCGCACCGGACCTGCTGTTGCTGGACGAACCCGGCAACGCGCTCGACCTGAGCGCACTGGAGGCACTGGAAACCCTGCTGGCGGCCTATCCCGGCAGCGTGGTGCTGGTCAGCCACGATGCACACCTGATCGAAGCGCTGCAGCCGACGCAGGTGGTGGCGTTGTAGGCGATGGCGGCGCCGGTTAGTGCTGGCTGTGGGTTGCACGGGCCGTGGGTGTGGAACCGGCTGTTGCTCGCCTTGGCCGTTGCTCGCCTTGGCTGTTGCTTGCGTTGGCTGTTGGTAGAGCCGACTGTTAGTCGGCTGCTCCCCCCGGCCACCGCAAACCCGCACCGCTCGTAATTCGCCTATCAACAACAGCGAGTCGACTAACAGTCGACTCTACCGCGTGTTCACCAGGCCACCACAGCCAGGCATCACCCCGCCGAACCGTGCTTCCACACCGGTAGACCCGCGGTGGCGTTGTAGCGTCGCCATCCGCGATAATTCCAGGTTGCAAAGATGGGATATTTTCGAAGGGACTCTGTTATGACGACGCAATACATCAAGACGCACCTGCTGCGCTACCTGTCGCTGGAAAAGTTCCAGCTGCTGCTCAGCGATCGCGGCCTGTTCTTCAGCCGTGCGTCTGTGCAATCGGACGAGGACGAAGGGCGCTTCGATCCTGCCACGCTGTCCAACGCCCTTCGCGAACATGTCGATGAGGCGCATTCCGAGCTGCTCGCCAAGGTAACAAGCCTTGAGGGCGATCGCATCGAGCTGAACCGGGATACCAGCTTCCTGAGCTGCTGGTACAGCGGCAGCGACGAGTGCAAGGGCATGTGGGACGCATTCGCTGAAGATGGAACCGTCATCCAGAGCGACAACTGGGCGCTTCAGGATGCGCTGCGCGAGCACGCACGCTACATCACGTACGCCCGGGTGACCTATGACGATCAACTGAAGAAGGTTGCCGTCCACGATCCACTTCACGTCATCAATGAAATTTTCGCGGGCGAACGCGAATACCGGGCGATTCTCGATTCGGTCGACATGAAGCTGCTGACCGGTACCGGCGATGGCCCGGATCTGCGTGTCAATGGCGAGCTTGCCCACCAGAGCCCACTGGCCAGTACGGGCGGCCGCGTGCCCAGCACTGAGGAAATGGAGGCTGCGATCGTGCGCAAGAGCAATGGCTACGTGGTCAGGTGCGATCTCAACATGCTTGTGCAGCAGATCCGCGTTCACCCGGGCGCGACGGATGCGTTCCGTGCATCCGTGGAAGCGCAATGTCGTGCAGCAGGCCTGGGCTGCCCGGTGGCACCCTCCGAACTCGACACCCCCGGCTGAGCCGGTGTGGCGGGGCGGCCGCAGCAGCCGCTCCCGTGGTCGCGTTGCGCCGGCTCGTTCCGGCACAACGCCTCCCTCTACCTCACCCCCGCTTCCACACCGGGAATGCCTGCGGCAGCTGCTGCCACAGCAGCGGGCCGGCGCGCATCTCGATGTCGTTCAACAGGCAGGCATCGAGCTCATCGCGCACGCGGCCTTCGTCCATGTGCACGCCAATCACCACCAGCTCCTGGCGGCGGTCGCCCCACAGCGGGTGCCACAGCTGCGCCAGCGTGCCGTAGCCGCCCTGCTGGCCGTATTCCTCCGGCGAGGGCAGCGGTGCACTCCAGCACTGCGCCTGCTGCCGTGCCCAGCCCAGATCGGAATACGGCAGCGGTGTTGGCGGCAGCAACGGCGTGGTGTCTTCCAGCCCGGCGCGTACACGCTCGCGGGCGGCGTACCAGAAGCCGGCCGCCTGCGTGCGCGTGGCCGCGCCCACGCTGTTCAGTTCGCCCACCCAGTCCATGCGGTTGGCCAGCCAGAACCAGCCCTTGCTGCGGATCACGCCGCCCAGGCCCTCCTGCAGCGCGCGCGAGAAGCGCAGCGGGTGGAACGGCCGACGCGCGCGGTACACGAAGCTGGTGATGTCGTATTCCTCGGTTTCCGGGGTGTGTTCGCCGCGCAGTTCCTTGATCCAGCCCGGTGCCTGCTGCGCGCGCTCGTAGTCGAAGCGGCCGGTATCAAGCAGCTCGTGCAGCGGCACCTGGCCGTGCGAGGACAGCAGCAGCCGCGCATCGCGGTTCAGCCCGCGCAGTACCGCCAGCGTGTCCTGCAGGGTTTCCTCTTCGGCCAGGTCGGCCTTGCTCACCACGATCACATCGGCGAACTCCACCTGCTCGCACAGCAGGTCCACCACGCCACGGTCGTCGTCCGGGCCGGCCTGCTGGCCGCGTTCGGCCAGGCGCAGCGTGGAACCGAAATCGGCCAGGAAGGCGCTGCCGTCCACTACGGTCACCATAGTGTCCAGCCGCGCGATGTCGCTCAGGCTGAAGCCATCCTCATCACGCACCGCGAAGGTTGCCGCCACCGGCATCGGCTCGCCAATACCGGTCGATTCGATTAGCAGGTAATCGTAGCGGCCGCTCTCGGCCAACCGCCGCACTTCCTGCAGCAGGTCATCGCGCAGCGTGCAGCAGATGCAGCCATTGCTGAACTCCACCAGCGTTTCTTCGGTGCGGCGCAGCTCGGCACCGCCATCGCGCACCAGCTGGGCGTCGATGTTGACCTCGCTCATGTCGTTGACGATGACCGCCACGCGGCGGCCCTCGCGGTTGCGCAGGATCTGGTTCAGCAGGGTGGTCTTGCCGGCGCCCAGGAAACCGGACAGGACGGTGACGGGCAGGCGGGTATCGGGGGAGGCAACAGTGTTCATGCGGGACAGCAGCGGCGGCGGGAACGGAAATTTTACTGTATAATATATGTCAAGTCAGCGGCGGCCCGGGGCCGGATCCCCTGCTCTCTCTCCAAGGCCATTGGATCCGGTCCCGGCCCCGACCCTGCCCCGCCGGCCGTGCCGCCTAGCGCCCGTAGCGCTTCAGCAGCTCCACCAGCACCTGGGCCTCGTCCGCCCGCACCTGCGGGTCCTCGGCGGCCGCCACGTGCTCCTGCAGGTGGTCGTGCAGCAGCTCCATCAGCAGGCTGTGCGCCGCGCCGCGTACCGCTGCCACCTGTACCAGCACGTCGGCACAGTCGCCGCCCTGCTCCAGCGCGGTTTCCAGCGCCCCCACCTGCCCGCCCAGCCGGCGGACGCGGGTGAGTAGCTGTTTCCGGTTCTTGTGTGTATGTGCCATGCCCGGATCATATACCCTATGGGGATATCCACACAGCCCCGCCGCCATGCAACTGGACGCCCTCGCCAACGCCCACCGCCACCACCACCACTTCGATGAAGGCAACCCGCTGGCCGAGCGCAGCACCCGCCGCGCGTTCTGGCTGACCGCCGTGATGATGGTGGTGGAGATCATCGGCGGCTGGTGGTTCAACTCCATGGCGGTGCTGGCCGATGGCTGGCACATGAGCTCGCACGCGCTGGCACTGGGCCTGTCCGTGTTCGCCTACCGCTGCGCCCGCCACTACGCACGCGATCCACGCTTTGCCTTCGGTACCTGGAAGATCGAGATCCTGGCCGGCTACACCAGCGCCATCGCACTACTGGGCGTGGCCGCGCTGATGGTGGTGCAGTCGCTGCAGCGCCTGTGGCAACCGGCCGCCATCCACTACAACGAGGCCATCGTCATCGGTGTGGCGGGCCTGCTGGTGAACCTGGTCTGCGCCTGGTGGCTGTACCACAGCTCGGGGCATGCGCATGCACATGGCCACGCGCACGACCACCACGGCCATGCGCATGACGCGCACCACGAGGCGCACGGCCACGACCTCAACCTGCGCTCGGCCTACGTGCACGTGCTGGCCGACGCCGCCACCTCGGTGCTGGCCATCGTCGCCCTGCTGGGCGGCAAGCTGTTCGGCATTGCGTGGCTGGACCCGCTGATGGGGCTGGTCGGCGCTGTGCTGGTGGCCGCCTGGGCCTTCGGCCTGCTGCGCGATACCGGCCGCATCCTGCTGGATGCGCAGATGGATGCCCCGGTGGTGGCCGAGGTGCGCGAGGCCATCGAACAGGGTCCCTGGCAGGCGCGCCTGTCCGACCTGCACGTCTGGCAGGTGGGCCGTGGCAAGTACGCGGTGGCCGCCAGCGTGGTCACCGCCGATACCGCGCTGGACGCCGATGCGGTGCGCCACGCGCTGGCCATCCACGAGGAGCTGGTGCACGTCACCGTGGAAGTGCACCGCGCCTGAGCGATACGTGCATTGCCTTGCCGAATTTCCGTAAGCGCCCGGCCGCGGCCCGGCCTACACTGCGCGCATCCGCCCTGCCGGGAGCTGCCGATGCGCGCAACACGCCTGCTGCTGTCCACTGCACTGCTCTGGCTCGCCGCCTGCTCCGGCGGCGGCCCGCTGCCCTCCTCGTCCGACCCGCTGCTGGGCTGCTTCGCCACCGGCGCGCGCAAACCGCCGGATTTCCGCATCGAGCGCGAGGATGGCCGCTACTTCGTCGCCTTCCTGCGCAACGACAAGTGGGAGCGCCAGCCGCCACCGCTGTACAAGGCCAGCCGCAGCGACATCAGCCGCTATTTTCGCGATGACGCCGACCAAATCGGCGATGCCCTGATCCGCCAGTCCGGCGGCTTCGGCATCTTCCATTTCAACAAGGGCGCCACGTTGAAGGGCAAGGCCAGCGACAGCGATTACATGGCGCTGATGCTGATCGGTGCCGGGCCGGTGTACCCGGTGAAGTGCGGGTAAGGGCGTTACACGCTTGGGCGACAGAATAAGGAAAGTTTGAAACAGCCCCATACCCACCCTAGGTCACAGTCAAGGCGTTGAACTTTGTTGACCCTCGTGTCTCCGCAACTCTGGAACGGAGATTCGCAGATGAACAAGCGCCTTCTAGCTTTAGTGGTGACCATGATCATGGCTATGCCCGCCTACGCCGACACTCCTCTGAGCATCGACAGGACCGAACGCAGCCCCCAAGGCGAACTGCTCATCGTTCGCCGCACCACATGGCCGGATTTCGATGGTGGAACCGTCCAGGTAGACCAACATCTGAAACCGGATGGATATGGTCGTCTCATCTATCGATACAAGGACCAGACAGATGCCACAAAAATCTACCGCCAGGCATTCTGCGCCACCATGGATATGGAAGCCTCTCAGGGAGAAGGAATGGTAAAGGGGCCGGCAACTGGCTGGGCATGCACCAGGGAATTGGGAGCCAACGGGCAAAGCTCCCTAATGGGGCCAAAGAGCATCGACTGGGTAACAGCAACGGCACCAAGTGGGCGGGTTCCTGCTGGGACCTCTTATTTCTCGACCGGACAGATGGCCGCAGAAAGCTCTGTTGCCGGAGCCCGGACAGCAACAGTTGGAGTGGATAATGGCCGATGCCAGTTCAGTGATACTCGCCATTACTCGTCCCCCTTCTCACTCAGGGAAGGAGTAGGTGTCGTCTGCACTGTGCATGAGTCACGCTTCGTAAGCACATCGTTGGACGTGTGCATACCCAGGCAATGTGCGTCCAACCGTGGAACGCAATTTGCTCAAAAGTAAGACACCCCCGGCGGCCTTCCAGAAGAGGCCGCCGGGATCTGAATCGCTGAAACGACCAGGACAGCCTGAACCGTCACCGATTTCTCCAGGTTGAGGTGAGGGAACGCTCGTCCTGCCGCTGAGGGAAGCTGCGGTACCATGCCCTCCCCCCGACCTGCCCCGGTACACCGCCGTGCCCCACTACACCGGCCCCCTGCTGACCCGTGACTCCGCCGCTGCCCTGCAGGCTGCCCACGCCAAGGGATCCTCGGCATGGCAGGGCTCGCTGGATCTGGGACGCAGCGAGGATACCGTGGCCGTGGGCGCAGACGGCTTCCAGTTCCGTGGCCAGCACTACCCATGGCCGGGCAAGCTGAAGGACCGCACGCTGTACCACTGGGATGGCGAAGAATTCGCACCGATCTCGCGCTTCAGCGGCTCGCTGATCAAGCTGGTGCCCACCGAGTGGGGCGCGCCCACCTTCGAGATCGACGGCATCAAGATGCTGCCCACCTCCAAGCTGTCGCCGTTCGAGGATGCGCGCCGCAAGGTGGAACTGGTCGCCCCGGCCGGTAAAAGCATCCTGGATACCTGCGGCGGGCTTGGCTACTTCGCCGCCTGCGCCCTGGAGGCCGGCGTGGGCCGCATCCAGTCGTTCGAAAAGAACGCCGACGTGATGTGGCTTCGTACGTTGAACCCGTGGTCGCCCGACCCGAATTCGGCCGCCGCCGGCGGGCGCCTGCACTTCAGCCACGGCGATGTCTCGCAGCAGATCGAACAGATTGCCAGCAGCAGCGTCGACGCCATCCTGCATGACCCGCCGCGCTTCGGCATTGCCGGCGAGCTCTATTCGCAGGTGTTCTATGACCACCTCGCCCGAGTCATCCGCAAGGGCGGCCGCTTGTTCCACTACACCGGTGCACCGAACAAACTCACCAGCGGCCGCGATGTGCCGCGCGAAGTGGCCACGCGACTGGAAAAGGCCGGGTTCAAGGCTGAGTTGGCGCTCGATGGCGTGCTGGCTGTGCGGCGCTGAGCGCTACTCGTAGTTCACCTTCGCCAGCTGCTTCACCCACGACGGCACTTCCGGCTCCTTGCCGTAGAAGTCCTTGGGCTTCTTCTCGGCCATCGCCCAGCGGTGCAGCCAGCTGGGCCCGTAGCGGCCATCGTAGCCGGTGGTGCCGCGTGCATAGGCCGGGTCGCGCAGCGCTTCATCCAGTGAAATGAGACGGTAGCCGCGCCGCTGGGTGGCCGCCACCAGTTCGGCGAACGCGGCCGCGTTGAGTTCGTTGGCGTGCATCAGCCACACCTGCGGCAGCGCATAGCCCAGCAGCGCCTGCGACTGCTGTTCGTAGTAATCCAGCTTGTTCAGCATGTACGGCACATAGCCCCTGCGCAGGCGCAGCAGCGTGGCCTCGCGCTCGGCACCGGACGGCTGTTCGTTCATCACGTTGGCGTAGGCGAAGGCCCAGACCCACTCGCCGTTGTCCACGGTAACCGGCGCGATGCGGTAACCGTGCTCGGCAAAGAAGGTGTCCATCTGCGCGCGGTCCTCAGCGGTGCGGCCGGCACGCAGGTACGGGTGGCGCATGTAACGCGGCACCTGCCCGCGCTCGGCCAGCAGCGGGCGCAACTGCTGTTCGCCGCGCAGGAAATCCTGCTGGAACGCGGCCACGCCCTTCGCATTGAGATCCATGTGCGACCAGGCGTGGTTGCCCAGCTCGTAGCCGGCATCGCGCCAGTCGCGCAGCATCTGCACGCGCTCCGGGCGTACCTGGCCATCCACTTCCAGCTTGTTTTCGTTGACGAAGCCGACCACCGGCACACCGGCCTGGCGCAGTTGCTGCTGCAGCGCCGCGTGGCGCGCCTGCAGATCGGCCGGCACGATCTCGTCCAGCCGTGCCCAGGGCAGATCGTCGATGGTGACGGCAATGCGCCGGTCGGGCCCGGCCGCATGAACGGCCAGGGAAAGCAGCAGCAATGGCAACGCGCGCAGCAATGATCGCATGGGGTCCCTCCTCGATGAAGCTGTGATCATAGGGCCATCGCACGGCGCCATGCTGCAGCCGTGACCACCGTCATGGGCGGTTGCCGGCGTATCGGCGATGATAGGGCCGCTTGAACAGGAGAGCGAAGCATGGAGGCGTTGTACCTGCTGGTGCGGCTGGTCGCACCGCTGCTGGCGGCCGTGATGGTCGCCGTACTGATCCTGGCAGGGGGCCGGCGGCGCGCGAAGCGCCTGCCGCCGGTGCCACTGCTGCCCGAGCACTGCCTGTCACCCCACCCCGCTGCACAGCGGCGCTTCCGGCGCCTGCTGCGTCGCAAGCCGCAGTTGCGCACGCAGGCGCGGCCCGCAGAGATGCCGCGCCGCTGGGGCATTGCCGCTGGCGTGCTGGGGGTACTGGCATCGATCGGCACCAGCCTGGCGATGCCTGGTGGCGCCCATTTCCAGGTGGCCGTGGAACGCATGGTGGGTTACCCGGCCACGGTGATCGAACTGCAGGTAACGGCCTCTGCGCAGGCGAACCTCATGCAGGCCTGGCAGCCGCTGCTGCAGCCGGCAGCACGCGAGGTGGTGATGCGCTATCCCCTTCCGCGCAACAACCACCCCATGGTCGACAGCGCGGTTCAGCCCGTTCTGGTTAGCCAACACGGCGATCGGTTGCAGGTGGCCACCGCAGTGCCCGTGGACCACAGCAGCCTGCGCCAAGCCCTGGCCGAATGCGCAGGCATCGCCCCTTCCGCCCTGCGGCTGCACGATGCAGCGCGCTTTACTCCCACGTGGCAGTGGGGCTGGGCGCCGCTGGCTGAGTAAGCTGCGCTACTCCCCGCGCGGCAGCTTCGCCGCCCACATGTTGTCCACCAGGTTCGGGTAGGGCCGGCCGTTTTCCTCGGCGCGCTGGCGAGCAGCGCCCTTCTGCGCCGCCGACAGCGGCTGCGATTTCTGGCCCTTCGGGTTGGGCTTCTTCCACGGCGGGGTGCGGGAGTGGCGCATGCGCAGATGATGCCGCACGCACCGGCGAACGTGTGTGAACAGCGGGGCAGGTGCGCCCTGCCCCGCGTGGCGTCACTTCTTCAGGAAGTTCAGCAGGGCAAGGTTGAAGTCATCGGCGTGGCTGGTGTTGCAGCCGTGCGGCGGGTCCTTCAGCACCACCAGCTCGCTGCCGCTGATGGCGGCGTGGGTGCGCTTGCCCGAGCCTTCGAACGGCACGGTGGCATCGCTGTCGCCGTGCAGCACCAGCGTGGGCACGCTCACCTTCTTCAGGTCCGCGCGGAAATCGGTGGTGGCAAAGGCCTTCATGCAGCCCAGCGCGGCGGTCTGGTCGGACTGGTGGCACAGCGCGATGGCTTCCTTGCGCTGGCTTTCAGTCACCTTCAGCTGGCCGTTGGCGCTGAAGAAATCGTTGGTGAAGCCATCGAAGAAGGCCTCGCGGTCTTTCTCCAGGCCTTCGCGCATCTGGTCGGCCTTCTCCTGCGGCAGCGGGCCGTCGGGGTTGTCGGCGGACTTCAGCAGATACGGTGGCACCGCCGAGGCGAACACCACGCTGTGCAGAGGGTCTTCGCCGTGGTTGGCATTGTAGCGCGCCACCTCGCCACCGCCCATCGAGAAGCCGACCAGGCTGACGTCCTTCAGGTCCAGGTCCTCGATGATGCCGGCCAGATCGGCGGCCAGGGTGTCGTACTCGTAGCCGTCGGCCGGCTTGTCCGAACGGCCGAAGCCGCGGCGGTCATAGGCAATCACCCGGTAGCCGGCATCGCGCAGCACCGGCACCTGCGGCTTCCAGGCATCGGCAGAGAGCGGCCAGCCATGAATGAGGATGATCGGGCGGCCGGTGCCACCGGAATCTTCAACGTGCAGGCGAACGCGGGAAGCAGCCATGGTGACTCCTGGGGAAGGGGGAGTACGCAGGCTAGGCGGGCTGGGCTACGGGGCTCGTGAAGGAAATGGCGCAGCCGCTGACACCGCCTGCACACCGCCGGCCGGGGCATGCGGTTGGGCACCACGACCCGCGCCCATGTAGATCCACGCCATGCGTGGATGCCTTACCCACCGCGCGCGCCAGACGCCCGTGCCGGGCAAGCCCGGCACCTACCAGAAGCCGGCTCCGCCTCAACGCCCGCGCGTATCAACCCACCGGCCACCCTCGAACACCAGCGGCAGCGCTACCGGCCCCGTGGGCGTGGACACGCGCAGCGTCAACGCCTGCCGCGTGCTCGTGCACGATGAAGTAATGCCCTCAAACCACCCACGCCCGGGCGACTGCGCATTGAAGGCCTGCAGCTGCCGGGCCGGCACCGCCGCACCATCCACCGCAAGCCGCACCACCCTGACCGGGTGTGGCGAGGCGATCTCCAGTTCAATCATCGCGTTGCCGCAGCGCAGGCGGTGCGTGGAAGTGTACTCGCGCGCAGGCGTGCCATCTTCCATGCGCAGCTCATCCAGCGTCTGCGCCGATGCCGCGCCCGCCGCCACAAAAACGCGGCCGCCAGGCAGAGCCGGGCAAGCGTGAACGGGGCTCTCGAATGCATCTGTCGTCTCTCCGTGTGCCGCTGGCTGCGCGCGGTGTACGCCCCATCCTGCCATGGCATCGGATTCGTCGTCGCCTTTCGCGATTCACCCCACCGTTTCCCGGGTTCGTCGCACCGGCCCACGCGCCGCGCGGGGGCATGGCAGCCTGCAGCCTTTCCAGGAGCGGCCTCATGAGCAGCATCAGCCCCGCGTGGTTGCAGGCCTTCGATCAGTCCATGCGTGACCAGTTCGGCATCGACCACCTCGGCGCCGGCATCGGCACCGTGCTGATCAAGCGCTATGCCGAACTGCCACCGGAGCAGGCCGCGCAGTCGTTCGGCCTCGATTTCGTGCTGCCGCGCAGCGACAGTCTGTGGCCGCCGCCGCGTGTGCGCGGCGTGTTACTCGTTGATGACCTCTAAGGTAATCGCCCCCTCGCCGTGGATGATGCGTAGCCGGGTGCCTACGCCAATGCCCAGTTGCTGCAGCCACCTGCCGCGCAGGCGCAGGCTGGGTACCAGTTCACTACCGCCCTGTTCGCTGCGGCCAGCGTAGCCACCGGCACCCACCTTGCAGGTTGTGGGCGTGCGGGCATAGGGCTTGCGGCGGGGCGGCACGGATTCGGGACGCGCGGGTGGGGTCCAGATAGACATGATGGTGAGCCTCCTTGGCGATGGGCACAGCCCCGCATCGGGATGATGTGGGGAGTCGGGAGGTTCGAAACCGTATGAACGCGGCGGGCGGATTTCCCATGAGGGTGTTGTATTGGCCACCCTCCCGACATAGATGCTGCCAAGGAAAGCTGTTCACAGGAGTTTCGACGCTCCGGCAGCTACCTTGCGCCCGTTGGCGTTGCAGGGGAAATCGTTTGTCCTCATGCATTTGGCCGTTTCAGATGAGCACGCCAATGCGTTTTTTGCGTCAGCAACTACTGTCAGAAGCTGCTGAGTGATCACTACTTCATACCCAGCCACCGCTCAATCGCTTCACTGCCCTCTTTGAGCAGCATCGACCGGTGCAAGCAAAAGAATGCGGCCGTGAGTCCGATGGCAACATACAGCCAGTACACCGCAGCTTGGCGCATGGAAAGCCCACTGACCAAAAGGAAGTAGCCAAGCATCACCGCAGCGAGCGCAATGGCAAAGTAGCCCACGACCCAGAACCTGGACATGCGGCGGCGATACGTTTCGCTGGCATAGCGCCGCTTGCGCCAAACCACTTCGCCAGTGGCCTCATCTAGGTCGATGAGGCTCCATGCGTCCGATATCTCCAGCAAGGCGCGCGCCGGCTGATCCAGTGCCGACAGTCGCTTAATGATGCTCACCGGAAGATAGGTGCCAAACTGGTGGCGTATGGCCACGCTCAACCAGAGATCATCCTTCTTATCGTCTCGCTGAAACAGCTCTAGGAATTCCTTCCGCGAGGACCCCTTTGATTGCTGGATGGTCGCTAGCCCCTTGAACAGCAGCACTGCCGCCGCGCAGAGAATAAGCGGAAAAAGAAGACGCCCATCCTGCAAGCTGATCAATCGATCGACGATGCCATCCATGGTAGATCCTCTGATTGTCTAGTGTTCGGCCGAGAATACTGAATGCGGCGAGTCCCACAGTCAGCGTGCAGTCCTCCCCTCCACTCGCCAGCGCAGGGCTGGCGAGTGAAGACGTCCTGACTTCTCGACTACTGACGAAGCAGCTCGTCTCGGTGGTACTTCAAGTACTTTGCCTGTTTGGCGGAGAAAGGAGTGAGCGGCCGCTTCTGCTCCAAGCCCCAGTTCACACGCACTGAGTCGGGCAAGGCGGCACTTAGAATCAGCGCGCCGTTGTCATGGAATGAGATATACCCACGGTCGAACAGGCGGTCGAT
Organism: Stenotrophomonas maltophilia; assembly: GCA_009912235.1. Taxonomy (GTDB): domain Bacteria; phylum Pseudomonadota; class Gammaproteobacteria; order Xanthomonadales; family Xanthomonadaceae; genus Stenotrophomonas; species Stenotrophomonas maltophilia_AV. The sequence goes on from WNDS01000004.1 coordinate 491,071, forward strand.
ATGCGGGGCAAGCATCAGCCCATTGCTGCCGTCCAGGCGCTCGTGATTGTCACTCTTCGCCCAAGGCTTGATGTGGCTTGCGATGAGGAAGCCAGGATCGGCGGTGCCGGTAACGCGGCATGCCTTCTCAACACCATTGACGTTCTTACGGAAGATGCCTTGACCACGACGGGCTTTGATGAGCTGCTCTTTCTCCGTCTCCGTTAGGCTGCCGTCGTTCCTAATGGCATCCTCTGTTGACGATTCGCGCACATCTTCCTGCCACTCGCTGAGATCAGCAGGATCAATGTTCAGCAGAGTCAAGAGCTCGATACCCATTGGGTCTGGCACAGGGAACAGATACGCCTGATTGGCATTGCCGTTGGCTTGCAACGGTGAGTATTTCGGCGGCAGCAGGGGGCCAATTCGGTGCATGAAATTGCGCACCATCAGCGGCTTCTCTACTGCGGTGTATTCAACCGGAACCGCCCAGCCGTCATTACGCCACGTGTTGTCGGTGGAGTTGAATTCTTCGGGACGATCCTTGGAGTAGTGGTCCCCGTTAACGATAGCAATGGCTTTGATCAAGCGATCGGCAAAGGCAAACACCACGTCACCCGGCCTTACCTGGGTCATGTGGTCATAGAAAGGGTTGTTACGGCCCTCGGCACTGCTCTTGGGCGACCACAAGTAGCCAGCCTTTACCGCACACTCAAACGTCTGCTTCTGATTCACCCACCAGTACTTCATCCTTGCCCCCCTGTCTTATCCAATTGATCAGGCCTATTGGCCTCAAGACGGGGATAGTACATTTCGATGTCGCAATCGGCACTCTTTTGCGGTGGGCAAAAAAAGAGGCAGGGCTCTATGCCCTGCCTCTTCTATGGTCTAGGCGATACCAACGCTTACAACTGAATCCGCGCCACGCTCTCTTCAGAACCCTTGGCGTCCTTCTCACCGTTCTTGATTGTCACGTACAGCACGTTGTTCCTGGCATCCAATACCAGGCTGTTGGGGTGGGTCGGCACGGCGTAGCTGGCCGCCTTCTTGTAGGTGTCGCTGTTGTACGCGGTCACCGTGCCGCCTTCGCGGTTGGTCACGTACAGGCGCTTGCGCGGTGCGTCCAACAGGATGCTCAGCGGGCCGGCGTCGGTGGGAATGCTGGCCAGTTCCTTGCCATCCGTGCGGTCGATCACCAGCACACGCTGGCCCGGGTGCTTGCTGGTGAAGCCCTCGCTGCTCTTGGTCACGTAGTTGCGGATCATTTCCGAGCCCTGGTCGGTCACGAACAGGCGCTTGCCGGCCGGGTCCAGCGCGATGTTCATCGGCTGCTCGGCGCCAATCTTGTACTGCTGCACCACCTTGCCGGTATCGGTGCCCACCACCAGATCGGCCAGCAGGTTGCTGGTGTACACGCGCTTGGCTTTGGCATCCAGCCCCAGGCCCGGCGCCTTGGCCTTGCCCAGGCCCGGAATGGTGTCGATCAGCTTCAGGCTCTGCGTGTCCACCACGAACAGCACGCTGCCTTCGCCGGAATGGCCGGTCACGTACAGGCGGTGCGCCGGGCCATCGACCACCAGCTCGCGCAGGTCGTGGGTGTAGGCGGCCTTGCCGTCCTTGCCCGCCTTCTTCTCCATCAGCTGCACGGTGCCGATGGCCTTGTTCTGCGCGGTATCCACCACGGTCACCGAGGTGTCCACAGTGTTGCCCACGTACAGGCGGTTGCTGGCGTCGTCCAGCACCATGCCGAAGCCCTTGCGCTCCAGCGGAATGCGGGCTTCCACGGCCAGCGTGGTCGGGTTCAGGCGCAGCACCTGGGCCGGGCCTGCGGCATCGCCGAAGCCGCCGGAGGAGGCCACGAACACGGCGTTCTGCTTGGCGCTGTAAGCCAGCTCGTACAGGCCCTGGGCGATGGCCTTGCGCTGCACGGCGGCGTTGGCGGCCGGTGCGGCAGTCGTGGTGTCAGCGGCGAAGGCGGGCGGTGCGCCCAGGCTGAGGGAAACGGCGAGGGCCAGGGTGGCCGAACGGATAAGGGAATGGCGGGTCATGCGAGCGTCCTTGAATGGGCACGGGAGGGTGTCCTGGCTCGCTGGGCCGTTCTTCGACGGCCCGGACCTGCATCTGTCTGCGCGGGTGGGGCTGGCTGGGTAGCGGGGGCTTGGTAGCAGGGTGGGCGCGACTGGGGCCCTGCGGATGGTCATGGAGGGGCTGCGGGATGCTTGGGCGGGGCATTGGCGCTAGGCTTGGCATATGTCCTATTGGAATGCCCCGCGCTTCGGCGCCCTGTGGGTGCCCGCCTTGCTGCTGTGCCTGGCCACGCCGGCGTATCCGCAAGCGCCAGGCCGTGCGGACCCGGCGCCGATCTCGACCGAGGTGTTCTTCAGGCCGGGCGATGCTCCCAGCACCGGGGCATTCGTTGCGTCGGTAGTGCAGCATTCGCCTTCCCCGCGGTTTCTACCGGATTCGGTACCGGCCGATGCCCCCATGGAGATGTTGCTGTCGTTGGACATTGTCCTGGAAGATAAATTGACCAATGTGGACATCCTTCGTTCAAGCCACAACCGCGGCCTGGACCGTGCGGCCTTGCAGCAATGGCTTTTCACGCCTGCGCAGAGCGAGGGTGTGGCGGTGCGATCGCGGATGGGGGTGAAGGCTGTATTCGGGATGCGCGAGCCCCCCCTTCCTATCGCGAATATCTGACGGGGTCATGCTTGCTGTAAAGAATTCGGCCAAGCAACTAACGTATCTCAATCAAACTTTCGGGTGGCTTCCTTGGTCCGCCAACCCACGTTGAGGGGCTGCTTCTGAATGCCTGCTAGAACCAATGCTCTGGACGCTACTGCGAATAGCCAGCGCTCGCCCGAGCTGCGTCAGCCGACGGGTCGGCGCATGCAGTTGGCGAGTGCGGATTTGGGGATTGGCGGAACTAAGGGCGGGGCAGGAGATTTTGATGGTGCCCGAGCGAGCGCAACAGAACAGGGGACCTTACTAAGATCGGAGCGGTGCGTCGGGTGATGGGGGAACAATGATAGCGTGCGGCGCTGACAGCGCAGACTACGGGGCGGTTGCAGGTCGAGGAGTAGCACTCCGCACTAGTGAGCGGTATGACGCCCCCCCCCCCTCATACGGCCGCCTTTAATGAGTTAATGAATAGAAAAATATCCACTTAGAAACCATCAACAACCTCGCCAGCCCCGGTGAAATTTTCTCGAATGCAATCATGAAATTAAGAAGAATATTCTTTGATAACACGAACTATCAACCATGCCGTGTAGCGGGCGCCACCATCGGCGACAAACGCCGATCGTACTAGCACTCTCAGTTATACGAGTACGCCTTTCTTTAAAAATTTCTAAGCAACACGCATGCTTGCACTCTCAACGGCGGCGACTAATCTCGCGTTCAAGGCCAATGGCAAGCCATGGGGCAGTTAGATCGGCGACCGGGCTCTCGGAAAGCATAGATCGCCCCTGAATATCCATCAAACGAATATATAGGCCAGCGACGACCAGATCGACTTAACATTTAAATAGAACAGCCCTCATTTTAAACTTTCTTATGCAATTAGGGTGAGTGACGCCAAAAATATAACGAGCGACTTCAATTGCAACCAATAATCATGTCTCACCCCCATTTAACAGCTTTTAAACCATAGGTGATAGCTATGCAACGCGTCACAGCGCGCCACCAGATCTCCGGACCTGGAGCCCATCAGGTCCATTAATAATAATTAAAGTTTGATAAAGCCTTGCAAGATAACATCAATATTTATACCAACAGAATAATTATCCCCAATCTTTCTGCGCGCACCCTAAGATTAAACATAAAAATTTACATCTGCGAATTTTCCCCATACAACAAATCCGGACAATTAGAACAACTTTGCCGCCCACCCACGCGGCCGTAGTGAGCGACAGAGCACATTTCAAATACCTCTATAAACTAGGCACACAACAGCCATGCCCATCGCAAAAATTAAGATGGCCTAACCATAGACTTCAACATCTTTTCCTGCGCCAAAGTCATTTTTTCGAGAACGCCCGCGCTCCGAACATTGAAGCGACCCACATCTCTAGTCCACTTAACTCTAACCTGATCGAGTGCAATAATACGTGGATCATCGAATTCAAGCCTCTCTGAGAACTCCACCAGATAGGAAAATACAGTCATTAAAGGATGCTCATGCAGATCCCAAAACCCTTGTGCGTGCGCGAGACTTTCAGACAAATACGCCTCACCTTCACGAAAGTAATCCCAAGCCAAATCCAGCTGAACCATCTCATCGACAGAAGCCTTCAGCCTGACTCTCCCAAGCGTATTTAGAGAGAAAGCATGCCTATGAACTAGAACTTTCTTCTTCGCGTAAGAATAAGCTCGATCGTGGAAATGAGCATCACTCTCCAATAGCGCGCGTTGATCCCAAAATCTCCCATTCCAATCAAAATGACCTTCTAGCTCACCATACCAAGTCCGCGCTTTTTCGACTGTAGGGGACACAGCCATAACTCCGTCCTTATCCATCAGCTGCCGAATGATTAGCACAGGATAAGTTCTCCTCCGCATTGAGGCTGATGACACCAATGGGGCCAAGGATTTTGCGACTCTCAAAGAGAGTTCATATTCTTCCGCAGAGGAGAGATGATATCTAAACACATACTCTGCAAACATTCGATGCCTGAAGCGATACCCCCTTGCATCAAGAATTATAACATCATCTTCTGAATTATCATTTATAGAAATACTCTTTACTGAATCCACCCCGGCCATATCCAAAAAAACCGAGACGGGAAGTGAGTATCCAGATCTATTTACCGTAGTGATCGCCTTAATTGCGACAAGCTGCGCCGCGTCAATACTCCTCGCCATGGCCTGCCATTCGCGATCGATACGACCATAGAAGCCACGAGCCTTCTCAAGTCCACTGAGGCCCATGAATAAGTCTCCACCACAATCTTTGTCGATGTACTTCCATACCTGCTAATCACTCCACCCAGTAGCATCCCCCATTCTCGCCGCAGAATTTCGCTTTGTTATTATAGAAAGCACATCACTGCGGACCGCAGAACCCAGCTCGTACTCCCCCGCAATGAACTCATCAAGATGGACCTGCAGCATTGCACAGCGCTTTGATCTTTCCGCTACTGCGACAAGGCACTGGACACCAGATTTTTGGCACAAAAACATTATTTCTCTAATATTCCCTGAAAAATCAGCGGCATTATCGACCAGCAACAGTGTCTTTGGGTTCGCATTTAGCCATGCCACTGTCGCGTCAACGTCCGGCCGCTCTGTTTCTCTAAAGCGAAAAACGCGATATCCAAGTGAGATAAAGCTCTTTCCAAGCCTCAGAAGAGATGCAGACCTACCTGAACCGGGTGTCCCGGTGAACATTACCGCCGCAGACTGGTTCGCTGCGGCCGCTTGACTTAGACGCCGGAAAGCAGCCTTGGTCGCCGATCGGTCCCCATCAATCTCTGTCGTGATGTCAGCCCAACTTGGCTCGTCTCCACCGTAGAAATCATGGTTTCGTCTACTGCCAATTCGACTTTCACCCAAAACTTCAAACTGCTGATTAAAGCGAGCGATAAATCCAGGAAGCAAAGGCGACCTACTCATCTCCTCATACTTCTTCTGGTAGACTTCCACATCAGACGCAAGCGCCTCAAAGAACTCCTGTGCGTCCGCATCAATTGCGACAACTCCGCCTCTACTTAGACGACGCCGGTCAAGATGAGCAATATTCTTAATTACTGCAATTGATGGAAACCCCGTGGCTTCGCGGGCCTTACTTCCAGTATGCACTGCAGCTGCCAGATCCATTTCTTCAACTAGCCGCGCGCCAACCGTGAGGAAAGGTGTCTGAACCCATTTACTCCAAAACTCAGAGTGCCAGTCCCCCTGGCTTCGGGCAGCTTTTGCATATTCACGTATCGCAAATACAAGCGCCTTAGATGTCGAAGGAAGTGTCGATGCGCGCCCATGGAGATGCACTACTTGCACCTGCTGATTAGCCGTTACCGGAGGCGATAGATTATCAGTCCACGCCACTGGAACCGGCCGAAACACTCCAGACCCTATAGAAATCCTCTCAAGAATATCATCAATGTTCAGAGTCCATATTCGGCTCCAAGGAAACTTTAGAACTGAAGCATGCCAAGTCGGCATCACGCCCACGAATCGATCTCGAAGATATCTAACGAGATTATCTTGTGATGCCTGCTCGCTTACCGTTTCTTCATAGACGATTGCAAGGTTCCTCGCATCCCGCTCATCAAACCCTGGTTCGAGCGCTACATTAAGCTCCGATCCCAAGCCTGGACCGCTTGGAAGAAACTTCCCACTCCGATCTTTTGCACTCATGCTAAAGCCAGCACCAAGTAAAAGATTGTAATGACCGTGGGATACACCGCTTACTAGTTGCTCCGCATCTCCCAATTCAATTCCAAACTTCAATAGTTCCATATCTCCCTGCTCCTTTTAGCTGCCACTTGAATTAACAAAATATCTTAACGGTGAGCAGTGGCAAAAAAGGGCGGCCAATGGCCGCCCCTTCCCACGTTAATTAATTGACGATCTCAAACCCCAACAGGGTTAGCCTTCTCCGGATCAATCTTGTACTGCTTGATCGCCCGGGCCACATCCTTACCCGTCATCTTCCCTTCCTTCGCCAGCGCTGCAATCGCGGCGTGCGCGATGTAGTACTGGTCAACCTCGAAGAAGCGGCGCAGGTTCGCACGGGTATCCGAACGGCCGAAGCCATCGGTGCCCAGCACGGTGTAGGCGGCCGGCACGAACGCGCGAATCTGGTCCGCATACGCACGCACGTAGTCGGTGGCAGCAATCACCGGGCCCTGGCGGCCTTCCAGCAGCTCGGTCACGTAGGCCTTGCGCTGTTCGCCTTCCGGGTGGAAGCGGTTGTGGCGCTCGGCGTCGAAACCATCGCGGCGCAGCTCGTTGAAGCTCGGGCAGCTCCAGATGTCGGCGGTCACGCCGAAATCCTTGTCCAGCAGCTCGGCAGCGGCAATGGCTTCCCGCAGGATGGTGCCCGAACCCAGCAGCTGCACGCGCAGTTCGCCCTTCTTCGGCTTGCCGGCGTCGGTCAGCAGGTACATGCCCTTCACGATGCCCTCGGCTGCGCCTTCCGGCATTTCCGGGTGGGTGTAGTTTTCGTTCATCAGGGTCAGGTAGTAGTACTCGTCTACCTGGTCTTCCATCATGGCCTTGGTGCCGTGCTGCAGGATCACCGTCACTTCGAAGCCGAAGGTCGGGTCGTAGCTGCGCACGTTGGGAATGCCACCGGCCACGATGTGGCTGAAGCCATCTTCGTGCTGCAGGCCTTCACCGTTCAGCGTGGTGCGGCCGGCGGTGCCGCCCAGCAGGAAGCCGCGGGTACGCATGTCCGCGGCCTGCCAGGCCAGGTCGCCCACGCGCTGGAAGCCGAACATCGAGTAGTAGATGTAGAACGGCAGCATCGGCACGTTGCTGACCGAGTAGCTAGTACCGGCGGCCATCCACGAGGCAATGGCGCCCGGCTCGCTGATGCCCTGCTGCAGCACCTGGCCGCTCTGGTCTTCGCGGTAGAACATCAGCTGGTCAGCGTCGACCGGCTTGTACTTCTGACCGAACGGCGCGTAGATGCCGATCTGGCGGAACAGACCTTCCATACCGAAGGTACGCGCTTCGTCGGCCACGATCGGCACGATGTGCGGGCCCAGTTCCTTGTCACGCAGGGTGATGTTCAGGCTCTGCACGAAGGCCATGGTGGTGGAGTAGCTGCGCTCGCCGCTGCTCTTGAGCAGGCGCTCGTAGCTTTCCAGCTTCGGTGCGTTGAAGCTCTTTTCGGCCTTGCGGCGGCGCTGCGGCAGGTAGCCGCCCAGCGAAGCACGGCGTTCCTGCAGGTACTTCACTTCCGGCGAATCCGGGCCCGGGTGGTAGAACGGCACCTGGCCATCAGCCAGCTGCGCGTCGGTCACCGGAATGTTGAAGCGGTCGCGGAAGTGGCGGACAGCATCGTCATCCAGCTTCTTGGTCTGGTGGGTCGGGTTCAGCGCTTCACCGGCGCTGCCCATGCCGTAACCCTTCACGGTCTTGGCCAGGATGACGGTCGGCATGCCCTTGGTGTTCACGGCCTGGTGGTAGGCGGCGTACACCTTGTGCGGGTCGTGGCCACCACGGTTCAGGCGCCAGATGTCGTCGTCGCTCAGGCCGGACACCATCGCAGCGGTTTCCGGGTACTTGCCGAAGAAATGCTCGCGGGTGTACGCGCCGCCGAAGGCCTTGCAGTTCTGGTATTCGCCGTCGACGGTTTCCATCATCAGCTTCTTCAGGACGCCATTGGTGTCCTTGGCCAGCAGGGCATCCCAGTAACCGCCCCACAGCAGCTTGATGACATTCCAGCCGCCGCCACAGAACACGCCTTCCAGTTCCTGGATGATCTTGCCGTTGCCGCGCACCGGGCCGTCCAGGCGCTGCAGGTTGCAGTTCACCACGAAGATCAGGTTGTCGAGGCCTTCGCGGCCGGCCAGCGCGATCGCGCCGAGGGTTTCCGGTTCGTCCGATTCACCGTCGCCGATGAAGCACCACACCTTGCGGTCGCTCTTTTCAATCAGGCCGCGGTTTTCCAGGTAACGCAGGAACTGCGCCTGATAGATGGCGGCCAGCGGGCCCAGGCCCATCGACACGGTCGGGGTCTGCCAGTAATCAGGGATAAGCCATGGGTGCGGGTACGAGGACAGGCCACCGCCGTCCACTTCCATGCGGAACTTGTCCAGCTGCTCTTCGTTGATGCGGCCTTCCAGGAACGAACGCGCATAGATGCCCGGGGCGCTGTGGCCCTGGATGAACAGCAGGTCGCCCGGGTGGTTGTCGCTCGGGGCGCGCCAGAAGTGGTTGAAGCCCACGTCGTACAGGGTCGCGCCGGAGGCGAAGGAGGCGATGTGGCCGCCCAGGTCGCCCGGCTTGCGGTTGGCGCGCACCACGGTGGCCATCGCGTTCCAGCGGATGATCGAACGGATGCGCAATTCCAGATCGGCGTCGCCCGGGCTCTTGGCCTCCAGCTGCGGCTCGATGGTGTTGACGTATTCGGTGGTGGGGGAGAACGGCAGGTACACACCCGAACGACGGGTCAGTTCCACCATGCCTTCCAGCAGTTGATGCGCGCGCTCGGGGCCCTCGACATCAATCACGGCCTTCAACGACTCGATCCATTCCTGGCTTTCGATGGGGTTCGGGTCGTTGTTCAGCAGCTCGTTCAACCAGTTCATTAGCGCTCCGATTACCGCACGCACGCGCGCGACTATGTTATGGATTTCTAGACCACAAAGTGTAGCGCACCAAGGCCTTTCGGCGTCTGGCTACGCTGGCGTATGGAACCAGTGGACCGTGTCCGCACAGCCTGTCCGGGGCTGTCCCCGGTGACGCTGCAGGCCACGCCCGGGCGTGTTTCTGCGGGCTGGCAGGGGCATGTCGCGGGCCAGCGGGGGGCCATGCCGGCCCCCTGCGTGCATACGCAGGACGGAGTGTTGCCGATGCCGATGACCGTTGTGGGGCAGGCCCTGCGCGCGATTGGGCGCTGCCGGCCGCTGCCACCCTGCCCTGCGCGCGGCTGTCGTGGCTGCCTCTGGATGCCGCCCGGCCCAGGCCGGAGGCTGCAGGGCGATGGGCAGGCCCTGCCGTGCAGCGCACGCACACCTGCAGTTCGTTCAGATCCCCCTGCGGGTTGGCACGCCGCCGGGGGTAGCGCCCCTTCCACGCCTGCGTGCTGCCCCGCCGGGTCCCTCGGCGGGGCGTTTTGCCGTGTCTGCCTGTTTTTCCGCCAGCTGTTTGTCTGCCAGCTGAACGCCCCGGGCGCGCGGTGTTGGGGATGCTTGTCGTTCGCACATCTATCGATATATCGTTTGCATACTCGTTACCGATATATCGAAATGACCCTTCCCGACCCGACCGACCTGCGCCCCGAGCGCCCGCGCCGTGGTGGCAGCCCGCGCATGCTCACCCGCGGTGACCTGCGTCTGCTGGTGCTGGCGCTGATCGGCGAGCAGCCGCGGCACGGGTACGAGTTGATCCAGCACATCGCGGCCCTGTTCGCGCAGGTCTACACCCCCAGCGCCGGCACCATGTACCCACTGCTGGCCAACTTCGAGCAGGCCGGCTGGATCACCGCCGAGGAAGACGAAGGCCGTCGCCGCTTCCGCATCACTGAAGCGGGCCAGGCCGAGCTGCACGCCCAGCACACGCAGGTGCGTGCCGCCCAGCGCCGCGCGATGGACCGCGTGCGCGAAATCACCAAGGCCGCGCTGCCGCTGGAGCTGCGCGATGCCCTGCGCGATTTCAAGCGCGCCCTGGTGCTGCACCACGGGCGCTGGCGCGACGGCGAGGCCGAAGTGGTGGCCGCGCAGCTGGCCCGCGTTACCGATCTGCTCAACGGGCAGCTGCCCGCCGATCCCCTGCCCACGACCCAGCCAGACTGACGCCAGCCAGGTCACCTTCTGCCGCGCGCCCCGCGCGACCCTACTGCACAGGTATTGCCATAACCCATGAAAACAAGCGCGTGCGCCTGGATGTGCGCCTCCGCCACCTGCAGGTGCTGCGCACCGAAACCGTTACCCCGCACATGCGCCGCGTGGTGCTGGGCGGCGCCGACCTGGCCGGCTTCGATTCGCCCGGTGCCGACGACCACATCAAGCTGTTCTTCCCCAACAGCAGCGGCGATCTGGTGCTGCCGACCATGACCGCCGAAGGCCCGCGCTACCCCGAGGGCAAGGAACATTCGCCCGCCCGCGATTACACCCCGCGCTGGTGGAATCTGGATGCCGGTGAGCTGGCCATCGACTTCGTGCTGCACGGCGACGACGGCATTGCCGGGCCGTGGGCAGCGCGCGCGCAGCCGGGCGACACGCTGTGCGTGGGCGGCCTGCGCGGTTCGTTCGTGCTGGCCGATGACTACGACGCCTACGTGCTGATTGGCGATGAAACCGCGCTGCCGGCCATCGCCCGTTGGCTGGACATCCTGCCCGAGGGTGCGGTGGCCGAGGTGTTCATCGAAGTGGCCGACGAGGACGAGCGCCAGGACCTGCCGCAGGATGAGAACGTGCGCATCCACCGGCTGGAACGCAACGGTTTCCCCGGTGCAAGCAGCACTCTGCTGGAAGACGCGCTGACCGATTTCGAGGAACCCGAAGGCGATGTCTTCTACTGGATCGCCACCGAATCGCGCCGCGCGCGGATGATGCGCAAGTTCATCGAAGGCCACCTGGGCGTGCCGCGCGACTGGATCCGCTCGACCGGGTACTGGAAGGCGCACCCAGACGACACTGACGGCGATTGAGGCCACGGGGCGCTGGCAGGGTCAGCGCCCTTTTTCCAGGGCAGCGGGCGTCATTGGGGCGGGCGTGGATCGCGTGCGCTGCGCTCAGCGCGGATCGGCCACGGCAAGCGGTACCGCCACGCGCCGCCAGCCGAAACGATGCGCGGCCAGGATTTCCAGCGCCGCCAGCAGTGCGATCAGCGCCAGCGGCAGCAACAGGCCCACGTAGATGCCCGGCATCATGCCGTTGATCTGGGCTTTTACCAGCCGCAGCGCGCCGCGTGTATGCAGCAGCTCGGCCACGTGCATGCCCAGCGCTTGGCGCACCACGCCCGATTCCAGCCCGACCCGGCCGGCTTGTTCGATCAACGTGTCTTCGACCACGCCGCGCATCACCCCGGCGCGGACCTTGCCGATCACCCAGCCTGCGGCGCGCCCTACCGGCCTGTCGCCCAGCTGCGCCATGCCCGGCAGCGGATGCTCGCTGAGGTAGGCGGCCACCACTGCATCGGCCACATCGCCCACCGTGCCTTCGCTGCGCAGCGCCTGCCGCAGGCGCTCGTCCTCCAGCGCTTCACCGAGCCCTTCGCCCCAACCACCGACCAGCGTCTGCAGGTGTGGCTGGAAGTGATCGAGCTGCTTGAACAGCGCGCGATGGGCGCCAGCGGTGAAGCCCGCCTGCAGGCCGAAGAACGCCACGGCCAGCGGCAGCAGCAGCACCTGGCTGCCGACCAACAGGTGGTGCCAGCGACGGCGGCGTGCCAGCCAGCCGCGCCGGTACATCACCCGCCACCAGACAATGCCCAGTGCCAGGCCGATCACGGTACCCAGCAACGTGCCCGCCACCAGGTCGAACACGCTCAACCCGATCCAGAATTCGCCCCACCAGTACTGCGCGTCCTGCATGTGCTGCTCCTTGGCTGTCCTACCGTCGCTGCCATGGTAGCGGCATCCGGCGCCGCCCTCCCTGCCAGGGCAGGGATTGGTCCCATGCGAGCAGACAATGCGACAATCGCCGCCCTTTTCCACACCAACGAGGCCCACCATGGGCAAACTGACCCTTGCCGGCCTGGACGCGCTGCAGGCACGCCTGCAGGACGACGCTGCCTGCGACGCCGCACTGGCCGCCTTCGCCGATGCCGCCGCCCTGCGCGCCCCGCTACGCGAACTGGTGGCCGCACAGCAGCGCTACCTGCGCGCCGAGCATGAGGTGGCACAGGTGGCCGACATGCTGCGCCGCGACCAGAAGTACGCCCCGGTGGGCCGCCCCTCGGTGCATATCGTGCAGTTGCGCAGGCAGCAGGCCGCGGTGAAGCAGGCCGCCCTGATCGCCCGCCAGGTGCTGGCCCAGGCCGCGCAGACCTTCGTGCGCGTGACCGCCCTGCCAGTGAAGCCGAAGCTGAGCCCGAGCGATGTGGCCGCCACCTGGCTGGGTACGCTGCGCTGAGATAGGCGGGGTAGAAACGAAGGGGTAGAAACGAAGGGGTAGAGTCGACTGTTAGTCGACTATCGCGCGCAGCGCGGGGTTTTGGCATCCCGCAAAGAGCAGTCAACTAACAGTCGACTCTACCCAAAGCAGGTTTCCGCGCAGATTCGGACCCAAAGCGGGTTCCCCCACAGGTTCGGACCCAAAGCAGGTTCCCGCGCAGGTTCGTATCAAAGGCGGATTCCCGCACACGCCCGGATCAAACCGCCCCCACAGCCTCCAAAAAAAGAAGGCCCGCTTTTCAGCGGGCCTTCTGCCATCTCACGACGAGTGAGCGGGTTGCATCACGCGGCCGGCTTTTCGCCGGTCGCTTCGGTGGTGATACGGATCTTCACTTCATCGCTGACGTTCGGGGCATACGCGCCGACGCAGAAATCGCTGCGCTTCAGCGTGGTGGTGGCATCGAAGCCGGCGGCCGGAACCTTGGCCATCGGGTGCTCGGCGCCGCCGTTGATGGTCACGTCCAGGGTGACCGGCTTGGTGATGCCCTTGATGGTCAGGTCGCCGGTGACGGTCAGCTTGTTGGTGCCGGCCGCTTCCACCTTGGTGCTCTTGAAGGTGGCATCAGCGAACTTGGCGGCGTCGAATAAATCGGCGCTCTTCAAGTGTTCGTCGAACTTGGCGGTGAAGCTGTTCAGGCCGCTCAGCGGCAGCTTCACTTCCACGGTGGACTTGGTCACGTCGGTGGCGTCGTACACCAGGGTGCCTTCGGCGTTGCCGAAGTGGGCGCTCGGGTGCGAGAAGCCGAAGTGGCTCCACTGGGCCAGCACGTCGGTGTGGCTCGGGTCGAGCTTGTAGGTGCCCGAGGCGATCTGGATGGCTTCGGCAGCCGGGGCGGCGGCAGCAGCGTCGGCCGACGGGGTGGCGGCAGCCTGTTCGGTGGTGGCCGGGGCGGCGGCATCGGCGGCCGGGGCAGCGGTGTCGGCCGGCTTGGAGCAGGCGGCGATGGCCAGGGTCAGGGCCAGCGGCGGCAGCAGTTTACGGGTGGCGCTCATCTGAGGAACTCTCCGAATCGTAGGGTGGGTACACGGTGCAGCAGGAGCCGCCAAGGTGGCGGCCCGAAACCGATACAGCGACTTACGCGATGCGCGCCGCTTCGTCGAAGGACAGACGCGGCAGACGGGGGAACAGGCCCGAGGCGTCACCGTACCCCAGGTTTACCAGGAAATTCGACTTGATGGCGGTGCCGGCGAAGAAGGCTTCGTCCACTTTGCCATTGTCAAAACCGGACATCGGGCCGGCATCCAGGCCCAGCGCGCGCGCGGCCAGGATCAGGTAAGCGCCTTGCAGGCTGCCGTTGCGCAGGGCGCCTTCGTGGCGGCCTTCACGCGGGCCGTCGAACCAGGCCTTGGCGTCGGTGTGCGGGAACAGGTACGGCAGCTTCTCGTGGAAATCCTGGTCAAAACCGACGATGACCGTCACCGGTGCCGCCAGGGTCTTCTTCAGGTTGCCTTCGGACAGCGCCGGGGCCAGCTTCTGCTTGGCCTCGGCCGACTTCACGAACACGAAGCGCGCCGGGCTGGCGTTGGCCGCCGTGGGGCCGAACTTCACCAGGTCGTACAGCGCCTGCAGCGTGCTGTCGTCCACCGGGGTATCGAGGAACGCGTTCTGGGTACGGGCGGTGCAGAACAGCTGGTCGAGGGCGGCAGCATCAAGCGCGTTGGACATCACAGGTCTCCAAGGGCGGCAGAGGCCACACCGGTGCAACGGTGCGGCGCGAAGAGTGACCGGCAGTGTAGAGTGTCGCGACTGTTGCAACACCCAGCAGGGCTGAAGCGAATTAATGCCAATGGTGAAACGATCGAGCGCCTCGTGGACCCTCACGGACGGCCGTGCCGGCAATGTCCGCCAGGCCGTGGCCCTGGCCTCGGCGCTGCGCTGCGGTATGCACCAGCCGCTGGTACTGCAGCCGCGCGCGCCCTGGCGCTGGCTGGCCCCGCGCCGCCTGCCGGGCATCGCGCACGGCTACGGCGCGGACTTCGCCACGCTGCTGCAGGCCCCACCCGCACTGGCCATCGGCTGTGGCCGCTTGGCCGCGGCAGCGCTGCGCGCCCTGCGTGCACGCGGCAGCCAGGTGGTGCAGATCCTGGACCCGCGCATCGACAGCCGCCACTGGGACCTGCTGGTGGTGCCCAAACACGACCGCCGCCGCGGCAGCAACGTGCTGACCCTGCTGGGCAGCCTCAATCCGGTCAACGATGACTGGCTGGCCTGCGGGCGCGCGGCCTTTGCCGGCTTCAGCACCCTGCCCGGTCCGCGCACCGCGCTGCTGGTGGGCGGGCCCACCGCGCTGGCACCGTGGGATGAGGCGGCGATGCTGGGCGTGTTCCAGCAGCTGGCCGCGCAGCTGCGTGCCGAGGGCGGCAGCCTGCTGGCCACCACCTCACGGCGCACGCCGCCGGCGCTGGCCGAGCACCTGCGCACCACCTTCGCCGACCTGCCGCACGTGATCTGGGGCGACGGCGGCGATGGCGTGAACCCCTACGCCGGCCTGCTGGGCTGGGCCAACCGCGTGGTGGTCTCGCCCGATTCGGTGAACCTGCTGTCCGAAGCCTGTGCCACGCGCACGCCGGTTTGCGTGGCGCTGGCGGCCACCGCACAGGGGCGGCTGGCGCATTTCCAGCGCGCGTTGCAGGCACGCGGCCGGCTGCAGAGCGGCTGGCTGGACTGGCAGTACGACCGCATCGTGCCACTGCGCGAAACCCCACGCATCGCGGGCGAAGTGAAACAGCGGCTGGGGCTGGGGCCGACCTGAGCCGGTGCAGGCCAGCGGCGTTCAGCCACGGCCGTGCTTCAAGGCGGTAGATTGCCGGTTACCCCCTTTCTGGAATGGAGTCCTGCCATGCGCGTCCTGCTTCTGCTGCTCCTGGCCCTGCTGGCCGGCTGTGCAACCAGCGCCACGGAACTGGACCCCATTTCCTGGCAGTGCCAGCAGCAGATCGATGCCAACCGCAACCAGCCGCGCCTGCGCGACGCCGACAACCGTCCGTCACCGCCGCTGCCGATCGCACCGATCAGCGAGAACTGCCAGCGGGAAATGACGCGCAAGGGCGTTTCGCACTGATACCGGCACTATGATGCAGGGACGGCCACGCTGGCCGGCCCGGAGACCTTGTACATGGAACGTACTGCCCGACGTCTGCGATGCGCAGCGCCCGTGCTGCTGGCGGCGCTGCCGCTGCCGGTTGCCGCCGCGCAGGCGCAGAGCGGCACCTGCCGCGAGCGCCTGTCCAGTGTGCCGGCCCAGGCGGCGATGTACGACGTGGCGTGGGTGACTGCCGAGCGCCTGGATGCACTGGACGGTGTGGAGGTGGTCATCGCTGCCCGAGGCGGCCAGGACCTGAGCCGCTACGGCCTGCGCCACAGCCACCTGGCCTTCCTGCTGTGTGAAGGCGATGGCCGCTGGCGTGCCATCCACCTGCTCAACCGCTGCAAGACCGACCACTCGCAGCTGTACCGCGAAGGGCTAAGCAATTTCATCGGCGAAAGCGGTGGGCATACCGACCTGCGCATCGGCGTGCCGGTGCCGGCGGTGCGTGCGGCACTGCAGGCGATGCTGCAGCCACCGGCCATCCAGCCGCGCGTGCTGCACGAGCCGAAGTACAACGTGGCGGCCTATCCGTTCGCCACCGATTTCCAGAATTCCAACCAATGGGTGCTGGAAGTGCTGGACGCCGCGATCGCGCAGGCCAACGGCCAGCCGCCGCTGATCAACCGCACGCAGGCCCAGCAGTGGCTGCGCACGCAGGATTACCGCCCCAGTGTGCTGCACCTGGGGTTGGGCAAGCGGCTGGGCGCGCGCCTGTTCGTGGCCAACGCCACCACCACCGATCACCCGGCCGGCGAACGCATTTCCGGCAACTACTCGGTGGTGACGGTGGAATCGGTGTTCGATTTCCTGCGCGCCGGCGAGCGCCTGCAGCAGGAATTTCCCATCCCGCACGCGAAGGTGGAAGGCGCTGCGCCTCCCGCCCCTTGAACCAGGAGACTGCGATGACCCCTCGTATTTCCGCCCGTACCGCTGCCTTGCTGCTGGCCGCCGCCACGGCCCTGGCCCCCACCGCCCACGCCGGTGAGATGAACAGCAGCGAGGCCAGCGTGCTGATCACCTCGGTGATCGTCATCTCGATGCCGCTGGCCATGTCGGCCAGGATGTTCGAGTACTCCACCACGGGGTCGCAGGGCAAGAACACACCGGCAACGCCACAGCGTACCAAGGCCGCCGAACTGCCACCGATGGAAGTGAAGGCCGTGGAAGACCGCCAGGAAGGCGGCCGCCAGGTGCAGTTGCAGGTGCACGGCCATGCCGACCAGACCGCCACGCTGAAGTGGCCGGCGGTGGCCGGGCACGACCCGGTGGCCGTCTTTGCGGTGGGCCAGACCGTGCATTTCAGCCCCACGCCGGCCGGTTCCGGCTGGACCGTGCGTGACACGGCCGACAAGCCGCTGGCCTATGTGCCCACGGCCTACGCGGCCAACGACAACACCACCGGCACCTGGTAAGCCCGGCCGCCGGCTGAGCGGCGCCGGTGGCCCCGGCGCCGCTGCGGGCGGATAATGCCGCCCCCCCTGATCCCCCGGCTCGCCATGCCTGTGCGTCCTTCCCCTGTGTTTGCCCCGCTGACCACCCGCGCGCTGGTGCTGGCGGTGCTGGCGATGGGCGCGGTGGTGCTGGGCTCCAACGTGCTGGTGCAGTACCCCATCAACGATCGGCTGACCTGGGGTTCCTTCAGCTACCCGGTGGCGTTCCTGGTGAGCAACCTGATCAACCGCCGCTTCGGCCCGGGCCCGGCGCGCCGCGTGGCATGGGCCGGCTTCGCGGTGGCGGTGCTGCTGTCGGTGTGGGTGGCAACCCCGCACATCGCGGTGGCCTCGTGCTCGGCGTTCATCGTGGCGCAGCTGCTGGACATCACCGTGTTCGACCGCCTGCGCCTCGGCAGCTGGTGGCGCGCACCGATGGTGGCCACCACCTGCAATGCCACGGTGGACACCGCCATCTTCTGGTCGATCGCCTTCGCCGGCAGCAGCCTGCCGTGGGTGAGCTGGGTCGCCGGCGATCTGGCGGTGAAGCTGGCGATGGGCATCTGCCTGCTGGCCCCGTTCCGCGCGCTGCTGTGGAAGATGGCCCCGGTACGCCCCGCCCGTTGACCGCCATTGTCTTGGCAGGTGCCAACCTTGGTTGGTACACGCCTTGAACCCGGTAGGTGCCGACCGTTGGTCGGCATGCGCCTGCAGAGTTCATCGCACCTGACAGAGCGTGCCGACCAACGGTCGGCACCTACCAACGGCGCACATCGCAAGGCCATTGCTCTGGTAGGTGCCAACCTTGGTTGGCACAGCGCTGCACCGGGCGCAGATACGTCCGTGCCAACCAAGGTTGGCACCTACCCTGAACGCTGGCACCTACCCGAAGGGGATCGTCCGTTGAGCCCGCGCCTCGCACCCCTCAGGCGAACGGCAACGCTGCTGCTCTGCACGCCGCAGTAATCGCCGCACACGCCTCTTCAATGGCCGGGGTGGTGGGCGCAAGGCGTGGGCGGCGGTCGAGGGTGCAGGCCAGGCCGACATCCAGCAGCGTGGCGTGGGCGCCATGCAGGGCGTGTGCGATGTCGTCGGGCAGGAATCCGGTGCGGGCCAGCGCGCTGATCAGCGCGGGCGTATCGCGCGGTTCCAGCAGCGCCGGCTGCTGCGCTGAATGCTCCAGCACGCCGGTCTGCAGCAGGAATTCAATGTCCACCACGCCGCCGGCGCCCTGCTTCAGGTCCAGCCGCGTGGCATCGCTGCGGTCCAGTTCGGTACGCATGCGCGCGCGCATCTTCAGCACGTCGGCGTGCAGGGTGTCGCGGTCGCGCACGCGGCCCAGGGTCTGCGCACGCACCTGTTCGAAATCCTGCAGCAGGCTGGCATCGCCGGCCACACCGCGTGCGCGCACCAGCGCCTGGTGTTCCCAGGTCCAGGCACGTTCGCGCTGGTATTCGCGGTAGCTGGCCAGCGAAGACACCAGCGTGCCCTTGGCGCCATCCGGGCGCAGCCGCACGTCGATGTCATACAGGCGGCCACCGGCGGTGACCGCGCCCAGCAGCGCCATCACCTTCTGCGCCAGCCGCGCGTACCAGCGGCCGGGTTCAAGCGGCCGCGCGCCATCGCTGGCGTCCACGGCGGCGTCGTTGTCGTGCAGGAACACCAGGTCCAGGTCGGAACCAAAACCAAGTTCCAGGCCGCCCAGGCTGCCGTAGCCGATGATGGCGAAGCGGCCACCCGGCACATCGCCGTGCGCGGCCCGCATATCGGCCTCGGCCATGGCCAGCACGGTGATCACCACCGCCTGCGCCAGTTCGGCCAGCTGGCGGGTGCTGTCCACCGCGCCCTGGCGGCCATCGAGCGTGGCCATCGCCATACGGAAACTCAGCGCCAGGCGGATCTCGTTGAGCCAGCGCAGCGCCGCTTCCGGGTCATCCAGCGCCAGCACCTGCTGGCACTCGGCCAGTATGGCCGCCGCATCGGGCATCGGGCCGGACACGCGCACATCGAGCAGCTCGTCCAGCAACAGCGGGTAGGCGGCCAGGCGTTCGGCCCGCAGCGCGCTGCGGGCCAGCACGTCCACCAGCCGCGCCAGTGCGCTGGGTTGTTCGTCCAGCAACGCCAGGTAGCTGGTCCGGCGCAGTACCGCCTGCAGCAGGCCGAGCACGCGCTTGAGCGCGGCATCGGGCTGCGGCGAGCGCGTGGCGGCATGCAGCAGCACCGGCAGCACGCGGTCCAGGCGCGCACGGGCGGCATCGGACAGCGACTTCACCCCCAGCGACTGTGCGAACTCGCGCAGCGACTGGTCGGCGCCGCCGGCATCGAGGAAACCGGCTTCGGCCAGCACCTGCGCGTCGCTGCCTTCGGGCAGGCTGCGCCAGTAGTTGGCCAGTGCATCGGGTGCGGCCTGGCCCTTGCGCGGGGCCAGCAGTGCGCCGAATTCGGTACTCACCCGCGACTGCTGCACGGCCAGCGTGGCACGCAGTGCGTCCCAGCCGGCATAGCCCAGCCCGGTGGCGATGCGCAGCTGGTCCAGCGGGTCGGCCGGCAGCACGTGGGTCTGTGCATCGCGCAGCATCTGCAGGCGGTTTTCCAGCCGGCGCAGGAACAGGTAGGCCTCGCGCAGCGCCTGTCCATCCTCCACCGCAATCTGGCCGCCCTCCACCAGCGCCGGCAGCGCCACCAGCAGGCGGCGCTCACGCAGCGCCGGTTCGCGCCCGCCACGGATCAGCTGCAGCGCCTGGCACAGGAATTCGATTTCGCGGATGCCGCCGGCACCGCGCTTGATGTCGTCGTGCAGTTCACGGCGCGCGACCTCGGCGGTGATTGCCGCCTTCATCTCGCGCAGGCCGTCCAGCGCGGTGAAGTCCAGGTAACGCCGATAGACGAACGGACGCAGCGTCTGCAACCATGCTTCACCGGCAGCAATATCGCCAGCCACCGCGCGCGCCTTCAACCAGGCGTAGCGTTCCCAGTCGCGGCCCTCGCGCTGGAAGTACTGGTCCATCGCCGCGAACGACAGCGCCACCCGGCCGGCGCTGCCGAACGGGCGCAGGCGCAGGTCGACGCGGTGGCTGAAGCCATCGACGGTGGTTTCGTCCAGCAGCTTGGCCAGCCGCTGGCCCAGCCGCGCGAAGTACTCCTCGGCCGCCAGCGGGCGCGCGCCGTCGGATTCACCGGCCTGCGGGTAGGCGTAGACCAGATCCACATCGGAACTGAAGTTGAGTTCGCCGCCGCCCAGCTTGCCCAGCCCGAACACCACCAGTTGCTGGGGCACGCCTTCGGCATCGCGCACCACGCCGTGGCGCTGCGCGAACTCCTGTTCCAGCCCAGCCAGTGCCAGCTGCAGGCAGTCTTCGGCCAGTGTGGTGGCGCCGGCCAGGGTCTGCGGCACGTCGTCCAGCCCGGCCAGGTCGCGCCAGATCAAGCGGGTGGACATGGCCGCGCGCCAGCGCCGCAGCTGTGCGGGCCAGTCGCTGGGCTGCAGCGGGTCGAGCGCCGGGGCGGGCAGCGGCGGGCAGCCGGGTGCGGCCAGCTGGGCCAGCAGCGCGGGTTGGCGCACCAGGGTGTCCAGCGCGAAATCGCTGGTGATGGCCAGCTGGGTGACGGCCGGCAGCAGCGCGGGGGGCAACGGTTCCGGCAGCACCTGGGCCAGGCGCGCCAGGGCGCGGTCGACGGTGGGCTGCAGGGCGGCGGGCAAGGCAGTGGTGGCGAGGGTCATGCCGTGATTGTATCGACCCGGCCGTGCCACGATTCCACCGGCGCGTTGCGGTGCTGGAAGGCCTGCAGCAGGCACCGGCAGTGCCTGTTCATACGGGGAGAGGGGCAATAAAAAAGCCCGCTTGCAGCGAACTGCCAGCGGGCTCTGCTCCCTCCCCCACGTCGGGATGCAGGTCCATCGTGCGGGGTCCGGCGGAGCTTTGCACGCTGCACTGCAAAACAAATGTCACGTGTACCGGTTCAGCTTCGCGCAGCCCTTGTGGCGCCTGCCAGGGGCGGCAAAACAGACCGGAAACATCCGGTTTCCGTGCCCCGTAGCGGGCCGGCATTCGCGCCACTTCGGCCCGAAATACCATCCCACCAAGGTAGAACACCCCACCATACGGTGCATGGCCGATAATCGGGTTTCCCCCCAGAAACACTGTCGTCATGTCTGTAGATCGCATCGCCAACGCGCGTCTCCGTGACCGCGTGGTCTCCGCAGAGGCCGCCGCCGCGCTGATCCAGCCCGGTGAAACCGTGGCCATGAGCGGCTTCACCGGCTCGGGTTACCCCAAGGCCGTCCCCGTTGAACTGGCCCGCCGCATCGAAGCGGTGCACGCGCAGGGCCAGCCGTTCCAGATCAGCCTGATGACCGGTGCCTCCACGGCGCCGGAACTGGACGGCGCGCTGGCCAAGGCCGATGGCATCGCCATGCGCATGCCGTTCCAGAGCGACCCGGATGCGCGCAACCACATCAACGAAGGCAAGCTGGATTACATCGACATCCACCTCAGCCACGTGGCCCAGCATGTGTGGTTCGGTTTCTACGGCGAGATCGATACCGCGGTGATCGAAGTGTCGGCCATCCGCGAGGACGGTTCGCTGGTGCCCTCCACCTCGGTGGACAACAACAAGACCTGGCTGGACCTGGCCAAGAAGGTGATCGTCGAGGTCAACGAATGGCAGCCGGCCGGCGTGGATGGCATGCATGACATCTACTACGGCACCGCGCTGCCGCCGCACCGCAAGCCGATTCCGCTGGTGCATGCCAACGACCGCATCGGCGACACCGCGCTGCGCTGCGACCCGGACAAGATCGTGGCCGTGGTGCGCACCAACGGCCCGGACCGCAACAGCCCGTTCAGCCCGATCGATGCCACCAGCGAGCAGATTGCCTCGCATCTGATCGAGTTCCTGCAGCACGAAGTGAAGAAGGGCCGCTTGCCGCCGAACCTGCTGCCGCTGCAGAGTGGCGTGGGCAACATTCCCAACGCGGTGCTGGCCGGCCTGGCCAAGAGCGGTTTCCGCGATCTGGCCGCGTTCACCGAAGTGATCCAGGACGGCATGCTCGACCTGCTGCGCGATGGCGTGCTGAGCTATGCCTCGTGCACCGGCTTCGCGCTGAGCCCGCAGGCCAACGAGACGTTCAAGCAGAACATCGACTTCTACCGCGAGCGCATCATCATGCGCACGCAGGAAATCTCCAACCACCCCGAACTGGTGCGCCGGCTGGGCTGCATCGGCATGAACGGCATGATCGAGGTGGACATCTACGGCAACGTCAATTCGACGCACGTGATGGGCACGCGGATCATGAACGGCATCGGCGGCTCGGGGGATTTCGCCCGCAATGGTTTCCTGTCGGCGTTCCTGAGCCCGTCCACGGCCAAGAACGGCACGATCTCGGCGATCACCCCGATGGTGAGCCATGTCGACCACACCGAGCACGACGTGTCGGTGATCGTGACCGAACAGGGCCTGGTCGACCTGCGTGGCCTGACCCCACGGAAGCGTGCGCAGGTGCTGATCGACAACTGCGCGCACCCGAATTTCCGCGCGCAACTGCAGGACTATTTCGACCGTGCCAGCCGCGAGAGCTACGGCAAGCACACCCCGCACCTGCTGCCCGAAGCACTATCGTGGCACCAGCGCTGGCTGGATACCGGCACGATGAAGGGCTGACAACGTTCGGGTCGGTTTAGGGTCGGATGCCTTTCCATGGGAAAGGGCTCTGACCCCCTCCATGCATCACCCGCGCAGCGCCACCAGCGACTCAGCCTGCAGCCGCTCGTAGATCGCGAACTCATCGTTCACCGCCACGCCCAGCGCCTGCTCGAAGGCTTTGCGGTTGGCATGGGCGGCATACGCACGCTGCTCTTCGCCGCCCAGGTTCGACTGGAAGATGCCTGCGGCACTGACCGGCAGGAAATCCTCGTAGACAATCGGGTCGGCCGTGGCCAGGCCGGCGGCCACCAGCACTACGGCCGGCAGGTCAGCCACGCGCTGCGGTTCGGCGCGGCCGGCGTCGGTCAGCTGGTAACGGTAGTAACCCAGGCTTTCCTGGCGCAGCGTGTCATGGTCATCGGGGAAGCTGGCGAACACCGTCTGCAGGCGCTGGCCGTAGTCACCGCCAGTGCTGCCGGCGCCGCCGGCATCGCGCGCCTGCGCCAGCAGCTGGTCGTACAGCGCGCGGTCCTTCGGGGTCAGTGCAAGCCCACGCTGTTCGATCTCGCCGAAACGCGCGGTGTGCGTGCCGGCCGCACCGCCTTCGCCGCCCGGGAAATGCACCGCTTCTTCCAGCGTCTTGAAGCTGGTCTGGCGCAGCAGGATCGGGCAGGCGCGGCGCGGCGGGCCTTCGATCACCGCCTTGGCCGCCATCCCGTGCTCGATCATCGCCGCCTGCGCGGCGCCGATATCCAGCGTGCGCGGGGTGAGGTGGTTGATGTGCGGGCCACGGAAGCTGACCACATCCGCGATCAGACGGTGAGCATCATGCAGCGCGTGATACGTGGGCAGATCAACCGTGGCATCGCCGTGCCAGCGGAAGGTTTCCAGCACACCGGCGACGAAGCGCTCGGCATCGGCCTGCGACAGTCCACCGTCACGCTCGGCCTGCTCGATCAGCGCCAGCGCGTCGTCGGTGAAGATGCGGCGGCGGGCCAGGATCTGCGCCGACTGCGTGCGCAGTGCCGGGTCTTCGATCAGCTCCAGCCGCAGCAGCGAGGTGAACACGCGGAACGGGTTCTGCGCCAGCGGCGCGGCGGTGAGCGGGCGGAAGGCGGTGGAGTGCACCGGCACACCGGCCACGGACAGATCGTAATAGCCCACCGGGTGCATGCCCATCACCGCGAACAGGCGGCGCAGCGTGGCCAGTTCTTCCACCGTGCCGACACGGATGGCGCCGTGGCGCTCTTCGTCCAGGCGCCCACGCTCGTCATTGCGCTGCAGCTGCGCGGCCAGGGCCGGATCGTCGGCCAGCACCTGCGCATTGATGCGCTCCACCAGCTCCACCAGCGTGCCGTACAGCGGCACCTCGGTGCGGTACATGCGGGACATGGCCTGCGCGAACAGGCGGCGGATCACATCAGGCGAAACAAAGGCGCTCATCGGTCACTCGATCTACGGGAACGGGGAACAACTCGAACCCCCATTGTCACCCCGTGCGGCCGCCACGGCCACAGGTGTGCACGAACCCCACCGAGCGAAGGTAGTGCCGGCGGTTGGGCGGCAACGTCATGAACCTTCGGCCAGGCGGCTGCAGTTGCCGGCCAACGGCCGGCATTGCCCCAACCCCGCAAACCCGGGCAAACCAGACCGCCAAAACCCGCAGGCTCCTGCAGCAGGGCCAACCCTCAACGCCCCAGCTGCCGCCTCAACGTGGCATCCAGCGTGATCGGCCGGTCCCAGTGGCCGAAGCTGGCCGCCACGGCGTGGCGCACGGAGCGGTAATGCAGGTTGTCCGGCTTCACCGGCATGCGCTTCACCACGGCCTCCCAGCCGCCCTCCGGGTCCTGGCTGAAGGCGCGCACGCTGTCGCGGCAGCTCTGGCCGCTGGCCTTGGCCCAGAAACAGGCGAAGTAGATATCCCCGGCCTGCCAGCCGTGGCTGTGCATCAGCGCAACCACATACCCGCGCGGGACGCCGGCATAGCGCGCTACCTCGTCCAGGAACGCATCCGGGTAGCGTTCGGCGTAATGGTTGATGTTGGCCAGCTGCCGGTCCAGCCATGCGTCGCCGCTCTGGACCTCATAGGCTTCCGAGCGCGCGGCGGTCTGCTGGGCCGGCGCAACGGCCGGCACCAGCAGCAGGAGCAGCAGGGCCAGGGGCAACGCGCGCAGCGTGGGCAGTGGCAGGTTCATGCCCCGATTCTGCCGCAGCCACCGCGCGCTGCCAGGCCTCGGCGGCAGCCTTGGCTTCCAGCACGGCCAGCGCGGCCGGCCAGTCGTGGGCGGTATCGGCGTTGACCATGCGCGGTTCGTCGTCGGCCACGCCGTGCTGGGTCTCGTGCGCCCAGGTCACCGCGTAGGGGGTGTGGATGCCCCAGCCGCCCAGGGTCACCACCGGCTCGATGTTCGAGCGAAGCGAGTTGCCGACCATCACAAAGCGCGACATCGGCAGCTCGAACTCGGCCAGCACGCGGGCGTAGGTTTCCGGGTCCTTTTCCGAAACGATCTCGATGCGCGGGAACAGGTCGTGCAGCTGGGCGACCTTGATCTTGGCTTCCTGATGGAACAGGTCGCCCTTGGTGATCAGCACCACCGGGTAGTCGGCGGCGATGGTGCCCACAGCCTCGCGCACGCCGTCGATCAGCTCGACCGGGTGGCTCAGGGTGGCGTGGCCGATCTCCAGGATGGTCTGGATGTCACGCGCTTCGATGCGCTGGCCGGTGATCTCGATGGACGCTTCGATCATCGACAGCGTCATGCTCTTCACGCCGTAGCCGAAGGTGTCCAGGTGGCGCTGCTGCACTTCGAGCAGGTGGCGGGCGGTCTGGGTGTCGTGCACGTCGATGTAGCGCGACAACAGGTGCAGGTAATCCTGCTCGGCCTTGCGGTAGTAGTCCTCGCTCTTCCACAGCGTATCGTCACCGTCAAAACCGACCAGGCCGATGGCGCGCGACGGCGCAGGCGTGGAGGTGTTCATCGCACAAGGATACAGGCTGGCCGGCTGCGGAAAAAACCCGGGCGGCCGCAGCCGCCCGGGTCGTGCAGTACCTGTCCAGGGGCCCCATGCCCCCGCTGGCGGTACCGCGTGAAAGCGATCAGTTGCCCTGTGTGCCGGCAGTACCCTGCTGCGACTGCACGAAGGCCTTGTACTCGTCCGGCGTCAGCTCGCCGTCCTTGTTGGTGTCAGCCTGGTCGAACACCTGCGCCAGACCGGCGTTGACCTGTGCTTCGGCCTTGCTGATGGTGCCGTTGCCATCGGTATCCAGGCTGGCCCAGGTCTGGCCGCCGCCACCGCCGCCATTGGCCTGTGCCGATGCGGCCGCCGCGCTGTCGGTGGCCTGGGTTGCGGCCTGGCCCGCCTGCGCAGCAGCCTGCTGCGCCTGTGCGGCCTGGTTCTGTGCCTGCGCGGCCTGCTGCTGTGCGCTCTGCGCCATGGTCGGAAGGGCCAGCAGGCTGCCCGCGGCGACGACCAGGGCGATCAGGGGCTTGCGGTTGCGAATAGTCATCAGGGGGTCTCCGTTTGGGTGGTGGTGCGCGGCCTGTTGTTTCCGCACGGCGCCTACCCTGCCACCGGTTTTGTGAATCGCTTTTGCCCCGCAACCAGCGCGAACACGCACGGTTAACCACCGAACACAGCCCATGGGTTAGCGCAGTTGTAAGCCACCTGTGAGCGATCGGTAACACGCGCATTCAGCGCGCGCCGATTTAACCGCCTGCAAACGAAAAACCTGCGTCAGTCGTCGGTTTTCAACGATGAGCGCGAACTGAATATCAGCCAGCCCAGCGCCACGCCGGACAGCGCACCGGCAATTTCCAGCACCACGCGCGAGCCGAGTTCATTGGGATCGTGGATGGCGGCCAGGAATAGGCGCGCGTACAGCGGCGATTCCAGCCGCACGATGCCCATGTAGAACAGCTTCCACACATCGATGCCGGCGGCGATCACCACCGCGAACACGCAGGCCCAGCCGATGGCGTGCCCCATGGACCAACGGAACAGGCGGCACAGGTGATGCCAGAGGAAGTACACCAGCAGGCCTACCAGCAGCGCGATGGCACCAGCTTCGAGGGAGCCGAGCAGGCCGAAGTGCAGTGGAAGATTCATGCGGGTGGGCAGTTGGGAGGCGGTAATGAGTGTAAGGGTATCGGCAGGGCTTGCAGCCCTGCAGAGCCCCCTACCGCATGGGAAAATCGTACGCGGTGCCTGCATCCGGCTGCGGTTGCAGGGTGTAGTATCACCACTCCAGCGGGTAGTTGGCAAACCCACGCCACGCCATCGCCAGCAGCGACCGCTGCCAATTGTTGCTGGTCACCGGTCGCTGCCCAGCCAGTCGGGCACCAGCGCGGGGTCCAGCAGCACCTGCATCCAGCGCGTCCTGTCGCGCAGCGAGCAACGGATGCCCCCGGCGGCCATCGAAGTCAGGTCGGGGCTGGTCGCTGCGGGGGTAGATTATTCATTCTTGATTTCGTGGATGAAAGGAATAAGCATTCCAGAACAGTTCGCCGACAACCGGAGCCCGTGCACGATGGAACAGACTCACCTGTGTTGCCCCCAGTGCAGCGCGCCGTTCGTGCCGGACGCCGCAGGCCTTGCGCTGCTGCAGCAGTCCCGCGCCAAAGGCATGCGCCTGGTGATGATCGAGTGCACCCGCTGCGGCAGCCATGGCGATTTCGATCCACAGACCGGCAAGCGCCCGCTGGCCAGTACAGCGGACGCAACACCGGCCATCCCCTGCCCGGAGCCCGGTTGCGACGGTCTGGTCAGCCATGTTGAAACCCTGCGCCCACCGATCTGGGGCTGCGGCCACTGCGGCATGGTCTGGGCCGACCGCGCTGCACTGGACGCACAGATCGCCCAGCAGGCGCCGGCGACGCCGTAGAGGCCGGCACGCCCCCCGCCACATGTTCCACCGGATTCGATAGGGAGCGTTGCGCATGAATCGATCGCTCGCTGCACCTCGGCACTGGCCGCGCGGGTTCACTCTGGCCCTGTGCCTGCTGGCCGCACCGGCCTCTGCGCAGGCGCTGCAGGCACCTGATCCCGGCGCGCCGCTGCCGTATGTGATCGGCCTGCACGAAGCCTACCTGACCCCGCAGTACTGGGCCACACGGCTGGACAACGCTGACACCCCCGTCCTGGACCGCATGCAGATCAACGCGCAGAACGCGCGCATGCGCACGCAGGACGCACACATCCAGGACATCGCCGCCCTGCCCTCGCAGCTGAGCGCCGCGCAGGTGCGCGCCAGCATCAGCGCGCTGTCGATCTGGCCGACACGGCCTCTCCATGACGACCAGGGCCAGCCCATCACGGCAGCGCTGCGCGCGTCGATCGAGGCCAACCTGGGCGTGGCGCCAATCGCCGCAAAGGTAACACCGCAGTATGGCCTGGTGGTGAAGCGCGCAGCATTGCCCACCTTCCCGACCCGCCAGCGCGTCTTCAGTACCGTGGGCGATACCGATATCGACCGTTTCCAGGAATCGGCGCTGTTTCCCGGTGACAAGGTGGCCGTGGTCCACCGCAGCGCCGATGGTCGCTGGCTGTTCGTGCACAGCGAACGCTACAGCGCGTGGATCGAAGCCGAGTCGGTGGCCACCGGCGACAAGGCCAGCGTGCTCGGTTACGGCGCGCAGGGCCCCTACCGCATCGTGACCGGCGCAGTGGCGCATACCGCATTCACTCCGGAAGAACCGCGCGTCTCGCGCCTGCAGCTGGAGATGGGCGTGCGCGTGCCGGTGCTGGCCGACTGGCCGGCCGATGCCCCTGTGAACGGTCAGCAGCCGCATGCCGGCTGGGTAGTGCAGTTGCCGGTGCGCGAGGTCGATGGCCGGTTGAAGCTGGTGCCGGCGCTGCTGCCGCGCTCGCAGGACACCGCCGCCGACTACCTGCCACTGACCCCGCGCCTGCTGCTGCAGCAGGCTTTCAAGTTCCTCGGCGAACGCTACGGCTGGGGCCACGGCTACAACGCGCGCGACTGCAGCGGTTTCATTTCGGAAATCTACCGCAGCTTCGGCGTGCTGCTGCCGCGCAATACCGGCGCGCAGGCCAGCAGCCCGGCACTTGATGGCCTGTCCTTCGGCGCCGGCGATGATGCCGCCCAGCGCGACCACGCCGTGGCCGCCGCACACACCGGCGACCTGGTCTACATTCCCGGCCATGTGATGCTGACGCTGGGCCACGTCGATGGCCGCACCTGGGTGATCCATGACGTGGCCGGTGGCGCCTGGCGCGATGCCGGCGGGCGGCTGCAGCAGGCACGCCTGAACGGTGTGTCGGTTACCGCGCTGGAGCCGATGCTGGGCAGCGATGGCACCCGCTACATCGACCAGATGACCCGTCTCCAGCGCATCGGCCACACGGAGCACCCATGAAGATCACCGCCTTTGAGCTGGGCCGGCTGCGCGTGCCGTTGAAGACGCCGTTCAAGACCGCCCTGCGCACGGTCGATGCCGCCGAAAGCGTGGTGGTGCGGCTGCACACCGACACTGGCCGCACGGGCCTTGGCGAAGCCGCGGCGACGGCGGTGATCACCGGCGAGACGCACGGCTCGATCATCGCGGCCATCAGCCAGCACATCGCGCCGCGCCTGATCGGCCAGCCGGTGGCCGATCTGAACCGCCTGTGCGGGCAGGTGCAGAACGCGATGGCGCGCAACAGCCGTGCCAAGGCGGCAGTGGATATCGCCCTGCACGACCTGTGGGCACAGCTGCACGGTGCCCGCTGTACCAGCTGCTGGGCGGCGGCGTACCCGAACTCACCACCGACATCACCATCAGCGTGGATGCGGTGGACACCATGGTGGCCGATGCGCGTGCGGCGCTGGCGCAGGGCTACACCGCGCTGAAGATCAAGGTCGGCAAGGACCTGCAGGAGGACATCGCGCGGGTGAAGGCGATCGCTGCTGCCGTGGCCGGCCGCGCCACGCTGCGGCTGGACGCCAACCAGGGCTGGAACGCGCGCCAGAGTGTGCAGGCACTGCAGCGGCTGGAAGCCGACGGCGTGCCGCTGGAACTGCTGGAGCAGCCGGTGAAGGCGGCCGATATCGATGGGATGGCCTACGTGCGCGAGCGCATCGCCACGCCGCTGATGGCCGACGAAAGCGCCTTCGATGCGCGCCAGGCGCTGGCTTTGGTGCAGCAGCGCGCGGCCGACATTCTCAACATCAAGCTGATGAAGACCGGCGGCCTGTCCGAAGCGCGGCGCGTGGCCGACATCGCCGCGCTGCATGGGGTGCCGTGCATGATCGGCTGCATGATCGAGACCAGCATCAGCGTGGCTGCCGCCGCGCACCTGGCCGTGGCCCGCGCCGATGCCATTGCGCTGGTGGACCTGGACGGCCCGGCACTGTGCACGTTCGATCCGGTGCTGGGCGGCACCCGCTTCGAGGGGCCACACATCCGGCTGGGGGATGGCCCGGGCCTGAGCATCGGCGAGGTGCGTGGCGTGCAGTGGCTGCCGGCGTGAGCACCTGCCACGAGCACTGCTGTCACTGGAACACACACCTGCGGTGCATGGGCCGCTGCAACCGCCGCCACTGAGGTAACGTGGGCGGCAGCCCTGCCCGACCTGCCCGGAGCGCCACCGATGAAAGCACTGTTGCGAGGCCTTGCCACCACCGTGCTGCTGGCCGCCGGGCCCGTGCAGGCACAGGCGCCGTTACAGGGCGCGCGGCAAGTGGTGGTGGTCACCAGCGAAGACTGGGACAGCGACCACGGCCGCCTGCAGGCCTATGTGCGCCGCGGCACCGACTGGGTGCCGCACGGCGCCGCATTCGATGTGGCGCTGGGCCGCAGCGGCAGCGCCTGGGGCTGGGCCTGCACCCGGCACAGGCCGACGGCCCGCAGAAACAGGAAGGCGATGGCCGCAGCCCGGCCGGTGTGTTCGCGCTGGGCACCGCGTTCGGCGCACCGGCTCGGGCACGCAGCGGGCTGCCCTACCAGCCGATGCAGGCCAGCAGCTACTGCATGGATGTCCCTACCTCGCCGTACTACAACCGCATCGTCGATGCGCGCACGGTCGGCAGCGCGGCGGTGGCCGACTCCACCGAACCGATGCGGCTGGACCTGCGCGACGCCACGGACATCCGCTACCAGCAGGGCTTCGTCATCGCCCACAACCCGCAGAACATTGCCGGCCGCGGCAGCTGCATCTTCGCCCACCTGTGGCGCCAGCCGGGCGAGGCCGCCGCCGGCTGCACCGCCATGACGGCCGAGCACATGCAGGCGCTGCTGGCCTGGCTGCGCCCGCGTGAGCAGCCGCGCTTCGTGCTGCTGCCCCGCGCCGAGTACCAGCGCCTGCAGGCCAGCTGGCAGCTGCCGGCCCTGGATGGGGTGGCCCGATGAGCGCGCAGCAGGACGCCCCCCGGCGCAGCCTCCGAACCCACGCTGCAGCGCGCGGTCAGCCGCTGGCAGATCGTCGGCCTGTCCATCAACGATGTGATCGGCAGCGGCATCTACCTGCTGCCGGCCGCTACTGTGGCCCTGCTCGGGCCCTTCAGCCTGTGGGGCGTGGTCGCCGCCGGCATCCTCGTCGCGCTGCTGGTGCTGTGCTACGCGCAGGCGGCCAGCTACTTCGATGAACCCGGCGGCAGCTACCTGTATGCGCGCGAGGCGTTCGGCCGCTTCGCCGGTTTCGAGATCGGCTGGATGATCTGGCTGACCCGCATCAGTTCGGCCGCCGCGCTGAGCAATGCGCTTGCCGATGCGGTGGCGCGGTTCTGGCCATGGGCCGGGCTGGGTGCCGGGCGGCTGGCGGTGATCGTGCTGTCGCTGGGCTTCCTGACCGGGGTGAACATCATCGGCGTGCGCTCGGCCGCACGCACCGGCGTGGTGCTGGTGGTGGGCAAGCTGCTGCCGCTGCTGCTGTTCGTGGCCATCGGCGCGTTCTACCTGGACCCGCAGCTAGCGTTCTCCGGCCAGCGCCCGGACCCGCACGACCTGCAGCGCATGGGCGAGGCCGCGCTGTTGCTGCTGCATGCCTACGCCGGCTTCGAGAACATCCCGGCCGCCGCCGGCGAATACCGCAACCCGCGCCGTAATATCCCGTTCGCGCTGATCACCATGATCGTCACCGTTACCGTGGTGTACGGCGCGGTGCAGGTGGTGGCGGAGGGCACGCTGGCCGGCCTGGCCAGCTCGGCCACGCCGCTGGCCGATGCCGCTGACGGGTTCGGTGGCGAGACGCTGGCGCTGATCCTCACCGTGGGCGCGACCATTTCGATCCTGGGCACTAACAGCAACACCATGATGATGGGCCCGCGCTTCCTGTTCGCGCTGGCGCGCGACGGCTACGGGCCGAAGATCCTGGCCCAGGTGCACCCGCGCTTCCGCACGCCGGCAGCGGCAATCCTGTGCCAGGGGCTGATCGCACTGGGGCTGGCATTGACCGGTTCGTTCGTGCAGCTGGCGCTGATGTCGATGACCACGCGCCTGTTTGCCAACATCGGTACGGCCGCAGCGGTACTGGTGCTGGCCAAGCGTTTCGGCGACCGCCCCGGTGCCCTGAATCTGCCCGGCGGCCCGCTGATTCCGGTGCTGGCGTTGCTGCTGTGCCTGGCCCTGTTCATCAGCGCCAGCTGGCAGAACATCGCCGCGGCGCTGGTGGCCTTCGCGGTGGGCGCGGTGATCTACCGGCTGCCACGCAAGGACGCCGGCAGCACCTGAACGCTTGACCTGGTGGTCACACGGCCGGCCCGGTGTGTTCACCGCCGGGCTGGCACGCTGCAGGCTCGTCCAAAAAAAACGGAGCCCGAACCATGAGCCCCGACTACCAGATCCCCGGCCGCGTGCCGCAGGACGGTGTTTCCCGCCAGGTCATTTCCGACTTCTGGCGCAAGCGCTATACCGACGAGCCGTACTACAACAACACACTGTACTTCGATGATTACGAGCCGGCCTACCAGATCGGCCACGCCGCCCATGCCGAAAACCGGGCGCAGGCGATCATCCGTGCCTACGAGGAGGTAGAGCACGAACTGGAATCGCGCTGGAATGCCGACCACGGCAAGAGCCGGCTGGACTGGGCGCAGGCCCGCAGTGCGGTGCGCCGTGGCTGGGAAGAAGCCAGCAAGCTCGACCCGCACGTGCAGCTCAACCGGTGATGATGCCGGGGCGGATCCTCAGGATCCGCCCCACAACCACGGTGATCAGTCCTGTTCCGGCAGTGCCGGCACCACTGCGCTGCGCCGGTCGTCATCGCCACCGGCGGCGATCAGGTCGCGGGTGTTCTTCTGCACCGCCACCGCGCCGAACAGCGACAGCGCAAAAGCCATGCCGTAGAAGCCCTTCTCGCTCAGCATCAGCGTGGCATTCCACAGGCCCGCCAGCAGCAGCAACAGGGCCGACAGCAGGGCGAACCAGCACAGCGCGTAGTACAGGCCGCTGACCGGAATGCCTTCCACGCGGTCGCGCACGCTCTTCTGCAGCGACACCGCGGCGAACAGGCCGAACAGCAGCAGGGTCAGGTCAGGTAGTAGCCCTTCTCGTTCAGCGCCATCTGGGCGTTGAACAGGCCGATCAGGTAGGCCACCGCGCCCAGCAGCAGCGCCGCCCAGGACACGGCGATGAAGGCGGGTGAAGGTTTGTGGGCAGAGGCAGGTGTCATTCCGGTTCCTTGGCAGACAAACGGGCAGGTGTGCCCGGGCGTAGCTACCCTAGTGCATTCATGCTGCTCCGCCCAGCACCGGGCAGGACCTTCGGGCCAAGACCGTCACGCCGCACTGGTATACAAAGGGAGTTGGCCATCCGCATCCCCACCCATGGAGATACCCATGACCCGCAAGCCCCTTCCGCTGCTGCTCGCCTTCGGCCTGCTGCCCATCCTCGCCACCACCACCTGCAATGCCGCCGATCCGGCCGGCACCGCGCAGGCCGCTGCACCCAGCGCTGCGGCCACCGCCAGCAATGCGCAACGCCCGTTCACCGCCACCGAAGTCAGCCGTTTCGACCAGCCGTGGGCGATGACCTTCCTGCCTGATGGCAGCCTGCTGGTCACCGAAAAGCGCGGCAAGCTGCAGCGCCTGGATATCGCCAGCGGGGCCAAGCATGAGATCCGCGGCGTGCCCAAGGTGGCCTACGGCGGCCAGGGTGGCTTCGGCGACGTGATCCTGCATCCGGATTTCGCCCGCAACAACCTGGTCTATGTCAGCTATGCCGAAGAAGGCACGCTGGACACGTGCGGCGCCGCGGTTGCCCGCGCCACGCTCGCGCTGGCCGCCGATGGCGGTGGCGAGCTGAAAGACCTGAAGGTGATCTGGCGGCAGACGCCCAAGGTCAGCGGCCAGCGCCGCTATGGCCACCGCATGGTGTTCGGGCCGGACGGCATGCTGTGGATCGGTTCCAGCGAGCGGCAGAAGTTCGACCCGGCGCAAGACATGGGCAGCAACCTGGGCAAGATCGTGCGCCTGAACGAGGACGGCAGCGTGCCGGCCGACAATCCGTTCGCGGCGCAGGGCGGCGTAGCCGCGCAGGTCTGGTCGCTGGGCCACCGCAACATCCTGGGCATCGCCTTCGATGCGCAGGGCAAGCTGTGGGCGCAGGAAATGGGCCCGACCGGTGGCGATGAGCTGAACCTGATCGAGCGCGGTTCCAACTACGGCCGCCCGATCGTCTCCAACGGCAACCATTACGATGGCCGCCCAATTCCCGACCATGCCACGCGCCCGGAATTCGCCGCACCGAAGGTGACCTGGACCCCGGTGATTTCGCCGGCCGGGCTGATCTTCTACAGCGGCAGCCAGTTCCCGCAGTGGAAGGGCAGCGCGTTCATCGGCGGCCTGTCCTAAACCTCGCTGGTGCGGGTGGCCTTCGAGGGCGAGAACGCACACGAAGCCGAACGCTTCAACATGGGCGAGCGCATCCGCGAAGTGGAACAGGGCCCGGACGGTGCGCTATGGCTGCTGGAAGATGGCAGCAAGGCGCGCCTGCTGAAGCTCACGCCGAACGAAGCGTAAGCGGTTGCCGGGTGCGGTCTGGCACCGCACCCGGCACCGGCATCAGTCCTGGATGGCGACGATGCCGACCTGCGGCGTAGCGCAGGTGTTGTCCGGGCAGATGCCGTTGATCCACACCTGGCCCTTGCCCAGCATCACGCCCTGCCAGTTGACGAACAGGTCGTCGAACTTCTGCGCGGCCACGGCCTTGGCGATATCGGCGGTGATGATGCTGTCGTACTCGCGTTCGAAGGTCGCCGCGTCGGCAATCTTGCGCTCCTTGCCGCCCACGTTCACCCGCAGCGGGTAGACCGGCAGTGCGGCCACGGCCTTGGCATCATGCGCGGCCACGCCCTTCTGCAGGGCGTTGAACACGGTTTCGTACGGCGCCACATCACCCAGCAGGCGGCCGATGCGCTGGCGGGCATCGCCCTGGCTGGCGCCATCGTCGGCAGCCGGGGCCTGGCCGGACATCGCCGGCGATGCAGCACCGGTCATCGGCGGCGGCGCTTCGCCGCTCATTGGTGCCGGGGCGGCGTCGTTGCTGGCGGCAGCCGGCGTGGCCGGCGCGGCGCCCTGCATCGGCGGCGGTGCATCGGCAGCAGCGGGCGGCGGCGAAGGCTGCGAGCACGCAGCCAGCAGGGCGGTGGAGAGCAGGATCAAGGGCAGGCGCATGGGTGCAGGCTCCGGGGACAGGTGCCCAGCGTAGCGAGCCTGGCGTCACGCCACCATGTGCGGATCGGGCGGTTGCACTCGCCCGCTGCCGGCCGTTCACAAACCGCGCGCCCGGCATGAAAAAGGGACGG
Organism: Stenotrophomonas maltophilia; assembly: GCA_009912235.1. Classification (GTDB taxonomy): domain Bacteria; phylum Pseudomonadota; class Gammaproteobacteria; order Xanthomonadales; family Xanthomonadaceae; genus Stenotrophomonas; species Stenotrophomonas maltophilia_AV. The sequence goes on from WNDS01000004.1 coordinate 526,746, forward strand.
AGAGATCCTGCCAGCGATGGCAGGGCTCCCCGTCCCTCGTATCAGTGCGCTCAGGCCTTGAGTAGCTCGAACTGCACCGCCTCACCGGCCGCCGAGGAGGCACACACCCACACCTCGAACTGGCCCGGCTCGGCGCGCAGCACGCCATCGCGGCCGGTGAAGGCCAGCTGGTCGCGGTGCAGGGTGAAAACGACTTCGGTGGATTCGCCAGCCTGCAGGGCCACCTTGCGGAAGTCCTTCAGTTCACGCACCGGGCGCACGCGGCTGGCCACGCGGTCGTGGATGTACAGCTGCACCACTTCCTCCCCGGCCACGGCACTGGTGTTGGTCAGCGTGGTGGTGAGGGTGAGGGTGTCATCCCAGCCCAGCTGGGCGTGGCTGAGCTGCGGCACGCCGTAGGCGAAGGTGGCGTAGCCGATGCCGTGGCCGAACGGGTACAGCGGTTCGTTGGGAATCTCGCGCCAGCGTGCCTTGAACTCGGACATGGTCGGCAGTTCCGGGCGGCCGGTGCGCGGGTGGTTGTAGAAGTACGGCTGCTGGCCGGACAGCTGCGGGAAGCTGACCGGCAGGCGGCCGGACGGGCTGTAATCGCCGAACAGCACATCGGCCACGGCATGGCCGGTCTGCGTGCCCAGGTACCAGGTGACCGCCACCGCGTGGGCATTGCGCACGGCGCCCTGCAGCGCCAGCGCGCGGCCGTTGCGCAGCAGCACCACCAGCGGCTTGCCGGTCATCGCCACCGCTTCGGCCAGCGCCTGCTGTGCCGGCGGCAGGGTGATCTCCACGCGCGACTGCGCTTCGCCGCTGTAACGCTGCGGTTCGCCCAGCGCCAGCACCACCACGTCGGCGCGCAGCGCCGCAGCAACGGCCGCTTCGGTGCCACCGGGGATAGCCGTTTCCAGTTCGCAGCCCGGCACGATCTCCAGCAGCGCTTCATCACCGATGGCCGCACGCACGCCGGTTTCCAGATCCACGTAGCGCTGCTTGTCGCCGAACAGCGTCCAGCAGCCTTCGATGTTGTCGCGGTCCTGCACGAACGGGCCGATCAACGCGATCTTCTGGCCGGTCTTCTGCAGCGGCAGCACGGCGTCGCGGTTGTTCAGCAGCACGATCGAACGGCGTGCGGCGTCGCGCGAAAGTTCGTCGTGCGCTGCCAGCTGCGAGGTGTCGGCTTCGCGCGCCGGGTCCAGCGAACGGTACGGGTTGTCGAACAGACCGATGGTCTCCTTCAGCCACAGGATGCGGCGCACGCCCTCATCCAGCACCGCCATCGGCACCTCGCCGCTCTCGACCAGGCCCGGCAGGTGCTCGGCATAGAAGCCGCTCTGCATGCTCAGGTCCAGGCCGGCGGTGAACGCCTTGGCGGTGGCATCGCGGTCGTCGGCGGCATAGCCGTGGGCGACCAGTTCCATGTCGGCGGTGTAATCGGAAATGACCACGCCGGGGAAGTTCCACTCACCGCGCAGGATGTCGGTCAGCAGTTCGGCGTTGGCGCTGGCCGGCACGCCGTTGATGTCGTTGAAGGACGACATCACGGTGATCGCACCGGCGTCGAAGGCGGCCTTGAACGGCGGCAGGTGCACATCGCGCAGGGTCTGCGGCGAAATGTCCACCATGTTGTATTCCATGCCGGCCATCACCGCGCCATAGGCGGCGAAGTGCTTGGGCGTGGCCAGCAGTGCATCGTCGGCGCGCTGGTCGCTGCCCTGGAAGCCGCGCACGCGGGCGGCGGCGAACGCACAGCCCAGCACCACGTCCTCACCTGCGCCTTCGGCACCGCGGCCCCAGCGCTGGTCGCGGGCGATGTCCACCGCCGGTGCGTAGGTCCAGTGCAGGCCGGCAGCAGTGGCTTCCACGGCGGTGGCGCGTGCGGTGCGCTCGGCCAGGTCCGGCTCGAAGCTGGCCGCTTCGCCCAGCGGAATGGGGAACACCGTGCGCATGCCGTGGATCACGTCCGCGGCCAGGATGACCGGAATGCCCAGCCGGCTTTCCTCCAGCGCCACCTGCTGGATGCGGCGGCCCAGCGCGGCACCGACACCATTGAACAGCGAGCCGACCTTGCCCTTGCGCACCTGCTGCAGGACCTGGTCGGCGTTGCGCACGTTGGCTTCCGGGTTCACGTCAGGAGCAAACGGGCGGACCATGTCGGCGAAAACGCCCAGCTGGCCGACCTTTTCCTCGACGGTCATCTGGGCAATGAGGGATTCGATGCGTTCGGAGGCCACCAGCTGTCCTTGATGAAAACGTTTTCAGGGCCGGCATTCTAGCGTTTCCGGACCATTTGGCGAGTGATTTCGATATTCAGTTTCGGCCGCGTCCGCCCCCGTATGGGCCGCGGACGCGCCCGGCAGCTTACTCTGCCCCGGCCCGCTGCCGCTGGCCGGCCATCAACATGGCATCGCTGGAGGCCTGGAACACGCGCAGCCCGAAGGCCGGCAGGATCGCCAGCAGGTGGTCGAAGATGTCCGACTGCACCGCCTCGTAATCGGCCCACGCCGTGCTGGCGGTGAAGCAGTACAGCTCCAGCGGCAGGCCTTCGATGGCGGGCTGCAGCTGGCGCACCAGCAGGGTCATGTCGGCATTGATGCCCGCATGGCTGCGCAGGTAGCGCTCCACGTAGGCGCGGAAGGTGCCCAGGTTGGTCACCCGGCGGCTGTTGACCTCCGAAGCGCCGCGCTCGCGCAGCTGCTGGTTCCACTGCGCCAGTTCCTGCTGCTTGCCCTGCAGGTAATCGCCCAGCAGCGCGAACTGGCCGAGGAAGGCCAGGTCCTGCTCGTCCAGGAAGCCGACGCTGTGCTGATCCAGGAACAGCGCGTGCTTGATCCGGCGGCCATCGGATTCCTGCATGCCACGCCAGTTGCGGAACGATTCGGTGACCAGCTTCTTGGTCGGGATGGTGGTGATGGTCTTGTCGAAGTTCTGCACGGTGATGGTGTGCAGCGCGATGTCGATGACATCGCCGTCGGCGTTCTGGCTGGGCATCTCGATCCAGTCGCCCAGCCGCACGCGGCCATCGCCACTGATCTGCACGCTGGCCACCAGCGAGAGGATGGTGTCCTGGAAGATCAGCATCAGCACTGCGGTGGCGGCACCCAGGCCGGTCACCAGCGGGCCGATCTTCACCCCCAGCAGGGTGGCGATGATGGACAGGCCAGCGGCCACGAACACCACGATCTTGACCACCTGCAGGTAGCCCTTGATCGGCTTGTTGCGCGCATCGGGCTTGCGCTCGTACAGCGCATTGGCCGCGTCCAGCGCGTGCGAGAACGCCAGCGATACCGTCAGCACCGCCCACACGATGCACAGCTTGATGATGAACTCGACCAGCCGTGGCGGCAGGTCCGGCACCATCACGATGCCCGAGGCGATCACCTGACTGGGTACCACGTTGGACAGCCGCGCGATGACCCGGATGACATGGCTGCCACGCCCGGAATCCGCACCCGGCAAGCGCTGCAGCAGGCGCCGCAGGCCGCGCACCAGGATCCGCTTGGTCAACCAGTTGGCCAGCGCTGCTGCCACCAGCAGAGCCGAGATCATCAGCGCCAGATAGGCCCCGGGATAGGGTTCCAGTGTGTGATGCAGTCGATCCAGCCACTGTACCGCCACCACCGCTTCCACCATCAGTTGTCTCCTTTCTTCATTGCTGTCGAGATTGCCGGCCAGCGGCTGGCACTACCGGGGTTGCTGGCCAATGGCCGGCACCACCGGGTCAATCGCGCGTGCGTTCGATGATCACGCCCACCGCACGCGCGCCGCGCACCGCACCGGGCTTGCTCAGCTTCAGCCGCAGCCACTGCACGTCGAATTCCTGCAGCACGATCTGCGCGCAGCGTTCGGCCAGCGTTTCCACCAGGCCGAACTCGGACGCGCGCACGAACTGCTCCAGGCGCTTGCTGACCGCCTTGTAGTTGAGCGTGTGGGCGATATCGTCGGTGGCGGCCGGGCGGCGGTTGTCGAAGCCCATTTCCAGATCGAACACCAGGTCCTGGCGGATGCGCCGCTCCCAGTCGTAGATGCCGATCAGGGCGTCGATGGTCAGCCCTTCGATGAAAACCTTGTCCATTGCGCCATCCGGCCGGAAAATAGGCGGTCATGGTAACGGCACGGGGGTGAGCCTGCTCGGAACGGGCGGCGGCCTGGCTGGGGTGCGGCAGGGGCGGGAAAGACAAAGGGCCCCGCTAGCAGGGCCCTTTGGTACTACCGTTGTCCCCTGGGGGAGCTGTTGAACAGCCGCGAGTCCCAGTGGCGCAGGCACGCAGAGTAGGCAGGGTCCAGATCGTCGGTCAAGGCCAATTCCGACAGGCAAGGCCAGGTGTTCGTCCGAGGCGAAACACAGAGAATCGGCCACCCGGACAACGACGTTCCCTGATGGTCGTTGCCCGCGTGACTGGCCAACATCGATCCATCTTCACCACCGCAGATCACGATGGCTTCATACGATGCACTGCGGCGCGCGTTGTCAGCGGAGCGTCTGTCTACTTACGAGAGAATCGCATCGACCTGCGGCCCCGACGTCTCAGCCGAATCCCTCTACCTATGGAACATGCGGCTGTGCGGTGCACTGATGATGCCGGTCCATCTGTGCGAAGTGGTCACCCGCAACGCTGCGGCAACGGTTCTCGTTCGGCAGCACGGTCCACGTTGGCCCTGGAATGATGCCTTCCGGCGCAGACTGCCAACTTCGTCCAGTACTTCTCCACGCACGGCACTGGAACAACTTGCCAGCCGTATAAGCGATACACCTGAGATTGTCCCCAACCTGCCAATGGTGTTCTGGCAGCAGCTATTCACATGTGGCTTCGACTCGACGCTGTGGATACCGGCACTCAGCGGGGTCCTGCGCCATGCGCCTTCCGCCCACCCTAGTGTCATCCGGAAAGCCATCCACGCGGATATTGGCCGCATCCGCCACCTGCGCAACCGCATCGCCCACCACGAGCCCATCCTGGAACGCGATATCGGCGCCGACCTGGCGGCCATCGGGCGGCTGATCCATGCGCGCTGCCCGCACACCCTGCGGTGGCTGCAGCGCCATGAGCGGGCGACAACGGTACTGGCCGCGTCGCCACTGGGAAGAAACCTCTGATGCAGCCGCCAGGCGCTGCCGTCAGTGCCTCACACCGGCGGCAGCGTCGCCATGTCCCAGCGCGGGGTCACGTCCACCTTCGGCGGGCTGTGCTGACCGGCCTGCAGACGCAGGGCGCCGGCGAAGGCGATCATCGCACCGTTGTCGGTGCACAGTGCCGGGCGCGGGAAGCAGGCGCGGCCGCCCAGGCGCTGGGCCATCTGCTGCAGGCGCGCGCGCAGGCGCTTGTTGGCGCCCACGCCACCGGCCACCACGATCACGTTGGTGCCGGCCGCCTCCAGCGCGCGCTCGCACTTGATGGCCAGCGTTTCCACCACCGCGTCCTCGAAGCCGCGGGCAATGTCAGCGCGGGTCTGCCCGCTCTGGTCGCTGTCGCGCCAGGCCAGCAGCACCTGGGTCTTCAGACCGGAGAAGCTGAAATCCAGGCCGGGGCGGTCGGTCATCGGCCGCACGAAGCGGTAGGCGCCCGGGGTGCCCTGTTCCGCCAGCGCAGCCAGCTGCGGGCCGCCGGGGTACGGCAGGCCCATCAGCTTGGCGGTCTTGTCGAAGGCTTCGCCGGCTGCATCGTCCAGCGTTTCGCCCAGCAGGCGGTACTGGCCGATGGCATCGACGGCCACCAGCTGGGTGTGCCCGCCGGACACCAGCAGGGCAACGAACGGGGCCTGCGGCGGGTCGTCCTCCATCAGCGGGGCCAGCAGGTGGCCTTCCATATGGTGTACGCCCACCGCCGGCACCTCCAGCGCCCAGGCCAGCGAACGGGCCACGCCGGCGCCGACCAGCAGGGCGCCGACCAGGCCGGGGCCAGCCGTGTAGGCCACCCCGTCGATGTCGTTCACACCCAGCCCGGCCTCGGCCAGGGTTTGCCGTACCAGCGGCAGCAGCTTGCGGACGTGGTCACGGCTGGCCAGCTCGGGCACCACCCCGCCGTACTCGGCGTGCAGTGCGATCTGGCTGTAGACCGCATGGGCGCGCAGGGCCGCGCTGCCGGTCAGGTCGGTGTCATACACCGCCACGCCGGTCTCATCACAGGAAGATTCAATGCCAAGGACTCGCATGGCTGCTATTATGGCGCCCCTGCCGCCCTTCTGGGGCTGTGCAGTTACCGCTGCAGCATCAAGGCCGGCCCGTATTCAGGGCGGGTGGCTTGCAGTTTCAAGATTCGCCGCTATAATATGCGGCTCCCCGGGCGTGACCCGGTTCTACTGTGTCCCGGAGATTCCATGCCCAGCGTCAAAGTCCGCGAGAACGAGCCCTTCGAGTTTGCTCTTCGCCGCTTCAAGCGCACTTGCGAAAAGGCCGGTGTGCTGGCCGAAACCCGCAAGCGCGAGTTCTACGAAAAGCCGACCCAGGAGCGCAAGCGCAAGGCTGCTGCTGCTGTGAAGCGTCAGCTGCGCCGCTCGTCGCGCGACGTCACCAAGCGTCAGCGCCTGTACTGATCGGACGCATCTTCATTGCGCCGGGCCTGGCCCGTCGCGGTGGAGCCGAAGCCGGCACACGTGAGCGTCGCCGGCTTTTTGCGTTTCCGGGCCCACGTTGCGTGGCCCTGCCCTACCCTTACCAATGAGGTCTCCCATGAGCATGAAGCAGCAGCTCACCGACGACATGAAGGCCGCCATGAAGGGCGGCGAAAAGCACAAGCTGAGCGTGATGCGCCTGATCAACGCCGCCATCAAGCAGCGCGAAGTGGATGAGCGCATCGAGCTGGACGACACCGCCGTGATCGCCGTGCTGGACAAGATGGTCAAGCAGCGCAAGGACTCGGTCAGCCAGTTCGAAGCGGCCAACCGTGAAGACCTGGCCGAGATCGAGCGCGCCGAGATCGTGGTCATCGAAGCCTACCTGCCGGCCAAGATGGGCGAGACCGAGATCGTGGCCGCCATCCAGGCTGCCATCGCCGAGACCGGTGCCGCCGGCGCGGCCGACATGGGCAAGCTGATGGGCGCGCTGAAGCCGAAGCTGGCCGGCCAGGCCGACATGGGCCTGGTGTCCAAGCTGGTCAAGCAGCAGCTGGCCGGTTGAACCCAGCGCCTGCCGCCTGACCGCACGAGGCCCGCATCACGCGGGCCTCGTCGTTTCCGGGCGCTGGCGCTTACTGCACCTGGCGGCAGTTGCGCAGCGTCATCCCGCTTTCACCCACCTCGCTCACTTCGCCTTCCAGCTTGGCGAAGTCACGCTCGCGCAGCACGGTGAAGTTGGCGGCCTGGTCGGCAGCGAACTCGCAGCGCAGGGTGTAGTTGTTGTTGAAGGTGTCGTTCTGGCGGATGCGCAGCAGGCCGCGGGTCGGCGTCACCAGGTAGTTGATCGAGCCGATGTCACCGGGCCGGGTCGAGTACCGGTTCGGGTTGACCGTGTAGATCTGCCCGTCGATGCGGTAACGGTGGCCCACGTACTTGGCATACACCGGCAGGAAGGTGGCCGAACGGTCGCCCTTGTCTTCCTTGTTGGTGGTGGTGCCCAGCATCAGGTCCTTGAAGGCGCCGGCACTGTTGTACAGCGCCATGGTGTCGCGCACTTCCTTGCCCATCTTCTTGGACAGGTCCGGCGCGGCCACGTCTTCGGGCCCGGCGATCGGGAACTGCGCACGCGCGGCAGCGGCCAGGGCGTCCCCCTGGCTTCCACTCTTGAGCTTGTCCAGCGTGCCGCACATCGACTGCCGCGCATCCTCCAAGCCCACGGTCTGGCCGCGCGCCAGCTTGATCGCCAGGGTCACCCGCCCGGTGCGGTCGGCGGTGCCCACCAGCACCAGCGGCGTGCGCACGCCCTTGCGCTGGATCAGGTACTGGGTGCCGGTATCGCCCTCCACCAGCTGCCCGCCCAGTTCGTAGTCTTCTTCAGCGCGGGCCTTGCGCAGCTGGTCCAGTGCACTCTGCACCTTCAGTCCGGGCAGCGTGATATCGGCCATGTACAGCGCGCCGTTGCGCGGGTCACCAACCGACTTGAAGGCCTTCTCGCAGGCCGGCGAAGCAGCAGCAGCCGAACCGGCCGCCATCAACAGCAACAACGTCGTACAGACCTTCCCTTTCATCTAGCGTTCCTTTGCTGGGCGTTGGAATGTGGTGGCCCTGCGCGCAGCGCATCGAGCCCGGAGGCCACAGCAGCTGTTTCCCCGCGCATCTGCGGCTCGCGCAGCAGGATAACGGCTATCGGCCACAATCACCCAGCTGAATGCGCGCTTCACTCTTCGCAACGCCGGGGTTTTCTAGAACAGGGGCACCGTGACCGTACCGAAGCCTGCGATGCCCCGTCCCCACCTGTCCCTGTCCGCCGCCCGTTCGCAGCTTCAGCGCTGAGAAACCAGTTTTCCCGCCGTGCTGGTGCGCCGCTTCATCGACGCCGACATCATGACCCAGGCGGCAGCGCTGGCCTTCTATGCGCTGCTGTCGATGGCGCCGCTGCTGGTGCTGCTGCTGTGGCTGACCGCCTCGCTGTACCCGCCGGCACAGCAGGCGCTGATTGGCCAGATCGGCGATGTGGCCGGCACCAGCATCGCCAACGTGGCCGACACCGTGCTGCACAACGCCAACAACCAGCCCAACATGGGCTCGCTGGCCGGGCTGTGGAGCACGCTGCTGCTGTTCGTCGGTGCCACGGCGGTGTTCGCCCAGCTGCAGAACGCGCTGAACCTGATCTTCCACACCAGCGGCGAGCGCCTGGAAGGCATCACCGCCTGGCTGCGCAAGCGCGTGTTCTCCTTCGGCGTGGTGCTGGCGCTGGGCTTCCTGCTGATCCTGTCGATGACTGCCACCACCATGCTGCAGGTGGCCTTCGCGCAGCTGCCCTCGGTGCTGCCGGCCATCGGCTACCTGACCACCCTGCTGCTGTACACGGTGGGCTTCGCCTTCATGTACCACTCCTGCCCGACCGGCCGGTGGCCTGGCGCCAGGCCTTCATCGGCGGCGCCATCACTTCGGTGCTGTTCGCACTGGGCCGCTACCGCATCGGCCTGTACATCGCCACCGTCGCCCCGGGCAGCGCCTACGGTTCGATGGGCGCGCCGGTGATCGCACTGATCTGGATCTACTACGCCACGGTGGTGTTCTTCGTCGGCGCGCTGATGACCGCGGTCATCGACGAGCGGCTGCTGGCCCGCAGCGGCGCGCCAGAGGTGGCAGGAGCAGTAGCCGTCGACGCCCCGGCCGGCACGCCAAGCAACGGGGCCGACAAGGGGTAAGCTACGCGGTACTGTCCTTCCTGCTGCGTGGCCCACCGGCCGCGCCCTGTCCTGTTGCCATGGCCCGCATCCCCGACGCGTTCATCGACGATCTGCTCGCCCGCTCCGACATCGTCGAGGTGGTGGGCAGCCGCGTGCCGCTCAAGCGCCAGGGCAAGGAATACGCCGCCCGCTGCCCGTTCCACGACGAGCGCTCGGCCTCGTTCACCGTCTCGCCCTCCAAGCAGTTCTACCACTGCTTCGGCTGCGGCGCGCACGGTACCGCCATCAGCTTCCTGATGAACTACGACCGCATCGAGTTCCTCGACGCGGTGGACGAACTGGCCAAGCGCGCCGGCATGGAAGTGCCGCGCAGCGAGAACCCGCGCAGTGCCCAGCAGCAGGACAACAGCCGCGAGCTGTACACCGCGCTGGATGCGGCCATGAAGTTCTTCCAGAAAAACCTGGAAGGCAGCGAAAAGGCCCGTACCTATCTGGACGGCCGCGGCGTGGACGAGGAAAACCGCGCGCGCTTCCAGATCGGTTACGCGCCCGATGGCTACAGCGGCCTGCGCGATGCACTGGGCAAGGACGAGCGGCGCATGAAGCTGCTCGACCGCGCCGGCCTGTTTTCCAAGAACGACCGCGGCCACGTCTACGACAAGTTCCGCGACCGGGTGATGTTCCCGATCTTCGACCGCCGTGGCCGGGTGATCGCCTTCGGCGGCCGCGTGTTCGAGAAGGACGACGGCCCCAAGTACCTCAACTCGCCGGAGACCGCGCTGTTCCACAAGGGCCGCGAACTGTACGGCCTGTGGCAGGTGCGCCAGGCCAACCAGAAGATCGAGCGGCTGATCGTGGTCGAGGGCTACATGGACGTGGTCTCGCTGTTCCAGTTCGGGGTTACCCAGGCGGTGGCCACGCTGGGCACGGCCACCACGCCGGACCACGCCGAGCTGCTGTTCCGCAACGCGCCGGATGTGTTCTTCTGCTTCGACGGCGACGCTGCCGGCCGCCGCGCCGGCTGGAAGGCGCTGGAATCGGTGCTGCCGCGCATGAAGGATGGCCGCCAGGCGTTCTTCCTGTTCCTGCCCGATGGCGAAGACCCGGACACCATCGTGCGCAAGGAAGGCGCCGAAGCCTTCGACCAGCGCCTGAAGCAGGCCACGCCGCTGTCGCAGTTCTTCTTCGACGAACTGACCCGCGAAATCAACCTGGGCACGCTCGACGGCAAGGCACGCCTGGCCGAGCGGGCCAAGCCGATGCTGGCGCAGATTCCCGACGGTGCCTTCGGCGACCTGATGAAGCAGCAGCTGGCCCAGCTGACCGGCCTGGGCGGCAACGCTGCCTCGCGGCCGGCAATGCCACAGCGCAGCGCGCCCCGGCCGATCCAGCCGATGGCCAAGCGCAGCCTGGTGCGCGGTGCGATCGCCGTGCTGCTGCAGCAGCCGTCGCTGGCGCTGACGCTGGGCGGCAAGCACCACTTCCAGGGCCTGCGCCTGCCCGGCGTGGACCTGCTGCTGGAGCTGCTGGCGCTGGTGGAACAGCGCCCGGACATCAGCACCGGGGCCCTGCTGGAGCATTTCGATGGCCGCGAAGAGCAGGCCTCGCTGCACACCCTGGCCGCACAGGCGCTGCCCGGCGACGACGCGGTCTGGACCGCCGAGCTGCATGACGCGGTAGCGCAGCTGGAAAAACAGCTGTTGCAGCAACGTCTGGAAGAGCTGACGGCAAAGCAGCGCCAGCAGGGTCTGGACGATACTGACAAGTACGAACTGCGCGAGCTGCTCAAGGCCCGCGCCAGCCTGGGCCGCTAGTGGCCGCCGTCGCCCATGACGATGCGGTCACCGGCGGCCTGCGACCGTCACCGCTGGTGGCGCCATGAACGCTTTCCCCTGTAGAGGAGCCTGTCCCCCTTGACCCGCTGGTGGTCGCGCCTGCGACCGGACAACTTCACGCTGGCCCTGCTCAGCACCGTACTGCTGGCCTCGCTGCTGCCCACCCATGGGGCGGCGGCCATCGTGCTGGACGATGTCACCAACATCGCCATCGCCGCGCTGTTCTTCCTGCATGGCGCCCGCCTGCCGCGCGAGGCCATCGTGGGCGGCATGCTGCACTGGCGGCTGCACCTGACCATCCTGGCCTGCACGTTCGTGCTGTTCCCGCTGCTGGGCCTGCTGTTCCACCCGCTGTCGGGCTGGCTGCTGACCCCCGAGCTGTACATGGGCGTGCTGTTCCTCTGCACCCTGCCCTCCACCGTGCAGTCGTCCATCGCCTTCACCTCGATGGCACGCGGCAACATGCCGGCGGCGGTATGCAGCGCTTCGCTGTCGAGCATCCTCGGCGTGTTCCTCACCCCCCTGCTGCTGACCGCGCTGGCCGGTACCGAAGGCGGCGTGCACGACCCGCTGCGTGCCATCGGCAGCATCATGCTGCAGCTGCTGGTGCCGTTCGTGGCCGGCCACCTGCTGCGCCCGTGGATTGCCGGCTGGTTGGAACGCCAGCGCGGCCTGCTGCGCTACACCGACCAGGCCACCATCCTGCTGGTGGTCTATTCGGCGTTCGGCGAGGCCGTTACCGAAGGCCTGTGGAGCAAGACTCCGCTGCTCTCGCTACTGGCCGTGGCGGTGGTTGCCACCGTGCTGCTGGGCATCGCCATGCCGCTGATCGGCTTCATTGCCCGCGGCCTGCGCTTCAACCGCGAAGACCGCATCGCCATCGTGTTCTGCGGGTCGAAGAAGAGCCTGGCCACCGGCGTGCCGATCGCCAAGGTGCTGTTCGCCGGTGGCAGTCTGGGCGCCATCGTGCTGCCGGTGATGATCTACCACCAGATCCAGCTGATCGTCTGCGGCGTGATCGCCCAGCGCTACGCGCGTGAAGCGGCAGCACAGGGCATCGAACAGCGCGCGGCTGAGTAGCGCCACGCCATGCATGGATGACGGTCCCGGGGCTGTGCCCGGGGCCGTCTGTTTCGTCTGCCAAGCGATATCTCAATCCCGTACGGCCGCCGCAATCTCCTGCAGCACGCGCGCGTTGTGCTGCACATCGCTGCCGGCATCACCAAAGGCCGCCAGGCCGTAGTGCTTGCTGCCGCGCGTCCAGGCAAGTTCCACACGGCTACGGCCGGCACTGTCCACAGTCTTCCCCAGGTGCGCAGGAGTGCCGTTCACCCTGGTGTTCTGCGCTTCCGCGATGATTTCGATCTGCGTGCCCGCGGCGAGGAAATTGTTCTCGCTGAATGCCACGATGCCCACGCCGGGCACGCGGTAGAAGCGGGTCAGGCCTGACGAGCGCAGGCCGTCAAGAACTCCACTGGGCTCCATGCCGATCACTTCGGCCACACCCAGCACACTCGCCTGGAGGTTGCTGGGAGGGCTCGGCAGTCGCTGGCGCAGCACGGCATCGCCATGCTGTTTCCGTGGAAGACGCGCACGCAGTGTGTCCAACGATGGCAGCTCGTCCGCCTCCACACGCAGACTGCCGGCGTCCTCGCGCTGGATCTGTGCACGCAGCGCTTGTTTCACCACATCTGGCGCATCCAGATCGGCCAATGCAAGCACGCGGTAGGTACCTTGCGGAGACAGCTCGGGACGCGGCGCACCTTCATCGCCGGCTGCGGCCTGCAGCGAAGGCCGAGAGATGACAGCCCCCGCTTCACGCAGAAGCAGGACAGGCGCAAGGATCATCAGGCCGAGCCAGCAGCGGTATAGACGTTTCATCGCCCCGCCTTCCCGTACGCGCGGGACATCCCGCAAGGCAGGTATAGCCCCTCGGCACGGCCCCTTCAGCCAGCAGCTGTCGCTTCTGTGCGCTGCGCCACACGTGCGCGCGCCCGCGCCGGCATCGCCCTACGCGCTGCGCACCGCTCGCCCTACAGGGTGTTGCGTCAAGGCGGACAGATCACGACAGCGTGCATGCGCGATCAGGCAACGCCTCATGGCCGCAGCCGCCCGACGCTGAGCTGCGGCAGGAACACCCACAGGTCGTACAGGCGGTCCACGCCGCCGCTGGCCCGGGGCTGCGCATCGTCGCGCTCCGGCAGGGGCCAGGGCCGGCAACGATCGAAGCACCCCCAGGCGCTGCCACGCTGGGCGTCCACCCGCACGCTGTAGATGTCCAGGTCACGCAGCTGCGAGGCCATGGGCCGCTGCTGCATCGCCGCCGGCGCACGAGCTGGGCGCACCCGCAGGGCGTGCACATTGCCGGTCAGTACCAGTAGGCGGCCACGGGCAAGCAGCGCGTCGTGCAGCCGCCGCACCTGTGTGACCATTGCATCGTCGCGCCGCTGGTTGCCCGCGTTGCTGCGGTCCAGGTCCACGCCCGTCACCGCTACGTCCCGTCCCTGCGCTTTCAATGCCCGCGCCGCTTCGATCAGATCGAGCATGTCGCGGCTGCGGCGGCCGTCGTGCTGGTCGTCCTTGATGGCCCAGAACGGGCTGGCGCCGAGCAGCGCGCGGACCTGCGCATCACCAGCAGAAGCCATGTAGTGCCGCAGCCGGCCGTGCTCGCCACGTGGCACTTCCAGCGCCAGCACCACCGGGCGCCCGTCCCGGCTGCTGGTCTCCAGCAGGTCTGCCACCAGCAGCGGGGTTTCACGCGTACCGTGCCATTCGACCAGCACCAGCACGCAGTGCATGCCGGCATGCTCGCGGATCTGCGCGGAGATGGTGGCGATGCCGGTATCGGCAGCCGATGCACCGCACGTCACCACCAGGGCCAGCAGCAGGAACCGGCGGAAGAAACTGCGCATCCTTGACCATCCATGGCAGGGGGATGGAAAGGCAATGACGGCCGCCACGCGGCAATTCAAGCCCGCGCAGGCAACCGTGGCCAATACGTCAGAGCAACGCCAGGATCCAGTGGTCCACCAGCAGGAAGGCGAACAGCGCCATCAGGTAGACGATGGACCAGTGGAACATCTTCATCGAGAAGAATTCATCCGGAGGGTTCTGCATGTGCCAGGCGTACCAGAGGAACACGGCGTTGAGCACGATCGCCCCGCCCAGGTAGAACGCACCGCTCATGCCCACCAGGTACGGCACCACGCACACCAGCGCCAGCGCCAGCGAGTAGGCCAGGATCTGGCGGCGGGTGTGCACCACGCCGTGGGTGACCGGCAGCATCGGGATCTTCGCCTTGGCGTAGTCCTCGCGGCGGAAGATCGCCAGCGCCCAGAAGTGCGGCGGCGTCCAGATGAAGATGATCAGCACCAGCATCGACGAGTACGCCCAATCCGACGACCCCTGCATGCCGGTGATGGCCGCCCAGCCCAGCATCGGCGGCATCGCGCCGGCCAGGCCACCAATGACGATGTTCTGCGAGGTCGCGCGCTTGAGGTAGACGGTGTAGATCACCGCATAGCCGATCAGCGAGGTGAAGGTCAGCGCGGCGGTGATCACGTTCACCCACAGCACCAGGATCGCCATCGACAGCACGATCAGCACGCTGGCGAACACCAGCACCTGCCACGGCTTCACCTTGCCCACCACCAGCGGGCGCCACGAGGTGCGTGCCATCTGCGCATCGATGTGCGCATCCAGCAGCTGGTTGATGGCGGCGGCGGCCGAAGCGGCCAGCCAGATGCCGAGGAAACCCAGCGCGCCCAAGCGCACCTGTTCCCAGCTGGGCACGCCCGGAATGGCAAGCACCATGCCCACCAGCGCGGTGAACACGATCAGGGCGACGACCTTGGGCTTGGTCAGGTCCCAGTGCTGGCGGTAATTGGAAAACATGGAATCAGTCCGGGGCACGCAGGCGGGCCAGCAGGCTGACCAGCACGAACAACAGGGCAACGGCCACGCCGTTGTGCAGCACCGCTACTTCCAGCGGCAGGGCCAGCTTCACGTTGGCGATGCCCAGGCTGATCTGCAGCACCAGCAACGCCGCCAGCGCACTGGCCCAGCCACGCATGCTGGGCAGGCGGAACAGGCGCACGCCCAGCCACAGCAGGTAGGCGGCCACCACGATGGCGAACAGGCGGTGCGCCATCTGGATGGCGATGCGCGAGGCACCGTCCAGCAGGCCACCTTCGTAATCCACGCCGATGCCGCGCCACAGGGTGAAGCCTTCGACAAAGTTGTGCTGCGGCCACCACTGGTTGGCGCAGCGCGGGAAGTTGTCCATCGACAGGCTGCCGCCACCGCAGGCCAGCGCCGCGTAGTTGGCGCTGACCCAGCCGCCCAGGGCGATCTGGGTGACCAGCACCGCCACGCCGACGCGCAGCAGCCACTTCAGCTTCGGTGCTTCGGCCAGCGTGATCGGCAGGTGGGTAGCCCGCCAGGCCATCCAGGCCAGCAGCGCGAACATCAGCATGCCGCCCAGCAGGTGGTCCATCACCACGATGGGTTTAAGCAGCAGGGTCACTGTCCACATGCCCAGCAGCGCCTGGAAGATCACCACCGCCAGGGTCAGCACCGCAGCGCGCGCCAGGTCGATGTTGGTCCAGCGCAGCGCGGCGATCAGCAGGATCGCTTCACCGGCCAGTGCCAACGCGCTGGCCGTGCCATGCCAGCCCATCATGTACAGCGGTATGCCGGCGGCCACCAGTACGCAGGCGGTCACCACCGCCGCGCTTCCGAAACGCCGCTTGCGGGTGGCCAGCAGGGCCAGGGTGAGGATCTCGATGCCCAGCGCGCCGGCCAGGAAACGGTGCACCTGCTCCCGCCAGGCCTTGTGGGTTTCCAGCGGGCGGATCTCGGCGGCCGGGTGGCCGATGGTTTCCTCCACGTGCTGCGGCCACGTCGCGCGGCCATAGCAGGTCGGCCAGTCCGGGCAGCTAAGGCCGGCATCGGACAGGCGCACGAAGGCACCGAACATGATCGTACTGGCCGTCATGATCATGGCAAACCACGCTAGGCGGTGGAAATTTCGCTGCAGCGCCGGACGCGCGGAAAGGCTCATCAAACGGGACTCACTTCAGTTTCAGCAACGTGGCCATGTCCTTGCGCAGGCCTCCCAGGTCGCTGCCCGGGGCATGCCGCATGATCACGAAGCCATTCGGATCGACCACGTAGACTGGCAGGCCGGCGGGGTCATCAACACCGGGCAGCGCCGCGCGCAGTGCCGGCGCAGGGGCCAGTACACGCAGCGCAGGCAACGGGGCGATGGCCGCCGGTGGCGTGCCCAGCCACAGGATCTCCACATTATCGGCGTTATGGCCGAACAGCTGCCACATCTTCGCCAACCCCTGCGACAAAGTGACGCACTGCGCGTCGCACTGCGCGCCGGGTGCCAGCAGCACCCGCCAGACCTTGTGTTCGCCGCCATTCCACGCATACGGCTGGCCATTGGCCAGCTGCGGCGGCTGCTGGCGCAGGTCCACCGGCGGTTCCAGTAGCTGGCCCACGTTGCGGTGGCTGGCCGGCTGCCAGCCGCTGAAGCGCAGCACCCCGGCCAGCGCCATGGCGCCGTAGAACACCGCAAACAGCAGCAGGGTGCGGCAGCCGTTGCCGCGCGCGGGGGACTGCGTGGACGGAGCAGCATTCATGGACGCGATTTTCTCATGGTTGGGAAAGGGATGCCGGCCAGCGACCAGCATTACCGGACAACGCGGCGGCGCCTGCGCCGTTCCAGCACCAGCGCCACCACCAGCACGATCAGCGCCAGGCCGAACCACTGCACGGCGTAGCCCAGGTGCCGTTGCGGCGGCAGGGTGTTGGGCAGCAGCTCCAGGTCGCGCTCGTCGCCGAACGGCAGGGCCGGGTCCAGCCGCAGCACGCGGGTGGGCAGCGCCGGTAGCCCCAGCTCGTCGGCCAGCCCGGCGGCGGGCAGGCGGCTGGCCAGCCATTGCGACGGCCCGCGGCCCGGCCCGAACGCCGGGCCCAGTGCCAGCCCGGCCGACGGCGGGGGCGCCAGCAGCCCGCGCACGGCCACCGGCGAGGGCGGCGCGGCGGGCTGCGGCAGCGTGCGGTCGGCCGGCAGCGCGCGCCAGCCCAGGTCGGCCAGCACCAGCGCCCCGCTGTCGCTGCGGAACGGGCGGTAGATCTTCACCCCGGCGCGGCCGTGCCGGGTCTGGTTGTCCAGCAGCACCACGCCCGGCAGGAAGCGCCCATGGTCGGCCACGCCCTGCAGCGCGCCCGGTGCCGCCAGGGCCTGCGCCAGCGGCAGCACCTGCGCCAGCGCCGGGCCCTGTGCGTCCAGCAGCGCCTGCTTGGCGTGCATGCGCTGCAGCTGCCAGCAGCCCAGTGCGGTGAAGCTAGCCATCGCCAGCAGCGCGGCGAGCCACGCGATCACCCGTGTGTGCTGGCGCATCATGACAAGTCCGCGCAAACGCGGTCAGATAGGGCACACCACTCCGCCACCGAGCCCCGCATGAGCGATTCGCTGAAGACCCTGCTGGTTATCGCGTTTCTGATCGTCATCGTCTGGAACCTGGGGGCCGGCCTGTATTACCTGCTGGTCGACCGTGGCCAGACCAAGCGCACGGTGAACGCCCTGACACGGCGCATCGCGGTATCGGTGGCGCTGATCGCGCTGGTGGTCGTCGGCATCTACATGGGCTGGATCAAGCCGCACGGCATCGGCGGCTGAGGCCGCCACGCCACGCGGTCAGAGCACATAGACGAACAGGAACAGCATCAGCCAGACCACGTCCACGAAGTGCCAGTACCACGCGGCCGCTTCGAAGCCGAAATGGTTGTCGCGGGTGAAATGGCCCTTGGCCGAGCGCAGCCACATCACCACCAGCATGATCGTGCCCAGCAGCACGTGCGCGCCGTGGAAGCCGGTCAGCATGAAGAAGGTTGAACCGTAGATGCCCGAACCAGCGTCAGGTTCAGTTCCTTGTAGGCGTGGATGTATTCCTCGGCCTGCAGGGTCAGGAAGAAGCCGCCCAGCAGCACGGTCAGGCCCAGCCACACCAGCAGCTGGCGGCGGTGGCCGGCCTTCAGTGCGTGGTGGGCAAAGGTGAGGGTGACGCCGGAGGTCAGCAGGATCAGCGTGTTGATCAGCGGCAGGCCCCAGGCCGGAATGGTCTGGAAGTGGCCGCCGATGGCATCGGGGCCGTTGGTCGGCCACGCCGCCGAGTAGCCGTCCCACAGCAGTTCATTGGTCATCAACCCGTCGCCCTCGCCGCCCAGCCACGGCAGGCCCAGCGTGCGGGTGTAGAACAGCGCGCCGAAGAAGGCACCGAAGAACATCACTTCGGAGAAGATGAACCACACCATGCCCATGCGGAACGAACCGTCCACCTGGCGGTTGTAGTGGCCGGCCTGCGATTCGCGTACCACGTCGCTGAACCACCAGAACAGGGTCAGTACCAGCATCGCGATGCCGGCATAGAAGGCCCATTTACCCCAACCGGCGTCGTTGAGCCAGCTGGCGACGCCAACCATGGTCACCATCATCGCGATGGAGCCGACGAACTTCCATCGGCTGTGGCTGGGAACGAAATACACGTTGGCGTCGGTGGGCGGCAGGGCCATGGTCGGTGTCCTCAGGGAGCGGCGTGCACGGCCGAGGACGTGGCGGCCGGAGCCAGCCGCGCCGACAGCGCGTCGTTCTTGTAGAAGGTGTAGGACAGCGTGATCGTGCGGATTTCCGGCGGCAGGTCGGGGTCGACGATGAAGCGCACCGGCATGTCTCGCTTTTCGCCGGCCTGCAGGGTCTGGGCGGTGAAGCAGAAGCACTCGGTCTTGCTGAAGTAGCCCGAGGCGCGCGCCGGTGCCACCGAAGGCACGGCGCTGCCGACCAGTGCGGCATCGCTGTCGTTGCGGCCGAAGTACAGCGCTTCGTTCAGTTCACCGGGCACCACGTCCATGGTCAGCTGTTCGGGGTGGAACGCCCACGGCAGCTTCGAGTTGACGCCACCATCGAACTCCACGCGCACCGTGCGCTTGCCGGCCGCAGCGGCGGCACTGGCCTGGCTGCCGGGGCCGCGCTCCAGGCGCACGCCGAACACCTTCTCGCAGGCAATGCGGTACAGCGGCACCAGCGAGAAGGTCAGCAGGAACACCGCGACCGCCACGCCGATCAGGCGCGGCAGCCCCGCATGACGCGGTGCCGGGGTGGCCGGCTGCCCGCTCATCGCCCCAACACTCCACTGAGGATGAAGCCGACGTAGACCAGCACCGCGACAGCGCCCGCCCACCGCGCGGTGCGCTTGGCACGCTGGCGCTGCTGCGCCATGCCCTCGGCCTGGGCGTCGCTATTGTAGAGCCGAGCGTTGGTCGGCTGCATGTCATCAGTCGACTGACAGTCGACTCTACCGGCCGACGGGTAGTCGACCCTGGCGTGGATGATCGGATTCTCGTTATGCATGGCCCACCTCAATGACAGATGTCATCGTGCGCCAGGTCACCCGGGCGGAGCGTCGGCGGCGTGGTGAAGGTGTGCGTCGGCGCCGGCGAGGGCACCGTCCATTCCAGGCCGCGTGCGCCTTCCCAGCTGCGGGCCTCGGCCTTCTCGCCGTTGCGCAGCGAGGACAGCAGGATCGCCGCCATCATGAACGGGGTGACGAACATGCCGAACGCGCCGATCGAACTGATCAGGTTCCAGTCGGCAAACGCCACGCTGTAGTCGGGAATGCGGCGCGGCATGCCGGCCAGGCCCAGGAAGTGCTGCGGGAAGAACAGCAGGTTGACGAACACGATGGACCACCAGAAGTGCACCTTGGCCCACTTCTCGCTGTACATGCGCCCGGTCCACTTCGGCCACCAGTAGTACACCGCGGCGATCAGCGCGAACACCGCACCGGTCACCAGCACGTAGTGGAAGTGGGCCGCCACGAAGTAGGTGTCGTGGTACTGGAAATCAGCGGCCACGATGGCCAGCATCAGCCCGGAGAATCCGCCGATGGTGAACAGGATCACGAAGGCCACCGACCACAGGATCGGCGCTTCGAAGCTGAGCGAGCCCTCCCACATGGTGCTGTTCCAGTTGAACACCTTCACCCCGGTGGGGATGGAGATCAGCATGGTGGCGAACATGAAGTAGATCTCGCCGCCCAGCGGCATGCCCACGGTGAACATGTGGTGGGCCCAGACGATGAACGACAGGAAGGCGATTGCCGCCGTGGCGTACACCATCGCCTGGTAGCCGAACAGCGGCTTGCGGCTGAAGGTGGGGATGATCTCGCTGACCACGCCGAACGCCGGCAGGATCATGATGTAGACCTCCGGGTGCCCGAAGAACCAGAAGATGTGCTGGAACATCACCGGTTCACCGCCACCGGCGGCGTTGAAGAAGCTGGTGCCGAAGAACTTGTCGGTCAGCAGCATGGTCACCGCACCGGCTAGCACCGGCATTACCGCGATCAGCAGGAACGCGGTGATCAGCCAGGCCCAGCAGAAGATCGGCATCTTCAGCAGGTCGATGCCGGGCGCGCGCATGTTCAGCACGGTGGCGATGATGTTGATCCCACCCATGATCGAACTGATGCCGGCCACGTGGATGGCGAACACGGTGAAGGCCACGTTGTAGCCGCCCTGCAGCGACAGCGGCGGGTACAGCGTCCAGCCACCGGCCGGCGCGCCACCGGGCAGGAAGAAGGTCAGCAGCAGCAGGCTGAAGGCCACCGGCAGCAGCCAGAACGACCAGTTGTTCATGCGCGGCAGCGCCATGTCCGGCGCGCCGATCTGCAGCGGAATCATCCAGTTGGCCAGGCCGACGAAAGCCGGCATCACGCCACCAAAGATCATCACCAGCGCATGCACGGTGGTCATCTGGTTGAAGAATTCGGGCTTGACGAACTGCAGGCCCGGTTGCGCCAGCTCGGCGCGGATCACCACGCTCATCGCCGCGCCGATGATGAACATGATGAAGCTGAAACCTAGGTACAGCGTGCCGATGTCCTTGTGGTTGGTCGAGAAAAACCAACGCTCGAAGAAGCCCTGCGTGTGACCGTGGTGGTCGTCGTGCCCAACTGCCGAGTGCGCCATCGCAAAACACCTCTCAGTTCATGGTTCTCCGCAGCCGCACGCGGCCACGGGCGGGTACGTCAGGCGTTGCCGTCCTGTGCCGGTGGAGCGGCAGCATCGGCAGCAGCCGGTGCCGGAGCGGGCGCGGCCGGTTCCGGCGTGGGCGTCGCGGCAGGCGCAGCCGCCGGCGCGGGTTCGGCAGCCGGTGCCGGCTTGCGCTGGGCCAGCCACTGTTTGAAGTCTTCCTTGGACACCGCCTCGACCACGATCGGCATGAAGCCGTGGTCCTTGCCGCACAGTTCGGCGCGCTGGCCGCGGTAGACGCCGGGGGTGTCGATGTTGGTCCAGGCCTCGTTGATGAAGCCGGGAATCGCATCCTGCTTCCAGCCCAGCGCCGGCACCCACCAGGCGTGGATCACATCATCGGAGGTGATGACGAAGCGTACCTTGGTGTCCACCGGCAGCACCAGCCGGTTGTCCACGTCCAGCAGGTAGTGCGGGTGGCTCTCGCGGGTGGGCACCTTGCCACTCTGCCGCATGCGGTCCGAGCCGCGGTCCAGGCGGCTGGTGAAGGCCACGTTCTCGCCCAGGTATTCGTATTTCCACATCCACTGGTAGCCGGTGACCTTCACCGTCATCTCGGCATCGCGGGTGTCGTACATCTTGATCAGGTTGGCCGTGGCCGGCCAGGCCATCACCACCAAGATGATCACCGGGATCACCGTCCAGATGACCTCGGCCTTGGTGTTGTGGCTGAAGGTGGCCGGCACCGCGCCCTTGGATTTGCGGAACTTGAACATGGCGTAGGCCATCGCGCCGAACACGATGACGCCGATCACCGTGACCACGATCAGCGAGAACAGGTTCGATTCCCAGGCCAGGCGCGAGGTCTGGGTGACCCCCTTGCCCATGTTCAGCTGCCACGGCTTGGGATCGGCCGCCTGGGCCCAGGCCAGCGCCGGAACCAGCCCGCCCCGGCCACCAGGGCGGCAGCCGCTGCAACACACTTCGTACCCCACCTGCTGCTTTGCTTCATTGCCTAGACCCTTGACGTCGTCGGTGGCCGGCATCGCTGGCGGCGAGCAAGCTTTCAAGTGCTTCTACGAGCATCTGGCGTTCGGCCGGCGCGAGGAAACTCCCCACTTCCACCTGGCGGCCACTGGACAAAAGCCGGACACGCGTGTCGTCGATGAGCAGGCGCACCCAGTGCGGGTGGGCCCGGAACACCGGCGACCCGCCGGCGGTGGGGATGACCTCCACACACGCCGGTACTACCCGGATCTCCTCCTGCCGCTCACCGCTGCGCCAGAGGGCGCGCAACGCGGCTGCCAGCAGCAGGCTGTACAGCAGCGCGAACAGGGGAGCGAATGCTTTGCCGGCACACCAGCCCAGGCCGGCAACCAGCCACATCGCTCCGGACAACACGACAAACAACAGGACGAACTGCCGGGCATCAAGCGCCCGTGGGGGACGCAGCCGCAGCTGCGTACCTGACCCATCCGGAGCTGGAAGCACCTCGATCATGTCGCAACCGCGTTCCTGCCGCGGGAAACGCCTCGATGGTAGCCCTGCCCTCTCACCGGTAGCAAGGGTTCATTCACACTTTTGACGATGTTGCAATACAGCATTGGCCCGTCGGCCGATTTGCCGAGTCCTGCACAAATCTCACCGCACTTCCTGAACACGCCAAATCGCCCAGCAGCAAAGGGATACCGGCATTCATGAAGGTGGCTGGGGGCGCTTCCGTTGGGGCAAAAAATGATTAAAATCGCCAAGTTTTCCATTGGCCGGACCGGCATGAACGCACCCTCCTCTTCCCCTGCCGCCAGCGACGCTCCGCGTCCGGACGCGCTGCTGTCGCCGGAACTGCCGGCCTCCCCCACCCCGTTCCGCCAGGCCATTACCGATGCCTGGCTGAAGGACGAGGCCAGCCACGTGCGCGAGCTGCTGGCGCAGGCCCGCCTGCCCGCCGAGGAACAGGCCCGGGTGCAGGCGCTGGCCGCCGACCTGGTCGGCCGGGTGCGCGTCCGCGCCAAGGACCAGGGTGCGATCGAAGCCTTCATGCGCCAGTACGACCTGGGCAGCGAGGAAGGCGTGCTGCTGATGTGCGTGGCCGAGGCGCTGCTGCGCATTCCCGACCAGGACACCGCCGACAAGCTGATCCGCGACAAGCTGGCCGACGCCGACTGGGAAAAGCACCTGGGCGGCAGCGATTCGGTGCTGGTCAACGCCTCCACCTGGGGCCTGATGCTGACCGGCAAGCTGGTGCAGATGAACGACGCCACCCGCGCCGATGCGCCCAGCG
Organism: Stenotrophomonas maltophilia; assembly: GCA_009912235.1. GTDB lineage: Bacteria > Pseudomonadota > Gammaproteobacteria > Xanthomonadales > Xanthomonadaceae > Stenotrophomonas > Stenotrophomonas maltophilia_AV. Next base: position 550,145 of record WNDS01000004.1, read on the forward strand.
CGTTCAAGCGCCTGGTCGGCCGCGTCGGTGAGCCGGTGGTGCGCCTGGTCGTGCGCCAGGCGATGAAGATCATGGGCCGCCAGTTCGTCATGGGCCGCACCATCAGCGAAGCGCTGTCGCGCTCGCACAAGGGCGACAGCGCCAGCTACCGCTATTCGTTCGACATGCTGGGCGAAGGCGCGCTGACCATGAAGGACGCGCTGCGCTACCTGGAAGACTACCGCCGCGCGATCCACGCCATCGGTGGCGACCACAAGGCCCGTGGCGGCCGCCCGGACGGCGACGTCAACAATGCGCCGGGCATCTCCATCAAGCTGTCGGCGCTGTACCCGCGCTACGAACACGCCAAGCGCGAACGCGTGCTGCACGACTTGGTGCCGGGCGTGCTGGAACTGGCCCAGCTGGCCAAGAGCTACGGCATCGGCTGCACCATCGACGCCGAGGAAGCCGACCGCCTGGAACTGTCGCTGGACATCATCGAGCGCGTGTTCTCCGATGCCTCGCTGGCCGGCTGGGATGGCTTCGGCGTGGTCGTGCAGGCGTACCAGAAGCGTGCCCCGTACACCATCGACCACCTGGCCGACATGGCCCGCCGCAACGGCCGCCGCCTGCAGGTGCGCCTGGTCAAGGGCGCCTACTGGGACACCGAGATCAAGCGCGCGCAGATCGAAGGCTACCCGGGCTACCCGGTGTTCACCCGCAAGCAGAACACCGACGTGTCCTACCTGGCCTGTGCCAAGCGCCTGTTCGGCCATGCCGATGCGATCTACCCGATGTTCGCCACGCACAACGCGCACACCATTGCCGCCGTGCGCAGCATCGCCAAGGGCGGCGTGTACGAACACCAGAAGCTGCATGGCATGGGCGATGACCTGTACGCCGAAGTGGTGCCGGCCGACCGCCTGGGGCTGCCGTGCCGCGTCTACGCACCGGTCGGTTCGCATGAAGACCTGCTGCCGTACCTGGTGCGCCGCCTGCTGGAAAACGGCGCCAACTCCAGCTTCGTCAACCGCATCACCGACGAGCGCGTGCCGATCACCGACCTGGTCCGCGACCCGGTCGAAATGGTTGCCGCGTTCGATTCGATCCCCCACCCGAAGATCCCGCTGCCGGTTGACCTGCTGCGCAGCCAGAACCACGACAGGAAGAACTCCATGGGCGCCAACCTCGCCAACGACAACGAACTGCGCGCCCTGGCCGAGCAGCTCAACGCGGCGGTGCCCGCTTGGGGCAAGAGCGCATGGCAGTCCGCGCCGCTGGTGCCGGGTGCCACCCCGTCCGGCTCCGCGCTGCCGGTGACCAACCCGGCCGATACGCGCGATGTGGTCGGCCAGTGGCAGCCCGCCGATGCGGCCACCGTGCAGAAGGCCCTGGCCAATGCCGTAGCCGCGCAGCCGGCCTGGAACCGCACCCCGGCCGCCAGCCGCGCCAGCATCCTGGAACACGCTGCTGACCAGCTCGAAGCGCGCCTGCCCGAGTTCATGGCGCTGTGCGTGAAGGAAGCCGGCAAGAGCCTGCCCGACAGCGTCGCCGAAGTGCGCGAAGCCGTCGATTTCCTGCGCTACTACGCCAAGCATGCGCGCGAGCAGTTCGGCCATGCCGAGAAGCTGCCCAGCCCGACCGGTGAATCCAACGAGCTGCAGCTGCACGGCCGCGGCGTGTTCGTCTGCATCAGCCCGTGGAACTTCCCGCTGGCGATCTTCCTGGGCCAGGTGGCCGCTGCACTGGCCGCCGGCAACAGCGTCATCGCCAAGCCGGCCGAGCAGACCAACCTGATCGGCTACTACGCGGTGAAGCTGCTGCACGACGCCGGCGTGCCGGCCGAGGTGGTGCAGTTCCTGCCGGGCGACGGCGCCACCGTCGGTGCCGCACTGACCGCTGATGCGCGCGTGGCCGGCGTGGCCTTCACCGGCTCCACCGACACCGCCCGTGCGATCAACCGCGCGATGGCAGCCCGTGACGCCGCCATCGGCGTGCTGATTGCCGAGACCGGCGGCCAGAACGCCTTCATCGCCGACTCCTCGGCGCTGCCGGAGCAGCTGGTCAAGGACGCCATCGGTTCGGCCTTCACCTCCGCCGGCCAGCGCTGCTCGGCCGCACGCGTGCTGTTCGTGCAGGACGACATCGCCGACAAGGTGATGACCATGCTGGCTGGTGCGATGAAGGAACTGAAGGTCGGCAACCCCGGCCTGCTGTCCACCGACGTCGGCCCGGTGATCGACGCCGACGCGCTGCAGATCCTGCACGACCATGCCGCCCGCATGGACCGCGAAGCCCGCCTGATCGCCGCCGCCGAACTGTCCACGGAAGCGGCCAACGGCACCTTCTTCGCACCGCGTGCGTACGAACTGAAGGACCTGGGCCAGCTGCACAAGGAAATCTTCGGGCCGGTGCTGCACGTCATCCGCTGGAAAGGTGACCAGCTGGGCGCGGTGATCGACCAGATCAACACCACCGGCTACGGCCTGACCCTGGGCGTGCATTCGCGCATCGACGAGACCGTCGACCGCATTACCCAGGGCATCCAGGTCGGCAACGTCTACGTCAACCGCAACCAGATCGGTGCGGTGGTGGGCGTGCAGCCGTTCGGCGGCCAGGGCCTGTCCGGCACCGGCCCCAAGGCTGGCGGCCCGCACTACCTGCTGCGTTTTGCCACCGAAAAGACGGTGACGGTGAACACCACCGCCGCCGGCGGCAATGCCTCGCTGCTGACGCTGGGCGACTGAACAACCCTTCCACGGTTGCTGTAGCTGCATGAAAAACCCCGCGAAAGCGGGGTTTTTTTTTACCGGTGCTGCCGGCCGGGAGCCGGCGCGTGGCTCAGCGCGCCTCGCTGCGCATCAGCGTGCGCCAGTGCCGCAGTGCCACCAGCGCGTTAATCCAGAAGCCGATGTAGAGGATCGAGGTCAGGTGCAGGCCACGGCTGTAGTACAGCGGTACCGCGATGCTGTTCACCAGCAGCCACACCCACCACGATTCCAGCTTGCGCCGCATCATCAGGATCTGCGCGATCATGCTCAGCAGCAGCACCGCTGAATCCACGTACGGTGCATAGGCATGGGTAAGCCAGGTCAGCATCCAGCCGTAGCCAGACGTTGCCAGCAGCGCCAGCGGCAGCAGCCACAGCCACGCCCGCGCCGGCAGCCGGGTGATCGGCAGCGGCGCGCCGCGGTCACCGCGCAGCCACTGCCACCAGCCGAACACGCTGAGGGTGATGAAGAAGAACTGCAGCACCATGTCCGCATACAGGTGCGAACGCTCGAACACCGCGGCAAACAGCGCACAGCCCACGATGCCCAGCCACCAGGTGTGCACGTTGTTGCGGCCGGCCAGCAGGATCGAGCCGGCCACGGCGATGTTGGCGACCAGCTCCAGCTGGAATGCAGGGTCGGACAGGTTCATGGCCTATTGTCGCCGGTACCGCACGCGCGGGCCACGCCCGTGCGGTCCGGTCGCCCTCACTCGCTGGCGATGCTGTCGATCTCGTCGCTGAACAGCCGGCTGTCACTGCTGTAGCGCTCGAAGCGGATGCGGCCGAAGCCCGGCGCGTACCACGCTTCCAGACGGCCATCCTCGACCGCTGCGCGCAGGTGGCAGGTGTCCTTGAACACGCGCGGCACGTTGTCGATCTCGGTCTCCAGGTCCTGGATACCGACGAAGGTGTAGTCGCTGAAACCGTCCTAGTCCAGTTCCGACTCGGTGCCCTCGCCATGGTGGATGCGCGAGCCCTTGCCGGTCACCGTGAAGCGCTGGCCGGGCGTGGCCGTGGCCGGGAACGTGGGGGCCGGGTCGTAGTGGTCGGTCATCATCGGCTCGCTGCCCTCGGCGCCCCAGGCGGCCATGCCGTAATGCACGGTGCCCAGCAGGCGGCGGCCGCTGATGTCATACAGGTTGGCCTTGGTCAGTCCGGCACCGGAGGTCACCACCGCCAGCGCCGGCGTGTCGCCGAACGTGGCCGGGGTGATCTGCGTGCTCTCGTTGCCGGCCGACCACGACACGGCAGGGTCGAGACGGAAGCAGGTGGCGAAGTCGGCCGCGGCGAAGGCAGGGGTGGCCACGCTGGCCAGGGTCGCCGCGAACAACGCACGGCGGAGAACAATCGACATGTAGAGCTCCTTGTCGTGAATAACACCGGTGTCGGCCACGCGGGCAGCGCGCGATTGAAGCCTCTCCCGGCCACGCCGGTGCCCTGCCCCACACGCAGAAGGCCCCGCTTGCGCGGGGCCTTCCGTTTCAACTCAGGTGATGCGTTGGATCAGAACTTGTACTGGAACGACGCGGCCAGCACGTCGCCACGCACCTTGTACTTGCCATTCAGGGTGTTGCCCTGGTTGGTGGTGCTCGGCTTGATGATCACGTTCGGATCGCTGGTGAACAGGTGGGTGTAACCGATGTTCCACTCGGTGTTCTGCGACGGGGTCCAGCCCACGCCCAGCGACAGCCACTTGCGGCTGGTGTCCGGCACGCGCACGTCACGGTGGGCGTCGGTGGTCGGGGTCTGGTCGATGGCCACACCGCCACGCAGGGTCACGGTGTCGCTCAGCTTGAAGTCGGTACCCAGCGACACGAAGGTGGTGTCGCGGTAACCGAACTCCAGCACCGAATCCGGCTGCGAGGAGGCGTAGTCGATGGTGACCTTGTCGAACGCGGTCTTCCAGGCGGTGCGGGTGACATCACCCATCACGGTCCAGCGATCGTTGATCTTGTGGGTCACGCTGAAGGTGGCCGAGGCCGGCATCGTCACCGTGGCCTTGCCGCTGGTGCTGATGAAGTTGCCCGGCTGCACCTGTGCCAGCACGGAAGCGGCCTGGCCCGGCACCACGAAGGTGGCGTCACCACCGGTGATCTTGTGGGTGACCTTGGAGCGGTAGCTGATACCGATGTGGGTGTTTTCGTCCGGGCTGAACAGGCCGCCGACGGTGTAACCCACGGCGTTGTTGTCGCCTTCCACGGTGAGCTTGCCGTCGTGGCTGCCCGGGCGGAAGATCGGCAGACGGGTCGGCAGCAGTGCGGTGCCGAAGTCGATGTTGTTGCTCAGCTCGATGGTCAGGTGTTCAACGAACACCGACGCGCCGAAGGACACGTACGGGTTGACGTCATACGAGGCGGCGAAGCCCAGGTCGATGGCCTTCAGGTCGGTCTTCAGGCCGCTGTAACGGCCAACCCAACCATTGTCGTACTCGGTCTTGAAACCGAACGGCGCGGTCAGCGAGATGCCGAAGTGAGCCTTCTCACCGATCGGGGTGTGGAAGTACACCGCCGGGACCAGGGCGATCATGCCGGCGTCGCCGTCGTTGCCGCCGGTGGCCGGGGTGCCTGCTGGGGTACGGCCGGTGCCCTTGAACTTGGCGCCGAAGCTGATGGCGCTGATGTCACCCTGCAGCATGCGGCCGTCGAGCTGGCGCATGCCGGCCGGGTTCACCGCGATGATGGAGGCGTCGCCCTCGGCGCTGCCCGAACCGGCGAAGGCACGGCCCAGGCCCTTGGCGCTGTTTTCCTTCAGCTGGAAGGCTGCGGCGTTGGCGTCGGCCGCAGCCAGGGTGCCGGCAACGCCGACAGCCAGCAGGGTGAGGCGTGCAATGGTGGAAGCGTTCTGCATCGTTTTTCTCTCCGGAAAGCGGTGATGGTGCTCTGCGTGCGCCTGCGAACCACCCGGCCTGGGGCCTTGCGGGACGCGCCGGAATCCCCTCCCGACATACGACGCCATATGCGAGTATTACCCAGAGCTGTTAATGAAACAATAACAGCAGAGCGGGTTTCAGCGCTTGAAAGCTCAACACGACACAGACCGTCGGTCCCGGTCGCGCTAGGCTAGCGGCATGTTCGTTTCCCTCCCTTCCCGCCGCAAGGCGACGCTGCGCTGGGCCACGCCGCTGCTGTTCGCTGCGGTCTAGCTGGCCTTCGTGTGGTCGATCTCGCGGCCCGACGATGCGCGCAGCAGCCTGTGGCTGGACTGGGGTGCGCTGTCCGCCGGCCTGACCCATCCCAGCGACTGGTGGGAAACCCTCAAGGACGGCAGCGTGCTGCGGCTGTTCACCGCGCTGTTCCTGCACGCGGACTGGTCGCACCTGCTGGGCAACCTGGTGTTCCTGCTGATCTTCGGGCTGCCGGCCGAGCGCGTGCTGGGCCCGTGGCGGCTGATGCTGCTGTTCCTGGTGGGCGGTGCGGTGTCCAACCTGGCCGCGATCTACACCATGGGCAGCCCGGACCAGATCATCATCGGCGCCAGCGGCGCGGTGTCGGCACTGATCGGCGCCTACCTGGCACTGTTCCCCGGCGCGCGGCTGGGCGTGGTGATCCCGCTGGGGCTGTTCCTGGAATTCGTCCGCGCCCCGGTCTACCTGCTCATCGGCGTCTGGGCCGGACTGCAGGTGGTGTTCGCCTACATCGGCCCAAGCTTCGGCATGGTGGCCTGGTGGGCGCACATTGCCGGCTTCGTGTTCGGCGTGGCCTATGGCGTCTACGTCCGCGCGGCGATCGCCCGGCGGCTGCGCAAGCGGCACGGGTTCTGACAACCCCCCATCATTGATGCGCGCTGCGTTGCGTTGGCCGCGTCGGCGTCCGGACTGGCACCATGTTCGCCGGGCATGGCCCGGCGCTACCGTCAGGGCTTGACCGGCTCTGGCTTCGGCTCCGGCTTCGGAGCGGGCTTGGGCTCGACCTTCGGCGCAGGCGTGGCATCGGGCTTCGGCTCGGCGGCGGCCGCCGCCGGCTTCTTTGCCGCCTTGGCGGCTTCGGCCTTGGCCGCTTCCGCCTTCAACCGCGCTGCCACCGAACCGGGGTTCTTCAGCTCGGCCAGCGCATCGTTGATCGGGCCATCGCCGGACAGCACGGCACCGGCGTGGTAGCCCTCGGCGCCTTCGTCATCGCCCTGCAGGTGGCCCGGCAGGGTTGCTTCGCTGTAGTCACTCAGGCTGGCCGGCAGGTCATCGTCGGCGTTGCCCGGCGCCGGCTTCAGTTCCACGTCCGGCACGATGCCGGTGGCCTGGATCGACTTGCCGCTGGGCGTGTAATAGCGCGCGGTGGTCAGCTTCACCGAATCACCGTTGTCCAGCGGCAGCGCGGTCTGCACCGAGCCCTTGCCGAAGGTGCGGCTGCCGACCACACGTGCGCGCTTGTTGTCGCGCAGCGCACCGGCCAGCACTTCCGAGGCACTGGCCGAACCGGCGTCGGCCAGCACCACCACCGGCGCGCCCTTCAGCAGGTCGCCCGGGGTGGCATCGAAGCGCGTATCGGAAATGCTGATGCGGCCGCGCGTGCTGACGATGTTGCCCTTGTCGAGCAGGTCGTCGGCCACCTGTACCGCTGCGGTCAGCAGACCACCGGGGTTGCTGCGCAGGTCCAGCACCAAGCCCTTGAGCTGGCCGCCGGCCTGCTTCTGCAGCTGCTGCACATACTTCTGGAAATCGGCACCGGTATCGGCCTGGAAGGTGCTCAGGCGGATGTAGCCGTAGCCCGGCTCCAGCATGCGGCTGCGCACGCTGGTCACGCGGATCGTCTGCCGGGTCAGCGAGACATCGAACGGCTTGTCGCGGCCGGTGCGCACGATGGTCAGCACCACCTTGCTGCCGGCTTCGCCACGCAGCGGTTCACTGGCATCGATGGCGCTGATCGGGTTGCCGTCGATGGCGATGATCAGGTCACCGGCCAGGATGCCGGCCTTGGCCGCCGGGGTGTCGTCGATCGGCGAGATCACCTTCAGGCTGCTGTTGTCCGGCTGCTGCTGCAGCTCCACACCGATGCCCTCGTAGGCACCGTTGGCCTGTTCGTCGAAGGCCTGCGCGTCTTCCTTGTTGAAGTAGGTGCTGTGCGGGTCCAGGTCCAGCAGCAGGCCACGCACGGCCGACTGCATCAGCTTGTCATCGTTGACCGGGTCCACGTAGGCCGCACGCACGGCGTTGTAGACCGCCACGAAGCGCCGGATGTCCTCCAGCGGCACCTTCGAGGTGACCGCCTCCTCCGTGCTGGCCGTCTGCCCACTGGTGGGCGCGGGGGGCGCGGCCGGCGCAGTCTGCTGCGCCCAGGACAGCGCCGGCAGCAGGGCCAGCAAGAGGGTGGCGGTTCGGGCTACGCGCATGAAGCACTCCTGTCGACGTTGGCGATCACGCCGTGGGGCGTGTCGCGATTATGCGCGAATCGACGGTAAATTCCCGTTGAACCCGGTGCCCCTGCGGCGCGCGGGGTTCAGGGACGCTGCAGCCAGCTGTCCGGGTTGACCGGCTGCCCGTTGCGGCGCAGTTCGAAGTACAGCGCGGTCACGCCCTGCCCGCCGGAATTGCCGACCTTGGCCACCGGGTCGCCGCGCTTGATGCGTGCACCGGCATCCTTGAGCAGGGTGTCGTTGTGCGCGTACAGGCTCATGTAGCCGTTGCCGTGGTCGACGATCAGGATCATGCCGTAGCCGGTCATCCAGTCGGAGAACACCACCGTGCCGTCGGCCACTGCGGTGATGGTGCTGCCGGCCGGCGCGCCGATCAGCACGCCACTGCTGGTGCGCCCATCAGGCAGCTTGCCGCCGTAGCGCGCCAGCAGGTTGCCCGACAGCGGCCAGCCCAGCCCCCCGACCTTCGGTGCCGGGGCCGGCGCCACCTGCGGCGGCACCTTGGCGGCACGCGGCGGTGCCCGGCCCTGGGCGGCGGCACGGGCAGCCGCCTTTTCCTCGGCGGCCTTTTCAGCGGCGGCGCGCTTGGCTGCCGCACGGCGTTCGGCTTCGGCGCGGGCGGCCGCCGCGCGCAGGTTGGCCAGCAGCGTTTCCAGCGCCCGGGCATCCTGGCCCAGCGCCTTCTCGCGGTCGGCCTTGTCCTTGAAACGTTCGTCCAGACTGGCCACGGTCTTGGCGCGTGCGCTGCGGTCATCGGCCAGCGTGGCCGCCTGCTGCTTCTGCTGCTGGTGGGTGGACTGCAGCTGCTGCTCGCGGTCGTTGATCTGCACCTGCAGGGCGTCCAGTTCCTTCAGGTCTGCGGTCAGCGCGCTGATGCGCTCGGCGCGTTCGCGCTGCAGGTAACGGTGGTAGGCCAGCGCCCGGTTGGCATCGGCCACGGTGTCCTGCGAGAGCAGCAGCTTCAGCGGCGCATGGTTGCCCAGCTGGTAGGAGGCACGCAGCAGGCCGGCCAGGTCGCGGCGTTGCTGGGCCAGCGTGCCCTGCAGTTCATCGCGGCGGCGCTGGGCGTTGGCCAGGGCTTGGCTCTGCTCGCGCAGGGCCGCCTCGGTCTGTGCCAGCACGCGGCCGGTCCGGGCCACCTTTTCGTCAGCCTCGCGCAGCTGCCGCGAAGCCTGCCCGCGCTGGCCCTCGATCTCGCGCCGCTCCTGCGCCACGCCCTTCAGTTCGTTGCGCAGCTTCTGCAGCTTGCGCTCGGTGTCGCGCTGGTTCTGCTGCGCGCTGCCGGGAACCGGCACGGACAGCGCCACGGCCAGGCCGAGCAGCCACAGGCTCGCCCCGCGCACAGCGCGTTTGTTAGCTTGGCGTGAGGGCAACACGTTGTGGCGCAAGGGCTTTCCAGTGACTTCAGGCAGATGCGAATCGCAGGGCTGCATGGTGACATTTCATCAGGCGGCCTGCCAGCCGCGCCCCACCGGGAGATCCCCATGAAGCGACATTCCATTTCCATGCTGTTGGGCCTGCTGCTGGCCGCCGCGCCGGTGCTGGCGCAGGAGAGCATGAGCAAGGTCAACGGCAGCATCACCGCCGAGGCCGGCCAGCGCTACGGCAAGCTGGACACCGTCAACGGCGGCATCAAGGTTGGCGAGGGCGCCGAGACCGGCAACATCGAAACGGTCAACGGCGGCATCCGCGTGGCCGAGCGCGCCCGCACCGGTGGCATTTCCACCGTCAACGGCAGCGTGCGCCTGGCGCGCGAGGTCATCGCCGACGGCGGCATCGAGACCGTCAACGGCAGCATCTTCAGCGACCGCGGCTGCCAGATCCAGGGTGGCCTGGAAACCGTCAACGGCGGCATCGGCCTGGTCGAGAGCCAGGTGCAGGGCGATATCGAGACGGTCAACGGCGATATCACCGTCGGCATCGGTTCGCAGGTGGACGGCGGCATCCGCGTGCGCAAGCCCAGCTTCAGCCTGTCGCTGACCGCAAGCCGCAAGCCGCGGGTGATCATCGGCCCCAATGCCGTGGTCAACGGCAGCCTGCAGTTCGATCGCGAAGTAGTGCTGTACGTGAACCGCAGCGCCCGCATCGGGGCGGTCACCGGCGCACTGCCGGTGCCGTTCGACAGTGAAACCGCGCCCAGCGACTGAGGCCCACCGCCGGCCCCGGTGGCCGGCCCACACCAGGAACCATCGATGCCCCGCAAACTTGTACTCTGCCTGGCCGCCGCGGCCGCACTCAGCGCCTGCGCGCGCAACGACAGCGCCGCACCGCCGGCGCCGGCCACCGACGGCACCGCCAGCAGCACGCCGGCGCACAGCTTCTCCCCGGACATCAACGCCGCCGATTTCGCCGAGCTGGTGAAGACCCTGTCCTCCGACGCCTTCGAGGGCCGTGCCCCGGGCAGCAAGGGTGAAGAACTCACCGTCAACTACATCCGCGACCAGATGCAGCGCATCGGTCTGCAGCCCGGCAACGGCGACAGCTGGTTCCAGGACGTGCCGATGACCGAAACCACGGCCGACGAATCGACCGTGCTGAAGATCACCCAGGGTGGCACGACCACCGACCTGGCATTCGGCAGCGACATGGTGGTGGGTACCCGCACCGGTCAGACCGAGGTGAAGATGGACGCCAGCGATCTGGTGTTCGTCGGCTACGGCGTGGATGCCCCCGAGCAGAAGTGGAACGACTACGCCGGCCAGGACTGGAAGGGCAAGACCGTGGTGATGTTCGTCAACGACCCCGGTTTCCATGTGGGTGACGAGACGCTGTTCGGCGGCAAGCGCATGACCTATTACGGGCGCTGGACCTACAAGTTCGAAGAGACCGGGCGCAAGGATGCCGCCGCGGCGCTGATCGTGCATGACACCGCCGGCGCCTCCTATGGCTGGGACGTGGTGAAGAACTCCTGGGCCGGCCCGCAGTACGACCTGCCGGCCAAGGATGACGCCGAGCCGCGCCTGCCGGTGTAGGGCTGGCTGAGTGCCGACGCCGCCAAGGCGCTGTTTGCCGGGGCCGGCCTGGACCTCGCGCAGGCCTACAAGGACGCCAGCAAGTGCGGCTTCAATCCGGTGCCGTTGAAGGCCACCGCGACGGTGGACCTGAAGAGCCGCATCGAACAGAAGCAGTCGCGCAACGTGGTGGGCGTGCTGTCCGGCAGCAAGCGTGCCGACGAGGCCGTGCTGTACATGGCGTACTGGGACCACCTAGGAAAGCATGAGGGTGAGCAGGGCGACAACATCTACAACGGTGCAGTGGACAACGCCACCGGTGTGGCCGGCATCCTGGAAGTGGCCGGGGCAATGGCCCGCCAGGACCCGAAGCCGGAACGTTCGGTGGTGTTCCTGGCCGTCACCCTGGAGGAATCCGGCCTGCTGGGGTCGAAGTACTACGTCGCCCACCCCACCTTCCCGCTGGACAAGATTGCCAGGGTGATCAACATCGACGCGATGTCGGTGGCCGGCCGCGCGAAGGACGTGACCGTCACCGGTTTCGGCAGCTCGGAGCTGGAAGACATCCTCAAGCCGCTGGCGGCAGCGCAGGGCCGCACCCTGCACGGCGAAGGCTCGGTGCAGAGCGGCTTCTACTTCCGTTCGGACCACTTCAACTTCGCCAAGGCCGGTGTGCCGGCGCTGTACGCCGACGGTGGCGAGGACCTGCGCGACGGTGGCGTCGAGGCCGGCCGCAAGGCCGCCGAGGACTACGGCACGCACCGCTACCACAGCCCCCGCGACGAATACGACGCGGCCACCTGGAAGCTGGACGGCACCGTGGAAGACCTGCAGCTGATGTACGGCGTGGGCAAGGAACTGGCCGATGGCGACCGCTGGCCGAACTGGTATGAAGGCAATCCCTTCAAGGCGGCGCGCGACGCGATGATGAAGGACAAGGCTGCAGCCCGGTAACGTCGGGCTTGCTCGGCTGAGTAATGGTGAGAGCAGAGCGGCGCCCCCAGGGGGCGCCGCTTTTTTTGTGCTCTGTGTGGGGCCATCCACGCAAAGCCGGTCAGCCTGTTCCGGGTAGTGCCGGCCGTTGGCCGGCAGCGGCAACAGTCCTTCGACGTTCATGAGGTTGCCGGCCAACGGCCGGCACTACCCATATTCCGCATTTGATATCCGCAAGCCGGCAACCGGCATTTTCCTGCG
>WNDS01000005.1:5000-422500 GCA_009912235.1 Stenotrophomonas maltophilia
TGTTCCCACGCTATGCGGTGATCGCCACGCTGCTGGTGGGCATGCTGGTGGCGGGCCTGCATGGCCAGCTGCACTGGGAAGGCGTACAGCTGCAGCTGGCACGCCCGGTGTGGACCACGCCTACGCTGTCCTGGGCGACGGTGGTCGGCGTGGCCCTGCCCCTGCCCCTGTTCGTGGTCACCATGGCCTCACAGAACATTCCCGGGGTGGCGGTGCTGCGTGCCTCCGGTTACGAGGCGCCGGTGTCGCCGCTGATCGGCTGGATCGGCGTGGTCAACACCGTGCTGGCGCCGTTCGGGGCCTATGCGTTGAACCTGGCCGCGATCACCGCCGCCATCTGCATGGGGCGCGAGGCCCACGAGGACCCGGCGCGCCGCTACACCGCAGCGGTGGCCGCAGGTGGCTTCTATGTACTGATCGGCCTGTTCGGTGCCACGGTGGCGGCGGTGTTCAGCGCCTTCCCGCGGGAACTGGTGGCCTGCGTGGCCGGTATCGCCCAGTTCGGCACCATCGGCAACAGCCTGGCCGCCGCGCTGGCGGTAGAGCGCGACCGCGAGGCAGCACTGGTGACCTTCCTGGTCACCGCCTCGGGCGTGTCACTGGCCGGGATCGGTTCGGCCTTCTGGGGGCTGGTGGCCAGCGTGGTCTGCCTGCTGGTGCTGCGCCGACGCGCGTAGGGGCGCTCAGCGCGCGAGCAGCTCGAAAAGGCCTGACACGGCAAGGGCCACGACAAGTGCGATGGCGATGCCTGCGCCGCTGGTGCCGCCCCGTCGCTCCAGTTCACTGCACATCCGGCCCGGGTCGCCTGCAGCAACGCCTTTGGCCAGTACGATCTGCCGCTGGCAGTGGGCCAGGTACCAGCGGTTGGCCTGGGTACCGATCACCACACTCAGACCCAACGTGATGAGCAGTGATACCAGCGGCGGGACGCTCAGCAGGGCCTCCAAGAGGGTGATGAGGAACATCACACCGAGCCAGATCGCCGAGAACCGATACATTTTCCGGTACATCATCCAGACCATTCCGAACAGGAAGCCTGGCCAATGCCAGGTCACATCGGTGCCGGGAGCCGTCCGGTCCAGCTGCCAGCGCTGACGGTAGACAGCGAAGTTCGGGCCAACGACGGCGGCATACAAGGCCATGTCACCGTCCATGGGCGCGTTCGCCGCCGACATGGCTGCCGGCTCAGGCGCCATGGCCGGTGCGCGATAGGGGTCCTGCCCGCCTGAATCCACTTCGCGGGCCGGTACGACGAGAAGATGTTCCAGCTCGGCCAGGGGACGCCAGTCAGCCATGCCGTCGCACCAGAGCAGGGTCTGCGGTGTGATCGTGCCGGCCCTGCGCAGGACGGCCAGTGCCTCCTCGCTGACCGGCCCCTCGCCGTTTCTGTGAGCCGTGTCGTTGGTGTAGTACCACTGTGCCTGCTGCATGCGCGTTTCCCGGTTGAGTCGGCCGTCGCTGCGGTGCGACCGGCGGCACACAGGGTCTGAAGACTCAACGAAGGAGTCCAGTCCAGTTACGCCATTGCGAACGGGCCACTGGCCTGATCGCCTGTGGGACAAGGTCTGGCAGGCCGACGAGGCCTGTTCGACGCGGTCGCACAACGACAATGCTCATCGCCATTGGCGACATATGCCGCCGTACGCCGGAGTGCCCTGCTCCAAGGACGGCCACTTGCGGACCGGCCCCGGCACCCCGCCTCAGCCCAGCGGGACCGGGAGCATCCAGGACATGGTGTTGATGGCCGCCATCGCGGCCAGGCAGATCACCACCGCCCATACGCTGGTACCACATCGGGCACGCTGCTGGCATGGCCATCTGCGGGCGCAGCGTAAGGGTTGTGAATGGCGACAGGCGGGGTGAGATCGGGCACGCGGCACCCATGCCAGGGGTTGAGCAGGTTAGAGCGGCACGCTGGATAGCATCTGAGACATGGCGTGGATGGCTCCCGGTGCCAGCACGATCTGCTCCGGCCCGGCATTGGCCACTTCCAGGCAGACGTAGTCACGCCATGCGTCGCCCACGTCGGCCATCTGTGCGGCAGCAGCAGCCCCCGGGTTCCAGGCCACCAGCGTCTGGCTGCCTTCGCTGCGGATATCGATGCGCCGCTGCAGGACCGGGTCGCGCAGCACGTGGTGGCCGGACGTACCGGGATAGATGCGGTCGCTGCGGCCGGGGTCGCGCGGATCGCGCAGGCGCCACGGCCCCTGCTGCAGATGCAGGCTGGCGTAGTCCTCGTACTTGTTCAGGTAGTGCAGACCATCCACGCCGTCGACCTCGACGCGGGTGGCATCGCCGACCCGGAAGTAGCTGTGCAGGGCTTGGGTGAAGGTCACCGGCGTGTCGCCTGCGTTGGTGGTGGTCAGGCGCTGCTGCAGCTGTGCGCCGATGCGCAGCTGCAGGGACAGGCGCAGGCGGGGATCGGCGTCCACCGATGGCGCCAGCTCCAGCAGCACCTGGCTGCCGAGCAGGCGCTGGGCCTGCAGCAGCTGCCAGCGCGCGGTGCGCACCCGGCCGTGTGCGGGTACGTCGCTGCCCTGCCCCTGACGGCCGAACCACGGCCAGCACACCGGCACGCCGCCACGGATCGGGGTCGGCAGTGCGGCCAGCGTGGGCGACAGCCACAGCAGGTCCGGCTGGCCGGCAGGAACATAGGACAGCAGCTGGCCACCGAAGACGCTGATGACCGCCGTCGCGGAAGCGGTCTGTACCTGCCAGACCTCAAGGCCGTGGTAATGGCCGAGGGTCACTTCCGGGATGAACTGCATGGGCGGGCTCCGTGATGTCGCCGCCGATGATGTCGTGCCATGCGGGGCGGCGGCAAAGCTTACCGGGTGCTGTTGGCGGGTGCGGCGCTGGCCTCCTGCTGCAACGCCTGCAGGATGCGCTGGCCGGCGCGGCCGTCGGCGCTGGGCCAGCCCAGCCGCTGCTGCTCGGCCTGGATCGCGCGCCGGCTGGCGCTGCCGATCATGCCGTCGGCGTCGCCGATGTCGTGGCCGCGCGCGATCAGCAGCCGCTGCAGTTCGCGGCGACCGTCGCGGCCCAGGCCGGGATCGTCGGTGGGCCAGGCGGTGGCCAGCCCGCTGCCGCCGCGAAGCTGGTCGGCCAGCGTGGCGATGGCCAGCGCGTAGCTTTCGGCGGCGTTGTAGCTGTAGATGGCATCGTAGTTGCGGAACACCAGCAGCGCCGGCCCCTGCGCGCCGGCTGGCAGCAGCAGCGCGCTGCGGGTGTCGTCGGCAAGGCCGGCCACGGCCAGGGTGCCGCCATCGAGCGCGGTGACGCCCTGCGCACGCCAGGCCGACAGCGGGCGGCGCTGGGTGCGCCCGGCCTGGGCGGCGTTGAAGCCGGCCGGCACGCGCACTTCCACGCCCCACGGTTCACCGGTGCGCCAGCCGGCACGCTTCAGATAGTTGGCCGTGGACGCGAGTGCATCGGGGATGCTGCCGACCAGGTCGCGGCGGCCATCGCCATCGCCGTCCACGGCGATACGCGCATAGGTGCTGGGCATGAACTGGGTGTGCCCGAAGGCGCCGGCCCACGAGCCGACCAGGCCCTGCGCCTGCAGGTGGCCTTCGTCGATGAGCCGCAGCAGCGCCAGCAGTTCGCCACGGAAGAAGCTCTGGCGGCGGCCGGCGCAGGACAGCGTGGCCAGTGACTGCAGCAGCGGGCGCTTGCCGAACACGCGGCCATAGTCACTCTCTACACCCCACACGGCGACGATCGTGGCCGGATCGACGCCATACTCCGCCGAAACGCGTTGCAGCAGCTCGCCGTGCTGCACAAGCAGCGCGCGGCCATCATCCACCCGCTGACGATCGACCAGCGCCGACAGGTAATCCCAGATGGGGGTGGTGAACTCGGGCTGCGCATCGAGCAGGCCAAGCACGCTGGGGTCGGGCAGCAGGCCAGCGGTGAGCGTGTCAAAGCGGTCGGCGGCGATGCCCTGGCGCACGGCGCTGGTGCGCAGCTGGCCGAGGCAGGCGCTGAACGCGGGATCGGCCACGGCGGCGGCCGCCGGTGCAGGCGTCGGCACGGTGGCGGTGGCCAGTGCTGCGGCGAGGCCGAGACTGAGGGTGATCGGCATTGGCGTCCTCCGTGCAGCCGTTGCACTGGCCATGGTAGGCGGGATGGGCGTCAGCCGGGCGAGAACCCGGTCACGCACGTGCCGGCGCGTACGCCGCGAGCCGCTGGTGGACGCACGTCACACCGCACGCAGCAGACGCAGGCCATAGGCGGGCGCGGTATCCCAGCGCGCCGCGACCTCCAGCCCGGCCTCGGCCAGCAGCGCGTCGAACACGGTGTCGTTGTACTTGTGGCTGTACTCGACGCGGATCGGCTCGCCGGCCTGGAACTGGAACATCTGGCCACCCAGCTGCACTTCCTGCTGGCGCTGGCTGACCAGATCGGTTTCGATGCGCAGCCGCTGGGTGTTGTAGCGGGCACGGTGGCGGAACGCTGGCAGGTCGAAATCGCTGCCGACCTCGCGGTTGAGCCGGCGCAGCAGGTTCAGGGTGAACGCTGCGGTCACCCCTTCGACATCGTTGTAGGCTGCTTCGATCAGCGCGACATCCTTGTCCAGGTCGATGCCAACCAGGGCCAGGCCGTTGCTGCCCATCGTGCGGCGCATGGTACGCAGCAGTGCGATGGCCTCGTCGCGTTCGAAGTTGCCCAGGGTGGAACCGGGGGGAACAGCAGGCGCCGTTCCGGTTCACGCTCGGGCTCGGGCAGCGCCACCGGGCGGGTGAAATCGGCGCACACCGGCAGCATTTCCACTTCCGGCAGCGCCACGGCCAGGCGGTCGATGCTGGCCAGCAGGGCGGCCCGGGAGATCTCAATGGGGGTGTAGGCGACCGGGTCGGCCAGCGCCGCCAGCAGCAGGGCGGTCTTGCGGCCACTGCCGCTGCCCAGTTCGACCACGTGCACGTTGGGCCCGACCGCGCGCGCCACCGCCGGCAGGCAGCGCTCCAGCAGGGCCAGTTCGGTGCGCGTGGGGTAGTACTCGGGCGTGCGGGTGATCTGCTCGAACAGCGCCGAACCGGCGGCGTCGTAGAAATACTTGGAAGGCAGCTGGCGTGGCAGCTGTGACAGCCCGGCCACGGCGTCGGCGAGGATGCGTTCGCGGGTGGGGGTCAGGTCGGTCAGCGCATCACGCGCGGTCTGTACGGTGCTCATTCGGTATCCCGGGCAAGGCGCACGCCACTGAACTGCCAGCGCGCAGGCGGTGCGAAGAAGTTGCGGTAGCTGGCGCGCACGTGGCCGCGCGGGGTGGCGCACGAGCCCCCACGCAGCACCCATTGCCCGCATATGAACTTGCCGTTGTATTCGCCCAGGCTGCCGGCAAAGGTGCGGAAGCCCGGATAGGGGCCGTAGGCACTGCTGGTCCATTCCCAGACATCCCCGAACAGCTGGCGCAGCCCATCGCCCTGCCCGGCCGCCGGATGCAGGCGGTCATCGTCGGCGAAGTGGCCGTGGGCCTGGCGGCCGGCGGCGGCGGCTTCCCACTCGAACTCGGTGGGCAGGCGGGCACCGGACCAGCGGGCGCAGGCGTCGGCCTCGAAGTAGCTCAGGTGGGTGACCGGTGCGTGCGGGTCCAGCTCGCGCCAGCCGCCCAGGGTGTATTCGCGCTGCAGGACGTCATCCCAGTACAGCGGGTGCTGCCAGCCTTCGGCTTCGCGCAGTGCCCAGCCTTCACTCATCCACCAGCGCGGATCGCGGTAGCCGCCATCGTCGACGAACTGCCAGAACTCGGCATTGCTGAGCGGGCGCTCGGCCAGCGCATACGCCGGCACTAGCACGCGGTGCGGTGGCGATTCATTGTCGTAGGCGAAGCGCGCGTCGTGCGGCCAGGCCGGTGCGCCGACTTCGACGATCTGCTCGGGGGCCTCCTGCCAGCGCAGGGTGCTGTCGGCACTGCCTGTGGTGCCAGCGCGGGCCAGATCCTCGCGGTACGGCGGCTGCAGCGGGTTGCACCACAGCGCGTGCTTGATGTCGGTAAGCAGCAGTTCCTGGTGCTGCTGTTCGTGCTGCAGGCCCAGCACCAGGTGCGGCACGGCATGGCCGGGCACATCACCGGCCTGCAGCAGGTCCAGGAGCCGGCGGTCGATGTCGGCGCGGTAGTCGCGCACTTCCTGCAGGCTGGGCCGCGACAGCAGGCCGCGCTGCGGGCGGGCGTGGGCCAGGCCGATGCTCTTGTAGTAACTGTTGAACAGGAAATCCCACTGCGGGTGGCGCGACCGGTAGCCGGGCACCGCGCCGAGCACGAAGCGCTCGAAGAACCAGGTGGTGTGGGCCAGGTGCCGCTTGGCCGGGCTGGCGTCGGCCATGCTCTGCACCATGGCGTCCTCGGCACTGAGCGGGGCGGCCAGCTGCAGGCTGCGCGCCCGCACCTGCGCGTAATGCGCATGCAGCTGGGCCAGCGGCGGGGCGGGTGAAGCGGTGGCGACAGGGTCCATGCCCGCAGGGTCGGGCAGCTGTGGTGAGTGCGATGTCACGGCTGGATGGCGGTGCATTCACCTTCGCCGCCCCAGCCGCGGGCGGCGTGCGTATTCAAGTTGCGCAGGCCCGCGCCGCTAACAGCTGTGCTGCAGACGCATCGCCACTGCGCTGGATTTCCGTTTGCTTTCCCACCCGCTCCGCCAGCCTGCCCAGTACCTGTTCGCGCTGCCCGCGCTGGGGGTGGCGCTAGTGCTGTGGGCGGCGATCCCGGATGCCGACGTCGGCAGTGCCGGCCAGCGCGTGCTGCCGTGGCTGCTGGCCGGCCTGGGCGTGGGGCTGGCCGTGGCCTACCACCAGATGCGCGCACTGTGCCTGCTGCTGACCATGGCCTGCACGTTTGCGATCGCGCAGGCCGACGTGGGCCATTACCTGCGCCAGGGCCAGGTGGATGCCCTCACCCCGCTGCGTTTCCATGCCCTGAGCACATGGCTGCCGCTGCTGTTCATGCTGCATGCGCTGTGGCCCGAGCGTGGCCGCCGCCGCCGCGACCTGCTGCTGCGCGGGCTGGTGACCGGCGGTGCGCTACTGGTGTTCCTGCTCCTGGCCCAGCAGCTGCCGCAGGGCATGCATGACCTGCTCTCCAACCGCCACTGGCGCTGGCTGCCGGCGTCGTGGAACGCGCTGGCGCAGCTGCCGGCGCTGTTGTTCCTGCTGGTCACCTCACTGCTGGGCTGGCAGGCCTGGCGGCAGCCGCGGCCGCTGCACACGGCCATGCTGCTGGCACTGCTGTGCCTGTGGTGGATGCTGCCGCGCATCTTCCTGCAGCCGGCGCTGCAGCCGGCGCTGAGCGTGGCGGCGCTGTTGCTTGTGGTGGCGGCGATGCTGCAGGAATCGTTCAACATGGCCTTCCGCGATGAGTTGACCGGGCTGCCGGGGCGGCGCGCGTTCAACACCTGCCTGCAGCGCGCCGGCAGCACCTTCAGCGTGGCGATGGTGGACGTGGACCACTTCAAGCACTTCAACGATACCCACGGCCACGACGCCGGCGATGACGTGCTGCGGCTGGTGGCGGTCCGGCTGGGGCGGGTGGGCGGCGGTGGCCGCGCCTTCCGCCATGGCGGCGAGGATTTCGCGCTGGTGTTCCTGGACCAGCCGGCCAGCGCCTGAGTGGAGGCCGTGGAAGCGGTGCGCGCGACCATCGCCGACTGCCAGATGCAGCTGCGTGACCGCAGCACGCGCAGTGGCGATGAAGCGGTGGGCCAGCAGCAGCGCGGGCGCGGTGGCAGTGACGCGGTGGTGCAGGTGACGGTCAGCATCGGCCTGGCCGACAACCAGGCCGGGGCGACCGCCCGCGAGGTGGTCAAGGCCGCCGACCAGGCGCTGTATGCGGCCAAGGACGCCGGCCGCAACCGGGTCTGCGCCCATGTTGACGAGCGCACGGTGCCCGTGCGCCATGGCGCGCCTCAGACTGCGTCGAGGTAATACCAGCGGCCATCGTGCCGCAGGAAGCGGCTGTGCTCGGCCATGTGCACGGCGCTGCCGCCACCGATGCGGTAACGGGCGGTGAAACGCACTTCGGCGCTGTCGGTTCCGGTGGACCGGTGCGCGTGCACGGTCAGGCCCAGCCAGTGGGTGCGCTGGCCGGGGGCATCGTCCAGCGACAGTTCGGCCGGGCGCGTGTCGGGGTGCCAGCTGGCCAGCAAGTAGTCCGCGCGGCGCTGCACGTAGGCGCTGTAGCGCGAGCGCATCAGGCGCTCGGCGTCCGGCGCGGGGGTGCCGGCGTGGTAGACGCCACAGCAGGCTGCATAGGCCGCGGGCAGGCCGCAGGGACAGGGATCGGTGGACGGTGTGCTCATGCCGGCATTGTGGCCGGTTGCGCGGGCACTCGCCATGCGCGCCGGCGCAACGGCGGAGGCGTATGCTGTCGCGCCCTGCTCCGTGGTCGCGCGCCGTGCTGGAACTGATTTCCCTCGAACTGTGGTGGCTGGTGGTGATCGCCTTCACCGCCGGCCTGGTCGATGCGGCCGTGGGCGGTGGCGGCCTGGTGCAGCTGCCCGGCCTGTTCACGGTACTGCCGCAGCACAGCCCTGCCCTTCTGTTTGGCACCAATAAGTTCAGTTCGATGTTCGGCACCGGTGCGGCGGCGTGGCGCTATGCACGCAACGTGCGCTTCCCCTGGCGGCCGGTGCTGTTCGCGGCGGCCACGGCGTTCGTGTTTTCCTTTGCCGGGGCCACGGCGGTCAGCCTGCCGCCCAAGGACGCGGTGCGCCCGCTGGTGCTGGTGCTGCTGGTGGCGATGCTGGGCTACACGCTGTGGAAGAAGGATTTCGGCGCGCTGCACCGGCCGCGCGAGATCGGCCGCCGCGAGCTGATGATCGCGCTGGCGATCGGCTCGGCGATCGGCTTCTACGACGGCTTCTTCGGCCCGGGCACCGGCAGCTTCCTGATCTTCCTGTTCGTGCGCTTCTTCGGGCTGGACTTCCTGCGCGCCTCGGCGGCCTCGAAGGTGGTGAACCTGGCCACCAACCTGGCGGCGATCTCGTTCTTCATCCCCACCGGCAACATCCTGTGGCTGTTCGCGGTGCCGATGGCCGCGGCCAACATCATCGGTTCGGTGGTGGGCACGCGGCTGGCGCTGAAGGGCGGCACGCCATTCATCCGCAAGCTGTTCGTGGGCCTGGTGGTGGTGCTGATCACGCGGATGGCGTGGGATACGTTCCGCAGCGCGTAAGGGCGCAACATGATCTGGTAGGTGCCAACCTTGGTTGGCACGCTGTTGCCGGTCGCGCAGAGCAGCCGAGCATGGCTCGGCTTTACATGGGGGATTGCCGCCCGTGGAGTGCCGCCGGGCATGGCCCGGCGCTACCGATTCTGGTCGAGGCGCTCAGGCCTCGGCGTCTTCCGGTTCGGCGGCCTGCTGGCGGCTGCGCTCGGGCAGCTTCAAGCGGCGGCCTTCTTCGTCGTACTCGATCAGCAGCACGCCGGAGTCGTGGCGGCCGCTGATTTCGACGAAGCAGGCGCCACCGATGAACGGCTCCAGCGTCATCACCGATTTCAGCGGGGTGGCCACCACCATATGGAAACCGAAGTTGTCGAAGATGTTCATGGCCAGGGCGGTGAACTCGTTGTCGGCCTTGTCGAAGGCTTCGTCGAGCACCACGGCGGCGTAGCTGGGCAGCTGGCTGTCGGCGCCGCCCAGCTGGTAGCGCAGTGCCGCGGCCAGGCAGGTGGTGGCTAGCTTCTGGCGCTGGCCACCGGATTTGCCGGCGCCGCTGCGGTAGATTTCCACCTGCTGGCGGGTGGCGGCGTCCAGTTCGACGCCGATGAATTCTACATGCAGGCGCACGTCCAGCACGTTCTCGCGCCAGCGGCGGTCTTCGCCTTCCTGCGAGCCCAGCCGGTTGACCAGCTGGCGCAGCACGCCGAACTGGGCTTCGGCCAGCTCGCGCTGCTCGGTCTGCTGCTGGGACAGCACTTCGCGCAGCTGCAGCTGGAATTCCAGCACTTCGGGCAGGCGCCGTTCGCTCAGTTCGATGGTGAGCAGGGTGCCGCGGTTGAACGGCACCTGTTCCAGGCTGGCGTTGACCTCGTCCAGGCGCTGGCCGATCGACTTGCGGGTTTCGGCGCTGTGCCGCTGCAGGGCCAGCAGGTTGTTCTTGCTCTGGTTCTGCAGCAGGTCGAAGAAGCGCTCTTCGTGCTGCGGCAGGCCGTCGCGTTGCAGGCGTTCCAGGCGGGCCAGGAAATCGTCGGCCGAGGCCACCGAGACGGTTAAGTCACCCGATTCTTCCGGCCACTGCTGCACGAAGCGGCGGAAGCAGCCCAGCAGCAGGTTCTCGATGCGGTTGACGTCCTGCTGGGAGGACGACAGCTGCTCGTTCAGCGCGTTGCTGACCTGGCGCATGTGCGCTTCCAGCGTTTCCAGGCTGAGCGGGCCCTGTTCCTGCAGGCGCTCGGACAGGCCGGCGGCCTGGTCTTCGGCCAGCGCCGGCAGCACCAGTGCGCGGCTCTGCTGGCGGACACGATCAAGGCGGTCGCGCTCGCGCACCAGCTGGCCGCGTTCAACGCGGGTGTCTTCGTAGGTGCGGCGGGACTGCTCGATATCGGCGCGGGCGGCGTCGATCTGCTGCGCCAGCCGCTCCAGATCGGCATTGCCTTCGCGCAGCTCGCGCAGGTTGGCCTCGATGTCGGCCAGGCGCTGCAGCGGGGCGGCCACGTCGATCTCGTTCCAGGCGATGCCGACCAGTTGGTGGCAGGCCAGGCGGCGGTCGTTGTCGCGGTCGCGCTGGCTGCGCAGGCGGGCGATATCGGTATCGCAGCTGGCGATGCGCTGGGCCAGTTCCTGCGCTTCCTTTTCGAACACGGCCAGCTTGTCGCTGTTGCTGAAGCCCAGCAGCCAGCGGCGGCGGTCGTTTACCGCGTTGCGGTCATCCTTTTCGAAGCGGTCGCCTGGATGCTTGACCTGGCCTTCGCGGGTGATGCCGCGGTCGACGTTGCGCAGCTGGCGGGCATCGACGCATTCGTAGTCGAACCGCTTGCCCAGCTCGCGGCGCAGCCACGGCTCGAACACGTGGTCGCGCAGTTCCAGCTTATGCAGCAGCGAACGCGGCGACGGGTCACGGGCGAATGCCTCGTCGTTGCGGCGTACGCGGTAGTAGGTGAAGCGCATGCCGAGGTGGGTGCGGTTCACCCAGTCGGCCACCTCGTTGTAGTTGCGGTCGTCCACCAGCAGCGACTGCGCGAAGCCGAACAGCACGCGCTCGATCGAACCCTGCCAGCCCTGCTCTTCCGAGCGCACCTGGATCAGTTCACCGACAAACGGCAGCGCCGCCTCGGACAGGCCGGTTTCCTCGGCCAGCCGCGCGCGCAGCTTCTGCAGCGGCGCGGGGATGCTGGACGGGTTGCGCTGCATGGCATCCAGTTCGGCACGCACTTCGCCGAAACGGCGCTCGTCATCGCGCTTGCCGCCCAGGCGGTCGCTGATGGCGTCGTCCAGTGCCGCCGATGCGCGCTGGCGGTCCTGCAGTTCGCTCTGCGCGGTCTCCACCAGTTCGGCGAAGCCCTGCGCGCTTTCCGGTAACGGCTGCTGCAGTTCTTCGGCGGCGTCGCGGACCTGGTCACGCTTGGCCAAGCGGCGATCGCGCTCGGCTTCGGCACGGCCCTGCTCGCGTTCCAGTTCCTCGATGCGTTCACCGCCCTTCTGGCGGCGCTGCAGTTCGAGTTCGGCCAGGCGCGCCTGGTGGTTGTCCAGCGTGGCGTGGCGCTGCGATTCCTCGCCCAGCAGGCCACGGTCGCGCACGTCCATTTCCTTCAGGCGCGCCTCGATCAGCTGCTGGCGGCGGGTTTCGAGGAAGCTGTCGATGCCCAGCTTGAGGGCTTCGTCATCGCCGCGGCGGCGGGTCATGGCGCGCAGTTCGCCGAAATGCTCGCGTGCCGGCAGCAGGGTTTCGACCTGGCGGCGCGCGGTGACCACCGTCTGGTGGGCGGCATCGAGTTCGGCGAAATTGCTGACCAGCCGTTCGGCGGCTTCGAAGGTGCGCGGCGTGTCGAGCATGAAATCACGCAGGAACACGTTCAGGTCGCCCAGGTTCTTCGCCGACTGCGTCTTGTGCAGCAGGCGCAGCGCCATGTCGTTCTCGATCCCGAGCAGGTGGCGGAAGCGTTCGGCGTAGCCGGAGAAGGCATCGAAGTGATGCACGTCGGCCAGCTTCTGCTTCAGCTTGCGCAGGTCCAGGTCGAAGCCGCCCAGGTCCTTGGCGATGTCGAACGGGCGCTCGGCGATCATGTAGTGCTTGCGCACATCGGCGGCGGCAGTGCCGCTGCCGGCGATCCACAGCAGGCGCACCAGGCTGACCACGCGGCCATCGCCGGCGCGGTATTCCAGCACCAGTGCGGTCCAGGTGGCGCCCTTGCGCAGGTACTGCGTGGCGATTTCGCCGGTACCGCTGTCCTGCTGGTCGGCCCAGGCTCCACGCACGTAGGAGACCAGGTTGCGGTCGCGGCCGCTGTGCTCGGCTTCGCGTGCGGCAGCGTTGAAGTCGACGATGGCCGGCGGCGTCAGCAGCGCGGACATCGCATCGAGTAGGGTGGACTTGCCCGAGCCCGAACGGCCGACGAACAGGAAGCCGCGCTCGGCGATCGGCACTTCGGTCAGGCCGTTGAACGTACCCCAGTTGTGCACCTGCAGCCGGCGCATGCGGAACTACTGCTGGCCCGGGTCGGGCAGGCCGTCGTGGAACATGGCGGGAGTGTGCTTGGAAATGGCCATGCGATCGATTGGTTTCTCAGGCTTCGGCGGCCGGCGTTTCGCGCAGCTGGCGGTACACCGCCGAGAGCTGGGAAACGTCTTCGGCGGAGAACAGCAGCTTCAGCGCCGGCGAGACTTCGTGGCGGTCTTCCTGGCCGGACAGGCGGGTCAGGATGTGGTTGTCCTTCATCTTCTGCACGGCACTGGCCACGCGGCGGTTGAAGCCGCCGCGGTCGGTGGACAGGTTCTTCTCGTAGACGGCCAGCGCTTCGGCCATCTCCGCTTCGGCCACCACCGCGCGGTTGCCGCGCGCATCGGCTTCGCCCAGCTGCTGGCGCAGGTACAGCAGCAGCACCGAATCGATGAAGGTCAGCGGCGAGGTGCGCAGCAGCGCCGGGGCGTCGACGTCCTCGGTGTCGGCCTGGCGGGTGAAGGCCACGCTGCTGTCGCGGTCCAGCAGCAGTTCCAGGAACAGGTCCGACAGCGCGGTGCGGATGCCGGCCTCGCTGCGGATCAGCGCCGGCCACAGTTTGGGGTGGCGCAGCTGGTCGATGCTGGGACCGATCAGCAGCTGGCACAGCGCGCGGCGCGCATCCAGCGGCAGCCGGCCGGTGTCGCCCAGATAATAGACGTCGTTGCCGCGCTTGGGGGCGGCCACGGGCGTAGCCGGTTCGGCCTCGTAGGCGTCTTCAACCAGATCGGCCGCAGCGACCTCGATGGGATCTTCATGCCAACTCATGGCGTTTCTCCTGGGTGAACCAGACCAGCGGAATACGGGCACGGCGTACCTGGCCATCGCCGCCGAGCCAGGTGGCAAGCTCCTGCTCGCCGGCCACCACCGTGCCGAAGCGGGTGCCCAGTGACAGGTAGCCGATGACGCTGCCCAGGCCCTGCGGCGCTTCGCGCTGCGACAGCGCCTGGGCGATGATCAGCTTCGGCTGCGTGGCCAGCAGGTCGTGCAGGTCCAGGCGCAGCGTGCGGAAGTCGATTTCAGACGACGCCACCAGGTCACCCACGCTTTCCAGGCTGATGGCGGCGGCATCGTTGTATTCCACGCTGCCGTCGACCTGCACGCTGCGCGGGTCGTGCAGCTTCCACTGCGAGAGCGAGCGCAGGCGGCTGGTGGTCAGCTGCAGGTCGCGGCCGATCGAGCGCTGGGCCGTGAATTCATCGCGCAGGGCAAGCGCTTCGGACTGCGCCTGCTTCAGCAGCTGGTTGAGGCGGCGCTGTTCCAGGTAGCCGCGGCTCTGCACGAAACCGCGCAGGCTGCGCGCGAAGTTCTGCAGCACATCGTGCACCTGGCCGCCGCGTTCGAGCATGCTGCTGGTGAAGCCACGCAGGAAGTTGCGTTCATTGCGGTCCAGCCGGCGTGCGAAGCCGCGGGCGAGCACGGTTTCCAGCGCGGCGTCGAGCTGGGCGCTCTGTTTGACATCGTTGAGCAGCCGCCAGAAGGCCTGGAAGCTGCGCCCGGCGTCGCTCTCGCCGATCACGTCCACGCCTTCGAACAGCTTGGTCAGCACGTCGCCGCGCTCGCCTTCGTCGTCGATGACGCGTTCACGGAAATCGCGGTTGAGCTTTTCGAAATCGTCGCGGACGCGGCGGGAATCCTCAGTCAGGTCGTCGGCCAGGCCGATGATCTGGCGGGTGCGTTCCAGCGCGCGCTTGCTGTCCAGCGCGATCACGCGGCCGGCGCCGACGCGGGCGATCTCGGCGTCGATGCGCTCGCGCTCGTCGCGCAGCGCCAGCAGGCGGGCGTCGGGGTCGGCTTCGGTCTGCGCGGCCAGCTGCGAAAGCTGCTCGATGACCAGCGCCAGCCGGCTTTCGGTGGCCGCCGCGCGGGTCTGCTCCAGGCTGTCGGCGAAGCGGATCGCCTGCAGCGCCTGGGTGGACAGCTCGTACTGTTCCTGGTCGGCGCCCTCGGGCAGGCGGCGTTCCAGCCAGCCCTGGGCCAGCCAGTGCGCGACATAGGCCTGGGCGGTACGCGGCAGGTCGCGCACCAGTTCATCGCTGTTGAGCTGGTCCAGCGCGCGTCGCAGGCGCTCGTGCAGCATCCCGGCCGGCAGGGTGCGCTCGCCTTCCATCAACAGACCCTGCAGCAGGCCGATGATTTCCGGGGCGTGGTCGGCGGCAAGCAGCTTCCACTGCGGCTGTTCAAGCAGGTGGCGGTAACGGGTGATGCGTTCGCGATGCTTCATGCAGCGACAGGATCATCGGGGGCAGACGGCTGCAGGCAGCCATGTCCGGGCCGGCCGCGCAGGGCCGGCGGTACGCATCCGAGCGGCTCAGCGCTTGCTGCCCACTTCGATGAAGCGCAGGAACTCGGCGCGGGTGCGCGCATCCTCGCGGAAGCTGCCGAGCATCTTGGAGGTGACCATGCTGACGCCGCGCTTGTGGATGCCGCGGGTGGTCATGCATTCGTGGGCACCTTCGACGACCACGCCGACACCGATCGGCTGCAGCACGTCCTGGATGCACTGGGCGATCTGCGCGGTCATCTTTTCCTGCACCTGGAAGCGGCGTGCGTAGGCTTCCACCACGCGTGCTAGCTTGCTGATGCCCACCACCTTGCCAGCCGGTAGGTAGCCGACGTGGACGCGGCCGATGATCGGCGCCATGTGGTGTTCGCAGTGGCTTTCGTACTCGATGTCGAGCAGCACGATCAGTTCGTCGTAGCCGGCCACTTCCTCGAAGGTGCGCTCCATGTAGGCGCGCGGGTCGTCGCGATAGCCGCTGAACCAGTCGCCATAGGCTTCGGCAACGCGGCGGGGGGTATCCAGCAGCCCTTCGCGCGAGGGATCCTCACCGGCCCAGCGCAGCAGGGTGCGCACGGCATCTTCGGCCTGGGCCTGGGTCACGTCGCCTTGCGGGGCGGCCTTTTCATTGTGCTTGGACATTACGTACAGCGTCCCGAACGGGGGGGGCGAGCATCGTACCCGACCGGGGGGTGGGCCGTCCTGTGGGGATGGTTCATCGGGGGTCTTCCGACGCGTAGGTGCCATTGCTCGGAGGGTGCCTGGTCCACGCCGCTGCGCTCGCCGGGCATGACCCGGCGCTACCGGGCCTGCCTTGGACAGCCAGTCCACCGCCCGTCCGGCCCTTTCCACCCCATTCAACCAGCCCTATTGATAGGGAGGAAATTAGTAGTATCCTATCTATCACTTATGGACCGACCCCTCGACGAGCGCACCCTGCTGCAGATGCAGCTCAGTTCCGGCCTGCTTTATTCAGGCCGGCAATGGCAGCGCCTGGCCGACGACACGCTCGTCAGCTACGGCATCTCCACCGCCTGCACCATGCCCCTGTTGATGATCGGCCGCTCCGGCGGTGGCATCCGCCAGGTGGCGCTGGCGCAGCAGCTGGGCATGGAGGGGCCGTCGCTGGTGCGGCTACTGGACAAGCTCTCGGCCAGCGGCCTAGTACGGCGCGAAAGCGACGCCAGCGACCGCCGCGCCAACCTGCTGTGGCTGACCGGAGAAGGCCAGGCGCTGGTCAGTGAACTGGAAGACCGGTTGATCGACCTGCGTCAGGAAGTGTTCGGCGCGCTGTCCATGGACGAGCTGCGGGCAGTGCTGAAGGCATGGCGGCTGTTGGCCGAGGCCGCCGATCGGATCACGTGAAGTCTCGAAGGACCCGATGACGCCGCTGCCGCCCCGCGCCAGTGGCGTTTTGCTGTTGCTGTTGCTGTACCCGTGTTGCCGTAGCTGACGTTCCCCCTCCCCCTCCCTGCCCCACAGACCTGCCGATGCCCGGTGAATTCAGTCTCCATGGTGTGTTCGTCCCGACCCTGATCGGGCTGATGTTGGTGGCCTGCCTGGTCAACAGTGCCCTGCGCGTGCTGCTGCAGCGTGCCGGCGCCTACCGCCACGTGTGGCACCCGGCCCTGTTCAACCTGGCCCTGTACGGCATCGTGCTCGGGCTGCTGTTCCACCTCCTGCGTTGGATGCAATCGTGAACAAGATCATCAAGAAGAGCCTGCCTGTGCTGCTGACCGTGCTGGCACTGGTCGTGGCCGTGCTGGTGCTGCGCCAGCTGTGGGTCTACTACATGGATGAGCCGTGGACGCGCGATGCGCACGTCGGCGCCGACGTGGTGCAGGTGGCGCCGGATGTGTCCGGCCTGGTGGAAGCGGTAGACGTGGCCGACAACCAGGCGGTGAAGAAGGGTGCGCTGCTGTTCGTGGTGGACCGCGCCCGCTACCGCATCGCGCTGGAACAGGCGCAGGCGGCGCTGTCCGAACGGCAGGCAGCGGTGACCCAGCTGCGCCGCGAGATCGGCCGTGACCGCAGCCTGCAGGACCTGGTGGCCGCCGAGGATGCCGAAGTGCGCCGCGCCAAGCTGCAGGCCGCACAGGCCACGCTGGCCACCGCACAGGCGGCGGTGGACCTGGCCGAACTGAGCCTGGCCCGCACCGAAGTGCGCGCACCGGCCGATGGCCGCGTCAACGACCGCACGATGCGGGTGGGCGACTACGTGGTGGCCGGCAAGCCGGTGCTGGCGCTGCTGGATACCGGCTCGTTCCGCATTGACGGCTACTTCGAGGAAACCCGCCTGCGTGGCGTGGCCCCGGGCCAGCCGGTGGACATCCGCCTGATGGGCGAAGCCACCCCGCTGCGCGGCCACGTGGACAGCATCGCCGCCGGCATCGAGGACCGCTACCGCAGCAACGGCAGCAGCCTGCTGCCGAACGTGACCCCAGCCTTCGACTGGGTGCGGCTGGCGCAGCGCATTCCGGTGCGCATCGCCATCGACGAGGTGCCCGCCGGCGTGGAACTGATTGCCGGGCGCACCGCCACGGTGACCGTGCAGACCGGCCACGCCGCCGCGCACACCGCCCCTGCAGCCGCCGGCAAGGGACCGGCACAGGCGGGCCTGTGAACACCGCCCCCCTGCGCGTGTTGCCACGACTGGGCCTGGTGCTGGCACTCGCCACGCTGGCCGCCTGCCGCACCGTCGGCCCGGATTACGCCCTGCCCGACAGCGCCGCGTTCAAGCGCCCGGCGGCCAACGCGGCTTTCATCGATACCGGCAACCCGCAGGTGGCCGCCGCCGAGTTGCCCACCCGCTGGTGGTCGCTGTACAACGACCCGACGCTGGACGCGCTGATTGAACAGGCCCTGCGTGACAACGTGGAACTGAAGGCGGCCGATGCACACCTGCGCCGCGCTGCGGCGGTCTACGACCAGGCGCTGGATGCCGGCGGCTTCGAGGGCGAGGCCGAGGCCGGTGTGAGCCGCACGCAGCTGTCGGCCGAGTCGTTCCTGCTGGAGCACGAGCTGCCGCCGATCAACCTGGCCGACGGCAAGTTCGGCATCAGCTACCAGTTTGACCTGTTCGGCAAGCTCAAGCGCGGTGCCGAAGCGGCGCGTGCCGATGAGCAGTCGGTGGCCGCCGCGCGCGACCTGGCGCGCATCACCGTGGTGGCGCAGGTGGCCGACAGCTACCTGGAGATCTGCCACGCCAACCACGAACTGCACGTGGCCGACCACTCGCTGCAGCTGCAGCAGCGCAGCCGCGAGCTAACCCGACGCCTGATCGCCGCCGGCCGTGGCACCGCGCCGGAGCTGGCGCGTGCCAATGCCCAGGTGGCCCTGCTGGAAGCGGCGCTGCCGCCGTTGCAGGCCCAGCGCCAGGCGGCTGCCTATGCGCTGGCCGCAACGCTGGGCAAGACCCCGGGGGCAGTTGCCGGCCGGGGTGATCGACTGCGCCGATGCGCCGCAGCTGGCGCAGCCGCTGCCGGTGGGGGATGGCCGTGCGCTGCTGGCACGCCGCCCCGATGTGCGCCAGGCCGAACGCCGGCTGGCCGCCGCCACCGCCCGCATCGGCGTGGCGATGGGCGAGCTGTACCCGGACATCCGCCTGGGCGCCTCGGTGGGTGCGGCCGGCCTGCTGGAAGACTTCGGCAAGCCGCTGACCCAGCAGTGGTCGATCGGCCCGCTGATCTCCTGGACGCTGCCCTCCTCGGGCGCCCGTTCGCGCATCCGCGCCACCGAGGCCGGTGCCGACGAGGCGCTGGCCGACTTCGACCACACCGTGCTGCAGGCACTGCGCGAGACACAGACCGCGCTGGACCGCTACGCGCAGGACCTGCGCCACCTGCAGTCGCTGCAGGTGGCCCAGGAGCAGGGCGCACTGGCCGCCGCGCAGAACCGCCGGCTGTACCAGTGCGGGCGCACGCCGTACCTATCCAGCCTGGATGCCGACCGCAGCCTGGCCAGCAGCGATGCCACGCTGGCGGCCGCGCAGGCGCAGGTCTCGCGCGACCAGGTGCACCTGTTCCTGGCGCTGGGCGGTGGCTGGGACGCAGTGGCGCCGGCCACGCCCGCGGCAGCCCCGACGGCGGCGAGGTAAGCGATGAACGCGCTGCTGGACCGCCAGGGCTGGCTGTTCTCGATCAAGGCCTACCTGGCCGCAGTGGCCGCGCTGTACATCGCGATGGCCGGCAACCTCTCGCGCCCGTACTGGGCGATGGGCACGGTCTACATCGTGGCGCAGCCGCTGCTGGGCCCGACCCGGGCCAAGGGCCTGTACCACATCCTGGGCACGCTGGTGGCCGGTGCGGTCACCCTTGTGATGCTGCCGGCGCTGGTGGAAACACCGCTGGTGCTCAGTGCGGTGATGTCGCTGTGGCTGGCGCTGTGCCTGTTCCTGGCCCTGCTCAACCGGGGCCCGCGCGGCTATGCGTTCCTGCTGGCCGGCTACACCACCGCGTTCATCGGCTTCCCGGCGGTGACCGCGCCGGACCAGATCTTCGATGCGGTGGTGGCGCGCAGCGAGGAAATCATCCTCGGCACGGTGGTGGCGGTGCTGTTCGCCTCGCTGGTGTTCCCGGCCTCGGTACGGCCGATGTTGAACAGCCGCATCCGCACCTGGATGGACGATGCGGCGCAGTGGTGCCGGCAGATCCTGGACCGCGGCCACGCGCACGGCCCGCGCAACCGGCTGGCGGCTGACCTGGTGCAGTTCGAGGCCCTGATCGAGTTCCTGCGCCGCGACGACCCACGCCACGCCGGCGCGGCGGTGTCGATGGAACGGCTGCGCGAACGCATGCTGCTGATGCTGCCGGTGCTGTCGTCCATTGCCGACCGGCTGGCCGCGCTGCGCGGCGACGGCCACGCCCTGCCCGACGGCCTGCAGGCGCTGGTGGACGATGTGCGCGCCTGGCTGGACGATGCCAGCCACAGCAGCGTGGGCGAGTATGCGCAGCTGCGCGCGCGCATCAGTGCGCTCAAGCCGCACGTGGACGGTGACCTGCAGCGCCTGCAGCTGGCCAGCCTGCTGCTGCAGCTGGAGGAGCTGGTGGGCCTGTGGCAGGACTGCCGCACGCTGCACCACGCCATCGAACAGGGCACCGCGCCGCTGGACCGCCCCCATTACCGCATCCGTGCCAAGGGCAAGGGCGATGACCGCCACGTGGACTACGGCATGGCGCTGTTCTCGGCCATCAGCGCCGGCGTGGCGTTGATGAGCTACTGCGTGCTGTGGATCGGCCTGGGCTGGGAAGGCGGTGGCAGCGGCGCGATGATGGCTGCGGTGGCCGCCGCGTTCTTCGCCGCGCAGGACGACCCGGCACCGAGCATGATCTCGTTCCTGGTGTGGGCGATCGTGGCCGGCTTCGTGGCCGGCATCTACCTGTTCGTGGTGTTCGCGGCCGTACACAACTTCGGCGCGCTGGTGCTGGTGCTGGCGGTGGTGTTCCTGCCAGTGGGCACGCTGCTGCACCAGCCCAAGACCGCGCTGTTCGCGCTGCCGCTGACGGTGAACCTGGTGGCGCT
This sequence comes from Stenotrophomonas maltophilia, assembly GCA_009912235.1. Lineage (GTDB taxonomy): Bacteria > Pseudomonadota > Gammaproteobacteria > Xanthomonadales > Xanthomonadaceae > Stenotrophomonas > Stenotrophomonas maltophilia_AV. The sequence continues at coordinate 25,452 of WNDS01000005.1, forward strand.
GCTGAACGTGCAGAACAGCTACAACGCCAACATCCAGAGCTTCGTCAATTCGGCCATGTCGATCTTCATCGGCATTGCCTTCGCGGTGGTGATGACCCGCCTGTTCCGTTCGGTGGGTGCCGAATGGACCGCGCGCCGGCTGGTGCGGCAGGGCTGGGCCACGCTGGCCGAGGCCGTCGAAGGCCGTGGCCAGCAGGGCCGGCAGCGCTTCGCCGCGCGCATGCTCGACCTGCTGGGCCTGCCGGGCCTGCTGGCGCCACGGCTGGCGGCCACCCTGGAAGGCAGCGACATCGCATCGGTGGACATGCTGACCGAAGCGCGCGTGGGCCTGAACATCCTGCAGCTGCGCCGCGCGCGGCTGGAACTGCCCGAGCGCAGCCGCGAAGCGGTGGAACACATCCTGAACGCGCTGGCCGTGCACTACCGACAGCAGGTGGCCGCACGCCGCCCGCTGCCGGGCAGCCCGGCGCTGCGCGAACGGCTGGATGCGTCGCTGGGCCGGGTCGGCAGCGTGGCGGCCAGCAAGGCGCGGGACGAGGCCTTGATGGGCCTGGTCGGGCTGCGCTTCGCGCTGTTCCCCGACGCGAAGGCACTGGCGCCAGCGGTGGCGGACGCCGACGCGCCGTCCCTGTAGTCCGGCATGGAATGCGATCGGCCGGGCCATGCCCGGCGGCCTTTCGCCCCGAAAACAGGACGGTTCAATGAGTTACGGCATGATGGTGTTCGAGGCCAGCGCCGCGCCGCGCGAGACTGCGGCCTTCATTGCCTGGTTCGAACGCCAGACACAGTGGAACGAGCGCCACGGCTACGACGATCCGGCCGTCAGCAGCCCGGCGCTGCAGGTCTGGTTCGCCGACATGTCGCAGGTGTTCCCGCCGCAGGACGGCCCGCTGTCCAACGACGCGGTAAGCGGCCCGCAGGTGACCGGTTACAGCATCGGCCAGCACGTGATCTACGGCGCGTTCGCGCTCAACCTGGCCGAAGCGGCCCACGGCCTGGTGCAGGACCTGGCCGAAAAGCACGGCGTGGGCTTCTTCGATATCAGTGCCGATGAAGCGGCCATCGTGTTTCCCGATGGGCTGGTGCTGATCGCGGAGTAGTACGCTCCGGGGCAACATGTACCGGCGCAGCACGCTTCGACACAGCATGGGCGCGGCGTGCAACACGCGGCGCAGCATCGGCAACACCACGACCAGAGCGCCGCCCGCAGGGCTTCTATACAGGGAGCGCGGTCCGGTACGCATGGTGCGCGCCGGGCCGCCGGTCGCGGCATCCTGCCGTCGCCGACTTCGTCAGGAGCACACCCATGTTCATGCCGCTGCGTCGCCCCCTGCTGGCCCTGCTGTCTGCGCTGTCGCTGTCCCTTGCCGTTGCTCTGCCGGCACTGGCCTGCCCGATGTCGGGCACGCCGTCAGCGACTACCGCGCCGACCATCGCCACCCACATCAGCAATGGCCATGCCTTCACCAAGCATGGCGGTGAGTTCGTCAACGGTGCGGTGATGAACGGCCTAGCCTTCCCGGATGCCGCCCTCGCCAGCAAGAGCGCCTTCGCCACCTTCCTGCAGCCGATCATCGGGGGCACCGGCACCAGCAAGGCGCTGTCCAGCAGCCGCCATGCGTTCTGGGATGCCCGCACCGGCACCGTGGTGATCTTCAACCCGGGCGCAGGCGACTGCGGAACGGCCTTCCGTCCCGCCAACGGCGAGGCGTACTACACTGCGCTGCAGTGACGTTGCCGCCCGACAGGGCCACAGGAGCCGCCATGCCTCGCCTGCCAGTACTGAGCGACGATGAAGCCGTGGGCCTGCTCAACGCGCTGAACTACTTCGGCCATGCACTGGATGCCGACACGTGTCAGACCCTGACTGGGCTGGCGCAGGCACAGATGCAGGCGCTGCACGCGCGGCTGCAGGAGGCGCTGATCGATCCACCGCCGCGGTGATGCCGCCACTGCCGGGATGATCCTGCGGCACGCCGCCGCATCCCTGTCATCGCAATGACCACGGCCACCGCACAGCCTGCGGTGGCCGTGCTGTCTGGGGGCCCGCACAGCGGCACGATGCGGTTGCGCCGTGCCGACAAACCGCTGCAACGCGCCGCGCCATCGCGCGCAACAGGGCTGGCTATATAGGAGACACACGCACCGCTGCCGGTGCGCTGCCTTCCGTTCCTGGAGACCACCATGTCCCTTCCGGCCGTTGCACCCGATGCCTGCGCATCGGTCGATACTCCGACCCTGCCGGCGCTGCACTACCAGGGCCGGCCGCTGCCCCGCCCACAGCAGCGCGGGCCTTGGCCGCAGGTCTTCAACCTGCACGACCTGGCGGTGCAGCCCGCACTGCTGGACGCGCTCTGCGCACATGCAGCGGCACTGCCGTGGGACCACTACGACGTCGCCCGCCGCCGCCGCGCGATGCTGCAGCGCCACCACAGCATCCTGCAGGCACCGGTGCGCACGCTGCTGGCGCAGTGGGACGGCAGCGAAGCCGATGCCGCCTGGCCGGCGTTGCTGGAACTGCTGCCGTCGATGCTGCGCGCCGCCCTGCAGCGCGTTGCACCGCACCGCCGCCGGGCGCTGAGCAAGTACACGCTGCAGCGCGTCGCACCCGCGTGCTGGTCCGTGCAGGCGCTGGATGACCCGCATTTCGAGTAGCCGGCCAGCGGTCGCCGTGCACCCCGGCGCACGTTCGCACTGCTGCCGGCGGCGCTGGCCTGCCACCCGGACATGCTGCGGTTGCTGGCCGACGTGGCCGAGACTGTGCACCGGCGCTGCGGCGCACAGCGGCTGGCGGTGTCGGTGCACCAGATGCTGACCGTCGCCAGCGCGCACGGGGTGGCCGAGCCGGCACCGAAAGGCATCCACCAGGACGGCGCCGACTACATCGTTTCGGCGCTGGTGCTGCGCCGCCACGGGGTGGGTGGCGGTATCTCGCGGGTCTACCACGACCACGGCGGCCGCCTGCTGCTGTCGCATACGCTGCTGGAAGGCCAGGGGCTGTTCCAGCCCGACGCCGGTTCATCGCTGTGGCACGAGGTCACGGCCATCCACGCACACGGTGAATCCGGCGGCGAACGAATGATCCTGGGGCTGGACGTGAACGTGCTGCCGGCAGGTGCCGCATGAGCCTGCGCCGCAGATCCCGGGCCCAAACCAAGCCTGTTGCCAACGCAGCGCCCGGCGGTTGGCGCGACCGCCTGCTGCGGCTGGTGCACATGGCGGCCGAGCAGGCGCTGCCGCTGACCATCGCCGGCGTCTCGTTCGTGATCGCACTGGATGCCTGGCTGTCGGCGCGCCCGATGCAGTGGGAGCACCAGCGCGCGCTGGCCTCGCTGGCGATCAGCAGCGAGGTGGACAGCCACAGCCGGCGCGGCGCGGACAGCCTGCACACGCTGACCATCAGCAACGTGGGCGAGCTGAGCTTCGCCGTGCTGGACATCCACCTGGAACTGACCGCGCAGGGCGGCCTGCGCGTGCCGTGGGCACGCAATTCGCTGCTGGAGGACCCGGCGGTGCTGCCGATCGGGCTGCGCCCGTTCCATCTGGAGGACGGCGGTGATGGCCGCAGCGCGCGCTTCGGCTTCCGCACCGAGACCGCCGGCTGGCAGTGATCGATCCCGGGCGGTCGGTCTACCTGGTGTTCGCCCAGCCGCTGCAGGGCCAGGGCCGCCTGGGCATCCGCGCCGAAGTGTTCGCGCAATCGCTGCGGATGGCGGCGGTGGGCGAACAGATGACGGTGGAGCGCGTGGTGGCCTGGCGCATCCGGCATGTCTCGCAGGAATCGGGGACCGACCTGCTGTCCGACCTGGGCGTGTTTCCGTACACGGCGGCCGCCACGGTGATCGTGCCGGGCTCGGGCCGTGCACCGGCAGAGCGCGCGCAACCGCGCCGCGCCGCGCGTTGGCAGGGCACGGCAAACCACTGAAACACCGCGTCGGGTGGCGCGGCGGCGCGGCCCGTATACCTGTGCCGGGGGCCGTGCGCCCCCGCCCCGACCTGCACGGAGCACGCCAATGCCCAGCCAGCACCCGCCCCCTTCGCGGCTGCCACGCCGCCCCCCGGCGCGCCGTATCAATGCGCGCCAGCGCCGCCACTTCATGCGAGCGGCGGTACTGCGCGTGGACGGGCTGCTGCTGGCCGCGCTGCTGAGTGCGCTGCTGTCGCCACAGCTGCCGGCCGCCGAACCGGCCGCGCCGCGCGTGCTGGGCGTGCACGGCCACCTGGAACTGGACTACAGCATCTCCATGCGCGTGGACGGGCTGGCCGGCTGGGCCGCGCACAACGACGTGCGGCGGCTGGTGCCTTTCATCGATGGCCGTGCGCTGCCGGGCACGTTTCCCGAATCGATCGACCTGGCCAGCGGCCGGCTGGTCTACCACCCGCGCATCAGCGATGACAGCCGCCGTGTGTGGACCGATCTGCTCGGTGCGCCGGAAGGGCTGCAGCGGCCGGTAACCTTCAGTGTCGGCCCGGTGGACGGTTCGCCCTTCGCCAGCGTGCACGAGGAGCACCAGCGCGTGCTGCTGACGGTGATCTCGCCGGTCTACGGCGGCATCGCGCTGGCGGTGGTGGTGGTCACCCTGCTGGTGTTCGTGCACCTGGCGCGCACCACCAGCATCATCCGCAAGCCGGTGCCGTACGGATTGGGGTCCTATGACCTGGGCCGCTCCCAGATGGTGGTGTGGTTCTTCCTGATCTACCTGTCCTACACCGGCATCTGGCTGGTCACCGACGATACCGACACCATCCACCCTTCGCTGCTGGCGCTGCTGGGCATCAGCGCCGGCACCGCGCTGAGCGAAGCGGTGATCGATGCCGGTGGGCCACCGCCTGGGGCAGCAGCGCCGCCCCCCGCCGATGCCGCAGCCGATGCACATGGCCACTGGCCCGCCGAACGCACAGCCATCGGCGAAAGCCGCAGCCGCCTGCATGCCGCACGCCGGCAGCTGGCGCAGCAGGGCGACGACGGCAGCGGCGAGACGCTGCACCCTGCTTCGCGCGGGCTGCTGCATGACCTGCTCTCCGATGCGCATGGCTACCGCTTCGACCGGTTCCAGATCTTCGCCTTCACCCTGATCCTGGGCGTGGTGTTCCTGTCCGGGGTCTACAACAACCTAAGCATGCCCGAGCTCAGCCCCACCCTGCTGGGCCTGATGGGCCTCAGTTCGGGTACCTACATCGGCTTCAAGCTGCCCGAGCGCAGATGACCCGACCGATGCCCACGCCGCACCCCGGTGCCGCGGCGACCTCTCCTGGATGCGCCCAGACCAACAAGGAACCACGATGAACGCAATGAACTTGAGCCCACAGGGCATCGACTGGCTGAAGCAGGTGGAAGGACAGCGCCTGCAGCCCTATGACGACCAGACCGGCAAGGCGGTGGACCACTGGGTGACCGGTGCCACGGTGGGCTATGGGCACCTGATCCTGCGCGAGGAATGGCCGCGGCTGGGCCAGGGGGTCACGCTGGCCGAGGCTGAGCAGCTGCTGCGCAGCGACCTGAAGCCGTTCGAGCAGACCGTCAGCCGCGCGGTGAAGGTGGCGCTGTCACAGCACCAGTTCGATGCGCTGGTGATCCTGTGCTTCAACATCGGCGGCGGCAACTTCGCCCGTTCTTCGGTGCTGAAGCTGGTCAACGACCCGCGCGTGGCCACGCCCTACGCCACGCTGCAGGCCGCCTGGATGGCGTGGACGCGTTCGCAGGGCAAGGTGATGCAGGGGCTGGTGAACCGCCGGGGCGCGGAATGGCGCATGTACAGCAGTGGCAGCTACGGCCACTGGTAACGCCTGCACTCAGGGCGTGCGCTGCAGGCTGCAGGCGGGCACGCATTCGCCGGTGCCGGGCTGGAAGCTCAGCTGCGCGGCACCATCACTGGCACTGACCTGCAGCCACTGGCCAAGCAGGCGGTCGCAGGCCTGGCCACCGTTGCCGGGCAGCACGCTGTACCAGCTGCCCCGTGCATCGCTGCCTTCGTGGCGCAGCGGCACCCGACAGCTGCGGGGGCTGGCGTAGGCCAGTTCACTGCCACGATCGCCGGGTTCGCGCGCGGCCAGCACCAGCTGCAGGCCGATCGGCCACTGGTCGGTACCGGTGACGGTGGTCTGCCAGCGGCCCTGGGTAACCGCCGTGGCGCTGTCCGCCGCTGCGCCCTGCCCCGGCTTCCACAACGCGGCCGCCGCCGCCGCGCCGGGCAGCTGCAGCGTGGCGTGGGTGCCGTCGGCGGCCAGTGTGGCGGTGCCGCCGTTCAACCGGTTGCAACGTGGGCCGCCGTTGGCTTCGAGCAGTGCCAGCGTGGTGCGGCCATCGGCCTGCGGGCTGCGCCGGGCCTGCAGCCGGCAGTTGTAGGGTTCGCCGAATTCGAGCGTGGCCTGGCGGCCATCACCGCTGTCGAGCACGCGCAGCGATGTCGGCCGCCCTGCCGTGTCTAGACTGCCGACCCAGCTGGCGCGGGGCGTGCCGGTCGGAGCCGGCGGCGCGGCGGCACCGGCCAGCAGGGGCAGCAGCAGCGCCAGCACGGCGGCCGGGCGCAACAGGGCAAGCGAAGTACGTGAAGTCCGCATGGGAATCTCCTCAGAGGTAGCGGGTGAGCAGGGCGATGGCGAAGACCAGCAGCCACAGCGTGGTGAGCAGTTGGCGGCGGCGGCGTTGCTGCTCCGCCGCCTTCCGGCGCTGTTCGAGCACCGGTGCCAGCCACTGCCGCACCTGGTGCGCATCGTCATCGGACAACCACAGGCGCAAGCGCCCACGTCGGGCCATGGTCATGCCTCCGGGCCGGGTTGGGGTGGGATCAGCAGCGGGCGCAGCAGCTGGCCATCAAGCAGGAGTTGCCCGTGCACCGGGTTGCCGCCGTGCAGGATGATCCTGAGCCGGTGTGCTGCCCCGTGGTCGCTGGGCAGCAGCACCAGCCCTGCCGGCAGGCCCGCGCGGCCGGGTGCGGCTTCGGCCACCTCGCAGTCGATCTGCACTTCCAGCGTGGTGGCCAGGATGCGCCCGGGTTCCACCAGCTGCTCCAGTGGCACCTGCAGTGGGTGCCACGCACCGTCCTGCCATTGCTGGGCGTGCAGCACGCCACCGCGGTAGAGCCGTGCCTGCAGGCGTTGCAGGTGAGCCTGCGCGCAATGCTGGCGGGTGCGTACCAGCGCCTGTGCCAGCGTGGCGATCAGATCATCCAGGTAAGCATCGGCGCTGCGCTGCGGCCACGCCGTGCGCTTCATTCGACCAGCCAGGCCGGCCGCCGCGGGAACCCCACGTGGTAGGCCAGCCATTGCAGCACCATCTGGTGTTCGCCGATCTGCAGGATGGTGAAACTGCGCTCGATGCCCAGGATCGCGCCCTTGGGCGTATCGCTGAGGCAGCGGTTGAGCAACGCCTGGGCCTGGGCCAGGTCGTCGTCGGTGAGCATCTGGGTCGGGTTGTTGCTGCCCACCACGATGCGTTTGACGAACTTGACGTCGTTAAGATCGAACATGGAACGCTCCCCTGCGATGAAAGACCAGGACCGCCGCACAGGCCTGCACGGCGGTCCGTTTCCACGGTGGTGCGGGCCCGGCTTACGCGGCCACCGGCACCGGTGCGCTGACCTTGCGCGGTGCAGTGGCGGTCTGCAGAATGTCCATCACCCGCGCCAGGCCTTCGGGCATGCCGGTGTCCGCAGCCAGCACCGACACGGTGTACTTGGCCGAGTTGTCCGAACTGCGCGCTTTTTCCTTGTGCGAGGCGACCGAGCCCTGGATGTTCACCTTGGCCGAGAAGATGCCCCAGCCGACCTTCATCTCGGCCTGCATGGCGGCCGAGTAGTCGCTGGATTCCTTGGCCGAGAACGAGGACTTCACTTCCATCTCGAAGTTGATGTCCACCTTCTGGATGCTCAGGTTGGGCACCTTCAAGATGGCCAGCAGCGGCACTTCCAGTTCCACTTCTTCTTCGGCGAAGGGCTGGGCGGCCTTGGTGGCTGGATCGAGGTTGTCGACCGGGCGCTTGAAGCGGAACAGCGCGGTACGGGTGGCACCGACGGCATTGGGGTCGGTATCGCCGGCGGCGGGCGGCAGGAAGCCGACCGAACGGATGAAGCTGGCCGTGGCCTGGGCCAGTTTGATCTGCGAATCGCAGGCGGCTGTCAGCGGGCCATCGATGAGATCGCTCATCGGCAGGCCCTTGAACTGGCTGGAGATGTTGACCAGATCGCTCATTGCGCATTATTCTTGTGAGTTGGCATGCCGCCGGCCGCCGCAACAGGCGCGGGGCGGTGGTGGGTGGAACGACCAGCGGTGGATCAGGTTGCCTTGATGGTCTTGAAGACCCCCTGGCTCTGCGCCAGGTGGTTCATCAGCCGGGCCGCGCCATCGGTCGGCTCGGCGCCTTCCACGCGCAGCTGCACGTGTACGTTGCCTACGCCCTTGCCGCGGCCGGTATCCAGTCCTACATGTCGCGCCGCCGGCCGCGGCGACTCCCAGGCTTCCGCCGCGCTCGGCGCAGGCACGTCCGGATCCTCGGTTCCCAGGTCCGCCAGGTCCGCGTCGAAACTGATCTCCACTTCCCGGATGCGCAGGTTGTTGGTGGAGACCAGCGGCAACAGCGGCGCGCGGTACGGGTCTTCATCGCCTTCTTCGGCCTGGGGGTGCTGCGAAGGCAGGCGGATGGTGACGCTCCTGGGCCGGTTGTCCTCGTCGAAGAAGTCGCGCAGGTTGGAAAGCTGGTGCATCTCGATGCTGTCCTGGGCCTCGATGACGGCCCCGGCCAGCGCTTCGATCAAACTGTGGAATGTCATGGTGCCGCTCATGTCGCCTTCGCTCCTGGTAGGTGGTACGGGCTGCCGCGGGGCGGGCAACGCCATGCGATGTCCACGCGGTCATTGATAGCCGGGCCAGGCCGTTGCTGCCCGGCGCGGTGTTGCAGCGGCTTAGCGCCGGGTTGCAGGCGTGCGCTGCACGCTGCCACGCATGCTCGACGGCGGTTCGCCGTAGTGGTGCCGGTAGGCGCGGCTGAAACCGGACAGGCTGACAAAGCCCACCGCGTAGGCCACGTCGGAAACATTGCCTTCGCCTTCGCGCAGCAGCCGCCGCGCCAGCTGTAGGCGCACCAGGCGGATCAGTTCGCCGGGTGGTTGGCCGATGCTGGCCACCAGCTTGCAGTGCAGGCTGGTGCGCGACATGTTCAGTGCCGAGGCGAGCTGGTCCACCGACAGCTGCTCGTCGTCGGCATGGCATTCGATCCACTGCCGCGCGCGCTCCACCAGCCGCGTGGCGGCGGTGCCGTGCGGCCGGATGCGTGAACGTGACAGCAGTGCATCCCAGGCGTCATCGCCGTTGTCGGCCGCCGTGGCGTGGCAGCTGCACTGGTGCATGTGCGAAAGCAGCGCCAGGCTCCAGGCCAACCGCTGCCCGTCCCCGTCATCGTGGCCATCGGCACCGTCGGCCGACAGCCCACTGTGCGGGGGAACGAGCTCAAGACTGCGCTGCAGGAACTCCATAGCGTTGCCGCCTCCTTCTGCTGAAATGCCGGGCCGGTGCATCAGCGGATCCCGCCCGCAAGCCGCCGGCGATGGCACCGGCGTGACGGTGGCGACGGCTGAGGATCCCCCGCTGCTGAATGGTCGGGAACGACACCGCAGCCTCCTGCCTGCTGGTGTAACCCGGCGCAGGTCCTGCAAAGTTGGCTTCACGTTGCAGATGTTTGGCAGAACGTTGCAGTGCGCTGTCGTATCAGCAGCGCATTCGCGTTAATGGATCGTCCACGTCCCCGACGCGGGCCGATTGTGATGTGCCTCACTGTGTTGGCGAGGTCTGCACCGCAGTTGGCTTTGTCACGACGCGGGCGGGGCTGCTCAGAACAGGCGGCCCTGTGTGGGCGGTTGCGCCGCACCGATCACGGGCGTGGCCGCATCTCCGGCATCGGCACCCAAGCGCCACGCCAACCCGCCCAGACGGCTGGCGTGCCGCTTCAGCGCCGCCACCAGCGCCTCGTCAGTGCCGGCCACGTGCAGGCGCTGGCGTGCGCGGGTCAGGCCGGTGTAGACCAGCTCGCGCGAGAGCACGCGGCTGTCCTGGCGTGGCAGCTGCAGCCACACTTCATCGAACTCCGAGCCCTGCGCCTTGTGCACGGTCATGGCGAACGCGCTTTCATGCGCGGGCAGCGCAGCGGGGTGGAAGGCACGCGGCTGGGCGGCATCGTCGCCGGGGAACCAGGCCACCATCGCGCCGCTGCCATCACGCAGGCAGATGCCGATGTCACCGTTGAACAGGCGGTGGCGGTAGCTGTTTTCGGTCACCAGCAGCAGGCGGCCCTGGAAATAGCCCGGATTGCTGCCGGCCAGCAGCTGTTCGATGCGGCTGTTGAGGCCACGCGCGCCCTGCGGGCCTTCACGCAGGGCGGTCAGCACACGCAGGCGCCCGGCCTGCTGCAGTGCCTGCGCCGGATCGGGCGCCTCGGCCAGCGCGCGCCACTGTGCCAGCATCGCATCGCGGCGGCCCTGCAGCGGATCGCCTGCACCTTCATGGAATTCAACACCGGCCAGGCCACCGCTGCGCAGCAGCTGCAGCGTGTGTGTGCTGTCCCCCTCGCGCACGGCCTGCGCCAGCGGTGCCAGGTCCAGCGCGTCGCTCTGCCGGTAGCCCCGCTGCAGCTGCACGCGGCGGCCGCTGAAGGGGCGCGCCGCTGCAAGGGGCTGCAACGTGGCGGCGGCCAGCAGCGCCTGCAGCGCCTGCGCGTCATCGGCCTGGGTGCCTTCGCCATCGCCGCTGGCACGCAGGATCGCGCTGAGCACATCGCCAGCTTCCACCGACGGCAGCTGGTCCGGGTCGCCCAACAGCACCAGGCGGGTGCCGGCGGCGATCGCATCGACCAGCTTGGCCATCAGCGGCAGGTCGATAATCGATGCTTCGTCCACCACCACCACATCCAGCGCGAGCGGGTTCTCGGCGTGGTGGCGGAAGCGCGGTGAATCGGGAATGACACCCAGCAGGCGGTGCAGCGTGGTGCCGGTGGTGGGCAGCGCGGCGCACAGCGCGGGGTCCACGCCCAGTGCCTGCAGGCGCTGCACGGCCAGGCGCAGGCTTTCGGCCATGCGTTCGGCGGCGCGACCGGTGGGCGCGGCCAGCGCGATGCGCGGCGCGGACTGGCCCTGTCCAGCGGCGTGTGCGGCCAGCAGCAGCAACAGCCGCGCGATGGTGGTGGTCTTGCCGGTACCGGGGCCACCGGTGACCAGGGCCAGCGGATGGCGCAGGGTGATGGCCGCGGCGCGGGCCTGGTGGTCGACACTGGCCGCGGCCTGCGGGAACAGCGTGGCGAACAGGGCCGCCAACGTCTGCAGGTCCACCGGCGGCAGCACGTGGCCGCCGATGCGCTGCAGCCCGAGCGCCAGCTGGCATTCGTATTCGCGGTAGCGGCGCAGGTACAGCAGGCCGTTTTCCAGCACCAGCGGTGCATCTGCCGAGACATGCGCGGGATCGCCCGGCTGTGCTACCCAGGGCGAGGTCTGCAGCTGCTGCAGCCAGGCATCGGCCCGCGGCCAGTCCGCCACGCCTTCCAGCACACGCTGCGGCTGGCGCGGATCGAACCCGGCGTGCCCCTGGGCGATGGCCAGCGAGGCCAGCGCAGCGGCCAGTGCCACCTCGTAGGGGGTGTCATCGCGCAGGCGCAGCAGGCTGGTGGCCAGCGCGTGGTCGAGCGTGCGCAGCTGGCCGCTCTGGTGCAGCTGCTTCAGCAGGCTCATCGCGCGGCTCCGGTGCTGGCATCGCCGCGTGCGCGCGCGACCAGTGCGGCCTGGGCGTCGCCGCCGCCGGCGAACAGTGCGTCCAGCCCATCCACCAGCGCCAGCGGGAACTGCTGCGCATGCAGGCCATTGCCGTTGCCATCCAGGCCGCGGCAGAACAGGTAGCGGATGCCGCCCATGTCACGCGCGTAGTCGTAGGCCGAACCCAGCCGGAAGCGCAGCCAGCGGTGCAGGGCCACGGTGTAGATCAGCGCCTGCAAGTCGTATTCGCTGTGGCGCATGGCGATGACCAGCAGGTCCGGGCTGTAGCCGGGCAGGCGGTTGGATTTGTAGTCGAGCACGTACCAGCGCCCCGCGCGCACGTAGGTCAGGTCGATCTTGCCGGTCATCAGCCCTTCCAGCTGGCGGCGCAGACCGAAGCCACGGCGCGCGGCGGAAATGCCATGCGCATGCAGCAGCTGCAGCAGCGCGGGCACGGCAGTGGACGCGATGGCGAAGTGGAATTCGATCTCGGCGCGGTAGTCGCTGGGCGGCAGGCTGTGCAGCGCGCCGCCTTCGGGCAACGTCACCGTCAGGGTGTGCCCGACCAAGGGCACCAGCACCGCCACGCCATTGTCCAGATCGGCATCGGCATACCCTTCGGCATGCAGTGCGTCACGCAGGATGGCGGCCTGGCCTTCCGGCGCCGGCTGGCCTGGCTGCCAGTCAGCCCACACGGCGAAATCGGTGTTTTCCAGTGCTTCGTGCAGCACGTTGCCGAAGCGGCTGCCCATGAAGCGCGAGTCCGGTGGCAGCTGTTCCTGCGCGATCGGTTCGGGCAGCGCCGGTTCCAGCGGCAGCTCCGGGCCAGCCGGTTCGTCGGCCGCCGGGGCCGGCAGTTCGGAGGCCGCCGCTTCGATGTCATCCTCGCTGCCGGCATCGGCATGCGCCAGCTGGGTGAAGCTGTAGACCCACCAGTCATGCGGCACGCGCCGGGTGAGCGCGCGCACGGCAGGCAGCGCACCGTCCTGCTCGGCCGGCAACGGCTGCAGCGGTGCATCGTCCTGGTCTTCGTCAATCTGGATATCGGGGTGCACGCGCAGTGTGGACAGATCCCCCAGCATCGGTGCCAGGCGCGTCCGCGCGATGCCCGCCAGTTCACCGATGGCGATCCACAGCGCATGTTCGGCGCGGGTCAGGCCCACGTACAGCAGGCGCGCATCTTCGGCACGCTGGTCATGGTCGCGCTGGCGGCTGATCGCCTCCCAGTCGTCGTCCTTGCCCAGCTTCCAGTGCAGCTGGCGCTGGCCATCAACGTGCAGGGTGCTGTGGCTGGCGGTATTCGGCGCGCCACCGTCGATGCCGACAAACGGCAGGAACACCAGCGGGTACTCCAGGCCCTTGCTCTTGTGCAGGGTGATGATCTGCACGCGGCGCGCGTCCGATTCCAGGCGCAGCTGCTGCTGTTCGTCGTTCTGGTCGGCGTTGGCCATCTGGCCCTGCAGCCAGTCCAGCAGGCCATGCATGCCCAGCGCCTGCGCCGAGGCTTCCTGCAGCAGTTCGCCCAGCTGCAGGTAGTTGGTCAGGCGGCGCTCGCCGTCGATCAGCGCCAGCAGGCGTTCGGCCTGACTGGCGCAGACATCGGCCACCACTGCGAACGGGCCACCGCGCTGCCAGCGCTTGCGCCAGTGCAGCAGCTGGGCCTGGGCCTGGCGCTGCAGGTCGCCTTCGCGTTCCATGCCGGCAATGGCGGCCGCGTCCTGGCCCAGCAGCACGGTCGACAGCGCCGCGCGCAGGCGGCCTTCATCGGCCGGCTGCAGCAGCGCCAGCAGCAGCGCACGGACATCGCGGGCCTCTCTGGTGGCATACAGGCTCTGCTTTCCGGCGGCCACGGCGGGAATGCCGACCGCCGCCAGCGCGCGCTGCACCAGCGTGGCTTCGCGGTGCGAACGCACCAGCACGGCGATATCGCCCGGATGCACCGGCCGCCCGCGCAGGCTGGCACGGCCGTCGCGGGCCTCCAGCAGCACCTGGTGGATCGCGGCCACGCAGGCCTGGGTGGCCGCCGCGCGCGAGGCGTCGGCACCCAGCGGCTTGTCGCTGCCACTGCGCAGCCGGTGCAGCACCAGCGCCGGGGCGGGCTGGCCCTCGCGCAGCAGGTCGGCATCGGTGCGCACGCCACCGGGGTGCATCACTTCAAACTGGATGTCCGCTTCCAGGAACGCCGTTTCACCGGCGGTGGCATACAGCGCCTGCACGGCACGCAGCACCGAGGGCCGCGAACGGAAATTCTGGTCCAGCACCGGCGCCTGCAGCGCAGCCTGCTTGGCCTTCAGGTAGGTGTGGATATCGCCGCCACGGAATCCGTAGATGGCCTGCTTGGGGTCGCCGATCAGGAACAGCGCCGGGGCCAGGCCCAGCATCGCCACTTCAGGCGAATCGCCGAACACGCGCTGGAAGATGCTCCACTGGCGGTCGTCGGTGTCCTGGAATTCGTCCACCAGCGCGATGCGGTACTGCGCGCGCAGCTGGCGCACCAGCGCCAGTCGGTGCTCGCCTTCCAGTGCCTGCGCCACGCCGTCGATCAGGTCGTCGTAGGTCTGTACCCGGCGGGTGCGCTTGAGCTGCTGCAGGCGGGTGATGGCCTCTTCGCGCAGATCGTGCAGGAAGGTGATCGCCACCTCGCACAGCCAGGCGGCATGGGCATCGGCGGCGTCCCACCACTGCGCCAGCGCAGCGAACAGTGGTGCGTCCGGGCTGGCGTCCTGCTGGCCGTCTTTGCAGAAGCCACGCAGCGCGGTCGGCAGCAGCTTGTCCAGGTGGTTTTTGTCATCACGCGGCCACTGCGCCGCCTCGCGCCCGGCCAGCAGGGCGGCGAAGGCCTTGTCGAAACTGCGGCGGTGCGCACGCCGGCCATCGAACACCTTGCGCTCGAAGGCGGTGGCCACCTGCTCGCGCGCCAGCTCCAGGCCGCTGTCGATGGCCGTAGCCAGCGCAGTGGCGGCCAGCGCCAGCCGCGGCCGGGGATCCTGCGGAAGATGGGCCGGGCGCAGCGGGTACAGTGGCGGCGCGGCGATCAGCGCACGCAGGTCGCTGGCCAGCGCGTCGGGGGTTTTCCACAGGAAGGTGAGCGGTTCCAGCGTGGCTGGGTCGTTGGCATGCACGCGCCAAAGATCCGCGGCCAGTTCCTCCAGCAGCTCGCGGTCGCTGGCCAGCAGTTCGGGCGGGTCGAAGGTATACCCGCTTTCCAGCGCATGTTCGCGCAGCACGCGGGTGCAGAAACCGTGGATGGTGAAGATCGAGGCCAGGTCGATCTCGTCGGCAGCCACCTGCAGGCGGCGCTTCAGCGCGGTGGCGCTTTCGTCGCTCTCGTCCAGGTGGCGCTGCAGTACCTGCCGGGTCAACGCGGCATCGGGGCCCTCATCCTCGGCCACCGGCAGATCGACCAGGCGCGCGGCCAGCGCCAGCCGTTCGCGGATGCGCTTGCGCAGTTCCTGGGTGGCCGCATCGGTGAAGGTGACCGCCAGGATTTGGCCGATGCGCAGGCGCTGTTCCACCACCAGCCGGGTGAACAGCGTGGCCAGGGTGAAGGTCTTGCCGGTGCCGGCACTGGCTTCGATCAGCTGGGTGCCGTGCAGCGGCAGCGCCAGGTAGGGGTCGCCAGCGGCGGGTGTGGTGGTCAGGCTCATGCGGTCACCTCCTGCGCAGGGCCAAGCGCGCGGCCTTCGCGCACGGCGGTGAAGACCTGCAGGCTGGTGCGCAGCAGGGCGGCGTAGCGGCCGTCGTCGGCAAAGGGATCGCTGCCGCGCGCCACCAGCTGCCAGGCATCGCTGTTGCCCTCGCCCCAGCTGCGCTCGCTGCCATGCCACTGCTTCCAGCCTTCCTGGCGCTGCTTTTCACCGGTCGTGGTGTACAGCACCCAGCCGGTATACGGAGCGAACGGCAACGGCGCGCGCAGGCCACGGCGGCGCAGCTGCAGCAGCACGCGCAGGGCGGCGCGGGCCGCGTCCGGGTCCAGTGCCGGCAGCACGTGCGGGCCGATGCCCTCATCGCCGGCGTCGTGGAACTGCACCAGCGGCAGTGCATCGCCGGCGGCGTTGGCCAGCAGCCAGTCCAGGCCCTGGCGGATCACCGCATTGCCGTTCAGCCCACCGGCGCGCAGGCGCACCAGGCCGCGCGCGTGGATATCGGCCACGCGGCCCTGCAGGCGCACCCCGTCGATATCCACCTCGTAGTGGCGGCTGTGCAGCGGCTGGCCCTGCAGCCAGGCCACCAGCGCGGTGGCATAGGGACGGGTCTGCTGCTGTTCGGTCTCCAGCTGGCGTTCGCCCAGCGCACCGGACGGCACCAGCCCCCGGGCACGCAGCCGCGGGTACAGCGGCGCGTCGTCGCCCACCACGGTGGCATGCACCACGGCCTGCTGCACGCGGCGCCTGTCCGGGCCGTGGCTGGCCAGCACCAGCGGTTCCAGGTCGTCGGCGGCGTCCACATCGTCGGCCAGGCGCAGCCCAAGCGACTGCGCCAGGAACTGCCCGGCCGGGTCGCACAGAAAGCGGCGCAGCGCATCCAGCGACAGATTGTGTTCGTCGGCCACGCCCGCGGCCGGTGGCAGGCCATCGAACCACGCGGGCAACGGGCTGCGCTGGCCGGCCATGCGCCCGGCGGCCGGGTGCCACTGGCGGCGGTAGCTGAAGCGGCGCGCATCGCCATCGCCGAAGGCGGCCGGCGAGAACGGCTGCAGCGCGTGGCGCACGGTGAAGGCCTTGGCCGCCGCGCCGGGATCATCGTGGTAGGCCGCAGCGGCGTCGACCAGTTCGCTGACCAGCACCGACGGCTCGCGCGCGCTGCCATCGCGCGGGTCGTTGCCCAGGTAGCTCAGGTAGAACACGTCCTGGGCGGCGGCGAACAGCTGCAGGAACAGGAAGCGGTCATCCTCGCGCGTGGAGCGGTCGCCGGGGCGGCGGCGCGGCGTGTCCAGTTCGGCGGTGAGCTGGTTCAGGCCGGCGGCCGGGTCGCGGCGCGGGAAATCGCCATCGTTCAGGCCCAGCACGCAGATCACCCGGAACGGCAGCAGGCGCATCGGCAACATGCGGCCGAAGCTGATGCCACCGGTCAGCAGCGGCGCGCGGGTATCGGCTTCGGACAGCGCACCGGCAAAGTGCGCACGCACGACCTCCGGCGGAACCGCGTCGTCGAACCCGGCCTTGCGCGCATCCACCTCGAACTGGTTCAGCAGCTTGCGCAGGCGGTCCAGCGCACGCTGGCTGTTGGGCGACGCCGGGGCGGTCGGCAGCAGCGCCTGCAACAGCGCCAGCAGGCGTTGCCGCCACTGCGCCGGGGACAGCGCTTCGCCCAGCCGGCGCTGGTAGCTGGTCAGCACGCGCAGCAGGCGCAACAGCCGGTCCAGTGCATCCAGCGCGCCGCCTTCCAGTTCCGGCCACGGCGCCACGCCAGCCAGGTCGCTGTCGCTGCCGATGGCATGGCCCAGCAGCAGGCGGTCCAGCGCGAACTGCCAGGTGAAGGCATCGTCGGCCGGGGCCTGGTGCTGCTGGCGGTGGTGGGCATCGATGCCCCAGCGCGCACCAGCCTGCTGCAGCCAGGCGTGCAGACGGTCGAAATCGGCCGCCTCCAGCCCCGCCGCCTCCGCCAGCGGCGCACTGGCCAGCAGGTCCAGCACTTCCTTCAGGCCAAAGCGCGATACCGGCAGGCCCAACAGGCGCACGAACACATCGGCCAGCGGCTCACCCGCCAGCGGGCTGCTGTCGGCCAGCGCGTAGGGAATGTGGTCCTCATCGCCACCCCGGCCACCAAACACCGCTTCCAGGTAGGGCACGTAGGGGTCGATGTCCGGGGCCAGCACCGCGATCTCGCGCGGCTGCAGCGGCGGGTCGAAGCACGGGTCCTGCAGCAGGCCACGCAGCTGGTCGTGCAGCACCTGCAGCTCGCGCAGGCGGGTATGGCAGGCGTGCACCTGCAGGCTGGGGTCGTCACTGCGCAGGGCTTCACGCAGCGGGCCCGAGGGCAGCGCACGGCGGTGGAACAGGTCGCGCTGCAGACGATGCAGCAGGCTGTCGGCCAGCCCGCCAGCGTCCATGCCGGGTCGCTCATCTTCTTCCGGGTCGGCATAGACGGCGATCTCACCGGCCGGGTGCACCACTTCGTAGCTGCCCAGCACGGCCATGAAATCGCGCCCGGCCGCGCCCCAGGCTTCCAGCAGGCGGTTCTCGCCGGCCGCTTCGCCGAACGGGTCCGGCGCGCCGCTGCGCAGCTTTTCCGCCAGGGTCTGCAGGTCGCCCCAGTACGACTGCACCGGCGTGGGCAGGTAGAAATGCAGTTTCCCCACTCGCGCCTGGGTGGCCATCACCCGCAGCACGTCTGGGGAGATGTTAAACGTGGCAAACGCCGACAGGCGCGGTGGCAGCCCCTGCGGCAGCGGCTGGCCCGGGCCTTCGAAGCGCTCAAGGTAGGCCTGGGTGCGACGCGCGCGGTACTGCGAGCCCGCTGCGATGGTGCGCCACAGGATGGCCTGCGGATCGGCCGGGTCGGCGCCGGCTTCCCAGCGCAGCAGCCAGTCGCGGCGCCAGGCCTGGTACTTCTCGAACACCGTGGCCAGTTCACCGGCCAGCGCCCACGGCTTGAGCGGATCGTTGCCGGCCAGGTAGGCCTGCAGTGCGCGCATCGGCGGCTGCGCCAGCAGCGCCGGGTCGCGCAGGGCCTGGTACAGGCGCCAGTGCAGCGCAGCGGCGTCCAGGTCATCGCCTTCGCCTGCGACATTGGCATTGAGCGCCCGCGCGACGAACTCGCCGGGGGTCAGGAATTCCAGGTTGGCGGCCACGCCATATTCGGCGGCCAGGGTGGCCTGCAGCCAGCGCCGCATCGCCACCTGCGGAATCAGCACCGTTTCCGGCGCCAACAGCGCCTGCCCGGCCACCGGCGTGCGTACGTGGCGCGCGAGCAGCGCGGCCAGCACGTCGAGGGAATTGGAATGGTAGAGGCGGAAATCGGAGGCCGGGTCGTTCATCCGGCACAGTGTGCAATACCCCGCGCGCTGCCGGTATGGATTGTTCCGGGCGCAATAGGGATTATCCCGCGCCGGTCCGGGCTGGCGCATGCCACAATACTGCACGGCACAGTTCGGTTATGTTCAGTCGTCTGCCCCGATTCTTGAACGTTGGAAAAACGTTAATGGCGCCCATGTCGGCTTCCCCGTCCAGTCTGGTGCAGTTGTCCAACGTCCGCATCGACCGCGGCGGGCGCCCGATCCTGCGCGATGTCTCGCTGCAGGTGCCGCAAGGCAGCATCACCGCCGTGCTGGGCCCCTCGGGCAGTGGCAAGTCCACGCTGCTGGCGGCGCTGACCGGCGAGCTGCGCCCGGCCGCTGGCGACATCACCCTGTTCGGCAAGCCCATTCCCACCCGCGCCGGCGAACTGCTGGAGATCCGCAAGAGCGTGGGCGTGCTGCTGCAGGGCAACGGCCTGCTGACCGACCTGAGCGTGGCCGAGAATGTCGCCCTGCCGCTGCGCACGCATACCCGCCTGCCGGCACCGGTGCGCGACCGCCTGGTGCAGATGAAGCTGCACGCGGTGGGCCTGCTGGCCGCCGCCGATGCCTGGCCGCGCGAGCTGTCCGGCGGCATGGCGCGGCGCGTGGCACTGGCCCGTGCGCTGGCCCTGGACCCGCCGCTGATGATCTACGACGAGCCGCTGACCGGGCTGGACCCGATCGCCTCGGGGGTCATCATGAGCCTGATCCAGCGCCTGAACCACAGCCTGGGCCTGACCAGCATCATCGTCAGCCACCACGTGCACGAAACGCTGCCGATCTGCGACCAGGTCATCGCCATCGCCAACGGTGGTGCGGTGTTCCAGGGGTCGCCGGAGGCGCTGCAGTCCAGCCAGGACCCACTGCTGCGGCAGTTCCTGCACGGCCAGCCCGATGGCCCCATTCCGTTCGACGCCGCACCGCGCAGCAAGGTGGCCTGATGCCCTTCGTTGCCGCCACCCGCTCGCTGGGCCGCGCCGGCCTGTTCTCGCTGACCGTGCTGCGCGGCTCGCTGCCGACGCGCGACTTCCTGGCCGAGCTGACCCGCGAAATCTACAAGATCGGTGCACGTTCGCTGCCGATCATCGCCGTTGGCGGCGCCTTCGTCGGTCTGGTGCTGACCCTGCAGGGCTACCGCACGCTGACCACCTTCGGTGCGGCCGACGCGCTGTCCACCCTGCTAGGCCTGTCGCTGTACCGCGAACTGGCGCCGGTGCTGACCGCACTGCTGTTCATCGGTCGCGCTGGCAGCTCCATTGCCGCCGAACTGGGCCTGATGCGCGCCACCGACCAGATCAAGGCGCTGGAGCTGATGGCCATCGACCCGGTGGCCAAGGCCGTGGCCCCGCGCTTCTGGGCCGCAGTGCTGACCGTGCCGCTGCTGACCGGCATCTTCTGCTCGCTGGCCATCAGCGCCAGCTACTTCGAAGCGGTGCATGTGCTGGGCCTGGACAATGGCGTGTTCTGGTCGGCCCTGCGCAACAGCGTGGATTTCTGGGATGACTTCGGCGTGGCGATGCTGAAGTCGGCCATCTTCGGCGGCACCGCCGCGCAGGTGTCCGCCTATGTCGGCTTCCACGCCGAGCCGACCATCGAGGGCACCTCGGTGGCCACCACCCGCGCGGTCGTCAACGCCTCGTTGCTGGTGCTGATGTTCAACTTCGTGCTGTCGGCCATGATGTTCACCTGACCCATGCCCTGCCACGCGTGACCCGATTCGACCCCGCACCGGCGCCCGCCGGCGCACCTGACCAGGAACAGTGAGACACCCCATGGCCATCCGCGGTCCCAGACTTGAATTCTCCGTCGGCGCTTTCCTGCTGCTGGCGCTGGCCTCGCTGCTGGTGCTGGCCGTGGCTTCGACCAACCAGCGCTGGTCGCTGGGCGGTGGCGGCTACGAGCTGAAGGCCCGCTTCTCCCAGATCGGCCAGCTGCGCAAGCAGGCGCCGGTGAAGATCGGTGGCGCGACTATCGGCCAGGTCGCCAAGATCGAGCTGGACCCGGTCAAGTTCGATTCGGTGGTCACCCTGCGCCTGAACAGCGAGGTGAAGGACCTGCCGGCCGACACTTCGGCGGGCATATTCACCAGCGGTTTGCTGGGCGAGAGTTATATCGGTCTGCAGCCGGGCGGTGATCCGGACGTGCTCAAGCCGGGCGAGGAAATCGTCTTCACCCAGCCGGCCGTGGACCTGATCCAGCTGGTTGGCAAATACATGTTCGGTGGCGGCGCCGGTGGTGGCGCTGGCCAGGACGCCCATGACGGCGCCAAGGCGCCCGCAACGGAATCGCACCCATGAAAATGAAACTGTTCCCGGTCCTGCTCGCCTCGGCCCTGCTGGCCGCGACGCCGGCGCTCGCCCTGACCCAGGCCGCCCCTGCCGCCACTGCCGCCGCTGCCGCCCCGCAGGGCCAGGTCGGCAAGGTGGTCATCGACGCCAGCATCCGCATCATGAACACGCTGCAGCAGCGCAAGGCCGAGTTCACCAGCAACCCGACCGCCCTGCGCACCTTCATCGACGGTGAGCTCAACCGCACCTTCGACCGCGATTACGCCGCCCGCCTGGTGCTGGGCACGCACGCCCGCGGTGCGTCGGATGCGGACATCAAGCTGTTCGCCGATGCCATGGCCGACAACCTGATGCAGCGCTACGGTTCCACCCTGCTGAACATCCAGGGCAAGCCCAGCTTCCGCCTGAAGGGTGAAAGCCCGCTGCCGGGCAACCGTGGCGTGCGCGTGAGCACCGAACTGGTGCGCGCCGGCAACGAGCCGACCCCGGTCGAGTACTGGATGCGCAACGACGGTGGCCAGTGGAAGATCTTCGACGTGAACATCGAAGGCATTTCCTACGTGCAGACCTTCCGCAACCAGTTCGATGCCCCGCTCCGCCAGAAGGGCATCAAGCAGGTCGCTGCCGACCTGCGCAGCGGCAGCATGCAGGCCGGGCCGGCGGGCAATGGCAAGTAACAGCACCAGCGCCGCGCTGGACGGGAACACGCTGCGCCTGCGCGGCGTGCTCGACCGTACCGCGGTGATCGCGCTGTGGCCGCAGCTGCGCGCACTGCCTGCCAGCATCGAACGCATCGCCCTGGCCGAGGTGCCCCGCGTGGACAGCGCCGGCCTGGCACTGCTGGCCGAACTGACCGCGCGTGCACGCCATGCCGGGCGCGCGCTGGCCATCGACGGCGCACCGGCCGGCTACAACGAACTGGGGGCAGCCTACCGGCTGGCCCCGGATCTGGATTTCAATGGAACTTCTGCCGCGAGCTGACATGAACGTCGTACGCATCCTCCCCCTGATCGTGCTGGCCGCTGCGCTCAGCGCGTGTGCCGGCAAGCCGGCCCGCGACAGCGCCCCGGTGGCCGACACCGTGGTTCCGGCCACCGACGCCAGCACCACGGCCGTCGCGCCGGTGGTGCCGGCCACGGCTGACAGCAGCGGCGGCGATAGCGCCGCCGTGGCCTCGGCACCCGTGGCCCATGCCCCGGCGTCGGCCGGCACCCCGCCCGCCGCCGGCAGCACCGCGCCGGCCGCCGGTGGCGACGATGAAGCCGACTTCGACGCTCTATACGGCAACAGCACCGGCTCGGCGGCCACCTACGACCCGTGGGAACCGTTCAACCGCCGCGTGCACCGCTTCAACGTGGCCGTGGACACCGGCGTGGCCCGCCCGCTGGCCACCACCTATACCCACGTGGTGCCGCGCTTCGCCCGTACTGGCGTGAGTAACTTCTTCAACAACCTGCGTTCGCCGGTGACCATCGTCAACCAGCTGCTGCAGGGCCGCCCGGACGATGCCTGGGACAGCCTGGGCCGCTTCCTGATGAACTCCACCTTCGGCATCGGCGGCCTGTTCGACCCGGCCAGCAAGGCGATGGTGGCCAACCGCCGCGAAGACTTCGGCCAGACGCTGGGCGCCTGGGGCTGGCGCAGCTCGCGTTACGTGGAACTGCCGTTCTTCGGCCCGCGTACCGTGCGCGATGTTTTCGGCCTGGCTGGTGACATCCCGCTCTCGCCGATCCGCACGATCGAAGAGAACAGGGTCCGCATCGGCCTGCAGGGCCTGCAGCTGGTGGATACCCGCGCGCAGCTGCTGGCGGTGGACGACCTGCGCGACAGCGCCGTGGACGAATACGCCCTGGTGCGCGATGCCTGGCTGCAGCGCCGCAACTACCAGATCGAGAACGATCTGCGCGGCAAGCACCATCGCGGCAAGGACGATCCGAATTCGCCGATCCCGGTCGATGCGATGCCGATGCCGCAGTGGAGCCACTGAGCCTCTGCGCCAGCCCATGAAAAACCCCGCCGAGGCGGGGTTTTTCGTTTGCGGCAGGTGCCAACCCTGCGCGGTGGATGGCACGTTCCGCGGCAGGTGCCAACCTTGGTTGGCACACCTTTTTTAATCAAGCCGCCAGCGCCGCCTCCAGTGCTTCGCGCAGGCGCGCGTGATCGGCAGCCACGTCCGGGGCGAAACGGGCGATGACCGCGCCATCGCGGCCGACCAGGAACTTCTCGAAGTTCCACAGCACCGACGGCGCAGCGTGGATCGGAATCTCCTTGCTTGCCAGGCGCTCGCGCAGCGGGCTTTCACCGATCGACTGCGGCTGGGCCGCAGTCAGCTGCGCATACAGCGGGTGGATGTCATCGCCGGCCACGCTGATCTTGGCGAACATCGGGAAGCTGACGTCGTAGGTCAGCTGGCAGAACTGCTGGATCTCCGCCTCGCTGCCCGGCTCCTGGCCGAGGAAGTTGTTGGCCGGGAAGCCGAGCACTTCCAGGCCCTGCGCCTGCTTTTCCGCGTACAGCGCCTGCAGGCCTTCGTACTGCGAGGTCAGGCCACACTTGGAAGCAACGTTGACCACCAGCAGCACCTTGTCGCGGTAGTCGGCCAGCGACGACGGCTGGCCATCGATGGTGGTGAGGGAGATGTCCTAGATCGACGCGCTCATGGGAGTTCCGGGCTGCAACGGGAATGGGAGGCCAGCATACCCGCGCCATGGCGCTTGCCGGTGACCACCGCAGCGGAAATGTTCAGCCGGACCGGCGGCATGCCAGCGCGCGAACCCGCCCTGGTAGAGCCACGCCATGCGTGGCTGCCGTTGGCGCGATGCCCAAGCTCCCGACACATGCCCATGCACGCATGCACTTAATCCACGCAGAGCGTGCCCTGTGCGATGCCACCTTCCACCCGCTGGCGGCAGCCGAAGTTCTCGCTGATGTCAGGCTGGCAGGTGCCGGTGACGGCACTGCCGGCCGGGGTCTCGCCACTGGCCAGGCACTGCCCGCTGCAGTCGCGCTTGCTGCTGCAGCTCTTGCCGGCGTCGGCATTGGGGATCACGCACTGCACGCGCTGCAGGCGGCCCAGCGGCTGCAGGCGGCCGCCAGCGGCCTGACAATCCACGTCGAGGGCTTCCCGGTAGGCCACGGCGGCCTCGTCACCGCGCTCGGCGTTGCTGCTGGCCGGCGTGTCGGCCACGGTATGGCCACTGTCTTCGGTGGCGGGCGGAGTACTGCTGCAGGCCACCAGCAGGGCGGCTAGGCACAGGCTGGCAAGGACACGTAGGCGCATGACGGCTCCAGCAGATTCAGGGGCCGCCAGCATACGCGCCGCACGATGCACGGCGCGTGTCAGCCACTCACGCCTCGTCGGTCTCGCTGCTGTCGTCCTCGGTCGCCGCTTCGCCCAGATCGCCCAGCAGTTCCTGCGCCTGCTCGCCGCCCAGCGACTCCACCCCGCGCAGGCGGCGCTCGATGGTGCGCGTCTTGCGCCCGGCCTCACCCAGGCTGCGGCCCACGGTGGTGATCTGCTTCTCGGCCTTTTCGAGGATGCCGGCGAACTTGCCGAACTCGCTCTTGACTGCACCCAGCAGGCTCCACACCTCGCTGGAGCGCTGTTCGATCGCCAGCGTGCGGAAGCCCATCTGCAGGCTGTTGAGCAGCGCGGTGACCGTGGTCGGGCCGGCCACCACCACGCGGTGTTCGCGCTGCAGCAGGTCGACCAGGCCGGGCCTGCGGATCACTTCGGCGTACAGCCCTTCGGTGGGCAGGAACATCACCGCGAAGTCGGTGGTGTGCGGCGGCACGATGTACTTGTCGCAGATCGAGCGCGCCTGCACCTTCACCGCGCGCTCGAGCTGGTTGCCCTGCACGCGCACGGCTTCGGCGTCGCCCTGGTCCTGCGCATCCAGCAGGCGTTCGTAGTCCTCGCGCGGGAACTTGGAATCAATCGGCAGCCACACCGGCGCATCATCATCGCGGCGGCCGGGAAGGCGCACGGCGATGTCGACCATCTCGCCGCTGTCCGGGCGCACCTTTACCGCGCGTGCGTACTGGTCCTGGGTGAGGGTCTGTTCCAGGATGTTTTCCAGCTGTACTTCGCCCCAACTGCCGCGCGTCTTGACGTTGGTCAGCACGCGCTTGAGGTCGCCCACGCCGGTGGCCAGCTGCTGCACTTCGCCCAGCCCGCGCTGCACCTGTTCCAGGCGCTCGGAGACCAGCTTGAACGAACCGTCCAGGCGCGTGGCCAGGGTGGCCTGCAGCTTCTCGTCCACGGTCACGCGCATCTGTTCCAGCTTCTGCGCGTTGTCGCTCTGTAGCGCGCGCAGCTGGTCTTCCAGCGTGGTGCGCATCTCGGCGATGCGCTGTTCGTTGCGCTGGGTCAGTTCCTGCAGGCGCAGGCCCAGCGTGTCGGTCAAACGCTGCTGCGACTGCGCGCCTTCCTCACGGCCCTTGCGCGCATCGTCCACCAGGGTCTGGCGCAGCGCGCCCAGCTGGGTGTCGGTGCGGGTGGTCAGTTCCTGCAGCTGCTGGCCGAAGGCATGGATGCGCGCTTCCTGCTGCTGCCCAAACACTTCCAGCTGGCCGCGCAATTCCTGCAGGCGCTGGCCCATCAGCGCACCACTGCGCTGCTGGCTTTCGGCTGCTTCAGCGCGGGCCTTGCGCGCGTCTTCGCCAAGCGCGTCGCGCAGTAGGTCCAGGCGCTGGTCGGTGCGGGTGGACAGGTCGGCCAGCGCGCGGGCGAAGCCGTCCAGCTGTTCGCGCAGTTCGCTGCGGCCGGCGCGCGCTTCTTCGCGAACCGCCTGTTCCAGGCGGTCATGGGGCGGGCGCCGCAGCAGGGCGATCAGCTGCAGGACGAGTACGGCCAGCAGGAGGCCGCCAATGAGTAGGAATTCGCTTTGCATGCCACCAGTGTAGGCTGGCCCCGTCTCAAACGCTGCGTCTGACCATGTTCGAACTGTACGGAAAGCCGACCTCGATCAACGTGTGCAAGGTGCTGTGGCTGAGCGCCGGGCTGGATCTGGCGGTGCAGCACCACGCGGCCCCTGATGCCGAGCTGCTGCGCGGGCTGAACCCGAATGCACAGGTGCCGGTGCTGCGCGAGGGCGACTTCGTGCTGTGGGAATCCAACAGCATCTGCCGCTACCTGGCCGCGCGCGCCGGGCGCCACGACCTGTTGCCGGTGCAGCCGCAGGCGCGGGCCCGGGTGGAGTAGTGGATGGACTGTCAGGCGACCGATCTGAACACGGCGTGTCGCCACGTGTTCATGGCGCGTGTGCGCGGGCATGCGGACTACCCGGACGATGCACGCGTGGAGGCGAGCCTGGTGCAGTGGAACCGGCTGATGGCGATGCTCGATGCGCAGCTGGCGCGCCACGCGCATGTGGCCGGCGATGACTTCACCCTGGCCGACATCGTGCTTGGCCTCTCCACCCAGCGCTGGCGCAGCACGCCCGGCGCGAAGCCGGTGCTGGCGAATGTCGAGGTGTGGTTCGAGCGGTTGCGGCGGCAGCCGGGGTTTGCTGCGCACGTCGACAACGGGGTTGCCTGAGGGTGGGGGTTGTCTGCAGGGCTTGCAGCCCTGCACCTGCTGCAAGCCAAGGCAACGTCAGCGTCAACATCAACGGCAAAGGCCTGCATTCCGTGGGATGGCGGGGTGGGTCCGGTTGAGGGGGCGTGAGCGCCATGGATGGCGCGACCGAGGCTACATAGACGTATTTACGCCGCCCCCCTCAACCGGACCCACCCCGCCTTCGACAGACTTCCACGATCTGTCGGAACGACAGCTGGGATCAGATCCGTTTTCCGACGGAATACGGATCTGATCCCAACGTTACCTCAACGTGGAATTTCATATCTGACAGATTTCATCCACGCATGGCGTGGATTTACAAGATCTGCAGGAATCTGTCAGGGGCGGGGCGGTGTGCGCTTGCTTGACCGCAGACGCCATGGATTGCCCCTACGAGCCCCCAGGGATGGGTTTACGGCATGTCCCGCGAACTCACCACACCCGACCCAAACACATGACCCGCATTTGGCGAGCCCCAAACACCACGAGGAGCTCAGCCGTTGGCCTGGATCCTTACCAGCCTTCCAGCACGATCTTGCCCTTTGCGCGATTGCTCTCCACCAGCGCATGGGCACGGCGCAGGTCGGCGGCCGTGATGCGCCCAAAGTTCTCGCCCAGCGTGGTCTGCAGCACGCCGGCGTCCACCAGCTCGGCCACGCGATTGAGGATGACGTGCTGATGCTGCATGTCCGAGGTCTTGTACAGCGGGCGGGTGAACATCGATTCCCAGTGCAGTGACTGCGCCTTGCGCTTGAGCGCCATCACGTCGATCTGGCCCGGGTCATCGATCAGCCCGAACTGGCCCTGCGGCGCCAGCACCTCCACGATTTGCGCGAAATAGTCGCCGCTATGGGTCAGGCTGGCCACATGGTCGACCCGGCTGATGCCCAGCCGGGCCAGGCCCTCGGCCAGCGGCTGGTGGTGGTCGATCACGTGGTGGGCACCCATCGCATAGACCCAGTCCTGGGTCTCCGGGCGCGAGTCGGTGCCGACCACGGTCAGCCGGGTCAGGCGGCGCGCCAGCTGCACCAGGATCGAGCCGACGCCACCACCGGCGCCGATCACCAGCAGGGTCTGGTCCTGGCCACCGTTCTCGGTGATGCGCAGGCGATCGAACAGCAGCTCCCAGGCGGTCAGCGCGGTCAGCGCGGTCAGCGGTAGTGCGGCGGCAGCCGCATCGCCCAGGCTGGCCGGCTTGCGGCCCACGCTGCGTTCGTCCACCAGGTGGTACTCGGCGTTGCTGCCCGGGCGGTCGATCACACCGGCGTAGTACACCACATCGCCCGGCTGGAACAGGGTCACCTCACTGCCGACCGCATCGACGATGCCCACGGCATCCAAGCCCAGCACGCGGCCCGTCCGGTGCCACGCCACGGCGCACCTTGGTGTCCACCGGGTTGACCGCCACCGCGCTCACGGCCACGCGCAGGTCGCGCGGGCCCGGGCTGGGCTTGTCCAGCTTAAGGTCGAACAGTGCCTGCGGGTCGTCGATCGGCAGGCCGGCATGGGCATAGGCAATGGCGCGCATCGGGAAATTCCAGCGGGGTAGATGAGGGAAGCCCATCGTGGCCGCTGCGCCGCCGGCAACAAAGGCGCATAATCGGGCATCACTTTCACTCCAGTAATGAAAATGGTCCGCATCGACGACCTGCAGCTGTTCGCCCGTACCGCAGCACTGGGCAGCTTTTCCCAGGCCGCGCGCGAGGCCGACCTGCTGCCCGGCCAGGTGGCCGCGGCGGTGGCATAGCTGGAGCGCGAGCTGGACCTGCGCCTGTTCGTGCACACCACCCGCAGCCTGCGGCTGACCGCTGAGGGCGCGCTGTACCTGCCCTATGCGCAGCAGGTGTTGGCCACCCTGCGCGAAGGCCAGGTGCGGGTGCAGGGCGAGGACGCCGAACTGCGCGGTACGCTGCACATCGCCGCGCCGTCCGACCTGGGCCGCAACCTGCTGCTGCCGTTGCCCGGCAGCTTCCGCGCCGCGCACCCGAAGCTGCGCCTGCACCTGCAGCTGTCCGATCAGATCACCAACGTGTTCCGCGACCCGGTGGACATCGCCTTCCGGCTGGGTCGGCTGGACGAAGCCAGCTATGTCGCGCTGCCGCTGCTGGAGGGCAACCGCCGGGTGCTGGTGGCGGCCCCGTCCTACCTGCGCCAGCACGGTGCGCCGGCCAGCCTGGAGGCGCTGAAGGACCACGCCTGCGTGCTGTTCCAGCTGGGCGGGAGCACTTACGACTGCTGGGGCTTCGACATGGACGGCCGGCAGGTGGTTGTGTCGGTGCGCGGTGCGCTGGAGTGCGACGATGCCGATGCCGTGCGGCGCTGGGTGGTGGCCGGTGAAGGCATCACCTACAAATCCTGGCTGGACGTGCGCGGGGACGTGCTGGCCGGGCGCCTGCAGGTGCTGCTGGACGGCGCCGGGCAGGTGCTGCCGCTGAACATGGTCTGCCCGCACCGCAAGCAGTTCTCCCCAGCCGTGCGCCAGCTGCACGCCTACCTGATGCAGCAGCTGCAACCGCTGCTGTTCGGCCTGCCCCAGGCACCGCCCTGACCCCTGTCGCCGTTTGCGGCAGTGCAGCACAATGGCCCCCCGACGTTGATCCGAGAACCGTGCCATGCCGTGGATGGGCATCCAGGACCTGTGGACTTTCCTGGCCGCCGTGCTGGTCTTCCTGGCACTGCCGGGCCCGGGCACGTTCATGCTGCTCACCGCCACCGGCCGTGGCGGCGTACGCGGCGGCTACACCGCGCTGGGCGGCCTGCTGGTGGGCGACCAGATCCTGATGTGGCTGGCGATGGGCGGCGTGGCCGCGCTGCTGAAGGCTAACCCGCTGGTGTTCCATGCCGTGCAGTACCTGGGCGCGGCCTACCTGGTGTGGGTCGGCATCGGCCTGCTGCGCACGCCCAAGGCCGGCGCCGGTGACGATGCGGCCAGCCCGGGCGGCATCCGCCTGCACCCGGGCCGCTACTTCCGCCAGGCTATCCTGGTCAGCCTGCTCAACCCGAAGGCCATCCTGTTCTACATGGCGTTCCTGCCGTTGTTCATCGACCCCGCCGCGCACCAGGGCCTGGCCACGTTCGCGGCGCTGGCCGGCATCATCTTCGTGGTCAGCGTGGGCTACTGCTCGCTGCTGATCTGGGTGGGCAACCTGGCACGCCGCTGGCTGATCCAGCACCCGCGGGTCAGTGATGCGCTGCGCCGCGTGTCCGGCCTGTTCCTGGCGGCCTTCGGCATCCGGCTGGGCCTGACCGGCTGAGACTCATCCGGCCACTGCGGTGGCACGCAGGTGGTCGATGAATACCCGCAGCTTGGGCGCCATCTGCTCGCGTACCAGGTAGTACAGGTGAAACCCCGGGAACGGCGGCTGCCAGTCCTGCAGCACCGCCTGCAGGCGGCCGGTCGCCAGGTCGTCGGCCATCTGCGAGGCGAAGCCCTGCACCATGCCCAACCCGGCCAGCGCGGCGCGGTGTGCCAGCTGGGTGTCGTTGAACACCAGCGGGCCGCCGACCTCCACGTCCAGCGCATACCCGTCGCGGCTGAATTCCCAGGGCATCAGCCGGCCGTTGGCGCGCCGTTAGCGGATGCAGGCATGGCCATCCAGCGCGTGCGGGCTGGCCGGCACGCCGTGGCGCTGCAGGTAGGCCGGCGTGGCCACCACCACCTGCTGTTCCGGCGGCCCGATCGGCACCGCGATCATGCCGCGTGCCAGTGATTCGCCCAGCCGGATGCCGGCGTCGAAGCCAACGGCCACCAGGTCGCTCAGCGCCGCCTGCACGCACAGTTCCACCTCCACCTGCGGGTAACGGGCCAGGAACGCCGGCAGGCCCGGCAGCACCCGCCGTTCGGCCACCAGCCGTGGCAGGGCGATGCGCAGCAGGCCGGCTGGCACCGCGCGTGCTGTCCAGATCGGCGAAGGCGCCATCGATCTGCGCCAGCCCCCCGCGTACCCGCTGCAGGAAGCGCGTGCCGTGTTCGGTCAGGCCCACCCGGCGCGTGGTCCGCTGCAGCAGGAACACGCCCATCTGTGCTTCCAGTGCGCGCACGCTCTGCGACAGCGCCGAGGTGGACACGCCCAGTGCATCAGCGGCGCGGGTGAAGCTGGCATGGTCGGCCACGTGGACGAAGGCGACCACGGCCGACAGCGGTGCGGAAGTATCCATTGTGAAGCCAGTCTTCATGGTGAGTCCGGTGCCGTGCAGTTTATCCGCACGTTGGTGTGGCGGATGCTGTGCCCCTCGCCGCCACCTGCCTGCGCGCGGCGCCTTCCCCCCCAAGGAGATCCGCATGAAGACCCGTACCCTGGGCCCCGCCGGCCCCACCGTATCCGCCCTCGGCCTGGGCTGTATGGGCATGAGCGCCTACTACGGCAGCCGCGGCAGTGACGATGACGCCATTGCCGTCATCCGGCACGCGCTGGACCGTGGCGTGACCCTGCTCGACACCGCCGATGTGTACGGCCCGCACACCAACGAGGTGCTGGTCGGCCGCGCCATTGCCGACCGCCGCAACGCGGTGTTCCTGGCCAGCAAGTTCAGCATCGGCCTGGACCCGGCCGATCCGCAGGCACGCCTGATCAACGGCCACCCGGACTATGTGCAGACCGCCTGCGAAGCCAGCCTGCGCCGCCTCGGCGTGGACCACCTGGACCTGTACTACCAGCACCGGGTGGACCCGGGCGTGCCGATCGAGGACACCGTGGGCGCGATGGCGCGCCTGGTGGAACAGGGCAAGGTGCGCTGGCTGGGCCTGTCCGAAGCCTAGGCGGCCACCATCCGCCGCGCCCATGCGGTGCACCCCATCACCGCCGTGCAGAGCGAATACTCACTGTGGTCGCGCGAGCCGGAACAGAACGGCGTGCTGGCCGCCACCGCCGAACTGGGCATCGGCTTCGTGCCCTACTCGCCGCTGGGGCGCGGCTTCCTGACCGGCACCATCCGCAGCCTGGATGATTTCGACGCCGACGACTACCGGCGGACCTCGCCGCGCTTTGAAGGCGGGAACTTCCAGCGCAACCTGGCGTTGGTGGACACCGTGCAGGCGCTGGCGGCCGAACGCGGCATCGCCGCCTCGCAGCTGGCCCTGGCCTGGGTGCTGTCGCGTGGCGAGCACCTGGTGCCGATTCCGGGCACCACGCGGCGGGCGCGGCTGGACGAGAACCTCGATGCGCTGTAGGTGGAACTGGACGCGGCCACGCGCGAGGCGCTGAAGGCAGCCTTCCCGCTGCATGCGGCTGCCGGCGAGCGCTATTCGGTCAGCGGCATGGCCAACATCGAGTCCTAGGCCCGGCCCGGGCCAACGCGTCAGGGAGGCTGCCGCCGGATTGTGCCGATTCCGGCGGCAGACGCCGCGCACAGCGCGCGCTGGAACGGCTGTGACCTCCGTCAGTGGTAATGCTGCGCTGCATTCGGTCACACTCGGGGACTTGTCGTTCCTTGTCATTCCTTCCGAGGCCTGCATGTCCCTGCTCCGGCGCAAGTCCCTAGATACCGTCACCGTCCACGAAGAGGGACGACGGTTGATCCCCACCCTGAGCTGGCTGCACCTGATCGCGTTGGGCATCGGCGCCATCGTCGGTACCGGCATCTATACGCTGATCGGCGTGGGTGCCAACCTCGCCGGCCCGGCGGTGTTGATTTCCTTCGCCATCGCCGGTGCGGTGTGTACTTGCGCGGCGCTGTCCTATGCCGAGCTGTCGACGATGATGCCGGCCGCCGGCAGCGCCTACACCTACAGCTACAGCGCGCTGGGCGAGGTGTTCGCCTGGGTGGTGGGCTGGAGCCTGATCCTGGAGTACTCGCTGGTGGTGAGTACCGTGGCGGTGGGCTGGTCGGGCTACTTCGTCGGCTTCCTGGAATGGGTGCACACCCAGTTCGGCTGGAACGTGCACCTGCCGGCGGCGCTGGCGGCCGGTCCGCACGTGGAAGGCGGCATGATCAACCTGCCGGCCATCGTGATCACCTGGCTGGTGGCCGCCATGCTGATGGCCGGTACCAAGGAAAGCGCCACCCTCAACGCTATCCTGGTGGTGTTCAAGCTGATTGCGCTGGCCATCTTCGTGGCCGTGGTCCTGCCCGCCTTCGACAGCGCCAACCTGCAGCCGTTCATGCCCTATGACTTTGCCAAGTCGATCGGCCCGGACGGCGTCGAGCACGGCGTGATGGCCGCCGCGGCAATCATCTTCTTCGCCTTCTACGGCTTCGATGCGATTTCCACCGCCGCCGAGGAAACCAAGAACCCGGGCCGCGACCTGTCCATCGGCATCATCGGTTCGATGATCGGCTGCACCATCGTCTACGTGCTGGTGGCGCTGGCCGCCGTCGGTGCGATGAGCTATGCGGTGTTCGGCCACAGCGCCGAGCCGCTGGCCCTGATCATGCGCCAGCTCGGTCACCCGACCGCAGCGATGGTGATCGGCGTGATCGCGATCATCGCGCTGCCGACCGTGCTGCTGGCGTTCCTGTATGGCCAGAGCCGCATCTTCTTCGTGATGAGCCGCGACGGCCTGCTGCCGCGCGGCCTGTCCAAGGTCAACGCACGCACCGGCACGCCGGTGGCCACCACGCTGTTCACTGCGGTGGTGGTGTCGGCGCTGGCCGGCGTGGCACGCCTGGACGAAATCGCGGCGCTGGCCAACGCTGGCACCCTGGCCGCCTTCACCGCGGTGGGTATCTGCCTGGTGGTGCTGCGCGTGCGTGAACCGGACCGCGCGCGCACCTTCCGCACGCCGCTGGCGCTGGTGGTGGGCCCGCTGGCCGCGCTGGGCTGCATCTACCTGTTCATCAGCCTGCCGCACACCACCCAGCTGTATTTCCTGCTGTGGAACGTGGTCGGTCTGGTGCTGTACTTCCTCTACAGCCGCCGACACGCGGTGATCGCCCGATAAGGTCGCCGCCGGGCATCGCCCGGCCGTGCCCCTGGTAGTGCCGGCCGCTGGCCGGCAACCTCTGCATCCCACAGCGCAGGTAGGCGCCGGCCGTTGGCCGGCCATTCCCCGCACCGGTTGCGTGGTTCAACCGCCCTGTCTGGCTGCGTAGTCCTGCGCCTGGCGCATTACCCGCAGCAGGTTGCCACCCCAGATGCCGGCAATCTGCTGCTCGGTGTAGCCCTTGCGCAGCAGCCAGGCGGTAATCTTCGGCAGCTGGCTGACATCGCGCAGATCGGCCAGGCCGCCACCGCCGTCCCAGTCCAGGCCGATGCCCACGTGCTCCGGTCCAGCCACCGCCAGCAGATGCTCCAGGTGGGCGAAGAAGTCCTCCAGTGTGGCCCTGCGCTGCGGGTAACTCTGGTCGATGCGCTCCAGGCCCTGCGCCAGCGCCGCGCCCTGCTGCATGTCCAGCGTGTCCCAGCGGCCGCCGATCTGCTGCATCAGCACGCCTTCTGCTTCCGAGCGCGCGTCGCTCTTGGGGGCGTCGATCAGGTAGCCGCCATAGGCGTTGACCTGGATCACCCCGCCGGCCTTGGCCAGCGCGCGCAGGCGCGTGTCGTCCAGGTTGCGCGGGTGGTTGTGGATGGCCCTGGCCGAGCTGTGCGAGAGCACGAACGGTACCGGCATCATCGCGATCAGGTCATCGAACACCGCATCGGACGCATGCGATTGATCGATGACGATGCCCAGCTTCACCGCCTGTTGCACCAGCGCCTTGCCGGCCGGGCTCAGACCCTTCCATTCGGGCCCCTTGCCGTCGGTGGCCGAATCGGCGAACTCGTTGTTGGCAAAGTGCACGGTGCTGAGCAGGCGCAGCCCGGCCTGGTGTTAGAAGGACAGCAGCGAAGGATCGGCCACCAGCGGGCTGACGTTTTCCATGCTGATGTAGACCACGCGCTTGCCGCTGGCCTTGATGCGCGCGGCATCGTCGGCGGTCAGCGCCAGCGCGAAACGGTCCGGGTGCGCGGCCAGCATCTCGCGGATATCCAGCAAGCGCTGCTGCCCCTGGTCGCGCTCGGCCAGGTGGGCGGCGGCGCTGCGGTCGCCCTGCCCGGTGTAGATGGCCCAGAAGCCGCCATCGAGCGCGCCTTCGACCATGCGCGGCAGGTCCACCTGGGACAGCGCGTTGTGGTCGTGGCGCTGGGTGATGTCAAAACCGCTGCGGCCGAAGTTGGCCGGCATGTCCAGGTGGCTGTCCAGGGTCAGCAGGCGCTGCTGCAGTGCGTTGGCACGCGCCAGTTCCTGCGCGCTGAAATCGATGGCCTGGGCCGACAGTGGCGCGGCCAGCGCCAGGGCAAGCAACAACGGCAGGCGACGCAGCACGGGCATGGACCGATTCCTTGGCTTGAAGAGTCAGTGCTGATCATAGCGCCAGCGCCGGGCCGCCGGTAGTCCCGCACGCCCCGGTCCGGCTCCTTTACACTCGCCGGCAGCCCACCCGGCACGACTGCCCGCGCCACCTGCGGCCACGCCCCACGAACGGATGCACCAATGTCCTCTGCCCTGCCCCCGGCCATTCCCCTGCCGCCCACGGCCCACGCCCCGCCCGCCCTGCCTGTGGCGCCGGCAAGCGTGGTCCAGCTGCGCGACGAGGTACTGCCGGCGCTGTTCGCCGCGCGTGTGGATATCGGCCGCTACGGCCCGCCGGGGCTGGCCGGCGCCAGTGCCGAGCCGGCCTGGCAGGATGACAGCGCCGCCGCGCTGGCGCGTACCCTGGCCGAACTGGTCGCGCGCCTGGCCGAACAGGATCCGCGCGCGCTGCTGCAGCAGAGCGACTGGTGGCAGCGTTTCACCGGGGCAGACATCGAAGCGCGCCTGCGCCGTCGCATCGCCATGGGCAGCAACACCGCGCTGCTGGCCGAGATCGAACGCCAGGCCATGGCCGTGCGCCGCAGCGTGGATGCGCTCGAAGCGCTGCTGCACGGGCACGATGGCCTCAGCACGCAGCTGCAGGTCTACATCGATGCCGGCCTGCAGTTCCTGCAGCAGCAGCCGGCAGACAGCAGCAACGACGACGACCCGCTGCGCCTGGACCGGCCGGTGGAACGGCTGCAGCGCCGCCTCACCAACCTCACCGCGCTGCAGGGCAGCCATGCGATGGCGCGCATGCAGCTGCAGCTGGCGCGCCGCAACGCCATCGAGCTGCTGGACCGCTATACCGAGACGGTGGAGATCCTGCTGCCGATCTGGCGCCAGACCATCATGGCCCTGCAGAACACCGACAACGCCAGCGCGCAGATGGTGGCCAGCGCCGCGCAGGCACAGGACCGGCTGATGCAGGCTGTGCGGCAGCTGCTGCAGCCCAGTGGAGCCTCCGCATGAAGTCCGGCATGGACGATCCACTGAAGGTGCCCGGGCTGCAGGCCCGCGTCGAAGCCGTGCCCGGCCTGCGCGCGCCGTACCGGCGCGGCTCGTTCGCGCGTACGCTGGGGCTGGCCCGCTTCCCGCTGCTGCTGCCGGTCATGGTGCTGGCGTTCGTACTGAAGGGTGGCATCACCAGCAGCCCGACATGGGCCCACGTGCCGCCCGGCTTCGGCGGTGGCAGCCCAGTGGGCGACATGGCCATGGTGTTCCTGGTCATGGGCATTCCGCTGCTGGTGTGGGTGGGCTTCGGGCTGCGCAACGTGCTGCGCAACCGCGGTGTCCACCACTTCACCTTCTCCTTCGTGATCGGCGGCACCCTGCTGGCCGGCATGCTGGGGGTCACCGGCATTGCCTCGGCGGACCTGGACGATGCCGCCGCACGTGTCGGCCACGGCGAACGCCTGCAGTACAGCAAGCTCGACAGCCTGGTGGATGGCCCGCAGTTCGCCAACTTCAGCCCGGGCTGGCAGGCCTACCTGAAGGCACAGCAGACGCTGGCGCAGGCCTCGCTGCCGCTGAATGGCGCCGGCCATGCGGTCGCGCGCGGCCTGGACATCGGCGTGGCGGTGCCGCCTGCGGTGCAGGCACGCTTCGAAGCCAAGGCCGGCCTGCCGCATGCCGCGCACACCCGGGCCTGGCTGGGCGAGCATCGCCTGCGCCTGGGGCTGTTCGGTGTGCTAGGCACGCTGGCCGGCTGGTTACTGCTGCTGTTGCTGGTGCTGGGCACCGGGCTGACCGTGCTGGGCTACCACGTGCGTGGCCGCGCCCGGGTCATCAACGGGCAGCTGCAGCAGCTGCAGCCGCCCCCGTTGTAAGCGCCGGTGCCGGCACGTGGCCGGCACCGAGGCCGCAGGTCAGTTGACCACGCGGCAGAACACGGCCTTCAGGTAACGCGATTCCTGCACGTGAGCCATGAACGGATGGTCCGGGCCGGCGCCGGCCACCTTCAGGATCTGGATCGTGCGGCCGGAATAGAACGCCGCGCGGCGCAGCATGTCCAGGAACTGATCCTCGGCCACCAGGCCGGTGCAGGAGAACGTGGCGAACAGGCCACCGGGCTTGACCACGCCCAGCGCCAGCTTGTTCATGTCCAGGTACTTCTTCAGCGCGGTGATGACCTGGTCGCGGTCGCAGGTCATCTTCGCCGGGTCCAGGATCACCACATCGTACTGCTCTCCGCGGTTGGACGCATCGCGCAGCCACGGGAAGATGTCGGACTGGATGAACTTCGGGCGCACGTTGTTCAGGTGCGAATTGCCCTTGGCGATCTGGATCACGTCTTCATCGATGTAGATGCCGATCACTTCCGAGGCGCCACGGCCCGCCGCGTACACCGCAAAACCGCCGGTGTTGCAGCACAGGTCGAGCACGCTCTTGCCTTCCACTTGCTCGCTCAGCCACTGCCGGTTCTCGCGCTGGTCGGCGAAGAAGCCGGTCTTGTGCGCACCGGCCGGGTCGGCACGGAACTTGATGCCATGCTCGGTGATCACCGACGCTTCGGTGGTGGTGTTGCCGTGGAGATCGAAGCTTTTCTGCTTCTGCACGTGTTCGTCGGCGAAGCTGTGGAAGCGGCAGCCCGGGAACTGTTCGCGCAGGGCGTCGTAGATCCACTCGCGGTGGCGGAACATGCCGGCGGCGAAGAACTCGACCACCACCAGATCGTTATAACGGTCCACTACCAGGCCGGACAGGCCATCGCCTTCGCTGTGCACCACGCGCCAGGCATCAGATACCGCATCGAGCTTGAGCACGCCGCGGCACAGCTCGACCGCCTGGGCGATCTTGCGCGAGAACCAGCCGGCATCGACCGGCACGTTCGGGTCGGTTTCGAGGATGCGCACGGCAATGCGCGAATGCCCGCTGTAGAAGCCACGGCCGATGAACTCGCCATCGATGCCGACCACGTCGACGATGGCGCCGGGCTTGGGCCGCACGGCGGGCTTTTCGACCAGTTTCTGGAAGATCCACGGGTGGCTGGAGCGCCACGCGTTCTTGAGGCGGACAACGGGAAGGGGTATTCATCTGCCTATTGTAAACCGGCCGTCGGGGTCAGACCCCCGCAGGGGCTCTGACCCCGGTCCGCCGACCATTTGACTGCGGCCCAGCCAGGCCGCAGAATCGGCCGCAGAAGGGGAGTAGCTCCCAGACGTTGTCACCGTTAATTCGAGCCCGCAGGCTCCGGTGCAACGGCAATCCCACCCGCGTGGGGTTGCGAGCGAGACCTTCGTCGTACTGGCGGAGCTCTGTTCCTGGATCCCCCTCCCGATCCTCCGTTGCAGATCCTCGCCGTCCGGCCTGGCATTCATCTTTCCAACGCATATTCCCAATGCAGACGATCGGTAATGTGTGGTTGTGGGGCGGCTTCGGCGCGGTGGTCATCATCGTGTTGCTGGTCGACCTGGTCCTGATGCGCCGCGGCGGCCCGCACAAGGTCACCTTCAAGGAGGCCCTGTGGTGGTCCATCGGCTGGGTCGTGCTGGCCTTGCTGTTCAACGCCGGCCTCTGGTACTACCTCAGCGAGACCGCCGTCCAGGTGATGGCCAACAAGGTCGGTCTGGAGTTGCTGAACGGTTATCTGGTCGAGAAGGCGCTGGCGGTGGACAACATCTTTGTCTTCCTGATGATCATGAGCTACTTCGCGGTGCCGGAAGAACAGCGCCAGAAGGTGCTGATCATCGGCATCCTTGGCGCGATCATGCTGCGTACGATCATGATCTTCGCCGGCAGCGTGCTCATCACCCAGTTCCACTGGCTGCTCTACGTGTTCGGTGCCTTCCTGCTGTTCACTGGCTGGAAGATGTGGTTCGCCGCCGGTAAGGAACCGGACCTGGAGACCAACCCGGCCCTGCGCTGGATGCGCCGCCACCTGCGCTTGCTGCCGGACTACGCCGGCAACGCCATGAGCGTGATGCGCGACGGCAAGCACTGGTTCACCCCGCTGTTCGCGGTGCGGATCCTGATCGCGGTGACTGACATGATCTTCGCCGTGGACAGCATCCCGGCCATCTTCGCCATCACCACCGACCCGTTCATCGTGCTCACCTCCAACGTGTTCGCGGTGCTGGGTCTGCGTGCGATGTTCTTCCTGCTGGCCGGCATGGCCGACCGCTCCACCTGCTGCCCTACGGGCTGGCGCTGGTGCTGGGCTTCATCAGCATCAAGATGATGATCATCGACGTGTACAAGATCCCGACCCCGGTGTCGCTGGGCGTGGTCGCGCTGATCATCGCCGCCACCGTGGTGCTGAGCCTGAAGAACCCGCCGAAGCAGCCGCCGGAACAGGGCGCTGACTGATGCGCCGGGCCCGGGCAACGGATTGTCCCGCTGCCTGGGCCGATTTTCCCATCCCCCGAGCCTTGCATTCGCTGCGGGGGATTCCATTGCTGAAGGTATGAACACCAACGCGCCCCTGCCCGCTGGTGACCTGCCTCCCCGCAACGACCGGATGCGCATCCTGCGCGCGTTCAACGCCAGCCTGGCCGCCGTGCTGGTGCTGGTGGCCGTGTTCGCCCTGCAGGACTACTTCGACTGGCGCCCGTGGGCGGTCTCGCCGCTGGACAGCAAGGGGCTGCTGGGGCTGATCGGCAGGCCGCTGCTGCATGGCTCGGTGGAACACATCGCCTCCAACGCCATCACGATCCTGATCCTGGGCACGCTGGCCGGCAGCGTCTACCCCAAGGCCACCGTGCGTGCGCTGCCCCTGCTGTGGATCGGTTCGGGGCTGGGCGCGTGGATGCTGGGCGACCCGGGCAGTTTCCACCTGGGCGCCAGCGGTGTGACCCACGGCCTGATGTTCCTGCTGGCCAGCCTGGGCCTGCTGCGCCGCGACCGTGCCACCATCGCCACCGGCCTGATCGGCATGCTGTTCTACGGCGGCATGCTGATGACGGTGCTGCCGCGTGCCGATGGCGTGTCGTGGCGGTCGCACATGAGCGGTGCGTTCGCCGGCGTCATCGCCGCGCTGCTGTTCCGCCGCAGCGACCCGCTGCCGCCGCGCCAGCGCTACAGCTGGGAG
Source organism: Stenotrophomonas maltophilia (assembly GCA_009912235.1). Lineage (GTDB taxonomy): Bacteria > Pseudomonadota > Gammaproteobacteria > Xanthomonadales > Xanthomonadaceae > Stenotrophomonas > Stenotrophomonas maltophilia_AV. Next base: position 65,334 of record WNDS01000005.1, read on the forward strand.
GACGAAGAGGACGAGGCCGAAACGCTGGCCGATGACGAGCTGGAACCGCCCTCGCCGCCGCGCGTGCCAGTACTGTGGCAGCCGCGCGAAGGCCGCGATTACGTAGTGATCCCGTTCCGCCGCCCGGACGAACCGCGCAGTTGAAGCGGGGGTAGTGCCGGCCGTTGAAGTGGGGGTAGTGCCGGCCGTTGGCCGGCAACCTCATGAACCTTCGTCAGGATCGACCGCGGACGAGCCGCACCGTTGAAGCGAGGGGTAGTGCCGGCCGTTGGCCGGCAACCTCATGAACCTTCGTCAGGATTGCCCAGGTTGCCGGCCAACGGCCGGCACTACCGGATTCCTTCCCTGCCTGCCGGTCAGTTCGCCGCGTTGCCCGCTGCGCCCATGCCATCCACCGCCTTGCGGCCCAGGGCCGGGTCATCAGTGAATAACGCATCGATGCCGGTGGCCAGGTAGGCGCGCATCTCGGCGATGGAGCCGTCCGGGTTGCGTGCATGCTCGCCGCCCTTGCACAGGTTGCTGGCCATGAACGAGTTTTCCGGGCGGAAGGTGTACGGAATCACCATCAGGCCCGCCGCGTGCGCATCACGCACCAGCGCCGTCGGCGTGTCCAGCGCGCCACTGGCATCGAGCGGGATGATCGAGCGCAGCTCCGGGCCGATGCTGTCGGCATAGGTAGCGATATCCTTCAACCCGGCCGGCGTCATCATCTGCACGTAGGTCAGGCTGCCGCCGGCCTTGGCGATGTCAGCCGGCTTCACCTCGCCCTTCCACAGCAGCTGCAGCAGGCGGATGTTGCTACCACGGCCGATCTTGCCGCGCAGGTAGCGCAGGTTGGCCGTTTCAAACGACTGGATCGTCACCGGGCCGACGTTGGTATACGGCGTGGCGCGGATCGCCGCCAGCAGCTTGTCTTCCATCGGCAGCCCGATGGACTGGAAATAGGTCGGGTGCTTGATCTCCGGCACCAGGCCGATGCCGCGGTTGGCACGGCCGGCCTGCACCACCAGGAACTTGATGATCTCGTCCAGCGAGGCGATGCGGAACTGGCCATCGTTGGTGGTGCCGCGGATATCGGGCAGGCGCTCACGCGCGTACAGCGTCTTCAGCTCGGCCAGGGTGAAGTCTTCGGTGAACCAGCCTTCCACCTTCTGTCCGTCGATGACCTTGGTGGTCCTGCGGTCAGCGAACTCGGGATGCGCAGTCACGTCGGAGGTGCCGCCGATCTCGTTCTCGTGTCGGGCCGCCATCACCCCGTCCTTGGTTATCACCAGGTCCGGTTCGATGTAGTCGGCGCCATCCCCGATGGCCTGCGCGTAGGCGGCCAGCGTGTGTTCAGGCAGCAGCGCGCTGGCGCCACGGTGGCCGTAGACCGACACCTTGGGCGCGGCCGGGGTGGAGGATTCAGCACTCATGGCCACCGATGGTGCCATGGCCAGCGACAACAACACGGCAAAACCCAACACCTTCACTGCGACGTCCCCAATCGGTATGTAATGGGCGTCAGTATGCGGCGGGAATATGACAGGTGGGGGAAGCACGGGGTCGGGAAGCATGGGGTCGGATCCCCGCAGGGGCTCCGACCCCGACGACTCCAGTACCTTCCAGACTATCGGGGTTTGGGGTCAGAGCCCCTGCGGGGGTCTGACCCCGGCTTACTTCCCGATGCAGAAACTGGAGAAGATCCTGCCCAGCAGATCATCGGCACTCATCTGCCCGGTGATCTCGCCCAGCGCGTCGTGCGCCAACCGCAGTTCCTCGGCAGCCAGTTCCAGATGCTCGTGCACCAGCTCGCCATCGGCGCGCAGCGCATGTTCCTGCGCGCGTTCAATGGCATCCACGTGGCGGGTGCGCGCGGAGAATTCACCCTCCACCTGCTCCCCCGCCCCGGCCGAGGCAATCGCACGCAGGCGTGTGTGCAGATCCTCCAGCCCGGCACCGGTGGCAGCCGAAACGAGCACGCGGTCCGGGTCGTCCAGCGCAGGCAGCGCGTCCAGCAGGTCCGACTTGTTGTGGATGTAGACCTTGTGCGGCACGGCCATCACCGCCTCGCCGATGGCCGCTTCACCGGCGGCCGGGTCGCGCGCGTCCAGTACGATCAACGCCAGGTCGGTGCGCTCGATCTCCACATGGGCGCGGCGCATGCCCTCGCGTTCGATGGCATCGCCACCGTCGCGCAGGCCGGCGGTGTCCACCAGGGTCAGCTCCAGGCCATCCAGGCGGATGGTCTCGCGCAGGGTGTCGCGGGTGGTGCCGGCAATGTCGGTGACGATGGCGCGCTCGCTGCCGGCCAGGGCGTTCAACAGCAAACTCTTGCCAGCATTGGGCGGGCCGATCAGCACCGCGTGCAGGCCATCGCGCAGGCGGCGGCCGCGTTCGGCATCGCGGCGCAGCAGGGCAAGATCAGCGCGCGCCTGTTCCAGGCCACGGCGCACCTGCGCGCCCCCCAGCGTATCCAGCGGTTCGTCGGCGAAGTCGATGGCCGCTTCCACGTGCACGCGCAGCAGTGCCAGCTGCTCGACCACAGCGTCGATGCGGCGCGAGAACACACCATCCAGTGAGCGACGTGCGGCGCGCGCGGCGCGGTTGTCCCCGGCCGCAATCATGTCGGCGATGGCCTCGGCCTGGGCCAGGCCCAGCTTGCCGTTGAGGAACGCGCGTTCGCTGAATTCACCGGCGCGCGCCTGGCGTGCACCGAGTGCGATGCAGCGCGCGACTAGCTGCTGCAGCAGTACCGGACTGCCGTGGCCCTGCAGTTCCACCACCTCTTCACCGGTAAAACTGTTCGGTGCCGGGAACCACAGCACGATGCCATCGTCGATCACCTCACCATCGGCATCGCGCAGTCGCGCGTAGTGCGCATGCCGTGGACGCAGCGTGGGCGCGCCCAGTGCAGTGACGATCGCCGCAGCGCGCGGGCCGGAAAGACGCAGCAGGCCGACGCCACCGGCTCCGGCGGCCGTGGCGATGGCCACGATGGTGTCGGTGGAAGCGGTGTTCATGGCTTACAGCTTCTCTAGCTGGCTGCGCGCCCAGGCCACACTGCTGCCCTGCGGCTGCGACGCCAGGTAGGTGGTATAGACCTGCTTTGCGCGGCGGGCATCACCGACATGGGCGTAGGCATCCCCCAGGTTGACGTAGGCCACGGCGCGCGAGGGATCGATCTTCAGCGTGTTTTCCAGCCAGCGCGCCGCTTCGGCGTAGCGCTGCTGGCGGTAGTAGACGAAACCGAGGTTGTTGGCGGCCTGCGCGAAATCCGGGCGCAGCTTCAGCGCTTCGGTGAACTGGGCCACGGCCTCGTCGTAGCGATTTTCGCGGTACAGCTGCAGGCCACGGTCATTGGCCTGCTGTGCGCGCTGGCGGTCGGAGGTCGGCACCGCAGCCGGCACCACGAGCGTCTTACTGCCGCCCTGCAGGTCGGCCAACTTCACCGGCATGTCGGGCTGGCCGCTGCCCGCTTTGGCATCCTGCGCCGCGTCCACGCGGGTATTCATTGCGATAGCTTCGGGCGAGAGCTGCTGCGTATCGGCGGTCAGGTATTCCTGGTTGCCGGCCAGCTGGAACACGAACTCACCGCCCTGCGAACCGGGCAGGCTGCCGAAGGTCGGCGTCTGCCGCGACACCGCCGATACCGCCGGCGCCGCGTAGACCGCCAGTTCGGTGCCGGTGATCAGGCCATCGCCATTGAGGTCGGCCTTGCCGGCCAGCGCCTGCAGCAGCACCCAGGTGAACACTGAATGGCCATTGGGGCCGCTGTCGGCCACCTGCTGGTCGGCACCACCGGCGGTAAGCATCTGCCGCGCGCTGCGTTTGGCGTTCTCGCGCAGGAACGAGGAGGACGCCGGGCCACCGCGGGTCAGCCCCAGGCCGCTGTAGCAGGCATCCATCACGAACATCACGTGCTTGGCCTGCAGGCTTTCGGCGATGTTCTGGATGTCGGTCATGGCGATCGCATCGGTTGCGAACTCGTTGGGGTCCGAATCCACCGGAATAATGTAACCCAGGTCGCGGCCGGAGGCCAGCTTGCGGGTCGCACCGTGGCCGGCGAAGAACACAAACACGCGGTCGTTGCGGCCGGTGCGGTCGTCGGCCAGGCGGTCGTGGAAGGCGGCCAGGATGTTGTTGCGGGTGGCCTGCTGGTTCTTCAGCACAATCACCTGCGAGGACGGCAAGCCGAACTGGCCGGTCAGCGTATCGGCGATGACCTGCGCATCGTGGCTGGCGTACTCCAGCTTCGGCCACTTGGCGTAGTCGTCCACGCCGATGACGATGGCCCACGAACGGTCATAACCGGTGGTGACGGTGGCATCGTTGTTGCTGGCGCCCTTGCGCGCGCGGCTGACGCTGAAATCGCGGCCGTTCCAGCCGGCGAACTGGTAACCGTCGGCGATCAGCCGGTCCAGGATCTGCGGCAGCGCCTTCACCGCGCGGTCGTGGATGTCATGGAACAGGATGATGCAGCTCTGTTCCTTCTGCACCTGGTCCAGCACGCGCTGCACGATCGATTCGGGCACCGGGTCGGCCCAGTCCATCGAGTCGATATTCCACATGATCGACTTCAGTCCCGCTTCGTTCAGCAGCTGCAGGCCTTCGGCATTGCGCGCGCCGTACGGGAAGCGGAACAGCGGGGCACGCTTGCCGTCCACGTCCTTCAGCAGCACGTCGGTGTACAGCACCTGCTGGCGCAGCGCATCGCCGGTAGTGCGCGAGAGCTGTGCGTGGGTCAGGCTGTGGTTGCCCACTGCGTAGCCCTGCTCCATCAGGTTGCGGCTGATCTTCGTTAGCGGGCCCAGCGTGGCCTTGCCGTCGGCGCCGATGCTGCCCAGGTTGCGGCCCACTTCGAAGAACACGCCCGGCACGTCGTAACGCTGCAGGATGGCCGCCACCTCATCGGTATAGGCCTTGTGCGGGCCATCGTCGAAGCTGAGCATCACGGTCTTGGGCGGCAGGTCGCGGCCGAAGATCTCGCGGTCGCTGTCCTTCATCGACATCGGGTACGGCTCGATCACGCCGTAGTCGCGCAGAATCGCATCGCGGGTGTACAGCGTGCCCAGGTGGGCCACGTAGTCCTCCCACTTCTCGCGCTTGAGCGCGATGGCGCGGGTGCGGTCGAAGCGGCTGAAGATGCGAGTCAGTTCCTGGTTGTAGCTGCGCTCGATCTCGTCCAGCGCATCGAGGTCTTCGCCGATGCGGCGGTGCAGCTTCACCGCCGGCAGCGAGGAATCGTCACTGATGCGTTCCTGCAGATCACGCAGCACTTCGCGGAACGCCAGGCGGTCGGCGTCGAACAGCTCCGGGGCCGATTCCACGTAGTCCAGCACGGTGCCCAGGGTGGCGAAGCGCTGCGGTTTGCCCGTGCGCAGCAGCGCATCGAACTGGCCGGCGATGGCCGCGCGCTGCTCCAGCCCCTCATGGAACAACTGCTGGCCGATGCGGCTGGCGGTGGCGCGGTCGGCGGCGGACTGCTGGGCCTCGTCGGCCAGCAGCACGATGATGCGGCGGTGGCCGTCGGGCTGCTTCTGCAGTGCCTGCAGCAGCGGGGCGGCGGCCGGATCGGCGGCGGCGGCCTGTGCGCTGGGCTGGGTGGCGGCACCGGTCGCGGCCGGTACCGCCGCGTCCTTGCCACTGCACCCGGCCACCAGCAGGGTCAGCAGCAGGGAGGGCAGAAACAGGCGGAACGACGGCGCACGCGGCATGGCGGACTCGTGGGTAAGGAATGGGGGTGCGGGGGATTCTACCCGGCAAGCCAGTGGGTCGACGTACGGTACACGCCAGCCAGCTGGCGACCTGCCGGTCTGGTTACTTCTTCTTGGCCGGGGCGCTGACGGTGGTCGCCGGCAGCGGTTCGCCGCCGTGGCGCTTGGTCATCCACCACTGCTGCAGCAGGCCCAGGCCGCCGTTGACCACCCAGTACAGTACCAGGCCGGACGGCATGAAGGCCATCATGAAGCCGAAGACGATCGGCATGAACTGCATCATCTTCTGCTGCATCGGGTCCATGCCCGGTGCCGGGGTCAGCTTCTGCGTGGCCCAAATCACTGCTACGTTGATGACCGGCAGGATTAAGTACGGGTCACGCGCGGTCAGATCCTGGATCCAGCCCAGCCACGGGGCCTGGCGCAGCTCCACCGATTCCACCAGCACCCAGTACAGCGCGAAGAAGATCGGCATCTGGATGAGGATCGGCAGGCAGCCGCCCATCGGGTTGATCTTTTCCTTCTTGTACAGCTCCATCATCGCGGTCTGGAACTTCTGGCGGTCATCACCATAGCGTTCCTTCAGCTGCTGGATGCGCGGCTGGAAACGGCGCATCTTGGCACCGCTCTTGTACTGCACGGCCGACAGCGGGTACAGCACCAGCTTCAGCAGCACCACCAGGCCGACAATCGCCCAGCCCCAGTTGCCCACCAGCTTGTGTACGTGGTTGAGCACCCAGAACAGGCCCTGGCCGATCACGGCCATAATCGAGAAGCGGCTGTAGTCGACCACGCGGTCCAGGCCGGGCACGTCTTCCTTGGCGATCTGGTTCACCAGCTTCGGGCCCACCCACAGGTGGGCTTCGGTGCTAGCCTGCTGGCCCGGGGCCAGGGTGAAGGCCGGGCCGCGGGCTTCGATCTGGTCACGGCCATCGTGCTGGGACAGCACGTAGTGCGCGACCTGGTCCTTCTGCGGAATCCAGGCGGTGAAGAAATGGTGCTGCAGCATCGCCAGCCAGCCGCCGGTGATGTTCTGGTTCAGCGTGCCGTCGTACAGGTAGTACTTGAAGGCACGGCGCTGGTACTTCTTGTCGTTGTCATACCAGGTCGCGCCGTTGAAGCTGAACGAGTCCGGGTTGGTCATGTTGCGCGACAGGATGGTCGGCGTGCGGTCGAGGGTGCGATAGACGTAGCCGTTCCAGGACGCGGCACCGTTGTTCTTGACCTCGTCCTTCACCTTCACCGCGTAGTGGTTGCGCACCACGGTCAGGGTGCGCTGGATGACCACGCCATTGGGGCCGTTCCAGACGAAGGGAATGGACAGTTCCTGCTGGCCGTCGGCCAGGCGGAACTCACGGGTGTCGCCGACCAGCTTGAAGCCGTCGGCGCCCGGCACGGCTGCACTCTTGTCTTCGCTGGCCCAGCCGCTGATGGCGCTGTACGGGTGCGCCGCTTCTTCGGTCAGCAGGCGCACCGGCGGGCTGCCTTCGGCCTTGGTCTGCGGGAACTGCAGCAGCTCGGCGTCGAGCACGCGGCCGCCGTCGAGCACCAGGCGCAGCACGTCGGTGGTCGCGGTGACGCGCTGTGCCGCCGGGGCGGCGCTGGCCTGGGCCGTGGCCTGCGCGGCCGGGGCGACGCTGCCGTCAGCCGACGGGACCTGCGCACCGGGCACGCCGCCCGGGGTGGCACCCGGCACCGAGCCAGCGGCGGCCGGGGCGGACGTGGTGGTGGGGGCCGACGGCGGCGCGGATTTCTCGCGGCTCCACTCCATCCACAACAACACGGCCACCATCAGCCAGGCAAAAATCAGGAATACGCGGGTCTGGTTCATCAGCAGGCAGGCTCGGCGGGGCCGGGACGTGATGCCGGCTCGGTCAAAGTGGAAGTTGCGATGGCAACGGGCGGCGGCATTGTGCCGTCCGCGGCGGGCGCGGGCAATGCGCGCAGGCGACGCAACAGACGCTGGAAGGCCTGGCGTATGTCGTCGTTGCTGGCCTGACGGGCAGCACTTCGGGCCACGACGACGTAGTCGCCTGGCAGCATGTCGGCACGCAGGTGTCGCAAAGCATCGCGCAGCACGCGTTTGACCCGGTTACGCCCTACGGCGTTCGGATCAACCTTGCGGGAAACCGCCAGACCCAGCCTGGCCGGCCGGTCAGCTGGCAGCCAGTGCAGGGTCATGAGTGGATCGGACACACGGCGGGCGCCGTTGAAGACCGTTGAATACTCGGCACGTGTACGAACCCGCGCAGAGCGAGGGAATCGCTTGCGCGGGTCAGTAGTGTTCACTGTCGAGGGGATTGCGTCTGCCGCTGGATGCGGCATGGCAATCAGGCGCTCAGGACTTTGCGGCCCTTGGCGCGGCGACGCGACAGGATCTTGCGGCCGTCAGCAGTCTTCATACGGGCACGGAAACCGTGGTCGCGCTTACGCTTGAGGTTGCTGGGCTGGTAGGTGCGCTTGGTGGCCATGGGGGCCTCTCGTATGAATGGGACGAAAAGAACTAAGAAATTTTAGAGAGGCCAACCCCCTCCCGTCAAGTCCTTGTGACTACGCCAATTCACTGGCCTGTGCAATAGCTGTGGATGTTTTTGTGAATAAGTGGGGGACAAGCATTCCGAAGGGGGCCGCGCGGTGGTAGTCTGAGCCATCCATTTCCCCCTTTTCCGGCCTGTGGTCGGCGCCTTTTCGCGTCCAACCACCGGCCATCGGACGATTATTGCTGATGGATGCCTGGTCCCGAAGTCTCGAACGCCTGGAAGCGGAGTTCCCGCCGGAAGACGTTCACACCTGGTTGAAGCCGTTGCAGGCCGATCTGCGCACCGACAGCCTGGTGCTGTACGCCCCGAATGCGTTCATCGTCGACCAGGTCCGTGCGCTGTACCTGCCCCGGATCCGCGAGCTGCTGTCCCATTTCGCCGGTTTCGGCGACGTTTTCCTTGAAATCGGCTCGCGCCCGCGCCCGGTGGAGGCGCAGATCGCGCCGGTTTCCACGCCCGCCGCGCAGGTGGCCGAGCCGCAGGTGCCGTTCGCCGGCAACCTGGACAACCACTACACCTTCGCCAACTTCGTCGAAGGCCGCAGCAACCAGCTGGGCCTGGCCGCGGCCTTCCAGGCGGCGCAGAAGCCGGGCGACCGCGCGCACAACCCGCTGCTGCTGTACGGGGGCACCGGCCTGGGCAAGACCCACCTGATGTTCGCCGCCGGGAACGCCATGCGCCAGGCCAACCCGGGTGCGAAGGTGCTGTACCTGCGTTCTGAACAGTTTTTCAGCGCGATGATCCAGGCCTTGCAGGAAAAGACCATGGATCAGTTCAAGCGCCAGTTCCAGCAGGTGGACGCGCTGCTGATCGATGACATCCAGTTCTTCGCCGGCAAGGACCGCACCCAGGAAGAGTTCTTCCACACCTTCAACGCGCTGTTTGACGGCAAGCAGCAGATCATCCTGACCTGCGACCGGTACCCGCGCGAAGTGGAAGGCCTGGAAGCGCGCCTGAAGTCGCGACTTGCCTGGGGCCTGTCCGTCGCGATCGAACCGCCGGACTTCGAGACGCGCGCGGCCATCGTGCTGGCCAAGGCCCGCGAGCGCGGCGCAGAGATTCCCGATGATGTTGCGTTCCTGATCGCCAAGAAGATGCGCTCCAACGTGCGCGACCTCGAGGGCGCGCTGAATACCCTGACTGCCCGTGCCAATTTCACCGGCCGCGCGATCACCACCGAATTCGCCCAGGAAACCCTGCGCGATCTGCTGCGGGCCCAGCAACAGGCCATCAGCATCCCGAACATCCAGAAAACCGTGGCCGACTACTACGGGCTGCAGATCAAGGATCTGCTGTCCAAGCGCCGGACCCGTTCGCTGGCCCGCCCGCGTCAGGTCGCCATGGCCCTCACCAAAGAGCTGACCGAGCACAGTCTGCCGGAAATCGGCGATGCCTTCGCCGGCCGCGACCACACCACGGTGCTGCATGCCTGCCGCCAGATCCGGACCCTGATGGAAACCGACGGCAAGCTGCGTGAGGACTGGGACAAGCTGATCCGCAAGCTGAGCGAATGATGCACGTATGCCGATGGGGCGTCATCGCACAAAACGGTGCAGAATCCGGGGGGCAAGCGCAGGGCAATCTGTGGATAAGAATGGCGGTGGAAATCGCTGTGAAGTTATCCACAGAATCCCCGCCGGTTGAAGGGCAGTCTTCCAAAGGGTTTCGAGGCTTAAACTCATTTGTATTCAAACAGTTAGCTTGTTTTTCCAACGATTCTGGCGCTACCAGCACCACCAAGCTTTTGATTTATTCCACACTTTTAAAGCATAGGGGTACGGAACCACATGCGTTTCACACTGCAGCGCGAAGCCTTTCTCAAACCGTTGGCACAAGTCGTCAACGTGGTCGAACGCCGCCAGACCCTGCCGGTTCTGGCCAACTTCCTGGTGCAGGTGCAGAACGGCCAGCTTTCGCTGACCGGAACTGACCTGGAAGTGGAGATGGTGTCGCGGATCGCGGTCGATGACGCCCAGGACGGTGAAACTACGATCCCGGCGCGCAAGCTGTTCGAGATCATCCGCGCCCTGCCCGATGGCAGCCACATCACCGTCTCCCAGACCGGCGACAAGATCACCGTGCAGGCCGGGCGTAGCCGCTTCACGCTGGCAACGCTGCCGGCCAACGACTTCCCGTCGGTGGACGAAGTGGAAGCCACCGAGCGCGTGGCCATCAGCGAAGCGACCCTGAAGGAACTGATCGAGCGCACCGCGTTCGCGATGGCCCAGCAGGACGTGCGCTACTACCTCAACGGCCTGCTGTTCGATCTGCGCGGTGAAGCCCTGCGCACCATCGCCACCGACGGCCACCGCCTGGCACTGTGCGAAACCGAACTGGCCAAGCCCAGCGGTTCCAAGCGCCAGATCATCGTGCCGCGCAAGGGCGTGACCGAACTGCAGCGCCTGCTGGAAAGCGGCGATCGCGAGATCGAGCTGGAAGTCGGCCGCAGCCATGTGCGGGTCAAGCGCGACGATGTCACCTTCACCTCCAAGCTGATCGACGGCCGCTTCCCCGGTTACGAAGCCGTCATTCCGATCGGCGCCGATCGCGAAGTGAAGGTGGACCGTAAATCGCTGCGTGCCTCGCTGCAGCGTGCGGCGATCCTGTCCAACGAGAAGTACCGCGGTATCCGCGTGGAAGTCTCTCCGGGCAACCTGAAGATCAGCGCGCACAACCCGGAGCAGGAAGAAGCCCAGGAAGAGATCGAGGCCGACACCCAGGTCGCCGATCTGGCCATCGGCTTCAACGTGAACTACCTACTGGATGCCCTCTCCGCCCTGCGCGACGAGGAAGTCATTATCCAGCTGCGCGATTCCAATTCCTCCGCCCTGGTGCGTGAAGCCAGCAACGAGAAGTCGCGCCACGTCGTCATGCCGCTGCGCCTCTGAGCGCGACGTCCCACGCGGAACTGAAAACGCCCGGAGAGATCCAGGCGTTTTTTTTGCATGTTTCACGTGAATCATCGTTTTCGAAGTGTTGGCTTCCCGGGCAATCGACGCTCGTTGCTTTCAGCGTTTGAGTGGGTGTTGTTTGTCGATGCAAGGGATCGTGCCCCTCTAGGATTGCTGCCCCGTTGCTCTCCCGGATATTCGCCGTTGTTCCCGGAGGCGGTCGCCGGTTTCAAGCGCAGCTTCCCTGCTTCTGCTGACACCACTGTCCACAGCCCGGATCGAGCCTGATCTGGGCCGTGCCTAGCTTCTAAATCTGGGTATAAATCTAAAGCAAGGTGGTGATGGTAGGCCCAGATTTCGTGGAAAACATAGCTATCTTTATGATTTAAAAGATATTTATGCACCTGAAACCCCTGTATAGGGACCTGTTAGGCTGGGGTGGGGCTGTGGATAGCTTTAGGGGTGCGCAAAAGGGCTTTTTTATCCACAGATTGCCCAGAGATTGTGTATAAATAATACCGTCCCGGTGTGGATAGATCCTTGCCCGTTTCCCAACGCCTCAGCGCCGTGGAACGGGAAGCCGTGAATCCTTTGAAATCTGAGAAGGCGTGGCCACCCTGCCCCAGCAGATTTCAAGGAATCCGCAGCGTCTGCTGACGGTGCCAACGGCGATGCACGTGGAACCGGCGCGAATTTTTTGAAATCCGCAGTACCCAAATCGCCGCGCCTGCCCAGATTTCAAGGTTTTCAGGCCGTGACCATCCCTTTCCCAATCACATTCCGGACGTACCGACAGAGTGTTGGCCTGCGGGCGGTCATTACCGTGGCCAGACGCACTGCCGCGCGGCGTTTCCACGTGGAACCCGATGCGCCCCTCCCCACGGTGCCACCCGATTGCAGTCGGGCCGGGCTTGACCGATGCAGTAAGCTGATGGATTCCCGCTTCCCGACTTCGGGCGGATGGTCCCCGAGTTCCATGCTGATCCGCCGCCTGTCCCTGCACCACCTGCGACGCTTTGATGCGGTGGACCTGTCACCGCAGGCCGGTTTGAACCTGTTGACCGGCGACAACGGTGCCGGCAAGACCAGTGTGCTGGAGGCCCTGCACCTGATGGCCTATGGCCGCAGCTTCAGGGGCCGGGTCCGTGATGGCCTGGTGCAGCAGAACCGGGAAGTCCTGGAAATCTTCGTGGAATGGGATGAGCTGCGCGGTGAGTTGCCGGTACAGCGGCGCAAGGCCGGCCTGCGACACAGCGGCCAGGACTGGAAAGGCCGGCTGGACGGCGAGGACGTGGCGCAGATCGGCAATCTTTGCGCCGCGCTGGCAGTGGTCACCTTTGAACCGGGCAGCCATGCGCTGGTCAGTGGCGGCGGCGAACCGCGTCGCCGGTTCCTGGATTGGGGCCTGTTCCACGTGGAACCTGACTTCCTGGGCCTGTGGCGGCGCTACTCGCGGGCGCTGAAGCAGCGAAATGCCCTGCTGAAACAGGGCGGGCCTGCGCGGATGCTCGATACCTGGGACCATGAGCTGGCCGAAGCCGGCGAACCGCTGACCAGCCGCCGCCAGCACTACCTGGAGCGGCTGCAGGACCGGGCGGTCGTGCTGGCCGCCGAACTTGCCCCGCAGCTGGGCATTACCCGGATGGATCTGAGCCCGGGCTGGCGCCGGCAGGAACTGCCCCTGGCCGATGCCCTGCTGCTGGCGCGCGAACGCGATCGCCAGGCCGGCTATACCTCGGTCGGTCCGCATCGAGCGGACTGGAGTGTGGGTTTCACGTCCATTCCCGGCCGCGATGCGCTTTCGCGTGGCCAGGCCAAGTTGACGGCCCTCGCCTGCCTGTTGGCCCAGGCCGAGGACTACGCCGAACAGCGCGGCCACTGGCCGGTCATCGCGCTGGACGATCTGTCTTCCGAACTGGACCGCACCCACCAGGCCCGGGTGCTGCAGCGCCTGTTGTCGGGCCCGGCGCAGATCTTCCTCACCGCCACCGAGACCCCGGCAGCCCTGCAGGACCTGACCACGATCACCCGGTTCCACGTGGAACATGGACGGATCGTGTCTGTGCCATAGTGGGCGGGACAAGGCAGCCCAGCCCCGGCTGGTATAATTCAGGTTGCAACCCCTTACCCCTCGGCGCCCCGCTTCGTGCGGTGCCCGACCTGCGGAGCCTACGGCAAGCGCAATGACCGACGAACAGAACACCCCGGCAAACAACGGCAACTACGACGCCAACAGCATTACGGCCCTGGAAGGCCTGGAGGCTGTCCGCAAGCGGCCCGGCATGTACATCGGCGACGTCCATGACGGCACCGGTCTGCACCACATGGTGTTCGAGGTTGTCGACAACTCCATCGACGAAGCCCTCGCCGGCCACGCCGACCACGTTGCAGTGACGATCCACGCCGACGGCTCGGTCTCGGTGTCCGACAACGGCCGCGGTATCCCGACCGGCAAGCACGAGCAGATGAGCGCCAAGCTGGGCCGCGAAGTCTCCGCTGCCGAAGTGGTGATGACCGTGCTGCATGCCGGCGGCAAGTTCGACGACAACAGCTACAAGGTGTCCGGCGGCCTGCACGGCGTGGGCGTCAGCGTGGTCAATGCGCTGTCACAGAAGCTGGTGGTGGATGTGTTCCAGAAGGGCTCCCACTACCAGCAGGAATTCAGCAACGGCGCGGCGGTAACCGCCCTGGCCAAGCTGGAAGACAGCACCAAGCGTGGCACCACCGTGCGCTTCTGGCCGTCGACGGTCGCGTTCCACGACAACGTGGAATTCCACTACGACATCCTGGCGCGCCGCCTGCGCGAACTGTCGTTCCTCAATTCCGGCGTCAAGATCGTGCTGGCCGACGAGCGTGGCGAAGGCCGCCGCGATGACTTCCACTACGAAGGCGGCATCCGCAGCTTCGTGGAGCATCTGGCCCAGCTGAAGACCCCGCTGCACCCGAACGTCATCTCGGTCACCGGCGAGCACAACAACATCGTGGTGGACGTGGCGCTGCAGTGGACCGACTCCTACCAGGAGACGATGTACTGCTTCACCAACAACATTCCGCAGAAGGACGGCGGTACCCACCTGGCCGGCTTCCGCGGCGCGCTGACCCGTGTGCTCAACAACTACATCGAGCAGAACGGCATCGCCAAGCAGGCCAAGATCAACCTGACCGGCGATGACATGCGCGAAGGCATGATCGCGGTGCTGTCGGTGAAGGTGCCCGACCCGAGCTTCTCCAGCCAGACCAAGGAAAAGCTGGTCAGCTCCGACGTGCGTCCGGCGGTGGAAAACGCCTTCGGTGCGCGCCTGGAAGAGTTCCTGCAGGAAAACCCGAACGAAGCCAAGGCCATCGCCGGCAAGATCGTCGATGCCGCGCGTGCCCGTGAAGCAGCGCGCAAGGCCCGCGACCTGACCCGCCGCAAGGGCGCGCTGGACATCGCCGGCCTGCCGGGCAAGCTGGCCGACTGCCAGGAAAAGGACCCGGCGCTGTCCGAACTGTTCATCGTCGAGGGTGACTCGGCAGGTGGCTCGGCCAAGCAGGGCCGCAACCGCAAGAACCAGGCCGTGCTGCCGCTGCGCGGCAAGATCCTCAACGTGGAACGCGCGCGCTTCGACCGCATGCTGTCCTCCGACCAGGTCGGCACGCTGATCACCGCACTGGGCACCGGCATCGGCCGCGATGAGTACAACCCGGACAAGCTGCGGTACCACAAGATCATCATCATGACCGACGCCGACGTCGACGGCGCACACATCCGCACCCTGCTGCTGACGTTCTTCTACCGTCAGATGCCGGAGTTGATCGAGCGCGGTTACGTCTACATTGGCCTGCCGCCGCTGTACAAGATTAAGCAGGGCAAGCAGGAGCTGTACCTGAAGGACGACCCGGCGCTGGACAGCTACCTGGCCAGCAACGCGGTGGAAAACGCCGCGCTGTCGCCGGCTGCCGGCGAACCGGGCATCGAAGGCGTCGCGCTGGAGAAACTGCTGCTGGCCTATGCCGGCGCGCAGGAAACCATCGCCCGCAATGCGCACTGCTACGACCGCAGCCTGCTCGAAGCGCTGGTCGACTTCATGCCGATGGACCTGGACACCCTGCGTTCGGCCGGCGAAGGCCAGGGCCTGGATGCACTGGCCAAGCACCTCAACCGCGGCAGCCTGGGCAGCGCCCGCTTCAGCCTGGAACTGCAGGAAGCCAACGAGCAGCGCCCGGCCGCCGTGCTGGTCACGCGCAGCCACATGGGCGAACAGCACGTGCAGGTACTGCCGCTGTCGGCGTTCGAAACCGGTGACCTGCGTGGCATCCACCACGCCGCCCAGCTGCTGCATGGCCTGGTGCGCGAGGGCGCGGTGATCAACCGCGGTGCCAAATCGATCGAAGTGAGCTCCTTCGCGCAGGCCCGCAACTGGCTGCTGGACGAAGCCAAGCGCGGCCGCCAGATCCAGCGCTTCAAGGGCCTGGGTGAAATGAACCCGGAACAGCTGTGGGATACCACGGTGAACCCGGACACCCGCCGTCTGCTGCAGGTGCGCATCGAAGATGCCGTGGCCGCCGACCAGATCTTCAGCACCCTGATGGGCGATGTGGTTGAACCGCGCCGCGACTTCATCGAAGACAACGCGCTGAAGGTCGCCAACCTGGATATCTGACACAATCGGAAACGGGCCGGCGTGCACTGGACGCCGCCGGCCCTTCCTTTCCGATTGCAGGTACCCGATGTCCGCATCCGCCCCGGTTTCGACCCCGCCGCCGGTTCCCCCGGCCACGACATCCGCCGTCCGCCGCGGCTCACCGTTGGCGGGTTTCTTCGTCGATCTGGGAATCGCCGTGGTGGCGATGATGATGCTAAGCGTGGTCGCCGGCATCGTCTGGGGCCTGTACCGTGCCGCCGTGGTTGGTACGCACGCCGCGCGCAGCGGCGCAGGCATGCCCGATGCGTCCACCCTCAACCAGCAGCTGGGTCAGCCCGGTGCGCTGGCGCAGGTGGTGATGGCCATCGTCAGCACCGGTGGCGCCGCCCTGCTGGTGTATTTCTGGCGCCGACGCGCCACGCCGGCCGAACGCCAGGCGTCCGACCATGCCGCGCTGAAGGGTTCCATGTGGGGCTGGACTCTGCTGGTGGCCGCCGGCGTGGTGGTGGCCAGCAACGGTCTGGGCTTCCTGGCCAAGCAGCTGGGCATCGAACCGGTGCCCACCAACCAGCAGCTGATGCAGAACGCCATCGCGCAGTTCCCCGCGTTCCTGGTGCTGTTTGCAGTGCTGCTAGCCCCGGCCTACGAAGAACTGCTGTTCCGCCGCGTGCTGTTCGGCCGCCTGTGGCAGAACGGAAAGCCGTGGCTGGGCATGCTGCTCAGCAGTGTGGCCTTCGCCCTGGTGCATGAAATTCCCGGCCTGAGCGCCAACAGCCTGCCGGCCATGCTGCTGCTGTGGCTGATCTACGGCGGCATGGGCGCGGCGTTCTGCTGGCTGTACCAGCGCACCGGTACCCTGTGGGCATCGATTGCAGCACATGCGTTGAACAACGCCGTGGCATTGGCGGCGCTGGTCTTCCTGGGCATGCAATGATCAGCCTGCGCGCTTGACGAAACATTACGCCGCACACCGGCACACTACCTGCGTGAACAGGGTGAAGCACCCATGAAACGTCTTCTGCTTGGTCTTTTCATCGCAACCGTGGTCAGCGCCTGCGCGACCACCACCTCGCCTACCGGCCGCCGGCAGGTAATCGGCGGCGTGTCCCAGGCCGAGCTGGACTAGCTCAGGGTGAAGGCGTTCAACGAAACCAAGCAGAAGGAAACCGTCAGCACTGACGGCAAGCAGATTGCCTACGTGCAGTGTGTGGTCAATGCGCTGGTGGCCCAGCTGCCCGCTCAGTACCGTAGCGTACGGTGGGAGACGGCGGTGTTCGTCGACAAGGAACCCAGTGCCTTTGCCCTGCCCGGCGGCAAGGCGGGCGTGAACAGCGGCATCTTCAGTGTGGCCAGGAACCAGGACCAGCTGGCGGCCGTCATCGGCCATGAGATCGGGCATGTCATCGCCCGCCACCACGAAGAGCGCATCACCCGCCAGATGGGCGCACAAACAGGCCTGGCCGTGCTGGGCGCGCTGGCGGGGGCCGCCTACGGCGATGCCGGTGCCAGCGCGGTGAACCAGCTCGGCGGCATGGGCGCGCAGGCTGCGTTCCTGCTGCCCGGCTCGCGCACCCAGGAAAGCGAGGCCGATGCGATTGGCCAGCGGCTGATGGCGCAGGCCGGCTTCAACCCGGCCCAGGCGGTCGATCTGCGGCAGAACATGATGGCCGCCGGCGGCGCACGCAGCCCGCAATGGATGTCCACCCACCCCGATCCGAGCAACCGCATCCAGGAGCTGCGGCGCGATGCGCCCGCGCTGGAACCCGTTTACCAGCAGGCCCGCGCGAGCGGACAGGCGCCGCGGTGCGGCTGAATAGGCTCATCTATGCTGTGATACAGCACACGAAACGATTTCTCACGCCATCTGTTTCTGATACGATTGGCGGCTCAGAATTTTCTGACAGTCCGACTTTGCTGCCGTGTGGCGGTACGACCGAGGTGAACGATGATTTTCCGTAACCACAACGTTGTGTTTTCCGTCCTCATCGCGACCGCCCTCACCGGCGCCGTGGTCACCGATGCAGCCGCGCAGTCCTCGCGTTCGTCCGAGCGTGGCAACCGCGGTGGCAAGCAGGCCAAGGCCGAAGTGCTGTACACGAACGCGACGCGCCAGGAGCCGTCGGTGAGGGCCTCGGCCAAGCTGGGCAGCAAGCTGCAGAAGATGATTGACAGCTACAACAAGGAAAAGTTCCCGGAGACCCGTACCCAGGCCGACGCCATCCTGGCCGACAGCAACGCCAACGAGTACGACAAGTCGCTGGCCGCGCAGCTGGCCTCGCAGGCCGCCTACCAGACCGACGACGTGCCGGCCGCCGTGGCCTACCTGAAGCAGGTCGTGCAGTTCAACGGCCTGGACAACAACGGCCACTTCCAGTCCATACTGATGCTGGGCCAGCTGCAGCTGCAGGAAGACCATACCGCTGAAGGCCTGGCCACGCTGGACAAGTACTTCGCCGAGAGCAAGTCGACCAAGCCGGAAGAGCTGATCGCCAAGGGCCAGGCGCTGTACCAGCTGGAGCGCTACCAGGAAGCGATCCCGGTGCTGAAGCAGGCCATCGCCGGCGCCGCCGAGCCGAAGGACAACTGGAACCAGCTGCTGATGGCCGCCCTGTCCGAAGCCGGCCAGACCGGTGAGGCGGTGAAGGAAGCCGAGGCACTGGCCGCCAAGAACCCGAATGACAAGAAGACCCAGCTGAACCTTGCCAACATGTACATGCAGGCCGACCAGATGGACAAGGCCAGTGCTGTCATGGGCAAGCTGTACGCTGCCGGCCAGCTGACCGAGGAGCGCGAGTACCGCCAGCTCTACTCGATCTACGCCAACAGCGAGGGCAAAGAAAAGGACGTCATTGCCGTTATCAATGACGGGTTGCAGAAGGGCATCCTGAAGCCGGACTACCAGGTCTACCTGGCCCAGGCCCAGGCCTACTACTACTCCGAGCCCGCGCAGGCGGACAAGGCGATCGAAGCGTGGCAGAAAGCCGCCCCGCTTTCCAAGGACGGTGAAACCTACCTGAACCTGGCCAAGGTGCTGTATACGGAAGGCCGTGTGCCGGAAGCCAAGGAAGCGGCTCGCCAGGCAAAGTCCAAGGGTGTGAAGAACCTCAAGGATGCTGACAAGATCATCAACCTGAAGTAAGTAGGAATAACGCCTGAATACCTGTTGCAGTGATGCGCAGGCGCTCAGGGTTGGTATAAGCTTGGAGGTTCCTGCGGTGTCATGCACCGCTGATCAGGGATTCCGCCCCCGGCATCCCGGCCCCACAATTGAGCTCTTGGCGCATGACGGAACAACCAATCGTTCACCGGTACGAAGAACCCGATGACAAAGGCCTGAGCTGGCCGCGCATCGTTGGCATCGCGTTTGTAATCGCCCTGCATCTGGCCGCCTTCATGATGCTCCTGATCCCCGCTGTGGCCCCCAAGGCTGCTGCCGAGAAGGAGCGCAACGTGATGGTGACCATCGTCGATGCACCACCACCACCGCCGCCGCCGCCGCCGCCGCCACCGCCGACCGATACTCCGCCGCCGCCGGTGAAGAATCTGTCGCCGCCGAAGCCGTCGCCGGTCCCGCCGCCTCCGCAGGCGCCAGTCGTGGACGTGCCGGAACCGCGCGCCAACGACATCGTGACCCCGCCGTCGCCGCCCGCGCCGCCAGCTCCGGCCACGTCGATCGAAGCCAGCGTGGACATCTCGTCCAAGGTGATGAACCCCCCGCGTTACCCGCCGGCCGCATTCCGCGCAGGTATCCAGGGTGAAGTGATCCTGATCATTGATGTTGATGCCCAGGGCAACGTCACCAATGTCACGGTGGAAAAGTCCAGCCGTAACCGCGACCTGGACCGTGCCGCGATGGAAGCCGCCCGCAAATGGCGTTTCAACGCAGCCGAATCCGGCGGAAAGAAAGCTGCTGGTCGCGTCCGCGTCCCGGTCAACTTTGCGCTGAACTGATGGCGCCAGGGTGGCCTGATGGCCACCCCCGCTTCCAGTCCATTATTTAGTTATACCCTTTATCACCACACACAACAAAGGTAAGCGTCATGCTGCAGGAAATTTTCATCGCCGCTGCTGCCGGGGGCAATCCGTCCAACGCCCTGTCGCAGATGGGCTTCGAGCACCTGATCCACGAAATGACCACCCAGCCGGGCGACTTCGCCGTCTCCTGGGTCGTGCTGATCACCCTGATCGTCATGTCGGCTCTGTCGTGGTACTGGACCGTCATCAACATCTTCCGTGCGACCCGCCTGAAGAGCGCCGCTGATCGCGTCGTCAGCCTGTTCTGGGACACCCCGAACGCGCAGGACGCCATCCGCGCCATGGAAGAACAGCCGGCTTCCGAGCCGTTCTCCAAGATCGCCCTGGACGCTGCCCAGGCCGCAGCCCACCACCAGCGCGCTGAAGGCGGCAACGGCAATGGCCTGGGTGAAAACCTGAGCCGTTCGGAGTTCGTCGACCGTGCCCTGCGTCAGGCCGTGACCCGCGAAAGCAACAACCTGCAGTCGGGCATGACCCTGCTGGCCACCGTCGGTGCAACCGCTCCGTTCGTCGGTCTGCTCGGTACCGTGTGGGGCATCTACGGCGCGCTGATCAAGATCGGTGCCACCGGCTCCGCTTCGATCGACGCCGTTGCCGGCCCGGTGGGTGAAGCACTGATCATGACCGCCATCGGTCTGTTCGTGGCTATCCCGGCCGTGTTCGCCTTCAACTTCTTCAGCAAGATCAACAGCGCGACCATCAGCAAGTTCGATACGTTCGCTCACGACCTGCACGACTTCTTCGCTACCGGTTCGCGCGTCCATTAATTCGGTTCGCGTCACCCTGCGACGAAGCAAGTAGACACCAAGATCTAGACGGAGCCCGTTATGGCTTTCAGTAGTGGTAACAGCGGCGGCCCCATGGCCGACATCAACGTTACGCCCCTCGTGGACGTGATGCTGGTGCTGCTGATCATCTTCATCATCACGGCGCCCTTGATGTCCCACAAGGTCAAGGTGGATCTGCCCGAAGCCAATCTGATCCAGAAGCCGGAAGACGCTGGAAAGCGTTCCGGCCCGATCACCCTGGCAGTCAAGGAAGACGGCTCGATCTACTGGAACGATGAGGAAATCGACCGGCAGACCCTTGAGTCGCGCCTGTCGACCGCGGCCCAGCAGACCCCGCAGCCGCCGCTGAACCTGCGTGGTGACCGCACCACCAAGATGCGCGTCATCAACGATCTGACCAAGATCGCGCAGGAACAGGGCATGTTGGACGTCGGCTTCGTCGCGACCAAAGAGAAGGGGCAGTAAGCCATGGCATTCAGTAGTGGTGGTGGCAAGGGCCCAATGGCCGACATCAACGTCACGCCCCTCGTGGACGTGATGCTGGTTCTGCTGATCATCTTCATCGTGACCGCGCCGATTATGACCTACCCGATCGCCGTGGACCTGCCGCAGCGCGTGTTCAACCCACCGCCGCAGCTGGTCGAACCGCCGCCGCCGATCGAACTCAAGATCGACGCCAGCAACCAGGTCTCGTGGAACAACAGTCCGATCAACACGAGCGAGCTGCAGCAGCGCATGGAACAAGAGGTCCAGAAGGACCCGACGAATCAGCCTGAACTGCGGATCGACGCGAGCCCGGACTCCGAGTACGACGTGATGGCCAAGGTTCTGGCTGCCGCGAAGAACGCGCAGATGAAGAAGATCGGTTTCATCCAGCAGAACTGATCAGTTTTACCGAAAGACGGAGTCATGACGCGACTGGAAAACGCCCTTGGCAACAAGGGCGTTTTTTTTGTCTGTGGATTCTCACCGGGGCCAGGTCCCTTTCCTGCAGGAAAGGGACCTGGCCCCGCCAGGCAGGACCCCGCCAGGCAGCTTGCGCCACTATGATCGGCAGATGCTCGCCCTCTTCGACTCGCTACGGCACTGGCTGGATGGCATTCCGCACCTGGGCACCAGCCTGGCGGTGGCCTACCTGCTGTACCTGCTCTACCTGTCCGGCTGGATCATGCTGCAGAAGCGCGAACCGGTCGCCACGCTGAGCTGGATCCTGTCGCTGGCCGCCCTGCCCTACCTCGGGCTCTTCATCTACTACCTGTTGGGGCCGCAGAAGGTGAAGCGGCAGCGCCTGCGCCGTGGCCGCGCACGCTCGGGCATGGAGCACTACAGCAGCGTCTGCCCGCCCGATGCCGACTGCACCGAACTGGCCCGCATCGCCCAGGCCACCACCGGCCTGGCGCCCAGCAGCGCCGCCGAGGCCACCTGGCTGGTGGACGGCGGCGCTACCTATGCCGCGCTGCTGGAAGGCATCGCCCAGGCGCGCCACCACGTGCACCTGCAGTACTACATCTTCAACCCAGACCATTCCGGCACCGCCGTGCGCGACGCGCTGGTTGAACGCGCACGCGCCGGCGTGCAGGTGCGCCTGCTGCTCGATGCCGTGGGCTCCTCGTCGGTCTCGCGGCGGTTCCTGCAGCCCCTGCTGGACGCCGGTGGCCACGCGGTGTGGTTCCACCCGCGGCAGCTGCTCAAGCCGTTCAAGCGCCCGTGGTTGAACCTGCGCACGCACCGCAAGGTGGTGGTCATCGACGGCGTGCTGGCCTTCACCGGCGGCATCAACATCACCGACGAAGAAGACGAACGCCGCAACCCCAACGCCTACCGCGACCTGCACATGCGCATCCGCGGCCACGTGGTGCGCAGCCTGCAGCTGGTGTTCGTCGAAGACTGGCTGTACGCCAGCGGCCAGGTGGCGACCGACCTGGACATCGCCGCGCTGTGGCCGCACGACATGCCACAGCGCCGCGACGGCAACATCGATGCGCAGGTGCTGGTTTCCGGCCCTGATTCGGGATGGGAAACCATCCACCGCCTGCATGTGGCGGCCATCCAGGAGGCGCGCGAACGGGTCTGGCTGGTCACGCCCTACTTCGTACCCGGCGAAGCGGCGCGCATGGCGCTGACATCCGCTGCGCTGGGCGGGCTGGACGTGCGCCTGCTGGTGCCGAAGATGAGCGACTCCTGGTTCGTCACCCAGGCCGCGCGTTCCTATTTCGATGAACTGCTGCAGGCCGGGGTGAAGATCTACGAGTACGGCCCGCGCATGCTGCACACCAAGGCCTTCATCGCCGACGATGATGTCTGCATCGTCGGCAGCGCCAACTTCGACCACCGCAGCTTCCGTCTCAACTTCGAGCTGTCGATGATGCTGAGCGACACGGGCCGCGTGGCCGCGCTGGCCAGCCTGCTGGAGGCCGAGTTCGCCGCCGCTGCGCAGGTCCACAACGACCGCCACCGCTCACTGTGGCTGCACCGCTTGCCCGAAGCCTTCGCGCGGCTGGCCTCGCCGCTGCTGTGAGGCAGCGTTACACTGGCCGCGTCACCTGGGGAGACTGACATGTACTGGTTGTTCCTGCTGCTGGCGCTGGGCTGTTTCGCCCTTGCGCTGAAGACCCCGAGCATGGGGCTGATGGCGCTGGCCCTGCTGGCTGCGCTGGCGTTCCTGCTGGCGTGGGTGCGCGGCCGCTACGTGGCCCGTTTCGGTGACCTTAAGCGTGATCCAGCGACGCTGATCGACGCCGAGGAACTGCGCCGCCTGCGTGAGCAGGCCCAGGCCCGACGCGCCACCGCCACCGCAGACGACCGCGACCCTCCTGCCCCCCTGTAGTTCCGTTCCATGACCCAGATCAGCGTCAACGTCAACAAGGTGGCCGTACTTCGCAATTCGCGCGGCGGCGATGAACCGAACGTGGTCCGCGCCGCCCAGGCCTGCCAGGACGCCGGTACCCATGGCATCACCATGCACCCTCCCCCCGACCGGCGCCACATCACCGCCGAGGACGTGCTGGCGCTGTCCGCACTGACCCCCGCCTGTGGCGTTGAATTCAACATCCAAGACAACCCGTTCGCGCCGCCGCGCGAGGGCTACCCCGGGCTGCTGCCGCTGTGCGCGCAGACGCGCCCGGCCCAGGCCGCCCTGGTGCCCGATGGTGATGGCCAGCTCACCTCCGACCACGGCTTCGACTTCGCCCGCGACGGCGATCGGCTGCGCCCGCTGGCGGCCGAGCTGAAGGCCATGGGCTGCCGCGTCAGCCTGTTCGTGGACGCCAGCAACCCGCTGCTGGAGCAGGCCGCCGCCGTGGGCGCCGACCGCATCGAGCTCTACACCGGCCCCTATGCCGAGGCCCACGCCGCCGGCGATGCGCGCGCGATGCTGGAACTGTTCGCCACCGCCGCGCGCCGCGCGCACGCCGTCGGGTTGGGCGTCAATGCCTACCACGATCTGTCACAGGCCAACCTCCGCCCGTTCCTGGCCGGGGTACCCGATGTGCTGGAAGTCTCGATCGGCCATGCGCTGATCGGTGAAGCGCTGTATGACAGCCTCGACGCCACCGTCTAAGGCTACCTGACGGCGCTCTGAGCCGCCGCGAGGGAGCGTGTTAAATTCGGTCCCCGCACCTTCTTCACACCCCTGCTGATCGCAGCCGCTGAGACGGCTGCGCCGTACGCTGCAGCCCTGCCGCTGCACCGGCACGCGCACCCCAACTGACCTGTGGATAACGCTGGGATCAACGCGGGATCCGATGGGCTCTCACGCCTACAGCTACATGAATCCTGGCCGGTTGCACCACCTGTGGTTAGCAATAATACTAATTCCCCAGAGACCGGCCGGAGGGCGACATGCAGCACCACGCTCATAAGGCCCACGCCGCCATCAAGGGCCGCGGTTCCACCACCCACCTCGCCGGGCGCTTTGAAAGCACCGTGAGCGAAGCCGTCGATGACGGCTGGGACGCCGACGACAGCGAGGAATTCGCGGCCCCGTGCCTGCGCACCGAAGTGCGTGCCGAAACTGCACGCAGCATCATCAGCCGCAACAGCTCACCGGACGTGGGTTTCAGCCAGTCGGTGAACCCCTACCGCGGCTGCGAGCACGGTTGCTCATACTACTTCGCCCGGCTCTCGCACGCCTACCTCAACCTGTCGCCCGGCCTAGACTTCGAAACCAAGCTGTTCGCCAAGACCAACGCACCGCAGCTGCTGCGCAAGGAACTGTCCAGGCCGTTCTACGTACCGCAGCCGATCGCGCTGGGCATCAATACCGACGCGTACCACCCAATCGAGCGCAAGTTCAAACTGACCCGCCAGATGATTGAAGTGATGCTGGAAACGCGGCATCCGTTCTCGCTGATCACCAAGAACGCACTGGTCGAACGCGATATCGACCTCCTGGCGCCGCTGGCCGCGCAAAACCTGGTCAGCGTGCACTTCTCGGTCACCTCGCTCGATCCGCACCTGTCGGCGTGGCTGGAGCCGCGCGCGGCCGCACCGCATGCCCGTCTGCGCGCCATGAAGCGGCTGCAGGAGGCCGGCATTCCCGTGGGCGTGATGGTGGCGCCGGTGATTCCGTGGATAAACGACAGCGAACTGGAAGCGGTGTTGGAAGCAAGCCGCGATGCCGGCGCACGCACCGCCGGCTATGTGCTGCTGCGGCTGCCGCTGGAAGTCTCGCCGCTGTTCCGCGACTGGCTGGACACGCACTATCCCGACCGCGCCACGCACGTGATGAGCACCATCCAGCAGCTGCGTGGTGGCAAGGATTACGACAGCCAGTTCGGCACCCGCATGCGCGGCCAGGGCGCCTACGCCAATCTGCTCAGCAACCGCTTCAAGCTGGCCCGCAAGCGGTTGTGCTTCGACGCGCAGAACAGCCACTGGCCGAAGCTGGATTACAGCCGCTTCAAGCGGCCGCCGCCGCGCCCCGACTCGCCGCAGGGCAGCCTGTTCTGAGCGTGCCACCTGCCGATGGGTTGGAAGGCGCGACGCCTTGTCGTGTCTGCCGATGGACGGGGCCTGCGGTGTAGCGAAGACTTCTGCCGGGGGTGCTCACGCGCAATGGGGATACACGGAATGCTGATCAACACCGATGCCGTCGCGGCGTTAGACGCGGCCAATGCCGCCATCGCTGCAGTCAGGCCACGGCAGCGCCGTGCGCTGCTGGTCGAGTTCTATCTGCGCGATGCGGTGCGGCAGTCGCGTGGGGGTGCGGCTGCGCGATGTGCCGGCGTCACTGCGGCCGCAGAGCGGGGACTGCATCACCTTGGGGGTGCTGAAAGCGGACGGAACGGGCGGCTGGTATCTGGATCTTGCCGAACTGCAGGCGCAGCAGCGCCAACTGTGCCGTAAGGAAGTGGGTGTGCTGCTGCTGAGCAGCACCTTGATCAGCGCAGGGCTGATTTTGATCGTGCAATGAGCGGAATGACTGGAGATACAGTGAACTCAACGCGCGCGCCACTGAGTAGCGCGTCGTAGACGTCGGTCCACGATTGCATGATTGATACTTCATTGCTATGTATGGATCTGGACTAAACACAGCTCAAAACAACGCAGGTGCAATAGCTGCGTGGCCTTGGTTGCGAACATCATACTGATCTAGGCTCCTATGATGTTTCTCCATTCAAAAAATGCGACAGAAGATATGGCCTTCACCAATACACGAAGATGTCAGTAGAGAATAAGCTCAACTGCTCGCATACCCAGCATTTCCAGCCTGGTGCTGGAACCCCCGGATTTGTTGATGACTCCTTCCTCTTCTTCTCGCCAGGTTCAATGAATGAAAACCCCGGAGATTGGTTTGATGGAGCATGACTGATGCGTAGCGATGAGATTTTTGCAACATGCATGCACGTTGCGCGTAAAGACACCTGGTTGGCTTGGGCTTCTGAAGAGTGAGGCGACCATGCGCTCTCAAAAGACGGAAGGCCCGTTTGGTGCGAGACCAGAGATGCACTTAAATACTCTTTTGACGTGATCGCCCTGGGAGGCTTGCAACCAGAGTATTCATTCCATGATGTAGATCTCATCTACAAAAAACTAAATGCTGGTCAGATTGGAGATCCTGATGCCGTCCTTACAGTGTGGAATCTATTCACGGATGTTTTCAGATGCGTGGATAGTGGGCGAGCCATGTTTCGAAATGACGCCAGTGAGTTGTACTGGAAAATATTCTCAATGTGCGATGTTACGGAAACCGTAGACGTAGAGCGCCAATCGATGGCCGACGGTGAAATCGAAGTGCTGCGAGAGGTGTTCAAGGATGGGATAGGCATGATGCTTGAGGTGACAGCACCATGTCTGGATACATAGCTGGCCAACGCAGATACTCAAAAGACTGGAAGCGCGGTCCGACGTCCCCCTGAGAAAGTTCGCCACTTTCCGCTATCTCGCGCCTACGCAGGCTGTCCTTTCGGAAAAGCTGATCGTGCTGGCCAGCGAGTCTGGCAATGTACTCGGGTTGCTCTTGCCCATCTAGTCACGAGAAACTGTCGATGCGCCTCGACCCAGAAGCTTGGCGATGAACCGGTTGCTCACGCCGTTGCCAACTTCGATCTGTATCACGGCACGCCCTTTGGCGCTTAGATGACTGTAGTGTTTTCCCATGCGGGGACCCTACTTGGCTCTGGGGCGTCGCACATCAAAGTTGAGGGCAGAGCTAACTGCTGGCAGAGCAGACAGGGACTGCCTGGACCAACTATCTGTGGTTCGACGGCGAGCTGGTGGGCGTCGCACGCGGAGGACAGGTTCGCCATGTGCATACCGATCATCTAGGGTGCCCCGAATACGCAACCAACGCAACCAGCAGACGGTGTGGAGGGCGTACAACTATGCCTACGGGCGCAGCGTGCTACAGGATGAAATGGGTGGGTTGAACATTGGGTTCCCTGGCCAGTACTACGAAGCAGAAAGTGGACTCTGGTACAACGGGTTCCGTGACTATGATGCGACGATTGGGCGATACGTTCAGAGTGATCCGATAGGGCTCGTGGGTGGATTGAACTCATATGCTTATGTCGGCGGAAACCCGATTAGCCTCACTAATCCTCTTGGGTTGGCGGCCGCTTCAGGTGCAATTGGTGATTGTCTGTCGCTTATATTTGGTCAGTCCGTTTCCGGCGTGAATGTTAGAAACAAGGCCGTGGTTAACAACGATTTCGTAACGACACGAAAGAATTCAATTCGTCTTCCACCAACTCTATCAGTCGATGAATTTTTCGCCGATCAAAGCTTGGTTTTGCATGAGTACAATCATGTTCTGCAACAGTAGAATACAGGTGAACTATACCGCACATCTTATGCAGCGGAATTCATGCGAAACGGATCAGCGGATGGAAATGGTTTCGAAGATGCTGCAAATTCTTTCGCCAAGAGCCATGCGCAGGTTCTCAAGGATTGCTTGAAGAAGGCCGATGAGTGCAAAAAATGAAAACCATTCTGATTATTCTTCTGGGAACACCGTCTGCCGCGGGGTGCGCAACTCTCGGCGGTGACATGATCGTTCGTGTATCTGGATCCGTGCCGGTATCAGGGGGGGAAAGTCAGACGCGCGCTATGAGCTTGGCTTGGTTTCCGTAGAGACCGGCGAGTCTTCGTCAACACGCGATATCCCTAGCGACTTTTCCACGACCATGATGGTCGTGGTTGGACAGCAGCCGAAGTCCTATTATTTCGTTGCCGCGTGTGGTGATGGCCGCAGGTTCCGCTCGAATACGATCACTGTCAGCAGTCGCAGTTCATACGGCAGGAATTTTTATATGGGAACGTTGGTAGAGGACGCTCCATAACTTTGGAACTGATGAAACAGTTTCGATCAGGCGCATCCTAGGTCGCGCAGGTAGCCGCCCGGTCCAGGCTGACTCACCCGCGCGCAAACAGCTTCTGCGCGCTCTGGAACAGGATCCAGCTGGAACAGGATCCAGCTGGTGGCAATGAACTTGTCCCCGCTCTGCGGCCGGTTGCCACGGTGGGTATGCGTGAACGCCGTCGGCGCAATCAGCAGGCTGCCGGTACGCGGGGTGATCTTGCACCCCTGGAACAGGAACTCGGTCTCGCCTTCCTCGAACCCATCGTTGAGGTACAGCATCCACAGCAGGTGGCGATGCAGCGTCTCGGCCTGCGGGTCCTTCGGGTACAGCTCGCAATGCCAGTAGGGGTAGCCCCCTCCCCGGCCTGGTACCACTGCAGGTTGATCGCGCCCGGGCGCAGGCAGGTGCGGGCCAGTTCGGCCAGCGTGCCGGGCTCCATCTGCGGGAAATCCTCGGCGGTCATCCGGCGCGGTTGGCCGTTGCTGTCCTGGATCTGCAACATCAGCGGCGCGATCAGTGCCTGTGGATAACGGCGTAGATAACTCAGCAGGCCGGCGAAAACCGCCTGCTGTAACAGGTTGTCCACATCCCGCCAGCCGTCCAGGCCGCTGATGCGAAGACCCTTGCTGCGCTTGAGTTCCGGGAACACACCACTGCCCACGGCACCGGGGCTGAGGCGGTCGCTGCCCTGCATCCGGGCGACGATTGCGGCACACACGTCGGACGGGACGGCGTTGTGGATGACTTCGATGAAATCGACCGGGCCCTGCTCGTGCATGCCCGTTGTCCGTGGTGGCAAGAGCCCTATGATGCTGCGCGCTGGCAACTATGTCATGTGGCGGTCATGCCGTTGCGCCGGCATGACCCCCATCGCAGCGCTGGGGGTCAGCCGTTGCTGCTGTCGTGCGCGTGGTGGTAGCGCACCGCTTCGGCCACTTCCTCGCGCGAGCCGAGGAACACCGGCACGCGCTGGTGTAGGTGGTCGGGCTGGATGTCCAGGATGCGTTCACGGCCGGTCGAAGCTGCACCGCCGGCCTGCTCCACCAGCAGGCCCATTGGGTTGGCTTCGTACATCAGGCGCAACTTGCCGGCCTTGCCTGGGTCCTTCTTGTCCCACGGGTAGATGAAGATGCCGCCGCGGGTGAGGATGCGGTGCACGTCGGCCACCATGCTGGCGATCCGGCGCATGTTGAAATCCTTGCCGCGGCCGCTTTCCTTGCCGGCCAGCAGATCGCCCACGTAGGCCTGCATCGGCGCTTCCCAGTGACGCTGGTTGGACATGTTGATGGCAAATTCCTGCGTGGCTGCTGGAATCTGCATGTTGGCGGTGGTCAGCACGAACTCGCCCTTCTCCCGGTCCTGGGTGAAGGCGTGGGTACCGTGGCCGACGGTCAGCACCAGCTGGGTGCTGGGCCCGTAGATGCAGTAGCCGGCGGCGATCTGCTTGCTGCCCGGCTGCAGGAAGGCGTCATCGCCGGGCAGCTCGACGTTGGTCGGGTAGGGCAGCACCGAGAAGATGGTGCCGACGGAGACGTTGACGTCGATATTGGAGCTGCCATCGAGGGGATCGAACAGCAGCAGGAAATCGCCGCGCGGGTAGATGTCCGGCACCGGCTGGCTGTGGTCGATTTCCTCCGAGGCGCAGGCGGCCAGGTGGCCACCCCAGGCGTTGGCTTCCAGCAAAATCTCGTTGCTGATGACGCCCAGCTTCTTCTGCGCTTCACCCTGTACGTTGCCGGTGCCGGCGTCGCCCAGCACGCCCCCGAGGGCGCCCTTGCTGACGGCGATTGAGATGCTGGTGCAGGCGCGGGCGACCACGGCGATCAGCTGGCGCAGGTCGGCATTGATGCGGCCGGCGTGCTGTTCTTCGATCAGATACCGGGTCAACGACGTACGGGACATGGCGGGCGGGCCTTGGCAGCGGGAAATCGCCTATTGTCGCCCGTGCGGGCGGCGTGTGCGTGACCGTGGGAGAACGGAATCGTTTCCAGATGCGGCTGCCGTGGTGGTGGCGGTGGTGGATGCATGGGGGGCTGGGGTGTTGGGGGTAGTGTCGACTGTTAGTCGACTATCGCGCACAGCGCGGGGTTTTCGTGGCCTGAATCAAACGCTGTCGACCAACAGTCGACGCTACCCAGTCGCTTGGTGCCTTGGATTTTTGCGGGGTGGTTGAAGAGCAGTCGACTAACAGTTGACTCTACCTGCTACCCACCAGGCGCTGGACGCTTTGGATTTCCGCGGGGGCAAACAGCCGACGCCACACGCACCTGGCAAAAACAAAGGCGCCTTGCGGCGCCCTTGTCTTCAAACGGCTGCAGCAGCGCTTCAGCCCTTGGCGACGGTGGCCACGGCCTTGGCGACGTACTCCAGGTTGTTCTGGTTCAGCGCGGCCACGCAGATGCGACCGGTGCCGACGGCGTAGATGCCGAATTCGTCACGCAGGCGCTCGACCTGCTCGCGGCTCAGGCCGGAGTAGGAGAACATGCCGGCCTGCTCGTTGATGAAGCCGAACTGCGGTGCACCGGTAGCAGCGAGCTTCTCGACCAGGCCCTGGCGCAGGGCGTGGATGCGCTCGCGCATCTCGGTCAGTTCCTGCTCCCACAGCGCGCGCAGTTCCGGGTTGGTCAGCACGCCGGCCACCAGTGCGGCACCGTGCGTGGACGGGCTGGAGTAGATGGTGCGGATCACGCGCTTGACCTGCGACTGCAGGGCCTTGGCGTCGGCAGCGGTCGGGCCGACCATCGACAGTGCACCCACGCGCTCGCCGTACAGCGAGAACGACTTGGAGTACGAGTTGGCAACGATGAAGCTGTCGATGCCGGCCTCGGCGATGATGCGCACGGCGGCGCCATCCTGCTCGATGCCCTTGTCAAAGCCCTGGTAGGCCATGTCGATGAACGGGAACAGCTGGCGGTCCTTAAGCAGCTGGGCCACCTGCTTCCACTGGCTGACGGTGAGGTTGGCGCCGGTGGGGTTATGGCAGCAGGCGTGCAGCAGCATCACGGTGCCGGCCTGCAGCTTGCCCAGGTCGGCCAGCAGGCCATCGAAATCAACGCCGTGCGTGGTCCGGTCGAAGTAGCTGTACTCCACCACCTCGAAACCGGCAGCGCTGAACACGGCGCGGTGGTTTTCCCAGCTCGGGTTGCTCAGTGCCGCGGTGGCGTGCGGCAGCAGCTTCTTCAGCACGTCGGCGCCGACGCGCAGCGCGCCACTGCCACCCACGGTCTGCGCGGTGGTGACACGGCCGGCGGCCAGCAGCGGGGAATCCTTGCCGAAGACCAGTTCGCGGGTGGCCTGGGTGTACGCCGGCAGGCCGTCGATCGGCAAGTAGCCGCGCGGTTTGGCCTCGGTGGCGAGCTGCTGCTCGATCTGCTTGACGGCGCGCAGGAGCGGAATGCGGCCGCTTTCGTCGTAGTAGATGCCCACGCCCAGGTTGACCTTGGTCGGGCGGCTGTCAGCGTTGTACGTCTCGGTCAGGCCCAGGATGGGGTCGCCCGGGACCAGTTCCACGTTTGCAAAGAAGGACACGGCAGTATCTCGTTCGGTAGACGGATAGGGGGAGGGGTGCAGCCCTGCAGGTCGCGGCATCGCGCCGAAACCACGCCATCGTAACAAAGCCGGCCGGCCCCGGCGGGCCTTGTCGTCACGCCGGGGCCCGTACCATGGCGTGCGTTGCCGCCGATCCATGAACCTGAATTATGAAACCTGCTTCCGCCCTGCCTTGCCTGCCCCTGTTGCTGTTGCCGCTGCTCGTCCTGGTGGCCACAGCGCAGACCCTGCCGACGGTGGAGGTGCAGACCGCACGGGTGCAGGGCGTGGACCCGTTCGCGCTGCCCGCGTCGCTGGATACGGTGTGGATCGACGATGACCGGGCTGGTGCCAACGCGCTGCTGTCCGAGGCGCTGGCCGGCGTGCCGGGCGTGGTGGCGCGCGATCGGCAGAACTTCGCGCAGGATATGCAGCTGTCGATCCGGGGCTTCGGTGCGCGCTCCACCTTCGGCGTGCGCGGTGTGCGGATGCTGGTGGACGGTGTGCCGGCCACCATGCCCAATGGCCAGGGCCAGCTGTCCCATGCCAGCCGGCTTGGCGCCGAGCGTATCGAGGTACTGCGCGGTCCGTTCTCGGCGCTGTATGGCAATTCCTCCGGCGGCGTGCTGCAGGTGTGGAGCGCACAGGGCAAGGCCGGTGACCCGTGGCGGCTGCGCGTCAACGCCGGCACCGACAGCACGCTCAGCATCGGTGCGCAGCTGCGCGGGGAGAACCGCAGCATCGACTACAACGTGGTGGCCAACCACTTCCGCACCGATGGCTGGCGCGACCACAGCCGCGCGCGCTGTGAATCGCTCAGCGCGCGCATCGGCGGCGCGCTGGGCGGCGGCCGGCTGGAACTGCTGCTCAATGCACTCGATGCCCCGGATGCGCAGGACCCACTGGGCCTGACCCGTGCCCAGGTGGCGGCCAACCCGCGCCAGGCCACCGCGGTGGCGATCCAGTTCAACACCCGCAAGTCCGTGCGGCAGAACTAGGCCGGGCTGCGCTGGACGCGCGAGAGCGGCGCGCAGCGCTGGCAGCTGATGGACTACGCCGGCCAGCGCGAGGTGACCCAGCACCTGCCCATTCCCGCCAGCGCCCAGGCCAACCCGCTGCACGCCGGCGGGGTGATCGACCTGGACAGCACCTACGGCGGCCTGGACGCGCGCTGGGGCTGGACTTGCGAGCTGGCCGTGCGCGCGCTGGACGTGGCCGCCGGCATCAACGCCGACCGCCAGCACCAGCACCGCACCGGCTTTGAGAACTTCATCGGCAGCACGCTGGGCGTGCGCGGCCGGCTGCGCCGCGACCAACAGGACACGGTGCAGGACGTGGACCAGTTCGTGCAGGCCTGGTGGCAGTGGAGCCCTCGCTGGTCGCTGCTGCTGGGCGCGCGCCACAGCGCGGTGCGCTTCGAATCGGACGACCACTACATTGTCGGGCGCAACCCCGACGACAGCGGCCGCCGCCGCTACCAGGCCACCACGCCGGTGGCCGGGGTGAGCTTCGAAGCCAGCCCGCAGTGGCGGCTGCACGCGGCGGCGGGGCGTGGCTTCGAGACGCCCACCTTCAACGAACTGGGTTACCGCGCCGATGACCAGGCCGGACTGGCGCTGGACCTGTCGGCCGCGCGCAGCCGCAACGTCGAAGTGGGCAGCGAGTGGCGCGCGCAGGATAGCCGCCAGCTGAAGATCAGCCTGTTCCGCGCCGAAACCGATGACGAATTGGCCGTGGCCAGCAACACCAACGGCCGCAGCACCTACCGCAACATCGGCCAGACCCACCGCCAGGGCGTGGAGCTGGACTACCGCCAGCCGCTGGGCCGCAGTGCCGAGCTGCAGCTGGCCTGGACCTGGCCGTAGGCGCAGGTGCGTTCGGATTACCTGACCTGCGGCGACAGTGGCTGCAGCGTGCCTGACACCGTGGTGCATGCCGGCAGCCGCCTGCCCAGCGTGCCACGCCAGCAGGCCTTCGCGCGCCCGCAGTGGCAGCCGGGCGTCTGGCAGTGGGCGGTGGAAGCCACGGCCAGCACCCAGGCGGGGGTGAACGACCTGGCCACCGACAGCGCGCCGGGCTATGCGCTGCTGAACCTGGAAGCCGGCCGGCGCTGGGCGCTGCCCGGCGGTGACCTGCGGGCCTTCGCGCGCGTGGACAACGTGCTGGACCAGCGTTACATCGGTTCGGTGATCGTCAACGACGGCAACGGGCGCTACTTCGAACCGGGCCCGGACCGGCGCGCCAGCGTCGGCCTGCAGTGGTCGTGGCGCTGAACCCGGCGTTGCGCCGCTGGCCCCATTACACACCCTTACATTTGCAGCCGCCGGGTGTCGCCTGGGCGTCGCTATCATGATGTCAATGGGAATCGTTCCCATTTACATCTGAGAAGGATCCCCCTGTGATTGCCGATGCCCACACCCGCGCGGGCCTGCCGCGCGCTGCGCCGCCGTGCCCGCCTGCTCCCGGACTGCGCGTGCTTGCCCTGGCCGTTGCCCTGGCCCTGCCGCTGGCCGCACACGCCGCCGATGGCGTGGCCAACGATCCAACCACGCTGGACGGCCTGGAAATGACCGCGCGCCGCCAGTCGCAGCCGGACAGCTACACCCTGCCGGCCAGCCGTGCGGCCATCGGCCTGGGCTTGAGCGTGCGTCAGACGCCGCAGTCGGTCACCACGATCACCCGCCAGTAGATGGATGACCTGTAGATCGAGTCGATCGACGACGTGCTGACCAGTACCACCGGCATCACCACCTATTCGCTGGACAACACCGGGCGCACCACCTTCCGCGCGCGCGGCTTCGACATCGGCAACTTCAAGGTCGATGGCATGCTGGTCAACGGCGCCAGCAGCTTCAGCGGCGGTGGCGCGGCATTGAACATGGACCTGTACGACCACGTGCAGGTGGTGCGCGGCGCCAACGGCCTGCTGGGCGGCACCGGCGACCCTTCGGCCACCATTTACCTGGAGCGCAAGCGCCCGACTGCCGAATTCGGCGCGGCCGCAGCGCTGACCGTCGGCAGCCACGACAAGCGCCGCCTGATGGGAGACCTCAACACGCCGCTGACCGCCGATGGCCGCGTGCGCAGCCGCTTCATGGTCAGCGCCGAGGATTCGGACACCTTCCGCCAGCGCGAGAACGTGCAGCGGCTGGCCGGCCTGGCCAACATCGAAGCCGACCTGGGCAGCGCCACCGTGGTAAACCTGGGCGTGCAGTACGAAAAGACCCGCAACGGCGGTGCGTCGTGGGGCAGCAACGTGCCCATCTGGTGGGCCGATGGCAGCCGCGCACAGCTGCCGCGCAGCATCAACCCGGCCGCCGACTGGAGCCTGGCCAAGCGCGATTCCACCACCGTGTTCGGCAGCGTGGAACAGGGCCTGGGCGCAGACTGGAAGCTGCGCGTGGCCTTCGTCCACGACAGCGGCGAGACCTACACCAACTACGGCGTGGCCAAGGTCAACAACGCCGCGCGCGGGCAGAGCTTTGCCGGTTTCTGGACGCCTGACGGCAAGGGCGGTTTCCTCAACGCCATCCACAGTGAATCGGAGACCCGCCGCGACAACCTGGACATCAGCGCCAGCGGCCCGCTGCAGCTGTTCGGCCGCGAGCACCAGCTGATGGTCGGCTTCAACGGCTACCGCAGCGAGATCACCAACTACACCTTCAGTGCAGCGCTGGGCAACTGCACCATCGCCGGCGTCGCGCCGTGGAGCGGCTGCCAGTACCGCGCCGTGGGCCTGCCGATCGCCGACTGGCGCACCTGGGACGGCAGCTATGCGCCGTATGAAACCTTCCACACCCCGGCGCGCACCAAGACCATCACCCAGAACCTGGGCGGTTACCTGGCCGGCCGCTTCAGCCTGGCCGATCCGCTGTCGCTGGTGCTGGGTACCCGCGTAAGCAACTACAAGACCTACACCCAGACCTACAGCAAGGAGGACGTGCGTACCCGCGGCGCAGCCAGCGGCGAGCAGCAGGTGGTCACGCCGTACGCCGGCGTCGTCTGGGATTTCGCACCGAACTACTCGGCCTATGTGAGCTACACCGATGTGTTCAGCCCGCAGGGCAACGTGCGCGATGCCAACGACCGCCTGCTCGACCCGGTGACCGGCAAGAGCTACGAGGCCGGCATCAAGGGTGAATGGGCCGACGGTGCGCTCAACGCGGCGCTGGCGCTGTTCCGCAACGAGCAGAACAACGTGGCCGAAAGCACCGGCGAGGTGCACCCGGACACCGGCCTAACCATCTACCGGGCGGTGGACGGGGTGACTTCCAAGGGCGCCGACCTGGAAATCTGCGGCCGCCTGGCCCCGGGCTGGAACGTCTATGCCGGCTACACCTGGCTGCAGGTCGATGGTCTGTCCTACCAGCAGGACCCGCGCCACCTGCTGCGCCTGAACACCGCCTGGACCCTACCCGGTGTGTGGTCGAAGCTGACCGTGGGCGGCGGCCTGTCGGTGCAGAGCGGCACGGCGATGTCGACCAACCCGGGCCGCCCGCTGGGCAACGGCCGCTACGATGCCAGCAACCTGCCGCTGGGCGGCTACACGCTGGTGAACCTGATGGCCCGCTACGAGCTGACCCCGCAGGTGCAGCTGGCGCTGAATATCAGCAACCTGACCGACAAGACCTACTACACCCAGTACGGCTTCTATGACGGGCTGATCTTCGGTGAACCGCGCTCGGCCACCTTCAGCGTGCGCGCACGCTTCTGAAGCCGGCCGCTGTTCTGGGAAGATGCGCCATGATGGCTGAAACCCCCTGCCCTGCCGCCAGCATCCTGATCGTCGATGACGACCCGGAAATCGGCACGCTACTGGCACAGTACCTGGGCCAGTCCGGGCTGCACACCGACGTGGCCGGCGACGGCACCGCGATGTGGGCCGCGCTGGCCCGCCGCCGGTTCGACGCGGTGGTGCTGGACCTGATGCTGCCCGGCGAGGACGGCCTGGCGCTGTGCCAGCAGCTGCGCGCGCAGGGCAACCTGCCGGTGATCATGCTGACCGCACGCGGGCGCCCGCTGGACCACATCGTGGGCCTGGAAACCGGTGCCGACGACTACATGGCCAAGCCGTTCGACCCGCGCGAGCTGCTGGCACGACTGCGCGCGGTACTGCGCCGCAGCGGCCTGCAGGCGGAACCGCCGTTACCCCGCCTGCACTTCGCCGGCTGGACGCTGTTCACCCGCACCCGCGCGCCGCAGGCCGACGACGGCCGCACGCACACCCTGGGCGATACCGATTTCGCCGTGCTGCTGTTGCTGCTGCGGCAGCCGGACCAAGTGCTGGAGCGCGATTTCCTGGTCGAACAGGTCTATGGCCGCGACCGCCAGCCCAACGACCGTGACATCGACATGTGCATCAGCCGCCTGCGCCAGGTACTGGAACAGGACAGCCGCGCACCGGCGCTGATCATGACCGTGCGCCACCGTGGCTAAACCCTGGCCGGCCCGGTGCGGGCCGATGGCTGAGCCACGGCCCGAGCCGCGGCTGGGCTGGCCGCGCACCCTGTACGGGCGGCTGGTGCTGGTGCTGGTGGCCGGCATGCTGCTGGCCCAGCTGCTGACCGGCACGGTCTGGCACGACGCCCGCTACGAGCGGGTGGCCGAGATTCCCGCACGGCTGACCGCCGCCCACATCGCGCAGAGCCTGCGCCTGCTGGAAGCGCCGGAATCGCCCATGGTCGGTGCAGACCCGGCCCTGCTGTCCACCGCCGACCTGGACGTGCGCGCGGTGGACGATGGCGGCAGCGTGCCGTTGCGCCCACGCGACCGTGCCGTGGAAGCACTGCTGCGTGATGCGCTGGCCACCGAACTGGGCAGCCCGCGCGAACTGCGCCTGCAGCGCCTGCGCCTGTATGACCGGCAGGGCCGCGAGGATGACAACGTGCTGGCCGCGCGCCACGTCGCCGGGCAGTTCCAACTGCGCGTGCGCAGCGCGCAGGGGCAGTGGCTGCAGTTCGATGTGCGCGAAGACCGGGCCGGCCTGCAGCTGGAACCCACCCATGCGCTGGGCGATTACCTGCTGCGCATCTACGGGCTGCGCACCCTGCTGATCGTGCTCCTGGCGCTGCTGGTGGTGCGCTGGCTGACCCGGCCGCTGACCCGGCTGGGCGATGCGGCGCAGGCCTTGGGCCGCAATCTGGACGCGCCGCCGCTGCCGCTGGAATGGCCGCGCGAGACACGCCAAGCCGCCCATGCCTTCAACCAGATGCAGCAACAGCTGCAGCGGGCCGCGCAGGCACGCGAAGCGCTGCTGGCGGCGGTGTCGCACGATCTGCGCTCACCGCTGACGCAGCTGCGCCTGCGCACCGAACTGCTGGCCGACGAGGCCGCGCGCGTGCGCTGGCGCGCCGACCTGGATGACATGCAGGCGCTGGTCGATTCGATCCTCGATTACAGCAGTGCGCGGCAACTGCATGGCGAGCGTGAGCCGGTGGATATCGATGCCCTACTGCGCACCGCGGCCGAGGACGCGCGCGAGGCCGGCCATGCGGTCAGTGTGATGGGCACCGCTGCGGTGCCCTACCTGGGTTTTCCGCGCAGCCTCAAGCGCGCGCTGGCCAACCTGGTGGACAACGCCGGGCGCTATGGCGGCCAGGCCCGCATCGTGATTTCGTCCGATGCGCAGACACTGCATATCGCCATCCACGACCGCGGCCCGGGCATCGCGCCGGAGCAGCGCGAGCGCATGCTGCAGCCGTTCCAGCGCCTGGAGGCCTCACGCAGCGCGCGGCATGGCGGCACCGGACTGGGCCTGAGCATTGCCGTGGCCATCGTGCAGGCGCACGGCGGGCAGCTGCTGCTGGACGATGGCGAAGACGGCCGCGGCCTTTGCGTGCGCATCACCCTGCCGCATTGCCCGGGCACGCGCAGCCGGTAGGGCCGGGCCATGCCCGGCGAGCGCGTCGCGCGGTTGCAGGATCAGTCCGGGGCCTTGGCCGGCACGAACGGCGAGGTCGGGTCGCTAGCCGGGAAGGTCTCTTCCAGTGCCTCGTCCTGGTTGTCGCTGGCGCGCTGCTTGCGCTCGCGGCGCTTGAGCGGGCTTTCCTGGCCACCGCGATGGCGGTCACCACAGTCCTTGCGGTCCTGCGCCGCCTGTTCAGCCACGCGCGCGACCGGCAGCTGGTCCTCGTGTGGCACCGGCATGCCGGCCCCCCGGTTCTCGGCATCGGACAGGTCATGCTTGGCGCGCAGTTCGCCCGGCACGGGGGCATGGGTGCTGCGAAGGGGATCTCGATGGGACATGGCAGGCTCCTCTGGCTGTCGCCCCTACTACAGCGCCGCGCAGGTAATGCGGGGGCGAACCCGGCGTCATGAACATCTCTGTCACGACTGGCTAACGGCACCGCCGGTACATTTGCCCACCCGCCTGCTTGCTGAAGCTGGCCATGCCCCGCCTGGAACGTCCCGCACCGTCCGTATTCAACGCCCACCTGGACCCGCTGGCCGCACGCTGCAGCGCGCGCCGGGCCCGCCCTGCGCCGGAACCGCAGGCGGTGGCACAGGACTACCAGCAGTACATGCGCACTGACTACGAGCGCCGCCGCACGCACGGCCACCGCAGCTGGCGCGACCTCTGCGCGGCCTATGCGTTCGCGCTGAGCGCGCATGCCGCCGATTGGCCACGCGGCGGCGAGGCCGGCACCGATGAGGAACTGGCCGCGCATTGGGAACAGATGCGCGGGCCCTCGCCGCTGACCTGGCAGCAGGCGCGGCCGGTGGTGGAAGACGCGTGGACCGCGCTGGACCACATGCCACCCAGCGCGGTGCGGCCGTTGCTGCAGTGACCACAGATGGCACGCGATATACAACCCACGGTAATGCCGGCCGCTGGCCGGCAACCCCACGATGC
This sequence comes from Stenotrophomonas maltophilia, assembly GCA_009912235.1. Classification (GTDB taxonomy): domain Bacteria; phylum Pseudomonadota; class Gammaproteobacteria; order Xanthomonadales; family Xanthomonadaceae; genus Stenotrophomonas; species Stenotrophomonas maltophilia_AV. Next base: position 105,091 of record WNDS01000005.1, read on the forward strand.
AGCCGAAGTCACCACCGCGATGGCGGCGCCCTCAGGCGCCGCCACGGTCACATGGCTTAGAAGTCCGCGCGGATGCCGAAGGTGATGCGGCGGCCGGAGAACTCGTACTGGGTCGAGAAGGCCTTGTCGATGGTGTAGCCCTTGGTCTTCTCGTCCAGCAGGTTGATCGCTTCCAGGTTCAGCTTCCAGGTGTCGTTGAGGCGGAAGCCGAACGAAGCATCGAGCTGGCCGTAGGCATCGCGGTACACCGGGTACATGTTCAGGTGGATGTACTCGACGTACTTGTCCTTGAAGTTGTACGAGGCGCGCGCTGAAGCAGTCGTTTTCGTAGTACAGGGTCAAGTTGTAGGCCTTCTCGGCCAGCCCTTCCGGCGGGGTCGGAATGCCCAGGTCGGACGCACCGGTCAGCGAGTTGTCCAGCTGGGTGTAGTTGGCATTGATGCCCCAGCCTTCCAGCGCCGGGTGCAGCATCGACAGCGTCAGCTGCGCGACCAGTTCCACGCCGGTGACCTTGTAGGAACCATCAGCGTTCACCGGCTGGTAGACCTCGAAGTCGTAGTAGCCGTCCAGCGAACCGTTGGCGTTGAGCTTCTCCACGTTCTTGACGATGCCGGTCAGCGACTGCCGCACCACGCCGTCGATCTTCTTGGAGAAGTACGAGGCCACCAGCAGGCCGCCGTTGCCCAGGTATTTCTCCAGGCCCACTTCCCACTGCTTGGCGGTGGTCGGCTTCAGGGCCGGGTTGCCGTCCATGAAGTGGAAGCTGCCCCAGCTGACGGTGCGGCGATAGGCGATGTCGGTCAGCGACGGGCGCATCAGCGTTTCCGAGGCGGCACCACGCAACACCAGGCCGTCGGCGATCTCGGCGGTCATGTTGAAGCTGGGCAGGATCTTGCAGTAGTCGCCGCTGCTGGAAATCCGCGTGGCGGTGAAGCCGTTGCTGCCATCGGGCTTCTGCACCGGGTGGAAGCCGGACGAATCGACGTCGGTGTCGATCGAGCGCACGCCGAGGTTGGCGTACACCGGCACGCGGCCCACGTCGAAGTAGAAGTCGGCCCTGGCGTAGAGCGCCAGGGTCTTTTCCTTCACCTCGTAGTACTGGCCCGGGTCGAGCGGAGTTTCATAGCCGGGATAGCGGAAGGTGGCGCGCGCGTAGGCGTTGGAGATCTGCTGCCAGTCCAGGTCGCTGGGGCGGTAAGCGCCGCCCGGGGCCAGCTGACTGATCCACATCGGGTTGCTGTCGGCCAGCGTGCGCTTGTTCACCCACGCAGTGCTGCCGGCGCCCGGGCCCTGGATCTTGCTGGCGCCGAACTCGCGTTCCTTGGTCTTGTCGGTGTAGCGCGCGCCGAACTGCAGGGTGCTCAGTGCCGGGAAGAAGGCCAGGTTCATCTGCCGGCGCAGGTCGAGCTGCGCGGCGTACTTGTCATCCTTCACTTTCTCCACTTCAGTTTCGTAGGCTTCGAACAGGTACTTGTCCGCGGCGTTGTACATGTCGAAACCGCCGGCGCTGCTCGGCACGGTCTCGCCGCCATCGGCGGTCCAGCGCGTGTGTGACGGGGCATAGGCCACGTGCTTGAGGTTGGCGTAGTCCGAATCCTTGCGGGCACCGGAATAGCCGACCAGCGCGTCGATATTCCACCCACCCACCTTCCAGTCCAACTTGCTGCTGAACTGGCGGTAGTCGGTGTTGGCGTTGCGTTCCTTGCTGAGGATCTCGTGCTGGGTGGCGGTGTAGGCCACATCCTTCAGCACGGTGACGCCATAGGCCCCCAGCGTGGTCTTGTCGTAATCGTAGATGCGGTCCAGCGTGCTGCGGCTGGACGCCGAGTAGGCGGCCGCATCGTACTCGTCTTCATGGGTGTCATAGCCGCCGAGCATGCCGTCAAAGCTCAGCGAGAACGTGCCGCTGGGCTTGAACCGCAGCGACGCGGTGGCGCCCCACTGGTCCTGGTCGTTGAGGTAGACGCGGTCGCCCACCTTGTCCTGGAAGATGATGCGGCTGGTCTCGTCCTTGTCCATGCGGTTCTTCACCGCCTCGCCGGCATCGTGCGCCAGCACGGCGGCGGCCTGCGCCGAACGCGTGCCGGACGCTTCCAGGAAACGGCCCATCGGGCGGAAGTTGATGCCCGAATTGGAGTCGATGCGGTTGGTGCGCTTGGCCTTGGAGAAGGACACCAGGCCGCCCCAGTCGCCCCAGGTGTCGCTGGCCAGGAACGAGATCTTCAGGTCGATCTTGCCGTTGATGGAGTTGTGCGAGGCTTCGGCCGAGGCGCTGAACTTCGGTTCGCTGTAGTCGAACGGCTTGGCCGTTTCGATGTACACCGAGCCGGCGATGCCATCTTCCTCATCGGCGGCGGTCGGCGACTTCTGCACGGTCACCGTCTGCACCACGTCCGAGGCGAAGATGTCGAACTGCACATCGCGCCCGCCACTGCCCGAGGCGGTGGCCAGGTTGTTGATCGAGACCAGGGTGAACTCGCTGGGCAGGCCACGCACGCTGACCTTGCTGCCCAGGCCCTTGTTGCGCTCGATGGTGACGCCCGGCATGCGTTGCAGCGCTTCGGCCAGGTTCTGCTCGGGGAAGTCGGCCACGTCGGTGGCCACGATTGAATCGGAGAAACCGATGTTGGCGCGCTTGAGGTCGACCGCGCGTTCCAGGCTCCTGGCATAGCTGCCAGAGACGGTGACGGTGTCCAGCTGCTGCAGCTGCTGGCGGTTGTCACCGTCATCGGTGGCCTCTTCGGTCATTGCATCGACGGGCAGCACGGCCAGGCCGCTGATCAGCACCGCGTGCACGGCGCGGGACAAAAGCTTCGCATGGGAGGCGGAACGGGCCGCCTCCCGGAGGTTGGTTCGCATGGGTTGGGTCCCGGTCCTTGAAGTGGTCTTGCGCTGCGCCCACCCCATGGTTCCTCGGGTCTGGGTCCCTGCGCTGCGTTGCCGACATGTGGCGGACCACGAGGCTAAGCCTCAATTGTTAACGGGATGTTGCGCCGCCGCGACGATGTCCACCAATGTACCAGCCGACCAGCAGCTGCACCGGCAGCGAGACCAGCAGCACCACCACGAACCAGAACGGGAAATCACCGCCCAGTGCCCACACACCGTAGCCGCTGCCGAGGGCGATCAGCGCCCACACCGTGGTGCCGTGCCAGCGCGGCGCGCACGGTGCATACCAGGTGGCGAAGGCCACGGCAGCCACGCCGCCCAGCACGGTGAAGGCCAGGTCCAGCGCCAGCTGCGTGGGGTTGGCCAGGGTCAGGCCGAACACGCCCGGCAGCCAGCTGGCGATGTGGCTCACCAGCGCAAGCACGAACAGCGCACCCAGCAGGGCGAGCAGCGAAAGCAGGACAGTCTTGAGTGCGGAAGCCATGGCGCATTGTAGGGCGAGCGAAGCGCGGCCGATGCCGGCAGCCACCCGTGCGGCGCCGGTGGCCGGTGCATGGCCGGGCAGCGGCCCAGCTGGCGGCGACAGTGCCGGCAAGCACCTCCGCCGCCGGGCGTGGTTACGGCGGCGCCGGCACCAGATCGAAGTTGTTGGCCTGGTACTGGAACAGCAGGCAGTCTTCGCCGGCCGTGCAACCGCTCTCATGCACCAGGTTGGCCGGCAGGTTGTAGAATGAACCGGCCGGGTACAGCGTTTCCTTGCCGTCGATGCGCGCGTAGAAGGTGCCCGACAGCACCACCGTCGGCAGGGTCTGGCGGTGCGTATGCAGCCCGTTGTCGGTACCGGCCTTGAAGCGCGCGAAGGCCGAGTAGAAGCCCTTGCCGTCGCTGAGGATGTCGCCCTGGGTGTTGGCGTAGCTCACCGCGCCGTCGGTGCCGGGCACGTGGTACCAGCGCAGCTGGTCGGCCGGCAGCGAGACGGCGTGGCCGTCCAGTGCAATGGTCGGTGCCGGTGCGGCACTGCATGCCGCAGCGCCGGCGGCCAGCACGGCGGCCAGCAGCAGCGGCAGCCGGCGGGCGGCGGGGGTCTGGAAGACGGTCAGGTTCATGGCGTTGGCCTGGTTGGAGTGGCGGCCAGGCCTAGTCTGGCCGCCGCGCGCCGTAAGCCGTCCACGCGCACACCTTCGGTGCGGATTTCGCACAGATGGCCCCTTCAACCTGGTCTGTACCGCGCATTCGCGGTACAGGCCGGCCATGCAGCTCAGCTCGCCAACACCGCTGCCTCGCGCGCCAGGCGCTCCACGGTGTCCCAGTCGCGGGTCTGCATCAGCGCCGCGGTGGTCAGCCACGAACCGCCCACGCATAGCACGTTGGGCAGGTGCAGGAACTGGCTGGCGGTCTGCGCGCTGATGCCGCCGGTGGGGCAGAACCGCACCTCCGGGAGCGGGCCGTGCCAGGCCGACAGCAGCGGTGCCCCGCCGGCCTGCACCGCCGGGAAGAACTTGAACGTATCCAGCCCGTGCTCCAGGCCCAGGATCAGTTCCGAACCGGTGGCCACGCCGGGCAGGTACGGCAGGCCGGCGTGGCGTGCGGCCGCATACAGCGTGGGCGTGGCGCCGGGCGAGACCGCAAAGCGGCCACCAGCCTGCTTCACCGCCTGCATCTGCGCTGCGCTTACCACCGTGCCGGCGCCGATCACCGCATCGGGCACGGCCTCCACCATCGCCGCGATGGCCTCCAGCGCACGCGGCGTGCGCAGGGTCACCTCGATCACCGGTAGGCCGCCGCGGAACAGCGCCTGTGCCACCTGCACCGCATCGTCCACGTCATCGGGGGTGAACACCGGAATCACCGGGGCCAGTTTCAGTACTGCACGCACACGCGGATCAGCGCCGGACATCGAATCGCTCCTCGCCCACCAGGGCCAGCACGTCAGCTTCGCTGACAAGGTTGAAATCGCCGGGAATGGAATGTTTCAGTCCGACGGCGGCCAGGCCGAAGCGCACACTGGCCTCGGCATCGAAGCCGGACAGTATGCCATGCAGGATGCCCGCCGCGAAGGCATCGCCGCCGCCGCCGCGGTCCACGATGCCCTGCAGCGTGCGCACCGGTGCCTGCGCACGGGTGCCATCGCGGCCCAGCAGCAGGGCGCCCAGCAGGTGGTGGTCCACGCTGACGGTCTGGCGCTGGGTGCAGGCCATCCACTGCAGCTGCGGGAACGCGGCAAACGCCGCGGCGGCAGCGGCCTCGACCCGGGCCACCGCATCGGCCTGCTCGAAACGCTGGCCGAGAATCACCGCGATGTCGCGGTGGTCGGCGAAGACGATATCGGCCTGCGCGAACAAGTCGTGCAGGATCGCCTGCGCATCGCCGCCCCAGCGCTGCCACAGCGCCGGCCGGAAGTTGCCGTCGAAGGACACGCGCACGCCGCAGGCGCGTGCGGCGCGTGCAGCGGCCAAGGTGGCCGCGGCCACCTCCGGCCCCAGCGCAGGGCTGATCCCGGACAGGTGCAGCCACTGCGCACCCTGCAGCAGCACGGGCCAGTCATGGTCTTCGGCGCGGCTGCAGGCGAAGGCCGAACCGGCCCGGTCATAGACCACTTCGCTGGCCCGCTGCACCGCACCGGTGGTGAGGAAGTACAGGCCCATGCGGCCGTCGGCCAGCTCGCGCACTGCGCGTGTGTCCACCCCGTGCCGGCGCAGCTCGCCCAGTGCGTGTGCCCCCAGCGCATTGCCGGGTACCGTGCTTACCATCGCCACGTCATGGCCGAAATGGGCCAGCGACACCGCCACGTTGACCTCGGCGCCGCCCACATGGACCTGCAGCCGGGGCGATTGCAGCAGCAGCTCATGGCCGGGTGCGCCCAGGCGCAGCAGCAGTTCGCCGAAACAGAGGATGCGTTGGGGGGCATGTGGGGAGTCTCCAGGGGGAAGGTAGTGGTGGGCATCACGGCGCCAGGCAGGTGGCCACTGGCTGCCCGGCCACGCGCTGCGCGCGCTGCAGTTCGTACAGCGACGGGGTCTGCCACAGGCGCTGGCCAACCGCGCGCACGGCGGCGGCGGGCCGGTAATCCACGCTGAAAGGCCGGTTGCCGGACAGGCCGACCAGGCGCGCGTCGGGGCCTTCGTCCTCGCCGGCCAGGCGTACGCTTTCATCGACGGCGGCGCCACCTTCCACCAGCACGCGCAGGTTCCAGGTGGTGTTGTAGCGCCCGTGGCCCGGCTCCCAGTAGCCGGCGCCACATCCGTTCCACACCGGGTACCACGCCTTGCCCTGCGCATCGCGCTGGGCCTGCACGTGGAAGGTGACCTGGTCGAACAGGTTCTGGTGGTTGGCACCGGCATGCTGGTCGATCACCGGTGCCTGCCAGGCCTGCGCGCGCAGGAACACGTTGCCGCTGGCCTGGGTGTTCACGCTGAGGGTGTGGATGACCGTGTTGTGTACTTCCAGGTCGCGCACCAGTGTGGCCTGCACATTGCCAAGGTGCACCGCATTGTGCGCCGGACGCGCGCCTTCCACGCTGATGTCGGCCAGGGTGAGGTTGGCGCTGTCATAGGTCAGCACGCCGGCGTCGGCATCGCGCGTGCGCACGTTGCGCACCCAGCCGTTGTAGACCCCGGTGAAGTAGATGCCGTTGTAGCCCTCCTCCTGGTGGTTCCCGAAGCTGCCACCGGGCGCGAACACCAGCGCCAGTTCCTCGATGCCCACTTTCTGCAGCGGCTGCCAGCGCGCAAGGTCGGCCTGCAGTGGGCCGCCGGCGTCGTGCATCAGCGGCGCGGCCAGGGTCACCGTCGTGCCGTCGATGGCGGTGATGGTGTTGGCCTGTACCACCAGCGGGCGGTCCGGCGTGGTCCAGTGGTGCGAGCCCACTTTCAGTGTCTTGTACTGCGGCCCGTACAGTTCCTGCACCAGCGCGCCATCGGGGCCTTGCCGGTTGAACCAGCGCACCCGCACCACATCACCCACGCGCAGCCTGGCGGCATCGGCCACACGCAGCTGCGTGTGGCCACGCGAGGCCTGCTGCACCTCGGCCAGGCGATCGCGGCGCGAAGGGGTGTCATGTGCGGCCAGGTAGGCCGCCGGGCGGTTGCCCTGCGGGCCGACCCACAGGAAGCCGCCGCTCCACGACCAGGGCGAGAACAGCACGTCCACGTTGCGCGCCGGTTCCACCTGGTGCTTGTGGTTGTCGCGCAGGTACTGGCGCAGTTCGTCCAGCGCACTGCTGCGGTCGACCATGCGCAGCGGGCGCGGCATGTACAGCTCGGTGCCGCCGGCGCCGCTGCCATGCCCGCGCAGTACGATGTTGCCGCGGGTGATGCGCAGCACTTCGTTGAGCACGATGCGCCCCGGTGGCAGCTGCACCACCACCGGCCCGTCCACGGCGTGGGCGGCCGTCAGCGCACGCAGCAGCGCGTGCGAATCATCGCGGTCATCGTCGGCCACCATGCCGAAATCGCGCACGTCGATCACCGTGCCGGTGGCCAGCGGCAGGTCCGGCTGCCCGGAACGGTAGCCAGCGAAGGAGAAATCCGACACCGTCACCGCACACTGCGCAGTGGCCACGGACACCGGCGGCGGGACATCGGCCCCTGCGGCGGTGGCCAGGGGGACAGCGCCAGCAGCAGCGGCCAGACCGGGACAATGGCGGGGACGCAGCAGGAAAAACGGGAGAAATGCAGGGGCATGACGGGCTCCGCAGGAGACAGGACACGGGATGGGGACAGGCGATGATACCGATGGTCATTTCACCGTAGCAGCTGCCGGGGAAGGCCAGCAAGAGTGAAAAGAACCGGGGTTTTCAGCATGTTGCGTTGCAAGATGCGGAGGATGTGAAGGATTGCTAGTTTCTTTTTAGCCAGCGGTGTCATCGCGGCTGGCGGCCGCCGCCGGAGCGGGTGCACGCCATCGGAATATCCCAATCAACGGCAAATTCTGATCCAGGGGATCCATCAGTGACCGCAACCTCGCGCAACTCCCGGAAGACACCGGTTACCTTGCTGTCCGGCGCCATCCTGCTCGCCCTGCATGCCGTTCCGGCGCTAGCCCAGGAAACACCGCCGACCGACCCGGCCAGTACGCTGGACACCGTCAACGTCACCGGCGTGCGCGAAACCCAGCGCGACTCGGCGGCGGTCAAGCGCGATGCCTCGGTGATCGTCGATGCCGTGGTCAACGACGAGATCGGTGCGCTGCTGGACAACTCGGTGGCTGAAACCCTGGAGCGCGTGGCCGGCGTCACCGCCGACCGCTTCAAGGGCTCGGCGTCGGAAATCTCGGTGCGCGGCCTCGGGCCGTACCTGGGGTTCTCCACGGTCAACGGCCGTGAAGTCTCCAGCGGTGGCGGCGACCGTGCGGTCTCCTTCCAGCAGTTCCCCTCCGAGCTGACCAACGGCGTGCTGGTCTACAAGAGCCAGCAGGCCGACTTCATCGAAGGCGGTGTCTCCGGCGTCATCGAGCTGCGCACCGCGCGCCCGCTGGATTTCAAGAAGCGCCGCATCCAGCTGGAAGGCCGCGCGCACTACATGCCGGCCGCCGAGCGCGCCGGTGATGGCCTCGGCTCGCGCCTGTCCGGCTCCTATGTCGACCAGTTCGACACCTCCGTGGGCCGCGTCGGCGTGGCGCTGGGCGTGGCCACCACCGACAGCACCGCGCCGGAGGATTTCTACACCGTTTCCTCCAGCTTCCGACCGTGCAATTCCATCAACCCCAACCCGCGGCTGCTGACTGGCAGCGCGGCCGGCAACTGCAGCTACGCCGCCAACCGCAGCACGCCGGTCTACTTCGTGCCCAACCAGGTCAACTTCCGCCAGCTGCGCACCGACGATACGCGCCGCGCCGTGGTGGGCGACGTGCAGTGGCAGCCCAACGACCGCTGGGACGTGAACCTGGACGTGCAGCTGTCCAAGCGCGAATCGTTCGAAGACCGCCATGACCTGGTCATCGCCGAAGGCCGCCGTGGCATCGCCCCGCTGGAGCAGTCGGCCAACGGTGCGCTGCTGCGCTATGCCGGCAACAGCTACCTGGAAAGCCAGAGCCTGCGCCGCAACCGCAACGAGACCTATGCTGGCGGTGGCCTGTCGGCCGCGTTCAAGGCCAGCGATGCGATCACCATGAAGGGCGACCTGTCCTACTCGCGCACGCACCGCGAACAGGACGACATGGCCGCGCGCCTGCGCAGCAACACCCGCTTCGGGCCCAGTGGCCGCGTGGCCTATGTGCTGGACCAGACCAGCGACATCCCGCGCGTGGACTTCGCCAACCCGATCAACCTGGACGACCATGCCGCCTTCACCGGCAACGTCTATGCACGGCGTGCCTTCGAAGACCGCGTGGACGAGATCAAGGCCGCGCGGCTGGACCTGGACTACGACCGCTACGGCACCTGGCACCAGTTCCGCTTCGGTGTGCGCGCCTCCGGACACCGCCGCACCACCGACGTGGAAAACAACAACGACATCGAAAGCATCAGCACCGCCGCGATGCTGGCCGGCAACGCCAACTGCCGCATCGGCAACATCGTGGACGACTGGGGCAAGGGCAGCGGCACCAACATCCACAACTGGGCGCAGTTCGATACGCGCTGCCTGTACCGCAGCTTCACCGGCAGCGACGACCTCGGCCCGGCCGCCGACCCGCGCAGCGCCGGCGATCTGGACATCAGCGAACGCATCTACGCCGCCTACGCGATGGGCAGCTTCAGCGGCAGCTGGGGCGATGTGCCCATCACCGGCAACCTGGGCGTGCGCCTGGTCGACACCCACATCGATTCGGCCGGTTACCGCGGCGACTACCGCCTGGTGACCACCACCGACCCGGTCACCGGCACCTCCTCCTACCGCCTGGACCCGGTGGCCGGCAGCTTCGACCGCGTACGCATGAAGCACCACCACCGCAACGTGCTGCCCAGCTTCAACATCAGCGCCGAACTGCAGCCGGGCCTGTACCTGAAGGGCGCGCTATACAAGGCGCTGGCCCGCTCGAACATCGAGGACATGGGCTCGGGCCGCAGCCTGATCACCGACGGCGCTGCCGCCACTCCGGAAGACGCACTGGCTGGCGCCACCGGCGGCAACCCGCAGCTGGAGCCGATGGAGGCCTAGAACGCCGACCTGTCCTTCGAGTACTACCAGAACGACTTCACCAGCTACTCGCTGGCGCTGTACTACAAGATCCTCGAAGCCGGCATGGTGGCCACTGCCGACAACCGCGTGCAGGAACAGTTCGTGGTCGATGGCCGCAGCTACACCGTGCCGGTGGCACAGCAGGGCAACAGCAGCAGCACCTCCAACCTGCGCGGCGTGGAAGTGGGCGTGAACCATGCCTTCACCTACCTGCCCGGCGCGTGGTCGGGGCTGGGCGTGCAGCTGAACTACAACTTCGCCCAGTCCAACTTCAGCTACCCCGATCCTTCGGCGGTGGAACCGGCCTGGCCGCTGGCGCAGTTCACCGACCCGGCGGGGCTGTCCGGCTTCTCGCGCCACTCCGGTTCGGCCACGCTCTACTACGAATACGCCGGGCTGTCGCTGCGTGCGGACTACAAGTACCGTTCCGGTTACTTCAAGCCATCCTCGCTCACCGCCAACCGCTACGTTGACGATGTCGGCTTCCTCGACCTGTCAGCGTCGTACAACATCAACCGCCACTGGCAGATCAAGGCACAGGCGTTGAACGTGACCAACCAGCACCAGCTGATGTTCCGCCCGGTGGAGGGCAGCATCGCCGAATCGAGCTTCTTCGGCCGCAGCTACTTTGTCGGCGTGAGGTTCCGTTACTGATGGCTACCTTCCCCTTGCATGCGGTGCTCTCGCTGGCGCTGGCCGTTCCGCTGGTAGCCACCGCTGCGACGGCACTGGCCGCACCGTCCACACCTACCGCCGCACCACAGTGCCGGGCCGAGCAGGATTATGCCGACGCTGCCGATGGCCGCCGCACGTTCCTGTGGCGCCCGGACGTGCTGCGCGAGGTGGCCCGCCGCATCCCTTCCGATGCCGCACTGCAGCCGGCGTGGCGCGCGCTGCGTGCCGAGGCCGACGCAGCGCTGCAGCGCGGGCCGTACAGCGTGGTCGACAAGACCCGGCTGCCGGCCAGCGGAAACCGCCATGACTACATGAGCCTGGGCCCGTACTGGTGGCCGGACCCGAAGCGCCCCGGCGGCGTGCCCTACACCCGGCGTGACGGCCACTTCAATCCGGAACGCGATGGCGAGGCCTTCGATGTCAGCCGGCTGGAAGCGATGAGCCGCGATGTGCAGTCGCTGTCGCTGGCGTATTACTTCAGCGGCGAGCAGCGCTACGCCGACAAGGCCGCTGTGCTGCTACGCACCTGGTTCCTAGCGCCGGCCACGCGCACGAACCCGAACCTGGACCATGGCCAGTTGATTCCCGGCAAGGTGGCCGGCCGCGCCGAAGGCGTGATCGACGCGCACCGCCTGCCATGCGTGGTCGAATCGATCGGCCTGCTGGGGCCGTCCGGCGCGCTGGACACGCAGGAACTGCAGGGCCTGGAACAGTGGTTCAGCGCGTTTTCGCTCTGGATGGTGGAGAGCCCGATCGGCCGCAAGGAGTAGGCCGCGCGCAACAACCACGGCCTGTACTACGACATGCTGCTGACCCACTTCGCGCTGTTCGCGCGCGATACCACGTTGGCGCGCCGTACCGCACAGGAGGCCGGGCCGCGCCGCCTGGCCAACCAGATCGCCGCCGACGGCAGCCTGCCGTTGGAGCTTACCCGCACCCGCTCGCTGCACTACAGCAGCTGGACGCTGGATGCGGCGTTCACCCTGGCCGACCTGGGCCAGTGCGTGGGCGTGGACCTGTGGCAGTACCGCGATGGCGACGCCGGCAGCCTGCATGCCGCCGCCCGTTTCCTGGCCGACAAGGCCGTGCCGACCGCCCAGTGGCCCTACCCGGAACTGGACCTGGACGACACCGGTGACCTGCTGGAGGTGATGCTGCAGGCCCGCCAGCGCTGGCCGGGCGAAGGTTTCGATGCCGCCGCGCGCACGCTGGCGCCGAAACACCCGGCCGATCTGCTGTGGCTGCGCAGCACACCGCTGGCGGACAGCCCCTGAACGGCAAGCGCGCAGCGCGGCAGCGCGGCTCAGGCGGCGTCGGTTTCCATCGCCTGCACGCGGCGCTGGTACCAGCCCTCGCCCACCGGGTCGAACACCGCGCTGCGTTCCAGCGCGGCCTGGTAGACGTGCAGCGTCACTGCGATGTGTTCATCGCTGGCGTTGCGCAGGGTGTGGTATTCGTGCGGCGGAATCAGGCTGCCGGCGCTGCCCTGGTCGCCCAGCACGGCGGGCTGGGCGGCAAACCGGAAGCGCTCGCCCTGCCGCTACAGCAACGCATAGGGCGTGACCTGCAGCGTGCCCTGCCAGACACCTTCCACGCGCCACAGCGCATCGTGGTCGTGCAGCGGCGTGCCCTGCCCCGGGCCCCAGCACATGGCCACCACGCTGTAGCCCAGCGTGGCACTGCGGTGTAGTTCGCGGCGCGCGTAGCGGCCGGGCAGCGGGCGCTGCACGCACGGCGGCAGCACGATGCCGGGATCGGCGATGGCCACGGTCAGCACCCGCTGCACGGCGCGGGTGATGGCCTGCGGATCACGCAGGCAGACCGCCGCATCGATCGCCGCCAGCAGCGACGCGCGCCCGGGAAACGACAGTAGAGGCAGCAGCGCGGACATGCCCCAACTCTAGCCAAGCCCGGTTAAGAGAATGTTGCCCGTGCGCCACTGCGGCGTGGATGCGCCTGGTGCGGCAACGCCTGCCGCGCATGACCTGTCCTTGCCGGCACAGGTGCACCACGCGCGCCGCTGGCCACGCATCGCCGCCCCTGGCACGCAGCAGTGCTTGCAAGATGACACCGGCTACCATACAAAGAACCCTGCACCCCCGCCGGGGTGTGCGAACGCCAAACGGAGACTGCGCTTGAGCAACCACCCCGGCACCGCAGGGCAGCCACCGGCACCATCCATGCCGCTGGCGATCGCCCGTGCCTTCACCACCGCCCGCCGCGAAGGCCGTGCGCTGGCCGATTTCCCCGGCATGCTGCCCGCCGACCTGGAGCACGCCTACGCCGTGCAGGACCACGCCATCGCGCTGTGGCAGGGCAGCATCGCCGGCTGGAAGGTTGGCTATATCGCCGAGGCGATGCGCGACAGCGCCGGCGACGAGCGCCTGCTGGGCCCGATCTTCCGTTCGCATCTTTGGAATGATACCGGTGCCATCACGGAGATCTCGGTGTTTTCCGGCGCCGGCGGCTTCGCCGCCGTGGAAGCCGAGTTCGGGCTGGAGGTGTTGGAGGACGCCCCGGCCGGACAGTTCCACTGGACCCTGGAACAGGCACAGGCGCTGCCGGCGCGGCTGTACATTGGCGTGGAAGTGGCCAGCAGCCCGCTGGCCACCATCAACGTGCTGGGCCCGCGTGCGGTGATTTCCGATTTCGGCAACAACAACGGCCTGGTGCTGGGCGCTGAAGTGGTCGACTGGACGGCACGCGCAGAGGACGAGCTGCGCGTGGAAACCTGCATCGACGGCCACAGCGTCGGCAGCGGCGGTGCCGCCCGCCTGCGCGCGGCCTACGCCTTCGCGCTGGCCCGTTCGGCCCGGCGCGGGCGCCCGCTGCGCCGCGGCGACCTGATCGCCACCGGCAACGCCACCGGCATCCACGATATCGCCATCGGCCAGGTCGCATGCCTGCGGTTCGCCGGTGACGATGACATCACCTGCAGGGCGGTCGCTGCCGGCTGAGCGCACCCCGACCCTGGTGACCACGCGCGGGAGGGCGCAGATGATCACACGACGTACATTCCTGGCCGGCGGCGCTGCTGCCCTGGCCACCCCGATGCTGGCCGCGTGCGGCGGCCGCAGCGGTGTTCCGACCGAGGGCGGCCAGCTGCTGACCGCCACCGATGTGCACGTGGCCGACTACCCCACCGTCACGGCGGTGAAGTGGATCGGGCAGACCCTGGAACGCGAGACCGGCGGCCGCCTGCGGTTGCGCCAGTACCACTCAGGGCAGCTGGGCCGCGAATCGGAAGCGATCGACATGGCGCGCTTCGGCGCCATCGACATCACCCGCGTTTATGCCGGCGCGCTCAACAACGCGTTTTCGCTCACCCAAGCGCTGTGCCTGCCCTACGTGTTCGATTCGGTGGCGCACCAGCGCGCCGCGCTCGATGCAGGCGTAGCCGATGCAGTGCTGCAGGGCTTCGCGCAACGCGACCTGGTCGGCCTGGCCATCTACGATTCCGGCCCGCGCTGCTTCTACAACACCAAGCACCCCATCGTGCAGCCGCAGGACCTGCACGGCCTGAAGCTGCGCGTGGCGTCCTCGGACGTCTTCATCCAGCTGATGCGCCTGCTCGGTACCAACCCGACGCCGTTGTCGCTGGGCGACACCTTCTCGGGCATGGAAACCCACATGATCGACGGTGCGGAAAACAACATGCGCAGCTTCCAGTCCAGCCGCCATTTCGAAGCCGCGCACTACTGGTCGCAGAGCGAGCATTCCTACGCACCGGACGTGCTGCTGATGTCGCGCAGCCGCTTCGAGCAGCTGGACGCGGCCGACCAGCGTCTGCTGCTGGAGGTGACACGCGCTTCGGTGGCGGTGATGCGGCAGCAGTGGGATGCCTCGGAGGATGCCGCGCGGCGCGCGGTGCTCGAACACGGGGTGACCGCCAACGCCGTCAACCTGCCCGCCTTCCGCGCCGCCGCCCAGCCCTTGCTGCAGCAGTACCTGCAGCAGCCCGGCCTGGCCACCCTGGTGGCGCGCATCCGCGCTGCCGGTTGAGGACACTGCCATGATCCCGACCCCCGGAACACCCGCCACCGGCCCTGGCCAGCGCCTGCCCGACCGCGTGGCCGACCTTGCCATCCATGTGGCCGTCGCCGCCCTGCTCTGGCTGGTGGTGGTGCAGGGCTGGCAGGTGTTCGCCCGCTACGTCATCAACGATTCGCCCAGCTGGACCGAGCCGGTCACGCTGCTGCTGAGCACGTCGATGAGCCTGGGCGCGGCCTGCGGCGTGCACACCCGCCGCCACTTCGGCTTCTTCCTGCTGGCCGCCTACATGGGCCCCGGCCTGCGCCGCGCGGTGGACGTGCTGGGGCAGCTGGTGATCGCCGCGCTCGGCTTGGCCCTGGCCGGCTGGTCGTGGCAGCTGCTGCACGACGGGCTGCACATCAAGACCGCCGGCGCCGCGCTGCCGCAGAGCATCAGCTACCTGCCGCTGGCGGTGGGCGGGGCGATGATGGTGCTGTTCGCGCTGAACCATGCATGGCGGACCTGGCGCAGTGCCAGCACCGCCACCGACGACATCGTCGAAGGAGACCGTTGACCGATGGGCATCACCCTTCTCTTCACCGTGTTCGCTGTGCTGCTGCTGCTCGGCGTCCCGGCGGCCTATGCATTGGCCGCCGCGGCGCTGGCCACGCTGCTGTTCCTGGACATTCCCGGCATCGTGCTGGTGCAGCAGATCTCGGCCGGTACCGGTTCGGCCTCGCTGATCGCCATTCCACTGTTCATCTTCGCCGGCGAGATCATGATGCGCGGCGGCATCTCCGAACGCCTGATCGCGCTGGCGTCCTCGCTGGTCGGCCGCCTGCGCGGCGGGCTGGGCCAGGTTT
The DNA here is from genome assembly GCA_009912235.1 of Stenotrophomonas maltophilia. GTDB lineage: Bacteria > Pseudomonadota > Gammaproteobacteria > Xanthomonadales > Xanthomonadaceae > Stenotrophomonas > Stenotrophomonas maltophilia_AV. The sequence goes on from WNDS01000005.1 coordinate 120,608, forward strand.
CGATCCTGTCCTCGCTGTTCTTCGGCGGTGTGTCTGGCTCGGCCAGCGCCGACGTGTTGGCGGTGGGCGGCACGATGATCCCGCAGATGGTCAAGCGCGGCTATGACCGCGATTTCGCCGTGAATGTCAGCATCACCGTCGCGCTGGTGGCGCTGCTGGTGCCGCCATCGCACAACTTGATCCTGTTCTCGGCAGCCGCCAGCGGGGGCCTGTCCATCGCCGACCTGTTCGCCGCCGGCATCGTGCCGGCCCTGATGATGACCGTCGCGCTGATGGTGATCGGCTATGTGGCGGCACGCCGCCGTGGCTACGGTGTGGAGGCCTTCCCGGGCCTGCGCGCGGTGCTGCTGCGGCTGGTGGCCGCCCTGCCCGGCCTGGGCCTGGTGGCGCTGATCTTCGTGGGCATCCGCGCCGGCATCTTCACCGCAGTGGAAAGCGCGGCCATCGCCGTGGTCTACGCCCTGCTGGTGACCAGCGTGCTGTACCGCCAGCTGGCCTGGCGGGTGTTCATGGAAACGGTGGTGCACGCCGGGCGCAGCACCGGCGTGATCCTGTTCGTCATCGCCACGGCGGCAGTGTTCGGCTGGCTGTTGGCCTACCTGCAGGTGCCCACCGCTGCGGTGGATTTCCTGCAGTCCTTCGCGCACAGCCAGTTCATGGTGCTGTTGATGATCGTGGTGATGCTGCTGCTGGGCACCTTCATGGACCTGGCGCCGATGATCCTGATCTGCACGCCGATCTTCCTGCCGGTGGCGCGCGCCTATGGCATCGACCCGATCCACTTCGGGCTGGTGCTGGTGCTGACCGGCGGCCTGGGCCTGGTGACCCCGCCGGTGGGCTCGGTGCTGTTCATCGGCACGGCCATCGGCAAGATCAGCGTGGGCCAGAGCATGCGCAGCATCTGGCCGTTCTGGTTCGCCGCGCTGGGCGTGCTGCTGGTGGTGGCCTTCGTCCCGAGGCTGTCGCTGTGGCTGCCGGGCGTGCTGCGCGGCTGAGCGCGGCAGGGAATGCATTCAGATGCCCGCTTCGGGTTACCCTCACACTATGCTCGGCGCCATGACAGCGCCGGCGCCCGCAGGCCGCCGACAGCGGTGGCCCGTGCGGCGTTCCTCCCGCTACCGCGCGCTTGACGGGCGCGCGGCTGGAATCCCATACCTGGTTCAATACATGTCAGTGCGCAACAAGAACAATGCCGCCCCGCCGGCGTTGGCCAAGGGCAAGGCCGCCACGATCAACGACATCGCGCGACTGTCGGGTGTATCCAAGAAAACGGTTTCAAGAATCATCAACAACTCCCCCCTGGTGCGCAAGGACACGCGCGACAAGGTGGAAGCGTTGATGCGCGACGTGGGTTACACGCCCGACCCGCTGGCGCGCGGGCTGGCGTTCCGCCGCTCGTTCCTGATCGGCATGATCTACGACAACCCCACCGCGCAGTACATCGTGGACATGCAGTACGGTGCGCTCGATGCCCTGCGTGGCTCCAGCTACGAGCTGGTGGTGCACCCCTGCGACAGCCGCAGCCCCGGTTACATCGATGGCGTGCGCCGCTTCGTGCAGCAGCAGAAGCTGCACGGGGTGATCCTGGTGCCGCGTGCGTCCGAAGACCAGGCGCTGGCGAACATGCTGGACGAGATCGGCTGCCGCTTCACCCGCGTGGCCGCGCTGCCGCTGGATGAAAGCTCGCAGATGGTGGTCACCCACGACCGCGACGGTGCCGCCGAAGCCGCCGATTACCTGCTGTCGCTGGGCCACCGCGACATCGCGCTGATCACCGGCCCGAGCGTGTACCGCTCGGCGCACGAGCGCACCGCCGGCTTCCTGGACGCGCTGGCCAGGCGCGGCATTGAACTGCAGAAGGAACGCATCATCGAGGCCGGCTACACCTTCGAATCGGGTGTGGCGGCAGCGGAAAAACTGCTGCTGGGCAAGCAGCGGCCGACCGCCATCTTCACCGGCAACGATGAAATGGCCGCCGGTGTGTACAAGGTGGCGCTGCGCTCAGGTATCAGCATTCCGCGCCAGCTGTCGATCATCGGCTACGACGACAGCCCGCTGGCCTCGCGCCTGTGGCCGCCGCTGACCTCGGTGCGCCGCCACACGCGCGACATCGGGCGTACCGCCACAACCATGCTGATCCAGCCCGATGGCCAGGCCCCGCTGCAGATTGCCAGCGTGCGCCCGCACCTGATCGTCCGCGACTCCTGCCAACCCCCCGAGGATTGATCCCGCCAGGGATCAATCCGGTAGGTCACGGGCTTGCCCGTTACCTACGCCCACACCCCTTCCGTAAAAAATGACACCGGTTAACCAATCTGGCTAGAATGGTTCAACCACCGCGCCAGGGCCCGTTCGCGGCCCGCCATTGCTCTGGAGACGCCATGTACTGCAAGACCCACTACGCCACCCACCCCGATGCCATCACGGGCGCCAGCAACGACCAGCTGCGTGACCTCTACCTGCTCGACGGCCTGTTCAATGCCGGTGCGGTGACCCTGAAGTACACCCACTACGAGCGCTTCGTGCTCGGCGGCGCCGCACCGCTCGACGCGCCGCTGGCGCTGCCGGCGCAGACCGAGCCGGCCTCGGCCGCCGGCCACCCGTTCCTGGAGCGCCGCGAGCTGGGCGTGATCAACGTCGGCAGCGTACCGGCACCGTCACCGTCGACAGTACCGTCTACACGCTGGGCCCGAAGGACGGCCTGTACGTGGCGATGGGCAGCAAGGAAGTCGAGTTCGCTTCGCAGGACGCCGCCCACCCGGCACAGTTCTACCTGGCCTCGACCCCGGCCCATGCGCGCTTTGAAACCAAGCAGCTGTCGATCAAGGACGCAGTGGCGCTGGAGCGCGGCGCGCTGGAAACCAGCAACGAGCGCACCATCTACCAGTACATCGTGCCGGCCACCTGCCAGTCCTCGCAGCTGCTGCTGGGCCTGACCGTGCTCAAGCCGGGCAGCGTCTGGAACACCATGCCGCCGCACCTACACGACCGCCGCAGCGAGGTCTATTTCTACTTCGACCTGGGCGCCAACGACCGCGTCTACCACTTCATGGGCGAACCGGACGCGCAGCGCCACATCGTCATGCAGAACAACGAAGCGGTGGTGTCGCCGCCGTGGTCGATTCACATGGGCGCCGGCACCAGCAACTACGCCTTCATCTGGGCAATGGGCGGCGAGAACCTGGACTAAACCGACATGCACGTGCTGGACATCTGCCAGCTGAAGTAAGCCCGGCGCGGCCACCGCACGCAGGTGCCGGTGGCCGCCGCACCTACCCCGCTGCATCTACAGAGGAACGTACGCAATGGCTCATCCCTTCAGCCTGGAAGGCAAGGTCGCGCTGGTCACCGGTGCCAACACCGGCCTTGGCCAGGGCATCGCCGTGGCGCTTGCCGCCGCCGGCGCCGATGTCGCCGTGGCCGGCATCGCCCCGCCCACCGAGACCATCGAGAAGATCACCGCGCTTGGCCGCCGCTGCCTGGCCATCGAAGCCAACCTGATCAGCATCGAGCCGGTCGAGCGCGTGGTGCGCGAAACCATCGAAGGCCTGGGCGGGCTGGACATCCTCGTGAACAACGCCGGCCTGATCCGCCGCGCCGATGCCGTGGATTTCAGCGAGCAGGACTGGGACGACGTGATGAACGTCAACATCAAGTCGGCCTTCTTCATCTCGCAGGCCGCTGGTCGCCACTTCATCGCACAGGGGCGCGGCAAGATCATCAACATCGCCTCGATGCTGTCCTTCCAGGGCGGCATCCGCGTGCCGTCCTACACTGCCAGCAAGAGCGGCATTGCCGGCATCACCCGCCTGCTGGCCAACGAGTGGGCCGGCAAGGGCGTGAACATCAACGCCATCGCGCCGGGCTACATGGCCACCGACAACACCGCGGCGCTGCGCGCCGATGAAGACCGCAGCCGCGCGATCCTGGACCGCATTCCGGCCGCGCGCTGGGGCACGCCGGAAGACCTGGGTGGTGCCGCCGTGTTCCTCGCGTCCTCGGCCTCGGATTACGTCAACGGCGCCGTGCTGCCGGTGGATGGCGGCTGGCTGGCGCGGTAACGGCAGCCCCCGCCTTCGCTGGCCTGGCGGGCGAAGGCGGGCTACGCCTCACACATGTGCCTTACTTCCGCCGGCCTGGCGGGGGCGGTTGGGTAGAGTCGACTGTCAGTCGACTGCTTTTGGCGGAATGCGCGGAAGCAGCGCGCTGCGCGCGTGAGTCGACTGACAGTCGACTCTACCCCCAGGCCAGCGCTCTCGCCTCACACATCCCCACCAGCGGCCCAGCTTTCGCCGGTGCCCTTCTGGAGCACGCGGTCGTCGGCCTGTACTTCACCGGCCGGCAGCTGCGGCTGTTCGGCCAGTGCGGCATAGATCGGGGTGAAGTCCGGCGAGGTCGCCTGCATCAGCTGCTCGAAGCTGTCGATGACGAAGTAGGTCTTCTGGAGGGTGTCGATCCTGTAGCGCGTACGCATGATGCGCTCCAGGTCGAAGCCGATGCGGTTGGGCGCGGCCGATTCCAGCGAGTACAGTGATTCGCCCTTCGAGGAGACGATGCCGGCGCCGTAGATGCGCAGGCCGTCGGCGGTGTTGATCAGGCCGAATTCCACCGTGTACCAGTACAGGCGGGTCAGGTTCTGCAGCGCATCCGGGCCGATCGCGTGGGCTTTCACGCCGCCGCGGCCGTAGGCTTCCATGTAGTCGGCGAACACCGGGTTCATCAGCAGCGGCACGTGCCCGAACAGGTCATGGAACATGTCCGGCTCGGCGATGTAGTCGATCTGGTCCGGGCGGCGGATCCACCAGGTCACAGGGAAGCGGCGGTTGGCCAGGTGGTCGAAGAAATCCAGCTCCGGCAACAGACCTTCCACGCCCACCAGGGTCCAGCCGGTGGTGGCCTGCAGCACCGCGTTCAGTTCGTCGAAGCGCGGGATGCGTTCGGCATTCATGCCCATCGCGTCCTGCGCGTCCAGGAACTCCTGGCAGGCGCGGCCGACCAGCAGCCTGCGCTGGCGGTCGTACAGCGTCTTCCAGGTGCTGTGGTCGTCGTCGGTGTAGCTGTCCCACGGCTGCTCCACCACGGCGGTGGTGTAGACTGGCACATACTCCTTGTTGGTCTGCTGGTGTTCGACGCGGCGGGGTTGGGCGAGATCCATGGGAAAGCTCCGTGGCAGGTGAGAAACCATGCTAGGGCAGGGGCCGCGCAACAGGGTTGCAAAGTTGCACGCTACGGGCTGTTTGGCGCAATATCCTTGCGTCCAACCTGTGTTGCGGGGCAGCAATGGCCGGTGAAGTCCAGTTTGATCGCACGGATCTACGTCTGCTGGCTGAAATCCAGCGGCACGGGCGCGCCACCAACGCCGAACTGGCGGCCAAGGTGAACCTGTCCCCGTCGGCCTGCCTGCGCCGCCTGCAGCGGCTGGAGGGCGAGGGCGTCATCGCCGGCTACGGCGCGCAGCTGGAACCGCGCCAGATCGGGCTGGGCCTGCAGGCCTTCGTGCGCGTGCAGCTGGAAAAGCACGACCAGGGTGCGATCAGCCGCTTCGCCGAGAGCGTGCACCGCTGGGACGAGGTGGCGGCCTGCCACGCGCTGACTGGCGACATGGACTACCTGCTGCACATCTACGTGCGCGACCTGGACCACTTCTCCGCCTTCCTGCTGGACAAGCTGCTGAACGCGGCCGGCGTGGCCGACGTCAACTCCAGCTTCGTGCTGCGCACGGTCAAGGCCTACGGCGCGCTGCCGCTGTCCCAGCTGGGCTGAACCCGGGCGCCACCGCTGCGCCGGGTTTGACGCGGCGCGCGCACTGGCCGAGCATCGTGGCCCGCGGTCGCTTCGAGCAAGGAAGCACTGCAGTGCCCCTTCCTGGCTTCCGGCATGCCTGATACCCCGTTTTCGTCCTCGCCCCCGCTGTTCCTGCCCCTGCGCCCACGCAGCCTGGCCCTGTACCTGGGCGAGGGCAGGGTGCCCGCCACGCCGCTGGAACAGGCCGGCCTGCTGGTGGCCACGCTGTGCCGGCAGCAGCCGCAACCGCCGGCCGCACTGCAGCGTCTGCTACACGATGCCTGCACGCTGTTCGCCGCCGACGCCGAAGGCAGTGGTGCCGCGGCGCAGCTGGGCGCGCCGGGCACCGATACGCTGGAGACCTGGCTGGGCGAGCTGGCCGCGCACGCGGTGCTGCTGGCGCCGGACGAGGTGATGGCAACCGCGCTGGCGGTGTCGCCACGCGCCTACCCGGGTGCTGATTTCCAGTCCGCCTGCCTGGTCACGCTGGATACCCACAGCATCGCGTTCCCGGCCACCTCGCTAGCCGAAGGCGAGGACGCGGAGGAGAACGATGGCGCGGCCGGCGATACCGCGCGCGCCACCGTACACCACGGCCTGTTCACCAGTGAACAGGCGCGCGTGCTGCGCGCCATCGCCGCCAACCCGGACGAGCTGATCGACCTGGACGGCTATGCCGGCACGGGCAAGGGCCACCTGGTGCTGGCGCTGATGCAGGCGCGACCGGGCCGCTACACCTACGTGGCCCCCTCGCGCGGGCAGGTGGAGGCATTCCGCGCACGGCTGCCGGCCGATGCCGGCCTGCGCCTGCTGACCCAGATCGAATTTGCCAACGCGCTGGCCCGTCACGCGGCGGCCAAGGGCCTGACCGGCGGCTTCGTGGTCACCTACCGGCAGAGCACGCTGAGCCTGCGCGAGATCGCTTCGCGCATCGGCGTGGCCGCTATCGGCGCGCGCCGGCCCGATCAGGTGCTGATGGTCGCGTTGGAGGGCATCGCGCGCTGGTGTGCGTCGTCGGCACCGGCGCTGCAGTGGTGGCATTTCCAGCGCTCGCTGGCTGCCGCTGCGCTGGAATCGGCGCCGTACCTGGCCGCCGCCGAGCACGTATGGCGCTGCATGTTCGACCCGGCGGTGCAGAAGGGCGGCTGCTTGAGCCTGGGCGTGGGCCACATCGGCAAATGGCTCAGCCTGCGCGGGGTACCGCTGCCGACGTCGCTGGGCATGGTGCTGGTGGATGAGGCCCATGACCTGAGCCCGGCCTGGAAGCAGCTGCTGGCCACCCATGCCTCGGGCGTGGTGAGCCTGGGCGATCCGCACCAGCGACTGGTGGGGCACGCGGTGCGCTGGTCGTCGGCCAAGGTGCTGGAAATGCACCAGTCGGTGCGCCAGGGCAGCCAGGTCGACGCACTGGTGAACCAGTCACTGGCGCTGGACGAGCGGGAGGGCGAACGCTCACCGTTCATGGGGGCCAGCGACCGTGCCACCGGTGTGCGCCGTTACCGCGCGTGGTCGGCCGCGCCGGCCACCGGTGCGCGGCTGTACGGGAGCCTGTGGCGGCTGCTGCAGGAAACCACGCAGCTGGTGGCGCGTGGCGCCCGCGTGCACCTGCTGCCGGCCTCGCGGCAGGCGCTGCTGAAAGAGGTGCATGGGCCGATCGATGCATGGCGCAGCGTGCGCGAAGGTGGCCCGGCGCAGCACTGGGAAGCCTTCGTGCAGGCCTGCAACCAGCGCGGCCTGGCCGATGTTCCCGGCCTGTTTTCCAGTGGCTTCGATGCCGCGGCGCTGGAGCGCCTGCAGCTGCAGCTGGTGGAGGCCAACGAGGCCAGCGTGGTACTGTGCCTGGCCCAGCATGCCAAGAACCTGCAGTTCGCCAGCGTGGCGATGGCACCGTGCTGCTTCGACAGCGGCCACGACGCGCGCGCGCTGCACAACCCGGTACGTGCGGCCTACCTGGCGATGACCCGGGCCAGCCAGCAGCTGTGGCTGCCCGGCGATGCGATGGACCAGCTGCAGCAGACCGCGCAGCGGCACACCCAGGCGCAGAAGGAACGGCGCCGTCGCCGCCGCCAGGCCAGTGGCTACCCGGGGCAGGGCACTGGCCGCCCGGGTAGTACCGCACCACGCCACTGAGGCGTGGTGCGGGGCAGGGCCTTGTGCGCTAGCGCGGGCTCAGCACTTTTCCTTGCGGCCCACCAGCTTGCCCAGGCGCGAGGGCTCATCGCACTTGGGCACCACCACCGGCGTGGCCGGTGCCAGCGCGGCGGCGCGCGCCTTCTGGATCTGCGCGATCTTCGCGCGGATCTGCGGCATGGCAGCCATCGCGGCCTTTTCGCCTTCCAGGATGGCGGTGCCGCGCTGGCTGAAATCGGCGGCGCCGATATCCAGCACCTTCGGCCGGATCACGATGTCCGCGCGCGCCAGTTCCTGTTCGCCCAGGCGCTGGCCCATGATGGCGATGGACTGGTTGACGATGCCCAGCATGCCGGCCGGAGTCTTGCCGCTGGCCTTGCTGGAAATGTCCACGGCGATGACGAAGTCGGCGCCGAGCTGGCGCGCGGCATCCACCGGCACCGGGTTGACCACGCCGCCATCGACGAAATTGGAGCTGCCGATCTTCACCGGTTCGAACACACCGGGAATGCTGCTGGAGGCGCGCACGGCCTGGCCGACGTTGCCGCGCACGAACACCGCGCGCTCGCCGGTTTCCAGGTTGGTGGCCACGGCGGCGAAGGGCTTCTTCAGTTTCTCGGCCGGGCGGTTGCCGACCTGCTGGTTGACGTAGTCCTGCAGCTTCTGGCCCTGTACCAGGCCGCCGGAGAACAAGCGCACGTCGCGGATGCTGGCTTCATCCAGCGCCACGGCCTTGCTCTGCATCTGGAAGGCGTCCATGCCGCTGGCGTACAGCGCGCCGACCACGCTGCCGGCGCTGGTGCCGGACACCACCACCGGTTCGAAGCCGTTGGCTTCCAGCATCTTGATCACGCCGATATGCGCAAAGCCCTTGGCCGCGCCACCGCCGAGCGCGATGCCGATCCTGACCGGTTTGGCCTGCGCCGGCGGTACCACGGTGGCGGCGGGCGGCGGGGCCGGGCGCACGGCTTCACCGCCGCAGCCGGCCAGCAGGCCGAGCAGGGCAACGGACAGCAACAGACGGGGGCGGAACGGGCTCATGGGACCAGACTCATTCGGAACGGGCTCATCGGCAGGGGCGCAGGCAGCGCAGGGTACAGCGAAGGGCGCCAGCATACCGAAGCGCTGGCGGGGCGGGCAGGGCGCCGCGATTGCCCATTCAGCCAGCTTGGCGCGGGGCCGGGGAGGGGGTAGAAACCGGCGTGCGCCCGTGCCCCTGAACAGCAGGTAATTGCAGCCAGCGTGCTGTATTGCAACAATTATCTGGTAGCGCCGTTCCACCACCCCTCCCAACACAGCCTACCGCCATGTCCTCGAACCGCCCTGCCCACGGCCGCACTCCGGTCGTACACCCCTCGTTTTCGCTCTTTCCGCCCTGCTGCCGCTGGCCGCAGCCGCCCAGGAAGCCGCCCTGTCCGCCAAGGACCCGGTCGCCCTGGACACCCTGAAAGTGACGGCACAGCGCCGGGTGGAAAATGCCAAGGACGTGCCGGTGGCGATCACCGCCATCCAGGGCGAGAAGCTGGACGTGCTGGGCTCTGCCGGCGACGACATCCGCTTCCTGTCCGCACGCGTGCCGAGCCTGAACATCGAGTCGTCCTACGGCCGTGCCTTCCCGCGCTTCTACATCCGCGGCCTGGGCAACACCGATTTCGACCTCAATGCCTCGCAGCCGGTGTCGCTGGTGTTCGATGACGTGGTGCAGGAAAGCTCGCTGCTGAAGGGCTTCCCGCTGTTCGACCTGGCCGGCATGGTCAAGTTCGATTCGGCGCGCCCGTCGCAGGACGCCGACGGCTACGTGAAGATGTCCTACGGCACCTATGACACCTGGAACGTGCAGGCCGCCTACGGTGGCCCGCTGACCAGCCGCTGGTCGGCGCGCGTGTCGGGCCTGTACCAGCGCCGCGACAACTACGTGCACAACACCGTGGCCAACGCCCCCAGCCAGGGGTTCGAGGGCTACGACGAATCGGCCGGCCGCGTGCAGTTCCTGTACGAAGGCGATGAGCTCGAAACGCTGTTCAACCTGCACAAGCGCAAGCTCAACGGCACCGCGCGCCTGTTCCGCGCCAACATCATCCAGCCGGACACCAACGCGATGGTGCAGAACTTCGACCGCGACAGCGTGTCCACCGACGGCGTGAACTTCTCCAACCTGGAAACCTGGGGTGGCAGCGCCCGCCTGAAGTGGAACCTGGGTTCGGTCACGCTGCACTCGATCACCGGCTATGAAACTGCCGAATCGCTCAACCGCGGCGACATCGACGGTGGCTACGGCGCCGCCTTCCTGGGCCCGGGCAAGTCCGGCCCGGGCCTGATCCCGTTCTCCTCCGAATCGGCCGACGGCCTGCCGCACCACCGCCAGTGGACCCAGGAATTCCGCGTGGAATCCAACGACTGGGGCCGCATGAACTGGCAGGCGGGCCTGTTCTACTTCGATGAAGACGTCAGCATCGACAACTTCAACTACGACTCGCTGACCCCGGGCAATCCGCAGACCGGCCACGTGGTGCAGCAGCAGCGCAACAAGGCGTGGGCGGCCTTCGTCTCCGGCGATCTGGCCGTGACCGAGCGCTTCAAGCTGCGCGGCGGCCTGCGCTACACCCAGGACAAGAAGGACTTCTCGGCCAGCGTGCTGTAGGCAGTGCCGTTCGGTACCCCGGTCAGCGGTCCGTACCTGGCCAACACCGATGTCAACGACATCAGCTGGGACCTGAGCGGTGTCTACCAGATCACCGACAACCTCAACGCCTATGCGCGCGTGGCCAAGGGCTTCCGCGCCCCGTCCATCCAGGGCTGCCTGGCCTTCACCCCGGGACTGTCGCAGGCCAATTCGGAGAAGGTCATCTCCTATGAAGCGGGCATCAAGGCCGACCTGTTCAACCGCCGCGCGCGCCTGGGCTTCAACGTGTTCCGCTACAACGTGGACGGCCAGCAGCTGATCGCGGTGGGTGGCAGCAACAACACCGCCCGCCTGCTCAACGCCGACAAGACCATCGGCCAGGGCTTCGAGCTGGACCTGGAAGCCTACCTGACCGACCACGTGCTGCTGACCCTGGGCAGCAGCTACAACGACACCGAGATCGACGACAAGAACCTGGCCGTGGCGATCTGCGGCGGCGGCTGCACCGTGACCGACCCGACCACTGTGATCGGTGGCCAGACCTACGCGCTGGTCGATGGCAACCCGCTGCCGCAGGCACCGAAGTGGATCCACAACGTGACCCTGCGCGCCGGCTTCCCGGTCAACGATGCCAGCGAACTGTACGTCTACACCGACTGGGCCTACCGCAGCGAAGTGAACTTCTTCCTGTACAACTCGCCGGAATTCCGCGGCCGTTCGTCGATGGAAGGCGGCCTGCGCGTGGGCTACAACTGGGCCTACGGCAAATACGATGCGTCGGTGTTCGGCCGCAACCTGACCAACCAGACCCGCGTGGTCGGTGCGATCGACTTCAACAACCTGACCGGCTTCCTCAACGAGCCGCGCACGTTCGGCGTCGAGTTCACCGCCAAGTTCTGATGCAGCAGATGGCGTGATGCCATGAAGAAGGGCCGGCATATGCCGGCCCTTCTGCTTTCCAGGGCCGCCGGGCAGGGCCCGGGGCTACCCCTGCCTCGCGCGGTAGCGCCGGGCCTTGCCCGGCGAGCGCAGCGGCAAGGCCTTACAGCGCGCTGGCCGGGCGCACCTTCAGCACCGCTTCCTCGGCACCGCAGTCACGCTGCGAGTGTTCGCCACGGGCGTGGGCCGCGGCGATCTCGCGGCGTGCGGCCAACAGGTCCTTCTGGAAACCGGCGTTGTCGCGCAGGCGCGCGATGACGGCCGCGCCCATGAAGCGGCCTTCCAGGATGTCGCTCTGCCAGTGCACGTTGCACACCAGCCGGCTTTCGCCGTAGTTGCGGCCGCGCGCCTGGATGGCATCGGCGCGTTCGGGGGCGATTTCCGAAAGGATCAGCGCCCAGGCCCAGCCGATGAACGTGTGGCCGGACGGGTAGGAGCCGTTCCTGCGCAGGCCGGCCTCGTCATCGGGCGTGCAGGTCGGTTCGTTGTTGACCATGAACGGGCGCGCGCGCTGGTAGTGGTTCTTGGCCACCTTGGTGCCGGCGCTGGCATCGATGCGGCTGCGTTCCAGCAGGCGGTACAGCGCCGGCGTCTTCACCGCGTCCACGTCCACGTCGATGGCGCAGGAGAACTGGTTGGCTCCGGCCGGGAAGCCGAGTTCGGCATCGCGCGTGGCTTGGGCGAAGCGCGGCGTGCTGCGTAGCACGCGGGCTTCACGGCTGACCTGTTCGTCCAGTGCGAAGCCGGCTGAACCGGCCGCCGGCGGCGCCGGCACCAGCGCCAGGCTGTCCGGCACGGCGGTCTTGTCCAGGTAGCCCACGGCCTTGGTGGTGACGTTGGCTTCCACCGCTGTCGGCTTGGCGGCCGAGGCGGCGCAGCCGGCCAGCAGGGCGGTGACGGCAAGGCCCAGCAGCGGGCGGTGGGAACGGGGCAGGGTGGTCATGCTCAACTCGCGACAGCGGAAACAGGCGCCCATCATCGCAGCCCGTACCGGCGCGCGCAGGCGCCATCGGTCATGCCGGCCGCCCGCGGCGCGCATGCGGCCAGACTGGGCATGGTCATCGCGGCGACTCCATTGCGTCATCGGCTGTCGCCAGCATCCCGTTTTGCAGGCCCAGCGCACGGACTTTCACACGCCGGTGCGGAGAGCATCGGCACAGGACGCAGGCCGGGCCGTGCTGCCATGCCGCGCGCGCGAACGGTTCGCCGCGGCCGCAGTGCACATCCAACCAGGCACACCACACCAGGAAGGGAGGCGAGCGATGCGCTACACCGCAACAGGTTCCACCGCCATGCTGCTGCTGGCATTGGCCGCCGGGCAGGCACGGGCGGCCGAGGTGGTTGGCGTGGCCTTCGTGCACGGCACCGGCGCACAGACCAATGCCACCCAGGATTACTGGCAGCCGGCCATCATCGACACCGTCCGCCAGGGCCTGCCCAACAGTGCCAACTACACGGTGGTGAACTGCGATTTCAACCAGCACATGTGGAAGCCGGAGGCCGCCGGCTGCCTGGCCGGGCAGCTGACCAGCTTCATCAACAGCTGTGGCATCACCCAGCTGGTGGTCATCACCCATTCCAACGGCGGCAACGTGATGCGCTGGATCCTGTCCAACCCGACCTACGACAGCCGCTACCCGAAGATCATCAGCACGGTGCGCAAGGTCACCGCCCTTGCGCCGTCCTCGGCCGGTACGCCGCTGGCCGATTCGATGATCAACGGCAACACCTTCGAAACCTCGCTGGGCTGGCTGCTGGGCTACACCAGCGATGCGGTGCGCATGCAGCAGGTCGGGCACATGGCTACCTACAACGCGCAGAACCTGTACAGCACCGCCGGCCGCCCGGCACTGCCCAAACCATTCCGCGCGGTGGTCGGCAGCGATGTCGAATCCGGGCCGTGGAACACCAGCAACTACTGCGGCGGCTACGCACAGCAGGTAGGCCTGGAGTTCACCCAGAACTGGCTGGACAGCTGCTCTGACGGCTTCCTCAACTGCAGCAGCCAGCGTGCGGCCGGCACCACGCTGTTCACCGACACCCAGCGCATGCAGAACGGCAAGCCGCTGAGCCACAACCAGAGCCGCCGCGAATGCTTCGGCCTGGGCGGCCTCCTGCGCAACGACCTGGCCCAGTGAAGGAGCCGACGGAGATGACGATCATGACGATGCCGCGCCGTTCGACGCTGGCCCTGCTGCTGGCCGCGCTGCTGTGCGTTCCGGCCGCGCAGGCGGCGCAACCGCTGCTGGCCAGCCGCAGCACCGACCAGGTGCCCGCCGCGCTGGTGGCCGCGCCGTTGCCGGCCGATGGCAATGACGAACGCCAGCCGCTGGCCTTTGCCTGGGCGCTGGACCCGGCGCAGCGGGTGGATGCCGCCGTGCCCTTCACGGCCGACAGCCGCAGCTACTGGCAGCAGGTCGAGGGCAGCGCCCTGCAGCAGGGGCTGGAACTGCCGCTGACCGCGCCCGATGCAGTGGTGCAGGTCAGCCCGGTACAGGGGGCGCGTGCCCTGCCGGCCAGCCAGCTGCAGGTGCGCGACCCGGCCGGCCGTGCCAGTGTGGCCCGTGCGGTGGGTGCCGACGCCCTGCGTGCGGCCGGCATGCCGGTGGCCGAGGGCAGCACCCTTCTGCGCACGGGGGCCACGGCCAGCCGCGGCGCCTACCGTCTGCAGAGCAGCCAGGCACAGGGCCGCTACGTGGTGCAGGTGCTGGAACCGAACAGCCCGCTGCGGTTGCAGGTGCAGCCCGGCCGCGGTCCCGATGGCAGCGCGGCGGCGGCGTTGTCCGCGTGCCGCAGCACCCTGGGCGGCGAGGCCCTGCTGGTGGCCCCCGATGGCCGCAGCTGGCCGCAGGCGTTGCGCTGTGGTGCCGATGGCAGCCTGCTGGCACAGGTGCAGGTGCCGGTCGGCGGCAGCAACGTGCAGGGCCTGTGGGAACTGCAGGTGTTCACCCAGGCCGACGGTGTGCTGCGCGATGCCCGCGTGGCCTTCGCGGTGGCCCGCCCGACCGCGCTTTGCCGGCCAGGCAACGCCGGACCCGCGCACGCGCCAGCTCAGCCTGCCGCTGCAGGTGGCCGCCCCCGGCCGTTACGAGGTGCGCGGCACGCTGTACGCCACCGCCGGCGATGGCCAGCTGCGGCCCGTGGCACAGGCCCATGCCGCGGCGTGGTTCGAACAGACCGGGCGTGGCGCACTGGTGCTGCCGTTCGACCAGACAGCGCTGCCACGTGGCTACGGCGCGCCGTATGAACTGCGGCACCTGGAGCTGCAGGACCAGAGCCGCATGGCGCCGGTCGAATTGCGCGCGCAGGCACTGCGGTTCTGAGTGGACCGTGGCGGGCCGGATTCCCCGGCCCGCTGCACGGGTATGACCGGTGGAGCGATATGACGACGGGGAGGGCGTAACGATGGAGATGACATCACGACGGGGATGACATCACGATGGGGTAGAGTCGACTGTTAGTCGACTGCTCTTCAAAACAGACCGCGAAAAAATGCCGCGCTGCGCGCGATAGTCGACTAATAGTCGACTCTACCGCCGTCCCGCCGTCCCGCCGTCCCGCCGTCCCGCCGTCCCGCCGTCCCGCCGTCCCGCCGTCCCGCCGTCCCGCCAGACCGCCAGACCGCCAGTTGGCCATTCCTTCATCCCGACGGCTTACCCGGCGTAGGCGCTCAGGCGGCCGTCCTGTTCCACCACGGTGATCGCACCGCCGAACACCGCCGACAGCGGTTCGTCGCGCAGCAGGGCGTCGCGGCCGCCATCGGCCAGCACGCGGCCGTCGCGCAGCAGCACCACGCGTTCGATTTCCGGAATGATCTCTTCGATGTGGTGGGTCACCAGCACCAGCGTGATGCCTTCCTGCGCCAGCGTGCGCATGGTGGCGATCAACTGCTGGCGCGCCACCAGGTCCAGGCCGGTGGACGGCTCGTCCAGCAGCAGCGCCTGCGGCCGGTTCACCAGGGCCCGGGCGATCAGCACGCGGCGGGTCTCGCCGGCCGACAGTTCGGCGTAGGCGCGCTCGCGCAGCGCGGTGGCGCCGGTCAGGGCCAGCGTTTCCCCCACCCGCACGCGCATGTCGGCGGTGATCTCGCGGAAGGCCGGCACCACGTAGCTGGCGAAGAAGCCGGACAGCACCGCGTGTTCCACGGTCAGGCCGGGCATGTCCGACAGGTTGCTGCTGAGGTCGCCGGTGACGATGCCCAGCTGCGAGCGCAGCCGGTCCACCTGCCAGCGGTTCTGGCCCAGCACCTTCACCGCCACGCTGCCGTCGCCCTGCGCCAGCGGGTAGAGCTCGCGGGTGATCAGCTTGATGAAGGTCGACTTGCCGCAGCCGTTGGGCCCGAGTAGGGCGGTGTGCTGGCCCTGGGCGATGCGCAGGCTGAGCCCGTGCAGCACCTTCACCTGGCCGCGTACCACGGTGGCGTGGTCCAGTTCGATCAGGGCGGGCAGGCCGTCAGCGGACGGGGCGGTGGTGGCAACGCGCGGATTCAGGCTCGACAACGTGGGGTCCCCAACTGAACGGATTGGCCGATACGGTGGCGCAGGGATGCAGTTTGCAACGCAAGCGCCCATCATGTCTGCCATCACCGCCGTTGCCGGTGCGCCACCGGCGCCCGCACTGCACCCGGCCCCCGACATCCCCAGGAGACTGCCCCCATGTCCGATACCTTGATCGCGTACCTGACCGGCGGCGTGGCCGGGCTGGGCTGGTGGGGCATGGCCCTGGTGCTGCTGGTGTTCACCCAGATCACCATCTTCGCCGTGACCCTGTACCTGCACCGCAGCCAGGCCCACCGCGGCGTCGATTTTCACCCGGCCATCGCGCACTTCTTCCGCTTCTGGGTGTGGCTGACCACCTCGATGATCACCAAGGAGTGGGCGGCCATCCACCGCAAGCACCACGCCAAGGTGGAAACCGAGGACGACCCGCACAGTCCGGTCACCAAGGGCATCGGCCGGGTGTTCTGGCGTGGCGTGGAGCTGTACCGCGAAGCCCGTGCACAGCGCGCGGACATCGAGCAGTACGGCCGCGGCGCGCCGGAAGACTGGATCGAGCGCCACCTGTACACCCCCTACGCCACGCTTGGCCCGGTGGTGCTGCTGGCGCTCAACGCGGCGCTGTTCGGCCTGCCCGGCGTGGCCCTGTGGGCGATCCAGATGGCCTGGATTCCGTTCTGGGCCGCCGGCGTGGTCAACGGGCTGGGCCACTGGTGGGGCTACCGCAACTTCGAATCGGCCGATACCTCCACCAACCTCACCCCGTGGGCGTTCTGGATCGGCGGCGAAGAACTGCACAACAACCACCATGCCTTCCCCAGCTCGGCGCGCTTCTCGATGCGCCGCTGGGAATTCGACATCGGCTGGAACGCGATCCGCCTGCTGCAGGCGCTGCGCCTGGCCACCGTGCTGCGCGTGGCGCCGAGCATGGACGTGCGCCCGAATATCAGCGTGCCCGACGCCGACACGCTCAGGGCGCTGCTCTCGCACCGCTTCCAGGCCATGACCGACTACCAGCGCAACGTGTTCGTGCCGGCGCTGCGCGAAGAGGCCGCCCAGGCCGGGGCCAAGCTGCGCAAGCTGCTGCCGCGCCGCCTGCGCCGTGGCCTGGTCAACGATGGCCGCTGGCTGCAGCCGTCGTGCCGTGCCGAACTGAGCAGCTGGGTCGACCAGCGCCCGCGCATCCGCCTGCTAGTGGAACACCGCGCGCGCCTGTCCGCACTGCTGGAAGCCCGTGACCACGATGCTGCCGAGCGCCTGCGCCAGCTGCAGGCCTGGTGCCGCGAGGCCGAGGAAAGCGGCGTGGCCGCACTGCAGGCCTATGCCGCGCGACTTAAGGGCTACACCCTGGTCAGCCGGTGAGGCCGTGGCTGCTGTGCGCGGCCGTTGCCCTGGCGCCGGCCACGCACACACAGGTGGGCGAGGGGGCCATGCACAGCACTGCGCAGTACCTGCAGCGCATGGACAGCGATGGCGATGGCCGGGTCAGCGAGGCCGAGTACGTGCAGTGGATGCTGTATGCCTTCGACCGCCCGGACCGCAACGGTGATGGCGTGCTGAGCGCCGATGAGCTTCCCGGCGGCAAGGGCCGGCCGATCACCCGCGAGCAGCAGCGGCGGGTGATCGTGCAGCGCTTCCACAGGCAGGACGCCAACGGCGATGGCTACCTGGACGCGCGTGAACTGGCCGCGCCGCCGCGCTGAATCTGCAGTTCCGCCGGGCATGGCCCGGCGCTACCGGTCGCTGACGGATCGCAGGTGGCGCGGGCGTAGAATCAGCCCATGCCCGAACTGCCCGAAGTAGAAACCACCCGCCGTGGCCTGGCCCCGCACCTGCAGGGCCGCCGCGTGCATGGCGTGATCCTGCGCCGCGCCGACCTGTGCTGGCCGATTCCCCCGGAGGTGGCCGAGCAGCTGCCGGGGCAGCGCATCGAGGTCATCCGCCGCCGCGCCAAGTACCTGTTGCTGGACACCGCCGTGGGCAGCGCGGTGCTGCACCTGGGCATGTCCGGCAGCCTGCGCGTGCTGCCCGGCGACACCCTGCTGCGCACCCACGACCACGTGGACATCAGCCTGGACAACGGCCGCCTGCTGCGCTTCAACGACCCGCGCCGCTTCGGCAGCCTGCTGTGGCAGCCGGCCGGCGAGATCCACCCGCTGCTGCAGGGGCTGGGGCCCGAACCCCTGGACGAGGCCTTCGACGGCGACTACCTGTTCGCGCGCAGCCGCGGCCGCAGCGCGCCGGTGAAGACCTTCCTGATGAACCAGGCGGTGGTGGTGGGGGTGGGCAACATCTACGCCGCCGAGAGCCTGTTCAAGGCCGGCATCAGCCCGCTGCGCGAGGCCGGCAAGGTCTCGCGCGAGCGCTACCGGCGGCTGGCCGAGGCGGTCAAGGCGATCCTCGGCTATGCCATTACCCGCGGCGGAACCACCCTGCGCGATTTCATCAGCCCGGACGGCGCGCCCGGCTACTTCGAGCAGGAACTGTCGGTGTATGGCCGCGACGGCCAGCCGTGCCCGCAGTGCGGGCGGGTGCTCAAGCACGCGGTCATCGGCCAGCGCGCCAGCGTCTGGTGCAGCCACTGCCAGCGCTGAGCCGGGCGGCCCGGGCAGCGTTGGCTGAACGGGCGTTGCTGTCCACCGCTGCCGTTTAACGTTTGTCTGCCTATGATGTCCGGCCCTCCCCGTGCCCCTGGCGCCCGCATGCAACGACGCGACTTCCTCCGCAATGCCTCCCTGGCCCTGGCTGCCATCGGCCTGCCGGCACTGCCGGCCTGCGCCGCGGCCAACCGCCAGCTCGGTTTGCGCCGCCTTGGCCAGCCTCAGCCGTTCGATTTCGCCATCCTCAAGGGCCAGGCCCGCGCGCTGTCGCAGGCCCCTTACAAGACCCACAAGCGCACGCTGCCGGGCCCGGTGGAGGCGCTGGACTGGGACCAGTACCAGTCCATCGGCTACCGCCAGGACCATGCGCTGTGGGACGACCAGCCCGGCAAGTTCCAGGCCAAGTTCTTCCACCTGGGCCTGTACTTCCACTCGCCGGTGCGCATGTACGACGTGGTCGATGGCAAGGCGCAGGAGCTGGCCTACGACGGGGCCGCGTTCGACTACGGCAAGAGCGGCATCAAGGGCAGCCAGCTGCCGGCCGACCTGGGCTTCGCCGGCTTCCGGCTGAACACCCGCAAGGACACCGACCGCGATTTCGCCGCCTTCCTCGGCGCCAGCTATTTCCGCGCGGTGGGCAAGGAGGGCCAGTACGGCCAGTCCGCGCGTGGCCTGGCGATCGATACCGGCATGGGCAAGCCGGAAGAATTCCCCGATTTCATCAGCTATTACCTGGAACAGCCCTCGGCCGATTCCAACACGCTGGTGGTGTATGCCCTGCTGGATTCGCCCAGCGTGGCCGGTGCCTACCGCTTCGCCATCACCAACGGTGATGTGCTGCTGATGGACATCGACAGCGCGCTGTACCCGCGCACCACCATCGAGCGCCTGGGCATCGCCCCGTGCACCAGCATGTACCAGGTGGGCGAGAACGACCGCCGCATGGCCTGGGACTGGCGCCCGGAGATCCACGATACCGACGGCCTGTCGATGTGGACCGGCAGCGGTGAATGGATCTGGCGCCCGCTGTGCAACCCGGCGCACCTGCGCTTCAACATGTTCGTGGACTGCAACCCGCGGGGCTTCGGCCTACTGCAGCGTGACCGCAACTTCGACCACTACCAGGACGATGGCGTGTTCTACGAGAAGCGCCCGTGCCTATGGGTGGAACCGAAGGGCGAGTGGGGCGAAGGCTCGGTGCAGCTGGTGGAGATTCCCACCGTGGATGAGACCTTCGACAACATCGTGGCGTTCTGGAACCCGAAGGACAAGTCGAAGGCCGGCCAGGAACTGCTGGTGGGCTACCGCCTGTACTGGGGCGCCGAACCGCCGGCACGGCCGCCGCTGGCGCACTGCGTGGCCAGCCGCACCGGCCTGGGCGGCGTGGTGGGCAAGAAGCGCGAGTACTTCAGCTGGCGCTTCGCGGTCGATTTCGAAGGTGGTGAACTGGCCAGCCTGATCGAGAAGGGTGAAGTGGAAGCGGTGGTGCAGGCCAGCCGTGGCCGCGTGGAGATCGTGTCGGCGCGTCCGCTGCGCGAGATCAAGGGCTACCGTGCGATGTTCGACCTGGTGCCGCCGGACAACAGCACTGACCAGATCGACATACGCCTTTTCCTGCGCAGCGGTGGCAAGACGCTGAGCGAGACGTGGCTGTACCAGTACAGCCCGCCGCCGGCCGGTGCACCGGAGCGCACGCTGTACTGAGGCCGCGGTGCCGCGGACGCCCCCCTGTCAGGGGGTGTCCTTGCTGGTGCCGATCTCGGTCTGGCTGGGCGTGCCCACCTGCACGGTGCCGCGGCGGATCTTCATCCACGTTTCGTCCTGCCAGGCCGCGTACAGTTTGGGATCCCAGTACTTCGGGTCATACAGGCGGTCGGCCTTGATGGTGCGGCTGATGCCGCCATCCATGTAGACAATGTCCACGTTGTTGGACATCGAACCGGTGCGGCTGCCGGTCATTTCGCGGCGGCCCTTGCGCAGCACTGCATCCATGCGCGGGCGGGTGACCGCATCGCCATACTGCATGCGCAGCGCCCGCGCCTGGCTGCGGGCCTCTTCGTGCAGTTCCAGCGGCAGAGTGGCCCAGTACTGGTTGCGCAGGTCGACGAACAGGGGGTAGCCGCGCTCGGCGGCCACGTCCATCCAGGCGAAAGCCATCACCGGGTCGCGTGGCTGATTCACCCCGTACCAGTAAATCTCGCCCAGGTAGCCCTGAGAAGGCTTGTCGGCGTAGCCGGCGGCCAGGCGGAAATTGTCCATGGCGGCATTGACGTCGTTGCGGTGCAGGGCGCTGACAGCCCACTGCCGGTACATCATGTCCGGGTGGCTGTCGAGGAAGCCGGCGCCGATCACGCTGGCGTCTTCCTGCGGCGAAGCCGCCTGGCCGGTCGCCGTGGCAAGCCCCGGCAGAAACAACAAAGGAAGCAGCAACAGGACGGAGCGCATGACGGACTTCCTTATCAACAGTGACGTTGGCCCAGCCTAGGGCTGTCACTGCGGCCTTGTAAACGGCCGGACGTCACGTCCGCCTACAACGGCAGGGGCGCCTGCGCGGGGTCGATGCGGCCTTCACCGTGGGTGATCTTCTTGAACTCCGCCCGGCTCACCGACACATAGCGTTCGTTGCCGCCAATCTCCACCTGCGGGCCGTCCTGCACGGCGTGGCCATGTTCGTCCACGCGCACGGTCATCGTCGCCTTCTTGCCGCTGTGGCAGATCGTCTTGATCTCCTGCATCTCGTCGGCCCAGGCCAGCAGGTACTGGCTGGCCTCGAACAGCTCGCCGCGGAAATCGGTACGCAGGCCGTAGCACAGCACCGGGATGCGCAGCTGGTCGACCACCTCGCTCAGCTGCCAGACCTGCGCGCGGGTCAGGAACTGTGCCTCGTCCACCAGCACGCAGCCCATCGGGCCGTGCGTGGGCAGGTCCTGCTCCACCCAGCGCTGCAGGTCGGTATCGCGGTCGAAGGCCATGCCCTCGGCGCGCAGGCCGATGCGCGAGGCTACCACGCCGGTACCGGCGTGGTCGTCCAGGCGCGGGGTCAGGATCGCCACCCGCATGCCGCGCTCACGGTAGTTGTGCGCGCTCTGCAGCAAGGTGGTGGTCTTGCCGGCGTTCATCGCCGAATAGTAGAAATAGAGCTTGGCCATCGGTCGATTGTACGCCGCTGCCCCGGCACGCCATGCCGGCAGCGGCTCATTGCCCGGTCCGGGCCAGTTCCTCGTCCTGCCACTGCCGGTAGGCCACCGGGTCCCAGTAGCGGGCACGCTGATGCCTTTCCGGCTGCAGCACGCGCGGGCCGGCATCGCCGCGGCCCTGGCTGCTCATGGTACCGTTCCAGCCCGCGCGGCTGCCGGTCAGCTGCCGGCCCCCCGCACGCAGTTCACGCGCCAGCCGTGGCGAGGCCGCCGGGTCGCCGAACTCGGCGCACCGCGCGCGGCCTTCGCGCACCGCGCGCGCGTTCATCGGCCAACGGGGCCTGCCAGTAGCGCTCGCGCTGCACCACCAGCCATTCGGTGCCACGTTCGGCGGCCAGGTCCATCCACGCATAGCCCAGGGCGCGGTCGGCCGGGCCGCCCTGGCCGTTCCACAGCAGGTCGGCCAGCGCCGCCTGGGATAGCTTGTCGCCATAGCGCGCGGCATTGCGGAACTGGGTGCGGGCCTCGTCGTCGCGGCCGCGTTCGCGGGCGTCCAGAGCGAGCCGGCGGAAGCGCAGGTCCGGATGGTGGACCAGGAAATCGGGCGACTGCAGCACGATCGCTTCGTAGGCATCCGGCCCCGGGCCGGCGCCGGATGCAGGCCCGGCCAGCAGGCCGCACAGGGCCACCACCAGCGGCGGGAGAAAGATCTTCAGCGACATCGCCATGCTCCTGCGTTCCGTCGTTGATTCAATACCTTACGCAACGCTGCCCCGCAAGTCAGGTCGGGCCGCCGGCAGCCCGCTACAATCCTTCTCCAATGCACGGTCTCAATCCCCCCAAGCTGTCGCCGTCCTGCACATCGAAGGCCCTCTGCTGGTGCTGGCCGGCGCGGGCAGTGGCAAGACGCGCGTGATCGTGGAGAAGATCGCCCACCTGATCGGCTGCGGGCGTTACTCCGCGCGCCGCATCGCGGCAATCACCTTCACCAACAAGTCGGCCAAGGAAATGCGCGAGCGCGTGGCCAAGCGCTCGCGCGAGCAGGACGCCGCGGAGGTGACCATCTGCACCTTCCACGCCCTCGGCCTGAAGTTCCTGCAGATCGAGCACGCGGCGGTGGGCCTGAAGCGCGGCTTCTCGATCTTCGACGCCGACGATGCCGCCGCGCAGATCAAGGACCTGATGTCCGGCGCCAAGCCCGACGACATCGAGGACATGAAGAACCTGGTGTCGCGCGCGAAGAACGCCGGCCTGTCGCCCGAGCAGGCGATGGCCGCCACGCGCAGCAACCGCGAGAAGGAAGCGGCCAGCGTCTACGAGCGCTACCAGCTGCGCCTGACCGCGTTCAACGCGGTGGACTTCGACGACCTGATCCGGCTGCCGGTGCAGGTGCTGGAAGAGAACCCGGATATCGCCGTGGCCTGGCGCGAGCGCATCGGCTACCTGCTGGTGGACGAATGCCAGGACACCAACGACGCGCAGTACCGCCTGCTCAAGCAGCTGGCCGGTGACAAGGGCAACTTCACCTGCGTGGGCGACGATGACCAGTCGATCTACGCCTGGCGTGGTGCCAACCCGGAAAACCTGCAGCAGATGGGGCGCGACTACCCCGCGCTGGAGATCATCAAGCTGGAGCAGAACTACCGCTGCTCCAACCGCATGCTGCGTGCGGCCAATGCGCTGATCGCCAACAACCCGCACGAACACCTGAAGAAGCTGTGGAGCGACCAGGCCGACGGCGAGCGCATCCGCGTGTGGGAGTGCCGCAACAGCGAACACGAAGCAGAAAAGGTCGCCGCCGAGATCGCCTTCGTGGCGCAGGCGCGGCAGGTGCTGTGGAGCGATTTCCGCATCTTGTTCCGCGGCAATTTCCAGTCGCGGCCATTGGAAAAGGCGATGCAGCTGTTGCGCATTCCCTACCACCTGACCGGCGGCACCATGTTCCTGGAACGCCAGGAAGTGAAGGACACGCTGGCCTGGCTGCGGCTGCTGGTGAACCCGGACGACGACACCGCGTTTATGCGCGCGGTGCAGTCGCCCAAGCGTGATGTCGGCGCCGGCACGCTGGCCAAGCTGGCCGAACTGGCGCAGGAAAAAGACATTCCGATGGCGCATGCCGCCGAGGCGATCGGCGCGCTGCAGCAGCTGCCACCGCGCGCGGCCAACAGCCTGGCGCGCTTCACCGACATCCTGCGTGACCTGCGCGCGCAGACCCGGCAGATCACCTCCGGCGACATGATCCGCAAGGTGGCCAAGGAATCAGGCCTGCTCAGCGAGCTGCGCCAGCAGGCCAAGGAAGAGGCCAGCTACCAGCGCCGCGCCAACAACATCGAGGAACTGGCGCAGTGGTTCGAGGGCGGTCCGCGTGGTGCTACCGCGGCCGATCTTGCCGGCCAGCTGGCGCTGCTGTCGCGCAGCGACAAGGACGAGGGCGGCAACCAGGTGCGGATGATGACGATGCATGCGTCCAAGGGCCTGGAATTCCCGTACGTGTTCATCGTCGGCTGCGAGGACGGCGTGCTGCCGCACCAGGTCAGCCTGGACGAGGGCAACCTGCAGGAAGAGCGCCGGCTGCTGTACGTGGGCATCACCCGCGCCAAGATCCAGCTGTGGATGAGCTACAGCAAGCTCACGCGCAAGTTCGGCGAACACGTGCGGCTGAAGCCGAGCCGGTTCTTCGAGGAGATTCCGGCCGAGGAGATCCAGCGCGATGGCGCCGACCCGGTGGCCGATGCGGCACGCAAGAAGGAACGCGCGACGGCGGGGTTGGCCGCGATCGAAGCGCTGTTCGATTGACCGGGGTCGGATCCCTTCCCATAGGGAAGGGATCCGACCCCAGCACACGGCCCTACAATCAGCCCCTGTCTTCAGAGGCCTGCACATGCTTCCCATCGAAAGCGAACGTCTGCGGCTGCGGGTGATCGAGCCGGATCGGGATGCGGTGCCGATGCTGGCGTTGCTCAACGATGCCGGCTTCCTGCGCTTCATCGGTGACCGCAAGGTGCGCAGCGAGGAACAGGCGCGGGAGTACATCGCGCTGCGGGTGCTGCACAGCTATGCGTTGAACGGGTTCGGCATGTACGCCATCGAGCGGCTGTCCGATGGCGCATGGCTGGGCAATGCCGGGCTGGTGCGCCGCGATGGCCTGCCCGGGCCGGACATCGGCTATGCGGTTCTGTCGTGCTTTGCCGGGCAGGGGTATGCGGGGGAAGCGGCACGCGCCGTGGCCCGGTATGCGCGCGTGACACTGGGCCTGCAGGATCTGTACGGCATCACCGACCTGGACAACGTGGCTTCCGGCAGGATCCTGCTCAGCCTGGGCATGCAGCCGCGCGGCATCATCCAGTTGCCCGGCATCGACAGCCCGAGCCGGCTGTACGCCATGCCAGGGGCCGCCGAGGTCTGATCGTGCTGGTCGGGGTCGGTTCCCGCAAGGCGGGCGCCGACCCCATGGCCAGATTCATGCGCCGCTGCGCTCGCCGACCAACTGTCGGCACCCACCCTGCGCACGGTATCCGGTAGCGCCGGGCCATGCCCGGCGGATGCCCCTCAACCGCCGCGCAGTTCGGCCAGCTGCGCCTGCAGTTCGGCCACGGCCGCTTCCAGCTGCGCCACCCGTTCGGACAGGCCGGGATCGGCCGCATCGCTGCTGCCACCGCCGCTGCCGGCGTACTTCGCCGCCAGTGCCTCGCCGTCCACCTCGCCGCACAGCAGGTGCATGTAGCGGTCTTCGCGCTGGCCGCTGGCGCGCGGCAGCACCACCAGCAGGGCGCGCCGCTGCAGGCGCTCGATGGCGTGGTGGGCCTCGTCCACATCGGCGAAGCAGTGCAGGCGCTCGCTGCGCGAGACCAGTTCCCCCAGCGTCTGCGGGCCGCGCAGCAGCAGCAGGGCCAGCAGCACGGTCTGCTGCCGGGTCAGGTCCAGTGCGCTCTGCAGGCGGTGCTCGTAGCGGTCGGCGCGCGAGGAGAAGTGCTGGCGGGCCAGGCCCATCGTTTCCAGCTGGCGCAGGGCGTGCTGCACGGTGCCGGCATCGGCGTTCATCACCGGCTCGCGCGCGGTCTTCTGGTTGGCCGCCGACTGCGCGGTGTTGATCGTCAGCGGGTAGGTGTCGGGGGTGGTGGCTTCCTTTTCCACCAGGCAGCCGAGCAGGCGGGCCTGCACCGCGTCCAGCAGCGGTCGGTCGGGGGTCTGGGCGGGGTCGGTCATGGCGGCCTGTGGCGGGCAAGGGGTCAACCCCGAAGCATAGCCGTGCCACGGTCATCTTTTCCGGTAAAATGGGCAAGTATACCTGATTGCCGGTGAATCCTGATGCGTCGTCCCGTTTCCCTGTCCCTGACCCTGCTCGCCACTGCGGCGCTGGGCCTGTCTGCCTGCAAGCGCGCGGATGCGCCTGCCGCCGACCCTGCCCCCGCCGAGGCCCCGGCCGCTGCCGCCAAGGCCGGCGATGCGCTCGATGCCACCGCCAACGACAACCTCAATGCGGTGCTGTGGATGCAGCGCGCGCAGGAGTACAAGGCGATCACCGAGCAGACCTACCGCGCCGCCGCCGACCACCTCGATGCCGCGCTGAAGGAAGCCAACTGGGACGCGCTGGTGCCGGAAGAACGCGGCAACGCAGCCAAGGGCCTGAAGCCGGCCGTGGTGCTGGACGTGGACGAGACCGTGCTGGACAACTCGCCCTACCAGGCCCGCCTGGTGCGCGACGGCAAGGAATACGACGAGGTGACCTGGTCGCATTGGGTGGCCGAGAAGAAGGCCAAGGCGATCCCGGGCGTGGTGGATTTCGCCAAGGCAGCCAACGCCAAGGGCGTGACCCTGCTGTACATCTCCAACCGTGCCGTACACCTGAAGGAGGCCGCCCTGGCCAACCTGCGCGAGCAGGGCCTGCCGGTGGCCGATGACAGCGTGTTCCTGGGCCTGGGCACCGTGGTGCCGGGCTGCGAGCAGAATGGCAGCGAGAAGAACTGCCGCCGCCGCCTGGCCGGGCAGCAGTACCGCGTGCTGATGCAGTTCGGCGACCAGCTGGGTGATTTTGTGGAAGTGACCGCCAACACCAACGACGCCCGCGACGCGCTGCTGCAGCAGTACCACGACTGGTTCGGCGAGCGCTGGTGGATGCTGCCGAACCCGACCTACGGCGGTTTCGAGCCGGCCCAGTTCAACAACGATTACACCCAGTCGCGCCAGGCCCGCCACGACGCCAAGCGCGCTGCGCTGGACTACGCACCGTGAGCCGTGGCCCGCTGCCGCTGCGCGATGACGAACGTCTGATCTTCGCCCTGGACGTGCCTGACAGCGCGCAGGCGCTGGACTGGGTCGAGCGCCTGGGCGACAGCGTGGCGTTCTACAAGATCGGCATGGAGCTGCTGGCCTCCGGCGAGTACTTCCAGGTGCTGGACGCGCTGGCCCAGCGCGACAAGCGCGTGTTCGTGGACCTGAAGTTCTTCGACATCCCGGCCACCGCCGCAGCGGTGATCAAGCGCCTGTCGCAGTGGCCGGTCAGCTACGCCACCATCCACGGCTGGCACCCGGCCATGATGGAGGCCTGCGCGGCGGCCAACAGCAGCGACATGCGCCTGCTGGCGGTGACCGTGCTGACCTCGATGGGCCGCCCGGACCTGGCGCAGATGGGCATCGACCGTGAACCGGTGGACGTGGTGGTCGAGCGCGCGGTGGCCGCCCAGGCCGCCGGCATCGACGGGGTGATCGCCTCCGGCCAGGAAGCCGGCCCGATCCGTGCGGCCACCGGCAGCGGCTTCTCCATCGTCTGCCCGGGCATCCGCCCCGGCGGCCCGGTGGGCGATGACCAGAAGCGCACCGTGGGCGTGGCCGACGCCTTCGCCGATGGCGCCGATGCCATCGTGGTGGGCCGCCCGATCCGCCTGGCCGCCGACCCGCAGGCCCCCGCGCGTGCCATCCAGCAGGAAATCGCGTCGGCTCTGGCCGCACGCTGACCCGCCCGCGAACGCCGGTCACACCGGCACGGCGAACGCTATCCCACGCATAGCGGGATGGCGTTTGCGTTCATGCAGCAGGCGATGACGCCTGCGCCACGACCCTGGCGAACTGTGCGCGGCGTCGCGCCCGGCGCGCGCTGCGCTCCCTCCAATCGATGCACCGGCACGGACCGCGGCCGTCCGGTGACCTCTCCATCGACAAAGGGACTTCACGATCATGTATCGCACCACGGTCTTGTTCATCGGCGGCCTGCTGGCGGCCGGCCATGCCTTCGCCATCGCGGCATTGGCGACACCAACGGCCCATCAGGGCACCCCGCACGAAACGCCGCGCATCATCGGCGGCGAGGATGCGCTGCCGGGCGCTTATCCCTTCATGGTGAGCCTGCAGAGCGTGTCGCGGGGCGACAGTGACCATGCCCGGCATTTCTGTGGGGGCACCCTCATCTCACCCTCCTGGGTACTGACCGCCGCACACTGCATGCAGGGCGAATCCCCTGCCTCGCTGGCGGTGGTGGGCAGCCAGGCCACGCTGTCGACGGACGCTTCGCCACGGCCCTCCAACGTGCGCGCCATCCACGTGCACCCGGCCTACGACCGTGGATCGCTCGCCCACGACGTTGCCCTGGTCCACCTGCGCGAACCGCTGACCGGTGCCACGCCGGTGGCCCTGCGGCTCACTGCCGACGCCAGTTACCTCACGCCCGCCCGCGATTTCACGGTGATCGGCTGGGGCGACACCGATATCGGCGACGGCCAGGTGTTCCCGACCCGGCTGCAGACCGTGCAGTCCCCGTTCGTGCCGTTCGCGCAGTGCCAGCAGGCCTACGCCGGTGAACTGCGCCGCGGCAAGGTCATCTGCGCCGGCCGCGAAGGCATCGACAGCTGCCAGGGTGATTCCGGCGGCCCGCTGCTGCTGCGCGTGCGCGGGGTCTGGACCCAGTTCGGCATCGTCAGCTGGGGCGAGGGCTGCGCGCCGGCCGGCTACCCGGGCGTGTATGCGTGGGTGGCGGAAAAGCACGCCGTTGACTTCATCAAGGCGATCTGGCAACAGGAGTAAAACAGTAAAATCAATAACTTGAACTATATTACGTCATGTGTTGCTTTAAGGTGGATGGCAGCGTACGATCGCCGCCATCCGGCCTTCGGGCCGGACATGCGCCACACCTGTCCACCGGCCTCGCGCCGGCTTGAGGGGCCTGTGATCCTTGTGATCCAGGCTCTTTTTTTTGGGCCGCCGGTACGCCCGGCGCGTGCCCATGCCGTTACCGCCATGCTTGCCGCTGTCACCGTTCAGGCCGCAAGATGCGGTCCGGTCCGGGGAGTCCAAAGCATGAACGTGCAGGTACGGCGAAGTTACCAGCGACATTGGGGCATGGGCCTGCTGCTGTTGCTGGCAGTGGCCGGCTGCCGCCGCGAGGGCGTTGATCCGGGCGTGGCCCCGGCCGAACCGGTGGCCGCCGTACAGGCCATGGCCGAACGCCTGGCCGAGGACGACCTGGTCGGCTACGCCCGGCTGTCGGTGCCGCCGGCGCAGTACGCCCGCTTGCAGCAGGCATGGCTGCAGGGCCACAGCCGCTGGCCGCTGACCGATCTGCCGCTGGATGACCAGCTGCTGCCGATGCTCGAATCGCTGCGCCGCCCGGATGCGGCCGCCCAGCTGAAGCACAGCTTCGACCGCCAGCTGGCCGGCCAGAACAGCGCGGTGCGCCAGGCCGCGCTGTCGATGGGGGCCTTTGGCGTGCAGTACCTGCGCCACCAGAAGGGCCTGACCCCGACCCAGCAGACTCACTACATCCAGCTGATCGAAAGCCTGAGCCGCTGGGCCCAGGCCGCGCCGCTGAGTGACCGGGCGCGCGCCCGCAGCAGCATCAGCGCGCTGGTGGCCGCCGCCGGCAAGGTGCAGGTGAAGGACGAAGACAGCCTCAGCGCCGCCGGCCTGGAAGGCAGCCTGCAGCAGCTGGCGCCGTTCCTGCATACGCTCAAGGCGGTGCTGGCCAGCTACGGGCTGGGCGTGGAGGAGGCGCTGCGCAGCCTGCGTGGCGAGGTGCTGTCGCTGCAGGGCGACAATGCCCTAGTGCGCCTGCAGTACGAGCTGGCCGGTGACACGCTGACCGTGCAGGTGCCGCTGAGCCGCCGCGAGGGCCACTGGTACCTCACCCGCACCCTGGCCCATACTGACGCCCTGCTGCGCAAGGCCGCTGCGGCCGAAGCTGAATCAGCAGGTGCTGCGAATCCCGCCCCCGCGGAGGCGGGGGAGGTGACGCCGCCGCCGGCTACGCCATAATGACCACGATGTCGAAACAGAACCCGCTGCCGTTCCCCGGCGAAGAAAACCCGACCGCGCCCGTCGATCCGGCGCAGGCCACTCCTCCGACCGGTACGGGCACCCCCCCGTCGGCGCCGCCGCCCGTGCGCGCCCAGGGCCGCCGTCCGCTGTGGGCACGCCTGCTCGGCCGCCTGGTGGAACCGTGGCTGGCGCTGAAGATCGAGCCGGAGGACCCGGGCCAGTACAACGATGGCCGCCCGGTCATCTACGTGCTGGAGGACTACGGCCTGTCCAACGCGCTGATCCTGGACAAGGCCTGCCGCGAGGCGGGGCTGCCCTCGCCGCTGGTGCCGCTGGCGCCGGACCCGACCGCGCGCAAGCGTGCCTACGTGGCGCTGTCGCGGCGCAGTTCCAGCAATTCGCTGATTCCCGAGCAGCGCGGCGCCAAGACCCATTCCGATTCGCTGGCCAAGGTGCTGCAGGCCCATCGCGTGCGCGACGAGCTGGACGTGCACCTGGTGCCGGTGTCGATCTTCGTCGGCCGCGCGCCGGACAAGCAGAGCGGCTGGTTCGCCGTGCTGTTCTCGGAAAACTGGGCGCTGGTGGGCCGCTTCCGCCGCCTGCTGGCGGTGCTGCTGAACGGGCGCAGCACCATCGTGCGCTTCGCCCCGCCCATTTCGCTGCGTTCGACCATCAACGAGGGCCTGGACCCGGAACGCACGGTGCGCAAGCTGCAGCGCGTGCTGCGCGCGCACTTCCGCCGCATCCGTGAATCGGTGATCGGCCCTGACCTGTCCACCCGCCGCCTGCTGGTGGACCAGGTGCTGGCCGCCGAACCGGTGCGCGAGGCGATCGCCGCCCAAGCCAAGCGCGACAACTCCAAGCCGGCCGATGCCTGGAAGAAGGCGCACGCCTACGCCTGGGAAATCGCCGCGGACTATTCCAGCCCGGTGGTGCGCTCGGCCAGCTTCATGCTCAGCCACGTGTGGAACCGCATCTACGCCGGCGTGCTGGTGCACCACCTGGACAAGTTCAAGGCCGCCGCGCCGGGCCATGAAGTGGTCTACGTGCCCAGCCACCGCAGCCACATGGACTACCTGCTGCTGTCCTACCTGCTGTACGACCGTGGCATCGTGCCGCCGCACATCGTGGCCGGCATCAACCTGAACCTGCCGGTGGTCGGCACCCTGCTGCGCAAGGGCGGTGCGTTCTTCATCCGCCGCTCGATCCGCGGCAACGCGCTGTATTCGGCAGTGCTGAGCGAATACGTGGCGCAGCTGGTGGCCGGTGGCTATTCCATCGAATACTTCGTCGAAGGCGGCCGCTCGCGTACCGGGCGCCTGCTGCAGCCCAAGGGCGGCATGATCTCGATGACCCTGCGCGCGTTCCTGCGCCAGCCGCGCAAGCCGGTGCTGTTCCAGCCCATCTACATCGGCTACGAGAAGCTGATGGAAGGCGGCAGCTACCTGGACGAACTGTCCGGGCGGCCGAAGGAGAAGGAATCGATCTGGTCGCTGCTGTGGGGCATTCCCAAGGTGCTCAAGCAGAACTACGGCCAGGTGGTGGTGAACTTCGGCGAGCCCATCGCGCTGAACGACGTGCTGGCCGAGAAGGCGCCGGAGTGGGACGGCCAGGCGGTGTCCGAGGACGAAAAGCCCAGCTGGCTGTCCGGCACGGTCGATACGCTGGCCGAACGCATCCAGGTGCGCATCAACGGCGCAGCCGACGTCAACCCGATCAACCTGTTGGTCTTGGCGCTGCTGTCCACGCCCAAGCACGCCATGGGCGAAGTCGACCTGATCGCGCAGATCGAACTGTGCAAGACGCTGCTGCAGGAGATGCCGTACTCCGGCCGCGTGACGGTGACCCCGCACAGCCCCGAGCGCATCATCGCCCACGCCGAGGAGATCAACGTCCTCACCCGCATCAAGCACCCGCTGGGCGATGTGCTCAGCGTCAGCGGCGATACCGCGGTGCTGCTGAGCTACTTCCGCAACAACGTGGTGCACCTGTTCACCGCCTCCTCGTGGGTGGCCTGCTGCTTCCAGAACAACCGCCGCATGAGCCGCGCCGGCCTGGTCCGGCTGGGCCGCACCGTGTACCCGTTCCTGCAGGCCGAACTGTTCCTGCCGTGGAGCGAGGACGAGTTCGCCCAGCGCATCGAGCAGACCATCGACGTGTTCATCCGCGAAGGGCTGCTGCAGCAGGTCAACGACGATGACGGCGGCATGCTGACCCGCAACACCGGGCAGACCGACGAAGTATTCCGCCTGCGTGCCATCGGCCATTCGCTACAGCAGGCCTTCGAGCGCTACTACATCGCCATTTCGGTGCTGGTGAAGAACGGCCCGGGCACGCTGGGTGCGGCCGAACTGGAAAGCCTGTGCCAGCAGGCCGCGCAGCGCCTGAGCCTGCTGTATGCGCCGGCCGCGCCGGAGTTCTTCGACAAGGCGCTGTTCCGTGGCTTCATCCAGAAGCTGCGCGAGCTGCGCCTGGTCTGGCCGGACGAGAACAGCAAGCTGATGTTCGACGAGCGCCTGGACAGCTGGGCCAAGGACGCCAAGTTCATTCTCGGCCGCGAACTGCGCCACACCATCGAGCGGGTCAGCCCCGAAGCGGCCAAGCCGGACGAGCCTGCGCTGCAGGAGTGAAGGTAGCGCCGGGCCATGTCCGGCGAATGGCATGCCAACCAAGGTTGGCATCCACCGGGGGCGAAGCAGTAGATCCACGCCATGCGTGGATGGGCCACCGGTCAGGCCGGCTCGTCGGGAATCTGCAGGCTTTCCAGCTTGGTGATGCAGTCCTTCAGCTGCAGCTTGCGCCGCTTCAGGCGCTTGGCTTCCAGCTCGTCATTGCCGTTGGCCGCCATGCGCGCGATCTGCTCCTCCAGCGCACGGTGTTCGCTGCGAAGGGCAGCGAGGCGGTCGGTGATCTCGGCAGGCGAATAGGTCTCCACAGCTACCGAGCATACACAAGCCGGATGACTGCCGGGAGAGGGCGATGGCGACCCGGCCCCGGCCGGCCCGAGCCGCTAGAATGGGGGGATGAGCGCCGTGCTGCCCCTGCCCGACCCTGTTGCGCGTTCCCGTCGCGATCCGCGCCTGGGGGATGCCCTGCGCCGGCAGGTCGGCCAGGCCATTGCCGACTACGGCATGATCGAGGCCGGCGACAAGGTCATGGTCTGCCTGTCCGGCGGCAAGGACAGCTACACCCTGCTGGACCTGCTGCTGCAGCTGCAGAAGAAGGCGCCGGTGCCGTTCGAACTGGCGGCGGTGAACCTGGACCAGAAGCAGCTGGGCTTTCCCGCCCACGTGCTGCCGGACTACCTCGGCGCGCGCGGCGTGCCGTACCAGATCATCGAACAGGACACCTATTCGGTGGTCACCCGGGTCATCCCCGAAGGCCGCACGATGTGTTCGCTGTGCTCGCGCCTGCGCCGTGGCGCGCTGTACCACCATGCCAAGGTGCACGGCTTCACCAAGATCGCGCTGGGCCACCACCGCGACGACATGGTCGCCACCCTGTTCATGAATCTGTTCCACCATGCCCGACTGGCCGCCATACCGCCCAAGCTGCGCAGCGATGATGGCCAGCACGTGGTGATCCGCCCGCTGGCCTACGTGCGCGAGCGCGATATCATCGCCTACGCCGGCCAACGCGATTTCCCGATCATCCCGTGCACGCTGTGCGGCAGCCAGGACACCCTGCAGCGGCGCCAGGTCGGGCAGATGCTGCAGCAGTGGGACGCCGACCACCCCGGCCGCATCGACCAGATCGCGCGGGCCATGGCCGACGTGCAGCCCTCGCAGCTGGCCGACGCCACCCTGTTCGATTTCAAGGCACTGGCCGCCCGCCCCCCGGCGGACCGGCCCGGTGCCGACGCAGCCCCCGAGACGCCCGCCCCGTAAGGCGGGTCGCCCTTCCTCTTTGCCATCCGGAATTCCATGTTCTTTCGCAACCTGACGTTCTTCCGTTTCCCGACCAGCACCGATTTCTCCGAAGTGGACACCCTGCTGCCGCACGCCGTGCTCAAGCCGGTGGGCGCGCTGGAAATGAACTCGCGCGGCTTCATCTCGCCGTTCGGCCGCGAAGAGAAGGAAACGCTGTCCCATCGCATCGCCGAGCACCTGTGGCTGACCGTGGGTGGCGAAGACAAGATCCTGCCGGCGGCGGTGGTCAACGACCTGCTCGAGCGCAAGCTGGAAGATATCGAGGAGAAGGAAGGCCGCCGCCCCGGTGGCCGCGAGCGCAAGCGCATGAAGGACGACCTGCTGCATGAACTGCTGCCGCGCGCCTTCGTGAAGTCCTCGCGCAACGATGCCTTCATCGACCTGCAGCACGGCTACGTGGCGGTGGACACCTCCAGCCGCAAGACCGGCGAATACTTCATGTCCGACATCCGCGGCCTGCTGGGCAGCTTCCCGGCCATGCCGTTGAACGCCGAAGTCGCCCCGCGCTCGATCCTGACCGGCTGGATCGCCGGCGAGCCGCTGCCGACCGGCCTGAGCCTGGGCGAAGAGTGCGAGATGAAGGACCCGGTGGAAGGCGGCGCGGTAGTCAAGTGCCAGCACCAGGAACTGCGCTGCGACGAGATCGACAAGCACCTGGACGCCGGCAAGCAGGTGACCAAGCTGGCGCTGGTGTTCGAGGACAACCTGTCCTTCGTGATCGGCGACGACCTGATCGTGCGCAAGCTGAAGTTCCTCGACGGCGCACTGGACCAGCTGGAGCACGCCGACGAAGACGGCCGCCGCGCCGAGTTCGACGCCCGTTTCGCCCTGCAGAGCGCCGAGATCCGCCGGCTGTTCCTGCTGCTGGAAGAGGCCTTCAAGCTCAGCAAGGCTGACTGAACAGGCTGCCAGCCGGCCGCCGGTCATCCAGCGGCCGGCAGCAGCGCTATGCTGGGAGCATGAGCCGCCTGCTGCGCCGCCTGATCGCCCCGACCCCGCCGTCCACCGTGCAGAGCGACACCGTGCGCCTGCGCCTGGACGATGCCGAGATCGAGGTGCTGCGCGTGCGCGACCCGCGTGCACGGCGCATCAAGCTGGGCGTGGATGAGCGCGGCGCGCGGCTGACCCTGCCGCCGCGCGCCAGCCTGCTGATGGGCGAGCGGTTCCTGGAACAGCACCGCGACTGGCTGGCCACCCAGCTGCGCCATTACCAGTCGCACGACCTGCCGGCCACGCTGGTGCCCGGCGAGGCCGGGGTGTTGCCGCTGCGCGGTGAGCTGCTGCCGCTGCGCTGGCGGGAAGGCCGCTACGCGCGGCTGGAGGTCGATGCCGAAGGCGCGTGCCTGCAGTGGCCCGCGCGTGCCGGCGATGCCACCCTGCGCCGCCTGCTGCGCGAGTTCTACGAAGCCCAGACCCGCGCCGACATCGGCCAGTGGCTGCCGCGCTACCTGCCGGGCCTGCCGCGTGCGCCCAGCCGCATCCGCCTGAAGGTGATGTCCTCGCAGTGGGGCTCGCTGGCCCCCGACGGCAGCATGGCGCTGGACCTGGCACTGGTACTCGGCCGCCCGGCCGCCTTCGAGTACGTGCTGGTGCACGAGCTCTGCCACCTGATCCAGGCCAACCACTCGCCTGCGTTCTGGCAGGAAGTGGAGCAGCGCTTCCCGGCGTGGCGCGAACAGCGCGATTACTTCCAGGTGGAAGGCCGCCGATTGAAGGCCATGCTTCGGCAGCTGCTGTAGCGCGCAGGCGCTGCAGCAGTAGCCCACGCAGTCTTCCCCTACCCCGCCTTCGGCGCGCCCCTTCAGCAGAAGCCGCTTTCCACCAAATTGTGGCCGCATCCGAGCGTGCGCAGCACGCGACCCGCTCCCGCTCTTCTTTCTTCCGTGGTGGCACGCGCACCCTCCGAGGCCGGGCGGGGTGGGTTGCGCAGGGGCGTGAGCCGCATGGATGCGGCGACCGAGCTTACAGGGGCGAGGGCGCTTTGCTTGCGAAGCACTGCTTCGCGAGCGACCGAACGCACAGCCGCCAGCGGCTGGGCCGGGCCCCGGAGGGGGACTTGCAGCGTCCCCTGCGCGGCCCATCCCGCCCGGCCACGTCCAGGAACCCGCCACCACCACCACGAGGGGCTCAGCCGTTGGCCGATATCCCCATCACCCCGCCCGCAGCGCCGCCGCCGCCCAGCGTGCCGCCACCCGCGACGCAGTGATGCACACCGCCTGGTCGGTCACCGTCGTCACCGCCCGCTCCAGCAGCTGGATATCCGCCTCGTGCTGGCGCGCCACATGCGGGTCCTCGAAGAAGATCGCGCGCTCGCAACGGCCTTCCAGCACCCGGTCGGCAATCTGTGCATCGCCGCCCATCGGGCCGCTCTGGTAGCGCGTCACCCACGGCGTATCGCTGGGCTAGCCGCGGTTCCATGCCAGTTCGTTCAAGCGCTGGCTGGTGGTGCCGGTGGCCACCCGCTCGCCGAAGCGGGCCAGTACGTCGAAGTGCTCGTCGGCGAAGGCCAGCATCGCCGGCTTCATCGCATCGTGGGCGATCAGCGCCAGCGTCTGCTGGCCGAACGCATGCAGGTCATCGGCGCCCGCATCGGCGGCCAGGCCGGCATGCACCCGCTCGTTCTCCACCCAGTCGCGCGCGCTGGCCACGGTGGAAATGAACGGCTTGCCGTGGATCACGCACTGGCGCTTGAGCGCCGTCGCTTCCGGGAACACCGACGAAGGATCGACCGGGTCGATCAGGTACACCGCGCCATCGAGCGTGCGTTCCGGTCCCATGCCCACCACCTCGGCCACCAGCTTCATCAGCCCGCCCTGGCGCCCGTAGGGGTAGCGCAGCCGCTGCAGGCTCGGGTCCAGCGTCGCATGCCGCTCGATCGCATCGAAGGTGCGGCCAACCACGTGCAGGTGGATGTACAGTTCGCGCAGGCCGTGCTGGCTGGCACGCAGCCAGCGGAACGACGCGGCGTTGCCATCGTGGTGGTGCAGGCGGTTGGCGGCCAGGCCGAGGCGCATGGGGGTTTCCAGGCAGGAAGGGAGCACGCAGTGTACGGCGCTGCCAGCGGCTCGGCAGGGTTGCAACAATCCTCATTGCGCTCCAGCAGCCGGGCGCTAGCGTGGGATCGGCGTCCCGCTTTGATGGGCGCCATGTTCCATGCGACAGGAGGAGTACGCCGCGTGTGCTGCAACGGCGTCCGCGCCATCGCCCTGGTGGTGCTGTTGTTGGGGCTGCCCCGTGCCCACGCGGCGCTGTGCCCGGAGACTGTCGTTATCGGCTATCCGGCCGGCCGCTGGCCCATCGCCGCGCTGGGCCAGGATGGGCCCGATGGCATCAGTGCCGGCTACCTGCAGCAGCTGTCCGCACACGGGGTGACATTCAGCCTGCGGCCGCTGCATGGCAGCGCGGGCGCCGCCGCTGCCGATGGCCTGCAGGGCCTGATCGGCTGGCCGCGTACCGAAGTGCCGCACGGTTGGCTTGCCAGCCAGCCCTACCTGCAGCTGCCGCAGGTGATCGTGCGCCGCCGCGATGCCGTGCCCCTGATCGACCTGGGCGGGCTGCACGGGCAGCGCGTGGCCACGCTGGCGCCCAACACACTGGCCGGCCCGCTGCATGCGCAGGCGCGTGGCGCGCACCTGCTGCCGATGGCCGACATCGACCGCGCGCTGGACCTGCTCGACAGCGGCACGGTCGATGCGGTGGTGGCCAACCTGGCCGAAGCCGAGGCAGGGCTGCGCCGGCGCGGCGATGACCGCCTGCACGTAGCCGCACCGGCCGGGCTGGACTCCTCGTTCGTGCTGGCCGCGCCGCCGGCCTGTGCGTCCCAGGTGTACGCCTTCAACGACCTGCTGCAGGCCATGCCCGCGCAGCAGCAGCTGGCCCTGCTGCAGGCCGGGCGCACGCCCTCGGCGGCGCGCATTGCGGCTGAAACCCCGCTGCTGCGGGGGGGGCGGCCGTAGCGGTGCTGGTGCTGCTGGGCGTGGCCCTGCTGCAGGCGCTGGGCTTCTGGCGGCTGCACCGCGAAGCCAGCGGGCGGCGGCGCCTGCAGCAGCGGTTCGATGAGATCATCGCCAACCTGCCCGCCGTGGTGTTCCAGGCGTTCCGTCCACCGGCCGGGCCGCTGCACTTTCCGTTCATTGCCGGCGACGTGCAGGCACTGTTCGGCATCAGCACCGAAGCTGCGCTGCTCGACCCACGGCTGCTGCTGCGCGTGCACAGCCTGCCGTGCGCGGCGCGCGATGGCAGCGTGTATTGGCAGGGCTGCTGGATCGATGTCAGCGAGCACCACGAGCTGGCCGATGCGCTGCACGTGGCGCGCGGCCAGGCCGAACACGATGCCGCGGCCAAGAGCCACTTCCTGGCCAGCATGGGCCAGCAGATCCGCACGCCGATGGCCAGCCTGCTGGGCCTGCTGGAGCAGCTGTCCAACAGCCGGCTCGACGGCCGCCAGCAGCAGGCGCTGGCCACGGTTGAAGATGCCGCCGATGTGCTGCGGCAGGTGCTGGACGACGTGCTGGACGTACCACAGGCCAGTGCCGGCCCGGTGCTGCTGCAACCGGTGCCCACCGACCTGGACGCGCTGCTGCGTGCGGTACAGCGGCTGATGGTGCCGTTGGCCGACAGCAAGGGCGTGCGCCTGCAGTGCATGGTCGACCCACAGCTGCAGCCGTGGAGCCGTGTCGACGGCCTGCGCCTGCGCCAGATCCTGTTCAACCTGGTCGGCAACGCACTGAAGTTCACCGCGCACGGCTGGGTGGAGCTGGTGCTGCTGGTGCTGGGCACCACCGAGCGCGGCCAGGTGCTGCGGCTGCAGGTGCGCGACAGTGGCATCGGTATCAGCCCGGAACGGCAGCAGGCGGTGTTCGCGCCGTTCGCGCAGGCCGAGACGTCCATCGCGCGGCGCTTCGGCGGCAGCGGCCTGGGGCTGTCGATCTGCCGCGAACTGGCCGCCGCCATGGGTGGCCAGCTGCAGCTGCACAGCACGGTGGGCGAAGGCACCACGGTGTGGCTGGACCTGCGGCTGGACGCCACCCCGGGGCCTGCGGCATCTGCCCGGCGCAGCGGGCCGGCGCTGCTGTCACCCGCCCGTGTGCTGCTGGCCGAACCCGATGCTGCCGCACGCGAGCAGGTGCATGGCTGGCTGCGCGCGATGGGCCTGCAGGTACAGGCCGTGGCCGACGGCCGCCACGCCTGGCGTGCATGGCAGGACGCGCCGTTCGAACTGCTGGTGAGCCGCTGGTGCCTGCCGGGCCGGCAGGGCACGGCGCTGGTGCAGGCGGTGCGTGGCAGCAGCAATGGCCTGCCACTGCCGATCGTGGTGGTGGCCGCGCCCGAGGCGGTGGTGCCACGGCTGGCGGCGCTGACAGCCGGCGCCGATGTGGTGCTGGACGCGCCGTTGTAGCGGCCGCTGCTGCAGGCCCTGCTGGCGCGCCTGCTGGCCGCGGCGCCGGGATTGCCGGCGCTGGCGATGCGCATGGGGGCGCGGACAACGCACGCACGCTGCTGGCCTCGTTGATTCCCTGCTGCGGGCAGGACCTGCACCGGTTGCAGCAGGCCTGGCAGCAGGGCGACACGGCCACGCTGCAGGTCACCCTGCACCGCCTGCGCGGGGTGCTGTCGATGGTCGGCGCGCCGGCCCTGGCCGAACGGCTGTGGGCGCTGGAGCAGGACACCGACGCGGCGGCGCTGGCCACCGGAGTGGATGCCGTGCGCGACTACCTGCAGCGGCTGCAGGCCGACGCCGCTCAGTGAGCGAGCAGGCGCACGATACTGGCGGCGGCGTCGCGGCCTTCGGCCACCGCGGTCACCACCAGGTCGGCACCGCGCACGGCATCGCCGCCGGCGAACAGGCGCGGGTGTGCGGTCTGGAACGGCAGGCGGCCGTTGCCACCGGCCACGATGCGGCCGTTGCCCTGTCCTTCCACCCCCTGCTCGGCCAGCCAGGCCGGCACGCTGGGTGAGAAGCCGAAGGCGATGATCACCACGTCCGCTTCCAGCAGCGACTCGCTGCCGTCGATCGGCACCGCGTTCTGGCGGCCATTGGCATCCGGTTCGCCCAGCCGGGTCTCGACCACGGTCACGCCGATCACTTCATCGTCGGTACCGGCTTCGATCGACAGCGGCTGGCGGTTGAACAGGAAGCGCACGCCTTCTTCGCGCGCATTGGCCACTTCGCGCGCGCTGCCGGGCATGTTGGCTTCGTCGCGGCGGTAGGCGCAGGTGACCTTGGCCGCGCCCAGGCGTACGGCGCTGCGCACGCAGTCCATGCCGGTATCGCCGCCGCCCAGCACCACCACGCGCTTGCCGTTGAGGTCGGGCAGGGCGATGGTGTCTTCCCAGCCGGCAATCGGGCGGCCCTTGGGGTCATCGCCGCTGACGATGCGGCTGTTCTGCACCAGGAACGGCAGCGCCGGCAGCACGCCCTTCAGGTCCTGGCCGTCCAGCCCGCCGTCGGTGTAGCGGTAGGCACCGGTGCCCAGGAACACCGCAGCGTGTTCGGCCAGCAGCTGTTCGACGCTGATGTCGCGACCGATCTCCACGCCCAGCCGGAACTGCACGCCCATGCCTTCCAGCACCTCACGGCGGCGGCGGATCACGTCCTTGTCCAGCTTGAAGCTGGGAATGCCGAACTGCAGCAGGCCACCGACCTGTTCATAGCGGTCATAGACCACCGCACGGATGCCCGCGCGCGCCAGGCGGTCGGCGCAGGCCAGGCCGGCCGGGCCTGCGCCGACCGCCGCCACCGAATGGCCGGTGGGTTCCACCGCCGCCAGGTCCGGGCGCCAGCCGCTGGCCAGCGCGGTATCGACGATGTACTTCTCCACCGCGCCGATGGTGACTGCGCCGAATTCCTCCAGCGTGCAGCTGCCTTCGCACAGGCGGTCCTGCGGGCACACCCGGCCACACACTTCCGGCAGCGGGTTGGTGCTGTGGCACAGCGTGGCCGCTTCGTGGATGCGGTTTTCCTGCACCAGCTGCAGCCACTGCGGAATGGCGTTGTGCACCGGGCACTTCCAGCTGCAGTACGGGTTGCCGCAGTCCAGGCAGCGGCCGGCCTGGTACTGGGCCTCTTCCTTGCCGAACTTGCCGTACAGCTCGCCCCAGTAGCCGGACGTGCGCAGTTCCACCTGAATGCGCTGCGGCATGGTGCGGGGCAGGTCGAGGAACTGGAAAGCGTGCTTGCGGCTCATGGCTGGCTCCGTGGTTGTCCGGGTGCCGGCACGTGGCCGGCAGTACAGCGGTGAGGAGCGTGCCGATGCCACGCCGCGCGGGATCAGGCCGCGCGGCGCAGGGTCTCGGTCAGCGACTCGATGCTGGCGGACTTGGGTTTGACCAGCCAGAACTTGCCGATGTAATCGCGGAACTCGTCCATGATCTGCTGCGCCCAGATGCTGCCGGTCAGCTCGCGGTGGCGGCTGATCAGGCGGTGCAGGTGCTGGCGGTAGTTCTCGAACCCCTCGGCGGACACGCGGTGGATGTCGATCAGCTCGTGGTTGTAGCGGTCGACGAAATCGCGGTCGATGTCCAGCACGT
Source organism: Stenotrophomonas maltophilia (assembly GCA_009912235.1). GTDB lineage: Bacteria > Pseudomonadota > Gammaproteobacteria > Xanthomonadales > Xanthomonadaceae > Stenotrophomonas > Stenotrophomonas maltophilia_AV. The sequence goes on from WNDS01000005.1 coordinate 162,023, forward strand.
AGGCCAGGCCGCCGGTGAAGCCGGCGCCGAAGTTCAGGCCGACCTTGCCCAGCACCAGCACCACGCCGTCGGTCATGTATTCGCAGCAGTGGTCACCGGCCCCTTCCACCACCGCCAGCGCGCCGGAATTGCGCACCGCGAAGCGCTCGCCGGCACGCCCGGCGGCGAACAGCTCGCCACCGGCGGCGCCGTACAGGCAGGTATTGCCGATGATGGCGGTGTTGCGCGCCTCGAAGCGCGCACCGCGCGGCGGGCGTACCACCAGGCGGCCGCCGGCCATGCCCTTGCCGACGTAGTCGTTGGCTTCGCCTTCCACTTCCAGGTGCAGGCCGCCCACGTTGAACGCACCGAAACTCTGCCCGGCGGTGCCGCGGAAGCGCAGTTCCAGCGGTGCTTCGGCCATGCCCTGGTTGCCATGCGCGCGTGCGATGGTGCCAGCCAGGCGGGTGCCGATGCTGCGGTCGGTGTTGTGGATCAGGAAGCGGTGTTCACCGCCGCGCTTGTGTGCGATGGCCTCGGCCAGCAGGCCGTCCATCTGCGTGGCCAGGCTGTCGGGCGATTCGTACAGGCGCTGGGCGACGCAGTGGCTGCCCTCGAAGCGTGCATCGGCCAGCAGCCGTGACAGGTCCACCCGCACGCCTTCGCGCGGGGCGGTGTCGAGCTGGCGCAGCAGGTCGGTGCGGCCGACGATCTCTTCCAGCGAGCGCACGCCCAGGTAGGACAGCCAGCCGCGGACTTCCTCGGCCAGCAGGCGGAAGAAGTTCTCCACGCGCTCGGGCTGGCCGGTGAAGTGGTTTTCGCGCAGGCGCTCGTCCTGGGTGGCCACGCCGGTGGCGCAGTTGTTGAGGTGGCAGATGCGCAGGTACTTGCAGCCCAGCACGATCATCGGCGCGGTGCCGAAGCCGAAGCTGTCCGCACCCAGCAGCGCGGCCTTGACCACGTCCAGGCCGGTCTTCAGGCCACCGTCGGTCTGCAGCAGGGTGCGCCCGCGCAGGTCGTTGGCCACCAGCGCCTGGTGCGCCTCGGCCACGCCCAGTTCCCACGGCACGCCGGCATAGCGGATCGAGCTGACCGGCGAAGCACCGGTGCCGCCGTCATGGCCGGAAATGGTGATCAGGTCCGCGCCGGCCTTGACCACGCCGGCGGCAATCGTGCCCACGCCGGCATGGCTGACCAGCTTCACTGACACCAGCGCGGTGGGGTTGACCTGCTTGAGGTCGTAGATCAGCTGCGCCAGATCTTCGATGGAGTAGATGTCGTGGTGCGGCGGCGGCGAGATCAAGCCGATGCCCGGCTTGGCATAGCGCAGCCGCGCGATCAGTTCGTTGACCTTGTGCCCGGGCAGCTGGCCACCTTCGCCGGGCTTGGCGCCCTGCGCGACCTTGATCTGCAGCACCTCGGCGTTGACCAGGTATTCGACGGTGACACCGAAGCGGCCGGAGGCCACCTGCTTGATCTTGCTGCGGCGTTCGGTGCCGTAACGCGCCGGGTCTTCGCCGCCTTCGCCGGAGTTGCTGCGCCCGCCGAGGCGGTTCATGGCGATGGCCAGCGCTTCGTGCGCCTCCGGGGAAAGGGCGCCCAGGCTGATGGCAGCGGTATCGAAGCGCGGGAACAGTTCGCTGGCCGGGGCTACCTGTTCCAGCGGCAGCGGCGTGGCGGCCGGTACCAGCTGCAGCAGGTCCCGCAGCGCCGACGGCGGCCGTGAATGCACGGCCTCGCAGTACTGCTGCCATGCACGCGGGTCACCGCTGCGCGCGGCGCGCTGCAGGGTGGTCACCACGTCCGGATTGTACATGTGGTATTCGCCGTTGTGCACGTACTTCAGCAGGCCGCCCACCTCCGGCTGCTGCTGCGGGTCCCAGGCCTGCGCGCACAGCTGGCGCGCTTCGGCGTCCAGCCGCGCGAAGCCGACGCCACCGATGCGCGAGGCGGTTTCCGGGAAGCACAGCGCCACCACGTCCGGCTCCAGCCCGATGATCTCGAACAGCTGCGCACCGCGATAACTGGCCACGGTACAGATGCCCATCTTGGAGATGATCTTGGACAGGCCCTTGTACACGCCCTTGCGGTAGCGCCGGCCGATCTGCGACTGCTCGCCGCCCTTGGCCAGCTTCAGGATGCCGCGGCGGCCCAGGTCGAACAGCGTCTGGTAGGCCAGGTACGGGTACACCGCAGTGGCACCAAAGCCCAGCAGGCAGGCCATGTGGTGCGGGTCGCGCGCGGTGCCGGTTTCCAGGATCAGGTTCACGTCGCAGCGCAGGCCGGCCCGGCACAGGTGGTGATGCACCGCGCTGGTGGCCAGCAGGGCATGCACCATCGGGCGCCCGGCCACCGGGTAGCGGTCGGACAGCAGCACCATGACGATGCCGTCGCGCGCGGCCTGCTCGACCTCGGCACAGATGCGCTCGATGCCGGCCCGCAGGCCTTCCTCTTCGCTGTAGGACAGGTCGACCAGGCGGTTGGCCTGCACGTACTGGTCCATCTTCAGCAGCTGGCGCAGCTTGCGCTGGCTCAGCACCGGCGAATTGAGGATGACGTGGTTCACCGTCTCGGCGCCGGCATGGAAGATGTTGGTCTCCCGGCCCAGCTGCGTGGACAGCGACATGGCGCAGTCTTCGCGCAGCGGATCGATCGGCGGGTTGGTGACCTGCGCGAAGGCCTGGCGGAAGTAGTCGTACAGCGGGCGGCTGTGCTGGCTCAGCACGGCCATCGGCGTGTCATCGCCCATCGACCCGGTGGCTTCCTGCTCGGTCTCGGCCAGCGGCCGCAGCACCTGCTCCACTTCCTCGCTGCTGAGCTGGTAGAGCTTGTGGTAACTGCGCAGCGTGCCCTCGTCGAACGGTTCTTCCACCAGCGAGGGGTCGATCAGCTCGGTCTGCAGGTAGGTCACGCCCTGCTGCAGCCACTGCTTGTACGGCGCGCGGCCGCGGTTGATGCGGTCGATGGCCTCCGAATCGAGCAGGTCACCGCGCTTGAGGTCGATGGCCATCATCTCGCCCGGGCCCAGCTTGCCCTTGCGCACCACGCGTTCGGTCGGCACTTCCCACACGCCCGCTTCGGAAGCGACCAGGAAGTGGCGGTCGGAAGTCAGCATCCAGCGTGCCGGGCGCAGGCCGTTGCGGTCCAGCGTGCACACCGCATAGCGGCTGTCGCAGGCGACGATGCCGGCCGGGCCGTCCCACGGTTCGCTGTTGAGGCCATGGAACTCGTAGAACGCGGCCAGGTCCGGGTCCTTGAATTCCAGCGACTGGGTGGCCGGCGGCACCAGGATGCGCAGTGCCTGGATCAGTTCCATGCCAGCGCTGACCATCAGCTCGAGCATGTTGTCCAGGCTCTGCGAATCCGAGCCGTGCATGGAAATGACCGGGTCGAGTTCGCCGATATCAAAGCGCGGTGTCTTCCAGACCTTGCTGCGCGCCTGCGCCCAGCGCCGGTTGCCTTCGATGGTGTTGATCTCGCCGTTGTGGGCGAGCATGCGGAACGGGTGCGCCAGCGGCCAGCGCGGCAGCGTGTTGGTGGAAAAACGCTGATGGAACACGATGGCGCTGGAGGCCAGTTCGCGCCGCTGGAGGTCGGGGAAGAAGCGGCTGAGCTTGTCCGGCAGCACCATGCCCTTGTAGCTGATTGCGTTGGGGCTGAGCGTGGTGACGTAGAAATCAGCGTGCGCGCGCTGCTGCTGTTCGCTGCGGCGGCGCGCCAGGAACAGCGCCAGCCCGAAGCCGGCCTCGTCCTGGCCGACGCCGGCATCGACGAAGACCTGTTCGATGTGCGGCAGCGTGTCGCGTGCCAGCTGGCCGCAGACGCTGTCATCGGTGGGCACCTGGCGCCAGCCGGCCACCTTGCAGCCCACCGCCTGCAGCTGTGCCTGCAGCTGCTCGCGGCAGGCCTGGGCCGCGTCGGCATCGTGCGGCAGGAACACCAGACCGGCAGTGAAGCGCGCACCGACGCTGATGCCAGCTTCGCCAGCGAGCAGTTTCAGGAAGGCATCGGGGCGGCGCAGCAGCAGGCCGCAGCCATCGCCGGTCAGGCCATCGGCGGCCACGCCGCCGCGGTGGGTCATGCGCGAGAGCGCGGCGATAGCGATATCGACGAGCAGTCGCGAGGGCTGGTCGTCCAACTGCGCGACCATGCCAAAACCACAGGCGTCGCGCTCATCTTGCGGGTCGTAAAGCCCTTGGCGGTTGCGGGGGGCCATCTCTGCCTCGATGCGGGTTGAATGAGCGGAGACACTCCTGCCCGCTCATCGCGCACGCCATGCACACCGAAATGAGACGCATCGTGCCCCTGCACGACCCTTCAGGAAGGCCCCTGACGCACGCCCTGCAGCGTTGCGTTCCCTGCCAGGCGGCCTGCCTGCGCTGCTTCGCGTAGCCTTGCCCGGCCACGCGCCATGCACCTTCGCGTTCATCCCGCTGCACACGCCGTGCGCTCCTGGAGCGCAACGTGAGGCCACCGGATGATTTGAATAGATCACAGTTGCTGCAACGCCGCAACACACGGTTGCACGCGCAACCAACACGCCGGCAAGCCCTTGCCGGCGTGCACTTCCGGCTCAACCGCAGCGGACGCCGCTGACCACGTTCTTCTCGTCCACTTCGATGTTCAGGCGCTCGCCGAGGAACTCCATGGTGGTGACATCACTGGGGTGCAGCACGCGCAGCTGCTTGGCATCGGCATCGTTCTGGGCCTGCTTGCCGAGCGCTTCGGTGTAGGCCTGACCGACCAGGCTCTGCACCTGGCTGGCATCGCAGCTGCCGGCCGGCGGCGCCTCGGTGGCCTTGCCGGCATCATCGGCCGGTGCCTTGGCCGCTTCGGCGGCCTGCTGGGCATGGGCGGTGGCGGCATCCTGTTCGTCCATCTGCGGCGACTGGCAGGCAGACAGCGCCAGCACGGCCGGCAGCAGCAGGAGGGTGAGGAAACGGGCGCGGATCGGGCTGGACATCGGAACTCCGGATGAGACGGACGGACAAACCCGGAGCATAGCTGCTGCACCCCCTCACGTGTTTGTGTTGCGTTATCGACGCGGCCGTGGCGCCGTGCCGCCGACACTGCAGGCATGCCCACCGCCCCCACGCCCGAACGCCAGGCCGCCCGTGCCGCCGGCCTGCGCTACGTCGATGACACCCAGCCCGGCTTCAGCCGCCGCCGCGCCGGCAAGGGCTTTGCCTACCGCGATGCCGATGGCCACGCGGTGCGCGATGCCGCCACTCTGCAGCGCATCCGCGCACTGGCCATTCCGCCGGCCTACACCGGCGTGTGGATCTGCGCGCAGGCCAACGGCCACCTGCAGGCCACCGGCCGCGACGCGCGTGGGCGCAAGCAGTACCGCTACCACCCCGACTGGGCCGTGATGCGCGATTCAGGCAAGTTCGACCGCACCATCGCCTTCGGCGAAGCACTGCCGGGCCTGCGCCGGCGGCTCAGCCGGGACCTCAGGCAGCGCGGCTTCCCGCGCGAAAAGGTACTGGCCGTGGCGGTCGCGCTGCTGGCCGACACCCTGGTGCGGGTGGGCAATGAAACCTACGCCAAGGAGAACAAGTCCTACGGCCTGACCACCCTGCGCAACCGCCATCTGGACCTGCTGCGCGGCGGCCGGGTGCGCATGCGGTTCCGTGGCAAATCCGGGCAGCTGCATGAGGTGACCGTGGGCGACCGCAGGTTGGGCACCCTGGTGCGTGGCGTGCAGCAGCTGCCGGGCCAGGCGCTGTTCCAGTACCGCGACGACGACGGTGTCGTGCAGCCGGTCGACTCCGGTGCGGTCAACCACTACCTGCGTGAGGTGATGGGGGAAGACTTCACCGCAAAGGATTTCCGCACCTGGGGCGGCACCCTGGCGGCGGTACAGACCTTCGCTGCCACCGAGCTGCCGGAACCGGCCAGCCAGCGGACGCTGGCCAAGGCGCAGCGCAAGGTGATGTGCCAGGTGGCCGCGCGGCTGGGCAATACACCCGCCGTCTGCCGCAAGGCCTATATCGATCCCTGCGTGTTTGCCGGCTGGGAACGCGGCGAGCTCAGCGCGCAGGCGGGCCTGCGCGACCCGCGGCAATGGGAGCAGGCCACGCTGAAAGTGCTGCCCCGGGCGCGGCGGCTGGCCCGGCGCAGCAGCTGAGCGCGGTCAGCCGCAATAGTTCGCGGTGATGTTGTTGGTGCGGCCGGTTTCGATGGTCAGGCGCTCACCGCCCTGCGCGGCGGCACCGGCGGCCGGATCGGCCAGGCCGCTGGCGGTGTTGCCGTTGTAGGCGCGCTGCCCGCGCAGCACCTGCACCTGCAGGCTGTCGCTGTCCACGCGCGCACGTTCAACGGTAGCGGCCGAGGCGGCCAGGCCGACGGCGCCCTTCACCATGTCGATGTGGCACTGCCCGGAAATGACGCCGTCGATGGGCTGGATCTGGGCCATCGGCGTGCTGCTGCACGCGGCCAGGCCGAGGGTGAAGGACACGGCGAGCAGGGGTTGCAGCAGGGCACGTATGGCGGGTGGTCCGGCAGGGAGTGAGGTACCAGCGTGCCGCGCACGGCGTGGTGGCCACATGAACGTCTGCACGCGCCGGGCACGTGCCATTCACCGCCGCCGACCGCTGCGCTGGCCACACTGCCTGTGCGCCGTCGAGCGTGAGCAGCACCCACCCAACCCACCCGAAGGAGACCGCATGGCCACGAGCAAGAAAGCTCCCGCCCGCCGCAAGGCGTCCCCCAAGGTGCGCAAAGGCGCTACCTCCACCCCCACGGCAACCGCAGCAGATACTGACCGCCCGCGCGTGGTGAAGACCGCCACCCGCAAGGCTGCCGCCAGCGATCCGCGCGCCGCGCGCGTGGCAGCCCGCCAGCGCCGGCTGCAGGATCAGGAAAAGGCCAAGGACGTGCGCGCGACCCGCAAGGCCGCCAGGAAGACGACGGCCAGCCCGAAGAAGAAGGCGACCCAGGCCGGTACCCGCCAGCAGCCGGAAACCATGCCCGCCCAGCATGTGGCCAAGCCAGGCCATGAACATGCGCTGGAACTGGCGCCGCGCTTCCAGGCCCCCGACTATGTGGGCAGCGGCAAGCTGCAGGGCATGCGCGCGATCGTTACCGGCGGCGACTCCGGCATCGGCCGCGCCGTGGCCGTGCTGTTCGCCCGCGAAGGGGCCGACGTGGCGGTGCTGCACCTGGACGAAGCCAAGGATGCCGCCGTCACCCGCCAGCATGTGGAGCGCGAAGGCGCGCGCTGCGTGGTGATTGCCGGCGATGTGCGTGACCCGCGTTTCTGCGACAAGGCCGTCAAGCAGGTCGCCAAGGCCTTCGGCGGCATCGACATCCTGGTCAACAACGCGGCCTTCCAGCTGCACTGCGAGCGGCTGGAAGACCTGGAAGACGCGCACCTGCAGGAAACCCTGCAGACCAACATCGGTGGCTACATCCAGATGGTGCGCGCGGTGCTGCCGCACCTGGGCGAAGGCGCCAGCATCATCAATACCGGCTCGGAAACCGGGCTGTTCGGCAGCAAGGCGCTGGTGGACTATTCGGCCACCAAGGGCGCCATCCATGCCTTCACCAAGGCGCTGGCCAGCCAGCTGCTGCCGCGCGGCATCCGCGTGAACTGCGTGGCCCCCGGCCCGGTGTGGACGCTGCTGAACCCGGCCGACAAGCAGGCCCCGGACGTGGCCAAGTTCGGCAAGGACAGCGACATGGGCCGTGCCGCGCAGCCGGAGGAGCTGTCTCCGGCGTATGTGTTCCTGGCATCGCCGGCATGCGCCAGCTACATCAGCGGAGTGGTGCTGCCGGTGATGGGCGGGCCGCGGGGGTGAATGGATGAGGGCGGGGGCCGGGGCACGCCGGGAGATGGAAGCGCGACTCCATCGCGGAGCGTTGCCGCGGCCTTCGCTTTGCACCGTTGCGCCCTGCCTGGCGAAGGGGCAGTTTCATTACCGCCGCTGGGAGTGGTCAGCGGGGTGGGGCGGTGATCACGGCGGGGGCAACGCGGGCGACTGCGTGATCACATTCAAGGCAGTTGCCCGTGCGACTTGCCTGCCCGTGGATCAGCTACGGGCGCGGCGCAGCACCCACCTGCCCGCCGGCCGCAGCAGCAGGTGCGCAGCGGCGGAGATGCCTACAACCAACAGCCCGAACAGGGTGGGCAGGATCGAGCCGAACACGAACGTCATGCCTAGTACGAAGCCGAACAGGTATTCAGCGCGGTAGACGGGCAGCACCAGGCCGGTGAGCAGCACGCCCAGGAAAACCATGCTTGCGGCCGATTCGCTGCCGGCAACAAAAGCCACCGACAGTGCGGCGCCAACAGCCAGCGCGCCCGCCCATGCGGCCAGCGCAGTACGCGCCGCCGAAGGTGCGGCCGCCGCCCTGCGCGCGACTACGCTGCCGGCGAGCCATCCCAGCACGGGCAGCACCAGCAGGCCCCATGCATTGGAGATCGTCGGCAGGTCCGCGCGGTTGAGCAGATGGTGGCTGAGGATGCCGCCGTGGGTGTGTTCCCAGCCCAGATGCGCGGCGGCCGCAAGCACTGCGAGGCCGAGCGCGGCGGCAGGGAACCAGCGGTGCATCGCGTTTGCCATTGTCTTTCCTTGGGTGTTGAAGGGCCATCGTGGCCGGTGCATCGCGCGGGTAGGGGCAGTCCGACGGACTGCGCAGGCCGATGCTAGTGGAAATGCGCGGGCAAGGCGTATGCCGGGCGGTCGTGTTACTTCTGGCGGCGCAGATGTCCTGACTGCAACGCTTCGCCGGCATGCATCAGCGACATCAGTGGTGTTGCGGCCGGTGCGTAGAAAAGAGTCGGATGCGCAGAAAGTTCAAGCGTGTGCTTTGTTTCCAAACAGTGACGCGGGTTCAGGCGGTCACCAGGCGGCTGACGTAGTCGAGCAGCGCCCGGGTCTTGGCCGGCACATGATGCCGGGAGGGGTAGTACGCATACAGCGGGAAGCGCTGGTCGGACCAGTCGGGGAACAGCTGCACAAGGCGGTTGGAGGCGATGTAGTCGTCCAGCCCCAGTTCGAACAGCTGGGCCACGCCCAACCCGGCCAGGCAGCTGGCGTAGGCGCTTGCCGAATCGTTGACGGTCAGCATGCCGTGCGGCTTGATGTCCACCCGCTTTTTCTTGTGGTGGAAGTTCCAGGCGAACGGGCGCCCGCTGACCGGTTCGCGGAACAGGATGCAGCGGTGCGGCTGCAGTTCCAGTTCACGCGGCGAGACAGGGTGCCCATGACGCTCCAGGTACGCCGGTGAGGCCACCGCGAACACACGCGTATCAAGCAGCTTGCGTGCCACCAGCGTGGACGACTGCGGGTGCCCGAAACGGATGGCCAGGTCGAAGCCATCGGCCACCAGGTCACCCAGCTCGTCGCGGCTGCGCAGCTCCACCTCCAGCTCCGGATACATGTCCATGAAAGCGCCCAGCCGCGGCCCCAGGATCACCTGGGTAAAGAACGGGTCGATGTTCACCCGCAGGCGCCCGGACACCTTCTGCGCATTGCCAGCCGCGCTGCCGGTGGCTTCGACCAGCGCATCGATCAACGGCATTACTTCTTCGTAGAAGCGGCGGCCCTCGTCGGTCAGCCGCACCGAGCGCGTGGTGCGTTCGAACACACGGATGCCCAGGCGTGCCTCCAGCCGCGCGATGGCACGGCTGACACCGGACTGGGACATGCCGAGGGTTTCAGCGGCGCCACCGAAGCTGCGCGCATCAACCACGGCCGCCATGGCGTCCACACCTTCGAGCAGCTGGGGGCTGACCTTCATTGATGACTCATGCGCATTTATATTATGAGTTTCATGCTATCACATTTGCGTCATCCAGATTCCACCATTGCTTCCGCCACGGCAAGCAGCGCCGTTTCCGGGCAGGTTGCCCGGGCCGCACGTGGCAGCAGACTTTCTGGAGCAGACACAGTGACTCGTATTCTCGTGACCGGATCTTCCGACGGCCTTGGGCTGCTGGCAGCGCGGCAGCTGGTGGAGGCGGGCCATGCGGTGGTGCTGCATGGCCGCAACCCGGCCCGCGCGGCACACGCCCTGGCGCAGGTCCCTGGCGCGGCCGGCGCGCTGCACGCGGATCTGTCCAGCCTGGCCGAGGTCAAGGCGCTGGCGCAGCAGGCCAATGACAGCGGTCCGTTCGACGCGATCATCCACAACGCGGCGGTGGGCTTTGCCGAGCCGCGCCGGATCACCACGCCCGACGGCCTGGCGCAGGTGTTCGCGGTGAACACGCTGGCGCCCTATGTGCTCACAGCGCTGATCAAGCCGCCCAAGCGGCTGGTCTACGTCAGTTCGCAGCTGCACCTGCGCGGCGATGCGTCGCTGCACGATCTGAACTGGGAGCAGCGGCGTTGGGATGGCATGCAGGCATACGCCGATTCCAAGCTGCACATGGTGCTGCTGGCCTTCGCCATCGCCCGGCGCTGGCCCGACGTGCTGTCCAACTGCGTTGAACCCGGCTGGGTTCCCACGCGGATGGGCGGACCGGGCGCACCGGGTGACCTGAAGCTGGGCGCACGTACCCAGGCCTGGCTGGGCGCGGGAACGGCCCCGTCCACCCGTGTCACCGGCGATTACTTCCATCACCACCGGTCAGCGGAAGTGCTGCCGGCGGCCTTCGGGCCTGCGCTGCAGGAGCAGCTGCTGGCGCGCTGCGCCGATCTTTCCGGCGTCGCCCTGCCCCTGCGCTGACACCTGCGCTGCCGCCCTGCGCGGCGCGCTGCCCACACACCGGCACGACCCCGTGGTGAAACCCCACCGGCCAGTGCCGTCCCCGCCTTTCGAGACCCCTTCCATGCACAGCACCACCACCACCGATGTTCCGCATCGGCACGCGCCCACGGTATCCAGGGCACGCGCCATCGCTGCTGTCCTGGCACTCAGCCTGGGCTGCTTCACCTTCGTCAGCACCGAACTGATGCCCGTGGGCGTGCTGCCGGCACTGGCCGAAGGGCTGCACGTTTCGCTCGGCGCAGCCGGCTACCTGGTGACCATCTTCGCCTTCATGGCGGCACTTACCGCCGCGCCGCTGACCAGCCTGCTGGGCGCGCTGGACCGCAGGACGCTGATGGCCGGCCTGCTGGCGATGTGCTGCGTCGGCAACCTGGTCACCCTCCTGGCACCGGGCTATCCGGTGGTCTTCATCGGGCACATCCTGGTCGCCGCGGCCATCGGCGTGTTCTGGTCCACCGCCGTGGTGACCGCCGTGCACATGGTGGCTGCGCGCCACGCCGTGCGGGCGACATCGGTCGTGTTCGGCGGCGTCTCGCTGGCGGCCGTGCTCGGTGTTCCGGCAGGCACGCTGCTGGGCGACCTGTATGGCTGGCGCTCGGTATTTGCCGCGCTGTCGGCGCTGAGCCTGGTGGTGTTCACGCTCATCGCCTGGTCGGTGCCTGCGGTGCGCATCTCCAAGGCGGCAAAGCGTGGTGCCATGGCGTCGGTGCTGAAGAACGGGTCGCTGCTGATGGTGTTCGGCATCACGGCGCTGGTGGTCACCGGTAACTTCCTGGCCTACACCTACATCTCCCCGTACCTGGAACAGATTGCCGGGCAGGGACCGTCGCGCATCAGCCTGCTGCTGGTCTATGGTGTGGCGGGCGTGGTCACCAACTTCGCCATCGGTCCGCTTGCCGCCCGGCACCCGCGCACCACGCTGGGGCGGTGGCCGCGCTGCTGACCGCCAGCCTGTCCTGCATGGATGCCGGTGCCACCGATGCGACGGCGATTGCGCTGCTGATGGCGGCCTGGGGCGCCGCCTACGGTGCGCTGCCGGTGCTGCTGCAGACACTGGTCTTCAAGCAGGCCTCGAAGATTCCCGGTGCGGCCGATGCGGCCACCTCGATCAACGTGTCGGTGTTCAACGCGGCCATCGGGCTGGGCTCGCTGCTCGGTGGCCTGCTGATCAACCTCAACGGCCCGCGCCCCATTCCCCACCTTGCGACCTGCTTCGCGCTGGCCGGCTTCGCCGCCATCCTGGTCAGCCGTGAAAAGCGCCAGCGCTGATGCACGACAGTCTCTCTCTCCGCCTGCCACGCCACAAGGAATCCATCGCATGAACAACATCACCGTACTGGGCCTGGGCGCGATGGGGTCGCGCATGGCCGCCCGCCTGCTGTCGGCCGGCAAGACGGTCACCGTCTGGAACCGCAGCGCCACTGCCGCCGCTGCGCTCGTCGCGGCCGGTGCACGGCAGGCCGGCACGCCGCGTGAGGTGGTGCAGGAGGCCGACGTGGTCATCTCCATGCTGCGCGATGACGATGCGTCGCGTGCAGTGTGGCTGGATGTCGGGCACGGCGCGCTGGCCGGCATGCGCAGCGCCAGCATCGCCATCGAAAGCTCCACGCTCAGCCCGCAGTGGATCACCGAGCTGGATGGGCACATGCGGGCGCAGAACATCGCATTGCTGGAAGCGCCGGTTTCCGGCTCACGCGTGCATGCCGATGCTGGCCAACTGGTATTCCTGGCAGCGGGCGAGGAACCGGTCTTTGCCGCCTGCCGCGACGTGCTGCTGCTGGGCGCCGGTGCCCACCATGTCGGCCACGTGGGTGACGGTGCCCTGTGCAAGCTGGCCACCAACGCCCTGTTGGGCCTGCAGGTACTTGGGCTGGCCGAGGTCATTGCCATGCTGGACAGGAAAGGCGCCGACACCGGGCGCATCCTCGCGGCGATGGCATCCACGCCGGTGTGGTCGCCGGTGGCGACCTACCTCTCCGGGTCGATGACCGCCGCCCGCTTCGAGCCGCAGTTCCCGGTTTCGCTGATGGAAAAGGACTTCAGCTACACCCTGCGCGAGGCGGGGGCGGAGCATCTGGCGCCGACCATCGCGGCCGCGCGGCAGGTTTTCCTTGCGGCCAAGGCGCAGGGGCTGGGCGACGAGAACATGACCAGCGTCATCAAGCTGTTCCAATCCCGGGATCACTGATCCCTCCCGATCCTCTCCCCCACACCGAGGTTCACCATGAAACTGTTTCGATACCACGCCGCCGGTGCGATCCGCGCCGGCATTCTGGATGCGCTGGGCCGGCCGAGGGACCTGGCGCCCCACCTGGATGACATCGGCAGTGCCGAGCTCTCTCCCGACAGCCTTGCGCGGCTGGCGCGCATCGACCCGGAAACGCTGGCGCTGATCGATGGCCCGGTGCGGCATGCGCCGCCGGTGCGCGACATCGGCAAGTTCGTGGCCATCGGCCTGAACTACCGCGACCATGCCGAGGAAGCGAACCTGCCGATTCCAGAGGAACCGCTGGTGTTCTTCAAGGCCACCAGCTGCATCAGCGGCGCCGAGGACGACATCATCCAGCCGCCGCATTCGCGACAGCTGGACTGGGAGCTGGAGCTGGCGGTGGTCATCGGGCGCCGCGCGCAGTACGTCAAGGCGGAGCACGCCATGGCGCACATGGCCGGCTACTGCGTGGCCAACGATGTGTCCGACCGTGGCTTCCAGTTCCAGAGTTCGCAGTGGGACAAGGGCAAGAGCGCTGACAGTTTCGGTCCGCTCGGGCCGTGGCTGGTGACCTGTGACGAGGTGGCCGACCCGCAGGCACTGCCCATGTGGCTGGAGATCAATGGCGAGCGCCGGCAGGAAGGCAACAGCTGCACGATGATCTTCAGTGTTGCCGAGATCGTTGCCTACTGCAGCCGCTACATGACCCTGGAGCCGGGGGACGTGATCATCACCGGCACGCCGCCCGGCGTGGCGATGGGCATGCAGCCGGCACCGCAGTGGCTGAAGCCCGGCGATGAGGTCGTGCTGTCGATTGAGGGGCTGGGCGTGCAGCGCCACGTGGTGGTCCGGCGCTAGCCCGGCAGTGTGAGGGCGCCGGTGCGGGCGGCGCGGCGTGCCGCAGAAGTGGCGGATGTCCGCTACCGCGAAGGGTCGTCGGACTTCCTCACCCTGCTCGACGCCCAGCGCACCCCGCTGGTGACCGACGATGCGCCGGCCCCGGCCTTCGAGGGTTACGCCACGCGCTGAGTGTGCAGAGGATCAGAGACTGACGCGGCATTTCAGAAGGGAAGGCTTGCCTGCGGCCATCAACAAGCAGGTGCGCAGGCCCGTCGCCGCGTCGAACATCTCTACCTGCAAACGGCTGGCATCTTACCCTGCCAGATGGGTGAGGACGAGGCCAGGGTTTCGTCTGAAGTGCCCAAGGAGCTCAGCTGGCCATCGAGGTAGGTTGCGCGTACACCGCTCCCCTTCCTGCGCAGTGCGATGGAATCTGACCCTCCGAGTACCAGTACCAATAGATCCCCTCGACGCTGGATCTTCATGAGTTCCGGGGCAATGGGCCCTCCCTCGTATCTCTGCACGAGGACATAGCCCCCTTCTGCCTCGCTGACGAATGACAGTTTCAGCCCAAGGAGATCCCCCGTATCAGCATGCGTGCATACATTGGAGTACGTCCCGCTCAATCCTCGGCTCTCGTCGCCATATGCCGCTCCCGGCGGGACCAGAAGAGCCAGGGCAAAAACAATGGGTGTGAGCAGCTTGACCATACCTGGCTCTCCATTCCGTGGTGCACGAACCTGACGGCCCGCCTCATTCATCCCTGCCGGCCTATCGCCACCGAGTGCAGGTTCAAGTAGAAGTGTGGCGGATCAGAACGGGCGAAGGATTCGCCTCACCACCAACCCGCATGTCGAGCCTGGCAGAGGTTCGACCTCCTTGTGAAGTCGTTCTGGACGTTGGCGCAGAGCCGTTCGGAAGCCTAAAGCCACTGGCGTGACGGAACCACGTCGATCATTCGTTGTGCACAGCACATGAGGGGCAGAGCCCTGCCGTTCGTCGGCCCATGACTTCCGGGGGTTGACTACAGCTGTCGTCACGCCGACAGTGGCGACACGTGTAGTCATCGGAGCGACGCCATGCGCGGCAAGACCATCGGGGACCAGGAACTGGCCCTGCTGCAGTACATCGACGAACAGGGGCAGGCCAGCGTGGGCGAAGTGGCCGGCGGCTATGGCGAGACACGCGGGCTGGCCCGTTCCACCGTGCTGACCATGATGGAGCGGCTGCGTGGCAAGGGGTACCTGCAGCGTGCCCAACAGGCCGGCGTGTACCGCTACCAGGCCACCCGCGGCCAGGACAGCGTGGTGCAGGGCGCCATCGCCCAGTTCGTCGATTCCGCCCTGCAGGGCTCCGTGTCGCCGTTCGTGGCCTACCTGTCGCAGCGGCAGCAGGTCAGCGATGACGAACTGGCCGAGCTGGAAGCGCTGGTCGCGCAGCTGCAGTCGCAGCGCAAGGAGGGCTGAGCCATGGACACCACCGTGTTGATCCTGCTGGAGCGGCTGGCCTGGACCAGCGTGCAGACCGCCGCGCTGGTCGGCCTGGTCGCCCTGCTGTGCCGCGCGCTGCCGTCGTTGTCGGCGGCCACGCGCTGCCAGCTGTGGTGGCTGGTCTCGCTGCAGGCGGTGTTGGGGCTGCTGTGGTTGCAGCCGTTGCAGCTGGCCTGGCTGCTGGCCCCTGCGCCGCTGCCGGTGCCGGCCGTGCCGGCCACGCTGACCGCGCTGCCTGATGGGGCTGCCGGGCTGGCCACGGCGTCGTCGTTGCCGTGGTGGGCGCTCGCTTCCGTGGCACTGTGGCTGGCCGGCGTGCTGCTGGTTGCCCTGCGTACTGTCGGTGAATGGCGCCGCAGCCGCGCACTGCTGGCCGCGGCACGCCCGTGCAGCGATGCCGCGTTGGTTGATGCGCTGCAGCTGGCCGCCGAAGCGCATGGCCTGCGCCGCGCACCGCGGCTGTGGACCAGCGAGCGCATCGATGCGCCGCAGATTGTGGGCCCGCTGCGCCCGGTGCTGCTGTTGCCGGTGGGCTCTCACGCCCTGCAGGGCGATGCGCTGGACCTGGCGCTGACCCATGAACTGCAGCACCTGCAGCGCCGCGATCTGCAGTGGGGACTGCTGCCGGCACTGGCACAGCACCTGTTCTTCTTCCACCCGCTGCTGCGGCTGGCTGTGCGCGAATACGCCCAGGCCCGCGAAGAAGCAGTGGACTCTGCGGTGATCGCCGGGCAGGGCGACTGCCGCCAGGATTACGGCCGCCTGCTGCTGCAGCTGGGCGTGGCGCCGCGCCCGCATGTGGGCGTGGCCAGTGCGGCACCGAGCATGGGCAGCCTCAAGCGCCGCGTGCAGTCGCTGCAGCCGCGCAAGGCCTGCCCGAAGGTCGTGGCCACGGCCTTGACCCTGGCGGTGCTCGCCGTGGGGGTGGCGCCACTGCGGCTGGTGGCGGCACCGACCCCGCCTGCGCCACCGTTGCCACCGGCAGCACCGAAAGAGGTCGTACCGCTGGCGCCAGCAGAACCTGCTGCGCCGCCGGCAGCACCGGTCATCGAGCCGCCGGCCGCGCCGTCGCCCCCGTCCGCGCCGTCGGCACCGGTTCCGCAGCCGGCATCCACCCATGCCGCGAGCAGCACCGCCGTGGCTGACATCGACAGCAGGCCGCTGGGCAGCAGGCCACTCGACGGCATGCTCGATGGCCGGCCACTGGACGCCTCGCTGAAGGCGCTGGATTCACAGATGGCCACGCTGTCGAAGCAGATCAACCGCGACATCACCTCATCGCTCGATGCGGCGCAGCTGGCCAATCTGGCCTCGCTCACCGCCAGCGACGCCATGCGCATCCACGTGCCGCGGGCATTGGCCATCGCACGCGTTGAAGCCGAACGCGGGCTGCAGCAGGCACGCCGCGCACAGGACGCCGAAATGGCGGCTGACCGCCGCGCGCAACGGGCCGAGATGGCGGCTGCACAGGCCGAGCGTCAGCGTGCCCTGGACGAGGCGGCGGTGGAGCGTGCCAACGCCTACCGCGAGGCGGACGCCGAACGCGCGCAGGCCTTCGCCGAGGCCAAGCGTGAACGTGACCGTGCATTGGCCGAAGCAGCGCGTGATCGCGCTGAAGCCCAGGCCGAAGCCGCGCGGGAGCGTGCGCAGGAGCAGGCCGAGGCCCGCGCCGAACGCGAACAGGCATTGGCGGTGGCCCGTGCCGAGCGCGCGGCGCGTGATGTCGAAGCGCGCGAACGCGCACGCGACCGCAGCAACCGCGAGTAAGCGAACCTGAAACAGGGCCCCTGACGCCGATGCGGCGCAGGGGCGTCAGACCCGCTCAACCGCAGCTGGCGTTGCTGATGCGGTTGTTCTCGTCTACCTGTACCGTCAACCGGTCTTCGCGGAAATCCATGGTGACTGCCATGCCGGGTTTCACCACGCGGGCGTGGCGCGCACCGCTGTCACGCAGGGCCTTGTCGATCACCGCCTGGCTGGCGACCTGGCCTTCCAGCCCACGCAGCGCTTCCGGGTTGCAGCGTTGCCCGCCGCCGCCATCGGCCACGCGCGGTACATCACCGCCGCTGCCACTGCCGGCCTGCGCGGCGCTGCCATGGCAGCAGGCTGCCAGTGGCAGGGCACAACTCAACAACAGCAGGTTCCATCGCATCGTCCGTCTCCCACACCGTGGATGAAGGCACAGCATGCGCGGGCTGGGCTGCAGGGCGTGTCAACGCCGCCCCGCTCAGCCACCGGCCAGCTGCAGGGTTTCGCGCTCGCGCTGTTCTTCACGCACCAGCCGCTGCAGCAGTAGCGCCAGGGTCACCACGTCCTGGTGGTTGTGCTCGGCCACCCGGCGCAGGTTCACCGCATCGCCGCCGCGCAGGAAGCGCAGCCACGCCGCCGGCGCTTCCGAGCCGGGCAGATCGTCTTCGCGCACCACCTGCAGCAGCTGCCGTTCGATGGTGGACAGCTTGCAGTTCTCCCAGGTGCCGCGATAACGGCGGCGGGTGGGGAACAGCAGGTCGACATGGTCCAGTGCGCTGATCGGGTCGCCGCTGCGGCTCAGCCGGTAGCGGGTCTTCAGCAGCGGGGCGTCGTAGCAGCGGCCGTTGTAGCTGCACAGCACGGTGCCTGGCCGCAGCCACTGCGCGAACGTCTGCAGCATTGCGGTTTCCGCGCTCATGGTGGACATCAGCAGCTGGCGGATGCGCAGGCCCGGGCCGCGCACCGCGTCCTGCGTCCAGTTGGCCGCGCCGATCATGAACGCGCGCGTGCCGGTGCCGCCGGCCAGGCCGGTGGTTTCAGTGTCGAAGAACAGCAGGTCCTGCGCGGCCACGCGGTCATGCTCGCGGCGGGCGAAGGCCAGCGACAGCGGCATGCCGGGAATGTCCTGCGGCAGGAAGGCTTCGATCAGGTGCAGGCCCGGTGCGATCTCGTTGCCGGGTAGGGCGCGATCAAGCGCGCGCGGTGCCGCCACGGCGGTATCCGGCCGCCGCTCGCGCACGTCCAGCAGGCGCCGCAGGCTGGCCGCATCGGCAATATTGCGCGGCGCGGCGGTACCGGTCGGCTTGTGGCGGATCTCCTGTTCCACCCAGGCGAACACCGAGCGCTCGGCGGCGGGTTGCCGTGCATCGTTGGCAGCCACCGGCGCCGGCGCGGGCGTTTCCACGGCCGCCGGTGCGACCGGCGGCGACGGCGTGGCCGCCGTGGTATCGCCAGCCTGCCGGCGCAGCAGGCGCAGCTTGTCCAGGCTCAGGCTCACGGCGCCAGCAGCTCCACCGGATCGCGCGTGGTCACCACCACTTCGGCAACGTGCTGGCAGGCTTCGGCATCGAACAGGTCGAGCACGCGCAGGGCCAGCGCACGCGGCGAGGTCTCGTCTTTTTCCTGCGCGGCCAGCACCGGGCCCACGCAGGCTGGGCAGCCGGCCCTGCAGTCACAACGCTGCACCAGTTCGCGTGCACGCTGCACCAGCTCGGCCTGACGCTGCCACAGCGGCTCGATCAGGCCGACACCGCCGAGGAAGTTGTCGTACAGATACACGGTGGGCACGAACTGCTGCAGCAGCTCCACGCTGTCCGGTTCGCCGGCATCGCCGCGCAGCTGCCCGCGCCCGCTCTGGTCGGCCACCGCGAACCACGCGCCATCGCCGTTGCCCACCGCCTTCTGCAGGTCGCGGGCGTCGGCCATCACCGCCACGGTGGCAACGATGTGCAGCGCGTAGGCTGCACCCAGGAAGCCATCCAGCGCGTCCTGGCGGCTGGCGAAGGCGCGCAGCAGCAGCGCCTGCGGCAGCTGCCACCACACGGCGGTGGTATGCAGTTCCTGGTCGGGCAGGTTCACCGGCCCGTAACCGATGTTCTCGTGGGTGTAGTAGCGGATCTTCTTGTAGCCGGCCACGCGGCGCACCACGTGCACCTCGCCGTGGTGGGAATCGCCCCGGCCGGCCACGCCGCCATCGAAGCGGTCCAGCACCTTGAGCTTGGTGAAGTCGATGCTGTCGGTGTAGTAGTCCACGTGGGTGCGCGTGACGTAGGCCTTGCGGCCTTCCCAGTCCAGCGTCTCCACCTGATAGGGGGTGGACTGCACCATGTGGATGGCGCCTTCATACAGCGTCAGTGCGGCCGCCGAGTAGTCCACTTCAGCGATGATCTGCTGGCGGCCATCGCTGCGGTCCACCACCACGAAGTTGCCATCGGCCACCGAACGCAGGCTCACCGCGTTGGCCGGGTAGCTGTCAGCGATCCATTCCCAGCGGTCGCCTTCGCGGTGCACCACCTCGGTTTCGGCCAGCGCTTCCAGGAACACCAGCGGATCGATCGGGCCGAACGGATCGCCGGCCAGGAACGGCAGCTCGAACGCCGCGCAGCGGATGTGGTCGAACAGGATCAGCGGCTGGTCCGGCGCGATGCGCGCATGTTCGGGCGAGGCGTCGGCAAAGAAATCCGGATGGCGCACCACGTACTGGTCCAGCGGCTGCGAACTGGCCACCATCACCCCCAGTGCCGGCTGCTGGCGGCGGCCGGCGCGGCCGAAGCGCTGCCAGGTGGCGGCCACGCTGCCGGGGTAGCCGTTGAGGATCACCACGTCCAGGCTGCCGATGTCCACGCCCAGTTCCAGCGCCGAGGTGCTGACGATGCCATCGATGTTGCCCGCGCGCATGGCACGCTCGGTCTCGCGGCGCTCGGTGGGCAGGTAGCCACCGCGGTAGGCGCGGATGCGGGCCGGCTTGCGCGGGTCGTGGTCGAAGATGTCCTTCAGGTACTTGGTCAGCACTTCCACCATCAGGCGCGTCTGCGCGAACACCAGCGTCTTCAACCCGGATTTGATCGCGATGCGCGCGATGCGGTTGCTCTGCGAACGCGCCGAGGCGCGCAGGCCCAGGTCCGGGTTGATCACCGGCGGGTTCCACAGCAGCACCTGCTTGGGCCCGCTCGGTGCACCGGATTCGGTGATGGCGGTGACCGGTGCTTCGATCAGTGCTTCGGCATGCGCCTGCGGGTTGCCGATGGTGGCCGAGCACAGGATGAACTGCGGGTTCACCCCATAGAACGCGCAGATGCGCTTGAGCCGGCGCAGCACGTTGGTGACGTGGCTGCCGAACACGCCGCGGTAGGTATGCACTTCATCGATGACCACATAGCGCAGGTTCTCGAAGAACTGCGCCCACTTGGTGTGGTGCGGCAGGATGGCCTGGTGCAGCATGTCCGGGTTGGACACCACGATATCGCCATGCAGGCGGATGGCCTGGCGCGCATCGCCCGGGGTGTCGCCATCGAAGGTGAACGCCTTGACGCCCAGATCGCCGGCGCGGTTGAGCTCGAGCAGCTCGGCCACCTGGTCCTGGGCCAGCGCCTTGGTGGGGAACAGGTACAGCGCCTTGGCCTTGTCCTGCATGGCCGCTCTGACCACCGGCAGGGTGTAGCACAGCGACTTGCCACTGGCGGTGGGGGTGACGATGGCTACATGCTCACCGCGCTGGCTTGCCTCCCAGGCTTCGGCCTGGTGGCTGTACAGCTGCTCGATGCCCCGCGCCTTCAGCGCGGCGGCCAGCGTCGGCGGCACCGAATCGGGAATGGGCGCATAGCGGCCCTCGCGGCCGGAAATGGCGAAGCTGCCGGTGATGCGGTCGTGGTAGCGGCGCTGCAGGCGGCTGCTGAGCAGGGCGCCATCGCGTGCGGGCAGACCATCGCGCGCGGCCAGCTGGTGTTCGGCGTCGGCAGTGTGCTTGGCGAGTTCGTAGGCCATGGGAACAGCGTCGGTTCAAAGCCAGTATGGAATCACGTTCGCGTCTCACGATTCGAGACACGCCCATGGCATGCAGTGAATCGTTCAGTGCACAACGGTGGATGACGCGGCGTGGGCCACCCAACGCAAATTGAACCTGCGCCCTTTATGCTGCCGGCCATGGCAACCGGCAGGAAGACAGGTTGTGGCACGACAGAGACAAGGATGCACGATGGCACTGGCTGGCCTGTTGCTGGCAGCCACCGCGCAGGCGCAGGAAGCGCCGGGCGCAGCACCGGCCGGCAGCCCACCGGGGTTGCTGGCGCAGGAACCGGCCGCGCCGGAGACCGACCCCGTCGCCGCGCAGGGCAAGGTCACCACGCTGGGGGAAGTGCGTGCGGTCAAGCCCGATGACGAGCCGCTGGACCTGTACCGCTTCAAGAACCCGGTGAAGATCGAGAACAACCGCTTCAGCAAGCAGTGGAGCGAGCCGCCCACGCCCGAGCAGGTCAGCCATGCCGGTGGCTACATCATGCTGGGCGTGGTCAAGGGGGTAACTGCCGCTGCCAAGGCGGTGAACAAGATGACCGGTGGGCCGGATCAGATCCAGCACGCCATTGCCCGGCCACCGCCGCAGCTCAACGCCGACGAGCAGCGGCGCGCGCTGCAGTTCTGCCAGCAGCAGGAGGGCTGCGACGCAGCAGCCGGAAACTAGGGGCGGGGCCGCGCATCATGCCGGCCAGGAGGCGCGCGGTGGCGGGCGCTCCCTGAGTGCCTCAGCGAATGCGCCCAACCGCGAGAGTGCCCGGGGCACGGCGCGGATCAGCAGGATGCCCTGGACCAGGGCCAGCAGTGATGCGCCGATCAGCCAGAGGCAGTAGGCCAGGCCGCCGATGGCGGCATTGGCCGGACGTGTGCGGTCCACGTCCAGCCACAGCGTCCGGCCGTCCGTGCTGTGGGACTGCAGGGTGCCGGAACAGGTGATCCGCTTCGCCTGCGTGGCGGCGTTGCGCATCGTCTTCCAGGCCGCGCCGGCATCGCCCAGCGCAAGCCCCGTACTGTCCGGCTCCAGTCTGCTGCCGGCATCGACCAGTACGACGCCCCCCTGTTGCGCGGCCAGCAGCGCAGGCGTTGATGCCGCCCATGCAGCGACGACTGGTGCGCGGGCGGCCTCGTTCAGGGCAACCTTGATGGCTGTGATCGTCCACCGGGCGAGCACGGCGCTGTCGTCCGGGGAGACCGCTGCAAGCTGTGCGCGAAGGTCGTCGCAGCCGCGCAGACCCTCCGCGCAGGCAGCGTCCAGTTCGCGGCGCAGCGCATGCAGCCCGGACACCCGTTGGTAAGCAGGGAAGAGTCCGTCAGCCGGTTCCCAATGCACGCGCAGGGTATCCCCGGCGCCCAGGCGCAGGATGGACTCGGCAACTGCCAGCGGGGGGACCTCGAGCGGGGCGCCACCCCAGCGAAGCCGGCTGCAGTCGGGTACTGCCAGCGCGTGTCCGGCATGCTCCCGGGTGACCAGTTCGCAGGTGGCATCGACCGTCAGGCGCAGCCCATCGCCGGGCGCGGGAGGGTGATCCTGCAGGGTTCCAGGCAGCGTATCCGTGGGCAGCTGCGCAGGCCCGAGCAGCTGCGCCGCGCGCGCGGCCTCGATCCGCAGGCCATCACCAGACAGGAACACCAGCAGCAGTGACACCGCCGCGACCAAGAACATCAGCAGGTGCCGGGTCACCGGTACCGACGGGAACCGCTGTACGTCGGCAGGCAGCGACCAGTCCGGGCCGAGGGACAGCAGGCGCCGGTCGTGCGCGCGGACCTCGGCGTCCAGCCAGCGCCCCGGGGTAATGGCGCCCGATTCCAGCCACGCCGGATCAATGACCAGCCGCTGGCCGTTGCCCAGCAGCATCGCGTTGTGGCGGGTGGCGCCCTCGTGCGGATCTGCAAACTGCAGCACGCTGAGCCGACCCCGCACACGCACCACCGGCTGCCGCACCGGCGTTCCCACGTGCCTGCGCCGGTACAGCACGAATGCGGCAACTCCCAGCACCAGCCCGAAGGCCAGGGCGATCCAGCTCCAACGGCCCAGGTCCAGCCGTGGCAGCACACCACAGATGCCGGCCGCCAGCGCCAGCCCGATGGCCCACCATGGCGTGCCGGGACGACGGCGCTGGGCCTGCTCTTCCTCGGTCTCGCTGCGTTCGCTGATCTGCGTTGCTGCCGTGCGCAGGGTACGCGTGCCGGCCGTCGCGAGATCGAACCCACCCATGCGGACGATGACCGCAAAGCGGCGACCCAGCACGACTTCGGCCCGATTGTCGGCACCGACGTGTTCCAGCGCGTTGAAGGGCAGCAGTACCTTGACCCCGCCGAGGCTGCGCCAGGCTGAGCGCACGCCTCTCCGCATCCACCAGCGATGCTCGATGCACGGCCCGTCAAGCAGGCGGACGCCGTTGTCGCGGCCAACGTCCAGAGCGGTGCGGAACGGTTCCAGCGCGGCGTCCTCGTCTTTGCTGAGCACACGCACCGGCGCCTGTTCTGCGAGTACCTTGAACGCCCGGCGGGCCTCCCAGCGGGCCAGGTGATCGACCACTGCGGGAAGTGCGGCAAGCAGGGTGAGCAGTACACCAGCAACATTCATGGTGGCAGGTGGATCCGGTGCTGGAAGGCGAATGGGTAGTCTGCGCAGCAGCCACGGGTCAGGAAATGCAATTTGTTGCAGAGTGCGCTGCCGGCTCCGTGGAGGCAGCGTAGGATGCAGGCTTCCTTTTCTGTGGTCGCTGCCGTGGCATCAAAGCTCCTTCTGCTCGCTCTGCTCCTGCCTGTGTCCGCACTGGCCAGTGACCTGGCCGACAACGGCTCCTGCCGCAACGGTGCCTTTCCTTCCCAGCAATCGGACTTCGCTCTGGCCAGAGTGGTGGGCACCCCGCGCGTGTACCTGCTGGGTGACAGCGACGGCTGCCCGGGCAGGGGTGAGCCCGCCTGCCGCCAACGCAGCTACGTAGTGAACGGCGATACCGTGGTGACCGGCCGCGACCTTGGCCGCTACCGTTGCGCGTTCTTCCCCAACAAGGTCGGCGGCAGTGCCGGCTGGGTGGACCGCAGCCGGCTGCAGCCGCTGGTGCAGCCGGCGCCGACGTTGCAGGATTGGGCGGGCGACTGGCACGACGGCGACAACGGACTGAAGATCCGTGTGCAGGGCACGCAGCTGCAGGTGGACGGTGATGCCTACTGGCCGTCGGCGAATCCGACGCTGGAAGCGCGGCCCGGTGGCCCCAACATCGGGGCAGTGAGCGCCGCCGCCACGCCGTACGGCAGCCGGGTCGACTTCATCGAAGACAGCTGCACGGTGCGTGCACAGATCCTGGGCGAGGTGCTGTGGGTGGCCGACAACAGCGGGTGTGGTGGCATGAACGTGCGTTTCGACGGTGTCTACCGCCGCAGGAAGTAAGGCCCTGCCCTGCGTGAATGACGCGCCGCTGGCTGCGCCCATGTCCCGTAGCGTCAGTAGTTGCGGGCGCCGCGCACGGCGGCGTCCAGTGCTTCCTGGATGCGCTTGATATCGTTGTTGCCGCCTTCCACGTACTTTTCCACGCAGGCGAAGTAGTCCTTCACGTCGCGCTGGTAACGGCTCTGGTCCGAGGAACTGTTGCTGGTGTTCTTGCGCGGCGGCGTGCAGCGCGGCTCGGGGTAGCGGCTGCTGCTGAGGTTGCTGGGGCCACTGACGGCCCACGCCGGGTTGACCACGGACGAGGCGGCGCTGGACAACAGCGCCGCGGCGATGACGATGATGATGCGCGGCATGGATGACCCTCCCTGTGAGCGGCCAGTATAGGCACACCGCCTGCCGGTGCCGTGCCCGCGCGCAGGTGCGGTGGCGGCACCGCCGCGCCACAATGGGCGCTCTACCCGCTGCGTGATGGCCATGAACCGCAAACCTGTTTCCGACGCCTGCGAGCGCAACCGCGAACCGATCGCCACCGCGCTCGACGCCTGGATGGGCGACCGCCACAGCGTGCTGGAAATCGGCAGCGGCACCGGTCAGCACGCGGTGCACTTCGCCCAGCGCTGGCCGCACTTGCAGTGGCAGCCCAGCGACCACGCCGATGCCCTGCCGGGCATCAACGCCTGGCGTGACGATGCCGCGCTGCCCAACCTGCTGGCGCCGTTCGTGCTCCAGGCCGCGCTGCCGCCGGCGGTGCCGCTGGCCGTGCCGGAGGGCACCACCGCGTTCGATGCGGTGTTCAGCGCGAACACCCTGCATATCATGGGCTGGGAACAGGTCCGTGCGCTGTTTGCCGGCCTGCCGTCGGTTACCCGGCCGGGGGCACTGCTGGCGATCTACGGGCCTTTCAACGAGGGCGGCCGTTACACCAGCGACAGCAATGCGCAGTTCGATGCCTGGCTGAAGGCACGCGATGCGCGCAGCGGCATCCGCAACGCCGAGGACGTGCAGGCGCTGGCGCAGGCCGCCGGCTTCCATGCGCGGGCCGACCTGGCACTGCCGGCCAACAACCGCCTGCTGCTGTGGCAGCGCTGAGCGCCGGCTGGCGCGATGCCGGCACCGCACCGGCCACGCCAGCGGCCTGATCGCGCAAAGGCGGGCACACGCCCGGGCACTCGCACCCGGGGCCGGGCTGCGGTTAGGATCGGGTGCTGGGAGGCTGTTGTTACAGCGCAGGGGAAATTCGATGATGTTTTCAGGACTGCGCGTGGCCGCGCTGATGCTGGCCGCGGGCACGACCACCGCGTGGGCGGCAACGGGCTTGCCGGCACCGCAGGAGTTCTACTTCGAGAAAGACGCGGCGGCGGCGCCGGTGATGGTGGTGGCCCCCGGGGCCGACCCCGGTGCACTGGTGGCGCAGCTGATCAAGCAGCGCGAACGCGACCGCAAGGTGGCCGAGGCCACGGTGCAGCTGGCCGACGTGGCGATCGCGCAGGGCCGCGCCGAGCAGGGCGACAATCTGTACAGCGACGCGCTGGCCGAGTGGCCGGCGGCGAGCAGCAACGGGCGCGTGGTGCGCTGGAACCATGGCTGGTCGCTGCTGCGGCGTGGCCAGATGGACGCCGCGCTGGGGCAATGGCAGGCTGCCACCAGCGGGCTGCGTGGCAACCCGTCGTGGCTGCCGCCCACCTATGCGTTGGCGCTGTGGCGGCTGGGCGAAAAGGGTGAGGCGGTGAAGTGGTACGCCGCGGCCGTGCGCACCGAACCCACCCTGTGGAGCGATGCCAGCCACTACGCCAGCCTGTTGCCGGACTGGCACGAGGATGAGCGCGCCACGCTGGGCGAAGTCCAGGCGGCGTGGCTGGCGCAACCGCCGGCCTGGCCCTGAGCTACGCCGGCGGGCGCTTGCCGCCTGCCGTGCTGCTGCGCACAATCAGGACTGAGTCCCGGGCCACGCGCCCGCATTCGAGCCGCCATGGCCTTTGATGCCTTCGCCCTGATCCTGGCTATGCTGGGCCTGGGCATGTTGTTCGCCCGCCTGCGCGCGCTGCCGGACAGCGCAGCTGACACACTCAACAAGGTGTTGCTGTACGTGTGCCTGCCGGCGGCGGTGCTGACCTATGTGCCGCGGCTGCAGCTCGACGCCAGCCTGCTGGGCCTGGTGGCCACGCCCTGGCTGTTGATGCTGGCCACCTGGGCGCTGGTCAGCCTGGCCACGCGCGTGTTCGGCTTCGCCCGCGATGTGCACGCAGTGCTGCTGATCTGCGTGGCGCTGGCCAATTCCAGTTTCATCGGCTACCCGATGGTGCGTGCGCTGCTGGGTGATGCGGCCTTGCCGTATGCGGTGGTGTACGACCAGTTCGGTACGTTCCTGCTGCTGTCGACGTTCGGGCCGCTGGTGCTGGCGCGCTACAGCGGCGACCGCCAGCCGGGAGCGGCCGAGGTGCTTAGGCGCATTGCGCGCTTTCCGTCGCTGTGGGCCTTGCTGTTCGCGCTGCTGCTGATGCCGGCGCAGCCACCGGTGTGGATCGGCACGGCGCTGAAGCAGCTGGCCGATGCGATGCTGCCGCTGGTGATGCTGGCGGTGGGCCTGTCGATCCAGCTGCGGCTGCGGTAGGAGGAATTGCGCCCGCTGGCGGTGGGGCTGCTGCTGAAGCTGGTGGTGCTGCCGGCGCTGGCCTTGCCGCTGTCGTGGGCGCTGGGGCTGCAGGGGCTGATGCTGAAGGCCAACGTGCTGGAATCGGCGATGCCGACGATGATCACGGCCGCTGCGCTGGCGATATCGCACCGGCTGGCCCCGCGCCTGGCGGCCGCGCTGGTCGGCTACGGCATCGTGCTGTCACTGCTGACCCTTCCTGCCTGGATGTGGGTGTTGGGGTGATGGTTATCGGCAGGGCTTGCAGCCCTGCACCTGCTGCAAACCAGGGCGACGGCAACCGCAAAAACAAAAGCGTGCATTCCGTGGGTTGGCGGGGTGGGTCCGGTTGAGGGGACGCTGCAAGTACGTCCCTGTAAGCTCGGTCGCGCCATCCATGGCGCTCACGCCCCCTCAACCGGACCCACCCCGCCTTCGACAATTTCCCGCGAGATGTCGGGGCCTGCTGCTGATGGTGGCAGCCTGCTGCTGCTGGTGGGTGCCGACCGTTGGTCGGCACGGGGTCGGATCCCGCTGCCTGGCAATGGGCTCTGATCCTGCGTCTGCTCTGGTAGGTGTCGACCTTGGTCGACACGATGAGCGAAGCGATCGGCGTTTGATTTTGCTCTTGCTCTTCTTTTTTCTTTTCCGTGGCTGGACGCACACGGAAACTGTCGGGGGTCGGGCGGGTTGGGTTCGCGGGACCGCAGGCGCCATGGATGGCGCCTGCGAGCCCCCAGGGATGGGTTTACGGCGTGTCCCGCGAACCCAACCCGCCCGACCCAACTCACAATGCCGGTCGACCAACAGTCGACTCCACCCGCGCCAGCCACGAGGGGCTCCGCCGTTGGCCGGAACCCTTCAGTCGTCCGCAGAAACCGTCCGCTCCAACGCCCACTCGCGCAACGCCGCCACCTGCTCGGCCATCAGCACCGACAACGGCCGCGTCGCGCGTATCTCGGTCATCAGCAGCTCGGTATCCAGTGGCCGGCCCTCGGCGTGCGCCGAATACATCCCAGCGACGATCGCCTGCTCGATTTCCGCGCCCGAGAAACCATTCGCTGCCGCGGCCAGTACCGGCAGCGCGAAGTCATCGGCGCTGAGCTGGCGCCGGCCCAGGTGCAGCCGAAGCAGTTCCACCCGTACGTCTGGCGAGGGCAGGTCGACGAAGAAGATCTCGTCGAAACGGCCCTTGCGCAGCAGCTCGGCCGGCAGCTCGTGCACCTGGTTGGCAGTGGCCACGATGAACACCGGCGCCTTGCGCTCGGCCATCCAGGTCAGCAGGTAGCCCAGCACCCGCCGCGACACGCCGCCATCCTCGCCACCGCTGGCCAGGCCCTTCTCGATCTCGTACATCCACAGCACGCACGGCGCCAGCTGCTCGGCCGAGGCCAGCGCCTGGCGCAGGTTCGCCTCGGTCTTGCCGTGGTACTTGTTGTACAGCGCGCCCACGTCCAGGCGCAGCAGCGGCACGCCGAAGCCGGCGGCGGCGGCCTTGGCCAGCATCGACTTGCCGCAGCCCTGCACGCCCAGCAGCAGCATGCCGCGTGGCGGGTCCAGCCCGGCCGGCGCCGATCCGGCGATGAAGGCCACCCGGCGCTGGTTGATCCAGCGCTTGAGCCGGTTGGCACCGGCCACATCGCCGAAGCGCGCGCTGTCGTGTTCATAGAACAGGTGGCCGCTGCGGTTGAGCAACTCGAACTTCAGCCGCGCCAGCTGCGGCAGGTCGTCGTCGCGCAGCGCGCCGTCGGCGTAGATCAGCTGGCGGGCGATGCGCCGGGCATCGACCAGGCTCAGGCCCTGCAGGTTCTTCAGGATCTTCTTCACCGCCTCGCTGTCCACCTCCACGCGGCGGCCGCCGTGCTCGCGGGCGTAGCCATCGGCCTCCTCGCGCAGCATCTTCAGCAGGGCGTTGGCATCGGGCAGGCGGGGGCTGAAGCGCACGGCCAGCGCCTCCAGCTCGGCCGGCAGTTCCACCTTGGCGCCCACCAGCGCCAGCACGTGTGGCTGGCTGTGGCGGCGCTGCACCAGGTCGCGCAGGGCACGCTGGTGGCTGGCATAGCCCAGGTAGGGGTGGAAATCGAGCAGCAGGTAGACCCCGCGCTGTTCGGCCTGGCGGATCATCTGCAGCGCGGCGCTGGCGTCGGGCGGGCCTACCGCCTCGTCTTCGCGCTCCAGGTCGATGCGGCGAAGGCCCTCGGTGATCGACCAGCGGTACAGGGCCCGCCAGACGTGCATCAGGGTCTGCCTGAACAGTTCGACGATGCGACCCTCGTCCTGGGTCTCCACCACGATCAGGGGCGTGTTGGCGCGGATCAGTGCGCTCAGGTCCTGCAGTTCACTCATGCCGGTTCGATCCTTCGGGGGCGCCACGATAGCAAAGCCGGCGCGGCCGGTTCATGCCGTCTCTACCTTCCGTCACCACCTGCGGTGTACGCTCGGGGGCACGTACCTGGAAGCGAGGGTGGCATGAAGACGATCCTGGTGGCTGGTTCCAAGGGCGGGGTGGGCAAGACCACCGTCGCCACCCACCTGGCCGCGTATGCGGCATTGCAGGGCAAGGCCACGGTCATCGCCGACGCCGACCCGCAGGGCTCCAGCACGCGCTGGGCACAGCGCCGGGCGGGGCTGGAAAGCGCGGTGCTGCCCATCGACGTGTACCGCAGGAAGCAGTGGGTGCAGAAGCTGCCTGACGGTACCGACACGGTCATCATCGACGCCCCGGCCGGCGCGCTGGCCGACGATATCCCCCATTTCCTGGACGCTGCCGACGCGGTGGTGGTGCCGGTGCTGCCCTCGGCACTGGACATCGAAGCCATCGTCGGCTTCCTCAACAGCCTGGCCCAGGTGCCGCGCGTGCACAGCCGCAAGCTGCCGGCGGGGCTGGTGCTCAACCGCACCAAGCCCTGGACCCAGACCTCCCAGCAGGCCCTGCAGATGCTGGCCGACTGGCCTTACCCGGTGGTCGCGCAGCTGCGCGACAGCCAGAGCTACGTGGTCATGACCGGCCTGGGCCGCAGCCTGTTCGACTACCGCTCGGCCCAGGTGCGCGAGCACCAGGCCGACTGGGAACCGCTGCTGTCCTGGCTGAAGCTGTAAGCCTCCACCGTCCCCTTTCCATGGAACCTGCTGATGCGTGAACTGATCCTGCTGCGCCATGCCCATGCCGAACCGGCCACCCCCGGCCAGGCCGACCTTGACCGGCCGCTGTCGCCGGTGGGGCTGGCCGAAGCCGAAGCCGCCGGCAAGTGGCTGAAGGAAAACAACCTGCTGCCCGAATGCGTGCTGTGTTCGCCGGCGCGGCGCACGCGGGAAACCCTCGAAGCGGTGATGGCCAGCATCGGCTATGTCGAGAAGCGGCTGGAAGACCGCATCTTCGAAGCCGCCCCCGGCACCCTGGCCGCGCTGATCGACGAGCGCCGCGACCTGGAGCGGGTGATGATCGTCGGCCACAACCCGGGCCTGGAACGGCTGGTAGCGCTGATGACCGAAGGCTCCAGCAGCGACTACCGCGGCATGCCGCCGGCCAGCATTGCCGTGCTGGGCTTCTCCCCCGAGGCCGCGATCGAGCCCGGCGTGGCCAGCCTGAACGCGTTCTGGTGGCCGTAAGCCGATGAATGCCGTGGCGGGCCACGGCACCGGCCTGGCCCTGCTGCTGGCGACCGTGTCGGCGGTGGCGGCCGTGCCCCGGCTTCCGCCCCTGCCGGCCACGCTGCCGCCCGTGCACAGCACGGCCGGGCCGCACCCGCTGTGGCTGGACCTGGGCCGTTCGCAGATCGGCTTCGAGGTGCGCACCCGCTTCGGCCAGCGCATCGAAGGCGTGTTCCCGCAGTTCGAGGGCCGCATCGAGCAGCTGTCCGACGGCCGCCACCAGGTCCACCTGAAGATGTTCACGCGCACCGTCGAGATTCCCGGCAAGCCGCGCTACACCGGCTGGATGCGCGGGGAAGAGTTCTTCGACGCCTAGCACTTCCCGGTGGTGGAGTTCGACTCGCTGCCCTACTGGCCCGAGCTGGTGGAGCAGGGCGGGGACATCCAGGGCCGGCTGATCCTGCGCGGGGTCAGCCACCCGGAGACGCTGCGCGTGGAGAAGGCGGAATGCGCCCGGCCCGGCTATGATTGCGATGTCGTCAGCCGCGGTACCGTGCAACGTGCGCGGTATGGCATGGACAGCTGGCAGCTTGCCTTGAGTGACCGAGTGACCTTCGTATTGCGAGCGCGCCTCAGCGAGGCGCCGAAACTGTGAATCTGCTGCTGCGTGTACTGATGCTGGCAACCGTGTTGCTGGGCAGCGGGTGTGCGTCGCTGTCCGAACAGCAGCGCGACCAGGCCCAGTCGATTGCCGTGCAGGCGCGTTCCACCGAGGTGGACTGCCAGCGCAGCGACCGCTGTGCCCAGGCCTCGCCGCTGCGGGCACTGGCCGGGCGCGCATTCAGCGAATCCACCCCGGCCCGGCCACGGCACTACGCCACCATCCTGGACGAAGGCGAGGGCGCGCTGGTGGCGCGGCTGAACCTGCTGCGCAGCGCCACCCGCAGCATCGACTTGCAGACCTACATCTTCGACAAGGACGACAGCGCCCGGCTGGTCATCGACGAACTGCTGGCCGCCGCCCGCCGTGGCGTGAAGGTGCGGGTGCTGATCGACCAGCTCTCGGCCATCTCCGACCTGCAGATCCTCGGTGCGCTCTCCGGTGCCCACCAGAACTTCGAACTGCGGGTCTACAACCCGACCTTCGGCAAGGCCCAGCTGAACTACTTCGACTACGCCGGCAGCGTGCTGTGCTGTTTCCGCCGCTTCAACCAGCGCATGCACAACAAGCTGCTGGTCATCGACGATGCGATCGGCGTGGTCGGCGGCCGCAACTACCAGGACGACTATTACGACTGGGACAGCGAATACAACTTCCGCGACCGCGACGTGATGGTGGCCGGTCCGGAAGCGCGCGCGATGGCCGCCAACTTCGATGCCTTCTGGCCTGCCCGGCGCAGCGTGCCGGCCGAACGCCTGAACGATGTCGGCCGTACTTTGCTGAAGGAAGGCGTGCCCGCCTTGCCGCCGGCGCAGTTCCGGCGCCCGGAGCGGGTGGAACGGGTCAGCGAAGAGGCCAGCGATGCGGCCTTCATCACCCGCAGCTTCGTCGATACCGCACTGCCGGTGGCCTCGGTGCGCTACGTGGCCGACCTGCCGCGCAAGCAGCGGCGCGAGCGCGCCGATGCACCGCTGGCCGGCCAGCACGTGACCGAGCCGCAGCTGGATTCACTGATTGCCGACGCGCAGAAGGAAGTGATCCTGCAGACGCCCTACCTGGTGCTGTCTAATCCGGCACAGAAGCTGTTCCGCGAACTGCGCAAGCGGCCCGAACCGCCGCGCGTGGTGGTGTCCAGCAACAGCCTGGCGGCCACCGACAACCCGATCGTCTACGCGCTCTCCTACAAGTACAAGCGTCGCAACATGCGCGAACTGGGCTTCAACATCTTCGAATACAAGCCGTTCCCGCTGGATGCGCCGGTGGACTACCGCAACCTGCTGCCCTCGCCCATCGAAGGGCCGCTGCCAGAGGGTGACGGGCGCCGCAACACCCTGACCGGCGGCAGCGCGGCCGGCAGCAACGCGCGCCGTGGCAGCGCGCCCGGTGCCCGCGTGGCCGTGGCCGAAGGTGCTGCGCCTGCCCCGCGCAACATGGCCACGCACGAAGAAGGGCATGAAAGTGCCCGCGAGCGCCGCCGCGCGGCCGGCAGCGAAGTGGAACGGCACCTGCTGCGCACCGAAACGCGGCCCTCGTTCCTGGGCAGCAAGGCGGTGAACAAGCCGTTGCCGGTCACCCGC
The DNA here is from genome assembly GCA_009912235.1 of Stenotrophomonas maltophilia. Classification (GTDB taxonomy): domain Bacteria; phylum Pseudomonadota; class Gammaproteobacteria; order Xanthomonadales; family Xanthomonadaceae; genus Stenotrophomonas; species Stenotrophomonas maltophilia_AV. The sequence goes on from WNDS01000005.1 coordinate 194,872, forward strand.
AAGGGCGCGCGCATGGGCCTGCATGCCAAATCGCTGGTGGTCGACTGCCGCATCGGCGTCATCGGTACCCACAACTTCGACCCGCGCAGCGAGAACTACAACACCGAAGGCGCGGTGATCATCGATGACCCGGTGTTCGCCGAACGCCTGGCCGAAAGCATCCTGCGCGATACCGACCCGCAGAACTCCTGGACGGTGGCGCCGCGCGCCAAGCCGCCGGTGCTCTCGGGCCTGAACTACAGCATAGGAAAGGCCTCCGAAGCGCTGCCCATCCTCGATTTCTGGCCGTGGCGCTACGCCACCGACTACGAGTTCCAGCCGGGGCCGGACTGCCCGCAGCCGCTGCCGCGGCAGAGCCCGGATTTCCACGCCTGCTATACCGCCGTCGGCGACTTCCCGGAAGTCAATGTCGGTCCGAAATGGCTGCTGGTGCGCATGCTGACCGCATTCGGCGCCGGTCTTGTTCCCTTTCTCTGAAGGTTGCCGCCATGCCCCAGGTGTTCCGCGATGCCGTTTCCATCGATGCCTTGAACACGCTCAGCCGCGGCACGCTGATCGAACACCTGGGCATCCACTTCACCGCCGCCGGCGATGACTTGGTGCAGGCGCGCATGCCGGTGGACGAACGCACCCGCCAGCCCTACGGCATCCTGCATGGCGGGGCTTCGGTGGTGCTGGCCGAAACACTGGGCAGCAGTGCCGGCAACCTGTGCGTGGACACCAGCAAGCAGGTCTGCGCGGGCCTGGAAATCAACGCCAACCACGTGCGCGCGGTACGTGCCGGCAGCGTGACCGGTACCGCACGCGCGCTGCACGTGGGCCGCAGCACGCACCTGTGGGACATCCGCATCGAAGACGAACAGGGCCGCCTGGTCTGCAGTTCGCGGCTGACCCTGGCTGTGGTGCCGGCCGCGCAGGGCTGAACCGCCTGCGGCCATACCCGCCGGGCACCTGCCCGGCGTTGCAGCGAAATGGAGTTCGAGCGGGCGCATGCCCCAAGGCGAGGGACAACGGGCCATGAAGATCACCGCGCAGCCTGCGCTGCCCCTGCACATCATCGCCACCGGCGCCTGTCTGCCCCGCCGGCAGATACCCTCGCAGGTGTTCGACCGGCGCTGGAACAAGCTCGACGGTTGGGTGCAGCGCCACAGCGGCGTGGCCCGCCGCGGCCATGCCGGGCCAGACTAGCGCGCCTCGTGGATGGGCGCGCAGGCGGTCCGCCAGGCGCTGCAGCACGCCGGCCTGGGCACCGGTGATATCGACGGCATCGTCTCGGCCTGCGGGGTGATGGAACAGGCCATTCCCTGCCAGGCCGTGCTGCTGCAGCGCGAACTGGGGCTGGGTGGCAGCGGCGTGCCGGCGTTCGACGTCAATGCCACCTGCCTGGGTTTCGTGGTGGCGCTGGAGCTGGTCGCCAGCCTGTTGGCGCTGGGCCGCTACCGCCGGCTGCTGATCGTCTGCAGCGATGTGCCCAGTGCCGACCTGGACCCGAATGATCCGATCACCGCGCCGCTGTTCGGCGATGGCGCGGTGGTGGTGCTGGTGGAACGCAGTGCCGATGGCCAGGGCTCGGCGCTGCTGGCCAGCGCGTTGCGCACCTATGGCGACGGCGCCGGACTGTGCCAGGTGCCGACCTGCGGCACCGGCTTGCGGCTGGGTGACGACGTGGCCGCCTACCAGGCTGCCAACCACTTCCAGATGCAGGGCAAGGCGCTGTACCGCGAAGCCGCGCGGCGCCTGCCCGGGTTCCTGCAGCAGCTGCTGCAGGCGGCGGACATGCCCTTGGACGCCCTCGATGTGATCGTGCCGCACCAGGCCAGCGGGCAGGCGCTGGACCACCTGCAGCGCGTGCTGGGGCTGCCTCCGCAGCGGTTGGTGCGCATCCTGCACGAGCAGGGCAACCAGCTGGCCGCATCGCTGCCGATGTCCCTGCACCAGGCGCTGTGCGATGGCCGCCTGCAGCGCGGTGGGCATGCGCTGCTGATCGGCACCGGTGCCGGTCTGGCACTGGGCGGCGCGGTGCTGAGGTACTGATGGACAGGATCCTGGTTACCGGTGGCAGTGGCTTCATCGGCCAGCACGTGGCGCTGGCGCTGGCTGCGCAGGGCACCCCGGTGCGTGCCACCGGCCGCGATGCCTCGCGCCTGCAGCCGTTGGCTGCCCATGGCGTCCAGACGCTGGCCTGCGATCTGGCGCAGGACCCGCTGCCGGCGCTGCTGCAGGGCTGTACGGCGGTGGTGAATTGCGCCGCGCTGTCGCAGCCGTGGGGGCCGGCTGCCGATTTCCAGCGTGCCAACGTGCTGGCCACCCGGCGCCTGCTGCAGGCCGCGGTGGAGGCTGGCGTCCACCGCTTCGTGCACCTGGGCTCCCCCAGCATCTACTTCCGGTTCGCCGACCAATACAACGTCGGTGAAGCCTTCCAGCCGCCGGCGCGCTGGATCACCGCCTATGCGCGCAGCAAGTGGGCTTCGGAGCAGGTGGTGGCCGAGGCCGCTGCCGCCGGCCTGCACACCGTGGTGCTGCGCCCGCGCGCGGTGTTCGGGCCGGGCGACCGCGCCATCCTGCCACGCCTGCTGGCAGTGGCCGCGCGCGGCCGTTTCCCGCTCATCAACGGCGGCCGCGCGCTGATCGATGTGACCCCGGTGGACGATGCGGTGCAGGCCGTGCTGCTGGCCCTGCAGGCCGGGCCGCACAGCCACGGCCGCGCCTACAACATCAGTGCCGGTGAACCGGTGCAGGTGGGCACGCTGGTGGAGACCCTGTTCCAGGCGCTGGGCCTGCAGGTCCGCCTGCGCAGCGTGCCGCGTGCGGTGGCGCTGGCCGTGGCCGGGGCGTCTGAAACCCTGGCCCGGCTGCGCCCGGGGTGCCCGGAGCCGACGCTGACCCGCTATAGCGTGGGCGTGCTGGGCTACGCGCAGACGCTGGATATCAGCGCCGCGCGCCGCGATCTGGGCTACCGGCCGAACACCGGCGTGGCCGCCGGGCTGCAGGCCTTCGCCGAGCACTGGCACCGCCACGGGGGCCGCGATGGTACGCCTTGACTGGCAGCTGATCGAAGCCGACCACTACCTGCACCCGCAGTGCGCGGTGCGCCAGGGCGGCAGCTGGCGCAGCTGCGAATTCCCGGCACTGGCGGCCCTGCTGCGGCACCCGCAGCGCGGCCTGGTGCTGTTCGACACCGGCTATTCGGAGGCGTTCTTCGCTGCAACCGACCGTTTCCCCGAGCGGCTGTACTGCTGGGTGACGCCGGTGCGGCTGGCGCCCGGGCAAAGCGTGCGCGCACAGCTGCAGCAGCGCGGCATCGCCGCGGCGCAGATCGGCCTGGTAGTGCTTTCGCACCTGCATGGCGACCATGTCGGTGGCGTGCTCGATTTCCCCGGCGTGCCGCTGCTGTGCTCGCGCGCGGCGTGGCAGGACCAGGCCGCGCGCGGCCGCCTGCGCGCGCCGCAGGTGGGCCTGCTGCCAGCACTCACCCGCGACGCCGCACCGCGCATGGGCTGGCTGGAAAGCCTGCCGGCGGTCGACCTGCCGCGCCCCTTCGATGCTTTTGGCGTGGGCCGCGATGTGCTGGGCGACCGCAGCCTGCTGGCGGTGCCGCTGCCCGGGCACGCCGTGGGCCAGCACGGGCTGCTGTTCCACGCCGAGGATGGCCGCCCGGTGTTCCTGGTGGCCGACGCGGCGTGGTCGAGTGCCGCCGTGCGCGAGGGCGTGCCGCCGCCGCGGCTGGTCACCGCGCTGCTAGGCAGCACCGGCGCGTACCGGCAGACGTTGCAGCGCCTGCAGCGCGCCGGCCGTGCGGTGGACGACCTGCAGCTGGTGCCGGCGCACTGCGCCGAATGGCGCCCGCACCGGCATGGCCCGGGCTGTGCCGGCGGCGGGCACGCGCATGGCTGAGGTCCTGGTGCTGGGCGGGCGTGCGCCCGCCGCGCTGGAGCTGGTGCGCCGGTTTGCGGCGCAGGGCTGGCGCGTGCACGTGGCTGACAGTGGCCCGGCACAGCTGGGTGGCTGGTCGCGGCATGTGGCCAGCGCCACCCGGCTGGCCTCGCCACGGCAGGCGCCGGCGGACTTCCTGCAGGGGTTGCAGGCGCTGCTGCAGCGCCACTCGATCAGCGTGGTGCTGCCCACCTGCGAAGAGATCTTCCACCTGGCGCGTGCGCGCGATGCCTTGCCGGCCACGCTGCGCGTGCTGGCCATGGACCTGCCGACGCTGCGCCGCCTGCACAGCAAGTGGCAGGTGCTGGCCCTGGCCCGCGACCGCGGCGTGCCGGCACCGGACACCGCGCGGGTGGACACGCTGGCGCAGGCGCGGCACTGGGCGGCCGGCCGTGGCGTGGTGCTGAAACCGGAATACTCGCGCTTCGGCACGCAGCTGCGCTGCCACCCCGGCGGGATTCCGGACGATGCCGCCGAACTGCCGGCCGGCGCCGGCCCGTGGCTGGCGCAGCAGTGGTGCAGCGGGCGCGAAGTCTGTTCCTACGCCATCGCCGATGCCGGGCAGGTACGGCTGCACGTGGCCTACCGCCCGCGCTACCGGCTGGCCACCGCCGCCAGCTACTACTTCGATCCCTGCGCCGAGGACAGCGCACTGGCCCGGCAGCTGCGCGCGCATTGCGTGCAGCTGGCGGCCGCCACCGGTTTCAGCGCGCAGATCGGCTTCGACTGGATCGAAGATGCGCACGGCCAGCCGTGGCTGCTCGAATGCAACCCGCGCGCGACCAGCGGCGTGCACCTGTTCGCAGCGGAGGAACCGGTGGTGCAGGCGCTGGCCGGTGGCTGGCCGGAGCCCGCGCCCGCGCTGGCCGGCAGCGCGCGGCTGCCGGCCATGCTGCCGCCGCTGATGCTGGCCCGGGCCGCACCGCAGGCGCTCGCCCAGGGGCAGGGCCGGCGCTGGTGGCGCGACCTGCGCCGCGCCCGCGATGTGCTGGCGATACCGGGCGACCGCTGGCCGCTGGCCGGGGCGCTGGCCGACCTGGTGCAGATGGCGGCGGCCGCCTTGGGCAACGGCCAGGGCCTGCGCGGGCAGTCCACCGGTGATATCGAATGGAATAGCGAGGACTGACGCGGCGGGGAACGGTGCGGTCAGGAGCTGCTGAGCCCCGCCTGCCGCCACCGCCGGTGGCCCAGGGTGACGGCAACAGGACACGGTGTTCCCGCTCATGGCCGCTGTCTATTGGACTTATGGCCGAATCCGGCTGGCAGCGCCTGCGGCGCTCGGGTATCGTGCGCTGATGAATTCCCCCACTCCGGCCCCACGTGGCGGCGTGGCGCGTGTGTGCCGCTACCTGTACCGCGTACCGCTGCTGTTGGTCCACATCATCGTGTTCCTGCCTTTCACCCTGCTCGGCATGATGCAGCCGTGGGGCGCGCTGCGCGTGGGCCGTGGCCGGCTGGACGCGCGCGTGGTCAATCTCTGGCAGGGCGGGCTGATGTGGATCTTCGGCTTCCGCCTGGTGCGCATCGGCCAGCCGCTGCCCGGCGCGGTGCTGTTCGTGGCCAACCATGTCAGCTGGGTGGATATCTGCAACCTGCACAGCCAGCGCATGATGGGCTTCGTGGCCAAGCGCGAGATCGCCGGCTGGCCGGTGGTGGGCTGGCTGGCCGCACGCGGGCAGACCATCTTCCACCAGCGCGGCAACACCGAGTCGCTGGGTGGGGTGATGCAGGAAATGGCCGTGCGCCTGCGCAACGGCTATGGCGTGGGCGTGTTCCCGGAAGGGCGCACCCGCGGTGGCCATGACGTGGGCCCGTTCCATGCCCGCATCTTCCAGGCGGCAGTGGAAACCGGCGTGCCGGTGCAGCCGGTGGCCCTGCGCTACGGCGTGCGTGGCGACGCACAGACGATCGTGGCCTTCGGGCCGGGCGAAAGCTTCTTCGCCAACTTCCTGCGCCTGCTCGGTGAGCCGGCGCGCCGTGCCGAAGTGCATTTCCTCGCACCCATCGGCAGCCACGACCTGGAAGGCCGCCGGCGCATCGCGGAAACCTCCCGCGCGCGCATCGTCGCGGCCATGTCCGAGGGCTGAGGCGATGGTGGCCGTCCGCACGCCACCCGCACCGGCGCCAACCGAGGACGCCCTGCTGCACGCGGTCGACTACCGTCCGCCGCGCTGGCTGCGCAACCCGCACCTGCAGTCCATGCTCAGCAGCAGCCGCCTGCGCCTGCGCCGTGGCCAGCTGCTGCTGGCCGCCAGCGGTGCGGTCACCCGCGAGGTCATCCTCGATGGCGGTGAAGGCGTGCGCCTGCAGGGCTTCCACAGCCACGTGCCCGGGCGCACCGCCAAGGGCATGGCGCTGCTGCTGCACGGCTGGGAGGGCAGCGCCGAATCCAGCTACATGCGCATGACCGCCGCGCGCATGATCGACCAGGGCTTCGACGTGGTGCGGCTGAATTTCCGCGACCACGGCGATTCGCACCACCTCAATCCCGGCATCTTCCATTCCAACCGCATCGACGAAGTGGTGCAGGCCGCGGCCGACGTGGTGCGCCGCTGGCCCGACCTGCCGCTGGTGGCTGCCGGTTACTCGCTGGGCGGCAACTTCGTGCTGCGGCTGGCGCTGCGTGCGCCGGCGGCCGGCGTGCCGCTGCTGCGCGTGGCCTCGGTTTGCCCGGTGCTGGACCCGGCGCTGACGATGGACAGCATCGAAACCGGACCGGCGATGTACGACTGGTACTTCCGCCGCAAGTGGGCCGGTTCGCTGCGCCGCAAGCGCGACCTGTTCCCGGAACTGAGCGACTGCGATGACCGCGTGCTTGGCCTGGACATCCGCGCGCTGACCGCATGGCTGGTCGAGCGGCATACCGACTTCGGCTCGCTGCAGGCCTACTTCGATGGCTATTCCATCGCCGGTGACCGCCTGGCCATGCTGCAGGTGCCGGCCGACATCCTGATGGCGCAGGACGACCCGGTCATTCCCTACACCAGCTTCGGCGACTGGCAGCTGCCGCTGCAGGCGCGGCTGGAAACCGCCTGCTGGGGCGGCCACTGCGGCTTCCTGGAAAACTGGCGCGGCGACGGCTTCTCCGAACGCTGGGTGGCCCAGCGCCTGCTGCGCGCGGTGGCCTGAGCCCGCGGCAGCGCACGCCACTGGCTGAACCGGTGCGTGCGGCAGCGCCGCTACAATGGTGGTTTGCCCTACAGCCGGACCGTCATGCAAGACCAGATCCTCCAAGCCCTGCGCCAGAACCAGACCGACCAGGCCGTGCAGCTGGCCCAGGCGTGGACCCATGACGAACCCCAGCACGCCCCGGCCCACCGCAGGCTGGCGCTGGCCCTGCAGCAGCAGGGGCAGCTGTAGCCCGCGCTGGAGGCCGTGCGCCAGGCCCTGCAGCTGAGCCCGGACGATGCCGACCTGCACCTGTAGCACGCCGGCCTGCTGCTGGCGGTGCGCCAGTTCGACGATGCCGGCCAGGCCCTGCAGCGCACCACCGGGCTGAACCCCAACGCGCTGGATGCCTACCTGATGCAGGCGCACCTGGCGCTGGGCCGTTCCGACCTCGACGAAGCGCAGCGCCTGTCGCAACTGGCATCGAAGGTCGAGCCCGACCACCCGGAACTGCTGGCCATCGATGGCATGGTGGCGCTGCACCGGGGGGACGCCGACCAGGCCCTGAAGCTGCTGGCCGCCGCCGTGCAGGCACTGCCGGCCGACCCGCGCGTGCTGTACGCGCTGGGCTTTGCCTACCTGCGCAAGGACATTCTGGCCTTCGCCGAACAGGCCTTCCGCCGCGTGCTGGAACTGAACCCGGCGCTGACCTCGCTGCATGGCCTGGTGGTGCAGCTGGCATTGCGCCAGGGCAACACCGCCGCTGCGCTGGAGGCCCTGCAGCAGGCCCTGCGCCTGCCGGAACTGGACACCCCGGGCATGCACCGCCTGGGCGGCGAACTGGCGCTGCGCGATGGCCAGCCGCTGCAGGCCCGCGAACAGCTGCTGCCGCTACTGCACAGCCTGCCGGGCGACCGCCAGGTGCTGCAGCTGCCGCTGATGTGCTGGCAGCGCCTGGGCCGCGAAGACGAAGCCCGCGCCGAGTTTGATGGCGTACTGGCGGCACACCCGCAGCTGCACGATGTGTGGCTGGCCCGCCTGGCGTTGGAAACCGTGGGCAGCCCCGGCTCGGTGGACGTGGTGGAACGCTGGCTGGCGGCGATGCCCGAGCACCTGCCGGCGCTGGAAGCGCGCCTGCGCCTGCATGACATGGCCGGTGAGGCCGCGCAGGCCGAAGCGCTGGCCCAGCGCATCGTCGCCGTGCAGCCGGACCGCATCAGCGGCCAGGTGCGGCTGGTCGATGCGCTGCTGACGCGCGATCCGGCCGCGGCCATCGCGCACGTGGACGCGTTGATTGCCGCCGCCCCCGAAGCCGCCCGATTCGACCTGCGCACCTGGAAGGGCGAAGTGTTCGACCGCGCCGGCCAGCCCGACGAGGCCGTGCGCACCTGGCTGGCCCTGCATGCCGACCAGGCACCGCAGCGCCTGCCGCTGCCGCCGCAGGCCAAGGCGCCGCCGAGCTGGCCGCCGCTGGGCGAGGTCGATGCCGGCGAAGGTGCCACCTCGGCGCCGATCTTCCTGTGGGGCGCGCCGGGTTCGGGCGTGGAACGCGTGGCCGCCACGCTCAGTGGCGCCAGCCCGGTGTTCCGCAGCGACCGCTTCGGTGCCACGCCGCCGGACGACGCCTTCCAGAACTACCACACGCTGCAGGACCTGGCCTCGGGCACGCTCACCCCCGAGCGCCTGCTGCAGCGCTGGCGCGAGCAGATGCCGGCCCGCGGCCTGGACGGCGACACCATCATCGACTGGCTGCTGTGGTGGGACAACGCGCTGCTGTGGGCGCTGCGCCCGCAGCTGCCGCAGGGCCGCCTGCTGGTGGTGCTGCGTGACCCGCGCGACATGCTGCTGGACTGGATCGCCTACGGTGTCGCCGCGCCGCTGGCCGTGACCTCGCTGTCGGAGATCACCGAGTGGCTGGCACGCGGGCTGACCCAGATCGCCAACCTGCAGGACGAGGATCTGTACCCGCTGGCGCTGATCCGCATCGACGAGGTCGGCAACGACCCGCAGGCGATGGCCGAGCTGCTCTCGCGCCTGTTCGGCCGTGCCCTGCCGCCGGCCCAGCACCTGGGCCCGCCGCGCCTGCCCGCCGGCCACTGGCACCAGTACCAGCAGGCGCTGGCCGCGTTATTCGCCAAACTCACCCCGGTCGCCGTGCGGCTGGGCTACCCCGAAGCCTGAGGAACCCGCATGTACCTGACCAGCAACCGCCTGGCGCCCGGCGCCCCGATCGACCGCACGTTCGCCGCCGGCGACGCGCAGGGCTTCGCACCGGACCGCAACCCGCACCTGGCCTGGCAGCAGGTGCCGGCCGGCACCCGTTCGTTCGCGCTGATCTGCGTGGACCCGGACGTGCCGACCGTGCCGGAAACTGTCGGCCGCACCGACATGACCATTCCCCACGACCAGCCGCGCTGCGAGTTCGTGCACTGGGTGATGGCCGATATTCCCGCCGATGTGCAGGAACTGGCCGAGGGCAGCTGCAGCGATGGCTTCGTTGCTGGTGGCAAGCCGACACCGGCGGGCCCGGCCGGCAGCCGCCAGGGCTTGAACGACTTCACCGGCTGGTTTGCCGGCAACCCGGACATGGCCGGCCAGTATCTGGGCTACGACGGCCCGTACCCGCCGTTCAACGATGAGCGCGTGCACCGCTACATCTTCCGCGTGTTCGCGCTGGACGTGGCCACGCTGTCGCTGCCCACGCCGTTCACCGCCGCCGACGTGCAGCGCGCCATGCAGGGCCACGTGCTGGCCGATGCGGCGCTGCAGGGCACCTACACGCTGAACCCCGCGCTGGGGTAAGGCACGGGCGTTGAGAACGTAGAAGGGCGGCCCTGCGGCCGCCCTTCTGTCACCTGCGGGTGGTCCGCGGGGGTTACTTTTCGGTGGCCGACTCCACCACCATGTCCAGCACATAGGCCTGCGACGACCCGTCGGCCGGCGGGTTGGCGATCTTGAAGCGCTTCACGCGCACCACGTTGCGCACGCCGTCTTCGTGGGTGTAGCCCTCGATGCTGCCGTAGAAGTTCTCGAACGCACCGGGCTTGCCCTGCTTCAGGCCCTTGTCGTCGAACTTCACTTCACGCATCTGCAGGCACTGGTAGTCCGGAATCAGCGGGTGCGAGCACTTGGCGGTCTTCGCGGCCACTTCCAGGAACACCGTTTCGCCCGGGCCGCCGTAGCGGGTTTCGGCGGTCGGTTCCGGCGCGAACACCAGCACGTCGCCCTTGGCGGTGGTCAGCGTCAACAGGCCATCGGCGTCCTGGCTGGTCTTCAGCTCGCCCTGCAGGCGGCTGGAGACGGCCTCGTCCAGCGCCATCAGCGCCTTGTCGGTGCAGGCCATCAGGGTCGACGCCATCGCGCCGACCTTCAGCGTGCCGTTCTCCAGCGTGTAGCCGCCAACCAGGTGGTTGCAGGTGTTGCTGACTGACAGGCGGCCATCGGCGAAGTCCAGGGTGACCGGCTTGTCATCGCGGGCGAACAGCGCATCGATGCGCGTGCCGTCGGCGGCGGTGGCCTGCTTCAGCAGCCAGTGCTGGCCCTGCAGACGCTGCACGTCCAGGTGCGCCAACGTCTTCTGGTCGGCGGCCTTGGCTGCGGCCGGGGCCACGTCGTCGCCACCGGGGCCGGCCGGGGCCGGGGTCTGGCTGCAGGCGTCCAGCAGGGCCAGCGGGAGGAGCAGGGTGAGCGTGCGGTTCATGGGCGGGTCTCCTTGGGGAACCGGGGGAAAAAACGGACCGGGGCCGGCATCGGGGTTGCCAGGCCCCGGCGCTGTTCAGCTGCCGGCAGGCAGCCACAGCAGCAGCGCCGCGCCCAGCACGATGCGGTAGACCGCAAACGCGGTGAACTTGTGCGACTTGATGTAGCCCATCAGCCACTTCACTACGACGAAGCCGGTGATGGCCGCGGCAACGAAGGCCACGCCCACGTCGGTCCAGTTCTCGCTGGCCAGGTTGCCTTCCTTGGCCAGCTCCAGGAAGGTGTAGGCGCTGGCGGCGAACATGGTGGGAATGCCCAGCAGGAACACGAACTCGGCCGCGGCCGCGCGGCGGCTCAGGCCCAGCAGCATGGCCAGGAAGATGGCCGAGGCCGAACGCGAGGTGCCGGGGAACACGCCGGCCACCACCTGCGCCAGGCCCACGCCGATGGCCACGGTCCAGGTCACCTGGTCACGGTCGGGCAGGCGCGCGGTATAGGCCTCCACCAGCAGCATCCAGGCGCCGCCGATGATCAGCGCCCAGGCCACAGGGCCCACCGTTTCCGGCAGCGACCAGCCGGCCTTACGCACCACCACGCCCACCACGGCGGTCACCAGGAAGGCCGCGCCCAGCTTGAACACGTACTCGCGGTTCTCGCGCTGGCCGAAGCCGGTGGCCAGCTGTAGCAGGCGCTGGCGGAACACCAGCACCACGGCCAGGATCGCGCCGGCCTGGATGATGATGTTGAAGAAATCCGAGTGCGCGCCCAGCCAGTGGCGGGCAATCAGCAGGTGGCCGGTGCTGGAGATCGGCAGGAATTCGGTCAGGCCTTCGAGGATGCCCAGCAACAAGGCGGAGAGCAGGTCGGACATGGGCAGAGCGGGCTCGGCTGGCGGAAGAGGGAAGCCGCAAAGGATAGAGCATCGACCCTGCACCAAAGCAGTGCGGCCGCGCACCGCCGCACCATGCTGGTGCGTGCGGGTTGGCACTGTCGTGGTGCTCTGCCTGCAGAATCAACGACTTGTGAAGGCTGAAAAGTTGGCACGGGCTTTGCTCTACCTCACGTAGGCATTCATCCCACCGAGGTTGCACCCGATGTCCGTTGAAAACGTTGAGAAGCTGATCAAGGACAACCAGGTCGAATTCGTCGACCTGCGTTTCGTCGACATGCGTGGCGTCGAGCACCACGTCACCTTCCCGGTCAGCATCGTCGAACCGTCGCTGTTCGAAGAAGGCAAGATGTTCGACGGCAGCTCGATCGCCGGCTGGAAGGGCATCAACGAATCGGACATGGTGCTGCTGCCGGACCCGGCCAGCGCGTACCTGGACCCGTTCTATGCCGATCCGACCATCGTGATCAGCTGTGACATCCTCGACCCGGCCACCATGCAGCCCTACGGCCGCTGCTCGCGCGGCATCGCCAAGCGCGCCGAGGCCTACCTGAAGTCCTCCGGCATCGCCGAAACCGCGTTCTTTGGCCCGGAGCCGGAATTCTTCATCTTCGACGCCGTGCGTTTCGCCAACGACATGGGTCACACCTTCTTCCAGATCGAATCGGAAGAAGCCGCGTGGAACAGCGGCGCCAAGATGGACGGCACCAACAGCGGCTACCGCCCCGGCGTGAAGGGCGGCTACTTCCCCGTGCCGCCGACCGACACCCTGCACGACCTGCGCGCTGAAATGTGCAAGACGCTGGAACAGGTCGGCATCGAAGTGGAAGTGCAGCACCACGAAGTGGCCACCGCCGGCCAGTGCGAGATCGGCACCAAGTTCAGCACCCTGGTGCAGAAGGCCGACGAACTGCTGCGGATGAAGTACGTCATCAAGAACGTGGCACACCGCAACGGCAAGACCGTCACCTTCATGCCCAAGCCGATCGTCGGCGACAACGGCAGCGGCATGCACGTGCACCAGTCGCTGTCCAAGGGCGGCACCAACCTGTTCTCCGGCGACGGCTACGGCGGCCTGAGCCAGATGGCGCTGTGGTACATCGGCGGCATCTTCAAGCACGCCCGCGCCATCAACGCTTTCGCTAACTCGGGCACCAACAGCTACAAGCGCCTGGTGCCGGGCTTCGAAGCCCCGGTGATGCTGGCCTACTCGGCCCGCAACCGTTCGGCCTCGTGCCGCATTCCGTGGGTGTCCAACCCGAAGGCGCGCCGCATTGAAATGCGCTTCCCCGATCCGATCCAGTCGGGCTACCTGACCTTCACCGCGCTGATGATGGCCGGCCTGGACGGCATCAAGAACCAGATCGACCCGGGCGCACCGAGCAACAAGGACCTGTACGACCTGCCGCCGGAAGAAGAGAAGCTGATCCCGCAGGTCTGCTCCTCGCTGGACCAGGCCCTGGAAGCGCTGGACAAGGACCGCGAGTTCCTCAAGGCCGGCGGCGTGATGAGCGATGACTTCATCGACGGCTACATCGCGCTGAAGATGCAGGAAGTGACCAAGTTCCGCGCGGCCACCCACCCGCTGGAATACCAGCTGTACTACGCCAACTGACCGGTGGGCGATGGCGGTGGGTATCCCCCTCCCACCTGCCGCCATCGCCACCGTCTTCGCGGCTGGGGAGCCGCGGTCAGATCGGGGTCGTTGCACGGGGTCGGATCCCTTTCATGCATGAAAGGGCTATGACCCCACGCCAAGGACCCCACCCAGGGGCAAGAGAGACCGGACACGCGACAGGGCCGCCCTCCCTCCCGCGTCGGCCTTGCAAGGAGAGAGGCACGGTCGTCCCGGCCCGGTTCGCGTCCGGTGCAACAGCCACGGCCATCACCTGGCGGCCCGTGGTTGCCTGAAGCCACCGCGCGCTGGCGCGCTGGCCCCAACCACCATCGGGACATGCGCATGAAACTGATCTCCGCCATCATCCGGCCGTTCAAGCTCGACGAGGTCCGCGAGGCCCTGTCCGACGGAGGCGTGTCGGGCATCACCGTGACCGAAGTGAAAGGCTTCGGCCGCCAGAAGGGCCACACCGAGCTGTACCGCGGTGCCGAATACGTGGTCGATTTCCTGCCCAAGATCAAGATCGAAACCGTGGTCACCGACGAGCGCGTCGATGCCGTGGTCGAAGCGATCCAGTCCGCTGCCGGCACCGGCAAGATCGGCGACGGCAAGATCTTCGTCACCCCCGTGGAGCAGGTCATCCGCATCCGCACCGGCGAAATCGGCGCTGACGCGCTGTAAACCCCCTTCCGGAGACTCCCCCATGAAGATGCGCCTTCTCACCGGGTGGCAAGCCCGGTTCCATCTGGTGTGCCTGATGATGCTGCTGAGCATGCTGGCGGCCGGTGCATGGCCGGGCCAGGCCCGTGCCCAGGCAGTGCAGACCACGCCGCTGCCGACCGAGCAGGTGGCCGTCGAACCGCTGCAGGACGCGGTTGCCGCCGCGCCCGCTGCCGCCGCCGCTGCACCGGCCACGCTCACCTTCGACCACGGCGATGTGGCCTGGATGCTGGTTTCCACGCTGCTGGTGCTGCTGATGGTGGTGCCCGGCCTGGCGCTGTTCTACGGCGGCCTGGTGCGCACGAAGAACGTGCTGTCGGTGCTCAGCCAGATCCTGGTGGTGTTCTCGCTGGTGCTGCTGCTGTGGGCGGCCTACGGCTACAGCGCGGTGTTTTCCAGCGGTAACACTCTGTTCGGTTCGTTCACCCAGTTCGCCTTCCTCAAGGGCTTCAGCCCGGGCTCGGTGGGCAACACCCCGGGGGCCGGCTTGCCGGACTATCTGTTCGTCGCCTTCCAGTCCACCTTCGCCGGCATCACCACTGCACTGATCGTCGGCGCCTTCGCCGAACGCATCAAGTTCAAGGCGGTGCTGCTGTTCTCGGCACTGTGGTTCACGCTCAGCTACATCCCGATGGCGCACACGGTCTGGGGCGGTAGTTTCCTCGGCGAGATGGGCGCGATCGATTTCGCCGGCGGCACCGTGGTGCACATCAATGCCGGCGTGGCGGGCCTGGTGGGTGCCTGGTTCCTGGGCAAGCGCATCGGCTATGGCCAGACCGCGCTGAAGCCGCACAACGTGCCGTTCACCTACATCGGCGCGATGCTGCTGTGGGTGGGCTGGTTCGGCATCAACGCCGGCTCGGCCGGTGCGGCCGATACCGTGGCCGCGCTGGCTTTCCTCAACACCGTGCTGGCCACCGCTGCGGCGGTACTGGGCTGGACGCTGGTGGAAGCGGTGACCAAGGGCAAGCCCTCGGCACTGGGTGCGGCCTCCGGTGCGGCGGCCGGCCTGGTCGGCATCACCCCGGCCTGCGGCACGGTCGGCCCGCTCGGTGCCATCGTCATAGGCGTGGTGACCGGCGCGATCTGCGTGTGGGGCGTCACCGGCCTGAAGCGCCTGCTGAAGGTGGACGACACCGCCGACGTGTTCGGTGTGCATGGCGTGGGCGGCATCGGCGGCGCCCTGCTAACCGGCGTGTTCAGCGCGCAGTCGCTGGGTGGCACCAAGGCCGGGCTGGATATCGTCCACCAGGTCTGGGTGCAGCTGGTCAGCGTCGGCTTCACCATCGTCTGGTGCGCCGTGGTGACCACGCTGATCCTGCTGGTGGTGCGCACCGTGGTCGGCCTGCGCGTGACCGAAGAGGCCGAACGCACCGGCCTGGATGTCACCTCGCACGGTGAATCGGCCTACGAGGCCTGATGCAACGGCGGGCAGCCTTCTGCCCTGGTGGGTGCCGACCGTTGGTCGGCACCCCAGCCCTCCAGCCACGCACGGCCTGGCTCTATGACAGCAGGCCGCACGTGGATCATCCACAATAGGTGCATGACTCTGCCGCGCCTTTCGTTCCTCGTCCTCGCCTGTCTGCTACTGGCCGCCTGTGCGTCGGCACCGCCCGTGCAGCGCAATCCGCTGGTCACCTGGGTGCCTTCGCCCAATTTCAACGCGCGCAAGCCGGTCATCATCGCGCTGCATCACACCGAACAGTCGTCGGTGCAGCAGAGCCTGAAGACGCTGCGCACCGCCAACAGCGGCGGCCGGGTCAGCGCACACTACCTGATCGGCGCCGATGGCCACCGCTACCAGCTGGTGGCCGACGATCAGCGCGCGTGGCATGCCGGCGCCGGGCGCTGGGGCACCATCACCGATCTCAACTCGGCCTCGATCGGCATCGAGCTGGACAACAACGGCCGCACGCCGTTCACCCAGGCGCAGATCACCTCGCTGATCGCACTGCTGCGTGACCTCACCACGCGCCTGGCCATTCCGCCTCGCCAGGTGATCGGCCACGGCGATCTGGCCCCCGGCCGCAAGGTCGACTTCAGCCGCTTCTTCCCGTGGCAGCAGCTGGCGCAGGCTGGTTTCGGCCTGTGGCCACGCGTGCAGGATGGCGCGGCACCGGACGGCTTTGATGCGTGGGCGGTGCTGGCACGGTTCGGTTATCCGCTCGACAACCGCCCCGCTGCGGCGGCGGCGTTCCACCGGTATTTCCGAGGCCGCGATGACCTGCCGGCGCAGCTGGACGCCGAAGATGCCCGCATCCTCTATTCGCTGCTGTTGAAGCTGCCGTGATCCAGTAACGCCGGGCCGGAATGCCGGTAGCGCCGGGCCATGCCCGGCGAGCGCGCAGCGCGGGATCCGCTTTTCGCCAGGCATGGCCTGGCGCTATCAAAGCATGGCGCGGACCCTGCACAAGGTTGCCGGGCCACCATCGGCGCCACTACATTGCAATGATGATTACTGCTACGTCGTCACCGCGCCCGCTCCTCACCTTCCTGGCCGTTGCCCTGCTCGCCGGCTGCAGCACCACCGCGCCACGCCCTGATGCACCGGCCCGGCCGGGCACGGCCGGGCCCTACGCCAAGGTGGAATGGAGCGCGTTGCCGGCCGTATCCGATGCCGACCTGCGCGCCGGTTTCCTGGCCTGGCACAGCGCGTGCCCACGGCTGAAGACCGATGCCATCTGGGCCACGCCGTGCACGGCTGCCGCCACGGTGCCTGACAGCGACCCGGCCGCCATCCGGCAGTTCCTGCAGCGCGACCTGGACGTCTACGCGCTGCGTGCCGCCGGCAACCGCGCCGAGGGCCTGATCACCGGCTACTACGAACCCATCTACAGCGGCAGTCTTGCCCGCACCGACAAGGCCACGGTGCCGGTCTACGGCGTGCCCGACGACATGGTCATCGTGCAGCTGGACAGCCTGTACCCGGAGCTGAAGGGCAAGCGCCTGCGCGGGCGCCTGGACGGCAAGGTGCTCAAGCCCTATGACGATGCCGGCACGATTGCCAGCAAGGGCGCAAAGGCCCCGGTACTGGCCTGGCTGACCGACCCGATGGACCTGCAGCTGCTGCAGATCCAGGGTTCCGGCCGCGTGCGCCTGGCCGATGGCACCCAGGTGCGCCTGGCCTACGCCGACCAGAACAGCCACCCCTACCGTGCCATCGGCCGCTGGCTGGTGGACCAGGGCCAGCTGAAGAAGGAAGACGTCAGCATGGAAGCGATCCGCGCGTGGGCGCGCGCCAACCCGGCGCGGGTGCCGGAGATGCTGCGCAGCAACCCCAGCTACGTGTTCTTCAGCCGCAACCCGGACAGCCCGGAAGGCCCGCGCGGGTCGTTGAACGTGCCGCTGACCGCCGGCTACAGCGTGGCGGTGGACCGCACCGTGGTGCCGCTGGGCAGCCTGATGTGGCTGTCCACCACCCGGCCGGACGGCAGCGCGCTGGTGCGCCCGGTGGCCGCGCAGGACACCGGCGGTGCGATTGCCGGCGAAGTGCGCGCCGATCTGTACTGGGGCACCGGCGACGCCGCCGGCGACCTGGCCGGGCACATGAAGCAGCAGGGCCGGCTGTGGATGCTGTGGCCCAAGGGCGCCGCCTTGCCGAACTGAACCGGCAGGGGGGGGCGGATCCCTTTCCGGAGGAAAGGGCTCTGACCCCGTATGCCCCGCAGGAAAGGGCTCTGACCCCAAATGCCTGATAATGGCGGCATTCCGAACTCTCCGGCCGCCACAGCGGCCAGAACCCCTGCATGAAGAACGTCAAAAGCAGCAACAACAAGAAGTACTACAAGCACTGGGCCGAATCGAGCCTGGGCAAGGGCAGCGTGCTGATGGAAGCCCGCGGCGACAAGATCGTCCGCCAGGTCGAGATCTACGGCACCAAGAGCGTGTGGGCCGACGAAACCAGCCACAGCGACGACCGTTTCCTGCTGGCGGAGCAGTCGGTGTCGTTCCTGGATTTCGATGAAGACGACGAGATCAGCGCACGCGAGTTCGAGAGTGCCTGGAAGAAGGCGCGGGAAGCGACCGGCTACCCGGTGTAATGCCGCCCGGGCCTGGGGTCGGCCTGGCAGCCCGCCCGTGGCACGTTCGCGTGTGCTCGACCTTCGTGCCATAGGGGTCTGAGCCCTTTCCTGACGGAAAGGGCTCGGACTCCACACCCCTGTTTTGCACTACATTGGTGCAATGTCCGACCCCGCACCCCCGCCGTCCCTCGATGCCCTTGGCACGCCGCTGGCCTGGGCCGGTGCCGATGGCTGCATCAGCGGCTGCAACCCGGCCTTCGCGCGCTGGATGGGCGTCAGCGTGCGCCGGGTGATCGGCCAGCCGCTGGCCGCGCTGGAGGTGCAGGGCGAGGCGCTGGCGCATTTCCTGGCCCGCGACGAGCGCGACAGCCTGCGCCTGCACCGGCTGGCACTGGCGCTGCCGGGTGACGCACCGCGTTTCGCCGAGGGCTGGATGAGCCGCCGCGACGATGGCGGCTGGCTGCTGGAGGCGCACCCGGTCGATGAATTCCCCGGCTTGGACCCGACCCAGGCGCTACCCAGCGCGCTCAGTGCCGCGCTGAAGGGGCTGGCGCACGAGCTGCGCAATCCGCTGGCCGGGCTGAAGGGCGCCGCCCAGCTGCTGGCCCGGCGCGCTGTGCAGCGCGATGCCGGCGAACGCGAGCTGATCGAGCTGATCGGCTCGGAAATCGAACGCCTCAACGGCCTGCTGGAACAGCTGCTGTCGCCGGCCCCGGCCGCGCCACATGCACCGCTGAACATCCATGCCGCGCTGGAGCGCGTACTGCGCCTGGCCGAAAGCGAGGCGGGCTGGGCGGTGCGCCTGCAGCGCGATTACGATCCCAGCATTCCCGAATTCAGCGGCGACGCCGACCGCCTCACCCAGGCGGTCTGGAACCTGGTGCGCAACGCGATCCAGGCCGGCGCCGGCACCATCACCCTGCGTACCCGCGTGGAACATGGCGTGCGCATCGCTGAGCAGCTGCACACCCTGGCGCTGCGGCTGGAGATCGCCGACGACGGCCGCGGCGTGCCCGACGACCTGGCCGAGCACCTGTTCCTGCCGCTGGTCAGTGGCCGCGCCGAAGGCACCGGGCTGGGTCTGGCGCTGGCCCAGCAGGTCGCGCGCGAACACCGTGGCACGCTGACGTACCGCTCGCGCCCGGGGCACACCGTGTTCACCCTGCTGCTGCCGATCGGCAACGGCGTTGCCCCGGCCGAGGAGGCCCCGCGCCATGCCTGATTCCGCTTCCCCCGCACAGCGCGTCTGGGTGGTCGATGATGACCGCGCCGTCCGCTTCGTGCTCAGCACGGCGCTGCGCGAAGCCGGCTACCAGGTGCAGGACTTCGACAGCGCCGCACCGGCGCTGGCGGCGCTGCAGCAGCAACCGCCGCCGGCCCTGCTGTTCACCGACGTGCGCATGCCCGGCGATGACGGCCTGGTGCTGCTGGACAAGCTCAAGGCCGCGCATCCGCAGCTGCCGGTGGTGGTGATGTCGGCCTATACCGACGTGGCCAGCACGGCCGGCGCGTTCCGCGGCGGGGCGCATGAATTCCTGTCCAAGCCGTTCGACCTGGACGATGCGGTGGCGCTGGCCCGGCGCATGCTGCCCGAGGTCGCCCCGGCGCTGGCGGCCACGCCGCCGCCCACCGGCGCAGGCAGCGACCAGCCGCCGCAGCTGGTGGGCGATACCCCGGCCATGCGTGCGCTGTTCCGCGCCATCGGCCGCCTGGCGCAGGCGCCGCTGGCCGTGCTCATCACCGGCGAAACCGGCACCGGCAAGGAGCTGGTGGCCAACGCGCTGCACCGCGAATCACCACGCGCGCAGGGGCCGTTCGTGGCGCTCAATACCGCCGCCATTCCGGCCGAGCTGCTGGAAAGCGAGCTGTTCGGCCACGAGGCCGGCGCCTTCACCGGTGCGCAGCGCCGCCACACCGGCCGCTTCGAGCAGGCCAACGGCGGCACGCTGTTCCTGGATGAAATCGGCGACATGCCGCTGCCGCTGCAGACGCGGCTGCTGCGCGTGCTGGCCGAGGGTGAGTTCTTTCGCGTCGGCGGCCGCGAACTGATCCGCGTCGATGTGCGCGTGGTTGCCGCCACCCACCAGGATCTGGAAGGGCTGGTAGCGCAGGGCCGGTTCCGCGCCGACCTGCTGCACCGGCTGGACGTGGTGCGCCTGCAGCTGCCGCCGCTGCGCGCGCGCCGCGAGGACATCGCGCAGCTGGCCACCACCTTCCTGGCCGCCGCCGCCCACCGCCTGGACACGCCGCCCAAGCGGCTGGCCGCCGCCGCGCTGCAGGCACTGCGTGACCACGAGTGGCCGGGCAACGTGCGCGAGCTGGAAAATGTGTGCTGGCGCATGGCCGCACTGGCCGCGGCCGACATCATCGGCGTGGCCGACGTGGAAACCGCGCTGCACCGTGACCGTGGCGGGCACAGCACCGCCAGCAGCGACCCCGGCCAGTGGGAAACCCTGCTGGCCGCCTGGGCACGGCAGCGTCTGGCCGAAGGCGCCGAAGGCCTGCATGCCCAGGTGCGCGAACGGGTCGACCACGCCTTGCTGGAGGCCGCCCTGCAGCTGACCCACGGGCGCCGTGCCGAAGCCGCCGCACGGCTGGGCCTGGGCCGCAATACGCTCACCCGCAAGCTTGACGCCGGCCGCCGCCGCACGCCTCACTGAACGCGCCGTGCACGCGCCGCATGCACGGTGTTGCCAGTCTGTTGATCCGCCATGGACGATGCCGTCCGTAGTGTTCCCTGCAAGGAGACATCCCTAATGCGCCTGACCCATCTGCTGCTGCCGTTGTCCGCCGTCGTGCTGCTGGCCGCCTGCGGCAGCACCCCGCCCACGCGCCCGAGCACGCCGGTGGTGCCCACCGTCAGCACCGCCCAGCAGGCCGAAGTGAACCTGGCACCGGCGTCGGCCAGCATCGTCAGTGGTCGCTTGTCGCTGGTGGTCGAACCGGGCGGCGTGCACCTCACCGGCCTGGTCGGTGGGCTGCAGCCGCTGCAGGTGGCCGACTTCCATATCCCCGAGCGCGGCGACTGCAGTGCGGTAGACGCCAGCAGTGCCGGCAACCATTTCAATCCCGGTGGCCAGGCACACGGCCGTGCCGGTGCCGGTGCGCACCATCTGGGTGACATCGACAACCTGCGCGCCGATGCGCAGGGGCGCGCCAATGTCGACGTGCACGTGAAGGGCGTTACTCTGGGCGGAGGCGCCGCCACCGACATCGCCGGACGTGCACTGGTCGTGCATGCCAACCCCGACGACTATCGCAGCCAGCCCGCCGGCAATGCCGGTGCCCGCATCGCCTGCGGCCTGATCCGCGTGACCCGCTGACGCCACCGGCATCCATCCGAAGGAGATTTGCATGCGTCTGATCCACACCTCGCTGTTTGCCGCCATCGCCACCCTTGGCCTGGCCGCCTGCAGCCAGCAGCCGTCGGCCCCGGGCGCCGACAGCGCCGCCCCGAGCGCCGACGTGGCCCCGGCCGCGAACGCCAATGCCGCTGCCACAGCCAACGCCACCGCCGAACTGGCCCCGACCCAGGGCAACGAGACCAAGGGCAGCGTCAGCTTCAAGCTGGTGGATGGCCGCGTGCACGTCACCGGCCAGGTCAGCGGCCTGAAGCCGGGCAGCGAGCACGGCTTCCATATCCACGAGAAAGGCGATTGCAGCGCACCGGACGCCACCAGCGCCGGCGGCCACTTCAACCCGGGTCACCAGGACCACGGCAGCGTCACCGCCGATCCGCACCACGTTGGCGACATGCCCAACATCAAGGCGGACGACAAGGGCGTGGCCACCATCGACGCGCCGGTGTCCAGCAACGTCAACATCGGCAAGGGCGATGATTTCGACATCATCGGCCGCGGCCTGATCGTGCACGCCGACCCGGATGACTACACCAGCCAGCCGACCGGCAACGCCGGCGCGCGCCTGGCCTGCGCGGTGATCAAGAAGGGCGAGTAAGGCAGAACGAAAAACGCCGGCACACGCCGGCGTTTTTCATGGGTCCGCCGGGCATGGCCCGGCGCTACCCGCGCAATACGGTAGCGCCGGGCCATGCCCGGCGGCACGTATCCGCAGATCAGCGCGCCAGCAGCTCGCGCGCGTCCTGCCCGGCTTCGCAGTGCACGAACAGCACCGGCACGCCGTGCGCTTCCAGCACCGCGGCCATCTGCCGCTGGCGCATCAGGTACTGCTCGTAGATGCCCTGCAGGCGGTCGCAGTCGTTCTTGCTGTGGCTGTAGTAGGCACACCAGCCGGCAGGGTCGAACAGCGCCATGCGGGCTTCGCCGTGCGTATAGCGCAGCAGCGGCTCCGGTGCAGTGTCCAGCCACTCATCGTCGGACGGGGCCATGATCGCCGTTTCAATCAGCGGCCACAGCGCGGCCAGGCCCTGGTTGTCGTACTGCATCGACATCATCGCGGCCAGGTCATTCACCGTGAAGTAGCGCGCATGTTCGACGCGTGCACCGAAGGCGTTCTGCGCCAGCAGCGCGGTATCGGCATGGGCCATGCCCTGCGCCAGCAGCACGTCTTCCAGCGCATGGGCTACGGCGTCGGTGGTGGCCATGTCGGTGCCGGTCAGCAGGAACGGCACCACGCGCAGGCCGCCACCGGCCAGCGTCGCATCGGCCTGGAACGGCAGCGGAATCTCGCCCTCGGCATTGGCGCCGAACGCCAGCACGCGCGCGCCCTGGTTGCGCCCCGGGGCGCGCATCTGCAGCTCTTCCAGGCGGCGGTGGATCGGCCAGCCCGGGCGCAGCACTTCGGCCGGGTCGAAATGGGCGGCGGCGAACACCAGGTCCAGTTCGCTCACCTGCGGCACCAGCTTGGCCAGGTCGCGGCCGACCCGCTCGGCCAGTTCACCGGCCTGTTCGGCGCCAAGCACCGCCTGGCATGGCGTTTCGCAGTTGGCCAGCTCCAGGGCCAGCACGCCCAGGGCATTCATCGCGGGGTAGGGTTCGCTCATGGTTTCACGGTTGGCCCATCACAGGGCGGCAGCTACACTTGTCTCCATTATGCCTGCTCTGTCGTGCAGGCCATGTTGCAGACACCCTCATTCCTGCCAGGTATCTCCATGCCCAACGCCCATCCCGTCGCAATTCTTGGTGGTGTCCGCATTCCGTTCTGCCGGCAGAACACGGCGTATTCGGACGTCGGCAACCTGGGCATGTCGGTACGTACGCTTGGCGCGCTTGTCGAACGGTTCGGCCTGCATGGCCAGCAGCTGGGCGAAGTAGCCATGGGCGCGGTCATCAAGCACCCCAGTGGCTGGAACCTTGGCCGCGAAGCCACGCTGTCCTCCGGCCTGTCGCCGCTGACCCCGGGCATCACTCTGCAGCGTGCCTGCGGCACCTCGCTGGACAGCATCATCACCGTGGCCAACAAGATCGCGCTGGGCCAGATCGAATCGGGCATCGGCGGCGGCTCGGACACCACTTCCGATGTGCCGATCGTCTACGGCAAGAAGCTGCGTGCGCGCCTGCTGGCAGCCAACCGCGCCAAGACCACCGGCGACAAGATCCGCGCGCTCACCGCCGGTTTTAAGTTCTCCGAACTCAAGCCCGAGTTCCCCGGCGTGGCCGAGCCGCGTACCGGCAAGAGCATGGGCGACCACTGCGAGGACATGGCCAAGGAATGGAACATCGCGCGCGATTCGCAGGACGAATGGGCGGTGTCGTCGCACAAGAAGCTGGCTGCCGCCTATGAGCGCGGCTTCTTCAATGACCTGATCGCGCCGTTCCGTGGCGTGGAGCGCGACAACATCCTGCGCGCCGATACCTCGCTGGAAAAGCTGGCCACGCTGAAGCCGGCCTTCGACAAGGTGTCCGGCCGTGGCACGCTGACCGCCGCCAATTCCACCCCGCTGACCGACGGCGCCGCAGCGGTGCTGCTGGCCAGCGAGGACTGGGCCCGCGCGCACGGCCACGAGCCGCAGGCCTACCTGCGCGATGCACACGTCTCGGCGGTGGATTTCGTGCACGGCGAAGGCCTGCTGATGGCGCCCACCGTGGCGGTGCCGGAAATACTCAAGCGCAACGGCCTGACCCTGCAGGATTTCGACATCTACGAGATCCATGAGGCATTCGCCGCGCAGGTGCTGTGCACGCTGCGTGCGTGGGAAAGCGAGGACTACTGCCGCAACCGCCTGGGCCTGGACGCACCGCTGGGCCGCATCGACCCGGACAAGATCAACCTGCTGGGGTCGTCGTTGGCCACCGGCCACCCGTTCGCCGCCACCGGCGCACGCGTGATCGCCACGGCCGCCAAGCAGCTGGCCGAACGCGGCGGTGGCCGCGCGCTGGTGTCGATCTGCACCGCCGGCGGCATGGGCGTGGCGGCCATCGTCGAGCGCTGATCGCCACCGTCGGACAAAAAGAAACGCCGCCCGACGGGCGGCGTTTTTTGTTGCTCCGGTGGGTGCCGACCATGGGCCGGCACCCGTCCGCCACGGTTACGGCAGCCGCGGGTTGCCGAATTCGTCGCGCTCCTCGTTGGCGTTGTACACCGGCGGAACCTCGAAGGTGCCGTGCTCTTCCACCGTGGCGCGCGGCGCAGGCTCGACCGCCGTCACGGCGCTGTGCACCAGTTCCACGCTGTCCTCGCTACGCTGTAGGCGCAGTGCATTGGCCAGGCACTGCGCGGCCAGGGCCGCTTGCTGGCGCTGCAGGAAGGCCTCGCCCAGTGCTTCCCATGCCGGTGCACCGGCGCCAGCGGCAATGGCTTCATGCAGGAACACCTCCGCCGCTTCCGCATCGTCCTGCGCCAGCGCGATGCGGCCCTGGGCCAGGAGCAGCACGGCCGAGTCGGCATGCACGTTGCGCCAGCGCTGCAGGTTCGCTGCGCGCGTGGCAAAACGCTCGGCCGGCAGGCGACCGTACAGTTCCACCAGCGTGTCGTCCCAGCGCTGGTCCAGCGCCTGCTCCAGTGCCTGCAGGGCCGGCTCATCCCACGACAGCGCAACGGCGCGGCTGGCATAGGCGCCCACTACGTCGGCGGAGGGGCGCAGCGCCTTCGGGGTGCTGTCCCACTGCGCGGCCAGCGCGTTGACGTCGGCCGCTTCCAGCAGGGCCTGTGCGGCCAGGCGGGCTTCCAGCTCGCTGGCCACTTCGGTGGGCAGCACCTTGCTCTGCCGCAGCGCGCCCAGCTGGCCGTAGGCCTCGTGCGCGCGGCCGGCGCGGGCCAGCGCTTCGGTGCGCAGCCACAGCCCGCGCGGCGGCAACGGCTGCACCGCAGCCACATTAAGGGTGTTGATCGCATCCACCGGCAGCTCGCGCTCCAGCTGCTGCTCGGCGCGCAGCAGCGCGTGCAGGGTGGCATCGTCGGTAGCCAGGCGCTGCAGCAGCGCTTCACCGGCCGCAGCGTCGGCCCGCGCCTGTGCGCTGCGCACCGCATTGGCCAGTGCCACGGCGGCCACTTCCTTGTCGGCGGCGGCACCGTCGAACAGCTTTTCCGCACGCTGCCACTGGCCGTGTTCGTAGGCCTGCAGGCCGTCGATCAGGCGCACGCGGCCTTGCTTGCGGCGGTAGCGGCCCCAGGCGCGGAACGGCGCGGCGATCAGGCTCCACAGCAGCCACAGCACCAGCAGCGCGATCACCGACAGCATGGCTACCTTGGGCAGGTTGCTGTGGTAGTCGTAGCCGCCGTAACGCAGGATCACCTCGCCATACCGGTTGAGGTCGGCAGCGCCGAGCCAGTGGGCGGCGAAGATACTGATGGCCACGGCCAGCAGCAGCACGACAACGGATTGCAATGGCTTCATCGGAATTACCTCTGGTCTCGCAGGGTGTGCAGTTGCTGCAGGGTGCTGCCGAGGACGGCGGTGTCCAGCTGCAGGGGCAGGGTGCGCAGGCCCTGCAGTTGAGCATGCACGCTGCGCAGGGGCGGTGAATCCGGCCACAGCCGCGGCAGCCAGCGTTCAACGTGCAGCAGGGCGGCTGCGCAGCCGGCGCGGTCGCCGCGCTCGATGGCCGCACGGGCCAGGGTCAGTTCCACCTGCAGTGCTTCCAACCCGGCCTGGCGCTGCGCATCGGTCAGCGGGCCGTTCTGGCGGGTCGGGGTGATGTCCACGAACGGGGCCAGCGCGCGCTGCCACCACGGCGTGGTGGCGGCCACGGCGGTGCCGGCCGTGTGTGCCTGCAGCGGCAGCGTGGCCATCGCTGTCTCGATCGCCGCCAGCCGCGCGCGGGCGCTATGCCGGGGGCCTTCGCCCAGCTGGTCCAGTGCGTTGCGTTCTTCGATCAATGCCTGGCGCAGGTTCAGGCCGTCGGTGTCGGGCACGTGGCCCAGCGCCACGGCGGCCATCGCATACAGCCGGCGCGCACCGTCCACGTCATCGGCGTAGGCCAGCCGCTGTGCGGCCTGCCCCAGCAGCAGTTCGGCCTCGTCCAGGTACACCGCCTGGCGGCCCTGCGCGGTGCTGTCGGCCAGCTTGGCCAGGTTTTCCTCCAGCAGCGCGCTGCGCTGGGACAGGCCCAGCGCAGCGCGCAGCACCCGGTTGGTCACGGCGGCGTCCTGCAGGCGCTGGCTGGTGGCGCGCTGGTCGCGGCGCAGCGCGTCCAGGGCAGCGGCCAGGCCCTGCAGCTGCGCGGCGCCGGCCTGTTCGCGGCCAGCCCGTTCCTGTTGCTGCTGCCAGTAGTGCCAGCCGGCGTAGCCCGCCGCGCCCAGCGCCAGCAACGCCACGGCCGGCACCAGCCAGCGCAGTGGGCGGCGTGGGGGCGGGGCGAGGGTGTCGTCGTTCATCCGGGCATCCTTGTCGGCCGCAACGGCAGCGCGGCCAGGCAGAGCGCACAGCATCCCTGCTGTGCCGGCCAGCGGCAAGCCGCCGCCGGTTGCCTGTTCAGGTCGCTGCCGGGACGGTGACAGCGGTATGTGCAGCGGCCACCAGCTGTGCGGCGGTGGGGCCGTCGGCGCGGTGGATGCGCTGCAGCGCCAGGGCCTGCGCCTGTTCGCCCAGGCGGTCGCTGGCCACCACCACGCAGGCCTCGGTCTGCAGGCGCTGCTGCCAGTGTGCGGGCAGCTGGTCCCACACCCGCGACAGCGCCTCGCCGCTGCTGACGGCAAGCACCCACGGGCGTGGCAGCCGGGCAAGACGCGACAAGGCACGGGCCGGCAGGCGCGTGGGCACGCGCTGGTAGACATCGGCGCGCAGCAGGTGGGCACCGGCGGCGGCAAGCTGCGTGGCGATCAGGCCGCGCCCGCCCGGCGCGGTCACCAGACCGACGCGCAGCCCCTGCGGCTGGGCCATGGCCGGCAGTGCCAGCAGCCCTTCGCTGTCCATCCGCTGCGGTGCCTGCGCGGTGGCCACGCCATGGGCCTGCAGCGCTCGCAAGGTGCCCTCACCCACCGCCAGCCAGGGCGTAGGCGGGTGCGCTGGCAGCGGCTGCAGTGCGGCGACGGCATGCACGGCGGCCGGGCTGGTGAACAGCACGCGGTCGGCCGTCAGGGCAGCGTTCAGTTTGGCGCGCGCCACCACGCTGTCACAGCGCTGCAACCGCCACGGCGAAAGTGCCAGCAAGTGCCCGCCCTGCTTGCGCGCTGCACGGCGCAGGACCGCGTGCTGTCCCTGCGGACGCAGCGAAATGAAGGTCCAGCCAGTGGGTATCGTATGGTCGGCCATTGCCTGCATTATGTGGGCCCTTCGTTGTCGTGGCTGCCCCGATGTCTGCCGATGCCCTGTCTTCTTCGCTGACCACCCTGCAGGGCGTGCTGGACTGCATGCCGGCGGTGCGCGCGATGCAGATCCGCCTGGACGGTTACGCCGAGAGCGTGCTGCGCATCACCGCGCCGCTGGCGGCCAACGTCAACGACAAGGGCAACGCCTTCGGTGGCAGCCTGGCCTCGGTGCTGACCCTGTCCGGCTGGGCGCTGGTCAGCCTGCGCCTGCAGCTGGCCGGACATGACGCCGAGGTGTACGTGGCCGACAGCAACCTGCGCTACCTGGCCCCGATCTACGAAGACCTGCATGCCCACGCCCAGGCCGCCGAAAGCAGCGCCTGGGACACCTTCCTGGCCACCTTCCGCCAGCGCGGCAAGGCGCGCATCAGCATCGTCGCCAGCCAGCCCGGCAGCAACGGGCGCGCGGCGGCCGAGCTGAGCGGCCGCTTCGTGGCCATCGCCAAAGGGTAGGATGGGCGGCTGATGCCCTGGGGAGAGTGCAGATGCGCCGCGTGTTGCAGTTACTGACGTTGTCCACCCTGCTGCTGTGCAGTGCCCTGGCGCTGGCCGGCGGCCTCAGCCGCAAGCAGCGCACCCAGCTGGAAGAAACCCAGAACGCCTACGGCTCGACCATCCGCTGGGGCAGCATGGACGACGCCCTCGGCTATCTGGACCCCCAGCTGCGCAAGGACACGCCGTCCACCGAGTTCGAGCTGAACCGCTACGCGCAGCTGTGCGTGTCCTCCTACCGCGAGCGCTCCAGCGCGTCGCTGCCCGATGGCGTGGTCGAGCGCCGGGTCGAGATCGGTGTGATCAACGTCAACACCCAGGCCGAGCGCCTGGTGGTGGTGACCGAGCGCTGGCGCTGGGACCCCGAGGCCAAGCGCTGGTGGCAGACCGCGGGCCTGCCGGACCTCTGGCGCGGGCAGTAACGGGCCGCTGCCGGCTTGTGCGACAATCGGTGCCCGCTTATCGCCCCGTGACCTGAGTGAATTACGAAGAGTTGCTGGCCTTTGCCGGCCGAGCCCCGATGCTGACCGCCGCGCTGGTCGGCCTGACCGTGGCCATCCTCGTGACCGAGATCCGCCGCCTGTTCCGGGGCTACCGCGGGGTGAAGCCGGCCGAGATGGTGCAGCTGATGACGACCGACGGCGCCATGGTGGTCGACCTGTCGCCCAGCGGCGATTTCGAGAAGGGCCACATCGCCGGCAGCCGCAATGCCCAGGCCGCCGCATTCGGCCCGGACCACAAGCTGGTGGCCAACGCCCGCCAGATCCCGGTGGTGCTGGTGTGCCGCAACGGCACGGCCTCTGAAACCGCAGCCAAGGCCCTGAAGAAGGCCGGCTTCGAGAAGGTGCACGTGCTCGAAGGCGGCATTCCCGCCTGGCAGCAGGCCGACCTGCCGCTGGTCAAGGGTCGCAACTGATCTATATTTTCTGCTTTCGCGGCGGAAGGGGTTGTGCTGCGCCGCAGCCGACCCTATAGCTGACTTTCAACACGCGTTTTTATTGCATTCATTTCTGGGAGCAACAGGTAATGTCCGAAGAGAACACCAACGGCGCCGCCCTGGCCGATGCCGCCACCGGTCCGGCTTTCACCGTCGAGAAGATCTACGTCAAGGACGTTTCCTTCGAGTCGCCGAACGCGCCGTCGATCTTCAACGATGCCGTGCAGCCGGAACTGCAGCTGAGCCTGAACCAGCAGGTGCAGCGCCTGGGCGACAACGCCTTCGAAGTGGTGCTGGCCGTGACCCTGACCTGCCAGGCCGGTGAGCGCACCGCCTACGTGGCCGAAGTGAAGCAGGCCGGCGTGTTCGGTCTGGTCGGCCTGGACCCGCAGTCGGTGGACGTGCTGCTGGGCACCCAGTGCCCGAACATCCTGTTCCCGTACGTGCGCCAGATGGTCAGCGACCTGATCCAGGCCGGCGGCTTCCCGCCGTTCTTCCTGCAGCCGATCAACTTCGAAGGCCTGTACGCAGAAACCCTGCGCCAGCGCCAGGAGCAGGGTGAAGCCCCGTCGCTGGCTGACTCCAAGCCGGCAGGCAACGCCTGAGCGTCGCCGTTTCCCCGATGAACGCGCACGCTGACAAGATCGCCGTGCTGGGCGCCGGTTCCTGGGGAACCGCGCTGGCCAGCCTGCTTGCCCGGCACGGTCACCCGAGCGTGCTGTGGGGCCGTGACGCGGCGATGGTGGAGGCCATCGACCAGCGCCACGAGAACACCCGCTACCTGCCGGGCATCGCACTGCCGGAGTCGCTGCGTGCGACTACCGACATGGCGGCCGCGGTGAAGGATGCGGCGTGGGTGCTGGTGGTCACGCCGTCGCATGCGTTCAACGAGACGGTGCGCGCGCTGGCGCCGCTGTGTCCAACTGCTGCCGGCGTGGCGTGGGCGACCAAGGGCTTCGAACCCGGTTCGGGCCGTTTCCTGCACGAAGTGGCACGCGAGATCCTCGGTGACGACGTGCCGCTGGCCGTGGTGACCGGGCCGTCGTTTGCCAAGGAAGTGACCCTGGGCCTGCCCACGGCGATCACCATCCACGGCGACAACCCGGAATTCGCGCTGGTGGTGGCCGAGGCCATGCACGGCCCGGCGTTTCGTGCCTACACCGGCGACGACATGGTCGGTGCCGAGCTGGGCGGTGCGATGAAGAACGTGCTGGCCGTGGCCACCGGCGTGGCCGATGGCATGGAGCTGGGGCTGAACGCACGCGCCGGGTTGATCACCCGCGGCCTGAACGAGATGCTGCGGCTGGCCGCGGTCATCGGTGCCAAGCCGGAGACCCTGATGGGCCTGGCCGGGCTGGGCGACCTGGTGCTGACCTGCACCGGCGACCTTTCGCGCAACCGCCGCCTGGGCCTGGCCCTGGGCCGGGGGCAGACGCTGCAGGACGCCGTGCGCGAGATCGGCCAGGTGGTCGAATCGGTGCAGACCGCCGATGAGGTGATGCGCCAGGCGCGCCGTCATGGCATCGACCTGCCCATTTCCGAAGGCGTGCGCGCGGTACTGCACGGCGAGCAGACGCCGGCCAAAGGCCTGCAGACGCTGCTGGCCCGCGAACAGAAGCCGGAATACCCGGATACGCTGTTCCGCTGAGGCGGGCTGCCGGCCTGAAGCATTGGAGAACCCCGGCCCCGTGCCGGGGTTTTTTGTGGGCAGTTCCCCAGGAATGTTTGTGGATCCACGCCATGCGTGGATGGGGGCGGTCACCATTCGAATGGTGCGACGTTCCAGCTAGGCATGGCCTGGCGCTACAAAAAGCCGATGCCGTCCCGCACACCCTGTAGATCCACGCCATGCGTGGACAGGGGCATCACCCCACATAAAAGAAGCCCGGCACAAGGCCGGGCTTCAGTGGCGTGAGGGAGAGAGTCTCACACCGGGAGACGTTTACGCTAACGCGCGATTGTTACCAGGTGAAGCGCGGACCGACGAACCACTCGCGATCGCCAGCCTTGGCAAGCTTCACTTCGCCGCTCAGGCCCCAGTTCTGGTTGAACTTGGCGGTGGCGCCGACACGGCCGTAGAACTCGCCGTCCAGGTTCACGCCGTGCTTCTTGCTGTAATCCTCGTAGCCGGCCAGCACGTAGCCTTCGAAGTTCGGGGTGAACGCGGTGCGCACGCCGACTTCAGTGGAGTAGCCGTTGAAATCCAGGCCGTGCTTCGGGTCGAACTTCTGGTAGGCCACGCGGGCCAGCAGGTCGGTGTTCGGGGCTACGGTGTAGTTGTAGCCCACGCCCAGGCGCCACTGGTCAACGTCGGCCTTGGTGCGGTCGGTTTCCTGGGCGCGGTAATCGCCGAAGATGTGGAAGTTCGGGTGCACGGCCACCGAACCCTTGACGCCCCAGCCGTCAGCGTCGCCGCCACGGGCATCGGTATTCACGTAGCCGCCTTCAACGTAGTTGTACGACAGGCCATCGGCCGCCGACGCCGCGAACGGCAGGGCAGCAACGAGACCCAGGGCCAGCAGGGACATCTTGTTCATCGGGATACACCTTTCATTATTTTTGGTTTGTCGGCTGCGTCCCGGGAGGGGGAGAGAGAAGACGCAGTCGACAGATGTGAATTATCCGTTTGTTGATGAAATCGACCCTGAATTTTGAACTGACTGGTATATAAATATGGCGCGCGTTCAGGGAACTCGCGCAGCCGTTTCATCCCGGCTTTGCCAGCCCGGCGGTGATGTGATCCATGAAGGCGCGCATTTTCGCCGAATGCTGCCGCTCGCGTGGCGTCACCACATAGATGGGCGATGGCTTCGACCACGCCAGTAGCAGCCGCACCACATCGCCACGGGCGATTTCTTCGTGGAACAGCCACGTTGGCGTGTAGCCCACGCCCATGCCGGCCAGTACCGCCGTGCGCACCACTTCGCTGCTGTCGGTCTGCAGGTTGCCCGCCACGGCCATGCGGTACCCGGTGCCGGGCGCTTCGCCGCTGCCTTCGCCTGCCACCAGGTGCCAGTGGCGGCGCATGTCCGTGCCGGTGTACACGATGCAGTTGTGCTGCAGCAGGTCCTGCGGGTGGGCCGGCAGCGCCTGCCCGGCCGGCAGCCGGTCCAGGTAGCGGCGGTGGGCCAGCACCTCGCGTACCGACTGCCCCGCACGCCTGGCCAGCAGGCCGCTGTCGGGCATCTCGCCGATGCGCACGGCCACGTCGATGCCCTGCTCGACCAGATCGACGTGGCCGTCATCGAGGCGGACATCGATGCGCACCTCACGGTGGTGGTCCAGGAACGTGTCGATCAACGGCATCAGGCACAGGCGGCCAAAGCCAACCGACGCGGCCAAGCGCAGGTTGCCCTGCAGCAGCTGGCCACGATGGCCGACCAGCGCGTCGGCCTCGGACAGCTCGGCCACCAGCCGGCGCACGCTGGCGAAGTAGTCCCTGCCTTCATCGGTGAGCGCCAGCGACCGGGTGATGCGCACCAGCAGTTTCGTGCCGAGCCGCTGTTCCAGGGCAGCGACCTGTTTGCTGACCGCGCTCTGCGTGCTGCCCAGTTCCTGTGCCACGGCGGAGAAGCTTCCGGCCTCGACCACGCGCACGAAGATCTGCAGTGTCCGCAGCGTGTCCATGGCCGTGCCTCGATTCATTTCAGTGGGGAATGGATGTTATGCCTTGTGCCTGGCTTACTCGCCGCCAGGGCATGAATGAAGATGGCGGCGTCCGGGGCGCAGTGCCCCGGACCTGCCCCATTCCGGGGAAGCGCCTGCGGGCGTGCCATTGCTGCACAGGAACCATCATGCATCCGTCGTCCCTCTCCCTCCGTTCCCTCGCCGCCGCCGTGGTGCTGGCCGCCCTGTCAGCACCGGCGCTGCAGGCAGCGCCGACCAACCCCCTGTATGCGGACAGCACCACCTCGGTGCCGGCCGCTGCGCTGCACTTCTACAAGAACAAGGAAGGCCTGACCATCGCCATCGGCTGGGGCGACCCGGCCGGCGGTGCGCACAGCAACTTCATCAGGATGGCCGGTGGCGAGGCCAGCGGTGTGCACGCCCACACGGCCTCGTACTACGGCGTGGTGATCGCGGGCGTGGCGGCCAACGAACCGGACGGCGCCAGCGGCGACCGCCCACTGGCGACCGGCTCGTACTGGTACCAGAAGGGGGGCGAGTACCATGTCACCAAGTGCATCTCGCGCAGCGGCTGCCTGTTCTTCGTCACTTCGCCCGGTGCATTCGACTACCTGCCCAAGCCGTGATGCCGTGCAGGGTTGCGGGTCGCCGCGTGCGGCCCGCAACCCGTGGAAAACCCCATCGGCGCAACGTTGTGATCCAGCGACGGGACGTCCAGAACAGCGGCGTTATTCCATCGAAACAACCAATCGATCACGCCATCAACCGGCCCCGTGCGCCGCCGATACCGCTCACGCGATGACCCTGCATCCATTCCGGATGAGGCACGTCGCCCAGAGCAGGTGGAATCATGTCGGGTATTTCGTGGCTGCAACATCTGTCCATTGGCCGGCGCCTGATGCTGGCCTTTGCCACGCTGATCGCCCTGATGGCGGTGCTCACGGCCGTGGGTGTGCAGCGTGTGCGGGTCATCGAAGCCAACCTAGCGCAGATCAATGACATCAACAGCGTCAAGCAGCGCCACGCCATCGACCAGCGCGGCAGCGTGCACGATCGTGCCATTGCGCTGCGCGATGTGGTGCTGCTGCCTGCCAGTGCCGAGCGCGGCACCACCCTGGCCCTGATCGATCGCCTGGCCGCCGACTATGACCGTGCCACCATCGCCCTGCGCGCGCAGCTGCGCAGCAGTGACGATGCACAGGAGCGGCAGCAATTCGCCGCCATCGAGGCGATCGCCCACGACATCGCACTGGTGGTGCAGCAGGTGCGCCAGCTGCAGGAACAGGGCGATGCAACGGCCGCCACCGCGCTGCTGCTGGAGCAGGCGCGCCCGGCCTTCGTGAAATGGCTGGCGGCGATCAATACGTTGATCGACCACGAAGAGCAGAAGAACCGCGCTGCCGCCGCGATGGCCTCTTCCACCGCACGCGATTTCTCCTACCTGATGCTTGCGCTGACCGCACTGGCGCTGGTGCTGGGGCTGTCCATCGCGCTGCTGCTGACCCGCAGCGTGGTCCGCCCGCTGCGCCAGTTGCTGCTGCTGGCCCAGCGCATCGGAGGTGGCGACCTGGGCGTGGACGTCGCCATTGCCGGGCGCGATTAGTGCGCGCAGCTGCTGCAGGCCATGGCGACCATGCAGGAGCGGCTGCGCGAGGTGATCGCAGCGCAGGCGGCCATGGCCGCGCAGCATGCGCAGGGCCAGATCAGCTACCGCATGGACGCCACACGGCTGCCCGGGTAGTTCGGGCAGATGCTGGTCGACACCAATGCGCTGGTTGACGCCCACGTGCGCACCGAAATGACCATCGCCGAAGTGATGGGCCGCTATGCGGTGGGCGATCTCAGCCCGGACATGCCCAGCTACCCCGGCGAGAAGGCACGCCTGTCGCAGACCGTGCAGCAAGCCAAGCAGAACCTGCTGTCGATCAGCGCCGACATCGGTGAACTGAGCCACGCCGCGCGCGGAAGTGACTTCTCGCACCGCGGCGCGGCAGCGGCGTATGCGTTCTCCTTCCGTGACATCATCGACAACCTAAACGGCATGATGGCCGCTGCCGATGCCAGCCTGGGCGCGTTGTCGGCGGTGCTGCAGGCGATCGCGCGCGGCGAGCTGACCGGGCAGATGGACGAGGCGGCGCCGGGGGTGTTCGGCCAGATGTCGCGCCACTCCAACACCACCGTGGCCCAGCTCACCGGCATGATCGGCCAGATCCAGCACGGCGCGCGACGCATCGACGAGGCAGCGGCAGGGATCGCCCACGGCAACGGTGAACTGTCGGCGCGCACCAAAGACCAGACGGCGTGCCTGCACGACACCACGGCCGCCATCCGCACCCTGGCCGCTGCCGTCCAGCACAATGCCAGCCTGGCGCAGGAGGCCAACGGCCTGTCGCTGGCTGCCACCGGTGCGGCGACCGAGGGCCGTCGCGCCACCGGCGATGTGGTGGAGATGATGCAGCGTATCGAGGCGTCCTCGCTGCGCATTGCCGACATCACCGCAGTGATCGACGGCATTGCGTTCCAGACCAACATCCTGGCGCTCATTGCCGCCGTGGAGGCGGCGCGTGCCGGTGAGCACGGCCAGGTCATTGCCGTGGTGGCCGGCGAAGTGCGCACGCTGGCCCAGCGCTCGGCCGCTGCCGCGCGCGAGATCCGCGGCCTCATCGTGGATGCCAACAGCCAGGTGGCCGAAGGCTCGGCACGGGTTGAACGTGCCGGCCAGACGATGGAACAGATCGTGGAGCGGGCGGGCCGGGTACAGGCGATGATCATCGAGATCGCCACCTCATCGCAGGCGCAGTCCGGCGACATCGCGCGGGTGGATGAAGGCCTGGACCGCCTGGCCGGCATGAACGGGCTCAACAGCCAGCTGGCCGATGTGGCTGCCAGCGCAGCGCGCTCGATGAAGGACGAAGCGGTGCTGCTGGGCGATGCGGTCAGCGTGTTCACCCTGCAGCCGGCCCCGACCACGGCACGGCGGCGGGTAGTGGGCGCGGCCGCCTGAGCACCCTGCCGCGACCACACCACACCGATGCTGCCGGTGCGGCGTGGTCGCCTTGGCCTCAGCGCCTGCCCAGCATGCTGCGCAGCACGCTGTCACGGCGTACCCAGTGGTGGAACAGGGCCGCGCCCAGGTGCGCGAGCACGACGCCGAACAGCAGGTAGGCCAGCCAGCCATGCGCGCTGCGCAGCCAGGCGTACAGCGTGGCGTCGTGCGGTGCGATGGGCGGCAGGTGCAGCCCGG
This sequence comes from Stenotrophomonas maltophilia, assembly GCA_009912235.1. Lineage (GTDB taxonomy): Bacteria > Pseudomonadota > Gammaproteobacteria > Xanthomonadales > Xanthomonadaceae > Stenotrophomonas > Stenotrophomonas maltophilia_AV. Next base: position 230,830 of record WNDS01000005.1, read on the forward strand.
CGCCCAGCGTGACCGGGTAGCCACCGGCAGACAGCAGCGCCCAGCCCAGCAGCGGCATCGCCAGTATCAGCGCATACAGCAGCAGGTGCGAGGCGTGCGCGCCCACTACCTGCAGCCGCGACAGGTCGGCCGGCAGTGCCGGCGGCCGGTGCCGCAGCCGGTAGCCCAGGCGGATGACGGCCAGCACCAGGATGGCGATGCCCAACGGCCGGTGCAGGTCGATCAGCAGCGGGCGCGCGGCGATCACGCTGACCATGGCAACGCCGATGAATAGCATGGCGACGATCAGCACCGCCATCAGCCAGTGCAGGGCGCGCGCCACCGGGGTGAACACGGGAACAGGTGTCTGCTTCACGGGCGGGTCTCCTCGCCGATGGCGTCGGTGGCCTGGCCACGGGCGATCTCGTGTTCGCGGCGGTTGAAGGACTGCGCATACACCGCCGAGCGTGCGGCCAGCAGCGGGTCGTTCGATGCGGCCAGACCCTTCGGCAATACCAGCGGATCGAAGTTGATGTCGCGGCATTCGCCATCGGCCTGCGGGCGCGCGGTCCTCAGTTCCAGTACGCCGGCCACGACCTGGTGGCGATCGGCGGGCCAGGCCTGCGAGGCGTCATCGACGCTGTCACCCGGGCCCGCTTCGACCAGCACCAGGTCCCAGCGCAGCGGCCCGGCAGCCAGGCGCGCCGAGAGATCCTGGGCCAGGAAGTTGCTGTCGGCCTGTTCGCGCTGTTCGGGGCTGAGCGGCACGAACGCCGCCTGCGGCCGCAGCGTCCAGCGCAGGGCGTGCTGGCGCCCGTCGGTGGAGGTGCCGATGAAGCTGTTGAGGCTGTTGTAGGCGGTGTTGGCCCAGCTGCTGGACCACGCGGCCGACTTCGCCCAGGCCTGGAAGGCGCGTGCCTGCGGCTGCGAGGCCAGGAACGCGGCCATGCGCGCCGGGTCGGGCTTTCCGGTGGCCGGATCGGGCGTGCTGGCTTCGGCCTGCGCGCGGAAGGCCTCCGGCGTGGCGACCGCGAAGAAGGGCGAGCTGTTCATGGCGGTGCGCCACTGCTGGCCATCATCGGTGCGTAGCAGCAGCGCCAGGCTGCGCACGCGGGCCTTGGCGTCGGCCGCATGCGGGTCGGTGCCGGGGCAGGACAGGCGGCCCAGCACAGGTACATCGCGCTGGGTGAACACCCGAGCCGACGACAGCGCGGCGCCCTCGCCGGAGGCGCGGAAGCTCCCCAGCACGCAGATGCCCTTGCTGTGCGAGCGGCGGAAGCCGGGCGGCGGCGCGCTGCTGTGTTCGATGGCATCGATCAGCTGCGGCGCGGTCAGGGCGCGGCTGCCGAGGTGGCCGCCGGCCCAGGCAAAGGCGAGCACGCCCGCGCCCAGCAGCAGGCCGATGCCGGCCAGGGGCAACAGGGGCCGCAGCCATGGCCGCGCGGAAGGAAGGTGTGGAGGGGGCTGGGACATGCCGGACTCGGGTTGGGGGTATGGGAGTAGGACGCCCGGCCGCGCTGGCTATTCCCCACGCGATGGCCACGGAATACTCTCGGCCCGTGAGCGTCCTACTTCCCGTACCCGACGGAATGCCTTGATGGACGAGCTGGACGACCAACAACTGCGTGAACTGCTGCCGGGCCTGCGCCGCTTCGCGCGTTCGCTGTGCCATGACGGTAGCAGCGCCGATGACCTGGTGCAGGCCGCGCTGGAGCGCGCGCTGTCGCGCTGGCACAGCCGCCGTGACCAGGCCGCACTGAAACCGTGGCTGTTCCAGATCCTGTACCGGCAGTTCATCGACGAACAGCGCCGCAGCCGGCGCTGGCAGCGGCTGGCCGGGCTGTTCGGCGCCTCGTTGCAGGACAGTGCGCCGTCCGCCGAGCGCGTGCACGATGGCCGTGCCACGCTGGCGCAGTTCGATCGGCTGGTGCCCGAGCAGCGCGCGCTGCTGATGCTGGTGGCGGTGGAGGGCTTCAGCTACCGCGAAGCCGCCGATGCGCTGGGCGTGCCGCTGGGCACCGTCATGTCGCGGCTGTCGCGCGCCCGCGACCGCCTGCGTGTGCTGGACGAAGGCCAGGCCCCGGCCCCATCCCTGAGGAGAATTCCATGAACACCCCCGCCCCGACCGACGAAGAGCTGCATGCCCTGGTGGATGGCCGCCTGGCGCCGGCACGGCAGGCCGAGGTGCTGGCCTGGCTGCAGGACAACCCGCAGCAGCAGGCACGGGTGGATGGCTGGACGCGGGATCTGCGCAGCCTGCGCGCGGCCTGGGCCGGCAACGATGCCGGTACCATGCTGCCGGCCGCGCTCGACCCGGTGGCTACCCGCCGGCGCCTGCGCACGCAGCGCCGGCGCAGGCTGGCGACCGTGGCCGCCTGTGCGCTGACGCTGTGCATCGGCACCGGGCTGGGCTGGCAGCTGCACGCCGGCCGTGATGCCGAGCACCTGCCGATGGCCGACGCGGTGGCGGCGTACCGGCTGTTCGCCGCCGCCGGCGTTCCGCTGGAATTCAATGCCGGGGGCCGTGTGCAGCTGGATGACTGGCTGCGCGGGCATTTCGGCAGCGCCGCCGATGTGCCCGACCTGTCCGCGCAGGGCTACCGCCTGCAGGGCGGCCGGCTGCTCTCCACCGCCGAAGGGGCGGCCGCCATGCTGGTCTACCAGGCCGAGGACGGTGGCCGCATTGGCCTGTACGTGCGGCCGCGCACACCCCGCGCGCTGCCGGTGGGCGAACGCCGCGATGGCAGGCTGCTGGCCCAGTACTGGTCCCGCAACGGCGTGGCGTTCGCGCTGGTCGGGCCGGCGGACAGCATGCGTACCCAGCCGCTGCTGCCGCTGCTCAGCGGTGCTGGCGAGCAGCAGGGCTGAGCCACGCGCGCAGCACTCAGGCCTCCGCGATCCGCCGCAGCACCACGCTGGCATTGACCCCGCCGAAGCCGAAGCCGTTGGACTGCGCGTAGTCCATCGCCATCGGCCGGGCCTGGCCGCGCACCAGGTCCAGGCCCTCGGCCAGCGCGTCGGGCGTGTCCAGGTTCAACGTGGCCGGTGCGATCTGGTCGCGCAGCGCCAGCACGGTGAAGATCGCTTTAAGTGCACCGGCGGCGCCGAGCAGATGGCCGGCGGCCGATTTGGTGGCGCTGATGGCCGGGCCGCCCGCGCCGCCGAACACCGCACGCAGTGCGGCCAGTTCACTGGCATCGCCCAGCGGCGTTGAAGTGGCATGCGCGTTGACGTGCTGCACCTGCGCCGGGGTGATGCCGGCCTGCGCCAGTGCCAGCTGCATGGCGCGCTGTGCGCCGTTGCCGTCGGTGGGTGGGCAGGTCAGGTGGTGGGCATCGGAGCATGTGCCGTACCCCACCAGCTCGGCCAGCGGCGTGGCAGCGCGGCGCAGCGCATGCGCGCGCTCTTCCAGCACCAGCACGGCGGCACCTTCGGCGATGACGAAGCCATCGCGGGCCTGGTCGAACGGGCGCGAGGACTGCTGCGGCCCGAACGCCGTGCCGCAGGACAGTGCGCGCGCGGCGGCGAAGGAACCCACGCCGACGCGGTCCACGCAAGCGTCGGTACCGCCGCAGACCGCCACGTCCACTTCACCGGTGCGCAGCAGCCGCGCGGCATCGCCGATGGCCTGCACGCTGGCCGCGCAGGCGGTGGCGGGCGCACCGATCGGTCCCTTGAAGCCGTGCCGGATGGCGATGCCGCCGGCGGCCATGTGGGTCAGGAAACTGGGCAGGGTGAACGGTGACAGCCGCGCCGGGCCCCGGCTGTCGGTGGTGCGCACCGCGCACGCCATGGCGCCGGAGCCGCCGATGCCCGAGGCGATCAGGGTGGCGGTGCGTTGCCGCGCTTCATCGCTCTGTGGCGCCCAGCCGGCCTGGGCCAGCGCTTCATCGGCGGCAGCCAGTGCCAGCAGGATGAAGCGGTCCATCTTCTTCTGTTCCTTGCGGTCGACCACCCGGTCCGGGTCGAAGCCGCCGGGCACCTCCGCGCGCCATGCCGGCACCAGTCCGCCGGGCAGGGTGCCGGGCAGGCCTTCAATGATCGCCGCCGGCAGCACGCCAATGCCGGATTCCCCGCGCAGCAGCCGTTGCCAGACGGTTTCCACGCCACAGCCCAGGGGTGACACCACCCCCATTCCCGTTACGACAACTCGCCTCATGTCGATCGTCCCGCTGGTCCGGAGCCGCTGCGCCGCGGGCCAGGCCTGCAGCAAAGACAGTAGCAAGTCCCGGTGCCTGCGGCGCGTGCAGGCTCAGCGCCGGGGGTGGGGCAGCGTGGCCGGCGGCTGGCGGCCCGCCACGGTCCAGGCGCGCAGGCCCATCACCGCCAGGCCGACGAAGAACAGGTACAGCGCGGCGGTGACATGCAGCGACTTCACCAGGTAGGCGCCCACGTACACCACATCGACGATGATCCATACCCACCACGCCGCAACGTGACGCCGTGCCTGCCACCACTGCGCCATCAGGCTCAGCGCGGCCAGCATGGCATCCAGCCACGGCAGCGCGGCATCGGTGCTGAAGTGCATCAGCGCACCCAGCGCGAGGCCGCCGGCCACTGCCACGCACAGGCCGCGCAGCAGCTGGCGCCGCGCCAGCGGCACGATGCGGATGTGGCCTTCCTGCCGCGCGTGCTGCCGCCAGTTGAGGCAGCCATAGGCCAGGAACGCAGCGAAGGCCACCTGCAGCAGCGTGTCCGAATACAGCCGCGCCTGCGCGAACACCAGCCCGTACAGCGACACCGACACCAGCCCGACCGGCCACGCCAGCAGCTGCCGGCGCGCCATCAGCCACACGCCGGCCACGCTGAACAGCGCGGCGCTCCACTCCAGCACGGCGCCGCTCACAGCCCGAACGTCACGGACAGGCGCGCCTGGCGTGGCGCACCGGGGAACAGGTAGTAATCGCCCGAACTGCTGCCGGTATCGCGCCAGTAGAAGCGGTTGAACACGTTGTCCACCGGCAGGTTCCAGGTGACCGGGTGCGCGCGCAGCTGCTGCTGGAAGCGCAGGCCCAGATCAACCACGTGGTAGGCCGGCGCACGCACGCGGCCATCGGCGGCGGCCACGTTGGCCGCGGCATAGCGCCAGCCACCGGTCACGGCCAGCGTTTCCAGGAACGGCAGCGCGTATTCCACATGCACGGCCGCACGCGCCTTCGGCACGTTGATCAGTTGGTGGCCTTCGTAGGCCGGTGTGCCGGCATCGCGCGCACGCGCCTGCAGCACGCTGGCGCTGGCGTTGAGCAGCAGCCGCTCGGTCACGTGGCCGTTGGCGCTCAGTTCCAGCCCGGTGTGGGTCTGCTGGCCTTCCTGCACGAAGCTGTAGCCGGCGCTGCTGCCATCGGGGCGGGCGTACTGGTAGGGCTGGCTGGTGCGGAACAGCGCCGCGCCCAGGGTGAGCGAATCGGCCAGCGCGTACTTCACGCCTGCTTCCAGCTGGCGCGACTGCACGGCCGGCAGGAAATCACCGGCATTGCTGGTCCAGAACGGTGCTTCCTGGCCCAGCGCGATGCCGCGAACGTAGCTGGTGTAGACGCTCAGCGCCGCGTTGGCCTGCCAGACCATTGCGGTCTGCGGCAGGAAGCGCGACAGGCGGTCGCTGCGCTCGAGCGCGCCGCGTTTGTCGTAGGCACGCTCGTCCAGCCGCACGAAGCGGCCACCGGCCAGCCACTGCCAGTCGCCCAGGCGCATGCGGTCGAGCACGAACACCGCCTTCTGCCGGCTGTCCAGGCGGCGCACGGCATCGCCCGGCTGCAGCGGCGAATGCGCGAACACCGGCACATCGGCATCATGGATGTTGGCGGTGCCCACGTATTCGTTGACGTTGCTGCGCTTGTCCACGGTGCGCTGGAAACCGTCCACGCCCACGCTCAGCTGGTGGCTGACGGCACCGGTGTCGAAGCGGCCGCGTAGTTCAGCGCGCGCTTCCAGGTTGCGACGGGTGTCGTCGGGGCTGCGGTAATCGTAGATGTCGTAGTCGCCGTTGGGCGCGAAGTAGTTGCCGGGCACGCTGCCATCGGCGCACTGGGCGGCGTAGAAGCAGCCGTAGGCGAAGGCCACGTTGTCATCGATGACCGAGCGGCTGTGGCCCACCGACACGCGCGACTGCCAGTCCGCGCTGAAATCGTAGGTGTGCAGCGCGGTGACGTTGCTGCTGGCAATGCCCACCGGTGCCTGCCAGGGCTGGTAGCCCAGCATGTGCGAACGGTCCACGCCGCGCGGCAGGCCGGTGCCCCCAGCAGCTGATAGCCGGACACCGAGCGCTGCGCGCTGGTCTGGTAGCTGGCATCCACTTCCAGCTTGCCGCGCTCGCCGATCAGCCAGTCGGCGGCCAGCGAGTAGAAGTTGCGGCGGCCATCGGCGTGGTCCACGTAGGAATGCGCATCTTCCCAGGCGGCGTTGAAGCGCATGCCGAAGCGCGGGGTGAACCAGTGGCCCAGGTCCACGGCGGTGTAGCGGCTGCCTTCCGAATCGGTGCCGAGGGTGACGTTGCGCACTTCGGCCGGGCGCTTTCCCACGTAGTTGATGATGCCGCCGGGTGCCATCACGCCGGCGGCCAGGCCGGCCTTGCCCTTGAGGATCTCCACCTGCTGGATGTTCTCCAGCGCCAGCCGCTGTTCGCCGGCCATCGACAGACCGTTGAAGCGGTAGCCGGTGGCGGTGTCCAGCGCGAAGCCGCGGATGGCGATGTTCTGCTAGTAGCCGACCGGGGCGTAGCTGTCGCCCAGCGAGGCATCGCTGCGAGCCAGCTCGGACAGGGTGCGCACCTGCAGCGCGTCCAGCAGGGTACGGTCGAGCACGTTCACCGAAGCCGGCGTGTCCTTCCACTCACCGTCGCCGAAGCTGCCGGATTGCGTGGCCTGCGCGCCGGCCTGGCGCGCCTGCACGCGCACGGCGGCAAGATCGGTGGGCGAGCGCTCGCCGGCGTCGGCGGCAGCGTCGGTGGCATGGGCGGGCAGGGCCACACAGAGGGCCAGGGCGAGCAGGGCGGAGCGCTGGCAGCGGTTCATTCGGTTCGTCATCAGGCAGAAGGAGACGAAGCGACGGCGCGAACGTACACCGGCCCGGTTGGCCCGGGAGGCGGTGTGCCCAGTGCTCAAAGCTCCCTACGCCGGTGCAAACCGGATCAGGTTCCAAGGGACTCTCTCAGCCTGGCAGATCCAGGCGCCCCCGCTTCGGTGACCATTTCACAACAATGGGTACGGATTTGCGAGCGGCCGGTGTTCACGTAGCGGTGTGAACGCGTGCGTTAGGGCCTGTGCGTGGTGGGGCTGGGGTGGGTTCATGCGGTTGCCGGCCAACGGCCGGCACTACCCGCGCGTGGGGTGTGTTGCGGGCTGTGGGCGGAGTTTCATGCGGCGGCGTGCAGGACGGCACGCAGTACCTGGCCGTGCGGCCCCTGGAACCAGGCGGCGTGGCCCAGCAGGAAGGTGTGATAGGCCACGTCGGCGTTGGCGCTCGAGCCGGTCACGCCTTCGAAGTACTCCACCTCGGACAGTGCGAAGTCGAAATGCACCAGCGGCAACAGATCGGCCAGCAGCTGCACGCGCGCAGCGGGCAGTGGCAGTACCTCGCGATAACCCTCCAGCAGCGCCAGCGCGATGTCGATGCGCACCGCCTGTGCACCGCGTTCCAGTGCCAGCCAGGCAATCGCGTTGCGTTCGATGGCGGTGGCCAGATCGAACAGGGCACTGGTGGGCGAGGCCAGCCCGAAATCGAACACGGTCTGCACGCGCAGCGCATCGCCGCGCGGCTACCACAGCAGGTTCGACACGTGCCAGTCGTTGTGCGCCCACAGCCGCGGTTCGTGCCGCAGGCGGTCACCCACTGCCGCATGCCAGGGCAGCAGCGTGCGCTGCAGCTGTGCCTGCCAGGGCTGCCGGGCGAGGTAACGGGCCAGCGCCGGGCGCTGCTCGCACTGCGCGGACAGCAGCGCCAGCGGATCGTCGCTGCGGATCAGGTTGTCACGCGCGACCAGCACGTGGGTGCCGCGCTGCGGCGCGTGGTAACCGGCGGCGGCACGGTGCAGCCGCGCCAGCATGGGGCCGGCCTCGCGGGCCTGCTCCACGTCGGCTACCGGCGTCCACGAATGCGCATCGCGGTAGACATCGTGGCCGGCGCCGACTGCGTGCACTTCGTAGGTCCAGGGGCCGAGTGCAACCGCCGTCTGTCCCTGCGCGTCGCGCAGCACCTGCACCACCGGCAGGCCTTCGCCCGCCAGGTGGGCGATGAAGCGGTGTTCCTCGCCCAGTGTCTGCACCGTGCGCACCTGCTGGAGGTGGCGCTTGATGAAGCACTTGCCATCCCGGGTGCTGACGATGGCCGCCGCGGACAGCGGGCGCGGGCTGTGCCACAGCAGTTCGCACGGGCCGGCCAGTTGCGGGTAATGCGCCTGCAGCGCGTCCAGTTCGGCCGTACGCAGCGGCGGCCAGTCGGCCACCACCGAATCGTTGTCGAGGACCTACATGCGGTGGACGGACTGGGTCATGGAGCGGTGCGGTACAGCCTGGCGGGGCAGCCATGGTAGCGCCGCGCGCTGTGGACTGCCCGGGCTCAGAAGCGCGGGTCGGCGATGGCCGGCATCACCAGTTCGCGCACGAAGCTGGCATCGGACAGCGCCAGCAGGCAGCGCACCACCGCCACCACGTCGTGCACGGGCACCAGGCTGCCATCGCCGCGCAGGGCCGCCTGCTCGCGCGGCACCTGCAGTGCATCGTCGGTGTTCAGCTAGCCCAGGTGCAGCGTGGTGACCGCCAGCCGCTGCGCGCGATGGCCCTCGCGCAGCGCATCGGTGATACCGTCCAGCGCGGCCTTGGAGGCCCCGAATGCCACCTCGGGGCGGCCGCTGCGGCGCAGGGCGGAGTTCGAGCCGGTCAGCAGCAGCCGCGGCCGCAGACTGCGCAGCAGGCGTGGCAACAGGCGGCGCAGCAGCAACAGGGTGGCGCTGATGTTGGTGTCGACCAGTCCGCACAGCGCGTCGTCGCTCTGCGCGAGGAGCGCGTAGGCATCGCTGAACGCCTCCGCTTCCCAGACCCCGAGATTGCACACCAGCACATCGAGCGTGTCGGGCGCCTGCGCGTCGATATGCTCGGCGGCCTGGCGCGGCTGCGACAGATCCGCTTCGATCCAGCGAACCGCCACGTCGGCCTCTACCGCCAGCGCTGGCGGGATGCTGCGCGATACGCCGGTGAGCGTATCGCCTGCGCTGCACAGGCCTTCGCAGAAGGCGCGGCCCAGGCCCTTGCTGGCGCCGATGATCATGATGTCCAACGTCGTGAGTTCCTCTGCAGATGCGGGCTGGGGTCGGCCGACGGTCATTGTGCGGCCTCAACCTAGATTGAGGTCAAGCGGCACCTGCACCGCGACATAGCGCCAACGTGCGCCCGGTATCATCGGTCCACGATGACCGCGCGCGCCCCGTCCCTCGACCGCCCCGCCCCGCTGGCTGGCTTCCACGCCGCCACCCGGGACTGGTTCACCCACGCGTTTCCGTCCAGCACGCCAGTGCAGGATGCGGCGTGGGCGTCCATCGCCGCCGGCCAGCACACCCTGGTGATTGCACCGACGGGATCGGGCAAGACGCTGGCGGCGTTCCTGCACGCCATCGACCAGCTGTTCGCCCAGCGCGATGCGCAGCAGCAGCGGCCGGCGCAGTAACAGCCACCACCGCGCACCGGCGTGCTGTACCTGTCACCGATCAAGGCGCTGGGTGCGGACGTGCAGCGCAACCTGCAGGTGCCGTTGCAGGGCATCACCGCGCAGCGCGCGCGCCGCGGTGATCCACCGGTAACGCTCAGCGTCGCGCTGCGCACCGGCGACACCCCGGCCAGCGAGCGCGCACGCCTGCTGCGGCGGCCGCCGGACATCCTGATCACCACGCCCGAATCGCTGTTCCTGATGCTCACCTCGAAGGCCCGCGAGACGCTGCGCGGTGTGCATACGGTGATCATCGATGAGATCCACGCGGTGGCCGGCAGCAAGCGGGGCACCAACCTGGCGCTGAGCCTGGAGCGGCTGGAGCGCCTGCTGGACACGCCGCCGCAGCGCATCGGCCTGTCGGCCACCGTGCGCCCGGTGCAGCAGGTGGCCGCCTTCCTCGGTGGCGACCGTGAGGTCACCGTGGTGCAGCCGCCTTCCAGCCGCCAGCTGGACGTGCGCATCGTGGTGCCGGTGGAGGACATGACCGACCTGGGCAGCGCCGGCGAGGGCGACCGCGCCGGCTCCATCTGGCCGCACCTGGAAGCCAGCATCCTGCAGCAGGTGCTGCAGCACCGTTCAACCATCGTGTTCGCCAATTCGCGTGGCGTGGCCGAAAAGCTGACCTCGCGCTTGAACGAGCTGCATGCCGAACAGCAGGGTGGGGGTACGAACAGCGCCGATGCCGCACCAGCAATCGCGCACGGCTCGTTCACCGGCAGCACCGTGAACCGCGTCACTACCGCGCCGGCGCTGATCGCGCGTTCGCATCATGGGTCGGTGTCCAAGGAACAGCGTGCGCAGATCGAGCAGGCGCTCAAGCAGGGCGAGCTGCGCTGTGTGGTGGCCACTTCGAGTCTGGAGCTGGGCATCGACATGGGTACGGTGGATCTGGTGATCCAGGTGGCTGCGCCGTTCTCGGTGGCCAGTGCACTGCAGCGCGTGGGCCGCGCCGGGCACCAGGTGGGCGGGGTGTCGATCGGGCGCATCTACCCGCGCACCCGCCGCGACCTGATCGATGCCGCGGTGGTGGTGGACAGCATGCTGGCCGGCCGCATCGAGGCCATCGACCCGCCGCGCAATCCGCTGGACGTGCTGGCCCAGCAGACGGTGGCGGCGGTGGCGATGGACGCGTTCGACGTGGACGACTGGTTCGCCTGCGTGCGCCGTGCCGCGCCTTACCGGCAGCTGCCGCGCAGCGCCTTCGATGCCGTGCTGGACATGTTGGCCGGGCGCTACCCTTCCGATGATTTCGCCGGGTTCCGGCCGCGCCTGGTATGGAACCGGCACAGCGGGCAGTTGACCGCGCGTCCCGGCGCCAAGCAGCTGGCGGTGACCAGCGGCGGCACCATTCCCGATCGCGGCATGTTCAGCGTGGTGCTGCCCGAAGGCGAGGAACGCGCCGGCGCGCGCCGCGTGGGCGAACTGGACGAGGAAATGGTGCACGAGTCGCGGGTGAACGATGTTATCACCCTGGGCGCGACCTCGTGCCGCATCGACCAGATCACCCATGACCAGGTGGTGGTCACCCCCGTGCCGGGCCGTTCGGCACGCCTGCCGTTCTCGCGCGGCGAAGGCGTGGGCCGCCCGGCCGAGCTGGGCCAGGCGATCGGTGCATTCCTGGCCCGGCTGGATGCGGTGCAGGAGGAGGACGCAGCGGCTGACGCTGTGCCGCACGCACCGCTGCAGGCGGCCGGGCTGGATGCCAATGGCCAGCGCAACCTGCTGGCGCTGGTGGCCGAGCAGCGCGCGGCGACCGGTGTACTGCCCACTGATGGCTGCATGCTGGTGGAACGCTGCCGCGATGAACTGGGCGACTGGCGGGTGCTGCTGCATTCGCCATATGGCCGCCGCGTGCACGACCCGTGGGCGCTGGCCGTGGCCGAACGGCTGCGCGAGCGCTGGGGCCTGGACCCGGCGGTGGTGGCCAGCGACGATGGCATCATCCTGCGTCTACCTGACAGCGCCGGCCGCGTGCCCGGCGCGGACCTGTTCGTGTTCGAGCCCGAGCGGTTGCGCGGCATCATCATCGATGCGGTAGGCGGCTCGGCGCTGTTCGCTGCGCGGTTCCGCGAATGCGCCTCGCGCGCGCTGCTGCTGCCGCGGCAGACGCCCGGGCGGCGCTCGCCACTGTGGCAGCAGCGATTGCGCGCGGGCCAGCTGCTGGATATCGCACGCGGCTACCCGGCGTTTCCGATCCTGATTGAAACCGCACGCGAGTGCCTGCAGGACGTCTACGACCTGGATGCGCTCGATGCCCTGATGCAGCGCCTGCAGGCCGGCCGCGTGCAGATGGTGGAGGTGGACACGCAGGTGCCTTCGCCGTTCGCCGCCAACCTGCTGTTCGGCTACGTGGCCGAGTTCATGTACGAAAGCGATGTGCCGCTGGCCGAGCGCCGCGCTTCGGTGCTGTCGCTGGACAGTGGGCTGCTTCACGATCTACTGGGCCAGGTGGACCTGGGTGAGCTGCTGGACCCGCAGGTGGTCAGCCGGGTGGAACAGGAGCTGCAGCGCCTGCTGCCGCAGCGCCAGGCCAGGGGCGAGGAAGGCGTGGCCGACCTGCTGCGCGGGCTGGGGCCGTTGGACAGCGCGGCAATCGCACGGCGGCTGGTGGATGCGGAGGCGGTGGACACCCACCTGGCCACGCTGCAGGCCGCGCAGCGCGTGCTGCCGGTGCAGATGGGCGGTGCGTTGCGCTCGGCCGCCGTCGAAGATGCCACGCGCCTGCGCGATGCACTGGGGGCGGCACTGCCACGCGGCATCGCCGAGGTATTCCTGCAACCGGTGGCCGACCCGCTGGGCGATCTGCTGGGCCGGTACGCACGCACCCACGGCCCGTTCAGTACCGGCGCGCTGGCCGCAGCGCTGGGGCTGGGCGTGGCGGTGGTGGGCGCCGGGCTGCAGCAGCTGCAGGCGCAGGGCCGGCTGCTGCGCGGCCGCTTCGGCGTGGAACGTGGTGCCGCGTCTGAAGACGGCAGCCCGCTGGCGCGGCATGAATGGGTTGGCGAGGACGTGTTCCGCCGCCTGCGGCTGCGCTCGCTGCAGGCCGCGCGCGAGGCCACCCGGCCGGTGCCGGGGGCGGCCTACGCGCGCTTGCCGCTGGAGCGCCACGGCCTGCTGGCCGATGCCGGGCGCGGCCTGGCCACGGCCTCAGCGCCGCCGCCGGCGCTGCAGGGGGCCGATGGCGTACTGCGGGTGATCGAGCAGCTGGCCGGATTACCGCTGCCGGTCGCGCTGTGGGAACAGCAGGTACTGCCGGCGCGGGTGCGCGACTACCAGCCGGCGCTGCTGGACGCCCTGCTGGCAACCGGCGAGGTGCTGTAGGTCGGGCAGGGCGCGCTGGGCGAGGACGATGGCCGCATCGCGCTGCACCTGCAGGGCGAACTGGCGGCCGCGCACCTGCCGGTGGCGCCGGCCACGGACGCACCGCTGCTGCAGCAGCTGATCGTGCAGGTGCTGGCCGACGGCGGCGCCTACTTCGCGCGCTAGCTGGCGTTGCGGGTACAGGCACTGTGTGCGGCGCAGGAACAGCCGGCGCCGGATGCCGAAGCCTTCGAACAGGCGCTGTGGGCACTGGCCTGGGCGGGACGGGTGAGCAGCGATATCGCCGCGCCACTGCGTGCGCTCGGCACCCCGCGCATGGCGCCGCGACCGCGCCTGCGCCACACCACGCGCCGGCGCGTGCCGTTCATGACCCCGTTGCCGGCCAGCACCACGCTGGATGCCAGCGTGCATGCCGCGCCGACGCTGGCCGGGCGCTGGTCGCTGCTGCCGGTGGCGCCTTCAAGCGCTACCGTACGCGCGCTGGCGCTGGCCGTGACCCTGCTTGAGCGGCACGCGGTGGTCACCCGCGGTGCGGCGCTGCTGGAAGACGTGCCGGGGGGCTTTCCGGCGCTGCAGCCGGTGTACCGTCGCCTGGAAGATGCCGGCCGCGTGCTGCGCGGGCGTTTCGTTGCCGGGCTGGGGGCGCCCAGTTCGCCGAGCGCGGCGCGATCGATCGGCTGCGCGAACTGGCCGAGCGGCCAGATGCCCCGCAGGCGATGCAGGTGGTCGCGCTGTCGGTGCTGGATCCGGCCAACCCGTTCGGCAGCCTGCTGGCATGGCCCACGCACGCAGCTGGCCAGCGCCCGTTGCGGCGTGCAGGTGCGTTCGTGGTGATCGGCGATGGCCGCCCGCTGCTGTACCTGGCGCAGGGCGGCCGCAGCCTGCTGAGCTGGCTGCAGGACAGTGACCGTGCCACGCCGGCGCTGTTGGCAGCGGCCGCACAGGCACTGGCGCGTGCACTGCGGGGTGGCCGCCGGCTGTCGTTCACGCTGGAGCGCATCGATGAAGCGCCGGTCGCACGCGGGGCGCTCACCGACGCGCTGCGTGCAGCGGGCTTTTCCAACGTGCCCAAGGGCCTGGACTGGCTGGGCTAGTTGGTTCAGTGCGCTGCACGTGCCCGCCGCCACGCCGGCCAGGCTTCGGCAAGCACGCGCAGGGCCGAGGCGAGGAACAGCAGGGCAATCAGCATGCCGACCACGATGTCCGGCCAGCCACGCCCGCTGAGCGCCACCCCGGCCCCTGCCAGCAGCACGCCCAGGTTGGCCATGACATCGTTACGCGAACACTCGAAGGTGCTCTTCATGTTCAGGTTGAGCGCACGGAACCGCCACAGCAATGCCAGGCAGACCAGGTTGGCCACCAGCGCGATGGCGCCGAATGCCAGCATCAGGCCACTGGCCGGTGGCACCCCGTTGATCGCGCGGTGGACCACCTCCAGGGTGATGAACACGAAGAAGGCCAGGATCATCAGGCCCTTGGCCAGCGCCGCGCCGGCCTCCCAGCGCGCGCCGCGGTTCACCGCCCACAGGCTCAGCGCGTAGACGATGGCATCGCCCAGCATGTCCACCGCGTCGGCCTGCAGGGCACTGGAGCGGGCCACCCAGCCGGCGCCGAATTCGATGAAGAACATGGCCAGGTTGATGGCCATCACGGCCAGCAGGACCCGGCGTTGGGCGCTGTGCAAGGCCAGCGCCTGCAGTTCGGTCCGCTTGTGGCTGCAGCAGGAATCCATGGGAGGCGGTCTTGAAAGTGGCAACGGCGGCCTTTATCAACCTTGCAGCCCCCACAAGGTCAAGCCATGTCCACCTTCAGCATCGGCCAGCTGGCCCGCCGCACCGGTACCAAGGCCGAAACCATCCGTTACTACGAGAAGATCGGCCTGCTGCGGGCGCCGCTGCGCTCGCAGGGCAACTACCGGTGCTACGGCGCGGACGACCAGCGCCGGCTGGCCTTTGTGCGCCGTGCCCGTGAACTGGGCTTTGCCATCGAACAGATACGCAGCTTGATCGCGTTCAGCGCGCAGCACGAACAGGCGTGTGCACCGGTGGATGACGTGGTGCAGGCACACATCGATGACATCGCCCGCCGCATCCAGGATCTGCAGGGGCTGCAGGCGCAGCTGGAGCGTGTGCGCAGCACCTGCCCGGGCGGCCGGGTGACCGACTGCCGCGTGCTGGACGCGCTGCAGCCGCCGCTGGCCTAGCCGCGGCCTGGCGCCGCGCCACCGGGTGCCCTGCCCAGGGCCCGG
Organism: Stenotrophomonas maltophilia; assembly: GCA_009912235.1. GTDB lineage: Bacteria > Pseudomonadota > Gammaproteobacteria > Xanthomonadales > Xanthomonadaceae > Stenotrophomonas > Stenotrophomonas maltophilia_AV. The sequence goes on from WNDS01000005.1 coordinate 246,077, forward strand.
CCACGCGACGCCAGACCGGCGGGTTTCAGGTCACCAGGCTCAGGGCCGGGGCGACGGGCGCTGCACGCGTGGCCGCCATGCGCTGTGCCGCGCTGCGCGCGGTGTCTTTCAGCCTGAACACCGACACCGCCTGCGCCAGGTCACGTGCCTGCGATTCCATCGCACTGGCCGCGGTCGAGGCTTCTTCCACCAGCGCCGCGTTCTGCTGGGTGGTCTCGTCCATCTGCATCACCGTCTGGCTGACCTGCTCGATGCCGGCGGCCTGTTCGGAAGACGCTGCCGAAATCTCGGCCATGATCTCGGTGACCCGCTGCACCGACGCCACCAGTTCGCCCATGGTGCGCCCGGCCTGCTGAGCCAGCGACGAGCCGGTTTCCACCTTGCTGGTGGAATCGTTGATCAGGTCCTTGATCTCCTTGGCGGCGGTCGCGCTGCGCTGGGCCAGGGCCCGCACCTCGCTGGCCACCACCGCGAAACCGCGGCCCTGTTCGCCCGCGCGCTGCTTCCACGGCGGCATTCAGCGCCAGGATGTTGGTCTGGAACGCGATGCCGTCGATCACGCTGATGATGTCGGCAATGCGGTGCGAGGCCACTTGGATGTCGGTCATGGCGGCCACCACCTGGCCCACCACCTGCCCGCCGTCGCCGGCGATGGTGGCCGCGCCGATCGACAACTGGTTGGCCTGGCGCGCGTGCTCGGCATTGTGACGCACGGTGGAAGTCAGCTCCTCGATGGAGGCGGCGGTTTCTTCCAGGTTGGCCGCCTGCTGTTCGGTGCGCCGCGACAGGTCGTTGTTGCCGGTGGCGATCTCGCTGGCGGCGGCATTGATCGCTTCGCTGGACTGCTGGATGCGCGAAACGATGCGCGTCAGCTGTGCGACGGTGGCATTAGCATCGTCGCCCATGCTGGCGAACACGCCGTGGAACTGGCCTTCCATGCGCACGGTCAGGTCACCGGCGGCGATGGCCTGCAGCATGTGCGAGAGCGTGCCGAGGTTGCCATCGGCGGTGGCCATCAGCGCATTGAGGCTGTCGACCATGGTGCGGAACTCATGCTGGAACGCCTCGGCGTCGCCGCGCAGGGTGAAGTCGCCGCGCGCGGCGGCGCCGGCCAGGCGGCTGATCTCGTGGTTGACCGCCGACAGGTTGCGCTTGACCGTGGCCATTGCCTCGGTGATCACCGCCTTTTTCTCCGGCAGCGCCGGCATGTCCTCGGACAGGTCGCCCACCGCGTAGCGGGCCATCAGTGCCGACAGGCACGCCAGCAGCTGCAGGTGCGAATCCACCAGTGCGTTGGTATCGCGCACTATGTAGCCAAACGAACCGGGGAAGGCGGCTTCGTCCATGCGGTGGCTGATGCGGCCGGCATCGTGTTCGCGGTGCATGGTCGACTGCGCGCGCAGCACCGCATGCAGCTGTTCCTGCATGTGGTGCATGCTGGTCAGCAGGCGGCCGGTCTCATCGCCTGGCTGCGGCGGAATGCTGTTGTCCAGCCGGACCTGGGCGATGGCATCGGCCACGGCGGTGGCGCGCCCCAGCGGCACGGTCAGGCTGCGCGTGATCAGCCACGCCAGCGCCAGCCCGGCGAGGGTGGCCAGTGCGCCGAAGGCCAGCAGCACGCGGTTGGCCAGCGTCACCGCCGCTTCAATGCTCTCGCGCGAGACCTGGGTGTTGTGCTGCTGCAGGTCGATACCGGCCTGGATCGCCGCCCCGCGCGCGGCAAACAGCGGCGCGGCATCGCCGTGCGGCAGCGCCGCCGCGTCGGCCACCTTGTCTTCGTGCATCAGGCGGCGGATCGTGGTGTTGGCCGCATGCGCGGCCTGGTCGGTATCAGCGATGCCCTTCATCACCTGCATGCCGTTGTCATCGAAGCGCAGGCCGGCCAGTTCCTCGCGCACCTTCTGGTAGTCCGCGCGCAGCGCCATGGCTTTCTGCAGCAGTGCATCGCGTTCCTCCACCGGCGCCAGCAGCAGGTCGCGCGTGGTCTGCTCGGTCTGCAGGTTCAGGCTGCGCAGCTGCCAGAACAGCGTGGTCTTGCGGTTCTGCAGGGTGGTGATGTCCTGCCCGTGCGTGTTGACGACGTGCAGCTGGTACAGCGACAGCGCCGAGGACAGGGCCAGCATCAACAACAGCAGGCCGAATCCCAGCGCAAGGCGGGTACCCACCTTGGTGGACGTGAGGAAGTTCATGCAGCTCCTTGCTGGCAGGGTGTCGACGATCCCCGGGGTTAGCGTCGGCGCACCCGCTGCCTTGAACTCAACCCCGTCTCGAAATAAACCGCTGCAGTGCCTGCACCAGTGCATGCGAGGTACCACCGCCGGTGGCCTGCACGCCGGCCTCGCGCACATCACGCACGGCCTTGCGTGGCCGCCCGCGCAGCGCACCACTGACCGGCCGCCAGCGCACCGCACCTTCGTTGCCATCGGCCTGGCATTGCCAGTGCACCCCCTGCAATTCGAGGTGTTCGGCCAGCCCCGCTGCCCAGATCGCCTCGAACAACCCCTGTTGTTCCCAGCGCCTGAAATGGCGGTGGGTGGTACTGACACTGCCCAGTTCGGCCGGCAGCGCCTGCCATGCGCAGCGCGTGCGCAGCACATGCAGTACCGCATTGAACACCGCACGCTGGTTGCGCGATTTGCGCCCGCCCCCCCCTGGCGCCGGACGTACGGTTTGTCCTCTGTTCTCACGGGCGGTGGAATCAAAGCTTCAATCCGTCTCCATAGCGCGTCGCTGATGCCCATACGTGTTCACTTCGTGTCCTCCCGGTGCCCCGGAACGGCAGAGTATGCAAGACGTGAACGGGTTGCGATAACAGGCAAGTCGTTGTTTTGAGATAATTTCTTGCAAAGTGTGCAGTGCGTCGCGACGGCTGTCACAGGCGTGGCCACGCGCTGCCGTGGCAGCGGGGCGATGCAGCGTTGACGGCACAACGGCTATGGTGCCGGCACCGCACGACCAAGGCATTGCGATGCATTCCACGCTGCTGGGCGTTTGCCTGCTGTTGACCTCACTGCTTGCCACGCCGGCACAGGCCACCGACACCCCTGCGCCACCGGACCAGCAGCTGCAGCCGCTGTTCCAGCAGGTGCAGCGTGCGCACCTGTTCCAGGACCAGAAGACCTTTGCTGATGCCGTACCGCGCCAGCCTTCGGCCGCCGTGCTACAGGCCTGGCAGCAGGCGCAGGCCACGCCCGCGCACACGCTGCGCGGCTTCGTCGATGCGGCCTTTGTCGTGCCGGGTGAGGCTGCGGCCTACGTGCCACCGCCGGGGCAGAGCCTGCGTGCGCATATCGAAGGGCTGTGGCCGGTGCTGACCCGGCATGGCGAAGACGTTCCCGCGCACGGTTCGCTGCTGCCGTTGCCGCACCCCTACGTGGTTCCCGGTGGCCGCTTCCGCGAGGTGTATTACTGGGACAGCTACTTCACCCTGCTGGGGCTGGCCGCCAGCGGGCGCTGGCAGCAGGTGCGCGACATGGTCGACAACTTCGCCTGGCAGCTGGACCAGTACGGGCACATTCCCAATGGCAACCGCAGCTACTACCTCAGCCGCTCGCAGCCGCCGTTCTTCAGCCTGATGGTAGAACTGCTGGCCGGCCACGAAGGTGATGCCGCCTACCGCCGCTACCTGCCGCAGCTGAAGACCGAACATGCGTTCTGGATGCACGGTGCCGACGGCATGGCGCCGGGCGCCGCGCACGAGCGGGTGGTGCGGCTGGCCGATGGCAGCACGCTGGCCAGCATCCAGACCACCGCGATCGTGCCGGTGGATCTGAACAGCCTGCTCTACCACCTGGAAACCACGCTGGCCGTGGCCAGCCGCGCCGATGGCCAGCGCGAGGCTGCACGTGCCTTCCAGCGCCAGGCGCAGGCACGCCGCGAGGCGATCAACCATGCACTGTGGGATGCCCGCCAGGGCTGGTATGGCGACCGTGACCTGGCGCATGGCGAGCTGCGTCCGGCGCTCACCGCCGCCGCGCTGTACCCGCTGTGGCTGCAGGTGACACGCCCGGCCCAGGCGCGCGCGACCGCCACGGCCGTGCAGGCGCAGCTGCTGTGCCAGGGTGGGCTGCTGACCACCACCGCGCGCACCGGGCAGCAGTGGGATGCGCCCAACGGCTGGGCGCCGCTGCAGTGGTTGGCGGTGGACGGCCTGCAGCGCTACGGCCAGCAGGCGCTGGCGCGGCAGGTCGGCGTGCGTTTCCTGCGTACCGTGCAGGCAGTGTACGACCGCCAGGGCAAGCTGGTGGAGAAGTACGTGGTGGACGGTTCGGCCGGCGGCGGTGGCGGCGGCGAATACCCGCTGCAGGATGGCTTCGGCTGGAGCAACGGGGTGACCCTGGCCCTGCTGGATCGGCTGTGTACGCCACACCGCCAGTGCGACAGCGCCGCCGATGTCGGCGAGGAGACGCCCTAGCGCCGGGCAGGACCCGGCGCGGTGCGGGTGCCGCCGGCTCAGGCCCAGGCGGACTGGCGGATCACGCTGCAGAAATTGCCGCGGTGGAAGTGCGGGTCCTTGTCGGCCAGCACATCGGCTTTAACGTTGCCGAAGGTGGTGTGTGGCTTGTGGCAGATGCCATCGTGGAAGGCCTGGATTATCTGCTCCTTGAAGTCCGGGCCACGCGGGTGCAGCGACACCACCGCCTCGCGCTGTGCGGCCGGGTACTCGGCATGGGTCAGGCCCAGCACGTCCATCTCCACGCCGGCGGTAACCAGCGCCACCACCGGGTGCATGTGCTCGGGAATACCGGGCGTGGTGTGCAGCGCGATCGCGTTTCAGACCAGGGTGATGTCGGCCTCGTCGATGCCACGCGCACGCAGGAACGCACGGGCGACGTTGGCACCGTCCACTTCGAAGCGCTGGTCGGGCGAGCGGTGCGCCGGCACCAGCCCCATGTCATGGAACATGGCGCCGGCGTACAGCAGCTCGCGGTCGAAATTGAGCTGGCGGCGCTGGCCGGCCAGCGCGCCGAACCAGTAGACGCGGCTGGAGTGGTGGAACAGCAGCGGCGATGCGGTATCGCGCACCAGTTCGGTGATCTGGCGGGCCAGGGCGCTGTCGGGAGCGCTGACGCCATCGAAGGCAGAGGACATGGCAGGAACTCCGGGGAGGGGAGGCCCATCCTCGCCCGCGCGGCCGGTGGCGGGATTCATCGCAATACGCGGTAGACTGCCAAAATGCGAGCGCTCCCTTCCCTCCCGTCCGCCCCGCGCAGCCTGCAGCTGCTGGCCCTGCCAGGCTTCCAGCTGCTGGACGTGGCCGGCCCGCTGGACGTGTTCGCCCAGGCCAACCGGGTGCTGGGCAAGGCCGCCTACGCGCTGTCGGTGGTCTCGCCCGGGCGCGGGCCGGTGCGCAGTTCGTCCGGGCTGGAGGTGCTGGCCCAGCGCAGCGTGCTGGACGCCGGCGATGCCAGCGCCGACACACTGCTGGTGGCCGGCGGGCCCGAGCACGCCGAGCGCCGGCTCGATGCGCGTACCGCCCGTTGGCTGGCCGAGCACGCGCCGCGTGCGCGCCGCCATGGCGCGGTCTGCACCGGCGCGTTCGCGCTTGGCGCGCCCGGCCTGCTCGACCAGCCCTGCCGGCTGACCACGCACTGGGCGTATGCCGCACAGCTGGCCGCGCGCCACCCCGCGGCCCGCATCGACGCCGATGCCATCTACGTGGCCGACCGCGCGCTGCGGACCTCGGCCGGGATCACTGCCGGCATGGACCTGGCACTGGCGCTGGTGGAGGAAGACCTGGGCCGTGCGGTCGCACGCACGGTGGCCGATGACCTGGTGCTGTTCTTCCGTCGCGAGGGCGGCCAGCGCCAGTTCGCGCGCACCGATACAGGCGTGGAGGTGGCAGACTCCGGGGCGCCGCCACCGCGTGCGGCCCTGCAGGAGCTGCAGCGCTGGGTGGCCACGCGGCTGCACGAGCGCCACAGCGTGGCCAGCCTGGCCGCGCAGGCCGGGCTGTCCGCGCGCAGTTTCGCGCGCGTGTTCCAGGCCGAGATGCACTGCACGCCGATGGTGTGGCTGGAACAACAGCGGATGGAGCAGGCGCGGCAGCGGCTGGAAGCCGGGCAGGCGCCCAAGCAGGTGGCGGCTGCGGTGGCGTTCGGCAGCGTGGATACGCTGCGGCTGGCCTTCCTGCGCCGCTTCGGAGTCACCCCCGCCGCCTGGCGCCGCCGCCACGCGCACAAGGCCGGTGACGGCGGCTGAGCGCGTCGGCTCAGGGGTCCAGCGGATCGGACGGATCGATGCGCAGCGAGGCCGGCGACGGCACGAAGCGGATCGCGTACGGGGACACCCGCGCGCCGACCTCACCCGACAGGTAGCCCAGCTCGCTGCGGTTGCGTGCACTGAAGGCCGCGCTGGCCACCGCATCGATGTGCGAGGGGCTGCTGACCACCAGTGCCGGCTGCGCCGCCGGTGCCTTCAACGCTGCCAGCAGGCGCGATGCGTTGCGCAGGTTGGTGGTGGTGTGGCGTGCATGCGGATCGATCAGGATGGCCGCTTCGGGAATGCCGAAACGTTCGATCAGCGCCTGGCGCATCTGCAGCGCTTCCACGCTGCGGGCGCCACGCGGGTCCACGGCACCGCCACTGACGATGATGTACGGCGCATCGCCGGCCGCGTAACGCTGTGCGGCGGCCTTCACCCGCAGCTTGCTGCCGCCGCTGAGCGGGGCGGCCAGTTCGTCCGGGCCCTGGCCCAGCACGATGATCGCCGTGTACGGGTGTGCCTTCCAGTCCAGCGTTGCGGCCCGCGCGAACGCGGCCGCGTTGGGGCCTGCACTAACCGGCAGGAAGCGCACTGCATCGAGCCGGTCGCTGGCATCGTGCAGGCCCACGGCCAGCGCGATGCTGCGGTCCAGCGCGGTGCAGCCGGTGTTGCGGTCCACATCACTCATCTGCACGGCAATCTGCACGTCCTGCGCCAGCCGCGGGCTGCCGGCATCGCCGGCCGGGCCGTCGATGTCGGCATAGCGCGGCGGCTGGCCCTGGCCGTACACCGCCAGGATGCCATTGAGCCCGCGCAGTTCACGGCCGATCGCCTCGGCCTGCGCCGGCATCGCAGCGGCCAGCGTGCTGATCTGCGCCGGCGTCCAGGTGGCGCTCGCCAGGCTGCAGCTGATGTCCTGCCGGCAGCCGTCCAGCTGCTGCTGGCGGCTGGCCAACATGCTGCGCGTGGCGGCCGGCAGTGCATCGCGCTGCAGCGGCACCACGCTGGGGAACAGGCGCTCGGCCAGGGCCGCACTGCTGCGGTCCTGGGCGGCGGCCTGCAGCGAAAGCAGGCTGCCTACCAGCAGGGCCAGCGTCGTTGCTGCACGCACCATCATCACCAGCTCTGGCTGACCATCAGGCGGAAGTTGCGGCCGAACAGCGGACGCCCGTAGATCGCTTCGGCCGAACCCTGGCCGGCCAGTGCGTCGGTACGCGTGTTGCCTTCGGTCAGGGCCTTCTCGTTGGTCAGGTTGTCGCTTACCAGCTGCGCGCCCCAGTTGCCGCGCTTCCACGACACGCCCAGGCCCAGGGTCTGGTAGGCCGGCAGCGCGGTCTGGTTGAACAGGTCCACATAGCCCTTGCCGACGAAGTCGTAGCGCAGCCAGGTCTCGAACTGGTTGTCACCGTAGGCGAAGTTGAAGGCCGGGCGCAGGTTGCCGTACAGCTTCGGCTCGCGCACGATCTGCTTGCCGTTCACCGCGGCCGGGTCGGCGCCGGAATCGTTCTGCAGGTCCTTGTACTGCGGGTCGCTGACGGTGACCGCGCCGGACACGCTGAACCAGTCGGTGGCACGCAGCATGCCGTCCAGCTCCACGCCCTTGGACACGGCGGTGCCGATGAACGGCACGGTCTGGTCGTTGCGGCCGGTGGTCGGGTTGAACGCCACGAACGAGGCATTGAGCGGGTCGAACTTGGTGTAAAACGCGGTCAGGTACAGGTAGGAACGGCCGTAGGCGGCCTTCAGGCCCAGCTCGTACTGGTCCAGCTTGGTGGTGATGATGGTCGGGTCGATGCTGCGCGCCACCGAGGAGTTCGGCACCACTTCCATGTGCGACGCACGCGCATAGGCACCGATGGCGCTGGTGACACCGTAGTTGGCACCGATGGTCCAGTTGGTCGCGTGCGGGCTCAGCTCATGGGTCTGGGTGACGCCGGTGAAGCGGCGGGTGGTGTCGTCGGCCAGCGTGGTCGGGTCGCCCAGGTTGGCCTGCGTGGTCTGCTCGGCGAAGCCTTCGTAGTGGTAGCGCTCGTTGCGGATGCCGGCGTCGATCTTCAGGCGGTCGGTCAGCGTCCAGGTGTCGTTGGCATACACCGCGAACATGCGTGCATCGACCTTGCCGCGGTTGAGCGTGGTAGTATAGCGCAGCGTGCCCTTGTCGGTGACATAGCCCAGCGGGTTGCCGTTGGCATCGTAGGCCACCAGGTCCAGCAGGTCCGGCTTGCCGCGCACCTGCAGCAGCATGTCCTGGTAGACGTTCAGCGCGGTGCTGCCGAAGAACGAGGTGTACACGCCCACGTTGAGGTCGTGCGTGCCCAGGCCGGTCTCGAACAGGCGGGTGGCGCTCAGGTCGGCCTGGCTGGAATAGAAGTCCGAATCGGCGGCGCGGTACTGCCCGGACATCACCAGGCCCGAATCGGGATACGGGTTGTACACCGCTGCACCGTTGCTGCCGGCAGTGGCATAGCCCATGCGCGCCACGTTGCCGCCGAAGGCCTTGCGGGCCGCGGCCAGGTAGCTGTTGACGAAGGTGGTGGCATCGACCGAGTTGGTGGCCGAGTACAGCGCGTCGAAGGTGTTGGTGCCCTTGGTGTAGCCGGACTTGAACGAGATCGTCCAGTCGGTGGCGGTGTTCTCGTACTGGAAGCCGACATTGCCGAAGCGGATGTGGCGGCCGTCGGCCAGGTCGCGGTTCATGCTCTGCAGCGCACCGGCGCCATCGAGGTACTTCAGGTTCACGCTGCGCAGCGCCGGCGAGTTCAGCGTGCCGGTGAAGTAGTTGATGTACGGGTTGAGCGACACGCTGGGGTTGCGCGGGTCGGCGATCGGGATCGGCAGGTAGAACGTGTTGTGGTCGTCCACGAACGTGCCGCTGACCATGAACCAGCTGGTGTCGTCGATGAAGCGCTTGATGTTGCCGCTGATCTGGCCGCCCATGTCATTGGGGAAGCCGTTGTCGCGGTAGCCGTCGTGTTCGCGCAGGAAGCCGCCCACGGCGTAGAAGGTGTCCTTGCTCAGCGCGCCGGACTGGTACATCTCGCCACGGTACAGGCCGGTATCGCCCACGGTCAGCTGGGCCTTGCCGTGGGTGTCTTCGGAACCTTCGGCCAGGATGTTGTTGACGATCGCACCGCCGCTGCTGGCGTAGATCGGCGCCGGGCCGCCACGCACCACTTCCACGCGCTGGTTCATCACGTCGATGCGGTTCATGCCATCGCCGGAATTGAAGAAGTTGCCGTCCAGTTCCTGGTACAGCGGCAGGCCGTCCTGCTCGAACACGATGAAGCCGCGGTCGGTGGGAATGCCGCGCAGGCGGGTGATGTTCTGCACTTCGCCGCCGGTGGATTCCACGTGGATGCCGGGCACGCTTCCGAGCAGGTCGGAATAGCTCTTCGTCGCCAGCTTCTGGATGTCTTCGCGGTTGAGCGCGTTGACTGCATAGGAGGCGTCGAAGCGGCGCTGGGTGCGTGCCGCACCGGTGACCACCACGGTGTCCAGGGTGGCCGCATCGCTGGCCTTGGCATCCTGCGCGGCCGGGGCGGGGGCAGCGGCCGGGGCTTCTTCGGCCGCGGCGGCAGCGGTGGCGAACGCCAGGGAGATCCCGAGCACCAGGCGGTTCATGTTCATCGGAAGGACTACCGTACGGAAGGGGGGAAGGGGTTGACGGCGCACGGTAGGCCGCTTGCGTGACGGAAATATTTACTTCGGCGGAAATAAACAATTAACGCCGTGTTGCCGCCAGAGTCCGCATGGTGAAGCGGAGCTGGCCGTAGCCCCGCAGGCCTTGCGTGGCGGGGCCTGGGCGGTGGCGCTGCGGCTCAGAGGATGCCGTCGGCACCCAGCTGGTGGATCGGCAGCAGCGCCGCGCCCACCGCCACCGCCGACCCGCCCAGCCGCGAGACGTGCACCACCGGGCGGCGCAGGATGTCCAGCGCGCTGCTCCAGCGTTCGGGCGCCAAGTGCTAACCAACAGCGGCGAGCACGCGCTGCGGCAGCGAGCCGGACAGGATCACCGAGCCCGGGTCCAGCCAGGCCACGCCGGTGTTGGCGGCATGGCCGAGCTGTTCGCCGGCGCGGGCCGCCCAGGCCGCCACCACGCCGGCGTGGCTGTCCAGGTACTGCTCCACTTCAAACAGCGAGCGGATGTCGGCGCCGGCCGCACGCAGGGTGGCCAGCAGGTCGATGCCGGACGGGCGCGCGGTGTCCATGCGGAACAGGCGGCCGATGTCGCCGGCGTTGCCGAACTCGCCGCGCATCACATCGCGGCGGTGGATCACCCCGCCGCCCACGCCGTGGCCCAGGTACAGCAGCAGCGCCGAGGTGCAGCTGGCGATCAGCCCGCTGTCGTAGTACTCGGCCAGCGCCGCCAGGGTGGCATCGTTTTCCACCCACACCGGGCAACCCAGGTGTTCTTCATAGAAGCGGTCGTTGTCGATCTCGCGCCAGCCGTGCAGCCAGTCCACGGTGTGCCGGCGCGAGGGGCCGGTCTGCACCGCCGGGCCGGGCACCGCCACGCCCAGGCCGAGGAAGTGCGAGCGCATCAGGCCACTGCGCGTGGCCAGCACCCGCAGCCGCTGGTCGACGGCGGTGACGAACGCATGCGGGTCGGGGCTGTCGAAGGCCATCACGTCGCGGCTGACGATGTGGCCGGCGAAATCCACCAGCGCGATCTCCAGCCAGCCCGGGTGCACGGTGGCACCGGCGGCGTAGCCGGCCGCACCGGACAGCGCCAGCGGCACCGACGGCCGCCCACGCAGGCCGGCAGACTGCGCATCGCGCTCTTCCACCACGCCCAGCATCAGCAGTTCGCGGGTGAGCCGGGTCAGCACCCCGTTGTGCATGCCCAGCTGCTGGGCGATGGCGATGCGCGGGGTCGGCCCCAGCGTGCGCAGCAGCCAGACGATGCGCTTGTGGTCGGTGTCCAGGTTGATCAGCGGCCGGCGCTGCGCGTCGGCAGGGTAGGGCTGGCTCATCGCAGGGGGCCGGGCAGCAGGGGCAGCAGGGAACGGCGCGGCGCAGCCAGCGCCAGCACTGCGCAGGTCAGCACGCTGCCGGCCAGGGTCAGCAGCAGCACACCGCCGCGTGCACTGGCCTGCCCAGCGTCGACACCGGCCAGCAGCTGGCCCAGCAGCAGCGAAGACAGCGCGATGGACAGCTTCATGCTGGCGGTCAGCAGCGCGAAACAGCTCAGGTCGTCGTGGCGGCCGGCCTGCCCGGCGTGCGTGCGCGCGATCAGGGCGGTGCGCCGCCACAGCACCAGCCCGACCCCGGCCAGGCTCAGTGCGAGGATCGTGCGCATCTCGCTGCCCAGCTGCTGCTGCAGGCGTGCGGCGGCCCACGGTGCCAGCACCATGCCGGCCACCATGGCGAAGGTCAGGGCGGCGCCGTGAGCCAGGAACGGCAGCACGCGCCCGGCCAGGCCGGTCAGTGCGGTTTCCGCGGCAATGGCCAGCAGCACCGGTGCCAGCGCCGCCATCGGCAACGGCAGTGGCGTGCCGGGCTGCGGCGCCTGCCGCTGCGGGGCCGGCACCGGCAGGCGCGCCAGCGGCACCGCAGCCAGCAGCACCAGCATGCCGATCACCAGGCAGATGCGCTGTTCGTTGCCGGCCGGAACGCTGCCGGCATCACCGACCACGGCGAACATCGCCGCGGCAATGCACAGCTTGGACACCGGCACCACCAGCGCACGGTCGGCCACGTAGCGTTCGGCGTCGGTGGCATCGACCGGCAGCAGCGAGGTCAGTGCGTTCTGGGCCACGTCGAACAGCGCATAGCAGGTGCGGAACAGCAGCGAGACCGCCAGCAGCAGCCCGAAGCCGCTGCCGTTGCCGTCCACCGCGAAGGTGTGGAACAGCAGGCAGGCGCTGGCGGCGGTGCCGGCGCCACCGATCAGCTTCAGGCGCAGCGCGGTACGGCGCTGGTCGCGCACGCGCACGAACAGCATCGCCAGCAGCAGGTCCAGCAGCGCGCTGTAGGCCAGCGACACGAACAGCAGCTGGCCGGTGCTTGCCGGTGTCAGCCCCAGCCGTGCATGCAGGTAATTGCCCAGCGCCAGGTCGGTGAACGACCAGGACAGGGTGCGGGCGAAATGACCGGCGGCATACAGCCGCCGGGGCAGGGCAGGGGCAGGGGAAGCCGGAGGCATGGCACTGCGGGAAGGGGCCGGACGCCCCCTTGTATGTACTACCGCTTGGTTACAGCTTGCCGTCGCGCAGGTAATCAAACAGCTCGGCGTCACCCTTCAAGCCCAGCTTCTGCATCGCATTCCCCTTCTGCCGGCTGATGGTGCTCACGCTCTTGTGCAGCTGCAGGGAAATCTCCTTGACGGTCATGCCGGTGCCCAGCAGCCGCAGTACTTCCACTTCGCGCGGCGACAGCGGCCGGGCCTGGTCGTGGGTGCGGCTGCCACGCAGGTCGCCGGCCGCGTCCACCAGGTCCTTCAGCGTGCGGCTCAGGTAGGGCTGGCCCCGCTGCACGCTCTGGATCGCCTGCGGCAGTTCGTCCATCGACGAGCCCTTGTCCACCAGGCCCAGCACACCCGTTTCGCGCACCATGCGCAGGATCGCCAGGTTGCTCGATACGCTCAGCATCACCACCGGCAGCTCGGGGTGGCGGCGCCGGATCATGCCGATCATCGCAAAGCCGTCGGCCTGCGGGCTGCCCGGCATCGAATAGTCGGTCACCAGCAGATCGCACGGCTGGCTGGCCAGCAGCTGGATCAGCGCCTGTGCATCGCTGGCTTCGCCCACCACCCGGCCCATCCCGCTGGATTCGATCACGGCGCGGGTACCAATGCGGACCACGGGGTGATCGTCGGCGATGATGATGCGTAAGGTCATGGACTAGTATGGGGCGAGCCGGTTCGCGACCATCGCGTCCCTGGCGTCCTAATGGGAGATCGAACGGATGCGGAGCGCGGCGTTGACCGTTCTGCTGTTGCTGGCCGTGCAGGTACTGCCCGCAGTGGCCCAGCCAGTGCCTGGCCCCCTGCCGCTGACCACTGAGCAGCGCGACGATCTCCTGGCCCACCCTACCATCGTCGTCGGCTATTACGACAGCGGCTGGCCGCCGTTCGAGGCGCTGCACGGCGAGCGCGTGGAGGGCATGGGGCCGGAGATTGTGTCGCAGGTGGCCGCCCGGCTGGGCCTGGAGGTGCAGATGCGTCGCCTTGGCAGCTGGGCCGAGGTCCTCAATGCGGCCTGCCGTGGCGAGATCGATGTGGTGATGAACATCTCGCAGAACAGCGAGCGCAACCGCTGCCTGCTCTATACCGCGCCGTATGTGGACGCGCCGCTGGCCATCGTCGTCCGCAGCGGCGACCTCGCCACCGCCGGCAACGCCGATCTGGATGTGCGGCGGGTGGTGGTCGAGCAGAACTTCCTGACCGGCCCGCAGGTGCGCGCCCGCTACCCGCGGGCACGGCAGATTGTCGCGGACAGCACGCTGCAGGCGCTGCAGATGGTCAAACACGACAAAGCTGATGCCTTCATCGGCAACGCCTATGTGGCCGACCGGCTGATCGCCTAGCCGGGCCTGGAGGGGCTGGCGCTGTTGCGCCCCAGCGACCTGCCGCCGGAGCGGCTGCACCTGGGCGTGGCCACCGGCAGGCCGTTGCTGGCCGATGCCCTGGACCGCGCGCTGGCCGTGCAGAGCCAGTCCACACGCGATGCGCTCGCCGCGCGCTGGTTGCCGCCGCCGCGCTGGTCCACGCCGGCCGGCGCGGCCATCAGCGACGCCGAACGCCAGGTGCTGCAGCGCCCGCTGCGCATCGGCTTCGCGCCCAATGCGGCCCCGCTGTCCTACCGCACCGCGCAGGGCCAGCCGGCCGGGCTGGCCAGTGCCTACCTGCAGCTGCTTGAAGAGGCCGGCGCGCACCTGCAGCCCCAGGCCAGTGCCGACTGGTTCGATCTGCGCGAGAAGCTGCACCGCGGCGAGCCGGATGCGGTCATGGGCATTCCCAACGATTCGGCCTACCTCGGCCCGGAGTGGACCTACAGCCAGCCCTTCATCACCGTGCCTAACGTGATCGTGACCCGCCGCGACGGCCCGCCGGTGCTGGGCCTGGCCGACCTGCAGGGGCAGCGCGTGCTGGTGTCCGACCTGCAGCAGGTACGCGGTTATGTGCTGCGCCAGGCCCCACAGGCGCGGCTGGTGGCCGCACGCAGTTTCGAACAGGCGCTGGAACGCCTGGAGGGCGGCGAGGCCGATGCCTTCGTGGGCAACCTGGCGGTGGTCGAGCGGCTGATCCGCGAGCGCTTCGCCGGCCGCCTGCAGGTGGCCGCGCCGGCCGGCTTCAACGATGCCCTGTCACTGGCGGTGGACGGGCGCCACGCGGCGCTGGCCACCACCTTCGACCGGCTGCTGTCGCAGCAGAGCCTGCAGCAGCGCGACGCGCTGCGTGCCACCTGGCTGGGCACCACACCGCCGCGCAGCGGCATCCGCTGGCGCAGCATCGGCTGGTGTCCGCCCCTGCTGCTGGTGCTGGCCACCGCGCTGCTGGTGTTCGCCTGGGGCCACTGGCGCCTGCGCCGCGAAGTGGCAGGGCGGCGCCGGGTTGAGCAGCGCCTGGCCGATGTCACCCTGAACCTGCCGGCCATCGTCTACCAGGCCCGCCGCGATGCCAGCGGCGAAATGCATTTCCCGTTCGTGGCCGGCGATACCCGAGGATTGTTCGGCATCGACCGCCAGCAGGTGATGGACGACGCGCGTGCCTTGACCGCCCGCATCGACCCGCGCGACCGCGCCCATGTCGAGCAGTCCCTGCAGGACGCCGCCGCCAGTTTCGGCATGCTGGCCTTCGAGTTCCGCGTGGACGGTGCCGACCCCGAGCGCTGGGTGCGCACCCAGGCCCGTCCCTACGCCGCCGACGCCGGTGCGGTCACCTGGAGCGGTTACTGGGTGGATGTCACCGATGCACGCGGGCAGGCCGAGGCGCTGGCCAAGGCCCGCATCCAGGCCGAGCAGGCCGCCGAAGCGCGCTCGCGTTTCCTGGCCACGATGAGCCACGAGATCCGCACCCCGATGGGTGGCGTGCTGGGCATGCTGGAAGTGCTGGCGCATTCGCCGCTGGACGAGCAGCAGCAGGACATCCTGAGCACCATCGGCGATTCGGCCGAAATGCTGCGACAGATCCTCGATGACATCCTCGACTACTCGCGCATCGAAGCCGGTGCGCTGCGCCTGGAGCCGGTGCCGTTGCCGCTGCGCGCGCTGCTCGATGGCGTGGTGCGGCTGATGGCGGTGCAGGCTGAAGCGCGTGGCCTGTCGCTGCAGCTGGACATCGACCCGCGCCTGGCCGCCGCGCACGAGGCCGATGGCGTGCGCCTGCGCCAGGTGGTCTTCAACCTGCTCGGCAACGCCATCAAGTTCACCCCGAAGGGCGAGGTGCGGCTGCAGCTGGACGTGCTGGGCGCGACCGATGGCGAGGGCATCCAGCCGCTGCAGCTGACCGTGTCCGATACCGGCGTGGGGATCGCGCCGGAGCAGATGGAACAGCTGTTCGAGCCGTTCACCCAGGCCGGTGCCTACACCCAGCGCGACCACGGCGGAACCGGCCTGGGCCTGAGCATCAGCCGGCGCCTGGTGGAACTGATGGGCGGGCAGCTGGTGGTGCACAGCACGCTGGGTGAGGGCACCCGGGTGGTGGTGACGCTGGCACTGGCCGAAGCGCGCGCCGAGGACGTGGCCCTGCTGGCCGCCGAACAGGACCAGGTGGCGCTGCTGCCGGCCGCGCTGCGCCAGGCCCGCGTGCTGGTGGCCGAAGACCACCCCACCAACCAGGCAATGATGGCCTGGCGGCTGCAGCAGCTGGGCGTGCCGCACGTGATGGTGGACGACGGCCAGCAGGCGCTGGACCTGCTGGCGCGCGAACCCTTCGACCTGGTCATCACCGATTGCCGCATGCCGGTGCTGGACGGCTTCGCCTTCACCCGCGTGCTGCGCGATTGCGAGGGCCGCAGCGGCCAGGCCCGCCTGCCGGTGCTGGCGCTGACCGCCAGCGTGCTGGACGACGACGCGTGGCGGTGCCGCGATGCCGGCATGGACGATGTACTGGCCAAGCCGCTGACCCTGGCCACGCTGCGCCATGCACTGCTGCGCTGGCTGCCGGCTGCACCGGGCGTGGTGGTGGACGGCCGGCCGTCAGCAGCGCTCACCGGCCCTGCCGACCCCGCGCCCGATGCCGCCACGCTGCAGCAGCGCTTAGGTGCCGAGGTGGCCGCACAGCTGCTGCACAGCCTGCGCCAGGCCGGCACCGACGACCTGCCGCAGCTGCGCGAAGCCATCGCCCAGCGTGACCGGGACCAGGTGGCTGCCCTGCTGCACCGCCAGGCCGGCGCACTGGGGGCCATCGGCGCCACCGCGCTGGTGCAGCGTGCCGCCGCACTGGTGGAGGTGCTGCGCGAGCAGCAGCCCTGGCCGGGCGAGGCACTGCTGGCGTTCGTCGATGCGCTGCAGCAGCTGCTGCAGGATCTGGATCACTGAGCCGGCGTCGGGTTGGCCTGCTGCAGCTGCTGCAGGTAGGCGATCACCAGCACACGCCGTTCTGGGCTGGGGAAGGCGTTGTACATGCGGGTGCCGGGCACCAGGTGGGTGGGCGACTGCAGGAAGGTGTCCAGCGTCTGCGCACTCCAGTTGAAATCGGCGCGGCGCATGCCCGCCGAATACGGGTAGTCGGGCAGGCTGCCGGCGCGGCGGCCCAGCACCTGGTGCAGGTTCGGGCCGAAGCGGTGGATGCCACCGGCCGCGGTGGTGTGGCAGCCGGCACAGACCTCGAAGGCGCGCTGCATGGCCTGCTGGCGGGCCTGCGCGGGGTCGCTCGGAACGGGCGTGCGCTGGCAGGCCGTGGCCAGCGCCATGCCGGCCAGCAGAACAAGGGCAGTGAACAATCGCATCGGCGCAGGATAGCGCCCGTGCAGGTGGCCGGCGCTGCGACACCCGGTCGCAGCGCCCTGCCGGCTTACATGCCCGAGTAGTTCGGGCCGCCGCCGCCCTGCGGGGTCACCCAGACGATGTTCTGGGTCGGGTCCTTGATGTCGCAGGTCTTGCAGTGCACGCAGTTCTGCGCGTTGATCTGCAGCCGCGCGTTGTCGGCCTCGCCGACGAACTCGTACACACCGGCCGGGCAGTAGCGCGCTTCCGGGCCGGCGTACTCGGCCAGGTTCACCTGCACCGGAATGCTGGCGTCCTTCAGCGTCAGGTGGCTGGGCTGGTCTTCCTCGTGGTTGGTGCTGCTCAGGAACACCGAGCTGAGCCGGTCGAACGTCAGCACGCCATCGGGCTTGGGGTAGGCGATGCGCGTGTGCTTGGCCGCCGGTTCCAGGCAGGCGTGGTCCGGGGTGCTGTGGCGCAGGGTCCACGGCGGGTTGCGCACGCCCAGCTTGGGCAGCAGCCACTGCTCGATGCCGGTCATCAGCGTGGCCACGGTCTGGCCCTTCTTGAACCACTGCTTGAAGTTCTTGGCCTGCTGCAGTTCGGCGTGCAGCCAGCTGGCTTCAAAGGCCTGAGGGTACGCGTCCAGCGCATCGTGCTGGCGGTCGGCCACCAGCGCATCGAAGGCGGCATCGGCGCACAGCATGCCGGTCTTGATCGCGGCGTGGCTGCCCTTGATGCGGCTGACGTTGAGGTAGCCGGCCTCGCAGCCGACCAGCGCACCGCCGGGGAACACGGTCTTCGGCAACGACATCAGGCCACCGGCGGTGATCGCGCGCGCGCCGTAGCCGATGCGGGTGCCGCCTTCCAGGTGCTTGCGGATCTCCGGGTGGGTCTTGAAGCGCTGGAACTCTTCAAATGGGCTCAGCCACGGGTTCCTGTAGTCCAGGCCGACCACGTAGCCGATGGCGACCTTGCCGCCGTCGGCGTGGTACAGGAACGCGCCGCCATAGGTGTCGCTGTCCAGTGGCCAGCCGGAGGCGTGCACCACCAGGCCCGGCTCATGTTTGGCCGGGTCGATCTGCCACAGTTCCTTGATGCCGATGCCGTAGGCCTGCGGGTCCTTGCCGGCGTCGAGCTGGAAGTTGGCGATCAGCTGGCGGCCCAGGCGGCCACGCGCGCCTTCGGCGAACACGGTGTACTTCGCATGCAGCGCCATGCCACGTTCGAATGCCGGGCCGGGCGTGCCGTCCTTCTCGATGCCCATGTCGCCGGTGGCCACGCCGATCACCGCGCCATCGGCGCCGTACAGCACTTCGGCGGCCGGGAAACCGGGGAAGATCGCCACTTCCAGCGCCTCGGCCTGCTGCGCCAGCCAGCGCGTCACCTCGCCCAGGCTGATGATGTAGTTGCCTTCGTTGTGGAAGCATTCGGGCTGCAGCGCCTGCGGCGTGCGGCGCGCGCCGGTTTCGCTGAGGAACAGGAACTCGTCGCGGGTGACCTTCTGCTTCAGCGGCGCGCCGCGCTCGGCCCAGTCCGGGAACAGTTCGGTCAGCGCGCGCGGGTCCATCACCGCGCCGGACAGGATGTGCGCACCCGGCTCGGAGCCCTTTTCCAGCACGCACACCGACAGCTCGCGGCCGGCTTCCACCGCGCACTGGCGCAGGCGGATCGCGGTGGCCAGGCCGGCGGGGCCGGCACCGACGATCACCACGTCGAACTCCATTACTTCACGCGGGGACAGGGCGTTGGCTTCAGCGCTCATCGAATGCATGACTCGTGGGTAGTGCCGGCATCGGGGCCACCGGCGGTTGCCTGGGAATCGCGCGTGCAGCCACGAGCGAAACGGTTGTTTGAATGTGTCAGGGTACCGGGCCGCGCGCGATCGAGCTAGATCAGCGCCGTTCACACCACGTTTGCTGCATTGCAGCCTAATGCTGCAACGCTGCCAGGTGCCGACCGTGCCCGGCACGCGCTGCCCGGATCACCGACAATGGCCCGGTCCCGACTGCGTGTGAGTGCCATGGCCCTGGATCCGTACGACCTGTTCGATGTCCGTTCCCTGCTCAGCGAGGAAGAGCGTGCGGTGCAGGCCACCGTTGCCCGCTTCACCAACGAGCGCGTGCTGCCGATCATCGGCGATGCGTTCGACCAGGCGCGCTTTCCCGATGAACTGGTGCCGGAGATCGCCGCGCTGGGCCTGCTCGGCGCGACCCTGCCGCCCGAATACGGCGGTGGCGGCATGGGCGCGGTCAGTTACGGGCTGATCTGCCAGGAACTGGAGCGCGGCGATTCGGGCCTGCGCAGCTTCGTGTCGGTGCAGAGCTCGCTGTGCATGTACCCCATCCATGCCTATGGCAGCGAAGAACAGCGCCGGCAGTGGTTGCCGGCCATGGCGCGCGGCGAACTGATCGGCTGCTTCGGCCTGACCGAAGCGCACGGCGGCTCCGACCCGGCCAGCATGAAGACCCGCGCGGTGCGCGATGGCAGCGACTGGCGCATCACCGGCAGCAAGATGTGGATCACCAGCGGCCCGTTGGCCGACCTGGCCATCGTCTGGGCGCAGACCGAGGATGGCATCCAGGGCTTCGTGCTGGAAAAGGGCATGCCCGGCTTCAGCGTGCAGGAGATCAAGCACAAGATGAGCCTGCGCGCCTCGCTGACCGGCGCGCTGTTCTTCGATGACGTGCGCGTGCCCGACAGCCGCCGCCTGCCCAACGTGAAGAGCCTGAAGGGGTCGCTGGGCTGCCTGAGCCAGGCCCGCTTCGGCATCAGCTGGGGCCCGATCGGCGCGGCCATCGCCTGCCTGGATGAAGCGCTGGGCTATGCCGGGCAGCGCGTGCTGTTCGGCCGCCCGCTGGCCGCCACCCAGAGCGCGCAGATCAAGCTGGCCGAGATGGCCCGCCGCATTACCACTGCGCAGCTGCTGGCCCTGCAGCTGGGGCGCCTGAAGGAAGCCGGCCAGCTGCAGCCACAGCAGGTCAGCCTGGCCAAGTGGAACAACTGCCGCATGGCCATTGATATCGCCCGCGAATGCCGCGACCTGCTGGGCGGCGCCGGCATCACCACCGAACACGTGGCGATCCGGCATGCGCTGAACCTGGAATCGGTGATCACCTATGAAGGCACCGAAACCGTGCACCAGCTGGTGATCGGCCGCGAACTGACCGGGATCAGCGCGTTCTGATCGCCATCCACGCGTGGCGAGGATCTACGGGTAGGTGCCAACCTTGGTTGGCACATTCCTTCGGCGCGCGACCAGGCATCTGTGCGGACCAAGGTCCGCACCTACCAAGGAGCGGTCACTACCATCGGATGTGGTCCGCACCTACCCGAAGCGGTTCACGCCCCGCCGGCAAACCCATGCTGGCGCCAGGCCTCGTACATCACCACGGCCACGGTGTTGGAGAGATTGAGGCTGCGGTTGTCCGGGCGCATCGGCAGGCGCAGGCGGCGTCCTTCGGGCAGCGCATCGAGCAGGTCCTGCGGCAGGCCGCGGCTTTCCGGCCCGAACAGGAAGGCATCGCCTTCTTCGAACCCGACGCTGTCATAGCGCACGCTGGCCCGGGTGCTCAGGGCGAACAGCCGCTTCGGCGCAATGCGCGCCAGTGCAGTGTCCAGGTCGGGGTGCACCTGCAGGCGCGAGTACTCGTGGTAGTCCAGCCCGGCGCGTCTGAGCTGCTTGTCTTCCAGTGCAAACCCGAGCGGTTCGACCAGGTGCAGCTGCGCGCCGGTGTTGACACAGAGCCGGATCAAATTGCCCGTGTTGGGCGGGATTTCCGGTTGGAACAGGATCACGTGGAACAGGGGCGCGGCATTCATCGCTGCAGTGTACCTGCGACCGATGCCGCCTTTACTGCGCACGCCCTGCACGGGGCAGGGCGGGCACCGCTTACGGGCGCAGCAGGACCTGGGCGGTTTCGGTGGCCAGGGCCTGCAGATCGGCAGCGCTCGGGCGCACCTGCAGGGTCGGCAGGTTGGTGATGACCTGCTGGGCAACGCTGGTGGCAGCGGCGGCCAGGGTGGCGGCGTAGCGCTGGGCTTCCTGTTCGGCGGCCAGGGCGACGCGCTGTTCCAGGCTCGGGCGCACTTCCACGGCGGCCAGGGTGGCCATCGGCAGGGCCGGGGCGAGCGCGGCGACACCGTCGCGTTCGGCCAGCTGTTCCGCGCTGGGGCGCACCTGCACCGCCGCCAGGGTCGGGATGCCGCTGTCGCGTTCCCAAGCCTGCTGGGCCAGCTGTTCGGCGTCCGGCCGCACCTGCACGGTGAACAGGGTGGTGATGGAGGAGGCCTGCACCGACGAAACAACCGCGGTGCCGGCGATCAGGGCGATGGCGATGGCAATGGTCTTGGCGTTCATGACGGGGCCTGTTTAGTGTTGGTGAGCGGTGGTGTGGTAGTAAGGTAGTACACTAATTTCGGGGATGCAAGGAAAATTTCAACTTTCCTCATTTTGTTCAGCGTTCAGTCAGTATTTGTCTGAAGCCTTGCAGGTGCAGGTAGACCAAAGCAAACCCCGTGCCAACTTTTAGTCATTGATTTTCAAGGGATTTCAGGTGCGCGCCACGTGTCCGCAGGCCGGACACCTGTCCGCAGTGGCCTGCACGGACACTGTCCGCCCCCTGAAAACACGCCCGGCGTGGCCCGCCCGGTTCGGACTGCAGGGCCAAACACCCCCAGTGACTGCTGGCGGATGCCCGGCACCCGGCGCACGCACTAGGATCGGCGTTCACCTACGTGACCCAAGGATCCGGAATGTCTGCCACCCTGCGCCCGTGCACTGCGTTGCTCGCTCTCGCCCTCGTTACTGCTCTGGCAGGCATTGCGCCTGCGCCCGTGCTGGCCAAGCCGGCCGCCTTGGCCAAGGTCGACATTCCCTATGAGCAGTTCACCCTGCCCAATGGTCTGCGCGTGGTGGTGCACACCGACCGCAAGGCACCGATCGTGGCGGTCAACATCTGGTACCACGTCGGCAGCAAGGACGAACCGGCCGGCCGCACCGGCTTTGCGCACCTGTTCGAACACCTGATGTTCCAGAACAGCGAGAACCACGACGGCGAATACTTCGAACCGTTCTAGCAGGTCGGCGCCACCGGCCAGAACGGCACCACCAATACCGACCGCACCAACTACTTCGAGAACGTGCCGACCACCGCGCTGGACATGGCGCTGTGGATGGAGTCCGACCGCATGGGCCACCTGGTCGGCGCGATCGACCAGGCCGCGCTGGACGAGCAGCGCGGTGTGGTGCAGAATTAGAAGCGCCAGGGCGAGAACCAGCCGTATGGGCAGGCTTGGCAGGTGATGAACCGCGCGCTGTACCCGAAGGGCCGCCCGTACCACCACAGCGTCATCGGTTCGATGAACGACCTCAACGCAGCCTCGCTGGAGGACGTGAAGACCTGGTTCCGCACCTGGTACGGCCCCAACAACGCGGTGCTGGTGCTGGCCGGTGACATCGACTTGGCCACCGCCAAGGAAAAGGTGGCCTGCTACTTCGGCGCCATCCCGGCCGGCCCGAGCATGGCCCAGCCCAAGGTGGACGTGGCCAAGCGCAGTCAGACCACCCGTGAAGTGATGAGCGACAAGGTGCCGCAGCCGCACATCTACCGCGCATGGAACATGGCCCAGGTCGGTACCACCGACATCGACCAGCTGCAGGTGCTGGCACAGGTGCTGGACGGCGCCAAATCCTCGCGGCTGGGCAAGCGCCTGCAGCACGATGATAAGCTGGTGGACTGGGTCAGCTCCGATGTCTTCACCTCGCAGCTGGGCTCCAAGTTCGTGGTCGCCGCCACCGTCAAGCAGGGCGTGGACCCGGCTAAGGTCGAAGCGATCATCGATGAAGAACTGAGCCGCCTGCTGGCCGAAGGGCCGACCGCCGACGAACTGTCGCGCGCCAAGACCGCCTTCCGTGCCGGTTTCATCCGTGGCATCGAGCGCATCGGTGGCTTCGGCGGCAAGGCCGACGCACTGGCCGAGTGCGCCGTGTTCGAAGGCGACCCGGGCTGCTTCCGCACCTCGCTGGCGAACATCGACAAGGCCAGCGCCGCTGACCTGCGCAAGGTCGGCAGCACCTGGCTCGGTGCCGGCAGCCACACCGTGGTGGTCGAGCCCGGTGCCCGCGTGGCCCTGGAAGAAGAGCCCTCGGTCACCCCGGCGCCGTTCAACGTGCCGGCGGTGGACCCGAAGTTCCGCACCCTGCCCGAGCAGGTCGACCGCAGCGCTGGCGTGCCCAGGGCCACCAGCTTCCCGGAACTGAAGTTCCCGCAGCTGCAGCGCGCCACCCTGAAGAACGGCACGCAGGTGATCCTGGCCGAACGCCATGACATTCCGATGGTGCAGTTCAGCTACAACTTCCCGGGCGGCTACAGCGCAGACCAGGGCCGCAAGCCGGGCACCGCCGGCTTCACCCTGGGCGTGCTGGACGAAGGTGCCGGCGCCCTGGATTCGCTGGCCTTCGCCGACGCTGCCGATGCACTGGGCGCCCAGCTCAGTGCCGGTGCCAGCCTGGACAGCACCAGCGGCTACCTGTCCGCACTGAAGGAAAACCTGGCCCCGTCGCTGGCGCTGTACAGCCAGATGCTGCGCCAGCCGCGCTTCGACCAGGCCGACATCGACCGGGTCAAGGCCAGCTGGATTGCCGGCATCAAGCAGGAAAAGGCCAACCCGGGCCGCGTGGCGATGCGCGTGCTGCCGCCGCTGCTGTACGGCAAGGGCCACCCCTACGCCATTCCGTTCAGCGGTACCGGTGACGAAGACGCCATCGCCGCGCTGACCCGCGCCGACCTGGTTGATTTCCACCGTGACTGGCTGCGCCCGGAGCAGGGCACGCTGATCGTGGTGGGTGATACCACCCTGAAGGAGCTGGTGCCGCTGCTGAAGAAGCAGTTCGGCGACTGGAAGAGCCAGGGCCCGGCGCCGCAGGTGAAGCTGGCCAGCACCGTGGCCCTGCCCAGCGCCCCGCGCGTGTTCCTGATCGACCAGCCGGGCGCCATCCAGGCCAACCTGTTCGCGGCCCAGCTGGTGCCGTCCACCGAAGATGCCGGCAGTACCCGCTTCGACATCGCCAACGGTTTGCTGGGCGGTGATTTCACCTCGCGCCTGAACATGAACCTGCGCGAGGACAAGCACTGGTCCTACGGCGTCGGTTCGTCGGCCCCCAACGCGCTGGGCCAGCGCCCGTGGATCGTCAGCGCGCCGGTGCAGATCGACAAGACCGGCCCGGCGCTGGACGAGCTGCGCAAGGACATCACCGTCTTCGCCACCGGCAGCAAGCCGGCCACCGACGCCGAGGTCGCGTGCATCCGCAACATCCAGACCCTGAGCCTGCCCGGTGCGTATGAAACCGCCAGCGCGGTGATGAGCACCCTGTCCAGCATGGTCCAGTACCAGCGCCCGGACGACTATGTGTTCAAGCGCAAGGCCGAGATCGAGGCGATGACCCCGGCGCAGGTGCAGGAAGCGGCCAAGCGCCTGCAGCCCGGCGCCCTGACCTGGGTGGTGGTGGGTGACCTGAAGCAGACCGAAGCGCCGGTGCGTGCGCTGAAGCTGGGCGAGGTGACCGTGATCGATGCCGAAGGCAACCCGGTCAAGAAATAAGGGAAGTGCCTGCCCGCCCGGGCGGGCAGGCCTCCTGCGGTAGCGCCGGGCCATGCCCGGCGGTTTTCCGGTGGCCAGCGATGCTGCGCTGCGTATCCGGGGTAAGAGCCCCCTGCGGGGGATCCGACCCCGGCCCGGGGGAGCCCAACCCCACCCCGGCTACCCCGGATTCAGGCCGTTCAGGCAGAATCATCCCCATTCCCTTCCAGGATCTGCCCATGCGCGTTCTGCTGCTGTCTGCCCTGATGCTCTCCGCCACCGCCTGTACCTGGGTGCCGATCGAACCGGTTGGCAAGACCGTGCGCGTGCTGCCGGCAGGCCCGGCCCCGGCCGGCTGCATCAACAAGGGCGAAGTGGCGGTCACCGTGAAGAGCAAGGTCGGCTTCTACAACCGCAACCCGCTGCGCGTGCAGGAAGAGCTGGAAACCCTGGCCCGCAACGAGGCGCCCAGTGCCGGCGCCAATGCCGTGCAGGCCGACGGTACCGTCGCCGACGGCAGCCAGCGCTTCAACGCTTTCCAGTGCCCGCCGCGCTGAATCCTTCACCATACGGCCAAGGCTGAATCCGTAAAGATGCGGTGAAAGCCCGGGGGTTATAGAATAACGCCCCCTTTTGCCTGAGCCTTGGCGCTAACCTCGATGCTCTTCAAGAATGTCTCGATCGCCGGCCTGGCACACGTCGACGCGCCGCACACGTTGACGACCAAGGAAATCAACGACCGCCTGCAGCCGACCCTGGATCGCCTGGGCATCCGCACCGATGTGCTCGGCGATATCGCCGGCGTGCATGCGCGGCGCCTGTGGTACCATGGCGTGCTGGCTCCGACGCGGCCACCATGGCCGGCCGCAAGGCGCTGGAGGATGCCGGAATCAGCGCCACCCAGGTGGGTCTGCTGGTCAACACCTCGGTCAGCCGTGGCTACCTGGAGCCGTCCACGGCCTCCATCGTGTCCGGCAACCTGGGCGTGAGCGACGAATGCATGACCTTCGACGTCGCCAACGCCTGCCTGGCCTTCATCAACGGCATGGACATCGCCGCGCGCATGCTTGAGCGCGGCGATATCGACTATGCGCTGGTGGTGGACGGCGAGACCGCCAACCTGGTGTACGAAAAGACCCTGGAGCGCATGACCGCCCCGGACGTCACCGCCGACGATTTCCGCAACGAACTGGCGGCGCTGACTACCGGTTCGGGTGCTGCGGCGATGGTGATGGCGCGTTCGGAGCTGGTGCCCGACGCCCCGCGCTACAAGGGCGGCGTGACCCGTTCGGCCACCGAATGGAACCAGCTGTGCCTGGGCAACCTGGACCGCATGGTCACCGACACCCGCATGCTGCTGATCGAAGGCATCAAGCTGGCGCAGAAGACCTTCGCCGCCGCGAAGATCGCCCTGGGCTGGGCGGTGGAGGAACTGGACCAGTTCGTGATCCACCAGGTCAGCCAGCCGCACACCGCCGCCTTCATCAGGAACTTCGGCATCGACCCGAAGAAGGTGATGACCATCTTCGGCGAGCACGGCAACATCGGCCCGGCCTCGGTGCCGATCGTGCTGAGCAAGCTCAAGCAGCTGGGCAAGCTGAAGAAGGGCGACCGCATCGCGCTGCTCGGCATCGGTTCGGGCCTGAACTGCTCGATGGCTGAAGTGGTCTGGTAAAAAAGTCACCGCTGGCCTGCTGCGCGATTGGCAGCGATGATTTTCCGAGTGCCCAAGGGCCGGTTCTACCGGCCCTTTCTACAGGTGCGATCCGATGTCCAATCTCCCCGGTTACCCCGCCCACCCGCAGCGTTTCCAGGTCCGTCCCGGCCTGTCGATGAGCTATCTCGACGAAGGCCCGCGCGATGGCGAGGTGGTGCTGATGGTGCACGGCAACCCGTCCTGGAGCTATTACTGGCGCACGCTGGTGGCTGGCCTGTCGGACAAGTACCGCTGCATCGTGCCCGACCACATCGGCATGGGCCTCTCGGACAAGCCCGACGACCGCCGCTACGAATACACCCTGCAGTCGCGCGTGGATGATCTGGACGCGCTGCTGCAGCACCTGGGCATCACCGGCCCGGTCACCCTGGCGGTGCATGACTGGGGCGGCATGATCGGCTTCGGCTGGGCACTGTCACACCACGCGCAGGTGAAGCGCCTAGTGGTGCTCAACACCGCCGCCTTCCCGATGCCGACGGCCAAGAGGATGCCGTGGCAGATCGCGCTGGGCCGCCACTGGAAGATCGGCGAGTGGATCATCCGCAGCTTCAACGCGTTCTCCTCCGGCGCCTCGTGGCTGGGCGTGGAGCGGAAGATGCCGGCCGACGTGCGCCGCGCCTACGTGTCGCCGTACAACAGCTACGCCAACCGCATCAGCACCATCCGCTTCATGCAGGACATTCCGCTGTCGCCGGCCGACAAGGCCTGGTCGCTGCTGGAGCGCGCCGGCCAGGCGCTGCCCTCGTTCGCCGACCGCCCGGCCTTCATTGACTGGGGCCTGCGCGACTTCGTGTTCGACCACCACTTCCTGGAAGGTTTCCAGTCAGCGCTGCCGCAGGCCCAGGTGCACGCCTTCGAGGATGCCGGGCATTACGTGCTGGAAGACAAGCACGAGGTGCTGGTGCCGGAAATCCGCGCCTTCTTGGACGCGAACCCGCTGTAAGCCAGGGGCCGGGGTCGGATCCCTTTCGTAGAAAGGGCTCTGACCCCCATCTGCGACGCAACCCTTCGGTAGCGCCGGGCCATGCCCGGCGTTGTCGTACCTGGGGTCAGAGCCATTTCCGTGCCGGAAACGGATCCGACCCCGCCTGTCACGCCGCGATCGGTGCCTGCGGTGGCGAGGAGGGGCTGTTGCCGTTGTCGTCCGGGTGCACGTCATCGTTGCCGGCCTCGTCGCGCCAGCGCCAATCGGCCAGCGTCAGCGGGTCCAGCCCATAGGCAATACGGGCCTTGTCGCACTGCGGGCTGGCCTTGCCGTACTCCCACGACGCATCCACCTCGCGGCACACGCTGGGCCGGTTGGGGTGGATCGTGCACCGCGAATACACGCCGATCTGCGCGTCCAGCGCCACGCAGCGCACCGGCTTGGAATGGGTGCCGCGCATGCACAGGCGGTGCAGGTCCAACACTTCGGTCAGCTGGTGCGGCACGCCGCCGGGGGTGAGCTTGTCGGACTCCATCCAGTGGAAGGCCACGCGGTACTGGGTGCAGCAGGCGCCGCAGGTCATGCAGGGATGTTGCATGGGCAAGCCGCCTCGGGCGGCAGTCGGAATCGGGATCGAGGCAGCGGATTTTCCACGAAGTGGGCCGCCGCCCAAGAAATTCCCGAAGCGGCGACAATGAACGGATGAACCGGCCCTGCAATATCGCCGCCCGCCTGCCCGGGCTGGCCCGTGAACGCCCCGACCAAGTGGCCATCCGCTGCCCCGGCAAGCGCGGCGCCGGCAATGGCATGGCCGCCTATGACGTGATCCTGGATTACCGCCAGCTGGACGCGCGCAGCGACGCGATGGCCGCCGGTCTGGCCGGCTACGGGATCGGCCGCGGGGTGCGCACGGTGGTGATGGTGCGGCCCTCGCCGGAGTTCTTCCTGCTGATGTTCGCCCTGTTCAAGCTGGGCGCGGTGCCGGTGCTGGTCGACCCGGGCATCGACAAGCGCGCGCTGAAGCAGTGCCTGGACGAAGCGCAGCCGGACGCCTTCATCGGCATCCCGCTGGCGCACGTGGCACGCCTGGCACTGCGCTGGGCGTCGTCGGCCACCCGCCTGGTCACCGTGGGGCGCCGCTTCGGCTGGGGCGGCACCACGCTGGCCGCGCTGGAGCGCGCCGGGGCCAGCGGCGGGCCGATGCTGGCCGACACCGACGGCGAGGACATGGCCGCGATCCTGTTCACCAGCGGTTCCACCGGCGTGCCCAAGGGCGTGGTCTACCGCCACCGGCATTTCGTCGGGCAGATCCAGCTGCTGGGCAGCGCGTTCGGCATGGAGGCCGGCGGCGTGGACCTGCCGACCTTCCCGCCGTTTGCCCTATTCGACCCGGCGCTGGGGCTGACCTCGGTGATTCCAGACATGGACCCCACGCGGCCGGCACAGGCCGACCCGCGCCGGCTGCACGATGCCATCGAACGCTTCGACGTCACCCAGCTGTTCGGCTCGCCGGCGCTGATGCGGGTGCTGGCCGGATATGGCCGCCCGCTGCGCGGCGTCACCCAGGTGACCTCGGCCGGCGCACCGGTGCCGCCGGACGTGGTGGCCGCCATCCGCCGCCTGCTGCCCGACGATGCGCAGTTCTGGACGCCCTATGGCGCCACCGAATGCCTGCCGGTGGCGGTGGTGGAAGGCCGCGAGCTGGAGCGCACGCGTGCGGCCACCGAAACCGGCGCCGGTACCTGCGTGGGCGGCGTGGTGGAACCCAACCAGGTGCGCATCATCGCCATCGACGATGCGCCGCTGCCCGACTGGTCGCAGGTGCGCGAACTGGCGGTGGGCGAGGTGGGCGAGATCACCGTGGCCGGGCCGACTCCCACCGACAGCTATTTCAACCGCCCACAGGCTACCGCCGCCGCCAAGATCAGCGAGACGCTGGCCGATGGCAGCACCCGCGTGGTGCACCGCATGGGCGATGTCGGCTACTTCGATGCACAGGGACGGCTGTGGTTCTGCGGCCGCAAGACCCAGCGCGTGGAAACCGCGCATGGCCCGCTCTACACCGAACAGCTGGAGCCGGTGTTCAACACCGTGCCTGGCGTGGCGCGCAGCGCGCTGGTGGGCGTTGGCAGTGCCGGCGCGCAGGTGCCGGTGCTGTGCGTGGAACTGGTGCATGGCCAGACCGACAGCCCGACACTGCACGAGGCACTGCGGGCCAAGGCGGCCGCGCGCCTGCCCAATGCCCGACTGCAGCATTTCCTGGTCCACCCGCGGTTCCCGGCGGACATCCGACACAACGCCAAGATCGGCCGCGAGAAGCTCGCCGTCTGGGTCAGTGCCCAACTGGAGAAGCGCGCATGAAGATCCTGGTCACCGGCGGTGGCGGTTTCCTTGGCCAGGCCCTGTGCCGTGGCCTGGTCGAGCGCGGCCACCAGGTGCTGGCCTTCAACCGCAGCCATTACCCGGAACTGCAGGCGATGGGCGTGGGCCAGATCCGCGGCGACCTGGCCGATGCGCAGGCCGTGCTGCATGCGGTGGCCGGCGTGGATGCGGTGTTCCACAACGCCGCCAAGGCCGGTGCCTGGGGCAGCTATGACAGCTACCACCAGGCCAACGTGGTCGGCACCGACAACGTCATCGCCGCCTGCCGTGCGCACGGCATCGGCAAGCTGGTCTACACCTCCACGCCCAGCGTGACCCACCGCGCCACCCACCCGGTGGAAGGCCTGGGCGCTGATGAGGTGCCTTACGGCGAGAACTTCCAGGCGCCGTATGCGGCCACCAAGGCGATTGCCGAGCAGCGTGTGCTGGCGGCCAACGACGCCACGCTGGCCACCGTCGCGCTGCGCCCGCGCCTGATCTGGGGCCCGGGCGACCAGCAGCTGGTGCCACGCCTGGCCGAACGTGCACGGCAGGGCCGGCTGCGCCTGGTCGGCGATGGCAGCAACAAGGTCGACACCACCTACATCGACAACGCCGCGCTGGCCCATTTCCTGGCCTTCGATGCCCTGGCCCCCGGTGCCGCCTGCGCAGGAAAGACCTACTTCATCTCCAACGGCGAGCCACTGCCGGTGCGCGAGCTGGTCAACAAACTGCTGGCGGCGGTGAAGGCGCCCCCGGTACACAAGACGCTGAGCTTCACGACCGCCTACCGCATCGGCGCCGTCTGCGAGCGGCTGTGGCCACTGCTGCGCCTGCGCGGCGAGGCGCCGCTGACCCGCTTCCTGGCCGAACAGCTGTGCACGCCGCACTGGTACAGCATGGAACCGGCGCGCCGTGACTTCGGTTACGTGCCGCAGGTGAGCATCGAAGAAGGCCTGCGCCGGCTGGCGGCGGCCTCGTGACGGCCGCGTCACTGCGCTGAAGGCTTCATCCGGCGCAGAAACTGCCGTCACCGGCTGCACACCGCGGGATCGGGAGGATGGATCCACGCCATCCATGGCTCGACCACCTGCGAGGACCATCCATGCTGCATTACGCCGTCATCTTCTTCGTCATCGCCATCATCGCTGCCGTGCTCGGTTTCTCCGGCATTGCCGGCGCTGCCAGCAACATCGCCTGGATCCTGTTCGTGGTGTTCCTGGTGTTGGCGGTGATCTCCATGTTCCGCAAGCGCACGTGAGTGCGCCGAAGGGCCGGCCGCTGCCGGCCCTTCTGTTGCCGGCGCGCCTTGTCCGGCGCGCCGGCAACGTGATCAGCGCACTGCGCTGTGCAGCGCGGCATCGGCAGCATGCCGTTCCAGCGCCAGTTCGATCAGCCGCGTGATCAGCGCGGTATAGCCCAGCCCGCTGGCGCCCCACAGTTTGGGGCACATACTGATGCGGGTGAAGCCGGGCAGCGTGTTCACTTCGTTGATGACGATGTGGCCTTCCGTGCCGAGGAACACATCCACCCGCGCCATGCCCGCGCAATCCAGCACCGCATAGGCCTGCAGGGCCACCTGCTGGATGCGCGCCTGGGTATCGGCGGTGATCGCCGCAGGCACAACCACGTCGGCACCGCCGTCGTTGATGTACTTGGTGTCATAGGCGTAGAACGCATCGTGCACCACCACCTCGCCGCAGACGCTGGCCTGGGGCAGTGCATTGCCCAGCACCGCGCATTCGATCTCGCGGCCGACCACCGCCGATTCCACCAGCACCTTGTGGTCATACAGCAGCGCCTGCCGCAGCGCATCGGCGAACGCATCGATCGTGTCGACCTTGCTCACGCCCACCGACGAGCCCTGGTTGGCCGGCTTCACGAACAGCGGCAGCCCCAGCTCGGCCACCAGGGCCGGCACGTCCACGTGGGCGGCTTCATGGCGGCGGATGCAGCGCCACGGCGACACGGCCAGGCCGGCATCGCGCAGCAGGCGCTTGGTCACGTCCTTGTCCATGGCCACCGCCGAGCCGAGCACGCCCGAACCGACGAAGGGCAGGTTGGCCATGCGCAGCAGCCCCTGCAGCGCGCCGTCCTCGCCCAGCGGGCCGTGCACGATCGGCAGCACCACATCGATCTGCGCCAGCACCTGCCCGGCATCGACCGGCTGCAGCTGCGCCTGCAGCGCGCCGGGGCGCACGCTCAGCGACGTGCCCGAGGCCTGCAGCGCGATGCGTGCCGGATCATCGGCGTTGAGCAGGAAGCTGTCGGCCTGGCTCAGGTGCCACTGCCCCTGCTTGTCGATGCCCACCAGCACCGGTTCGAAGCGCTCGCGGTCGAGCGCATCGAGGATGTTCTTCGCCGACTGCAGCGAAACTTCATGCTCGGAGGATTTGCCCCCGAAGATGATGCCGACCCGGGTCCTGCCCATGGAGCGCACTGTCCTTTTGCCATATGTGGCCGCATAACATGGACCTTCCTGCGCGCGCCGGGTGAGGCACGGATCAACCAAAACCCGAGCCGGCATCGGGGTCAGAGCCCGTTGCGCAGCAACGGGTTCCGACCCCGTGCCCACCCCACTGCGACTCCCCCAGCAGGCTGTTGTTGATGTTGATGTTGCGTCAGCGGGTGCCCGGCGGCCGCCCGGCCCAAGCCCGCCACCCACGCAGGTAGAATGCGCACATGGCTCTTTCCCTGCTCAAGTCCCTCAAGCCGGTCGCTGGCCGTGCCCTGCAGATCGCCCTGAACCGCGCGCTGGCGCTGGATCCGGACGCCCGCCTCGCGCTGGCCAGCCTGGACGGGCGGCATATCGACCTGACCCTGGAAGCCCCGGCGCTGGCCATGCGCATCGGCGTGGATGGCGAGCAGCTGCGGGTCGGCCCGGTCGATGCCCAGGAAGCCGATCTGGCCGTGCGCAGCAGCCTGGCCGACGTGCTGGCCCAGCTGCCGTTGCTGGCCAACGCGCGCCGCACCGACACCCCCGGCAAGGGCCGCGTCCGCGTCGCTGGCGATGCCGAACTGGCGCGCCGCCTGCAGCAGCTGGCCAAGGGTTTCGATCCGGACTGGCAGCAGCCCTTCGTCAGCGTGTTCGGCGAGGTGCTGGGCGTGCAAGTGGCCAACATCCTGCGCAGCGCCCTGCAGCACGCGCGCCAGGGCGCGATCGACCTGGCCCACAGCGCCGCCGAATTCATCACCGAAGAATCGCGCGATGTGGTGCCGCGCGGTGAACTGGATGCCTTCCACGACGATGTGGACATGCTGCGTGACGATGTCGAACGCCTGGCCGCGCGCGTGCAGCGCCTGCGGGGTGCCGCATGAAGGCCCTGCTGCGCGCCAGCCGCATCGGCCGGGTGATCCTGCGTTATCGCCTGGATGACCTGCTGCAGGGCACCCCTGCCGAACGCTGGCTGCGGCTGGCAAAACCGTTCGTGCCGCGTGCTTCGGCCGACATCGCCGCGCAGTCGCGCGGTGCGCGCCTGCGGCTGGCGTTGCAGGACCTCGGCCCGATCTTCGTCAAGTTCGGGCAGATCCTCTCCACCCGCCGCGACCTGGTGCCGCCGGATGTGGCCAACGAATTGACCCTGCTGCAGGACCGGGTCAAGCCCTTCGACGGCGACACCGCACGCCGCATCGTCGAAGCCGCGCTGGGCCTGCCGGTCAGCGAAGCATTCGCCAGTTTCGACACCGAGCCGCTGGCCTCGGCCTCGATCGCGCAGGTGCACGCGGCCACCCTCGCCGACGGCCGCCAGGTGGTGGTCAAGGTGATGCGCCCGGACATCGAGAAGCAGATCGACGCGGACATCGCCCTGCTCAATTCGCTGGCCACGCTGGTCGAGCGCACCCACCCGCGCGCCGACAAGATCCGCCCGCGCGAAGTGGTGGCCGAGGTCGAGAACACCCTGGCCGCCGAGCTGGACCTGCAGCGCGAAGGTGCCAACGCCAGCGTGCTGCGCCGCTTCTGGGAAAACAGCGACGACCTGTACGTGCCGGAGGTGATCTGGAGCCACACCGCCGAGCGCGCGCTGACGCTGGAGCGGGTGTGGGGCATCCCTTCCGATGACATCGCCGCGCTGGACCGCGCCGGCATCGACCGCAAGGCGCTGGCCGCCAAGGGCGTTCGGGTGTTCTACACCCAGGTGTTCCGCGACAACTTCTTCCACGCCGATGCGCACGCCGGCAACATCTGGGTCGACACCGATCCGGCGCGCCGCGACAACCCGCGCTTCATCGCGCTGGATTTCGGCATCATGGGCCAGCTCTCGCAGGAAGATCAGTACTACCTGGCCGAGAACTTCATGGCCATCTTCAACCGCGACTACCGCCGCATCGCCGAGCTGCACCTGCAGGCACGCTGGATGCCCGACCACGTGCGCATCGATGATCTGGAAGCGGCGGTGCGCTCGGTCTGCGAGCCGTACTTCACCCGCCCGCTGTCGCAGATCTCGCTGGCCGAAGTGCTGATGAAGCTGTTCCGCGTGGCCCAGCGCTACCAGCTGGTGCTGCAGCCGCAGCTGATCCTGCTGCAGAAGACCCTGCTGAACATCGAAGGCGTGGGCCGCCAGCTGGACCCGCAGATCGACATCTGGGCGGTGGCCAAGCCGGTGCTGGCGAAGATCCTGCGCGAGCGCTACAGCCCGCGCCGGGTCGTGCGCGAGATCGGCAAGCGCCTGCCGGAAATCATGACCCACGCGCCGGACATGCCGCGCCTGGTGCACGCCTGGCTGAGCCAGCAGGTGGAAGGCCGGCACGAGCTGGCGATGCGTTCGCGTGACCTGGTTACGCTCGATGCCAGCCTGCAGCGCCTGCAGAAGCGCGCGGTCGGCGCCATCACCGGTGTCGGCCTGCTGGCCATCGCCACGTTGATGTACGTGCTGCAGCCGCCGGGCTGGTACTGGGGCGACCTGCCGGTGCTGAGCCTGGGCGCGGCCGCGGTGGGTGCCTTCGCCCTGGCCCGCGCGTGGTGGCGGTGAGCGCCGCGCTGCAGGCACTGAAGGACGAACTGGCCCGCCACGGCGCGGCCAACGATGCGCGCGAGACCGACCGCGGCCGGCGCATGCTGAACATCACCGCTGAGACGGCGCGCTGCTGTCGGTGCTGGTGCGTTTCGGCCAGGCGCGGCGGGTGCTGGAGATCGGCACCTCCAACGGCTATTCCACGCTGTGGCTGGCTGAAGCCGCCGCGGCCATCGACGGCCACGTCACCACGCTGGAATACCCCGCCGACAAGGTCGCATTGGCGCAGGCCAACTTCGAACGCAGCGGCCTGGCCGGGCGCATCCGCCTGGTGCATGGTGATGCCGGGCAATGGCTGGCCAGTGCCGCCCATGCCAGCATCGACCTGCTGTTCCTCGATTCGGACCGTGAACAGTACGCTGGCTAGTGGCCGCAGCTGCGCCGCGTGCTGCGCCCCGGCGGCCTGCTGGTGGTGGACAACGCCACCTCGCACGCCGCACAGATGGAACCGCTGCGCGCGTTGCTGGATGCCGACGCGGCCTTCAGCACCATCCTGGTGCCGGTGGGCAACGGCGAACTGCTGGCCGTGCGCAACGGCTGACCGCCGGGCAGCACCCACCCCGGGGTCACCCGCCCCGGGGTCAGATCCCTTTTCCGCCGGAAAAGGGATCTGACCCCACATGGCGAAAAGGGATCTGACCCCGCACAGGGCATTCTTATAATCGCGCGGTGAGCACCGAACCTGATACCGAACACCTCGACCTTGTCGAGGCCGAACCGCTGCCGCCGCTGCAGCTGCTGCACCTGGATGAACGCCTGGCGGTGGTCAACAAGCCGGCCGGGCTGATGGTCCACGACAGCAAGCTGGCCCGGGGCGAAGACGATTTCCTGGCCGACCGCCTGCGCGAGCAGCTGGGCCGTCCGATCTTCCTGGTACACCGGCTGGACCGGGCCACCAGCGGCTGCCTGCTGCTGGCCTTCGACCGCGAGACTGCCAGCGTGCTGGGCAAGGCGCTGATGGGTGGCGAAGTGGCCAAGGATTACCTGGCGATCTGCCGTGGCTGGCCGGCCGATGAGGCCTGGCAGGTCGACCATGATCTGGACGGCGGCCCGGGCAAGCCGGTGAAGAAGCCGGCAGTGACCGCATTCCAGCGCCTGGCCAGCGGCGAGCTGGCCGTGCCAGTGGGCGAGTTCGAGACCTCGCGCTACGCGCTGCTGCGCTGCCAGCCGCTGACCGGGCGCTTCCGGCAGATCCGCCGCCACCTCAAGCACCTCTCGCACCACCTGATCGGCGACACCAACCACGGCGATGGCCGCCACAACCGCAATTTCCGCATGCAGGGCGTGCACCGCATGCTGCTGCACGCCGAGCGGCTGCGTTTCCCGCACCCCGATGGCGGCATGCTGGATGTCCGCGCGCCGCTGGACGCTGAATTCCAGAAGGCGATGGACCTGTTCGGCTGGCAGGTCCACGCCGGCTGAAGGCGTTGCCGGCCACGGGCCGGCACGGCCTCATTTCTTTTCAGGCGCCTCGTTGACGATCGCTTCCAGGTCCTTCTGCAGGTCCGCGAACAGCGGCTGCATGCGCGCCTGGATGGCCACCATCACGTTCTGCATCAGCGCCGGGGTCTTGTCCAGCAGGCTCTGCCCGGCCGAGCTCTCGTAGAACTCGGCCATGGCCAGCACGTCTTCCCGGCTGAACGTCTTCTTGTACAGGTCCACGTACATCGGCCGCAGCTGCTGCCACGACTGTGCCTGGCGCAGGGTCTGGTTGGTGCGCGCCTGGATGCGCTTGAGCTGTTCCTGCTGCTGCGCGTTGAGCTGGCGCTGCGCGGCGATCTGCTCGAACTGCTGGCGCTGCATGGTCTCGATCTGCGGCAGCATGGTGTCGATCATGGTCTGCGCGCGCGAGGCCGACAGCAGGCGGTTGATGTCGCCGTCCGACGGCGGGGCGGCCAGCGCCGGGGCCGTGGCCAGGGCCAGGCCGAGCAGCAGCACGCCACGGCGCAGCAGGGTGGGGAAGCGGTAGGCGGGGCGGGTCATGCGGGCGTCCTGCAGTACATGGAGCCCCGAGCATACCCGGCCCACAGGCGAAGGCGACGTGTTGGCCGCGTGTTCGGCGGCATACGGGGCGCGATGGCGACGGCGGCACCGGCTACAATGCGCCCCATGGGTAATGGACCGGTCACCATCAACGCGCATCTTGTCATCCCCGAGGACGAACTCGTGGAGCGCTTCGTGCGTGCCAGTGGGGCCGGTGGCCAGAACGTCAACAAGGTATCGACGGCGGTGGAGCTGCGTTTCGACGTGGCCGGCTCGCCGTCGCTGCCCGAGCCGTTGCGCGCGCGCCTGCTGGCGCGGCGCGACCGGCGCATGACCAGCGAAGGCGTGCTGGTCATCGACGCGCAGCGCTTCCGTACCCAGGACCGCAACCGCGAGGACGCGCGCGAGCGGTTGGCCGCCATCATCCAGGCCGGGCTGAGCATGCCCAAGGCGCGCAAGGCAACCAAGCCGACCCTCGGGTCGAAACTGCGTCGTCTGGACGCCAAACGCGAGCGCGCGCACGTCAAGCGCGGGCGCTCCACACGCAACTGGGAGTGAGTGCTTGAACAACCCGACGCCGTTGCTGCCGGCCGTTCCGCCGAACATGCCGCAGGTCAAACCCAACGCCTTCCTGCGCTGGCTGGCGCGCTGCACCCTGCGCCTGGGCGGCTGGAAAGTCACCGGTACCCTGCCGAACATTCCCCGGCTGGTGTTCATCATCGCCCCGCATTCGTCCAACTGGGACGGTCTGTGGGGCATGGCCGCCAAGATCGCGCTGGGCATGAAGGTGAAGGTGCTGGGCAAGGCCTCGCTGTTCTGGTGGCCGCTGGGCCCGCTGCTGCACAAGCTGGGCGTGATCCCGCTGGACCGCAGTTCGCCGCAGGGCACGGTCGGCCAGGCGGTGGACCTGATCCGCAACAACGAGAAGATGTGGTTCGCCATCACCCCGGAAGGCACCCGCAAGGCCGTGAAGGACTGGAAGGCCGGCTTCCTGAAGATCGCGCGGATGGCCGACGTGCCGATCCTGGCCGCGTATTTCCATTACCCGGAAAAGACCATCGGCATCGGCCCGGTGTTCACCCCCAGCGGTGACGATGCGGCCGACATGGCCCTCATCCGCGAGTTCTACCGGCCCTGGATCGGCAAGACCCGCGGCACCGTCTGAGCGCCACGCAGGTGCTGTGCGGGCGGCCCGGCCGGGCCTGGGCCTCCCGCCACGTCCGGCACATGCCGGACGCAGGCAACAGGAGTAGGGTGATTGGCTGTCCCCCGGTTCTGCTGCCCAAGGAGCATCACCCATGTCGCGTACCCTCGTCCTGGCCGCCGCCATCAGCATTGCGCTGGCCGCCTGTTCCGGCAAGGAGTCCACCCCCGTGTCCGACGTCCAGAAGGCCCCGGCCCAGCAGCCGGCCGACGCTGCCACCAATCCTCTGCTGAGCGCCAGCACGCTGCCGTTCCAGGCCCCGCAGTTCGACAAGATCAAGGACAGCGATTACCTGCCGGCCTTCGATGAAGGCATGCGCCAGCACCTGGCCGACGTGCGCAAGATCGTCGACAACACCGAGCCGGCCACCTTTGACAACACCATCGTGGCGATGGAGCGCAGCGGCGAAACGCTGAACCGCGTCTCGCGCATCTTCTTCGGCCTGGTGCAGGCCGACACCAACGATGCGCGCCAGAAGATCCAGGAAGAGGTGTCGCCGAAGCTGGCCGCCCACCAGGACGAAGTGAACCTGGACCCGAAGCTGTTCGCGCGCGTGAAGTCGATCTACGACCAGCGCGACAACCTGGGCCTGGACCCGGTGCAGAAGCGCCTGGTCGAGCATTACTACGACCACCTGGTTCGCTCGGGCGCACAGCTATCCGACGCCGACAAGGCCAGCCTGCGCAAGCTCAACGTGGAAGAAACCACGCTGTCCACGCAGTTCCACACCCGCCTGGTGGCCGCCACCGCCGCCGCCGCCGTGGTGGTGGAGGACAAGACCAAGCTGGCCGGGCTGGATGACGGCGCCATCAACAACGCCGCCGCTGCCGCCAAGGAGCGCAAGCTGGATGGCAAGTTCGTGCTGCCGCTGCAGAATACCACCCAGCAGCCGGTGCTCGGTTCGCTGAGCGACCGCGACCAGCGTGCCGCCGTGTTGAAGGCCTCGGAAACCCGCGCCGAGCGCGGCGATGCCAACGACACCCGGCAGACCGTGCAGCGCTTGGCCCAGCTGCGCGCGCAGAAGGCCAAGCTGCTCGGCTTTGACACCTTTGCCGACTACCAGCTGGGCGACCAGATGGCCAAGACCCCGGCTGCCGCGCTGAAGCTGCTGACCGACACCGTGCCGGCGGCCACCGCCAAGGCACGCACCGAAGCCGGCGAGATCCAGAAGGTCATCGACGCGCAGAAGGGCGGCTTCAAGCTGGCCGCCTCGGACTGGGACTTCTACGCCGAGCAGGTGCGCAAGGCCAAGTACGACCTGGACGAATCGCAGGTCAAGCCGTACTTCGAACTGGATAACGTGCTGCAGAACGGCGTCTTCTACGCCGCCAACCAGCTGTACGGCATCACCTTCAAGCAGCGCACCGACATTCCGACCTACAACCCGGACATGAAGGTCTACGAAGTGTTCGACAAGGACGGCAGCTCGCTGGCCCTGTTCTACACCGACTACTTCAAGCGTGACAGCAAGTCCGGCGGCGCCTGGATGGACGTGTTCGTCGAACAGGACGGCCTGACCAGTGCCAAGCCGGTGGTCTACAACGTCTGCAACTTCACCAAGCCGGCCGATGGCCAGCCTGCGCTGATCAGCTTCGACGACGTCACCACCATGTTCCATGAGTTCGGCCATGCGCTGCACGGCATGTTCTCGAACGTGAAGTACCCGTCCATCGCCGGCACCGCCACCTCGCGCGATTTCGTCGAGTTCCCCTCGCAGTTCAACGAGAACTGGGCGCTGGACCCGAAGGTGTTCGCGCACTACGCCAAGCACTACAAGACCGGCGAGGCGATGCCGCAGGAACTGGTTGACAAGATCCTCAAGGCGCGCAGCTTTAACCAGGGCTATGCGACCACCGAGTACCTGTCGGCCGCACTGCTTGACCTGGCCTGGCACACCCAGAAGGCCGACGTCCCGCTGCAGGACGTGGACGCCTTCGAAGCCGGTGCGCTGAAGAAGTTTAAGATCGACCTGCCGCAGGTGCCGCCGCGCTACCGCACCACCTACTTCGACCACATCTGGGGTGGCGGCTACTCGGCCGGTTACTACGCCTACTTCTGGGCTGAAGTGCTCGACCACGATGCCTTCCAGTGGTTCACCGAGCACGGTGGCCTGACCGCCGCCAACGGCCAGGAATTTCGCGACAAGATCCTCTCGCGCGGCAACAGCGTGGAGCTCTCCGAGCTCTACCGCGACTTCCGCGGCAAGGACCCCTCGGTCGAGCCGCTGCTGAAGTTCCGCGGCCTGAAGTAAGCAACAGAAAACGGCGGGGGCAGCCCCGCCGTTTTCGTTGCGGTTCCCGGGGTCGGATCCCCTTGCGCAGGGCGCAAAGGGCTCCGGCCCCGTTTGCGTTACGCACCTTTTACGCGCTGCGCCTTCCCCCGGCATCGCACCTTTACGGCCCGCACGCGCATCGTGTGCCTACCGCGCCACGGGCGCATTGCTGAAGGTGTTCCATGACCATCCTGGTGCTCCGGCACGCGCCGTCGTCGGCGCCGCTGCCGATGTTGCCGTCGCAGCTCGCCGGCCATCGCGTGCTGTGTACCTCCTGCACGGACCTGGCCAGCCTGCGCCAGTGCCTGTGCCAGCCGCAGGCGATGGCGGCTGACTGGGTGGTGCTGGATGTGGGCGTGGCCGACGAAAGCCAGTGGCAGCATAAAGGTGCCGCGTTGGGCGACGCGCTGGAACACCTGCCGGCGCCGTACATCGAACTGCAGGCACCGGCGCAGCCGGGGCTGGAAGCGCGCCTGCACCTGCAGCACGGCCCGGCCTCGATCGTGGTGGACCAGCGCAGCCAGCAGGCCGGCTATCCGCTGTCGCTGGCCATTGTCGGCCGCCGCCTGGCGATGGAGGGCTGAGCCATGTCGATCTTCATCATCCGTTGGCCCGAAGCGGCCGGCGCGCTGATCCGCACCGCCGCACCGCTGCCGGGGCTGGTACTGAAATCGCTGGTGCACCGGGCCATCGACGCCGGCACCAGCGTG
This sequence comes from Stenotrophomonas maltophilia, assembly GCA_009912235.1. Classification (GTDB taxonomy): domain Bacteria; phylum Pseudomonadota; class Gammaproteobacteria; order Xanthomonadales; family Xanthomonadaceae; genus Stenotrophomonas; species Stenotrophomonas maltophilia_AV. Next base: position 286,915 of record WNDS01000005.1, read on the forward strand.
GCCATCCGTGCCTGCGGTTCGGAGCAGGAACTGCTGGACGCGCTGCGCGTGGCCGACCACAGCCGCGGCGAGATCACCCTGCTCGACCCGGGTGCATGCGCGGACAGCGTGCGCCTGCAGCGGCTGCTGCCGCACCTGCACAACGCCTACGTGGAAGTACACGACGATGGCGCCGTGGCCGAACCGTGCCTGCCGTCCGGCGTGGGCCAGCGGCTGGGCATCGCTGCGGGATATGGCGCGCAGAGCTACGTGCTGGCGCTGAACATCGCCCTGGACCACCTGGGCCTGTCCGAGGGTGCCAACCGGGTGCATGTGGGAACCTGAGCGCACTCGGGGGCTGGGGGGGGGCAGGGGTCAGATCCCTTTCCGCGAAGCGGAAAGGGATCTGACCCCATGCGTCGGACCCCATGCGTCGGTAGCGCCGGGCCATGCCCGGCGCTACCGGGAACCTGCGGCGCCTGCAGGTGGTCTGATCCCGCTTCCACCCTCCGGAATCCGTCATGGACGCTGTCGCCCGCCCCCCGCTGTCCCACCGTGCCCTGGCCTGGCTGAAGAAGGAAGCACTGCCATTGCTGGTCATGCTCGGCCTGCTGGCGGCGGCGCGCGACACCCTGGCCAACCACTACGTGGTGCCCAGCGGGTCCATGCAGCCCACGCTGCAGCCGGGCGACCGCGTGGTGGTGGACATGCGTGCCTACGGCCTGCGCCTGCCCTTCACCAGCCACTCGCTGCTGGCCGCCAACCGGCCGCAGCCCGGCGAGGTGGCGGTGTTCGATTCGCCGGCCGACGGCACGCGCCTGATCAAGCGGGTGGCGGCCGTGGCCGGTGACCATGTGCAGCTGCACGACGGGCACCTGGTCATCAACGGCCAGCCGCTGCAGGTGGGCACCTCGCGCAGCGAAACGTTCGGCAGCCGCCAGGCCACGCTCGACCTGGACATGGGCGGTGGCCCGGACATCGCCGACATGGAGGTGCCGGCCGGCAAGGTGCTGGTGCTGGGCGACCACCGCGGCAACAGCTTCGATGGGCGCTTCTTCGGGTTCGTCGACGCTGACAAGCTGTATGGGCGCGCAGTGGCCGTCTATTACCGCCGTGGCGCCGGCCTGGAGTGGCAGCGCCTCTAGGCTTCATCGATATGTTTCAGATATCGATCCTGACCTGACAGGTTATGGATCGTCTGGATCGCCGGGACTAGGCTGACACCCTTCCCACACCGTGCCGCGCCCCACGCGGCGTCCGATCCATGAATGACGATACCGCCGCCGTCGAGCGCGGCCTTGTTCCTGCAGCCACCGGCATGGCCGACACCCGCATCCAGCAGGGCACCCCGGCGTTCAAGCGCACGGCGGCGGCGCTGTTCCTGGCCGGCTTTTCCACCTTCGGCCTGCTGTACACGGTGCAGCCGCTGCTGCCCGAGTTCAGCCGCCACTTCGGTGTTTCCGCCGCCGGCAGCGCCATGTCGCTGTCGCTCAGCACCGGCACGCTGGCGGTGGCGATGCTGCTGGCCGGCCTGCTGTCCGACGCGGTCGGCCGCCGCCCGCTGATGATCGCCGCGCTGATGCTGTCGGCGCTGCTGTCGCTGTGCACAGGCCTGGTGGATGACTGGACCACGCCGCTGGTGCTGCGCACGCTGCTGGGCATCGCGCTGAGCGTCGTACCGGCAGTGGCGATGACCTACCTGGTCGAAGAAATGGACAGCCGCGCGCTGGGCCTGGCCATGGGGCTGTACATCGGCGGCAATGCCATCGGTGGCATGAGCCGGCGCCTGCTGGCCGGCATCATCGCCGACCATTGGGGCTGGCGCTGGGGCATCGGCGTGGTCTCGCTGATCGCCGTGGCCAGCACCGTGCTGCTGTGGCTGCAGCTGCCGCCCTCGCGGCATTTCCAGGCGCGCCGTGGCAGCCTGCGCCAGCTGCCGGCACGCTGGCGCACGCTGTTCGCCGACCCCGGCCTGCCGTGGCTGTTCGTCACCTCGTTCGTGCTGATGGGCGTGTTCGTCACTCTCTACAACTACCTGGGCTACCACCTGCTGGCACCGCCATACGGCCTGAGCCAGACCGTGGTCGGCCTGATCTTCAGCGCGTACCTGGTGGGCACCTTCAGTTCGGCGTGGATGGGCCAGCAGGCCACCCGCCACGGACGCGGGCGCGTGCTGGTGATCTCCTTCGCGCTGATCGCCTGCGGCATCGTGCTGCTGGCCCTGCCGTGGCTGTCTGCGATGGCGCTGGGCATCGCCCTGGGCACCTTCGGTTTCTTCGGCGGCCATTCGGTGGCCAGCAGCTGGGTCGGCAGCCGCGCCGGTGCGATGCGTGCCGAAGCCTCGGCGCTGTACCTGTTCGCCTACTATCTGGGCTCCAGTGTGCTGGGTGCGCTGGGCGGCCTGGCCTACACCGCGTGGGACTGGCCCGGCGTGTGCGCCTTCGCCGCCGGCCTGACCGTGCTGGGCAGTGCCGTGGCCTGGAGTCTGTGGCGGCGCCTGCCGCGGCCGGTTGCCGCCTGATGCTGTGGCAACGCGCTTTCTGTGTAAACCCACCACGTTTGCCGCGGTAGCGTCGACTGTTAGTCGACGATCGCGCGCAGCGCGGGGTTTTCGTGGTCTGATCGAAGAGCAGTCGACTAACAGTCGACCCTACCCAAACGCGCCGCGCAGCAACGCGGTGAAGTTGCGGATCAGCGGCGTGACCGCGTCCGCGCGCCAGGCCAGCTGCACCTCCGAATGCGCCCCGGCATCGGCCAGCCGCACGAAGCGCGCGCCCTCCACGTGGATGTGGTTGCACGAGGTCGGCAGGATGGCCGCACCCAGCCCGGCCGCGGCCAGGCTGATCAGCGTGGAGGCCTCGCCGGCCTCCTGCGCGATGCGCGGGGTGAAGCCGGCCGCCGCGCACAGCGCGATCATGTGGTCATGGATGCCGGCCCCCGCACTGCGGTGGAACGCCACGAAGGGCTCCTGCGCAAAGTCCTTCAAGGCCAGCGCGCCGCCGGCCTGCAGCCGCGCCAGCGCCGGATGGCCTTCGCGCACGATCTGCGCCAGCGGATCGACGAACAGCGTGTGCGCTTCCAGTTCCGGCGGCAGCGCCCGCTTGCGGATGATGCCGACGTCCAGCCGGTCCTCCAGCAGTGCATCGATCTGCTGCAGGGTGTTAATCTCGCGCAGCTGCAGACGCACCTGCGCATAGCGCTGGCGGTAGCCGAAAATCGCACGCGGAATCTGCGGTGACAGCGGCGTGGCCCGGGTCAGCCCGATGCGCAGCTCGCCCACTTCCCCGCGTTGCGCACGCTGCACCTCATCCACCGCAATGTCGACCTGCTGCACGATGGCCCGCGCACGCTGCTGCAGCAGCGCACGAACAGCCGCGCCCCGATCAGGTCTTCCAGCTGGCGGATCTGCTGGCTCAGCGGCGGCTGTGACATGCCCAGCCGCTCGGCCGCCTGGCCGAAGTGCAGCGTATCGGCAACGGCCAGGAAGTAACGCAGGTGGCGCAGTTCAATGGACATGGGCCCAGTCTATTCATCGCCAGCCGGAAATGGGTCGGAAATGGGTCAGAGCCCGTTGCGCAGCAACGGGATCCGACCCCGTGCCGACCAACGGTCGGCACTCACCCACAGCAGCTGGCACGGTCGGCACCTACCACCAGCAGCAGGAAACTGTCAGGGGCGGGGCGGTGTGGGCTTGCAGGACCGCAGGCGCCATGGATGACGCCTACGAGCCCCATAGGTGAGGGCGCTTTGCTTGCGAAGCACTGCTTCGCAAGCGCCCGAACGCCCAGCCGCCAGCGGCTGGGCCGGACCCCGGAGGGGGTTTACGGCGTGTCCTGCCAGCCCACACCGCCCCGCCATCCCACGGATAGCCGGCTTTTGCTCTGCTTCGGCTTCAGCCTTGGCCTCTGGAGGTGCAGGGCGGAAGCCCTGCAAACCAGAACACCCTCAGCGCTCGGAATGCCCGCTCTGGTCGTATTCGCGCGGGCTGAACAGCTCCGGCTGGATCAGCTCCACAAACGCCCGCGCCTGCGCCGACAACGCCTTGCCCCGGCGCACGATCACCCCGTAACTGCGCTCCGGGAACCAGCGCGCCATCGAGCGCGCCGCCAGCCGCTCGCGGTCGGCATCGTTCAGGCACAGCGCCGGCACGATGGAAATGCCCATGCCCATCGCCACGTACTGCTTGATCACTTCCCAGCCGCCCACATCCAGCGCCACCGTGTAGGCGATGCGGTGCCGCTGGAACACCTGGTCCACCAGCCGGTAGGTGATCTGCCGCTTCGGCGGCAGCACCAACGGGTAGCGCGCCACCTCGGCCAGGTCCAGCTCGCCACGGGCCAGCGGATGGTCGGGCGGGGCGATCAGCACCTGCTCGAAGCGGTAGGCCGGCGCATAGCTCAGGTCGGCCGGCACGTCGGTCATCGACCCCACCGCCAGATCGGCCGCATCCTCGCGCAGCAGGTCGGTGCCGTCGGCACTGATCGCGTTATGCAGGGTCAGGCGCACGTCCGGGTAGCGCTGGCGGAAGCGCTCGACGATGCGCGGCAGCAGGTACAGGATGGTGGAGCTGTTGGCGGCGATGTTCAGTTCACCCGCATCCAGCCCGCGCACCTTGTCCTGGAAACGCGCCTCCAGCCCGTCCAGGCTCTCCACCAGCGGCTGCGTCATTTCATACAGCAGCTGGCCCTCGCGGGTGGGCGCCAGCCGGTGCCCGCTGCGCTCGAACAGCGGCACCCCCAGCTCGCGCTCCAGCGCCTGCAGTTGCTGGCTGATGGCCGGCTGGCTGACGAAAAGCGCCTCAGCCGCCCGTGAGACCGAGCCCAGGCGCACCGTCTGGCAGAACGCCCGCAACGGCTTGAGCCGATCGGATTTCTAGGAAAAACGCGGACTTGGCGGGGTGCGCGTGGGCATGATGTCATGAGTATAAGCACAACTTATGCGGGACATTGCAAAAACTGTTTTGCCAAATACTCGCCGCTGGCAGCACCGTGGAGACGTCCCCCACCGCTGGAGTGTTGCCATGTCTGCCGTCGCTTCCGCCTTTTCCACTTCGCCGGCCAAGGCCACGCCCGGGATTTCCCTGGCGGCCCGGGTGGCCGGGCAGGACAGCCTGCTGCCGGCCCCGCTGCTGGCCCTGCTGGTGTCGCTGCACCGCGCCGTGGAACCGGGCCGGCAGGCACAGCTGCAGGCGCGCCGCCAGCGCCAGGCGTTCTTCGACCAGGGCGGCCTGCCGGATTTCCGGGAAGACACCGCCGCGATCCGCCAGGGCGACTGGACTGCGGCCGCGCTGCCGGCCGCGCTGCAGGACCGCCGCGTGGAGATCACCGGCCCGACCGACCCGAAGATGGTCATCAACGCGCTGAACTCCGGCGCCAAGGTGTTCATGGCCGACTTCGAGGATTCCACCTCGCTCACCTGGCGCAACCTGCTGGCCGGGCAGCAGTCGCTGGCCGCTGCCGTGCGCGGCGATCTGGAATTCACCGCACCGGCCGCCAACGGCAGGCCGGGCAAGCACTACACCCTGCGCCCCTACGAGGAACAGGCGGTGCTGATCGTGCGCCCGCGCGGCTGGCACCTGGACGAGAAGCATGTGTGCATCGATGGCCAGTTCATCGCCGGCGGCCTGTTCGACGCAGCGGTGTTCGCCTTCCACAACGCACGCACGCTGCAGGCCAAGGACCGCGGCCCGTACTTCTACCTGCCCAAGCTGCAGAGCATGGAAGAAGCGGCGCTGTGGGAGACCGCGCTGTCGCATATCGAAGGCATGCTCGGCCTGCCGCACGGCCAGATCAAGGTGACCGTGCTGATCGAAACGCTGCCGGCGGTGTTCGAGATGGACGAGATCCTGCACGCCCTGCGTGAGCGCATCGTCGGCCTCAACTGCGGCCGCTGGCATTACATTTTCTCCTACCTGAAGACCTTCCGCCGCCACGCCGATCGCGTGCTGCCCGAGCGCGGCCAGGTGACCATGACCCAGCGGTTCCTGAAGGCCTATTCGGAACGGCTGATCCAGACCTGCCACCACCGTGGCGCGCATGCGATGGGCGGCATGGCCGCGCAGATTCCGATCAACAGCGATGCGGCCGCCAACGAACAGGCCATGGCCCGCGTGCGTGCCGACAAGCTGCGCGAAGTCAGCGCCGGCCACGATGGCACCTGGGTCGCGCACCCGGCGCTGATTCCGGTGGCTATGGCGATCTTCGACGAACACATGCCCACGCCGAACCAGCACCACGTGCTGCGCCATGATGTGCGCGTGGGCCGCGATGAACTGATCGCACGGCCGCCGGGCAGCATCACCCGCGCCGGTTTCGAGGGCAACGTAGAAGTCTGCGTGCGCTACCTGGCCGCGTGGCTGGACGGCAACGGCTGTGTGCCGATCCACCACCTGATGGAAGACGCGGCCACCGCCGAGATCAGCCGCAGCCAGCTGTGGCAGTGGCTGCACACCCCGGACCAGCAGCTGGACGATGGCACCGCCATCGACCTGCCGCTGCTCGACAGCACGCAGGCGCAGCTGCCGGCGCGGCTGGGCGATACCGCCGCGCTGCCCGGTGGCGCCCGCATCGGCGAGGCCATCGCCCTGCTGGGTGAGCTGAGCCGCAGCACTGAACTGACTGATTTCCTGACCCTGCCGGCCTACGCGCGCATCGACTGACGGTCTGCATTTCCCGCTGTTCCTTCCCCGCTGCATCCGCTGCACGAACCGAACTGGAGAAAGACATGAGCACCCTGCCCACTGCCGAACAGATCCAGCACGACTGGGACACCCACCCGCGCTGGGAAGGCATCCAGCGCAACTACAGCGCCGCCGACGTGGTGCGCCTGCGTGGCACCGTCCATATCGAACATTCGCTGGCCCGGCTGGGTGCGGAAAAGCTGTGGAAATCGCTGCACGAGCGCGAGTTCGTCAATGCGCTGGGCACGCTGACCGGCAACCAGGCCATGCAGCAGGTCAAGGCCGGCTTGAAGGCGATCTACCTGTCCGGCTGGCAGGCGGCCGCCGATGCCAACCTGGCCGGGCAGATGTACCCGGACCAGTCGCTGTACCCGGCCGATTCGGTGCCGGCGGTGGTCAAGCGCATCAACAACACCCTGCTGCGCGCCGACCAGCTGCACCACGCCGAAGGCAAGGATGACATCGACTTCCTGCAGCCCATCGTGGCCGACGCCGAAGCCGGTTTCGGCGGCGTGCTCAAAGCCTTCGAGCTGATGAAGGCGATGATCGAAGCCGGCGCGGCCGGCGTGCACTTCGAAGACCAGCTGGCCTCGGTGAAGAAGTGCGGGCACATGGGCGGCAAGGTGCTGGTGCCGACCCGCGAGGCCATCGAGAAGCTCAACGCCGCGCGCCTGGCCGCCGACGTGCTGGGCGTGCCGACCCTGCTAGTGGCGCGCACCGTTGCCGAAGCCGCCGACCTGCTGACCAGTGACATCGACGGCAACGACCAGCCGTTCACCACCGGCAAGCGCACCGTGGAAGGCTTCTACAAGACCCGCAATGGACTGGACCAGGCGATCAGCCGCGGCCTGGCCTACGCGCCCTATGCCGACCTGGTGTGGTGCGAGACCGGCAAGCCGGATCTGGAGTTCGCGCGGAAGTTCGCCGAGGCGATCCATGCGAAGTTCCCCGGCAAGCTGCTGGCCTACAACTGCTCGCCCAGCTTCAACTGGAAGAAGAACCTGGACGACGCCACCATCGCCAAGTTCCAGCGCGAGCTGGGCAGCTACGGCTACAAGTTCCAGTTCATCACCCTGGCCGGCTTCCACGCGCTGAATTACGGCATGTTCAACCTGGCCCACGGTTATGCGCGCCGCCAGATGAGCGCCTTCGTGAAACTGCAGGAAGCCGAGTTCGAAGCGGCCGAGCGCGGCTTCACTGCGGTCAAGCACCAGCGCGAGGTCGGCACCGGCTACTTCGATGCGGTCACCCAGGCCATCCAGCAGGGCCAGTCGTCCACCACCGCGCTGACCGGTTCCACCGAAGAAGAGCAGTTCCACGGCGAACGCGCGGCCTGATCCATACGCCTGTGCCGCACTCGCCGGCGGGCACACTCAGGGCGGCCAGGGAAAGGCCGGACAACGGCGGCAGGTCGGGGGACCTGCCGCCGTTGCTGTACCGGGCCCGGGGATGGCCCGGGTGGGGGTTGTTTCGTGCACATTGCTGACTGGTTCAGCGCACGATGCGCGATTTTTGGCGTGACGGGCGTGTCAGGGTCAATCAGCTAAAAATGCGATATGGCGCGCATTTTAAAGAGTGGTATGTTCCGCGGCTCACCAGGGGACGTCTGGCGGCGGGTGCAGGAATGACCGGCAGGGGTGTGGCCGAGAACAGCGATGCGACGACCGGTATTGCCCAGGTGGCGATGGCCGAGATCGTGCATGCCGTACTGACCGATGGTGAAGCCGACCTTTTTGTCCGCTTCGGGCGCCGGCGTCAGCTGGCCACCGGCGAATGGCTTTTCCTGCGCGGCCACCGTGGCGAGCGCATGTATGTGGTGCTGAGCGGCCAGATCGAGCTCGATTTCGGCGGAGACCTGGTGGTCAAGACGCTGGGCCGCAACGAATTCTTCGGTGAACTGGGCCTGCTGGTGGGCGACCACCTGCGCAGCGCCGGCGCCCGCGCGCTGCAGGACACCGAAGTGGTTGAACTGGGCCAGCCCGATTTCAACCGCCTGGTGGAGGCCGACCCCGGCCTGGCGGCCTACTTCCTGCGCCGCACGATCATGCGCATGGTGGCCAACGAACAGGCGCTGATCGCCCAGCTGCGACGCCGCAACCACGACCTGGAAACGGCGCTCGACAACCTCTACATCACCACCCACTAGCTCTCGCATACGCGCGAACTGGTGCGCACCGACGACCTGACCGACCTGCACAACCGGCGTGGGCTCACCCGCTACCTGCAGGACAGCCGGCGCCAGCCCGAGGGCCGGCCGCAGGGCCTGCTGCTGATCGACTGCGACCACTTCAAGCAGGTCAACGACCGCTATGGCCACCAAGCCGGCGACCGCGTGCTGCAGAGCCTGGCCAACATCCTGCGTTCGATGGCCAGCGAAGACGACCTGGCCTGCCGCCTCGGCGGCGACGAGTTCTGCCTGCTGCTGCGCCGTGCCGACGCCGGCAGCCTGCAGCACGCCGCCGAATTCCTGCTCAGCGCCGAGCACGGCCTGCTCGAGCGCAGCCACGCCACCCCGCACGTCAGCCTGGTCAGCATCGGCGCGACCCTGCTGCCCCCGGACGCGGACTGGAGCGAGTGGTACGCTCGTGCCGACCGCGCCCTCTACCAGGCTAAGCGCGCGCGGGGGGGGGGGGAATTGCGTGCGCTGGGCCGACGGCGCCGAGGGCACATGAGCAGGGGACAGGGACATGAACGCCGACACGGGAACGTCGACGCCGCATAACGAGCAGCTGCGTGCATTGCTGTTCGCCGATCTGTGCGATTCACTGCAGCTGGTCGAACGCATCGGCGATATCGCCGCCGCCGAGCTGTTCCAGCATCACGACCGCCTGGTGCTGGCGCTGCAGCAGCGCTGGAACGGGCAGCTGATCGATCGCTCCGACGCTCTTTTCATGCTGTTCGAATGCCCGGTGGATGCGCTGGGTTTCGCGCTGGATTACCAGCGTGGGCTGCAGCAGCTGGGGCAGGAGCGCGACATCGTGCTGCAGTCGCGTGCCGGCCTGCACGTGGGCGATGTGCTGACCTGGGAAAACAGCGCCGAAGCAGTCAAGGCCGGGGCCAAGCCCATCGAAGTGGAGGGCCTGGCCAAGCCGATGGCCGCGCGCCTGATGCAGCTGGCGCGTCCCGGGCAGATCCTGCTGTCTTCGGTGGCCGAGGCGATGATGCGGCGTGCCAGCGCCAGCCTGGGCGAAGCGGGCGAGGGGTTGGTCTGGCAGTCGTTCGGGCGCTGGCGCTCCAAGGGTGTGGCGCAGCCGATGGACGTGTTCGGCGTTTACGACCCGGCCACGCGCAGCATCGGGCGGCCGCGGCAAAGTGCCAAGGCCTCACGTGATATTCCGGTCTGGCGGCGACCGCTGGTCATGACCGCCGAAGTCACCCTGGTCGCCGCGCTGATGGTCGGAGCCTGGTTCCTGACCCGGCCACAGCCGGCCATCGCCTTCGCCGAGCGCGACTGGGTGGTCATCGGCAAGCTGAAGAATTTCACCGGCAACGCACTGCTGGACGATTCACTGGAACAGGCGCTGAGGATCAGCCTTGAGCAATCGCCTTACCTGAACGTGCTGACCGATGATCAGGTGTCGCGTACGTTGGCGATGATGCGCCGCCGGAGCGGGGAGGCCATGGACCGTGAGCAGGCCATCGCCATCGCGGTGCGCTCTGGCGCGCGGCTGGTGCTGATGCCCACCGTGGCCAATGTGGGCGGGCGGCCGCGTTTTTCGGTCGAGGTGTTGGAACCCCAGAGCCAGCGCACGCTGGTGTCTGCCAGTGCCAACGCCGGTGGCGGCGAGGGCGCCATCCTGGCTGCGGTGGATGATGTGTCCAGGCAGCTGCGCAAGCAGCTGGGCGAGGACCGGACGGCCATCGGCAGTGCCAGCCAGCCGCTGCCGCAGGTCACAACCCCGGACATGGATGCCCTGCGTGCCTATGCGCTGGGCCAGAAGCGCTACAGCCGGGGTGACTTCAAGGGAGCGCTGGCCTTTTTCCAGCAGGCGACCGATGTCGATCCCGATTTCGCGCTGGCCTGGCTAGGGCAGAGCCGATGCCGCTTTGCCAGCATGGACTATCTGGGCGCATCGCAACTGCTGGACGAAGCGCGCAAGCGCTCGGAGCACCTGACACCGCGCGAGCGCCTGTGCGTCAAGAACTGGGCACTGCAGATCGGCGATCCCGATCGCGCCACCGATGGCTGGGCGCGCATGGCCGAGCTGTACCCGGACTACATTCCCACCAGCTACAACGCTGCGCTGAACCTGTTCCATGAAAACCGTATTGAAGAGTCGCTTGTTGTTTCTAGGCGGGTCTCCAGAAGCAAGGTTGAGCTGCCGGAAGTGGCCCAGGACCAGTACGGCCGGGCATTGCTGGCCAGCGAGCAGTACGCGGACGCGGACATTGCCTTCAGCCGCGCGGCCATCAACGGCTGGGGCGGCCCCTGATGCGTCAGGCAACGGTTGCCGCCGCGCAGCAGCAGTTCGACAAGGCCAACGAACTGTTGGGGCGCATCGGCCCGGACGATTTCCACGCTGGGAACTTCGCCACCACCATCGCCCTGGACCAGGGAAACCTGCAGCGTGCGATCGCCCTGGCGGAAAAAGGGCGTGCACTGGCCCAGCATCGCGAGGGCATGGACCGTTACAACTTCGATATGCCGTTGGCCGTGGCCTACATGATGGCCGGCGACAAGGCGCGTGCATTGAAGGTTGCCCGCTCAGCCGCAACGGCACCTTTCCAGGGCCTGGACAAGGAACCCACGGTTGAGCAGGCGGACCGGTTGGTTGCTGCCCACGCGGGTGCAATGCTGTCGTTGCGGCTCGGAGACGTTGCGCCGGCGCGCGCGGTACAGAAACGCGTCGATGCAATCGCGGGATTGCCCAGCAGTATCGTGCTGCAGCAGTTCCGCACGCTGCTGGCTGCCCGGTTGCTTGAGAACAGTGGGCAGCCGCAGCAGGCCATGGACATGCTGAAGCCGCTGCTGCAACGACAGCCGCGGATGCAGGTGCGTGTGGCGGTGCGCGATCTTGCTCTGGAACTTGGGCAGCAGGAGGTCGCGCAGGAACAGGCGCGCTGACTGCAGAAGCGCCCCGGGTTTGCATACGCCGAGGCGCAATGCAGTTCCTTCCTGCAGGCGCTCAATGTGGCCGATATCAGGCGGCTGTCCTCGCCGACCGCCAGTGAACAGGTGCCCCTGGCGACCGCAACAGGTCAGCGCAGCGTGCACGGTTTGCCGTAACCGTCTTCCAGCATGGGCACCGAATAGCCGGTGCCACTGGTCAGCATCGCAATGATCTGATCCTCGGCCTGGGCAATGACCGATTTGTCCGCCAGGCTGATGTTGCTGCAGCACTCTTCCACGAACTGTTGCAGCTCGGCCGGATTGCCAGGCACGTGGCCGGCAAGCAACAGCGCGGCTGCGGTGTCCGTCGTGAACAGATGGCGGAAGGTGTCATCGGTTGCAAGCCGATGGACCAGGGTCTGCGCCACCGGCAGTGAAAGGGTCAACGTGGAAATCGAGTGTCCTGATTCAGTTCAGTAGGAAAAGGTAGTAGGGATGTCGGCGCGCGAAGGGCGTTCTTAAGTAGATTACTCATGCGATGTAAAGGAATTGCGTCGCGGTTCGATAAAGTAGGTTCAACATTTCGGGAGTTGCCTGCTTGGACGTCAGACGTTGCGCAATCGTGGTGGTGCACCCCACCGAGCAGATGGCGTTCGCCGTCGAGAGCCTGCTTCAAGGGGGCGATGGGCTGGCGCGGACGTTGACCTGGCAGGCACTGGCCCCGCACCTGGACGCACCGGTGCGGCTGGATGCTGGTGCACAGGCGGCGTTGGGCACGTTCAGCTCCAGCGCATGGACCACGATCACGGCCGACGAGGCCGCATCGCCCGAACTGGCCCCGCTGCTTGCCGGCGGGCTGCTGCTGCAGCGTGGGCAGGACACCGACGTCGCCCGCCGCGACGAACGCCTGCGCGCCACCCACTGGCATCCGCTCGCGGCCGTGATGCACGCGTTCTCCCGCTGGGAAAATGTGGATGCGGTGCGCAACATGCGGGATTCGCAGATCGAGACCGCTTCGCAGATGCGCAGGACGCTGGGCGCACCGCCGCCGCATGCCGCCGCCGTCGAAGGGAACAGCGGGGCATTGGCGCGGCAGCCGGCCAATGCGTTTGATGCGTTGCTGGGCCGTCGCGTCACCTGCCGCAACTTCGATGCCGGCAGGCCGCTGCCGCTGGCGATGCTCAGCCAGATGCTGCAGCGCGCGTTCGGCAGCTCGGCCTGCCAGCGCGAAGGTGACGACCTGGTATTCCTGAAGAAGAACGTGCCCTCCGGTGGCGGGCTGCATCCCATCGAGGCCTACGTGGTGGTGTGCAACGTCGAGGGCCTGTCCTCAGGGATCTACCTGTACCAGGCCCAGGCCCACGCGCTGAAACCCATCAAGGGCAGCCCCACGGTCGACCGCGAGTTCGTGATGTCGATGGTCGGCCAGCAGCACTGGTTTGCCGACGCGCATGTGCTGGTGATCCTCGCGCCGCGATTCAACAGGACGTACTCGAAGTACCGGCAGCATGCCAAGAGTTACCGGGTGGTTGCGATGGAGGCGGGGCACCTGTCGCAGACGCTGTATCTGTCAGCCACCGATGCGGGGTTGGGTGCGTTCATCACCGCAGCCATCAATGAAAGGCCCATCGAACGCGCGCTGGGCCTGGACACGATCAACGAGGGCGTGCTTGCCGTCTGTGGCTTCGGCTGGCGCGCCTCGCAGATGACCACCAGCGAGCTCGATCCCGCTGGGCAGATCTGGCACCCCGCCGCTCAGGCGGGGTGAGGGAACGAGGCGGGCGATCAACCCGCCTCGAAATCCACCAGCACGGCCCCGTCCAGCACCTGCTGGCCGGCCTGCACGCGGAACCCATGCACGGTGCCGTCGGCCGGCGCCTGCAGGGTGTGCTCCATCTTCATCGCCTCCAGCACCACCAGCGGCGTGCCGCGCTTCACCTGCGTACCGGGCGGCACCAGCGTGGCGACGATCTTCCCCGGCATTGGTGTCAGCAGGCTGCCGGCATCGGCACTGGCCGCGTCTGATTCGCCCACCGGGTCATGCACGGTGAAGCGGTGCGTGCCCTGTGCGGTGAATAGGTACAGCTGATCGCCGTCCTGTCGGCCCTGCGCGCGCCAGCGCTGGCCATCCAGCTGGGCCACCACGGTGCCGTCGCCCTCATGCTGGCCTGCGATCTCGATTACGGCATCGGTGTCGCGCTGCACGCGCCAGCCGTCGGCGCTGTGCCAGACGCGCAGCGTGTGCTGGCGCTCGCCCTGCTGCAGCGGCAGCGTGCGCGGTGCCGCTGCACCCAGCCGCCAGCCATCGCGGGACGCCCACGGCGAATGCGGATCGCGTGCATCGTGCGCGGCCGCGTCGGTGGTGGCCACCGCCACGATCGCCGCCAGCGGCCACAGCGCGTCGGCACTGTGCTGGCCGGCCTCCAGCGCGGGCTGCTCGCGTTCGATCAGCGCGGTGTCCAGCCTGGCGTGGGTGAACGAGTCGGTGCCGACCAGGCGGCGCAGGAAGCCGGCATTGGTGGTCACGCCCACCACCTGGCAGTCGGCCAGGGCCTGGCGCATGCGCCGCAGCGCGCCTTCGCGGTCCACGTCCCAGACGATCAGCTTGGCGATCATCGGGTCGTAGTACGGGGTGATGCTGTCGCCTTCCTCCACGCCGGTATCCACGCGCACATGCGCCGATGGCGCGGGCAGGCGCAGGTGGCGCAGGGTGCCGGTGGAAGGCAGGAAGCCACGGTCGGCGTCCTCTGCATACAGCCGCGCTTCCAGCGCGTGGCCGTTGATCGTCAGTTCGTCCTGGCGCTTCGGCAACGGCTGGCCGGCGGCCACGCGCAGTTGCCATTCCACCAGGTCGGTGCCGGTGATGAACTCGGTCACCGGGTGCTCGACCTGCAGGCGGGTGTTCATTTCCATGAAGTAGAAATCGCCCTCCGGGCCGGCGATGAACTCCACCGTGCCCGCGCCCACATAGCCCACGGCCCGCGCGGCGTCCACGGCGGCCTTGCCCATCGCGGCGCGGCGCTCGGCGGTCATGCCCGGCGCCGGCGCTTTTTCCAGCACCTTCTGGTGGCGGCGCTGCACCGAGCAGTCGCGCTCGAACAGGTACACCGTCTCGCCGTGGGAATCGCCGAACACCTGGATCTCGATGCGGCGCGGGCGCTCGACATACTTTTCCACCAGCACATGGTCGTTGCCGAACGCGGCGCGCGCCTCGCGCTGGCAGCTGGCCAGTGCATCGACGAAGTCCTCGCTGCGCTCGACCTTGCGCATGCCCTTCCCACCGCCACCGGCGCTGGCCTTGATCAGCACCGGGTAGCCGATGGCATCGGCCTGCGCGCGCAGGAACGCGGGGTCCTGCTGCTCGCCGTGGTAGCCCGGGGTCAGCGGTACGCCGGCCTGGGCCATCTGCGCCTTGGCCGCGCTCTTGTCACCCATCGCGCGGATGGCGCTGGCCGGCGGGCCGATGAAGGTGAAGCCCGCGGCGGCGCAGGCATCGGCAAAGCCCGCGTTCTCCGACAGGAAGCCGTAGCCGGGATGGATGGCCTTCGCACCGGTCAGGCGTGCGGCGTCCAGGATGGCATCGCCGCGCAGGTAGCTTTCGCTGGCCGCGGCCGGGCCGATGTGGATGGCCTCGTCGGCCAGGCGCACGTGGCGCGCGTTGCGGTCGGCATCGGAATACACCGCCACGGTGGCGATGCCCAGGCGGCGGCAGGTGGCGATGACGCGGCAGGCGATTTCGCCGCGGTTGGCGATCAGGATCTTGGTGAACATGGCAACGGGCTTCATGTGGGCTTGCTCGGTCATGGCACGGGTCACATGCGGAACACGCCGAAGCGCGTTGGCTGCGGGGCGGCATTGAGGCTGGCCGACAGGGCCAGGGCGAGCACGCGGCGGGTATCGGCCGGATCGATCACGCCGTCGTCCCACAGGCGGGCACTGGCGTAGTACGGGCGGCCCTGCTGCTCGAACTGCTCGCGGATCGGCGCCTTGAAGGCGTCTTCCTCGTCGGCCGGCCAGTGGCCGCCCTTGGCCTCGATGCCATCGCGCTTGACCGTGGCCAGCACGCTGGCGGCCTGCTCGCCGCCCATCACGCCGATGCGTGCGTTGGGCCACATCCACAGGAAGTTGGGCGAATAGGCGCGGCCGCACATGCCGTAATTGCCGGCACCGAACGAGCCGCCGATGACCACGGTGAACTTGGGCACCTTGGCGCAGGCCACGGCCATCACCAGCTTGGCCCCGTCCTTGGCGATGCCGCCCTGTTCGTACTTGCGCCCGACCATGAAGCCGGTGATGTTCTGCAGGAACACCAGCGGGATGTTGCGCTGTGTGCACAGTTCGATGAAGTGTGCGCCCTTCAGGGCCGATTCGGAGAACAGGATGCCGTTGTTGGCGATGATGCCCGCCGGGTAGCCGTGCAGGTGCGCAAAGCCGGTGACCAGCGTGCTGCCGTAGTGCGGCTTGAATTCATCGAAACGCGAACCGTCCACCAGCCGTGCGATCACTTCGCGCACGTCGAACGGCTTGCGGGTGTCGGCCGGGATCACTCCGTACAGTTCCTCGGCAGCGAACAGCGGCGGCTGCGGTGTCTGTACGGCCATCGCCGGTTCCGGCTTGCGCCAGTTCAACTGGGCGATGATCGCGCGCACCCGGGCCAGCGCCTGCAGGTCGTTGTCGGCCATGTGGTCGGCCACGCCAGAAATGCGCGTGTGCACATCGGCGCCGCCCAGTTCCTCGGCGGTCACCACTTCGCCGGTAGCGGCTTTCACCAGCGGCGGGCCGCCCAGGAAGATCGTGCCCTGTTCGCGCACGATCACCGTTTCATCGCTCATCGCCGGCACGTAGGCGCCACCGGCGGTGCAGCTGCCCATCACGCAGGCGATCTGCGGAATGCCCTGCGCCGACAGGTTGGCCTGGTTGTAGAAGATGCGGCCGAAATGGTCGCGGTCGGGAAACACTTCATCTTGCAGCGGCAGGAAGGCGCCACCGGAATCGACCAGGTAGATGCAGGGCAGGTGGTTCTGCTCGGCAATCTCCTGCGCGCGCAGGTGCTTCTTCACCGTCATCGGGTAGTAGGTGCCGCCCTTGACCGTGGCATCGTTGGCCACGATCACGCATTCCACGCCGCTCACGCGGCCGATGCCGGCCACCACGCCGGCGGCGGGCACGGCATCGTCATACATGCCGTGCGCGGCCAGCGGCGCGATTTCCAGGAACGCGCTGCCCGGGTCGAGCAGGGCATCGATGCGGTCGCGCACCAGCAGCTTGCCGCGCGCGGTGTGCTTGGCACGGGCCGCTTCACTGCCGCCCAGCGCGGTGCGCGCCAGCGTGGCCTGCAGGTCGTCCACCACGGCCTTCATCGCCGCGTGGTTGGCCTGGAACGAATCGCTGCCCGGTTGCAGCTGGCTGTTGAGTTGGGTCATCGCGGTGGCCTTGCTTACAGGGTGCGCTGGAACAGTTCGCGGCCGATCAGCATGCGCCGGATCTCGGAGGTGCCCGCGCCGATTTCATACAGCTTGGCGTCGCGCCACAAACGGCCGGTCGGGTATTCGTTGATGTAGCCGTTGCCGCCGAGGATCTGGATCGCCTGGCCGGTTAACCAGGTGGCCTTCTCGGCCGAGTACAGGATGGCACCGGCGGCGTCCTGGCGGGTGATGCGGCCCTGGTCGCAGGCGCGCGCCACGGCATAGACATAGGCGCGGCAGGCACCCAGGCGCACGTACATGTCGGCAATCTTGGCCTGGATCAGCTGGAAGCTGCCGATCGCTTCACCGAACTGGTGGCGCTCGTGCACGTACGGCATCACCACGTCCATGGCCGCGGCCATCAGGCCCAGCGGGCCGCCGGACAGCACCACGCGCTAGTAGTCCAGGCCGGACATCAGCACGCGCACGCCGCCACCGACCGTGCCCAGCACGTTTTCTTCGGGAATCTCGCAGTCCTGGAACATCAGTTCGCTGGTGGGCGAGGAGCGCATGCCCAGCTTGTCCAGCTTCTGCGCGGTGGAAAAGCCCTTCATGCCCTTTTCCACCAGGAAGGCGGTGATGCCCTTGGCACCGGCGGCCAGGTCGTTCTTGGCGTAGACCACCAGCACGTCGGCATCCGGGCCGTTGGTGATCCACATCTTGTTGCCGTTGAGCACGTAGTGGTCGCCGCGCTTGTCCGCGCGCAGCTTCATCGACACCACGTCCGAGCCGGCGCCCGGCTCGCTCATGGCCAGCGCGCCGACCTTGGCGCCGCTGCACAGGTCGGGCAGGAAGCGCTGCTTCTGCGCCGGCGTGCCGTTCTTGCGCAGCTGGTTCACGCACAGGTTCGAGTGCGCGCCGTAGGACAGGCCGATGCCGCCGGAAGCGCGCGAGATCTCTTCCATCGCCACCACATGGGCCAGGTAGCCCATGCCGGTGCCGCCGTATTCTTCCTCCACGGTCATGCCCAGCAGGCCCTGCTCACCGAACTTGCGCCACAGCGCCAGCGGGAACTGGTTGCTGGCATCGGCCTCGGCGGCGAGCGGTGCGACCTCGGTGGCGGCAAAATGGGCCACGCTTTCACGCAGCAGGTCGATCTCTTCGCCGAGATCGAAATTCAGGGATGGCACGTGCATGCGGACAACTCCACAACTATGGGGTAGGGGAAGACGGCGCACCCGGGAGGAGGAGCGGGCCGCTGTTCACAGCAGCGGTCCGCACGGGCGTTGGGCCCAGCGTAACGGGGTTGAGGTAAAAAGTGAACTAAAATTCAATTATTGAAATAAGACTCAGGACATGGCCTACAAACGCTCACCGCTGATGGAAGAACGCCTGGCCGGGGCCCGTGAACGGATCCTGCTGGCCACCCGTGAACTGGTCGCCAGCGGTGGCTGGCGGGCGGCCCCGGTGACGGCCGTGGCCACCCAGGCCGGGGTTTCCACCGGGCTGATCTACCGCCACTTCCCGTCCAAGGCCGACCTGTTCGTGGAAGTGCTCAATGCCGCCGTGGCCCACGAGATGGAGATCATGAAGCGCATCGCCGCTGCCCCGGAGCCGGCCACCGTGCGCCTGCGCCAGGCGGTCACCGCCTTCGTGCGCCGTGCACTGGCCGGCCCCGGCCTGGCCCATGCCTTCATCGTCGAGCCGGTCGATCCGGACGTGGAAGCCGAGCGCATGCGCGGGCGCCGTGCCTTCGGTGCGGTGTTCCTGCGGCTGGTGGAAGAGGGCGTGGCCGCCGGCGAACTGCCGCCGCAGGATGCCCACGTGGCCGCGGCCTGCCTGGTCGGTGCGTTCACCGAAGCGATGGTCGGGCCCACCGCGCCCAGCCGCGAAGCGCACCGCGATGAAGACGCGCTGGTGGAAGCCATCTGCCTGTACTGCCTGCGGTCGGTCGGCGCCACCGCAACACGGTAGCGCCGGGCCATGCCCGGCGGCTGTTGCCGCGCTTCGCGCTCGCCGGGCGTGGCCCGGCGCTACCCGCATGCGGTCACGGCCGCATGCTGCGCCGCACCAGCCAAGGTGCCTGTTGCCGCGCGGCGTGCGCGTTCTATACTCGCCCGGCAGACTCGCTCGCTCAGCCGTGGTCCATCGACTACCAGCCAGGGGTATTGAAGAGTGCGGAATTACGATCTGGAGTTCCTGAAACGCTTCTCCATGGTGATCGCGCTGTTGATGGCCATCACCCTTGCGCTGATCCTGCTGGCCGCCTACCTGCACACGCGCATTCCGCCGGAAGTGTCGCCCACCGCCGCTAAACGCACCGAACAGCGCATCGCGCCGTCCGGTTCGGTCTATGCCGGCAGCATCGGTGCCGCCGCGCAGGCTGCCGCCAAGGCCGCCGCCCTGGCCAAGGCCGCCTCGCAGGTGGCCTACGGCGGCACCACCGACGGCAAGGTGATCTTCGACAACCTCTGCACCGCCTGCCACACCACCGGTGTCGGCCAGGCGCCGACGCTGGACCATGCCCACTGGGACCAGCACCTGGGGCAGGGCAAGGACACCCTCTACAAGCACGCCATCGAGGGCTACACCGGCACGGATGGCGGCATTATGCCGCCCAAGGGCGGCAACCCGTCGCTGACCGAAGAGCAGATCCACGCCACCGTGGACTGGATGCTGGCCAACCTGAAGTAGCTGGCGCACGGGGGCATTGCGGGCGGGTGGCGGGTGGCGGGGTAGAGTCGACTGTTAGTCGACTGCTCTGATGGCGACTGCTCTGATTGCGACTGCTCTCATGCGACCTGCCCTTGGCGGGCTCTCTCCCGGCGCCAGCGAAAAGCCCGCTCTGCGCGCGATAGTCGACTAACAGTCGACTCTACCCCGCCGTTCGCCATCCGCCATCCGCCACCCCACCACCCCGCCACCCGCCAGACGCCACCCCCCTTCCCGCCCGCTTTGCCTACCGGGGCCAGATCACCCGCCTGCAGGCAGGGTTTCGCATTTCAGGGTTAGTCTGTGCGCCCTCGTCCGTGGAGTCGCCCGTCGATGCGCCGTCGTTCCCTCGCCCTTGCCCTGTCCCTGCTGCTGCCGGGCGCCGTGACCGCCCAGGCGCAGCCGCAGGCTGCAGCGTCCGCTGCGTCGGCCACGCGCAGCAGTGCCACCGTGGTGCTCACCAGCGCCCCGGCCGACTGGCGCCGACTCGATGGCCAGCGCGTGCGCATCACCGCGCCGCTCACCCTGGCCGGCAGTGACAACCTGGAGCGCTTCGGCGAACTGACCGTCGCCTTCGATGGCCGCCTCTGGCAGCCCACCGAAGTGGCCGCCCCGGGCACCGCCGGCATCGCCCAGGTGATGGCCGACAACGCCCGCCGCCGCCTGGTGCTGGACGATGGCAGCGACGCGCGCGACCCGGGCCCGGTGGCCTACCTGCCCGAGAACGCCCAGCTGCGCGTGGGCCTGCCGCTGCGCAACGTCGAAGGCATCGTGCGCGTGGATGCCGAAGGCAAGGTGAAGCTGCAGGTCGAAGGCGTGCTGCAGATGCCGATGGCCAAGCGTGCGTCCACGCCCCCGGCCGTGCCGGGTCGCCTGCACGTGGCCGCCTTCAACCTGGAGAACTTCTTCAACGGCGACGGCCAGGGCGGTGGTTTCCCGACCCTGCGCGGCGCGCGCACGCTGGACGAGCACACCGCGCAGGTGGCCAAGCTGGTAGCGACCATCAACGCGCTCGGTGCCGATGCGGCCGCACTGATGGAGCTGGAGAACGATGGCTACGGCCCGCACTCGGCCATCGCCGAACTGGTCGATGCGCTCAATGCCGATCTCGGCACCGGCGCCGACTGGCGCTTCGTCGATGCCGGCAAGGGCCCGGGCGACAACCCGATCCGCGTGGGCATCATCTACCGCAGCGGCCGCCTGACCCCGGTCGGCGCGCCGGCCACGCTGGAAGGCGGGCCGTTCGTCGAACACAGCCGCGTGCCGCTGGCCCAAGCCTTCCGTGCCGCGCGCGGCACGCCGTTCGTGGTGGTGGCCAACCACTTCAAGTCCAAGGGCTGCCGCGACGCCAGCGGCGCCAACACCGACCAGAACGATGGCCAGGGCTGCTGGAATGCCACCCGCCTGGCCTCGGCCGAGCAGCTGCACGCCTGGCTGCAGCGCGACCCGACCGGCAGCGGCGCCAAGGACGCGGTGCTGCTGGGGGATTTCAATGCCTATGCGATGGAAGACCCGATCCGCCGCCTGCGCGCGCTGGGCTGGCAGGATGCCTTCGCCGTGCCCAAGGTTGAACACCCCTACAGCTACGTCTACAACGGCTACACTGGCCGCCTCGACCACGCCCTGCTCAGCGCCGGCATGGCCAAGCGCCTGAGCGGCGCGGCCGAATGGCACATCAATGCCGATGAGCCGGACAGCGCCGGCTACCAGCAGCGCAACGTGCCGGGCCCGTGGCGCAGTTCCGACCACGACCCGCTGCTGCTGGGCTTTGACAGGTAACCGGCCACAGCCAACAGGTGCCGGGCCTGGCCCGGCAGGGCCTCAGCCCCAGGCGATCAAGCCGATCGCCAGCACCGCCAGCGCCAGTCCGGCGCGGTTCCAGCGCGTGGTCGGCTCGCCGAAGGCGGCGATGCTGACCACCGCGCCCAGCATCACCACGCCGATGTTCATGCCGGCAAACACCGTGGCCGGGCTGTCCGGGAACGCCTGGTGGGCGTGCACGTAGAACAGGATGTTGCCGCCGTTGAGCAGGCCCAGCAGGCCACCGGCGGCGGCATTGCGCAAGCGCAGCCGCCCCTGCCCGCGCAGGTGCCGCCACAGCTGCAGCGTCAGCATCAGCACGAATGCCAGGCTGAAGCAGGCCAGCAGCGCGGCCATCGAGGGCGTACCCGACAGCGCCACCTGCTTGAGCAGGATGTCCACCCCCGCAAAGCCCACCCACACCCCCAGCAGCCAGCGCCAGCTGCCGGGTGCCCCGGCCACTGCCGGGCCGCGCGGGCGCAGGCTGATGGCCACCATCGCCACCAGCCCCAGGCCCAGCCCGGCCAGCTTCCACGCCGTGGCGGTCTGCCCGAAGAACGCGAACGCAGCGATCAATGACAGCAGCAGCGACAGTCGCTGCGCCACATCGCTGCGCACGATGCCGGCCACCGCCACCGCGCGGCCCAGCACCAGGAAGATCGACGGCAGCACCACCGCCAGCACCAGCAGCGCCGGCCACGGCGCATGGCTGCTGCGCAGGCTGTCCATGGGCGGCTGCAGCACGCC
Organism: Stenotrophomonas maltophilia; assembly: GCA_009912235.1. GTDB lineage: Bacteria > Pseudomonadota > Gammaproteobacteria > Xanthomonadales > Xanthomonadaceae > Stenotrophomonas > Stenotrophomonas maltophilia_AV. Next base: position 309,287 of record WNDS01000005.1, read on the forward strand.
GGCGGTCAGCGCGGCGGCCACCAGGTAGTTCCAGGTGACCATCTGCGCCACGTCCAGGTGCCGGCGCACGGCCAGCTTCAGCAGCACGGACACCAGCACGCTGCAGAGTACGGCCAGGGCAAGGTAGAGCATGGGGCGGGGGCAGGGCAGTGGCGGGGGGCGTTATCATGGTGCCATGCAAAATGCCTTCGACTCCGTTCCCGCATTCCCCGCCACATCCGGCACGCTTACCCTGGCCGGCCCGGTCGGCCCGCTGGAAGTGGCCGTCGACCTGCCCACCGACGTGCCCGCGCTGCCGATCGTCGCGGTGATCTGCCACCCGCTGTCCACCGAGGGCGGCACCATGCACAACAAGGTGGTGACCATGGTCTGCATCGCCCTGCGTGCGCTGGGCGTGACCACCGTGCGCTTCAACTTCCGCAGCGTCGGCGCCTCGGCCGGCAGTTTCGACAACGGCAACGGCGAGCAGGACGATCTGGCGGCCGTGGTGGCCTGGGTGCGCCAGCAGCACCCGCACGACCGCCTGTGGCTGGCCGGCTTCAGCTTCGGTGCATTCGTTTCGCTCAAGGCCAGTGCCGGGCTGCAGCCGGAAGCACTGGTGTCGATCGCGCCGCCGGCCGGCCGCTGGGATTTTTCCGGCGTGCAGCCGCCGGCGCAGTGGCTGGTCATCCAGGGTGAGCAGGATGAAATCGTCGACCCGCAGGCGGTCTACGACTGGCTGCCCAGCGTCGGCGTGCCACATGAACTGGTGCGCATGCCGGACACCGGCCACTTCTTCCACCGCAAGATGATCGACCTGCGCGGCGCGGTCACCCATGGCGTGAAGCACTGGCTGGACGGCGTGGCATGAACACGGCGGCAGCCACCCCGTCGCAGCGCTACGCTGCCGGCGCGGCGCAGGGCGAATGGCAGGACGTCCCGGCCCAGCACGCGTCACTGGCCGAGCTGGACCGCATCCATCTGGCGCTGCTGGAAGACGCCGACGAGGGCTGGCTGGACCGCCTGGCCGCGTTCTGGAAGAAGCCCGAGCCGGTCAAGGGCCTGTACTTCTGGGGCGGCGTCGGCCGCGGCAAGACCTTCCTGGTGGACCTGTTCTACGACGGGCTGCCGATCACGCAGAAGTACCGCACGCACTTCCATCGCTTCATGCGCGGCATCCACGAGCGCCTGCGCGAACACCAGGGCCAGAGCGACCCGCTGGCGAAGATCGCCCAGGAATGGCGCGGCAGCCTGCGCGTGCTGGTGCTGGATGAATTCTTCGTCACCGACATCGGCGATGCCATGCTGCTGGCGCGGCTGCTGGAACGCCTGTTCGCCGAAGGCGTGACCCTGGTGACCACCTCCAACACGGCGGTGGAGAACCTGTACCTCAACGGCCTGCAGCGCGACAGCTTCCTGCCGGCCATCGGCCTGCTGCAGCGCTTCTGCGTGGAGCTGTTCGCCGAAGGCACCGAGGATTACCGCATGCGCGCGCTGACCCGTTCGCCGGTGTACCGCGCGCCGCTGGCCGCCGACAGCGACGACTGGCTGGCCTCGCGCTGGACCGAACTGAGCGGCGCGCAGCCGGCCAAGGCCGGCAACATCGAGATCGAAGGGCGCAAGATCGCCGTGCGCGGGCGTGCCAAGAGCATTGCCTGGTTCGATTTCCCGGCCCTGTGCGAAGGCCCGCGTGGCCTGTCGGACTACATCGAGATCGCGCACGAGTTCAATACGGTGCTGCTGGGCGGCATTCCCGCCTTCGACCGCCTGAACGAGGATGCCGCGCGCCGCTTCGTCAACCTGATCGACGAACTCTACGACCGCCACGTCAACCTGGTCTGCACCGCGTCCACCTCGCCCATCGAGCTGTACACCGGCACCCGCCTGCAGGGCGCGTTCGAACGCACCGCCTCGCGCCTGATCGAAATGCAGAGCGCCGAGTACCTGGGCACGCCGCACCGGGCCTGACGTGTTTCCAGTGGCGCCGGCCTAGCGGGTCGGCGCCACGGCCGTGCCGCGCGGCTGTTCATCGGCGCCGAACGACATCTGCAGCCCCTGGCTGCGCGCAGGCGGCGCCACCTGAACGCCGGCACTGCGCGTGATCAGCTGCAGCGGCTGGCCCTGGTAGCGCACCTCCAGCGCATCGTGGGTGGCGGCCAGCGACTGCACCAGCGGGCACAGCGCCCGGGCCTTGAGCGCCAGCTGCTCCCCGCGCGCCTCCATGCGCTGGTCCAGGTCCTGGTCCATGCGCTCGGCACGCCGCTCGATGGCCCCGCTGCGGCCGGTGAACACCTGCCACATCACGCTGCGCGTCATCGCGCCGGCCAGCGATTCGGCCATCGCGTCCACGCGGGCATCGAAACCGTCGCCGAAGGTGGCCTGTTCCCAGTAGCCACGGCCCAGGCTGCCGTCCACCCAGGCCTCGGTCTGCTGGCGCAGCGCCCGCACCTTGCGGCTGTTGGTCGAGCCGGTCATCACCCCGTAGACCTCGTTGAGCACCTCGAAGGTCAGCCCGGACACGTCGTGGGCCAGCGCGGTGGCCGCCGGCATCAGCTGCCGCGCCCCGGCCTCGAGCTGGCGCAGGCGGGCGGCATCGGCAGCACTGACCGGCACCACGGTGTCATCCAGGCTCAGCACGCCATCGTGGAACACCACCTCATGCGGGGCATGGGGGCCGTGCCGCAGCCAGATGCCGCCGCTGTCCACCAGTACGTCGTAATCGGTCCGTATGCCGCATTCATCTGATTGCAGCCGCAGCGTCTCGGCGGCCTGCAGCGGAAGCGGGGACAGCAGCAACAGCAGCATGGGAACCAGCAGGGGCAGGCGCATGGGCCGGGTCCTTCCAGCACAGGGGTGCAGCATCGCCGTGTGCAGGCCAGCCGTCACCGGCCGGAAGTCATTGCCACAGGCCATCCACCGGCTGCCCACGACCTATCCACAGGGTTGTCCCTAGCCAGTTTCATCACGGCCATGTGAAGCTGTCATTGTTCCGTTTCCGTCGTGCGTTGTACCGCCGCTGTGACGTGTTCCGGGCTTGACTGCGCAGCCCGTTCCGGCAGGTCTGAAGCGTCCAGACGCGGCGCCGATGGCATGATCCTTGCGCCGCAAGGGATTACCCGATTTCACTACATTTGGCGTTGACGGCCCCCACCACCCCCACTATCTTGTGGTCGTCGGTCGCAGCAACCCCAAGTCTTGGGGTCCGCAGTGGGGGTCCACCGCGGTACCCGCCAGCGATCGCCAACCGGCAGTGGAAAGCGCAGGGTCTCAGTCCCTGCGACACCGTTCTGCCACCCTGGGCTGTCATGTCCCGGGTCGAGCAACCCTGATGCACACAGCACCCCCAATCACGCCAAGAGGACACACGCCGTGACCACCGAATCCAGCGCCACCATCGAGAAGGAAAGCGAGTTCCTGCTGACGTCGCCGCCGACGGCCAACGCGATGAGCGTGACCAAGCGCAACGGCACGACCGAGCTGGTGGATCTGAACAAGATCGTGCGTGCGGTGCAGCGTTCCTCCGAAGGCCTGCACGCCGTCGATTCGATGCGCGTGGCCACCCGTACCATTTCCGGCCTGTACAACGGCGCCACCACCCGCGAGCTGGACGAACTGTCCATCCGTACCGCCGCGCTGCTGATCGGTGAAGAGCCCGAGTACGGCCGCCTTGCCGCGCGCCTGCTGGCCAACTACATCGCCAAGGAAGTGTCCGGCCAGGAAATCTACGCCTTCTCGCAGTCGGTCAGCCGCGGCCACGAAGTGGGCCTGATCAACGACCGCCTGCTGAACTTCGTGCAGACCAACGCACGCAAGCTCAACGATGCCATCGACATCTCGCTGGACCTGAACTTCGATTACTTCGGCCTACGCACGCTGTACGACCGCTACCTGCTGCGCCACCCGCACACCCGCAAGGTGATCGAGACCCCGCAGCAGTTCTTCCTGCGCATCGCCAGCGCGCTGAGCGAGGACGTGTCCGAGACCCTGGCGCTGTACAAGCGCATGGGCAACCTGGACTACCTGCCGTCCAGCCCGACCCTGTTCAACTCCGGCACCACCCACGAGCAGCTGTCCTCGTGCTTCCTGCTGGATTCGCCGCAGGATTCGCTGGAATCGATCTACTCCAAGTACGGCGACATCGCCCAGCTGTCCAAGTTCTCCGGCGGCATCGGCGTCAGCTACACCCGCGTGCGTTCGCGTGGCTCGCTCATCAAGTCCACCAATGGTCATTCCAACGGCATCGTGCCGTGGCTGAAGACCATGGATTCGTCGGTGGCCGCAGTGAACCAGGGCGGCAAGCGCAAGGGCGCGGCCTGCGTGTACCTGGAAACCTGGCACGCCGACGTCGAGGATTTCCTCGAGCTGCGTGACAACACCGGCGACGAATCGCGTCGTGCGCACAACCTGAACCTGGCCAACTGGATCCCGGACCTGTTCATGAAGCGTGTCGAGGCCGACCAGGAATGGTCACTGTTCGATCCGCGCGTCGTGCCGGAGTTCACCGACCTGTTCGGCGAAGCCTTCGAGGCCGCCTACCTGCAGGCCGAAGCACAGGGCAAGGCCAACCGCACCATCTCGGCCCGTAAGCTGTACTCGCGGATGATGCGCACGCTGGCCGAGACCGGCAACGGCTGGATGACCTTCAAGGACAAGTGCAACCGCGCCAGCAACCAGACCCTGCGCGCCGGCAACGTCATCCACCTGTCCAACCTGTGCACCGAAATCCTGGAAGTCACCTCGGCGGAAGAAACCGCGGTGTGCAACCTGGGTTCGATCAACCTGGGCAACCACTTCGACGGCAACGGCGAGTTCGATTTCGACAAGCTGGCCGACACCGTGCGCCTGGCCGTGCGTCAGCTCGACCGCGTCATCGACCTGAACTTCTACCCGATCGAATCGGCACGCCGCGGCAACCTGCGCTGGCGTCCGGTCGGCCTGGGCTGCATGGGCCTGCAGGATGTGTTCTTCCGCAAGCGCCTGCCGTTCGACAGCGCTGAAGCCCGCGCGCTGTCGAAGAAGATTGCCGAGACCATCTACTTCCACGCGCTGGAAACCTCGGTGGAACTGGCCCAGGAACGTGGCAAGCACCCGTCGTTCGCCGACACCCGTGCGGCCAGCGGTGAGCTGCAGTTCGACGCCTGGAACGTGGTGCCCGAAGATGCCGCCCGCTGGGATGCCCTGCGTGAGCGCATCAAGGAACACGGCCTGCGCAACTCGCTGATGATCGCCATTGCCCCGACCGCGACCATCGCCTCGATCGCCGGCTGCTACGAGTGCGTCGAACCGCAGGTGTCTAACCTGTTCAAGCGCGAAACGCTGTCCGGTGACTTCCTGCAGGTCAACCGCTACCTGGTGAACGAGCTGAAGAAGCTGGGCCACTGGACCCCGGAAATGCGCGACGCCATCAAGCTGGCCGAAGGCTCGATCCAGGGCATCGCGCAGATTCCGGAAACCCTGCGCGAGGTCTACCGCACCGCATGGGAACTGCCGATGCGTTCGTTGATCGACATGGCCGCCGACCGTGGCGCCTTCATCGACCAGTCCGCCTCGCTCAACCTGTTCATGGAAAGTCCGAACATCGGCGCGATGTCCTCCATGTACATGTACGCGTGGAAGCAGGGCATCAAGACCACCTACTACCTGCGTTCGCGCCCGGCCACCAAGATCGCCAAGACCACGGTCAGCCACACCGCCACCGCAGCGCCGGAAAAGGTGTTCAGCCCGGAAGAGGCCATCGCCTGCTCGCTGGAAAACCCGGAAGCCTGCGAGGCTTGCCAGTAACACCGCGCGGTGGGTGCCGACCGTTGGTCGGCATGCCTGCTCCGCTGCGGAAACACCCACGGTAGCGCCGGGCCATGCCCGGCGGCTCACCCAGGAATTCAAGGAAACACCCATGGCCGACAAGCCCAAGCAGATGCTGCTCGATCCCGGTTTCGAACTGACCCTGCGCCCGATGCGCTACCCGCAGTTCTATGACATGTACCGGAATGCGATCAAGAACACCTGGACGGTGGAAGAGATCAACTTCCAGATCGACATCAGCGACCTGCACAGCAAGATGTCGCCGGGTGAGCGCCACCTGATCCACCGCCTGGTCGCGTTCTTCGCCACCGGCGATTCGATCGTGTCCAACAACCTGGTGCTGAACCTGTACCAGCACTTGAACGCCCCCGAGGCGCGCATGTACCTGTCGCGCCAGCTGTACGAAGAAGCGCTGCACGTGCAGTTCTACCTGACCCTGCTGGACAACTACCTGCCGGATCCGGACGAGCGCGTCAAAGCCTTCGCCGCGGTGGAGAACATCGACTCGATCAAGAAGAAGGCCGATTTCTGCTTCAAGTGGATCGACTCGATCCAGGAGCTGAAGCGCATCGAGACCCGCGAAGAGCGTCGCCAGTTCCTGCTGAACCAGATCTGCTTCGCCGCGTGCATCGAGGGCCTGTTCTTCTTCGCCGCGTTCGCCTACGTGTACTACTTCCGTTCGCGTGGCTTGCTCAACGGCCTGGCCTCGGGTACCAACTGGGTGTTCCGCGACGAAAGCGCGCACATGGATTTCGCCTTCGAGTGCGTGGACGTGATCCGTGAGGAAGAGCCGGACCTGTTCGACGACAAGATGAAGCAGGATGTCTACGACATGCTGGCCGAAGCGATCGAGTGCGAAGTGCAGTTCGCCGAGGACGTGCTGTCCGGGGGCGTGGCGGGTATTTCCACCCGTGACATGCGCCAGTACCTGCAGCACTGCGCCGACAACCATTTCCATCGCCTGGGCATGGAGCGCAAGTACAACGTGCGCAACCCGCTGAGCTTCATGGAACTGCAGGACGTGCAGGAACTGACCAACTTCTTCGAACGTCGCGCTTCGGCCTACCAGGTGGGCGTGCAGGGCGAAGTGGCCTTCGACATGAACTTCTGACCGCAACGGTCAGCAGCGTCGACGAAATCCCCGGCCAAGGCCGGGGTTTTGCGTTCCAGGCCCATTGCAGGTCCGGCGACGGCCGGCATTCACGGCGCTGCCGTAGAATTCCCACCCTCCCCACACACCGGCCCCCGCCATGACCCCCATCCCCGAAACCGTGCCGCCCATCGAAGTGTGCATGGCCGAAATCGTCTTCCCCAACCACACCAACCACCTCGGCACCCTGTTCGGTGGCCAGGCGCTGGCCTGGATGGACAAGGCCGCCTTCCTGGCCGCCGCCCGCTATTCGCGCCGCACCGTGGTGACCGCGCGCAGCGACCAGGTCGATTTCAAGCTGCCGATCCGCGTTGGTGACATGGTCGAAACCGTGGGCCGCATCGTGGAAGTGGGCCGCAGCTCGATGAAAGTCGAGGTTGAACTGATCGCCGAGGACCTGCACAGCGGCGAGCGCAAGCTGTGCACCCGTGGCCACTTCGTGATGATCGCGCTGGATGCCGACGGCCATCCGATCGGCGTACCGGCACTGCCGGGCACCCCGGCGGCCTGACCCCGGCTTGCGGGGGCGCCGCTGCGCCCCCATCTGGCTGGCATGACCCCGCCGCTCACTGACTTCATCGACCGCGCCCGGCGCCTGTTCGTGCTGACCGGCGCCGGCCGCAGCACCGCCTCGGGCATCCCGGATTACCGCGATGCCGACGGCCAGTGGAAGCGCACCCCGCCGGTGACCTACCAGGCCTTCATGGGCGAGGCCGCCACCCGCCAGCGCTACTGGGCGCGCAGCCTGCTGGGCTGGCTGCGCTTCGGCCTGGCCCGGCCCAACGGCACCCACCAGGCGCTGGCGGCGCTAGAGGCGCGCGGCACGTTGGAACTGCTGCTGACCCAGAACGTGGACGGCCTGCACCAGCGTGCCGGCAGCCGCAACGTGATCGACCTGCACGGTCGCCTGGACCAGGTGCGCTGCATGGGCTGCGAACGGCGCAGCGGCCGTGAGGCGTTCCAGCAGCACCTGCTCGACGCCAACCCCGGCTGGGAAACGCTGGAGGCGGGCATCGCCCCCGACGGCGACGCCGACCTGGACACCGATTTTTCCACCTTCGTGGTGCCCGATTGCGTGCACTGCGGCGGCCTGTTGAAGCCGGATGTGGTGTTCTTCGGCGAAAACGTGCCGCGCGAGCGCGTGGCGGCCGTCCATGCACACCTGCAGCAGACCGACGCTGTGCTGGTGGTGGGCTCCTCGCTGATGGTCTATTCCGGGTTCCGCTTCGTGCAGGCCGCGGCCAAGGCTGGCGTACCGGTGGCCGCACTGAACCGTGGCCGTACCCGTGCCGACGACCTGCTGCAGTTCAAGGATGAGCGCGACTGCGCCGAAGCGTTGGCGGGTTTCGCGACCCGGTAGCGCCCCCGCGAAACAGCGATCCACGCCAAGGCTTGATCCCGGCGCCGGACAGCGCTGCAATACGCCCCCTGTTCCCTGCCGTCGCCCCCTGCCCGTGAGCCAGCTGTTTTCGCCTGTTTCGTTTGGACCCCTCACCCTGCCCAACCGCATCGTCATTCCGCCGATGTGCCAGTACTCCGCCGAAGACGGCCGCGCCAGCGACTGGCACGCCATGCACCTGGGCAACCTGGCGCAGTCCGGCGCCGGCCTGCTGATCCTGGAAGCGACTGCGGTCGAACCGCGTGGGCACATCAGCTGGGCCGACCTGGGCCTGTGGGACGATGCCACCGAAGCCGCGCTCGCCCAGGTACTGGGTTCGGTACGCCGCTGGTCGTCCATGCCGCTGGGCATCCAACTGGCCCACGCCGGGCGCAAGGCCTCCTCCGCACGGCCGTGGGACGGCAGCAAGCAGATTGCCGCCGACGATGCACACGGCTGGCCGGTGGTGGCGCCGTCGCCGCGCCCCTTCCGCGCCGGTGATCCGGCACCTGACACCCTGGATGAGGAAGGCATCGCCGCCATCGTGCAGGCCTTCGCCGACAGCCCGGTGCGCGCCGACCGCCTGGGCCTGGACCTAATCGAGATCCACGCCGCGCACGGTTACCTGCTGCACCAGTTCCTGTCGCCGCTCAGCAACCAGCGCACCGATGGCTACGGCGGCTCGCTGCCCAACCGCCTGCGCCTGCTGATGGAAGTGTTCGATGCCGTGCGCGCCGTGGTCTCCGAGCGGATGGCCGTGGGCGTGCGCATTTGCGCCAGCGACTGGGTGGACGGCGGCTGGGACCTGGCGCAGAGCGAAACGCTGGCGCTGATCCTGGAAGCGCGTGGCTGCCACTACCTGCATGTGTCCAGTGCCGGCCTGGACGAGCGGCAGAAGATCAACATCGCGCCGAACTACCAGGTGCCGTTCGCACAGGCGATCAAGGCCAAGGTGCGCATGCCGGTCATTGCCGTGGGCCTGATCACCGAACCGGACCAGGCCGAATCGATCCTGCGCCACAACCAGGCCGATGCCGTCGCCGTGGCGCGCGGCATGCTGTACGACCCGCGCTGGGCCTGGCATGCCGCCGCGGCGCTGGGCGACAGCGTGGTGCCGTCGCCGCAGTACCTGCGCTGCGAACCACGCGACGTGCGCCACCTGTTCACCGCACGCTGAGCAACGCCGCCTACACCCGCCAGGCCGGTGGCAGACCGGCCTGCAGGTGGCTGTGCAGTGCCCGGATGCGTGCAGTGAAATCGCGGCGGTCGCTCACTCAGAAGTACGACTCCATCGGTACCAGCGCCGGTGCGGTGTCGCCGGCCAGCACGGCCTGCAGCCGGCCATCGCGCAGGTAGGGCCCGGCCACGAACGCGGCCAGCCGGGTGATGCCGCCGCCAGCGGCCGCCAGCTCGGCCAGCGCGTCGATGTCATCGCATACCATGCCCGGTTGCATGGCCGCGTCGATGCGCCGCTGGGAACCGTCCAGCGCCCACGGCAACGGCCGGCCGTCGGCGGGGAAGCGGTAACGCAGGGCCGGGTGGCGGGCCAGCTCGGCCACGCTGGTGGGCGTGCCGGCCGCCGCCAGGTAGGACGGCGCGGCGCACAGCACGAACGGTACCCGTGCCAGCGGGCGGGCCACCAGGCCATCCTCCAGCTGCTCAGCGATGCGGATGCTCACGTCCACCGCTTCCTGCGCGTGGCGCACGGCGTGGTCGGACAGGCTCAGTTCCAGCTGCAGCTGCGCCAGCACGTGGCGCCCGAACGCGCGGCTGCAGGCAATGCGCAGCGGGCCGGCCGGCGCGATGTCGCCGCTGGTCACGGCGGCCTCGGCGCGGGCCAGGTCGCCTTCGATATGCCGCACCTGCGCCAGGTACTGCGCACCGGACTCGCTGAGTGCCAGCTGGCGCGTGCTGCGGTTGAACAGGCGCACGCCCAGGTGCGCCTCCAGCCGGGTGATGTTCTGGCCCACCGCCGTGGCACTGATGCCCAGCGTGCGTGCAGCGGCGGCAATGCTGCCGGCGTCGGCAGTGCGGGTGAAGCTTCGGATCAGCTGCAACAGGTTCATGACCTGCCAGCTTGCCACGGCGGCGGCCCAAGCGTGGCTTGGGTCTGAACCAAGCGCGGCGGGGCGCCCGCCGCTGCCCGGGGCTGTCAGGCTGCGCGCCCCTTCACGTTGCCCGCCTGCCCTGCATGAGCACACCGTTGCGCCCCCGCCTGCTGCACCCCCGCTGGAAACTGCATGCCCGCAGCACGCCGTTCGTCTTCGCCTTCTTCATGTCCAGCCTGATGGCACTGCTGATGTGCATGGTCATCACCGGCGTCAACGCCGGGCTGGGGCAGGGCTATGCCGCCCGCGTACTGGGCGCCTACCAGCTGGCGATGCCGGCGGCGTTCTGCGGGGTCCTGCTGCTGCGGCCACTGGTGCAGCGTCTGGTGGCGGTCACCGTGCGCGCACACTGAGCATCGGTTGCATCTGACAGCATCGTCCACGCCGGCACGGTGCTGCCCTACACTCGGGCGATGAGCCCCGATTCCATCCTCACCCTGTCCTGCCCCGACCGTACCGGCATCGTCTACCGCGTGTCCGGGCTGCTGTTCGACCACGGCTGCAACATCCTCGATGCCCAGCAGTTCGGCGACGAGGAAAGCGGCCGTTTCTTCCTGCGCGTGCATTTCGACCGCGACGCCGGGCTGCCGCTGGACACCGTGCATGCCGCGATGGCGACGCTGGCCCAGGCCTTCGGCATGGAATGGCAGCTGCACGACGGCCGCCGCCGCGCACGCCTGCTGGTGCTGGTCAGCAAGCAGGGCCATTGCCTCAACGACCTGCTGTTCCGCGCGCACAGCGGGCAGCTGAAGGTGGACATCGCCGCAGTGGCGTCCAACCACGCCGACTTCGCGCCGCTGGCGGCGTCCTATCAGGTGCTGTTCCACCACCTGCCGGTGAGCGCTGAAACGCGCGCGGTGCAGGAACAGCAGATCATCGACCTGGTCGAGCGCGAGCATATCGACCTGGTGGTGCTGGCCCGCTACATGCAGATCCTCTCGCCCACACTGTGCCGCGCGCTCAGTGGCCGCGCGATCAACATCCACCATAGTTTCCTGCCCAGCTTCAAGGGCGCGCAGCCATACCACCAGGCGCACGCACGCGGGGTCAAGATCATCGGTGCCACCGCGCACTACGTCACCGAAGACCTGGACGAAGGCCCGATCATCGAACAGGACGTAGCCCGCGTGGACCACGTGATGGCCCCGCGCGAACTGGTGCGGCTGGGCAGCGATACCGAATCGCAGGTGCTGGCCCGCGCCGTGCGCCGGCATGTGGAGCACCGCATCCTGCTCAACGGGCACCGCACGGTGGTGTTCCGGTAATCGCCCATCCCGCATCCGCCGGGCGTGGCCCGGCGCTACCACGGGTGCTATCCGGTAGTGCCGGCCGTTGGCCGGCAGCCTCGGGGTACCTGCCATCGCCGGCCCGCAGCCGGCACGATCACCCGCCTCAGCCGATCGCAATTCCCGCCTTGCCCAGTGCCTCACGCACCAGCGCGTCATTGGCCGCGGTCACCGGCCGGGTCAGCTCCCACAGGAACGTCACCCGGAAGCCGGATTTCACCGCGTCCTGCGCGCTCCACAGCACGCAGTAGTCGCGCGCCAGCCCACACACATGCACCTCGCGGATGCGGCGCTCATGCAGCCTGCCGGCCAGCCCGGTCGGCGGGCGGTCACCGGCCGGGCCGTGGTTCTCGCGGAAGGCGCTGTAGGAATCGACCTGCTGGCGGGTGGCCTTGCGCAGGACCAGGTCGGCCACGTTCCAGTCCACGCCCGGGTGCAGCTGCGCGCCGGCGCTGCCTTGCATGCAGTGGTCCGGCCACAGCGTCTGCGGCTGCGCGTGCAGCAGGATCGCTTCGAACGGCAGGTGCCCGGGGTGCTGGCTGGCAAATGACGCGTGGTCGGCAGGGCGCCAATCCTGGGCGGCCACCACCGTGCGGTAACGGCGCTGGGCCAGCAGATCGGCAATCGGTGCCACCAGTGCATCGCCCTGTTCGCAGGCCAGCGTGCCACCGGGCATGAAGTCCGGCTGCAGGTCGATCACCAGCAGGGCGACATCGGCGGGCAGGGCGGTCATGGCAGCTTCCAACGGCAGGCAACGGGGCGACCAGCGTGGACGCCCCGGCGGTGGCCGTCAATGCACCGGCTTATTCCTCTGTGGGCATCTCGTTGTCCTGCCCATAGTACAGCAGGCCGATCTTGATGCGTTCGCGCCCGTTCTCGCGGCGGTGGCGGTTGGCATCGCGCAGCGAATACACGCAGCCGCAGTATTCCTGCTGGTAGAACTGCTCGCGCTTGCTGATCTCGATCATGCGGCTGGCACCGCCGCCCTTGCGCCAGTTGTAATCCCAGTACTGCAGCCCGCCGTAATGCCATGCCGCACGCACGCCGCAGTCATTGATCTGCGCCATGTTCTTCCAGCGCGAAATGCCCAGCGACGAGCTGATGGTGTCGTAGCCGTGCTCATGCGCGTACAGCGCGGTGCGCTCGAAACGCATGTCGAAGCACATCGTGCAGCGGATGCCGCGCTCGGGCTCGTTTTCCATGCCACGCGCACGGCTGAACCAGTTGTCGGTGTCGTAGCCGCAGTCGATGAACGGAATGCCGTGCTGCTCGGCGAAGCGGATGTTCTCCTGCTTGCGCAGCTCGTATTCCTTTACCGGGTGGATGTTGGGGTTGTAGAAGAAGATCGCGTAGTCGATCCCGGAGGCGGTGATGGCCTCCATCACTTCACCCGAACAGGGGGCGCAGCAGGAGTGCAGCAGCAGGCGCTTGCCTTCGGCCGGCAGGGTCAGGGTAGGGCGTTGGAGCTCGGTCATGGTCGGGTGCGTCTGGGCGTGGGCAACGGATCTGGTCGGAAACCGTGAACAGGACGCTCGCGGCCACACCGCCTGCACGCGCAGGTCGACATTGGCCCCGGCAACCTCCCCGCGGAGATTCCAGGTTGAGTCAGGGGACGGTCGTGTCCCCCGGCCGGGGCCGGTATTCGGGCTGATGGACACGGGCTGCAGCCCACCTACTACCTGCCGCTTCCCAGGCGGGAGCCCAGTGCTGTTGGCAGGTTTCGTTTCCATTCACCGCTGCGGGGCAGCTCCGCAATGGGCGCGCGAGGCGCCTTCACCGGATTCCCGTTTAAATCCCCGCCGCCATCCAGCCACGGCAGGGATACCTTCGGCGTGCCCACGGCGGACGCGTTGCCGGCACCGGTCAAGGCCCGGGGGGAAGGAAGGGGTCGGATCCCGCTGCCACGCAGCGGGCTCTGACCCCCGTCAGAATGCGCCTCAGCGCCCCGCCGCAGCCCACGCGCGAATGTCCTCCAACCGCTGGTCGTACAGCAACCGGCCGTTCTCCCACATGGTCACCATCGCATCCTCGAAGCCTGCCGGCAGGGTTTCGTCATCGCTGGCCGGCAGTGCCGCCGTATGCAGACTGCCATCGTCCAGCCTGCGCAGCAGGCGCATGCGGCCGCGCTTGCTGGTCTTGCCGGCATCGGTGATCGGGTCCTTGTAAACGTCGATCCATGCACCGTCCACCCGCGCGGCCGAGCACTTCAGCGCGAACTTCTGCGTATCGCGCTCCAGCCGCTGCAGCAGCGCACCGCCCATGCCGAAGGCCACGTTGTCGGCGGCGTAGCCGTCAGCGGTGATGCGCTGCAGGATGGCGCGGATCGTGTCCGGGTTGATGCCATCGCCCTGGATCACCCGCACGTGGTTGAGCGCGCGGTAGCCCTTGCCGTTGATCGTGTAGCCAAAGGCCTCGTCCAGGCGGCACAAGCTCTCGGCCATCACCTCCACCGGATCGCCCGAATCGGGGCGGATGACCAGGGTCGCGCCCGAGGCGATCACTTCGTCGCGCAGGGTGGTGCCCCAGTGTTCGCTGATGGCGCGGTAGATGTCATATCTGTCCGACACCACCGCGACGATAGCGCCGGGCTTGCCGAACTGGCGCAGCATGTTGCGGTACGCATCCACTTCGCGCTCGCGGCCCCAGCTGGTGATGGTGCTGTGCTCGGCGGCGGGAATCGAATAGCCGACCATCGGTGCGTGGTAGTGCGCGCGGGCCAGGCACAGCGCCGAGACGGTGTCGGTGCCGAGGAAGTTGACCAGGTGCGCGGCACCGCCCAGCGCGGCCGACTGCAGGCTCGACACACCGCGTGCGCCAAAGTCGTGCAGCTTGAACGGCAGCTGCCCCTGCGGGTCGTCGCTGGTCTGCTGCAGAAAGCCGGCGATGGTCTGCCGCGCATGCCAGCTGATGGTGGCCACGGTGACCGGGTACCACACGCGCAGCAGCAGGGTTTCCAGGTACGAGGGCACCCAGAACGCGGCCGGGTCGGTCGATTCGATGGTCATCAGTGCCTGGTGCGTGGGCACCACGCTGCCCTCGGGCACGGCGCGGATGCGTACCGGCAGGTGGCCACCGAGGCGGTCGACGATATCGCGCCAGCCGGCTTCATTGAACGGTTCGCCATGCGCGGTGAACACCGCGGCGGCGGCGTCGATATCGGCGTGGCTGATGGGCCGTGCTAGGGCGTCCTTGAGGATCGCCTGCAGGCCGAAGAACACCGTGCGGTCATGCAGGCCGCCGCGTGATTCCAAGTAGAAGAACGTGGCATCGGTACCCGGCGGGTACTGCAGCCAGTGGCTGGCCTTGTAGCTGTCGGTGTCGAGGAGAAGATTATCGAGGTAATGCATGACGGAAGCTCCTTCGCGTCGAGTGACACCGGCGGTCTATCCGCCGGTGGGGAAAGCCGGGCGGGTCAGCCCCGGCCGAGGAAGTACTCCAGAATGTGCAGGTGGTCTTCGAACAGCTGCGGGCCCATCTCCAGCGCTTCGCTCACCGGAATCCAGCGCGCCTTTTCGGCGTCGTCGCCGCCGCGCACCGCCGGCAGTTCACCGGCCGGGAATTCGAAGTGGAAACCGTGGGTGATGGTGCGGCCGCGCTGGCTGCGATCGGGGTGGTCGAACACCTGCTGGCTCTTCAGTGAACCCTTCAGCACCGGCAGCGGAATCTTCAGCCGGGTTTCCTCGCGCAGTTCGCGCAGGCAGCTGTCGAGCAGGCTCTGTTCCTGGCCGACGAAACCACCAGGCAGTGCCCACAGGCCCTTGCCGGGTTCCGAACGGCGGCGCACCAGCAGCACGTGGCCCGAGTGCACCACCACCGCATCAGTGGTGACGAAGGTGGGTGCGTAGGGCGCGTCCTTCCAGGCGGCCTTGTACTGTTCGATGAAGCGGTACTCGGCCACCAGCTGGCCGTAAGCCGGTGCGCTTTTGCGGAAGGCTTCCAGCATGTCGTACACCGGCGCCGGCACGTTGCCACGCAGCATCAGCAGCGCACCGTGGAAGTCGACGTCGCCGGCTTCGAACAGGTAGCGGCGCAGCTCGGTGGCCGACAGGGTGGCGGTGTGCTGCACGTCCACCAGCGGCCACTGCGGGAATTCGCGCAGGTAGTAGCTGGAGGCGTCCTTGTCCATGCCGATCAGGCCGACCTTGGCATCGGCGGCGGCGCCGTCGTTGCGCAGGGCTTCGGCCACCTGGCGCTGCACGTTGGCGATCCACTGCGCTTCGTTGTACAGGTGGTCGCGCAGCGGGCGGATCAGCAGGCGGTCGGTGCTGCCATCGAGGACGGCCTGGATCATCACGGCGCGTTCGGCCACGGTCCAGGGATTGCGCAGGCTGCGAGGGGTATCGGCAGAGCCGACCAGGAAGATCAGCTTGCGGGCCCGGCTCAGGGCCAGGCGGGCAACGGCGCCGTGGCCGTTGTGGAAGGGCTCGAAACGCCCGATGAAGACGAGATAGTCAAATTCCATGAGAATCCCTCATGTCGTTGTGGTAGCCGTAAGTCTGTCCCTTGGCTTGATGCTGATGCTACGCCGATGGTTGCGTGGGTCAAGTGTGGGGGTTGCCGGCAGGGCTGCGCCCTGCACCCGCCGAGGCAACGTCAACGTAAAAGGCTTGCATTCCGTGGGATGGCGTGGCGGGTCCGGTTGCGGGCAACGCTGCAAGTACGTCCCTGCAAGCTCGGTCGCCGCATCCATGCAGCTCACGCCCCCTCAACCGGACCCACCCCGCCTCCGACAGTCTGCGGCGGTCTGTCGGAACGGCACGGGGTCGGATCCCGTTGCAATGCAACGGGCTCTGACACCATTGCTAGGGCGCCGCGATGTAGCGCTGCCAGAGGTTGTTCACCAGCTGCATCTGAGGGTCGTACTGGCGTTTGCGTTCAATGAATGCGTTCCACTGCGGGTACGCGCGCTGGAACTGCTCGCGTGTGGCGTGCGGGCGGTAGGGCAGGTAGTAGCGGCCGCCGCTTTCCACTGCCGCGTCAATCAATGCTCGGGTCCAGCGTGTGGACATCGTGTCGCCCCATGGGTGCCGTCGCTGCTTGTGGTACAGCACAAAGCAGAACACTTCTTCGTGCGCCCACTTCATCAACGCGGTCGTATCAGCGGGCGCGTGGCGGATCGATACGTTCAATGCATCCACGCGGTGGTGCTGCAGGATTGCGGCCATGCGCGTGGCGAAGGCCTGGAAGCTGCGTACGGGGATGAAGTATTCCTGCAGCAGGTAGGTCGACATCGCGCGCGTGCGTGGTTCCAGCGATGCCACGTCCAGGCTCGCTTCCAGGTTGCGATGGATCACCCGCGGTTCGGCAATCTGCTGCTTCACCACCGAGCTCTCGCGCAGCTGCGGGCCGCCGGGCAGTTCGGTGACGGCCCAGATCATGTTCTGCTCATGCGCATAGTTCGCACCCACCAGTATCAGGCGCCGGGTGTCAGTCAGTGCTGCAGTGCTGCGCCGCCAGGTGACGGTCACCGGTACATCGAAACGCGGCGGAATGAGATCGGCGTTGTGCATCAACGCATCGCTGCGCGACGTCACGTTCTCGCGGAACCACTGCGGGTAATCGGCCAGCGCCACCCGCTCCATGTGCCGCGCCATGCGGTCGTTGTCGGCCAGGTCGAGCTCGACTTCGCTGACCACGCCGATCAGGCCATAGCCACCGATGACCGCGGCGAACAGCTCCGGATGCTGCGTGCGCGAGGTCTCGACCACCTCGCCGGACCGCAGCACCACCTGCAGCGCACGCACGGTGGAGGCGATGCTGCCGCTGCCGACGTAGCGGCCATGGCAGTTCACCGACACCGAACCGCCCACGGTGAAGTTGCTGAAGCTCTGCATCACCTTCACCGACAGGTTGTGCGGGTCCAGCCATTCCTGCAGCGTGCGCCAGCGCATGTCGGCCTGCACGCGCACCGCCTTGCGCGCGACGTCCAGCCACAGCAGGCGGTGGCTCGGCGTCAGGTCCAGCTGCAGGGCGCCGGCCGCACTGGTCTGCCCGCCCATGCTGTAGCGGCCGCCGGCCACGCAGACCGTGCCCCGATGCTGCTGCAGGGCGGCCTGCAGGTCGGTCGTTTCGGCAACGGCCCGCACCCCGGCCACGTCGGTGGGTTCCAGCTGGCTGATGTCGTTGGCCACGGGCGGGCCGCGCCGGGTACAGGCACTGGCGACAGTGGCGGCGGCACAGCCTGCGATGAACGCGCGACGGGTGGTCATGGCAATCCCTGCATGAATGTCCTGGGCGCAGTGTGCCCCGGCACGGCGGGGGCGGCCAGTAGCCTTTCGTGGGCCGGTTCTCAGGCTGTGAGAAGCCTTCGCGTCATACTGCATCCGTAGCGTCGGGTGGCATCTCAGGCACAGTCAGCGGGGGCAGGGTAGTGGCAGACAAGTACTGCGATCTGGTCATGAAGGGCGGCATCACCAGCGGCATCGTGTACCCCAATGCGGTACTGGCGCTGGCCCGCGATTATCGGTTCAAGAGCATCGGTGGCACCTCGGCCGGCGCCATCACCGCGGCGGTGGCGCCGGCGGCGGCCTATGGCGATCGCCGCCAGCAGGCCGGCGAGCACCTGGCCGACGACGCCGGCTATGGCGGCCTGTCGGCGGTGTCGGCGCAGCTGTCGCGGCGCGGCTTCATCTACAGCCTGTTCCAGCCGGCGCGCGGTGCGCGGGCGGCCTACCGGCTGCTGGTCGCGTTGACCGGTAGTTACGGCTGGCCGCGCAAGCTGCTGTGCCTGGCGGCGGCCGTGTTCGAGATCACCCCGCTGGAAGTGCTGGTGTCGCTGGCGCTGCTGCTCGGCCTGGGCTGGTGGGGCGGCGGTTGGAGCGGTGTGGCGGCCACCCTGCTGCCATCGCTGCTGTGCGCCTATGGCGCCGGCGTGGCCGGTGCGGCGCTGCGGGTGGCGCGGGCGGCACGGCGCAACCTGCTGGGGCTGTGCAGCGGCCTGGGCCGCGATGCACGCAAACCGGCGCTGACCGAATGGCTGCACCAAAGCCTGCAGCAGCTGTCCGGCAAGTCGCTGGATGCACCGCTCACTTTCGCCGATCTGCACGACGCGCCCCGCTATGCCGGCGAGCCGGAGAGCCCGCATGCGGTCAGCCTGCAGATGATCACTACCTGCGTATCGCACAACGAACCGCGCACGCTGCCGCTGGGCGGCGCGCAGTTCTGGTTCCTGCGCGAGGAGTTCGAGCAGCTGTTCCCGGCCAGCGTGGTGCAGTGGCTGGTCGACCACGCCGGTGCGCCGGTGGACGTGGACGGGCGGCAGTACTACCACCTGCCACAGGGCCCGCAGTTGCCGGTGCTGGTGGCGACCCGCATGAGCCTGAGCTTCCCGCTGCTGATCAGCGCGGTGCCGCTGCATGAACCGGCGCGCCGTGAGCGCCGCTGCGAACCTTCGCCGGTCGCGGCCGATGCCGAACACAACGTGGCCGACAGCATGGAAGGGCTGACCAGTGCCGGCCAGTCCTGCGGGCCGGTCATCACCGCGTTCCGCATCTGCTGGTTCTCCGATGGCGGCATCAGCAGCAACTTCCCCATCCACCTGTTCGACGCGGCGATGCCACGTTGGCCGACCTTCGCCATCAACCTGGTCTACCCGCAGCATGCCGAGGATGTCAGCCACGGCACCACCGGCCAGCAGGCGCTGGAGCGCGCCGTGGTGCTGCCCACCGAGAACCGCCACTGCTGGCAGCGGCGCTATCAGTCCATCGCCACGCCGCTGGCTGCGGCCGAGCTGGATCGCTTCCTGTTCGCGGTGGTGGCGACGATGCAGAACTGGCGCGACCTGCTGCAGGCGCGTGCACCGGGTTATCGCGACCGCATCGTGCATGTGAGCCTGCAGGGCGACGAAGGCGGCATGAACCTGGACATGCCACAGGAAGTGCTGAGCCGCATCGCCGATAAGGGCAGCCTGGCCGGTACCCGCTTCTGCAGTTTCTCCTTCGATAACCACTACTGGATCCGCTGGCGCAACCTGGCCTCGGCCTACCAGCGCTACACGCTGGAAGTGGCGCGCACCGACGACCCGGCACAGCAGGTGCTGGCCTACCAGGCAGCGTATGCCACGGCGGCCATCGGTACGCCGCCGCCGTCCTACAAGCTGGGCTCGGAAGACAAGCGGCTGGCCTCGCAGCAGTTGTGGGCGCAGATGGTGGAGCAGGGCCGCAGCTGGGATGACCTGGGCCCGGACCTGACCGAGGGTGCCCCACGGCCGCTGCCGCAGATGAAGGTCACGCCGATCTATTGAGCGCCGTCCGGTAGCGCCGGGCCATGCCCGGGGGCCTTTCGCACCGCTGCGCTCGCCGGGCCTGGCCCGGCGCTACCCTTCGCCCCGGCGATGCCTCATCGCCACGCGGCCACCACTGCGTCACCCTGCAATGGCGCATACAGCGGCAGGGCCAGTTCCTGCTTCACCCAGCCCGGATTGAGCGCATACAGGCCGGCCAGGTAGTCACGCGCCAACGCGCTATCACCATGGGTCATCGCCAGCCGTGCGGCGCGGGCCCAGGTGCGGTCCCAGCCGTGCGCCAGCGACAGGGAGGTGGCCAGTTCGGCGCGCGCAGTGGTGGCGTCCCCCGCATCCCAGCGTTGTTCGGCGCGGATGATCGCCGCGTTGGACAGCCGCATGTCGTACAGCTCGTGCAGCCGTGCCACCGCACGTGGGTCGGCGTCCACGCGCAGATCGGTGTCCTGCCAGTCGCCGCCGGGCGTGCGCACCAGCAGCGCCGCCGACCACTGCCCGCTGCGTTGCCCACCGGCTGCCTGGCCTGCTTCCAGCGCCGCCAGCAGGTGCGCGGCCAGTTCGCCGCGGCAGTGCTGGAAGCTTCGCTGCATCGCGGCCAGCACCTCCGGCCCGGCCAGTCCATTGCCCTGCATGCTGACACGGCCCTCGCCGTGGGCGCCCGCCCAGCCGGCCTGCTGGGCGGTTGCGCCGGTGTACTGCGCATTGCCGCCGCGTGCGCTGACCAGCCCCACCTGGCGTTCGGCAACGGTGGTGCCGTCGAAGTCGCCGTCCTCGGCCAGCAGCTGGCTCAGCACCTGCTGCGGCGTGCGCCCCTGGGCCATCAGGGCCAGGCCCTTGCTGCCGTAGGTCGGGTTGGTTTCGAACTGGCTGGCCACCGCACCCACCTTCGCCTGTGCCCACGGCACACCCACGCCGCCAACGGCCAGGATGTGCGTGGCCACCGCCACGCCACAGTCGCCCGCCTCGTTGCAGGCCGCGATGGAAAAGGTCGCCCGCGCCGGTGTGACGGTGGCAGCGAGCAGCAGGGCCAGGCAAGAGCACAGCAAGGACATGGGTCTCTCCAGGGCGGGCATTCCACTGGGATGCAGCCTACGCACGAAAGGTTCAGCAGATCCACGCCATGCATAGATGACGCTCTCAATCAGGGGTCAGATCCGTTCTCCACAGGAAAACGGATCTGACCCCATCGGCAACCCCGTCAGCATGTCCAACAGACCGCGGGAAATTGTCGAAGGCGGGATGGGTCCGGTTGCGGGGGTGTCCGCGGCATGGATGCCGCGGCCAAGCCCCAAGGATGGGTTTACGGCGTCCCCCGCAACCGGACCCATCCCGCCATCCCACGGAACGCCAGCTTTTGACGTTGACGTTGCCCTGGCTTGAAGCAGGTGCAGGGCGCAGCCCTGCCAAGCCCACCCAACCCTACCGCCCCGGCAGCTGCGCGAACGCGCGCTGCATGCAGTCCTCGCGCGGGCACACCCGGCAGCCCGGGCCGATGGATACCGAATTGCCCGGGCTCTGGATGTCCAGGCCGCGCGAGTACACCAGCCGCTCGGCGTGCTGCAGGTCGCAGCCCAGCGCAACCGCAAACGTCTTGCGCGGCTGCCCATGGCCCACCGGCCCGCTGCTGACCTGCCGCGCCAGCCAGAAGTGGCGGCGCCCATCGGGCATGCGCGCGGTCTGGGTAAGGATGCGGCCGGGCTGGTTGAAGGCCTCGTAGACGATCCACAGCGGGCACGATCCCCCCACCTGCGAGAAGTGGAAATCGGTGGCTGAGTGGCGCTTTGACACATTGCCGGCGCGGTCCACGCGGATGAAGAAGAACGGCAAGCCCGGCGCGCTGCGGCGGGCGAGGGTACTCAACCGGTGGCAGACCGCCTCGAAGCCCACGCCGAACTGGTGCGCCAGCAGTTCGATGTCATAGCCGCTGGCCTCGGCGGCGCGCAGGAAGCGCTGGTAGGGCATCACCAGCGCACCGGCGAAGTAGTTCGACAGGCCGATGCGTGCCTGCGCGATGCGCGCCTGGTCATCGAAGCCGGTCCGCGCCACCACCGCATCGATCTGCGCCAGGTAGCCCCGCAGCGGCAGTTCGGCGGCCATCTGGAAGGCCTGCTGGCCCGGCTCCAGGTAATCGGGCAGCCACAGCGTGCGGCTGCTGCTGTCGTACTGGCGTTTCTCGCGCCCGGCCTGCAGCGCGGCCACTTCCACCAGCACCCCGTGGTGGTCGGCCAGCAGCTGGCGCAGCCGTGGCGCCACGTGGCCCGGCGACAGCCCCCATTCGCCGAACAGCTGCTCGGCCAGCTCGTCCAGCTCGGGAATGTGGTTGTGCATGCGGTTGAAGAACTCGCGCACCTGGTCGCCGGCCGGCAGGCTGGTGCTGGCGGCGCCGGGCTCGCCCAGCTGGAACTCCAGCGCTGCGGCGTGTTCGCGCAGCGCGCGGTGGCGGCGGTGCAGGTCCAGCAGGGCGCGGCCGACCTGGGGCAGGTTGCCGGCCAGCGCCCGCAGTTCGGTGGCGCTGACATCGCCCAGGCCCAGGTCGCGCAGCGTCTCACCCAGCGCTTCCTGCAGCGCGGCGGGCTCATCGTCGTCGAACAGCGGCGAAACAACGCCCAGTACCTCGCCCAGCTTCTTCTGCACCGCCGGCGTCAGCGGGCGCTTGTTGCGCTCGATCTGGTTCAGGTAGCTCGGCGACAGGCCCAGCGCCCGCGCCAGGTCGGCCTGGCTGTAGCCATGCTGCTCGCGCAGGCGCAGCAGGTGCAGGCCGAGTTGCCGTTGCGGGGCTGAATAATTCACAGAATTAACAGGAATCGTCGGGCGTGTTGGCCAGATTAAGCGGATTCAGCCCGGAAATCGACGGTAGCGCTGTGAATAATGCCAAGCATCTTTCGCACCCCGTGGGATTGTCGTCATGACTGTTGCAGCGCCCCGTATCCGCATGCTGATCGATGCCCAGTTCGTTGAATCGGCCACTTCCCACTGGCAGGACGTGATCAATCCGGCCACCCAGGACGTGCTGGCCCAGGTGCCGTTCGCCACCACCGGCGAAGTGGACGCGGCCGTTGCCGCCGCCAAGGAAGCCTTCAAGACCTGGCGCAAGACCCCGATCGGCACCCGTGCGCGCATCTTCCTGAAGTACCAGCAGCTGATCCGCGAGAACATGAGCGAGCTGGCCCACATCCTCACCGCCGAACAGGGCAAGACCCTGCCCGACGCCGAAGGCGATGTGTTCCGCGGCCTGGAAGTGGTCGAGCATGCTGCCGGCATCGGCAACCTGCAGCTGGACGAGCTGGCCAACAACGTGGCCAACGGCGTGGACACCTACAGCATCCTGCAGCCGCTGGGCGTGTGCGCCGGCATCACCCCGTTCAACTTCCCGGCGATGATTCCGCTGTGGATGTTCCCGATGGCCATTGCCACCGGCAACACCTTCATCCTCAAGCCGTCCGAACAGGACCCGATGGTGACCATGCGCCTGGTCGAACTGGCGCTGGAAGCCGGCATTCCGAAGGGCGTGCTGAACGTGGTCCACGGTGGCGAGGACGTGGTCAACGCCATCTGCGACCACCCGGACATCAAGGCCGTGTCGTTCGTGGGTTCCACCCGCGTCGGCACCCACGTCTACAACCGTGCCTCGCTGGCCGGCAAGCGCGTGCAGTGCATGATGGACGCCAAGAACCACGCCGTGGTGCTGCCGGACGCCAACAAGGAACAGACCCTCAACGCGATGGTCGGCGCCGCCTTCGGTGCGGCCGGCCAGCGCTGCATGGCTGCCTCCACCCTGGTGCTGGTCGGCGAAGCGCGCAACTGGGTGCAGGACCTGATGGCCAAGGCCAAGACCCTCAAGGTCAGCGGCGGCACCGTTTCCGGTACCGACGTCGGCCCGGTCATTTCCTGCAGCGCCCGCGAGCGCGTGGAAGGCCTGATCGCCTCGGGCGTGGAGCAGGGCGCCAAGCTGGTGCTCGACGGCCGCAACCCGCAGGTCGATGGCTTCGAGAAGGGCAACTTCGTCGGCCCGACCATCTTTGCCGGTGTCACCACCGACATGCGCATCTACCAGGAAGAAATCTTCGGGCCGGTGCTGGTCATCCTCGAAGCGGAAACGCTGGACGAGGCGATCGCCATGGTCAACAGCAACCCGAACGGCAACGGCACCGCGCTGTTCACCCAGTCCGGCGCCGCCGCGCGCAGGTTCCAGGAAGACATCGACGTTGGCCAGGTCGGCATCAACGTGCCGATTCCGGTGCCGGTGCCGCTGTTCTCCTTCACCGGTTCGCGTGCTTCCAAGCTGCGCGACCTGGGCCCGTATGGCAAGCAGGTGGTGCTGTTCTACACCTAGACCAAGATGGTCACCGCACGCTGGTTCGACGATGAAACGCTGAGCCACGGCGTCAACACCACCATCAGCCTGAAGTAAGGGCGGGGAGCAGTCATGAGCCACTCGATGACGACGGAACAGGACGAAGCGCAGCAGGCGTACCGCGAAGCGGCGCGCGACTTCGCACAGGCCGAACTGGCGCCGCACGCCGCGCGATGGGATGCGGAGGGCATCTTTCCGCGCGAGGCGATCGCCAAGGCCGGTGAACTGGGCTTCTGTGGTCTGTACATGGACCCGGAAGTGGGCGGCAGCGGCCTGAGCCGCCTGGACGCCGCCGTCGTCATCGAGGAGCTCTCCAACGTCGATCCGTCGACCGCGGCGTACATCAGCATCCACAACATGGCCTCGTGGATGGTGTCCAAGTGGGGCCAGGACAGCCTGCGCGAGGCGTGGGGCATCGACCTGTGCTCGGGTAGCAAGCTGGCCTCGTACTGCCTGACCGAGCCGGGCGCCGGTTCCGATGCGGCCTCGCTGAAGACCACCGCCGTGCGCGATGGCGATTTCTATGTTCTGAACGGCGCCAAGGCCTTCATCTCCGGCGCCGGGGCCACCGAGCTGCTGGTGGTGATGGCACGCACCGGCGGTGCCGGCGCGGGCGGTGTCAGCGCCATTGCGGTGCCGGCCGACCTGCCGGGCATCAGCTATGGCCGCAAGGAAGAGAAGATGGGCTGGAACAGCCAGCCCACCCGTGGCATCACCTTCGAAAACGTCCGCGTGCCGGTCAGCCACCTTCTGGGAGAGGAAGGCGGCGGCTTCAAGCTGGCGATGAAGGGGCTCGATGGCGGCCGCATCAACATCGCGGCCTGCTCGCTGGGCGCTGCACAGGGCGCATTGGACGCCGCGCGCCGCTACATGGGCGAGCGCCGCCAGTTCGGCAAGACCCTGTCCGAATTCCAGGCCCTGCAGTTCAAGCTGGCCGACATGGTCACCCAGCTGGTGGCCGCGCGGCAGATGGTGCACACCGCCGCGCGCAAGCTCGACGCCGGCGCCAGCGATGCCAACGTGTGGTGCGCGATGGCCAAGCGCTTCGCCACCGATGCCGGCTTCACCATCTGCAACGAAGCGCTGCAGATCCACGGCGGCTACGGCTACATCCGCGAATACCCGATCGAGCGCCTGCTGCGCGACAGCCGCGTGCACCAGATCCTGGAAGGCACCAACGAGATCATGCGGGTCATCGTTGCCCGCCACCTGCTCAACACCGAAGAGGAACTGCGATGAAGGATCGGCGTACCCAGGAGCACGTGGGCCTGAAGGTCGAGGCCGATGGCCACACCGCCGTGGTCACCCTGCACAACCCGCCGGCGCACACCTGGACCGTGCACAGCCTGTCGGCCCTGCGCGACCTGGTGGGCGCACTCAACGCAGACCGCGGCATCTACGCGCTGGTGATCACCGGCGATGGCGAGAAGTTCTTCTCCGCCGGCGCCGACCTCAACCAGTTAGCCTCGGGCGACAAGGCTGCCGCACGCGAGGCCGCACGCCGTTTCGGTGAAGCCTTCGAAGCGCTGTCCGGCTTCCGTGGCGTGTCCATCGCCGCCATCAACGGCTACGCCATGGGTGGCGGCCTGGAATGCGCGCTGGCCTGCGACCTGCGCATCATCGAAGACCATGCGCAGGTGGCGCTGCCGGAGGCCACCGTCGGCCTGCTGCCGTGCGCCGGTGGCACCCAGAACCTGCCGCGCCTGGTCGGCGAGGGCTGGGCCAAGCGCATGATCCTGCTGGGCGAGCGCATCAACGCTGAAACCGCCGTGCGGATTGGTCTTGCCGAAGAAAAGGTCGGCAAGGGTGAAGCCAAGGCACTGGCGCTGGAATGGGCGAAGAAGGCCGGCAAGCAGAGCCCGACCAGCATCGCCGCCTGCAAGGCCCTGGTGCAGTCCACCCGCACCGGCACCCATGCCGCCGCGCTGGTGGCCGAGCGCGAAGCCTTCGTTGATCTGTTCGACACCGCCGACCAGGTCGAGGGCGTGAGCGCCTTCCTGGAAAAGCGCGCCGCGCAGTGGAAGAACGCATGAGCACCGACACCGCTGCCGACGACGCACCGGTGCTGTTCGAAGAGCGCGTGGCCGGCAACGGCACGCGCATCGGCATCGCCACGCTCAACGCGCCGCGCACGCTCAATGGCTTCTCGCTGCCGATGGCGCATCTGCTGCTGAAGCAGTTGAAAGCCTGGGCCGACGATGACGGCATCGGGCTGGTGGTGCTGCAGGGCGCCGGCGAAAAGGCGTTCTGCGCCGGCGGCGACCTGCACAGCCTGTACAAGAGCATGGTCGCCTTCCGCGAGGCCGGCCACAGCGACATCCGCGAAAACGACTACGCCGCCGAATTCTTCGACGTCGAGTACCGCGTCGACTACCTCATCCACACCTACGCGAAGCCGATCCTGTGCTGGGGCCACGGCATCGTGATGGGCGGCGGCATCGGGCTGATGTCCGGCGCCAGCCACCGCGTGGTCAGCGAGCGTTCCAAGCTGGCCTTCCCGGAAATCACCGTCGGCCTGTTCCCGGACGTGGGCGGCAGCTGGCTGCTGCCGCGCGTGCCGGGCAAGGGCGGCCTGTTCCTGGCCCTCACCGGTGCGCTGCTGAACCCGGGTGATGCCATCTACGCCGGTCTGGCCGACGTGCACGTGGCCGAAGAACGCCGCAGCGCGGTGTTCGATGCGCTGCTGCAGGTGGCCTGGTCGGGCGATGCCGCGCACAACCACGCGCGGCTGGATCACCTGGTGCAGTCGCATGCCAGTGATGCGGCCACCGGCCCGTTGCTGGCCAATGCCGTGCAGGTCGATGCGCTGTGCGCAGGTGATGACCTGCCCGCGATCATCGACCGCATCGGCCAGCTGCAGACCGACGATGCCTGGCTGCAGGCTGCACAGAAGACCCTCGCCGCCGGTGCCCCCGGTTCGGCACGACTGGCCTTCGAACTGCAGCGCCGCAGCGCCGGCCAGGACCTGGCCGGCGTCTACCGCCTCGAATACATCACCGCACTGCACTGCGCCGCCCGGGGCGATTTCGCCGAAGGCATCCGCGCGCTGCTGATCGACAAGGACCGCACCCCGCACTGGAACCCGGCCAGCCTGGCCGAGGCCACTGCCGCGTGGGCCGGCACCTTCTTCGTTTCCCCCTGGGCCGACGCCGCGCACCCGCTGGCCGACCTGGGCACTCCGCTTGCTGAAAGGAGCCTTGCATGAGCCGCATTGCATTCATCGGGTTGGGCAACATGGGTGGCCCGATGGCCGCCAACCTGGTCAAGGGCGGGCACAGCGTCCGCGTGTTCGATCTGGTCCCGGCCGCGGTGCAGGCCGCTGTCGACGCCGGCGCCAGCGCGGCGGCCTCCGCGCGCGAAACCCTGGTCGACGCCGAGGTGGTCATTTCCATGCTGCCGGCCAGCCGCCACGTCGAAGGCGTGTACCTGGGCGACGACGGCATCCTGGCCGACATTCCGGCCGGTGCACTGGTCATC
Source organism: Stenotrophomonas maltophilia (assembly GCA_009912235.1). Lineage (GTDB taxonomy): Bacteria > Pseudomonadota > Gammaproteobacteria > Xanthomonadales > Xanthomonadaceae > Stenotrophomonas > Stenotrophomonas maltophilia_AV. Next base: position 337,060 of record WNDS01000005.1, read on the forward strand.
GACTGCAGCACGATCGCGCCGGCCAGCGCCCGCAAGGTCTCCGAAGCGGCCGCCGCACGCGGGCTGCAGATGATCGACGCGCCGGTCTCCGGCGGCACCGCCGGTGCACAGGGCGGCACGCTCACCTTCATCGTCGGCGGCGAAGAGGACGCGCTGGAACGTGCGCGCCCGGTGCTGCAGGCAATGGGCAAGAACATCTTCCACGTCGGTGCCAGCGGCGCCGGCCAGGTGGCCAAGCTGTGCAACAACATGGCGCTGGGCGTGATCATGGCCGTCACCGGCGAAGCCATCGCCCTGGGCGTGGCACACGGTCTGGACCCGAAGGTGCTGTCGCAGATGATGGCGGTCAGCACCGGCCGCAGCTGGGCCACCGAAGTGTGCAACCCGCGGCCGGGCGTGCTGGAAAACGCCCCCGCCTCGCGCGGCTACAGCGGCGGTTTCGGCAGCGACCTGATGCTCAAGGACATGGGCCTGGCGGTGGAAGCGGCGATGAACGTCGGCGCCTCGATTCCGCTGGGTGAAGTGGCCCGCAACCTGTACTCGATGAACCACCAGGCCGGCCGTGGCAAGCTCGATTTCTCCAGCGTCGTGCAGCTCATCACGAGCGAGAAGTGACCTGGTAGTGCCGGCCGCTGGCCGGCAACCTCATGCCCCCGTGCGGGACAACGAAGGTGGGATGGGCGGATGTCCGGTTTCGACCGGCATCCGCCCATTTCTTTTTATTTTGTTTTTTATAGGGGTCAGATCCCTTTGCCGTTGGCGAAGGGGTCCGACCCCGCAGCGACCCCTTGCCGCATCAGGCGACGATCAGCGTCACGTCGATGTTGCCGCGGGCGGCGTTGGAGTACGGGCAGACGATGTGGGCCTTCTGCACCAGCTCTTCCACCTGCGCACGGTCCACGCCCGGCATGGTGATGGTCAGCTCGGCCTCGATGCCGAAGCCGGTCGGAATCTGGCCGATGCCCACGCGGCCGGTCACGGTGGTGTCGGCCGGCAGCGCGACCTTGGCCTGGCCGGCCACGAACTTCAGCGCGCCCAGGAAGCAGGCCGAATAGCCGGCAGCGAACAGCTGTTCCGGGTTGGTGCCCGGGCCGCCGGCGCCGCCCAGCTCAGGCGGGGTCGACAGCTGGATGTCCAGCACGTTGTCGGAGGACACGGCACGGCCTTGGCGGCCGCCGGTTGCGGCGGCCTGGGCGGTGTACAGAGCCTTTTTGATGGACATCGGGATGCTCCTGGTCAGTGGGTGGGTGTTTCGATGGGTCTACTTTGCCCGGTTTCTAAGGACGATGGGTGATAGTTCGTCCTGCATAATTGATGCATCGTCCTGATGGCCTAGATCGTCCACTCGCGGTCGGTGGTGAACATGATGGTCAGCCAGCGGTCCGGGGATTCCTCGCCCAGCGCCTCGCCGATCTGGTCGCGCAGGCGGTCCCAGTCGGCCAGCGGCCGTGGCGGGTCATCGGCGGGTACCACGAAGAACAGCTCGATCTGCTGGCCACGGCCGACCTGGGCGACATAGCTGCGGTGTTCGACGAAGCCTTCGCGCTCCACCACGCTGCGCGCCACCGCATCCACGTGCGCCTGCAGTTCCGGCGGCGTCACCAGCAGGATGCCGGGCAGCGCCTGGCGCACCGTGCCCAGCGGCGCGGCCATCACGAACACGCAGACCACCGCCAGGATGGCCGGGTCGATGTAGGGCCCCACCCAGCCCCAGCGCGTGCCGTGCAGCAGCGCGCCGCCGACGAAGGCCGCCAGGTAGCACGCCGACATGCTGGCGGCGATCACCCAGTTCTTCGCATCCAGCGCGATGAACTCCGAGCCGATGCGGCGGTTGGCGCGGATCACGAACAGCGCCAGCAGACTTTCGGCCAGCAGCGACAGCACGGCGAACCAGATGGCCGGCCCCAGCGCGATCACCCGCCCACCGGACATCAGCGCATCAATGGCATTGACGAAGGCATACAGCGCCGCGCCGATCATCAGTGTTCCGCTCACCCCCCAGCACGATCGGCTCCAGGTGCCAGAAGCCCATGGTGAAGCGCTGGTTGAGGCGTGACTGCAGCGCATCGGTCTGCGTGAACAGCGCGATCAGCCGCGCCACCAGCAGCGACAGCCAGGTCATCACCACATCGATCAGGCCGTAGATGCCGTCGAAGATGATCAGCGAGGAGTTGGCCAGCAGGCCGAACACCACCGCAGTGGCGGCCACCAGCAGCGAGGCGGCGATGGACAGGCGCAGTACGCCCTGCTCGCTGCGGGGGTCGAAGAAGCGGGTCGAGGTCTCGGGCATCCGTATTCCGGCAGACAGCGATGAGCCCCCATTTTGGCGGTTCCGCATGTCACCCGCTGCACCTGGCGCGGCCACTGCGCAGATGAATCTGTTCAGCAGCACGTGTGCCAGCCACTGGGGTGATGTCGCTTCTGGCGCGTTCTTGTACGCACCGCCGCCGGCTGGATGTTCCAGCCGCAGTGCGCGGCGTGCCACGCAGGGGAACAGGAGCAATGAACAACAGGATGTTGACCGGGGCCGCGCTGCTGGCAGCGGCCGCCGTGGCCATCGTGGCCGTGTGGCCGCGCCCGGCACCGCCGGCCGCCGTGAGCGCAGTAGCGCCGGCCGTGCACGCTATCGGCACCGCGACGGCCGCGCCGCCCTCGCCGCCACGCGCTGCCGCACTGGAGGCAGCCGGCAAGATCGCGCCGGGCAGCTACCAGTCGCTCGGTGGCAAGGCCTACCAGGTGTTCCGCGGGCACGAGGTGCGTCCGCCGGGCAATGCGCTGGCTTACGTGCAGCAGCTGGCCACGCGTTCGGCCCGCGGCGATGCCACGGCCACCTACGAGATCTACCTGACCGTCAACGAATGCCGCACCTTCGCCTCCGACCGGGGCGACCAGCTGGCCGATTCGGCGCAGGCCCTCGGCGCCGGCGGTCCGTTCCTGCAGAAGTCCGAGCGCCTGCTGCAGGAATGCGAATCGCTGCTGCTCGACCGCGACGTGTTCCAGGACGACTGGCTGACCCGCGCGGCCGCGTAGGGATCGCAGGAAGCGATGCTGGTCTATGCCATGTCCCCGCACGAAGTGCTGGGCACGCTGCAGGACGCGATCAACGATCCCGAGCACGTGCTGGCGTGGAAACACAACGCCGCCGCCTATCTGAACGACCTCGCCAGCCAGGGCAACGTGTTCGCCCTCTCCGCCCTGTCCAACGCCTATGAGGATGGACGGGCCGTCGATGCCGACCCCGTGGCCGCCTATGCTTACAAGCGCGCGCTGCAGCGGGTCAACCCGGATTTCGTCTCGGACAGGACGATCAACGCGCTCGAAGAGCAACTCCCGGCGGGTGGTCTGGCACAGGCGAACGCCCTGGCCGACACCGTCTACAGAAACTGCTGCATCAGATGATGGAGAAGGAAATGAGAAAAGGAATGTTCGCGTCGGCAGCCATTACCTCGGCGCTGGCGGGGGCGGTGCTGCTGGCATTCGCCGGTGGCGTGCAGGCAAAGAACGTTGGTACGTTCACCTGCAGCAACTGCCAGGTGGCCGTGCCGGTGCCGGACCCGGCCACGCAGGATGCGCTGCGTTACCAGGAGAACATCTTCAACGCGGCACGCCCGTTCAACTGGAATCCGCAGGGCATGAAGCCCGGTGACTCGATCACCATGTGCAACGGCCTGGTCTGCACCGAGTACGTGTACCGCGCCAAGAACCAGTACGAATCCGGCCAGGTGGTGTCCACCATCCTGCCGCCTGAAGCGATGGGCCCGTGGCGCGGCGGCACCGGCGGTGGTGGTGGCGGTGGCGGCGGCCACGGTGGTGGCAGCGGCACGGTCACCGTCGGCCCGATCAGCAACCCCGGCAGTGGCGGTGGTGGTGGCACGGTCACGGTGGGCCCGATCAGCGGTGGCGGTGGCAGTGCCGGCGGCGGTGGCAGCGCACCGGGTACCGGCGGTGGCAAGAAGAAGCCGGTGCAGGAACGCGAGAAGTAAGCTGCACAGGCGTGGACTGCGGAGGGTTGCCCACGTGGCGGCCCTTCGCGGTTTGAGCCCACCGGCCGCATCCCGTAGACTGCCCCCCTTCCCACGCTTCGTCCTTGCCCTGCAGTGATCACGCCACCCTGACCCTTGCCATCCGCGTCGACGCCCGTCGACGGCTTCTGCCATGGCAGCCGGCCCGCCCGGCCCAGGAACCCGTGTTCTTTTCACTGCAGCGCCCTGCGGCCATCGCCGCGTGCGCGCGGAGCTTTCCATGCAGATGTCCTACCCCATGCGCCAGCAATGGCTCGGCAACATCCTTGGCGACCTGCTGTCCGGCCTGGTCGTCGCCCTGGCCCTGATTCCCGAGGCCATCGCGTTCTCGCTGATCGCCGGCGTCGACCCCAAGGTCGGCCTGTACGCCGCCTTCTCCATCGCCGTGGTCACCGCCATCGCCGGCGGCCGCCCAGGCATGATTTCCGCCGCCACCGGCGCCATGGCGCCGGTGATGGTCGACCTGGTGCGCGACCACGGCCTGCAGTACCTGTTCGCCGCCAGCATCCTGGCCGGACTGCTGCAGCTGCTGGCCGGCGCACTGAAGCTGGGCGCGCTGATGCGCTTCGTTTCGCGCTCGGTCATCACCGGCTTCGTCAACGCGCTGGCCATCCTCATCTTCCTGGCGCAGCTGCCGGAACTGGTCGGCCGCGGCCTCACCGTCTACCTGCTGTGCGCCGCCGCGCTGGCCATCATCTACCTGCTGCCGCGCATCACCCGTGCGGTGCCTTCGCCGCTGGTGGCCATCGCCGTGCTCACCGCCGTGGTGATCGGCTTCGGCATCGACGTGCGCAGCGTGGGCGACATGGGCCAGCTGCCCGACAGCCTGCCGCACTTCCTCATTCCCGACGTGCCGCTCAGCTGGGAAACGCTGCGCATCCTGCTGCCGGTGTCGGCCACGCTGGCGGTGGTTGGCCTGATCGAATCGATGATGACCCTGCAGATTGTCGAGGACATGACCGGCACCCCCAGCGCGCGCAACCGCGAGTGTCCCGGGCAGGGCGCGGCCAACGTGGTCACCGGCTTCCTCGGCGGCATGACCGGCTGCGCGATGATCGGCCAGTCGGTCATCAACGTCAGCTCCGGTGGACGTGGCCGCCTGTCGTGCCTGGTGGCCGGCGTAGTGCTGCTGGGCCTGGTGGTGTTCGGCAGCGATCTGGTGCGGCAGATCCCGATGGCCGCGCTGGTGGCGGTGATGATCATGGTCAGCATCGGCACCTTCAGCTGGCGCTCGCTGCGCGAACTGCGCACGTACCCGCGCAGCTCCTCGGCCGTGATGCTGCTGACCGTGGTGGTCACCGTGGCCACCCACGACCTGGCCAAGGGCGTGCTCAGCGGCGTGCTGCTGTCGGCGCTGTTCTTCGCGCGCAAGGTCGGCCACATGCTGGACGTGCAGCGCGAGGATGCCGGCGATACGCAGGTCTACCGCGTGCGCGGCCAGGTGTTCTTCGTCTCGGCCGGGCAGCTCAGCGCCGCGTTCGATTACCAGCACGTGGCGCCGAGAGTGCAGATCGATCTGCGCGATGCGCACCTGTGGGACCTGACTGCCGTGGCGCGCTGGAGCGTGCGCAGGAAAAGCTGGCCGCACTGGGGGCGCAGGTGGCGGTGGTGGGGCTCAACGAGGCCAGCCAGACGCTGATCGAGCAGTTGGGGGGCAGCGGAGGCGGGCATTGAGGCGGCGCGGCGGACGCACGGCCCTGTGACGATCGGGCCATGCCGGGGGCCCGGTGGATCGGCAAGCATGCATGCCTCTGCTGAGGAGGTGCACCGATGCTGCGACCGCTGCTGCTGGCCCTCACCCTTGCCTGCCCGTTGGGCGCCTGTGATCGCAGTGCCACATCAGCGGCGCCCACGGCGGCACCGGTGGCCGCTGACCCGGGCCGCCGGGCGCAGCAGCTGCAGGCCCTCTACGCCGACTACTGGGAAGCGTATCTCGCGCTCAATCCGCTGCGCGCCACGCTGTATGGCGACAACCGGTTCAATGACCAGTGGGTCGATGCGGGGTCCGCAGACCACCGCGCCCAGGTGCACGCACTGGAGGCGCGCGGCCTGGCGCAGGCCGAAGCCATCGGCAGCGCCGGTCTGACAGGGCAGGACCAGCTCAGCTACGAGATCTTCCTGCGTGACCGCAGGCAGGCACTGCAGGCCGAGCGCTTCCCGCAGTGGATGCTGCCGGTCAGCCAGATGGACAGCACCGCCGGCTATGCGGTGATGTTCGGTTCCGGCGCCGGGGCCCAGCCCTTCGCCACCGTGCAGGATCATGACCACTGGTTGGCGCGGGCGGCGCGGGTGCCGGTACTGGTGTCCACCGAGATCGACAACATGCGCCAGGGCCTGCGTGCCGGTGTGGTGCAGCCGCGCGTGGTGGTGGAAAAAGTGCTGGCGCAGCTGGATGCCGTGCTGACGCCCGAGGTGGAAACGAGTCCCTTCTGGGGGCCGGTGCAGCTGCTGCCGGACACCATCAGCGGCGCCGACCGGCAACGACTCACGCAGGCTTACCGCACGCTGATCACCGGGCAGTTGAACCCCGCGCTGCGCCGCCAGCGCGATTTCCTGGCCACCGAGTACCTGCCGCGGGCACGGGCGACGGTCGGCCTGGCGGCGCTGCCGCAGGGCACGGCGTGGTATGCCTTCAACGTGCAGCGCGAGACGACCACGCAGCAGACGCCGGCGCAGATCCACCAGATCGGCCTGGACGAAGTGGCGCGCATCCACCAGCAGCTGCGCGGGATCATGGCCGAGGTCGGTTTCCAGGGCTCGCTGCAGGAATTCTTCGCGTTCATGCAGCACGACCGGCGTTTCTAGTTCGCCTCCGAACAGGCCATGCTTGCGCACTATGCGCGCCTGGAAGCGACGGTCGAGGCGGGCATACCGCGTCTGTTCTCGCTCAATCCCCGCGCCGGTTTCGTGGTGCGTGCCATCGAGCCGGTCCGCGCGCCGTCATCGCCCAGCGGCGGTTACCTGCCCCCCAACGAGGACGGCAGCCGGCCAGGAACGTTCTACGTGAACACCTATGCGCTGCCGACACGCAGGACCTGGGATGCCGAGCCGTTGTTCCTGCACGAAGCCGTGCCGGGGCATCATTTCCAGCTGGCGTTGCAGCAGGAGCTGACCGACGTGCCGGCGTTCCGTCGCTTTGGGCAGCAGACCGCCTTCGTCGAAGGCTTGGCCCTCTACGCCGAAGGGCTTGGCAAGGAGCTGGGGCTCTACCGGGACCCTTACGACCAGGCCGGGCGACTGCAGGGCGAGCTGTGGCGCGCGATCCGGCTGGTGGTCGATACTGGCCTGCACAGCCAGGGCTGGAGCCGCCAGCAGGTGCTGGACTACATGTTCGCCAACGCGGCAACCGGTGAGCCCGATGCGGTCGCCGAGGCCGAGCGCTACATCGCCTGGCCCGGGCAGGCCCAGGCCTACAAGACCGGCGAATTGAAGATCCTGCAGCTGCGCGCACGCGCACGGCAGGCGCTGGGTGAGCGGTTCGACATCCGCCGTTTCCATGCCGAAGTGCTCAAGGACGGCGCGGTGCCGCTGGACGTGCTCGATGCCAGGATCGAGCGCTGGATCGCCACGCAGCGGTAGCACCGGCGGCCGTGCTGCTGCAGGCCGTGATCGTCCCGGTGATGCTCCAGCTGCGCGGTGTCGGCCTGCAAGGGCGGCAAGCGTGCCGCCCGCCGCCATTCAGCCACCCGGTGTAAACTATTGATCTCACTGGCAATGCCAGTCTCCACGATCCGTGCCCCGATGACGTCGGCCACCGCCCGTTACGCCGGTTCCCTGCGCCTGTCCGTAGCCCCGATGATGGACTGGACCGACCGCCACTGCCGCGTGTTCCACCGCGTGCTGGCGCCGGGGGCACGGCTGTACACGGAAATGGTGCACGCCAACGCGGTCATCCACGGCGACCGCGAGCGCCTGCTCGGCTTCGATGCCAGCGAACAGCCGCTGGCCCTGCAGCTAGGCGGCAGCGACCCGGCGCTGCTGGGCCAGGCCGCGCGCATCGCCGCGGAGTGGGGCTATGACGAGGTCAACCTCAACTGTGGCTGCCCGTCCGACCGCGTGCAGGCCGGGCGCTTCGGCGCCTGCCTGATGCGCGAGCCGGCGCTGGTGGCCGACTGCGTGGCGGCCATGGTCGCGGCGGTGGACATTCCGGTGACGGTGAAGTGCCGCCTGGGCGTGGACGAGGACAACGATTACGACGTATTCGCCGCCTTCGTCGACCGCCAGGTCGCCGCCGGTGCCGACATGGTCGTGGTGCACGCGCGCAATGCGTGGCTGAAGGGCCTCTCGCCGAAGGAAAACCGCGAGGTGCCGCCGCTGAAGTACGACTGGGCCTACCGGCTCAAGGCCGAGCGCCCGGCGCTGCCGGTGGTCATCAACGGCGGGCTGGCCAGCCTGGAGGCGGTGCAGGCGCAGGCCGGCAAGGTGGATGGCGTGATGCTCGGCCGCGCGGCCTACCACGACCCCTACCTGCTGCATCAGCTGGAGACCCTTCATACCGGCGCCCCCCTGCAGAGCCGGCAGGCCCTGCTGCGCGCGCTGCGCCTCTACGTGGACGCCCGGCTGGGCGAAGGCCTGGCGCTGAAGCACATCACCCGCCATCTGCTCGGCCTGTTCCACGGCCAGCCCGGCGGGCGCGCCTTCCGGCAGGTGCTGAGCGAGGGCGCACACCGCCCGGGCGCCGACTGGGCGTTGGTGGAGCAGGCGATCGCCCTGACCGAGCGCGGGGCCAAACGCTCTGCAGCGTGAACCAGATCACATTCCTCACTTGACACGCCCGCCGCTTTGGTTCCGAATGTTCACCTAGATGAACAAAGCAGGCGTCCGGCCAGAAAAGTTCAGACCGGATTCACTGCGTAAAACCAAGAATTTGCAAAAGATTTGTAAAACGCCGGGGTCACCCGGCATCCGGATTCACGACTTTTGAACGAATCGCCGTGCTCGGCTAGGATCAATCGATGTCTTCCGTCTCCTTCCCCTGCCGCCTTGCCCTGGTCGCCACCGTGGTGATGGCGTCTGCTGCCCCGCTGTCGCAGGCGTGGGCGCAGGACCCGCGGCTGGACCAGGCGCGTGCGGAAATGATGAATCGTGCGGGCCGTGCCGGGGAAAGCGAGCGGACCATGTCCGACGCGGTGCGCCGCGTGCAGCGCACCACCGGCGGCCATATCCTGGGCGTGGAGCGGGTGCCGTTCGACGGTCGTGACATCAACCGGGTCAAGTACGTGGATGATCGTGGCCGGGTGCGCTACATGGACGACCCGGCCCCGCCGCGTCCCCAGCAGCCGCGCCAGCCGCGATCGGATATGTCATCACTACGCGGCGATAACCCCTGAACAGGGATAGTTGTCGTCATAAACCGTATACACCGGCCCTCGGGCCACACCCAGGACGCTAGGGAGAGTTCATGCGTATCCTTCTGGTCGAAGACGAAGCCCCGCTGCGCGAGACCCTGGCAGCCCGGCTGAAGCGCGAAGGCTTTGCCGTCGATGCGGCGCAGGATGGCGAGGAAGGTCTGTACATGGGCCGCGAAGTGCCGTTCGATGTCGGCATCATCGACCTGGGCCTGCCGAAGATGTCGGGCATGGAGCTGATCAAGGCCCTGCGCGACGAAGGCAAGAAATTCCCCGTGCTGATCCTCACCGCCCGTTCCAGCTGGCAGGACAAGGTTGAAGGCCTCAAGCAGGGTGCCGACGACTACCTGGTCAAGCCGTTCCATGTGGAAGAGCTGCTGGCCCGCGTCAACGCGCTGCTGCGCCGCGCCGCCGGCTGGAGCAAGCCGACGCTGGAATGCGGCCCGGTGGCCCTGGATCTGGCCGCACAGACCGTCAGCGTGGCCGGCAGCAATGTCGACCTCACCAGCTACGAGTACAAGGTGCTGGAATACCTGATGATGCATGCCGGTGAACTGGTCTCCAAGGCCGACCTCACCGAGCACATCTACCAGCAGGATTTCGACCGCGACTCGAACGTGCTGGAAGTGTTCATCGGCCGCCTGCGCAAGAAGCTGGACCTGGACGGCGAACTGAAGCCGATCGAGACCGTGCGTGGCCGCGGCTACCGCTTCGCCATTCCGCGCAACGAGGGCTGAGGCCTTCGCAAGGCGATAAACGATGTCCGGCCGTCTGTGGTTATTCCGACGCTGGCGGCCGCGCTCGTTGCAGGCGCGCCAGCTGTTCGCCGCTTCGGTGGGCCTGGTCGCGTTCCTGGCCCTGGCCGGTTATGCGCTGGACGCCGCCTTCGCCGACACCGCGCGGGCGAACCTGCAGGAGCGCCTGAAGAACTACGCGCGCGCCTACGCCGACGGCATCGACTTCACCCGCGACCGTTCGCTGTATGTGCGTGAGCAGCCGCCGGATTCCCGTTTCGATGGGCCCGGCAGCGGCCTGTACATGCAGGTGGTGATGGCCAACGGCACCAAGGCCAACTCCATTTCCGCCGAAGGCCCGATGCTGCCCACCGTGGGTGGCGGCATGCTGCGCCCGCGCCAGGAAGTGTTCGAAGGCCCGCTGCCGATGATCCAGATCGACGGCAGCCCCGGCTCGGTCTACCGCTATGGCATGGGCCTGGTGTGGGACGTGGACGCCGACCCGGCCACCGAATTTCCCTACACTATCTACGTGATGGAAGACTCGCGCGCCCTCGGTGCGCAGCTGCGCGTGTTCCGCAGCCGGGTCTGGTTCTACCTGGGCGGAATCGGCCTGATCCTGCTGCTGCTGCAGACGGTCATCCTGCAGTGGAGCCTGCGCCCGCTGCGGCGGGTCATCAACGAACTGACCAAGGTGCAGCGTGGCGAAACCGAGCGCATGAGCGAGCGCCACCCGCGCGAGCTGGAACCGCTGACCGACAGCATCAACGCCTTCATCGAAAGCGAGCGCGAGAACCTGGAGCGGCAGCGCAACACGCTGGCCGACCTGGCGCACAGCCTGAAGACGCCCATTGCCGTGCTGCGCACGCAGATGGACAGCGGTGCCGGCGATGGCGCGCTGCGCGAGGAATTGAACGTGCAGCTGCAGCGCATGAACAACCTGGTTTCCTACCAGCTGGCACGCGCGGCCTCGTCCGGCCACAAGCTGTTCGCCGCGCCGCTGCCGATCGAGCCCAGCGCCGAAGAGATCGTGCGCGGGCTGGAGAAGGTCTACGCCACCAAGGGCGTGCTGTGCGAATTCGATATCGACCCGGCCGCGCGCTTCCACGGCGAGCCTGGTGACCTGCAGGAGCTGCTGGGCAACCTGCTGGAAAATGCCTTCAAATGGGCCAACCGCCGCGTGCTGCTGACCGTGCAGGCGCTGCCGGCACCGAACGCACGCCGCGCCGGCCTGCTGCTGGCCGTGGACGATGATGGCCCGGGCATTGCCCAGGACGATATCGCCAAGGTGCTGCAGCGTGGCGTGCGCGGCGATGAGCGCGTGCAGGGCCACGGCATCGGCCTGTCGATCGTGCAGGACCTGATCAAGGATTACCGTGGCGAACTGCTGGTGGCACGCTCGGCCGAACTCGGCGGCGCCCGCTTCGAAGCCCGTCTGCCGCCGGGCCCGTAACAGCCTCTGGGCGTGAGGGTGCGGTATCCGCCGTGGTCGCTCGGCTCACGCGCGCACCGCGTGCCCGGGATGCGTTCCCGCAGGTGGTAGAGCCGACTGTCAGTCGGCTCACGCGCGCAGCGCGCGCTTCGGTCGCATCCCCGCGAAGTGCAGTCGACTAACAGTCGACTCTACCCCTCACCCACCCAGCACCGGCGGTGCGCCATAGAAGCGCCGCAGGTGCGCGGCCACAGTCGGCAGCGCCTGTTCCAGCAGATCCGGCGCGGTGAAGTGGTACTCGCTGGCCACGGCGAAGAATTCCTCCGGCGCCTCGGCCGCATACGGGTCGATCAACACCTCCACGCCTGCATCCACCTGCGCGCAGAACGCGTCGTAGGCCTGCTGGAAATCGCGGGCCCATTCGCGCTGCCAGTCGCGTGGCAGCGGCGGCGTGCCGTCCATCGCACCGTCCAGCACATCGATCTTGTGCACCATCTCGTGCACGGCCACGCAGTAACCCTCATCGGGCGCCTGCAGGTCGGCCTGCACATCGGCCCAGGACAGGATCAGCGGGCCGCTGTCCCAGGCCTCGCCGATCAGTTCGTCGTCCCACTCGTGCAGCACGCCGGCTGCATCCATGTGGCTGCGCTGCACGCGGAACGCATCGGGGTAGAGCAGCAGCTGCGACCAGCCGCGCAGGCCCACCTCGCCCAGTTCCAGCAGCGGCAGGCAGCACACCGCCGCCAGCAGCACGCCATCGCCTTCCTGCAGCGACAGGTCGCCCAACGGGGTGATGGTCTTTTCGTGCAGGAAGCGCGTGGCAAGCGCACGCAGCCGGCGGCGGCGCGGCTCGTCTAGGCCGCGTATCCACGGCACGCGCGCGCAGGCCTGCTGCCAGAGTGCATCGTCAATCGGCCGCGGCGCTGGCCGCAGCCACTGCAACAGCGCCTTGATCAGCGGAACATGCCCGGCAGGAAGCTGTGCCACTTCGGCGCACGGATGCGCTGCAGCACATCGTCATCGCCGCCGCCCCCGGTGCTGGTGGCCGTGCTGGTGCCAGGCTTCACGCTGCCGGCCGCCGAAGCGGTAGTGGTGGGGCTGGCCTGGCGCTGCGAAACGGCGTCGGCCGCCGAATACACGCAGGGGCCACGGGCATCACTCAGCGCGTCCGTCGCGGAAGCCGCATACGGAACCATCAGCAGGGCCAGGCAATGGGCATAGCGGCGCATCGTCGACATCCGTAATGAGGGGCGGGCGAGTTTTCAATTATAGCCCGATACTGCGCCGGGAATGGAAGACCCGCCTGCGGGCAGCCCCCGGGCTTTGCCGCATAATTCGTCTCTTACCTGATGGAAGCTGCCGTGGACGACCGCCAACTGCTGGCCAAACTGGCTGCCGGACGCCTTTCCGGCGACGCCCTGGCGCGCGAGCTGGGCCAGACCCGCGCCGCCATTTGGAAGCGTATTCAAGGGCTTAGGGCCGCTGGCGTGGAGGTCGAAGGCCGCGCCGGGGAAGGCTACGGGCTGACCCGCCCGCTGGAACTGCTGGACGCCGAGCGCATCCGGCAGGACCTGCCGTCGGCCGCTGCCGGCCAGCTGCACGACCTGCGCGTGCTGTGGACGGTGGACTCCACCAACGCCGAATTGCTGCGCTGCAGCGCGCCTGAACAGGGGGTCAGCGTGATGCTGGCCGAGCGCCAGACCGGTGGCCGTGGCCGCCGCGGCCGCACCTGGGCCTCGCCGCTGGCTGCCCACGTGTACCTCTCGGTGCTGCGCTGGTTCGAGGGTGGGCTGGTGCGCATGAGCGGGCTGAGCCTGGTGGCCGGCATTGCCGTGGCCGAGGGCCTGCACGACCTGGGCTACACCCGCGCGCGGCTGAAATGGCCCAACGACCTGGTGGTGGACGGCCACAAGCTGGTCGGCATGCTGGCCGAGGGCGGCGGCGAATATGCCGGGCCCGCGCGCGCGGTCATCGGCATCGGCATCAACGTGCACATGCCGCCGGCATTCGCCGAACAGATCACCCAGCCGTGGATCGACCTGGACACCCTGGCCGGGCACGGCGTGGACCGCAACGCGGTGGCCGCTGCTGTGCTGGCGCGCCTGCTGCCGGCGCTGGAGCTGTTTGACCGCGAAGGCCTGGCCCCGTTCCTGCCGCGCTATGCCGCGCTGGACGTGCTGGCCGGCCGTGCGGTGCGCGTGGAGCAGGGTGGTGTGTGGCGCGAAGGCACGGCCATGGGGCTGGCCGAAGACGGCGCCCTGCGGGTGATGATTGAAGGCCGCGAGCAGCATGTGCACGCCGGCGAAGTAAGCGTGAGGGCGCAATGAGCGACTGGCTGTTCGACCTGGGCAATTCGCGTTTCAAGTTCGCGCCGCTGCACGCCGGCCGCGCCGGTGACGTGCAGGCATGGGCGCACGGTGCCGAGGCCATGGCTGGCCAGCCCGACCACGCGCTGCCGGGCGGTGATGTGGCCTACGTGGCCAGCGTGGCCTCGCCGTCGCTGACCAGCGCGATGCTGCAGCAGCTGCAGGCGCGTTTCTGCCGCGTGGAAGTGGTGCGTACCAGCGCGCAGTGCGCTGGCGTGCGTATTGCCTATGCGCGGCCGGAAAAGTTCGGTGTCGACCGTTTCCTGGCCCTGCTGGCCGCCGCGCCGGCCCGCCGCCCGGTGCTGGTGGTCGGCGTGGGCACGGCATTGACCGTGGATCTGCTCGATGCCGAAGGCCAGCACCACGGCGGGCGCATTGCCGCCTCGCCCACTACCATGCGCGAAGCGCTGCATGCGCGCGCGGTGCAGCTGCCGCCGCAGGGCGGTGACTACATGGAATTTGCCAACGATACCGATGACGCGCTGGCATCCGGCTGCGATGGTGCCGCCGTGGCGCTGATCGAACGCAGCGCCGTGCAGGCACGGCAGCGGCTGGGCGCCGAACCGGCGTTGCTGGTGCACGGCGGTGGCGCACCGGCACTGCTGCCGCTGCTGCCAGGCGCCGAATACCTCCCGTCGCTGGTGCTTGATGGCCTGGCACGCTGGGCGGTGCACCAGCCCGCGGCCGCAGGCTAACATCGGCGGCATGCTGACCCGCGCGCTGATCGTTTTCCTGGCCATCCTCAACCTGGGCGTGGCCGCCTGGTGGCTGCTGCGGCAGCCGTCCGCCGAACCGCAGCCGTCGCTGCCCAGCGGCGTGGCCGAACTGCAGTGGCTGCCCGGGGGCGATGCTGCCGCCGCGCTGGCGCCAGCACAGGTGGCCGCACCGTCGTTGACCGACAGCAAGCCTGAAGAACTGGCTGCCCCTGCACCGGCGGCAGCAGCAGACAACCCTGCGGCGGCGACCGCCGTTGCAGCGCAGACACCCGCACTGGCGCCCACGCCGGCTGTCACCCCGCCTGCGCCCGCGCCCGCAGCCGCCACCCCGCCGCCGGCTCCCGTGGCCGAAGCACCGGCACGCTGCCTGGCGCTGGGGCCGTTCGCCGACCGTGCCGCCGCCACGGCGGCGCAGGGCCGTGCCGGCAGCCTGCTGGCCCATGTGCAGCTGCGCGAACAGGCCGCCGCCAGCGGCAGCGCCCGTTACCGCGTGCTGCTGCCGGCCGCCGCCAACCGCGAAGAAGCGCAGGCCAACGCCAAGCGCATCGCCGCCGCCGGCCTGGGCGACTACTACGTCATTGCCCAGGGCGAGGACATCAACGCCGTGGCGCTGGGCCAGTACCGCAGCCGCGAAGGCGCCGAACGGCGCATTGCCGCAACGAAGGCGGCCGGCTTCCAGCCCCGGCTGGTGGCCAGCGACGAAAGCAGCCAGTGGTGGCTGGATGCACGCCTGGCCCCCGGCAGCAGCCCGGCCCAGGCCCAGCAGCGCAGCGGCGCGGCCGGGCAACGGTCGCTAGAGTGCACCCGCCTGCGCTAGAATCACCCCGCCTCGCCGGTTCACCGCGAGCGCGTCCATGCCGCTTTAGCTCAGTTGGTAGAGCAACTGTCTTGTAAACAGTAGGTCATCCGTTCGATTCGGATAAGCGGCACCACTTTCCCTGTCTGATACCTCTGCGTCTGCTGTTCTGGCCTTGGCTGGAACCTGAGCGCCGGCTGTGTGCGATTTCCAGCCCATGCACTAACCGATGATAAGCTCCGAGATGGCCCGGAAACGTTTGACGGGAGTGTAGCCTGATGGCTACATTTCGAGAGCGCGCATCATGGTCGTGCCAGGCCATCAATCACGCATGGCATTCCGAAGATGCCGGTAAGCAAGCAGCGAAGGAGCAAAGGCATCGTGGCGCCCAAAAAGGTCCAGCTGGAAACATTCGACGTGGTGTCGCACCTGCGTACGGCCGCAGAGATGGCGGCCTATCTCGACGCCTGCATTGCTGAAAGTGAGGGCGATGCCGCCTTCATCGCCAAGGCCCTGGGCGACATTGCGCGTGCGCAGGGCATGAGCAAGGCGGCCCGTGATGCAGGCCTGTCGCGGGAAAGCCTGTACCGGGCGCTGTCCGGAGAGCGCAGCCCGGATTTCGCCACCATTCTCAAGGTCACGCGCGCCCTGGGCGTACAGCTGCACGCCAGCGCCGCCTGACGCCTCACACTGGCGTGACCGCCCCATCGCGGCGTCGGCGGTTCAGCGCAGGGCGACCTCAGTGCGTTTGATTCAACAGCGGGTGTCCAACGGTTTCCGGGTTCGCCGACGTGCCATGGAACCGCATGTCCGGGATCACCCGTGAGCGCTCGCTCAGCGCCACATCGACATCATCGCCAGAGAATTCCAGCCGGAACCGGTAGGCATTGATGTTGCCTACCTCGTTGTAGTCGACGACGAACGTATGGGCGTTTTCCCATCTGCCGCTCACTGCAACGGGCAGGCCGAAATTGCCGCCGGGCGACACGCGCGGTACGCGGTCCAGACCGACCGGCCGCGCCGGGTCGCTGCGGCTGGCCAGTTCCAGCTGGATCTGCGCAACCCCGGTTCCCGCAAACGTGAGCACGAAGGATTTCAGGCCCAGCGGATTGTCCGCAACGGTATAGCGCTTGCCCGAAACCACGCCGGCCAGTGGTGGCATGAAGGACACCGGGTGCGGTGGTGCGGCGGCATCGGCCACGGCGGTTGCCAGGCGTGCCGCTGCCGCCGGGTTTTCCGGCAGTGCCTGGTCAGAGGTGAGGGCGCGCAGGATGAAAGCCCCGATATCGCCCGGTTCGAATTCGCCACCGGTGAACACCACCACGATGTTCTTTTCCGGGGAAACGCTGATGCGCTGGCCACCGCGGCCATTCGCCTCGAACAGCGACGGGCGCCGGTCGGGCTGCAGCCACAGGCCGTACCCGTATTTCTCGTCGCTGCCGTCTGGCTGGGACTGCGGCCGCACCGCCGCACGCATCCAGGCCTTCGGCACCAGCTGCCGGTTGCCCGAGCGGCCCTCGTTCAACCACAGGTAGCCCAGCTTTGCCATGTCGCGCGGCTGCAGGTGCAGGTCGCCCCAACCATAGGACACCCCATGGCTGTCGGCCGGCCATGCCACATCATCAATACCGAGCGGGCCGAACAGTTCGCGGCGCGCGTACGCGAGCGCGCTCTGGCCGGTGGCCCGGGTGATCGCCGCCGACAGCAGGTGCATGCCGCCGGAGCAGTATTCGAAGTACTTTCCCGGCTCATCGCGCATCGGCAGGTCCAGCATGAAGCGGGCCCAGTCGGGGATCTGCCTAATCTGCGAGAGCGTGCGTTCGCCGTGGCCGCCATCGCAGTCCAGTCCGGAACTCATGCTCAGCAGATGCGCGAGGGTGATGCGCCGCTTGCGCTCATCCAGGTTCGCGATCGCCTGCTGGCCGAACACGGAGGTCAGCGGCTGCTGCAGGTCCAGTGCGTGCTGGCCGATCGCAATGCCGGCCAGCGTGGCGGTCACACTCTTGGTCACCGAGGCGACATCGTGCGACTGCCCCGGCTGGAACGGCCAGACACAGGCATCCAGCACCAGATGGCTATTGCGGACGATGGTCAGGCTGTGGATCGGCGTGTGGTGGTCGCGCACGTAGTCGAGCGCATCGGCCAGCACCGCCGAATCCATGCCCTGGGCCTCCGGCGACGTGCTGGGCCATCCCTGCGTCGGCCAGACGGCCTGCACGGCGTCCGCATCGGCAGTGCGCGCGGTGGCGGCCGCAGTTCCGAAGACCAGTGCAAACAGCACGCACGCGGCAACGCATCGTATCGAGTACTGCACGGGAGCTCCTGGGGCTGAACAGCGAGGGCGATGCATGGCGCGGTACCGGCTTGGTGGAGTGGCCAGCGCGGCAGCTGCCGCCAGCTACAGCCGACCCGCGGCAGACAGTACCACCGGCGAACCACGCAGGAACGAGCGCCTCCAAAGCCGGTGCCGCCAGAAGACGGTCAGCGGCCGCCTCGCATCCGTAACGACGCTCGGGCCGCCCCTTGCTCCCCATCCCCTGAACCGCGTGACCGGGCCAGCACGGCGGCACATTGGCAACCCCCATGCCCCGTGGTAATTTCCGCACCTGCACCGGGCGTTCTGCCCACGTGCCGTAAGCGTTCACGTCAACCAACGCACCCAGAGCCGCCAGTGCTGCGGACGGGTGCGCGCACGTGTACGCGTGGGCCGGACCTCGTCCCTGCGGGCTGCTCCTCCTTCCGGAGCCGCTGACCATGCGTCAAGAATCGTCCCCCACCCTGGGGCCCCGTGCCCCCGGCCACTACCCGGGCCGGCAACGCAACACTCTCATCGCCCTGCTGGTGGCCAGCGCGTTCTTCATGGAGAACCTGGATGGCACCGTCATCGCCACCGCCATCCCCACCATGGCGCGCGACTTTGCCGTGCTTCCGGCCGACCTCGGCCTGGGCATCAGTGCCTACCTGCTGACGCTGGGCATCTTCATTCCCATCAGTGGCTGGATGGCCGAGCGTTTCGGCAGCCGCCGCGTGTTCTGCTGCGCGCTGATCGTGTTCACCCTGGCCTCGCTGGCGTGCGCGCTGGCCGACAGCCTTCCGGCCTTCGTGGCGCTGCGGGTGCTGCAGGGCATCGGCGGGGCGATGATGGTGCCCGTTGGCCGCCTGGTGCTGTTGCGCAGTACGCCGCAGCACGACCTGATGCGGGTGACCTCCATGCTGATCTGGCCCGGGCTGTTCGCGCCGGTGCTTGGCCCTGCGCTGGGCGGCTTCATCACCACGCACGCCTCGTGGCGCTGGATCTTCTACCTCAACATTCCGATCGGCGTGCTGGCCCTGGTAGGGGCGTGGCTGCTGATGCCGGCGCAGGAACCGCGCAGCGAGCGGCCGTTCGACTGGAAGGGATTCCTGTGGATCGGTTCCGGCGTGGCCTGCGTGCTGTGGTCTGCGGAACTGTGCGCGCAGCCGGTGCTGCCGGTGCCGCGCATTGCGCTGGGCCTAGCCATTGGCATCGCGTTGCTGCTGCTGGGCGTGAAGCACCTCAAGCACCACCCGCACCCGATGCTGTCGCTGCAGCCGCTGCGGCAGCCGCCGTTCGCGGCCAACATCTTCGGCGGTTCGCTGTTCCGCATGTCGGCGGGGGCCGTGCCCTTCGTGCTGCCGCTGATATTCCAGGTGGGCTACGGCATGGACGCGTTCCGAGCCGGGCAACTGGTGCTGATCGTGTTCGCCGGCAACCTGGCCATGAAACTGTTCACCACGCCCCTCATCAAGCGCTTCGGGCTGCGCCCAATCCTGCTGTGGAACGGTGTGCTCAATACGCTGGCGCTGGCGGCGTGCGCATTGATCGGCCCGGAAATGAGCATCGGCAGCATGGCCGTGGTGCTGTTCGCCGGCGGCATGTCGCGGTCGCTGCAGTTCACCGCGTTGAACACCCTGGCCTTTGCCGGGATGCTCAAGGCGATGCTGGGCGCGTCCAGTGCGCTGTTCTCGACGGCATCGCAGTTGGCACTGGGCGCGGGCGTGGCGCTGGGGGCCGTGACCATCCGCATTGGCGAATGGGCCGCGCCGCTGCTGGCGTGCGTGCAGGCGCCCGACCTGGCCTACCGCATTGCCTTCGTGGTGGTGGCGCTGGTATCGCTGGTGGCGATGCTGGACCTGCTGGGGCTGGAGCCTGATGCCGGCAACGCGGAGAGCGGCACCGCGCGCTAGGCGGCCTGCAGCTGTTCACCCAGGTAGTGCGCCAGCCCGCGGCACGCCAGCAGCAGGCCTTCGTGCACGCCGTCGCCCAGCTGCTGCGCTTGGCTGCCATCCACGCGCACGCGTTCGCTGGCGTGCAGGATGTCCAGCAGCGTGGCCAGCCCGGCGGCGGCGCGGTCGGCGCGCGCCAGTGCCTGCGCCTGGCCGGAAGTGAGCGTAGGCCTTGGCCAGGGCTGGCCATCGGCGGCTTCACCGGCGTGGATATGGCGCAGGCAGTGCTGCAGGGTCATGGTCTCCTGCGAGTTGGCTGCGGCGGAAAGCGCAGCTTCCAGCGGGGCGGCAAGATCCGCCGGCAGGCGTGCGGTGGCATCGCCCAGCGTGTCGGCCAGCAGCGGGTAGGTGGGTGTGGGCATTGCGCATCCTCGGCTCGTACGGAAGCCGCCACCGGTTGATGGTGGCGGGCGATACGTGGCTTCCAAGACCGGGAATCGATGATCCGGCGGGCACAAGGCCCCCACGCACCGCCCGCCATAGGAAACAGCAGACGGATTGCCAGCCGACGTCACTCGACAAACGAATGACGTCGGCCGACAAGCGTAAACACACATCGATTGCACAGGCTTGGAAGTCCCGGCCACCGTGTCCGGGTGGCCGTTCATCATGCGCACGCGCAATCACGGCCTGCCAGTCGATTGTTCCGATGGCTGCGTGGGGTTCAACAAGAAAAATGAATCATCGCATTCTGCCTATTCGCCGCGCCGGCGTGGCCGAAGCGACATTGCGCGCAGCCACCGCGGTCCTCACGGCCGCGCGCCCAGTGCGGGGTCCGATTCCAGGTACTCCGCGCTGGAAAGGTAGTAATTGCGTGCCGTTGCGTTGATCTGCGCGTGCGCCAACGCGCGCAGCGCACGGGCCTTCAACCGGCGCGTGGCCATGTCGTTGCCGTCCAGCGCAAGCAGGTGGTCGCACAGCTCGGCGGCCAATTGTGCATCGCCTTCCTGCAGGGCCTGCTGCGCCTGCTGCTGCACCGCCCGCGCACCGCCCAGCAGCGGTACCAGGCGCTGCGCCCGTGCGGCTGCCGGCAGCGGGAACAGATGCGTTGCGTTGCCATCGAACCAGCCCACCGCATCGGCGTAGATGCCGCGCACGCTCCAGGCAACGCCGCCGTAGAACTCCTGCAGGTACGGATCGCTGGCCAGCGCCGGAGGCAGCGCGACCTGTGCGGCCAGTTCGTCCGGCGTGGCACCCCGGGCGATGCCGGCCAGCGTCTGCGTGGTCACGCTGTCGATGGCATCGCGGTAGTTGCGCAGCGCATCATCCACCGCGCGTGCCCCGCTGATGGGGCGCAGGTGGCCCGGCACCAGGTGCTCGGCGCCCAGCGTGCGCATCAGGTCCAGGCTGGCAATCCAGGCGGCCGGGGGGCGCAGCCGTGTGCCACGGATCGGCGAGAGGTTGGGAAAGGTGGGGTAGTAGTCATCGCCGGCCAGCAGCGTGCGCGAGCCCGGCAGCCACACGGCGATGTTTTCCGGTGTTTCGCCCGGGGTGTGCAGCAGCTGCAGGGTTTCGCCGGCAATGGCCAGCTGCAGGCGCGGCCCGCTGAAGGTGTGGTCGGGCGGCAGGTAGCCGCTGCGGGTGTGCGCGACGCGGCGGCCATAGTCCAGCTGCACGCCGGCGTTGATGTAGTCGGCCGCAGCGACGTGCGTGCCGAAGGCATCTCCGCCGTCGCGCGGGCCGCGGGCAGCCTCCGGCGGTGCGTCCAGCAGCAGCTGGTGGCTGTAGATGGCCGGTGTGCCCAGCGCCGCGAACACGCTGGCGCCGCCGGTGTGGTCCGGGTGCCCGTGGGTGTAGATGATGGCCTTGACCTGGGGTTTCAGACGGGTGCCGAAGGCGGCCACGATGGCCTGTGCATCGCTGGGGTTGGCGCCGGTATCGACGATGATCGCGCCCTGTGGGCCCTGCACCAGGGTGACATTGGCCGCCGAGTAGCCCACCGCGACGAATACGTTGTCGGCCATCTGCACCACCTGCGGGGTGAACTGTGCCGAGTGCGCACGCAGGCGTGCGCTGGCGCTGTCGTCGGTGGCGGCGGCCAGCACCACGGCGGGTGCCAGGGTGGCCACGGCGGCCAGCAGCGTGCGCAGCGCGCGGGGGGGGGACGGCATGGGCATCTCCAGCAGGGAAGCCCTAGCCTAGGCCTTCCATTTGCGCCTGCGTAGGGCGGAAAATGAGAGCAAGGCTGTCATTTCCGGAAGGGTCATGGACTTCAACGATGCGCGCCTGTTCGTGGCCGTGGTGCAGGCCGGCAGCCTGTCGGCGGCCGCGCAGCGCCTGGCGATGCCGCTGCCGACGCTGAGCCGGCGCATGCGCCGGCTTGAGCGCGATCTGCAGGTGCAGCTGCTGGAACGTTCGGCGTGTGGCATTGCGCTGACCGACGCCGGGGTGAGCCTGCATGCACAGCTGCAGCCGGGCGTGGAAGCGCTGCTGCAGGCCGAGCAGGCGCTGCGCAACCAGCACGACCAGCCCAGTGGCCGGCTGCGGCTGTCGCTGCCGCAGACCTTCTGGCTGTGGTGGGACCTGCTGGCCGCCTTCCAGCAGCGCTACCCGCAGGTGGAGGTCTACGTGCTGGCCACCGAGCGGCGCGTGGACCTGGTGGAGGACGGCATCGATGTGGCGCTGCGCGTTGGCCCGCTGCTGCACGAGGATGTCATCGCGCTGCCGTTGCTGCAGTTCCGCAACGTGCTGGTGGGCAGCCCGGCGCTGCTGCAGCGGCTGGGGGTTCCGGCAACGCCACAGGATCTGGCCCAGTACCCGTGTGCGGTGTGGGCCTCGCGCGTAGACAGCCGCGCGCAGTGGCAACTGGGCAGCCACACGGTGACGCCACGCCCGGTGCTGGCAGTGAACGATTACCACCAGCTGTGCGAGCGCGCGCTGGCCGGGCAGGCGCTGACTGAACTGCCCCCGTTCCTGGCCGCGCCGCACCTGCGCAGCGGGCGCCTGCAGGCGGTGTTGCCCGACCACCCGCTGCCGCGCTGGGCACTGCACCTGGTGCACCCGCCGCCGCGGCCGCCATCGGCACTGGTGCGCACCTACCTGGCGTTCTGCCAGCAGCACATCGGCACCGTGCGCGAGCCCTGCACGCTGCCCTGAGCGTGCGCCTGCTGCACCGCCGCGAGTCCTGTCACATGCCGCTGGCTATACTGGAACTCTTTTTCGCAGCAGCAGGAGAGTCCCCTTGGTCACGCATCCCCCTCTGTCCTCCCTCTCCGTTTCGCTGATCGGCGTTCCCACCGATATCGGGGCGGGCCATCGCGGTGCGCGGCTGGGGCCGGAAGCGCTGCGCGTGGCAGGCCTGCCCGAAGCGCTGGCCGCGCGCGGCGTGGATGTGCGCGACCTGGGCAACCTGGACGGCCCGCGCAACCCATGGACCGCGCCGGTGGAAGGCTACCGCCACCTGGACGAAGTGGTGGCCTGGAACCGTGCGCTGATGGACGCCACCTACGCCGAGCTGCAGGACGGGCGCTTGCCGATCGTGCTCGGGGGCGACCACTGCCTGGGCATCGGTTCGATCACCGCGGTGGCGCGCTTGTGCCGCGAGCAGGGCAAGCAGCTGCGCGTGCTGTGGCTGGATGCGCATTCGGACTTCAACACCAGCGAGGTCACCCCCTCGGGCAACATCCACGGCATGCCGGTGGCCTGCCTGTGCGGGCTGGGTCCGGATGCGCTGACCCGGCTGGGCGGTGATGCCCCGGCCATCCGGCCCAGCCAGATGCACCAGATCGGCATCCGCTCGCTGGACCCGGATGAGAAGCGCCTGATCAAGACCCACCGCGTGGATGTGTACGACATGCGCTACATCGACGAGAACGGGATGAAGCGCACGGTCGAGGCGGCACTGCACGGTATCGATGCCAATACCCACCTGCACGTCAGCTTCGACGTGGACTTCCTGGACCCCAGCATCGCCCCCGGCGTGGGCACCACGGTGCCGGGCGGGGTGAACTACCGCGAAGCACAGCTGGTGATGGAAATGATCGCCGACAGCGGGCGCATGGGGTCGCTGGACATCGTTGAACTCAACCCGCTGCTGGACAAGCAGAACGCCACCGCCGAACTGGCCGTCGACCTGGTCGAGAGCCTGTTCGGCAAGTCCACGTTGATGCGTGGCTGAGCGCGTTTTCTCCCGCGGCTGAATGGCACGCAGTTCCGTTCACGCTCGCTGCACGCGGCAGACGCCAGATTGCACTTCATGCGAGGGCCATCCCGTTCCTGGGCCGGCCCTTCGCGGAACGAAGAGGAGAAGATGATGAAGCGGATCATCCCTGGACTGTTGCTGGCCCTGCTTTCGGTCGGTGCGCTCAGTGGCTGCAACACCATTGCCGGTGCCGGCAAGGACGTGCAGCGGGCTGGGCAGGCGGTTGAAGGCACGGCCAACGACTGCCGCGACGGTAAGTGCTGATCCCATCGCCCTGCTCAGCGGGACCGTGTGTTTGAAAACGGTGTAGTGGCGAACCCCTAGGAGAAAACCAAATGAAGCGTGTAATTGCCCTGATGCTGTTGTCGATGTTCTCGGTGGCCATGCTGGCCGGCTGCAACACCGTTGCCGGTGCCGGCAAGGATGTGCAGAAGGCAGGCGAGAAGGTCGAAGGCACCGCCAACCGCAACTGATCGCGGCTGACTGCACGGGAAAAGGCCGGTTGATCCGGCCTTTTTCTTTTCCGCCTGCCGGTACCGTGCAGGCGGGCGGCGTGAACCATTCAAGCAGGTGAGCTTGCTTTTCATCGCGGTTTGACCCTTGGCGAACGTGGCCACTGTGATCCTGCAGGGGCGGTAACAACGCCGTTGCATTGAAGGAAGCCTCGCGATGAACAAAGACATCATTTCCGGCAAGTGTTCGCAGATCAAGGGCAAGGCCCAGGCGAAATGGGGCGACCTGACCAACGACGATTTCGATGTGGCCGAAGGCAATGCCGAGTACCTGGCCGGCCGCCTGCAGGAGCGCTATGGCTGGGCGCGCGACCGCGCCGAAACCGAAGTGCGCGACTTCGAGAAAGCCATGCGCAAGGATTACCCCGATTTCCACTGAGCCGGTGCACTGACTGCTGGCCACCACGCCCGGACCGTGACAGGTCCGGGCGTTTTCGTTGGCGCGCTCGTTGGCGCGCTCAGCGGCGCGGCGGGTCGGGTACGTAGCGCTGCGGGAACGCCTGCGGGGCGTCGACCGGGCGCGGCTGCGGGCCCAGCACGATGCCGCGCGTACGCAGGTTGCGCGCGCTGTCATAGCGCAGCTGTGCGACCTGCACCGGTGCCGCCGTAGCGCGCTCGAAGACGGTGTCACGCACCGACGATGCTTCGCGTTCGCCGTGGCCGGTGCCCAGCGCGGGTGCAGGCGCGGCGCGCGCCATGCGGCTGGCGGCACGGTCGCTGCTCACCGCGGCTTCGGCCGCCATCGACGCCGAAGGGGCGGGTGGGGCCGGTGCCACCATCGGCCGGTAGCGGCGCGGTGGCGGGCCGCGTTCGTTGAACACCGCGATGCCGACCACGCCCACGTTGTCCGGGCGGCCGGTGCGGCTGGCATAGCTGCCGCCGGGGGTACTGAACACGAACTGCGCCACCTCGTCCTGCGATTTGCGCCAGCTGGTGATGTCCGCGCTCTGCCAGGGGTTGAGCACATAGCCGGTCTGGCCGGGCGAGGCGTCTTCGCCGCTGATGGCGTTGACCCCGTCCACCGAGAGCACCACCGGCACGCGGCGGTCGCTGGTGTTTTCGAGGCGCAGCGCATAGCGGTGCCCGCGTTCGCCGGCCACCCAGCGCTGGCCCTGGCCGAGGTACTCCGGCAGCAGGCGGCCGCTGTCGCGGTCCAGCACGGACAGCCGCACCGGCGAGCTGTCGCCAGGCACGCTGTCGGCAGGCAGGGGGGGCCGGAAACCGGCCAGGGGCAGGATCAGCAACAGGGGCAGCAGGCGTTTCATCGGCGTTCTCCAGCGGGGTTGCCGGGAACAACGCACCAGCACCCCGGGCGGGGTTGGCGGCATGCAGGGTAAACTGGGGCCGTTCATTGAAGGTTCCCCACGCAGTCATGACGACCCGAGTCCTTACCGGTATCACCCCCTCCGGCACGCCCCACCTGGGCAACTATGTCGGTGCCATCCGCCCGGCCATCGCCGCCAGCCGCGCGGCCGGCATCGAGAGCTTCTTCTTCCTGGCCGACCTGCACAGCCTGATCAAGTCGCAGGACCCGGCGCGTACCCAGCGGGCCACGCTGGAAATCGCCGCCAGCTGGCTGGCCTGTGGCCTGGACCCGGAACAGGTGTGGTTCTACCGGCAGAGTGACATCCGCGAAACCACCGAGCTGATGTGGTTCCTGACCGCCATCGCCAGCAAGGGCATCCTCAACCGCGCCCATGCCTACAAGGCCGCGGTGGACAAGAACCGCGAAGAGGGCGTGGACGACGATTCCGGCGTCAGCGCCGGGCTGTTCATGTACCCGGTGCTGATGGCCGCCGACATCCTGATCTTCAAGGCCAACCACGTGCCGGTGGGCCGCGACCAGATCCAGCACATCGAGATGGCGCGCGATTTCGCCCAGCGCTTCAACCACGTTTACGGCAAGGAGTACTTCCCGCTGCCGGAGGTGGTGATCGACGAACAGGTGGCCACGCTGGCCGGCCTGGACGGCCGCAAGATGAGCAAGAGCTACCACAACACCATTCCGCTGTTCACCCCGCGCGATGAACTGAAGAAGCTAGTGTTTTCGATCCTGACCGATTCGCGTGCACCGGGCGAGCCGAAGGACACCGAAGGCTCGGCGCTGTTCCAGATGTACCAGGCCTTCGCCACCCCGGAGCAGACCGCTGCCTTCGCGCAGGCCTTTGCCGAGGGCATCAGCTGGGGCGATGCCAAGCAGCAGCTGTTCGAGCGCATCGACAGCGAGCTGGCACCGCTGCGCGAGCGCTACAACGCGCTGATGGCCGAACCGGAAAAGATCGAAGCGCTGCTCAAGCGCCGTGGCCAGCAGCTGCGCGAGCAGCTGGCAGCGCCGCTGCTGGCGGAACTGCGCCAGGCGGTGGGCCTGCGCGATCTGTCCAGCGCGGGCGACATTGCCAGCGAGGATGCCGGCGTGGCCCGCGTGGCACCGCCTCTGTTCAAGCAGTACCGCGAGAAGGACGGCCGGTTCTACTTCAAGCTGACCGCCGGCGACGGCACGCTGCTGATCCAGAGCGGTGGCTTCGATTCGCCGCGCGAGGCTGGCCAGCTGATCGCGGTGATCAAGCAGGCCGAGCACGGTGACCAGCTGCAGAGCGAGCTGTTCACGCTGGAGGCCGAGGTGGACGCCGTGCTGGCCGCGCTGGCCCTGCTGCGCGACGCGGCCTGAGCGCCGGATCTGCCGCGCCGGGCCCGGCGCGGCAGGAAACACGCGGCCGGCACTGCCAGGCCGCAACGCCCATGGCATGATGGCCGCGTGCCGCTGGCGCGATGACATGGAGTCCGTGATGGCCTGGTTGTCGCTGCTGCTGTTCCTGCCCTGGTTCCTACTGCTGGGCAGCCTGTACTGCCTGTTCCCGCGGCACCCGCGCAGCCGGCGGCGGCGTCTGTTCGACACCGCCATCCTGGCCCTGGCCCTGCTGCTGCGGCCGCGCTGGTTGGATCGGTAAGCCTGCTTCTGCACGGGGACGGTGCATCTGTCCGGGGACCGTGCATCTGTCCGGGAACCGTGAATCTGTAGAGTCGACTGTTAGTCGACTGCCTTTCTCCGGCCACCGCCCAAGCCCGCGCTGCGCGCGCAAGTCGACTAACAGTCGACTCTACCAACCGCCGTCGCCACCAACAGCCGACGCAACCAACAGCCGCCGCTACCCGTCGCCACCCGCTCCCCTGCCGCCTGCGACCAAAGCCGGGTGCACCCGGCGGCCGTGCGCGCCTACCATGGGGGTCTGTTTCCCTGGCCAGGTACGCGCCGATGACCGCCGACCCCAGCATCCACACCATCGACACCGGTTTCCAGCGGGCGCAGTTCGATGCCGCCTACCTCATCGTCGAGAACGGCCATGCGGCCTTCGTCGACTGCGGCACCGGGTTGGCCGTGCCGGCCATGCTGCAGGCGCTGGCCGACGCCGGGCTGGGCGTGGACGCGGTGGACTGGCTGCTGCTGACCCACGTGCACCTGGACCACGCCGGTGGCGCCGGCCTGCTGATGCAGCAGCTGCCACATGCGCGCGCGGTGCTGCACCCGCGCGGTGCGCCGCACATGATAGACCCCACGCGGCTCATTGCCGGTGCCACGGCGGTGTATGGCGCCGAAGAGATCGCGCGCAGCTATGGCCGCATCGAAGCGGTGCCGGCCGAACGCATCGTGGCGGCCGAAGATGGCCGCCGCATCGACCTGGCCGGGCGCGAACTGATGCTGCTGCACACGCCGGGCCACGCGCTGCACCACTACTGCGTGTGGGATGCCCGCAGCCGCAGCTGGTTCGTCGGCGATTCGTTCGGGCTGTCCTACCGCGAACTGGACAGCGCACGCGGGCCGTTCATCATTCCCAGCTCGTCGCCGGTGCAGTTCGACCCGGAGGCGCTGAAGCACTCCATCCAGCGCATGCTCGGCTACTCGCCGGAGGCGATGTACGTGACCCATTTCGGCCGCGTCGAGCAGGTGGCCACGCTGGCCGAGGCGCTGTACGAGCAGATTGATGCGATGGCCGCGATCGGGCGCCAGTGCGATGGCCGGCCCGACCGCCACCGCTGCCTGCTGGCCGCGCTGCGCGCGCTGTACCTGGAGCGCGCGCAGGCGCATGGCTGCCGGTTCGATGACGAGGCCGTGGCCAACGTGCTGGCCATGGACATCGAGCTCAACGCGCAGGGCCTGGCCTGTTGGCTGGACCGCGCGCGGCGCTGACCGGCCCGGATACGCATGCCGCCGGCGGCCAGCCGGCGCCGCGACCACGTTACACTCTGGTGACTCTTCCGTTCGCCGTGGTGCTGCCGTGAATCCGATGCGCGTGTTGTTGCTGTCCTCCTGCCTGTTCGTCGGCGGCCTTGCACATGCGGCCAACGATCTGCCCGGCGGTGGCATCGACCCGCAGGCGCTGTCGCGCCACGTGCGCGTGCTGGCCTCGGACGAATTCGAAGGCCGCGCCCCGGCCACGCCGGGCGAAGAGCGCACCGTGCAGTACCTGGTCGAGCAGTTCCGCAGCTATGGCCTGCAGCCTGGCGGGGTGGATGGCAGCTGGGTGCAACCGGTGCCGCTGGTGCGCGCGCAGCTGGACGGCCCGGCCAAGGCCAGCCTGGCGCTGAAGGGCGGTACCCGCGCGCTGGCCAACGGCGAGGACGTGACCCTGCAGAGCCTGCAGCCGCGCAAGCGCGTGCAGCTCAAGGATGCGCCGCTGGTGTTCATCGGCTACGGCATCGACGCGCCCGAGCGCCATTGGGATGACTACAAGGGCGTGGACCTGCACGGCAAGATCGCTGTCGTGCTGATCAACGATGCCGACTTCGAAAGCCCCGCGCCGGGCGCGTTCGACGGCAAGGCCGTGACCTATTACGGCCGCTGGACCTACAAGTTCGAAGAGGCCGCGCGCCGTGGTGCCGCCGGCGTGCTGATCGTGCACGAGACCGCGCCGGCCGCCTACGGCTGGGCCACGGTGAAGAGCTCGGGCACTTCGCCGCTGTTTGATATCGAACGCAGCGACCGTGAAGCGATGGCCCAGCACACGCCGCTGCGCGGCTGGATGCAGCATTCGCTGGCCGAGGCCATCTTCGCCGACGCTGGCCTGGATTTCGACGCGGAAAAGCGCAAGGCGATGCGCGCTGATTTCCAGCCCGTTGCGCTGGACAATGCCAAGCTGAGCGTGGATTTCAAGCTGCAGCGCGAAAAGGTGATCACCCACAACGTGGTGGCCAAGCTGCCCGGCGGTGCCCATGCCGATGAAGCGGTGATCTTCTCCGCGCACTGGGAAGCGTTCGGCATCGGCCAGCCCGATGCCCACGGCGACCGCATCCGCCACGGCGCCATCGACAACGCCACTGGCCTGGCCACGGTGCTGGAACTGGGCCGGGTGTTCGCGGCCGGCCCGCAGCCGCAGCGCACGCTGTACTTCGTCGCGCTCACCGCGGAGGAAAAGGGCCTGCTGGGCGCCAGCTACTACGCCGCGCACCCGCTGGCACCGCTGGAAAAGACCGCCGCGGTGCTGAACATCGAGATGTTCAGCCCGGACGGTGCCACCCGTGACATCGCCTCGTGGGGCAAGGGGCGGGTGTCGCTGGAAGCGGATCTGGAGCGCGTGGCCAAGGCGCGCGGCCGTACCTACAGCCCCGACCCGAACCTGGAGGCCGGCTTCTTCTACCGTGCCGACCACTTCGCCTTCGCCCGCCTGGGCGTACCGGCCATCACCATCGGCCCGGGCCTGGACAAGCTGGACGGTGGCGTGGAGGCCGGCCGCGCGCTGCGCGAAACCTACTTCGCCAACTGCTACCACCAGGCCTGCGATACCTGGACCCCGGCCTGGAACCCGGCCGGCCACGCCGCCGATACGCTGCTGGTCTACGATCTGGGCGCGGAACTGGGCAAAAGCCGCCGCTGGCCGCATTGGGAACAGGCCTCGGAATTCCGTGGTGCGCGCGACAAGAGCGAAGACGCGCGCCGCTGAAGCAGTGCCGGCCTCAGCGCCGGCGCAGCAGTTTCCACGCACCCCAGCCGCAGGCGGCCATCACCACCGTGTAGCAGGCCACCATGGTGCGCAGGCTGACCGGCGTCGTGTTCTGGAAGGTGCGCTGAAAGCGCAGCTGCAGCTGGGTGCTGCCGGAACCCAGGTCCACCGCCAGCTGCAGCGCCAGCGCCAGGTACAGCACCAGCAGTGCCATCCCGAAGCCGATGCGTGGCCAGGCCTGGCCGGGCCCCGGTGGCCGCAGCACGTAGCGCAGCAGCGTGCCTGCAGCCAGCATCAGCGCCACCTACATTAATGAAAAGGCCGGTGAGGACCCCGCTGCCGGCGCCGTGGCAGCGGTTGCCAGCACGTCCTGTGCCAAGGCCGGCGCCACGGCGACCGCGACGAGCGCGGCCGCCATGCGTGCGGCATGTTTACCTGCGTGTGCCATCAAGCCAGTTCGGGCCCTTGTTGGTCAGGAAGAAGATGTAGACCACCAGCGAAACGGCGATGGTGGCGGTCACGTAGATCGCAAACCAGTCTACATGGCCGGTCTTCAGCGCACCCTGGTACAGCAGCGGCGCGGTACCGCCGAAGAGCGAATTGGCCACCGCATAGCCGAAGCCCATGCCCAGTGCACGCACGTGGGTGGGGAACAGTTCGGCCTTCACCACCGCGTTGATGGAGGTGTAGCCGGTGAGGATGACAAAGCCCAGGCCCAGGGTGAGGAAGGCCAGCGTGGCATCGTGCTGCTGCGGCAGCCGGGTGATCAGGTACCAGCTGTACAGCACGCCGCCGACGCCGAAGAACACCAGCAGCGTCTTGCGCCCGACGATGTCCGACAGCCAGCCGCCGATCGGCTGCAGCACCATCAGGAACGCCAGCACGCCCAGGTTCACCAGCGTGCCGGTCATCGGGTCGTCGCCGGCGAACGCGCTCTGGATCATCTTCGGCCCGTTCACCGAATAGGTGTAGAACGCCACGGTGCCACCGGCGGTGATCAGGAAGCACAGCAGCAGCGGGCGCCACTGGTGCACGAACAGTTCGTACATCGAACCGGACGCCTTGGCCTTGCCTTCGCGCGCGCCCTCGATGGAGGACTGCTCCAGCGATTCATCCATGCTCCGGCGCAGCCAGAACACCACGATGGCAGCCACGCCGCCGAGTCCGAACGCCACACGCCAGCCTCACTCGGAAATCTGCGGCTTGTCCCAGAAGCTGAGCATCAGCAGCAGGGTCAGCTGGGCCAGCACGTGGCCGCCCGCCAGGGTGACGTAGTGGAACGAGGACAGGAAGCCACGGCGGCCGGGCAGGGCAGCCTCGGACATGTAGGTGGCACTGGTGCCGTACTCGCCGCCGGTGGCGAAGCCCTGCAGCAGGCGTGCGAACAGCAGCACCACCGCCGCCCAGATGCCGATGGAGCCGCCCGCCGGGGTGATGGCGATCAGGAACGAGCAGGTGGCCATCATCGTCACCGACACGGTCAGTGCAAGGCGTCGGCCATAGCGGTCGGCGAAGCGGCCGAAGTACCACGCACCGATCGGGCGCATCAGGAAGGTGGCCGCGAAGATCGCCCAGGCGTACATGGTCGAGTTCTTGTCCTGCGCGGAGAAGAACTGCGATTCGAAGTAGACGGCGAACACCGAGTAGACGTAGACGTCGTACCACTCGACCAGGTTGCCGGCCGAGCCTTTGAGGGTGTTGGAAATGGAGCGCCGCAGGGCGGCGCCATCGGAGGCGGCTGCGGACGGGGAAGAGGAACTCATGCGGGAAGGGGCCTCGCGGAAGCAGTGTGGTACCGGTGGAGAGCGGTGCCTGCCCGCGGGCGCGGGCGGGCAGGTGTCGGCTGCACCTTAGCGCAGGCATGTGAAAGCGCTTGTGCAGCCACGCCCGCCCAGCGTTTCACCCGGCGTCGTGCCACGGCCACGGCAAGCGCCTAGAATTCCATTTCCCCCGTTCAGTTGGTGGCACATGTCCGCTGCATCCCCTCCGTCCACGGCTGCTCCCCGGAGCGGCCTTGTCGTGCTGGCCCTGCTGCTGGTGTACGTGGTCTGGGGGTCCACCTACCTGGGCATCGCCAAGGCCCTGCACGGTGGCGCGCTGCCGCTGACGATGGTGTCCGGCAGCCGCTTCATCATCGCCGGCGGCCTGATGTACGCCGCGCTGCGGCTGTTCTGGAAGATGCCCCGCCCCAGCCTGCGGCAGTGGCGCAACCTGGTCATCATGGGCGTGACCATGCTGGTGCTGGGCAACGGCATGGTGGTGCTGGCCGAGCGCGAAGTGTCCTCCGGCCTGGCGGCCACCGCCGTGGCGTCGGTGCCGCTGTGGATGGCGCTGTTTTCCGCCTTCCGCGGCCAGCATGCCAGCCGTGGCGAATGGCTGGGCATTGCCATCGGTTTCCTTGGCGTGGTCTGGCTCAACGCCGGCAGCAGCCTTACCGGCACCCCGACCGGGATGGTGCTGCTGCTGATCGCGCCGATCGGCTGGGCGTTCGGTTCGGTCTGGGCCCGCGGCCTGGACCTGCCGGGTCCGTTCATGACCGCCGCCGGGCAGATGCTGTGCGGCGGCGTGCTGCTGGTGCTGATCGGCCTGCTGGCCGGCGAGCGCCCGACCACGCTGCCCGATACCGGTGGCCTGCTGGCCATGGCCTACCTGTGCGTGTTCGGTTCGATCATCGCCTTCACGTCGTACGTGTGGCTGCTGCACAATGTGCGCCCGGCGCTGGTGGGCAGCTATGCCTACGTGAACCCGGTGATCGCCGTGCTGCTGCGCGCACTGCTCAACGCTGAACGCTTCGGCTGGCGCGACATGCTGGCCATGGCGGTGATCCTGGCGGGCGTGCTGGTGCTGACCCTGGCCAGGACGCGCCGATGAACAGCGTGCCGAGCGCCGAACAGGAACAGCGCCGCGGGCTGCTGGTGACGGCCTCCACCTTCGTGGTGTGGGGCCTGGTGCCGGTGTACTGGCACCTGCTCAACGAAGTGCCTTCGTTCCAGATCATCGCCCACCGCATCATCTGGTCCACCGTGCTGGTGGTGGCGTGGCTGCTGGCGGCCGCGCGCCTGCAGTGGTGGAATAAGATCGCCGCGCAGCCGCGCGCGCTGCCGATCCTGGCGCTGTCCAGCCTGACCATCGCATTCAACTGGGGCCTGTACATCTGGGCGGTCAATGCCGGCCATGTGATCGAAACCAGCCTGGGCTACTTCATCAACCCGCTGGTGAACGTGCTGCTGGGCGTGCTGGTGCTGAAGGAGCGGCTGCGCGACCTGCAGTGGGTGGCGGTGGGCATCGCCGCCTGTGGCGTGGCCTGGCTGACCATCGACGCCGGCACGCCGCCGTGGATCGCGCTGGGCCTGGCCTGTTCGTTCGGGCTGTATGGGCTACTGCGCAAGCTGGTCTCGGTGGACCCGGTGGCCGGGCTGGGCGTGGAAAGCCTGTACCTGTTCCTGCCGGCGCTGGGTTTTGCGCTGTGGGCCGAGAGTGGCCACGGCAGCGGCTTCTTCGGTGGCTGGGGCTGGCGCAACGATGTGCTGCTGCTGCTCGGTGGCCTGGTCACCGCCGTGCCGCTGATCGGCTTTGCCTACGGCGTGAAGCGCATTCCGCTGTCGCTGGTCGGCATCCTGCAGTACATCGCCCCCAGCCTGCAGCTGGTGCTGGGCGTGTACTTCTTCGACGAGGAGTTCGACCAGGGCAAGGCTATCGGGTTCGCCGCGATCTGGGGCGGGCTGCTGCTGTTCATCGGGGACAACCTGCGCGCGATGTGCGCGGCGAGGCGGTAACCGCGAGGGGTCGGATCCCTCCGCAACGCGGAGGGCTCTGACCCCGGTTCCCAAAAAAAGAACGGCGCCCCGAGGGGCGCCGTTCTGCTTCCATCCCCGGCCAGGAGAGATATGGCCGGGGCAAGAATGCGGTGCAGGCTCAGAAGCGCTGCTGGTACTTCATGTACATGAAACGACCGATGTCGAAGCCACCGTAGTAGGTGAAGCTGCTGTTCGGCTGGCTGTACATCACCGGGCCCTGGTGGTTGAACACGTTGTTCACGCCCAGCGACACGGTGCCGTTCCACGGCAGGCTGTAACGTAGCTGCACGTCGTGGAAGGTGTTCGAACCGACCTTGCGGGTCGGCTGCGCGTCGGTGTACGCGGACACGAAGCCGGGCATGTTGCAGTCCGGGCCACCGGCCAGGTCGTACGAGCAGGCTTCCTTCATGCCCGAGTAGTAGCGGGCGGTCCAGCCGATGCCGAGGTCGCCGTACTGCCAGTCCAGGTTCATCGTCGAACGCACGCGGAAATCGCCCGCCCAGCCGGTCAGCTGCTGCACCGGGGTGGTCGCTGCGCTGTCGTTGCGCTGTTCCAGGTAGTCGGTGTAGGTGGTGTTCCAGACCACGCCCAGCTTGCCGAAACGGGTTTCCGGCAGGCGGTAGCGCAGGCTGATGTCATAGCCGGCGGTTTCGCGGAAGCCGGCGTTGACCAGCGAACGGTCCAGCGCGGTCACCTGGCCACGGGTGGCCGCAGCGGTGGAGCGGGTGAATCGGCCGCAGGCCGAATCCATACCCTGCACGTAGCACTGGTTGAGGATGTCGGCGGCCGACTCGCCGACGATGGCGTTGTGGATGCGGATCTTCCACCAGTCCAGGCTGACGTCCAGGCCCGGCACGACGTCGGGGCTGTACACCAGGCCGACGGTCCAGGTCTTGGCGGTTTCCGGCTTCAGGTTGGCATTGGAGCCGGAGTTGAAGTCGGTGATGGCCTGCTGGCCCGGGCGCTGTGCTTCATTGCCGTCCGGGCTGCCGGTCTGCTGGCGGAAATTGGCCGGCGCGCTGCCCTTGCAGCGGGCGGCCACGGCCGGGCTGTTGGCGGCGATGCCGAACAGCGTGTCACACGGGCCGGTTAAGGAATCGCGGCTGGTCACCGCGCCGCCGTAGAGGTTGTCCACGGTCGGTGCACGGAAGCCGGTGCCGTAGGTGGCGCGCACTAGCAGGCTGTCGATCGGCTTCCACTTCACGCCGAACTTGCTGTTGGTGGTGGAACCGAAGTTGCTGTAGTCCGAGTAGCGGCCGGCAACATCCAGCGACAGTTCGCGTGCGAACGGCAGGTCGGCCAGCACCGGCACCTGCAGTTCCAGTTAGGCTTCGTTCAACGAATAGCGGCCGTTGGTGGGCTGGCCGCTGGTGCCGGCAATCTGGCCCTTCTGCACCATCATGTCAGGGGTGTAGCTGGCTTCTTCGCTGCGGTGTTCGAAGCCCAGCGCGCCCATGATGTCGCCGGCCGGCAGGGTGAACAGCGAACCGGAGATGTTGCCGCTGGCCACCTTGGTGGTGGTCTGGCTCTTGTCCATGTAACGGGTGAACAGGAAGTCCTGCACCTCCTTGCTGCCCAGCGAACCGGGGCCGGTGTAGCCCATCGGTGCTGCCGGGTTCCACGGCACGCAGCCGGCAATCACGTTGTCGCGGGTACCGCAGCGGGCCACGCCGTTGGCGTCCATGAACGACGGGCCGACGGCCAGGTTCACGTTCGGCTGGTACATGCTGCCGGTGCTGATGCGCTCGCCTTCGCTACGGTTGTAGGCGTAGTTGACGTTCCAGTCCCAGTAGCGTGCGCCGGTTTCGAAGCTGCCTTCCAGGCCGACGCTGGCGCGCTTGGTTTCCAGGTTGTTCTCGGTACCGCGCGGCAGTTCCTTGGTGCGGCGCGAGAACAGCACGTCCTGGTTCCACAGGTTGAACATGCTGTCCTTGGACAGCGCGGCACGGGTGCCGTTGGCGGCCTGCGTGCTGGACACCGAGTACGGGTAGCCGGCCAGGTGCTTGGTCGATTCGCGCTTGCTGTACAGCGCGTCGGCCACGATGCGCACGTTGTCGGTGAGCGAGAAGCCGCCGTTGGCGAACACCGAGGTGCCCTCCAGGCTGGTCAGCAGGCTCATGTTGGTCTTGGTGTTGGCACCATCGGCGCGGTTGGGCGCGTGGAAGTTGCCCACGGCACGCGGGTCGCCGCCCGGGCCGACGGTCAGGCCCTTGCCGCCGACGGTGACCGTGCCCCACTGCGTGTTGGTGTTCAGCGCCTTGATGTCATCGGCGTGGCGCGGGCCACCCGGGTAGCGGCTGAACTCGCGCTCGCTGCCGAGCACTTCGTCTTCCTTG
Organism: Stenotrophomonas maltophilia; assembly: GCA_009912235.1. Classification (GTDB taxonomy): domain Bacteria; phylum Pseudomonadota; class Gammaproteobacteria; order Xanthomonadales; family Xanthomonadaceae; genus Stenotrophomonas; species Stenotrophomonas maltophilia_AV. Next base: position 373,441 of record WNDS01000005.1, read on the forward strand.
GTGCGCTCGGCACCGACGCTGATCCAGCCGCGCTCGAAGGTCTTTCCGAAGGTCGCGTTGTAGGAACGCTTCTGGCCGTCGCCTTCACCGTACTGGCCGACGTAGACGCTGGCTTCGCCACCGTCGAAATTCTTGCGGGTGATGATGTTGACCACACCGGCGATGGCGTCGGAGCCGTACAGCGCCGAGGCGCCATCGGTCAGTACTTCCACGCGCTCGACGATGGCCGAGGGAATGGTGGCCAGGTCGGCGTAGCCGCCGGCGCTGATGCCCATGCGGCGGCCGTCGATCAGCACCAGGGTGCGTTCCGGGCCGAAATTGCGCAGGCTGACATTCATGCCGCCGAAGTCACGCGAGGAGGTCAGCGACGAGGCGCGGCTCATGCTCGGCGAGCCGGCAGCGGTCACGTCCTGCAGGATGTCGGCAACGTTGACGTAGCCCTTCTTCTCGATCTCGGCGCGGTTCAGCGCGACGACCGGCTGTGCCGATTCGACACTGGCCTGGCGGATGCGCGAGCCGGTGATTTCGATGCGATCGAGGTTGGTGGTGTTGTCGCCGGCCTCCTGTGCGAAGGCAGGCGCGGTGGAGGTGGCGGCCAGCGCGATGACGATCGCGTTGCGCAGTGGGGTGGTTTTCAAGGACATCCGTGGATCTCGTGTTGCGAAAACGAACAATCGCCCGTACTTGGGCGCGATACTGCAAACCAACGTGGGGGGGCGCGATTCTAGAGTGTTTTCATCTGCAACTGACCGCTGCAGGATGCGCGGAAGGCCTTGAAAATGAATGCCAACCAACAATCCACAGTGCTGCGCAGGTTCCCCGCATTGAATGCCGAGGTCCGGTTAGCGGCCGTGCGCGCACTTTCTGTAGGGCATTGCAGCAATGCGTTGGCCGTGGCCTGCAGCGCAGCTGCGAAGGCGTGAACCGCGCGCATGAAAAAAGGGACGAAGCCGAAGCTTCGTCCCCTGCAGGCTGCGCGTTGCGTGCTGGGTAATGCTCAGGTTTCGCGCAGCGCCGTGGTGATCGGCAACCGCGCCGCGCGCAGTGCCGGGAACAGGCCACCGACCAGGCCGATGCCCAGCGCCCACTTCAGGCCACTCCACAGCAGTTCCGGCGATACATGGAACTTGAACACCACCGCGCTGAAGTTGCTGCCGATGGTGGACACGCTGTAGCCGTTGAACAGCAGCCAGGCAATGCCGCAGCCGAGCAGGCCGCCCAGCAGCGCCAGCAGCATGGTTTCCAGCATCACCGCCGTCACCACCGGCAGGCCGCGGAAGCCGATGGCACGCATGGTGGCGATCTCGCGCGCTCGCGCGGCCACCGCCGCATACATGGTGTTGAGCGCGCCGAACACCGCACCGACGGCCATGATGGTGCCGATGACCTTGCCGAGGATGTCGATCAGCCGGGTCAGCCCGCCGCCCTGCTTGCCGTAGTAGACGCGCGTGGTTTCCACGTCCAGCTTCAGCCGCGGGTCGGCGGCCACGGCGGCCTTGAACTGCTCGAAGCCGGCCTTGCCCTCGGTGCGTGCGGTGATCGACTGCCAGGCACTGCGCTGGTAGGTGGCAGCCAGGGTATCGGCGTCGGTCCACAGTTCCGAATCGTGCGCGTCGCCGGAGGCGAACACGCCCACCACGGTCCAGCGCTGGTTGCCCAGGGTCAGCGTGCTACCCACATCCAGGCTGCGGAACTGGCCCTTGGCGCCCTGGCCGACCACGATCTCGCGCAGGCCGGTACCGAACGTCCGGCCTTCGACGATGCGGACCTTGTCATGCACCGCCCATGCCTGCGGGCCGACGCCGCAGAACTGCGCGTTGACGTCGATGCCATCGGCCTTGGACACCAGGTTCACCACCTGCGACAGCTCCGGGGACAGCAGCGGCCGGCCCTGTGCGTCGCGGCTCACGCCGGGCAGGGTGGACAGCAGCGGTACCTGGTCGCGGGTGATCACCGAATTGGTTTCGGCCTGCGAGCCGCCGCGCAGCACGATGGCGGTGGTGTCATCGCCGGTATTGTTGAGCGTGGCCTTGAAGCCTTCGCCCATGGCCAGCATCGCCACCAGCACGCCCACCACGCCGGCGATGCCGACCACGATGACCGACGAGGCGCCCCAGCGCTGGGGCAGGCTGGCCACGCCGATGCGGGCGGCGGCCAGGGCCAGGCGCCCCCCGCGGCTGAGTACCAGCCACAGGGCGACCACCACCGCCACGGCGAGCACGCCGAACCATGGCAGCCCAATCCACACCACCAGGCCCACCGCCAGCAGCAGCACGCTCAGTGCATTGCTCAACCACGTTTTCACTTTGTTGTTCATGGGAAGGTCTCCTCAGCGGCCGGCCAGTGCATCGACAATCTTCAGGCGCTTGGCCCGCAGCGCGGGCAGCAGCCCCACCACGATGCCGATCACCACCACCAGCGCCGCACCCACCAGCCAGGTGGCGGTGGGCACGTGCGGCGGCAGCAGGCCGCGTGCCTTCGATGCCACCACCGGCAGCACCAGCGCGGCCAGGCCCAGGCCCAGCCCACCGCCCAGGCCGATCAGCAGCAGCGATTCCACCATCACCAGCGCCAGCACCGTGCCGTCCTTGAAGCCCAGCGTCTTCAGTGTGGCCAGTTCCGGAATGCGCTCGCGCACCGCCTGCGTCATGGTGTTGCCGGTCAACAGCAGCAGGGTGAAGAACACCGCCGCCATGATCGAGGTGACGATCATGCCGATGTCCGCGAACTGCTTCAGGAACGCCTGCTGGAACGCCGATTCGGTCTGGCTCTTGGTTTCGTGGTCCGAATTGGCCGAGATCGCATCGATGGCCTGGGCCACGCGCGAGGCATGGTCCGGGTTGTCCAGGGTGATGGTGTACCAGCTCACCTTGTTCTTGATGTAGTCGTTGGATTCGTCGAAGTACTTCCAGTTCATCAGCAGCTGGCGTTCCTCGTTGGACGCCACGGTGCGGTCCTTGGAGCGGAAGATGCCCTTCAGTTCCAGCGGCCAGTCGTTGCTGCCACCGCGCGGGAAGATGGTGGCCTGCAGCGGAATGGTGTCGCCGATCTTCCAGCCGAATTCCTTGGCCAGCGTTTCACCCACGATGGCGCCGGTGCGGGTCTGCTGCCAGTCCTTCAGCTGCGCCGGGTCGATCTGCAGTTCGCGGTAGACGTCGAAGTAGTTCGGGGGCACCGAGAAGTTCGGGAAGAAGTTCTTCGGGTCCTGGTAGATGCCGCCGAACCACATGCCGTAGGTCACATCGCGCACGCCATCGACCTGGCGGATCTGGTCTTCTAGGCGGATCGGCAGGGTCTGGGTGATCGACAGGCGCGAGGCCACCACCAGCCGGTTGGCCCCTTCCACGCTGCCGCCGGAATTGAACGCCACGCGCACCGAATCGAGCATGCCGAACAGCAGGAAGGCGGCCACCACCGACAGCAGGGTCAGCAGGGTCCGGGTGCGGCTGCGGAACAGCTGCGCCCAGACCAGGGAAAAGTATTTCATCGCCGTGGCCTCCGTCAGTGCGCCAGCGACGCGTCGGCCAGCTCGCCCTTGTCCAGGTGCACCGTGTGCGTGGCGTACTCGGCGGCCTTGGGGTCATGGGTGACCATGATGATGGTCTTGCCATGCTCGCGGTTGAGCTGCTGCAGAAGCTGCAGGATCTCCTCGGCGGAGGTGCGGTCCAGGTCGCCGGTGGGTTCGTCGCAGATCAGGAAGGTCGGGTCGGACACGATGGCGCGGGCGATCGCCACGCGCTGCTGCTGGCCGCCGGACAGTTCGTTGGGGCGGTGGCTGCGGCGCTCGGCCAGGCCCACCAGGGTCAGCGCGATCTCGGCATTGCGCTTGCGCTGGGCGGCGTTGAGGTGGGTCAGCAGCAGCGGCAGCTCCACGTTCTTCTGCGCGGTCAGCATCGGCATCAGGTTGTAGAACTGGAACACGAAGCCGACGTGGTGGCTGCGCCAGGTGGACAGCTGGCCGCCGCTCATCTGGTCGATGCGCTCGCCTTCGATGCTGATCTCGCCGCCGCTGGGGCTGTCCAGCCCGCCGATCAGGTTCAGCAGGGTGGTCTTGCCGGAGCCTGACGGGCCCATCAGTGCGACGAAATCGCCACGCGCGATGTCCAGGTCGATGCCGTGCAGTACCTGCACCTTCTCGGGGCCACGCTGGTAGGTCTTGGTGATGTTGCGCAGTGAAACCAGGGTCGACATCGTGCTTCTCCACGGAAGGCGGGTACGGGAATGCGCGCCGGGCGGTGCCCGGGCGGAACGCAGGACGGTGTTGCCGATGCTGCCGGCCGGCCGCGCGTGGGGCGCGGGGCGGTCTTACTGCGCTTTCTGCTTGACCTTGCCGCCGTCGTGCAGTGCCTCGGGCGGGTTGAGCACCACCTGTTCGCCGGCGCGCAGGCCGCTGCCGACCTGGCGGTCCTTCCCCATCGCCTGGCCCGGCTGCACGCTGCGCTGCTGCACGCGCTGGTCATCGCCCACCACGAAGGCCACGCTGCCGCCGTCGCGCTGCACCAGTGCCGCGGCTGGTACGCGCACGCCCTGCGGCGCATTGGCCGCCTGCGGCCTGGCGGTTTCCAGGAAGCTCACCCGTACGCCCATTTCCGGCACGATGCGCGGGTCCTTTGTCTTCAGCGCCACGCGCACCTTCACCGTGGCCTTGCCGCGGTCGGCGGTGGGAATGATGGCGATCACCTCGGCCGGAATCTTCCATTCCGGGTAGGCGTTGAGCACCGCTTCGACCGGCATCTTCGGCTGCACGCGGCCGATGTAGGCCTCACCCACTTCGACTTCGATCTCCAGCGATTCCATGTCCACGATGGTGCCGATGCCGGTGCGGGTGAAGCCACCGCCGGCCGACAGCGGCGAGACGATTTCACCGGGCTGGGCCGCCTTGGCGGTCACCACGCCGGAAAACGGCGCGCGCACGATGTTGTTGTCCACGCCCAGGTCGGCGATGGCCAGCTGGTCATGCGCCACCTTCACGTTGCGCCGCGCGGTGTCCAGCTGCGCACGCAGGCTGTCACGCTGGGCCACGGCCTGGTCGTACTGCGAGCGCGAGACCAGCTGCTGCCCGACCAGTGTCTGCAGGCGTGCGGCTTCGGCGGTGCTCTGCCGCTGCTGGGCCTCCAGCCCGGCCACCTGGCTGCGTGCGGACTGCAGCTGCGAGACATACAGGCTGCGCTGCGCATCGGCATCGATCGGGTCCAGCGTGGCCATGATCTGGCCCTGTTCCACCCGCATGCCTTCTTCGATCATCACTTCGCGCACCTTGCCGGTGATCTTGGCCGACACCGTGGCCATGCGCCGGGCCACCACGTAGCCGCTGGCATCGAGCACCGAACTGCTGGCACTGCCCTGCTGGATGGCCACCACCGGTGCGGTTTCCACCTCCAGCGCGGTATCGCGGCCGAACAGCAGCCACGCGGCCACTGCCAGCACCAGCACCACGGCAATCCACAGGCCCGTGCGGCCCCCGCCCGAAGACGGCGGCAGCGGAGTCTTGCGGTCGATGCGGAGTTCCTTCAGCAGCTCAGCAGAAGTGTTCATTGCGTTCCATCACGTCGTAGCGGGCGGAGGATACCGGTAGCGCCAGGCGGTGCATGACCGGGGCAGGGTAGGTGGACCAATACGGAGCACAGCATGACCAGCAGGCAGCGGCGGCGGCAGTGACAGCTGTCATCCCAAGCATCTGACGGTGGCGACTGCAGGATATGACCGCTGCGGCGCACGCTGCAGCCATTCCCGACCGAGCGCGCTCCATGCCATTGTCTGCCGTGCCCCTGGCCCAGCTGTAGCCGCTGCCGGCGCATTACGCCGGGCAGGCCGCCCTGACGATCCCTGCCGGGCAGGTGCTGGCGTTGCTGGGCCGTAACGACGCAGGCAAGCGTACCGCGATCGGTGGGCCTGCGCGCCCATGCCGCGCCGATGCTGGCGACGTGCAGCGGTTGGGCGGCGGTCGGCAGCAGCGCCAACCGCGCACGGGGCCGGGTGTGATGCTGCAGGGCACCACGCGGCGGCATGGGCGACGGCAGGCTGCGGCGCGCCACCGCCTCTGCACTGGTCCGGCTGAACTGGCATGATCGGCACCGGTCCTCCCCGCCCGGAACCTGCCGTGTCCTCGAACTGGCCCGTCCTGCCGCGCCCCGCGCCGGATTCGTCGATGGCCGACATCATCCGCCGCGGCAAGTCGCCCTGGACCAACGCCATCCACCTGCTGTGGTCGGTGTGGATCGTGCTGACCCCGCTGCTGGGCCGGGGCTTCACCCTGCGCTGGGCGCTGATCACCCTGGTGACCTACCCGCTGTTCCTGTTCCTGTATGCCCGCGTGCTGCTGGCACCGCGCCACCACGGCCCGCGCTATGCGCTGTGCATGGTGGCCATGGCACTGGTGCTGCTGCCCTGGTACCCGGCGGGGCTGACCTACTTCGTGTTCGGCTGCGTGATGCTGCGTGTAAGCGGCCGCGATGACTGGCGCCGCTACCTGCTGAAGCTGACCGGACTGAACGTGCTGTTCTGCACGACCGCGCTGCTGTGCGATTACCCCTGGCAGAGCCTGGTGTGGATTCCCGCGCTGTCCTTCATCGTCGGCATGGTGATGAACGTGGAGAGCATCAACCAGCAGAAGGACGCCGCCCTGCAGCTGTCGCAGGACGAAGTACGGCGGCTGGCCACCAGCGCCGAGCGCGAGCGCATCGGCCGCGACCTGCATGACCTGCTGGGCCACAAGCTGTCGCTGATCACGCTGAAGCTGGAGCTGGCGCGCAAGCTGTACGACCGCGACGATGCGCGTGCACGCCTGGAGCTGGGCGAGGCCGAGGCCATCGCCCGTGAGGCACTGGCGCAGGTGCGCAGCGCGGTCACCGGCATCCGTGCCAGCGATCTGGCCGGCGAACTGGCCTCGGCGCGGCTGCTGCTGGAATGCCAGCAGGTGCACCTGCATTACGGGCCGCCGCCGGCCATGCCGGCCGATGTCGAGCGAGGGCTGTCGCTGGTGCTGCGTGAGGCGGCCACCAACATCGCCCGGCATGCGCGTGCCACCCAGGCGCACGTTGAATTCCTGCGCGAAGGCAAGCAGCTGGTGATGCAGATCCGCGATGATGGCCGCGGCGGTGTGCAGGCCGATGGCAATGGCATGGCCGGCATGCGTGAACGGGTGGCGGCGCTGGGCGGTGTGCTCAGCGTGCTGTCCCCGCGCGGAGAGGGCACCTGCCTGAGTGCGCGCATTCCGTTGGTTGCCGCCAGCATCGCCGTGCCCGCCGCCCCCGTGACCCCGCCTGGAGACCCCGCATGATCCGCATCGTATTGGCCGAAGACCAGGCAATGGTGCGCGGGGCGCTGTCGGCGCTGCTGAACCTGGAAACCGACATCGAGGTGGTGGGTACCGCGGCCGACGGCGAGGCCGCCTGGCGCCTGCTGCAGCAGACCACGCCGGACATCCTGGTGACCGACATCGAGATGCCGGGGCTGACCGGGCTGGAACTGGCCCAGCGCATCTCGCGCCAGCAGCTGCCGATCCGCGTGGTCATCGTCACCACCTTTGCCCGCGCCGGCTTCCTGCGCCGCGCGCTGGATGCCGGGGTGCTGGGATACCTGCTTAAGGATGCGCCGGCCGAGCACCTGGCCGATGCGCTGCGCAAGGTGAACCAGGGCGTGCGGGCGATCGATCCGCAGCTGGCGCTGGATGCGTGGTCGCAGGCCGACCCGCTCACCGACCGCGAGCGCCGTGTGCTGCGGCTGGCGGGCGAGGGCCGTTTGGCCAGCGAGATTGCCGAGCAGCTGGGCCTGTCACACGGCACGGTGCGCAATTACCTGTCCGAATGCATCGGCAAGCTGGGCGTGGCCAACCGCATCGAGGCGTACCGGCTGGCGCGGCAGAAGGGGTGGTTGTAGCGCACGATGCATGGGTAGCGCCGGGCCATGCCCGGCGCGGCTTCGCCTGCTGCCGTATTCTTGGCCCTCTCACGGACAGGGCTGTCACGTTGAAACACCACTTTGCCGATTTCCTGGATCGCCCCGGCGATACCTGGACCATCACGCCGAACGCGCAGCGCTGGTCCTGCCATGTCGATGACCTGGCCGGTGTGCCGCAGGACACCGAGCGTCTGACCGTCACCGCAGGTGATCGCAACTGGCAGCGGATGCTGCGGTTGCCGCAGTTGCGCGAACTGACCCTGCACGAGCCCGGCCAGGACCAGCTTCTCGCGCTGGCCCAGATGCCGCAACTGACCGCGTTGTGCATCAGTCATGCGCGTCCGGCATCGCTGGCGATGCTGGAGGGCCTGTCGGCCCTGCGCGAGCTGGTGCTGGAGTACGTGTCGGGGTTCAACGATCTTTCGCCCGTGGGGCGGCTTCCTGCGCTGCATGCGCTGCATCTGGAAAACCTGCGTCGTGTCAGTGATTTTCCGGTCTGGCCGGCGCGCCCGCGCTGCGCAGCCTGGCCGTGATGGGCACGCTGGACTGGAACCAGCCGGTTGCCGATCCGGCTTTCCTGGCACAACTGCCCGCGCTGGAGGCGGTGAGCATCACCTGGTTCCGCAGACCATTGTTGTCCGGCATGCTCGGTGCACTGCTGCGCGTGCCGAAGCTGCGCAAGGTGCACTTCAGCATGTCCGAGCTGCCGCTGGAGGATTTCGCGCGCATCCAGGCGTGGCTGCCTGGAGTCGAGGGTGCGGTGCGTGAGCCGTTCGTACTCTGCGGTGAGAATCAGCGCGCCATCGACCCTCGCGAGGACGCCGCTGCGTTGCCGCTGGAAGCCTTCCTGGCGGTGCCGGGATTCTGGGTGGATGCGCAGGGCCGCCGTCGCGAGCATCGGGTCGACAGTGCCTACCTGCTGGGCAAGGGCGAGTGCATGGCCCAAGGCAGATCGGCCAGCGTGCTGGCCAAATGCGGGAAACATGCGCAGCGCTATCGCGCCCTGGTCGAACAGTTCAGCGATGAAGGTGTTCCAGGCTGAGCAGCATTGCTCTTGTAGAGCCGGGCCCACGCCCGGCTGCCTTTCGGCACTGCGAGCCGCCCAGGAATGGGCTCGGGCGCTACTGATCCGCGGCCCGATCAATCCTTCCCGCGCGCCATCGCCTGGAACACGCCATCGCGGCGCACCCACAGGTGGAACAGCGCAGCACCCACGTGCATCAGCACCGTGGCGAACAGCACGTACGCCAGCAGGCTGTGCGCATTGCGCAGCGCTGCATACAGCGACGGCGTGTGCGGCACGATCGGTGGCAGGTGCAGGCCACCGCCCAGCACGATCGGGTAGCCACCGGCCGACAGCATCGCCCAGCCGATCAGCGGCATCGCCAGCATCAGCGCATACAGCATCCAGTGCGATGCCTTCGCCGCCAGTACCTGCCAGCCCGGCAGGTCGGCCGGCAGCGGCGGTGGGCGATGGCGCAGGCGATTGTACAGCCGCAGCAGCACCAGCACAAGGATGGCGATGCCCAACGGGCGGTGCAGGTCGATCAGCACCGTCCGCAGGTGCAGCGAGGCGACCATGGTCACACCAATGAACAGCATGGTGATGATCATCACCGCCATGGCCCAGTGCAGGAACCGCGCGAGCAGGTTGAAGTGGCCGTTGCCGGTGCTCATCATGCGCCCTCCTGCTTCGGCTGTTCGACGTTGCCGGCGGCGCGTTCGCGCTCGCGGCGGTTGAAGGAGTGCGAATACACCGCCGAGCGCGCAGCCAGGATCGGGTCGTCACTGCCGCGCACGCCGCTGGGTAGGATCAGCGGATCGAAGTTGATCTGGCCGTAGGCGCCTTCTTCCTGCGATTGCATGCGGTCCAGGCTGAGCACGCCGGCCACCACCTGCTCGCGCGAGTCCGGCCACGGCTTGGAGGGATCGTCGATGGCATCACCGGGTGCGGCAAGGCTGACCACCAGGTTCCAGCGCACCGGGCCGCCGGCCAGGCGCTGCTGCAGTTCCTGGCGCAGGAAATCCACGCTGGCCTGCTTGCGCGTCTCCGCATCCATCTCCACCACCGGCGCCTGCGGCTGCCAGCGCCAGCGCACCGCGCGCTTCTGCCCCTGCGCGTTGGTGAACCAGAAGCTGTTGACGCTGTTGTAGGTGGTGTCGGCCCAGCTGCTGGTCCACGGCGCGGTCTTGGCCCACTGCTGGAAGGCCTGCGCGCTGGGGTATTTCGCCAGCACGGCCGCCATCTTCTGCGGGTCGGGCTTGCCGGTGGCCGGGTTGGGAATGGAGGCGCGGGTCTGCGCGTAGAACGCCTCGGCGTCGGGCACGGCGAAGAACGGGAAGCTGTTCATCGCCATGCGCCATTCCTGGCCATCGTCGCTGACCATCTGCACGGCCATGCTGCGCACGCGCGCGGTGTTGTCGGCGCCGTACGGGTCGCCACCGCCGATCGACAGGCGGCCCATCACCGGCACGCGCGGCTGCGCGAACACCCGCGCGCTGGACAGCGTGGAGGCCTGCGCGCTGGGCTCGAACCAGTCGCTTACGCAGATGCCCTTGCTGTGCGCGCGGCGGAAGCCGGGATGGGCCGGGCCGGTGGCTTCGATGGTGTCGGTGAAGCGCTGCGCGGTAAGGCGGTGGGCGATCCAGCCGGCCAGCCAGGCGAAGGTGAGGGTGACGGCGCCGAGGATCAGGGCGATCAGGCCGATCCAGAGCAGCGGCGAGCTGCGGCGCGGGCTGCCAGGGTCCTGGCCGGCGCGGGTGTAGCCGAAGAGCGACATGGTCGGGTTCCTGCCTTCAAGGATCGTGTGGGTGGTCGACCTCCACATCCTCGCAGAACCCGGCCGCGGCCGACATTCAATTTTTCGTCAAACTTCCAGCGTCCGCCGATGCTGGTGGGTCGGTCGGCAGGTACGCCGAAACGCCGATACGCCGGTAGAGTCGACTGTTAGTCGACTGCTCTTCACATCAACCGTGGAAAATCCCGCGCTGCGCGCGATAGTCGACTAACAGTCGACTCTACCGAGCAGTGCGGCCGGGCATCGCCGACCGCCATAGCCGTCCCCGTTCGTGGTCCGCTACCACCCCACCAGCCAGCCGGTGGGGCAGGGCAGCGTGCGTGGCTCAGGCGTACCGCGCCTTCAGCATCGCCCAAGCCGAGCGCAGGGCCAGGGCTTCGCCGCCGGCGGGCCGGCCAGGGCGTTCGCCGTCGTTCCAGGCGTAGACGTCCAGGTGCGCCCAACGCTGGCCTTCGTCCAGGAAGCGCTCCAGGTACAGCGCAGCGGTGACCGAGCCGGCCATGCGCGAGCCGGCATTGGCCAGGTCGGCCACGCCGCTGCTCAGGTAACGCAGGTACGGGCGCCACAGCGGCATGCGCCAGACCGGGTCGCGGGTGGCGTCGCCGGCCTGCATCCACTGCTGGGCCACGCTGTCGTCATTGCTGAACAGTGCCGGCAGGTCCGGGCCCAGCGCGATGCGTGCCGCGCCGGTGAGGGTGGCGAAGTCCAGCACCAGGTCCGGCTTCTGCTCGCTGGCGAAGGTCAGCGCATCGCACAGGATCACGCGGCCTTCGGCGTCGGTGTTGTCGATCTCCACGCTCAGCCCCTTGCGGGTGGCGATCACTTCGCCCGGGCGGAACGCATCCGGGCCGATCGCGTTTTCCACGGCCGGCACCAGCAGGGTCAGGCGCACCGGCAACTGCTGGGCCATCACCAGCCCGGCCAGGGCCAGCGCGTGGGCGGCGCCGCCCATGTCCTTCTTCATGTTGCGCATGCCGTCGGCCGGCTTGATGTCCAGGCCGCCGGTATCGAAGCACACGCCCTTGCCGACCAGCACCAGGGCCGGGTCGGTGTCCTTGCCCCAGCGCAGCACGACCAGGCGCGGCGCGCGGTGCGAGGCGCGGCCAACGGCATGGATGGCCGGGAAGTTCTGCGTCAGCAGTGCATCGCCGGTGATGGCCTCGATCTGCGCACCGTAGGTGTCAGCCAGCGCACGCGCAGCATCTTCCAGCTGCTGCGGGCCCATGTCCTCGGTGGGGGTGTTCACCCAGTCGCGCACGCGTAGGCTGGCGGTGACCAGGTCGGCCACTTCGGCCGACGGCGTGGCCACCAGCTGTGCCGGGGCGCGGTTGCGCTTGCGGTAGCGGTCGAAGCGGTAGCTGCCCAGGCCCCAGCCCAGCTGCAGCAGGGCCACGTCGGCCTCGGGCAGTTCATTGGCCAGCTGCCAGGTGGTACCGGCCGGCAGCGCATGCGGGCCGTGGGCATAGCTGTAGGCGTCGGCGCGGTCGCCAATGCCCAGCACCGCCCCGGCAATGCCGTTCTCGCCCGGCAGCAGGGCCGCGCTCTGCTGGCCGGCGGCGAAGCCCTGGGCCTTCAGCCAGGCCTGCACGGCGGCCGGCTGGGTGGCCTGCCAGGCCTCGTACTGGTGGCGGTCCAGCACGTACAGCGGCAGGGCCTGGCCTGCGTCGGAAGTGAAGCCGGTGATCTCGCTCATGCGTCAAATGCTCCGGGGTTCGGCGGCGTTGGCATCGAGCCAGTCGGTCAGGCCGGTGAGGGTGTCGAACTGCAGGTCCGGTTGCAGCGCGGGGTGGTTCCAGGTGGCTGCGTCGCGGTTGATCCAGCAGCCGCGCAGGCCGGCTGCGATGGCGCCGGCCACGTCCATGTCCACGTGGTCACCCACATGCAGGACCTGCGCGGCGGGCACGCCCAGGCGCGCGCAGGCGGCATGGAAGATGCTGGCCTCCGGCTTGGCTGCGCCGTGCTCGCGCGCGCCCAGCTGGAAGGCGAAGTGGTGCGACAGCCCGATGCGCTCCAGATCGGCATTGCCGTTGCTCAGCGCGGCCACCGGAACGCGCGCGGCAATGCGCGCCAGCGCGTCCAGCGCATCCGGGTAGCATTCCACCTGGTTGCGCGCGGCATAGAACACCTCGTAGGCCGGTTCCAGCAGCGCCAGGTCGGCACCGCTGTTTTCCAGCGCTTCGCGCAGGATCAGCCGGCGCAGCGCACTCAGGTCGAAGTGCAGCTGGGGGTTGTCGCGGAAGGAGCGCTCGCGCAGTTCGCGCATGGCCGGCACCGGGTACATCGCCGCGGTGGCCGGGCTGTGTTCGCGCATCCAGTCGTGCAGGACCTGGTCGATGCGGGTGCCGATCGGGGCGAACGGCCACAGCGTGTCGTCGAGGTCGAGGGTGATGGCTAGGACAGGAAATTTCACCCCGCCATTCTACGCCTGCCCGCCGCCGCTTTCATTCCAGCAGGCGCGCCCAGCCCTGCATGCCGTCCAGCCGTGCCAGCACCAGCTTGATGCAGACCAGCAGCGGCACCGCCAGCAGCAGGCCGATCATGCCCAGGCCCAGCCGAACAGCATCAGCGCCAGGATCAGCACCAGCGGCGAGAGCTTCATGCGCCGGCCCAGCACGATGCGCGTCACCAGCTGGCCTTCCAGCGTGTGCAGGGCCAGGTAGCAGGCCGCCGGCAGGAAGGCCTGCAGCGGGGTGGAGAATTCCACGAAGCCCATCAGCAGCATCAGCGCCACGCCGATCAGCGGGCCCACGTAGGGGGCGAAGTTCAGCAGCGCCGCCACCGTGCCCCACAGCAGGGCTTCCTGCAGGCCGATTCCCAGCAGCATCAGCACGCCGGCGAACAGCAGGCCCACCAGCGTGTTGATGACGGTGATGGTCAGCACGTAGCGCGAGACCTCGCGCTCGATCGAGCGCAGGATGTCGGTGGTGAAGCGTTGCTGCTGGCGGTTGGGGAACAGCGCGATGGCCGCGCGCTGCAGGTTCTGCCCGTAGATCATGAAGAACAGGGTCAGCAGCACCACCGCCAGCGCCGAAGCGGCATGCCGGGGTGCACGGGTCAGCATGCGGTAGGGATCATCCAGCTGGGTGCGCACGATCTGCACGCGGCGGCTGCTTTCGCCACCGGCGGCACGCGCGAAGTTTTCCGCCGCCTGGTTGGCCTGCAGCACCGGCCGGGTCAGGTCCTGTACCTGGCGGGCCACCTTGCGCAGCTGCTGCGGCGCTTCCTGTGCCCAGTCCATGGCCGGCCCGACCAGCTGCACCGCCAGCGCGCCGGTGATGCCCAGGCCGGCGCCCAGCACCAGCAGCGCGCCCAGCGCACGCGGAATCCACAGCCGCCGCAGCAGGCGCAGGATGGGGTTGCCCACCAGCGCGAAGAACATGGCCAGCAGCACCGGCAGGATGATGTCCTGCGCCGCCCACAGCGTGTAGGCCACCGCCAGCGTGGCCAGCACCACCAGCGACATCGGCCCGCGCGGGCGTGATGGCGGCGGCAGCGGGGCCGCCGGCGTGCTGTCGTCGTCGGGCAACGCAGGGGACAGCAGGGACTCGCTCATCGACACACCGGCACGGGAAGGTGTCCCATTATCCGCCCGCCGCGATCAACGTGGCGGGTGTGTCTCGTCAACGCTCGGACAATTCCGTGGCCGCTTCGGCCGGGCGCGGTGCGGTGGCGTAGGGTTCCGGCGCCGGGCCCGCGGTGTGCGCCGCCGCGGCGGCCGCGGCCGAAACCGCAGCATCGTCCGCCTCGTCGGCGGCGTCATCGGCATCGCCGGCCGCCTGTGCGGCCATGGCCGTGGCGAACGCGGCCTGCGCGCTGGCAAACAGGTTGCACACCGAGCCGACCATCTGCAGCCAGCGGGCACCGTTCACCTTGCCGGGCACTTCCAGCTTGCCCACGACGAAACCACTGGCCAGGCCCACTACCACGATGCGCAGCGGCGACCAGCCACGGCGCCAGGCCTGGCTGAGCGTGGTCCAGCTGTCCTGGGTTTCACCCAGGCGCACGGCCACCACCTGTTCGCAGCTCTTCACCCTCCGCTGCAGTGCACCGAATTTCATGGCTTGCCCTCCGGAATCTGCACGCCGGCGTCGGGATCTTCCTCGCTGGGCTCGTCAAACAGGCCCAGCCGCGACAGTTGGCGCCGGGTGGCATGCATGCCGGTGTGGTGGAAGAAGTAGGACACCCGCCAGATGGCATAGCCGGTGACGGCCAGGCTCAACAGCGAGGTGATCAGCAGCGCCTGCAGCCAGCTCAGGCCCCAGCTCTGCAGCAGCGCGATCAGCGTGGCCGCTACCAGCAGCCACGCCGAGGCGCCGAACACGATGGCCACGCCACTCCAGGCCAGTGCACGGCCGAACGCGCTGCGGGTCAGCGCGAAATCGGCCGAGGCCAGCCGGCGCAGCGAGCGCAGGCTGTGCTTGGCCGCCTCGGCGGCCCCACGGCTGGCCTGGCTGACCTCGCGGATGCTTTCTTCCAACGGCGGGGATGCCGCGGCGTCGGCGTCGCGTGCGGTGTCTTCGCTCACGTGGCCGCTTACTTGTCGCCGCCGCTGCGGGCCAGCTTGGCGATGATCCAGCCGGCGGCGAAGGCCACGCCGAAGGAGGCCAGCGGACGCTCGCGGATGAGCTCGGCAGCGCTGTCCATCAGGTCCTTGCCCTTGTCCATCAGCGCATCGACCTGTTCCTTAGCGGCGGCACCGCCGAACTCGGCAGCGGCCAGGCCGGACAGCGCGCTGTCGGACAGTTCGGCCTTGACGTTGGCCTTGCCGATGCGCAGTTCATCGCCAGCGGCGCCGGTGGCGCCCTTGATCGCGCCGCCAGCAGCGGTGGCGGCCTGCTTCAGGTGCGAACCGGCTTCACCCAGGTGTTCCTTCAGGTTCTCGGTATTGGTCGGGCTCATCGAATATCTCCACGTACAGGGGTGAGGGTCCGTCGAATCAATCCTCGGCGAGAAGGTCCAGCAATACCACCCCCCAGGTATAGGGGGTGTCAGCACCGTGCGTTCAGCGCATCACCAGCTGGCCCTGCTGCTGGCCGTTGTTGCGCACGATGCGCAGCACCAGCTGGTCGGGGCGCTTCTGGAAATTGGCGCGCCAGCTGGCCAGGTCGGCGAATTCACCGGCGCTGGCGGCGGTGATGATGTCGCCGGCCTGCAGCCCGGACGTGGCCGCGCGGCTGCCCCGGCGCACGTCGCTGACCAGCACCCCGCCTACGCCGGACTGGCGCAGCGATTCGGGCAGGTCGGCGAAGGTCGCACCGGACAGGCGCGGGTCCAGGCTGTCGCCGGTGACTGCACGTGCCTGTTCCTTCAGCGCCGCCTTCAGCTGCAGCGGCTTGCCATCGCGGCGTACTTCCAGGCTCAGCGTGCTGCCCACCGGCGCCAGGCCTTCGATGTTGTGCAGTGCTTCGGCGCTGTCCACGCGCTGGTTGTTGGCCATCACCACCAGGTCGCCCTGGCGCACGCCGGCGGCCGCCGCACCGGAGCCGGCCAGCACGCGGGTCACCAGCGCGCCGCGGATTTCCGACAAGCCCAGTGCCTGCGCCAGCTGCGGGGTCAGGTTCTGGGTCTCGATGCCGACGGTGCCGCGCACCACCTCGCCCTTGGTCACCAGCTGCTCCACCACGTTGCGCGCCAGGTTGGACGGAATGGCCAGGCCCAGGCCGATGTTGCCGGCCATGCTGCCCTGCGGGTTGAAGCTGGCGGTGTTGATGCCCACCAGCTGGCCGGACAGGTTCACCAGCGCACCCCCGGAGTTGCCCGGGTTGATCGAGGCATCGGTCTGGATGAAGTTCTGGTAGCCCAGCCCGCGGATGCCGCTGCGGCCCACTGCCGAGACGATGCCGGAGGTGACGGTCTGGGTGAAACCGAACGGGTTGCCGATGGCCACCACGAAGTCGCCCACGCGCAGCTGGTCGCTGTTGCCCAGCGGCAGCGCGGTCAGCTTGTCGGAGGGAATGCGGATCAGCGCGATGTCGGTGTCGCGGTCCGAGCCGAGGAATTCGGCCTTCACCGTGCGCCCGTCGGCCAGTGTCACCTGCACGTCATCGGCGTTCTCGATGACGTGGTGGTTGGTCAGCACCAGGCCCTTGTCGGCGTCGATGATGACGCCGGAGCCGAGCGACTCGTTGATCCGTTCCTGCGGAATATCCGGGAACAGGCGGCGGAAGAACGGGTCGTTGAAGAACGGATTGCGTACGCGCACCACCTGCTTGGTGTTGACGCTGACCACCGCCGGCATGGCTTTTTCCAGCATCGGCGCCAGCGAGGGCACCGCTTGCCCGGCCACCGAGGCCGGCAGCGCGGCAGTGGTGGGCAGGGCCAGCGTGGCAGCGGCCGCGCGGTTGTCCAGGTGGGCGTTGACGCCGGTAGCCACGAAGCCGCCGAAGGCAGCGGCCAGTGCAAGCGTGAGCAGGGTGGGAATCGGTCGCATGGGAGGGATTCGCAGGCGGTAGGTGGAGGGCCGTGACAGAGCCCGATGAGCCCTACGGTAAAACATGCTGAATGAGTGTGTCGCGGCGTGGATAAATGTCCCATGAAAAAACCGCGTGCACCGGCCGTCCCTGCCGGCGGCCGGTGCCGGAAACGCGCGCTGGCGCAGCACGGCCGGTGCCGCGTCCTGCGCAGTTCGGCGTTCCAGGCTGCGGCAAGAGGCATGCCAACGCTATTGCCCGCGTGCCAGCCCTAACACCTTCCCGTCGCAGATGCTGCGACGGCGCGCGCGCTGCAGAGTGCTTGAAAAAAGGCATTTCCTGCGCGTGGGCTGGTTGCCGGCGCGGTGCCCTCCCGCGCGCCACTGCGCCGGTGCCGCCAGGGCGCGGGATGTGACCCGTTCCACGATTGCAATTGTAAGTATAGCATTGTCCCGTTTTGAACATCTACGCCCCCAGGAGGGCATCATGAGCAACGGTAATGGTGTGTCGGTCGTGACCGACGCTGTCGAGAACGTGAAAGAAACCGCCGCCAACGTCGGCGAGACCATCGCCCACGCCGCCGAAGACGCGGTGACCGCGGCGAAGAAGACCGTCAAGCGCGCCCGCAAGGCCGCAACCACCGGCGTTGCCAAGGCCAAGAAGGCCGTGGCCAAGGTCGAGAAGACCGTTGCCAAGAAGGCTGACAAGGCTGCCAAGTCGGTCGGCAAGACCCTGGCCAAGGCCAAGCAGAAGCTGGAAGCCGCCAAGAAGAACGCCAAGGCCGAAGCCGCTGCCCTGAAGAAGGAAGTGGCCAAGAAGAAGGCAGCCGGCACCAAGGCTGTGGCCAAGAAGGCCGCTGCTGCCAAGAAGACCACCAAGGCCGCCACCAAGGCTGCCGGCAAGAAGGTCGCCGCAGTGAAGAAGGTTGCCACCAAGAAGGCCGCTGCTGCCAAGAAGACCGTCGCCAAGAAGGCCGCTGTGGCCAAGAAGACTGTCGGCAAGAAGGTCGTGGCTGCCAAGAAGACCGTGGCCAAGAAGGCCGCCGTTGCCAAGAAGACCGTCGGCAAGAAGGCTGCGGTTGCCAAGAAGACTGTCGGCAAGAAGGCCGCCGTTGCCAAGAAGACCGTCGCCAAGCGCGCCCGCAAATAAGCAGTGTTACCGGCCCCTGCCGCGTCCTGCGGCAGGGGTTGCCGGGCCCGCCTGCGGCGCGCCTGCGCATCCTGCCCACAGCGCATGGGGCAGCATGGGGTTCCTCCCCTGAAGGGTTACCGGCATGCGCGGTCTCGATTTCAGTTCCTGGCAGGCAGTGCTGTCCACCTTGGCCGGCCTGGTGCTGATCACCCTGCTGGGCGTGGGTATCCGCCTGCTGGTGATGCAGACCCTGCAGCAGCGCCGCGAGCGCGAAAACCGCCAGATCAACGAACGCCTGCGCACGCTGATGGCGGCCTACAAGACGCTGGGCGGCTCGTTCACCGGCGAACTGGGCGTGGACCCCAGCCACCTGCGCGATCTGCGCCAGCGCGCGCACGCCGACGGCCATTCCGGCGCTGCACCCGAACCCTCGTCCGACCGCGCGCGCCGCATCCGTGATGCCGTGGAAGCGGCGTTGTCCGACATCCTGCTGCTGGGCACCGATGACCAGGTGCGGCTGGCGGCACGTGCGGCCACCGAGCTGGTACAGGGGCGCCCGGTGCATACCCACGAACTGGTCATCTCGCTGCGGGACTTCGTGCGCCAGGCGCTGGACCTGGCCCCGGTGCCGGCCGGCCTGGAGATTTCGCGCCAGGGCCCGACCCGCCCGTCCGGCGGCGGTGGCAAGCCACGCAGCGGCGAGGGTGACGGCAAGGGCGGCCGGGGCGGTGGTGGCGGCGGAGGGATGGGCGGCATGGGTGCAGGCCTCGGGGCCGGCGCCACGCTGGGCGCCAGCCATGCCGGTGAGGACGACCCGCACGCCCGTTGAGTGCGGGGCCCCGCGGCTCAGCGGTGCAGTTCCACCACCGGCACGAAGCCGCCGTAGATCATCCGTTTGCCATCAAACGGCATCGGGTTGTGGGCCGGGTCCATGCGCGGGTCTTCCATCATCTTCTTCATGCCAGCGTCACGGGCAGCCTTGTCCGGCCATTCGATCCAGGAAAACACCACCGTCTCCTCCGGCTGCGCCTGCACGGCGCGGAAGAAATCGGTGACCTGCCCGGCCGGCACGTCATCACCCCAGCACTCGACCACCCGGGTCGCACCGAATTCCAGGAACACCGAATCGCCGAGGTGTTCGTGGTCCAGGAATTTCTGCCGGTTGGCGGTGGGTACGGCCAACACGAATCCATCGATGTAGCTCATGCGTTGTCTCCACGATGGCCACGCAGGGGGCGGGTCTTCTGTTGTCCGACGAACACCGGGGCGGGAAATCGACCAAGCCGCACATCGTGGTTATGCGCCTTCGGCAAGGAAAGGTGAATCAAAGCTGCGCGCACGAAGCGCGCGCGTATGCCAGAAACAGCCTGAATCCAGCCAAAAATTCAGGAATGCGAAGACCGCTGTTTTCAGGGAGCGTTGTGGCGAATAACGGAGAATTTACATTTCCGACGCACCGGCAGGTCTGCAACGCCGCTGCTCACAATAAGAAAAGGTGTACCCCCATGAAGACTTCGCTGATTGTACTGGCCCTGGCCGCCGCCCTGCCGTTCGCCGCCTCGGCTGCCGAGAACCTGTCCTACAACTACGCTGAAGCCGACTACGCCAAGACCGATGTCGAAGGCATCAAGGCCGACGGTTGGGGCGTGAAGGGTTCCTACGGCTTCCTGCCGAACTTCCACGCCTTCGGTGAATACAACCGCCAGGAAATCGACCACACCAACCTGAAGATCGACCAGTGGAAGGTCGGTGTGGGCTACAGCCAGGAAATCGCCAACGCGACCGACTTCGTGGCCCGCGTGGCTTACCAGAAGTTCGACCCGAAGCGTGGCCTGGACTTCAACGGCTACAGCGCTGAAGCCGGTATCCGCACCGCCTTCGGTGCGCACGCCGAAGTCTATGGCATGGTCGGCTACGAAGACTGGACCAAGAAGCACGGCGTCAACCCGGACGACCAGTGGTACGGTCGCCTCGGTGGCCAGGTCAAGCTGAACCAGAACTGGGGCCTGAACGGCGAAGTGAAGATGAACCGTCACGGCGACAAGGAATACACCGTCGGCCCGCGCTTCAGCTGGTAAGCGACACACGGCGCTGCGGCGCTGACGTTGCCTCGACAGGCCCGGCTTATGCCGGGCCTGTTGCGTTTGCGGGCGCGTATGGCCCGCGGTTGGCTGCACCGGATCTGAGCGCGGCCTGACCCGCGCTGGCGCATTGCAACTTATTGGATTCCGCCGCCTGTGGCCGCCACCTAGGGTGGATGGCCCGTGCTGCTGGAACGCGCCGATGTCGCCAGTCCCACCGTCAACGGCCGGTCCACGCCGGTTGGCCCTGCTTGATCCGCACCCGGTGATGCACCTGGGCCTGGAAGTGGTGCTCTGCGCGCGCCCCGGCGTACAGCTGCAGGGAAGCTATGGCCATGGCCTGTCGCTGCTGCGCGCGCTGCACCGTGATCCGGCCGGCATCGACCTGCTGGTGGCCGACCTGCTGCCGGTGGACGTGCCCTGCGATGGGGTGCAGCTGCTGCAGGCGCTGTCGCAGCGTTGGCCAGCGCTGCCGGTGCTGGTGCTGTCGGCGCACTGCAACGCCAGCACCGTGACCCTTGCGCTGCAGGCCGGCGCGCGCGGTTTCCTGCCCAAATCGGCCTCACCGCAGCTGCTGCTGCGCGCGGCGGATGTGGCGGCCCAGGGCGGCCGCTTCGTGCCACCGGACCTGCGCGCTGCACTGAGCCGCTCGCGGGCGCACCGTTCGCAGGGCCTGCCGCCGTTGAGCGAGCGCGAGCAGGAGATCATCGCGCTGGAGCTCGATGGCCACGGCACGGGCGACATGGCGCGTCGTCTGGGCCGCGCGGCCAGCACCGTCAGCACGCAGAAGAAATCGGCCTACCGCAAGCTGGGCATCCGCAGCGATGGCGACCTGTTCAAGATGCGCCACCTGCTGTCGGTGGAGTGAGCCGTCGGCTTACTCGCCCTGGTACTGCTTTTCTTCCACCAGCGCCGAACCGGCCACACGGTTGATCTCGTTCTTCACCTGCACGCGCTCGCCGTTGGTGCCATAGACGCCGCGTGCCAGCTGGATGAAAGCATCATCGAACTGCTGGGCTGCTTCCTCGTCGCGCAGCGCGTCCTGGATGTCCCACATGCGCTCGTTGATGGCCTTGAGCTGGGTCTTCAGCGCCGCCAGCGACGGCTGCGCGCGCAGCTGTGCGGCCAGCAGCGGCAGCAGCCCGTCCAGCTCGGTGCGCACGTTGGCCAGCTTGCCGGCCTCGTCGATGCGCTCGGCCTTGATTTCCAGGATGGTGATCTTGTCGATCAGCTCACCGATCGATACCGGGGTCAGGATGGCTTCCACGGTCGGGCTCCATTGAACAGGCTGGCATGATTCCGCGCCACTGCCGGCAGGCTTTACGCGCTCTTTGCGCGCGCTGGCCCCGCGCGCCATCGATCCGTTACGGCCATCGCGCCGACACTGCCGTCCTCGGCGGCAAGGCCGCTTTCCATGTGGACGACAGTGTGGTGAACAACAAGGGGATGGGCGCGGCCGTGGTGGCCGCACTGGTGCTGGCGCTGTGCGCCGGCAACGCGCAGGCGCAGCAGGCACAGCAGGTGCAGGTCAGTGGCACGGCCACGCTCACCAGCGATTACGTCTGGCGCGGCAGCACGCAGACCATGGGGGACCCGGCCGCGCAGGCCGGCATCAAGGTGGCCAGCCACGGCTGGTACGCCAGCGGCTGGGGCTCGAACGTCGCGTTCACGCCCGACAACGGCGCGCATACCGAATTCGACCTGGTGGCCGGCTGGTCCGGCGCGCTGTCCAGCAACTGGAGCGTGGACCTGAACCTGACCCGCTACCTGTACCCGGGCACCGGGCGGCGGCTGGACTGGACCGAGGGCAATGCGACGCTGAGCTGGCGCCAGTACGGCTGGCTGCAGGTCGCCCATTCCAGCGACGCGCTGGCCGGTGGGCATGCCGGCACCTATGCGCAGCTGGGCGCGCGCCTGCCGCTGGGCAGAAACTGCGGCTGGAAGCGGCGGTGGGCCACTACTGGCTGGATGCCCGGCAGGGGCCGGACTACACGCATGGCCAGCTGAGCGCGATTGCCACGCTCACCCCGGCCTGGGAACTGCGTGCCACCGTGCATGACACCGACAACGCTGCGCGCCGGCTGTTCCCGGGTGCCGCCGGTGGCCGTTTCGAAGTCGCGCTGCAGGGCAGCTTCTGATCAGCTGACCGGGGCTGCCTGGCGCGCACGCCGTGCGCCGGGCAGCCACAGCAGCAGTGCCAGCACGCCGACACTGGCGCCGGCCACGCAGACGCCCACCCAGCCGAAGTGCTGGTAGACCTGTGCCGACAGCAACGAGCCCAGCGAGCCGCCGATGAAGTAGCCGGTCATGTAGCCGGCGTTGAGGCGGTTGCGCGCATCCGGCTGCAGCGCATAGACCACGTTCTGGTTGCTCACGTGCAGCAGCTGCGCGGCCAGGTCCAGCAGCACCACGCCCACCAGCAGCGCCAGCAGCGAGTGCGTGGCCAGCCCCAGCGGCAGCCACGACAACAGCAGCAGCACCAGCGCGATGGCGGTGGCGCGGCCGCTCCGGCCCCGGTCGGCCATGCGCCCGGCCAGGCCGGCGGCGAGCGTTCCGGCCGCGCCGACCAGACCGATGGTGGCATCGCCATAGGCATACGGCGGCTGTGCCAGCAAGAACGCCAGCGGCGTCCAGAAGATGGCGAACATGGCGAAACTGCAGGCGCCAAGCAGCGTGCGGTGGCGGAACACCGGTTCGCGCGCGAACAGCGTGCCGATCGAACGCAGCAGCGCGAAGTAGCCCAGCCCTGCGCCGTGGCGGAAGCGCGGCAGGCCACGACACAGCGCCAGCGTGGTGGACACCAGCACCACCGCGGCCACCGCATACACCCAACGCCAGTTGCCCAGGCTGGAAATGCTGCCGGCCACGGTGCGTGCCAGCAGGATGCCCAGCAGCAGCCCGCTCATCAGCGTGCCCACCACGCGGCCACGCTGCTGTGGCTCGGCCAGGGTGGCCGCGAACGGCACCAGCACCTGCGCCACCACCGAGAACAGCCCGGTCAGCGCGGTGCCCAGCAGAAGCCACGGCAGGCTCGGTGCCAGTGCGCTGATCACCAGGCCACAGGCCGACAGCAGCGACATCACCGCGATCAGCCGGCGCCGTTCAAACAGATCGCCCAGCGGTACCAGCAGGATCAGCCCGGCGGCGTAGCTCAGCTGCGCGGCGGTCACCACCACGCCGATCTGCCCGAACGGCACGCCGAACTGCTCGGCCATGGTGTGCAGCAGGGGCTGGGCGTAGTAGTTGCTGGCCACGGCTACGCCGGTGGCGAAGGCCATCAGCAGGACCTGCCAGCGGTGCAGGGTGGGCAAGGGGGTAGCATCCATGGAGCGGTCAACGTACGGCAGGGGACAGCTGCACAGTGTCGATGCCGGGCGGTGATGAGGGAAATGAATCATCATCATCCCTGCCATCATGAAATGAGATGCCTGCGTGAACCTCAAGCAGCTGGAGTTCGCCGTCGCCCTGGCCGAGGAAGGCCACTTCACCCTCGCCGCGGCCCGCTGCCACGTGGTGCAGTCGGCGTTGAGCCACCAGATCGTGCACCTGGAAGCCGAGCTGGGGGCCGCGCTGTTCGAGCGGCTGCCGCGCCAGGTGCGCACCACGCCGGCCGGTGAGGCCCTGCTGGTGCATGCGCGGCAGGTCCTGGCCAGCGTGCGCCACCTGCGCGCGGACGTGGCCGCCAGCATCGGCCAGGTGCGTGGCACGCTGGCGGTGGGGCAGATTTCCTCGCTCACCGGCATCGACGTGGTGGCCTTGCTGGCCGGGTTCCAGCAGCGCCACCGGCAGGTGGAGTTCCAGCTGCGCATGGACAAGAGCGAAACCCTGATCGCGCAGGTGCGTGACCGTCGGCTGGACATGGCGCTTGTGGGGCTGGCGCCGTCGGCCAGCATCGACGGTGTCCGCCATCGCGTGCTGCAGGAAGAAGCGCTGGTGGCCGTGCTCTCGCCGCAGCACCCGCTGGCCCATCGCAAGCGGCTGCCGCTGCAGGCGCTGGCCGACCAGGCGCTGGTGGATTTCCCGCAGGGCATCGGCGCGCGCCGGCAGACCGACGATGCGTTCGCCGCGGCCCACCTTCCGCACCACGTGCGTTTCGAGGTCAGCCACATGGAGCTGGTGGAGCGCATCGTGCGCCACGGGCTGGCGGTGGGCATCGTGCCGCTGTCAATCGCCGAGGGGTTCGACGGGGTCACCCGCATCGCTCTGCAGCCCACGCCCCGGCGGCGCGTGCACCTGGTCTGGCAGCGCGTGCCGACCCCGGCCGCGCAGGCCTTCGTGCAGGACCTGCTCAGCTGCGCAGGCGCAGGCTCAGGCCCTTGAGGAAATTGCGCAGCATCTGGTCCAGGCAGCGCCGGTAGTTGGTGTGCCCGGGCTGGCGGAACAGCGCACCCACTTCCGATTTGGAAGCGCGGAAGCCGGCGGCAGCGAAGATCTCCATCAGGTCCACGTCGCGCAGCTGGAAGGCCACGCGCAGCTTCTTCAGGATCAGGTTGTTGTCCAGGCGGGTCTCCACCGGGCGCAGCGGCTGGCTCTGGTCACGGCCGCGCAGGTGGATGATCAGCCCATCCAGGAAGTGCGCCAGCGCCGGGTCCGGGCAGGGCAGGCGGCCGGGTTCGTCCTCGCGGCGCAGCCAGGCCTTCACCTCGTCGGGGGTGACCACGAAGGCGGGGTCGGCCAGCTGGCACAGCGAAACGACATGGCCGTCGGCCAGGTCCATGGAATAGCGCAGGCTGCGCAGGACATCGTTGTTGATCATGCCGCCATTGTACCGGTGCCTGCCGGCACAGCCGGCAACACGGGCGGCGGCCGACAGTGCCAGAATGGTGGCCTGATTCCCCCCGGAGTAGCTTGATGAGCCGTACCGTCCTGATTACCGGCGCCACTTCCGGCTTCGGCGCCGCCGCTGTCCATCGCTTCGCCAAGGCCGGCTGGAAGGTCATCGCCACCGGCCGCCGTGCCGAGCGCCTGCAGCCGCTGGTGCAGGCCTACGGCGCGGACGTGGTGCACGCGGCCGTGTTCGATGTGCGCGACCCGATCGCCATGGAAGCGGCGCTGCTGGCGCTGCCGCCGGCGTTCGGCGAGATCGACCTGCTGGTCAACAACGCCGGCCTGGCACAGGGCACCGCGCCGGCCCAGAGCGCACACCTGCAGGACTGGCGCACGATGATCGACACCAACATCACCGCACTGGTGACCCTGACCCACCGGCTGCTGCCGCAGTTGGTGCAGCGCAAGGGCGCGATCATCAACATCTCCTCGGTGGCCGGCGTCTACCCGTACCCGGGCGGCAACGCTTACGGCGGCACCAAGGCATTTGTCAGCCAGTTCTCGCTGGGCCTGCGTTCGGACCTGCATGGCACCGGCGTACGCGTGACCACCATCGAGCCGGGCATGGCCGAAACCGAGTTCACCGTGGTGCGTACCCATGGCGACCAGGCCGCCTCGGACAAGCTGTACATGGGGGCCAACCCGATGACCGCCGAGGACATCGCCGAGCAGATCTTCTGGGTGGCCACGCTGCCGCCGCACCTGAACATCAACCGCCTGGAACTGATGCCGGTCAGCCAGTCGTTCGCCGGTTTCCAGGTTGCCCGCGAAGGCTGAGCGGCCTGCAGGTGGCTTACTGGGCCTTGATGGCCATCGCCTGCAGCCCGGTGCCATCGAGCTTCTGCTTGGCCTCGGCCAGGTCGCTGGCGCTGCCGTAAGGCCCCATGCGCACGCGGTAGATCATCTTGCCGTTGATCTGCGCCGATTCCACGCGTGCGGCCAGGCCCATCATCGCCAGCTTGGCCTTGGTGGCCTCGGCATCGCCGGAGGCACCGAATGCGCCCGCCTGCAGGATGTAGCGGGCATTGTCGGTCGGTGCCGCAGCGGCGGCCGGGGTGCTGGCTGCCGCCGCCGGCGTGGCCGCTGGGGTGTCATGGCGGGCAGCGGCGGTGGCCGTGCTGCCGGTGGTGGTAGCCGCCGTGCTGGCCGGTGCCGGCGAGGCCGGGCGCTCGTTCACCGGGGCCGGCAGCGCGGCAGAAGCGCTGTTGCTGGCGGCCGGCGTGGTGCTGGCCACGGCCGGGGCAGTGCTGGCGGCTGCCGGCGGTACCGGCTTGCCCTCTAGCGCCGCCTGCGCGCGCTGCGCTTCGGCCTTGGCCTTGCGCTGGTCTTCAGCGCGTGCGCTGGCGGCCAGTTTGGCGTCGGACATTTCCACTTCCTTGCCGGGCAGCAGGGTGTAGAAGTCGTACTGCGTGGCAGCAGGCTTGGCGGCCTCGGCCGGCTTGGCCGGTGCCGTGGCCGGCGCAGGACCGTTCTCGGTGTCGCCGTCGGCCACCGGGGCCGGCTGCGCATTCGGGTTCGGCTGCGGCCCGGCGCGCAGGAAGCCATCGCCGTCGCCCTTGAATAGGTCCGGCGCCGCCAGGAACACCACCGCTGCGATCGCAACGCCAGCCACCAGCCACACCCATCCGGGGGTGCCCTGGCTGCTGTTGTTGCGTCGTGCCTGGCTTTTGCCGCGTCGTGCTGCCATGTCTACTGCTTCTCCGGAGACTTACATCTTTTCCGGGGCGCGCACGCCCAGGAGTTCAAGACCGTTGGCCAGCACCTGGCGCGCGGCACAGGCCAGCGTCAGTTTGGCATTGCGGTCGGTGGCGTCTTCCACCAGCACCGGTGTCCCGTGATACCACGTGTGGAAGGCATGCGCCAATTCACGCAGGTACTGCGCCACCAGGTGTGGTTCCAGCGCCACGCCAGCGGCTTCCACCACTTCGGGGTAGCGCGCGATCTTGTTCATCAGCAGCAGCGAGGCGTCATCGTGCAGGCGGTTCAGCGCGGCCAGGCCCTGGTCCTGTGCGTAGACCAGGCCCTTTTCCTGTGCCTGGCGCAGCAGGCTGCAGACGCGGGTATGCGCGTACTGCACGTAGAACACCGGGTTGTCGTTGCTCTGCTGGCGGGCCAGGTCGATGTCGAAGGTCAGCTGCGAGTCGGGCTTGCGCGCGATCAGGAACCAGCGGGTGGCATCGCGGCCGGCTTCCTCGATCAGGTCGCGCAGGGTGAAGTAGCTGCCGGCACGCTTGGACAGCTTCACTTCCTCGCCGCCACGCATGACGGTGACCATATGGTGCAGCACGTATTCCGGCCAGCCCTGCGGAATGCCCACTTCCATGGCCTGGAGGCCGGCGCGCACGCGGGCCAGCGAACCGTGGTGGTCGGCACCCAGTTCGGTGATGGCGCGCTCGTAGCCGCGCTGCCACTTGGACAGGTGGTAGGCCACGTCCGGCACGAAGTAGGTGAAGGTGCCGTCGGACTTGCGCATCACGCGGTCCTTGTCGTCACCGAAGTCGGTGCTGCGCAGCCACAGCGCGCCGGCTTCCTCATAGGTATGGCCCGAGGCCTGCAGCTTGGCCACCGCTTCGGCCACCTTGCCGTCGGCGTACAGCGAGCTCTCCAGGAAGTAGATGTCGAAATCCACCCCGAAGGCGGCCAGGTCCAGGTTCTGCTCGTTGCGCAGGTAGGCCACGGCGAAGCGGCGGATCGCGGCCATGTCGTCCGGATCCTTGGCGCCGACCACCATGGTGCCTTCCAGGTCGACGCTGGCGCCGGCCAGGTAGGCACGGGCCACATCGGCGATGTACTCACCGCGGTAGCCGCCTTCCGGCCAGCCGTCCTGGTCCGGTGCGATGCTCTTGATGCGGGCCTGCACCGACAGAGCCAGATTCTCGATCTGCACGCCGGCGTCGTTGTAGTAGAACTCGCGCTTGGCGTTCCAGCCGTTGGCATCGAGCACGCGGGCCACGCAGTCGCCGATCGCCGCCGCGCGGCCATGGCCGACATGCAGCGGGCCGGTCGGGTTGGCCGACACGTACTCCACGCCCACGGTGCGGCCGTTGCCGGACAGGTTGCGGCCGTAGTCGGCCCCTTCCTTGATCACCGTGGCCGCTTCGCGCTGGTAGGCGGCCGGGGCCAGGTGGAAGTTGATGAAGCCCGGGCCGGCAATCTCGACGCGGCTGACGTCTTCGCTGCGCGGCAGCGCGTCGACCAGCGCCTGCGCCAGCGCACGCGGGTTTCTGCGCGCGGCCTTGGCCAGCAGCATGGCCGCGTTGGTGGCGAAATCGCCGTGTTCGCGGGTCTTCGGGCGCTCGACCACGAAGTCCGGCGGCAGGGTGTCGGCCGGCAGAGTGCCATTGGCGCGCAAGGCTTCGATGCCTTGGCCGATCAGGGCGCGGAGAAGATTTTTCACGAGGCCTGCTGTGTGAATGAGCGGCGGAATTGCCCATTTTAGCCTAGAAGCCGGCCGCTGGCCGTCCCCACCCTGAGCGGCGCGTCCACGGGCCGGGCGCTGCGGCCGGGCCGGCTACCTGAACAACCGGGTCTTGCGCTGCGGCAGCAGACCGCGCTGGGCAAAGGACACCGGTGGACCTTCACCCACCACGAAGTGGTCCAGCAGGCGCACATCCACCAGATCCAGCGCGCTCTGCAGCTCGCGGGTGAGCTGTTCGTCGGCCTGCGAGGGTTCCGGGTCGCCGGAGGGATGGTTGCGGCTGACGATGACCGCCGCCGCATTGAGCGCCAGCGCCCGGCGCACCACTTCGCGCGGGTACACGGCCGCCGCGTTGATGGTCCCGTGGAACAGGTCTTCGCAGGCCAGCAGCCGGTGCCGGTTGTCCAGGAACATTACGCTGAACACTTCGCGCGGCCGCGCACGCAGGTGCTGCTGCAGGAAGCGGCCGACCAGCGCCGGGGTGGTGCAGGCCGGTTCGCCCAGCTGCAGGCGCGCGGCCAGGTGGCGCTGGGCCAGTTCCAGGCCGGCCACCAGCGCGCAGCTGCGTGCCGGGCCGAGCCCTGGCAGCTGGGTCAGTTCACGCGCTCTGCGGTCCAGCAGGGTACGCAGCGGCCCGTGTGCGCCCAGCAGCTCGCGGGCGGTGTGCACCGCATCGCGGCCGCCGGTTCCCGACCCCAGGAACAGCGCCAGCAGTTCTGCATCGGACAGTGCGGCCGGGCCCCGGGCCAGCAGTTTTTCGCGGGGGCGTTCCCCCTCGGGCCATTCATAGATGGGCATGGCCACAGCCTGCGCCGCCTGCGCCGTGCTGCCCATCGGGGAACACCGCAGGGCGCTGTCGGTTACTGGCCCCGCGCGCGCAGGTAGTCGAAAAGTTCCTGGTTGTTGCACAGGCCCAGCTTGCGCTTGGCCTCGGCCTTCTGCCGGCTGATGGTCTTGGGGTTGCGCCCGCAGCGTGCGGCGATGGCATTGATGTTAAGCCCCTGCGCCAGCAGTTCCAGCACCTCGCATTCGCGGGCGGACAGGCTGGCCGGCTCGCGCTGCGGGTGCAGGTCGCGGGCCTGCAGGTGCGCCCGCAGCCCGCGCGAGACATGCATCTGGGCGGCCATCGCCGCGCGCAGTGCCTGCGGCAGTTCGGCGAAGTCGGCCGATTTGTCCACCAGCCCCAGCACGCCCTCACGCAGCAGGCCGCCCAGCACTTCAGGGTGGCGCACGCCGGTCAGCACCATCACCGGCAGGCCCGGGTGCAGCTGCTGCACCGCCTGCAGCAACGCTGGCCCGTCCGGGCCCTCGCCGGGCATCGACAGGTCGGTCAGCAGCACGTCGTAGGCCTGGCGCGAGTGGGCGGCCAGCACCGCCAGCAGCGCGGGCCCGTCGCAGGCGGTGTCCACCACCTGCATCTGCTGGCGTTCAAGCACGATGCGCACACCGTGCAGCACCACGGGATGGTCGTCGGCAATGATGATGCGGGGCTGCACGGGCGTTCCTTGGCGGCGGGCGGTGCGGGTTCGCACGGGGTCGGCTGGATTCTGCGAATCCGTCCGCGCCGGGGGTATAGGAAAGATCCGAAACAGGGCAACGCGGCGCGCGAACCGTGCCGGTCGCCATCTGTTAATAGCCTGCGGTTATGTCGGCCGGTCATCGGGGTGCAGGGGGCCATCGGGTAAGCTAGCGCCCTCGATTGCACAGGATTTCCCGGTGGCTGACTCCCCCAAGGCATCCCCGGCCGCCACGCGCGCGCTGGCTGGCCAGAAACTGTTGTTGTGCGTGGGCGGGGGCATCGCCGCCTACAAGGCCCTGGAACTGGTGCGCCGCCTGCGCGACGCCGGAGCCCAGGTGCAGGCGGCCATGACCGCCGGCGCGCAGCAGTTCGTCACCCCGCTCAGCTTCCAGGCCCTGTCCGGCCAGCCCACCCGCACCACGCTGTGGGACAGCGCCGCCGAACAGGCCATGGGCCACATCGAACTTGCCCGCTGGGCCGACCGCATCGTGGTTGCCCCGGGCACCGCCGACCTGCTGGCGCGGCTGGCCCACGGCCATGCCGACGACCTGGTCAGCACGCTGTGCCTGGCCAGCACCGCCCCGCTTACCGTCTGCCCGGCGATGAACCACCGCATGTGGCTGCACCCGGCCACCCAGGCCAACATCGCGCTGCTGCGCGAACGCGGTGCGCAGATCATCGGCCCAGTCGATGGCCCGCTGGCCGAAGGCGAATCCGGCCCCGGCCGGCTGGCCGAACCGAACGACATCGTGGCGGCGCTGGCCGGCACCGTGGCGGCCCCGGACGCTGCCGATCCGGCCAGCGCGCAGCTGCGCGGCCTGCGCCTGGTCATCAGTACCGGCCCCACCTATGAAGACATCGACCCGGTGCGCTACGTGGGCAACCGCAGCAGCGGCAAGATGGGCTTCGCCCTGGCCGATGCCGCCGCCCGGGCCGGTGCCCACGTGGTGCTGGTCAGCGGCCCGGTGCACCTGCCCACGCCGGCCGGCGTGCAGCGCGTGGACGTGCGCTCGGCCGCGCAGATGCGCCAGGCCGTGCTCGAGGCACTGCCGGCCGACATCTATATCGGCGCCGCCGCCGTGTCCGACTACACCCCGCGCCAGGTGGCCGCGCAGAAGCTGAAGAAGACCGCCGACAGCCAGGCGCTGGTGCTGGAACTGGTGCGCACCCCGGACATCCTGGCCGAAGTGGCCGCCCAGACCCAGTCGCTGAAGCTGGTGGTCGGCTTTGCCGCCGAAACCCACGACGTGGAGAAGTACGCACGCGGCAAGCTGGTGGACAAGCGCCTGGACCTGGTCATCGCCAATCAGGTCGGCATCAGCGGCAGTGGGTTTGAAAGCGACAACAATGCTGCCACCGCCTACTGGCAGGATGGCGAACAGAATTTCCCGGTCACCGCCAAGCGCGAACTGGCCGAACAACTGCTGGCGCTGATCGCGCGGAGGCTTCACACGTGACCCAGGCAAGCACCCTTCCGGTGTCTTCTTCGCAGCCGCTGCAGGTGAAACTGCTCGACCCACGCTTCGGCGACAGCTGGCCGCTGCCGGCCTACGCCACCGAGGCCAGTGCCGGCTTGGACCTGCGCGCCGCGCTGGAAACCGCGCTGACCCTGCAGCCGGGCGACACCGCGCTGGTGCCCAGCGGGCTGGCCATCCATATCGCCGATCCGGGCCTGTGCGCGGTCATCCTGCCGCGTTCGGGGCTGGGCCACCGCCACGGCATCGTGCTGGGCAACGGCACCGGCCTGATCGACGCCGATTACCAGGGCCCGCTGCTGATCAGCGTGTGGAACCGTGGCCGCGAGGCCTTCACCATCGAGCCGGGCGACCGCATCGCGCAGCTGGTGGTGGTGCCCATCGCACGCGTCACCCTGCAGGTAGTGGATACTTTCACCGACAGCGTTCGGGGAACGGGTGGATTCGGCCATACCGGAGTGCGCTGACGGGGAGCGGCGATGAGCAACAGCGGGGCAGCGAATTCGATACGTATGCGGGTACGCAAGGAAGCGCTGCTTGCGCTGCTGCTGGTGCTGCTGGCCGTCTGGCTCGGCTATGGCGCCGTCCAGCAATGGCGGCAGCAGTCGACCGTTGCTGCGCTGGAAACCGCACGCGACACCGCTGTGCAGGGGCTGCAGCAGGCCGCCTCGGGCCAGCTTTCGCAGCTGGTCCGTCAGATCAAGGGCGACCGCGTGCAGCAGGCGCTGCAGGCTGGCGATGCCGCCGCGGCGGCCCTGGCCCTGCGTGAAAGCTGGAGCGGGGTCGAGCAGGTGGATGTGTTCACCAGCGACCTGGCCAGCGCCTATGCCGACCCGGCGGCCTTCGGCTATGCGCGGCTGGCGCTGCTGGAATCGGTCGTGGCCGACGGCAAGCCGACGCTGCGCGTGGTCCGTGATGGCGGTGGCAACCGCCTCGGCCTGGCCGCACCGGTCACCCTCGGAGCGCACGGCGCCGCCGTGGTCTACGTGCGCCAGCCGCTGCTGCGCCTGAGCGCGCCACTGGACCAGGTGCAGGCACCGGCGTCCGGTTTCCTGGCCCTGCGCCAGGGCAAGCAGGACCTGATCGCCCAAGGCGATGCCAGCCTGTCCTCGTCGGCCGGAGCGCAGGCGCGCCCGGTGCCGGGCACGCCGCTGCGGCTGGCGGCCGCCACGCCACCGCTGGAAGCCGGCCCGTTCGGCATGGGGGCCATCGCCAGTGCGGTGGCGGCCCTGCTGCTGGTGCTGGTGGCGGTGCTGATCGTGGTCGGCCGTGGGCGCCTGCCGGCCAGCCTGCCCAAGGGCCTGCCGCGCCGCCGCGATGCGGCCGTGGAAGACCAGGGCCCGACCCTGCGTGAAAGCCTGGCCCAGCTGCCCGCCGCTGCCGCCGCCACCAGCGCGGACGCCGAAGGGGTTGATGCCACGCCGCCGCCACCGCCGCCGGTGCCGGCCGAACAGCTGGAGGCCGGCATCTTCCGCGCCTACGACATCCGCGGCGTGGTCGGCAGCGAGCTGACCGCACGCACCGCCGCACTGATCGGCCAAGCCATCGGCACGGCCGCGCTCGAACAGGGCCTGCCCGAAGTGGTGATCGGCCGCGACGGCCGCCTGTCCAGGCCGGAACTCGCCGCCGGGCTGGCCGAGGGCCTGCGCCGTGCCGGCTGCGATGTCATCGAAATCGGGCTGGCGCCGACGTCGGTGGTCTATTTCGCCGCCTTCCATCTGCGTACCGGCACCTGCGTGGCGGTCACCGGCAGCCACAACCCGCCCGACTACAACGGCTTCAAGGTAGTCATCGGCGGCGAGACGCTGTCCGGCACTGCCATCACCGACCTGCACGCGCGCATCGTCGAAGGCCGGCTGGTGCAGGCGGCCGAACCGGGCAGCTACCAGCAGCGCGAGGTCACTGCCGATTATATCCAGCGCATCGCCGACGATGTGCAGCTGGACCGCCCGCTGAAGGTGGTGGCCGACGCCGGCAACGGCGTGGCCGGTGCCATCGCGCCGCAGCTGCTTGAAGCGATCGGCGCAGAGGCCATCCCGCTGTACTGCGATGTGGATGGCACGTTCCCCAACCACCACCCCGACCCCAGCGAGCCGGCCAACCTGGACGACCTGGTGCAGACGGTCAAGCGCTTCGGTGCCGATCTGGGCGTGGCCTTCGACGGCGATGGCGACCGCCTGGGTGTGGTTACCGGCGAAGGCCGCATCATCTACGCCGACCGCCTGCTGATGCTGTTCGCCGCCGATGTGCTGATGCGCAACCCCGGCGCCATGGTGCTGTACGACGTGAAGTGCACCGGCAAGCTGTCCGACCACGTGCTGCGCAATGGCGGCAGCCCGCTGATGTGGAAGACCGGGCATTCGCTGATGAAGGCGAAGATGCGCGAGACCGATGCCGAACTGGCTGGCGAGATGAGCGGCCACTTCTTCTTCAAGGAGCGCTGGTTCGGCTTCGACGACGGCCTGTATGCCGCCGCGCGGCTGCTGGAAATCCTCGCCCAGCGCGAGGAGAGCAGCGACGAGGTGATGGCCGAGCTGCCCGACAGCATTTCCACGCCGGAACTGAAGGTGCCGGTGGCCGCCGGCACGCCGCGCGCCCTGGTGTCGCTGCTGGTTTCGGCCGCACAGGCTGCCGACAGCCCGTATGCCGGCGGGCGGCTGTCCACCATCGATGGCCTGCGCGTGGATTTCCCCGACGGCTGGGGCCTGGTGCGCGCCTCCAACACCACCCCGGTGCTGGTGCTGCGCTTCGAGGCCGACAGCGAAGAAGCCCTGACTCGCATCCAGGCGCTGTTCCGCAGCCAGCTGCAGCCGCTGCTGGGCGACACCCCGCTGGGGTTCTGAGAGGCGTATCCGCCGGCGTTGACTCACGACCGTTCGCACGGCCCGGCATTCCAGCCAGGCATGGCCTGGCTCTACAAAAGTATGCAGCGCGTCTGTCGATTGTCGATCCCCGCCATGCGTGGTCCAGCCCATCCCGATGGAACGGCCGGCATTGGTAGATCCACGCCATGCGTGGATGCACCCCTCATCATTCGCACGGCCCTGCATTCCAGCCAGGCATGGCCTGGCTCTACAAAAGCATGCAGCGCGTCTGTCGATCCCCGGCATGCGTGGACAAGCCCATCACCGTTGGAACGGCCGGCATTGGTAGATCCACGCCATGCGTGGATGCACCCCTCATCATTCGAACGGCCCCCGCCACCGGCTTCACCCCTTGAAGCGCAGCCCCACGCCGGGCTCGGTGAACAGGTAGCGCGAATCCAGCGCCGAATCGCCAAGCTTGTGCCGCAGCTTGCCCACCAGGATGCGCAGGTAATGGGTGTCGTGCTGGTGCGTCGGCCCCCAGATTTCCTGCAGGATCTGCGGCTGGGTCACCACCCGCCCGGCATTGCGCAGCAGCAGCGACAGCAGCGCGTATTCCTTGCGCGTCAACGCCACCGGCTGCCCGTCCAGCGCCACTTCGCGGCGCACCAGGTCCACGTGCAGGCGGCCATCGTCGAACACCGGCGGCGTACCGTCGGCCGGCACGCTGCGGGTGCGCAGCAGGGCGCGCACCCGCGCCATCAGTTCCTGCGTGCCGAACGGCTTGGTCACGTAGTCGTTGGCGCCGTTGTCTAGCGCCCGCACCTTCTCGCCCTCGCCGGTGCGCACGGTCAGCATGATCACCGGCACCTGGCTCCACTGCCGCAGCTGCTCCAGCACCTCGTGGCCTTCCAGGTCCGGCAGGCCGATGTCCAGGATCACCAGGTGCATGTCTTCGCTGGCCAGCATCTGCAGGCCTTCCTGGCCGGTGGCGGCCTGGCGCACCTGGTAGCCCTGCGCACGCAGGCTGATGTCCAGGAACCGGCGGATCTGGGTTTCATCGTCGATCACCAGCGCGCGCACGGCGCGCTGGCGTCAGGGGCTGTCGGACTCATCATGGTCGGCGGGCTTGAGCAGGGGCAGGGTGATGCGGATCAGGGTACCGCGACCGTCGCGGCCGGACAGCGCCTGCACGCTGCCACCGTGCGCGCCGATCATGCCCTGGCAGATGGTCAGGCCCAGAACGGTGCCGTGGCGGCCGCGGTCGCCGCGCTCCACGCTGTAGAACATGTCGAAGATACGCGCGCGTTCGTCATCGGGAATGCCCGGCCCACGGTCGATCACATCGATCCGCAGCTGGTTGTCGAACTGCCGTGCCTGCACTTCCACCGCCGCATCGGGGGGCGAGAACTTGGCCGCGTTCTCCATCACGTTGAACACGGCCTGTTCCACCAGCGCCGGGTGCACCCAGATCTGCGCCAGCGTGGCCGGAATATCCAGCGCCAGCCGCTCCTTGGGCTGGTAGCGCTGCAGGCGCCGCGCGGCCGAACCGATCAGCTCGTCCACGCCGATCCAGTCGCGGTTGATCTTCAGCCCTTCGTGGCCCAGCCGGGTCATGTCCAGCAGGTTCTGGATGTAGCGGTCCAGCCGCTCGCCTTCCACCAGGATGGTGTCCAGCAGGGCGCGGCGGTCGGTCAGGTCCATCGCTTCGCCATAGCTGGCCAGGCTGTCGGCCGAGCCGATCATCGCTGCCAGTGGCGAGCGCAGGTCGTGCGACACCGAAGACAGCAGCGCCGAGCGCAGCCGCTCGGTCTCGTTGCTCACATGGGCCTGTTCCAGCTCGGCCACCAGCCGCGTGCGCAGCGCGGCCTGGGCGATGTCATCCACCATCGCTTCGGCCAGCTGGCGCTGTTCGGGCAGCAGCCGCGGCTGGCTGCCGGGCAGGTGCAGGCCAGCCACGCCGATGGCCCGGTCATCGCCATCGAGCAGCGGCAGGAACCACGAGCGCGCACCGGCCAGCGTGTCGGTGAAGCGGCCGCTGGGCTGGCCGTGGCGCAGCGCCCAGTCGGCGGCCGCCAGGTCGGTATCGCCAGGCTGGGCGCGGCCGCCGCTGCGGGTCTCGCTGCCGATGCGCAGCCAGGCCGTGGCGTCCAGCGCCTGTTCCAGCGCCAGGCGGCCGGCATGCGGCACTTCGCCGTGGCCCACCGCGCTGGCCAGCTGCCGGCCCAGGTGCTGGCGCGCACGCGCATGGCGGTTGGCCGCGCTCAGCGCCACCACCTGCATGCGCAGGCGCGAGGCCAGCCGGCCGGCCACCAGCGCCGCCGCCAGGAACAGGAACACCGTCACCACACCATGCCGCGCGCCGATGGCGAAAGTGAAGCGCGGCGCGATGAACAGGAAGTTGTACGACAGGAAACACAGGATCGCCGCCAGCACCGCGATGCTGGCACGGGTGCGTGCGGCCACCAACACCACGGCGGTGATGAACACCATCGACAGGTCGGCCATGCCCACCCAGCGCTCCACCAGCCAGGCCACCAGGCAGGCCAGCGCGGTGGCGGCCAGCGCCTGCAGTGCTTCCGGGCCTTGGCCGTGCAGCGGCGCGAGCAGGCCTTCGCGGCGCGCGCGGGCACGCGCCTGCGGCGTGCTGATGATGGTGATCTCGTAATGGGCGCCGCGCTGGATCAGCTGCTGGGTCAGCGTGCGGTTGACCATGCGCGCCAGCGGGCGTTCGCGGGTGCGGCCCAGCACCAGCGTGGAGACGCCGTTGTGGCGGCATGGTCAAGCAGCGCATCGGCGATGCTGGTGCCGTGCAGCAGCTCGGCCTCGCCGCCCAGCCGGCGCGCCAGCGCGAAGGCGGCGTCGATTTCCTGCTGGGCGGCCTCGTCCTGGCGGCGGCTCTGCACCGTCACCACCGTCCACGGCGCATCGCGGCGCTCGGCGATGCGCCACGCCACGCGCACCAGGTATTCGCTCTGGCCGCCGCCGTCGATGGCCAGCAGCACGCGGCGTTTCAGGGGCAGGGTGGTCTCGCCACGCGCGGCACGGGTTTCGCGCAGGCTGGTGTCGACGCGGTCGGCCGCTTCCTGCATCGCCAGCTCGCGCAGTGCGGTCAGGTTGGCCGGTGAAAAGAACGCCTGCAGCGCCTGTGCCGCCTGTTCGGGCACATAGACCTTGCCCTGCTGCAGGCGGGCGATCAGTTCGCGCGGCGGCAGGTCCACCAGCACGATGTCATGCAGGCGGTCGAGCACCGCATCGGGGACGGTCTCGCCCACGCGCACGCCGGTGATGCGCATCACCACATCGTTGAGGCTTTCCAGGTGCTGGATGTTGATGGTGGTCCAGACGTCGATGCCGGCGTCCAGCAGCTCCATCACATCCTGCCAGCGCCGTTCGTGGCGGCTGCCGGGCGCGTTGCGGTGTGCCAGTTCGTCCACCAGCACCAGCGCCGGGCGCCGTGCCAGCACGGCGTCCAGATCCATCTCCAGCAGCGTATGCCCATGGTAGTCCACTGGCTTCAGCGGCAGCTGCGGCAGGCCTTCCACCAGCGCCTGCGTATCCGCCCGTCCGTGGGTTTCCACCAGCCCCACTACCATGTCCACGCCGCGCCGCAGCTGTTCCTGGGCGCGGGTGAGCATGGTGTAGGTCTTGCCCACGCCGGGGGCAGCGCCGAGGAACACGGTGAGCTTGCCACCGGCCTCGCGCTGCAGGCCTTCCACCAGGGCATCGGCCTGGCGCGTACGCAGGTCAGTCATGGCGCTGATTGTGCGCGCAGTTGCGTCGGCGGTGCATCACTGCGCCGCTGCGGCCGCATCGAGCGCGCGGTTGAGGGTCATCACGTTCACCCGTGGCTGGCCCAGCAGCCCCCACTGCGGGCCCTGCGTGTTGGCCCGCACCAGCGTCTGCACGTGCGCCACCGCCATGCCGCGGGCACGGGCCACGCGGGCCACCTGCACCTGGGCGGCGGCCGGGCTCAGTTCCGGGTCCAGGCCACCACCGGATTGGGTCACCAGGTCGGCCGGCACCTGCGCGGCGGGAATGCCTTCGCGCGCGGCCACCGCCGCGGTGGCCTTGGCCACCTGGTCAGCCAGCGCGGGGTTGCTGCGCGCCAGGTTGGAGCCGCTGGCCGACATCGGGTCGTACTTGGCCGCCGACGGGCGCGCCTGGAAGTAGCCCTCGGCCTGGAACGGCTGCGACAGCCAGCGCGAACCGCGTACCTGGCCATCGGCATCCACCAGCAGGCTGCCCTTGGCCTGGTCGGGGTAGGCGGCACCGGCAATGCCAGTGGCCGCCACCGCATAGACCAGGCCGGCCAGCAGCAGGCTGGCGATGCCCAGGCCGATGGCCGGGCGCCAGCCGGCGCCATCCTGCAGGGCCTCGGCGGGGGTGTTGGACGGGGAAAGAGGACGGTTCATGCGCCGGATACCAGGACAAGGAGAAGGTCGATCAGCTTGATCGCCGCGAACGGCAGCAGCACGCCACCCAGGCCGTACACCAGCATGGTCCGGCGCAGCAGCGCCGTTGCCGTGGCCGGGAGGAAGCGCACGCCGCGCAGCGCCAGCGGAATCAATGCCGGAATCACCAGGGCGTTGAAGATCAGCGCCGCCAGCAACGCGTTGCGTGGGCTGGACAGGTGCATCACGTTCAACGAGGCCATCGCCGGCAGCGCGGCCGCGAACAGCGCCGGCAGGATCGCGAAGTACTTGGACACATCGTTGGCCGGCGAGAAGGTGGTCAGCGCGCCGCGGGTGATCAGCTGCTGCTTGCCCACTTCCACCACTGCCAGCAGCTTAGCCGGGTCCGAATCCAGGTCGACCATGTTGCCGGCTTCCTTGGCCGCCTGCGTGCCGGAGTTCATCGCCAGGCCGATGTCGGCCTGGGCCAGCGCCGGGGCATCGTTGGTGCCGTCGCCCACCATCGCCACCAGGCGGCCGCCGGCCTGCTCGGCACGGATGCGCGCCAGCTTGTCTTCCGGCCGTGCCTCGGCGATGTAGTCATCCACGCCGGCTTCGGCCGCGATGGCCGCGGCGGTCAGCGGGTTGTCGCCGGTGATCATCACCGTGCGGATGCCCATCGCGCGCAGCTGGGCGAACTTCTCGCGCATGCCGTGCTTGACCACGTCCGACAGCTCGATCACGCCCAGCACGTGGCGGCCCTCGGCCACCACCAGCGGGGCGGCACCGTTGCGCGCCACCTGCTCCACGCGGCCGGCCAGTTCCACCGGCACGCTGCCACCCAGCGCCTGCACGTAGGCACGGATCGCATCCTGGGCGCCCTTGCGGATCTGGCGGCCACCGGGCAGGTCCGCGCCGGACATGCGGGTCTGCGCGCTGAAGGCCAGGTAGTCGGCCTGTTCCGGTTCGGCCGTGGGGCAGCCCTGTTCGCGGGCCAGCCGCACGATCGACTTGCCTTCCGGGGTCGGGTCGGCCAGCGAGGACAGCAGCGCCGCCTCACGCAGCTGCTCGGCATCGATGCCGAGCAGCTGCGTGGAAATGGCTGGCCTGGCGGTCGCCGTAGGTGATGGTGCCGGTCTTGTCCAGCAGCAGCACGTCCACGTCGCCGGCCACTTTCACCGCCTTGCCCGACTTGGCCAGCACGTTGGCGGCCAGCGCACGGTTCATGCCGGCAATACCAATCGCCGGCAGCAGGCCGCCGATGGTGGTCGGGATCAGGCATACCAGCAGCGCGATCAGCAGCAGCGGGTCCACCTTCACGCCCACCGACGCGCCGATGGCCGGCAGCGTGGCCACCACCACCAGGAAGGTCAGCGTCATCGCCGCCAGCAGCAGGGTCAGCGCCACTTCGTTGGGCGTCTTCTGGCTGTTGGCGCCTTCCACCAGCGCGATCATGCGGTCCAGGAAGCTGTGGCCCGGCTCGGCGGTCACCCGCACCACGATCTCGTCGGACAGCACCTTGGTGCCACCGATCACGCCGGAATGGTCGGTGCCGGCCTCGCGCAGCGCCGGGGCCGATTCACCGGTCACCGCCGCTTCGTTGATGGTGGCCAGGCCCTGCACGATCTCACCGTCGTCCGGAATCAGCTCGCCGGCACTGACGATCACATGGTCGCCCGGGCGCAGTTCGGCGGCCGGCAGCCGGGTTTCGGCAGCACCGGCCTGCGCCGAGGCCAGCCGGCGTGCCACCAGGTCCTGGCGGGCACGGCGCAGCGAAGCGGCCTGGCCACGGCCGCGGGCTTCGGCCACGGCTTCGGCGAAGTTGCCGAACAGCACGGTCACCAGCAGGATCGCGGTCACCGCCAGGCCGAAGCCCAGCGGCGCGTTGCCGGTGAGGGTCACCAGCAGCGAGACCAGAGTGCCGGCCATCACCACGGCCATCACCGGGCTGTTCACCAGGTGCATCGGCGAGAGCTTGCGCACTGCGTCGATGAGCGCACAGCGCAGGCCGGCGGCATCGAGCAGGGCAGGGCGGGAAACAACAGTTGAGCGGTTCATGGGTCGATCCTCAGTGCAGTCCCAGGCTCAGGTGGTCGGCCACCGGGCCGAGCACCAGCGCTGGCATGAACTGCAGCACGGTCAGGATGACGATCACCGAGACCAGGGTCAGGGCGAAGGTCGGGGTTTCGATCTGCAGGCTGCCGGCCGATTCCGGCGCCTGCCGCTTGGCCGCCAGCTGTGCCGCCACCACCAGCGGAATCACCAGCAGCGGGAAGCGGCCCAGCAGCAGCACCGCCGCGCAGCTCAGGTTCCACCACAGGGTGGAATTTCCCAGGCCTTCGAAGCCCGAGCCGTTGTTGGCAAACGCCGAGACGTACTCGTAGAACACCTGGCTGATGCCGTGGAAGCCCGGGTTGGAGGTGGCCGCCAGGCCCGGCA
Organism: Stenotrophomonas maltophilia; assembly: GCA_009912235.1. Classification (GTDB taxonomy): domain Bacteria; phylum Pseudomonadota; class Gammaproteobacteria; order Xanthomonadales; family Xanthomonadaceae; genus Stenotrophomonas; species Stenotrophomonas maltophilia_AV. The sequence goes on from WNDS01000005.1 coordinate 414,636, forward strand.
CGGCCAGCGCGATGGCGGTGAACACCAGCAGGGTGATCGGCTGCAGCAGGATCAGCAGCGCCAGCAGGCGCACCTGCGGAGTTTCCAGTTTGCGGCCGAACAGTTCCGGCGTGCGGCCGGTCATCAGGCCGGCCAGGAACACGCCCAGCAGCAGGTAGACGATGAACTGCTGCAGGCCGCAGCCGATGCCGCCCCAGATGGCGCTGACCAGCATGTTGACCATCGCCATGCCGCCGGTCAGCGGCGCCAGCGAGTCATGCATGGCATTGACCGAGCCGTTCTGCACCTGGGTGGTCACCGCCGCCCACAGCGCACTGCCGTCGGCACCGAAGCGCACTTCCTTGCCTTCCATCACCAGCGCGCTGGCGGCGGTGGCGCTGTGGCCTTCGCTCCAGACCATTGCCGTGGTGGACAGCACCGACATGCCCAGCATGCAGGCGAACACCAGCATACCGAAGCGGCGCCGGCCGCTCAGCGAGCCCACCATGAACACCGCCGCGATCGGGATCAGCAGGATGCCGATCAGTTCCATCGCATTGGACAGCGGGGTCGGGTTTTCCAGCGGGAACGCGCTGTTGGGGCCATACCAGCCGCCGCCATTGGCGCCCAGCTGTTTGGCCGCCACCATCGCGGCCACCGGGCCCAGCGGCAGCTTCTGCTGCGCCATGCCGGCACTGGCATCGATCGGCGTGGCCTGCGGGCCGCCGGACAGGGTCGAGGGCACGCCCTGGCTGGCCAGCACCAGCGTCCACACCAGGCACAGCGGCAGCAGGAAGCGCACGCACAGGCGCATCACGTCCACGTAGTAGTTGCCCACCGCCACCTGGCGGTCAGCCGGCAGCCCGTGGGTCTCGTCCTGGCGCGGCGGGCGCGAGAACAGGGCACGCAGCGTGGCCACGGCCATCGCCAGGCCCATCATCGGGGTCACCACCATCAGGCCGGTGATTGCCGTCATCTGCGAGAGATAGGACAGCTGCGCCTGGCCCGAGTAATGCTGCTGGTTGGTGTTGGTCAGGAACGAGATCATCGTGTGCAGCGCGGTGTCCCAGCGCATGTTCGGGATCTGGTCCGGGTTCAACGGCAACCACGCCTGGGTCATGAACACGGCCTGCACCAGCACCGCGATCACCACGTTGCTCAGCACGAAGGCCAGCACGTAGCCGCGCCAGTTCATCGAACGCGACGGGTCGACCCCGAACAGCCGGTACAGCGGCCGCTCGATCCAGTGGAACAGCACGTCGATCTTCATCGGCGTGCCACGCATGATGCGGGCCAGGTACAGGCCCACGGGCCAGGCCAGCAGGACGCTGGCGGCCAGGAGTAGGAGGATTTCAGTCATGGCAGGCTCCGCTCAGAACGCGTCCGGTCGCAGTACCACGTACAGCAGGTAGGCGGCGGCCACGAGCACCAGCACGCCACACACCAACGACAGCCTGGCAGGCATATGAGCATCCCCCCCCGGGCGGCGGGCCGTGAAGGCGCGGTGGCAGGGGCCGGCGAACGCCGGGGCCGGAACGGGCACGACCGCCGCCCGCCGCGGGGCAGGGGAGGTACGCAAGACAGGGCCGAACATGGTTGATGCATCCTGGTGGAACCCCTCCACCTCAGGGCGCCATCGTCCCGCTGCCGCCCATAAACGCACTACGCGCCGGACAGGGCCGGCGCGTAAAGAGTGCATAAATTCCTGCGGCCCCGGCGTAACCGGCCGCCGCGGCAGGCGCTCAGCCGGCCGGCGCCACGCCCTTCAGTTCGCAGTAGCGCTGCAGGGTGGTCTCGATCTCACCATCCAGTGCCTGCCGCTGCTGCTCGAAGCTGGCCTGCAGGCGTTGTTGGGCCTGCAGCCGTGCATGGTGGCCGGTGATGGCCGCCGCATCCTTGTCCGGCACCTTGCCGCCGGACAGTTCACGGTCGCCGGCCGCACCCAGCAGGGCCACCAGCGCGCTGCGCAGGCTGGCCACGTTGTAGGCCGAGGTGCGCAGGTTGTTGTCGATCACATCGCGGCGCTCGTTGAACACCTGGCGCAGGTCGTCTTCATCGGCATAGGTGGACAGCATGGCCTGCTCGGTACGCTGCCGGGTCTGCTCGGCCATGCGCTGCAGCTGGTCCAGCGCCGCCGCGGTGATGGCCGCGGCGCGCTCATCATCGTTCAGTGCCCAGTCGACCTGCGCGTTGCGCAGGCCGCTGCTGGCATTGAACTCCTCACGTACCTGGTTCACGCCTCGGCCGGCAGCGTATCGCTGCAGATCCGCTCGCTGCCCTGGTTCCAGCAATACAGCTTCTTCGGCTTGCCGTCCTTGCCCTGTGCCAGGGCAAGGGCAGGCAGGGCCAGCATCAGCAGGGCAATGGCAGGAACTCGGGACATGCGACCTTCCCCTGGGTCAGCGCGCGGGGTGGGTGCCGTACTGGGCGCGGTAGGCTTCCAGCGGCTGCCGGTAGCCGACAAGTTCCGGGTTTCCGGAAGCGAAATCAAGCAGGTCGGCCAGCGTGGCCACGGCGATCACCGGAATGCCGGCCTCCTCGGCCACGGCCTGCGCGGCCGAACGGTGGTCGCTTTCCGAAGCGATCTCCTGCCGGTCCAGCGCCACCACGATGCCGGCCGGAATGCCGCCGGCGGCGCGGATAATCGCCAGCGCTTCGCGGATGGCGGTACCGGCGGTGATCACATCGTCCACGATCAGTACGCGCTTGCCGGTCATGTCCGCACCGATCAGCTGGCCACCTTCACCGTGGTCCTTCACTTCCTTGCGGTTGAACGACAGCGGCAGGTCACGGCCGCGCTGGGCCAGCTCGCAGGCCATCGCGGTGGCGAGCGGAATGCCCTTGTAGGCCGGGCCGAACACCACGTCGTACTTGATCCCGCTGGCGTCGATGGCGTCCGAATAGCAGGCGCCCAGCTGGGACAGCAGCGAACCGGAATCGAACCGGCCAGCATTGAAGAAATAGGGGCTCAGACGACCCGACTTGAGGGTGAACTGGCCAAAACGCAGCGCATCGGCGGTCAGGGCCAGCTGCAGGAAACGGTGGCGGTGGTCGCTCATCAACTTTCGATTCATGTTCATTCTGGAATGCAAATCCTAATGCAACGCGCTGCAATACGCCCCTTTTGCCGGCCGCCCGGCTTTGCAGGGCGTGGCCGCCGGGCGCCCGGGCCGGTGTGCGGCGGCCGCCCGCGCCCGCCCCACGGCCTGCCCCGCAGCCCCGGCCAACCGGTATGCTTGCCCGGTTTCCCGCCGTAGGTTCTTCTGCATGCGCATCATCAGTTTCAATGCCAATGGCATCCGTTCGGCCGCCACCAAGGGCTTCCTCGACTGGTTCCGGGCCCAGGACGCCGACGTTCTGTGCATCCAGGAAACCAAGGCACAGGAAGACCAGCTGACCGACCCGATGTTCCGCCCCGACGGCCACCACTGCTTCTACCGCGATGCCATCACCAAGAAGGGCTACAGCGGCGTGGCCATCTACAGCAAGCGCGAACCGGACCAGGTCATCACCTCGCTGGGCTGGGCCCCGTTCGACGACGAAGGCCGCTACATCGAGGCCCGCTACGGCAACCTCAGCGTGGTCTCCTTCTATATCCCGTCCGGCAGCTCCGGCGACCTGCGCCAGGGCTTCAAGTTCGAAGTGATGGAATGGCTGCGGCCGATCCTGGAAGAATGGGCGCGCAGCGGCCGCGATTACGTACTGTGCGGCGACTGGAACATCGTGCGCTCGGCGCTGGACATCAAGAACTGGAAGTCCAACCAGAAGAATTCCGGCTGCCTGCCCGAAGAGCGCGACTGGCTCAACGCGCTGTGCGCCGACCACGGCCAGGCCAACGACCTGGACGCCGGCCGTGGCTGGGCCGACGCCTACCGCCTGCTGCACCCCACCGGCGAGGATTACACCTGGTGGAGCAACCGTGGCGCGGCACGTGCCAACAACGTCGGTTGGCGCATCGACTACCAGTTCATCACCCCCGGTCTGCGTGAGCGCCTGCGCAGCTGCTCGATCTACCGCGACGAGCGCTTCTGCGACCACGCCCCATTCACCGTGGACTACGACCTGTGAGCGAAGCCGCCACGCGGCCACGCTTCAAGGGCTGGGCCGGCATCAAGCGTGCCTTCGGCACGCCGTCGGCCCTGACCATGGCCCTGCTGGGCTTCGGCAGCGGCCTGCCGTTCCTGCTGATCGCCTCGCAGACCCTGTCCACCCGCCTGCGCGATGTCGGCCTGGACCTGGGCAGCATCGGCCTGATCAGCCTGGCCAGCTTCTTCTATTCGCTGAAGTTCGTCTGGGCGCCGCTGCTGGACCGCTATTCCTTCCCGCTGATCGGCTTCCGCCGCCGCCGCCGCTCCTGGCTGCTGTTTGCCCAGGTGCTGGTCACCGTGGCGCTGGTCGCGCTGTCGTTCGTGCGGCCCGAACAGGGCGTGGCACCGCTGGTGGTGTGGGTGCTGATCGCCTCCTTCGCCGGCGCCACCCAGGATTCGGCGGTGGACGCCTACCGCATCGAGATCGCACCGGAAAGCGCGCAGGCCGCCCTGGCCGCCACCTATACGCTGGGCTACCGCGTCGGCCTGATCCTGGCCGGCGCCGGCGCGCTGTACTTGGCCCAGTTCGAAAGCTGGAAGGTGTCCTACCTGGTCATGTCCGCGCTGATGCTGGTGCCGATCATCGCCACCCTGTGCTGCCGTGAACCGGTGCAGCCGGCCACCACCGTGCAGCGCCGCATCGACGTGGCCGGCGCCTTCCTGCAGCCCATCACCAGTTTCTTCAAGCACAACGGCATCGTGCTGGCGCTGGTGCTGCTGGCCTTCGTCGGCCTGTTCAAGTTCCCCGACCAGGTCATCGGCGTGATGGCCGGGCCGTTCTACCTCGATTCGGGCTTCGACAAGACAGACATCGCCACCGTCTCCAAGCTGTTCGGCATCTGGATGAGCATCGCCGGCGCCTTCATCGGCGGCATGGCCGTGGCCGCGTTCGGTTTCCGCCGCATGCTGCTGCTGGCCGCGCTGGGCGTGGCGCTGTCCAACCTGGCCTTCCTGCTGATGGCGCACAACCCCGGCAAGCTGTGGGCGTTCTACGCGGCGCTGAGCGCGGACAACCTGTTCCAGGGCTTCGCCGGCACCGTGCTGGCGGCCTTCATGTCCTCGCTGACCGACCGCAACTTCACCGCCACCCAGTACGCACTGCTGGTGTCGCTGGCCAACCTGCCGGGCAAGTTCGTCGGCGGCGTGTCCGGCTACATCGTCGAGGCCACCTCCTACAGCACCTTCTTCATCCTCAGCGCGGTCACCGTGGTGCCGACCCTGCTGCTGCTGGCCTGGCTGTGGCCGCGCATCGCCGATCGCGGGCAGGCCGCCCCGGGCTGATTGCCTGTCCGCCCGTGGTGCGGGATGATCGCCCCCGACGCGCCGAGGGGGCGGTGCCTTGCGAACGGGGAGTGAGCATGGCCGATCTGATGCTGCGGGAACTGGACCCGCTGCTGCTGGACCGCATCCGGAGGGTGGCCGTGGCACGCGGCTGGACCCAGGACGAGACCTGCGTGGCGCTGCTCGAGCAGGGCCTGTTTTCCAGCGAACTGGAAGTCCGCTCCGGCTTCGGCGATCCCGAAGTGGACGCGCTCTCTGCCGCCATCGCCGCCCTGCAGGCATTGCCGGCCGGGCAGGGGTTTGATTGATCTGATCCCGGCCCGCCGGGCATGGCCCGGCGCTACCGATGCATCTCTCATTCCGGTAGCGCCGGGCCATGCCCGGTGGAAGTCGCCGCAGCCTCACGCTAGGTGGATCGCCCCCAGAATGCGCGGGCCCTTCGCCCCGGTCACACTCGGCAGGTTGCCCGCCAGCCCGTCCAGCGTCCGCTGCGCCAGCCACGCAAAGCCCATCGCCTCCACGTAATCCGGGTCCAGCCCCCGTACCGCGCTGGATTCCACCACCACGCCCGGCAGCCGCGCCGCCAGCCGCTGCAGCAGCCGCGGGTTGTGCACGCCGCCACCGCAGACCAGCAGCCGCCGCACGTCCGGCAGCTGCGCCAGCAGGGCGTCGGCCACGGTCGCTGCGGTCAGCTCCAGCAGCGTGGCCTGCACATCGGCGGCCACGTGCTCGCCGTCGGCCATGCCCGCCTCGGCCCAGGCCAGGTGGAACTGCTCGCGGCCGGTGCTCTTCGGCGGCGGCAGCGCGAACCACGGGTCGTCCAGCCAGCGCGCCAGCATCGCCGCGTCCACCGCGCCACTGGCGGCGAACGCCCCGCCGGCGTCGTAGGGTTGGCCGGTATGCCGCTGGCACCAGGCATCCATCAGCGCATTGGCCGGGCCGGTGTCGAAGCCACGCACTGTGCCCGCGCGCGGAATCACCGTCAGGTTGCCGATCCCGCCCAGGTTCAGCACCGCCCGGTCCTCATCGGCCGTGCCCAGCATGGCCAGGTGGAAGGCCGGCATCAGCGGCGCGCCATGGCCACCGGCGGCCACGTCGCGGCGGCGGAAATCGGCCACGGTGGTGATCCCGGTCAGCTCGGCAATGCGGTTCGCATCGCCCAGCTGCACGGTGAAGGCCGGGTCGGCCAGTGGCCGGTGGCGCACCGTCTGCCCGTGCGAGCCGATCACCCGGACCTGGCCCGGGGCCACGCCGGCCGCGTCCAGCAACCGGTTGGCGGCCTCGGCGAAGGCGATGGCGATGCGCGCATCCAGCTCGCCCAGTTCCTCCAGCGACTGCAGCGGCCCGCCTTCGCCCAGCGCCACCAGCCGCGCGCGCAGCGCCGGCGCCCAGCCGTGGGTCAGCCCCCGCACGAAGCGGCAGCCGCCGGTGGCGGGGAACTGCACCAGGGCCGCATCGATGCCATCGGCACTGGTACCGGACATCATGCCAAGGAACAGGGGGGTAGCGGGGTCGATGGCAGGGCTCATGGCAGGCACAAAAAAGGACGCGGCAAGCTTGGGCTGCCGCGTCCTTCTTCGTCAACGCAGGGCTCAGCCGCGTTTGCGCGCGCTGGAGCGCTTGTCCTTGGCGCTGGCCACCTCGATGGCCGGGGCGTCGGTGCTCGGCGGCGGGCTGGCCTCGGCGTAGATCAGCTTCTCCATGCCCTGGATGAGCGCCATGGCCGGTGCGCTCTGCGCCCGGAAGGCGGCCAGGTCGGCTCCCTTCAGCGGTTCCGGCGGCGGCATGGTCACCGTCAGCGGGTTGCGGTGCTCGCCGTTGACGCGGAACTCGTAGTGCAGGTGCGGGCCGGTGGCCAGGCCGGTCGAGCCGACGTAGCCGATCACCGTGCCCTGGGCGATGCGCTGGCCGGTCTTGATGCCGGCAAAGCGCGACATGTGCCCGTACAGGGTGGTGTGGCCGCGGCCGTGGTCAAGGATCACCACGTTGCCGTAGCCGTTCTGCACGCCCACGAACTGCACGCGGGCATCGCCGGCGGCCATGATCGGGGTACCGGTGCGCGCGGCGTAGTCCACGCCCTTGTGCATGCGCATCTTGCCCAGCACCGGGTGCTTGCGCGCGCCGAAGGTCGAACTCAGCCACGCGAAGGGAATCGGCATGCGGATGAAGCTCTTCTTCAGCGAGCGGCCGTTGATGTCGTAGTACTCCGACTTGCCGCTGCGCTCGAAGCGGAAGCCGGAATAGGTCTTGCCGTCGGTGGTGAAGGTCGCCGCCAGGATCCGGCTGGTGTCAACCTTCTGGCCTTCGCGCCAGGTCTCGTCCATCACCACGCTGAAGCGGTCGCCCGGCTGCAGATCCTCGGAGAAGTCGATGTCGTACTTGAAGATGTCATCGGTCATCGTCGCGATGGCCGAGGGGGACAGGCCGGCCTTGCGGGCCGCGGCGTACAGGGAACTGGTGATCTCGCCGCTGGTCACCACCGTGCGGGTGGAGGTCTCGCGCTTGGTCACCTTTTCC
>WNDS01000005.1:427500-428902 GCA_009912235.1 Stenotrophomonas maltophilia
AGCCTCGCAAGGGGTGACTGCGTACCTTTTGTATAATGGGTCAGCGACTTACTGTTCGTGGCAAGCTTAACCGTATAGGGGAGGCGAAGGGAAACCGAGTCTGATAAGGGCGCATAGTCGCGGGCAGTAGACCCGAAACCGGGTGATCTAGTCATGGCCAGAGTGAAGGTGCCGTAACAGGTACTGGAGGCCCGAACCCACGTCTGTTGCAAAAGACGGGGATGAGCTGTGATTAGGAGTGAAAAGCTAATCGAACCCGGAGATAGCTGGTTCTCCTCGAAAGCTATTTAGGTAGCGCCTCATATGTATCCTCTCGGGGGTAGAGCACTGTTATGGCTAGGGGGTCATCGCGACTTACCAAACCATTGCAAACTCCGAATACCGAGACGGACTGTATGGGAGACACACGGCGGGTGCTAACGTCCGTCGTGAAAAGGGAAACAACCCAGACCCACAGCTAAGGTCCCAAATTTTGTGCTAAGTGGAAAACCATGTGGAAAGGCACAGACAGCCAGGAGGTTGGCTTAGAAGCAGCCACCCTTTAAAGAAAGCGTAATAGCTCACTGGTCGAGTCGGTCTGCGGGGAAGATTTAACGGGGCTAAGCACAGAACCGAAGCTTGGGGTGCATAACTTTGTTATGTGCGGTAGAGGAGCGTTCCGTAAGCCGTTGAAGGTGGATTGAGAAGTCTGCTGGAGGTATCGGAAGTGCGAATGCTGACATGAGTAACGATAATGCGGGTGAAAAACCCGCACGCCGAAAGCCCAAGGTTTCCTTGCGCAACGTTAATCGGCGCAGGGTGAGTCGGCCCCTAAGGCGAGGACGAAAGTCGTAGTCGATGGGAAGCAGGTTAATATTCCTGCACCTCGCGTAAGTGCGATGGAGGGACGGAGAAGGTTAGGTGTACCGGGCGTTGGTTGTCCCGGGGAAAGGCGGTAGGTTTGGATCTTTGGCAAATCCGGGATCCTTTAAGACCGAGCACCGAGACGAGTCTTTATGACGAAGTCACTGATACCACGCTTCCAGGAAAAGCTCCTAAGCTTCAGCTTACGCAGACCGTACCGTAAACCGACACAGGTGGGTAGGATGAGAATTCTCAGGCGCTTGAGAGAACTCGGGTGAAGGAACTAGGCAACATGGCACCGTAACTTCGGGAGAAGGTGCACCCTTGGTGGTGGCTCATGCGAGCACAAGCTACCGAGGGTCGCAGTAACCAGGCCGCTGCGACTGTTTATCAAAAACACAGCACTCTGCAAACACGAAAGTGGACGTATAGGGTGTGACGCCTGCCCGGTGCTGGAAGGTTAATTGATGGGGTCAGCCGCAAGGCGAAGCTCTTGATCGAAGCCCCAGTAAACGGCGGCCGTAACTATAACGGTCCTAAGGTAGCGAAATTCCTTGTC
>WNDS01000006.1 GCA_009912235.1 Stenotrophomonas maltophilia
CGCAGGAAAATGCCGGTTGCCGGCTTGCGGATATCAAATGCGGAATATGGGTAGTGCCGGCCGTTGGCCGGCAACCTCATGAACGTCGAAGGACTGTTGCCGCTGCCGGCCAACGGCCGGCACTACCACGCAGCGCGGCCATGGAATGCGGGATACGGCCCGCATTACCGGGGCAACCCGGTCATGGCCTGCCGCAGATACAAAACCGCCGCGCCCTCAGCGGTGCTGGAACACCGCCACGGCGTCGGTCAGCTGCCCGGCATGGGCCTGCAGTTCGCACGCCGCGGCCGTTGCTTCTTCCACCAGCACCGCATTCTGCTGCGTGGCCTGGTCCATCTGCACCACCGTCTGGTTGATCAGCTCAATGCCGCTGGCCTGCTGCTGCGACGCGGCCGAGGTTTCCCCAACAACCGCGTCACATCTCCCACGCCGGTGGCGATCGCGCCCATGCGCTGGCCTGCATCGGCTACGCGCTATGCGCCCTGGCCGACCTGCTGGCCTGCATCGTCGATCAGGCCCTTGATCTCCTTGGCGGCGCTGGCCGAACGCTGCGCCAACGTGCGCACCTCGCTGGCCACCACCGCAAAGCCACGGCCCTGTTCACCGGCCCGGGCGGCTTCCACGGCAGCGTTCAACGCCAGGATGTTGGTCTGGAAGTCGATGCCGTCGATGACCGTGGTGATGTCGCCGATCCGACGCGATGCGGCTTCGATGGCCTGCATGGTCTGCACTACCTGCTGCATGGCGACGTTGCCTTCGCCGGCAGCGGTCTGCGTGGCCTCGGCCACGGCGCTGGCCTGACGGGCGTGGCTCGCGTTCTGGCGCACGGTGGCAGTCAGCTCCTCCATCGAGGCGGCCGTTTCCTGCAGATGCGCGGCCTGGCGCTCGCTGCACTCGGACAGCGCACTGTTGCCGACGGCAATCTCCTGCGCGGCGGTATCGATGGCCTGCGCACACTGCTGGATATGCCCGACCATGCGCGACAGCTGCTCGGCGGTGGCGTTGGCATCGCGCTGCATGGCCGCGAAGGCGCCCTGGTAGTCGCCGTGCATGCGCTGGTCCAGTTCACCGTTGGCCAGCGCGGCCAGCATGCGCCGTGCCTCGTCCACGGTGCCACTGAAGGTACCCAGCAGCTGGTTGATGCCACCGGTCAGGCCTTCGAGGAAGCTGGCGCCGTTGGCGGCCTGCAGGCGCTGGTCGAGGTCGCCGCGGGCGGCCGCCTCGACGATACCGGCCACGGCATTCTCAAGCTGCAGCTCCTGGGTGCGGTCGTGCCACTCCACCGCGAAACCGAGCCGTTCGCCCCTGCCGTCGAAGACCGAGGTCACCACCTGGGCGAAGTGCACCTCGCCGATGCGCACCTTGCATGGTGGGTGGCCTGCAGGGTGTCGAGGATGGCGCGGATGCGGTCCGGGTTGGCATGGAAGCGATGGATGCTGCTGCCGACCAGCTGTTCGGCGTCGAAATCCGGGAAGGCCTGGCGCAGCGTGGCCTGCTGGTTGCGCAGCAGTGCCACCACCGAGCGGTTCACGTAGCGGATGACGTGGTCGGTATCGGCGATCATCATCGCCGTACGCGAGGCGTCCAGTGCCTGGCGGATCTGCGCGTTCTCCTGGTGCGCGTCCTGCTCGCGTTCGCGCTGCGCGTGCACGTGGCGTGCGGTATCGGCCAATGCATGGGCCAGCGTGCCACGGGCGTGGCCGGTTGCATCGGCATGGCTGTCCAGCGCATCACCGGTGGCGATGGCACGTGCCAGTGCGGCCAGGCGGCGTGGACCGTGGCCGAGCATTTCGGTCTGCTGGTGCAGGCTACGTGCGCCACGCAGCAGCAGCACCGACAACGCCACCAGCAGCAGCACCGGCAGCAACGAGGCCACCACCACCGGCGAAAGCGCCGCATGCACGACGACGGCGGCGATGCCGATGCTGGCTGCCACCCACAGCGGGCGCGGATCGCGATAGCCCAGCAGCCCGGCCAGCAAAACAGTGATCGCCAGCACAGGCGACTGGCCGGCCAGCGCGCTGAGTGCAACCACCTGCGGGCTCAACAGGCCCGACTGCACGGCACCGGTCCAGGCGGCGTCGGCATGCCGCCACGCCAGCAGTGCCGTCGGCAGCACCGGAGCGGCGGCCACCGCCAGCAGCCAGGCGGCGCCACCGCCCTGCTGGCCCAGCAGCAGCGCAATGACGGCGAGCACGGCACAAGCCAGCAGTGCGAGACGGTCGCCGCGTTGCGCCAGCTGGCGTAGGTAGGGCACGGGCGAGCGATCGGGGGGACGGACGGACACGACGGACATCGGCAACTCCTGGATCAGCGAACGGGCATGGCAACGCCACCCCCATCGGCGAGCAGCGGGGCGGCAACTGGGGGCACTACGGCACAGGGCAGGCGCGCAACACTGGTGCGCGTGCGTGGACACAGGGCGCGCTCGGCCCTGCTGGTGGACATCTCCCCGCCCCTTCCCTGGGGGCAGCGGTGCGATGGAGCAGACATGCGGGTCATCCTTGCCTGGAACGGCACGGTGACCGGCCGGCCACCATGGCGGCCGCACGCAGTGCCCCGCTACGCCGTTATCGGCCGCCGCGGTGCAGGATGAAGGGGCGCGCCGCAGTGGGCGGCGCTACAGCCATGCAGCGATCAGGCCACCTGCGTCGCGGCGAGGAAGTCGAGGATGACCTTCGCCACCGGAGCGGGGTCTTCCATGTGCAGGTGGTGGTTGCCGGGAAACACCGCCAGCCGCCCGTCACGCAGGCGGCGCAGGCGTTCGCTGCGCATCGGTTCGGGGTAGTAGGACTGCGCCGGCGTGGCATAGACCACCTGCACGGGGCAGGCGATGGCCTGCAGCAGGTTGTCGATCTGCGCTTCGCTCAGACGGATGGCGGTGGGCAGCATCAGGCGCGGATCGCTGCACCAGCGGTAGCCGCCGTCCACGGTTTCCACGCCGCGTTCCACCAGCAGCCGGGCGCTGGGTTCAGTCAGCTGGTTGGCCATCATGCGTGCGCGCACCGGCGCGGCCAGGTCCGGGAACACGCGCAGCTGCTTACGTGCCAGGGCGCGGCTGGACTGCACATGATCGCGCAGGCGCTGTGCGGTTTCGTCTTCGGGCCCGCGCAGGCCGCCGAGGGCCTCGATCGCCACCAGCCGTTCAATCCGGTCGGACACGGCGGCAGTCAGGCTGGCGATGCCGGCACCCATCGAGTGCCCGAGCAGGGTGAAGTGCTCCCAGCCCAGCGCGTCGGCCACGTCCAGCACGTGGCAGATCGCCGCGGGCGTGGTGTAGCTGGCGCCGGACGGCAGGTGGGCGCTGTGGCCATGCCCGGGCAGGTCGATCATGACCAGGTCCAGCCCGGGCAGGTGCGGGGCCAGCGGTACGAAGCTGGCCGCGTTGTCCAGCCAGCCGTGCAGGGCCAGCACGCGTGGGCCGTTGCCGGGGCGGCGCAGGCCGGCCACGCGCACACCGGCCAGATCCAGCGCGAACGGCTGCAGGCTCATGCCAGCTGGGCCACGGCCAGCCGTACCAGGGCCCGGGCATGGGCCGGTGCCGCGTTGAGGCAGGGGATGTACTGCATGGACGCGCCGCGGTGGGCCAGGGTTTCGGTGAAGCCCATCGCCACTTCCTCCAGCGTTTCCAGGCAGTCGGTGGCAAAGCCCGGGCAGACCACGTCGATGCGCGTGGCACCGGCCTCGGCCAGTTCCCACAGGCGCGGTTCGGCGTAGGGCTGCAGCCAGCGCTCACGGCCGAAGCGCGACTGGTAGCCCAGCTCCCAGTCGTCGGCGGCCAGGCCCAGCGCCGTGGCAATGGCCTGCGCACTGGCTTCGCAGCGCTGCGGGTAGGGATCGCCGCCATCGGCCAGCCGCTGCGGGATGCCGTGGAAGGAGAACATCAGCTTCTGGCCACGGCCGTGCTGCTGCCAGTAGTCGCGGATGGAACTGGCCACGGCGGCGACCCAGTCCGGGTCGACCGCGTAATCGCGCACCACGCTGACTGCCACACCGGAGTTGCGGGCCTGCCACTGGCGCACCTTGTCTTCCACCGAGGCGGTGGTGGTGGAGTACTGCGGGTACAGCGGCAGCACCACCACCCGGCGCACGCCCTCGGCGGCCAACCGGTCCAGTTCGGCACCAATGGCCGGCTGCCCGTAGCGCATGGCCGGGCGCACGGTCATCTGCGGCAGTTCGGCCTGCATGGCCTGCGCCAGCTGGCGCGTGTGCACCATCAGCGGCGAGCCGTCAGGCAGCCAGACTTGCGCGTATTTGGCCGCCGAGCGCCCGCTGCGCAGCGGCAGAATGAGCCCGCGCAGCAGCGGCTGCCAGAGCAGCGCCGGGATCGCGACCACGCGTGGATCTGAAAGGAATTCAGCCAGATAGCGACGCACGGCAGGCGCTGTCGGCGTTTCGGGTGTGCCCAGGTTGACCGCGAGCACGGCGGTGTCAGGTGCTTGGAGCATGGCGGCCATTGTCGCTGATCGCATGGCATGGCGGCGATGGTCTTCTGAATGGGGCGCATCGGCTTCAGCTATCAGAACAGGCGCTACTCATTGCCGATTCATCACAACGCTACTAATTTCAGTCACTTGCTATATCTTTCTATGGACTGACTTCTGGAGCCTGACGTGCGTCGCCCGATCTTTGCCCTGCTGATCGCCGCCAGCCTGCTGTCCAGACAGGCCATGGCCGGACCCCAGGAAGACCAGCGCGCCCGCAATGCGGTGCGTGTGCTCAACGAAATCCAGGGCATTCCCGAGCAGGGAATTTCGGACAAGCTGCTCGACGAAGGCCGCGCGGTCATCGTCATTCCCGACACGATCAAGGCCGGCCTGGTCATCGGCGGCCGTCGTGGCCACGGCCTGATGTCGGTGCGCATGGCCAACGGCGCCTGGTCCAATCCGGTGTTCATCAAGCTCACCGGCGGCAGCATCGGCTTCCAGGCCGGCGTGCAGTCGTCCGACGTAGTGCTGGTGTTCCGCAACGACCGCAGCCTGGACAACCTGGTGAACGGCAAGTTCACCTTGGGCGCCGATGCCGGCGTAGCGGCTGGCCCGGTGGGCCGCAATGCCGCGGCCGCCACCGATGGCCAGCTGAAGGCCGAAATCTGGTCGTGGTCGCGTGCCCGCGGCCTGTTCGCCGGTGTCGCACTGGACGGTGCGATCCTGCAGATCGACGATGCCGCCAACCTTGACGCCTACGGCAGCAACACCACCCCGCGTATGATCTTCGAAGGCCGTGCTACCGGCGCGCCGTCGATGGACGTGGTGGCCTTCCGCGACCGTCTGGAAGAAGCCACCTATTCGGCCCGCAACAGCCGCAGCGGCAACGGTGGCAACGCCGCCCCGGCCGCGCGCCAGTCGACCCCGGCCGCCGCCCCGGCGCCCGTGCAGGCACCGCCGCCGGCCAGCACCGAGGCCACCACCGCCCCGCTGCAGGCCGTGCCGCAGACCCCGCCGCCGCAGCAGGGCTTCCAGCCGGTGGGTAAAGGCGAGGTCCGTACCGAGACGCTGGGCGGCAACTGACACATGGCATGCGCATCGGTACAGCACCAGTGCGCTATGCTCAGCAGTCTGACCACTACGTAACGCGAGCATCTCATGGGCAGTTTCAGCATCTGGCATTGGTTGATCGTGCTGGCGATCGTGCTGCTGGTGTTCGGCACCAAGCGCCTGACCAGCGGTGCCAAGGATCTCGGCTCGGCAGTGAAGGAATTCAAGAAAGGCATGCGCGATGAGGACAAGCCCACCGCGCAGCTGGGCGATGAGTCGCGCAGCCAGGATGCCGCGCGCAGCGCGCAGGACGAGCACGACCGTACCCCGCGCTGACCGGAGCTGCGGGGGTGTTCGATA
The DNA here is from genome assembly GCA_009912235.1 of Stenotrophomonas maltophilia. Lineage (GTDB taxonomy): Bacteria > Pseudomonadota > Gammaproteobacteria > Xanthomonadales > Xanthomonadaceae > Stenotrophomonas > Stenotrophomonas maltophilia_AV. Next base: position 5,838 of record WNDS01000006.1, read on the forward strand.
TCGGCTTCAGTGAACTGCTGGTCATCGCCGTGGTTGCGCTGGTGGTGCTCGGCCCCGAGCGCCTGCCCAAGGCCGCGCGCTTTGCCGGGCTGTGGGTGCGCCGCGCGCGCAACCAGTGGGATTCGGTGAAACAGGAACTGGAGCGCGAACTGCAGGCCGAGGAACTGAAGCGGCAGATGCAGGACGTGCGCCAGGGCATGCAGGACACCGAGGCGCAGCTGCGCGCCAGCGGTGAAGCGGTGCGCCGCGAGATGCAGGCCGCCGATGTGCAGGGCCAGGCACTGGCCGACGAAGTGCGCGCCCCGGCCCCGGCCGAGCTGCCGCCGCATGTGGCCGCGCCGCCGGCCGCTGGCGATGACGCTGCAACGCCGGTGCACCCTGCGCCCGCGCCCGATGTCGCCCCGGCCAGCACCCCTGCAGCGCCTGATGCTGCCCCGGCGGTGCCGCCGACGGAGCGGCAGCCATGAGCGAACATGATTTCGGCGAAAGCTCGCTGGTGGAACACCTGATCGAATTGCGCGCGCGGCTGGTTCGTGCGCTGATCGGGCTGGGCGTGGTGCTGCTGGCGCTGCTGCCGTTCACCCAGAAGCTATACACGATGCTGGCGCACCCGCTGGTGTCGCAGCTGCCCAACGGGCAGACGCTGATCGCCACCAACCCGGCCGGTGCCTTCTTCGCGCCGTTGAAGCTGACCTTCTTCTTGGCGCTGTTCGTTTCGGTGCCGTGGCTGCTGTACCAGCTGTGGGCGTTCGTGGCGCCGGGGCTGTACGCCCGCGAGAAGCGCCTGGCGGTGCCGCTGCTGGTGTCCTCGGTGCTGCTGTTCTACCTGGGCTGTGCGTTCGCCTACTTCCTGGTGCTGCCGTCGGTCTTCCACTTCCTGACCACGTTCCGCCCGGAGGTGATTGCGATCACCCCCGATGCGAATGCCTACCTGGATTTCGTGCTGGCGATCTTCTTCGCGTTCGGCGGCAGTTTCGAACTGCCGGTGGCGATGGTGATCCTGGTGCTGCTGGGCTGGGTGACGCCGCGGCAGTTCAAGGAAGGCCGCGGTTACGCCATCGTCGGCATCTTCATCCTGGCGGCGGTGCTGACCCCGCCGGACGTGGTCTCGCAGCTGATGCTGGCCATTCCGATGTGCCTGCTCTACGAGCTGGGCATCTATGCCGCACGCTGGCTGGTGCTGTCCTCGATGGCCAAGCCGATGCCGCACGGCGACGGGCAGGATTGAGAAAAAGCCCAGCCTGCGCATGAGGCCTTTATGGATCCACGCATGGCCTGGCTCTACAGAAGCGTGGCCTGCGTGTGATGCCTTTGTAGATCCACGCCATGCGTGGATACGGGATGCCCGGGCGACCGGTTGCCGTGCAGCCAGGCATGGTCTGGCTCTACAGAAGCGCGGCGCGCTCAGGCGTGGAAGATGTCGCTGCGGCCGCTTTCCGGAGCGTCCGCGCCGCGCCCGCGGTGCACGAACATCTGCTTCCAGGCGGCGTACACCGCGCCCATGTACAGCGGCAGGAACACCGTATAGGTGATGATCTGGCCGAGGAAGGTGGCCACCACCGGGCCGGCCACCAGCATTGCCACGGCGGTGATCAGGGTCAGGCCGAGGTAGGTGAAGAACACCGCGATCATGCCCAGCACGGTGAACACCAGCACCGCACCGATGTTCTCGATGCAGCCCTGCAGGCTCAGGCGCAGCGCGCGCATGCCGCTCTGGCGGTCGAACACCACCAGCGCCGGCTGGGTGAACATGGCCATCACCAGCGCCACCATGGTGCCCAGTACCAGCAGCAGCCACAGCAGGATCCGCTTGACCGGCAGGTCGGCCATCAGCGCCAGCGTCTGCTGCTCGCTCATCGGCTGGCCGCTCTGGGCCACGTCGCGCATCTGCGCCCAGGCATCGCCGAATGCCTTGAAGCCTTCGGCGCCGATCATGACGTACAGCAGCGCACCCAGCAGGATGATGGCCAGCGCGTAGATCGCCATCGGCACCAGCAGGTGGCTGACGCGGTGGTTGCGGATGGGCTGCAGCAGGTACCCGGGAATGGCCGGCCGGCCGTGGTCGATTTCACCGATGGCGTACAGCATGCCGCCGATCAGCAGCGGTGCGATGGCCAGCGACAGCACCTGCACCAGCATGCCAATGACGCTGGGCAGGGTGACCGCCAGCAGGATGGCGACCCAGGTGACCGCCAGCCCGAGCAGGCCCAGGCGGGCCAGCTGCAGCGGCGCGCGGCCGTACATGGTGAAGGTGTCCAGCAACCACTGGGCGCCCGCCGAGGCCGGCAGCTTGCGAATCTCTTTCATGGACATCCGAAGGTGACAGGGGGGAGGGCACGGGGGCCCACTGCGGCGGATTATCCCTGTTTTGCGACGGCCGCACCTGAAGCAAGCCGGGCCTGGCGCACGAAACGGCGCAGCAGCTGCCGGGCCAGGGGCGCGGCACTGACCGCGCGCTCCACGCTGCGCGCGCAGCCACCGTGGCGGCCGATGCAGTCGGCGCGGGCACGCACGTAGCCGCGCATGTGGTGGGTGGCGAATTCGGGGTGGAACTGCACGCCCCAGGCCTGCCGGCCCCAGCGGAAGGCGTGGCAGGCATCGAGCGAGGAACGCGCCAGCACTTCGGCGCCGTCAGGCGCGCGCAGCACCGTCTGCAGGTGGGTGGCATGGGCGGCGAAGTGGCTGGGCAGGCCGCCGAACAGCGGGTCTGCGGCGGCGGCCGGGTCCAGCGCCAGTTCGATCGTGCCGGAATCGCGGCCGGCCGGGTTGTAGGCCACCTCGCCGCCGAGCGCGTGCGCCAGCAGCTGGTGCCCGTAGCAGATGCCGAACACCGGTGCGCCGGCATGCACGGTCTCGCGCAGCCAGGCCGCGCTGCGTTCGCTCCAGTCGGCGCGGTCGGTGACGAAGGCGGCCGAGCCGGTCACCAGCACCCCGGCGAAACGGCCAGGGTCGGGCAGGGCATCGCCGTGCTCCACGTCCACCACGACGGTCTGGTCTTCGTGCAGCCCGGCGGCGACGCGGATCCAGTGCGGGAAGCGCCCGTAACGGCGCAGCGCCGGCACCGGGCGGCCGGTTTCAAGAATGAGGAACGGGGCTGGATTCATCCGGGGGAGGCAGTACGGACAGGACTTCCTCGATTTTAGTCAGCCCCTGCGCCACCTTTTCAAGCCCGGCATGGCGCAGGGTTCGCAGCCCTTTAGCCCGCGCGGCACGGCTGAAACCGGCCAGATCCATGTCCGCGCGGATCTGCCCGCGCAGCCGCGAACCCAATGGCAGCAACTCATACAGCCCGATACGGCCGAGGAAACCGGTGCGCCGGCACTCCAGGCAGCCCACCGGGCGGCAGGGCGTGGCGGCATCTGGATATGCCGCTTGGCTATCAGCCAGGGCGGCCCAGTCGGCGGCCTGCAGGGTGTCCGGCTGCTTGCAGTGCGGGCACAGGGTGCGCATCAGGTGCTGGGCCAGGATGCCGTTGACCGTGCTGGCCAGCAGGTAATGCGGCACGCCCAGGTCGAGCAGGCGGGTGATGGCCGAGGGCGCATCGTTGGTGTGCAGCGTGGACAGCACTAGGTGCCCGGTCAGCGAGGCCTGCACCGCCATCTGCGCGGTTCCCAGGTCGCGGATCTCACCGATCATGATGATGTCCGGGTCCTGCCGCAGCAGGGTGCGCACGCCGCTGGCGAAATCCAGGTCGATGTTGGTCTGCACCTGCATCTGGTTGAATTCCGGCGCGATCATCTCGATCGGGTCTTCCACCGTGCACACGTTCATGTCCGGCGTGGCCAGCCGCTTCAGCGTGGAATATAGGGTGGTGGTCTTGCCCGAGCCGGTCGGCCCGGTCACCAGCACGATGCCGTGCGGGCGCTCCACCAGCGCGTTCCAGCCGGCCGCTTCCTGCGCGCTGAAGCCGAGCTGGTCGATGCTCTTGAAGGCCGCATCCGGGTCGAAGATGCGCATCACGCACTTCTCGCCGTACGCGGTGGGCATGGTCGACAGCCGCATCTCCACTTCGCGGCCGCCCGGCGAACGGGTCTTGATGCGGCCATCCTGCGGGCGCCGGCACTCGGCCAGGTCCATGCGGCCCAGCACCTTGATGCGGCTGACCACGGCAGTCATCACCGCCGGCGGCACCTCGAACACCTTGTGCAGCACGCCGTCGATGCGGAAGCGCATGCGGCCCATGTTGCGGCGTGGCTCCAGGTGGATGTCCGAGGCGCGCTGTTCGTAGGCGTACTGCAGCAGCCAGTCGACGATGTGGACGATGTGGTGGTCGTCGGCGTTGACGTCGCCGGCGCGGCCCAGCTCGACCAGCTGCTCGAAGCTGGGCAGGGTGCCGCTGGGCTCACCGCGCACGTCGCCGCGTGCGCCGCGCACCGAGCGGGTCACCCCGTAGAACTCCATGGTGTAGCGGTGCAGATCCAGCGGGTTGACCATCGCCAGTTCGATCTGGCGCCGGGTCAGGTGCTGCAGGTCACGCCGCCATTCCTGCGCCAGCGGCTCGCTGGTGGCCACCAGCACGCGCTCACTGTCCACCGCCAGCGGCAGGAAGCGGTGGCGGCGGGCGTAGGCATGGGAGGCCAGTGCGGTCACCGCCGCCACGTCCACGCGGGTCGGGTCGATGCGCAGGTAGCGGGCGCCGGTGCGCATGGCCAGCCATTCGGTCAGCCGCTCCAGCCCCAGTTCGCCGCCCTCGCGCGCGGCCAGCTTGAGGTTGGCCAGCAGCACCAGCGGGTGCACTTCGCTGGCGTTGCGCGCGCCCTGCGCGGAAAAACGCACGCGTTCACGCTCATGCGCGGCCACCAGGCCGTCGGCGACCTGCTCAAAATGCAAGCGCCCCGGTGGCAGCACTGCCGCGGGGGGAGCGTCCGGCGAGGCCGGCAGCCGATGTTCCATGCGCCTGCTCCTCCCGGGTACGGAATGCCCCGCAGGTCGCTCGCTATACTAGCGCACCCCCTTTGCCGGCCAAGAATCCTCCGCATGTCCGCGACCCCGACCGTTCCGATCACCTTCCAGGGCCTGATCCAGACCCTGAACCAGTACTGGGCGCAGCAGGGCTGCGTGCTGATCCAGCCGCTCGACCTGGAAGTGGGCGCCGGCACCTTCCACCCGGCCACGTTCCTGCGCGCGATCGGCCCGGAACGCTGGAATGCCGCCTACGTGCAGCCCTCGCGCCGCCCGACCGACGGCCGCTACGGCGAGAACCCCAACCGCCTGCAGCGCTACTACCAGTACCAGGTGGCGATGAAGCCGGCGCCGGACAACATCCAGCAGCTGTACCTGGATTCGCTGAAGGCGCTGGGCATCGACCCGCTGGTGCACGACCTGCGCTTTGTCGAGGACAACTGGGAATCGCCGACGCTGGGCGCCTGGGGCCTGGGCTGGGAAGTCTGGCTCAACGGAATGGAGGTGACCCAGTTCACCTACTTCCAGCAGGCCGGTGGCCTGGAGTGCCGCCCGGTGCTGGGCGAGATCACCTACGGTCTCGAGCGCCTGTGCATGTACCTGCAGAACTGCGACAACGTCTACGACCTGGTCTGGACCTACGGCCCGGACGGCCAGCCGGTGACCTACGGCGACGTCTACCACCAGAACGAGGTGGAGCAGAGCACCTACAACTTCGAACACGCCGACGTGGCCGAGCTGTTCCACCGCTTCGACGCCTGCGAGCGCGAGGCGCAGAAGCTGGTGGAAGTGAACCTGCCGCTGCCGGCCTACGAACAGGTGATGAAGGCCAGCCATACCTTCAACCTGCTCGATGCGCGTCGCGCGATCAGCGTGACCGAACGCCAGCGCTACATCCTGCGCGTGCGTGCGCTGGCCCAGGCGGTGGCCAAGGCCTATTACGAGCAGCGCGAGAAGCTGGGCTTCCCGGGCGCGAAGCAGGCCTGAGCGCCGCTCTTTTCCACCACTTCAGGGGCGCCGGCCGCGTCGCGCGCTGCGCCCCCACCACAGGATTGAAACGATGAGCCAACTGTCCCCCCTACTGATCGAACTGGGCACCGAAGAGTTGCCGGTGAAGGCGCTGCCGGGCCTGGCCCAGGCCTTCTTCGACGGCGTTGTCGACGGCCTGCGCAAGCGTGGCGTCGAACTGGAACTGGGCGATGCGCGCCCGCTGTCGACCCCGCGCCGCCTGGCCGTGCTGCTGCCCGGCGTGGGCCTGGAACAGCCGGAACAGCGCAGTGAAGTGCTGGGCCCGTACCTGAATATCGCGCTGGACGCCGAAGGCCAGTCGACCAAGGCCCTGCAGGGCTTCGCGGCCAAGGCCGGGATCGACTGGACCGCGCTGGAAAAGACCAGCGACAACAAGGGTGAGCGCTTCGTGCACCGCGCGGTGATCCCGGGTGCGCGGACCGCTGCGCTGCTGCCAGAGATCCTGCGCGAGGCCATCGCCGCGATGCCGATTCCCAAGCCGATGCGCTGGAACGACCACGACTGGGGCTTCGCCCGCCCGGCGCACTGGCTGGTGCTGCTGCACGGCGCGGACATCGTCGAGGCCGAGCTGTTCGGCCTGAAGGCCGACCGCATGAGCCGCGGCCACCGCTTCCACCATGACAAGACCGTGTGGCTGAGCCAGCCGCAGGATTATGTGGAATCGCTGCGCGCGGCCAAGGTGCTGGTCGACCCAGCCGAGCGCCGCGAGCGCATCGTGGCCGAAGTGGAAGCCGCAGCTGGCCAGGCCGGTGGCAGCGCCCGCATCACCGAGGACAACCTGGAGCAGGTGGTGAACCTGGTCGAGTGGCCCTCGGCGGTGCTGTGCAGCTTCGAGCGCGCGTTCCTGGCGGTGCCGCAGGAAGCGCTGATCGAGACGATGGAGATCAACCAGAAGTTCTTCCCGGTGCTGGATGACAGTGGCAAGCTGACCGAGAAGTTCATCGGCATCGCCAACATCGAATCCAAGGACGTGGCCGAAGTGGCCAAGGGCTACGAGCGCGTGATCCGCCCGCGCTTCGCCGATGCCAAGTTCTTCTTCGATGAAGACCTGAAGCAGGGCCTGGAATCGATGGGCGAGGGCCTGAAGACGGTCACCTACCAGACCAAGCTGGGCAGCGTGGCCGACAAGGTGGCCCGCGTGTCGGCGCTGGCCGAGGTGATTGCCGCGCAGGTGGGTGCCGAGCCGGTGCTGGCCAAGCGTGCCGCACAGCTGGCCAAGAACGACCTGCAGTCGCGCATGGTCAATGAATTCCCGGAACTGCAGGGCATCGCTGGCCGCCACTACGCCGTGGCCGGTGGCGAGTCGCCGGAGGTGGCGCTGGCCATCGACGAGGCCTACCAGCCGCGCTTCGGCGGTGATGACATCGCGCTCTCGCCGCTGGGCAAGGTGCTGGCCATTGCCGAGCGCGTGGACACCCTGGCCGGTGGCTTCGCCGCCGGACTGAAGCCGACCGGCAACAAGGACCCGTTCGCCCTGCGCCGCAACGCGTTGGGCCTGGCCCGCAGCATCATCGAAAGCGGCTTCGAGCTGGACCTGCGCGCGCTGCTGGCCAGCGCCAACGCCGGCCTGGTCGCGCGCAACGTGCAGGCCGACGTGGGTGAGCTGTACGACTTCATCCTGGACCGCCTGAAGGGCTACTACAGCGACAAGGGCGTGCCGGCCACGCACTTCAACGCGGTGGCCGAGCTGAAGCCGGCCTCGCTGTATGACTTCGACCGCCGCCTGGATACGATCGGCACCTTCGCGGCGCTGCCGGAAGCCGAGGCACTGGCGGCGGCCAACAAGCGCATCCGCAACATCCTGCGCAAGGCCGAAGGCGACATCCCGGGCCAGATCGACCCGGCGCTGCTGCAGGAAGACGCCGAGCGCGCGCTGGCCGAAGCCGTATCGGCGGCCATCGACGACACCGGCGCCAGCCTGCACCAGAAGGACTACGTGGCCGTGCTGGCGCGCCTGGCCCGCCTGCGCCCGCAGGTTGATGCGTTCTTCGATGGCGTGATGGTCAATGCCGAAGACCCGGCGCTGCGTGGCAACCGCCTGGCGATGCTGACGCTGCTGGGCGAGCGCCTGGGCAAGGTGGCGGCGATCGAGCACTTGTCGAGCTGACCGGCGTCCATCCACGCATGGCGTGGATCTACAGGGAAAGGCATCCACGCATGGCGTGGACCCGCAGGGCCCCATCCACGCGTGACGTGGAGCTACGGGAGCGCCCCCCGGCATGGCGTGGATGAGCACCCACGCCGGGGAGCCCCGGCGCTGGCCGTGGGCGATGGGCGCCACGGCCTGCGGGCCATCCACGGGGCGGGCCCGGGTCCGATCATGTCCCTATCAGTGTGATTTGATCGCGCTGATCGCCACAAAGGCGCGTATTTTGACCGCCACTTAACAACCGATCCCGATCCGCGTGATGCATTTCGCATCGTCACGTTTCGCTGGTTATGCTGTGTCCATGCAGCCAAAGAAATTCGCCCTCCCCCTGATGCTCCTCTCGCTTGTCGCCGCTTCGACGGTGCAGGCCCGCGGAACCATCGAGAAGGTGGATATCAAGGGATTGGACAAGGGCGACGACGCCGAGATCATCGAGAACATCCAGGTCTCGCTGTCGCTGTACGACACCATCGGCAAGGAACAGGGCGAGTCGCGGCTGGAATACCTGCTGTCCCAGGCCGAGCGCCAGACCCGCGGGGCGCTGGAGCCGTTCGGCTACTACAACCCGGTGATCAAGGTCGAAGCCCCGCGCGAGGGCGAGACGGTGCGCGTGCTGATCCACGTGGGCAAGGGCGAGCCGGTGAAGGTGCGCCGCGAGCACATCGACATCACCGGCCCGGCGATGTACGACCAGTACCTGCAGTATGACCTGTCCGCGTTCAAGCCACGCAAGGGCAAGCGCTTCGAGCACACCCGCTACGAGGCCAACAAGATCACCATCACCCGGCGCCTGGCCGAGCGCGGCTACTTCGATGCTGACTACACCCAGCGCAAGGTGGAGATCACCCGGGCCGACAACGCCGCCGACATCGACCTGACCTGGGACAGTGGCCGCCGCTACAACATGGGGCCGATCCACTTCGAGCAGGACTATTTCGTCGACAAGCTGTTCGACCCGCTGGTGTACTGGGATGAAGGCAGCTACTTCCACGAAGGCAAGCTGGACCGGCTGCGCGAGTCGCTGACCAAGCTGGACTACTTCAGCGTGATCGACATCCAGCCGCGCCCGGACAAGGCCGACGACAACGGCGACGTGCCGGTGGACGTGAACCTGACGCGGGCCAAGCGCAGCATCTACACCTACGGCCTGAGCTACGGCAGCGAGAGCGGTGCCGGTGTGCGCGGTGGCCTGGAGCGGCGCTACCTGAACAACCGCGGCCACAAGATGAACACCCAGCTGGACTATGCGCAGAAGCGCAAGAGCCTGATCACCAGCTACCGCATTCCGGCGTTCACCTGGCTCGATGGCTGGTACACCTTCGCCGCCAGCGCCTATGACGAGCAGACCGACTACATCGACCTGCGCAACTTCAAGCTGATCGCCAGCCGCAGCGGCGAGATCAACGAGCACTGGACCGCCATCGCCTCGGTCAACGCGCTGCGCGAGCGCTGGCGCTATGCCTCGGGCACCGAATTCACCGACGCGGTCTACAACACGTCTACGTTGGCCTATCCGCAGTTGATGGCCGACTACGTGAACGTGGACGACAAGCTGTTCCCGCGCAGCGGCATCAGCGGCAGCGCGACCCTGCGCGGCGGCGTCGATGGCGTCGGCTCGGACACCAGCTTCGTGCAGGCCAACGCGGTGCTGCGCTGGTACATCCCGGTGCGCGACAGCAATCGCCTGATCCTGCGCGGCGAAGGCGGCACCACCTGGACCAGCGACCTGGTGGCGATGCCGCCCAGCATGCGCTTCTTCGCCGGTGGCGACCGCAGCATCCGCGGCTATGCGTTCCGCGAAGTGGGCCCGCGTACGCCGGCACCGGACAAGTACGCGCTGGGTGCCAAGCACCTGGTGATCGGCTCGGCCGAGTACGAGCACTATTTCAATGGCGGCCCCTGGGGTGCGGCCGCGTTCGTCGATACCGGCAGCGCGTTCGACCGCAGCATCGACCTGCACACCGGCATCGGCCTGGGCGTGCGCTGGAAATCGCCGGTGGGGCCGGTGCGCATCGACGTGGCGCATGGCCTGAACAACCCTGATTCCAAGTTCCAGCTGTACCTCAACATCGGAGCGGACCTGTGAGCGCGAACGGACCCGCCGCCACGCCGGCTACCCCGCCGCCACCGCGCAAGCGCTTCTACCGCCGCCGCCGTTTCTGGGCCTGGTCCGGTGTGGGTGTGATCGGCCTGGTGCTGTTGCTGCTGCTGGCGCTGTACTGGCTGCTGCAGACCGTGGCCGGCCGCGATGTGCTGCTGGCGCAGGTGGTCGCGCGGCTGCCGGTGGGTGCCAGCTTCACCTGGGACAAGGTCGATGGCCCGGTGGCCGGCCCGCTGACCCTGTACAACGTCGATTTTCGCTACGACGACATCCATTTCCACGCCGGGCGCGCGCACCTGGAGCCGGACCTGCGCCCGCTGCTGGGCCGCAAGCTGATGCTGGACAAGCTGGAACTGACCAACGCCAGCTTGAACCTGGCCAAGAGCGATGAGCCGTTCACGCTGCCGTCGTGGCCCGATTCGCTGCCGCAGATTGAAATGCCGCTGGCCATCCAGGCCGATGCGATCGCCATCGATGGCTTCCGCATCACTTCCGGTGGCGAACCGCTGATCGAAATCGCGCGCGCGCGCGGCGGGCTGGAAATCGCCAATGGCGAATTCAAGGCGACCCAGCTGCTGGCCGAGACCGACATGGGCGACTTCCGCGTGGACGGCAAGTACCTGCCCCGCAACGATTACGAAACCGATGTGACCGCCACCGCGATCCTGCCGCCACCGCGCGGGCGCACCGCCGCCACGCTGGGCCTGGTGGCGCGCGGCAACCTGGCGCACATGGAAGTAGGCCTGGCCGGGCGTGCGCCGAAACCGCTGCGCGCGCTGCTGGTGTTCGATGGCCGCACTGACCCGACCTGGTCGGCCTCGGTGAAGAGCGACGCACTGGACCTGGCCCTGCTGGGCCCGGCACTGGCCGGCACCACGCTGGCGCCGCTGTCGCTGGACCTGCGCGCCGAGGGCAAGGGCGGCCACGCCAACCTGCAGGGCCGCGGCCAGCAGGGCGAGTACGTGGTGGAGCTGGCGCCGTCGAAGGTCAGCCTGGAAGACCAGGTGCTCAACGTCGATCCGCTGGTGGTGAAGGCCTTCGGCGGCGAACTGCACCTGCAGGGCAGCGCCGACCTGCGCGATGCCGACAACCAGAAGATCAATTTCGCGGTGGTGGCCAACAACCTGACCTGGACGCCGGCGCCGGACCCGAAGACCAGCAGTGCACCGCCGGTACCGGTGACGCTGAAGGAAGCCCGGTTGGGCCTGGCCGGCACGCTGAAAGCGTGGGCGGCGATCGGCCGCGCCGATGTCGAGCGCGAGAAGCAGAAGGCACAGCTGCGCTTCGACGTGTGCGGCAACGACCAGGCGGCCTCCATCCGCGAACTGCAGGCGCAGACGCCCGGCGGCCAGCTGCAGGTGGAAGGCCAGGCGGCCTGGGCACCGCAGCTGGTGTGGGAGGCCAAGGCGAAACTGCAGGACTTCGACCCGGGTTACTTCGCCCCGGGCTGGGATGGGCGCCTGTCCGGCACGCTGGCCTCCACCGGCCGCCAGCAACCGCCGCCGGCCAACGCCGCCGCGGGCAGCAGCGGTGACCTGGAGGCCACGGTGGACCTGCCGTCGCTGAATGGCACGCTGCGCAAGCGCGGGCTGGACGCGCAGGGCAAGTTCGCGCTGAAAGGCAGCCAGGGCGAGGGTCAGCTGAAGCTGGTGCTGGGCAACAGCCATGTGACCGCCTCGGGTAAGGTGGGCGACCGGCTGGACATCGACGCGCGCTCCGAGCCGCTGCAGCTGAGCGACCTGCTGCCCGGCGCCGAGGGCGGGCTGCGCGGCCAGGTGCAGGTGAAGGGTGCACGCGATGCGCCGGACATCACCGCCGACCTGGTCGGCAACAGCCTCAGCTGGGACGGCTACAGCGCCGAGACCATCAGCATCAAGGGCCACCTGCCGTGGCGTGGCGACGCCGGCACGCTGGCCGTGCAGGGCCAGAAGGTCAACGCGGGCATGCTGCTGGACCGCCTGAACGTGGACGCGCAGGGCAGTGTTTCCAACCTGCGCCTGGCCGCGCAGGCGCGCAACGAGATGGCCGCGCTGGAGCTGCAGGGCAGCGTGCGCCAGCAGGGCACGCAGTGGCGTGGCGACCTGGCGGCGCTGCGCATCGCACCGTCCAAGGGTGATGCGTGGGCGCTGCGCGCACCGTCCAGCTTCGCGATCAATGGCGGGGCGTTCACCCTGACCGATACCTGCCTGGCACCGGGCAGCGGCGGTGCGCTCTGTGCGCAGGCCAACTGGCCGCGCGAAGGCCTGACCGTGCGTGGTGATGCGTTGCCGCTGTCGCTGGTGCAGCCGTGGCTGCCGCCGCAGTCCGGGCGCAGCATCTACCTGCGCGGCGAACTGAGCCTGGACGCGCAGATCCGCCCGCGCGGCAACGCGTGGGAAGGCAAGGTGGACGTGCGTTCGGCCGAAGGCGGAATCCGCCTGAACACCAGCACGCGCAGCGATACCGACGTGCAGCGCGGTGAACTGGTGCGCTACGACCAGTTCTCGGTGAAGCTGGACATGACCCCGGCGGCGATCAATGGCTACCTGGGCATGGGCTTCCAGGGCAACGGCTTCGTCGATGCCAAGTTCAAGACCGGCTGGGAAGCCAGCGCACCGCTGAACGGTGAGCTCTACCTCAACATGGCCCGGCTGTACTGGCTGGAGCTGTTCTCGCCGGACATCGTGCGCCCCACCGGCCTGATCGAAGGCCACGTCAGCCTGCGTGGCACGCGCGGCCAGCCTTCGCTAGGGGGCGAAGCCAGCCTGAGCAACTTCGAGACCGAACTGCCGGCACTCGGCCTGACCCTGGACCAGGGCAAGGGCAGCTTCGTGGCCCAGCCCGACGGCTCGGCCAAGATCGTGGCGCAGGCCAATTCGGGCAAGGGCACGCTGCACGTGGACGGCGGCCTGTCCTGGTTCGGCAACGCGCAGCCGTTGCAGCTGCATATCCACGGCGAGAACGTGCTGGTCTCCAACACCAGCGAGCTGCGCATCATCGCCAACCCGGACCTGGACTTCACCCTGGCCGCCACGGCCATGCAGCTGCGCGGTTCGGTGCTGGTGCCCGAGGCGGACATCGACCTGGAACACCTGGACCGCGGTACCTCGGTCAGCGAGGACGTGGTGGTGCTGGACCCGGCCGACCCGGAAGACTCGCGCACCTCGCCGCTGGACATGGACCTGACCGTCAGCCTGGGCGACAAGGTGAAGATGGCCGGCTCCGGGCTGAAGGGTGCGTTGACCGGCAAGATGCAGGTCTGGGCCAAGCCCGGCCGCGAGATGACCGCCAACGGTGGCCTGGAAATCAGTGGCCGCTACAAGGCCTATGGCCAGGACCTGACCATCACCCGCGGCAACTTCAACTGGAACTACAACGTCGTTTCCGATCCGCGCATCAACATCCGCGCCGAGCGCCGCATCGGTGATGTCACCGCCGGCATCGACGTGACCGCGCGCGCGCAGCAGCCGCGTGCGGATGTGTGGTCCGACCCGGCGATGTCGCAGTCCGAGGCACTGGCCTACCTGGTGCTGGGCCGCAGCCTGACCGGGGCCAGTGACGACCAGGCGCAGCAGGTCAATGCGGCCTCGGCCGCACTGTCGGCCGGCAGCGGCCTGCTGGCCTCGCAGCTGGGCGCCAAGCTGGGCCTGGACGATGCCGGCGTGAGCCAGTCGCGCGCGCTGGGCGGCTCGGTCATCGGCGTGGGCAAGTACATTTCTCCCAAGCTGTACGTGGGTTACGGCGTGTCGCTGGTCGGCGCCGGGTCGGTGCTGACCCTGAAGTACCTGCTGCGCCGTGGCTTCGACGTGGAAGTGGAATCGAGCACGGTAGAAAACCGCGGCTCGTTGAACTGGCGGCGGGAGAAGTAATCCGCCGCCAGTCGTTGATCAGCGCGGCGCCCGCCGCCGCAGCATGAGGGTACGCGCCCAGTAGCCCAGGACGACCGCCAGCCCGAGCCAAGGCAGGATCATTCCGGGCAATGTGGCAAAGCGCTCCAGGACGCCCGCCGACGCCAGCCCCAGCCGCTGGCGTTGGCTGCCGTACTCCAACAGCGCCGCCATGCAGAGCGCAAACACCAGCGCGCGGCCCAGCAGCATGCCCAGCATGAGCGGGAAGCTTTCGTGCCCGAACCACAGCAGCAGCCCAGCGCTGGGCAGCACCAGCAGCGGAAGCGAGGCGTTCTGTCGCCAGGTTCCCGCCAATGCCGGGTTGATCTGCCAGCTGGCTACCCCGGGGAAGCCCGAGAGCAGGTACCAGCCCAGTGGAAACAGCAGCGTACCGATGGCCAGGGTGAGGGCTGCCACCGTAATGCCGGGCATGCCGCCCCCGGTGGGCGAGAGGGGCCAACTGTTGACCACGCCCATCAGGCAGAACGCGCCGCACAGCAGGCCTGCCAGCCATGCGCGCAGGCTGCCGACGCGGAACCGCAGGGGATCCTTGGGGTCGCCGAAGCGGGACCAGAACGCAACCTGGGGTGCGGACAGGCCGGGTGGCAGCTCGCGCTCGGGCCAGTAGCCCAGCGCAACAAGCACCAACACCGTGGCGTTGGGCCGTGACCATGGCAGCGCCGCCAGCACATTGCGCCACCGGCTGCGCGGGCGGCTCAGGCGGTCCACCACGCCGGGAATGCTGGCGCGTTCGACGGCGCCATCCAGCCGCGAGACATGCCAGCCCAGGCTCTTCTGGCCTGCCGCCGACAGCAACCAGGCCTGCTCGCCGCGATGGGCGATGCGTTGCAGGTCGATGGCATCGATGCCGGAGGCGACGTCGTCCCAGCCGAAGTACGATGCCAGACGTTCAAACGCGCTGCGATGCAGCGGCAACGGTTGCTCGCGCAGGCTGTACAGCAGCAGGGTGCCGATGCGGGGCTTGTCGTGCAGCGACCAGAGCTCCGGCTGTGCCTGCAACCAGGCCTCCAGCGCCGTGGCCGCCGTCTCGTCGCCCTGGGCGCCAGCAGCGTCTGCCAGCCTGGCCAGCACCGTTGCCACCGTCTGCTCCATGCTGCGGAGTGCCGGCTCGGCACGGGCGGCATCGCGCCCGACAGTGGCGGGCAGCGCGGACGGATCGTCTTCAAGGGCGGCCAGCGGCGTCGTCAGCCCCACCACCGTATGCACCGGGTCATGCCCATGGGACCAACCGTCCTCGGCCCGGGGATGATCCAGCACCGCCGCTGCCTGCCTGGCCTCGGGCTGCATCCACGCCGCCGGCTGCACGGCGTGCATCTCGCCCGGTGGCATGAAGGCGCGCGCGTTGTCATCCGCTGCGTCCTCTTCGCCGCATTGCCACTGCGCGCGCTGCTGCGCCCACGCCAGTGCGGCCTGATAGGCCTCGTGCAGCTGCTGGAACGCCACCGGATCATCGTCCGGGCGGGTCACCCGCAGGCGCTTGGCGTAGGCGCGCTTGATGCTGCGTTCGTCGGCGTCCTCGTCCAGCTCCAGCACATCCAGGCCCCAGCTCACGCGTCGCGCTCCAGCACGTCCAGGGACTGGATCAGCTCCTCGCGGTCACGCTCGATGCGCCCGGTATCCTGCGTCTCCAGCACGCTGCGGAAGCGCGACAGCCAGTCCTGCAGCGTCTCGCGCTGGTCCAGGTACTCCTCGTACAGGTGCTCCAGCCGCGCGACAACCGCCAGATTGGGCTGGGCATCGCGCGGATTGATTTTCAGGTCCTGCAGCGCGGCCAGGCGCTGCTGGATTTCCTGTGGCGAGAGCAGGCCCGGGTTCTGTTCCAGGATCAGCTCATGGCGCTGGCCGCTGGCATGTTCGGTCACCTCCACCTGCAGCAGGCCATTGATGTCGTAGGTGAAGCGGGTGGTGACGCCCTTTTCCGAGGCCGGCCCCTTGCCCTTCAGCGGAATGCGGATCTCGTCCAGCTTGATGTTGCGGTCCACCGTGGGGCTCTCGCCCTAGTAGATATCCATCACCAGCACGGTCTGCTCGTCGCTGAGCGGGTAGAAGTTGTCCTCGCGGCTGACCAGCACCACGCTGTTGCGCTGGATGATGGGATGGAAGTAGCCGGAGCGCTCGCGACCATCGGCACCACGGCGCGAGACTTGCGTACCCAGGGTATAGGGGCAGACATCGGTCAGCATGGTTTCCTGCAGCGACTGGTCGCGCGCCTTCAGGCCCGCCGCCACTGCCGCGCCCAGCGCGATGACCTGGTCCGGGTTGACGTGGCGCAGCGGCAGGCGGCCGAACATGCGGGTCACCAGCCGGCTGATCATCGGCATGCGCACCGCGCCACCGACCAGCACGATGTCATCCAGCGCGTCCGGTTGCAGGCGGGCATCGCGGATGGCGCGCTCGATGGGCGCACGCATGCGCTGCAGCAGCGGCTCGCACAGCTGCGCGTAACGCGCCTCATCCAGCTGCCATTCCAGCTCACGCCCGCCCAGGCTCAGCTGCAGCTGGCCACTGCCCTGTACGCTCAGTTCGCGCTTGAACAGTTCCAGCCGGCGCAGCAGCTGCGCGCGCTCGCCCGGGGCGATGCTGGCCGCCTGTAGGCCCTGCTCGGACAGGAACGCCTGTTCCAGCACCTGCAGGAAATCCTCACCGCCCAGGTAGTTGTCGCCGGCACTGGCATGCACTTCCACCACGCCCTCAAACAGTTCCAGGATGGAGACATCGAAGGTGCCGCCGCCCAGGTTCAGTACCACCACCCGGCCTTCTTCCTCGCACTGCTGCAGGCCGTAGGCCAGTGCCGCGGCGGCGGGCTCGTTGATCAGCCGCTCCACGCGGATGCCGGCCAGCTCGCCGGCGGCGCGGGCGGCCTTGCGCTGGGCGTCGGAAAAATAGGCCGGCACGCTGATCACGGCCTCCGTCACCTTGTGCCCGAGCCCGGCTTCGGCATCGGCCAGCAGCGAGCGCAGCACCAGTGCCGACAGCTCTTCGGCACGGAACACGCGGTCACCCAGCCGGGTTTCGCGGTTGCTGCCCATCCAGCGCTTGAAGTGCGCCACGCTGTGGTCGGGGTGGCTGACCAGCCGTTCACGGGCCGGGGCCCCGACCCGCACGGTGTCGCCGTCCAGGCTGATCACCGAAGGGGTCAGCAGCTCGCCGTGGGCATTGGGGAACAGGCGCGGGCCATCGGCCGAATGCATGCCGATGAGTGAATGGGCGGTGCCCAGGTCGATACCGACGATCATCTGCTGACATCCGCTGTGCAGGAAGCCGCGATTGTAGGAGTGGCCGGCCACCCCTGACCATCGGGTGTTGCCCCACACCGCTCCACTGGCTAAGGTGCCAAGCTGTTCTGACGTACCGGAAGCACCCATGTCGCCACGCAAAGCCCTTCCCGCCGCCCTTGCCCTGGGCCTGACCCTCGCCGCCGGCGCGCATGCCGACGAAGGCATGTGGATGCCGACCCAGCTGCCCGAGCTGGCCAAGCCGCTGCAGGCCGCCGGTTTCAAGGGCAACCCGGCCGACCTGGCCAACGTGACCGCCCCGCCGCTGAGTGCGGTGGTGCGTGCTGGCGGTGGCACCGGTTCGTTCGTCTCCCGCGACGGCCTGCTGCTGACCAACCACCACGTGGCGATGGGCGTGATCCAGTACAACAGCTCGCCCGAGCACAACCTGATCGACGATGGCTTCATCGCCAGCGGCCGCGCCGATGAGTGCCCGGCCAACCCCGATTTCCGCGTGCTGGTGACGGTGGGCTTCGACAAGGCGACCGACCAGGTGCTGGCCCAGGCCCGCGGCAAGACCGGCCGCGCCTACTTCGACGCGGTCGATGGCGCGCGCAAGCAGATCGTGGCCGACTGCGAGCGCCCGGGCAACGTGCGCTGCTCGGTGGCCGACATGTACTACGGCACCGATTTCTACCGCATCACCCAGCTGGAACTGAGCGATGTGCGCCTGGTCTACGCGCCGCCGCGCGCGATCGGCAACTACGGCGATGAGATCGACAACTTCATGTGGCCGCGCCACACCGGCGATTTCACCCTGCTGCGCGCCTACGTGGGCAAGGACGGCAAGCCGGCCGCCTACAGCAAGGACAACGTCCCCTACCAGTCGCCGGCACACCTGACGATGGCGCTGGACGGCCCGAAGGAAGGCGACTACGCGATGCTGGCGGGCTACCCGGGCATCACCTACCGCCACCGCACAGCCGCCGAGTTCGCCGGCCAGATCGACAGCGTGCTGCCGCGCCGCGTGGCGGTGTTCCAGCAGATGATCGACACCATCGAAGCGGCCGGGGCCAAGGATGCGCAGGCGCGCACCCGCTACGCCTCGCAGCTGCAGTCGCTGAAGAACAACCGCAAACGTGCCGCCGGCGAACTGGAAGGCCTGCTGCGCAGCGATGCCAAGGCCTAGCGTGCGGCCGACGAACACGCCATGCTGGCCGCCACCGACCGCCAATACCAGGGCGACATCAAGGCGCTGGTGACCAACCTGTCGCAGGGTGCGGCGGTGGGTGAGCGCGACCTGCTGCTGGAGCTGGCCGCCAGCCAGAGCCAGCTGCTGCGCTCGGCGCTGATGCTTGAGCGCCTGCGTATTGAATCGGCCAAACCTGACGCACAGCGCGAAAGCGGCTACCAGGAACGCGACCAGGCGCTGATCGAAGGCGTGCTGAAGCAGGTGCAGCGCCGCTATTCGCCGGAGGTGGAAAAGGCCCTGCTGACCACGCTGCTGGGCCGCTACCAGCAGCTGCCCGACGCCCAGCGCGTGCCCGAATTCGACGAAGCCTTCGGCCGCACCCCGCAGCAGCTGGCCAAGGCGCTGGACGGCCTGTACGCCAGCACCCGCCTGGGCGAGGAAGGCGAGCGCCTGTCGCGCTTTGCCGCCGCACGTGAAGGCAAGCCGCTGGCTGCCGATCCGCTGATCGTCGCCACCGGCCCGCTGGTGGCCGCGCAGCTGCGCATCGAAAATGAGAGCAAGACCCGCGAAGCCGAGCAGCTGCGCCTGCGCCCGGCCTACATGAAGGCGCTGTTCGCCTGGCGTGCCAAGCAGGGCCGCGCGGCGTACCCCGATGCCAACCGCACCCTGCGCATCAGCTACGGCAAGGTGGAAGCGCTGCACCCGCGCGATGCGGTCAGCTATTCGCCGGTGACCACGGTGGCCGGCATCGTCGAGAAGAACACCAACGCCTACCCGTTCGATGCGCCCAAGCCGCTGCTGGCGGCCATCGCCAAGGGTGATTTCGGCAGCACCGCCGACCCGGCGCTGAAGACCCAGACGGTCAACTTCCTGACCAACCTGGACACCACCGGCGGCAACTCCGGCTCGCCGGTGCTCAACGCCAAGGGCGAACTGATCGGCCTGAACTTCGACAGCAACTGGGAATCGGTCAGCGCCAGCTGGTGGTTCGACCCGCGCTACAAGCGTGCCGTGCACGTGGACATGCGCTACCTGCGCTGGCTGCTGGCCAAGGTCTACCCGGCACCCGAGCTGCTGAAGGAAATGGGCGTTCCGGCGGAATAACGCCGGTTGCTGGTGGGTGCCTACCTCCTTTGGTGGGTGCCCACCGTTGGTGGGCGCGGATGTCTCCGTCACGACCAACGGTCGTGACCCACCTCCGTGACCCACCGTCGTGACCTACCCTCCCGCCCAGCGGCCGTGATCTACTGGCCCCTCCTCCGACGGAAGCGCGCGCGTGGTCTCCAGCTGGATCCTGCTGCTGGTCTCGGTTGCCTACGCCGCGCTGCTGTTCGGCGTGGCGTGGTGGGGTGACCGCCGGCCGATGTACCCCAACCGCCTGTGGCTGCGGCCGGTGGTCTACAGCCTGGCACTGGCGGTGTACTGCTCGTCGTGGACGTTCTACGGTGCGGTCGGCACCGCCGTGCGCAATGGTGTGGGCTACCTGCCGATCTATCTGGGGCCGCTGCTGCTGCTGCTGTTCGGCTGGCGCATCATCGAACGGCTGGCGCTGATCGCGCGCAGCGAGAACGTGGTGTCCATCGCCGATTTCATCTCCTCGCGCTTCGGCCGCTCGCGGCGGCTGGCCGCGCTGGTGGCGATCATCGCGCTGATCGGCATCGTTCCCTACCTGGCCCTGCAGTACAAAGCGGTGGCGATGAGCCTGCAGGTGCTCAGCGGCAGCACCGGCCCGACCGGCTATTTCAGCGACCCGGCACTGTACGTGGCGCTGCTGATGGCACTGTTCGCCACCCTGTTCGGTACCCGCCAGGTGGATGCCACCGAGCACCACCACGGCATGATGCTGGCCATCGCGCTGGAATCGGTGATCAAGCTGGTGGCGATGGTAGCCGTGGGCGTGTTCGCCTATGTGTGGCTGAGCGACCGCACCGATGCGGTGGTGGAGTCGGTGCACACGCTGTTCAGTGGCCTGCCGCCGGTGGGCTTCATTTCGCAGACCCTGCTCAGCTTCCTGGCCATCGTCTGCCTGCCACGCCAGTTCCATGTGGCGGTGGTGGAGTGTGGTGACGTGCGCGATGTGCGCCGCGCGCGCTGGATGTTCGGCGGCTACCTGGCGCTGATCTCGGCGATGATGATTCCGATCGCCACCGCCGGTGTGACCCTGTTCGGCAGCAGTGGCCCGGTGGCCGACGATGCCATGGTGCTGGCGCTGCCCCTGGCCGAAGGGCGCAACGTGCTGGCATTGGTGGCCTACGTGGGCGGCTTCTCGGCGGCCACCGGCATGGTCATCGTGTCCTCCATCGCGCTGGCCACCATGGTCAGCAAAGACCTGGTGATGCCGGTGCTGCTGCGCCGCAGTGGTGACCACCAGGAAGCGGCCGACGTGGCCTCGCGCGTGCTGTGGATCCGCCGTCTGGCGATCTTGCTGCTGGCGCTGATGGCCTACAGCTATTACCGCAGCAGCAGCAGCGACAGCACGCTGGCCAGCTATGGCCTGATGGCCTTCGCCGCGGCGGCGCAGTTCGCGCCCGGGCTGATCGGCGGCCTGTACTGGCGGGGGGGGGAGCCGCCGTGGCGTGGAGGCCGGCATGCTGGCCGGCTTCGCCACCTGGATGTACACCCTGCTGCTGCCGGCGATGACCCAGGCCGGCTGGGTCGAGATCGGCTGGGTCGAGCATGGCCCGTTCGGCATCGACTGGCTGCGCCCGCACCAGCTGTTCGGCATGCGCGGCTGGGATCCGCTGACCCACGGCACGTTCTGGTCGCTGCTGGTCAATGCGGCCACGATGATGCTGGTGTCCGCGCGCTGGCGCCCGGGCGTGGACGAGCGTCTGCGTGCGGCGCCGTTCCTGGACCCGTACGCGCGGCGCCCGTCGGTGGCCGGCGTCTGGCCGGGCCACGTGCATGTGGGCGACCTGCTGGCCCTGGCCGCGCGCGTGGTCGGCGAGCGCCATGCGCGGCGTTCGTTCTTCGAACAGGCGCAGTCGCTGGGGCGCGAACTGCAGCCGTCGGCGCCGGCCGACCGGCCGTGGGTGCAGTTCACCGAACGCCTGCTGGCCGCGTCCATCGGCGCCGCGTCGGCACGCCTGCTGCTGACCAGCCTGCTGCGCGGCTCGGGCATGGACCTGGGCGAAGTGGTGGCGGTGCTGGACGAGGCCGGGCAGGAGCTGCGCTTCAACCGCGAGATCCTGTCCACCACGCTGGAGAACATCAGCGCCGGGGTCAGCGTGGTCGACCCGGACATGCGCCTGACCGCCTGGAACCGCCGCTACCAGGACATGTTCGGCTACCCCGACGGCATGCTCTACGTGGGCCGCCCGGTGGCCGACCTGATCCGCTACAACGCCGAGCGTGGCGAGCTGGGCGAGGGCGATATCGAGGTGCAGATCAACCGCCGCATCGGCTACATGCGCGCCGGTTCGCCGCACGTGTTCGAGCGCACACGCAGCGACGGCAAGGTGATCGAGATGCGTGGGCAGGCGTTGCCTGGCGGTGGCTATGTCACCAGCTACAACGACGTCACCGACTTCAAGCGGGCCGAAGGCGCGCTGCTGGAAGCCAACGAAACGCTGGAACAGCGCGTGGCCGAGCGCTCGCATGAAGCCGAAGTGGCACAGCAGTCGAATACCCGCTTCCTGGCGGCGATCAGCCACGACGTGCTGCAGCCCTTGAATGCCGCGCGGCTGTTTGCCTCGGCGCTGCGCGACAGCCACCACGGCAACGACGAGCAGCGCCACCTGGCCGAGCGCGTGGACGCCTCGCTGCGTGCGGCCGAGGAACTGCTCGATGGCCTGCTGGACGTGTCGCGGCTGGATGCCGGCGGCCTGCACCCGGTCATCGGCGAATTCGATGTCAGCGCATTGATGCGCGAACTGGCCGCGCAGTACTCACCGGTGGCCGCCGGCCGTGGCCTGCGCCTGGACCTGTTCGCGCGCCCGGCGTGGGTGCGCAGCGACCGCCGGCTGCTGCGCCGCGTGCTGCAGAACTTCCTGGCCAATGCGCTGCGCTACACCCGGCAGGGGCGCATCGTGCTGGCGGTGCGCCACCGCGGCGATGAAGTGGAGCTGCAGGTGTGGGACACCGGCCCGGGCATTCCCGAGCACCACATGCAGCAGATCTTCGACGAATTCCACCGCTACCAGCAGCCGTTCGACTGGGGCGAGCAGGGCCTGGGGCTGGGGCTGTCGATCTGCCAGCGCATCTCGCGGCTGCTCGACCACCGGCTCAACGCGCACAGCCGGGTGGGGCGTGGTTCGATGTTCTCGATCATCCTGCCGCGGGTGGCGCCACTGCCGGGCTACACCGAACCGGCCACGCCGGTGGCGGTGGCCGCGCCGGCGGTGCGCAGCGATTCGCTGGCCGGCCTGCGCGTGCTGTGCGTGGACAACGACGAGGAAATCCTCGACGGCATGCGCGCCCTGCTGGGCCGCTGGCAGGTGCAGGTCATCACCGCTTCCACCGTGGACCAGGCGCTGCAGAAGGTGGCCGAACGCCCGCAGGTGATGCTGGTGGACTACCACCTGCACGACCGCATGGACGGACTGGACGCGCTGGTGGCACTGCGCGAGGCGGCCGGCTACGAACTGCCGGGTGCGCTGCTGACCGCCGATGGCCGCGACGAGCTGAAGCAGATGGCGCGCGACCGCGGCTACCGGGTGCTGATCAAGCCGATCAAGCCGGCGTCACTGCGTGCCTTCCTGGCCGCATTGCGTGACGCCGCCGAGCGCGGCTGAAGAGGCGGTCGGCCTGGTTCAGCCGACCCCGTGCAGGTGTTCGCAGAGGATCGTCGCACCGATGATCACTAGGATCACGCCGCCGATGATCTCCGCGCGCTTGCCGACCATGCTGCCCAGCACGCGGCCCAGCATGATGCCGGCGGTGACCATGGTCAGCGTGCACAGGCCGATGACGGTGGCCATCACGCCGATGTGCACGTCCATGAAGGCCAGGCCGATGCCCACCGCCATGGCATCGATGCTGGTGGCGAAGCCGGTCAGCGCCAGCTTCCAGAAACCGTGGTGCTGCGAAGGGTCTTCGTTTTCCCCGGCACTGTCCGGGCGCAGGCCGTTGTAGATCATGTGGATGCCCAGCGCGCCGAGCAGGCCGAAGGCGATCCAGTGGTCGAAGGCTTCCACGTACTGCAGGGCGGCGCGGCCCAGCAGCCAGCCGATGATGGGGGTGATGGCTTCGATGACGCCGAAGATGATGCCGGCACGCAGGGCATCGCGGAACACCGGCTTGCGCATGGCCGCACCCTTGCCGATGGCGGCAGCGAAGGCATCGGTGGACATGGCAAAGCCGATCAGGAGGATCGAAACAGGGGACATGGGCAGCAACTGAAGGTCGGGCTTGGACGGACGCACGGCCGGCGCTCGCGCCCAACCTGATGTTGCGCGCGCGGGCCGCTGGTCTCGCCAACCATCATGGTTGTCCACGCCACGGCGCACTGGCCGAGTATGTTGACGTGGACGATTCCTGCGTAGGAATCCGGCTACTCCCCAAGGGGACGCGAAGCTTAGCACCGCGATCCGCGCGTGGCGCATCGTCGGCGAAACGCGCAGGTCCGGCTGGTTTTCATAGCGATGGCTATACCGCGAACGACACGGTAGCGCCGGGCCATGCCCGGCGAGGGTCAGTCTTCTTCCGGCGGCAGCACGATGGTGTCGTCGTCGATGGCCAGCTTGCCGGCCATCAGCACCGCCTGGGTGCGGTTGGTCACGCCCAGCTTGCGCAGGATGGCGGTGACGTGGGCCTTGATCGTTGCTTCGGACACGTTGAGGTCGTAGGCGATCTGCTTGTTCAAGCGGCCGGCGCCGAGCATCTGCAGCACGCGGAACTGCTGCGGGGTCAGTTCGCGCAGGCGCTGGCCCACTTCGCGCTCTTCGCGCCCGGTGGGCGGCACGTTATGCGCCTCTGGCGGTGCCCAGGTCTCGCCATCGAGGATGGTGCCCAGCGCGTGCCCGATGGTGTCCGAATCGGCGGATTTGGGAATGAAGCCGAACGCACCGTGGTCCAGCGCACGGCGCATCACGGTGGGTTCTTCGCGCGCGGACACTACCACCACCGGAAGCTGCGGGTGCAGCGAGCGCATGTGCACCAGGGCATTGAAGCCCTGGGCACCGGGCATGTTGAGGTCCATCAGGACCAGGTCGGCATCGTTGTGCTGGTCGGCCAGCGCGTACAGCGCTTCCACGCTGTCGGCCTCGAACAGCTGCACGCCGGGGATGACCCGCTGCACGGCGCCGCGCAGGGCTTCGCGGAACAGCGGGTGGTCATCGGCAATCAGGAGCGTAGGCATGGTCTTTGGGGAGCCGTGGGTAAAAACACTGCTGGGTCAGATCCCTTTCCGCCAGGAAAGGGATCTGACCCCTTGGTGGCTGGAGGTTCCTGGGGTCAGCGCCCTTTCCCTGCGGAAAGGGATCCGACCCCGGGGCTCCGGCCCGGGTGAGGCATCAGCGCACCTTGCGCTCGTCCACCAGCGAGGCCACCACCGACGGGTCGGCCAGGGTGGAGGTATCGCCCAGCTGGTCCGGCGCGTTCTCGGCGATCTTGCGCAGGATGCGGCGCATGATCTTGCCCGAACGGGTCTTGGGCAGGCCCGGCGCCCACTGCAGGTGGTCCGGCGTGGCGATCGGGCCGATCTCCTTGCGCACCCAGGCCACCAGTTCCTTGTGCAGTTCGTCGCTGGGGGCTTCGTCGGCCACCAGGGTCACGTAGGCGTAGATGCCCTGGCCCTTGACGTCGTGCGGAAAGCCGACCACGGCAGCCTCGGCCACCTTCGGGTGCGAGACCAGCACGCTTTCCACTTCGGCGGTGCCGATGCGGCGGCCGGACACGTTGATCACATCGTCCACGCGGCCGGTGATCCAGTAGTAGCCATCGTCATCGCGGCGGCAGCCGTCGCCGGTGAAGTAGCTGCCGGGGTAGGTGCGGAAGTAGGTGTCGATGAAGCGCTGGTGGTCGCCGTAGACCGTGCGCATCTGGCCCGGCCACGAATCGCGGATGATCAGGTTGCCTTCGGTGGCGCCGTCCTTGATCTCGCCATCGGCATTGACCAGGGCCGGCTGCACGCCGAAGAAGGGCAGGGTGGCCGAACCCGGCTTGAGGTCCATCGCGCCGGCCAGCGGCGAGATCAGGATTCCGCCGGTCTCGGTCTGCCACCAGGTATCGACGATCGGGCAGAGGCTGTCGCCGACCACCTCGTAGTACCAGCGCCAGGCTTCCGGGTTGATCGGCTCGCCGACGCTGCCGAGCAGGCGCAGCGAGGCGCGCGAGGTCTTCTTCACCGGCTCCTCGCCTTCGCGCATCAGTGCACGGATGGCGGTCGGGGCGGTGTAGAAGATCGACACCTTGTGCTTGTCGATCACGTTCCAGAAGCGCGAGGTGTCCGGGTAGTTCGGCACGCCTTCGAACATCAGCGAGGTGGCACCGTTGGCCAGCGGGCCGTAGACGATGTAGCTGTGGCCGGTGACCCAGCCCACATCGGCGGTGCACCAGTAGATGTCGTCCTCGCGCAGGTCGAACACCGCTTCATGGGTGTAGGCCGCGTACAGCAGGTAGCCGCCGGTGGTATGCAGCACGCCCTTGGGCTTGCCGGTGGAACCGGAGGTGTAGAGGATGAACAGCGGGTCTTCGGCGTTCATGCGCTCGGGTTCGCAGCTGGACGGTTGGCTGTCCACCACGTCGTGGAACCAGCGGTCGCGCGGGGCCTGCATGTCCACCGCGCCGCCGGTATGGCGCACCACCAGCACGGTTTCAACCGTGTTGGTGCCCGGCAGCTTCAGTGCGGCATCGACATTGGCCTTCAACGGAATCCTGTGGCCACCGCGCAGGCCTTCATCGGCGGTGATGATCAGCTTGCTCTGGCAGTCGCTGACACGGTCGGCGATCGAGTTCGGGGCGAAGCCACCGAACACCACCGAGTGGATGGCACCGATGCGCGCGCAGGCCAGCATGGCCACGGCGGCGTCGACGTTCATCGGCAGGTAGATGGTGACCCGGTCGCCCTTCTTGACGCCCAGGTTGCGCAGCGCATTGCCCAGGCGGCAGGTGCGCTCGTACAGCTCGCGGTAAGTGATGTGCTGGGCCGGCGCGTCCGGGCTGTCCGGTTCGAACAGCAGCGCGGTCTTGTCGCCGCGCGTTTCCAGCTGGCGGTCCAGGCAGTTCACGCTGGCGTTGAGCTCGCCGTCTTCGAACCACTTGATGTGGAAATCGGCCAGGTCGTAGCTGACGTTGCGGATCTTCGTCGGCTTGCGCATCCAGTCCAGCCGCTCGGCGGCCTTGCCCCAGAAGGTATCGGGGTCGCCGACCGATGCCTGGTACTGCTGTTCGTAGGTTTTCTTGTCGATGCGTGCTTTGGCGGCGAACTGCGGATCGACGGGATAAAGATCAGCCATGACACCCTCGCGTACGTGACTTTGTATGTGCGGTCGCAGCAATACAGCGACCGATCCCCTCCAGTTTGCCCCATCCACCCCCGTTCGCGTTACCACCCCGCTTAGACGATGGTCGAACGCCGCGCAGCGCAAAGCGGCACAGGACAACGCACGGTGCTGGCGTAGCCACTGCATGGCCATGCCATGGCGCGGCCGAGGCCGGCCAGCTTCGACTAATGGCCAATAGCCGCTGTGCGCTGAACAGCCGCAGTCTCGGCCCGACCGTGTCCCCACACGCGGCGATCACTTTGCAACTTGGGAGAGAGGGCAACATGAGCTACCGTACGTTGAAGACCGTGCGCAAACCTCTGGCGGCCTGCCTGCTGGTCGCCCTGGTTGCACCGGGCATGGCGTTTGCAGATACCGCCAAGGGAAGCACCCCGCGCGAGCAGGCACTGGAAGCACGCGTTGCCGAGCTGGAGCGACAGGTGCAGCTGCTGCTGGGTTCGCAGCAGCAACAGCAGACGCAGATCAGCCAGACCCAGCAGGCGGTTACCGAAGTGCGCACGCTGCAGGCCGAACAGAAGCCGGCGGTGCCGGCCGGCAAGCAGTCGATCCAGATCACCACCCTCACCCCGGGCGCTGCGGCAGGCACCACGGTGAAGATCGGTGGTTTCATCAAGGCCGATTTCCTCGGCACCCAGACCAGCGATGGCCAGCTGGCCGACGATGCCACCGGCCGCGCGCTGTACCTGCCGGGCCAGACCCCGGTGGCCGGCGCCGGCGGTACCGGCCGCCGTTCGGGAACCGACTTCAATGCCCACGCCAAATTCTCGCGCTTCAACCTGGGCATCGACACCGTCACCGACGCCGGCAACAAGGCCGGTGGCTTCTTCGAAATGGACTTCTTCGGCAATTCGCTGGGCAACCAGACCGCCACCAACACCTACGGCGTCACCCTGCGCCATGCCTACATGTACTGGAACAACTGGCTGGCGGGCCAGACCTGGTCCAACTTCATGGATGCCGCCTCGCTGCCGGAAGCGGTGGACTTCGTCGGCCCGACCGACGGCGTGATCTTCGTGCGCCAGGCACAGATCCGCTACACGCAGGGCGGCTTCAGCGTTACGCTGGAAAACCCGGAAACCACCACGCTGACCGGCACGCACAACCCGCTCACCGGTGCCTGGACCAATGCCAGTGCCAACTCCGATCGCGGTGGCCTGCCTGACTTGACCCTGCGCTACGGCTGGAAGGGCAGCTGGGGCACCTTCGGTGTAGGCGGCCTGGTCCGCCAGTTGAAGGTGGACAACCAGACCACCGGTGCGAAGGCCGACAAGGTGGCCGGCGGCCTGACCCTGGGCGGCAAGTGGGTGATGGGTGACAGCGATACGCTGCACTACCAGTTCACCGGTGGCGAAGGCATTGCCCGTTACATCGGCCTGGGCGTCACCGCCGACAGCGCCTATGACATCGCCCGCGACGAACTGAACCCCACCGGCGTGCTGGCCGGCTATGTGGGCTGGCGCCATGCCTTCACGCCGAAGCTGCGCACCAACCTGATCTATGCCCGCAGCGACTACGACAACGACAGTGTGCTGGGCCCACTGGTGACCAAGAGCGTGCAGAGCATCCGCGGCAACATCTTCTATTCGCCGCTGCCCAAGGTGGATGTGGGGGCGGAGCTGATGTTCGGCCGTTCCGAGATCGAGAACGGCAGCAAGGGTGACATCACCCGACTGCAGTTCACCACGAAATACAGCTTCTAACAGCGTGCCGACCAACGGTCGGCACCTACCAGATCGGGGCCGATCCGACGGTCGGCATCTACAGAGGGAAAACGTCTCATGTCCAGCACACCCGGTACCACGCACAACGCCGCGGGCTCCCTGACCCAAGGCCATAAAAAGGTCATCTTCGCATCGAGCCTCGGCACGGTGTTCGAGTGGTACGACTTCTTCCTGTACGGCTCGCTGGCGGCCATCATCGCCAAGCAGTTCTTCAGTGGTTTCAACGAAACCACCAGCATGATCTTCGCCCTGCCGGCCTTCGCCGCCGGCTTCTTCGTGCGCCCCTTCGGCGCGGCCTTCTTCGGCAGCCTCGGCGACCGCATCGGCCGCAAGTACACCTTCCTGGTCACCATCCTGATCATGGGCATCTCGACCTTCCTGGTCGGTGTGCTGCCCAACTACGCCTCGATCGGCTTCGCGGCCCCGGTGATCCTGATCGTGCTGCGCCTGGCCCAGGGCCTGGCGATGGGCGGTGAGTACGGCGGTGCTGCCACCTACGTGGCCGAGCACGCGCCGGACGACAAGCGTGGCCTGTACACCAGCTTCATCCAGTGCACCGCCACGCTCGGCCTGTTTATGTCGCTGCTGATCATCCTGGCCTGCCGCTACTTCCTGGGCAACGAAGCCTTCGAAGCCTGGGGCTGGCGCATTCCGTTCCTGGTGTCGATCGTGCTGCTGGGCATTTCGGTGTGGATCCGCCTGCAGCTGAGCGAATCGCCGCTGTTCCAGCAGATGAAGGCCGAAGGCAAGGGCTCCAAGACCCCGTTCCGTGACAGCCTGAAGGGCGGCAACCTGAAGCTGATGCTGCTGGTGCTGCTGGGTGCGGCAGCCGGCCAGGCCGTGGTCTGGTACGGCGGCCAGTTCTACGCGCTGTTCTTCCTGAGCAGCATGCTGAAGGTCGACGCCACCACCTCCTACCTGCTGATCGCCGCGGCACTGGCGCTGGGCGTGCCGTTCTTCATCTTCTTCGGCTGGTTGTCCGACCGCATCGTCCGCAAGAAGATCATCCTGGCCGGCTGCCTGCTGGCCGCCATCACCTACATCCCGATCTTCAAGGGCCTGACCCACTTCGCCAACCCGGCCATCGAAGAAGCCCGCAGCAACTCGCCGGCCCTGGTCGTGGCTGATCCGGCCACCTGCTCGTTCCAGTTCGATCCGGCGGGCATGCGCAAGTTCACCAGCTCCTGCGACGTGGCCACCGCCGCGCTGACCAAGGCCGGTGTGCCGTATGAAGTGCAGCCGGCCGCTGCCGGTTCGCTGGCGATGGTGAGCGTGGGCAGCGCCAGTGTCACTTCCTATGAAGCGGCTGGCCTGACCGCCAATGACAACAAGGCCAAGGCCGCTGCCTTCGGTGCCGAACTTAAGACCGCGCTGACCACTGCCGGCTATCCGGCCAAGGCCGACGGCGCACGCATCAACATTCCCGGCACGATCTTCATGCTGTGGCTTCTGGTGCTGTACGTGACCATGGTCTACGGCCCGATTGCCGCCTACTTGGTGGAACTGTTCCCGACCCGCATCCGCTACACCTCGATGTCGCTGCCGTACCACATCGGCAACGGCTGGTTCGGCGGCTTCCTGCCGGCGATCTCCTTCGCGCTGGTGGCCGGTACCGGCAACCTCTACTACGGCCTGTGGTACCCGATCATCATCGCGCTGATGTCGGTGGTGGTGGGCGGGTTGTTCCTGCGTGAGACCAAGGACGTGGGCATCACCAAATAAGAATGATGTTCATCGGATGAAGGAGAGGCCGTGGTGGAGACCACGGCCTTTCTGTTTGTGGGGATGGCGGAAATGGAGCGAGGGGTAGAGTCGACTCTACCCGGTCGACTCTACCCAGTCGACATTGCCCGGTCGACATTACCCCTCCTGTCATGCGGCCATGACTGCCGTAGCTCGTATAGTCGGCCCATGACCACCACCGCCCCAGCCGACCTCCCCACCATCCTGCACACCCTGCGCAGCGCCTGGCAGGCCCAGCGGCCGTCGCTCGACCAGCGCGAAGCCGACCTGCGCCGCATCCGTGAGGCGCTGAAGCCGCGCCTGGACGAGATGGCCCAGGCCATCGCCGAGGATTTCGGCCACCGTTCGCATGACGAATCGCGCATCGCCGATGGCATGAGCGTGCTGTCGGCCATCGACCACCTGCGCCGGCACCTGCGGCGCTGGTCGAAGCCGCGCCGTGCATCGGCCGGTTGGAAGCTGTGACCGGCGCGCGCGCAGCTGCGGCCGACGCCGCTGGGTGTGGTCGGGGTAATCTCACCCTGGAACTACCCGGTCACGCTGGCGCTGGTGCCGCTGGCCACGGCCATTGCCGCCGGCAACCACGTGCTGCTGAAGCCATCCGAGCACACGCCGCATACCAGCGCGTTCCTGGCCGATCTGCTGGCCAGTGTGTTCCCGCCCGACCGCGTGGCGGTGGTGCAGGGTGGGGCGGACGTGGCGGCGGCGGTGTCTTCGCTGCCGCTGGACCACCTGGTGTTCACCGGCTCCACGGCGGTGGGCCGCAAGGTGATGGCCGCCGCGGCCGAGCACCTGGTGCCGGTCACGCTGGAGCTGGGCGGCAAATCCCCGGCGATTGTCTGCCGCGATTTCCCGCTGGAAAAAGCCGCCGCACGATTCGCCACCGGCAAGTGGTTCAACGCCGGGCAGACCTGCATCGCGCCGGATTACGCGCTGATCGACACCGCGCGCCAGCGTGAGTTCGTGCAGGCCCTGCAGCAGCAGGTGCGCGAGCGCTATGGCGATTTCAGCGATGCCGGCGATTACACGCGCATCATCAACGATGGCCAGTACCAGCGCCTGCAGGGCTATCTGGCGCAGGCGCGCGAACGCGGCGTGCCGGTGATCCCGCTGGCGCAGGTCGATGCGGCGCGCGCCGACCGTGAGCGTCTGCTGGTACCGGTCGTGGTGCTGGACCCGCCGGACGATCTGGACCTGATGCGCGATGAGATCTTCGGGCCGATCCTGCCGGTGCGCGCGTATGCCGATCTGGATACGGTACTGGCCGGCGTGGTGGCACGCGAGCGGCCCTTGGCGCTGTATCCCTTCAGCGGGGAGCGCGCCACGGTGGAACGCATCCTCGGCCAGGTGGTGGCCGGCGGGGTGACGGTGAACGACACGCTGCTGCACTTCGCTGCCGATGGCCTGCCGTTTGGCGGGGTAGGGGCCAGCGGCATGGGCGCCTACCATGGCCAGGTCGGCTTCGATGGCCTGAGCCATCTGCTGCCGGTGCTGTGGCAGTCGTGCTGGGCGGTGACCGACCGGCTGCGGCCCCCGTATTCGAAGATTGCCGGGCTGTTGAAGCTGCTGCTGCGGTAATGCCGGCTGATAGCCGGCAACGGCGGGATCCTGCCGAAGCGTCATGGGGTTGCCGGCCCGCGGCCGTCACCACCGGGCCGGCCAACCTGCGGGGCCGGCTCTGGCAGGTGCCAACCTTGGTTGGCACAGCACGCGCCAACCAACGTTGGCGTCCACCAAAGCCGGGCCGGGTAGAATGGCCCCATGAAAATCGCCTCGTGGAACGTCAATTCGCTCAATGTCCGCCTGCCGCACCTGGAGCAGTGGCTCAAGGATTTCGGCCCGGACATCGTCGGTATCCAGGAAACCAAGCTGGAGGACCACAAGTTCCCCGATTCGGCGCTGATCGCCGCCGGCTACCGCAGCGTGTTCGCCGGCCAGAAGACCTACAACGGCGTGGCGCTGCTGTCGCGTGAGCCGGCGCAGGACGTGCAGATCGGCATTCCCGGCTTCGAGGACGAGCAGAAGCGTGTCATCGCCGGTACCTTCGGCGATCTGCGGGTGATCAACCTGTACGTGGTCAATGGCCAGGACATCGGCACCGACAAGTACGACTACAAGCTGCGCTGGCTGGAAGCCGTGCATGCCTGGATCGCGCAGGAACTGCAGCGCCACCCGAAGCTGATCGTGATGGGCGATTTCAATATCGCCCCGGACGCGCGCGACGTGCACGACCCGGAGGTGTGGAACGAGAACCACATCCTCACCTCCACCGCCGAGCGCGGTGCGCTGGAAAAGCTGCTGCAGCTGGGCCTGCACGATGGCTTCCGCCTGCACAACGACGAGGCCGGCGTGTTCAGCTGGTGGGATTACCGCGCTGCCGGCTTCCGCCGCAACCTGGGCCTGCGCATCGACCTGACCCTGGTGTCCGACGCACTGAAGGCCAGCGCCGTGGCCTCGGGCATCGACCGCGAGCCGCGTACCTGGGAACGCCCCAGTGACCACGCCCCGGCGTGGGTGCAGCTGGGTTGAAGCGCTGGCGCCGGGCCCTGCCCGGCGAGCGCAGCGGCTGCAGGGAAGCGCCAGGCAGGGCCCGGCGCTCCCGTTGGGTTCACCGTATGCTCTTGCGGGTGAACAGGTTGACGATCGCCAGCAGGATGACCGCCCCGATCAGCGAGAACAGGAAGGTGCGGATGGTGATGGCTTCGTTGATGCCGCCGCCGAACAGCCAACCGGCAATGAGCGCACCGACGATACCCACCAAGATGTTGAGGATGATCCCCTGCTGGGCGTCGCGCCTCATGATGATGCTGGCCAGCCAGCCCACGATGCCGCCGACGATCAGCCAGATGATGATGCCCATGGTCGCACCTCCGGGTTGGAACCGCCCCCAGTTGACCCGCAGCGCCGTGAAACCGTTGTGCAGCCAGCACGGGGGCGCGGCGTGAGTCTGCCGGCCGCGCCGGACGGCCCCTGGCGGTTCGGCCCGGTGACGGTCTGGCGCTGCCCGCACGTGCCCGGTGAGCGCGGTGAACCGCAGGCCCGGCAGGTGCTGGCGCAGGCGCTGGGCGGCGACCCGGCCACGCTGCCGCTGGAGCGCGACCTGCGCGGCCGGCCGCTGTTCACCGGCGCACTGGCCGAGCAGGGCGTGGGCTGGAGCCACAGCGGCGAGGTGCTGCTAGTGGCCACCGGCCCCGGCGTGCGGCTGGGCGTGGACCTGGAACTGCTGCGCCCGCGCCCGCGCCAGCTGGACATCATCCGCCGCTTCTTCCACCCGGCCGAGCTCACCTGGCTGCAGGCGTTGCCCGAGGCCGAGCGCGACCACTGGTTCTTCCGCGTGTGGTGCGCCAAGGAGGCGGTGCTGAAGGCGCAGGGGCAGGGCCTGTCGTTCGGCCTGCACCGCCTGCAGCTGGCGCCCTCGGCCGACGGCGCGCTGTACCTGGCCTGGTGCGATCCGGAGCTGGGCACGCCGGCGCGCTGGCACCTGCACGAGTGGCAGGCCAGCGCGAGCTTCCGCGCAGCACTGGCCTGGCATGCGCTGTGATGTGCGATGGCATACGGGCCGCCGTGCAAAACCGGCGATAATGCCCGCATGAGCGAACACACCCTTCCGCCCGGCGTGGCGGCCACGCTGGAACAGGGCCTGACCAGCATGGGCCTGGACGCCGCACTGGCGCCGCCGTTGCTGCGTTACCTGGCCCTGCTGCACCGCTGGAACCAGACCTACAACCTCACCGCCATCCGCGACCCGCAGGAGATGGTCACCCGCCATCTGCTCGATTCGCTGGCGATGCAGCCGTTCGTGGCCGATGGCAGCCTGGCCGATCTGGGTACCGGCCCCGGGCTGCCGGGCATCCCGCTGGCCATCGCCTGCCCCGGCCTGCAGGTCACCCTGGTGGAGAGCAACGGCAAGAAGGCGCGCTTCATGCGCGAAGCCGTGCGCCAGCTGGGGCTGGGCAATGCCCAGGTGGCCGAATCGCGTGCCGAGGCGCTGGACGAGGCCGGTCGCTACGACCAGCTGACCGCGCGCGCCATGGACACCCTGGCCGGCATCGTGCGCGTCGGCGGCCACCTGCTGCGCCCCGGCGGCGTGCTGCTGGCGATGAAGGGCGTGTACCCGCACGAGGAGGTCGCCGAGCTGCCGGCCGGCTGGCAGGTGCAGCAGGTGCGGCCGCTGGTGGTGCCCGGGCTGGCCGGCGAACGCCACCTGGTGACCGTCAGCGGTCCCTGATTCCACGCGCCAGCCCTTTATGGAACAACGGGTTGGCGATTCATGATTTCCGCCCGGGGCCGGTTGTAAGCATAATGACCGGTCTCAGCAACCGTCGACGAGGCTCGCCCGCATGGCCCGCATCATCGCCATCGCCAACCAGAAGGGTGGCGTCGGTAAGACCACGACCGCCGTCAACCTGGCGGCCGCCCTCGCCAACGCACCCAAGCGGGTGCTGCTGGTCGACCTGGATTCCCAGGGCAACGCCACCATGGGCAGCGGCGTGGACAAGCGCGAGCTGGTCGCTTCCACCTACGACCTGCTGCTGGGCGAAGGCCTGGCCGCCGAGGTGCGGGTCAAGACCGCCGAAGGCTACGACCTGCTGCCCGGCAACATCGACCTGACCGCCGCCGAGATCCAGCTGATGGCGCAGGAAGAGCGCGAACAGCGCCTCAAGCGCGCGCTGGCCCCGGTGCGCGATGAGTACGACTA
The DNA here is from genome assembly GCA_009912235.1 of Stenotrophomonas maltophilia. Taxonomy (GTDB): domain Bacteria; phylum Pseudomonadota; class Gammaproteobacteria; order Xanthomonadales; family Xanthomonadaceae; genus Stenotrophomonas; species Stenotrophomonas maltophilia_AV. Next base: position 40,920 of record WNDS01000006.1, read on the forward strand.
CATCCTGATCGACTGCCCGCCGGCGCTCTCGCTGCTGACCCTGAACGCACTGGCCGCCGCCGATTCGGTGCTGGTGCCCATGCAGTGCGAGTACTACGCGCTGGAAGGCCTGAGCGCGCTGGTGGAAACCATCGAGGCGCTGCGCACCAACCTGAACCCGGTGCTGGAGATCGAAGGCGTGCTGCGCACCATGTTCGATGTGCGCAACAACCTGGCCAACGCGGTGTCGGCCGAACTGACCGAACACTTCGGTGACCGCGTGTTCCGCACCATCGTGCCGCGCAACGTGCGCCTGGCCGAAGCGCCCAGCCACGGCCAGAGCATCGTCGGCTACGACCGCACCTCGCGTGGCGGCGTGGCCTACCTGGGCCTGGCCGGTGAGATCATCCGCCGCAACAACGAACGCAACAAGGCCGCCAAGGCCGTGGAGACCGTCTGATGACCACCAAGCCGGCAGCGAAGAAGCGTGGCCTCGGCCGGGGCCTGGACGCACTGCTGGGCCCGAAGGGCGCGGTGAGCCAGGTGCAGGCGTCGGCGGTGATCGATCCTCTGCCCGGTGAAGTGCTGCGCAAGCTGCCGGTCGGCCAGCTGCAGCCCGGCAAGTACCAGCCGCGCCGCGAGATGGACGAAGGCAGGCTGGGCGAACTGGCCGATTCGATCAAGTCGCAGGGCGTGATCCAGCCGATCTTGGTGCGCCAGCTGCCGGCCGGCAACTACGAAATCGTCGCCGGCGAACGCCGCTGGCGCGCCTCGCAGCTGGCCGGGCTGGCCGAAGTGCCGGTGGTGGTGCGCGAGCTGGAAGACCGCACCGTCATCGCGATGGCACTGATCGAGAACATCCAGCGTGAAGACCTCAACCCGCTGGAAGAAGCCGAAGCCCTGCAACGGCTGATCAGCGAGTTCGCACTGACCCACGCCGAGGCCGCCGAAGCGGTGGGCCGCTCGCGTGCGGCGGTGTCCAACCTGCTGCGCCTGCTGGAACTGCCGGTGGCCATCCGCGTGCTGCTGGAATCGCGCCGCCTGGAAATGGGCCACGCCCGCGCGCTGCTGACCCTGGCCCCGGAACTGGCCGGCAAGCTGGCCCAGGAAGCGGCCGACGAAGGCTGGTCGGTGCGTGAAGTGGAGCGCCGCGCGCAGGCCTTCGCCGCCGGAAAGGTGCCCAGCAACCGCCCGGTGGCCGCGCCGAAGGTGCTGCAGGCCGACATCGCCTCGCTGCAGAACGAGCTGTCGGAAACCCTCGGCACCGCCGTGGCGATCAACCACGGTCGCGGCGGCAAGGGCAAGCTGATCATCCATTACGCCAACCTGGACGCCCTCGACGGCGTGCTGGAAAAGCTGCGCGCGCGCCAGGGCTGAGCCCGGCAGCGCCGCAGCAGCGCTCGGCAGGGAAACGCACACGCCGCGGGACCGCTTCGTGCCGCGGCTCATCCAGGGAGCAGGAATGAGCATGGACATCGACGACGTCAGCCCGGGCGGCAGCCCGATCCTGGTGCACAGCCGGGAAAAGGATTTCACCCTCGCCCAGGGTGAATCGCACATCGAGGCCATCAGCGCGTACATCGAGCGCCACCTTGGGCCGATCTCGGGCGTATTCCACGAAATCATCTCCGACCTGGTGCACATCGACGTGCATGTGGTGCCGGCGACCGAGGCGTTCCCGTACCTGCGGCTGGTGACCTCCGGCATGAGCGACCTGCCGATGACGGTGCCCGCCGAGGTGGATGCGGACGTGCCGCGCTACATGGAACTGATGGTGACCCTGCCGGCTGATTGGCCGATCACCCAGGATGCCTTCGAGGACGAGCGCAACTACTGGCCGGTGCGCCTGCTGAAGGGCCTGGCGCGGCTTCCGCACGAGTACGACACCTGGCTGGGCTTCGGCCACACCATTCCCAACGGCCATCCCAGCGAGCCCTTCGCGCCGGGCGTGGGCTTCGACGGTGCCGTCATACTGCCGCCGGTCACCACGCCCGATGACTTCGGCACGCTGGTGCTGGAAGAGGGCAGGCGCATCACGTTCATGTCCATCGTCCCGCTGTACCCGGAGGAGATGGACCTGAAGCTGAAGAAGGACGTCGAGGCCCTGCTGGATCGCTTCGATGCGAAGAAGATCCAGGACGTGATCGAACCCGGCCGCCCCAACGTGGCCAGGAAACGTTTCGGGCTGTTCTGAGCCCGCATCGTATCCTCTGCACCTGTACTCAATGATTTCCAGGCAACTGCAATGACCATCCTGCTCACCGGCGCTGCCGGCTTCATCGGTGCCTATACCGCCCGCGCGCTGCTGGAGGCGGGCCACGCCGTGGTCGGCCTGGACAACTTCAACGACTACTACGACCCGCAGATCAAGCGTGACCGCGTGGCCGCGCTGTGCCCCACGCTGGATCTGCGCACGCTGGACCTGACCGACCGCGAGGGCCTGGCCGCGCTGTTCGATGAGGTGCAGCCGACGGCCGTGATCCACCTGGCCGCGCAGGCCGGTGTGCGCTACTCGCTGGAAAACCCGCACGCCTACGTCGACAGCAACCTGGTCGGCTTCGTCAACATGCTCGAGCTGTGCCGCCACCGCGGCGTGCAGCACCTGGTGTATGCCTCCAGCAGCTCGGTCTATGGCGATTCGGCCACCCCGCCGTTCTCCGAAGACCAGCGCGTGGACCAGCCGCGTTCGCTGTATGCGGCCACCAAGGCCGCCAATGAGCTGATGGCGCACACCTACGCGCAGCTGTACGGCCTGCACGCCACCGGCCTGCGCTTCTTCACCGTGTACGGCCCGTGGGGCCGCCCGGACATGGCGCCGCTGCTATTCTCGCGCGCGGTGCTGGCCGCGCGTGCCATCGAGGTGTTCAACGAAGGCCGCATGCAGCGCGACTTCACACATGTTTCCGACATCGTGGCCGGTATTCTCGGCGCGCTCGCGCACCCCAGCCGCGAGCCGGTACCGCACCGCGTATTCAACCTGGGCAACCACACCCCCATCGAGCTGGAACGCTTCATCGGCGTGATCGAAGAGGCCACCGGCCGCCCCGCGCAGAAGGTCTACAAGCCGATGCAGCCGGGCGACATGGTGCGCACGATGGCCGACACCCGTCGCGCCCGTGACGCCTTCGGCTTCGACCCGGTCACCCCGATCGAGCAGGGCCTGCCGCCTGTGGTGGCCTGGTGCCGCGATTATTTCGGTGATCGCGCCTGAGGGATCGGTCGTCACAAAGGCCGAATTCATCTTCGGATAACCTTGGCTTCGGAGAATGCGCGGACTTTGTCCCCCCTGGCCGAGTAAGCCATGAGCGAACCCCTGCTTTCCGTTGTCGTTCCAGTATTCAACGAGCGCGACAATGTCGCGCCGCTGGTGGCTGAAATCACCGCTGCGCTGCGCGGGCAGCTGCCGTTCGAAATCCTCTATGTGGATGACCACTCGCGCGACGACACGCTGGCCGTGCTTGAGGCCTTGAAGGCCAGCACCCCGGAACTGCGCGTGCTGCACCATGTCAGCCAGAGTGGCCAGAGCACGGCCGTGCGCACCGGCGTGAAGCATGCACGCGCACCCTGGATCGCCACACTGGACGGCGATGGCCAGAATGATCCGGCTGATATTCCACGGTTGTTGGCCGCACGCCAGGCCGCGGCCGAGGGCGTGAAGCTGTTCGCCGGCTGGCGTGTCAACCGCCAGGACAGCGGCAGCAAGCGCTGGGCCAGCAAGTGGGCCAATGCCATCCGCGCGCGCATGCTGCGCGATGACACGCCCGATACCGGCTGCGGCATCAAGCTGTTCGAGCGTGCCGCCTTCCTCGACCTGCCGTACTTCGACCACATGCACCGCTACCTGCCGGCACTGATGCAGCGTGCCGGCTGGCAGACCACCAGCGTGCCGGTGAACCACCGCCACCGCACTGCCGGGGTGTCCAAGTACAACAACCTGGGCCGGGCCCTGGTCGGCATCCGTGACCTGCGCGGCGTGGCCTGGCTAATCGTGCGCAGCAAGCGCACCGCCGTGGAGGAGCGCTGATGGACATCGAACTGCACTGGCTCGACCAGCCGTTGACCTGGCTGTTCTGGACCGGCCTGCACGTGACCGGCTGGAAGCTGATCGGCTATGCCGGCGCGATCATGTTCGGTGTCCGCTGGCTGGTGCAGTTCGTGGCCTCCAAGCGCGCCGGCAAGCCGGTCATCCCGCGCCTGTTCTGGTACATGAGCGTGGTCGGCAGCCTGATGACGCTGAGCTACTTCATGTTCTCGGCCAAGCAGGATTCGGTGGGCGTGCTGCAGAACCTGTTCCCCGCCTTCACCGCGCTGTACAGCCTCCACCTGGACATCAAGCACCGCGGCTGGAAGCGTGAGCGCGCCAGCCACTAAGCGGCCGGCGCTGGACCACCTGCTCTGGACCACCTGCTCTGGGTAGAGTCGACTGTTAGTCGACTTGCGCGCGAAGCGCGGGGGTTTCCACCTCTGGCCGGAGAGCAGCCGACCAACAGTCGGCTCTACCAGGGCTTCGCGCGAAGTGCAGGGCACGCGCTTTGCCGGTTCCGTCCGCTGCAGCCAACACAGGACTTTCGGTCCATACCCTCGCCGGCGGGCCGGTGCGATGATCGGGGTCTGCCTTCCCGGGAATCCCTGCTCGTGAAAACCCGTCTTGCCGTTGCCCTGATGCTTGCCCTGTCCGCTCCCGCCGCCGCGTTTGCCGCCGCGCCGGCCCCCGCCGCCCCGGCCAGCGTGGCGGCCGAATCGCCGGCCGATGCCGCCTTCCGTGCCATCTACGAGAAGGAGTGGGCCTGGCGCCAGAGCGGTGGCGGCGAAGCCAGCGAGGACGAGGGCGCCCCGGCCAATGCCACCCGCATGCCCGACGTTGCGCCGGCCGCACAGCAGGCACGCCTGAAAGTGTGGGACCAGACCCTGGCCGCGCTGGACAAGGTCGACACCCACGCGCTGTCGGCCGACAACCAGGTGAACTACGCGATCTACCGCGATCAGGTCTACAACCTGGCCCAGGACGTGCGCCTGCGCAGCTACGAGATGCCTTTCAATTCCGATTCCTCGTTCTGGTCGAACCTGTCCTTCATGGCACGCCGCGAGATGAAGACGGCCAAGGATTACCAGAACTACATCGCGCGGCTGGACGACGTGCCGCGCTACTTCCAGCAGCAGACCGCCAACATGCGTGCCGGCCTGAAGCGCGGTTTCAGCGTCCCGCGCGCCGTGCTGGATGACCGCGAAGTGTCCATCGCCACCGTGGCCGAGCTGAAGGACCCGACCGAGTCGCCGTTGTATGCGCCGTTCAAGACGCTGCCGTCCAGCATGCCGGCCGCGGAACAGGAAGCGCTGCGCGCGCAGGCCCGCGCGGCCATCAGCGGCAAGGTGGTGCCAGCCTTCCAGCAGCTGCGCACCTTCTTCGTGAAGGAATACGTGCCGCAGGCGCGCACCACGCTGGCCGCCGAAGCGCTGCCCGACGGCAAGGTGTTCTACAAGCAGCAGATCCATGAGTACACCACGCTGGACCTGTCCCCGGACGAGATCCACGGCATCGGCCTGGAGGAAGTGGCGCGCATCCAGAAGGAAATGAACGCCATCATCCAGAAGGTCGGCTTCAAGGGCAGCTTCGCCGAGTTCCTGGTGTTCCTGCGTACCGACCCGCAGTTCTATGCCAAGACCCCGCAGGAGCTGCTGTCGCGAGCGGCGTGGATCGCCAAGCGCACCGATGGCCAGCTGGGCAAGTACATGACCCTGCCGCGCGCGCGCTTCACCATCGTGCCGGTGCCGGCCGACATCGCCCCGTTCTGGACCGCCGGCCGCGGCGGCATGGGCACCTACTGGCTCAACACCTACGACCTGCCGTCGCGCCCGCTGTACAACCTGCCGGCGCTGACCCTGCATGAATCCGACCCGGGCCACGCGCTGCAGGGCGCACTGGCGGCCGAGCAGAAGAACCTGCCCGAGTTCCGCCGCAACGCCTACATTTCCGCCTACGGCGAAGGCTGGGCGCTGTACTGCGAGAAGCTGGGCGTGGAGATGGGCATCTACGAAACCCCCTATGAGGATTTCGGGCGCCTGTCCTATGAAATGTGGCGTGCCGCGCGCTTGGTCATCGACACCGGCGTGCACAGCAAGGGTTGGACCCGCGACCAGGCCATCACCTACCTGCGCGACCACACCGCGCTGAGCGAACATGAAATGACCACCGAAGTGGACCGCTACATTTCCTGGCCGGGCCAGGCGCTGAGCTACAAGCTGGGCGAGATCGCCATCGTGCGCCTGCGCGCCCAGGCCGAGAAGGAACTGGGGGCGAAGTTCGACATCAAGGCCTTCCACGATGTGATCCTGAAGCAGGGTTCGGTGCCGCTGCCGGTGCTGGAACAGCAGATCCAGGCCTACATCGCCGAAGCGAAGAAGGCCTGACCCAAGGCTGAAAGGCGCTGGCTGCGGCCGGCGCCTGCGATTGTGTAACGGGGGTACGCCCCGTTACTCTTCGCGCATGATCCGTGCCCTGCGCCGCCGCCCGTCGTTCCTGCTCCGCCTGCTGATGCTGGTGGTCGTGGCGCTGGGCACCGTGGGCGGTGCGATGGCATCGGCACTGGGCGAGCTGCACGAACTGAGCCACCCCGACCACCCGGCCACGCCGCACGGCATGGCCGATGAGGAAAGCAGCCACGCCGACGAAGACATCGGTGCGCGCCTGCTGCATGCACTGCTGCACTGCGCCCACTGCCTTGGCCAGGGCAGTGGGCTGCCCTTTGCCACCGCCGGCTGGGAACTGCCGGCACCGCCGGTAGCGGTGCTGTCCATACCGGTGGACACGCGCTGGCAGCCGGCACCGCTGGAATCGCTGCTGCGTCCTCCGATCCAGGCCTGATCGCCTGCCCGCCATTGCGGGCGTCCTGATCCTGTCCTGCGTTTTCCGGAGTATTCCACATGTGGATCCGCCTGGCCGCCATCGCGGCCCTGGTGATCGCGCCGTGCGTTCATGCACAGGCGCCGTCGTCGCTTGACCCGTTGACCCTGGACGCGGCTGTTGACCGCGTTGCCCGTACCCATCCCGACCTGCGCCTGCCGACCCTGCAGCGACAGGCCGCACAGGCGCGCCTGGACGGCGCCGGCCTGAAGCCCGCGCTGGTGTTCGGCGTGGACATCGAAAACGCCCTCGGCACCGGCGGCAACCGTGGCTTCGATGCCGCCGAGACCACCGTCACCCTGGCCGGCGTGCTGGAGCGCGGTGGCAAGCTGGATGCGCGGCGTGCCGTGGCCCAGGCCAACCTGGATGCGCTGGCCCCGCAGCGCGAAATCACCCGGCTGGACCTGATGGCCGAGACCGCGCGTCGCTACCTGGCCATCACCGCGGCCATCGAGCAGCGCCGCCGCGCCGTGGCCGCCGCGCGCCTGCGGCTGCAGGCCGGCGCTTCGCCCGCCTCCACGCTGATGACCGCGCAGGCCACGCTGGCACAGGCCGAACTGGACCGCGACCGCGCCGAACAGGCCGGGCGTGCCGCGCGCATGGCGCTGGCGGCGCTATGGAACGCGCGCGAGGCGGATTTCGACGTGGTCAGTGGCGATCCGCTGCAGCTGCCTGCACTGCAGGACTTCCAGACGCTGGCACAGCTGCTGGCCAGCACGCCCGAACTGGCCGTCATCGTCACCGCGGCCCGCGTGCGCGAAGCGCAGCTGCAGCTGGCCCGCAGCCAGCAGTGCAGCGAGGTGTCCTGGCAGCTGGGCGTGCGCAACCAGCGCGAGAGCGGTGACAACGCCTTCGTGGCCGGCTTCAGCCTGCCGCTGGGCAGCGCCCGCCGCGCCGAGCCGGAGATCCGCGCGGCCCAGGCCGAACTGGCGATGAGCGCGGTGGAACGCGAAGCCCGCGCGCTGCAGCTGTACGCCACCCTGGCCGAGGCACATGGCCGCTATGCCACCGCACGGCTGGAGGTGGAGCGCATGCGCAACGATGTGCTGCCGCAACTGCAGAAGGCCGAAAAAGCCGCCGAAACCGCCTGGCGCGCCGGTGCCATCAGTTACCTGGAGTGGGCGCAGCTGCAGGCCATGCACATCGAAGCACGGCAGCGCCAGCTCGACGCCGCGCTGTCGGCACAGACCGCCCTGATTGAAATCCAGCGCCTGAGCGGGCAGCCGCTGCTGGCCACCACTGCCCAAGGAACCCAGCCATGAAGGCCACCCCGACCCTGATCCGCCTGGCCACCGTGTCGCTGCTGCTGGCCGCGCTGACCGCCTGTGGTGATGGCACGCCAGCGCCTGCCGCCGCCGCCGCTGGCGGCGATGGCCACGAGCATGCCGAAGGCGAGGGCGCGGAGGACGCGCCGGAGCACACCACCATCACCGCCGCGCAGGCCAGCGAGGCCGGCATCGTCAGCGCCGCTGCCGGCCCCGGCACCATCGCCGACGAGCACGATGTGCAGGGCCTGCTGGCGCCGGTCGATGGCCGCAGCGCACAGGTCACCGCACGCTTCCCCGGCCCGGTGCGCGCGCTGCGCGCCAATGTCGGCGACCGCGTGCGCGCCGGCCAGCCGCTGACCAGCATCGACAGCAACCTGAACCTGACCACCTACAGCGTGGCCGCGCCGATCAGCGGCGTGGTGCTCTCGCGGCTGGTGCAGGTCGGTTCGGTGGCCGGCGAAGGCCAGGTGCTGTTCGAGATCGGTGACCTCTCGCAGCTGTGGGTGGACCTGCACATCTTTGGTTCCGACATCCAGCACATCACCGCCGGCGTGCCGGTCACGGTCACCCGCATGACCGATGGGGTCAGCCAGGCGACCACGCTGGAACGCGTTCTGCCCGGCACCGCCACCGCCAGCCAGAGCACGGTGGCGCGGGCCACCGTGGACAACAGCGACGAGCTGTGTCGCCCGGGCGCGGCGGTGCGCGCGCGAATCGTGGTGGCCAGCACCCCGGCCGCGATCGTCGTGCCGCTGGTGGCGCTGCAGACGCTGGACGGCAAGGACGTGGTGTTCGTGCAGGAAGGGCAGACCTACACGGCGCGCCCGGTCACGCTGGGCGCGCGCGATACACGCCAGGTCGGGGTCACTGCCGGCCTGCGCGCCGGCGAGCAGGTGGTGATCGAGCAGAGCTACACGGTGAAGGCCGATATCGGCAAGGCAGAGGCCAGCCATGAACACTGACCTTGGCCCACGCCCCGGCCTGCTGGAACGCATCATCAGCGGCGCCATCGCGCACCGCTGGCTGATGCTGGCACTCACCCTGGTACTGGTGCTGGTGGGCAGCTGGAGCTTCACCCGGTTGCCGATCGACGCCACCCCGGACATCACCAACGTCCAGGTGCAGATCAACACCGCTGCGCCCGGCTATTCGCCGCTGGAAAGCGAACAGCGCATCACCTATGCGGTGCAAACGGCGATGGCCGGCCTGCCGAAGCTGGACCATGTGCGCTCGCTGTCGCGCTACGGGCTGTCGCAGGTCACGGTGGTGTTCAAGGATGGCACCGACCTGTACTTCGCCCGCCAGCAGGTGGCCGAACGCCTGCAGCAGGTGCGCTCGCAGATTCCCAACGGGCTGGACCCGCAACTGGGGCCGATCGCCACCGGGCTGGGCGAGATCTTCATGTACACCATCGACGCCGATCCCGCGGCGCGCAAGCCCGATGGCAGCCCGTACACCGCCACCGACCTGCGCACGCTGCAGGACTGGGTGATCCGCCCGCAGCTGCGCAACGTGCCGGGGGTGACCGAGGTCAACACCATCGGTGGCTTCCAGCGCCAAGTGCACATCACCCCGGACCCGGCGCGGCTGCACGCGCTCGGCTTCACCCTGGAAGACGTGGCCACGGCGGTGGAGGCCAACAACCAGAACGTCGGCGCCGGTTACATCGAACGCAACGGCCAGCAGTTCCTGGTTCGCATTCCCGGCCAGGTGGCGGACCTGCAGGAGATCGGCAACATCGTGCTGGACCGCCGCGAAGGCGTGCCGATCCACGTACACGACGTGGCCGAGGTGGCCGATGGCCCGGAACTGCGCAGCGGCGCGGCCACCCAGAACGGCCACGAAGTGGTGATGGGCACGGTGGTGATGCTGGTCGGTGCCAACAGCCGCGAGGTGGCCCAGGCGGCGGCAGCGCGGCTGCAGCAGGCACAGGCCAGCCTGCCCAAGGGCGTGACCGTCACCGCCAGCTACGACCGCACCGCACTGGTGGACCGCACCATCCAGACCGTGGCGCGCAACCTGCTGGAAGGCGCGCTGCTGGTGATCGTGGTGCTGTTCGTGCTGCTGGGCAACGTGCGCGCGGCGCTGATCACCGCCGCGGTCATCCCGCTGGCGATGCTGTTCACCCTGACCGGCATGGCGCGCGGCGGCGTGTCGGCCAACCTGATGAGCCTGGGCGCGCTGGACTTCGGTCTGATTGTCGATGGCGCGGTGATCATCATCGAGAACTGCCTGCGCCGCTTCGGTGAACGCCAGCATGCGCTGGGCCGTGACATGACCGTGGCCGAGCGCTTTGCCGAAACCGCCAGCGCCACCGCCGAGGTAATCCACCCCAGCCTGTTCGGGCTGGGCATCATCACCGCGGTGTACCTGCCGATCTTCGCGCTGACCGGCGTGGAAGGAAAAATGTTCCACCCCATGGCGATCACCGTGGTGCTGGCGCTGACCGGGGCGATGCTGCTGTGCCTGACCTTCGTGGCGGCGGCGATCGCGCTGTTCCTGGGCGGCCGCGTGCAGGAAAAGGAAAACCGGCTGATGGCCTGGCTGCGCCGCCGCTACCAGCCCCTGCTGGGCTTTACCCTACGCCGTGGGCGCTGGGTGGCGGCAGCGGCGGTGGTGCTGGTCGTCGGTTGCGGCGTGCTGGCCACGCGGCTGGGCAGCGAGTTCGTGCCCAGCCTGGACGAAGGCGATGTGGCCATGCATGCCATACGCATTCCCGGTACCAGCCTGGCGCAGTCGGTGCAGATGCAGGTGCAGATCGAGCGCCGCCTGCTGCAGGTGCCGGAAGTGGCCAAGGTGTTTTCCAAGATCGGCACACCGGAAGTGGCCTCCGACCCGATGCCGCCGTCGGTGGCCGACACCTTCATCATGATGAAGCCGCGCAGCCAGTGGCCCGACCCGCGCAAGCCACGCGCCACGCTGCTGGCCGTACTGGAGAAGACCGCCGAGCAGCTGCCGGGCAACAACTACGAGTTCACCCAGCCGATCCAGATGCGGATGAACGAGCTGATTTCCGGCGTGCGCGCAGACGTGGCGGTGATGCTCTACGGCGATGATCTGGACACCCTGCGCCAGGTCGGCCAGCGCCTGGAAAAGGTGGTGTCGGCAGTGCCGGGCGCGGCCGATGTGCGGCTGGAGGAAACCAGTGGCCTGCCGCTGCTGACGGTACTGCCGGACCGGCAGAAGCTGGCCGGCTACGGGCTCAACCCCGGGCAGGTGCAGTCCACGGTGCCGGCCGCCGTGGGCGGCCAGGTGGCCGGACAGCTGTTCGAGGGTGACCGCCGCTTCGATATCGTGGTGCGCCTGCCCGAACACCTGCGGCAGGACCCGGCCGCGCTGGCCGACCTGCCCATTTCGCTGGAAACCGCACTGGCCGATGGCAACGGGGATGAGCTGAGCCGGGCCATGGTGGCCGGTACCGGCACGCCGCGCACCGTGCCGCTGCGCGAACTGACCCGCATCGAAAACAGCGAAGGCCCGAACCAGATCAACCGCGACAACGGCAAGCGCCGCATCGTGGTCACCGCCAACGTGCGCGACCGCGACCTGGGCAGCTTCGTGGCCGACCTGCAGCAGGCGGTGCAGGCCAAGGTGCAGCTGCCGGCCGGTTACTGGATCGACTACGGCGGCAGCTTCCAGCAGCTCATTTCGGCCAGCCAGCGCCTGGCGGTGGTGGTGCCGGTCACCCTGGTGCTGATCTTCGCGCTGCTGTTCTGGGCGTTCGGCTCCGGCTGCGATGCCGCCATCGTGTTCACCGGCGTGCCGCTGGCACTGACCGGCGGCGTGCTGGCACTGGCACTGCGCGGGCTGCCGTTGTCGATCTCCGCCGGCGTGGGTTTCATCGCGCTGTCCGGCGTAGCGGTGCTCAACGGGCTGGTGATGATCAGCTTCGTGCGCCATCTGCGCGAACAGGGCCGGCCGCTGGCCGATGCCGTGCGTGAGGGTGCGCTGGGTCGCCTGCGCCCGGTGCTGATGACCGCGCTGGTGGCCTCGCTGGGCTTCGTGCCGATGGCCTTCAATGTCGGCGCCGGGTCGGAAGTGCAGTGCCCGCTGGCCACCGTGGTGATCGGCGGCATCGTTTCGTCCACGCTGCTCACTCTGTTGGTGCTGCCGGTGCTGTACCGCTGGCTGCACCGTCGCGACGCCTGACCGGAGGGGTCAGCACCCTTCCGCAAGGAAGGGTGCTGAGCCCACCCACTCACGGCAGCTTCGCGATCACCTTGATCTCGAACTGGAGCCCGTACAGCCAGGTCACGCCGATGCCGGTCAAGGTTGGGTGCGGTGCGCCGCCCAGTACTCCGGCGCGATCGCCCAGGCTTTCGCGAAGTTCGTTTCCGGGTCGACCAGGAACACGGTCACGTCGACCACATCGTCGAACGTGCAGCCGGCTGCGGCCAGCACTGCGTTGAGGTTGTCGAAGGCGCGACGCACCTGGGTATCGAAGTCCGGCTCGGGTGAGCCGTCCTCGCGGCCGCCAACCTGGCCGGAGACAAACAGGAAGCCGTTGGAACGGATGGCCGGCGAGTAGCGGTTGCGCTCGTACAGGGCCTGCCGGCCGGCGGGGAAAACGACATCACGCTAGGACATGGGCGGGGATCCGCAAGGAGGAGCCCCATTTTCGGCGCCGCGTCTGTCTGGATAAACAGCGATGATCGGCCTAGATTCATTGCCAATCCCAAACAATCATGGCCCGCCCATGGACCGTTTCGAGGCGATGCGCGCCTTTGCCCGCGTGGTGGAAACCGGCAGCTTCACCCGGGCCGCGCACACCCTGCAGATCAGCCGCACCACCGCCACCCAGCTGGTGCAGCAGCTGGAAGCCCACCTGCGGCTGCGCCTGCTCAACCGCACCACGCGGCGGGTCAGCGTCACCGCCGATGGCGCGGCCTATTACCCGCGCATCGCCCGCCTGCTGGCCGAACTGGACGAGGTGGAAGCTGGGCTGGAGCAGGCCGCTGCCCAGCCGCGCGGGCGCCTGCGCATCGACGTGCCCGGCCCGTATGCCCGCCTGCGGCTGGTGCCAGCGCTGCCGGACTTCCACGCGCGCTACCCGGAGATCCAGCTGGACATCGGCGTCAGCGACCGCGAGGTCGATGTCATCGCCGACAACGTCGACTGCGTGATCCGTGGCGGTGCCCCGGCTGATCCGGCACTGGTGGCGCGGCCGATGCGCAGCCTGCCGATCGGCTTCCACGCCAGCCCCGGCTACCTGCAGCGTTTTGGCGTGCCCGGGCACCCGCGCGCGCTGGAAGGCCCGGACCACCACATGGTCGGTTTCCTCAGCCCGCGCAGTGGCCGCGCGCGCATCTTCAGTGCACAGCGTGGCGACGAACGCATCGAGCTGCAGGGCCGCCACGCCTTCGGTTTCGATGATGGCAACGACTACCTGGCCGCCGGCGTGGCCGGGCTGGGCGTGGTGGCGCTGCCCAGCTACATGGCCGCACCGCACGTCACCCTGGGTGAACTGCAGCCGGTGCTGCAGGACTGGCAGCTGCCACCGATGCCGATGCACGTGATGTTTCCGCCGAACCGGCACATGAGCCAACGGCTGCGGGTGTTCATCGACTGGGCGGTGGAGGTGCTGGGGTGATCGGGCGCGGGCATGCGAAAATCATCGCTGCACGCATCTGGAAACCGCCACACGCATGAGCCGTATCGTCGCACTGGACACCGAAACCACGGGCATTTCCCACCGCATGGGCCACCGGGTCATCGAGATCGGCGCGGTGGAACTGGTCAATGGGCAGCTGACCGGGCGCCAGTTCCACACCTACCTGCAGCCGCAGCGTGCGGTGGACTGGGGCGCGCAGCGCGTGCACGGCATCAGCGATGCGATGCTGGTGGGCAAGCCGCTGTTTTCCAGCAAGGCCGCCGAGCTGCTGGAGTTCCTGCGCGGCAGTGAAATGATCGCGCACAACGCCACGTTCGACGTGGGCTTCCTGGACAACGAACTGCGCCTGGCCGGCATGCCCGCCAGCCTGGGCCAGTACTGCCGCATCACCTGCAGCCTGAAGCTGGCGCGCGGGCGTTGGCCGAGCCAGGGCAACAAGCTGGATGATCTGCTGCAGCGCCTGCGCATTCCCAGCCAACGCGGCCTGCACGGCCCCCTGAAGGACGCGCACCTGCTGGCCCAGGTTATTCCGCATCTGCGTTGAGCCTGCGTGTTGCACGGGGTCAGGGCCCGCGTCTGTCGAAGCGGGAGCCGACCCCATCGGGGAACCCCATCAGCCGTTCGATCATCGCTACACCGGTGGCTACGCCATCCTCTTTCGCCATCGCCGCGTCCAGTGCAGCAGCACGCGCACGTGTAGCGCTGTCCTCGGCGAACGCAATCGCCGCCGCCAGCATGGGCGCATCCAACCGCTTCGGCGACAGCGGCGCAGGCGCCACACCCAGCGCCTGCAGGCGCCGCGCCCAGAAGAACTGATCGGCGGCGAACGGCATCACCAGCGAAGGAATGCCGGCGCGGCACGCTGAGTGCGTGGTGCCGCTGCCGCCATGGTGGATGGCCAGCGCGCAGCGTGGGAACAGTGCTTCATGCGGCGTCGGGCCGAGCACGAAGACGTTCGCTGGCAATGCACTTGAGGGCAATCCGGCCCAGCCCGGGAACAGCAGCACGCGGCGTGGCGCCAGCGCCTGCAGCAGTGCAGGCAGCACACGCTCGCGGTCGAAGCCGATCATGCTGCCGAAGCCGAGGTAGACCGGCGCGGGGCCCCATCGAGGAAGGCCTGTAGATCAGCAGGCGGCGACCATGGCTGCTCCGGCATCCGCCATTGCCCGCACACCACATGGTCGGCCGGCCAGTCCGCTGGCGGCGGCAGCAGCTGCGGGGAGATGCCGTACAGCATCGGCAGGCCAGTCCACAGCGGGTGGCGCGGCGGTTGCCCCAGTGCGGCGCGCGGCGTTGATCGGCCCGCGTAAGGTGCGCCAGACCGCCTGGTTGACCAGCCCGTAGCTGGCCCGACGCAGGACGCCCGGCAGCGGCACCGGCGGCAGGAAGGGCGATGCGAAGGCGCGCGTCGGGGTCAGCGGAATCATGCCGGTGCCGACCGCCGGCAAGCCGTGGCGCTCGGCCACGCTCAGGCCCACCAGCGCGGCCAGCCCGCCGGTCAGCGCGGCATCGCAGCCGGCAGCGGCGGCATCGGCCTGTGCCATCCAGGCCGGCACATGGCGTCGGGCCATCCGTGCCAGCCCGCGCGAGGCGGCGGCCAGGTGGTTGCCGCGTGCCACCAGCGCCACCACGTCGTCGTGGATGTCGCCTTCCAGCGCGGCGTGCGGCACGCCCAGGTCGCGCGCGGTCTGCAGCGTGCCCTGCTCGGCCAGCAGCATCACCTCGTGGCCGGCCTGGCGCAGTCCGTGGCACAGCATCACCAGCGGGCGGGTGTCACCTTCGGTTCCATAGGTCAGGGCCAGCAGGCGCATCGGCGGTCCTCGGGCAGGGGCGCCAGTATGGCCAGCCGGGCCGTGAACGCCGCGGGGCCGGTTCAGCCAGCGCCCTGTGGACAACTTGCGCAAGTGCTTGAACCCCTGCATAATGCACGGCTCGCTGTGTCCGGTTTCGTACCGGGCGGCACCCCCGGGAGCACGTCCCCGGCCGCCCAACGCCAGCGTAACCCTTTGATTCTCTTGACGTGTGGTGGGCAACCACCGAGGCCGCCGTCTCCCGGGCTACGGGCTGACACAACTTACTATCGAGGTGCGCAATGTCCCGCGTATGCCAGGTTTCCGGCAAGCGAGTGCAGACGGGTAACAACGTCTCGCACGCCAACAACAAGGCCCGTCGTCGTTTCCTGCCGAATCTGCACGAGCGCCGCTTCTGGGTTGCCAGCGAAAACCGCTGGGTGAAGCTTCGTGTTTCCGCGCATGCACTGCGCACCATCGACAAGAACGGCATTGATTCCGTTCTGGCTGAGCTGCGTGCGCGCGGCGAAAAGGTCTGAGGAGTAGACGATCATGGCAGGCAAGCGCGATAAGGTCCGTATGATTTCGACCGCTGGTACCGGTCACTTCTACACGACCGACAAGAACAAGAAGAACACCCCGGGGAAGATGGAATTCTCCAAGTACGATCCGGTCGTGCGCAAGCACGTCCCGTACAAGGAAGGCAAGATCAAGTAATCCGAAAGGATTGCTGGTCGCTTCCGAAAAAACCCGCCCTCGTGGCGGGTTTTTTTGTGCCGGTGGCAGGTGCTGGTGGGTGCCGACCTTGGTCGGCACGCTTTTGGTTGGCACGCCGGCTGAAGGCTGGGCAGAATGACCCCACACCTCCAACGGGCGACGCGATGCTGTTCGAGTGGCTGCTGGGTTCCTACCTGCTGTTGATCGACTGGCTCATCCGGCTGGTCGCGCTGTGCTGGATTCCCACCCGCACCACGCCGGGGGCCGCGCGCAGCTGGCTGCTGCTGGTGGGCTTCGTGCCGCTGCTGGGCCTGCCGCTGTACCTGCTGTTCGGCCACCCGTGGCTGTCGCGCGAACGCATCCGCCGGCAGGCCGAGGCCTCCCAGGCCATCCGTGAAGAGCAGGGCCTGCAGCGTGCCCTGCGCTGGCGCCCGCCGGCCGATACCGCCAGCGCCGAGATCGTGCCGCTGGTGCAGCGCCAGGGCGATTTCATGCCGGTGCACGGCAACGCGGTCGAGCTGCTTCCCGACTACGATGAATCGCTGCGCACCCTCATCGCCGACATCGACCAGGCCGAAGACCGCGTCCACCTGCTGTACTACCTGATGTTCGACGATGCCGTGGGCGATGCCATCATCGAGGCCCTGCAGCGCGCCGCCGCGCGCGGCGTGCAGTGCCGCGTGCTGCTGGATGCGGTGGGCGCGAAGCGCGGCCTGCGCGCCTACCGCAAGCGGCTGGAAGCGCGCGACGTGGACGTGCGGGTGATGCTGCCCGGGGGCCTGCGCTGGCGCCGCAGCGGGCGCATGGACCTGCGCAACCACCGCAAGATCGCTCTGATCGACAACGAAGTGGGCTATGTCGGCTCGCAGAACCTGGCGCGTGCCGAGTTCGTGCCCGGCCACCCCAACCGTGAACTGGTCGCCCGCGTGAACCGTGAACTGGTCGCCCGCGTGCGCGGCCCGGCGGTGGCTCACCTTGAGGCGGTGTTCGCCAGCGACTGGTACATGGAAACCGGGCAGCGCCTGGATGTCATCGCCAACGTGCCGGTGTGCGGCGACGACGTGCCCACCCAGCTGCTGCCCAGCGGCCCGGCCTACCCCTACAGCAACGCGCGCGACGCGGTGAACGCGCTGATCCATCTGGCACCGCACCGGCTGGTGCTGGTAACGCCTTACTTCGTGCCCGACGAAGCCACGCTGAGTGCACTGCGCATCGCCGCGCTGTCCGGCGTGGACGTGCAGCTGATCCTGTCGGCCAGCAACAACCAGCGCCTCACCTCCTGGACGCAGCAGGCCTACTACGATGAACTGCTGCGCTGTGGTGTGCGCATCGCGCTGTACGAACCGCATTTCCTGCACGCCAAGCACATGAGCGTGGACGACGACATCGCCGTGCTCGGCTCGATCAACCTGGACATCCGCTCGTTCGCGCTCAACGCCGAGATCGGCCTGATCTGCTACGACCCCCGGCTGGTGCAGCAGCTGCGAGAAATCGAAGACGATTACCTGGTGCAGTCACGCCCGCTGCAGCTGGAACAGTGGCGCAAGCGCCCGGCGTGGCGCCGCAGCCGCGAGGGCATCGCACGGCTGGCCGATGCGTTGATGTAGGCAGCGCCGGTGGGGGCGCGTGACCGACGGGTATGCGTGGCCCGCAGGTATGCGTAACCGGCAGGTATGTGTAACCAGCAGGGTAGAGTCGACTGTTAGTCGACTGCTCTTCGCATCTGCGTTCGAAATGCCCGCGCTGCGCGCGATAGTCGACTAACAGTCGACTCTACCCCGTCCACCCGTCCACCCGTCCACCGCACCCAGGCCGTCACCCGCCATGGCCTACAATCGGCGCATGACTGATTCATCGCGTAATGGCGAGCTGGACCTGGCAATCATCGGTGGCGGTGCGGCCGGTGTACTGGTGGCGATCCAGGTCCTGCGCCAAGCCACCTCGGCGCTGTCGCTGGCGATCGTTGAACCCGCTTCGCAGCTGGCACAGGGCATCGCCTACGCGACGCTGTGGCCGGAGCACCTGCTGAACGTGCCTGCAGCGAAGATGAGCGCCTTCCCGGATCTGCCCGGCGATTTCCTCGACTACCTGCAGCAAGTTGCGGCCTACCCGCAGGACACGCGCGAGCAGCTGGGCGAACGCTTCGTCTCGCGCCACCACTACGCGGCCTACCTGCAGCAGCGCCTGCAGGAGGCGGCCGACGCCAGCGCGGCACAGCTGCAGGTGATCGCGCAGCCGGTGCTGGGCCTGCAGCCGGATGATCACGGTCACCGCCTGCAGTTGGGCGATGGCCAGGTGCTGCACGCCGCGCAGACGGTGCTGGCCTGTGGCAACAGCATGCGCCCGCTGCCGCTGGCCGGTGCCGAGGCGCTGCCGGCCGGTGTGGTGTTGGACGCCTGGGACTACGACGGCGTGCGCACGCTGGCCGGCGCCCAGTCCGTGGCCATCATCGGCTCGGGCCTGAGCATGGCCGATACCGTGCTGGCCCTGGTCGCCGGCGGACATACCGGCACGCTGCAGGTGTTCTCGCGGCACGGCCTGCTGCCGCTGCCGCACGCGCATGGCGCGCTGCCCACCTTCGACCCGCAGCCGCTGCTGGCGATGACGCTGCGCCAGCGCATGCGCACCCTGAGTGGGCATGCCCAGCGCGCCGAAGCCGCCGGTCAGCCGTGGCAGGGGGTGATGGACCGGATCCGGCCGATGGGCCAGGCGCTGTGGCGCAGCCTCGACGAGGCCGACCAGCGCCGCTTCCTGCGCCACGTGGTGCGTTACTGGGACATCCACCGCCACCGCATCGCCGAACCGGTGCATGCGCAGCTGCAGGCGCTGCAGGCACGTGGCCAGCTGCGGGTACAGCGCGCCCGGCTGCAGCACGTGCAGGCGCAGGGCGCTGCCCTGCAGCTGGTTGGCCACACCGCCGCCGGCCAGCAGCAGTGGGCCGTGCAGGCGCTGGTCAATGCCACCGGCGTGGAGACCCGCGCACGCTCCCTGCGCAACCCCCTGCTGCAGCAGCTGCTGGCCGACGGGCTGGCGCGCCCGGGCGGCCATGGGCTGGGGCTGGACAGCGTGGCCGACGGCGATCGCGTGCTGGACGCGCACGGCCGCACGCAACCGCGGCTGGGCGTGCTGGGCAGCCTGCGCATCGGCACGCTGTGGGAAAGCCTGGCCGTGCCTGAACTGCGTCAGCAGGCGCAGGCACTGGCGACGCAGGCGGTCGCAGGAGCGGCGACGGCGATGCCGTAAAATGGGGGCATGGATGTCTCCCACCTGCTTGATGGCCTGAACCCGGCCCAGCGCGAAGCCGTCTCCGCTCCCCCCGGCCACCACCTGGTGCTGGCCGGTGCAGGGTCCGGCAAGACCCGCGTACTCACCCACCGCATCGCCTGGCTGCATGAAGTCGAAGGCGTGCCGACCCACGGCATTTTCGCGGTGACCTTCACCAACAAGGCTGCCGGCGAGATGCGCCACCGCATCGACGCACAGCTGCCGCATGGCAGCCGCGGCATGTGGATCGGTACCTTCCACGGCCTGGCCAACCGCCTGCTGCGCCTGCACTGGCAGGACGCCAAGCTGCCCGAAGGCTTCCAGGTGATGGATTCGGACGACCAGCTGCGCCTGGTCAAGCGCGTGGTGCAGGCGCTGGAGATCGACGACAGCAAGCACCCGCCCAAGCAGATCGCCTGGTGGATCAACGAACAGAAGGATGAAGGCCGCCGCCCGCAGCACATCCAGCCCGAGCCGCATGATGCGTGGCTGGAAACCATGCGCCAGGCCTACATCGAATACCAGGCGCGCTGCGACCGTGCCGGTCTGGTCGACTTCGCCGAACTGCTGCTGCGCGCGCACGAGCTGCTGCGCGACAACCCGCCGCTGCTGTCGCATTACTGCGCGCGTTTCCGCGAGATCCTGGTGGACGAATTCCAGGATACCAACGCCATCCAGTACGCCTTCGTGGGGGTGCTGGCAGGCGATTCCGGCCACGTGTTCGTGGTGGGTGATGATGACCAGGCCATCTATGGCTGGCGTGGCGCCAAGGTCGAGAACGTGCAGGGTTTCCTGCGCGATTTCCCCGGCGCGCAGACCATCCGCCTGGAGCAGAACTACCGCTCCACTGCCAACATCCTGGGCACGGCCAACGCGGTCATCGCGCACAACCCCGACCGCATCGGCAAGCAGCTGTGGACCGACAGCGGCGACGGCGACCCGATCGACCTGTACGCGGCCTACAACGAAATGGACGAGGCGCGTTACATCGTCGAACGCACCCGGCAGTGGGTGCGCGACGGTGGCAGCTACACCGACATCGCCGTGCTCTACCGCAGCAACGCGCAGTCGCGCGCGCTGGAAGAAGCGCTGCTGAGCGAACAGGTGCCGTACCGCGTGTACGGCGGCATGCGCTTCTTCGAGCGTGCCGAAGTGAAGGATGCGCTGGCCTACCTGCGCCTGCTCTCCAACCGCAACGATGACGCTTCCTTCGAGCGCGCAGTGAACACGCCTACCCGCGGCATCGGCGAGCGCACCCTGGATGAAGTGCGCCGCGAAGCACGCGCGCAGGGCATTTCGCTGTGGGAAGCCACCATGCTGGTGACCCAGGGCAGTGCCCTGGCCGCGCGCGCACGCAATGCGCTCGCCGGTTTCCTGGTGCTGGTGAACGAACTGCAGGCGCAGACCCTGCACATGACTCTGGCCGAGCGCGTGGACCACGTGCTGGTGCGCTCACAGCTGCGCGAGCACTGGAGCAAGGAAAGCCGCAACGCACTGGATTCGGAATCGCGCACCGACAACCTCGACGAACTGGTGTCGGTGGCCTCGCGCTTCGTGCGCCGCGCCGATGATGTGGAGGAAGTGGGCGAGGACATGGACGAGCTGGTCGCGTTCCTGGCCTATGCCGCACTGGAAGCCGGCGAAGGCCAGGCGCAGGCCGGCGAAGAAGGCGTGCAGCTGATGACGGTGCATTCGGCCAAGGGCCTGGAATTCCCGCTGGTGTTCCTGGCCGGCATGGAAGACGGCCTGTTCCCGAGCGCCCGTTCGCTGGAGGAAAGCGGGCGGCTGAAGGAAGAGCGCCGGCTGGCGTACGTGGGCATCACCCGCGCGCGGCAGAAGCTGGTGCTGTGCTATGCCGAATCGCGCCGCATCCACGGCCAGGACAACTACAGCCTGCCCTCGCGCTTCCTGCGCGAGATCCCGCGCGAGCTGCTGCACGAAGTGCGCCCGAAGGTGCAGGTCTCGCGGCCGGCCTCGCTGGGCAGCAGCCGGGTTGCCGGCCACGCCGCCATCGAAGCACCGCCGCTGAAGCTGGGCGCGCTGGTCACCCACCCCAAGTTCGGCGAAGGCATGGTGACCGACTACGAAGGCAGCGGCGCCCACGCCCGCGTGCAGGTCGAGTTCGCTGATGCCGGCAGCAAGTGGCTGGTGATGGCCTACGCCAACCTGACGGTGATCTGATCACCGGTGAGGGGGCGGCTCCCTCCCACAGGGAGGGCACTGACCCCATCGCGCGATTCACGTGGATGGGGTCAGATCCCTTTTCGATGGAAAAGGGATCTGACCCCGATTAGGCTGCGGGCATGACCCGCAACGTGCTCTTCCTCTGCAGCCAGAACCGCCTGCGCAGCCCGACGGCCGAACAGGTGTTCGCCGATTGGCCAGGCATCGCAACTGCGTCGGCCGGCCTGCTGGCCGACGCCGAGGAAGTGCTCAGCCCGGAGCTTCTGCAGTGGGCCGACCTGGTGTTCGTGATGGAGAAGGCCCATCGCAACCGGTTGTCCAGCCGCTACAAGGCCTGGTTGAATGGCAAGCGGGTGATCTGCCTGGATATCCCCGATGACTACGACTACATGGACCCGATGCTGGTGGCGCTGCTGAAGCGCAAGGTGCCACCGTTCCTGCGTTGACGCTGGCGGCCTCGCGCCGCGCTGTGTCCGGCCAGGTTTGCAACAAATCCGATGGCTCTGAAAGGCTTGAGGCAATAGCGTCCGGGGTTTGCATTGACTCAGGGAACCCTCTCCATGCACACAGGCAACGCAACGCTTGCCGTCACTGATCTGTTGGCTGAGGACCATTGGGTAATGGCTCACGGCTTCCAGCATGGCTGTCCGCGAATCGTGCGGTACCGCGCCATCTCGCAGGAGCTCGATCGGTCCCGACACCAACATCTCGTGTTGATACGGTGGAGCTATCCAGAAGCCATGGGCAAGGAAGGGTTGCCATCGACCGTTGATCTCGATGAGATCGGCCGTTTTGAAGACGCGCTGCTCGCAGCAGTGGAACGGCCTCTCGGCGACGTGTTGGTGAGTGCGACGACTGGGCAGGGGCAGCGCGTCTGGGCGCTATACGTTCAGTCGCCCGAAGTATTCGCCGCGACGTGTGGCGACGCCCACTCGCCTGGAGACGTCTGTCCAATCGAAGTTGCAATCTGGATGGACCCGGATTGGCGTTACTTCTTCAATGACATCCTGGCAGCCATTGGCTGATGTTTTCCTGGCCTGTCACGCCAGCTGCCGACGACCTTGTTCGGCGGGGGCGGCAGTTTCTCCCTCCTATCATCTATCAGCTTCTGGCCAACACTGCCTGCCGGATCGAGACGTTCCTGGCGGTGAAATTCGACTGACCGCTACACGCGGGGGGGGGGGTGGGTGACCACCGAGGCTTGGGCCTCGCGCCGCGCTGTGCCATCTGTGGCGTCCTGACGCCGCATTGATCCTGATCACAGCACCGTAGCGACAGCGGGTGTGTAATGGGGGTGTTCCCACAGGGCATTCGCCACGGAGCCACCATGTACACGCGCATCCTGATTGCTACCGACGGATCCGAGCTGGCCGACAAGGGCCTGGCCAAGGGTCTTGAGTTGGCCAAGGGCCTCGCTGCCGAGGTCGATATCGTGACCGTTTCCGAACCGTGGGCCGTCGGCATGTACGACGCCATGGGATGGAGCGTGGGCTACATCAACAGCCCGGAATACAAGGCCGACCGCGAGGAAGGCGCGCAGAAGATCCTGCAGCCGGCACTGGCCAAGGCGCAGGAGCAGGGCGTGAAGGCCAACCCGATCCACGTGCTGGACCGCTATGCGGCCGACGGCATCATCGAGGTTGCCGCCGAACGCAACAGTGACCTGATCGTGATGACATCCCACGGCCGCCGCGGGGTCACCCGCGTGCTGCTGGGCAGCCAGACCGCCGAAGTGCTGGCGCGCAGCACGCTGCCGGTGCTGGTCATCCGCTGATCCACGCGTTCCCGGGGAGGGGACCCGACGCCGGTACGCAGGACGCGTGCCGGCGTCATCTTTCGTGGGCTGCCGAAGTGGACATCCACGCATGGCGTGGATCTACAGGGATGGTGACACATGGCGTGGATGTACAGGGGCGGTGACGGTCTTCAATGGGGTCTGAGCCCTTTCCTGCGGAAAGGGATCCGACCCCTGGCCGCAGAAAGGAATCCGACCCCGCGCGGCATCACCAGCTGTACAGCTTCCAGTACACCGGCGAGACGCCGTCCTTGCTGCTGTCCATGCGGCCGTCGCCGTTCTTGTCATACATATAGTACGAGGGGCCGCGCAGCGGGGCCACCTTCACCATGCGCAGCTGGCCGCTCACGCGGTATTCCTCCAGCGTATCGCCGTTGTCCAGGGTGCGGGTGGCCACCTCGGCACCGGCGACATCCACCGGCGGGGCACCGGCGCCACCGGTGGCGCAGGCCGTCAGTACAAGCAGCAGCGGGGCCAGCATCAGGGTCTTCATGGGCCGCAGGGTCCGAAGCTGTGAGAGGACTCTGATTATGCCCCATGCCGGTGTGCCCGCCGTGTCGTCCCGGTGCAGGGGCGGGCGCGTAGAATCGTCGCATGAGCAGATTAGTCCTGATCGACGGGTCCAGTTACCTGTACCGCGCGTTTCACGCGCTGCCGCCCCTGTTCAATGCACAGGGCGAACCCACCGGCGCGCTGTTCGGCGTGGTCAACATGCTGCGCTCCACGCTGAAGGAGCACCCGGCCTATGCGGCCTTCGTGGTGGACGCGCCCGGCAAGACCTTCCGTGACGACCTGTACGACCAGTACAAGGCCAACCGCCCGCCGATGCCCGACGACCTGCGCAGCCAGGTCGAGCCGATGTGCCGCATCGTCGAGGCGCTGGGCATCAGCATCCTGCGCATTCCCGGCGTGGAAGCCGACGATGTGATTGGCACGCTGGCGCTGCAGGGCGTGGCGCAGGACCTGAAGGTGACCATTTCCACCGGCGACAAGGATTTTGCCCAGCTGGTGCGCCCGGGCATCGAGCTGGTCAACACCATGACCGGCAGCCGCATGGCCAGCGATGAGGCGGTGATGAAGAAGTTCGGCGTGCGCGCCGACCAGATCATCGACCTGCTGGCGCTGATGGGCGACACCGTGGACAACGTGCCCGGCGTGGAGAAGTGCGGCCCGAAGACCGCCGCCAAGTGGCTGGCCGAATACCAGCACCTGGATGGCGTCATGGCCGCGGCGCCCGGCATGAAGGGCAAGATCGGCGAGAACCTGCGCGCGGCGCTGGAACGCCTGCCGTTGAACCGCGACCTGGTGACCATCCGTACCGACGTCGAGCTGGAGGCCAGCCCGACCACGCTGGCCCTGCGCGACCAGGACGTGCCGGTGCTGACCGAGCTGTACACCCGCTACGGCTTCACCCAGGCGCTGAAGGAACTGGGCGGCCCGCTGGCCGCGCCCACCGTGGATGCTGAAGCGGCCACGCCCAGCCTGCGTGGCACCGCCGCCGGCTTCGCCCGGGGCAGCGCCGAAGCGCCGGCGGTTGGCGAGGTCGATCCGGCGCTTGCGGCGCCGGGTGAGTACGAGACCGTGCTGACCCCCGAGCAGCTGCAGGCCTGGGTGGCACGCGTTGAGCAGGCCGAGCTGGTCAGCTTCGATACCGAAACCGATGCACTGGATGCCATGCGCGCACGCCTGGCGGGCATCAGCCTGGCCGTAGAGCCGGGCCGGGCGGCCTACATTCCGGTCGGCCACGACTACCCCGGCGCGCCGGCGCAGCTGCCTTTGCAGCAGGTGCTCGATGCGCTGCGCCCGGTGCTGCAGGACCCGGCGAAGAAGAAGCTGGGCCAGCACGGCAAGTACGACCTGCACGTGCTGCGCCGGCACGGTGTCGACCTGCGTGGCTACCACGACGACACCATGCTGGAGAGCTTCGTGCTCAATTCCACCGCCACCCGCCACGACATGGATTCACTGGCCCTGCGCTACCTGGGCTACAACACCATCAAGTTCGAGGACGCGGCCGGCAAGGGCGCCAAGCAGATCTCGTTCTCGCAGGTGGGCATCGACGAAGCCAGCCGCTATGCAGCCGAAGACGCCGACGTGACCCTGCGCCTGCACCATGTGCTGCAGCCGCAGCTGCAGGCCGAACCGGGCCTGGCACAGGTCTACCGGGGCATCGAGATGCCGCTGGTGCCGGTGCTGGAGCGCATCGAGGCCAATGGTGTGCAGATCGACACCGACGAGCTGCGCCGGCAGAGCCAGGACCTGTCCTCACGCATGCTGGCCGCCCAGCAGAAGGCCACCGAACTGGCCGGGCGCAGCTTCAACCTGGATTCGCCCAAGCAGCTGCAGGCGGTGCTGTTCGACGAGCTGCAGCTGCCGGCGGTGGTGAAGACCCCCAAGGGCCAGCCCAGCACCAATGAAGAGGCGCTGGAGGCCATTGCCGACCAGCACGAGCTGCCGCGGGTGATCCTCGAGTACCGCGGCCTGGCCAAGCTGCGCAGCACCTACACCGACAAGCTGCCGGAGATGGTCAACCCGGACACCGACCGCGTGCACACCAGCTATCACCAGTCCGGCGCGGCCACCGGCCGCCTGTCCTCGTCCGACCCGAACCTGCAGAACATTCCGATCCGCACCGACGACGGCCGCCGCATCCGCCGCGCCTTCGTGGCACCGCCCGGCTTCCAGCTGCTGGCCGCCGACTATTCGCAGATCGAGCTGCGCATCATGGCCCACCTGTCCGAGGACCCGGGCCTGGTGCGCGCCTTCGAGCAGGGTGCCGACGTGCACCGCGCCACGGCGGCCGAAGTGTTCGGCCGCGCGCTGGACCAGGTGACCCCGAACGAGCGCCGCGCCGCCAAGGCCATCAACTTCGGCCTGATGTACGGCATGAGCGCCTTCGGCCTGGCCCGCAACCTGGGCATCGACCGTGGCCAGGCGCAGGATTACGTGGCGCTGTACTTCAGCCGCTACCCGGCCGTGCGTGACTTCATGGAACGCATGCGCCAGCAGGCGCGCGAACTGGGCTACGTGCAGACCCTGTTCGGCCGCCGCCTGTACCTGAACGACATCAACGCGCGCAACCAGGGCCTGCGCGCCGGCGCCGAACGCGCGGCGATCAACGCACCGATGCAGGGCACCGCCGCGGACATCATCAAGCGCGCGATGGTCGACGTGGACCAGTGGCTGAGCGACAACCAGGCACCGGCACGGATGATCCTGCAAGTGCACGATGAACTGGTTTTTGAAAGTGAAGCCGGGTTTGTCGACGAGCTGCGCGAAAATGTGGTCCGCATGATGTCGCAGGCAGCACAGCTGCGTGTGCCGCTGGTGGTGGATACCGGCACCGGCAGCAACTGGGATGAAGCGCACTGAGTCGCATTTCGAGCTGGAAACGACGTGAATTCATTCAGACGCGCTGAGTTTCTGACTAAAACATGAATATCACCGGGAAGGGTGCCGGATAAATTGGCGCCCTTCACGAACTATCAATGTTCGAAGTGCTTCTATAACTCCCGACAGACGCAACGTCTGTCATGGATCTCTCCCATCCCCTGGAGCAGATCTCGGAACGGGGGCTCCTCCCCAAGCGCCCGTTCCCCGGCCCCGTTGACCTCCCCCTGGTCAGCGGGGCTTTTTATTTGGGTAATCGAAAGTTTCTCGCGGCACACCCTTTCGTTACTGCTCACCTTATCCCCGCAGCGCGCTTTTCACCGCCCGCAACACCGCGCTGCGCCACGCTGGGCCATCGTCTGGCGGGAAGCACGCATGTCCGCTCTGTTCACGCTGGCAATGCCGTGGTGGGAATTCATCCTGCGCGCGGTGGTGGTGTATGCGGTGGTACTGGGCATGGTGCGGCTGAGCGGCAAGCGTGCGCTGGGCCAGATCACCCCGTTCGACGTGCTGCTGATCGTGCTGCTGGGCAACGCGGTGCAGAACGCATTGCTGGGCCAGGACACGTCCCTGGGCGGCGGCCTGCCGCTGGCCGCCACGCTGATCCTGCTGAACTACGGCGTGGGCTAGGTGGCAACCCGCAGCCGCCGCATGGAACGGCTGGTGGAGGGCGAACCGGTGGTGATCGCCCGCGATGGCCGCCTGTTGGCCGCCATGCTGCGCCGCGAACTGGTCAGCACCGCCGATTTCGAGGCGGCGCTGCGCCAGCAGGGCTGCGTGCGGGTGGAGGATGTGCAGCTGGCGCTGCTGGAGACCACCGGCCACATCACCATCATTCCGCGGCCAACGTCGGACTGAGCCCGTGCGTCCGGCGGCGCTGCCCGGTGCGCGGACGCCGCAGCGTCAGCGCGGGTCGGGCGTGTCCATGTCGCTGCCTTTCATCGCCGGCCACACACGCGTGGCATCGACATCGCCGGCCACCTTGCAGCCCAGCAGACGGCCCTCGGCGCAGCACTGCGCCGCGCCGTCCGGCCGCGCCAGGGTGGGGCAGTCCAGCGGCAGGGGCTGTTCCACGTACGTCACCGGCGCGCTGCAGGTGGCCGTGGCCGCCGATGGCGAGCGTACATAGCGGGCGAAGCGGGTGTCGTGGTCCATGCCGACCAGATCGCCGTTGTGCAGGCGCTGCAGCACGATATCGCTGCCCAAGTCGCGGCGGAGGTGCACCTGACCGTCCTGCAGCCGTGCGCGCAGGTGGCTGTCCAGGCCCTCGACCGTAACCCGGCCGGCATCGCCGAACTGCAGCTGCGGCAGCAGGCCCTGTTCGCTGGCATAGCGGCCGCAGGGCAGGGTCTCGGCGGCCACCGGCTGCAGCGCGCTGGCCGGCAGCGCGGCCAACGCGGCCAGCGGACCACAGGCCGAGGCACCGGCGCGCTGGTCGCAGGCGTGCTGCAGCGCCTGTCGCGCAGGCAGCAAGCGGCCAGCATTCCACAGGGCCTGGGCGGCGCCATCGCACAGCGCCTCGCCCGGCTGCTGGCTGCACAGGGCCGCCAGTACATCCAGCTGCGCCGCCGGCAGCACGGCATCGCGGCGGCGCTGCAGGGCCAGCAGCGCCTTGCCCATCATTTCGACGGCGAACACCTTGGCGGTGGCCATGCAGCCCTCTGCATCGAAGGCCGGCGAGGCCTCATCGCAGTACGCCGGCATGGCCGGCTCGTCGGGCTGCGCCGCGGGCCGCTGTTCGTTGGTGGTGTCCTGGTAGCGTTCGATCAGCTGCGTGCATGCGGCGGGAATGATTTCGGCACACCACGCCTGCAGCTGCGCCGGCGCGGCCTCCTGCAGCTCCTCCAGGCAGGTGACCGGATCGGCATGGCAACTGCCCTCGGCGGCCTCGGGCACCGGCGCGCACGTGGCCGCCTGCTGCAGGGTGAAATCGCGGTAGGCGCCACTGATGGTTCGGCCATCCTCGCTGACCTCCCAGCGCTCGACGCGGCCAGTGGCCAGGTTGGCCAGCCCCAGCGCGCGGCCCTCCAGGCCCAGGCGCAGGGGCTCGGCCGGCGCGTACGCGCTGCTGAGGCGGCCGTGCCCTTCGCTCTGCAGGGTCAGCGTGGTGGTGCCTCCTTCGTCGGCATAGGTGCCGCACAGCATGGGCCGGGCGGCGGCGGGCAACGTAGCCATGGCCAGCAGCACGGCAGCAAGCGCGCACCAGCGCGCCGCGTGGCGGCGGAAAGAGGCAACCAGGGGCATGTCCATCATCCTTGAAGAAATACAGCGGCCGGCACGCGCAGCGCCCGGCCATGGCGGTAACGGGGCGTGCGGGGCTTACACCCAGTCGCGCGGCACCAGGTAATCGGCCAGGCGCGCCTCGGCGCTGCCGGCCTCGGGGGTGAAACCGTACTCCCAGCGCACGCGCGGCGGCAGGCTCATCAGGATGCTCTCGCTGCGACCGCCGCTCTGCAGGCCGAACAGCGTGCCGCGGTCGTAGACCAGGTTGAATTCCACATAGCGGCCGCGGCGGTACAGCTGGAATTCGCGCTCGCGCTCGCCGTAGGCGGTGTCCTTGCGGCGCTGCACCAGCGGCAGGTAGGCCTGCAGGAAGCCCTCGCCCACGGCGCGCAGGTAGTCGAAGTCGCGTTCGAAATCGCCGTGCAGGTCATCGAAGAACAGCCCGCCCACGCCACGCGTCTCGTTGCGGTGGCGCAGGAAGAAGTACTCATCGCACCAGCGCTTGTGCGCGGCGTGGCGTTCTTCGCCGAACGGCGCGCACAGGTCGCGCGCGGTGCGGTGCCAGTGCTGCACGTCCTCATCGAACGGGTAGAACGGGGTCAGGTCGAAGCCGCCGCCGAACCAGCTGGCCACCACCTCGCCGTCGCGCTGGGCCTGGAAGAAGCGCACGTTGGCGTGGGTGGTGGGCACATAGGGGCTGAGCGGGTGGAACACCAGCGACACGCCGGTGGCACGCCACGATGTCCCGGCCAGTTCCGGCCGGTTGGCCGAGGCCGACGGCGGCAGGCGGCTGCCGGACACATCGGAAAAGCCGATGCCGGCCTGTTCGAACACCGCGCCATCGCTCAGCACCCGGGTACGGCCCCCGCCGCCCTCGGCCCGCTGCCACAGGTCTTCCTGGAAACGGGCCTGGCCATCGGCCGCCTCGATGGCGGCACAGATGCGGTCCTGCAGATCGGAGAGGTAGGCGCGGACGCGTTCGAAATCGTTCATGGCGCGTACTTTACCGCAGCGCCCGCGCAGGCAAGCCCCTCACTGCTTGTGGTTGGGGGTGCGCGGGGCCGGTATGGTCCGATCCTCGTCCGCCGACTGCTCCTGGACAGCACGCTCCAAGGCCTGGCCGAAACCTAGCAAGCCCCAGTTTCGCGTCGCCAGCACGTCGCATGCCACGTGGCGGCCACTGCCATCGGCCTCGCAGACGGCCTCAAGCATAGGGCGGACGTCCACCCTGCTGCTGATCTCCATCAGGCCGACCAGGTTCTCACAACCTTCGCGGATGCCGGCCTGGCAGACCTTCTGGTAATGCTGGCTGGCCTCGATCCACTTCCCGTCCAGCGCGGCGCGGCTGCCCAGCACATTGCAGCCCTGCATCCTGCCGGCGGCGCAGCAGGCTTCGGCTTCACCGTCGATGGGCGCGCACGGGCAGTCCTGCGGGAACGGCACCGCGTCGAACTCCAGCGGTGCGCTGCACTGCGCGTCGCCCGGCTGCCGCTGGAAGCGCTCGAAACGCATCGAATCGTCCAGCCCCAGCAGATCGCCGTTGGCCAAGGGTTGCAGCACATAGTCACCGCCCGCCTCGTGGCGCATGCGGATCTGGCCGTCCTCCACGCGTGCACGCACCCGCGAACCGAAGCCGACCTCCACCATTCCACCGTCGCCGAACGTCAGTTCGTCCAACATGCCGCCGGGGGCCACGTAGCGGCCACAGGGCACGGCCCTGGCGGCCTGCGGCACCAGGTGCGCGCCCAGCTGCAGCAGTGCGGTCGCCTGCCGGCAGGACGTTTCGTCGCCGCCGTCGCAGGCCACCTGCAGCGCCGCCCGGCCTTCCTGCAGATTGCCGGCGTCCCACTGCAGCATGGCGACCTCCATGCAGAAGCCACTTTCGCGGACCTGCGTGCACAGCCCCTGCAGGCGCTGCAGCCGCGCGTCCGACAGTTTGGGCTTGTCAGCAGGTGAGAACAGTTCGACCATGCTGGCCGCCATCGAGGCCGTGCGAATGAGAGTGGCGACGAGCTCCGGCCGCTCTTCCATAATCGCCATGCAGGCCTCGGCGTCGGCCGCAGGGTCATCGTCGCGACACTGGCGGGGGAAATCCACCTCGGCCATCGACTTTTCAATGGTGGCCTGTATCACCGCGATCTGTGCCTCGGTCGGCGTATCGCTGCCGGGGGCCTGGTCGGCCTTGCGATAGCGATCGGGCAGGCTCTGGCAGAGTTGCGGAACGCCTTCGGCGCAACCCGATTCCAGTGCCGGAAGGCTCAGCTCATGGTGGTTGTAGAGACACTGCCGAGCGTCCGCCAGGCAGCTGCCGGGCGCGTGCTCTGCTGGGGGCAGGCACGCGGCCGGCTGGGTCAGGCGGTAGCGTTTGTCGTCCTTCTGCAGGGCGCGACCATCGCGCTGGACCTTCAGGTCAGAGACGAGGCCGAAGGTGAGACCAACCAGATTGAAGCTGCCTTCGCTGTGCTGGACAACGAAGGGCCGATCGGAGATGTAGCTGCCTTTCTCGACCCCGCGGTCAGGCCCATCTACGCGCAGCTGGTTGTCGCCGCTCTCGTCCTCGAAAAGGCCACAGCGTGGTAGACCGGTTGCGGCCGCAATCTGGGCGCAGGGCAGCAGCAACACCAACGTGATGAAGGCAGCAATCAGGGTGCGCGGGGCGAAAGCAGGCATTTCGGGGCCAGGGTGGAAAGACGCGGGCCACGATAGCCAGCCCCCCGCCGATCCGCAATCAAACCCGTTGGAACGCCTGTGCTGCGGTCACGGCGTCTGCGCCGGCAGGTCGTTCGCGTCAAAAATGCCGGGGTCGAGAGATCAGCGGAAGCGTGCGCGGATGTCCGGTCGCAGCAGGCGCCAGGCCAGCCAACCCTGCAGGCCAAGGATCACTATCGAACCACCGAACGTGGTGGCTGACATCACAAGGCGCTGCACCTGCATCTCGCTGCGAGTAGCAGCATCGTCCACGTGGGCGATCATTTCCGCTACGACGGCGTCCAGCCACCCGGCCAGGACCAGATTGGCGCGCCCGGACAGCACCAGCAGCCAGACGTAGCTCCATAAGCCCCAGCGCCGCTGCCGGTACAGGCCCCAACTGGCCAGCGTGGAAGGCACGCAGCCAGCCGACAGCCACAGGCTGGCTGCAGCTGGCTCCCGCAGGAGTCACAGTACGCTGGACGGGAACGATTTCTCTTCTGCGGCGGCAACCATGACCTGCCATGGTCCGCTGCCGCTCAGCGCCCACAGCGCCAGGGTCTGCAGCAGGCACCAGACAAGCACCAGTGCGCAGACCAGCAGGGAAGCGATCGCCAGCGGGCGGACGAAATCGTTGCGTGCGAAGGCATGGGCTGCGGGCAATGTGGGGGGAGACGATGACATCCGATGTCCTTGGCTGCGGGTCTCAGAGCGTGCAGAAGCGCGCTACCGCCGGCAGGATATGGTGTTCGCTCAGGGGCGCCAAGCACAGGACGTGCGGCGGCCGCAGTGGCACCCAGGCCAGTTCGGCGATCTCGGCGCGTGCGGTCGGTGTGCCCGCGACCTGCACCCACCAGGCCTGCGCCTGCACGCGGTGGCCGGGTTCGTTCACCGCCCAGTCCTCGAAACGGCCCAGGGGGACCGCGCTGGCGGCATCGAGCTGCACGCCCAGTTCCTCGTCCAGCTCTCGGGCCAGGGCCTGCAGCGGTGTCTCACCGGGTTCGGGCTTGCCGCCGGGCTGGATGAAGCGGGTGGCGCCGTGCTTGCGCACCACCAGCACGCGGCCACGGCCGTCATCGACGACCGCCGCCACGATGTGGATCGTGGCGGCGTCGACGGGCATCACTTCAGCGTGGTCTCGAACAGCTTGAGGATGCGCTTGTACTGGTCCAGCCAGGAATCGGCACGCACGTAGCCGTGGCGTTCCAGCGGGTAGGGCGCGATGGACCAGTTGTCCTTGTGCAGCTCGATCAGCCGCTGGGTCAGGTGCACCGAGTCCTGGAAGAACACGTTGTCATCCATCATGCCGTGGCCGATCAGCAGGTTGTCCTGCAGGTTCTGCACGTACTCGATGGGCGAAGACGTGCGGTACGCCTCCGGGTCGATGTCCGGGGTGTTGAGGATGTTGGCGGTGTAGGCGTGGTTGTAGTTGTGCCAGTCCAGCACCGGGCGCAGCGCGGCACCGGCCTTGAAGGTGCCCGGGGCACGGAACAGCGCCATGAAGGTCATGAAGCCGCCGTAGGAACCGCCGTAGATGCCGGCGTGGTCGCGGTCACCCTGCTGGGTGTCGACCAGCCAGTCCAGGCCGTCCTGGTAGTCTTCCAGTTCCGGGTGGCCCATGTTGCGGTAGATCGCCGTACGCCAGTTGCGGCCGTAGCCCTCGCTGCCGCGGTAATCCATGTCCAGCACGATGTAGCCCTTCTGCACCAGCAGGTTGTGGAACATCTGCTCACGGAAGTAGGCCGGGTAGCGCTGGTGCACGTTCTGCAGGTAACCGGCACCGTGCACGAACATCACGATCGGGTACTTCCTGCCGGCTTCCTTGTGCTCGGGCTCGTAGTACTTGGCCCAGACCACGCCGGCGCCGTGCTTGGACGGCACCGCCACCAGCTTGGGCTGCACCCACTGGCGCGCCTTGTATTCGGCGGTGCGGGTATCGGTCAGCACGCGGGCCTGGCCACCGGCAGCGGGCAGCACCGCCAGCTGCGGCGGCAGGTAGGCGCCGGAGTAGCGCACCAGCAGCTGCTGGCCGTTGGGCGAGAGCGAGAAATCTTCCACGCCGTTGAGGTCGGTCAGCTCGCGCACCTGGCGGCTGGCCACGTCCACCGCGCAGACTTCGTAGTCATGCGGGGCCTGCTGGTTGCACAGGAAGTAGAAGCCCTTGCCGTCGGCCGACAGCACCGGCGCGGAGGTTTCCCACTTGCCGCTGGTCAGCGCCTGCGGCTTGCTGCCGCCGGCCTGGGTGTACAGGTGCGAGAAGCCCGACTCCTCCGAAAGCAGCCACAGCGTGCGGCCGTCGGCCATCCAGCCGAAATCGTTGAAGCCCCAGTTGATCCAGGCGTTGTCGGTCAGCCGGTGGCGGTTCTGCACGCGGCCGTCGGCGGCGCCGACGCTGATGATCCAGCGGTCCTTGTTGTCGTTGGCGCGCAGCATGATGGCCACCTGCTGGCCGTCGGCGCTCCAGCGGATGCCACCACCCATGAAATCGCTCATCACTTCCAGCGGGCGGTTGCCCTTGAGCGCATCCTTGCCGGCCTTGCGGCGCAGCTCGGCCAGCGGGTCGGTGCCGATGCCCGGCAGGCTGTCCAGCGCGATCTTCTCCACCGCGCCGGTACGCGCGTCCACGCGCCACAGGGTGTGCGGTTCGGGGTCATTGCGGCCCACGCGGGTACGGGTGTCCTCGGTTTCCTCGTAGCCCGATTCGGTCACGTACAGCGGCATCTTGCTGGTACGGCCTTCATCGAAGTCCTTCGGCTTGGTCACCACGATCAGGTGGGTCAGGTCGGGGCTGAGCACGCTGCTGACGATGGCCACGTCGGCGCCCAGGTAGACCGGGCCTGGTGCACGGGTCGGGTCGGACTGGCGCCAGCGCTGGTCCTGGTCCTTCAGTGCTTCGCGCTGGTCGCGGTCGCGGCGCAGGGTTTCCAGCGTGCGCAGCTGCTGGTCGCGCAGCAGGTCATCCTTGGGCTTGGCGGCCGGGTCCTTCTCGGCCTTCAGCACGGCCACCTGTTCCACTGCGCCGTTGCTGGCGGCATGGAACCAGGTCTGGCCGACGCGCCAGATCACGCCACCATCGGCAGCAAAATCCACGCCGGTGGCGCGCTCGTTGCTGCGGGTCAGCTGGGTCAGCACGCCGCTGCGCAGGTCGCGCACGAACACATCGCCGTTGCGCACGAAGGTCATGCGGCTGCGCGTGCGGTCATAGACCGGGTCGGCCACGTCGAGGGTGCCGCGCTGGTCATCGGCCACCTGCGCGGCGGTGCTGCCGGCGACCGGCTGGCGGAAGGTGTCGCGCACCGGGCTGCCGTTGCGCTTGAGCTGGTATTCCACCTGCTGGCTGTTCCACGACCACCAGGCCTTCTCGACCGGCGGGCCGATCCAGTCCGGGTCGGCCATGGCCTGTTCAATGGTGATCGGGGTGGGCGCAGCGTGCGCGGCCGGTGCGGCCAGCGCGGCCGACAGCAGGAGGGACAGGGGCAGCACTCGGGACATGGGCGGACAGCACCAGATGAGGAAACCGGGCAAGGGTAGCAGCCGCCCGGGGCGGGGGAGGGGGCCACAGGTCATGCAGACCGCTTGGGCAAAGGCACTGCCGGGCCTCCCGTGGCGCATGATGGGTGCCAGATCCGGATGGAACCGACCATGTACCCCTACGACTACGAGATCTCGCTGGGGATCCAGCACTCGTCCGCCGCCAGCGCGGATATCTCCGCCCGGCTCGGCATGGAACGCGGGTTCTTCCGCGATGTGGGCACCCCCCTGCGTGGTGCCGATGGCAGGGTGATCCCCGTGCACGCACACACCTGGATGCTCTTCACGCTGGCCCAGGGCAAGGACGGCTGGCTGATGGACGCTTGGCCGCAGGTGATCGGGATCCTGCAGCCGCGGGCCGGGGCGATCCAGGATCTGAACCAGGAAGGGGCCAAGGTCGGCTTGCGCATCGGTGTCTTCGGCAAGCAGGCCTGGGCCGGATTCGAGCTGGACGACGCGCTGGTGCGGCTGATGGCCGACCTGCGGCTGGGCTTCCAGCTGGAAACCTATTTTCCGGATCCGCCGGTCGACCCCGGGACCGACGACGACGCCTGAAACGTCCCCTGCAACCGGTAGCAGGCCTCGCGTATCCAATCTCCTGAACCCGCAATACTCACCGGACAGGAGCACGACCATGCAGGAACTCATCCCGATCACCCTCTTCCTCTGCATCGCCTACGCGATCCATGCCGTTGCCGATGCGCGTGCGCGCAGCAAGCTGGTGGCCCCGCACGTTCCGGAGGAAGTGATCCGCGCGCTGGCCCTGCTGGAGGAAGAACGCCGCCGCCAGGGCGCGCTGCGCTGGGGCATCAGCCTGGTCAGCCTGGCCGTGGCCCTGGCCCTGCTGGAAGCCATGGGCGCGCGCGAGCTGACCTTCGGCGCCGCCGCCGCGATGGCCGGCAGTGCCGGCGTGGGCCAGCTGCTGGCGTGGTTCATCACCCGCCCCGCCGTGCGCAAGGGCTGACCGGCGCATGCCACGGGCACCGGGAGTGCGCTGCGCATGAGCCTGCTGGGCGGGGCCCTGGCCGCACTGCGCGGGCGTCGTCGCGACGCCCCTGCAGAGGAACCGGCTGCATGGGAGGACGACCGCGCGCTGGTGGGTGCCATCATCGATGGCTCGCAGGCGGCCTTCGCGCAGCTGGTGGAAGCGGATCAACGCACCTGCGCGCATGTGATCGGGCGCATGGTCGGCGACCGCGACCAGGTGGCCGACCTGTTGAAGGAAACCTTCCTGGCGGTGTTCCGCCAGCTGCACCACTTCCGCTTCGAATCCTCGCTGCGCACCTGGGTGTCACGGGTGGCCTACACCACGGCGCTGCAGTACCTGCGCCGGCGGCGTCTGGAGGTGCAATGGATGGTGGCGGTGGAGGTGCCCGAAGAACTGGGCATCGGCGATGAAGGCCCCGGCCCGGCCGAGCTGAGCGAAGCCGTGCAGGCCGGCCGTGAACTGGGCGCGGCACTGGAGTGGCTGACCCCGCCGCAGCGGCTGATCGTGGGCCTGCACTACCTGGAGGATTTCGATCTGGCTGAGTTTGAACAGGTGACCGGGCTGGCGCGCGGTACCATCAAGAGCCGCCTGTACCGCGCGCGGCAGACCCTGAAGCAGGAGCTGGCGCGCCGCGCCACCGCCGGAGCGCTGCTGTGAGCCATTCCAACGACCCCCGCGATGCCGATGCGCGCGCGCTGTCGCAGGCGCTGCGCGAGCAGGAACAGCAGGTGCCGGTGCCGGATGTGGGCGAGGCACTTCAGCAGCGGCTGAAGGCGGAAACGCGCGAGAGCGGTGTGCTGTACGTCGTGGTGCAGGTGCTGCTGTTTGGCGCGCTGCTGGGTGCGGCAGCTTGGTATTTCTGGCACTGACAGCCTGCGCCGGGCATGGCCCGGCGCTACCGCTGCCGATTCCCGGGTAGCGCCGGACCATGCCCGGCGGATCGGCGCCCGCAGGTCACGGGACGCTGCCATGCCCGGCGGCTTTCCCGCCCCCTGCGACCAAGTGAAGCAGCGCGTCACCCGGTCGCATCCCGGCTTGACCATATCTGCCTGAAGTGGTCCGGTATCCCACCGGCAGCTGGCAGGCGGCGTCCTGTGGACGCGTTGTTGTTGTCCCGGATCCAGTTCGGATTCGTCATCAGTTTCCACGTGCTGTTCCCGGCGTTCACCATCGGCACCGCCAGCTGGCTGGCCTTCACCGAATGGCGCTGGCTGCGTACGCGCAATCCGGTCTGGCCCGAGCTGTATTTCTTCTGGCAGAAGATCTTCGCGGTTTCCTTCGGCATGGGCGTGGTGAGCGGCATCGTCATGGCCTTCCAGTTCGGCACCAACTGGCCGCGGCTGAGCGAGGTGGCCGGTACGGTCATCGGCCCCCTGCTGACCTATGAAGTGCTGACCGCGTTCTTCCTGGAAGCCAGCTTCCTGGGCATGATGATGTTCGGCTGGGGCAAGGTGTCGCCGCGCCTGCACTTCTTCTCCACCTGCATTATGGCGCTGGGCACGCTGTTTTCCACGTTCTGAATCCTGGCCTCCAACAGCTGGCTGCATACGCCGGCCGGCTACGAGATGGTCAACGGCATCGTGCACCCGGTGGACTGGTGGCAGGTGGTATTCAACCCGTCCTTCCCGTACCGGCTGGCGCACATGGCGCTGGGCTCGTTCATCACCACCTGCTTCGTGATCGGTGGCGTCGGTGCGTGGTACCTGCGGCGTGGCACGCACGTGGAGGCCGGCCGCCGCATGCTGACCGCCGCCGTGGTGTTCGCGGCGCTGACGGTGCCGGTACAGATCTTCGTCGGCGACATGCACGGGCTGAACACGCTCAAGCACCAGCCGATGAAAGTGGCGGCGATGGAAGGCCACTGGCACGAGGGCGAACCGGGCAAAGGGCTGCCGCTGGTGGTGTTCGGCGTGCCCAACGCGCAGCAGGAGCGCAACGATTTCGAGGTGGCCATTCCGCGCGTGGGCAGCGTCATCCTCACCCATACCCTGGACGGCACCATCGCGCCGCTGACCTCGGTGCCGGCCAGCGAACGGCCGCCGGTGACGCCGGTGTTCTTCGCCTTCCGCATTATGGTCGGGCTGGGCACGCTGATGCTGCTGCTGGCCTGGGTGTCGGCGTTGCAGCTGCGGCGCGGCCGGCTGCTGGCATCGCCGTGGCTGCTGCGCGGCTGGAACCTGATGCTGCCGGTCGACTTCATCGCACTGCTGTCGGGCTGGTTCGTGACCGAAATGGGCCGGCAACCGTGGGTGGTGTACGGCGTGCTGCGCACGGCCGATGCGGTCGGGCCGCAGAGCGTGTGGATGACCGTGCTGTCGCTGGCGGTGTATGTGGTGGGCTACGCCTTCGTGTTCGGCTGGGGCATCTGGTACCTGGTGAAGATCCTGCGCCAGGGGCCGAAGCCGCACAAACACGCACCGTCGCTGGAAGGCGGTGGCCACACCCCGGCGCGGCCGCTGTCGGCGGCCGACGAACCGCTGGAGGAGCGCTGAGATGGACCTGATGACCTGGCTGCCGGTTGCGTGGTTTGCGGTAATCGGCTTCGGCGTGCTGATGTACGTGGTGCTGGATGGCTTCGTGCTCGGCATCGGCCTGCTGACGCCGTTCGCGCACAGCGAAGAAGAGCGCGACCTGATGATGAACACCGCCGCGCCCATCTGGGACGGCAACGAGACCTGGCTGGTGCTGGGCGGTGCGGGCCTGCTGGCCGCCTTCCCCAAGGCCTATGCGGTGCTGCTGTCGGCGCTGTACCTGCCGGTGCTGCTGCTGGTGATGGCGCTGGTGTTCCGTGGCGTGGCCTTTGAGTTCCGCTTCAAGGCGCACCGTTCGCGGCGGTTGTGGAGCGTGGCGTTCGCGCTGGGTTCGCTGCTGGCCACCTTCGCGCAGGGCGTCATCCTGGGCACGCTGGTACAGGGCGTGCCGGTGGTGGATGGGCGCTTCGAGGGCGGCGCGTTCGTCTGGTTCAGCCCGTTTGCGATGTTGACCGGTGCCGCGCTGGTGGCCGGTTATGCGCTGCTGGGCAGCACCTGGCTGATCCTGAAGACCGAGGGCCCGGTGCAGGCGCTGGCGCGGCAGCTGACCCGGCCGCTGGTGGTGGCGGTGATCGCGGCGATGGGGCCTGGTCAGCAGCTGGCTGCCGTTCCTGGATTCGCGGCTGATGGCGCGCTGGTTCAGCGAGGGCAACTTCTGGCGGCTGTCGCCGGTGCCGATGCTGACCCTGCTAGTGGCCGCCGCGCTGTGGCGCAGCGTGACCCACCCCAGCCGCGACCTGCCGCCGTTCCTGCTCAGCCTGGGCCTGTTCGTGCTGGGCTTTGCCGGCCTGGTGCTGGGCATGTGGCCGTACCTGCTGCCGCCGTCCATGACCCTGTGTCAGGCCGCTGCGCCGGCGTCGTCGCTGGGCTTCAGCCTGGTCGGGCTGGTGCTGCTGTTGCTGGTGATCCTGGGCTACACGGCTTGGTCCTACCGGGTGTTCCGCGGCAAGGTGCATGCTGATGCCGGCTACCACTGAGGGGCGGCGGGCCTGAACGCGATGATGACATAGATGAACCACCGGGCGGAAAACGCCGTCGATCGCGACAGAACGTGGCGCGACGGCTTTTCCCGGTGTCGGCTTTCCGACACAATCATGTCTCTTCCCGGGTTATTGTCCCGCGGGCATTCACGCCTACGTCTATAAAAGCCAACGTAAACCCGACACCTACGTCTTCCTCGCCCGCCGCGATGACTTCGACGCGCTGCCTGCGCCGTTGTCCGGTCCGCTGGGCGCGCTCCAGTTCGTCATGGAGCTGACGTTGGACGACAACCGTCGCCTGGCCCAGGCCGACCCGGTGCGCGTGCGCGCCGAACTGGCCGAGCGTGGCTATTACCTGCAGGTGCCGCCATCGGTGAAAAGCCTGATGCCGCGCCACAATGACTGAGTCCCAGCGTCCGCGCCTGCTCGGTTCCGCCTTCGCCCTGGGCGCCGTGCTGGCGCTGGGCTCGGCCGTGGGTGGCCTGCCCGGTGCCGTGCTGGCCGCGCTGGCGCAGCCGGCCTTCGCGCTGGGCATTTCCTGGTGGCGGCGCAGCCGCGCGCTGCGCCCGTTGCCGCTGGTGATGAAGCAGGACGTACCGGCGCTGCTGGCGCTGTGGTTGTCCGGCCCGCTGCTGCTGGCGGTGCTGCTGGCCTGGCCGCTGGCCGCGCTGCGCGACAGCGGCAGCCTGGCGGCGGTGCTTGGGCTGAGCGTGCTGGTCAGTGCCGGCCTGCTAGCGGCCTGGCGCACCTGGCCGCTGTGGAACGATGTCGAACGCCTCGATGGCAGCCTGGCGCAGCATTGGCAGGCGCTGGCCGGCCGTGACCTGGGCGCCTGGCGCGGGCTGGGCGTGGCCGCGCTGGTGATGGCGCTGTCGGCGCTGGTGGTGCTGCCGGCCTGGCCGGGGCTGCTGCCCGAGGCCCTGCACTGGCCGGCCGTGGTCGCCGTGGTGGTGCTGTCGCCGCTGCTGCACCTGCTGCTGCAGCGCGTGGTACCGGCACCGCTGGTGAGCCTGCGTGCGCCGCTACGCAACGCCAGCGAACCCACTTTCGGCGATGACGACGAAGCGGCACCGGTTGCGCTGGCGCCGCTGGAAGGCATGGCGCCGCAGGAACTGACCCCGGCGCTGTATGACGCCGCGCGGCAGGGCCGGGTGGACCGCGCGCTGCAGCTGCTGCAGGCCGGTGCCGACCCGCATGCGCTGCTGGACACCCATTGGCGCGACCAGCGCAGCCTGGCGGTACTGGCGGCGGTGCTGCCCGACCTGCGCCTGCTGCGCGAACTGATCGGCCGCGGTGTCAACGTCAATGCACCGCACCGTGGCATGACCCCGCTGCTGGCCGCCACCCGCGACAGCTGGCATGGCCGCCCCGAAGCGGTGATGACCCTGCTGGCCAACGGGGCCGACTCGCGCGCTACCGACGGCGACGGCAACACGCCGCTGCACCACGCCGCCCGCAGTTCCGACCCGGGCGTGGCCGCGCTGCTGCGCGATGCGGCGGCCGAAGTGGATGCGCTCAACCGTGATGGCTGGTCGCCGCTGGCCGTGGCCTGCCAGGTGGGCAACTGGCGCCTGGCGCGCTTCCTGCTTGAACGCGCCGCGCGCACCGAACCGGCCGAAGGCACCCCCGTGCTGCTGGCCGCAGCAGCTACCGACGACGACGATCCGGCCGGCGTGCAGCTGCTGCTCAAGCACAAGGCACGCGCCGACGCACGCGACCGCCAGCGCCGCAGCGCGCTGCACGAAGCCGCGCTGGCCGGGCATGTGGACATCATCGGCACCCTGCTGTCGGCCGGTGCGAACCTGGAAGCGCGCGATGCGCTCGGCCGCACGCCGCTGCTGGAAGCGGCCCGTGCCGGCCGCGCCGCCGTGATCGAACACCTGCTGCCGCACCAGTCTGACCTGGTGGCGGTGGACGGCGAAGGCCGCAATGCGGTGCTGCTGGCGGCCATGGCCGAGGACGTATCGCCGTTGCTGGTCAAGCGCCTGCTCGACCTGGGCATCGCCGCCGATGCCGGCGACCCGCTGGGCCGCCGCGGGGTGGACTACGCCGCCGAAGCCGGCCGCTGGGCCATTGTTTCGCTGCTGGACCCGGCTTACCCGCTGCCGGCAGCGGTCAGCGATGGCCTGGGCGAGCGCCACCCCGATACCGGCGGCAGCCCGCTGCTGCCCGACCGCCCGCCGCTGGCGCTGCTGTGCGAAGCGCTGGGCTTTGGCAACACCGATGGCATGGCGGCGCTGGCACGGTTGTGCCAGCCGGCCGAACTGGGCGGGTTGCTGCATGAGCCGGCGCTGGCGCTGGATGACCATGCCGTGCAATGGCTGCTGGCCCACGGTGCCGACCCTTATGTGCGCGATGCCTGCGATGACACGCCGATGTTCGCTCTGCTGTCGCGCGGCGTGGATGCGGTGCCGGCGTTGCAGGCCATGCTCGAGCGCGGCATCTCGCCGGCCGGCCGTGGTGGCCTGGCGCGCTTCCTGGCGGCCTGCGCGCAGCACGATCAGGCTGCACGCGGCCTTGAACAGCTGGCGCTGGAGCTGCTGGAACGCGGTGCCGACCCGTTCGCACCCTCGCCGGCGGGGGATCCGCCGCTGTCGCTGGCGGTGCGCCTGGGCTGGCTGCGCCTGCAGCAGGCCCTGCTGGCGCTGGGCGTGGACCGCGAAGCGCGCGACAGCCACGGCATGACCGCCCTGCACCTGGCCACGGCGCTGGCCCGCGAAGGCGCGCTGAAGCTGCTGGTGCTGCACGGCGCCTCGCCCGAAGCGCGCGCGGCCGATGGCCAGACCCCGTTGGGCGTGGCCCTGTCGATCGGCCGCCGCGACCTGGCCGACTGGCTGGACTGGCGCGTGTGGACGCTGCCGCGCCGCACCCTGCGCGAAGGCGACCTGCCGTCGGCCGCGACCGCGGGCGATGTGGATGCCGTGCGCCGCCTGATCGATCTCGGCTTCGCCGTGGACGCGGTGGATGCGCAGGGCTGCACCGCGCTGCTGCGTGCCGCCGGTGGTGGGCACCTGGCGGTGGTCGACCTGCTGCTGGCGCGTGGCTCCAACCCGCGGCATGCGGCGGGTTGGCGGTGCGACACCGCTGTCGGCGGCGGTGAGCATGCGCCAGGTGGATATCGTGTCGGCGCTGCTGGATACCGGTGCACAGCTGGAACACCGCCTACCGGGCGGCGTCACCGTGCTGATGCTGGCCGCTGCGCTGGGCCTGCCGGACATCGTGGCGCGCCTGCTGACCGCCGGTGCCAACGTGCATGCCGGTGATGCGCAGCAGCTGGGCCCGCTGCATTGCGCGGCGCTGTATGGCTTCAGTGCGCGCGATCGCTCGCGCCTGCTGGCGCTGCTGGACACGTTGCTGCTGGCCGGCGCCGAAGCCGACCAGGCCGCCGCCGGTTCGGTCACGCTGCTGCTGCTGCTCGGCGCGCGCCGAACCCGGTACGGCCTGCGACGAGCAGGTGGTGCTGGCCGCGGTCGAACGCCTGCTGGATGAAGAGGTGTCGCTGGACGTGCGCGACCCGTGTGGCTTCGGCCCGCTGCACGCGGCGGCCCTGCATGGCCTGCCGTTGCTGGTGCAGCGCCTGATGCGCGCCGGCGCCGACCCGGACGTGCGCGACGGCCTCAACCGCAGCCCGCGCGAGATCGCGGTGATGCGTGGCTTCATTGACGTGGCCGGCGAATTCGAACCGCGCGTTCCCGGTGTGTCCTCGATGGCCCGCTTCCTGCGCGACAACTGCTGACGCCCCGCCGGGCCATGCCCGGCGGCTCCAAGGTAGGTGCCGACGGTGGGTGCCGACCGTTGGTCGGCACACCCTACTTGCCGTCACGCTCGGCGTCGGCCTCGAACAGGTGCATCAGGTCATTGCGCGCGTCGCGTGAGGTCTGGATCACCTTGGCTTCGTCGTCGTACACCAGGTACTGGTCGCGCAGCAGCTTCTCGTCGTGCTCGCGGAAGCGCTGCTCGTGGCGCGTGGCCACCTCTTCGGGTAGCCCCAGCGCGGTCAGCACGCGGCCACTGAGCGATAGGCTGGTGCCGAACACCTCGCGGAAGGGCTTGGCCGACATGTCCATCAGCCGCACGCATGCTGGCGGTTGCGCGCGCGCCAGCACCACCGCATCGGGGTAGTGGCGGCGCACCATGCGCACCGCGCGCAGGTTCGATTCGGGATCGTCCAGGGTGATCACGAATACGCGGATGTTCTCGCCGCCGGCCGCACGCAGCATCTCCGGCCGGGTCGGGTCGCCGTAATAGAGCTAGTTGCCGAACCGGCGCAGGTCAGCCACCGTATCGGGGTTGGCTTCCAGCGCCACGAACGGCACCTTCTGCGCGGTCAGCAGGCGTGCCACCACCTGGCCGAAGCGGCCCATGCCGGCAATTAGCACCTTGGGGTGGTTGTCCGGGGTGACCTTGTCCGCGTCCGGGGCCGCGCGCTGCGGTGTCGGCTCGCTGCCCAGCAGGCGCAGCAGCGCCAGCATCAGCAGCGGCGTCACCGCCATCGACAGGCCGACGATGGCCACCAGCCGGTCATGGTTGGCATCGCCCAGCAGGTGCACGCGCTGGGCCTCGTTGAACACCACGAAGGCGAATTCGCCGCCCAGCCACAGCACGCTGCCCAGCAGCAGCGCCTGGCGCCG
Source organism: Stenotrophomonas maltophilia (assembly GCA_009912235.1). Lineage (GTDB taxonomy): Bacteria > Pseudomonadota > Gammaproteobacteria > Xanthomonadales > Xanthomonadaceae > Stenotrophomonas > Stenotrophomonas maltophilia_AV. The sequence continues at coordinate 85,391 of WNDS01000006.1, forward strand.
GCCCAGTCTGGCCAGCCGGCCGATGCCGTACAGCAGGCTGAACTTCACTACCAGCAGCACGCCCACGCCGGTGGCAATCAGCCACGGTTCGGCGGCAATGCGGTCCAGGTCGATGCCCATGCCCACCGCGATGAAGAACAGGCCCAGCAGCAGGCCCTTGAAGGGTTCGATCTGCGCTTCCAGTTCATGGCGGTATTCCGAATCGGACAGCAGCACGCCGGCCAGGAACGCGCCCAGGCTGGGGCTGAGCCCGGCCTTTTGCATGAACCAGGCCGTGCCCAGTACCACCAGCAGCGCCGAGGCGGTGAACGCTTCGGGGCTGCTGGTGCGGGCGATGATGCCGAACAGCCGGCGCAGCACCGGCCGCCCGAGCAGCACCACCACGGCCAGCGCGCCCAGCGCCACGGCCGCGTCTTCCACGCGCAGAGTTTCATTCTTCGAGCCACCCAGCAGCGGAATGGCAGCCAGCAGCGGAATGGCGATCAGGTCCTGGAACAGCAGGATGGCAAAGCCCAGCCGGCCGTGGTCGCTGTTGATCGCCTTGTGTTCGGACAGCAGCTGCAGCCCCACCGCGGTGGACGACAGCGCCAGCGCCACGCCCACCACCAGCGCGCTTTTCCACTGGAAGTGGTCGAGCATCAGCAGGCTGCCCAGCACCAGCCCGCACAGTGCCACCTGCGCCGCACCGGCATCGAACACCGAGCGCCGCATCACCTTCAGCCGCGCCGGTGACAGCTCCAGCCCGATCACGAACAGCAGCATCACCACGCCGATCTCGGCCGCGCCGAGGATGCGGTCGGCGTCCTGCACGAAGCCCAGCCCGTCCGGGCCCAGCACCACGCCGGCGGCCAGGTAGGCCAGCACCGCACCGAAGCCCAGCCGGCGGAACACCGGCACGGCGATCACCGCGGCCAGCAGCAGCACCAGCGCCAGTTCGAGGCCACCGCTATGCATGCGCCGATGTGCTCCTGCGGGTTGGAAGGGGGGGTGGGGTGGCATCGCGCCGGCAGCGCAGCCGACACCGGCGGGACCGCCTGCGCCATTATGCGCGCCCGACCCGTGCAGGCGCTGTTGCAATGGCCGCCAACGGCCGTGCCAGCGCGGCCGCGAACGGGTTGACGCGGGCTGGCAGCGGGTCCAGACTGCCCGCCGCTGACGGCAGGTCCGCCAGTACACCCCTCCAGAGTTCCCAACCCCATGTCCAGCGACAGTAGAAGTCGACCTCGTTCGACGCCAGCGATGGCGACCGCCTGACAGGGACCGGTCCGCCTGCGTTGGCGTTGCGTTGTCGCACCCCACGCACCCAGGCGGATCACGATGAACCAGAAGCAGATGCTGCGCCCGGTGGCCGACGCCACGGCACTGGCCGCACCCTTGGCCAACTTCAACACCGCCGATGCGGTGGAGTACCTCAACACCCTTGAGCGCACGCGTGCTGCCGATACCCTGGCGGCGCTGCCATTGCCGCGCGCGGTGAAGATGCTCGAAGCGCCGGAACTGCACCACGCCGGGGAACTGGTGGCCGCACTGCCGCCCTCGCGCGCCGCCGCGCTGCTGGGGCTGATGGCCGACGACCGCGCCACCGACATCGTCCACGAGCTGGATGAAGACGAGCGCGCACGGCTGATTCCGCTGCTGGGCGCCGAAGCGCGTGCCGCCATCCAGAAGCTGCTGGGCTACCCGCCCAACACCGCCGGTGCGTTGATGACCACCGAGTTCGTCAGCGTGCCGTCCACCTGGACCGTGGCGCAGACCCTGCAGCACATCCGCCAGGTCGAGCGCACCCGCGAAACCGTCTACGCCATCTACTTGCTGGACCCGGCCACGCAGCGCCTGCTGCAGGTAGTGACCATGCGCCGGCTGATCACCGGACTGCCGGAGGAATCCATCCTCGACGTGGCCCAGGTCAACCCGCCGGTCACCGTTGGCGCCCTGCTGGACCAGGAAGAAGTGGCGCAGCTGATCCGCCGCCATGACCTGCTGGCCATTCCGGTGGTGGACGCCCAGCTGCAGATGCTGGGCATCGTCACCGTGGATGACATCCTCGACGCGCTGATCGAGGAATCCACCGAGGATGCGCACAAGTTCGGCGGCATGGAGGCGCTGGACAAGCCGTACATGCAGATCGGCTTCCTGGAGATGCTGCGCAAGCGCGCCGGCTGGCTCAGCGTGCTGTTCATCGGCGAAATGCTGACCGCCAGCGCCATGCAGCACTATGAGGACGAACTGGCCCGCGCCGTGGTGCTGACCTTGTTCATTCCGCTGATCATGAGCTCGGGCGGCAATTCCGGTTCGCAGGTCACCTCGCTGCTGATCCGCAGCCTGGCACTGCGCGAACTGCGCCTGCGTGACTGGTGGAAGGTGGCGCTGCGCGAGGTGCCGACCGGCATGGTGCTGGGCGCCATTCTCGGCACGCTGGCGATGGTGCGCATCGTGATCTGGCAGCTGGGCGGCCTGCACGATTACGGCCAGCACTGGCTGCTGCTGGCGGTGACCGTGGCCGCAGCGCTGGTGGGCATCGTTACCTTCGGTTCGCTGTCCGGCTCGATGCTGCCCTTCATCCTCAAGCGGCTCGGGTTCGACCCGGCCAGTGCCTCGGCCCCGTTCGTGGCCACGCTGGTGGATGTCACCGGCCTGGTCATCTACTTCAGTATCGCCGCCGCCATCCTGCACGGCACGCTGCTTTGAGCCGGGGTCGGATCCCTTTCCTGCGGGAAGGGCTCTGACCCCACCGCCAACCCCATCGCCACGGAATTTGGGTACCGTAGGCGCATGAGCACCTACCACCTGCAGTCCGTGTTCCGTCCACAATCGGTCGCGGTGATCGGCGGCAGCCCGCGTGAGCGTTCGGCCGGCCGCGCGGTGATGCGCAACCTGCGCGCCACCGGCTTCCCGGGCAAGGTGGCGTGGATCAACCCACGACACACCGAAATCGATGGCATCCGCACGGTCAAGCGGCTGAAGGACCTGGACTGGGTGCCTGACCTGGTGGTGATCACCGCACCGGCGGCGATCGTGCCGCAGGTGGTGCGTACCGCCGCCGAACGTGGCGTGCAGGCGGCCATCATCCTCACCGCGCATCTGGGCGAAGCCCTTGGCTCGCTCTCGGCGCAGGTGGAAGCGGCCGCGCGTGCCAAGGGCCTGCGCATTCTCGGCCCGCACTGCCTGGGCGTGATCGCACCGCATGCACGGCTTAGTGCCAGCATCGCCGCGCACTTCCCGCAGGCCGGCGACCTGGCACTGATCTCCGAATCCTCGGCCATTGCCGCCGCGCTGGTGGAGTGGGGCGTGGCACGCTCGGTCGGCTTCTCCGCCGTGGTCTCGCTGGGCGACACGCTGGACGTGGATTTCGGCGACCTGCTCGACTACTTCGCCACCGATTACCGCACCCGCGCCATCCTGCTGTACGTCGAACAGATCAAGGACGCGCGCAAGTTCATGTCCGCCGCGCGTGCGGCCGCGCGTGCCAAGCTGGTGGTGGTGGTGAAATCCGGCCGCGCCGAGCGCATCGTGCCGGGCAACGATACCCACGTGCAGGCGCTGGCCCGCGCCGATGATGTGTACGGTGCGGCGTTCAACCGCGCCGGCCTGCTGCGGGTGGGCACGCTGGACGAACTGTTCACCGCGGCCGAGACGCTGGGCCGGCTCGGCACCTTCCCCGGCCGCCGGCTGGCGATCATCAGCAACGGCGGTGGCGTCGGCCGCCTGGCGGTGGACCAGCTGGCCGCACTGCGGGGCACGCTGGCCCAGCTCTCGGCCGAGACCGTGCGCCAACTCGACGCGGTGCTGCCGCAGGGCTGGTCACGCAGCAACCCGGTGGACATCGTGGTGGACGCCGACGGCGAACGCTACGCCGCGGCCATCGAAGCGCTGCTGGCCGACAACGAGAACGATGCGGTGATGGTGGTGAACGTCCCCACTGCGTTCACCTCCTCGGCCGATGCCGCGCAGGCGTTGACCCGCACGCTGGGCCTGCGCCCGCGCTACCAGCGCGACAAGCCGGTGTTCGCGGTGTGGCTGGGCAATGACGACCAGGCCACCGCCACGCTGAATGCCGCGCGCGTGCCGACCTACCCGACCGAAGCCGAAGCCGTGCGCGGCTTCCAGCACCTGGTGCGCTACCGCGATGCGCAGAGCGCGCTGATGGAAACCCCGCCCAGCCTGCCGCAGGATTTCGTGGTGGACACCGCCGCCGCGCGCGCACTGGTGGAGAGCGCACTGGCCAACGGGCAGCGTTGGCTGGACCCGCTGGCCATCCACGCACTGCTGAAGGCCTACGGCATTCCCGCCGCGCCGGTGCTGCACGCGCACGATGCGCACGAAGCGATGGACCTGGCGCAGCCGCTGCTGGAGCATGGCGCGACGGTAGCGCTGAAGATCCTGTCGCCGGATATTCCGCACAAATCCGAAGTGGACGGCGCGCGCCTGAACCTGGCCACGCTGCCGGCCGTGCAGGCCGCCGCCAACGGCATCCTGGCGCGCGCCCGCGAGCGCCGCCCGGATGCGCGCATCGATCGCCTGCTGGCGCAGCCCACCATCCTGCGGCCGAAGGCGCGCGAACTGATTGCCGGTATCGCCGACGACGCCGCCTTCGGCCCGGTGGTGGTGTTCGGGCGCGGTGGCACCGCCGTGGAAGTGATCAACGACAAGGCGCTGGCGCTGCCGCCGCTGGACCTGCGCCTGGCCCACGAACTGATCGGCCAGACCCGCGTATCACGCATCCTCAAGGCCTATGGCGATGTACCCGCCGCCGCCGAACGTGCCGTGGCCCTGGCGCTGGTGAAACTGGCGCAGCTGGCGGCGGACATTCCCGAAGTGCGCACACTGGACATCAACCCGCTGCTGGCCGACCGCGATGGCATCCTGGCGCTGGACGCGCGCGTGGCGGTGGCGCCCTCGCGCCTGCTGCACAAGGGCCGCGGCCACCCGCGGTTTGCGGTGTTTCCGTACCCGAAGGATTGGGAACGCACGCTGCAGCTGTCCGATGGCAGCCGCGCCTTCGTGCGCCCGGTGCGCCCGGAGGATGACGCGCTGTTCCGCGCGTTCTTTGCCCGCGTCAGCGACGAAGACCTGCGCCTGCGCTTCTTTCAGTCGGTCAAGCATTTCAGCCACGAATTCATCGCGCGCCTGACCCAGCTCGACTACGCCCGTTCGATCGCGCTGGTGGCCATCGCCCCGCGCAGCGGTGACATGCTCGGTGTGGTACGCCTGCATGCCGACGCCGATTACCAGCGCGGCGAGTACGGCATCCTGATCCGCTCGGACCTGAAGGGCCATGGCATCGGCTGGCGGCTGATGACCATCATGATCGAGTACGCACAGTGGCTGGGCCTGGACATGGTGGAAGGCCAGGTGCTGCGCGAGAACAGCACCATGCTGGCGATGTGCCAGAGCCTGGGCTTCAAGACCCGGCTGGACCCCGACGACCCAACGGTGATGGTGGTGACGCTGCCGGTGCAGCAGGTCGAAGTGCCCGACGTCCCGCCGGTGGCATGACCGTCACCGCCGCGGTAGCGCCGGGCCATGCCCGGCGGAACATCGGCTTCAGCGCGACGGTTCCACCACCACCGCCGTGCCGTAGCACAGCACTTCGGTCAGCCCGGTCATCACGTCAGTGGCGTCGTAGCGCATGCCGATGATCGCGTTGGCGCCGAGCGTGCGTGCATGCTTGACCATGTCACGGTAGGTCTCTTCGCGCGCCTGTTCGCACAGCTCGGTGTAGATGGTGATGTTGCCGCCGAAGATCGTCTGGATGCCGCCGAGGAAGTTGCCGACGATCGAGCGCGAGCGCACGGTGATGCTGCGCACCACGCCCAGGTTGCGCGCCACGCGGTAGCCCGGCAGTTCGAAGGCGGTGGTCACCATCGAATCATCGAAGCGCAGTGCCGGAGGGGAGGGAGTGCCGCTGTTGTAAGGGTCTGCCATGGGAGCGTCCGTGTCGTGGGGCCGGGCGTACCCGGCGTTGATGAGGCCCGACTCTACAACGCAACGGCCCGCTGCGACATGGCCCTGCCCAGCGGGGCGGGTGACAATAGACGCATGACCGATCGCATTCCCCTGGTGCTGCTGCCCGGCCTGCTCAACGATGCCGAGCTGTGGCGCGCGCAGCTGGCCGACCTGGCCGATATCGCCGACTGCAGCGTGGGTGACCAGACCCGCGGCACCACGATGCAGGCGGTGGCCGAGGACGTGCTGGCGCAGGCGCCGCCGCGTTTTGCCCTGGCCGGGTTCTCGCTGGGCGGCTTCGTGGCCCAGCAGATCCTGCGCATCGCCCCGGAGCGGGTGATGCAGCTGGCACTGGTGGACACCTCGATGCACGCCGATTCGCCCGAACGCGCCGCACAGCGCCGTGCACAGCAGTCCAGCGTGCGCCTGCCCGGCAGGTTCCATGGCTTTGGTGACGCACTGATGCGCAGCCACATCGATGCCTCGCGTCTGGATGACTACGTGCTGGTGCAGCGCGTGCGCGACATGACCGCACGGCTGGGCGCGGAGGTGTTCCTGCGGCAGAGCGCGCTGGAACGGGGGGATGGCCATGACGTGCTGGCCGGCTACCGCGACCCGCTGCTGATCGTGTGCGGTGCCAATGACCGCATCACACCGCTGGCGATCAGCCAGGAAATGCATGCGCTGGTGCCGCACTCGCTATTGGTGGTGGTGCCCGATTGCGGCCACCTGGCACCGATGGAAAAGCCGGATGAGGTGAGCGCGGCGTTGCGCGGGTGGTTGTTGCAGGCCTGAGGGATCCGCCGGGCATTGCCCGGCGCTACCCACGGCCATCCGGTAGCGCCGGGCCATGCCCGGCGGCCGTTGCTCAATCCCAGGCCGGGGCGATGCCGTCCGGGTTGGCCAGGCGGTGGCCACGGTCAAGCCGGGCGATCTGTGCCATGTCTTCGTCGGTCAGGCGTACGCCTGCCGCTTCAAGGTTGCTGGCCAGGTTCTCGCGCTTGGTCGAGGACGGAATGACCGAATACCCCTGCTGCAGCGCCCATGCCAGCGCCACCTGTGCCGGGCTGGCCTGGTGGCGGCCGGCGATGGACTGCAGCACCGGTTCCTTCAGCACTTCGCCGTAGGCCAGGCTCATGTAGGCGGTCACGTGGATGCCCTGTTCCTGCAGGAACGGCACCAGCAGCCGGTTCTGCAGGTACGGGTGCACTTCGATCTGGTTGGTGGCGATCGCACCGGCACCGAGGATGCCCACCGCCTTGCGGGTCTGGGCGATGGTGAAGTTGGAGATGGCGATCGCGCTGGTCAGGCCCTGCGCCTTGGCCTCGGCCAGTGCCGGCAGGTATTCCTCCATCGGCACATCGACCTTGTCGTTGGGCGAAGGCCAGTGGATCAGCGCCAGGTCCACGTGGTCGGTGCGCAGCTTCTGCAGGCTGGTGCGCAGGCTGGCCAGCAGCGCATCGTGCGTGAATTCGGTGATCCAGACCTTGGTGGTCAGGTAGATCTCATCGCGCGGCACGCCGGATTCGGCGATGGCCTGGCCGACCTCGGCCTCGTTGCCGTAGATCTGCGCGGTGTCGATGGCACGGTAGCCGACGTCCAGCGCATTGCGCACCGAGTCGATCACGGTCTGGCCCTTCAGGCGGAAGGTGCCCAGGCCGAAGGCGGGAAAAGTCATGCAGAACTCCAATGGGGGGAGGCAAGGAGGCGAGCGGAAAGGGTAGGCCAGTGGCCGTGTGCATGCCGGCAACGGTGCATTGCATCGCCGTGCACGCGCGGGTCAGTGCGCGGCCACCGCAATGCCGTCGGCACGGTCATCGATGCCGTCGCGGCGGTCCAGGCGGCCGCTGAGCACGGTCAGCGCATAGGCGCCCACCACCACTAGCGCACCCAGCCACGGCGTGTGCATCAGCCCGACGTGCTCCACCACCAGCCCACCCAGCGACGCGCCCAGCGCGATGCCGATGTTGAACGCGGCGATGTTCAGGCCCGAGGCCACATCAGAGGCCTGCGGCGCATAGCGCTGCGCCTGCTTGACCGCGTACACCTGCAGGCCCGGTACGTTGCCGAATGCCACCGCGCCCAGGGCGAGCACGGTCAGCAGCATCAGCCAGCTGTTGTAGGCGGTGAAGGTCAGCACGAACAGCACGATGGCCAGCAGCGCGAAGATGCGCTTGAGCGCCGGCACCGGGCCCATACGGTCAGCCAGGCGGCCGCCCCACAGGTTGCCGATGGCCACCGACACGCCGTACACCAGCAGCACCAGGCTGACCGCATTGGCCGAGAAGCCGGTGACGTCCTGCAGGATCGGCGCCAGGTAGGTGAAGGCCAGGAAGGTGCCGCCGTAGCCCAGCGCGGTCATCGCATAGACCAGCAGCAGGCGCGGCTGCGCCAGCACGCCCAGCTGCTGGCGGAAGCTGGCCGGCGCACTCTGCGGCACGCTGCGCGGCACGAACAGCAGCGCCCCCAGCAGGGCCACCACGCCCAGCCCGGCCACGGCCAGGAAGGTGGCGCACCAGCCCAGGTGCTGGCCGATGAAGGTGCCCAGCGGCACGCCGGTCACCAGCGCCACGGTCAGCCCGGTGAACATGATGGCGATCGCACTGGCGGCCTTTTCCTTCGGCACCACCGCGGTGGCGATGATCGAGCTGATGGAGAATAACACGCCATGGGCCAGGCCGGTCAGCACGCGCGCGGCGATCAGCGAGGTGTAGCCCGGCGCCATCCAGGCAATCACGTTGCCCACGGTGAACAGCACCATCAGCGCCACCTGCAGCGCCTTGCGCGGCACGCGGCCGGTCAGTGCGGTCAGCATCGGTGCGCCGATGGCAACCCCGAGGGCATACAGCGAAACCAGCAGGCCGGCCGAGGGCAGGCTGACGTGCAGGTCGGCGACGATGGTGGGAATCAGCCCGACGATGACGAATTCGGTGGTGCCGATGGCGAACGCACCGAGGGTCAGCGCCAGCAGGGCGAGGGGAATGCCACGGGTCATGACAGGTTCCAGCGAAGGGGACAGGGCGCGCAGTGTTCGCCGCCGACCTTTGCCGAAAAACCGGTCTTAACGCCAATCACTGTTGCTGTGTGGTCAATAATGGCCTGCATGAAGACCACCCTCGATGAGATGCAGGCGTTCCTGGCGGTGATCGACAGCGGGTCGATCAGCGCAGCGGCCGATCAGCTGGGGCAGACGCCTTCGGGCGTGAGCCGCGCGCTGGGGCGGCTGGAGGAAAAGCTGGGCACCACCCTGCTGACCCGCACCACCCGGCGCTTGAACCTGACCTCCGAGGGCGAAGCCTTCCTGCGCCATGCGCGCGCGATCGTGGACGCGGTGGAATCGGCCGAAGAACAGATGGCGGCACGCCGCGAGCGCCCGGTCGGGCGCCTGCGCGTGGATGCGGCGATGCCGTTCGTGCTGCATGTCATCGCACCGCTGGTGAACGGCTACCGCACGCGCTACCCCGACGTGGCGCTGGAGTTGAACAGTTCCGAGCGCTACATCGATCTGCTGGAGCGGCGCACCGACGTGGCCATCCGCATAGGGCCGCTGGCCGACTTCACCCTGCATGCGCGCCCGCTGGGGCGCAGCCGCCTGCAGGTACTGGCCAGCCCGGCCTATCTGGCCCAGCACGGCGAACCGGCCAGCGTGGCCGCGCTGGGCCAGCACACGCTGCTGGGTTTCAACGAGCCCGATTCGCTGAACCGCTGGCCGTACCTGGGCGACGATGACGGCCAGCTGCTGGTGCGCCCGGATGTGGCGGTGTCCAGCGGTGAAACGCTGCGCGCGCTGGCCGTGGAAGAGGTAGGGCTGACCTGCCTGTCCGACTTCGTGACCGAGCGCGACCGCACCGCCGGCCGCCTGGTGCCGGTGCTGCCCGCGCAGACGCTGGCTGTGTACCAGCCGATCCACGCGGTGTACTACCGCAACACCGCGGTGTCGGCGCGCATCAGCTCGTTCCTGGATTACCTGGGCGATGCGATGGCACAGGCCGACTACCTGCGCTGAGGCTGCTGCGGGTGTTGGCAGGTGCGGACCGTGGGCCCGCACCGATCCGCGCCGCCTCGCGTCGGTGCCCGAGCAACGATCGGGCGCTACCGGTGCGATGACCCCGTCATGCCGCGCGTGCCACGGCATCTGCCGACGCTGCGGCAGTGCTGGACAGATCGAACGCATCCACCGCACCGGTCAGCTGCGCGGCCTGCTGTGCTAGGCTGCGTGCCGCCGCAGACGCTTCCTCCACCAGCGCGGCATTCTGCTGGGTGGTGGCATCCATCTGCACCACGGTCTGGTTCACCTGTTCGATGCCGGCGCTCTAATCCTGCGACGCCGCGGTGATCTCGGCCATGATGCCGGTCACGCGCTGCACCGAGGCAACGATCTCATCCATCGTGCTGCCGGCCTGGCGCACCAGCTGGCCGCCTTCGGCCACCTTGTTCACCGAGCCGTCGATCAGTGTCCTGATCTCGCGTGCGGCGCCAGCCGAGCGCTGCGCCAGCGTGCGCACTTCGCTGGCGACCACCGCGAAGCCACGGCCCTGTTCGCCGGCACGTGCCGCTTCCACCGCGGCGTTCAACGCCAGGATGTTGGTCTGGAACGCAATGCCGTCGATCACTGCGGTGATGTCGGCAATCTGCCGCGACGAGGCTTCAATGGCCGCCATGGTGCTGACCACCTCGCCCACCACGGCACCGCCGCGCCCGGCCACGTCGGCCGCACCGATAGCCAGCTGGTTGGCCTGGCGTGCGTGTTCGGCGTTCTGGCGCACGGTGGAGGTCAGCTCTTCCATCGAAGCGGCGGTTTCTTCCAGGTTGGCCGCCTGCTGCTCGGTGCGCTGCGAGAGGTCATGGTTGCCGGCGGCGATTTCCGCCGCCGCCGTTTCGATGTTGCCGGCCGCCTGCTTGATGTCGGCCAAGATGCTGGCCAGCTGCGCGGCGGTGGTGTTGGCATCGCCGGCGATGCGCGCGAACACGCCCTGGAACCGGCCCTGCATGCGGGCGCCAAGCCTGCCGCCGGCAATGGCCTGCAGCATGTCCGACACCGCGCCCAGGTCCTGTTCGGTGGTCTGCATCAGCTGGTTCAGGCCATCGACCATCACCCTGAAATCATGCTCGAAACGCGCCGCGTCGCCGCGCTGGCTGAAATCACCGGCGGCAGCCGCGCCAGCCAGCCGGGTAATCTCGGCATTGATCGCACCGAGGTTGGCCTTGGCCGTATCCAGTGCCTGGGTGATGACGGCCTTTTCGCCGGGCAGGCGCTCCATGTCCTGGCTGAGGTCGCCCACCGCGTAGCGGCCCATGATCGCGATCGCACGCATCTTCACCTGGATGTGCGCGTCCACCAGCGCGTTGGTGTCGGCCACCATGCGCCCGTACGCGCCGGGGAAGGCCGTGGCATCCATGCGGTAGCTGACGGTGCCTTCGTCGTGGCGCTGGGCCATGCCGGCCTGCGCCTGCAGCACGCCGCGCAGGGTGGACTGCACCGCCTGCATGGCCTGGGCCAGGCGGCCGATCTCATCATTGCTCGCCACCTGCACGCGGTGCTCCAGGTCACCGGCGGCCACGGCACGTGCGGCTGCTTCCACCGCCAGTACCGGCCGCACCACCGCGCGGCGCAGCCACCAGCCCAGCGCCAGCAGCAGCACCACCGCCGCCAGCACGGTGGTCACCGCGCTGCTGGCCAGCAGTTCGCGGGCGTGCGTGGAGCGTGAGTGCAGATCGGCATCGGTCACGCGCTCGGCCTGTGCTGCCAGCGCGTCGAGGGTCTGCGACAGCGGGCGATCATGGCCGCGCACCGGGGTGTCGCCGGCCACCGGGTCGTAGCCGCTGTCGGCCAGCACCTGGGCGGCCGCAGCGTACTCGGCCTGCAGCGCGGCATGCCCGCGCAGGAACGCGCCGGCCATCTCGCGGGTCTGCGCATCGCCGGCGCGGGCGATCTTCTGCGCCAGTGCGCGCACCTTCGCCGTCTCCTCCTGCAGCGCCGCTGCATGCTTCGCGCGCAGGCCTTCATCGCCGCCACGCAGCAGCAGGTTCTTCCATTCCTGCAGCTGCAGCCGGAACTCGCGCTGCAGGCTTTCGGCATCGCGGCTGACCGCGTAGGAGGGCGGCATCGCCGTGCCCAGGTCCAGCCAGGCCGAACCCAGCCCGGCCAGTGCGCTGGCCACCAGCAGCACCAGGCCGACGGCCAGGGACATCAACAATTTGAACTGCACCCCGCGCGAGCGGGGCGGCGAAGCGGAGGAAACGGTCTGCATGGCACGTTTGATCCAGGGAAGGGGCGAATCGGTATCGGACGCGCCCGGAAGCCCCTGAAGTGCGCTGCCCATCACGGTTTGCGTTCCATTCAACGACGTGAAGGTGGTGTGTTATTCATGTTTGTGATGTGTATGGAACATTGACCGCCGGTGACAGGGGGATGGACAGCCGCTCTTAATGTAACTAGTCTGGTTACATGAAATCCGCCAATCCCCTGTCCGACGCGCTGCACGTCATGGCCCATCTGGTCGGCCAGGACGGCCCGCGCACCTCCGAGCAGCTGGCCGGCTGCCTGCCGACCCATCCGGTGGTGATCCGCCGCCTGCTTTCGCAGATGGCCAAGGCCGGGCTGGTGCGCAGCGCGCGGGGTCACGGCGGCGGCAGCCAGCTGGCCCGCGATGCCGCGCAGATCACCCTGCACGACATCTACGTGGGCGTGGGCTCACCGGTCCTGGTGCAGGTGGGCACGCGCGAAGGCGGCGGTGGCTGCCCCATCCAGCAGCTGGTCAACCAGGCCCTGCTGGACGGCGCACGCCAGGCCCAGCAGCTGCTCGAACAGCGCCTGCAGGCCACCACGCTGGACCGCCTCGGCGCCGATTTCGTCCGCCATCTTGCCCATCACCATGCCCTTGGAGGTTCCCATGCACCCTGACGTGCTCATTGTTGGCGGCAGCTACGCCGGTCTTGCCGCCGGCCTCATCCTGGCCCGCGCGCGGCGCCAGGTGACGATCATCGACAGCGGCCAGCCGCGCAACCGCTACGCCAGCCACTCGCACGGAGTGCTGGGGCTGGATGGCATTTCCGGCGCCGAACTGCTGAAGACCGCGCGCCAGCAGCTGCTGGACTACCCGACCGTGCGCTGGGTGCACGGTGAAGTGGTCAGCGCCGCCGCCAGCGCCGACGGCGTGGAAGCACACACCGCCGACGGCCAGGTACTGGCCGCGCGCAAGCTGCTGCTGGCCACCGACATCGCCGACCAGCTGCCGGAACTGCCCGGCCTGGCCGAGCGCTGGGGCAGCACCGTGCTGCACTGCCCGTACTGCCACGGCTACGAAGTGGGCGGCGGCGCCATTGGTCTGCTGGGCGGCCACCCGCTGTCGGCCAGCAAGGCGCCGCTGTTCGCCGACTGGGGCAACGTGACCTTCTTCAGCCAGGGCCTGCCGATCACCGATGACGAGCTGGCGGCGTTGCAGCAGCGCGGCGTGCAGGTGGAAACCACGCCGGTGGTGGGCGTACACGGCGACCAGCCGACCTGGCTGGACGTGCAGCTGGCCGATGGCCGCAGCATCGCCCAGCGCGCGCTGTTCGTGCCGGCCATGCAGCAAATGGCCACGCCGCTGGTGCAGCAGCTGGGCTGCACGCTGGTCGAAAGCATGATGGGCGTGCTGGTGGAGGTGGATGCGATGAAGCAGACCTCGGTGCCCAATTTCTACGCCGCAGGCGATGCCACGGTGGTGGGCAACATCACCCTGGCCACGGCCGAGGGCGTACGCGCCGGCATCGGCATGCACCATGCGCTGGTGGCCGAGGACAGCGTGCCGCGCTGATGGCGGCCCCGGGGTCGGCCCCGGGGTCAGATCCCTTTCATGGAAAGGGATCTGACCCCTACGATCCCTTCCCTGACGCCGCATCCACCGGCCGACGCCGATAGTGGCGGCACCGCAGCCACGCGCCCGACCCCGGCATGGAACCAGCACACCGCCTCCGTTCCCTCCTGGCGCCCCTGCAGGGGCTGCGCGGCTGGCGCCCGGCTCAGGCCACGCGCGATGCCATCGCCGGCGTCACCCTCGCTGCGATCACCCTGCCCGAACAGATGGCCACCGCCCGTCTCGGCGGGTTCGAGCCGCAGGCGGGTTTCTATGCCTTCGTCGGCGGCACGCTCGGCTTCGTCCTGCTCGGCCGCAACCGCCGGCTGACCGTCGGCGCCGATTCCACCATCACGCCGATCTTCGCCCTCACTCTGGCCGGGCTAGCCGCGCAGGACGCAGGTGCCGTGGCCGGCACTGCGGTGCTGCTGGCGCTGCTGGTCGGTGTGTTCCTGGCGATGGCCGCCCTGCTGCGCATCGGTGTCGTTGCCGCGTTGCTGTCGGTACCGGTGGTTACCGGTTTCCTTGGCGGCATCGCCGTGCATATCGCGGCCTCGCAGCTGTCGGTGGCGCTGGGCGTCAGCCTGCCGGCGAGCGCGCTGCCACAGCATCTGCAGGCGCTGGTGCTGGCGCTGCCGCAGGCGCAGCGGCTGCCCCTGCTGATCGCCTTAGGCATGCTGCTGGCGATGGCGCTGTGCGAGCGCATCAACCCGCGCATTCCCGGCGCGCTGATCGCCGTGGCGGTGGCCACGCTGCTGGTGGCGGTACCCGGCGCCGGGCAGCTGGGCGTGGCAACGCTCGGTGCGGTCTCGCCGTATCCGCCGGCCTGGCAGCTGCCCGCGCTGGCCACCCTCAGCACCCTGGTGCCGCTGGCGCTGCTGCTGGCCCTGGTCATCATCATGCAGGTCGCCGCCGTGGACCGCGCGTTCCCCGGTGAGGACGAGCCGGACGTCAACGAGGATTTCCTCGGTGTCGGCGCAGGCAACCTGCTGTCGGCCGCTTTCGGTGCGTTTCCGGTCAACGCCAGCCCACCGCGCACGGCCGTGGCGGTGGAAGCGGGCGCGACCTCGCAGCTGGGTGCCCTGATCGCCGCCGCGCTGGTGATGCTGCTGGCTTTCTGCGGTGGCAGCGTCATTGGCGCCATCCCCGATGCGGCGCTGGCGGGTGTGCTGCTGTTTGTGACGGTGCGCCTGTTCCGCCTGCGCGTGCTGGTCGACATCTTCCGCCGTGCGCGCGGCGAAGCGCTGCTGGCGGTGCTGACCTTCCTGGCGGTGGTGTGCCTGCCGATCCAGTCCGGCATCGCCATCGGTGTCGGTCTGGCCCTGCTGCACGGGGTGTGGATGATCGCGCACAGCCCGATGCTGACCCTGGCGCGTTTGCCGGGCTCGACCGTGTGGTGGCCTGGCAGCCAGGGCGAGACCGAACCCGGCGTGACCGTGCTGGCCTTCCAGGCGCCGCTGCTGTTCGCCAATGCCGACAGCTTCAAGCGGCAGCTCCTGGCCAGTGTCGAGGCGGCAGCGCCTCCGGGCCTGGTCGTGCTGGAGGGCAGCGCCATTGTTGAAATCGACTACAGCGCCGCGCAGACCCTGCGCGACATGATTGGCCTGTGCCAGCAGAAGGGCATCATTTTCGTCATTGCCCGGGTGGGCTCGGTGCGCGCCATGCAGGCGCTGGACCGCTTTGGCATCACCGCGCTGCTGGGCCCGGACGGGGTGAGCCACAGCGTGCAGCAGGCCGTCGACCACTACCGCACACGAGGCGCTTCATGACCCGCATTGCCGAGCCGCGGCTTTCACCGGTGGCTATTCTGGAACTTCGGCCGACGCAGATGAGCGTCGGCCTGCTGGAGGTGCAGCGCAAGCGCGCGTAGTGGAAGACGCTGTCGAAGGACGGCGCGGAGCGTTACCTGGGGCGGCACATGGCGCCAGTGGTGGTGGGGCCATCGAACCGGCTGTACCTGATCGACCACCACCACCTGGCGCTGGCCTTGCACGAGGAAGGCATCGAACACGTACTGACCGTGGTGCAGGCCGATCTCTCGCACCTGCCGAAACCGCCGTTCTGGTCGGTGATGGAGCGCTACTGCTGGGCCCATCCCTTCGATGACAAAGGCCGGCGGCAACCGCCCTCGGCCCTGCCCGGATCGCTGCTGGCACTGACCGACGATCCGCACCGCTCACTGGCCGGCGAGGTGCGCCGCCGTGGTGGCTACGCCAAATCGGCGCAGCCCTTCGCCGAATTCCTGTGGGCCGACCATTTCCGCCAGCAGCTGACCCGCAAGCTGATCCGCCGTGATTTCGAGCAGGCCGTCGCCAACGCCATCGAACACGCACGGCACAGCGACGCCCGCTACCTGCCCGGATGGTGCGGCATCGAGCACGATTGATGTGGTGGCGAACCTGGGGTCGGAGCCCTTTCTGCGAAAGGAGTCCGACCCCAGGATGGATCCACGCCATGCGCGGAAGCAGCGCTCACCCTTCCGCGCTGGCTTCGTCCAGTTCGGCGATGTCCTGCGCCGACAGCGCGAGCCGTGCAGCCGCCAGCAGGTCCTGCAGCTGTTCCACGCTGGTCGCGCTGACGATCGGTGCGGTGACCGACGGGCGTGCGATCAGCCAGGCCAGCGATACCTGCGCCGCCGTGGCACTGTGCTTGCTGGCCACATCATCCAGCGCAGCAAGAATGCGCAGGCCTCGCGCGTTCAGGTAACGCTTCACCACCGTTTCGCCGCGTGCGCTGCTGCGTGCGGCGTCCTCGCTGCGGCGGTACTTGCCGCTGAGGAAGCCGCTGGCCAGCGAGTAGTAACCGATCACGCCGATGCCTTCACTGCGCACCAGCGGTTCCAGTTCGGCCTCGTAGCCGCTGCGGTCGTACAGGTTGTACTCCGGCTGCAGGGTTTCGTAACGCGGCAGCTTGTAATCGGCAGACACCTTCAGCGCATCGGCCAGGCGCGCGGCGCTGTAGTTGGACGCACCGATGGCGCGCACCTTGCCCTGCTCGATCAGGCGGCCGAACGCAGCCAGCGTGGCCTCCAGCGGCGTGGCTTCATCGTCTTCGTTGGCCTTGTACAGGTCGATCACATCGGTCTGCAGCCGGCGCAGCGAATCCTCCACCGCCGCGGTGATGTTGTCGGCCGACAGGCCGGGGCGTTCGGCCCACTTGGCCACCTTCGTGGCCAGCACCACCTGGTCGCGTTTGCCGCTGCGTGCAAACCACTTGCCGATCAGCGTTTCCGATTCGCCACCGCTGTTGCCCGGCACCCAGGCCGAGTAGACATCGGCGGTGTCGACCAGGTTGAAGCCTGCATCGACAAAGGCATCGAGCAGGGCGAAGCTGGCCTTCTCATCGGCGCTCCAGCCGAACACGTTGCCGCCGAAGGCGATGGGGCGTACATGCAGGCCGGAGCGGCCCAGTTCGCGGGTTGCCGTCATGGGCGCGGACTCCTTGGGAACAAGGGAACCAGCATACGGCGCGCTGTGTGACCGCGTTGCGGCGGTGACCACAAAACAGTATTCCGTGTTGCGCCAATGCATAACATTTTGTGAACACTCGCCGCCGGTTCGCTGCTAGTCTCGCGGCATCTTCCGTTGGAGTCGTGTCCGATGAATGCCGTTTCGCCTTCGCGCGCCTGCCGCCTGCTGCTTGCATCGGCCCTGCTGGCCGCCGTTCCTGCCTTCGCCGCACCCACGGTGGTGCCGCCGGCAAAGATCCAGGTGTCACCGGCGCTGCAGGCCGCCGTGGCCTCTCCCACGCGCGACGCAGCCAACGCCAAGCGCGATGGCTTCCGTCACCCCGCGCAGTCACTGGCGTTCTTCACCGTGGCGCCGGACAAGACCGTCATTGAAATCACCCCGGGCGGCGGCTGCTACTCGGAAATCCTGGCGCCGCTGCTGCACGACAAGGGCCACTACATTGCTGCGGTGGTCGACCCGCAGGCCGTGCCGGAAGGCCGCGGCCGTGATTACCAGCGGCGCAGCCGCGAAACGCTGGAAAAGAAGTTCGCCGCCGCGCCGGCGCAGTACGGCAAGGCGCAGATCGTGGGCTACGACCCGGCCAAGCCGGTGTTCGGCCCGGCCGCGTCGGCCGACGTGGTGCTGACCTTCCGCAACGTGCACAACTGGCGCAAGGCCGGCCAGGCACAGGGCATGTTTGCCGGCTTCTACAGCGTGCTCAAGCCGGGCGGCGTGCTGGGCGTGGTTGAACACCGTGCCAAGGCCGACGTGCCGGAGGACGACGACACCGGTTACGTGGGCCAGAAGCAGATCATCGTCATGGCCGAAGCCGCCGGCTTCAAACTGGCGGCCAGCACCGAGGTCAACGCCAACCCGCGTGACACCAAGGATTACCCGAATGGCGTGTGGACGCTGCCGCCGACCAACCAGCACGACAAGGCGGAGGCAGCGAAGTACCAGGCCATCGGTGAAAGCGACCGCATGACGCTGCGGTTCGTGAAGCCGTAAGGCGCACCGGCGGGCGCGCAGCGCGGCGTGGGACAATGCCCCTCCGCCGCCTGCCGCTTCTGCGATGCTGATTGCCTTCAACAAGCCCTTCAACGTGCTGTGCCAGTTCACCGACCGCAGCGTGCCGCCGCGGCCGACGCTGGCCGGCTTCGGCCTGCCGCCAGCGGTCTACGCCGCCGGCCGTCTGGACCACGACAGTGAAGGCCTGCTGCTGCTGACCGATGATGGTGGGCTGGCGCACCGCCTGACCGACCCCCGCCACAAGGCCGACAAGACCTACTGGGTGCAGGTGGAAGGTGCGCCGGAGGAGGCGCAGCTGGAGCAGCTGCGGCGTGGCGTGGTACTCAATGATGGGCCAACCCTGCCGGCGCGGATCGAGCGCCTGGACCCGCCGCCGCTGCTGTGGGCGCGTGACCCGCCTGTACGCTTCCGCAAGACCGTTCCCGATGCATGGCTGGCAGTCACGCTCCGCGAGGGCCGCAACCGCCAGGTGCGTCGCATGACCGCAGCGGTTGGATTGCCGACCCTGCGCCTGGTGCGGGCGGCGATGGGCCCCTACCGGCTGGACGACCTGCAGCCGGGGCAGTGGCGCCACATCGACTGAAACGGATGCTGGAACGAAAAAAGGCCGGCACCCTCCGGGGAAAGGCGGCCGGCCCTGCAGCGTGCGGAGCCCTCAGGCGTCGCTGCCGATATCGCTGTGTTCGTCCACCACGGTGTCGTTGCGGCGGTTGCGCGCGCTGACCCGCTTGGCCTGGCCTTCCACCAGCTGGCCATTGGCGGCCTTCTTCTTCTGCTGCTTGCGGTACAGCGCGTAGCCGAGCAGGCCCACGCCCACCGCAGCGGCGGCGATGGTCACGGCCGGGTTGCGGCGCGCGAACTTGCCGGCCACCTTGCCGCCGGTCTTCACTGCGCCCAGCGCGGCACCGGTCTTGATCCAGTCGGTGGCCTGCGGGCCGAAGTGGCGCAAGCTGCCACCGGCCTGCTTGAGGCCATCGCCAGCGCTGTGGGCCAGGTCCAGGGCGCGTTCCAGCGCACGGTCGGTAATCACGGTCAGTCTGCTCATGGGGGTCCTTTTACCTCGGGTCGAAGTCCAGTGTGGCCGGGTGCCTGTAAACGGTATGTCAGGCAGCGCAGTCGATGAGGTGACGCTACCCCGTCCATTCAGCAACCGGCAGGCCGGGGTTGGATCCCTCTGCAACGCAAAGGGATCTGACCCCGGGTCTCAAGTGCAGCGTGGCTTGGCGCGGTGGGTGGCGGCGGCCGTCCACGGGTCGTCCGGCCACGGGTGGCGCGGGTAGCGGCTCTTCATTTCCTTCTTCACCTCGGCATAGGTGTTTTCCCAGAAGTTGTGCAGGTCCTGGGTGACCTGCAGCGGGCGCCCGCCCTGCGAGAGCAGGTGCAGGGTCTGCGGCACGCGGCCATCGGCGATGCACGGGGTGTCGGCCAGCCCGAACAGTTTCTGCAGCTTCACTGCCAGCACCGGCGGTAGCGGTTCGCCGGGTTCGCTGTCCAGCGCATAGCTGATCGGGCGCTCCAGCCCGGACGGCACGCTGATGCGGGTAGGCGCGTGGCGTTCCACCAGCTGCCGCTGTGACCATTCCAACTGGGCCTTCAGCGCCTCGCCGAAGCTGGCCTCGTCCAGCGCATCCAGCCGCGTCTTGCCGGCAAAGGCCGGCTGCAGCCACTGCGCACGCGTGGCCAGCAGGGCCTCGTCACTGCAGTCGGGCAGGCCCAGTTCGGGCATCCACGCGTGCAACGACTGCACCCGCGCCTGCCACTGGCGCAGGCCATCGGTCCACGGCAGCGAGGACAGGCCCAGATCGGCCACGGCATCGGTCAGTGCCTGCGCGGCGTGCTGCGGGTCCACGCGGCCGGCCGAACGGCTGTCCAGCACGATGCGGTCGAAGCGGCTTTCGCGCAGCGCCACCAGTGCGCGTCGTTCACTGTCCCAGCGCACCGCATCTTCGCTGACGAAGCGCTCGGGAAACTGGCGGCGCAGGTAGCCTTCATCCACCGGCGCCGCATGCAGCAGCAAGGCATCACGTGCCTCATAGCGCAGCTCGCTGACGACCAGCCACGGCTCGCCGCGCAGGTCGCTCAGTTCGTGCAGGCGCGCGCTGCGGCCGTTGGCCAGCAGGTAGCGCAGCGGATCTGCGGGATGCCGGAACGCAATGCGGTCCGGGAAGGCGTGCGCCAGCAGATCACCCAGCGCGTGGGCCTCGATGCTGGGCGGGGGCGTGGCCTCGCAGCGCAGGCGGCGGCGCCACTGCTTGGCGGCCGCATCGATGGCGGCCAGGCCGCTGCGGTTGGCGCCGCCGGGCACCCGCCCGTTGCGGAACGCGGCCAGTGCCCGCCAGCGTGCGGCCAGTACATCGCCGCCTTGGCGTAGTGGGTCGCGTGCTTCCAGCAGTGCGGCCAGGTCGGCGGCCAGCGCCTGCGCGCGTGCATCCGGCGCCGACAGCAGCATCACCGCCAACCGGGGGTGCGTGCCCAGTGCCAGCACGCGGCGGCCCAGCGCGGTGATCGCTCCGCTGCCCGACAGCGCGCCCAGCCGCTGCAGCAGCTCGCGCGCCGCAGCCATCGGGCCGACCGGTGGTGCATCGACGAAGCGCAGGTCGCTGCTGCCCCACGCGGCCAGTTCCAGCGCCAGCCCGGCCAGTTCCACCTGGTCGATCTCGGCGCGGCGCTGCGGTTCCAGCCGCTGCGACTGCGGCCACAGCCGCCATGCCACGCCTTCGGCCACACGCCCGGCACGGCCGGCGCGCTGGTCGGCCGAGGCCTGTGCGATGGGCACCACGTCCAGCCGGGTGAAGCCGCTGTTGGGGTCGTAGCGCGGTTCGCGCGCCAGCCCGCTGTCGATCACCACGCGCACGCCCGGCAGGGTCACCGAGGATTCGGCCACGTTGGTGGCCAGCACCACGCGGCGGCGGCCATCGCTGGCCACCTGCAGCACGCGCGCCTGCTGTTCCACCGGCAGCTCGCCATGCAGTGCCAGCACCTCGGTGGTGCCGCCGTCCAGCGCGTCCTGCAGGCCCGCCTGCACGCGCGCGATCTCGCGATGGCCGGGCAGGAACACCAGCAGGTCGCCAGGGTGCTCGGCCAGGGCCTGCTGCACCGCGCGACGCACCTGCAGCTCCAGCGCCTCATCGCGGCGCGCCGGGAAATGGCTGACCGCCACCGGGTAGCTGCGGCCTTCGCTGCTCAGCCGGGGTGCGTCCAGGAAGCGTGCCAGGCGCTCGCCGTCCAGCGTGGCCGACATCACCACCAGGCGCAGGTCCTCGCGCAGCTGCGCCTGAACATCCAGCGCCAGCGCCAGGCCGAGGTCGCCACTGAGGTGGCGCTCGTGGAATTCATCGAACAGGATCGCACCGACTGTTTCCAGCATCGGGTCGTCCTGCAGCATGCGGGTCAGGATGCCCTCGGTGACGACTTCAATCCGGGTACGCGCCTACACCTTGTTCTCGAAGCGGATGCGGTAGCCGACGGTGCCGCCCACCTCTTCGCCCAGCTGCCGCGCCATGAACAACGCGGCGCTGCGTGCGGCCACCCGGCGCGGTTCCAGCAGGATGATCTTCCGGTCCTGCAGCCACGGCGCATCGAGCAGGGCCAGCGGCACCTGGGTGGTCTTGCCGGCGCCGGGCGGGGCTTCCAGCACCAGCCGCGGGTGCTGGGCCAGGTGCTGCTGGATCTGCGGCAGCAGCGGGGAAATGGGGAGGAGCGGGGCATTCATGGGCAAAGGATAAAGGGCCATGGCAGCGGCAGGTACAATGCGCGGGCACTTTTCCCCCGCGATGACCATGCACCTGATCGATATCGGCGCCAACCTCACCCACGATTCCTTCGACCGTGACCGCGAGGCCGTGCTCGAGCGCGCGCGTGCGGCCGGCGTGGTGCAGATGGTCATCACCGGCGCCAGCCTCGAGCACTCACCGCTGGCGCTGCAGCTGGCCCAGCAGCACCCCGGCTTCCTGTATGCCACCGCTGGCGTGCACCCGCACCATGCGGTGGAATACACCGAGGAATGCGATGCGGAAATGCGCGCCCTGCATGCGCACGCGGAAGTGGTGGCGGTGGGCGAGTGCGGGCTGGATTACTTCCGCGATTTCGCCCCCCGCCCGGCCCAGCACCGCGCCTTCGAGCGCCAGCTGCAACTGGCCGCAGACACGGGCAAGCCGCTGTTCCTGCACCAGCGCGATGCGCATGCCGATTTCATGGCGCAGATGAAGAACTTCGAAGGCCGCATCGGCCCGGCGGTGGTGCACTGTTTCACCGGCGAACGTGACGAGCTGTTCGATTACCTGGACCAGGACTGGTACATCGGCATCACCGGCTGGCTGTGCGACGAGCGCCGTGGCGCGCACCTGCGCGAGCTGGTGAAGAACATCCCAGCCAACCGCCTGATGATCGAGACCGACGCTCCGTACCTGCTGCCGCGCACGCTGAAGCCGATGCCCAAGGATCGCCGCAACGAACCGGTGTTCCTGGCGCACATCGTCGAGGAGCTGGCCCGCGACCGTGGCGAAGACGTGGCCGTGACCGCCGCCAACGCCACCGCCGCCACGCGCGCGTTCTTCCGGCTGCCTGACGTTGGGTGATCGGGTGTGCCGGGCTTTGAGCTGATGCACCAAGGCTTTGGAGGAGAGTAGTGCCGGGGGATTCACTCCACGCTGCGCCATTACCGCAGCGCGCGCAGGCCTTCGCGGTAGGTCGGGAAGGCGGGCGTCCAGTCCAGGGCCTGACGCGTGCCACGGCTGTCGATGCGCTTGTTGCTGGCATAGAAGCGGCGCAGGGCCGGGCTGAGGGAGGGGTCATCCCAGGCTACCGCCGGGGGCAGCGCAAAGCCGCCCAGCTGCGCGGCGAAGGCCATGACGTCCTGCGGCGGCACCGGCTCATCGTCGGCGGGCAGGTACAGCGCCTGCGGCTGCGGGCGCTGCATCGCGGCGATCACCACGGTGGCCAGGTCGTCGGTATGCAGCCGGTTGAATACCAGCGCGGGCTTCACGATGCGCCGCGCCCGGCGCTCGGCCAGCTGCACCAGCGCGTTGCGCCCTTTCCCATCGAGCCCGGGCAGCCGGAACATCGCCGAGGCGATTCCGCGTTCGCGTGCCAGCGCCTGCCACTGCGCTTCGGCCAGACGCCGCTGCGTGCCGGCGGTATCGGTGGCATCGGCCACGCTGTGTTCGTCGATCCAGCCACCGTCACGGTCGCCATAAACGGAAGTGGAGGACAGGTAGCCCACCCAGCGCAGCGCCGTGCTTCCGCGCAGCGCGTCATGCAGCGTGCGCAGCGCGGGGTCGCCCTGCGCATCGGGTGGCACGCTGCACAACACGGCGTCGGCACGGCCAAGCGCGGCCAGCAGCGCGGGCGAGGGCGTGGTATCGGCCTGCAGTGCAATGCGGTGCAGGCCATCCTCCGGCGTGGCGGCAGGATCGCGCACGGTGCCGCTGACCTGCACGCCATGCCCGGCCAGGCGCCGCGCCAACACGCGCGCGCTCCAGCCCAGGCCGAGGATCAGCACCCGCGCCGGCAGCGCGGCCGTGGCCGTTGCGCCACTCACCCTGCGCGCTGCGCCTGGTAAGCCTGCAGGCTGCTGTAGGCAACCTGCAGCAGCAGCCCTTCCTGATCGGCGGTGCGGGCGCGCGCCAGCATGTCGCCGACGATGTGCGCTGCTTTCACCTGCTGCCCTGCTTCCAGGTCGCGCAGCATCGACGCCTTCAGTGCAGAACCGGCCTGGGTCAGGGTGCCGCGCGCGGTGTCCTGCGCGGCCAGCGGCACCGGCTCACCGGCCGCCTCGGCCACGGCCAGGCACTCGTCGTACAGGCCACGCACGATCGCCTCGCCGTCATCGGTGGCGACGATCGTGCCGATGTCCGCACGCAGCAGACAGGTGGCTGCCGCCAAGGCGGTGAGGAAGGTGTACTTGACCCACTATTCCTGGCCGATGCGCTCGCTGGCCAGATGGTCCAGGTTGGCCTGCGCACATGCGCCTGCGAAGGCGCGCACGCGGTCGGAGATCGCACCGCCATCGCGCTCGCCAAAGGTCAGTTTGGCCGGCTTGCCCAGGTGCAGCACCGCACCGTCGGGTGCCTTGGTGGCGCTGATGAAGCACAGCCCGCCGAGTACCGCCTCGCGGCCGAAACGCGCATCCAGTGCGGCGTAGTGGTGCAGGCCGTTGAGAATCGGCAGCACGCTGGTGTGGGCGCCGACCGCCGGTGCGATCGCATCGATCGATCTGTCCAGGTCGTAGGCCTTGCAGCTGAGGATCACCAGGTCGAACGGCTGCGTGGCGGCCAGCGCCGGCAGCGCCTCGGCGGTGACGTGCTGCACCGGGAAGGTGGCATCGCCCACCGGGCTGCGGATCACCAGCCCGTCCTGTTCAAGCTGGCGCGCGCGCCGGGCGCACCAGGAAGGTCACGTCCACGCCGGCCTGCGCCAGGCGGCCGCCGAAGTAACCGCCGGTACCACCGGCGCCGAGAATCAGGATGCGCATCGCACGTTCACCATTTTCCGGGGGAAGTCTTCCCGCGATTGTACCGGAGATTGCAGGCAAAAAAGAGCCGGGCAGTTGCCCGGCTCTACCGTTACGCCATCCACGCATGGCGTGGATCTACTGGCCACCGCCCCGCCATCCCACGGAATGTCAGCTGTTGCCGTTGTCCCGGTTTGCAGCGGGTGCAGGGACGCAGGCCCTGCAGCCACCCTCAGCTGCGCATGCCCACGCCACGGCGCAGCAGCCACAGCGCCAGCGCCGTCAGCACCGCCACGAAGCCCAGCATCAGCGCATAGGCCACCCACACCGGCACGTCGCTGCTGCCCAGCAGGCCGAAGCGGAACGCGTTGACCATGTAGAAGATCGGGTTGGCATGGGTGGCCGCCTCGGCCCAGCCCGGCAGCAGCTTCACCGAATAGAACACGCCGCCCAGGTAGGTCAGCGGGGTCAGGATGAAGGTCGGCACGATAGCCACGTCATCGAACTTCTTCGCATACACCGCGTTGATGAAGCCGGCTAGCGAGAAGATCGTCGCGCCCAGGATCACCGTGGTCAGCGTCACCAGCGGGTGCGGAATACGCACCGGGGTGAAGAACATGGCGATGATCAGCACGATCACGCCCACCATCAGGCCGCGTAGCACGGCACCGGCCACGTAACCCCACAGGATCACCCAGTTCGGCATCGGGCTGACCAGCAGCTCTTCCACGTGGCGGCCGAACTTGGCGCCGAAGAACGAGGAGCTGATGTTGCCGTAGCTGTTCTGGATCACGCTCATCATCACCAGGCCCGGCACGATGAACTGCATGTAGCTGTAGCCGCCCATGTCACCCACGCGCGAGCCGATCAGCCCGCCGAAGATCAGGAAGTACAGCGTCATGGTGATCGCCGGCGGCACCAGGGTCTGGCCCCAGATACGGATGATGCGCGCCACTTCGCGGCGCACGATGGTCATCAGGGCGATGCGGTTGCGCTGGCCGTCGGTGATCGGTGCAGCGGGCGTGTTCGGGGTGCTGCTCATGCGGAGGCCTCCTGGTTGCCGGTGAGGCGCACGAACAGTTCCTCCAGGCGGTTGCTCTTGGTACGCATCGAACGCACGCGGATGCCGGCGGCATTGAGTGCGGCGAACACGCGGTTCAGGTCCATGGCACGCGGCATGTCGATGTCCAGCGTGTGCGCGTCCGGCGCGGTGAGGGTGGCACCTTCAATGGCCGGCAGCTGCGCCGGCAGCTCGCCGTCGATGTCCAGCAGGAAGCCTTCCACGTCGAGTTTAGCCAGCAGCGTGCGCATCGGGCCCTGGGTGACGATCTGGCCGTGGTTGATGATGGCCAGGTTGCGGCACAGGTACTCGGCCTCTTCCAGGTAGTGCGTGGTGAGGATGATCGTGGTGCCGGCGGCGTTGATCTCCTTCAGCACGCGCCACATGTCGCGGCGGATCTCGATGTCCACGCCGGCGGTCGGCTCGTCTAGGATCAGCAGGCGCGGGCGGGTCATCATCGCGCGGGCGATCATCAGCCGGCGCTTCATGCCGCCGGACAGCGTGCGGCTCATCACCTGCGCCTTTTCCCACAGGCGGGCGCTCTTGAGTTCCTCTTCGGCGCGCTTTTCGGATTCCTCGCGGGCCACGCCGTAGAAACCGGCGTAGTTCACCAGGATGTCGAAGGGCTTCTCGAACAGGTTGAAGTTGATTTCCTGCGGCACCAGGCCGATCAGGCGCATGGTGGCGCTGCGGTTGCGCACCAGGTCGCTGCCGAACACCTCCACCTGGCCCTGGCTGAGGTTGACCAGGGAGCTGATGATGCCGATCAGGGTCGACTTGCCGGCGCCGTTGGGGCCCAGCAGGGCGAAGAAATCGCCCGGGGCCACTTCCAGCGAAACGCCTTTCAGCGCCTGGGTGCCGTTGTCGTAGGTCTTGCGGAGGTCGCGCACGCGCAGGGCGGGCGCCGAATCGTTCAGGGAAGCCAAGCTCGAAGCCTTCGCGCCCATGGGCTGGCGCTGGAGAGGGGCGGGGAGGGGCTATTATAGAAGACCCCAAGGGCTTGCCCCGGCTACACACTGTCCCGAAAAGTCGTGCCTGTTCAATTCCCCCTCAAGCTGGTCGGGTGCCGCATGGTCGCCCCGACCGTCGGCCACTACCAGTTCGTGCGTGACGATGGCCTGCCGCTGGATTTCCAGCCCGGCCAGTTCATCCAGGTCCATTTCAGCTACGCCGATGGCACCGAAACCAAGCGCAGCTACTCGCTGGCGACCATCCACGACCACGCCATGGGCCCGGGAGAGGCGGTGGACATCGCCGTCAGTTTCGTGCCCGGCGGCGCCGCCACCGCGCTGTTCGAGGCGCTGCAGCCCGGCAGCCAGCTCAGTGCGTCCGGTCCGTACGGCCGCTTCTGCCTGAACCCGGGTGACCACAACGCCCGCTACCTGCTGATCGCCACCGGTACCGGCGTCACCCCGTACCGCTCCATGCTGCCGCTGCTGGAAAAGGCCATGGCCGAGCGCGGCGTGCAGGTGGTGCTGCTGCAGGGCGCGCGCAGCCCGGGCGAACTGCTGTACAGCGATGATTTCCAGAGCTTCGCCGAAAAGCAGCCGAACTTCCGCTATGTGCCGTGCCTGTCGCGCGAACTGCCGGAAAACCCCGGCCCGGACGTGCACCACGGCTACGTGCAGCAGGCGCTGGCCGCCTTCCGCCCGGACCCGGCCACCGACATCGCCTACCTGTGCGGCAACCCGGACATGGTCGATGCCTGCGCCGAGGCGCTGAAGGAAGCGGGGCTCGGCAACCCGCAGATCCGCCGCGAGAAGTACGTCAGCAGCAAATAACGGCACCCCACGAACCCGGTAGTGCCGGCCGTTGGCCGGCACCCTCACGCGCCCCGGGAATGCCGGCCTCAGGCCGGCACCCCGCCTACGGTCGCCTCAGTACGGCACCCACGCATCGCGCCAGGCCGAGCCCACCCCCGGGCGGTACGCCTCGCCGCTGACATTGCACCAGCCGCCCTGCGGGAACGGCCGGCAGGCGTAGAGCTTGCCGTCGCTGCCCTTCACCACGGTCTGCCCCGGCACGTAGCTGCCGATGCCGGCCGGGTAGACATGGTCGAACTCACCGCCCGGCGCGGGCGTGCCGGTGTCCGGCAGCCGCGTATCGAGCTGGAACCGCTGGCCCGGCTTGAGGAACACGCGGTTCTCCGTGGCCGAGGGCACCGGGGTGATGACCCCATCGCGCAACACGCCGGCACGCGCCTGCTGTGCGCTGGCATTGACCTTGCGCGCCAGCACCAGCGGCCACTGGCCCGGTGCGGTCTGGCCACTGGCCAGGGTGGCCTCCACGCGCTCGACATCGTTGCCGCCGGCATTGAACACGCGCAGCGCCAGGGTGGTGCCCACCGGCAGCTCGCCACGGGCGATCAGCGGGCCGGCATCCTGCCACTGCGGTGCCGGGGTGCCGCCACCACCGCCGCCGCCTTCGAAGCGCACGTCCATGCAGGTGTAGAAGGCTTCGGTGGAATCCGAACGCTGCCAGGTGTTGTATATCACGTGCTGGCCACTGCGCTGCGGCAGCGTGCACTGCAGCTTGTACGTGCCATCGGCCGACAGCGGCGTGTTGCCCAGCGTGCAGAACTCCTGCAGGTCGGCCCAGCGCAGCGCGCTGCCCGGCTGCCAGCCCTCGCGGGTGACGAAGAAGCGCCAGTCGCGCGTGGCGTGCGGGGCGGTGGCCTTGAACACGAAGGTGAACCTGCCGTTGACATCGGGCTGGATGGGCGTGGTCTGCCAGTCGCTGCGCGCCAGGTCCAGCTCGCGGAAGGTCGGGTTGTTGCCGCTGCACAGCTTGCCGTCGGGCACCACGGCCTGGTGGTTGCCGTTGGAATTGGCCTGGTTGATGCCGTTCCAGTCATAGAACGCCTGCGAGCCCCCCCCACCGCCTTGGCCGCTGCGCAGGCAGGGTTGGTCGGGTTTTCCGGGTAGCCCTGGAAGCAGGCATAGACCCGGCTGGCCGGGGTGGTCATGGTGCCGTGGGCCAGTGCGGCGTCGGCGGCCAGGCAGTCGGCGGCAGCCAGCGCGGTGGACAACAGGGCAGGCGCGGAGCGGAGTGTCATGTCTCGTCCTTGTCGTAGCGATGAAGGTGATCGCGCCCCCCCCCGCGACTCAACCGCACACGTCTTCCACGGGCGTTGCGCACCCGGAGTATCCCGGCGCTGCGCGCGCAGGGACATCGAAGAATGTTCATTCCGTGACCCCCCGATGTGAACCCGTTGCCGCCGCCTTCACGGCAACCGGGCAGGGCGGCGGCCGGGGCGCTAAGATGCGCGCGCGGCCCGCTCGGGCACCGCACACCACGCCGAGGCGGCATGACCTTGGATTTCCCCACCAACGTCGTGCTCGGCGTGTTGCTCTGCATCGGCATCGCCTTCGGTTTTTTGCTGCTGCTGCTGGTCCTGCGCCGGCAGCCGGTGCTTCGGCTGTGGACGGCCAGCCTGTGGCTGCTGTCGCTGAGTCTGGCGCTGCTGGCCGCGCGCCCGGTGCTGCCGGCGGTGCCGACCATCCTGGCCGGCAACGTGGTCATCGCCATGGCCGGGGTGCTGCTGCTGCGCGGGGCGGCCCTGCACCTGGGCTACCGCCTGGCGCACAGGCAGCCGCTGGCGTTGTCGGCGGTGTTCCTGCTGGGCATCTTCGTGTTCCTGGTGCCGCTGCCCAGCCTGGTGGTGCGCATGCAGGTGTTCAGTGTGTACGCCACCGTGCTCAACGGCTGGATGGTGTGGCTGCTGCTGCGGCATACCCCGCCCGGTGAAGCCACCAGCTGCCGGCTGGCCGCCGTGGTGTTCGCCGCCGAAGCGCTGCTGTATGCAGTGCGCATGCTGCTGCCGGTGGCGGCCGATGCCGGCGAGGACATCATGCGCACCGGCACGCCGATGTTCGTGACCTACCTGGCCGGGCTGGTGCTGGAGCTGGCGCGCTGCTTCGCGCTGGTGCTGCTGCTGGTGGAGCGCATGCTGGGTGACCTGCGCCGGCTGGCACGCACCGATGGCCTGACCGGCCTGCTCAACCGCCGCGCGCTGCTGGCCGATGGCATCGACCGCCTGCAGGCCTGCCGCCGCCGCCAGCAGCCGTTCGCGCTGCTGCTGCTGGACGTGGACCACTTCAAGCAGATCAACGACCGCTGGGGCCACCTGGCCGGCGATGAGGTGCTGCGCCATTTCGCCAGTGTCCTGTCCGGCTGCGTGCGCGACCGCGTGCACCTGCTTGGCCGCTACGGCGGCGAGGAATTCGTGCTGCTGCTGCCGGGCAGCGACCCGGCCGCCGCGCAGCAGCTGGCGGCCTGCATCCGCGATGGCCTGCGCCAGGCGCCGGCCGCGTTGCCCGGGGCGAGCGTGCAGGTCACCACCAGCATCGGCCTGGCCCAGGACAACGGCACGGCCGACCTGGCTCTGCTGCTGGCCGCGGCCGACGCCGCCCTGTACCGCGCCAAGGCCGAGGGCCGCGACCGCGCCGTGCATGCGCCGCTGCGCAGTGGGGCCGCCCACGCCTGAGCAGGAACGCCTGAGCAAGCCTGCCGCCGGCTAACTGCGCTGCGCCGGCGGTGCGCGCAGCGGCCCGGACAGGCGTAAAACAGCGCCCTGCGGTTCCCCTGCCGGTGCATGACGCACCGGCAGCACGGGGCCAGGCAGAGCCGAGGGTGTGTCATGCGGTGGACGAAGCGGGTTTCGATGGGCGCAGCGCTGCTGGCCCTGCTGGTGGCGGGGGTATCGGCGACGGCGGCGCAGGCCGCCGAACCGGCCGTGCAGACGGTGGCGCTTTGGCCGGCCGGGCAGTGGCCGGCTGTGGTGCAGGGCCCGGAACAGTCGCGCAGCCACGGCGGCAAGCCGGACGTGGTGACCGGCGTTGCGCAGGCGCGCCTGGAGATCTACCGCCCACGCCATCCCAACGGTACGGCGGTGCTGGGGTTCGGCGGCGGCTACGCGCGCATCGAGGTCGGCGCCGAAGCGCGGCCGGCGGCGCAGTGGCTGCAGTCGCAGGGCATCACCGCGGCGGCGGTGTACTACCGCCTGCCCGAAGATGGCTGGGCACCGGTGGCGCCGTTCCAGGACGGCCAGCGCGCCATGCGCGTGCTGCGCGCCCGGGCCGGCGAACTGGGCGTGGATCCCGAGCGCATCGGGGTGATGGGCTTCTCCGCCGCCGGCAACCTGGCCGGCATTGTCGGCACGCGCTCGGCCGCGCATTTCTACGACCCCGTCGACGCTGCCGACCGCCTGTCCGCGCGCCCGGATTTCATGGCCCTGCTGTACCCGGTGGTGTCGATGGAGCGCGCGCTGGGGCACACCCATGCGCAGAAGGAGCTGTCGCGCGAACCGGGTTACGTGCAGGCCTATTCGGTGGAACAGCACGTGCACCGTGGCGCGCCGCCGATGTTCCTGGCCCAGGCCAAGGATGACCCGATCGCCAGCGTGGAAAACAGCAAGGTGCTAGACCAGGCCGCGCGTGCGGCCGGCGTGCCGGTGGAACTGCATCTGTTCCAGAGCGGTGGCCACGGCTGGGGCCTGGGCGCACCGGGTTCGGAGGTGTCGCAATGGCCCGGCCTGTTCGACCACTGGGTGCGCCAGAACGGCCTGCTCGGCGCCGAGCGCTGAGCCTGCCGGTGCGGGCAGGATCGCGTGGATGGGCCGACTGCGTGTAAGTTGGTCACATCTGCCGCGCGACCACGTCGTGGTGGCTTGAACGTCCACGAGGGGGAGCACCGCACGATGCACGTACACCACCTGAAGCTGGCCGGGTTGCTGGCCAGCGCGTTGCTGGCCGGCTGCAGCGCCGCACCTGCGCCGGAGGCCGGCCTGGATGCCGCCGCCGGCCGCCGCCAGGGTCAGATCGATTTCCAGCCCTGCACGCTGACCAGCACCCAGGCCAGCGCCAATGTCGAGGCCCTGTGCGGCACCCTGCAGGTGCCGGAGAACCGGCAGGCGCCGGAGGGGCGCAGGATTTCCCTGCGCATCGCCTGGCTGGAGGCCGGTGACAGCGGCAATGCAGCGCCCGACCCGGTGTTCTTCCTGGCCGGTGGACCGGGCCAGGCCGCCACCGAAGTGGCCTTCGTGGTGTGCAGCGCACTGCGCCAGGTGCGCAAGCAGCGCGACATCTTCCTGGTCGACCAGCGTGGTACCGGCGGCTCCAACCCGCTGACCTGCCAGGACGCGCAGGGCAAGGAACTGCCGTTCGACGAGGAGGCCGCACCCAGCGAAGCCCTGCTGCGTGACTACGCACAGCGCTGCGCCACCTCGCTGCAGGGCCGTGCCGACCCGCGCTTCTACACCACCGGCGAAGCCAACGCCGATCTGGACGACGTGCGCAAGGCGCTGGGGGCGGACAAGGTCAACCTGGTCGGCGTGTCCTATGGCACGCGCGTGGCCCAGCGCTACGCGGGCACCTACCCGCAGCACACGCGCAGCGTGGTGATCGACGGCGTGGCGCCCAACGACCGGGTGGTCGGCGGCGATTTCGCCAACACCTTCGAGAACGCCATCGCCCTGCAGTCCGCGCAGTGCCGCAAGGATGCCGCCTGCAGCAAGCGCTTCCCCACCGACACGCGCGCACAGCTGCGCAGCGTGGTGGACACCCTGCGCCGCGCACCGGTCAGCGTCGATTACCGCGACCCAGGCACCAATGCACCGCGCCAGGATGTGCTGACCCCGGACAGAGTGGTGGGGCTGGCGTTTGCGTTCTCCTACGTGCCGCAGCTGTCCTCGCTGCTGCCGCTGGTGCTGGACGAAGCCGTACAAGGCCGCTACGCCCAACTGGCTTCGCTGGCCCGCGGTGCCACCCGCACCATGGGCTTCCAGATCAACCGCGGCATGCAGTGGTCGGTGATCTGCAGCGAAGATGCACCGCGCTACCAGCCGCCGGCCGACAACGGCGACCAGCTGGTCGGGCCGGAAGTGGCGCGCGCGTTCTTCGCCGCCTGCCCGGTGTGGCCGCACCAGACCGCACCGGCAGCGGCCGCCGTACCGCTGCACAGCGATGCGCCGCCGCTGCTGCTTTCCGGCGAACTGGACCCGGTCACGCCGCCGCGCTATGCCGAACAGGTCGTAGCCAACCTGCCGCATGTCCGCGCGCTGCTGGCCCGCGGCCAGGGCCACGGCACGCTGTCGGCCGGCAGCATGCCGCGCCTGGTGGGCCAGTTCATCGACACCACCGATGCCAAGGCGCTGGATGCCAGCTGCCTGGACACGCTGAGCACCGTGCCGGCGTTCACCTCGTTCAATGGATGGGAACCATGATCGTCGCCGACACCCTGCACAAGGCATTCAACACCCGCACCGGCCGCGTCCAGGCCGTGGCCGACGTCGGCTTCCGTGCCGAGGATGGCCAGATCACCGGCCTGCTGGGCCCCAACGGTGCCGGCAAGACCACCACCATGCGCATTCTCTACACGCTGATGCAGCCGGACAGCGGGAGCATCCATGTGGACGGCATCGATGCGGCGGCCCAGCCGCTGGAAGTGCGCCGCCACCTGGGTGTGCTGCCCGACGCGCGTGGCGTCTACAAGCGGCTGACCGCACGCGAGAACATCGCCTACTTCGGCCAGCTGCACGGGCTCAGCGACGCGCGCATCCGCGAACGCACCGAGCTGCTGTCGTATGCGCTGGACATGGGCGACATCCTCGACCGCCAGACCGACGGCTTCTCGCAGGGCCAGCGCACCAAGACCGCCATCGCGCGCGCACTGGTGCATGACCCGCGCAACGTCATCCTGGACGAGCCGACCAACGGCCTGGACGTGATGACAACGCGTGCGCTGCGGCGTTTCCTGCTGGGCCTGCGCGACGAAGGGCGCTGCGTGATCCTGTCCAGTCACATCATGCAGGAGGTGGCCGCGCTGTGTGACCACATCGTCATCATCGCCAAGGGCACCGTGATGGCCGCCGGCAGCGCCGACGCGCTGCGCACGCAGGCCGGCGAGACCAACCTGGAAGACGCCTTCGTCAAACTGATCGGCAGCGAAGAGGGACTGCACGCATGAGCTTTGCCACCCTGATCACGGTGATGCGCAAGGAACTGCGCGACATCTCCCGCGACCGCCGTACGCTGGCCCTGACCCTGCTGCTGGGGCCGCTGCTGTACCCGATCCTGCTGCTGGGCATGGGCAAGCTCGCCGAAAGCCGGGTCAAGACCCAGATCGAACAACCGCTGTCCATTCCCACCATCGGCGCCGAGCACGCACCGAACCTGGTGCGGTTCCTGGCCGCGCAGGGGCTCAACACCGCCAAGGCGCCGAAGGACCTGACCGTCGCCATCCGCTCGCAGGAGATCGACGTGGCGCTGCGCATCAGCGATGACTTCGGCGAGAACTGGGCCGCAGGACGCCCGGCGCTGGTCGAAGTGATCCGCGACAGCACGCGGCGTGCCGGCGAAGTACCCACCGCACGGCTGCAGGCCGCGCTGCAGGCCTACAACGGTCAGGTCGGCACGCTGCGGCTGATGGCACGCGGGCTGGATGCACAGGTCGCGCGGCCGCTGGACGTCGGCAGCCAGGACCTGGCCACCGCCGAAGCCAAGCGCGGCATCCTGCTGTCGATGCTGCTGCCGGTGCTGCTGACGCTGACCTCGTTCGTCGGCGGTGCCAACCTGGTGATGGATGCCACCGCCGGTGAGCGCGAGCGGCAGTCGCTGGAGCCTTTGCTGGCCACGCCGGCGTTGCGCAGCGCCATCGTCAGCGGCAAGATCGCCGCCGCCTGCGTGGTCGGTTTCATCTCGCTGCTGCTGACCCTGCTGGCGTTCAAGGTGAGTGCGCAGATCGCCCCGGGCAACATCGGCCGCCAGTTCAACATGGGTCTGCTGTCGATGCTGCAGATGCTGCTGATCGGCACCTCGCTGCTGACCTTCCTGTCGGCCAGCGCCAAGAGCATGAAGGAAGCGCAGAGCCACATGACCTGGCTGGTGCTGCTGCCGATGCTGCCGGGCTACGCGCTGATGGCCTACCCGCTGAAGAGCGAGATCTGGCAGTACGCCATTCCGTTCCTGGCGTAGAACCAGATGCTGCTGAAGGTGATCCGCCATGAAGCGGTCAGCCCTTCGGTCTGGGGCGTGTACCTGCTGGCCAGCGTCGGCCTGGCCGCGCTGCTGTGGCTTGCCGCCGTGCGCCGTTACCACAACGAGCGGCTGGCGATTTCGGGTTGAGCCACCAGCATATTGGTACGCCCGGCCACCACGCGTGGCCAGGCATTACCGCACCAGAACGTTGCCGCCGGACACACACCCGCTGACCCACCGAAGGGGTAGTGCCGGCCGTTGGCCGGCAATCGCGTGGTGCCGGGCAATGTCGGGTTGCCGGCCAACGGCCGGCACTACCAGAGCAGTTCTGCGCGCGGTTCCAGGCAACGACGCACCGGCAGACCCACCGAAGGGGGCCGACGCGCGCTTCCAGGCAACGACGCACCGGCAGACCCACCGAAAGGGGTAGTGCCGGCCGTTGGCCGGCAACCACGCGATGCCGGGCAATACCGGCTCGCCCGCCAACAGCCACCACAACCAGCGGCCTTGGCGCAAAACCACAAACAATTGGCGAAGTTGCGGCAATCCGCCAGCGCGGGCGGGAGGACACTAGGCTCTTTCCCATCGGAGTTCCCCCATGCAACCCCAGGATATCCTTCCCGATCAGCAGGACCACGTGCAGGTCGACGGCGTCACCGTGCGCAAGGGCAGCGTCGGCGCCTTCATCGCCACTGCACGGCTGTGGCAGGACCCGGCCACCGACGCCGCCACCCATGCCGCGGCCGAAGCCGACCTGCGCGCCCTGCTGCCGGGCCTGCATGCCATCGGCCTGTTCCAGCTGATGGCCGCGCGTGACCGGCCCTGCTGCGGCTGATCGAAACCGCCGGCTGAAACGCACAGGGCCCGGATCAACCGGGCCCTGGCGTTGCGGCAGACGGGCCACAGCGTGGCCCATAGCGCGGGTTGCTCAACTGCTGGGTTCGAACACCAGCGTACGGCGGGTGGTGACCGGCGCGCCGACCGGCTCGAAGCGCCAGCGCTTTACTGCGTTCAACGCCTCACGGTCGAAGATGCGCGCCGGCGTCGAACGCAGCACGCGCGAGTTGATCACCGACCCGTCGGTCCCGACCGTGATTTCCACCAGCACTTCGCCCGAGGTGCCCACACGCAGCGCGTCGGACGGATAGCACGGTGCCGGGGTGCTGACCGGGCGCAGGCTCGGTGCGGCGGCGGCCGGGGCCTGGCGTGCGGCAGCGGCCTGCTGGGCAGCGGCAGCCTGCTGGCGGGCCTCTGCTTCGCGGCGTGCCGCTGCCTGGCTTTCGGCGTCCTGGCGTTCGCTGTCGCGCCGCGCGGCATCCTGCTGCGCCGCGATCTGCTGGGCCGCACCGGCCTCACGCGTACGCTGCTCGGCCAGCCGCTGTTGCTCGGCCTGCTGGCGGGTGCGGTTCTCGGCGTCCTTGCGGGCCTGTTCCGATTCGTCCTGGGTGCGCTTGGCGGCGTTCTGCTGGGCCTTGGCCAGGCCTTCCTTCAGGCGCGGCAGCGCCGGTGCCGACGGGTCCATCTTCTCGATCAGCGCCACCAGGCGCTGGGCCTCGGTGAAGTCTTCGCGGCCCAGGTGCTGTTCGGCGGCGATCAGCGTGTAGGGCAGCAGATCGGTCAGCGCACTCTTCACCGACGCATCGTCGGGGGTCTTGTCACGCAGTGCCAGGTAGTACTCGATGGCGTTGTCGCCGGCCGGTGCGTACATGCGGTTTTCGCGCAGGGCCTGGCTGGCCGATTCGCGCAGCTGCTCGGTGCCCATCGACTGCACCTTGGCCGCCACCACCGGCGCTGCCGGTGCAGTGGCCGCTGCCGTCGAAGGTGCGGTGCCGTCAGCGGCGGCAGGCGTGGCGTCTTCCTTGCCGGAACAGGCGGCCAGCGCGAGTGCCAGGGCCACCGGCAGCCATCGGCGCGCGGCAACATGGATGTTCACGTGCGACATCTTTCTCCCCTCTAGAGACGACGATACGACGGGCCCGTGCGCATGGCCGCGGGCGGCAACCCAAGGCGTTCCCCGACGCCCGGGCTGCAACGGCGAGAATGCAATCTAGCATCCCCGCGCGGCCGGTGGGCAGAGAGCCCGGGCGGTACCCCACCGCCGGGCCGCCGGCCTCAGTGGGCGTCGGCCTTGTCGTGGCTCTTGGACATCAGCTTGTCGGTCCAGGCGATGCCGATGGCCGACAGGATGAACACGCAGTGGATGATGGTCTGCCACAACATGCCGTCGGCAGTCATGGTGGTGCACGTGTCGGCACCTGCACCGTAGAAGCTGGTAGAGGCCGACGATGCCGCCGCGGCCCACTGCTCCGGCTTGCACAGCGGCAGGCCGCCCAGCGCGCTGGTGGCGATGAAGGTCTTCAGCAGGTGGATCGAGGAAATGCCGATGATCGCCATCGCCAGCTTCACCTTCAGCACGCTGGCGTTGACGTGGCTCAGCTATTCCGGCTGGTCCGGGTGGCCCTCCAGGCGCAGGCGCGAGACGAAGGTTTCATAGCCACCGACGATGACCATCACCAGCAGGTTTGAAATCATCACCACGTCGATCAGGCCCAGCACGATCAGCATGATCTGCTGTTCACCCATCGACACCGAATGCGAGATCAGGTGCCACAGTTCCTTGCCGAACAGGAACACGTAGACGCACTGCGCCACGATCAGGCCCAGGTACAGGGGCAGCTGCAGCCAGCGCGAGGCGAAGATCAGCGTGGACAACGGGGACAGGGGCGGGCGGTTTGCACTCATACGGAGGATGCTGCGTTGCGGGGAAGCGGCGAGGTTACCGGCCCGCCATGACGGTGCCAAGCCAACCGACGCACTAGACTGGGGACTTTCCTGAACAAGCCGAGCCGACGCCATGATCGACCTGTATTACTGGCCTACCCCCAACGGCCACAAAGTCACCCTGCTGCTGGAGGAACTGGGTGTGGAGTACCGCATCCACCCGGTCAACATCGGCGCCGGCGACCAGTTCAAGCCCGACTTCCTCGCCATTTCGCCGAACAACAAGATGCCGGCCATCGTCGACCATGCCCCGGCCGGTGGCGGCGCATCGCAGAGCGCGTTCGAATCCGGCGCGATCCTGCTGTACCTGGCCGAGAAGACCGGCCGCTTCCTGCCCAGCGACCCGCGTAGCCGCATCGCCGCCCTGGAGTGGCTGTTCTGGCAGATGGGCGGGCTGGGCCCGATGAGCGGCCAGATGGGCCACTTCAATGTCTATGCGCCGGAAAAGATTCCCTACGCCATCGAGCGCTACGGCAACGAAGTTCGCCGCCTGCACGGGGTGATGGACAAGCGGCTGGCCGACCACGCTTTCCTGGCGGGCGATGAATACAGCATCGCCGACATGGCCAGCTACCCGTGGATCGGTGCCTACGACAAGCTTCCGGCCGACTTCGATGCCTTCCCCCACCTCAAGCGCTGGCACCAGGCCATTGCCGCGCGCCCGGCCACCGCGCGCGCCTACGCGCTGCGGCAGACGGTGAACCCCAACGCCGGCAAGCCGCTGAGCGAGGAAGAGCTCCGGCAGCTGTTCGGCAAGAAGTAACCGGCAGGTGCCGCTGTTGCCCGGTAGCGGCAATGGCTGGCACTTCCGCTGTGCCCGCCGGGCATGGCCCGGCGCTACCGGGTGAAACAGGATGGCCCGGTGCCGACCGGCGGTCGGCACTCTCCATGGGTAGAAGGTCATGCTGTCTTCCTGCACGGCCTTGGTTAGGATGGAAGCCACTGCCGCCGCGCCAGGCGTGGCGGTGGACCTGCCGTTTGCCGGAATCTTCCATGCGCCATCTGTTTGCCTCGCTCGCCCTCATGCTCGCCACCAGCACCGCTGCCCACGCCGAAAAACTGAGTCTGGAAGCCATCACCGGCCCGCTGCCGTTGTCCGGCCCCACGTTGATGAAGCCCAAGGTGGCACCGGACGGCTCGCAGGTCAGCTTCCTGCGCGGCAAGGACACCGACCGCAACCAGCTGGACCTGTGGAGCTACGACATCGCCAGCGGCAAGACCCACCTGCTGGTCGATTCGAAAGTGGTGCTGCCCGGCACTGAAACGCTCAGTGACGAAGAAAAGGCCCGCCGCGAGCGCCAGCGCATCGCCGCGATGACCGGCATCGTCGATTACCAGTGGTCGCCCGATGCGCAGCGCCTGCTGTTCCCGCTGGGCGGCGAACTGTACCTGTACGACCTCACGCAGCAGGGCGCGGCCGCCGTGCGCCAGCTGACCCACGGCGAAGGCTTCGCCACCGACGCCAAGCTCTCGCCCAAGGGCGGCTTCGTCAGCTTCATCCGCGGCCGCAACCTGTGGGTGATCGACCTGGCCAGCGGCAAGCAGCTGCAGCTGACCGCCGATGGCAGTGCGACCATCGGCAACGGCGTGGCCGAGTTCGTGGCCGATGAGGAAATGGACCGCCACACCGGCTACTGGTGGGCGCCGGACGACTCGGCCATCGCCTTTGCGCGCATCGACGAACGCCCGGTGCCGGTGCAGAAGCGCTACGAGGTGTATGCCGACCGCACCGACGTGATCGAACAGCGTTACCCGGCTGCCGGCGACGCCAACGTGCGCGTGCAGCTGGGCGTGATCGCACCGGCTGCCGCCGCTACGCCGCGCTGGGTGGACCTGGGCAAGGAACAGGACATCTACCTGGTACGGGCGGACTGGCGCGATGCCCAGCACCTGACCTTCCAGCGCCAGTCGCGCGACCAGAAGCAGCTGGACCTGGTGGAAACCACCCTGGCCGATGGCCGCCAGCGCGTGCTGGTGCATGAAACCAGCCCGACCTGGGTGCCGCTGCACAACAGCCTGCGCTTCCTGGCCGATGGCAGCTTCGTGTGGTCGTCCGAACGCACCAGTTTCCAGCACCTGTACCGCATCGATGCCAAGGGCAAGGCCACCGCACTCACCCACGGCAGCTGGCCGGTGGACGAACTGCTGGCCGTGGACGAAAGCGCCGGCAAGATCTACTTCCGCGCCGGCGTGGACTCGCCGCGCGAAAGCCTGATCTACACCGTGCCGCTGCAGGGCGGCACGCCGCAGCGCCTGTCCAGCGCGCCGGGCATGCACAGCGCCAGCTTCGCGCGCAACGCAAGCGTGTACGTGGACAGCTGGTCCAACAGCACCACGCCGCCGCAGATCGAACTGTTCCGTGCCAACGGCGAGAAGATCGCCACCCTGGTCGAAAACAACCTGGCCGATCCCAACCACCCCTATGCGCGCTACCGCGATGCACAGCGCCCGGTGGAATTCGGCACGCTCACCGCGGCCGACGGCAAGACGCCGCTGCAGTACAGCCTGATCAAGCCGGACGGCTTCGATCCGGCCAAACGTTACCCGGTGGCGGTGTACGTCTACGGCGGCCCGGCCAGCCAGACCGTCACCGACAGCTGGCCCGGCCGTGGCGACCACCTGTTCAACCAGTACCTGGCCCAGCAGGGCTACGTGGTGTTTTCGCTGGACAACCGTGGCACCCCGCGCCGCGGCCGTGATTTCGGCGGCGCGCTGTATGGCAAGCAGGGCACGGTGGAAGTGGCCGACCAGCTGCGCGGTGTGGCCTGGCTGAAGCAGCAGCCGTGGGTGGACCCGGCGCGCATCGGCGTGCAGGGCTGGTCCAACGGCGGCTACATGACCCTGATGCTGCTGGCCAAGGCCTCGGACAGCTATGCCTGCGGCGTGGCCGGCGCACCGGTGACCGACTGGGGCCTGTATGACAGCCATTACACCGAACGCTACATGGACCTGCCCGCACGCAACGACGCCGGCTACCGCGAAGCACGCGTGCTGACCCACATCGACGGGCTGCGTTCGCCGCTGCTGCTGATCCACGGCATGGCCGATGACAACGTGCTGTTCACCAATTCGACCAGCCTGATGAGCGCGCTGCAGAAGCGCGGCCAGCCGTTTGAACTGATGACCTACCCCGGTGCCAAGCATGGCCTGTCCGGTGCCGATGCACTGCACCGCTACCGCGTGGCCGAAGCGTTCCTGGGCCGTTGCCTGAAGCCCTGACAGCACCGGGAA
Source organism: Stenotrophomonas maltophilia (assembly GCA_009912235.1). Taxonomy (GTDB): domain Bacteria; phylum Pseudomonadota; class Gammaproteobacteria; order Xanthomonadales; family Xanthomonadaceae; genus Stenotrophomonas; species Stenotrophomonas maltophilia_AV. The sequence goes on from WNDS01000006.1 coordinate 126,151, forward strand.
GGAGCCCGACGATGCCACTGCCACCCCCGATTCCACCGCACGCCTGCCGTGCCCCTGGCTAGTGGCAGCGCCACTGGCGCTGGGCGATGCCGTCCGCGCTGCTGGTGGGCGTGGCGTTGCTGGTCGGCACCGGTGGCTGGGCGGTGCTGCGCTGGCAGCATGCCGCCCATGCCAGTACGTCCATGCAGGAAGCACTGCGGCGCGCCGCTTGCAGCATCGACCTGGCGGCCGATTTCAGCGAGCCGCTGCAGACCGGCTGGCTGCCGACCGGCAGCATGCACACCGCATTGAACGGCCGCCGCGATGTCGGCCTGATGGTGGCGCTGGAAGGGCCGCACAGCCACGGCCAGCTGTTCGTGCAGGCCAGCAAGCGCGGGGGGCGCTGGGATTACCCGGCGGTGTACGTGCTGGGCCACGATCACCAGACCTATGACCTGAGCGCACTGGACGACGAAGAAGCCGCGGGCGAGTGCGCGCTGCAGGCATGTCGCGATGGCGGTGGGTGCGGTGGGGGACTGGCGCTGTAGGTACCGCGCGCTGCTGCGCAGGCCAGCATGACCTCCCGCAGATTGTCGCCAACGCCCTGACCGCGTAGGGTGCTGGCAACCCTGTCCTGGAGTGCTCCATGAAGCCGATCGCGCTCGCCGTTGCCCTGGCCCTGACCGCCGCCCCGTTGCTGTCCGCCCCGCCGGCCCTTGCCGCGCCCCCGGCGAAAACGGCCAAGGCCGCCACCCCGGCCAGCCCGGCGTGGGTCCCCCGCTCCAATGCGCTGGCGCAGATCCTGCTGGATGCGCAGGGCCCGTTCCAGCCTGAGGAAACCGGCTTCTTCGGCGTGCCCGGCTACGACGACAAGGTGGCCGACCTTGGCCCGGACAACGGCAAGCGCTACCGCGCGGCGATGGCCAAGGCGCGCAGCGAACTGCAGGCAAAGCTGGCGGTGTAAAAGGACGCCAACGTGCGCCAGGACCTGGAGATCCTGATCCAGGCCGCCAGCGGCAACATCGAAGGCAGCGAGCTCAATGAAAAATACCTGCTGCCGTGGAGCGATGCCCCGCAGACCGTGTTCAGTGGCCTCAACCTGCTGCTGTCCGACCAGGTGCCGGCCGAGCGCCGCGCCAAGGCGCTGGACCGCCTGAAGGCCTATGCCGGCCTGCAGCCGGGTGGCACCGCCTTCACCACGCTGGCCCGCCAGCGCTACGAAGAGCGGCTGAAGGACCCCGCGCTGCTGCAGCCGACCACCATCGAAGTGCAGCAGGCGCTGGACAACGTGGACACCTACATCAGCGGTATCGAGAAACTGCTGGGCAAGTACCAGATTGCCGGCAGCGACGAGGCGATGAAGGCGCTGGCCACGCAGATGAAGGACTACGCCGCCTGGACCCGCAAGGACGTGCTGCCCAAGGCGCGCACCGATGCCCGCCTGCCGGCACCGCTGTATGCCTACCAGCTCAAGCAGGTCGGCATCGACATCGACCCGAAGCTGCTGATGCAGCGCGCGCAGCTGGAGTTCATGGAGACCCGCTCGGCGATGGCCCAGCTGGCGCCGCTGGTGGCGCGGGAAAAGGGCCTGAAGGTGGCCGACCCCAATGATGCGGTGGCGGTGATCCGCGCGCTGAAGGGCGACAAGATTGCCGATGACCAGCTGGAAGGCCACTACCGCAAGGTGATCGATGCGATCGATCCGCTGATCCGCGAACACCGCATTGTCGATGTGCCGCAGCGCCCGATGCAGATGCGCCTGGGCTCGGCGGCCGAAAGCGCCGCCAGCCCGGCCCCGCATTTCATGCTGGCGCCGCTGGTCAACAACACCGGGCAGCAGGGCACCTTCGTGCTGCCGCTGGGCAACCCGGCCACCGGTGCCGGCGCGCAGTACGACGACTTCAATTTCGGCGCCGCCGCCTGGACTCTGAGCGCACATGAAGGCCGCCCCGTCCACGAGCTGCAGTTCACCGCGATGGTGGAGCGCGGCGTGTCGCTGGCGCGCAGCATGTTCGCGTTCAATTCGGTGAACGTGGAAGGCTGGGCGCTGTATGCTGAAGCGGAAATGGTGCCGTACGAACCGCTGGACGGGCAGCTGATCGCCCTGCAGTTCCGGCTGCTGCGCGCCGCGCGCGCGATGCTGGACCCGATGCTCAACCTGGGCCTGATCGAGCGCGCCAACGCCGAGCGCGTGCTGATCGATGGCGTGGGCCTGTCCAAGGCGATGGCCACCCAGGAACTGGACCGCTACACCGTGTGCATGCCCGGCCAGGCCGGCAGCTACTTCTACGGCTACACGCGCATCCTGGAACTGCGCATGCAGACCGAGCTGGCGCTGGGCGCGAAGTTCGACCGCCTGGCGTTCAACAATTTCCTGCTCGACCAGGGCCTGCTGCCGCCGGACAAGCTGGCCGAGGCGGTGCAGCAGCAGTTCGTGCCGAAGTACCGGTAACGCTGGCCCCGGGGTCGGACCCCTTTCCGCAGGAAAGGGCTCCGACCCCACGGGTTATCGGGAAGCCCCATCCACGCATGGCGCGGATCTACCGCCCCGTTACCGCTGCGGGGTGATGGTCTGCGTCGGCAGGCGCGGCGGCGGCGGGTTCGGTACCCGGATGGCCACGCCGGCCGCACGCTTCTGCGTGGTCGGAATGCCGATGCCCAGGCCGCCCCCCACGTGTGAGCCATACGAACCGGCACCCACCGAGACGCCGACCGGCGAACCACCACTGCCCACGCCCACCAGCACTACGCCGTTGGCGCCCAGTGCGGCCGCTTCACGCTTCAGGCGGGCCATGGCCGCATCGGTCTGGCCCTGGATGCCGAAGCCCACGGCCGAGGCCGACTCCAGCTGGGCGATGTCCACCGCACCGGGCGGTGGCGAGGAATAGATCTGCACCAGTGCCGGGTCGATCGGCGCGCGGGCCTGGCCCAGCATCACCTTGGACGTGCTGGCGCAGCCGGCGGCGGCGAGCACCATGGCCGCCACGGCGGCCCATCGAAGTTTCATGGCAGGTACCCCTTGGGACTGGGAGGGATCATCGGCGGGGCCGTCTGAATGGGCGCCAACACCGGCCCCCATGTGCAGTCCTGCACGCTAGCACGCGGCAGGTGAGGTCGTCGCGACGCTTATCGCCAGCGTAGCCGCAGGCAGGGCCGCGGAGAGGTTTCCGCCAGACTGCGGAACTGCTACTGTGGGCGGCAGACCAACTGTGCGGGAGCTCGTCGTGGGCGTGATCAGTCTGTTGTGGGGCGTGCTGGCGGTACTGTGGATGATCCTGGCGTTCATTCCGCTGCTCGGCTGGGGCAACTGGTTCCTGATTCCGTTCGCCGCCGTCGGCGCGGTCATCGCCGCACTGGGCATCCTGTTCACCCATCCGACCAAGCGCAGCCGTGCCAAGACCGGGCTGGTGCTCAACGGCGTCGTGCTGGTGGTGGCCATCGTCCGCTTGTTCCTGGGCGGCGGCGTGATCTGAGCGCCGCGACGGGTGCGACCGCCTGTCGCAGCCCTGCGGCCGGTGGCGTGGGGCAGGCGTACAATGCCAGGCTGCGCACCCCCACTGCGCCTGTGTCCCCAGCGCCCGGTGCGCCTGCCCCGATGATCATTCGTCCCCGCCCCCACGGCTGGCAACTGCTGTACATCCTGCGTGGCTCGATCGTTCCGGCGGTGGCGCCGAAGGTGTTGTCGATCCTGGTGCTGGCCATTGCGGTGGCCGCCGTGGTCGAACTGGCGCGCCCGCCGGGCATCGAGCGCATCTCCGCCGCGCCGTTCACCCTGCTGGGCCTGGTGCTGTCGATCTTCCTGAGTTTCCGCAACAACGCCTGCTACGAGCGCTGGTGGGAAGGCCGCAAGCTGTGGGGCCAGCTGATCTTCGAATCGCGTTCGCTGGCGCGGCAGGTGCAGCAGCTGCTGCCCGACGACACGCCGCGCCGCCAGCGCATCGGTTACCTAACCGCCGCCTTCGCCCACGCACTGGCTGCGCGCCTGCGCGGCCGGGAAACGGCACTGGCCGCGCTGCCCTGGCTGGACCACGCGCAGCGGCAGGTGCTGGCCGAGCGCAGCAACGTGCCCGACGCGCTGCTGGCCATGATCGCCGCCGAGCTGGCCCAGGCACTGCGCGCCGGCCAGATCGACAGCATTCTCTACAGCCAGTTCGAAACGCGCCTGCATGCGATGTCCTCCATCCAGGCCGGCTGCGAGCGCATCCTCAGCACGCCGCTGCCGTTCGCCTACACCCTGCTGCTGCACCGCTGCGCGTGGATGTTCTGCGTGCTGCTGCCGTTCGGCCTGGCCAGTTCGCTGGGCTGGGCCACGCCGGTGCTGTCGGCGGTGCTGGCCTACGCGTTCTTCGGCCTGGACCAGCTGGGCGAGGAAATGGAAGACCCGTTCGGCCTGGAACCCAACGACCTGCCGCTGGATGCGCTGGTGCGCGTGATCGAGATCGATCAGCGCGACGCGCTCGGCGAACGCCCCTTGCCCGACCCCCTGCTGCCGCAGGGTTACCTGCTGCAATAGCCACGCCCCGGAGCCTGCCATGCCTCATCCCCATTTCCGCCCCCGGCGCATGCGCCATGATGAGTTCTCGCGCCGCCTGATGCGCGAGAACACGCTGACCACCGACGACCTGATCTACCCGGTGTTCGTGCACGAGCCGGCCGGCCGCGTGGCCGTGCCGTCGATGCCGGGCGTGGAACGGCTGTCCATCGAAGAACTGCTGAAGGTGGCCGAAGAGGCGCTGGAACTGGGCATCCCGGTCATCGACCTGTTCCCGGTGATCGACAGTTCGCATAAGTCGCTCGACGCTGCCGCCGCGTGGGCCGATGACGGCCTGGCACAGCGTGCGATCCGTGCGCTGAAGTCGCGCTTCCCGGAGCTGGGCGTGATGACCGACGTGGCGCTGGACCCGTACACCACCCACGGCCAGGACGGCATCATCGATGACAGCGGCTACGTGCTCAACGACATCACCGTTGAAGCGCTGGTCAAGCAGTCGCTCTCGCACGCCGAAGCCGGCGCGGACATCATCTCGCCCTCGGACATGATGGATGGCCGCATCGGCGCCATCCGCCGCGCGCTGGACGCCGACCACCACGTCAACGTGCGCATCATGGCCTACTCGGCCAAGTACGCCTCGGCGTTCTATGGCCCGTTCCGTGATGCGGCGGGCAGCGCCGGCAGCCTTGGCAAGGCCGACAAGAAGACCTACCAGATGGACCCGGCCAACGGCGACGAGACCCTGCGCGAGATCGCGCTGGACCTGGAAGAGGGCGCGGACATGGTGATGGTCAAGCCGGGCATGCCGTACCTGGACGTGGTGCGGCGGGTGAAGGAGACCTTCGGCGTGCCGACCTTCGCCTACCAGGTGAGCGGCGAGTACGCGATGCTCAAGGCTGCGGCCGCCAACGGCTGGCTGGACGAACGCGCCTGCGTGCTGGAATCGCTGATGGGCTTCAAACGCGCAGGTGCCGATGGTGTACTGACCTATTTCGCGCCGCAGGTGGCGCGCTGGCTGCGCGAGCGCTGACAATAGCGGCCACGATCGAAGAAGGAAGAACGCGATGGCACCGGAAATGGGCTGGATGCAATGGCTGATCTGGGGCACCGGCACGCTGGTGTTCGGTGCCATCATCCTGGGCGTGTTCATCGCTGCCTGGCGCGCCGGCAAGCGCGCGCCGGAGCAGCTGTCCGCCGCCGCGCACGTGGCCCGTGAGCAGGCACTGCCGGACAGCGTGCAGGCAGAGCTGGCCGCACTGAACCAGGCCAAGGACAACGGCCAGCTGAGCGAAATGGACTACGAACAGCAGCGCGCACAGGTGCTGGCACGGCCGCACGGTTGATCGAGCGGCCTACGCCGATCAACCGCGGGAATACCGCAGGGGTAGAACCGACGGGGTAAAGTCGACTGTTAGTCGACTGCTTCTGATCACATCGCGGCACGAGCCGCACCACGCGTGATGGTCATTGCCACGACAGTCGGCTACAGAGCAGTCGACTAACAGTCGACTCTACCGCCCGCCGCCCGCCGCCCGCCGCCCGCCGCCCGCC
>WNDS01000007.1 GCA_009912235.1 Stenotrophomonas maltophilia
CATCGACGTGCTGGCGCAGACCAAGGTGGTGCTGCAGGCCGGCAGCAGCGCGATCACGCTGGAAGGCGGCAACATCACCTTCAGCTGCCCAGGGGAGTTCAAGGTCAAGGCGGGCGAGCATCCGTTCATGGGGGGAGAGAGCTCGCAACCGCCGCTGACAGCGCTGCCTCTGGGACTGACACCGCGCGCACTCGATCTGAAGTACGCGTACAAGGATCTGAAACCGGTCGTCGGCGCGCCTTTCCGGGTGATGTTCGACAATGGCAGCAGTGCCGAGGGAAAGCTGGACGATAAGGGTGAGGCCCGCATCGAGAATCCACCGGGTCCTGGCAAGGTCTTCTTTGGTTATGACCAGCGTGAAGCCTTCGCCTACCCGCAACGCCCGGCGAACCCGATCTTTGGCTTCGTACCCACCTCGCCTGAGGATGCCCGGCAGGCACTTGAGCGCTACGCCAAAGCCGAGAACGAGTACATGGAAGACAACTACTTTCCTGTTGAGGTGGCTGCGATCTATTCAGGTGAAGAGAGCTATGACGATCTGGTCAATGCCTACGACTATTTTGGGGAGTTGGAAGAAGCCCATGCCGGTGATGGAACGCCCGGCGAACATCGCGAAATCGTCTTGGACGAACAAGGCAAGGATGCCGGGGAAAGCGCATGAGCAACAATGCCGGACTGAAGAAGGCTGAAGACGATGCGCTGGCGGAAATACTCACCTGGGTACAGGAAGTTGTAGAAGGACGCGGTGACTCGGCTGCCCAGATGATGGTCTCTGTTGTATTGGGCTGCATCCCCTATGTCGGCCAAGCGATTGACGTCTACAACATCCTCCGCTCTCTCTACACGCTTACGCGTGCGCCCGCTGCCGTGGATGGCTGGATCTCACTGGTCCTTTCGCTGATCGCGATTGTGCCGGTATTTGGCGATGCGCTTAAGAATGTCTTCATGATGCTGCGCAATGGCAAGAAGATGGGTCGCATCCTCGACAGCCTCCCCAACAAAGTGCGCGGGGACATCGAGAAGTGGTTCCGCCAGCTCAACTGGGCTCAGTACACGCGCGAGCTCACCAAGTCTGTTGATGACATTCTCGCCGGCATGGTCGATGTTCTCGAGTACCGCGTCACCAACTGGGTGCTGGGCCGCCAAGGCGTGCAGAAGCTGATCAAACAGCTTCAGGAACTCAAGAGTCTTGCGAAGCGAAAGATCGACGAGGCCATGGGAAACCTTCGGCAGGCTCACCAGCGTGCGCTGCATGATCCATTGCCGACCACGAGCGGAAACAGCGCCATTGGCACATCGACGGCAAAACTGCCGACGCCCGGCTCGCAGACCGGGGGCACGGTCCAACGTACATCGGCTGGTACCGCAACGCCATCGAGCGGAACCACCAACGCCACGAAACGCCAAAGCGACCGTTCAACATTGAGCCGCAGCCAACTGGGCGCATCCGGCGAACACATCGCCGATTACTACTTCGTGAAGCGCCAGCGCAACCGCAGCAAGGTGAGCTTCAACGGAAATCTGTTCGAGATGCGCCAACCTGGTCATCAGGGTATCGACCACGTGTGGCATGGTGCCCGCCTGCCGCATGGCTATCGCATCAGTGACACCAAGGGAACCGGCGGCCCGTTCCACAAGCTGGAGACCGCCAAGGCGGTCTACCAGGCACTGGAGTACGGAATTGATGCGTACCTGGGGGAGCAGGACGAGAAGAAGGCCAGGGGTGCGGTTAATTCAAAGGCCACCGCAGATGGCAAGCAGATGAGCCACCGATGGATTGCGAAGAAGATTGCAACCGCAAAGCTACTGCCAGCGCATGGCAGCACGCTGCTCCCGAAGGTAAACGCATGGCGCCGAAATGATTTCAAACTTGGCGCTTCTACTGATATTAGTGAGGATGGCGAGGTTACACGCACCCTCGTTAGATGCCCATATGATCGCAGCATCGTCACGGTAGTCCGACCAAACCACAACACGCACGAAAAATCCAAAGGAAATTCGTCAGGAAGATGCGCCAAAGCAGCAACTAGTCATCAAATAGCTACTGAATTCATCCTACCCAACTCCATACTTCCGAAGTGAAATAATTCATGCAATTTAGTAATCCTGACTGGAAGTCCTGGCTTGCCTGGAAGGTACAACAAACGGCATTTGATGGCCGCCGCGAACCATATCAGCGCTTTGATACTTATTCCGCACAGTTCAAAGACTCCCTCGGCGGAATCGCCATGGTCACAACTGACCTACCCAAGCATGTTGCGAAGGCACGCAAGTCTGGCCTAATGATGTCCACACAACAGCGCCTATGGGACGCACTTAACTTAATGAGCTTGCAGTACTCGGCAGGCGCAACCATCAATCAACTTCCGGCGATCTGGCCATACACTCTGCAATGGGCGGAGGAGTACTCGCGCTTTGACAAGGAGTATGACGACTCTTCAGAAAACACCTCCGGTGATCGGATTCCACACGTCACACTGAGAGACGAGGAATACTGGATGGTTGCCCTGCGCATGGTCTGCTTTGGAATTCTTACGGGCAATGCCAACGACATGCCGCGTGTAATGGCAATACTCGACTACGTCAATGCCGAATTGGAAATCCATGACGGACTGCTGGAACGGCTGGTCGCACCGTGGGCTCCGGGTAGACCCATCCCCGACACCGCAACCCGGCACCTTCCCTACCGCAAGCTGTTCAAAGTCTTCGATGCCACGCCCGATAAGCGCCCGGCCCTGATGGCCACCTATCTTGACGAGTGGTACCACGCCAGCCGGCATGAACCCTATTTCAACCAGCACGGTGAGGGCGACATTGCCTTCTACGGCTACTGGTCATGGGAAGCTGCCGCGACCACCATCGTGCTCGGCATCGATGATGCAAGTTATCGCGATATGACGTTCTATCCCAAGGATCTTGTGGACTATGCCCGTCAGGTCGCGTCCGGCGCGACCAGCGACGACAGCGACTGGGGTGACACTTTCCGGATTGGGGCCGCAGACCAGACAACGTCAACAATGGACTGAGCAAGCGCACCGCCTCACCATTCCCACGCGGCGTGCAGTCCATCCATGAAGATAACTTTGGTGAAAGAAGATTACGCCGATCCGACGCCTGCCAACATGATGAGCTGGGACGACCTTGGCATATTTTTCCATACCGACCTGCCCAGAAAGGATCAGGTCAGCACCGTAGCCTTTGCCTTCCACAAAAACCCCACCACCGATCTTGGCTTGCCCGGCAACGGACAGGAAATCAGACTCAGACGAACGTTCAACGGCGAGGTAGTCATCGGCAGCAGACGGTTCAACGGTGACATGAAGATTGGCGATATCCCGACCGCCAGCAACATGACCTTTGAGGATCACTGCAGCAGTGGCATTGCCACATGCACAACTGCCTTTACGGATACACCATGATGCTATCATCCCACAGGTTTGCAGTTCTGGCCGCTATCTCCTGGCTTTCGGCAGCCGCGTGGGCTTCAACACCGAAGGACAGCGCATTCAACGTGCACCCGCCTCATGGCATTGCGGCTTTGGCGGATAGCCCGATTGCAAGCAACTATCCGCAAACCCAGTGCCTCGATTTCCAGCGGGAGCGAAAGCACATTGGATTTCTCTGTACGTCTGCCAGCAAGCTGTTCCTGGCCGATTTCGGAATTACGACCGTAGACGGAACCCAGGATTCTCCAGAGTACGCCCAAGTAGCGACAGGCGTGTCGACCTATGAAATGGTACGCATCCCCCTTCATGGACGCAGGCTGTTCACCGCTGAGGTCGATTGCGATGACGGGAACGAACTTCAGTATCGTGCAACCTCCACGTGCCATCTGGCCTTCATGCCACTGACCAGCACGAACTTTTACTACAGCAGTTTCGTCCTCAGAAACCACGCCACGTCCACATCGGGCATTGATGCGCAGGCCGTCCTGGCCATCTGGGAAAGCCTGACCATTGCGCCGGGTAAGCAGGACTGATCGCCGATGCGCCGAAGCTCCAACATCGCGTCGAGTTTCTCCACCCCCGCTTTCCATTGAAACAGGAATCGGCATGCCGCTTCAGAATCCCGACTGGAAGGAATGGATGGCACGCAAAGTCAGCGGAGATGACTTTGCGCTGCGCAGAGAGCCTCAGCAGCGCAATGCAACGTATCTCGCCCAGTTCCAGGATACGGTGAACGGGATTGCCATGGTCACCATTGACCTCCCCACGAACCTTTCTAGAGCATCCCCTGGCGGGCTGATGACCTCCACGCGCCGACGCCTGTGGGACTCGCTCGATTGGCTCTGCATGCAGTATTCCGCAGGGGCACCGACGAGTGGAATGTCTGACGTCTGGCCATATGTTCTGGGGTGGGCAGAAGAATATGCACGCTATGACAAGACATATGACGACTCTGCCGAAAACACCTCCGGCGATCGAATGCCGCACGTCACGCTCAGGGATGAGGAATACTGGATCGTCGCCCTGCGGATGGTGTGCTTCGGGATCCTGACCGGCAACGCCAATGACATGCCCCGTGTCATGGCATTCCTCGACTATGTCAACGCCGAGCTGGGCATCCATGACGGACTGCTGGAGCGCCTGGTGGCACTGTGGGCACCTGGCCGCCCTCAGCCCGGCACCACCACGCGCAACCTGCCCTATCGCAGGCTGTTGAAGGTCTTCGATGCCAGCCCAGACAAGCGCCCTGCTCTGATGGCGACGTACCTTCAGCAGTGGTACGAGGCCAGCAAGCGCGAGCCCTATTTCAACCAGCACGGTGAGGGCGACATTGCCTTCTACGGGTACTGGTCATGGGAGGCGGCAGCGGCCACCGTGGCACTGGGCATCGATGATGCCAGCTATCGTGACATGGCCTTCTACCCGAAGGATCTTGTGGACTACGCACGCCATGTGTCACCCGGTAGTGGCAGGCAAGCCCTGCGGGAAAATACCGGTGACCCCGGTGACTACTGAAAGGTGGACAGGAATAGGCGGGTCGGGAACACCGCGCGGTTGAGCAATGATCGGCCGCGCATCGGCTGCAGCCGTGGCATCAACCTCTGCACGGCAAGCCGCAAGGATGACCGGCACTTGGAAGTCAGCACCTGTTTCGGAGTCGACGATCGTCGCTATGACAGCATCCCCTATGAAATCGAATTTGGTCCCGAACGTGATGGCAGTCGCTGAGCCCCCCATCGAGCGGACGGCTCATCTTCGCGTCACGCTGTTGTTCGTGCTTGTGCTCGTGCTGAATGTCGCCGACTGCGGCTCACCGCACGCACCATCCGCGTTCACGGCCTCGCCTGCCCTGCCCGAAGCGGAACTGAAAGATCTCTACACGGGGACGCTGCTGAAGCAGCTGTCCTTCAGGGACATCGACGGCCCGGGCCTGCTGCTGCTTTCGCGCAGCGAGCAGACTGTGCCGGCGCAGGACGATGAACAACCGATGGATCAGATCACCCTGCGTGCCGAACTGTTCCGGCGCACCGATGAGGCGCGCCCTTGGTCTTCGCGCTGGAGTGTTGAAGACCCGGTTCAGTGCAAAGGCCTGGATCTGGACGCCGGCTACTTCCTGGACCAGGTGACGGCCACCGACCTGGACAACGATGGCCGCGCCGAACTGACGTTGGCCAGCCACAGCTCCTGTGGCGGCGGTGTCGACCCGCAGCAGCTGCGCATCGGCCTTCGCCAGGGCGAGCAGTACTACGAAGTGCGTGGCGAATCGCTGGTACAAGTGGAAGGCGATGAGCCCTTCGGCGGCGAGCGCCAGAACGATCCTGCGCTGGCATCCGCTGCGGCGCCGCTGCGCTCGCACCTGGACAACGTGTGGGAAGCTATCAAGCGCGGGAGTTCGCCGTGACCGTGCCATGGTGCCTGCGCGTGCATCAGCCCGTGCTCCTGCTGGTGCTTTCGGCTGCCACAAACGCTGCCATCGCGCGCACGCCGCCGCCCGGTCCGCTGCAACGCGCCTGCGCGGCCGACATCGAGGAACGTATCGAGTTGCGGTTCGCGGACGGCAGGCATGTGAGCGCCTGCGCACCTGGAGACAGCGACGGCTGCGCGTACAGCAGCGGGCAGACCACGCTCGACACGACGCCTGACCTGAACAACGATGGTCGCGCCGACGCGATCCTCACCTACTTCGGCAGCAGCTACGGCGACATCGACGTCACCCATAAACTGGTGCTGGCGCAGTGCCCGGACGGAACCTATGCGCGCCTGCTGGAGGGGCGGTTCACCACGCTGGCCGCACCTCCGGCACCGCATCCGGCCTGGCCGGCGCTGGAGGCATCGCGTGACTGTCCGGGCGGCCGGGAGACGTTTGCACTGCACTTCGAGCGGTCCGCCGCCCGCTACCGTGGCCCGGAAAACTTCGATCCCGACAACGCCTGCGCACATGAATGACGCGGCTTGATCCAGCGCATACCGTCGCCACGGGTGCGGTGCTATGGTGGCGCCATCATGCCCTCAGGAGTTGTAGCCATGAACCGATACCGCCCCGCCCGCCTTGCACTTGCCGCCCTCGCCTCGCCCCTGTTGCTGGCCGCCTGTGTCAGCACGCCCGGCCCGGAAATCAAGGGCAGCGGCACCTGCGACGCCACCCGGCTGGGCTGGGCAGTCGGCCAACCGGCCAACGAGGAGAACCTGCGCCGCCTGTCGCGTGAAAGCGGTGCCGGCCTGGTCAACCCGATCGGCCCCAGCACCATCACCACCAAGGATATCCGCCAGGACCGCCTACGCGTGTTCTTCGGCAAGGACAACATCATCACCGCGGTGCGCTGCGAGTAATCACCCCTGCGCCCTGCCCCGTGGTGTCGCACCGCCGGAACTGTGCGACACCCGGCTTCAGGGCTCGGTGTATCCGGCGCAATCCGGCAGTGCCCGGTCCGGATGGAACATGCCTTCATTGAAGCGGAATAGCCGCGTGTAGCTGCACGCCGGGTCCTGCTCGGTGCGCAGGTCCTTCTTCTTCAGCGGCCCTTTGGCCAGCGAATCCTCCAAGCGCGAAACACCAGCCGGAAACCGTGTGGCCACGGTCTGGTAGCGCAGTACCGGCATGCCCTCGGCCGCCGTCTCCAGCCCCAGCTTCGCCGAGAACCCATACTCATCGTGGCAGGCACCGGCGCGCTGCTTGATGTCCTGCTCGCTGAAGCAGGCGCGGATCATCGCACTGCCCAGCCACGGCACGGTCAGCACGTCGTCGTCCACCTGGATGTCGTCCTGCAGATGGCGCACGCGTGCTAGCTGCAACGTGGACGCATCGGCACCGCCACCGGAATACATGCTGCTGAACGAGACGATGCCACCCACCAGTACGTTCTGGCGGGCCCGCTGCTGCGGGTCGGTCACGGGCGCGTCGCTGCCGACGCCGGGGGTCAGTCGCACGATCCACGGCCACAGCTTCAGATCACTTTCCTGCGGCACGTCGATGCTGACATGGTAGCTGTGCGGCGTGGCTTGGCCCGGCACCTTCTCAAGCACTTCCAGCACAGTCGGCCGGTCTCCCTCCTCGGCGACCGGCTGCACGCGCACGCACCAGTTGCCGTCGCGGGTGCAGTCATAGAGCCCTGCGGGTCCTGTCTCATCGGTGACCAGCACCTGCCCCAGCGGCTCCATCACGTTGCCGGCAGCATCACGCTGCTGCGGCAGGATCGCGCTCTGGGCCAGCGCCAGCACCGGGCTGGCCAGCAGTGCGGCGCACAGGGCCCTGCGGGCAATGATGGGGGGCATGGGCGGCTCCTGCATACGGAGTTCCGATGGTAACCCCTGCCCCGGCAGCGTCGAGCCATGCTCGACGGATCTTCCCTCGTCATTGCCCACTACAGTCGCAGCTACCCCACCCCTTCGCCTTCGACGTCTGCCCAATACCCGGGTTGAAGGTATTGCTCGGGTCCAGTTGCTTGTAGAAACCGGCCAGCGCCGGCTTGGCCGGGTACAGGTGGCCGACGTTGTGCTCGGCCGGGTATTCGGCGCCACGCTGGTCCAGCAATGCCCACATCGCATGCTCGATGGCCATCAGGTCCTCGCCCTTGCGCGCGATGTAATCCTGGTGGAAGACGTGGCACAGGAAGTGTCCGTAATACAGCTTGTGCAGCAGCCGGTTGTCGATGTCGGCGGGCAGCTGCTCAAACCAGTCGGCATCATCACGGCGCAGGGCGATGTCCAGCGCCACGATGTCCTGCACCTGGGCGCGGTGCACCTCGCGGTAGCGCACCGCTGCACCGGCCACCGCGAACCGATGCAGGAACGCCTTGCGCCCCTCGTCGGCCGTGCAATGGAAATAGCTGCCCTCATGCTCGGCGAAGAAGCCGCGCAGCCACGCTTCGGTAGCGGCGGCATCCTGCGCGGAGACCTTCAGCAGCAGGTGGTGTTCATAGCGCTGGCGGTACTCGCCCATGCGCGCCGGAAGGTGCGGCGGCAGCAGACCGACCAGCGCCTGCATCACCCGGTCGGTCAGCCCACGCAGGCCCCATCGCTCGAACCAGCCATCCACCCGGCTCTTCAACGCGAAGGCGGCCGGCACGCGTGCGGTGCCCAGTCGGTCGATCAGCAGGAAGGTGTCCTTGCCGTAGCGCTCGCCGATGTCATACGCATCGCGGTGGATGTACTCACCGGAAATCGGCAGGCGCTCGAAACCGGTCAGCAGCTGGCGGCGGATGGCGGTGAGGCTGTCGGTGCGGTTGCTGCCGATGTAGAAGACCTCGGCGCGTTCCTTTTCAAACGTGTCCAGGCGCACGGCGAACACGGCCAGCTTGCCCGCCGAACCGGCCGCTTCGTAGTGGCGGCGCGCATCGGCGTTGAAGCGCGCCGGGGTGTCTGCATCGATCTGCCGCACCTGCTGCGCGTAGTCGGGGTCGGACGCCACGTGGCCATCATCACCGGCGATATCGGCCGCCGTATAGTCACCGTGCTGCAGGCGCTGCAGGATCTGTTCGGGCGTGTCGCCCAGCGCGATGCCCAGGTGGTTGATCAGCTGCAGCTGGCCCTGCGCATCGACCTGTGCGAACAGCGCCAGTTCGGTGTAGGCCGGGCCACGCCGCACCAGCGCGCCCCCGGAGTTGTTGCAGATGCCGCCCAGCACCGAGGCGCCGATGCACGACGAACCGATCACCGAATGCGGCTCGCGCCCCAGCGGCGCCAGCGTATGCTCCAGCCTGTCCAGCGTGGCACCGGGCAGGCACAGCACCTGACGGCCGCCATCGAGCAGCTGGATGCCGGTCAGGCGCAGCGTACTGACCAGCACGATGGGCCGCCCGTAATCGTCGCCATCTGGGGTAGAGCCGCCGGTCAGGCCGGTGTTGGCGGCCTGCAGGATGATCGCCGCCCCGCCCTGCACCGCAGCCTGCAGCGCCCGCCACAGTTCCAGCAGGGTGCCCGGGCGCACCACCGCCAGCACCGGGCCACCGCCGAAGCGGTAGCCCCGACGGAAGCGGCGGGCGGCTTTGTCGCCGGTCAGTACGTGGCGCACCCCCACGGCATCGCGCAGCTGCGCCAAGATACCTGCGGGGTCGCTCATGGCAGTCGCACCAGCGCATCGCGCCCGATATCGGCGATGCGGTGCGCGCCGGTCAAGGTCATGGCAACGCGCATTTCTTTGGCAATCAGGTCCAGCAGGTTGGCCGCCCCGGCCTCGCCCTGCGCGGCCAGGGCGTAGATGAAGGCGCGGCCGAGCAGCACGGTGTCGGCGCCCAGTGCCAGCATGCGCACCACGTCCAGACCGGTGCGGATGCCTGAATCGGCCAGGATCTTCAGATCGCCCTGCACTGCATCGGCAATGGCCGGCAGTGCGCGCGGTGGAGAGCACGCCGTCGAGCTGGCGGCCCCCGTGGTTGGACACCACGATGCCATCGGCACCGAAGCTGACCGCGTCGCGTGCATCGTCCGGGTCGAGGATGCCCTTGATCACCATCGGCCCCTTCCAGAATTCGCGGATCCACTCCAGGTCCTTCCAGGAAATGGAGGGGTCGAAGTTGCTGCCGAACCAGCCGATGTAGTCTTCCAGCCCGGTCGGGTTGCCGCGGTAGGTGGAGATGTTGCCCAGGTCGTGCGGGCGCCCGAACAGGCCCACGTCCCAAGCCCAGCGCGGGTGCGTGATGGCCTGGCCGGTGCGCCGCAGCGAAGCGTTCGGGCCGCTCATGCCCGAATGCGCATCGCGGTAGCGTGCGCGCGGCACCGGCATGTCCACGGTGAACACCAGCGTGCTCACGCCCGCCGCCTGCGCGCGCTCCAGCGCGTTGCGTATGAAGCCGCGGTCGCGCAGCACATACAGCTGGAACCACATCGGCCGCTGCATGGCCGGTGCCACCTCCTCGATGGGGCACACCGAGACCGTGGACAGGGTGAACGGAATGCCGTGGCTGTCGGCTGCGCGCGCGGCCTGCACTTCGCCGCGCCGGGCGTACATGCCGGTGAGGCCGACCGGGCCCAGCGCCACCGGCATGGCCAGCGTCTGACCGAACAGCTCGGTTTCCAGGCTCAGGTCGGCCATGTTGCGCAGGATGCGCTGGCGCAGCGCGATGTCGGCCAGATCGGTGACGTTGCGCTTCAGCGTGTGCTCGGCATACGCACCGCCATCGATGTAGTGGAACAGGAACGGCGGCAGCCGGCGTTGGGCGGCGGCGCGGTAGTCAGTGGATGCGGAAATGATCATGGGGTTGCCCGGAAGTCATCAGCCATGCGGGGAAGGGAGACGCAAGGCGCGGGCGCGCCGGGCTTCGTTGTCGTCCAGCGTGCGCAGCGAGGTATGCACGAACGCGAGGTGCGCGTGTGCGGCCGCGCGTGCACGTTCGGGGTCGCCGGCCAGCACCGCCTCCATCATTTCGCGGTGCTGGTCGGACAGCGGCGCGAAGGTGGCGGGCGTGGTGTAGAGCTTTTCGCGGCTCTGCGAGATGTTGGTCTGCAGCAGCTCGAACAGGCCGCGCATCACCTGCAGCAGCACCAGGTTGTGCGAGGCCTCGGCGATGGACAGGTGGAAGGCCGCATCGGCGCGCGCCTCACCCGCCGCATCGTCCTTGCCGTGCGCGTCCAGCATGGTCTGGAACGCCTGGGCGATACGCGCGCGGTCCTCGTCGGTGGCCCGCAGCGCGGCATGCCAGGCGGTGGCGCCTTCCGGCGCATGGCGGATCTCCAGCACATCGAAGCGGTATTCCGGGTCGCCCTGGAACACCGGCAGATACGGGGCCAATGGTTCGTGCAATGCCTGCCGCGCGCGTACGGCCGGTTCGGCCACGTAGGTGCCGCCACCGACGCGCGCGGTCAGCAGGCCCTGGCTGGACAGTTGCGCGATGGCCTCGCGCAGTGCGGTGCGTGACACCCCCAGCTGTACCGCCAGCGTGCGCTCGGCGGGCAGGCGGTCTCCAGGTTGCAGCTGCTGTTCGGCCACCAGCGTGCGTAGTTGCGTGGCCACGCGGTCGGAAAGCCGTTGCGTGCTCATGGGGCCATCACCGGCGCAGGGGGCCGACGGAAGAAGTTCAGGGGTTGCCGGGGGTGCATGCGGGGCTCTGGACGGGAGCGGACTGCACCACCGGTACGTTCATCATCAGTCCGGCTGCATGTGGTCGTACCATTATGCAGATCAGCAGTTTGATGCACGTAGCGCCGGATGCAGATCCTGCGGTTAGCTCATTAAAACACACTCGCGGACCGGATTATTGGTAGTACCATTTGACGAAAGGCAATTCGGCGTTACAGCCGCGTCTCCACCCGCCGGATCACCGCCAGCACCAGCAGGCACAACGCGGTGACCCCGAAGGCGATGACATACGCGCCGATGCCCACGGCGATGTCGATGGCCGCAGCCATGATCATCGAGCTGGCCGTGGTCAGCCCGCTGACCTGGTCCTCGCGCGAGCCGCGCAGGATGGTGCCGGCAGCCACGAAGCCGACGCAGGCCACCACCGTCTCGATCAGGCGCACCGGGTCCACCTGCAGCACATCGCGGTAGCGCTCCTGCTGGAAATGTTCGGCAATGGAATCGCCCAGCCCGACGATGAGGGCAGCGGCGCCGACAATCAGCATGTGCGTGCGCAGCCCCGCCGCATGCTTGCCCATTTCGCGCTCGACGCCGAGCACGCCGCCGAACACCATCGCCGCGGCAACGCGCAGCAGGATCGCAAAATCCTGGGAAAGCTCCATCGCCACCTCCGGGTCGTTGCGGCAGCGTTGCGCGGCGGCCGTGGGGCGGCAGTGAAGATGACACCGTGCCGCCTTCACATCCGGTGGTGTCTGGGCGTGGGCTGCATCCACGCAGGGCGTGGATCTACCACAGCGATTGCCCAGAGCGACCGTTCATTGGCGCATCACTGCGCCAGGTAGCCCCCATCGATGGCGTAGTAGGTGCCGGTGGCGAACGAGGAGGCATCGCTGGCCAGCCAGGCCACCAGCGCGGCCACTTCCTCGGCGGTACCCAGGCGCTTGAGCGCGTGCTTGCCTTCCAGCGTGGCGCGCACCTTGGGGTCCATCTTTTCCAGCAGCGGCGTGTTGATGAAGCCCGGGCCGACGGCGTTGATGCGGATCTGCTCGGGTGCGTGTTCCCACGCTGCGGTCTGGGTCAGGCCCACCACGCCATGCTTGGCCGCCACGTACGCCACCGAGCCGGCGTAGCCCACCTGGCCCAGGATCGAGGCCATGTTGATGATGCTGCCGCCCTTGCCCGCCGCGCACATCGCCCGGATCTGCGCCCGCTAGCACAGGAACACGCTGGTCAGGTTCACGTCGATCACCCGCTTCCAGCCATCCACGGGGTAGTCACCGCTCTTTTCCGCAGGGCCGCCGATGCCGGCGTTGTTGACCGCGATGTCCAGGCCGCCGAGCGCATCCACCGTCTGCTTCACGGCGGCATCAACGGCCGCTTCATCGGTCACGTCCAGCGCGATGCCGATGGCCTTGCCACCCTTGCCCGCCAGCGCGGCCACGGCGGCATCGACGGCGTCCTGTTTCAGGTCCCAGACCGAGACATGTGCGCCGGATGCTGCCAGCGCCTGCACCACGGCCAGGCCGATGCCGGACACACCGCCGGTCACGATGGCGACCTTGCCGTTGAGCTGGTAATCGATCATCACTGTTCTCCACGTGTTGGTAATCGGTGCGGGCCGTGCCCGCCTGCGGTAAACCCTACGCGCAGCGGCGTCGTGCGGGCGTCATGGCGTTTCAACCGCTGGCGGCCGCAACCGAGCTTCCCATCGCTGCAACATCGGTATCCCTATGCTGCAGGCAGGCCAGTGCGCCTCCCCCTTGCCGCCCTATTGGACCCTGCATGACCACCGACTCGAACATCCTGTTCACCCCGACCCAGCTGGGCGATATCGCCCTGGCCAACCGCATCGCGATGGCCCTGCTGACCTGCAACCGTGCGCTGCCCGACCGCGTGCCGACGCCGCTGGCCGCCACCTACTACGGCCAGCGTGCCAGCGCCGGCCTGCTGATTGCCGAAGCCACACAGATCAGCCCGCTTGGCCAGGGGTATCTGGACACCCCGGGCATCTACAGCCCCGAACAGGTGGCCGCATGGCGCTCGATCACCGACGAGGTGCATGCGCGCGGCGGAAGGATCGTGCTGCAGCTGTGGCAAGTCGGCCGCATCTCGCATACCAGCCTGCTGCCCGACGGCGAAGTGCCGGTGGCACCGCGCGCGATCCGCGCCGACGCCAAGACCTTCACCGCCAACGGCTTCGAGGACGTCTCGGCACCGCGTGCGCTCGCGCTGGAAGAGATTCCCGCGCTGATCGCCGATTACCGCCACGCCGCGCGCAACGCGATCGCTGCCGGGTTTGATGGCGTGGAAGTGCATGCCGCCAATGGTTACCTGGTCGACCAGTTCCTGCGCGATGGCAGCAACCACCGCGATGATGCCTACGGTGGCAGCATCGAAAATCGCACGCGCCTGCTGTTCGAGGTGGTCAGCGCGGTGGCCGACACCATCGGCGTCGGCCGCACCGGCGTGCGCCTGTCGCCGGTCACGCCGGTCAACGATGCGCATGACAGCAACCCGCAGCCGCTGTTCGAGCGCGCGGTGGAGCGGCTGGACAGCATCGGCGGGCTGGCCTTCATCCATGTCATTGAAGGCGCCACCGGCCGCGACCGGGACAACCTGCCGTTCGATTACCCGGCGCTGCGCTCGCGCTTCCGCGGCGGCTGGATCGCCAACAACGGCTATGACAAGGCCAGCGCCAGCGCCGCCATCGCTGCCGGCAACGCCGATGTGATCGCCTTCGGGCGCCCGTTCATCGCCAACCCGGACCTGGTCGAGCGCCTGCGCAAGGACGCACCGCTGGCCCAGCCCGACCCGCAGACGATGTACGGCGGCGGCGAGCACGGCTACATCGATTACCCCACCCTGGGCTGATACAGGCCACGCGGTCCGTCGCCACGGCGGCGGACCGCGCTAGAATTGCCGGGCCAGCCTCCGCCAGCACGACTCCTTCCTGTCGAGCGCTGAGCGATGTCCCGATACTTCACCTTTGCCGATTACCGCCGCTTCGGCCTGCGCCACGGCTTTGACTACCGTGCCGACCCGCGTGACCTGCGTGATGACCAGTGGGTCGGGCGCGGCGAACTGCACGAGCAGACCCTGCGCGGCGGCCTGAGCCTGGTCGCCACCGATGCGCACAACCGCATCGGCTATACCGCAACCGCCGAAGAGCGTCCCGGCCTGTCGATCTGCATGATGTTGGATGGCCAGGTGGACGTGCACGCGCCACGGCGCAACCACTTCACCCTGCGCGCCGGCACCGCGATGACGTCGCACCACCGCGAACCGGTGGCGATGCGCGGCGTGCACCCGGGCAGCACGCGCCTGCGTGGCGTCAGCCTGATGGTGCCCGCCGACCTGGACCCGGCGCTGTACGCGCAGCCGGAACTGCAGCGGGTGCTGCAGGACGAAAACGCCTGCTGCCGCCACTGGGCCATTCCGCACAGCCTGCTGCCCAGCCTGTCGCAGCTGTTCGACAGCCCGTGGCAGGGCAACCTCGATGCGCTCTGGCGCGAGGGGCTGGCGCTGCAGATCCTGTCGCTGGGCCTGCAGGCCGATGACCTGGATTCGAGCGTGCGCAGCCTGCGCGCCGGGCAGCAGGCCCGGCTGGACCGTGTGCGCGACTACCTGCACGAGGCACCCGGCCACGACCACAGCCTGGCCGAACTGGCTGCCATCGCCTGCATGAGTGCCAGCGCCCTGCGCCGACTGTTCGTGCAGCAGTACGGCTGTTCGGTGTTCGATTACCTGCACGAACAGCGCATGCACCATGCCGAACGCGGGCTGCGCGAAGAGGGCTGGACGGTGGAACAGGCCGCCTCGGCCTGCGACTACCGCCACCCCAGCAATTTCGCCGCCGCCTTCCGCCGCCGCTTCGGCCTGGTACCCAGCCGCTGGCGCACCGGCCCCTCGAAGGTAGGGTAAGGTTTTGTCCGGCAAGCGTGTGTTCCGCAGCACCGGGTAGTGCCGGCCGTTGGCCGGCAGCTTCATGACTTTCGGCAGCATCGCCTGGTTGCCGGCCAGCGGCCGGCACTACCAAGGCGGATGCACTTATGCCACGGCACCGGCCGAACGTGCGCTTAATACACCGGCAGGTCCACGTAACTGGCCTGCGCGGCGCTGTGCCAGACGCGCTGGGCGGCCTTCTGGTAGTCACCCGGCTTGGCCAGGTAGATGTTCGGCACGTAGGTCTGCGGGTTGCGGTCGTACAGCGGGAACAGGCTGGACTGCACCTGCACCATCACCCGGTGCCCCTTCTGGAAGGTGTGGTTGGCATTGGGCAGGTTGAAGCGGTACGGCAGCACCTGGTTGGCGGCCAGCGGCTTGGGATCGCTGAAGCTTTCGCGGTAACGGCCGCGGAAGATCGCCAGCGACACCGGCAGCTCGTAACCGCCCATTTCTGGGGTGGATGCTTCCTGGTCCGGGTAGACGTCGATCAGCTTCACCACCCAGTCGCTGTCGGTGCCGCTGGTGGACGCCTGCAGGTGCACCACCGGCGCACCGCCGATGCGCAGCGGTTCGGACAGCGGCTCGGTGATGAAGGTCAGCACGTCCGGGCGGCCATCGACGAAGCGCTGGTCCTTCACCAGCCAGGTGGTCCACATGTCACGGTCGGCGAAGCGCACCGGGCGCGGCACGAACGGCACCGGCTTGGCCGGGTCGGACACGTATTCCTCGAAATCGCCCTCGCCCGCCGCCGGCGCCTGGAAGGCCAGCTTGCCGCCGGCACGCAGGTACAGCGGCTTGCTGCTGGCGGCGCAGCCCGTGCCACAGCTGCGCGGCCAGCCTTGCAGGCGGTCCCAGTGGTTTTCACCGGTGTTGTAGATCAGCACTGGCGGCGTATCGGCCTTCGGTGCGCCGTCCACCAGGTACTGGTCGAAGAACGGCTTGAGCACATCGCGGCGGAACTGCAGCGCGGTATCGCCATCGAACTTCAACGCACCCAGCTGGCTGCCGTCATAGTTCACCTGGCTGTGCCGCCACGGGCCCATCACCAGGTAGTTCAGTGTGTTGCTAGTGTCGCGCCCTTCCATCGCCTGGTAGGCATGGTTGGCGCCCCACATGTCTTCCTGGTCCCACAGGCCCTGCAGCCACATGGTCGGCACCTTCAACGGTGTTTTGGCCATTTCCGCGTCCAGCGCCTGGCCCTGCCAGAACGCATCGTAGGCCGGGTGCTGCACCAGCTTCTTCCACCAGGTCAGCTGGTCCACGCCGGTGAAGCGCGCGTAATCGCCGGCCGAGCCGATGCGCAGGAAAGTGCTGTAGTCGTCGTAGCCCAGGCTGGGCAGCGGCGTGCCCTTGCCCCGCTTTTCGGTCTGCAGCGCGAAGTACGGGAAGTTGACCTGGCGGAACGCACCGTAGTTCAACCAGTCGTCGCCCATCCAGCCGTCCACCATCGGGCTCTGCGGTGCGGCCACCTTCAGCGCCGGGTGCGGGTTGGTCAGCGCCATCACCACGGTGAAGCCCTCATACGACGAGCCCAGCATGCCGACCTTGCCGTTGCTTTCCGGCACGTGCTTGACCAGCCAGTCGATGGTGTCCCACGCATCGGTGGCGTGGTCCACCTTGGTGTTGTTCAACGGCCCGCGCAGCGGCCGGGTCATCACGTAATCGCCTTCGGAACCGTACTTGCCACGGATATCCTGGAAAACGCGGATGTAGCCAGCATCGACGAACACCTCATCGCCCTGCGGCAGCAGATCGCGCATGCGCGGCGAATCGACACGGCTGGCCCGGTTGGCGGCGTCATACGGCGTGCGGGTCAGCAGCATCGGCGCGTTGTGCGCGCCCTTGGGCACCACGATGACGGTGTACAGCCTGGTGCCATCGCGCATCGGCACCATCACCACGCGCTTGTCGTAGTCGCGGCCCACGTCCGGCGCCACGAACGGCTTGCCGCTGATGTCCGGGGTCATCGGCGGGGTGTCGGCGGCAAACAGGGGGCCGGACAGGGACAAGGCAACGGCGAGGGCGACGGCGACGGCGTGCATGCGCATGGGATTCAGCTCACGGCAGAGAAGCCCCAAGCCTACTCCTGCAATGGCCCCGGTGGTGTGCACCAGCCTTGCCTGAGGCGGCTTTTCTGC
Source organism: Stenotrophomonas maltophilia (assembly GCA_009912235.1). Classification (GTDB taxonomy): domain Bacteria; phylum Pseudomonadota; class Gammaproteobacteria; order Xanthomonadales; family Xanthomonadaceae; genus Stenotrophomonas; species Stenotrophomonas maltophilia_AV. The sequence continues at coordinate 17,544 of WNDS01000007.1, forward strand.
CACGACTGATGGCACATGTGCGGCGGCGCGTTGCCCTGCCCGACTGCCGTGGTGCCCTTGGCAATGTCGTCAGGCGGACGCCACTTCGTGCAGTGCCAGCCAGCGCCAGCGCCCCTGTTCATGGCGCAGCACCGCCAACGATTCACGCCACGCCATCGCCGCACCGGCCACCGCATGGCCCTCGCGGTAACGCAGCGCTGCCAGCGGCGCCGGTGCGTCCACCGCCTGCACACCCTCGATGGCGATCTGCAGGCCGGCACGCGCACCGTGTGCGCTGGCGAACAATGCGCGCACGGCCTGGCGATCAAGACGGCGCCCGGCAATGCCGACCATGCTGAAGTCCGCGCAGAAGTGCGCCATCAGGTCGTCCAGTGCTTCGGCGCCGACGTCGGCACGGAACCAGGCCTGCAGTTTGTCGTGCAGTTCGTGGATTTCATGTTCGGCGGTGTGGTGCATCAGGCATTCTCCGGTTGCGGAAGGAGCAAGGGCTGCGAGCGGCACAACAGCACCATCGGCAGCAGGGTAAGCACTGCGGCCAGGCCGAGTGCCACAGCGGCGGCCCCTGCTGGCAGCCATTGCATGGCCAGCGCCAGCAGCAGCGCGATGGCGGCGGTGCCCAGACAGAAACTGAGCTGGCGGTTGAGATTCCACAAGGCGCTCGCATCACCCAGCGCCTCGGCATCGACGCCATGGAAGGCCAGCGTCTGCGCGGTGCTGCTGCACAGGCTGCCGCCCGCTCCCATCAGCGCAAACAGCACTGCCGCCAGCGCGAACGAAGGCTGCGGCAACAGCGCCATCAGCAGCAGGCCACTGGCCTGCAACAGCATGCCACCACGCAGTACCGCCGCAGGACCGACACGCGCCAGCAGGCGACGGCTGCCGGTGATGGCCAGCGCCGAGGCCAGCGCCCACGGCAGCATCAGCGCACCGATGCGTGCGGCGCTGTAACCGGCCTGGTGCAGCTGCAGCGTGCTGGCCAGCTGACTGCCGATGAACACGCCCGGGACGGCCAGATAGACCAGCATCGCCAGCCGCAGCCCGCGATGGGACAGCAGCGACCAGCGCAGCAGCGGCTGTGCCTGCCGGCGCGCGTGGTGCAGGTGGGCGGTCGCCAGCGCCAGCGCCAGCAGCAACAGCACCGCACCGGCACTCCGGTGGCCGGGTTCGCCCAGCCAGGTCAGCGCCAGCAGCAGCACGCCCAGCGCGCTCATCGCCGTGGCCAGCGCATAGGCCTGCAGCCGGGGCGTGGTGCGTTCACCATCGGCCGGCATCCAGGCCAGCACCAGGCCCATCGCCGCCAGCGCAAGCGGCAGGCTGGCCCACAGCACGCCGCGCCAGGACAGCCACTGCAGCAGCCGCCAGCCCAGCAGCCAGCCGATGCCCGGGGCCGCGCCGGCCAAGGCCGCCGCCAGCGCGAACAACAGCAATGCCACCAGCAGCAGGCGTCGCTCGCCACAGCGCGCGGCCAGCCACGGCGCCAGCGGGATGACCACGCTCAGGCCCAGCATGTAGGCCGTACCGACCCAGGCCAGCAGGCCGACCTCGGTATGCAGCTCGGCCGCCAGCGCCGGGTAGGCCACCGTGGCGATGAACATGTTGACCAGGTCCAGCGCGAACACCAGCAGGAAGATCGCCTCATGGCGCAGGCAGGGGGACGGCATCGGCGGCGCTCCAGCAGGGAAGCGGCCAGCATGCCTTTCTATAGTTGCTGGAAAAACACGACATCTGCTGCAACACTGTCAAATCTGTTTTGACAATGAGTCGCCATGGTCAGCCTGGACCGCTTCGACATCTTCCGCGCCGTGGTCGAGGCCGGCAGCCTCACGGCAGCCGCCGACCGTCTCGGTCTCAGTCGTGCGGTGGTCAGCTTCAACCTGAAGCGGCTGGAGCAGGAACTGGGGGTGACCCTGCTGCTGCGCAGTACCCGCCACCTGGCCCTGACCGAGGCCGGCGAACAGTTCCTGCAGCATTGCGTGCAGGCGCTGGATGCGGCGCAGGCGGCCATCGATGCCGCGCGCCGCGACCAGCACCAACTGCAGAGTACGCTGCGCCTGACGACCACGCCGGAGTATGCGCAGCTGCGGCTGATCCCGGCGCTGGAGGCGTTCCGTGCGCGGCACCCGGCGCTGCAGCTGCATCTGTCCACGTCGCCGGCACCGGCCGACCTGATTCCCGAACGTTTCGACCTGGCGATCCGCCTTGGCCGCCTGCCGGATTCAGGCCTGCACGCCAGCGAACTGGAACGGCATCCGCTGTGTGCGGTTGCCGCGCCTTCGCTGCTGGCGCGCCTGCCCTCTGCCGATGCGGCCGATGACCCGGTGCAGCTGGGCACCCTGCCCCGCCTCGGCTATCCGCACCTGGCCGATGTGCCGGTGGTGGCGCCCGATGGCAGCGACGCGTTGTTTGCCACCAATCCGGGCAATGCCGTGGTGCGCGTGGACGGTGCCAGCAGCCTGCGCGCCTTCGCCCTGGCCGGCGCAGGCGTCACCGTGCTGCCGCGCTGGCTGATCGAGGACGACCTGGCCCACGACCGCCTGCGGCCGGTGCTGCGCCAGCACCGCTTCCCGCAGCAGAGCGTCTACGCCGTCTACCCGCACAGCACGCAGCCCTCGTTGAAGGTGCGTCAGCTGATCGATTTCCTGCGCGGGTGGTTCGGTGAACGTCCCGCGTGATTGGACCCTCCGCCGGGCATGGCCCGGCGCTACCAGAGATGCGGTGACCGGGTAGCGCCGGGCCATGCCCGGCGAGCGCAGCGGCAGCCCCCAAACAGACACGGCCCCTTGCGGGGCCGTGTCTTCAAACATCAATACCCCGCTGGATCAGCCCAGCACCTGCTCCGCCAGCTGCACGTCCACGCTCTGCAGCGGTTCGGCCGCGTTGCGCGACAGCTGCACCTGGTAGGTGCCGCCGGCGATCTTCCACTGGCGCGCCTGCGCGTCGTAGTGGGCCAGCGTCTTCGGCTCGGCTTCGATGCGGATGCGGCGCAGTTCACCCGGCTGCAGGCTGACCTTGTCGAAACCGATCAGGCGCACCGGGGTGGTGCTGCCGGCCGGCAGCTTCAGGTACAGCTGGGCCACGTCGGCACCGGCGCGCTTGCCGGTGTTGCGGATGTCCACGCTGGCCACCAGGCGCGAACCTTCCACGCTCACCTTCAGGTTGTCATAGGCGAAGGAGGTGTAGGACAGACCGTGGCCGAAGGCGAAGGTCGGGGTCAGGCCCTTGGCCGCCATCCACTTGTAGCCGACGTTGGCGCCTTCGATATCGAAATCGAACACGTCGCCGAATTCCTTCTTCGGCTTGAAGCCCAGGCCATCGATATGCGGGCGCGGCAGCTGCGATTCGTCCACCACCCAGGTGACCGGCAGGCGGCCGGACGGGTTGGCGGTGCCGGTCAGCAGCGCGGCGATGCCTTCGCCACCGCGGATGCCCGGGTACCACGCCTGCAGCAGCGCCGGCACCTGCGCCAGCCACGGCGTACGCACCGGGCCGTTGGTTTCCAGCACCACCACGGTCTTCGGGTTGGCCTTGGCCACGGCGGCAATCAGTGCATCCTGGTTGTCCGGCAGCTGCATGTCCGGCAGGTCCACCGATTCGGCGGCCCACTGGGTGGCGAACACGATGGCCACGTCGGCCTGCGCGGCTGCCTTGGCCGCCGCGGCGGCGTTGCTGCCATCCACGTAGTCGATGGTCGCGTCCGGGCGCGCGGCGCGCAGCGATTCCAGCGGCGAGGACGGGTGGAAGATCACCGGGCCCGGCCAGGTGGTCGGCATCACGCCCGGCACCGCGTTGGTGCCCTTGGCGGTCACGCCCACCATCGACGAACCACCGCCCCCGATCACGCCCTTGTCGGCATGCCCGCCGATGATGACGATGCGCTTGGCGGTGTCGGCCAGCGGCAGCAGGTTGTCTTCGTTGCGCAGCAGCACGCTGCCCTCTTCCACCGTGCGCTGGGCGGCGGCGTAGCCGGCCTGCACATCGATGGGACGGTGCTGCGGCGGGTTGTCGAAGTTGCCGTGCAGGAACATGGTGCGCAGGATGCGGCGGACCATGTCGTCACGCTTGGCCACCGGCACCACGCCGCCGCTCACGGCCAGCTTCAGCGGTTCGTCGAAGAACACCGCCGCATCGAACACCTCACCGGCCGACTGCTGGTCCAGGCCGGCCAGCGCCGCCTTGGAACCGCTGTGCACGCCACCCCAGTCGGACATCACGAAACCGGGGAACTTCCATTCCTGCTTCAGCACCTGGTTCATCAGGTAGGCGTTTTCGCAGCCGTAGGTGCCGTTGATCTTGTTGTACGAACACATGGCCACGCCGGGGCGGCCAGCTTCCAGCGCGATTTCGAAGGCCAGCAGGTCCGATTCGTGCATGGCCTGTTCGCCGATGCGCGCGTCGTGGAAGTTGCGGCGTGTCTCCATGTCGTTCATCGCGAAGTGCTTCATCGACGAAATCACGTGCTGGCTCTGCACGCCCTGGATGACCGCACCGACCATCACGCCAGCCAGCAGCGGGTCTTCGCCGGCGTACTCGAAATTGCGGCCGTTGCGCGGGTCACGCTGCAGGTTCACGCTGCCGGAGAGCAGGATGTTGAAGCGCTGCTGCCAGGCTTCACGGCCCATGGTGGCGCCGCCTTCGAAGGCGACCTCACGGTTCCAGCTGGAGGCGGTGGACGGGCCGGAGGGCATGGCGGTGGCAAAATCGCCCTTGCGGATGCCGCCCGGGTTGGTCACGCCCACGCCGGCGTCGGCCGACTGCTGCGCCGGAATGCCCAGGCGCGCCACGCCGGGCACGAAACCGGCAGAACCAACCGCACCTTCCGGCAGCGGGCCGCCATCCTTGCCCAGCCCGAAGTAGCTGTGCAGCATCTGGAACTTCTCGTCTTCGGCCATCGCCTTCAGCAGCAGCGCGGCACGCGCGTCGGCGCTGAGCGCGGTGTCCATCCACGGCTGCTCGCCGCCCTTGTCGGCCGCATAGGCCAGGGTCAGCAGCTGGGCGTTGCTGCCCTTCAGCGCAAACGGTGCGCTGCTGGCGGACTGGAAACCATCACTGAACAGCTGCGATGCCGTGGCCGAGGCGAAACCGGCCGCCGTGGCGGCGCTGCCATCAGCGGCGCCCAGCAACACGGTCGGTGCCCCCAGCCGCGAGGAAGACACCAGCGCCGGCAGCTGCGCAGCGGCGGCGCCACCTTCGGTGTAGAGCGCCACCACATGGCGGCCATCGGTGAGGCGCAGGTAGTTCAGGCCCGGCTGGTCGGGGCCGGATTCGGCCTCGATCGGCAGGCGGGTCAGTACGGCCTGGCCCCTCTGCACGCTGCCGGTGCCGTCATCGGCGGCAACGAAACGGTACTGGTAGCCGGCCTGGTCGGCCAGCCGCTGCAGCGGATCGACCTCACCCACACCCCGCTGTACATGGCGCACGCTGACCGCATCGACCTGCAGCGACTGCAGCTGGCTGGCCAGCGCCGGCAGCGCGGCCGTGTCGGGGGCCTGTTCCAGGCTGAGCACGGTGAAGGAAGCGGGGTCGGCCCAGGCCGGCGCGGACAGCGCAGCCGACAGGGCGATGGACAGGGCGAGCGGCTTTGTAAACGTTTTCATCAGCAGGCGTCATTCCGTTGCCAAGGCAATCGGTCCAGGGAAAGTGCTGCCGAAGGGTGCAGCGTCGGTGCCGTGGGCGTGCTGCAGGGCAGCGTGGCACAGGCGGGGAAGACGGACCGGTCTGCGCACGGGCCCCTCCGCCCGGCGTGACAACCTGCCTGTCCGGGCCGCGCAGGGCAGCCCAACCCGTGAAGAGTGGGCGAGTGCGTTCATCGCTGTCAACAGGACCTAAGTCACGCGCGCTCACCCTCGGCGCCGTGCCCGGCGGTTATCAGCCCATCACCGCCCGTCATGAAGCACGCCGCAGGCACTGCGGATAATGGCCTTTCCTCATCCGTGGGCGTGCGCATGACTCCTCATCGCGATTTCAACCATCTCTGGCGCGACCGATGTGATACCTCACGCCAGCGCGCACCGCGCGTCCTGATCCGCGTGTTCGTCGCCCCCGGTGAACTGGAACGCCGCGTGGCGTTCTACGAACAGCTGCAGGGCGTGGTGGCCGATGCGGGTTTTCCCTTCCCCGTCGCCGGCCTGCGCCTGGCCATGGTCGGTGCGTTCCTGCTGATCGAAGGCAGCGCGCAGGCACTGGCCCCGTTCACCTCCACCACCGGCACCCTGCTGGTGGACGATGTGCAGCCCTACTACGACCGGCTGGTGGCCACCGGCGCGCAGATCATCTTCCCGCTGCAGGTGGTGCCCACCGGTGCCGCCTTCAATGCCGTGCACCCCGATGGCACCGTGGTGGAGTACGTGCACCACCGCCCCGACCCGCACGGCCGATAACGACCACCCACGCAACCGGGACTGCCGCGCGCGTGGCAGGGTTCTACAATGCGGTGCCCAACCACGCCCGGGCCCTGCATGGGCTCCTTCACCCTGATGCGCGCCTTCCGCCGCATCGTCGAGCGCGGCGGGCTGGCACGTGCCGCCGATGACCTGGGTGTTTCCGCCGCCGGGCTCAGCAAGCAGCTGCGCCAGCTGGAAGCGCACCTGGGCGTGGTACTGCTGCAGCGGACCACCCGGCGCATGGCCCTGACCGATACCGGCCAGCGCTACTACGACGAATGCTGTCGCCTGCTCGATGATCTCGATGCACTCGAACGCGGCATCGCCGGCCAGGCCACGGCAGTCAGTGGCCGCCTGCGGGTCAACGCACCGCATTCGTTCGCCCTGAACACGCTGTCGCCCCTGCTGCCACGCTTCCTGCAGCAGCACCCGCAGCTGGCCCTGGACCTGGTGCTGGAAGACCGCCTGCTGGATGCCGTTGGCGAAGGCTTCGATGTCTCGCTGCGGCTGCGTGCCGAGCTGGACGATTCGCGCCTGGTCGCGCGCCGGCTGGCCTCACTGCAGCAGGTGCTGTGCGCGGCACCGTCCTACCTGGCCGAACACCCTGCCCCGCAGACCGTGCAGGCGCTGCAGCAGAACACCCTGCTGGCCTACAGCCTGTCCGACCCGCCCGGCAGCTGGCCACTGCAGGGGGCCGATGGCCAGGCCACGGTCACCCTCGGCACACGGGTGGCGGTCAACAGCAGCCAGCTGCTGCGCGACCTGCTGCTGGCCGGCGAAGGCATCGGCGCCCTGCCCTCCTTCCTCGCCGCTGCCGACCTTGCCGATGGCCGGCTGCAACGCGTGCTGCCCGATCATCGCTTCCCGCCACGCATCGTGTACGCGGTCTACCCGACCGCGCGCCACCTGCCCCCCAAGGTGCGCGCCTTCATCGAATTCCTGCAGGAAACACTGCCGCGCTGCCCCGGCCTGGATTACTGAGCACCAGCGAAAACTGAGTTGCCGGCCACGTGCTGTTTCGCTGCCCGGCCGCTGCCTAACCTGCCCGCTCCCCCTGATGGAGCCGACAGGCCGATGCAATCCATGAACGTATTTCCCCCCGGGCCTTGCCCATGCTCTGCTGCTGGTAGTGGCCGCCCCTGCTGCCGCGCACGAGCGCGTCCCCTCCGGCCAGCAGGTCGGCATCAGCCCCTGGGGGCCGGCCGATGAGATCGGCCGCCTGAACCTGATCACCGAGGCCTCGCGCGCGGCCATCCTGTCACGGGTCAGGGGTGGCAAGGCGTATGACCTGGCCACCGACTACTACGTCGGCATGCCCAGCTGGCAGGATGCCGGTGATCCGCACTACCAGTTCTGGATGACCCATACCCCGCGCGGCACCGTGGTGGACGACCCAATGGGCGTCGGCGCCCCCATGAACCTCACCCGCAGCTACACCGGCACGGCGTTCTCGATGTACAGCCACACTGGCACCCACATCGACGCACTGAACCACTTCGGCATCCACGGCAGGATCTGGAACGGCTTCAAGGCCGATGAACACCTGGGCGACCGCGGATGGAAGGTCACCGGCGTCGAGAAATTCCCGCCGCTGATCGCCCGTGGCGTGCTGATCGACGTGGCCGCTGCCAAGGGCATGGACATGCTGCCGGACAGCTACCGCATCACCCGCCAGGACCTGAAAGAGGCATTGGCACGCCAGCACGTGATGCTGCAGCAGGGCGATGTGGTGCTGGTCCGCACCGGCCGCATGCGCCTGTTCGAGCAGCCCAAGGCGTACATGGCCAACCCACCGGGCATGGGCCTGGATGCGGCGCGCTTCCTGGTCGAGGACAGCGGCGCGATGATCGTCGGTGCCGACAACCTCAGCTTCGAGACGTTCCCTTCCGAAGTGGCCGATGACTACGTGCCGCTGCATACCTACCTGCTCGCCCAGCAGGGGGCACCGATCATCGAACTGGTGGCGCTGGACGAACTGGCCCGTGACAAGGTCTACGAGTTCGCCTTCATCGGCGGCCCGTTGAAGATCCGCGGCGGCGATGCGGCACCGCTGCGTCCGGCGGCCCTGCCTGTACGGCCCTGAGCCGGCGGGGGCCCCGGCCACGGCCAGGGGCCCCTTCAGCGAGCTGAAGGTACCTGTCGCCATTCAATTAGTAATTTTACTCACAAGAAGGGTAGCATGTCGGTCCCGGCCCCTTGCTGCGACCCCGCCCTGCCATGCCCGTTCCTGCTGCCCCTGCCCGCTGCCCAGCGCCCTGCCCGGAGGCCTGCTGATGGGCGCCGTGGTGGCCCTGGACCGCCTGCTGGATGGCCAGCGGCTGTGGCGTGGCCCGGCACGCCAGGGCACCGCGGCCGACCACCTGCCCACCGGCCACCCGGCGCTGGATGCGCGCCTACCCGGCGGCGGCTGGCCGGCCAGCGGCCTGTGCGAAGTGCTGCAGCCGGCCAACGGCAGTGGCGAACTGGCGCTGGTCTGGCCGGTGCTGGCCCGGCTGAGCCAGCGCGGCCAGCCGATCGTGCTGGTGGCCCCGCCGCACGCCCCGCACGCCCCGGCCTGGGCACGCGCCGGGCTGGACCTGCGCCAGCTGCAGATCATCCGTGCCGACCCGCGCCAGGCGCTGTGGGCCACCGAGCAATGCCTGCGCTCGGCTGCCTGCGCCGCCGTGCTGTGCTGGCCCGGCCAGGCCGACGACCGCGCGCTGCGCCGCCTGCAGGTGGCCGCCGACAGCGGCCAGTGCCTGGGCCTGGCCTTCCGCGATGCCCGCGCGGCGCACAACCCCTCGCCGGCCACCCTGCGCCTGCAGCTGGAACACGGCCAGGTGCGGGTGCTCAAGTGCCGCGGTGGGCTGGCCCCACCGCAACCGCTGCCCCTGGCCATCGCCCACTGAGGGCGCGCCGATGGACTGGGCCTGCCTGTTGTTGCCGCAGCTCGCGCTGGACAGCGTGCTGCGACATTGCCCCGACCCGCAGCGGCCGCTGGTGCTGGTGCAGGGCCCTGCGCCGCGCCGCGTGCTGCGTGCGGTCAGCCCCGCCGCGCGGGCGGCCGGCCTGCGCCCGGGCATGCTGCTCTCGGCCGCGCAGATGCTGGTGCAGGACATGCACCTGCACGACTACGACCCGCAGGCCGAACAGCACACCCGCGCGCTGCTGGCCAGCTGGCTGTATGGCATCAGCTCGCAGGTCAGCCTGGATTTCCCGCATGCGCTGGTGCTGGAAATCGGCGCCAGCCGCGCCCTGTTCGGCGATTGGGCCACCATCGAACAGCGCCTGCGCAGCGGCCTGCATGAACTGGGTTTCCGCCACCGCCTGGTGGCCGCACCCAACCCGCATGCCGCGCGCGTGCTGGCCAACGTGCACGACCGCCTGGGCATCACCGATGCGCAGCTGGCCGGCACGCTGGCCACGCTGCCGCTGGAGCGCAGCGGACTGCCGGCCGAGGCGGTGACCGTGCTGGCGCGCTCGGGCCTGCGCACGCTGGGGGCGGTGTTCGCCATGCCGCGCGAGAGCCTGGCCCGCCGCTTCGCGCCGGCGCTGCTGCTGCAGCTCGATGCCATGCGCGGCCACGTGCCGGCACCGCTGCGCTATTACCAGCCGCCGGACCGTTTCGATGCACGCATCGAATTCGAATACGAGATCGAATCCAGCCAGGCGCTGCTGTTCCCGCTGCGCCGCCTGCTGCAGGACCTGGCCGCCTTCCTGTGTTCGCGCGATGGTGGCGTGCTGCAGTTCCAGCTGCATTTCGAACACGACCTGCTGCCGGCCAGCACGCTGCAGGTCGGCCTGCTGGCGTCCGAACGCGAGGCCGGCCTGCTGTTCGAGATCGCACGCAGCCGCATGGAAGCCTTCGCCCTGCCCGCCGGCAGCCGGGCGCTGCGGCTGGAAGCCGACCACCTGCCGCCGTTTGTGCCGGCCGCGCGCGACTTGTTCGACACCCGCCCGGCGCAGGCCATGCCCTGGCCGCAGCTGCGTGAGCGCCTGCGCGCGCGGCTGGGCGATGAGGCCGTACAGCCGCTGGCGGTACAGGCCGACCATCGCCCCGAACAGGCCAGCGGCAGCCAGCCGGCCAGCAGCGTACCGGCGCACTGGCCGCTGCGCCCGGGCTGGCTGCTGCAGCCGGCGCAGCCGCTGCGCGATGCCCGCCTGCGCGTGCTGTCCGGCCCCGAGCGCATCGAATCGGGCTGGTGGGACCAGCACGATGCCCGCCGCGATTACTACGTGGTGGAAACCAGCCAGGGCCAGCGCGGCTGGGCCTACCGGCTGCGCGACGACCCGCGCGCGCCGTGGATGCTGCACGGCTGGTTCGGATGAGCACCGCCGGCCCTGCCCTGCCCGGCTATGCCGAACTGCATTGCCTGTCGGCCTTCAGTTTCCAGCGTGGCGCGTCCACCGCCGAGGAACTGTTCGCGCGCGCAGGCGGCCAGGGCTACCAGGCGCTGGCGATCACCGACGAATGCTCGCTGGCCGGCATCGTGCGTGCCTGGCAGGCCGCGCGGAAGCACGGCATCGCGCTGATCGTGGGCAGCGAACTGCAGGTGGAAGATGGCCCCCGGCTGGTGCTGCTGTGCAGCGACCAAGCCGCCTATGCCGCGCTGTGCCAGCTGATCACCACCTGCCGCCGGCGCGCGCCGAAGGGCCGCTACCGCTGCCTGCGCGAAGACCTGCAGGACCTGCCCGACGGCCTGCTGTGCCTGTGGCTGGACCCGCGCCCGGATGCCGGCGAACTGCCGTGGCTGCGCGCCTGCTTCGCGCAGCGGCTGTGGCTGGCGGTGGAACTGCACCGGCAGGATGACGATGCCGCGCGCCTGCAGCAGCTGCAGGCCTTCGGCCAGCGCCACCAGCTGCCCCTGGTGGCCAGCGGCGATGTACACATGCACGTGCGCCGCCGGCGTGCGCTGCAGGACACGCTGACCGCCATCCGCCACCGCTGCAGCGTGGCCGAAGCCGGCTGGCGGCTGTTTCCCAATGGCGAACGCCACCTGCGCCCGCGCTCGGCGCTGGCCCAGCTGTACCCGCCGCAGCTGCTGGCCGAAACCCTGCACATCGCCAACCGCTGCCACTTCCACCTGGGCCAGCTGCGCTACACCTACCCGCGCGAACTGGTGCCCGCCGGCCACGACCCGGACAGCTGGCTGCGCGCACTGGTGGAGCGCGGCATTCCGTGGCGCTGGAAGGACGGCATCCAGCCGCCACAGCGCGCGCAGATCGAACACGAGCTGGCCCTGATCGCGAAGAAACAGTACGCCTCCTACTTCCTGACCGTGCATGACATCGTCGCCTTCGCGCGCAGCCAGGCGATCCTGTGCCAGGGCCGGGGTTCGGCCGCCAATTCGGCGGTGTGCTTCGTGCTGGGCGTCACCGAGATCGACCCGGCGCGCAGCAACCTGCTGTTTGAACGCTTCATTTCCGAAGAGCGCGACGAACCACCGGACATCGACATCGACTTCGAGCACGAGCGCCGCGAAGAGGTGCTGCAGTACGTGTTCAACCGCTATGGCCGCGAACGCGCCGCACTGACCGCCGTGGCCATCAGTTACCGCGGCCGCAGCGCCATCCGCGATGTCGCCCGCGCGCTGGGCCTGCCGATGGATCAGGTGAACGAACTGGGCGCGGCGATGGACCATTGGGGCGGCAACATTCCGATGCCCGAGACGCTGCGCGAACGCGGCTTCGACCCGGACACGCCGTTGATGCGCCGTCTGCTGGCGCTGACCGACGAGCTGATCGATTTCCCGCGCCACCTGTCCCAGCACCCCGGCGGTTTCGTCATTTCCGAACACGCGCTGTCCACCCTGGTGCCGGTGGAAAACGCGGCCATGGCCGATCGCACCGTCATCCAGTGGGGCAAGGACGATCTGGACGCAGTGGGCCTGATGAAGGTGGACTGCCTGGCGCTGGGCATGCTGACCGCCGTGCGCAAATGCCTGGCCCTGCTGCGCCAGCACGATTACCACAGCGGCGATGTCGCGCAGATTCCCGCCGAGGACGCCGAAACCTACGACATGATCTGCCGCGCCGACACCATCGGCGTGTTCCAGATCGAATCGCGCGCGCAGATGGCCATGCTGCCACGCATGCAGCCGCGCACCTTCTACGACCTGGTGATCGAAGTGGCCATCGTGCGCCCCGGCCCGATCCAGGGCGACATGGTGCACCCCTATCTGGAACGGCGGCGGCGCCTGCGCGAAGACGGCCCGCACGCACTCGACGACGAGGACGCGCTGTACCCGGCCGGGCTGAAGCATGTGTTAGCGCGCACCCTGGGCGTGCCGCTGTTCCAGGAACAGGTGATGCAGGTGGCCGTCGATGCCGCCGGCTACACCCCTGGCGAAGCCGATGAACTGCGCCGCTCGATGGCCGCCTGGAAGCGCCACGGCGGGCTGGAACCGCACCGCGAGCGGCTGCTGTCGGGCATGCTGTCGCGGGGCTACAGCCTGGAATTCGGCCAGCGCCTGTTCGAGCAGATCAAGGGCTTCGGCAGCTACGGCTTCCCGGAAAGCCACGCTGCCAGCTTCGCGCTGGTCACCTACCTCAGCTGCTGGCTCAAGTGCCACCACCCTGCCGCGTTCACCGCCAGCCTGGTCAACAGCCAGCCGCTGGGTTTCTACAGCCCCGACCAGCTGCTGCAGGATGCGCGCCGGCAAGGCGTGCGCGTGCTGCCGGTGGATGTGCGCCACAGCGACTGGGACTGCACCCTGGTGAAGATCGATGACCCCGCGCGCCCGGCCATCCGCCTCGGCCTGCGCCTGATCGATGGCCTCAGCGAAGACATGGCCGTGGCGCTGTCACGCGAGCGCGCGCGGCGCCCGTTCGAGGATGTCGGTGACCTGTGCCAGCGCTGCACGCTGGACCGCCGCCAGCAGGGGCTGCTGGCCGATGCCGGCGCGTTGCGCGGGCTCAGCGGCCATCGCCACCGCGCACGCTGGGATATTGCCGGCGTGGAAAACCGCCTGCCGCTGTTCGAACAGGCACGCGCCACCGGTGAAGCGCGCGTGGCCCTGCCGCTGCCCAGCGCCTGGCAGGACATGCAGGCCGACTACACCAGCACCGGCACCACGCTGGGCCGCCACCCGATGAGCTTCCTGCGCGCACAGCTGCAGGCACGCGGCTGCCGCCTGTCCAGCCAGCTGGCCAGCACCGCGCACGGCCGCCGCGTCCGCTTCGCCGGGCTGGTGCGCATGCGCCAGCGCTCGCAGACGGCCAGCGGCGTGACCTTCCTGACCCTGGAAGACGAAGCCGGCATGGTCAACGCCGTGGTCTGGCGGCACATCGCCGACCGCCAGCACCGCGTGCTGGTGGACAGCCAGCTGATGCAGATCGATGGCCGCCTGGAACGGGTGGATGGCGTGCAGCACCTGATCGTGCAGCACATGCAGCGGCTGGATACCCTGCTGGAAGGCCTGCGCAGCACCAGCCGCGATTTCCATTGAGGTCGCGCCGACTGCTGGTCGGCTTTCGGTCTGGCTATCGCACGGCATCATGCCGACTTTCGTGCCGATTATCGGGCGGCATCATGCCGGGTAGAGTCGACTGTTAGTCGACTGCTCTACGACCAGATCACGAAAATCCCGCGCTGATGCGCGAAAGTCGACTAACAGTCGACTCTACCCCTTCGCCCTCTACCCCGTGCAGACCGGGCCCACCCTCGGCCCTACCCATCCGCTTGTGCATCCGCTATCGTTGGCACATCCAAGGAAGGACGAATGATGGCCCGTGCACTGATGCTGACCACTCTGGGGGTCTCGACCCTTGCCCTGCTCGTTTCCGGCTGGACCGCCTGGCGCCTGCATGACAGCCAATCGCCGCAGCGCGTGCTGGATGTGCGCGGGCTGATCGTGCGTGATGCCACCGGCACCCCGCGCGTCCTGCTCGGCGCGCCGCTGCCCGACCCCACCCGCGAGGGCAAGACTGCCGGGCAGCGCGCCGCGCCCCTGTCTGGGCTGGTGCTGCTGGGCCCGGATGGCTCCGAGCGCGGCGGCTACGGCACCACCGACACCGGCGGCGAAGCGCTGCTGACCCTGGGCGATGCCAACGGCAGCACCGAAGTGTTCAAGGTGGTGGCCAACCGCAACCAGGGCGCCACCTTGATGGTCAAGCACCAGAACAACACCGGTGCGATGCTCACTTCGTGGCAGGGCAAACCCGAACTGATGTTCGTCGATGACAGCGGCCAGTCCTACTACGTGCGCCCGGGCGCGAACGCCGCGCCCTGAGTACCTGCATGGCGTCGTGCACGCGCGACGCCATGCCTGCACTGCCGCCAGATCCTCGGCCAACCGCCGCAGCGGCGCCGCCGCCAGCGCCGCGCAGGTGATGCGCAGGCCATGGCCCGGTGCGGACACCGCGAACACTTCACCGGGCCGCACATGCCGCCCGCGCGCCGCCAGTGCCAGCACCTGCGCGCGGCTGTCGCCCGGCAACGGCAGCCACAGGTTCAGGCCCTCCATCGGCAGTGGTGTCTGCACACCGCGCGCGCAGCTGTTCCTGCAGTGCCTGCAGGCGCTGCTGGTAGCGCACGCCGGCAGTGGCAATCCTGGCCCGCTGCGGGCTCGATTCCAGCACCGCGATGGCCGCGTTCTGCAGCAGATGGCTGACCCAGCCGGTGCCGCCCGCCAGGCGCAGGCGCAGGCGCAGGCGCAGGCGCGTTGCCGTGTCCTGGTCACAGCCCAGCCAGGCCAGCCGCAGGTCCGGCCCCAACGCCTTGGACAGCGAACGCAGCAGCGCCCAGCGGCGGCCATCAACCGGCAGCACCGAGTGGTACGCCTGCTGCGAGAGCAGCGCATAGTGGTCATCGATCAGCACCGCCACCTGCGGGTAGCCGGCCAGCAGCTGGCGCAGC
This sequence comes from Stenotrophomonas maltophilia, assembly GCA_009912235.1. GTDB lineage: Bacteria > Pseudomonadota > Gammaproteobacteria > Xanthomonadales > Xanthomonadaceae > Stenotrophomonas > Stenotrophomonas maltophilia_AV. The sequence goes on from WNDS01000007.1 coordinate 32,760, forward strand.
GCACGCGCGCGCCTGGCGTCCAGGCTGGCACCGGTAGGGTTGTGCGCGCGCGGGGTCAGCAGCACCGCCCGCGCGCCCGCGTCCAGTGCGCTGCGCAGCGCATCCACCTGCATGCCGTGCGCGTCCACCGCCACCGGCAGCACCGCCTGCCCGCCTGCGGCCAGCACATTCAGGCTGCCCAGGAAACACGGATCCTCCACCGCGATACGGTCACCGGGCAGCAGCCACGCCGCCAGCAGCCGCTCGATGCCATCGACCGCGCCGTGGGTCAGCTCCAGCGCATAGCCGGGCGGGCAGTCCGCATCCAGCGAGGCGCGTGCCAACCGCTGCATGCGTACATCCACGGTAGCGGTGCCATACAGCCGCGGCGCGCTGGCCTGCATGCGCAGCACGGGCAGCAGGCGCGGGTCCGGGTTGCCGCTGGCCAGGTCGTGCAGGGCCAGGCCCGGCGTACTGCCTTCGCGGGCCATGGCCGCCACCGGCCCGCGCACCACGGTGCCGCGGCGGCCCGCCGTGCTGGCCAGGCCGGCCCCGTCCAGCCGCTTGTAGGCGGCCGCCACGGTATTGCGGTTCACACCCAGCCGCTCGGCCAGCTCACGCACCGGCGGCAGCACGCTGCCCGCCGCCAGCTGGCCCGTGCCGATCCCCTCACGGATGCTGTCGAAGATGGCTTCGGCGCTACGCCCAGTGATTTTCATTTTGTCCTATGCCAAAATAAATCTTGTCCTGTGCCAGTGTATCCCACCCTGGCCACCCGCACTGGAGGTTCCACATGCCCCTTGCCGCCGCCGACTGGCCCGTCGCCCAGTCCGTCGAACAGATCGCTGCCAACCTGGCCACGGTGCGCCAACGCATCAACGATGCCTGTGCCCGCGCCAGCCGCGACACGGCCAGCGTGCGCCTGCTGCCGGTCAGCAAGACCGTCGATGAAGCGCGCATCCGCATGGCGGTGGCGGCCGGTTGCCACGAACTGGGCAAGAACAAGGTGCAGGAAGCCCAGCGCAAGGCCGAGGCCATGGCCGACCTGGGCGTGCGCTGGGCGGTCATTGGCTACCTGCAGACCAACAAGGCACGCGATGTGGCCCGCTTCGCCAGCGAATTCCAGGCACTGGACAGCCTGCGCGTGGCCGAAGCACTGCAGCAGCGGCTGCAGCACGAAGACCGCACGCTGGAGGTGTTCGTGCAGGTCAACACCTCCAATGAAGCGAGCAAGTACGGGCTCGCCCCCGACGCAGTGGCCGCGTTCCTGCAGCAGTTGCCCGCCTTCGACCGCCTGCGTGTGCGCGGGCTGATGACCCTGGCCCTGTTCACCCCCGATGTCGAACGCGTGCGCGCCTGCTTCGTGCGCCTGCGCGGGCTGCCCGACCAGCTGCGCGACCACGCCCCGGCCGGCATCCGCCTGGACCAGCTATCGATGGGCATGTCTGGTGATTTCGAAGTCGCCATCGAAGAAGGCGCCACCGTGGTCCGTGTCGGCCAGGCCATCTTCGGTGCGCGCGCCACCCCGGACAGCCTCTACTGGCCCAGCGCCGGGGAACCCGCATGACGACCGCCCACGGCAAGCATGCTGTCGTCCTGCAGCACGTCGCCTTCGAGGACCTGGGCACACTGCAGCCTCTGCTGCTCGCGCAGGGCTAGAACCTGCAGGTGCTGCAGGCCGGCGTCGACGCCCTGCAGCCCGCCGAAACCGCCGACCTGCTGGTGGTGCTGGGCGGCCCGATCAGCGCCAACGATACGGCGCCCTACCCGTTCCTGGCCGACAGCATCGCCCTGCTGCAACGCCGCCTGCAGCAGCAGCCGACGCTGGGCATCTGCTTGGGTGCGCAGCTGATGGCGCGCGCACTGGGCGCCACGGTCGCTGCCAGTGGCGGCAAGGAGATCGGCTTCGCGCCGCTGCTGCTCACCGACGATGGCCAGCGCTCGCCGTTGCAGGCGCTGCAGGGCATTCCGGTGCTGCACTGGCACGGCGAAGCCTTCGAACTGCCCGCCGGTGCGCAGCGTCTGGCCAGCACACCGGCCTGCCGCCACCAGGCCTTCGCCATCGCCCGCCACGCACTGGCACTGCAATGCCACCCCGAACTGGACGCGCGCCAGTTCGAGCGTTGGCTGATCGGCCACAGCCTTGAACTCGGCCACGCCGGCATCGACCCTGCTGACCTGCGCGCGCAGGTCGCGCGTTACGGCGCCCCGCTGGCCGCCGCAGCCAACGCGATGTTCGGCCAGTGGCTGCAGCAGCTGCCGGAGGTCCCGCGATGAACTACCGCCTGCAGATCCACCGCGATGGCGCGTACTGGGGCCACTTCGACTGCAGCGGTCCCGATGCCCTGCAGCACCTGCAGCGCCTGGCCGAGCAGCTGCCCCGCGAGCAGGGCTTCCAGCTGCAGCGGCAGAAGACTACCGGCGAAGACCGCATCCTCTCCAGCACTGTCGACGGCCTGCGGGTACTGGCCACGCAGCTGCGTTACGCCGATTTCTAGCTGCGCCGCACGCGCCGCCCTCCATGGCCGGCGCACCGCGCAGATGCAAATGATTCTCTTTTGCTGTAAGGTGCGGCCGCTGCCCTTGCCGCCGCGGGCTGATCCTTTCCCATTGTTGTCCCCCGCCCGTGTCCACACCTGTCGAACCGACGGATGTCGCGCAGCTGTGCGCGGCCCACTACCGGCCGCTGCACGCCCATGTCCGCCGCAAACTCACCTAACGCTGCGACGCCGATGACGTCGTGCAGGAAACCTGGCTGCGCCTGGTCAAGGCCGCGGCCAGCGGCCTGCTGCACACCGAACAGCTGCGCCACCTCGACGCCCTGATCGCGGCGCTGCCCACGCGCTCGCGGCAGGTGTTCCTGCTGGCGCGGGTGGAACAGATGACCGTGGCCGACATCGCCCGCCTCCTGGGCATCACCCGGCAGACCGCGCACGGCCACCTGCTGCGCGCGCTCGTGGCCCTGCAGCAGGTGCCGGCATGACCACCGGGGTGATCGCGCAGGATGCCGCGCGCTGGTGGATGGATGCGCACAATGGCGAACGCGATGAAGCCGCCTTCCTGCACTGGCTGCGCGCCGACGCACGCCACGCAGCGCAGTACGTGCACCTGCAGCAGCTGTGGGAGCAAGGTGCCAGCGTGCCCAGCGCACGCCGCCGCCGGCCGCTGCACCGCCGCGTGCGCGAGGCCGCCACCGCCCTGGTGCTGCTGTGCGCGCTCGGCCTGTTCAGCGCCTACCGGCACGTGCCGGACGACCAGCTGCGCACCGCCGCCGGCCAGATCCAGCAGGCCACCCTCGCCGATGGTTCGCAGGTGCTGCTGTCGGCCGCCACACGCCTGCAGGTGCGTATCGACGGCCAGCACCGCGAGCTGCAGCTGCTGCAGGGCCAGGCCTGGTTCAAGGTCGCCGCCGACCGCAGCCGGCCGTTCCACGTGCAGACCCCGCATGGCACGGTCACCGCACTGGGCACCGCATTCGACATCGCCGTGGGCAGCACGGACAGCGTGGTCACGGTCACCGAACACCGCGTGCAGGTGCAGGCCGGTGGCAGCACGCGCACCGCCGAGGCCGGCCAGCAGCTGCGCTTCGATGGCCGGCATGCTGCCGCGCCGCAGCCGGCGGACGGCGCTGCCACGGCCTGGCACCAGCAGCGGCTGCTGTACGTGTCCGCGCCACTGGCCGAGGTCACTGCCGGGCTGGACCGCTGGCACGGCGGGCGCACCTGGGTGCTCGGCCGTGCATTGCGCCGGCAGCCGGTCACCCTGATCGGGTCTACCGCGCAGGCGGGCAGCAGCCGCGACCAGCTGGCCCGGCAGTTGCCGGTGCGCGTGCTGCAGCTGGCACCGGGCGTGCAGGTCTGGGTGCCGCGCGATGACCGCACCGGGGAACACAGCGGTCATGCAGCGCCTTGAACGCGTCACCCTGACAAACGGCACCGGGCAGCGTCTACCCGGGGTGACGACGCACTGCGTCACCCCTCTGGAGACCTGCCCCATGCTGCGCCCCGCCCCCCTCGCCCTGGCCCTGTCGCTGGCCTGCACAGCGCTTCCCGCCCTGCTGCTGTCCAGCACGTCCGCCCACGCCCAGGCCGCCACCCGCAGCTTCGCGCTGCCGGCACAACCGCTGCCCTCCGCGCTGGATGCCTACAGCCGCCTGACCGGCATCGACCTGGTGATCGGCCGCGCCCTGCCTGAAGGCCGCACCGCACCGGCCCTGAGCGGCCACTTCAGCGATGCCGAGGCGTTGTCACGGCTGCTGGCCGGCAGCGGCCTGCAGCCGCGCTTCCTCGACGCCCGCCGCGCAACGCTGGAACCGGTAGTTGACGCCACCGGCACGCGCCGCCTCGGCCCGCTGCGCGTGCAGGGCGACAACGCCCGCGGCCACGACCCGGCGGCCGGTGCCACCCAGTACGTGCCGATGAAGCACGATGGCTTCGCCCCGCAGGTCGGCAGCGAGCGCGTGGCCATGGCCGAACGCCAGGATGGCAACAGCCTGCTGCGCGCGATGCCTGGCACCCACAGCTTCCACTCGCGCAGCCAGCCCGGGCTGCAGGTGAACATCCGCGGCATGACCGGCGCCGGCCGGGTCAACACCATGATCGACGGTGTCACCCAGACCTTCCGCAACAACGCTGGCCACGGCTCGGGCGGCCCGTTCGCCTACGTCGATCCGTTCCTGCTGGCCGGCGTGGACGTGCAGCGCGGCGGTGTCAGTGGCGGCGACGGTGCCGGCACCCTGGCCGGCACAGCCAATTTTCGCACGCTGGACATCGACGACCTGCTGGGCGAAGGCCGCGACTGGGGCCTGCGTGCCGGCTTCCGCCACGGCAACAACGGCTATGGCAACGGCCGCACTTTTGCCGGTGCCTGGCGCCACAGCGATGAGGGCGGCGACCGCCAGTTCGGCCTGCTGGCAGCGGCCAGCAGCAGCCGCAGCGGCGAGTACGCCACCGCCAACGGCCAGAAGAACAGCGCCGACCCCGCCTCGCAGCAGCCCAGCAGCTGGCTGCTGAAAGCACGCGTGCAGCCCAGCGACCAGCACCGGCTGGACCTGAGCCACATGCGCTATGAAAACGACTTCTACCACAACTACCTCTGGCAGATTTCCGCATGCAACCAGCGCGTGAACTACCACTACACGCCATACACCCCGCTGGTGGACCTGCGCGTGAGCTACAGCGCCAACAAGACACGGCTGTTCTACCCGCCGGTGGAAGTGTCCACCTACATCGGCCGCCGCACCCACAGCAGCCTGAGCGCATGGAACGTGGACAACACCAGCCGCTTCGAGATGGGCGCGGCGCAGGCGCGCTGGAACACCGGCTTCAAGCGCCAGTCCGATGCTTTCATCGCCGATACCCAGGGCCTGCGCGGGGGCCAACCCGGAAGGCCGCAGTACGCTGGACAGCGCCTTCACCACGCTGGAACTGCAGCTGGACCGCTATGCGCTGACCGCAGCACTGCGCCAGGACCGTTACCAGATCGCCGGGCACATCCCCACCTGCTCGGAGGTGCCCGGACAGTGCGCGGAGATCGCCGGCGGTGGCATCAACCTGCAGCGCCGCTGGAGCCAGCTCAACCCCAGCCTGGCGTTTTCGGTGCAGGCCACCGACTGGCTGCAGCTGTTCGTGGAAGGCTCGCGCAGCAGCCGCCCACCGCGCGTGCAGGAAATGTTCTTCGAGAAGATCCCGCTGTCCAGTGACGCCAGCGATGCCGACGGCGTGGGCGCCAACCCGTTCCTGCGCCCGGAACGCGCGCGCAACCTGCAGTTCGGCGCCAACCTCAGTGCCGATTCGCTGTTCGTCGACGGCGACCTGGCACAGCTGCGCGTCACCCGCTTGGACAACCGCATCCGCGACTGCATCAAGCCGTAGTACCTGCTGATCGTGCACGCACCGGACACCACCCCGTTCGTGGTGCCGATCGATTCGGACCCGCAGCTGAGCGAGTGGAGCGACCTGCTGGACGTGGATGATTTCAGCACCATCACCCGCTGGATGAACCACCCCACCGTGGTGCGCATGCACGGCCTGGAACTGGAAGCGCACTACGCCACCGACCACTACCACGCCACCCTGAGCTGGACGCGTTCGAAGACCAGCGCGCCCACCATGGAATTCATCAACCTGGAAGACATCACCTCGCTGCCCGAGCGCTACTGGACGCTGGACATCGGCGGCCGCTGGTTCGGCCAGCGCCTGCAGGCCGGCGTGCGTGCCGATTACTCCGGCCCCACCGAGGAAGGCTACGACTTCTTCCAGCCGCGCAGGACCGCCAGCACCGGCGTGCTGATCGACCTGTACGCCAGCTTCCAGCCGCGCAAGGACACCACGCTGTGGGTGAACGTGGAAAACCTGCAGGACAAGGCCTACAACGACAATGCCTCGATCGACAGCATCTTCAGCCCCATCCTGGACAAGGGCAACGGCCGCGGCCGCACGGTCTCCATGGGGGGTCACCGTTGCGTTCTGAACGCCGTCCCCGGGTACTGGCAGCCGGCCTGCTGCTGGCCAGCCTGTTGCTGGCGCCGCTGGCCGGCGCGCAGGCGCTGCCGGGCCGGGTGATCGACCTGGCCACTGGCCAGCCGCTGGAAGAAGAGGCGTTCGTCGTACGCGCCGCCGCGGCCAGCCACGTCCTGCTGGGCGAACGACACGACCTGCCCGGTGACCACGCCGCCGAACGCTGGCTGCTGCAGGCCCTGCAGACGCGCCGTCCGCAGGGTTCGCTGGTGCTGGAGATGATCGCCAGCGAACGCCAGCCGCGTCTGCAGCGCGTGCAGCGCTGGCTGGCCAAGGGCAACACCGCCTCGCACACGCGGCTGGCCGAACTGCTTGAGTGGGACCCGCGCTGGCCATGGTCCGCCTATGGCGGACTGGTCAGCGCGGCCGCCGCGCAGGGCATCGCACTGCACGGCGGCAATCTGGCGCGGCGCGAGGTCGATACCCTGCTCGCGCAGCCGCCGGCCGTGGTTTTCCCGGTGCCGGGGGCACGCGTGCGGCTGGCGCAGACCGTGCTGAACCTGCACGACGGTGCAGAACCCCTGCTGGAGGGCATGCTGGCCGTGCAGCAGGCGCGCGACCAGCGCATGGCGCAGGTATTGCAGCAGGCACCGGCACCGGTGCTGCTGGTGGCCGGGTGCTGGCACGTGCTGCGCGGCACCGGCGTGCCCGGCTACCTGCCCGCGGACCGGCCTGCGCTGGTGATCGAACTGGCATCACCGGGCGAAACGCTGGACGCCAGCGATGCCGACCTGGCCTGGGTGCAGGACGATGAGTGAGCGCGGGCGCCACTGGCTCGCAATGGCCATCACCGCCGGCCTGCACCTGCTGCCGGTGGTGCTGCTGTGCTGGGTGGCGGCGCCCGCCCCGGTGCCGGCGCCGGTTGAAGAAACGCGCATCAGCCTGCGCCTGATCGCGCCGCCGGCCGCACCGCCGCGCCCACTGGAAGAAAAGCAGGCCCCGCAGCCTACCCAGGCCGCGCCGGACAGCGCAGCGGCGCGCACGCGTACGCCGCCCCCGCCGCAGCCTACCCAGGCCCGCGAAGGTCTGCTGCAGGCCAGCGCCGAGCGCGGCACCGGCACCGCGCCGCGGCCTGCCGACGCGGTGCCGACGCTCAGCGCTGACACCCACCCCGCGCAGGCCGCGGTCACCGCCGCGCCGCCTGCACCGGAGGCACCACCGGCCGTGCAGATGGCCGGCATCGCCAGTGAACAGTGGGAAGCGAAACTGATGGCGCACCTGGAGCGCTACCGTTACTACCCTGCTGCCGCGCGTTCGCGCCGGCAGGAAGGCATCGTCTGGGTGCGCGCCACCATCACCCGTGACGGGCGGCTGCAGGCCCTGCGCCTGGAGCGCTCCAGTGGCCAGCCGATGCTCGACGACGCCGCGCTGAAGACCTTCCGCCGCGCCCAGCCGCTGCCGCGCATTCCCGATGACATGCCTGCCCCGCAGGAGCTGGCCGTGCCGGTGGACTACTTCCTGCGCCAGGCCGCCGCGTTGGGCGGCCCGCGCAGTTGACCGGTCGCACGCGCCCCGGGCTGGCCGGGGCGCGTGCCGGGCTCAGGACTTGAGCACTTCCACCTTGTAGGTGGGCACGCCGTCCACGTGCTCGATGATCAGCCCGTGCACGTCCGATTCGAAGCCGGGGAAGCATGCGTTCTGTTCGCGGGCGATGCGCAGCGACTGGATGATCGGCTCATCGCTGGGACCGAAGCGCTCACCCGGCATGATGGTCGGAATGCCCGGCGGGTACGGCACCAGCATGGTGGCGGCGACGCGGCCGCTGAGCTGCTCGATGTCCACCCGCTCGATCTCGCCCTTCACCAGGTGGTCGTAGGCCTCGGCCGGGGTCTTCACCGGCATCGGCAGGTCCACGTACATCTCGCGCATCACCCGGGCCACGGCGAACTCCTGGTTGAATGCGTGCAGCGCATCGCACAGGTCGCGCAGGCCCCAGCCGGCATAGGCCACCGGGTAGTCGGCGGCCAGCGTCGGCAGTGCCTGGTTCAGCGGCGCGTTGCGGTCGTACAGTTCCTTGAACGCCATCAGTTCGGTCACCAGGGTGCTCCACTTGCCCTTGGTGATGCCCATCGAGAACAGGAACAGCACCGAGTACAGGTTGGTCTTTTCCACGGTGATGCCGCGGCCCCACAGGAACTTGCTCAGCACCGCCGCCGGAATGCCCAGCCGGCCCATGCTGCCGTCCATCGACAGGCCCGGGGTGAGCAGGGTCACCTTGATCGGGTCGATCAGCACGTAGTCGTCCACCAGCCCGTCGAAACCGTGCCAGTGGTCGGACGGCTGCAGGTACCATTCCTCGCGCTTGGCCACCAACGGTGCGGGCGTATCGCCCTTGTCCAAGCTGCGCTCGACCTGGGTCGGCTGCCACACGCTGAACCACCAGTCATCACGCCCCAGGTCATCGCGCACGTGCAGCATGGCGCGGCGGAAGGCGATCGCCTCGTCGTGCATTTCCTGCACCAGCGAACGACCGGCCTCGCCCTCCATCATCTTCGATGCCACATCGCACGCCGCAATGACGCCGTAATGCGGGCTGGTGGAGGTGTGCATCATGAACGCTTCATTGAAGCGCGCCACGTCAAGGTCGCGACTGGCCGAATTGCGCACGTGGATCATCGAGGCCTGCGAGAACGCGGCCAGCAGCTTGTGCGTGGAATGGGTGGTGAAGATGATCGCATCCTGTTCGCGCGGCTTGCCCTTGGCCATGCCGTAGTGGTTCTCGTAGAACGGATGGAACGCGGCGTAGGCGTACCAGGCCTCGTCGAAGTGCAGGAAATCGACCGCGCTGCCGATCTCGTCGGCAATCTTTTCGGCGTTGTAGCACAGGCCGTCATAGGTGGAATTGGTCACCACCGCGATGCGCGGCTTGGAGCCGGCGTGGTAGCCCTGGCTGGCCAGCGGGTTGGCGGCAATGCGCTGCTGCAGCGCCTCGGGGGTGAACTGATCCAGGCTGATCGGCCCGATGATGTCGTGCGCATTGCGGCTGGGGGTGAAGTAGACCGGCACCGCGCCGGTCATGATCAGCGAATGCAGCAGCGATTTATGGCAGTTGCGGTCCACGAACACCACATCGCCACGGGCCACCGAGCCATGCCAGACGATCTTGTTGGCGGTGGAAGTGCCGTTGGTGACGAAGAAGGTATGGTCGGCACCGAAGTTGTGCGCGGCCTCTTCCTCGGCATCCTTGATCGGACCGGTATGGTCCAGCAGCGAACCCAGCTCCGGCACCGAGATCGACAGGTCGCTGCGCAGGGTGTTTTCACCGTAGAACTGGTGAAACGCGCGGCCCACCGGCGATTTGGTGAACGCCACGCCACCGGCATGGCCCGGCGTATGCCAGGAGTAGTTCGATTCGGCCGCATGGTGGATCAGCGCTTTGAAGAACGGCGGCAGCAGGTGCTGCATGTAGTCCTCGGCGGCGCGCATCACCTGGCGGGCGATGAAGTTCTTGGTGTCCTCGAACAGGAAGATGAAGCCGTGGATGTGCTTGAGCAGCTTGCTGGGTACTTTCTCGATGGTGCGCCGTTCGCCGTACAGGAACACCGGCAGGTTGGCACGGCGCGCGCCCTGTTCGCGCAGGAAGGCGGTCAGGCGCTGGAACTCGCCCTCCACCTCCTCGCTGCCGTCGATGGAGATCAGCACGGCCGAGGCCGCCACGTAGGTCCGCGCACCGGCGCGCGCATCCTCCAGGTTCAGCCCGCACAGTACGCGCTGGTCATTGCCGCGCAGCTCTTCCACCAGCGCGCGGATCAGGATGCCGCCGATGCGCGGCGACTCGTAGTCGTTGTCGATGACAATGACCGGGTAATCCAGGGACTTGAAGTACACGTTGATTCTCCTTGTCGAACTCAGGAACGCTGGGCGCTGACGCTGATGGCCGACGCCTCACGGGCGCGCTGCCGCTGCTGGCGGCGCTGCTCGCTGAAGAAGGGATAGAACACGGTGATGAACAGCACGAACAGGAAGGCGTACTGCACGATGGACCCGGACGAGCCGTAGATGGCCCACAGGCAGTACACGACCGTCAGGCTGGTCAGCGCCCAGAACGCACCCGTGTGGACGATGGTGTGCGAGCGCTCCACCACGAAGTAGCAGGCCACGCACGAGTAGATGTAGGGCAGCAGGGTCAGCACCACGGCCGCCGAGGTGATCACATCGAACTGCGCCGAGGCGGTCTTGGAGGGGGAGGTGACCAGCACCGCCAGGGTCATCAGCACCGCCACGATCAGCATGCCCTTCACCGGCACGTCGTCCTTGTTGGTGCGGCTGAAGATGCTCGGGAACAGGCCATCATCGGAGGCCGCCTTGGCACTCTGCGCGGTCAGCAGGATCCAGCCGCCCAGCGAGCCGGCCGCACCGATGAAGGCGCACAGGCTGACCAGGCCACCGCCCCACCCGCCCACGGCCTTGGCCGCGGCCAGCGCGAACGGCGCATCGGAAGTCTGCAGCTCGCCGTTGGGCACCATGCCCATGATCACCGAGGAACTGGCGATGTAGGCGATGACCGCCAGGAACACGCCGGCCAGCGTGGCGCGGGCCACGTTTTTCTCCGGGTTCTCCACCACGCCGGCGGTCACCGAGGCCGATTCCACGCCGATGAACGCCCACAGGGTGAGCGCCGCCGCACTGGAAATGGCCCCGAAGTTGGATTCGCCCGACACGTTGTAGGCGCCCTTGAAGATCTCCGCGTCGAAGAAGAACCAGCCGAAGATGGCGATGCCCAGGATCGGCACCAGCGCGAAACTGGTGGTGACCGTCTGCAGGCGGCTGACGAAGGCCGGGCCGATCACGTTGGCAAAACTCAGCGCCCAGACCAGGATCAGCACCGCGATGCAGCGCACCAGCGGCTCGGACAGGATCGGGAAGAAGTAACTGAAGTAGCCCACCGCCGCGATCGGAATGGCGACGTTGCCGATCCAGTTGGCGAACCAGTAGATGGTGTTGGTCTGGAAGCCCATGTACGGCCCGAACCAGTCGCGCGCATACGCATAGGGGCCGCCCGCCTTGGGCGCCAGTTTGCCCAGCTTGGCGAACACGAAGGCCAGCAGCAGCGCGCCGGCGGTGGTGATCAGCCAGCCCCAGATCGAGGCGGTACCGATCTTGGCCAGGCTGGAGGGCAGCAGGAACACGCCTGAGCCCATCATGTTGCCGGCTACGAGGAAGGTGGCGCCGACCACCCCGATTTTCTTCTGTGCCATGTCACTCTCCTGTACCTGGCCGGGCCCGGTCGCTGCCGGGCGTTGTGGTGCGCTGGCGGTGGCGCGCGCTTACTTGATGAAGTTGTATTGCAGGCTGCCCTGCACGCGGACGGTGTCGCCGCGGCTGCCGCCCTGCTGTTCCAGCTGGCCGTAGAGCACTTCCATGCCCATCGTCCAGGACGGTGCCGGGCTCCAGATCAGATTCGCCACGCCGTAGCGCGTCTGCCGGAACGCATCGGCCGACAGCGCCGCATGGCGCTGCAGCGTCAGTTGCCCGTAGATCAGGTTCGAGCGCCACAGCGCCGACCAGTAATGGGTGTAGCCGACGAAACCGCCGCGAAGATCCAGCGCGTGCAGCCGGCCATCCGCATCCACCACCGCGTCCATGTTGGAACCGGTCAGGTCGGCGGTGTAACGCGCCAGCCCGCGCCCGCCGAGCACGCCGAACAGCAGCAGGTCGCGCTCGCCGACACTGGCCGAGCCGCTCAGCTGCAGGCCACCGCCGAGGCGGTGGTCGCCACCGGCATCGGTGTCATGGCCCAGCCGGCGGCCCACCGCGCCCAGCTGCAGGTGGCCCCAGCCACGCTCCATGCGCGCAGTGACGGTGACATCGGGAACCCGGTTGACGGCTGCCAGGGCACTGCTGGCCCCGACCAGCTGGGTGTCCGGCTTCTCGGCCGCCACGGTCAGCGTGTTGCCCTTGCCCAGGCTGAAGTTGTGGTGCACGCCGGCCACCAGCAGGTAACCAGCGCCACCGGGCCCGGCAAAGTCGAGCGTATCCGGCAGGCTGTCGGCGTCCATGAAGCTGGAATAGCCGTAGCCGGCATAGGTGTTGCCCAGCTGGCCATAGGCATGGCGCAGCCGGAACTGGTAGCCATCGCTGCTGCCGTAGAAGTCGTTTTCCAGGTAGAAGCGCAGGTTGCCATGCGTGGTGGGGCGGCGCGCCTCGAAGCTGAAGCGGGTCTGCTTGGCGTGCATGTTGAAGTTGGCCACATCGCTGTGGCTGCCGCCCACCGGAATCGACGACGGAATGAACTGGTCCTGGTCGCCGGCCGCGCGCGTATCGGCAATGGCATCGAGCTTGGCGTAGCCGCCGATGCGGATCACCGTGTCGGTGCCGGGAATGGCGAAAAAGCCCTTCAGGTCGGGGTCGGTCGGGCTGGCCGCGTTGTCCGGGCGCGCGGCCGCCGTGGACGGGTCGCCCACCGAATCACGCGGTGGCAGCACCGGCGGCGCTACGCCAGGCACCGGGGTGCGCTGCACGCTGGCGGCAGGCGCCGCTGCGGCCGCAGCAACGGGCGTGACCGGGGTGCCGGTCGCGCCGGCCAGGGCTGGCGGTGGCGGGGACTGCTCCAGCGCATCCAGGCGCCGCTGCATCGCCTCCAGCGTCTGCCGCAGCTGCTGCATCTCCTGGCGCAGTGACTGCGCATCGTCCTGCGCCCAGGCGGGCGTACACACACCGGCCGCCATGCAGGCCACACTCAGTACCGCCCAGCGCATTGCATCCTCCTTGGACCGCAGCTCGCTTCATCAAGGCGTTCGGCGCCACAGCGCCGGGGCCACCCCGTCCTGGTACGTCCCTTGCCACCGCTGCCGTCGCCAGCCTGCACGCGCGGTGCGACAGAAGGACGACAGGGTCGCCTTCCGGCCGGGAGCCCCTTGTCCCGCGCAGCGTGGCGATGCTGGCGACGGCAGCGGCCTGCGTACCAAGCGCGCGGTGAGAGTGTCGTGAATGAACTGGCTGCAACCGCCCGGCAACAGCGCGGCGGGCGCGTCGTCAATGACGCCTTCGTACGTGATTCCATGGGGGCAAGGCTACCCACCCTGTCGTTTTTGGCCTTGATTACGATCAATCGCGATTCTGGATGGCAGTCACGAATTGAAGGTGCGCTGCAGTTCGCACTCTGCGCAGCGGTCTGTGCCCGCACTGTCGCAGAATGCAACAGGCCCGGGCGTCACCACCCGGGCCTGTCGATCATCGCGGCGATGGCGTGGCCGCCACCGTTTTCCGGCTTCAGCGCGGGCCGAGCACGGCTTCCAGGTCCGCCCCCTGCGGCAGGCCGGCGCGGCGCTGCACACTGCCCTGCGCATCCTTGAACAGGATGCCCGGGGTACCCTGGAAGCCCATTTCCAGCATCAGCACCTGGTTGGCATCGAGCTTGTTGGCCACATCGCGGCTGATGCTGGCCAGCGGCTTGATGCCGCCACGGTCGAACTGCCGCTCGTTCTCCAGCAGTGCCGCGCCGGGGTCCTTGGCCGACAGGATCGCCGCCGCCTTGGCCGGGCTGTCCTCGCGGATCACACCCACCATGATGTGGCGCAGCTGCACCTTGCCGGCGTCCACCCACGGGCGTGCGGCGTCCCAGAACTTGTGGCAGTACGGGCAGTTGGCGTCACTGAAGGTGTAGACCACGCGCGGTGCGTCGGCCTTGCCATCGCGTACCCACGCGCTGGCATCGAGCTTGGCCCAGATCTTGGCTGACATCGGCGCAGCGGCCAGCTTCTCCACCTGCTTTTCGGCCACGTCGTTGCCGTCGGCATCGAACAGGCTGCCGACCAGCACGTGCTTGCCATCGGGGGTCACATACGCCGCTGCCGGCTGCTGGCCACCCACCACACCGGCAAAGCCACGCAGGCCGCCGGGTGCATCGAATTCGGACACCACTTCGAAGCCGTGCTTTTCGATGCCCTTGAGCACCGCGGGGCGGTCGCCCTTTGCGGCTGAAGGCGACACCGCCGGCTGTGCCGGTGCCTTGGCCGGGGGCGTCTGGGCCTGGCTGCAGGCAGCCAGCGCCAGCATGGCCGGCAGCAACAGCAGCGCAGGACGGGTGCGCAGGGAAATGGACAACATGAAAACTCCGTTGAGGGATTGCCCGCGAAGGCTACCGCAGCTGGCGCAGTTTGTGGTCAAGCGCCGGCGCGGTCAGTTCGCCCAGATGCAGCTCACGCAGCCGGCCATCGGCGCCGAAGAACAGCGTGGACGGATAGGCGCGTACGCCCAGCGCACTGGACGTGGCGGCATCGGCGTCGAGCAGCACGTTGCCCAGCTCAAGCCCGTCGGCATCCAGGAAGGCCTGAACCTGCTGCAGATCCTCGCCCTGGTTGACGAAGACGAACTGCACGTCGGTGTTGGCCCGCTGCGCGGCCATCAGCACCGGCATCTCGCGCCGGCAGGGCCCGCACCAGCTGGCCCACAGGTTCAGCACCAGCGGTTTGCCGGCGTACTGCCGAAGATCAACAGGCGCGCCATGCAGATCGACCACCGCCACCGACGGCACCGGCAGGCGCTCGGCCTGCCATGCAGACAGCAGCGCCGAGCCGCCGGCCCAGGCCAGTACACCCACCAGTGCGCTGGCCAGCACCAGCACGCGCAGCGCCGGATGGCCCCGCAGCCGCCAGACCGCCCACGCGGCAGCCACCAGTACCACCACTGGCCAATGGTAGCCGCCATCGGCAATCTGCAGCAGGCTCCACGGCGCGGCAAGGTAGGCATCGAGGTGCGCCACCGCGAAGGTCAGGCGCCCAGCCAGCAGGCCAAGCAGCAGCATGTCCAGCAACAGCCCGGCGGCCGACGGCATCGGGGCGCCGCTGCGCCTGCGCTGCGCCCACAGATGGGCCATTGCCGACGCCAGCAGCAGGGCCAGCACTACGATCACCACCGGCATCGGTACCGGCCCCAAACTTGTCATCTACTGCACCCGCCTGCTTCAAACGCCTTGCATCGTCACGGGCGGGCCGCGTTGATGCAAGGCGTCTGCTGAACCGATGCCCTCGGCGTTGTTCATGCAGCGCTTCGGCCCAGCTGCGGTGCCAGCGCCGGCGACAGCGTGCCGGGCATGCGCGGCGGCGGCAGGCCCATGCCAGCGCGTTCGCGCGGCTTGCCCTGCACCTGGCGCCGGTACACCGCCGGGGTGAGGCCGACAATACGCAGGAACAGCCGGCGGAACGCGCTCTGGTCGGCATAGCCCACGCCAAATGCGACTTCCTCGATGCCACCGCCCTGCTGCAGCAGCTGCTGCGCCTTGGCCACGCGCAGCCGCTGGCAGTATTCGATCGGACGCAGACCGGTGGCGCGCAGGAAGCGCCGCTGCAGCGTGCGCGGCTCCAGCCCCGACACCGCACAGATGCCGCCCAGCGTGGCCCCGCGCGCATGGGTGGTGTGCAGCCAGCGCTGTGCCTTGAGAACGTCGCGATCGCCATGGGCGAAGTTGGCGCTGAAGCGCTCCAGGCCGTGCTGGATCGTCGCCGGCACCTGGATGTTGAGCTGGCTGGCCACCGCGCTGGCCACACCCTGCCCGTGCAACCGGTGCAGCAGCCGCAACCCGAGGTAGCGCCAGGCATGCGGCCCGCAGACTGTCAGCAGATCACCGTCGTCCACCAGCGCGTGTTCGCTGGGGGGCAGCTGGCGGACTGCTCCTGCACGCTGGGGTGCCGGCTCAGGTCCGGCGTGGACACCGTACGCCCGGCCAGCAGGCCCGCGCGGGCCAGCACGGTGACGCCATCGGCCGCGGCCGAGAGCAGGCTGCCACCGTCGTAGTGGGCGCGCAACCAGTCCAGCAGCACTTCTTCCACCCACAGCGGCACGCTCAGGCTGAGCTGGCCCGGTACCGCGATGACCGCGGGGATTGCCGCCTCCAGCAGTTCGGCCCCGGCCAGCCGGTGCACCCCCGAGCCGCAGGCCGGCACGATCCAGCGGGTCACCAGCAGGCGCTTGAACGGGCGCCGCTGCTGCGTGGCCATGCGGTTGCCCACATGCGCCATTTCAGCCAGCACCGAGGCCGCCGACGGGTCCCCGCCCGGGTACTCGACCACCGCCACTTCCACGAAGCCATCCTTGTTGTCTGCGTCCATCTCCCCTCTCCTCGATTGTTTCCAAAGGTGCCGGGCAGGCCGGCGACCGGGTGGA
Organism: Stenotrophomonas maltophilia; assembly: GCA_009912235.1. GTDB lineage: Bacteria > Pseudomonadota > Gammaproteobacteria > Xanthomonadales > Xanthomonadaceae > Stenotrophomonas > Stenotrophomonas maltophilia_AV. The sequence goes on from WNDS01000007.1 coordinate 49,361, forward strand.
AACGAGGTTAGGAATGGCCCGCACGGTGGGGCTATGAAGAAAGTTGTAAAGCGTCGGAAGCGCCACGCCCTTGTTCAGCGCGCTGTCGGAAATGGCCTTGGCCGCTGAATGGGCGCCCACCACAAACCCTTGACTCTTGACCAGACTCCAAGGTTCAGAATGTCGCCATCACCCCAGAACCAACTCCCGACGCGGCCATGAACATTGGACAGCTCGCACGCCAGGCCGGCGTGCCCATCGACACGGTGCGCTACTACGAGCGCCAGCAGCTGCTGGCCGCCGCGGCGCGCTCGGCCGGCGGCTACCGCATCTTCGGCGAACCGGACCTGCGCCGCCTGCGCTTCATCCGCCGCGCCAAGGCACTGGGCTTCAGCCTGGAAGAAATTGCCGAACTGCTGGCCCTGAGCGACCGCCGCCAGCAGGACATGGGCAGCGTGCGCGACACCGCGCAGGCACGCCTGCTGGACATCGAGCAGCGCATGGCCGAGCTGCAGCGCATGCACGCCGCGCTGGCGCAGCTGGTGGAGGCCTGCCCCGGCCACGGCGAACTGGCGCAGTGCCCGATCCTGGCAGCGCTGACGGAGGAAAACGCATGAACGCCCCTACCCCGCACGGGCACGGATCAGCACCGGCTGCCCATAGCTGCTGCGGCGGCGCCGCCAAGGCGCCGGCCACGGTGAAGGCGGCTACTGTCAAAGATGTGGTCTGCGGCATGGACGTGGACCCGGCGCGCAGCCCCCATCACGCCGAGCACGCCGGCAGGCAGTGGCATTTCTGTTCCGCACGCTGCCGCGAGCGCTTCATCGCCACGCCCAGCGCCTTCGATGGCAGCACGCCAACGGCCGCCGGTGGCTGCTGCGGCGGGCACAAGGCCGCTGCCGGCGGCGCGGCCACTGTCAAAGCGGCCACTGTCAAAGATGTGGTCTGCGGCATGGACGTGGACCCGGCCACCACGCCGCACCACGCGCACCACCAGGGCCAGGACTACGCCTTCTGCAGCGGCGGCTGCCGGCAGAAGTTCATCGCCGACCCGCAGCGCTACCTCGACCCGGCGTCCTACACCGCACCGGAGCTGCCCGCCGGCACGCTGTACACCTGCCCGATGGACCCGGAGATCGTGCAGGAAGGCCCCGGCACCTGCCCCATCTGCGGCATGGCGCTGGAACCGATGATGCCCAGTCTGGACGAAGGCGAGAACCCGGAGCTGACCGACTTCCGCCGCCGCTTCTGGGTCTCGTTGCCGTTGAGCGTGGCGACCATGGCGCTGGCGATGCTGGCGATGACGCCGCTGCTGCATGCGCTGTCGCCCGGTGTTCGCGTATGGATCGAGGGTGCATTGGCCACGCCGGTGGTGCTGTGGGCCGGCTGGCCGTTCCTCGAACGCTGGGCGCAGTCGATCCGCAACCGCAGCCCGAACATGTGGACGCTGATCGGCACCGGCGTGATCGCCGCCTATGGCTACAGCGTGGTGGCCGCCGTTGCCCCGGGCCTGTTCCCGCCGTCGTTCCAGCAGCACGGCCACGTCGGCGTCTACTTCGAAGCGGCCGCGGTGATCATTTCGCTCACCCTGCTCGGCCAGCTGATGGAGCTGCGCGCACGCGCCAAGACCTCGGCGGCGATCAAGGCACTGCTGGGCCTGGCACCAAAAACCGCGCGCCGCATCGAGGCCGACGGCAGCGAGCAGGACGTGGAACTGGCGCAGGTGAAGGCCGGCGACCGCCTGCGCGTGCGCCCCGGCGAGAAAGTGCCGGTGGATGGCCGCGTACTGGAGGGCCGCTCGGCGCTGGACGAATCGATGCTGACCGGTGAACCGGTGCCGGTGACCAAGCAGGCCGGTGACAGCGTGATCGGCACAACCTTGAACGGTTCCGGCGCACTGGTGATTGAAGCTGAGCGCGTGGGCGATGACAGCATGCTGGCGCAGATCGTGCAGCTGGTGGCGCAGGCGCAGCGTTCGCGCGCACCGATGCAGCGCATGGCCGACCGCGTGGCGTACTGGTTCGTGCTGGCCGTGCTGGCGGTGGCCGCGCTGACCCTGTTCGGCTGGGGCCTGTTCGGCCCGGAGCCATCGTGGACACACGGTGTGCTGAGCGCGGTGGCGGTGCTGATCATCGCCTGCCCGTGCGCACTGGGCCTGGCCACGCCGATGTCAATCATGGTCACCACCGGCCGCGCTGCGCAGCACGGCGTGCTGTTCCGCGATGCCGAAGCGATCGAGGCACTGGGCAAGGTCGATACGCTGGTGGTGGACAAGACCGGCACGCTGACCGAAGGTCGCCCGGCGTTCGACACGGTGCGTGCCGCCGACGGGTTTGACGGCACCGCACTGCTGCAGTGGGCCGCCAGCCTGGACCAGGGCAGCGAGCACCCGTTGGCCGCCGCGATTGTTGCCGAGGCGCGCACGCGGGCTGGCCCTGCAGACCGTGGAGGACTTCGATTCGATCACAGGCCTGGGTGTGCGTGGCCGCGTGGACGGCCGCGCACTGCTGCTGGGCAACACCGCATTGATGGCCAGCGCGCAGATCAGCGTGGCCGCATTGCGTGATGAAGCCGACGTGCTGCGCCGGCGCGGTGCCAGCGTGATGTACCTGGCGGTAGACGGGCAGCTGGCCGGCCTGCTGTCAGTGGCTGATCCGATCAAGTCCACCACCGCCGAAGCCATCGCCGCGCTGCACCGCGATGGCCTGCGCATCATCATGGCCACCGGCGATGGCGAACTGACCGCGCAGGCGGTGGCGGCCACGCTGGGCCTGGACGAAGTGCACGGTGAAACGCGGCCGGCCGACAAGGCTGCGCTGGTACAGCAGCTGCAGGCGCAGGGGCGCGTGGTGGCGATGGCCGGTGATGGCATCAACGATGCATCGGCGCTGGCCAGTGCCAACGTTGGCATCGCGATGGGCACCGGCACCGACGTGGCAATGTCCAGCGCACAGGTGACGCTGGTGAAGGGCGATCTGCGCGGCATCCTGCGTGCGCGCCAGTTGTCGCGGGCGGCCGTGCGCAACATGCGGCAGAACCTCGGCTTCGCCTTCCTCTACAACGGCCTGGGCATTCCGGTTGCGGCCGGCGTGCTGGTGCCGTGGGGCATCACGCTGTCGCCGATGCTGGCGGCGGTGGCGATGAGCCTTAGCTCGGTCTCGGTCATCAGCAACGCGCTGCGCCTGCGCGCACAACGGTTGCCGGCCGGCTGACGCACGCGTGCAGAAAGACGTGAAGAAAAGTGCAAAAAACGCTTGCCAACCCCCGGGGGCACAGCTATTCTTTCGCTCTTCAGCAACGTGGGGCCATAGCTCAGCTGGGAGAGCGCCTGCATGGCATGCAGGAGGTCAGCGGTTCGATCCCGCTTGGCTCCACCACTTTCGACATTAGGCCGTCGAAAGTTCTACAACTTGAAGTTTTTCGTGCGTCCCCATCGTCTAGAGGCCTAGGACATCACCCTTTCACGGTGGCGACCGGGGTTCGAATCCCCGTGGGGACGCCAGCTTCAAAACGGAGCCTGCTCCCAGCAGGATATCCGGGTTTCATGGGGCCATAGCTCAGCTGGGAGAGCGCCTGCATGGCATGCAGGAGGTCAGCGGCTCGATCCCGCTTGGCTCCACCACTTCCGGCATTAGGCCGTCGGAAGATCTACAACTTAGAAGTTTTCGTGCGTCCCCATCGTCTAGAGGCCTAGGACATCACCCTTTCACGGTGGCGACCGGGGTTCGAATTCCCGTGGGGACGCCAGCTTCAAAACGGAGCCTGCTCCCAGCAGGATATCCGGGTTTCATGGGGCCATAGCTCAGCTGGGAGAGCGCCTGCATGGCATGCAGGAGGTCAGCGGCTCGATCCCGCTTGGCTCCACCACTTCCGGCATTAGGCCGTCGGAAGATCTACAACTTAGAAGTTTTCGTGCGTCCCCATCGTCTAGAGGCCTAGGACATCACCCTTTCACGGTGGCGACCGGGGTTCGAATTCCCGTGGGGACGCCAATTCTTGAAACCCCAGCTTCGGCTGGGGTTTTCTTTTGCGTGTGTTTCCGCATCCACGCATGGCGTGGATCTACGCAGACCCACGCCACACGCCGCCATCAGAACCGCCGGTACATGCCCTGCGATGCAGGCGCGGTCAATGCAAAACCATACTGCGCGTACAGGCGGTGCGCCTGGCCATCGGCCAGCAGGCTGACATAGGCCGACGGCGGTGCATGCTTCGCGCTGAGCCCGGCTGCCACGCGCAGCTGGCAGTAGTCCTCCACCGACGGTACGGCCGCGCGGAACAGGCAGGTAGAGGGTGCATTCATGGCAGTGTCTCCAGGGCGATGCAGGTATCCTGCCGCATCCACGTCGCAACCGCTGCGACCTGCCCGCTGGATGTTGCCCATGTGCTATTCCGCCCTGATCCGCGCCGACTACACCCGGCTGGTGCGCGAATTCGGCGCCGTGCTGTCCCTGGAGGAATTCGCCGCGCTGTACGCGTACGACCCCGGAAAGAAGCGCCCGAAGACGCCCAAGGCGATGGACGATGGCTTTGCCGGCGCGCGCACCGAGCGCGGCCGCGACATCGTGGCCAGGATCCAGCAATGGCATGCCGATGAACAGCGCAGGCTGGAGGCGGAACTGCTGCAGCAGCGCGAACGCCGCGACATGGCCGCCGCCACGCTGGCCACCCGCCCCACGCAGAAGGCGCGCAACGATCTGCGCGTGGCCGGCAACCGCATCGACCGCGCGCAGGCGCGGCTGGATGATCTGCACCGCGTGCAGCTGCTGCCGCGCGACAACCGCATCCTTCCCGGCACCTATGCGCCGGTGATGGTGAGCGAACATGGGCAGCGCGTGATCAAGCCGATGCGCTACCAGTGCCGGCTGCCGGACACGCCCGCACGCAATGACGTGCTCTACCCCGGCACCTACAACGCCCGTCGCGACAGCCTGGAAGGCTATTGGCGCAATGCCTTCGGCTACCGCCATGGGGTGGTGGTGGTGCAGGCGTTCTACGAACACGTGGCGCGCCACGCCATGGCCGGGCGGTCGCTGGCCGGCGATGAAAAGGAACAGGACGTGGTGCTGGAATTCCGCCCGGACCCGGCGCGCGACCTGCTGGTGGCCTGCCTGTGGGCCGAATGGGAAGGCGCCGAAGGCCGGCTGCTGTCCTTTGCCACCATCACCGACACACCGCCGCACGACATCGCCGCCGCCGGGCATGACCGCGGCATCGTGCCGATCCGCCCCGAGCATCTGGATGCGTGGCTCAACCCCGACCCGGACGACCTGGCCGCGCAGTACCGCATCCTCGATGACCGCGAGGCGATCCGCTACGTGTATGCCGAAGCCAGCTGACGCAGCAGCTCAGACCCGTTCGTGGGTGCGCCCGAGTGCACGTGACAGCGCGGCAACCAGATCGGCCGAGTAGTACGGCTTCACCAGCAGCACGGCATCGCCCAGGCCTGACGGCAGCTGGTCGGCGGTCATGCCGGTGGCCAGTACGAATGGAATACCCCGCGCCCGCAGCGCCCTGGCCACCGGTTCGCTGGTTTCGTTATGGGCAAGGCGGTAGTCCAGCAGGGCCACGTCGGGCGCGCTCTGCTCCAGCAGGCGCAGCGATTCGGCCACCGACGCCGCCAGCCCGACCACACTGGCACCCGCCTGGACCAGCTGCATCTGCAGCGGGGCCGCGCTCATCTCGTCGTTCTCGACCACCAGTACCCGAAGGTCACGCAACGCTGTCATCTCCGACTCCCTGGACGTGTTAAGCACAGTCAGTATAGCCACCACCCGGCGGATGCCGACACCGCACCGCACCGAAGCCCCTGCCCGCCCCCCCCTCTATGAACGGCGTCACGGCTCGGGTACACTCGCACGCTGCCTGCCGGTGTGGCGGAATGGTATACGCAGCTGACTCAAAATCAGCCGGGGGTGACCCCATGAAGGTTCGAGTCCTTTCACCGGCACCACTGCTTCGAAGGCCAGGTCATTGACCTGGCCTTTGGCGTTTCTGGCCTTGAAGTACCTGCCTTTGCCACCTGACACTGGCCAGATGCCCGCTTCCGCCCCCGCCCTGCCCACTGCGCTGATGGCGCAACTACGCCCACTGGTCGCGGAGGATGCCGAGGCCTGGTCGGCCTACCTGTCGCTACCCGGCGCCATCGAGCACACCAGCTGGTCGGACATATCGGTCGGCGGGCTGCAGCAGCAGATTGCCCACTACGGCCTCGACCAGGGCGCACTGCGCTGGGCGATCGTCGATCCGCACGGGTGCCTGCTGGGTACGATCGGGCTCAACGGTATCGAGGTGGCCCACGCGCGCGCCGAACTGGCCTATGACATCGCCCCTGCCCATCAAGGCCGTGGCCTTGCCACAGCGGTGGCCCACGCTACGCTGTGCTGGGCGCACCATGTGCTGGGCTACGCGCGCGTGCAGGCCACCGTACTGGACAGCAATCATGCATCCATCGCCGTGCTGCGCAAGCTGGGCATGCAGCAGGAAGGAAAGCTGCACGCCTACCGGTGCGTGCGCGACGTGCCGCGTGATTTCTGGATGTATGCCAGCGTGATCGAGCGTTGATGCTGGATTGCCGCAGGTGGCACCGGACCCGCGGTGCGGTGCCACCTCGCCAAATCAGACCACGCGCAGCATCGGCACGTGCCCGCCCTGCGCCGCGCCCACTCGGAACGCGGCCACGGTGTCGAGCAGCTGGTTGGACTGTTCTTCCATGCTGCGCGCCGCCGCCGAAGCCTCTTCCACCAGCGCGGCATTCTGCTGCGTGCCCTGGTCGATCACATCCACCGCCAGGTTCATCTGCTGGAAGTCGTCACTCTGCTGCTGCGCGGCCGCGCTAATCTCGTTGACCAGATCGCTGACCCGCTTCACGTTGACCACGATCTCATCCATGGTGCGGCCGGCGCTCTCGACCTGGCCGGTACCGGTGCCGACCCGCTCGACCGAATCGCTGATGAGCTGCTTGATCTCCTTGGCCGCGCTGGCCGAGCGCTGCGACAGCGAGCGGATCTCGCCTGCCACCACCGCAAAGCCATGCCCGTGCTCGCCCGCGCGGGCCGCTTCCACGGCCGCATTGAGCGCCAGGATGTTGGTCTGGAACGCGATGCCGTCGATCACGCCGATGATGTCGACGATGCGCCGCGAGGATGCGTTGATCAGCGCCATCGTCGCCACCACCTCGTGCACCACCTGCCCGCCCTGCGCCGCCACGTCCACCGCGCCGCTGGCCAGCGCACTGGCCTGGCGCGCGTTGTGCGCGGTCTGCTGCACGGTGCTGGCCAGGCCCTTCATCGACACGGCGGTTTCTTCCGGCGTGGTGGCCTGCTGCTCGGTGCGCTGGGACAGATCCGAATTGCCCTGCGCGATTTCGCTGGCGCCCACCGCGATGGTATCGGCGGTGAACTTGATCTGGTCGATGATGGTGGACATCGCCGCCACCAGCGCGTTGATGCCTTCGCACAGTTCGGCAATCGGCCCCTGCTTGTCCTCGGTGGACACGTGGCGGGTCAGATCGCCGGCCTGTGCGGCGGCCACCACCGCGCGGGTGTCGGCCACCGCCTGTTCCATCGCATGCGCATCGCGCACCTGCGCGGTGACATCGGTTGCGTACTTGACCACCTTGAACGGCCGGCCGTTCATGTCCAGGATCGGGTTGTACGAGGCCTGGATCCACACTTCGCGCCCGCCCTTGCCCAGCCGCCGGTACTGGCCGGCGTCATACTCGCCGCGGCCGAGTTTCTCCCAGAACCGGCGGTACTCTTCGCTCTGCCGGTAATCGGCATCCACGAACAGGCTGTGGTGCTTCCCGCGTACTTCCTCCAGCGTGTAGCCGGTGGTGGCCAGGAAGTTGTCGTTGGCCGACAGGATGGTGCCGTGCAGGTCGAACTCGATGACCGCCTGCGATTTGTTGATGGCCGCCAGCTGCCCGGACACATCGGCGTCCTGCAGCATCTGCGCGGTGATGTCGGTAGCGAACTTCACCACCTTGCAGGGGCGGCCACTGGCATCGAGCACCGGGTTGTAGGAAGCCTGGATCCACAACTCGCGGCCACCCTTGCCCAGCCGCCGGTAGCGGCCGGCATCCAGTTCGCCGCGTGCCAGGCGCGCCCAGAACTCGCGGTAGTCCGCGCTCTGTGCCTGTGCCGGTTCGACGAACAGCGAATGGTGGCGGCCCTGGATTTCCTCCAGCGTATAGCCCACCGCCTGCAGGAAATTGGCGTTGGCGGTGAGGATGATGCCCTGCAGGTCGAATTCGATGACGGCCTGCACGCGGTGCAGTGCCTGCACCTGCGCTTCGAGATCGGCTAGCCGCCGTTGCGCGGCGGCAGCAGCGTCGCCATTGCGCCGGAACACCAGTTGCCCGACAACAGTTGCCCGACAACGTTGCGCAGCTGCGCCCAGGAAGACGGCGGCGGTGTGGGCGCCTGTGCGGGCGCATGCGTTGCGGAAGTCAGCATCCTCTGTTCCTCGGGGTCCAGTGAGCGGATGGCGACGCCACGGGCACGATGCCCGGTGATCGATCACCACATTGGCGCGGGACTACGACGACGACGAGCTGCGTCGCTCCTTGCGGTCTGCATGATGCAATCCCCGTTCCATCGGGAATGTCCATCGGGAATGTCCATCGGGCATCTTGAGCTACGGCACGGTGCCAGCCGGCTCCACGGTGGATATCGGCCGACCTGCAGCGCGACTTGAGGCAGTGGCCGCGTGAAGACCGTGAAATGGCTGAGTGATTCAGTGTCATCACGGCCGCGTGCAGGCCGCGTCAACACCGTTGACGACGTCGCGCGGGGCACTGCCGATGCAGCAACGCGCCAAAAGGTTGCAATGACCAACGGGCGATGGCCGCGCCTGCCATCGGTGCCAGCATGCCTTCACACCGCGTGCGGCAGGCCGCACGCCCGAAGGAGCACTTGATGAGGCGATGGATGATGCAGGCAGCAGCATGGGCGATGGGCGCAAGCCTGGCCGCCACGGTACTGGCACAGGGCTACCGCCCTGCGTTCCGGCCCGAGCAGTTGAAGGGGCCGCCGGTGGGTGCGCCCAACCAGGTGCTGGTGCTGGACTCACCGCATCTGTCGGCACTGCCGGACAGCTTCCAGCCGGCGCTGCTGGAACCGCTGCTGCAGCGTCTGCAGGCGTGGCAGCCGCAGGCCATCGCCATCGAGAACCTGTCCGGTCTGCAGTGCGGCAGCCTGCGCCGCTACCCCTCGCGCTATGCCTCGTCCATTGACGATTACTGCAGCGATCCCGCCGCGGCGGCCGCCGCCACCGGGCTGGATGTGCCCGCCGCCAATGCCGAGGTGGAGCGCCGCCTGGCAGCGTGGCCCGCGCAGCCCAGTGCGGGCCAGCGTCGCCAGCTGGCCGCATTGCTGCTGGCCGCCGGCGAACCGGCCTCGGCACTGGTGCAGTGGCTGCGGCTGCTCGAGGAAGAACGCGTGGCCGGCGATGGGCTGACCGAGGTGCTGGCCGCGCAGCTGCGCGGCCGCCAGGCACGCCGCAACGAAACCGACCAGGTTGCCGCCGTGCTGGCCGCACGCCTGGGGCTGGAGCGCCTGTGGAGCGTGGATGACCACAGCGCCGACAGCGACTACCCGGATACCGAGGCGTGGCGCGAAGCGGTCACCAAAGCCTGGGACAACCCCTACGCCAAGGCCCGGCGCGCCCGCGACACGCAGCTGATGCAGGGCCTGGACCGCAGCGACGGAGTGCTGGCGCTGTACCGCGCCTACAACGACCCGGCGTGGCCGATGCTGGCCTACCAGGCCGACTTCGGCGCGGCGCTGGTGGAACCCTCGGCGCAGTCGATCGGACGCCTGTACGTGGGTTACTGGGAAACGCGCAACCTGCGCATGGTGGCCAACGTCCGTGACGTGCTGGCGCAGCGCCCGGGCATGCGCATGCTGGCCATCGTCGGTGCCTCACACAAGGGCTACTACGATGCCTACCTCAACCTGATGCACGACGTGCAGCTGGTGGATGCACAGGCCGTGCTGCGCTGAGTGCGCATGCAGCGCCTGCACCGCTAGCCGAAGGTCTTCACCATCAGCGCGGGCGCAACGAACACCCTCAGCCCGTGGTCCAACGGCTGCTGCATGTCATAACAGCGCGCATGCGGCCAGGCGCCGGTGCCGCCGATCTCCACGAATTCGGCGCCGGCGTTGCGCACGACGCGGGCGCCCGGGCTCTGGCCGATCCAGCCCTCGAACACCGGCTCGCCCTGCCCGGCGGCGAACAGCTGCACGCACGCATCGCCGGTCAGCACGTTGAAGCCCAGCTGCAGCTTCAGGCCGCCCTGGGCGTGCACGAGCTGCACGTCGATGCCGTCCGATGTGCCCACCACCGGTGCGACGCCGAACAGTTCAACAATGGCGGTTTCATCCCAGGCAAACATCGGTGATCTGTCCATGGCTGACGTCGGGCCTGCACGACGGCTCTGCATGCTCGCCGTCGAACGCACTTCATTCTATCCACATGCACCACTCACCGCGGCCGCCGCCCGCTGCGCCACAGCAGGACACTGGCGGCCACGATGCAGACCAGGGTGACCAGCAGGGCGCTGGCCACGCCCCAGCGCAGCACCGGGACCAGCGACTGCGCCAGCGGATCGGGCCGCAGCTGCTCCAGCCGCAGGCCGGCGGCCAGCGCCAGCAGCCAACCGATGCAGGCCGGCGCGTAGGCGCCGACGACGTGAGTGTTCCAACGGCTCATGGCAGGTTCCTGCGTAGGTGATGATGGGGCGATTGTTCCGCCCCGCCCTCTCACAGGTTGAGACCGCCAGCGGCCTGCCCGGCATCAACCGGGCGGGCGCGCTGCCGGCGACCAGCCACCGCCCAGCGCGGCCATCAGCGAAGCACTGGCCTGCAGCTGCCGGCTCAGGATGTCCTGCAGGCCCAGCTGCGCCTGGCGGGCATCGTTCTGGGCGCTGACCACGTCCAGGTAGCTGACCGCACCACCGGCGTAACGGTCGCGCGCGATCTGCTCGGCACGCGTGGCCGCATCCACCGCGTCTTCCTCATGCCCGCGCTGCGCGGCCAGCTGCTGCAGCTGGCTCAGCTGGTCCTCGACCTGGCGGATCGCGGCCAGCACCGTCAGCCGGTACTGCGCCGAGGCCGCATCGAACTCGGCATAGGCCTGCGCCTTGGCCGCACGCCGGCGGCCACCATCGAACACAGGCAACGCAGCCAGCGGGCCCAGCGCCCACACCCGGTTGCCGGCATCCAGCAGCGCGCTGCTGCCGGCGGTCTGCCCGCCCAGCAGGCCGGTCAGACTGAGCTGTGGGAACCAGGCGGCGCGCGCCACGCCGATGCCGGCATTGGCGGCGAACACCCGGCGCTCGGCAGCGGCGATGTCCGGCCGGTGCTGCAGCAGCGTGCTGGGCAGTTCGGCCGGCACCGCCGGCAGCGCGGGCACGTGGGGGCCGGCCGCCAGCGCAAAACCACTGGCCGGCGCACCCACCAGTTCGGCGATGGCATGGCGCAGCAGTGCATGGCGGGCATCGAGTGCGTCCAGGTCGGCCTGCGCACTGGCCAGCTGGTGGCGCGCGCGGGCCACGTCCAGTTCCGAGGCGATCTCGCCACGGTAGCGGTCTTCGGTCAGCGCCAGCGCCTGGTGGTAATCGTCGATGCTGTCATGCAGGATGGTCTGCTGCGCCTCGGCACCGCGCAGCTGCAGGTACAGGCCGGCCAGCTGCTGGGACAGGCTCAGGCGTGCGGCGGCCAGGTCATCGGCGCTGGCTTCGGCCTGGGCGTGGCCGGCGGCTGATGCGTTGCGCAGGCGCCCCCACAGGTCCAGGTCGAAGGACAGCGAGAAGGAGGCGCTGTTGCTGTCATAAATGGCCGGCTGGGTGGCACTGCGAAGCGGCTTGTCGTCGGACTGGCGCTGGCGCAGCGGGCCGGTGCTGAAGCCGACCTGCGGCGCGCGCGCCGACGCGATCTGCCCGGCACTGGCGCGGGCGGCGTCATAGTGTGCCACGGCCAAGGCAATGCTCGGGTTGGCCTGGCGCAGCTGCTGCTGCAGCTGGTCGAGTACCGGGTCCTGGAACAGCTGCCACCAGTCCTGGGCCACGGCTTCGCCGCCGGCCGCATCGGCCGCATCGGCCGCCGGTGGCGTTTCATAGCGGGCCGGCAGGGCCACCGCGGGCACCTGGTAGGTGGGCGCCAGCGAGCAGCCCGCCAGCAGCAGCACCAACGCCGAGGCCAGGCCGGCGCACTCAACCGCGCGCATGTGGCGGCTCCTGTTCGCCGGCCACCACGCGCACGTGGTCGCCTTCGCGCAGTGCATCGGGCGGATTCGGAATGACCCGATCACCGGCGTGCAGGCCGTGGTCGATGCGCAGCGTGCTGCCCAGATCGCTGGCGATGTGGATCGCGCGCAGGTGGGCCACGCCCTTGTCATCCACCACGGCCACCTGGGCGCCCTTGGCGCGGAAGATCAGCACCTCGGCGGGCACGCTCACGCCGTCACCGCCGGCCTTCTGCGGCAGCGTCACTTCGGCATAGCTGCCCGGCAGCAGTGCGCCATCGGCGTTGTCCACCACGAACTGCGCCAGCAGCGTGCCGGAGCTGCGGTCGATGGCGCTGGAATCGCCCTGCAGGGTGGCGGTGAAATGGCGGCCAGCCTGGCCCGGCACCTGCAGCGTGGCCTGCAGCCCCGGCTGGATGCTGGCCGCGCTGTTCTGCGGCACCGGCACCATCAGGCGCAGGCGGCGCGTATCGGCCACGTCGAACAGCTCCTTGCCGGCATCGTCGGCGCGCACCAGCTGGCCCACGTCGGTAAGACGGGCGGTCACGGTGCCATCGAACGGCGCGCGCAGCGTGCGGTAACGGCCCAGTTCCTGCAGCCGCGCGTAGTCGGCCTGCGCCGCTTCCACATTGGCCTGCGCAGCCAGCGCGTTGGCGTGCTTCTCATCGGCTTCCTGGCGCGAAACCGAATGGCTGGCCAGCATGCCGCTCCAGCGTTCGGCACTGACCTGGGCCAGCTTGGCATCGGCCTGCGCCTGCAGCAGGTGGGCGTGCGCCTGGGCGATCTGCTGGTCCAGTTCCGGGCTGTCGATCACGCCCAGCACCTGCCCGGCCTTCACTGCCTGGCCGATGTCGGCGCTCCAGGATTTCAGGTAGCCGCCCACGCGCGCGTGGATCGGGGCTTCGGTCCAGGCCAGCAGGTGCGCCGGCAGGGTCATGCTGCCGCCATCGCCCTGCGCCGTGGCGGTGACCACCTGTACGTTGGGCACGGCCTGGCGCTCGGTCCACTCGACCACCGCGTGCGCCTGCTGTGCACGCAGGGCCAGCGCACCGGCAACCAGCGCCACCGCGATGGCGGCGCCCAGGACAAGACGGCGGCGCAGCCGGGGCTGCGGCAGGGTGGGGTCAGACATGCAGGGGGTCTCCGGCGGGGGCGGTACGGGTCTTGCGGGAAGAATGGGCCAGCGCGAACACCACCGGCACGAACAGCAGCGTGGCGCAGGTGGCCAGCAGCAGGCCGCCGATGACCGCACGGCCCAGCGGCGCGTTCTGTTCGGTGGACAGCGCGGTCGGCAGCATGCCCAGGATCATCGCCAGCGCGGTCATGCAGACCGGGCGGAAGCGGGTGAAGCCGGCCTCCAGCGCGGCCTTGGCGGCATCGCCATGTTCGGCCAGGCGCTCGCGGCAGAAGCTGACCACCAGGATCGAGTTGGCCGTGGCCACGCCCATGCACAGGATCGCGCCGGTCAATGCCGGCACCGACAGCGTGGTGTGGGTCAGGAACAGCATCCACACCACCCCGGCCAGGCCGGCCGGCAGTGCGGTGATGATCACGAACGGGTCGGTCCAGGACTGGAAATTGATGACGATCAGCAGGTAGATCAGCACGATCGCGCCCAGCAGGCCGTAGCCCAGGCCGGTGAAGGCCACATGCAGCGCATCGATCTGCCCATGCAGGCCCGCCTCGGTGCCGCGCGGGCGCTGCGCGGCCATGCCGTCGATCACCTTCTGCACCTCGGCGGCCACGGCGCCCAGGTCGCGGCCCTGCACGCTGGCGTACAGGTCCAGCGTGGGCTGCACGTTGTAGTGGGTCACCACCGCCGAACTGGCACCGCGCTGGATCTCGGCCAGCCCGCCCAGCACCTGCGGCGCACTGCCGGTGGCGCCGGTGACCGGCAGCGCCTGCAGTGCCGCCAGGCTGTCCATGCGGTACTGCGGCGTGGCCGCCACCACGTTGTAGGAGATGCCGTTCTTCGGGCTCAGCTAGAAGGTCGGCGCCACCTGGCTGCTGCCGGCCAGCGAGGCCACCATGCTGTTGGTCACATCGCGTTCGGTGATGCCCAGGCCGTTGGCCCGCAGGCGGTCCACGTCCACGCTCAGGGTCGGGTAGCCGTCCGGCTGCTGCAGGCGCAGATCCACCAGGCCCGGTACATGGCGCAGGCGCCGCAGCAGTTCCTGCGCGTAGACGCGGTTGCCGGCAGCATCCGGGCCGGCGATGCGCACGTCCAGCGGTGCCGGTGCACCGAAGTTGAGGATCTGGCTGCTGGTATCGGCCGGCAGGAAGGCGAAGCTGGTGCCCGGGAACGCGCTGGGCAGCACTTCACGCAGGCGGCGCTGGTAGTCGGCGGCATCGCCGTGGCTCGGCTTCAGCGAGACCTGGATGTCGCCATCCTGCGGGCCGATGGTGCCGCTGGCACTGTAGGCCATGTTGATGCCGGTGATCGGCAGGCCGATGTTGTCGACGATGGCGTCGATCTCGGCCGGCGGCACCACCTGCCGGATGCGCGCCTCGATGCGGTCGAACGCGGCCGCGGTTTCCTCGATGCGCGTGCCCAGCGGCAGGCGCACATGCAGCGACAGGGCGCTGGCTTCGGTTTCGGGGAAGAAGTCCTGGCCGAGCAGCGGCAGCAGCGCGAAGGACACCAGCACGCAGCCGAGGAAGCCCAGCAGGAAGCGGCGGCGGTTGCCCAGCGCCAGCGTCAGCAGCGCCAGGTAGCGGTCACGCAGCGCGGAGAAGCCGGCTTCGAAGCGCTGCTGCCAGCGCACCAGCCGCGCGGTGATGCGCGAACGGCGCGGCTGCGGGTGGTCACCTTCGTGGTGGTTGATGAACGCATCTTCCGGGTGCTGCCCTGCCCCGCCCTCCACATGGTGCGGGCGCAGCAGGTACAGCGCCATGGTCGGCACAAGCGTGCGCGAGAGCACGAACGAGCTTGCCATGGCGAAGATGACCGCCAGCGCCATCGGCCGGAACAGGTAGCCGGCGATGCCATCGAGCAGGAACATCGGCACGAACACGATGCAGATGCACGGCAGCGAGACGAAGGCCGGGCCGACGATCTGCGCGGCGCCATCGAGGATCGCCTCGCGCACGCCCTTGCCCTGTTCCAGATGCCAGTTGACGTTCTCGATGGTGACCGTGGCATCGTCCACCAGGATGCCCGCCGCCAGTACGAGGCCGCCGAGGGTTATCACGTTCAGGGTCTGCCCGCTGGCCGACAGCAGCGCGATGGCCGACAGCACCGCCAACGGAATGGAGGTGGCGATGATCAGCGTGGAGCGCCAGCTGCCGAGGAACACCAGGATCATGACGCTGGTCAGCAGCGCGGCGATGATGCCTTCGCGGGCGACGCTGCCCATCGATTCACGTACGAAGGTGGAGGCATCGCCCAGCAGCGAGATCTTCAGCGACGGCGGCACCGTTTCGCTGATCTGCGGCAGCATCTGGCGGATGCGGCTGACCAGGGTCAGGGTGGAGGCATCGCCGTTCTTGAGCGCCGACATCAGCACCGAGTGGCCGCCGTTGACGCGCACGATGTTGGTCTGCGGTGGCGAACCATCACGCACGTGGGCCACCTGGCCGATGGTGACAACCGCGCCGTTGACGGTGCGGATGGGCAGGTCGTTGAGCGCCTGGATCTCGGTCGGGCTGTTGTTGAGCAGCACGGTGAATTCGTTGCCCCCGACCTTGGCCGTACCCACCGGAGTGATCTGGTTCTGCGCGGCCAGGGCATTGCCCACGTCCTGCGCGGACAGGCCCTTGGCGGCCAGCGCCTGCGGGTCCAGGTCCAGGGTGATCTGGCGCTGCTTGCCGCCGTAGGGGGCGGGAATGGCCAGGCCGGCGATGGCGGTCAGCGGGGTACGCACCGCGTTCTGGGCCAGGTCGCGGATCTGCGATTCCCCCAGCGTGGGGCTGGAGAAGGCCATCTGCAGCACCGGCACGGTGGAGGCGCTGTAGTTGAGGATCAGCGGCGGGGTCATGCCGGCCGGCATCTGCTTGACGATGGTCTGCGAGATGGCGGTGATCTGGGCGTTGGCGGTACGGATGTCGACGCCGGGCTGGAAGAACACCTTGACCACGCCCATGCCGGGCAGCGACTGCGATTCGATGTGTTCGATATCGTTGACGGTGGTGCTTAGGGCGCGCTCGTAGGGGGCGACGACCCGGCCGGACATGGCATCGGGCGAGAGGCCGGTGTACTGCCAGACCACGGCGATGACGGGGATGCCGATATCGGGGAACACATCGGTGGGGGTACGCAGCGCGCTGAGCGGACCGACGATGCAGATGAAGATGGCCATCACCACGAAGGTGTAAGGTTTGATCTTGCCCCTGATTTACGGACACCTATCTAAGCGACGTTGGCCAGCTCGTACTGCTCTGGGCTGAGGTAGCCCAGGGTCGAGTGCAGCCGGATCCGATTGTAGTCAACCTCAATGTAGTCAAACACATGAGCCTTGGCCTGCTCCCGTGTGGCGAGGTGTTCACCATGGATGGCCTCGACCTTCAGACTGTGGTTCCAACTCTCCATTGCTGCGTTGTCGTAGCAGTTGCCTCTGGCACTTATGCTGGCGATCAAAGCGTATTGCTCCAACAGGGCGCGGTGCTCGCGCGAGCAGTATTGGCTACCACGGTCAGTATGCACGATCACTCCCCGAGGCCGATTGCGAGCAAACAGCGCCATGCGCAGCGCGTCGCAAACCAGCGTAGC
>WNDS01000008.1 GCA_009912235.1 Stenotrophomonas maltophilia
CACCTCCGTGCAGGGTCAGTGCCACGACAGTCGGCTACCGAGCAGGCGGCTAGCAGTCGACTCTACCGCCCGCCGCCCGCCGCCCGCCGCCCGCCGCCCGCCGCCCGCCGCCCGCCGCCCCACCACCGCCCACCGCTTACCACCTACCGCTCCAGGCATCCCTCCACGGCCGCCACCTTCGGCGCCGCCAGCCGGTACACATCCACTCCGCCTGGACGCGGTGCCCTGGCGGCGCTGCTGGCCACCAGCAGTTCCCCCGGCTTGGCGTTGTCGACCACCGGTGCGCCGGTCCAGCCGCCGGTCTGGTTGAACGACAGCGGCAGCGGTTGCGGCGGCGTGTTGTCCAGCCCGCACGCACTGGTCCACACCTGCGAGGCCGTGCCCCGGCTGCGGCTGAACACCACCGCACCCTGGCTGCCCAGCCAGTCGCCGTCGGTTTCATCGTCCTCGCTGTTCAGCCCTGCCAGCGGCCGGGCGGCACCGCGGCGGCCCTCGGCGTCCACCGCGGCCACGAACAGGTCCATGCCGTGGCTACGGCCCTGCTGTCGCGCGAACAGCAGCCAGCGCCCGTCGGCGCTCAGAGCCGGCCCCCGTTCCGGCTGGCGTCCGCCATCACCGGCCAAGCCCTGTAATGTCCCCAGCGAACCGTCGGCCTGCACCGCCACGCGCTGCAGCGCGTGGCGGCCGTCGCCACCGGCGGCGAACAGCAGCCAGCGGCCATCGCGGCTGAAGTAGGGGTCGCGTGCCTCGCCCGGGAGGTCCAGTGGCAGGGCCGCGGCCTGCTGCCAGCGGCCCTCGATCCAGCGCGCTTGCCACAGTGCCCAGCCGCCCTCGCCGTGGCGCGCGAACACGATGCGCTGGCCATCGGCGCTCAGGGACGCCCGGCCCTCGTCGGCACGCGTGGACACCACGCCCATGTCCTCGATGCCGTACTCATTCAACGCCACCGCCACGGGGGCGCAGAGTAGACTGGCGGCGAGCACCAGCAGGGTAGGGGCGGCTCGCATCGTCCGGATCCGTGCAGGAAAGCGTGCAGTCTAGCCAGCTTGAGGATTCCATGACCGATCGTTACGCCGTCTTCGGATACCCCATCGCCCATTCGAAGTCGCCGCAGATCCATGCCGCCTTCGGCCGCCAGGAAGGCATCGCGGTCGACTACCGCGCCATCGATCTGGCACTGGACGCATTCCTGGGCGGCCTGGAGGCCTTCGCGGCCGAAGGCGGTGTCGGCGCCAACGTGACCCAGCCGCACAAGGAAGCCGCCTTCGGCGCCTGCACCACGCTGACCGCCCGTGCGCGCCGCGCCGGTTCGGTCAACACACTGCTACGCAAGGGCGAGCGCTGGCATGGCGATACCACCGATGGCATCGGCCTGGTACGCGACCTGACCGACCGCCATGGCCTGGACCTGCGTGGCCGCCGCGTGCTGCTGATCGGCGCCGGTGGCTCGGCCCGCAGCGTCGCCCCGGCGCTGCTGGATGCCGGCATCCTGGAACTGGTAGTGGTCAACCGCACGCCCGAGCGTGCCGACGCGCTGATCGACGCCATGGGCGAACCGGGCCGCGCGATCAGCCGCTACTGGGAAGACCTGCGCGAGCTGGGCGATTTCGAGCTGATCCTCAACGCCACCTCGGCCGGCCGTGACCGTGCCAACGAATTCAAGCTGCCGCTGTCGCTGGTCAATTCGATGACCACCGCGGTGGACCTGAACTACGGCGAGGCCGCCATCGCCTTCCTGGCGTGGGCGCGCGCGGCCGAGTGCCGCAACACCGTCGATGGCCTGGGCATGCTGGTGGAACAGGCAGCCGAAAGCTTCCTGCAGTGGCATGGCGTGCGCCCGCAGACCGATGCGGTGTATGCGCAGCTGCGCGAAACGTCCGGCAGCCTGGCCGGGGAGGACTGAACACGATGGACAGCTCGCTGCTGTTTTACATGGTCAGCATGGTGGGCGTGCGCCTGCCGATCCTGATCGCCCTGACCATCGGCCTGGTGTGGGTGGTGACCGCCCCGCGCAGCAACGTACGCACCGGCGCGCTGGTTGGCCTGGTGCTGCTGGCCGTGGCCACCGTCGGTAGCCTGCTGCTGTCGATATTGCCGATCTGGCTGGTGCAGAGCGGTGATTTCGGCTCCATCAGCCGCCTGAGTGCCGTGCTGGGCATCGGCCACTTCGTGCTGGCACTGCTGGATGCCTTCGGCCTGGTGCTGGTGATCTGGGCACTGGTGCGGCTGCTGCGTCAGCCGGGCGCCACACCGCGCTGAACGTCTGCGGCGCTGCGCCGCTCTGGCCGCCGTGCGACACTGCTGACCTGTTCAGCGCCCGCGCGGCGGCAGCGCCCCCCGGCCATGCGACAATGGCCGGCCTGATCCAGCCACGGTAGCTCCCGGCGTGACCGAAACCGTCGCCGCCCCCCGCCAGCTCGACGATGCCTTGAAGGACGCGATCCGCAAGGCCTATACCGCGCTGCAGGCCAATACCCCCGGCTTCGCCACCCGCCGCTCGCAGAGCCAGATGATCGGCGTGGTATCGCGCGCGCTGGCCACCAGTGGCGGCGTGGGCGTGGTCGAAGCCCCCACCGGCGTCGGCAAGAGCCTGGGCTACCTCACCGCCGGTGTGCCCATCGCGCTGGCCAGCAAGAAGAAGCTGGTCATCAGCACCGGCACCGCGGCACTGCAGTCGCAGCTGGTCGAGCGCGATATTCCCAACTTCCTCAAGGCCACCGGCCTGGAAGCCACCGTGGCGCTGGCCAAGGGCCGCACCCGCTACCTGTGCACGCGCAACGCCGCCGAAGCGCAGGGCGAGGGCGCGCAGGAAGGCATGTTCGACGACGAGCAGCCGCTGTTCGACCGCCCGCTGGCGCCCATCGAAATGGACATCGCCAAGCGCCTGAGCGTGGCCTTCACCAGCGGCAGCTGGGACGGGGACATCGACAACGCGCCGGAAACCATCAGCCCCGGGCTGCGCAGCCGCATCACCACCCCGGCTTCGGCCTGTGCCGGCCGCCGCTGTGCGTATTCGGCGCAGTGCGCGGTGCTGCGCTCACGCAACACCGTGCGCGTTGCGCAGATCGTGGTGACCAACCACGCCCTGCTGCTGTCGGCGTTGTCCATCGGCGAGAGCGACAACGGCCAGCCGATGATCGCGCCGCCCTCGGACATGCTGTTGGTGCTGGACGAGGGCCACCACATCGGCAACGTGGCCATCGACCAGGGCGCGGCCAGCCTGGCGCTAAACGAAATGGCCAAGCGCACCGGCCGCCTGCAGATCCTCATCGCCGGCGCCTACCGCGCGGTGGACAAGGACCGCCTGGGCAACCTGCTGCCTAATGAAGCCATCGATGCGGCCAGCAACGTGGCCAAGGGCCTGCGCGCCTTCCGCGACCACGTCGAAGCGGTGTGGATGCCGGCACCGGCCGATGAAGAACCGATGTGGCGCGCCGCCAACGGGCGCCTGCCCGAGGCCTGGCGCGAGCCGATCGAGACGCTGGCCGACGATACCCGCAGCCTCTGCAACTGGGCCCATGCGGCCACCAGCCAGGTGGCCAAGGGCAAGCCGGACGATCCGGCGCGCGAGCGCCTGCAGCGCAACCTGGGCATGGCGCTGGAAATGATCGAACAGCAGTACAACCTGTGGCAGGCCTGGCGCCGCGAAGACAAGGACGGCGCCCCGCCAATGGCGCGCTGGGTCACCGCCACCCGCGATGGCGACCTGGTGCTGCACGGCTCGCCGGTGTCGGCCGCGCACGTGCTGCGCAAGCTGCTGTGGGATGAAGTGGATTCGGTGGTGATGACCTCGGCCACGCTGACCGGTGGCGGCGATTTCCAGTCGCTGGCCATCGACAACGGCATTCCCGGCGAAGCCGAGATGGTCTCGCTGTCCTCGCCGTTCGACCTGCCCAACCAGGCCGAGCTGATCGTGCCGCCGTTCCCGGTCACCCCCGATGACCGCGAAGGCCACCCGCGCGAAGTCGCGCGTTACCTGGGCAAGGAACTGGACTGGGCCAAGGGCTCGATGGTGCTGTTCACCTCGCGCTGGAAGATGGAGAAGGTGGCCGGCCTGATGCCTGCGGCCAAGCGCAAGCAGGTGCTGGTGCAGGGCGAGATGTCCAAGACGCGTTTGATCGACGAGCATCTGCGCCGTGTTGCCGCCGGCGAAGGCTCGGTGCTGTTCGGGCTGAACTCCTTCGGTGAAGGCCTCGATCTTCCCGGCGAAGCCTGCACCACGGTGGTGATCACCCAGGTGCCGTTCGCGGTGCCGACCGACCCGCAGACCGCCACGCTCAGCGAATGGTTCGAAGCGCGCGGCTTGAACGCTTTCAACCAGATCGCCATTCCGCACGCGCTGCGCACGCTGACCCAATTCGCCGGCCGTCTGATCCGCACCTCCACCGATACCGGCCGGGTGATCATCCTGGATTCGCGTCTGCTGAGCCGCCGCTACGGCAAGCGCATCATCGATGCGCTGCCGCCGTTCAGGCGCGTGATCGGCTGAGCCGCGGCCGGATCCCGCACGGGTAGCGCCGGGCCATGCCCGGCGAACGCAGCCCTCAATCGCCCTGCGGATTCCGGCAGGCGGGCAGGGTGTACGCGGTCTGGTAGTTGCGATCAAAGCAGCGCAGGAAACCGTCGAGCATCTCCAGGTTCGGCGGCCACGGCATGTCTGCCTGCTGCCCACCTTCGGTGGTGAAACGGTAGCGACCGTTGTGGATGTTCGCCGCCAGCCCGTCGGGCGTGGGGATCGCGACCAGCGCCGCACGTGCCTGTTCTAGGCCGTGGCGGTCCTGACGCAGGAACGCCAGCGTGCCATCCACGTACGCGTTCCAGTACCCGGGGTCGGTATCCTTGGACTTGTAGGTGCGCTGCATCAGCGCAATGGCCTGCGCCGTCTGCCCCAATTCGGCACGCAACTGGCCTTCGTGCCAGACGATGAGGGTGTTGCCTGCGGCCCTGGGCAGCGCGGCATACGCGGCCAGCAGCTCGGCGGCTTCGGCCTTGCAGCCACGATCGGCCAGCGGGCGCCAGCCGCCTTCCATGTCCTGGTCGAACAGGCCTGGTTCCAGCGCCAGCAGCGCCGCGCGGTCGTAACGGCAGTCCGGCGCCTTCGCCGGTTCGGGCGTGGTGCCCAGCGCAGCGGCCAGCGCGAGGGAAAGCAACGTCATCACAACCTCCGTGTCGGTGAGTACCGGACCACCCTACCCGAACATGCTGTTGATGGCTGGCTTCGGACCGCTGGCTCAGCGCCGCAACGGCAGCCAGCGGCCTTCGCTGGCGCTGCGCCACAGCCATTCGACCGGGCCGAAGTAGTGGCCGCGCAGCCACCAGGCACTGGCCCACAGCTGCAGCGGGAACACCAGCGCGGCCACCAGCAATGCCGGCCACAGCCCCTGCCATGGGCCGATACCCGCGCCGAAGCCGGCGAACAGGGGCACGCAGATCAGGCTCTGCGCCAGGTAATTGGTCAACGCCATGCGCCCGGCGGGAATGAACATGCGCAGCACGCGCTCGGCCCAGGGCTGCAGGTAGAGCAGGGCGAAAAGCGCGGCCGCCGCGATACCCAGCGCCAGCGGCGCAACGCGGTAGGCCACGCGCAGCAGGAAGGCGGGCACACCGCTGCGCAGTGCCGGCCAGGCCTGCTTGAGCGCGTCGGCGTGGTTGTCCACCCATAGGAACACCGCACCCAGCAGCAGCCCACCCAACGCCAGCGCACGCAGCAGCGGCAGGTGCTGCAGCGGCTGCTGCAGCACGCCCCGGCGCCCGGCCCAGTACCCCAGCAGGAAAGGCCCCAGCACGAAGAACAGCAGGCCCCAATTGGTCAGCCGCATCCACGCGGCAAACAACAGGTTGTGCCACGCCGCCTGCACCGGGCTGCCACTGGCCAGGGCCTGCACCAGCGCAGCGTTCATGTCTGCACGCGGCAGCAGCAGGGCCACCCACTGGCGTACCCATGGTGAAAGCAACGCGGGCAGGAAGGCGATGCACACGCCCCACAGCAGCAGGCTGCGGTCACTGCAACGGCGGAACAGCGGCAGCAACAGCCCGACCAGTGCATAGGTCAGCAGGATATCGCCCCACCACAGCAGTGCCGAATGCAGCAGGCCGATCAGCAGCAGCACCCCCATGCGGCGCAGGTGCATGGCCACGCTGCCGGACCGGCGCGTATCCAGCTGCATCGCCACGCCCATGCCGAACAGCAGCGTAAATAGGGTGATGGCCTTCATGTCGACCAGCCATTCCATGCTGGTGCGGATGGCCTGGTCCAGCAGCGGATGGGGCAGGCCCTGTTGTGCGCTGTCGGTGAGCAGCGCATCGAGCGAGAAGAAGCGCAGGTTGACCAGGAAAACGCCCAGCAGCGCGAATCCGCGCAGGGCATCGATGAGGGGTTGTCGCGGCGTCCGTGCGTTCATGCCCGCAGCGTACCGGATGGCGCCGCCGCAAGCGCGGCAGTACCGGCGGCGTGCCACCAACCCCCGGTGGTAATGCGGCCGTTGGCCTGCAACCTTCATGAGCAGACGCCCCGTGGTAGTGCCGGCCGTTGGCCGGCAACCCCGGAAACCCCTGTAATCCCTCCGCGATCGCGTCTCAGTCGCCCAGCAGCGCCGTATTGCGCACCGCGCCCTTGTCCGCGCTGGTGGCCAGCAGCGCGTAGGCCTTCAGCGCGCTGGTCACCTTGCGCGGACGGGCCTCGCGCGGTTTCCAGCCACGGGCATCGGCGTCGGCCCGGCGCTGGGCCAGGGTGGCGTCGTCCAGCAGCAGGTCGATGCGGCGGGCGGGGATGTCGATGCGGATGCGGTCGCCATCTTCAACCAGACCGATGGTGCCGCCGCTGGCGGCTTCCGGCGAGGCATGGCCGATCGACAGGCCCGAGGTGCCGCCGGAAAAACGCCCGTCGGTGAGCAGCGCGCACTGCTTGCCCAGCCCCTTCGATTTCAGATAGCTGGTGGGGTAGAGCATTTCCTGCATGCCCGGGCCGCCCTTCGGGCCTTCGTAGCGGATGACCACCACGTCGCCGGGCTGCACTTTGTCGGCGAGGATGCCGGCCACGGCCGCGTCCTGGCTCTCGAACACGCGCGCGCTGCCTTCGAACACGTGGATGGATTCATCCACGCCGGCGGTCTTCACCACGCAGCCATCGAGCGCGAGATTGCCGCGCAGCACGGCCAGGCCGCCTTCGGCCGAATAGGCATGTTCGACGCTGCGGATGCAGCCTTCGGCGCGGTCCACGTCCAGCGTGGGCCAGCGCGTGGCCTGACTGAAAGCCACCTGGGTGGGGATGCCGGCCGGCCCCGCGCGGAAGAAGTCGTGCACGCTGGATTCATCGCTGACGGCCACGTCCCAGCGCTCGATGGCATCGGCCAGGGTGCGGCTGTGCACCGTCGGCACCGTGGTATCCAGCAGCCCGCCGCGCGCCAGCTCGCTGAGGATGCCGTACACGCCGCCGGCGCGGTGCACGTCTTCCATGTGGTACTTGGGCGTGTTCGGCGCCACCTTGCACAGCTGCGGCACGCGCCGCGAGAGCGCATCGATGTGGGTCAGGTCGAAGTCCACTTCGGCTTCCTGCGCGGCGGCCAGCAGATGCAGGATGGTGTTGGTGGAACCGCCCATGGCGATGTCCAGGGTCATCGCGTTGGCGAACGCGGCCTGGGTGGCGATGCCGCGCGGCAGCGCGCTTGCTTCCTCGCCGCCGTACCAGCGGTGGCACAGCTCGACGATCAGGCGGCCGGCGCGCAGGAACAGCTGCTCGCGGTCGGCATGGGTGGCCAGCGTAGAGCCGTTGCCGGGCAGTGACAGGCCCAGCGCTTCGGTCAGGCTGTTCATCGAGTTGGCGGTGAACATGCCCGAGCAGGAACCGCAGGTGGGGCAGGCGCTGCGCTCGAATTCGGCCACCTTTTCATCGCTGGCGTTTTCGTCGGCGGCGATCACCATCGCATCGACCAGGTCCAGCTTGTGCTCGGACAGCTTGGTCTTGCCGGCTTCCATCGGCCCGCCGGAGACGAACACCACCGGAATGTTGAGGCGCAGCGCGGCCATCAGCATGCCGGGGGTGATCTTGTCGCAGTTGGAAATGCACACCAGCGCGTCGGCGCAGTGCGCGTTGACCATGTACTCGACCGAGTCGGCGATGATCTCGCGGCTGGGCAGCGAATACAGCATGCCGTCGTGGCCCATGGCGATGCCGTCGTCGACCGCGATGGTATTGAATTCCTTGGCCACGCCACCGGCCTGTTCGATCTCGCGCGCGACCAGCTGGCCCAGGTCCTTGAGGTGCACGTGGCCGGGCACGAACTGGGTGAAGGAGTTGGCGATGGCGATGATCGGCTTGTGGAAATCGCCGTCCTTCATGCCGGTGGCGCGCCACAGGGCGCGGGCGCCGGCCATGTTGCGGCCGGCGGTGGAGGTGCGGGAGCGGTATTCGGGCATGGCTGGCGGAACGGGCGGGCCGTACGACGTGGGGGTCACCCGATCATGGCCAAATTTTTCGGTTGCTGCTGCAACCACCGGCGGGGTTCGGCAGGGCTACGCCCTGCACCTGCGGTAGTGCCGGCCGCTGGCCGGCAGCCTCAACGTCAGAAGCGGGCTATCCGTGGGATGGCGGGGCGGGTCCGGTGGTCTGCCGGGGTCGGATCCCGTTGCAACGGGCTCTGACCCCATTTCTGGAGGGCTTCCCGAGGCCGTAGGTGGGTGTCGACCGTGGTCGACACCTTGGATTCGCGCCACGCGTGGATGACGGGGGCCACGAAAATGAAAGGCCGTTCATCTTTCCGGCTTTGCCGATTCCGGTTGTTGGCGTGAATTTGGCATGATTGGGGCATTGATCCGACTCCGAGGCATGAGGCCATGAAGCGTTCCCGTGCCACCTCCCTGCTGCTGATGAGCGCCGTGCCGCTGCTGCTGACTGCCTGCCAGAAGGAGCCGGAGGTGAAGGTGCAGGAAGGCCTGTATACCTCGGTGCAGGCCTGTACCGAGGCAACCGGCGACCCGTCTTCGTGCCGCAACGCGTTTGCCGAGGCGCAGAAGCAGGCGGCCGATTCGGCGCCGAAGTACGCGAGCAAGGAAGCCTGCGAGAAGGACTACAAGCCTGAGCAGTGCGTGCAGCAGCACACCTCGGCGGGCACGTCGTTCATCGGCCCGATGATGATGGGCTTCTTCATGTCGCAGATGCTCAGCAACCGCGGCGGCCTGGCCCCGCAGCAGCCGGCGGCGGCACCGGCCTACCAGGACAAGAACGCCGGCTGGGGCCGTGCAGCGGGCACCGGTACCGGCGGGCTGAACACCGCCAGCGGCATCGGCGCGGGCAAGGCCGGCCTGGCGCCGGTGGCCAGCGAGCCGAACCGCGCGGTGACCGCCAGCCGTGGCGGCTTCGGCGGCAACAGCGCCAGCCGCTCCAGCAACAGCATGGGCGGCTGATACCTGCATGCAGCGCATCCGTATTGCCGAGCGCGCCCAGCGGCGGGCGCGTACGGAGGAAGCCGGTTTCCGCTTCCACACCATCGACGGCCGGCCGTACTGGGATGAGCGCGCGTACTACGCCTTCACCCTGCGCCAGATCGAACAGGATATCGAAGACCTCAGCGCCGAACTGCACCAGATGGCGCTGGACCTGGTCGGCGATGTGATCGGCAGCGAACGCCTGATGGACCAGCTGGCGATTCCGCCCGCGTTCCGTGACTGGATCGCCGACAGCTGGCGGCAGCGCCAGCCGCATCTGTATGGCCGCCTGGACCTGGCGTACGACGGCACCGGCCCGGCCAAGCTGTACGAACTGAACTACGACACGCCCACCTCGCTGTTTGAAGCCAGCTTCTTCCAGTGGCAGTGGCTGGAGGACCAGCGCAATGCCGGCCGCCTGCCGCAGCACGCCGACCAGTTCAACGGCATGCATGAAATGCTGGTGGAGCGCTTCGGCGAACTGGCGGCGCGGCTGCCGCCACCGTTGTACTTCAGCGCGGTCGGTGCCTCGGAAGAGGATCGCGGCACGGTGGAGTGCCTGCGTGACTGCGCAGCCCAGGCCGGCCTGCACGGGCAGCCGATCACCATCGAGGACATCGGTCTTTCCGAGGATGGCCGCTTCACCGCGCTGGACGATGCGGTCATCGGCACGCTGTTCAAGCTGTACCCGCTGGAAGACCTGATGGCCGAGGAATTCGGCCGCGCGCTGCCCGGTTCGGGCGTGCAGCTGCTGGAACCGGCGTGGAAGGCGGTACTGAGCAACAAGGGCATCCTGCCGCTGCTGTGGCAGCGCAACCCGGGCCACCCAAACCTGCTGGAAGCGCACTTCGATGAAGGCCACGCGCTGGCCGCCGGCTGGGTGCGCAAGCCGCTGCTCTCGCGCGAGGGCGCCAACATCGAGATGCGCCTGGCCGATGGCAGCACGCAGCGCAGCGATGGCCCCTACGATGGCCCGGCGATCATCCAGCGTGCGCACCCGCTGACCCGTTTCGACGGCTGTTACCCGCTGATCGGCAGCTGGGTGATCGGTGACAGCGCGTGCGGCATCGGCATCTGCGAGGGTGACCGTGCGATCTCAATGACGCCGATGGTAGTGCCGGCCGCTGGCCGGCAACCTCATGAACCTTCGGTGGGTGGGTTGCGGTTGCCGGCCAACGGCCGGCACTACCCCTCTACGGCTTTGGTTGGCGGCGGGAACTCAACGACGCCGGCATTCCCCATTTGTGGCTTTGGTTGGCGAAACCACCGTCACAGCAGGCCTTCGCGCTTCACGGCCAGGTAGCGCTCCACCAAGGCGCCGGGCAGGGTGTCGGCGGTGACATCCAGCACCATCACTCTTTCGCTGCGCAGGGCATCGTGGGCCTGCGCGCGCTGCTGCAGGTAGAGCGCGGCGGCACCGGCCTGCACGGCGGCTTCGTCGTCCGCCGGTTCCTGGGCCAGCACGGCGTCCAGTTCGCGTTCGCGCAGGCTGGCCACGCAGACCAGGTGCCGGCGCTGCAGCAGGCGCACGGCGGCCAGAAGATCTTCGATGTCCTCATCGCGCACGTTGGTCACCAGCATCACCAGCGAACGGCGACGCTGGCGCAGCGACAGCTCGGTGGCCATGGCCAGGTAGTCGGTGGCCAGCGCCTGCGGCTGCAGGTCGTAGCTGGCGCGCAGCAGGTGTTCCAGCGTGCCCATGCCGCGCTGTGGGGCGACCCAGCGCCGCTGCGCGCCATGGGCAGCGAACAGGCCGGCCGCATCGCCCTGGTGCAGGGCCAGGTAGGCCACCACCAGTGCGGCGTTCAAGGCATGATCGAAGTGCGAAAGGCCGCTTTCGCTGACCAGCATGCGGCGGCCGGTGTCCACCAGCAGCACCAGCTGCTGGTTCTTCTCGTCCTGGTACTCGCGCGAGACCAGCTTGCGCGCACGCGCGGTGGCCTTCCAGTCCAGCTGGCGCAGGCTGTCGCCCACGCGGTACTCGCGCATCTGGTGGAAATCGGTGCCTTCGCCCCGGCGGCGCTTGATGTGCGCACCGACCATGCGCGAGGCCTGGTCGGCACTGAACAGCGCAAAGCGGGTGAGCGGCACGAAGTTGGGGTAGACCCGCACGTCCAGCGCCGGCGGCAGCGTGCGGCGCTGCCACCACAGCCGCCACGGCGCGCGCAGGCGCAGCTGCACGCCCTCGAAACGGAAGCGCCCGCGCTGCTGCGGCTGCACGTGGTAGGTCATCTCGCTGGCGATGCCAGGGCGCAGCCGCAGCCGGCGCGGCAGGCCGTCCAGCGGCCAGCTGCCCGGGGCCAGATCGAACACCTCCACGGTGACCGTGCGCTCGGCGTGCAGGCACAGGCCGACCTGGCGGCGCACGCCCAGTGCCAGCGCCTCGGGAACATCGCGCTGCACCTGCGGCGAGGGCAGGCGCCACAACCGCAGCAGGTCGATCAGCGCCGCCACGGCCAGCACCGCTGCCGCCGTCGCCCACGCCCAGCGCGGCAACCAGCCGCCCAGCACCGCGCCGCCCAGTGCAGACCAGGCCAGCAGCAGCACCAGCAGCAGCGGTGCGGGCATCATCGGCGCGGGGCTTCCACCTTGGTTAGCACCGCGCCCAGCACGTCGTCGGCGTCCTGGCCTTCGACCTGCAGTTCCGGGGCCAGCGCGATACGGTGGCGCAGCGCCGGGCGGGCGATGTCGCGCACATCATCGGGGGTGGTGAAATCACGCCCTGCCAGCACCGCTTGGGCACGCGCCGCGCGCACCAGCGCGATGCTGCCACGCGGGCCGGCACCCACCGCGATGCCCGGCCAGCTGCGCGTGGCAGCCACGATGCGCACCGCATAGTCCAGCACTTCCGGGGCCACGGTGATCGCGGCGGTGGCCTGCTGCAGGGCCAGCAGTTTACCGGCACCCAGCACGCGCGGCACCTGGCTGAGGTCAAAGTCACTAGTCGCGCGGCGACTGGTGATGGCTTCCACCATGCGCTTCTCATCGTCCAGCTGCGGGTAGCCGATCAGCACCTTCAGCAGGAAACAGTCCAGCTGCGCTTCGGGCAGCGGGTAGGTGCCCTCCTGCTCCAGCGGGTTCTGCGTGGCCAGCGCCATGAACGGCGGCGCCAGGGTGAAGGCCTTGCCTTCGATGGTCACCTGGCCTTCCTGCATCACTTCCGCCAGCGCCGACTGGGTCTTGGCCGGGGCACGGTTGATTTCGTCGGCCAGCAGCAGGTTGGTGAACACCGGGCCGCGACGGATCCGGAAGCTTTCGCTCTTCGGGTCGTACACCGCATGGCCGCTGACATCGCTGGGCATCAGGTCGGGGGTGAACTGTACGCGTCCGTAGTCCAGTTCCAGTGCCTGCGCCAGTGCGTGCACCAGCAGCGTCTTGCCCAGCCCGGGCACGCCTTCGATCAGCACGTGGCCACCGGCCAGCAGCGCCACCAGGATCTGGTCGAGCACGTCGGCCTGGCCGATGAAGGCCTGGCCGACGGCATCACGGATGGCATCCACGCGCGCGATCAGCGACGGGCGTTCGGGCATGGGGGCCGCGGCGGGCGTTGCGGTGGGGTCGGTCATAGCAGGGCTCTCATCTTGAGCAGCAAGCGGATGCGCTCGCGTAGGGCGGTGGAATCACGGGGGCGGGGCGGTTGCAGGGGCATCCTCACGCGGCTGATCGGCCATTGCAGGCGTTCGGCGATGGCGCGTTCGCGGTCGCCGCCATCAAGCGCGGCCAGTAGCGGCGCGCGCAGCTGCAGGCGCTGCAGGAACAGGTCGCGTACCGCGGCGTGCAGGCGCTGGCCATCGCCGAAGCGCAGCAGCAGTTCGCCACTGGCGGTGACATGTTCCAGCAGCGAGCGGCGCTCCAGTGCCGGTGCCGGCAGCGGGCTGCCGAAGCGCGGTGCACGCGCCCACAGCCAGCCCAGCAGGGCCAGCAGCAGTGGTACCCAGACCATCCAGGCCTGGAAGAACAGCCGCGCCCACAGCGATGGCGTGCGGCTGGCATAGACCAGCCACACCGTGCCCTTGCCGTAGTTGGGCGCCAGCAGGTAGCGTGTGAGGTCGCGGTGGGCGCGGTCGTGCAGGCCATCGCGCGGCACGGCGGGCCCCCGCAGGCCGGCGGGCAGCACGCTGAAACTGCGCGGCCCGGCGCCCTTCATGAAGTCCATGTCGGCCAGCACATCCACGCGGCCCTTGCCGTGGCGCAGGCGGGTGAACACATAGCCCTCGTCGCTGCCCCAGTCGCGTTCGAGCTGCTCGAACGCATCGGCGTCCAGGTCGAAGCGGCGGCCATTGCAGAACTCGTCGTGCCCGGCGTCGTCGCGCACGTGGAAGGGCTGGCAGGCATGGCTTAAGCCCTCGCTGTCCACGCCCAGCTGGTCCAGCAGCGGCCCCTGCACGGTGGGGTCCTCATCGTCATCGTCGCCAGCGGGGGCCGGCGGCGGCGTGCGCAGCAACAGGTGGCCGCCGCGCTCCACCCAGGCCAGCAGTGTGCGTGCGCTGGCCGGCGACAGTTCGCTGCTGGGCTGCAGCAGCACCACTGTATCGCCGGGCTGCAGCGCCATCACCGTCAGGTCCAGCCGCTGCCGCCCGCGCGCGTCGATGCCATCGGCGCGCAGCGCCTGGCCCAGCACGTACAGCGGGTTGTAGCTGGCTTCGCCCTGCGGCGGCAGCGGCGTGGTTTCCACCACCTTTTCGTGGGTGCGCAGGAACATCACCACCAGCGGCGTGCCGATCAGCAGCACCAGGCCCACCAGCAACGCGCCGATCAACTTGCCGTTCATGCCTGCCACCGGTACTGCTGCTGCAGCGCTGTGGCCAGGGCGTCGAATTCATCGCGGCCGGGCAGGCGGCCGGCGTAGGCCGCGTACTGCCACATGCGCACCATGCGCGCGAACAGGTCGCGGTCGGTGGCGTCGGGCAGGCGGCGCGCGGCGCGCGGCGCGCAGGCACTGTGCTTCGGTGGCACCCGGTGGCAGCAGGCTGCCGGAGCGGTCGGCCACGGTCTGCACGCTCGCGCGGTAAAGCAGGGCCAGTGCCTGCCGTGGCATCCCCTGTTCCCACAGCCGGCCGGCCTGGGCGGCCACGTCCGGCGGCAGCACCTCGGGCAGGGCCAGCGTGTCTTCCTGCACCGGCGTGGGCGCGGCGACCACCGCACGTGCGGAGCCGCGCAGCCACGGCAGCCAGCGCGGCAGCGTGGCCAGCACGATCAGTACCACCAGGCCAAGCAGCGCCCACAGGCCCCACTCGGCCACGCGTGCCAGCAGCGCGACCGGGCCGCTGCCCGACGCGGCGCGGCCGCCATCGTTGGCCGCTTCGCGTGGTTTGTCCGCCTTGGGCGTGGGCTGGGCCGTCTGCCGGGGCTTCCAGCGTTCCACCGTGCGCGTGGGCGACTGCAGTGGATCTTCGTAGGCGCGCTGCACGGCCTGGCGGAACCCGGCGGTATCGACGGGCTCGCCACCAAAGATACGTGCGGCCGTGTTGCCCGGGTCGTTGTCGTAGTCCGGGCGGGGCCGTTTCGGTGCGGCGGTGTCGGCATCGTCCGCGTCGCTTTCCTCGGCAGCGGCACTGGCAGCGGCACTGTCCGCAGCCGGCGCGGTGTCCTGTGCCTGCAGGCGTGCCATCGGCAGCAGCAGGGCCAGCGCCACCACCAGGCTGATGCCGGCCTGCAGCAGGCGCGCGCGCAACCGGCGCAGGCCGATCTCCACGTCCCAGGCTTCCATCTGCGTGCGCTGGTTCAGGTACAGGCCGAAGCCGGCGCCGACCTGCAGCGGCCCGATCACGCTGGCGGCCAGCCAGCACAGCGCGTTGAAGCCCAGGCGCATCCAGTGCGGCGTGTCCTGCCGCGCCAGTCCCCAGGCCGCGCGCCACGAATCGGACAGCAGCTCCAGCGGCACGAACAGGAACACCAGCGCGATGCCGCCGCTGACCAGCACCACCTGGAAGGCCAGCCCGGACAGCACCAGCGCCAGCGACGTGCCACTGACGCCCATCGCCACCGCCCGCCGGCGCTGTGCGCGCAGCGTGGCGTCGGCGCCTTCCAGCAGGTTCACCGGCAGGCAGACGCTGCGCAGCACGCTGAAACGGCGCCAGCCCAGGCAGCCCCAGAAGCCGGTGCCGCCCCAGTGGCGCTGGGCGCGCAGTGCCTGCCAAGCGCCCACCGGTTCGCCGAAGATGCCGCGCGAGAGCACGTACAGCGGCGCGCGTTCGAACAGCGGCGTGCACCACCACAGCAGCACCAGCGCCCAGCCAAATGCATCCAGCCACCAGGCCAGGGCGTTGAACAGCACGAACAGCGGTGCGCTGACCAGCAGCCAGCTGCCCCAGGCGGCGCGTGCATGGCGCCGGGCCAGGGCGGTGCCCAGTTCCACTGCTTCCCAGTTGCTGCGCGTGCGCAGCACGACGTTCAACAGGTCAATGCGCATGGCCGCTCCCGCGCCCACCGCGCCACAGCCACAGCAGCACGCCGCACCACAGCACGGCCGCCACGCTGTACTTGCCCCAGGCCGGCACGGCGGCAATGGACGACCAGAAGGCTTCGATGAAGGCGGCCAGCAGCAGCATGAACGCCACGCCCACGCACAGCCGCGCGCCGATCACCCCGCCTTCCACCAGCGCACCGCTGCGGCGGCGGCGGCCCGGTGCGAGCAGGCGCATGCCCAGCTGCAGGCCGGCACCGCCGGCAATCACGATGCCGGTCAGCTCGAATGCACCGTGGCCGACCACGAAGCGCCAGAACGGAGCGGCATGGCCGATGCGCTGCAGGTGGCCGGCCGCAGCGCCGATGCCCACGCCGTTGAACAGCAGCACCAGCAGCGTGCCCAGCCCGGCCAGTAGGCCGCTGGCGAAGGTGCGCAGCGCGATGCTGATGTTGTTCATGATGTAGTAGCCGAACATCATCCAGTCGGTGCCGCTGACACGGCCCAGGCGGTCGGCCCCCGGGTCGAAGTTGCGTTCCAGCTCGGCGATGCGCGCGTTGTCCATCAGCGCATGGATCAGTTCCGGGTAGCGCTGCACCAGCACGAAACTGGCCACCAGCGGCACCGCGAACAGGGCCAGCGCCACCCACATGCTGCGCGCCTGGCTGCGCACGGTCAGCGGGAAATCGGCCAGCAGGAATTCGGCGGCACGGCGCAGGCGCGGTGCCCGCGTGCGGTACAGCACGCCATGGCCCTGCTGCATCAGCTGCTGCAGGCGGGCCACCAGCGGTGGGCTGTAGCCGCGCGCGCGGGCCAGCGCCAGCTGCTGGCACAGGCGGCGGTAGCGTGGCGGAAACTCGGCATCGTCCAGGGTGCTGCTGCCGGGAATCGGCGGCGGCCGGGGCGAGCGGCGCTGGCGGGCCGAGGCATCGGCGCGGTGCTGCAGCCACTGCTCCAGCGCCAGCCATTCCTGCTGGTAACGGGCGACGAACTGTTCCTGCTTCATCGCCGCCCCAGCAGCCAGTTGGCCATGGCATACAGGCGCACCACGCCCACCTGGCCCTGCGCACCGGTCAGCGGCGCGGCGATGTCGGCCAGTTCCTGCTGCCGCGCTGCGGCCAGGCGCGGGGCGCGCTCGGCGAAGGCCACCACGGCGGCCTGTTCGTCGGCGTGCAGCGGCTGCGGCGGCACCATCACGCTGTC
Source organism: Stenotrophomonas maltophilia (assembly GCA_009912235.1). Lineage (GTDB taxonomy): Bacteria > Pseudomonadota > Gammaproteobacteria > Xanthomonadales > Xanthomonadaceae > Stenotrophomonas > Stenotrophomonas maltophilia_AV. The sequence goes on from WNDS01000008.1 coordinate 17,033, forward strand.
CAGGGGGGCGGTGGCGGCGGCCGGGCGCAGGGGTGCGTGTACCACCACGGTGCCGGCCACCAGGTCGCCCAGGCGGCGGCCATGGGGGTCGAACAGGCTGCTCAGCAGGCCCAGCATGTAGCCGAACGGCAGCATGTCCACGGTGCGCAGCAGGTTGCGGGTGATGGCGGCCATCCAGCCCACCGGCGCGCCATCGCGCGACAGCGCGCGCAGGCCCAGCGTGCGGCCCCAGACCGCTTCCTGCACGATGGTGTAGGCCCAGAACAGCAGGAACATCAGCCCCAGCTGCAGGCCGCGGCCGAACTCATCCAGCATCGCCAGCGGAATGGCCATCAGCAGCAGGATGGCCACCCGCACGACGAAGTCGATCAGCCATGCGAACGCACGCGGGACCGGCCCGGCGGCAGGCAGCTGCAGCGGCACAGCCTCCGGCGTCACCACCTCACGGTAGGTGTCGAGCATCGGCGTGGTACTCACGGCGATGGCATCGTTGAAGGTGCGCAGCGGGGTCCTCTCCGGCATGCGTCCACGGGCACGGGCTCTCGACGGGTCCTGGTCGGGAGCCGACTATAGCAGAGCAGAGCGACAGCCCGAAGGCTGAGCCCAGGTATTCGTCCTTCAGGCGCACGTAGTGGTCGGCCGAATAGTGCAGCGCCTCGATGTCCTTGTCGCTGAGCGTGCGCGCCGGCCGCGCCGGGTTGCCCACCCACAGTTCGCCTTCGCCCACCACCTTGCCCGGGCCGACCACGGCGCCGGCACCAATGAAGGCATGCTTCTCCACCCGCGCGCCGTCCAGGATGCACGCGCCCATGCCGATCAGGCTGTAATCGCCGATGCTGCAGGCGTGGATGATGCAGCCGTGGCCCACGGTCACGCCTTCGCCGATCAGGGTCGGGTAGCCGGCCTTGTTGTACGGGCTGTGGTGACTGACATGGATGATGGTGCCGTCCTGTACGTTGGTGCGCGCACCGATGCGGACGAAGTTGACGTCGACGCGGATGATCGTGCCCGGCCACACCGACACGTCGTCGGCCAGTTCCACGTCACCGATGATCGTGCAGGCCGGATCGACATACACGCGGGCGCCGACTACGGGCATCTTGTCGCGGAAAGGGCGCAGCGGGGTCATCGGTATCTCCGGCAGTACAGGGCAATCACGACGATGATACCCGGCGCAGGCATCGGTAGCGCCGGGCCATGCCCGGCGGGCAGATCCACGCTATGCGTGGATGGATTCCGGCTCAGGCTGGTGCGTGGGCGGCCAGCATCCGCCGGAACAGTCCGTCCAGCCAGGCGCTATCGCCTTGGCCGGCGGGCAGCTGCGGCCCCTTGGCGCGCTCGGCCATCGTGGCGTCGATGGCGCCGCGCACCGGGCCCTGCGGCAGCAGGCGCTGCAGCAGGTCTTCGAAGGCCATCGGCGGCGGTGTCTGCACCTGCTGGATCCACAGGCAGGCCAGCAGCGGGCGCAGCACGTAAAGGTACTTCTTGGTGCGCACCGTCTCGCCGCGCAGGTAGCCCCGGTGATTGGAGCGGGCCATGTTGAAGTAGTGCCACCAGGTGCCCAGCGGCGAATAGAAGTGCTCGGCAGCCTGCCAGAGGGCGGCCACCGCATCGGCATCGTGCTGGTAGATGATCGGCGAGCGCAGCCACTCGATCAGCGTCGGGTTGGACTTGGACACCAGGCGCAGCGCCTTGCGCAGGTCCCAGCCGCTGACATCCAGTTCGTCATCGATCGGCAACTCAATGACGTCGCGCTGCGCCTCGCCGGGGCCGGTCGCTTCGTTCACGCTGAGGTACCACGGCTGGCGATGCACGTAGATGAAGCGCGCATCGTAATCGCTGTCCGGCGATGAGAAGCCCCAGCCGCGGCTGCCGGATTCACAGGCCAGCAGTACGCGGACATCGTGTGTGCGTTCGATATCGGCCAGGGTGGCGAGGATGGCGGCGCGTTTTTCCGGTGCGATCGGGTGGATGTCGTCCATGGAAAATCATTCGTAGAGTCGAACTCGCTCGACTGTAGCGCACGGATGACGATACGCAAGGCCGCGCGCGGTACATGCATGCGTGTCGGGCAAGGTCGACACCTGCCAGAGCGGATCACGCGCGGCGATCGGGCGCGGATCACGTGCATTGATTGCAGCAGATCCACGCCATGCGTGGATGAAGCCACGGAACCGCTGCGGCTACGGCTCGTAGCTGTAGCCCATGCCGTACACCGAGCGGATCGGCTCATTCTGCATGCCGGCCTCGCCCAGCTTGCGGCGCAGGTTGCGTACGTGGCTGTCCACCGTGCGGTCGACCACCACGCGGTGGTCCAGGTACAGCCGGTTGAGCAGTTCATCGCGCGCCCAGATTCGCCCGGGGGTGGCCAGCAGCGTGCGCAGCAGGCGGAACTCGATCGGGGTCAGGTCCAGCGGCTTGCCGTTGTAGCTGGCGCGGTGCCCCTCGGGGCGGTAGCGGCGCAGCACCGCGAACACCCGCGCCACCACTTCGCGCGGGCTGAAGGGCTTGCAGATGTAATCGTCGGCACCGACCTCCAGGCCCAGCAGGCGGTCGATCTCCTCCACCCGCGCGGTGACCATGATGACCGGCACGTCGCTGCGCCCGCGCAGGTCGCGGCACAATTCCACGCCATCGCGCTGGGGCAGCATCAGGTCCATCAGCACCAGGTCGGGCCGGTAGCGCTCGAAGGCCTCGATGACCTGGCCGCCGTCGTCCACCCATTCGCTGTCCAGCCCGGCCGCGGCCAGGTAGTCGCGCAGCACCGAGGCCAGGCGCGGTTCGTCTTCCACCACCAGGATGCGTGCGGGCGGGGTGGGGGCAGGGTTCATGCGGACTCCGGCAGGTCGATCACCACGCACAGCCCGCCCAGTGGAGAGGGCTCTGCATGGATGCTGCCCTGGTGGGCGTGGACGATGTTGCGGCTGATGGCCAGCCCCAGCCCGCTGCCACCACTGGCGCAGTTGCGGGAGCTTTCCACGCGGTAGAAGCGCTCGAACAGCAGCGCGCACTTGTCGGCCGGCACGCCCGGTGCGCTGTCTTCCACCCGCAGCCGCACGTGGCCTTCATGGCGTGCGGCGTGGATGCGCACCTGGCCGCCGGCATGGGTGTAGCGCAGCGCGTTTTCCAGCAGGTTGGCCAGCAGCTGCTGCAGGCGCCGCTCATCGCCGGACAACGTCAGCGGCGGCGCCGGCACGTCCACCTGCAGGGTCAGGCTGGCGGCGCTGAAGCGCCCGCGCATGCCGTTCAGCTCACTGTGCAGCAGGGCCACCAGGTCCAGCGGTGCGAAGCGGTAGGCCAGCCCGCCGGACTGGGTCATCGACAGGTCGTGCAGGTCGTCGATCAGCTTGCCCAGCTGGCGGATCTCACCCTGCAGCGCCGCCATGTTGGCCGTGTCCAGCGGGCGGATGCCGTCCTCGATGGCTTCCAGCTCCGCGCGCACCACCGCCAGCGGCGTGCGCAGTTCGTGCGAGATGTCGGCGATGAAGGCGCGGCGGTTGCGTTCGGTGTCATCCAGCGCCTGCGCCATCTGGTTGAAGTCGGCGGCCAGTGCATCCAGTTCGTCATCGCTGGTGCGGGCGATGCGGATCGCATAATCGCCGGCCGCCAGCTGGTGAGTGGCCGCGGCCAGGGTGGCCAGGCGGCGCTGCAGCGCCCGCGACACGATCCACGCCAGCAGCGCGGTGACCAGCAGCAGTGCAATGCCGATCACCCACCAGGCACGCAGCTGGGTGTTGTAGAAGTTCAGGTCGTTGGTGGCGATCACCTGCTGGAACGGCACCATGCCCAGCCAGCCCACGGTCTGGCCATCGATGACCACTGGGTGCGGATCATCGTCGTTGCGTGCATCGGCATTGCCGGCCACCAGCTGCAGGTGCGCATCGAACAGGCCCAGCCGCGAGGGCACGCCGGTCTGGTCGGACAGCGGCGGCGGTGCGCTGCCTTCACGGCCGTGGCCATGGCCCAGGTCCGGGCGCAGCAGGCGTTCCCAGGTATCGCGGTTGCTGCGCAGCCGTTCCCAGCCCTGGTGTTCGCGGCATTCCTGCGCCAGGTGCGGGATCAGGTGCTGCATGCGCACGTCGCCCTGGTCGTTGAGGTAGTCCAGGAAGCCGAGCTGGAAACTGACCCGGGTGGCCACGCCGTTGACCGCCAGTACCAGCAGGCAGGCGGTGAAGATCGCGAGGAAGCTCTTCGCGGTCAGTCCGAATTTGAGACGTATCTGCGCCATCGCCGGGTCATTAGCGGTCCCCGGCGCGCTGAAAGCAAGCGCTAGCTGAGCTGGCCACGCAATCTCCATATTCCCTGCACAGTTTCCCGGCAGCGTGTCAGCGTCCAGAAGACCCCCTCCCCACCGCCCCCACCCCCATGACCCGACTGCCCGCGCTTCCGTCCACGTACCGCCCGCTGTGGCTGCCACTGCTGCTGGCCCTGGCCGCCTGTTCGTCCAAGGCCCCTGACGCGCCGGCCAGCCTGAAGGTCAGCGTGCTGGCCGTCAGCGCGCAGCCGCTGGCGCTGCAACGCACCCTGCCGGGCCGCGCGGTACCGTTCATGGTTTCCGACGTGCGCCCGCAGGTCGGCGGGCTGGTGCGCTCGCGGCTGTTCACCGAAGGCGCGCACGTGAAGGCCGGGCAGCTGCTGTACCAGATCGATGCCTCGCCCTACCAGGCCGCCTTCGATACCGCCAACGGCCAGCTGGCCCAGGCCGAGGCCGCCGTGCTGTCGGCGCGGCCCAAGGCCGAGCGCACCCGCGCGCTGCTGGAGGTGGATGCGGCCAGCCACCAGGACGCCGACGATGCCACCTCGGCGCTGAAGCAGGCGCAGGCCAACGTGGTGGCGGCACGCGCCGCGCTGCAGGCCGCGCGCATCAACCTGCAGTACACCCGGGTCACCGCGCCCATCGACGGTGTCATCAGCACCTCCAGTGTCACCCCCGGCGCGCTGGTGGCTGCCGGCCAGGATGCACCGCTGGCCACCATCCAGCGGCTGGACCCGGTCTACCTGGACGTGACCCAGTCCAGCACGCAGATGCTGGCGCTGCGCAAGCAGCTCGATGCCGGCCAGGTGAAGGCCATCGATGGCAAGGCGCAGGTGAAGGTGCTGCTTGAGGACGGCAGCACCTACGCGCAGGAGGGCACCCTGGAATTCGTCGGCAGCGCGGTCGACCCGGGCACCGGCAACGTCACCCTGCGTGCGGTGGCGCCCAACCCCGATGGCCTGCTGCTGCCGGGCATGTACCTCAAGGCGGTGCTGCCGATGGCCACCGACGCCCGCGCCATCCTGGTGCCGCAGAAGGCGGTGGTGCGCAACGAGCGTGGCGAGCCGATGATGCGCCTGCTCGACGCCGGCAACCACGTGCAGGAACGCCGCGTGGCCACCGGCCAGGTGGTGGGCAACCAGTGGCAGATCACCGAGGGCCTGGCACCGGGCGAGCGGGTGATCGTGGCCAATGGCAGTGCCGTGACGCTGGGCCAGAAGGTTGATGCGGTGAACGCCAAGCCGGCCGAGCTGGCGGCGATGCCGGCCATCGACCCGAACGGCAACACCGACGAAAAGACCCGCTGAGGGCCGCGCGCACATGGTTCGTTTCTTCATCGACCGGCCGATCTTCGCCTGGGTGCTGGCCATCGCGGTCAGCCTGCTGGGCCTGTTGGCCATCCTGATCCTGCCGGTGGACCGCTACCCGAAGATCGCCCCGCCCACCATCACCATCCGCGCCGTCTACACCGGTGCGTCCTCGCAGACCGTGGAAAACGCGGTCACCCAGGTCATCGAGCAGTCCCAGCAGAGCCTGGACCACCTGATGTACATGACCTCCACCAGTGCCTCCGATGGCTCGGCGCAGGTCAACCTGGTGTTCGCCACCGGTACCAACGCCGACACCGCGCAGGTGCAGGTGCAGAACCAGCTGCAGGCGGCCATGGCCACCCTGCCGCAGGCGGTGCAGCAGAACGGCCTGACCATCACCAAGTCCAGCGGCTCGATCTTCCAGGTGATCTCCTTCACCAGCGAAGACGGCAGCATGGACAACTTCGATGTCGCCAACTTCATGGAGTCGCGCATCGATGACCAGATCTCGCGCGTCAGCGGCGTGGGCAACATCCAGCCGATCGGCCAGGAATACGCCATGCGCATCTGGCTGGACCCGGAGAAGCTGCGCCAGTACGCGTTGATGCCCTCGGACATCGAAAGCGCGCTGCAGGCGCAGAACACCGATGTCTCGGCCGGTGAACTGGGCGGCCAGCCGGCGCTGAAGGGCCAGCAGCCGGACGCCACGGTGACCGCGCGCAGCCGTCTGCATACCCCCGAGCAGTTCGCACAGGTGGTGCTCAAGGCCGATGCCAATGGCAGCGTGGTGCGCCTGGGCGATGTGTCGCGCATCGGCCTGGGGCCGGAGAGCTACGACAGCCTGAGCACATTCAACGGCAAGCCGTCGGCGTCGCTGGGCATCGAGCTGAACTCCGGCGCCAACGCCATTGCCGTGTCCAAGGCCATCGATGCGCGCCTGCAGCAGCTGAAGAAGTACTGGCCGCACGGTTACGAGTACCACGTGGCGTTCACCACCATCCCGTTCGTGACCATCTCGCTGAAGGAAGTGGTCATCACCCTCATCGAGGCCATCGTGCTGGTGGTGCTGGTGATGTACCTGTTCCTGCAGAACTGGCGCGCCACGCTGATTCCCACCATCGCCGTGCCGGTGGTGCTGCTGGGCACCTTCGGCGTGCTGGCGGCCTTCGGCTATTCGATCAACACGCTGACCATGTTCGCGCTGGTGCTGGCCATCGGCCTGCTGGTGGACGATGCCATCGTGGTGGTGGAGAACGTCGAGCGGGTGATGACCTTCGAAGGGCTGCCACCGAGGCCGGCGACCGAAAAGGCGATGGGGCAGATCACCGGTGCACTGGTGGGCATCGTGATGGTGCTCACCGCGGTGTTCCTGCCGATGGCCTTCTTCAACGGCGTCACCGGCGTCATCTACCGCCAGTTCTCGGTCACCATTGCGTCGGCGATGATCCTGTCGGTGCTGGTGGCCATGACCATCACCGGCGCTGTGCGGCAGCCTGCTGGCGCCGATCGCCAAGGGCGGCTACGGCCACCACGGCGAAGGCAAGCAGGGCCTGCTGGCGCAGTTCTTCGTGTGGTTCAACCGCCGCTTCGAACGCACCGCCAATGGCCTGCGCCGCCGCGTGGGCGTGTCCGTCGGCCGCCGTGGCCTGGGCCTGCTGTGCTTCGTGGTGCTCAGCGTGGTCACCGGCCTGCTGCTGATGCGGCTGCCCGGCGCGTTCCTGCCCGATGAAGACCAGGGCATGCTCAACGCACTGGTGAAGCTGCCCGCCGGCGCCACGCTGGAACAGACCAAGGCCGTGATGGACCGGCTCAGTGCCGAGGCGATGAAGGACGGCAGCATCGTGTCGATCCAGGCCACTGCCGGCTTCAGTGTCAGCGGCAGCGGCCAGAACGTCGGCCAGGCCTTCATCCGCCTGAAGGACTGGGACGACCGCAGCGACAACGCTGACACCATTGCCGCGCGCCTGACCGCCGCCGTGGCCGACGTGGCCGATGCCCAGGTGTTCATCACCTCGCCACCGGCCATCGTCGGCCTGGGCGATGCCGGTGGCTTCACCCTGGAACTGCACGACGAAGGTGGTGCCGGCCATGCCGCGCTGGTCAACGCCCGCAACCAGCTGCTGAAGTGGACCGCCGCCGACCCGAAGCTGGTGAACGTGCGCTATGCCAGCCTGGAAGACGCAGCGGTGTATGCGGTGAAGGTGGACGACGCCAAGGCACAGGCGATGGGGGTCAACCCGCAGGACATCAATGACACCCTGAACTCCGCGCTGGGCGGCGATTTCGTCAACAACTTCATCTACAAGGGCCGCATCAAGAAGGTGTTCATCCAGGGCATGGCCGAGGCGCGCATGCAGCCGCAGGACATCGAACGCTGGAGCGTGCGCAACCAGGCCGGGCAGATGGTGCCGTTGTCGGCGCTGGTCAGTGCGAAGTGGACCAGCGCCCCGGCCGCGCTGCAGCGCTACAACGGCGTGTCGGCCATGGAGATCACCTGCCAGGCGGCCCCGGGCGTCAGCTCCGGCGAAGCCATGGCCGAGATCGCCCGGCTGGCCGACAAGCTGCCCGAGGGCTTCGGCCATTCCTGGTCGGACATGGCCTACCAGGAACAGCTGTCCGGCAACCAGGCGCCGATGCTGTATGCCATCTCGCTGCTGTTCGTGTTCCTGTGCCTGGCCGCGCTGTATGAAAGCTGGGCGGTGCCGTTCGCGGTGATGCTGGCCGTGCCCATCGGCGTGTTCGGTGCGGTGGTGGTGATGAACCTGCGCGGCCTGAACAACGATGTCTACTTCCAGGCGGGCCTGCTAACCTCGATCGGCCTGGCGGCCAAGAACGGCATCCTGATCGTCGAGTTCGCACGCGAGCTGGAAAAGCAGGGCAAGAGCACGCTGGAGGCGATCCTGCAGGCAGTCTACATGCGGCTGCGGCCGATCGTGATGACCTCGCTGGCGTTCCTGATGGGCGTGCTGCCGCTGGTGTTCGCCAGCGGTGCCGGCTCGGCCGCGCGCCACTCGCTGGGCACCGGCGTGACCGGTGGCACGCTGGCGTCGATGGTGCTGGGCATGTTCTTCGTCCCGTTGTTCTACGTTCTGGTGCGCCGGCTGTTCCCGGACCGCAACCACACCCACGACGCTGCCGCACCGGAGGTGACCCCGTGAAAACGCTGATTCCCCAGGCACTGGCCGCCGCCACGCTGGCCGCCCTGCTGGGCGGCTGCGTGAGCATGGCGCCGCACTACCAGCAGCCGGCCGCACCGGTCCCGGCGCAGTTCGGCAACGCGGCCACCACGGCCGATGCGGGCGCGCTGCCGGCCAGCATGCAGGCCTGGCGCGAGGTGTTCCTCGACCCGCACCTGCAGGCGACCATCGCGCTGGCGCTGGACAACAACCGCGACCTGCGCGTGGCCGTGCTGCAGGTGGAAAAGCAGTGCGCGCAGTACCGCATCCAGCGCGCCGCCCTGCTGCCCTCGGTGGATGCCAGCGGCAGCGTGAACCGCTCGCGTGCCAGCGATTCCAGCAGCGAGACCGGCGTTTCGCAGGTGAGCGAAGCCGATGCGCTGCAGGTGGGCATCAGCAGCTGGGAGCTGGACCTGTTCGGCCGCGTGCGCAGCCTGAAGAACGAGGCACTGCAGAACTGGCTGGTCACTGCCGAAGCACAGCGTGCTGCGCGCACCAGCCTGGTGGCTGAAGTGGCCACGGCGCGGCTGTCGCTGGCGTCGGACCAGCAGGCACTGGCGCTGGCGCAGCAGACCCATGACAGCCAGCAGCAGACCCTGCAGCGCACCCAGGCGCGGCATGCGCAGGGGCTGGCGTCGGGGCTGGACCTGTCGCAGGTGGAGAGCAGCGTGGAGGCCGCGCGCGTTGCGGTGGCCCGCCTGCAGACCCAACTGGCGCAGGACCGCGATGCGCTGCAGCTGCTGGTCGGTGCGCCGATGGACGCGGGCCTGCTGCCACCGGCACAGGCCTTCGATGGCAGCGTGACGCTGTCGGCACTGCCGGCCGGGCTGCCATCCAGCGTGCTGCTGCAACGCCCGGACGTGCTCTCGGCCGAACATGCACTGCAGGCGGCCAACGCCGATATCGGCGCCGCCCGCGCCGCGTTCTTCCCCACCGTCACGCTGACCGCCAACGTCGGCCGTGCTTCGGGCACGCTGTCCGAACTGTTTGCTGCCGGCAGCCACACCTGGTCGTTCGTGCCCAGCATCACCGCGCCGATTTTCCATGCCGGCGCCCTGAAGGCGTCGCTGGATGCCTCGAAGATCGGCCGCGATATCGGCGTGGCGCAGTACGAGAAGGCGATCCAGCAGGCCTTCAGTGAAGTGGCCGACGCGCTGGCCGCGCGCGACCACCTGGCCGAGCAGCTGGCCGCACAGCAGGCCCTGGTGGCGGCCAGCCAGCGCAGCTACACGCTGGCCGATGCGCGTTACCGCACGGGCCTGGATGGCTACCTGCAGGCACTGGATGCACAGCGCACGCTGTTTGCCGCGCAGCAGGACCTGATCAGCCTGCAGCAGCAGAAAGCCAGCAACCGGGTGACCCTGTTCAAGGTACTGGGCGGCGGCGCCGACGTACGGTAGCGCGTGTGGTGTTCATCCACGCATGGCGTGGATCTGCTGCCGGTAGCGCCGGGCCATGCCCGGCGAGCGTCGCGGCGCGTTACGCCACGCGCCCGCGGCGCACGGGTTCGCTCTGGTAGGTGCCGACCTTGGTCGGCACGAATGCCTGCAGATCCACGCCCTGCGTGGACCACAGCCCTTACGCCACGCGCCCGCGGCGTGCGCGTTCCAGGTGCACCAGCAGCAGCGAGATCGCCGCCGGGGTCATGCCCGGAATGCGCTGCGCCTGGCCAATGGTCTGCGGGCGTACGCGCTCGAGTTTCTGCAGCACTTCGGCCGAGAGCCCACGTACCGTGGCGTAGTCGAAGCCCTCGGCAATCGGCGTGGCCTCATGGCGCTGTTGGCGCTCGATCTCATCGCGCTGGCGGTCCAGGTAGCCGGCGTACTTCACGCCGATCTCCACCTGCTCGGCCACCTTCGCATCGGCCACCGCCGGGCCCAGCGAGGGCACCTGCATCAGCTGTGCGTAATCCAGTTCCGGGCGCTTGATCAGGTCCAGCACGTTGGTTTCGCGGCTGACCGCCACGCCCAGCGTTTCCTGCACCTCGCGGCCCAGCGCATTGGCCGGGGTTGCCCACAGCGCGCCCAGCCGCGCGCGCTCGGCGGCAACGGCAGCCTGCTTCTGCTCGAAGGCGCTCCAGCGGTGGTCATCCACCAGGCCCATTTCGCGGCCGGCCGGGGTCAGGCGCTGGTCGGCGTTGTCCTCATGCAGCTGCAGCCGGTACTCGGCGCGGCTGGTGAACATGCGGTACGGCTCGTTGGTGCCGTGGGTGATCAGGTCATCCACCAGCACGCCCAGGTACGCTTCGTCGCGGCGCGGGCACCAGCCATCCAGCCCGCGCACCTGGCGCGCGGCGTTGAGGCCGGCCAGCAGGCCCTGTGCGGCGGCTTCTTCATAGCCGGTGGTGCCGTTGATCTGGCCGGCGAAGAACAGGCCGTTGACCAGCTTGGTTTCCAGCGAAGCCTTCAGCCCGCGCGGGTCGAAGAAGTCGTATTCGATCGCGTAGCCGGGGCGGGTGATGTGCGCGTTCTGGAAACCGGTGATGCTGCGCACCATCGCCAGCTGCACATCAAACGGCAGCGAGGTGGAGATGCCGTTGGGATAGATCTCGACGATGCCCAGTCCTTCGGGTTCGACGAAGATCTGGTGGCTGGCCTTTTCGGCGAAGCGCACCACCTTGTCCTCGATGGACGGGCAGTAGCGCGGGCCGATGCCCTCGATCTGGCCGCTGTACAGCGGCGAGCGGTGCAGCGCATCGCGGATGATCTGGTGCGTCTGCTCGGTGGTGTGGGTGATCCAGCAGCTGACCTGCTGCGGATGTTCGTCCACCGAACCGAGGAAAGACATCACCGGACGCGGCGTGTCGCCGGGCTGCTCGTCCATCACGCTGTAGTCCAGCGAGCGGCCATCGATGCGCGGCGGCGTGCCGGTCTTCAGGCGGTCCACCTGGAACGGGCGCTCGCGCAGGCGCGCGGCCAGCGTGGTGGCCGGCGGGTCGCCCATGCGGCCGGCGGCGTACTGGGTCGGCCCCACATGGATCTTGCCGGCCAGGAAGGTGCCGGCGGTCAGCACTACCGCCTCGGCGTCGAAACGCAGGCCGGTCTGGGTGATGACGCCGCGCACGGCATCGCCTTCGATCACCAGATCGTCCACGGCGGCCTGGAACGCGGTCAGGTTGGCCTGGCCTTCGACGATGGCGCGGATCGCCATGCGGTACAGGTTGCGGTCGGCCTGGCAGCGCGTGGCACGCACGGCCGGGCCCTTGGAGGCATTGAGCGTGCGCCACTGGATGCCGGCGCGGTCGGCGGCATGCGCCATCGCACCACCGAGGGCATCGATCTCCTTGACCAGGTGGCCCTTGCCGATGCCGCCGATGGCCGGGTTGCAGCTCATCGCGCCCACGGTTTCGATGTTGTGGGTCAGCAGCAGGGTGCGTACGCCGGTGCGGGCCGCCGCCAGCGCGGCTTCGGTGCCGGCGTGGCCGCCGCCGATGACGATGACGTCGTAGCGATGGAAGGAATCAGTCATGGGAAGCAGGGCACAGGCCAGGTCAGTAGGGGGCGGGCGCGGCCGGGGGCAGCGCCAGGGTGGCGATTTTAGCGCCAAACGGGGTGCATGCCGGGGGCCAGGGCTGGCCCACCGCACATTCGGCCCTAAAGTTGGCAGGTTTTTGCAGATAACCCAATAGCACCCATCGTGGCTGGCGCCAGCAGGCGCTGCGGACCGGAATTGGAACAGGGGCCGGTCCAGGCGCACGACGGAGAAGCAGGAGGCCGGCAGTCGGGGGACTGTCCGGCCCTGTTTTTTGCCGGCGCCGGCCTGGCCGGCGCCGGAACACAAAAAAACAAAGGCCCCGCAGTGCGGGGCCTTTGGTCTTCAGAGGTGCCGACGTCCGACAGGGCCGGAACAGGGGGGGGATCCAGATGTTGCTGTCGGATATCGACGTAGAGCAGGGGGCGGTCGCCGTAGCGTTGTCGCCCTGGTGGCCGTGGTGGGTCACTTTCTGACCCGGGCGGTCACCACCCGGTTAGAATGGCCCCTGCACTCCGCCAGTGCAAGCCATCAACGGCTCAAAGTGGGCGCTGCGTCGCACGATCCACGTAGCGCCAGGGGGAACCGTTCATCCTCGGCGCGCTGGGGGCGGCAGCCGGTGCCGGCGAGCGTGCCTGCTGCGTCGGTTGCGCCGGGCGCGTCAGCGAATCCATGTTCCGCCATGGCGAACCACCGTTGTAGCCGGGGCGCGGGGGGCGCGGCGGCGGCGGGCGGTTGTCCGGGCGCGGCGGCGGCCGGTAGACCGGGCGGCAGTAGGGGCCGCCGTAGCTGTAGCCATAGCCACCGTAGGACGGGTAGCCATAGCCGCCATAGCCATAGGAAGGGTAGCCGTACGGGTAGTTGTACTGGACCGACGGGGTGCCGCGGTAATAGCCGTTGCCGCCGCCCACGTAGTCGTACGTGGCGCAGCCTGACAAGGCGAGCAGTACGCCGCCGGCAAGCAATAGACGCAGTTTCATGTTCATGCCCCCCTTCGAGTATGACGCCAGCTTCCGCGCGGCGCATTGAATCGGCCCTTAACCCTGCCGGTGGATGATGAATGGCGGGCAAGGCCTCCATGCTGGCATGACCGTGGGTGGGGGCGCCAGCGGGGCCGGTACGTTAATCTTGCTTCATGAACGCCGCACCGCTGCCCCGCCCTGAAGATGTCCTGGCCGCCGCCGCGCGGATCGCGCCGCATGCCGCGGTGACCCCGGTACTGCAGTCGCGCCAGCTCGATGCGTTGGCCGGGGCCCGCCTGCACTTCAAGGCCGAACACCTGCAGCGCAGCGGCGCCTTCAAGTTCCGCGGCGCCTGCAATGCGGTCTGGGCGCTGGATCCGGCACAGGCGGCGGCCGGGGTGGTCACCCATTCCTCGGGCAACCATGGCGCGGCGCTGGCACTGGCCGCACGCACCCGCGGCATCGGCTGCCACGTGGTGGTGCCCGAGGGCGCGGTGGCAGCCAAGCTGGCCAACATCGCCCGCCACGGCGCCACGCTCTGGCACTGTGCGGCGGGCATTGCCGCCCGCGAGGCCACCTGTGCCCAGGTGCAGGCCGATACCGGCGCCACCCTGGTGCACCCCTATGCCGACGCCGCGGTGATTGCCGGGCAGGGCACCGCAGCACTGGAGCTGCTGGGCCAGGCCGGTGCGCTGGACGTGCTGGTGGTGCCGGCCGGTGGCGGCGGCCTAGCCAGCGGAACCGCGCTGGCCCTGCAGCACGCCTCGCCGGCCACCCGGCTGGTGCTGGCCGAACCGGCCGGCGCGGCCGACACTGCGCGTTCGCTGGCTGCCGGCGAACGGCAGGTGGATTTCATCCCTGACACGCTCTGCGATGGCCTGCGCGGCGCCCTCGGCGAACCCAACTTCGCGCTGCTGCAACAGGCCGGCGCCGAAGTCGTGGTGGTCGATGACGCCGCCACGGTGGCCGCCATGCGGCTGCTGTGGGAGGTGCTGAAACAGGTGGTCGAACCGTCCTCGGCCATCGCGCTGGCCGCGGTGCTGGCGCAGCCGCAGCGGTTTGCCGGTCTGCGCGTCGGCCTGGACGCCTTGCCCTGGGCCCGCGCATGAGGGGTGCACGTACCGGCGTGCTGGGCTGGCTGTGGCGGGTGTTCGTGCTGGTGCTGCTGTGGCTGCTGGGCGTGACCGCGTGGATCGTCTGGGTGGGCGAACGTGACCAGGCCGCGCACGCCGATGCGATCATCGTGCTGGGTGCAGCCGCCTACGATGCCAAGCCCTCGCCGGTGTTCGAAGAACGCATCCGCCACGGGCTGGATCTGTATGACGCCGGCTACGCACCGCTGCTGATCTTCACCGGCGGCTATGGCGGTAGCGGCGCGCGTTTTTCCGAATCGCAGGTGGCGCGGCGCTATGCGCTCAAGCATGGCGTGCCCGACCGCGCGATCATGATTGAAACCGCGTCGCGCAATACCGTGCAGAACCTGGTGGAAGCCAAGCGGCTGATGGACCAGCGTGGCCTGCACCGGGTGATCATCGTCAGCGACCCGCTGCACATGGCGCGTGCGCTGCGGCTGAGCAAGGCGATGGGCATCCAGGCGCTGGCCTCGTCCACGCCCAGCACGCGCTTCCGCAGCTTCCGCACCAGCTGGCGGTTCCTGGCGCAGGAAATCTACTTCTTCCACCGCGACCTGTTCGTCAGCGCGACCAGCTGAGAGCGATGGGCGGGCTGACGATGGGTCGTCACGCTGTGGGCAGGTGCCGACCGGGGTCGGCACCTCTGCCAGATAGCGATGAGGCGTGCAGTGTGCCGACCAAGGTCGGCACCTACCCAATCACACCCACTGGTGGTGTGCGTGCTGCACGCCGGAGTCCGGCGCTCAGGGCTGCTTGCGGCGGATCGGAATGGCCGACACCGGCACGGCGGCGATGTCCTGGCCGTGTTCGCGGATGGGTGCGCCCGGGTCGGGGGCCCAGGCGTGGGCATACAGCACTTCCCAGCTGCTGGGCAGGGTGCCGTCATCGCGGCGCAGCGTCTCGTAGGTGCGCGCGGCGGCAGCGAAACGGCCGCGGCCGGTCAGGGTATGGCGGCGGTCCTGGCGCGCATTGGTCGCACCCAGCGCACGCAGCTCGCGCATCAGCGCAGGCAGGTCGTCGTAGGTGAGGGTGAACAGGTCGCGGTCCAGCACCGGGTCGCGGAAGCCGGCCATCATCAACGCATCGCCGAACTGCGCGATGGGCGGAAAGCGGCTGACATGCGGGCGCTCATCGGCGGCGGCGAAGGCCTCGTTCAGTTCAACCAGCGTGTCCGGCCCGAACGTCGAGCACAGCAGCAGGCCGCCGGGCTTGAGCACGCGGCGGAAACCGGCGAACACCGCCGGCAGGTCTTCCACCCATTGCAGGCACAGGTTGCTGAAGATCACATCCACGCTGTTGTCGGCCAGCGGCAGCGCAGCGGCGTCGGCGCACACGCGCTGGAACGGCTTCCACCAGCCGGCCTGGCGCTTGGCCTGGGCCAGCATCGGCAGCGCCAGGTCCAGTGCGATCACCTGTGCCTTGGGCCAGCGCTTCTTCATCAGCGCCGCGCCATGGCCGGCGCCGGTGCCCACGTCCAGCACCACGGCCGGCGTGCGCGCTTCCAGGTAATCCAGCGATTCCATCAGCCGCCCCTGCACCTCGCGCTGCAGCGCGGCGGCGGCATCGTAGCTGCTGGCGGCACGCGAGAACGCGCGGCGGATATGGCGGGCATCGAACGGAGGGGTCATCGCATCACACTCTCACTGCAGGGCCGCACGCGGCCTCAGAACGTACCCGGGTAGGCGCCGCCGTCGATCAGCAGGTTCTGCCCGGTGATATAGCCGGCGCGCGCGCTGCACAGGAACGCGCAGGCGGCACCGAATTCGTCGGCCTGGCCGAAGCGGCCGGCGGGGATCGCCGCGCGCTTCTGCTCGGCCAGGGTGGCCCCGTCGATACCCTGCTGGGCAGCGGCATGGGCGAAGTTGCCGCGCAGGCGGTCGGTATCGAACTGGCCGGGCAACAGGTTGTTGAGGGTCACGTTGTGGGCCACGGTGCGCCGCGACAGGCCGGCCACGAAGCCGGTCAGCCCCGAGCGTGCGCCGTTGGACAGCGCCAGGCTGTCGATCGGTGCCTTCACGGCCGATGAGGTGATGTTGACGATGCGGCCGAAGCCGCGTGCGATCATCGCATCGACGGTGGCGCGGATCAGCGTGATCGGCGCCAGCATGTTGGCATCCAGCGCGGCAATCCAGTCCTCGCGCTCGAACTGGCGGAAGTCGCCCGGCGGCGGGCCACCGGCATTGGTCACCAGGATGTCCACCTGCGGGCAGGCGGCCAGCGCCAGCGCACGGCCGGCCTCGGTGGTGACATCGGCGGCGACCGCTCGGACCTCGCCGGCACCGGGCACCGTGCGCAACTGCGCAGCGGCCGCCTGCAGCGCGGCATCGCCACGCGCCACGACCACCAGGTTCACGCCTTCGCGAGCCAGCGCCTGTGCGCAGCCCAGGCCCAGGCCCTTGCTGGCGCCGCAGACCAGGGCCCAGTGGCCGGAAATGCCCAGATCCATGTTCAGTCCTGTCGCAGTGAAGTAAGGGCGCTCATTGTCCGCCATCGCGGGCCGACAGGCCGGCAACGAAGTGTTGCAGCGCCTGGGCAACGTTGTCGGCATGGCCGAGGAACGGGACGTGGCCGCCGTGGGCGATGGTCAGGGCCTGCGCCCCGGGCGCCAGCGCAGTGGCGGCCTGCATCGCCGACGGCGCGACCAGCCGGTCACGCTGGCCGGCAATCCACAGGCTGGGCACGCGCAGCGTCGGCAGCGCACCGCGCAGGTCGGCGGTTTCCAGCAGCTGCAGGCCTTCGCGCAGGGCACGCTCGGTGGGCGCGCCGCGCTCGACCAGGCGCTGGCGCAGCGTGCGCAGTTCCTCGCGGGCGTGCGCCGAACCCATCACGTCCAGCGCCAGGAAGCGCTCCAGCGTGCCGCTGAAATCGGCGACCAGGTCGTGCCCGAACTGTTCGAACACTGCCGGTTCCACCGCGTGCGGCCAGCCGTCACCGCGCACGAAACGCGGCGTGGCGGCAATCATCGCCAGCCCGCGCACCTTCGGCAGCGTGGCCGCCGCGTGCAGCGCGACCAGGCCGCCCAGCGACCAGCCGCACCACACCGCCGGCGGCGTGGTTGCAGCAATGGCGTTGACCACGAACGGCAGGCGCAGCGGCGTGGTGTCCTCGCGGCTGTGGCCATGGCCGGGCAGGTCGACCAGATGCAGGGTGAACTGCGTGGCCAGGCGCTGCACCAGCGGCGCGAACACGCCGCCCTGCAGGGCCCAGCCGTGGATCAGCACCAGATCCGGCCCGTGGCCGGTGACGTCGATATGCATGGCAGCGTCCGTGGCGCGTCAGGCAGTCGCCGGCAGCGGCGGCGGGCTGGCAGGCATACCGGTGGGGGACAGGCGGTCGCGCGCGCTGGCAATGGCATCGACCAGGCCGCGCACCTGTTCGGCCGTATGCAGTGCCGACAGGGTGATGCGCAGGCGTGCCTTGCCTTCGGGCACGGTGGGCGGGCGAATGGCACCGACCAGCCAGCCGGCCTGCTCCAGCGCCTGCGACAGCGCCATCGCATCGGCATCGCCGCCACACAGCAGCGGCTGGATCGGCGTGTCCGAGGCCATCAGCGGCAGGCCATGGGCGCGCGCTGCTGCGGAACAAGGCGATCAGTTCGGCCAGCTTGTCGCGGTGCCTCTGGTCGCGGCGCGCCAGGCGCACGGCTTCCAGCGCCGATGCGGCCAGCGGCGGCGGCACCGCCGTGGTGTAGATGTAGGGGCGTGCGGTTTCGGCCAGGTGCGCGATCAGATCGTCGCTGCCCAGCACCAGCGCACCGTGGCCACCCAGAGCCTTGCCCAGCGTGACCAGCTGCAGCGGCACCTCGGCCACGCCCAGCCCGGCGGCGGCCACCGAACCACGTCCGGCATCGCCCACCACGCCCACGCCGTGGGCATCGTCCACATACAGCAGGGCGTCCTGGATGCGTGCCACCAGCGAGAGCGCACGCAGCGGCGCGCTGTCGCCATCCATGCTGAACACGCCATCGGTGGCCAGCATCGCCGCGCCCTCGGGGGCATGCCGCAGCTGGCGCAGTGCGCCTTCGCTGTCCAGGTGCGGGTAGCGGCGCAGGCGCGCGCCGGCCAGCCGCGTGGCATCGATCAGGCTGGCGTGGTTGAGCTTGTCCTGTACGCAGACATCGTTTTCTTCGGACAGCAGGGCCTGCTGCACGGCCAGGTTGGCGGCGAAGCCACTGCCGAACAGCAGCGCACGCGGGTAGCCGAGCCACTCGGCCACGTCGCGCTCCAGCGCCTCGTGCAGTGCGTGGTGGCCGCAGACCAGGTGCGATGCGCCGGAGCCGACGCCTTCGCGTGCGGCTGCATCCTGCAGTGCATTGACCACGCCGAACTGCTGGGCCAGGCCCAGGTAATCGTTGCTGCAGAAGCCGGTCAGCCAGCGCCCGTCCAGTTCCAGGCGGACACCATCGCGGCGCTCCACCGTGCGGCGGGCACGGTGGCGGCCCTGGGCATCGCGCAGGGCACGCTGGGCAAGCAGGCGGGCGGTCAGATCGGGGCGGGCCATGGTGGCTTCAGGCGACGACGGGGCGGCTAGGGTAGCGCGTTGCCGGGGCCCGCGCTCGCCGGCTCAGGCGGCGTGGGCGCAGCCGCAGCCGGGCGCCTGGGCAGCGATGTCGGCGTGCACCGTACCGGCGTGGTCGTGGCCATCGGCATCCACCTGCACCGCCATCGGCTGCAGGCCTAACCGGGCGAACAGCGCCAGGTCGCGCTCGCTTTCCGGGTTGCTGGTGGTCAGCAGCTTCTCGCCATAGAAGATGGAATTGGCACCGGCCAGGAAGCATAGCGCCTGCAGTTCGTCGTTCATGGCTTCGCGGCCGGCCGACAACCGCACCATCGACCGCGGCATGGCGATGCGCGCCACCGCGATCATCCGCACGAACTCGAACGGGTCCAGCTCGGCACTGCCGTGCAGCGGCGTGCCGGCCACCTGCACCAGCTTGTTGATCGGCACCGAATCGGGGTGTGCCGGCAGCGTGGCCAGCGCCAGCAGCAGGCCGACGCGCTGGGCGCGGGTTTCACCCATGCCCAGGATGCCGCCGCAGCAGGTTTTCAGGCCCGCATCGCGCACGTGGCCCAGCGTGTCCAGGCGGTCCTGGTACTGCCGGGTGTGGATGATCGAATCGTAGTAGTCCGGCGCGGTGTCCAGGTTGTGGTTGTAGTAGTCCAGCCCGGCGTCCTTCAGCGCACGTGCCTGTTCGCCACTGAGCATGCCCAGCGTGGCGCAGGTTTCCAGGCCCAGCGCCTTCACCCCGGCGATCATCGCCGCCACCTTCGGAATGTCGCGGTCCTTCGGCGAACGCCATGCCGCGCCCATGCAGAAGCGCGAAGCGCCGGCGGCCTTGGCCTGGCGTGCCTTGGCCAGCACCGCTTCGGTCTCCATCAGCTTGTGTGCGTTCACCCCGGTGTTGTAGCGCTGCGCCTGCGGGCAGTACGCACAGTCTTCCGGGCAGCCACCGGTCTTCACCGACAACAGCGTGGACACCTGCACCTGGGCCGGATCGAAGTGTTCGCGGTGCACCGTGGCGGCGCGGAACAGCAGTTCCGGGAACGGGAGCTCGAACAACGCCTGCAGTTCGTCGTGCTGCCAGTCGTGGCGGATGGCGGTGGCCATGGCGGGGACCTTGGAAGGGGTGGTACGAGGGCGGCAGAGTGGGTAATGCCTCGCACTCTGTCAACTTGATTTGTTCCATTGTGGTTTACATGTGCGGTGGTGCCCTCGATTGACAGCCATGTGCCCGCCCTCGATGCTCAGGCCTTCATGCAGGGAGGCAGCCATGAACATGCCCATCCAACGAGCACTGCTGTGCGCCGCCGTGCTGTTGCCGGCTGTCGCGACGGCCGCGCCGCTGTCGCTGCGCGTGGACGACACCCGCTACTTCGCCAGCGCGACGGCCGAGGCCGACGCGCGCACCCAGCTGCTGCACAAGATCCAGGCGCTGCAGGACGACACCCGCGCGGCGCCGGCGCAGCGCTTCCGGCAGGCCGAAGCACTCTATGGCTGCTGCCTGCGCCATCGTGCGTATCTGGAACTGCAGACATCGCGCGACCGCAATGATGTGCAGGCCAGCACCGCAATGGACGCGGTGAGCGATGCCTGTGGCGATGATGCCGCGCTGGCCCGTACACTGGCCCGCGAGGCGCCTGCCGATGCGATCTGGGCGGCGCCGTACCGTTACTTCGTCCAGCGCGGGCAGTCGCGCGCGCCGCAGGCCGCTGCGGAAGGCGCGGGCACGGCCATCGACCGCCTGGCGGCACCGGCGCTGTCCAGCTTCAACCGGCTGTACCGCGACCTGCGCCAGTCGGGCCGCTACGAACAGATTGCCTGGCAGGGCCGCCCGTTGGATGCCGGCAAGGATGCGGCGCTGCTGGCCACGGCGCCGGACCGCGCCGTGCGCGAACGTGCCTGGCGCGCGCGCTGGGCCGGCATGGCAGGCCCAGCGTGAGGGGATGGCCGATGTCCTGCTGGGCACGGTGCGGGTGAACGATGGCCAGGCACGGCTGCGTGGCTACGACAGCGCACCGCAGGCGGTCTACCTGAAAATGGGCCTGGATACATCGCAGGTGCAGGCGATGCTGCAGGCCGTGCGCGCCCATGCCGGGCACCTGCAGGCCTGGCAGCATGCACAGCGCAAGCAGCTGCAACGCGCCGGTATCGCGCGTGAGCCGGCACCGTGGGACATGGCACTGCCGGTGCCCGGCTTCACCCCGCCGGTGTTGTCGCTGACGCAGGTACAGCAGGCCGCCGCCGATTCGATGAAGGTGCTCGGCAGCGGGCCCCCGGCCATGCTGTACGCGCTGCTGGATCCGCAGGCCGGCCGCATCGACATCGACAGCGAGGCGGGTAACCGCGTGCTGGATGCGTTTTCGATCAGTGCGCCCGGCGTACCCTCGGTGGTCTACGTGGGGCGCTTCCGCAACGACCTGGAAGGCGATGTGGAACTGGTGCATGAAGCCAACCACGTAGTGCACGGGCAGTGGATGGACCGCAGCGGCGCGTCACCGCTGTACCGCAACGGTACCGGCTGGTTGAACGAAACCTTCGCCATCTTCGGCGAGCTGATGTTCCGCGACGAACTGCAGCGCCAGGCCACCGACCCGCGTGCCAAGGCCTGGTACCAGAAGTCGCTGGTGGACGACATGGTGCTGCAGGTATTCACCTCCGCCCAGGAAGCGACGCTGGAACAGGCGCTGTATGACGGCGTGGCGGCCAGGACGCTGAGCGGGGCCGATGGCCTGGATGCACTGGCCGGGCAGGTGCTGGCACCCTTCGACCAGAGCCTGCAGGCCTACCCGCAGCAGCGTGCGCTGTGGCAGAATAAGCAGCTGATGGTGGAAGACCCGCTGTACCTGGTGAGCTATCTGCCGGCCGGCCTGGCGGCCGTGCGCCTGTATGCCATGCAGCAGCAGGACCCGCAGGGGTTCGCCGAACGCTACCTGCGGGTGATGGGCCGTGGTTTCGATCGCCCGCCGCTGCAGATGGTGGAAGACCTGCTGGGCGAACCGGTGGACTCGGCGCAGCTGGTGGACGAAGACATGAAGGTATTCGACCAGGCTGTTGCACGCTGGCAGGCTCTTCAAGAGCGTGGTGCGGAAAGGGCGGACCGGGCAGACTGAGTGCGGGCTATGCAGTTGCTTCAATCGCTGGCCCTTGGTGTGTCTTGCGTGCACAGCGCCAGGCATTCTCCTTTCCGATCCAGCACTGGGCGCTCCGGTTCGTCGTGACGCTGGAAGCTCCATAGAAGGTTGAAGCCAGCGGCCTTGAATCCAGGGTAGGTGTAGTAGCGCGGATTGCGGACGTCGTCGTCGGAGAATCGCGACGGGATCCGGTAGGCCTCCCCGCAGTGCCCGTTGATGTATGTACTTTCAGAAGAAGGGGTCGCCCTGGGCAGCGGCCAATCACTTATGAAGCTCTCGTCCAATACAGGACATAGATTGCTTCCTTCGATAATGAGTGCAAAGTACGCAGCGGCTGAGGTCCGCTCTATTGATCTGTACGGATCAATAAATACACCGTTCTGAGGTCTTTGCAAGCGATAGTACACGTTCGCACTGGGCCACATGCGAATTCTAGAGATGCGAACTTCCATCATCTGATCGCCGATTGCTTGGGGCGCGTTGGAATCGATCACCACGTCCTGTCTATCGAAGATGTAGAAATACTCCTGATTGTGTGCCGCTGGATTGCCGCGCGAAATGATGGAGCGGAACGGCCAATCTTCAGGAGCATGGTAGCTGCCGGTTCCCCGCCGCGGCGGATCCGCAGAGCCAAAGGGCAGCAGCCAGTGGGACCTGTCATCGGGTGGAGTCACATCGACGTAAGGGTCTTGCCCCTCTTCTGGCCGGCACTCATAAATGCGACCTTCTGTCGTTCGGATGGTCGCGGGTGGCTCTGGGCAGTTGATGGGTCCCATTGCACTGCCAGGAAGTACTTCATGGAACCCGTACTTGGGCGGTCCGTTCAATAGTGTGAGAAGAACGAGCATGCTCATGGTTGATCAGCTCCCATGCTGATATGCATGTGATTTGTGTGATTTGTGTGGTTTGCATTGGTGATGATTGCTACATTGTTGACCCGCTCGACAGTGCGGAAATCCGGTTGCCCGTACGTCAGGTGCCATTGCACGCCGAGTGAGTCAATTGTCTGCTGTGTTTTGGGTGCTGGCCATGTGAGCGGGAACGCTGTGTGGAGTTCTCGCGCTGAGGTGGTCTCTGTTGAAGTTAACTTGCAATCAAGATCACTTAGATCCTGGGCGGCGAATTCTCGTGTGTCGGTATCACTCTGAAGCTCTGGATTCCGCCGCTGTACAGAGTGCGAGACATTTTCCGTTCTGATCAAATAATGGGCGAATATTTTCGTCATGGCGTTGGAATTCCCATTCCATATCAAGCGCGCTCGTCCTCGGGCCAGGATTAATATAGCGGTTACGACCGTCACCTTTGGGAAGGTATGGGCGGTTTCGGAAGGCATCTCCACAGTGGCCTCTGATGTAGGTGCCTGCCGGTGAGGGTGATACGGTTTCTCCTGGCCAAGTGCTTAGTGAACTTTCGTCTGCGGTCGGACAGAGCATTGTTCCATCCACAACCAGAGCGTAGTTCGCGAAATTGCGAATCCTACTTTCTATATCAATAGTTCCTCCGCCTGTCTTGCTGTAATGCGAAGGAATTCGATAGTAGGCGTGGGCGGTTGGCCATAAGCGGACGCCTGAAATACGCACTTCCATCATTCGCTCCCCTACCGCGCCGGGAATGTTTGAGTCGACGATCGTTCCCGTGCGATCAAAGATATAAAATACTCTTGATTGGGAAGTGCTGTGTTTCCTGTCGAGATTATTGCCCGGAATGGCCAGCCATGGACAGGGAGATAGCTACCGGTACCAGCAGGCGGCAGCGCCGCTGAGCCGAAGGGAAGGCGCCAATGTGTTCGGTCATCGGGCGGGGTTACATCAATGCAGGACTCTATCCCTTCTTCATTGACACATTTATGTTTGCGCCCATCAATCTTCCGGAAGGTGGCGGCGGGCTCAGGGGAGGCGGCATGGTCAGATGTATCGAAGATGGACGGTAACTCTGCCTGTAGATGTGATGCGAGCAGCAGGATGAGATATAGGGCGGACTTCATGGCTGATCGGTACCAAAACTGATGTGAATGTGGTGGCCGTGTGTTGCATCGGTGGCAATGGCAGCCCTATCAACATTGTTGAACTGATCTGTGGCGGTCATTCCTAGCCGTCCATATATCAGGGGCAATGGGGCAACTAGCCAGCCGGGTGGCCGCTGTGCTCCAGCTTTGGCTGTGTGTCTGCGCGGCCAAGATGAAAAGTGGCGCATGCGGACGCGAACCGAAAAAGAACTGCTCGATGCAGCTCGGATTGAAGCGTTGGATCCATAGGCTGGATGTGTAGTTACACGCGCCACAAGAAGGATGGCCCTGGCTGGCCCTCAATCCTCCTGCCAAATGCAGACTGGCCCATAATGGCAATGCTTGTAGCAATCGCTTGCCGAACTGGATGGCTCACTAAGGTGAGTTGCCGCTGAGAGCACCACCGTATGTCAGTACTGCTCTTTAGATACATCTTGCCTGCATAGTGCAACACATTCGCCTTTCCGATTCAGAATCGGGCGCTCCGGTTCGTCGTGGCGCTGGAAGCTCCATCGAAGATCGAGGCCGCCGGCTTTGAACCCAGGATAGGCGTAGTAGTGCGAATTGCGGGCGTCGTCGTCGGAGAATCGCGATGGGACTTGGTAGGCGCTTCCGCAGTGTCCGTTGAGGTGGTTAAAAGCCGGGGATGAATCTGTATCGGAGAGCGGCCAAGCACTCACGTGGGTCTCGTCCAATGCCGGGCACAGCATCCTCCCATCGACAACGAACGCATAGCGTCCGGTATCTGCCAATTGGCCAAGGGGATTGAGTGATTTGTGCTTTTCCTTGTCGCTGAAAGGAGGCATTGGGTAGTAGACCCTTGCCGTCGGCCACATGCGAACACCGGAGATGCGAACTTCCGGCATCTGATTGCCGATCGCATGGGGCGCATTGGAATCGATCACCACACCCTGTCTATCGAAGATGTAGAAATGCTCCCGATTGTGGGCCGCTGGATTGCCGTGCGAAATGATGGACCGGAACGGCCACTCTTCAGGCGGATGGTAGCTGCCGGTTCCGCGGGGCGGAGGAGCTGATGAGCCGAAAGGAAGCCTCCAGTGTGTCTCATCATCGGGTGGAGTCACATCGACGTATGGGTCTTGCCCTTCTTCTGGACGGCACTCGTAGATGCGACCCTCCACTGTTCGGACGGTCGCGGGTGGCTCTGGGCAGTTGATTGGTCCGATTGCGCTACCTGGCAGCATCTCAAAGGCCATCTAAGGATCTGCTGTTGCTGAGGCAAGTATGAGAATGATCATCTTCATGGTTGGTAAGTGCCCATGTTGATATGAATATGATGTATATGGTTGGCATCTGTACGAATAGCAATATTACTGGCCTTTTCTGTGGCCGCTACTCCAAGATCGGCATAGTTCATTGGCCAAGGTCCACCTAGCCAGCCCAGTGTCTGCTGCGCTCGGGCATTGGCGATGTATCTATGTACTCGGAATGAAAACTCGCGCATGCGAGTTCGAACGGCAGATTCGGCGGGTGTTGTTCGATTTGGATTCGAATCCACTGACAGGGCGCCGTGGAATTGAATGGCGACAGGGTGCTGCTGACCGTCAGTGCCAACAATTGTGGTTCGTACATGAGTGAGGTCGATGGCTGAGGCATAGCGGTGACGGGTGGAGCCAATATGGGGGCGCCACGCACCCGTAACCCTTGCATACGTGATATTCAGGTCGCGCATCATCTTCAGCAGGAATTCCATTGTTGCCGGGTGGGTGCGGCGCAAGGTCTCGTCTGCCGTCATTCGATTGTTTGGCTGGCCATTGTCTTCGCGGAAAGACAGGCGGCTTCGGCCCCCGGTAGTCGACTGATGATTGAACTGTATTTCTCGTTCTCCGAAGGCCAGGGTGCGGTCATGGGGGCTTTCGCCGGTACCCGTGCCAACAGTTAATCCCTCGCTATAGATGGTAGTCAGCGCCTCGCGGAAGTCGCTGTTCTGGACCGTGGGGTGCTGGGTACCATAGGTGCGCGAAGCATCGGCCCAAAGTTGAAATGAAATGACGTGGTTGCCAAGATCAAGAGCATTTATCAGTTCTTGATCTGTGCGGGCCTCGGTAAAGTTGAGTAACCCCCTGTCTTCAGGAATGCTGTCGTTACCAGTACCCCTGGTGCGTTGCAGACCATTTGGATGCATCGTCCGAATGGATAGCATGCAATCTGCATTTTCGGTCACGTCAAATTCAACAAGGGGCTGAACATTGCGGGCGCTGTTGCTGCCATCGGCCAACGCATGCTGCTGCACGGTAAAGGCGTCATCCCGTGCAAAAGTCTCGGTGGGCTCCTTGATGTAGACGCGGTAGCGACCAGGCCTGCCGAATTCCATGTGGATGAGGCCGGGTATGCCGGAGACTCCCGTTCCAGCATCGGGATCCGTCCTTATCGTCCAGACATTCGGTCTCTCCGGCGCGGCATAGATGATCAGATAGGGCAGTATCGTTGCCGCGCTGGTCGCGCCATTGCTCTTCATCTGCAGCTTGATCTTAGCGTAGTACGTGCGATCCAGCCGGCACACGGTCATGGTGACACCATCACCGTCAACTTCGGTGTGGAAGGGAACCTGCAGGGCGCGGGCGTGCTGTGTCATGTGATGTAGTCCTATGCAACGGTTAGATCGGGTCCATCTGCAATGGCACTGCAACGGCAGGGGCGATCACGCGCACGTGTTTGTGGGTATTCGCCGCGTGCTGGAAGCTTCCGATCAATTTCCAGCTGCCGTCATCACGCTGCACTTCCAGCAGGATTGTTGCGGGACCCTCCAGGACCCACAGATCAGGTGATTCCGGGTCGCGTCCATCGTGGCCCGTCCGCAGGCGGATTCCGGCTCCCTCCGCACCGGTGATGGCTGAACGGCTCTTCCCGCGGCCATCACTGAGGCGGTAGCGCAGCCCCTCTACCGGAGTGCCCAGCGATGTGGAGAATTCCAGCTCGGTGATGCCGCTCGCGTTGGGATGATCCTGTGCGCTCACGTTCGTGATCCTTCCTTCTGTACGGGGTGCGTGCGGGCATCAGCAACCACAGGCATCGTCTTCATCTGTGACCTGCTCGGTGATCTGCCAGCCTCCCCGCCCGATGTACGCCGTCACTGCAACTGGCTTCTCGGTAGCGACAGTGATGCTTCGTCCCCTGTCGTCGGTGATGCCATGGGCAAGCACATCGCCGTCTTCGGTGACGATCCTGTAGTAGGTATCGGGCAGCACGCGATCGCGGCTATCCACGACATGCAGCTTTCCACGATACGCCATGCGCGGCGAGAGCAGGCGGGGGAGTGGCACGATGCCAGCAGGCTCGGACGCGCCCTGTAGGAACGGATGCTCGCCCGCCTTGACCTTGAACTCCCCTGGGCAGCTGAAGGTGATGTTGCCGCCTTCCAGCGTGATCGCGCTGCTGCCGGCCTGCAGCACCACCTTGGTCTGCGCCAGCACGTCGATG